>NZ_JAKNDA010000010.1 GCF_023155095.1 Idiomarina aminovorans
CTTTACCGAATCGAATAAAAGAGAGTGGCGTTATTAAGACGACAGTCAGCTTTACCATGTTGTGACAGTTTATGTCTGGCGGCCATAGCGGTGTGGCACCACCTGAATCCATTCCGAACTCAGCAGTTAAACACACCAGCGCCGATGGTAGTGTGGGGTCTCCCCATGCGAGAGTAGGTCACCGCCAGACTTTAATTCTAAGAAGCCCTCAGCTGACGCTGGGGGCTTTTTTTATGCGTGCGCGGAAATAACGCCGCTCTGACACTTGTCATTACGGGACATCGTATCTTCCTCCGGCACCCCACCTGATGTGAATATCAGGCTACGACCAAAGTCCAATTCCTCTTGTTAATAATTTCATTTACTTTTGTTAACGAATAAAAACAATAATGTTGAAACAACTGGAGGGGACGTTATGGCATTCGAGAGTGAATCCCATGCCAAAGCGTATTGGAAAGAGAACCTCAGCTTAATGCTCAAGCTGTTGGTAGTCTGGTTTATCGTTTCCTATGGCTTTGGAATTATATTGGTGGACGTGCTTAACGAAATCACTTTCTTTGGCTTTAAGCTAGGGTTCTGGTTTGCACAGCAAGGCTCCATTTTGACTTTCATCGTGCTCATCTTTATTTACGTGAGGGGCATGGCCGCGCTAGATAACAAATACAATGTACACGAGGACTAAGGCGCTATGGATATTCAAACGCTCACCTTTATAATTGTCGGCCTGACCTTCGCGCTATACATTGGTATTGCAATTTGGTCACGTGCCGGCTCAACGAACGATTTTTATGTAGCAAGCGGTGGGGTTAACCCTATTGCCAACGGTATGGCTACAGCCGCCGACTGGATGTCAGCAGCATCTTTTATTTCAATGGCCGGTATTGTCGCTTTTGCCGGTTATGACGGCTCGGTTTACTTAATGGGCTGGACAGGCGGTTATGTTTTACTAGCTATGTGCCTTGCGCCTTATTTGCGTAAGTTTGGAAAATTCACCGTGCCGGATTTCATCGGGGATCGCTACTATTCGCAGACAGCGCGCACTATTGCGGTAATTTGTGCGATTTTAATCTGTTTTACTTACATTGCCGGACAAATGCGCGGTGTTGGTGTTGTGTTCTCTCGCTTCCTGGAAGTAGACATAGCCACCGGGGTTATTATTGGTGCCATCATCGTTTTCTTCTACACCGTGCTGGGTGGAATGAAAGGGATTACCTATACACAGGTAGCGCAATATATTGTATTGATGTTCGCTTACATTGTGCCAGCGGTTTTCTTGTCATTATTGATGACAGGACATGTCCTGCCCCAAACTGGTTTCGGCGCGACAATAGCTGACGGTGTTCCGGGATCCGGACAGTTCCTGTTAGAACGGCTGGATGGACTTTCCACAGAGCTTGGCTTTGCAGAATACACTGAAGGTGTGCGCAGTAAAGTCGACGTATTCTTTATCACTGCAGCACTTATGGTTGGTACTGCTGGCTTGCCTCACGTTATTGTGCGTTTCTTTACTGTACCCAAAGTACGTGATGCGCGTCGTTCAGCATTCTGGGCACTGACTTTCATCTCAGTTGTTTATCTGACGGCTCCAACTATCGCTTCGTTTGCTAAGTTGAATATATTTAACACCATCAACGGCCCTGACCTGCAAGGTGTTGAATATGATAACGCACCGAGCTGGATTAAAAACTGGGAAAAAACCGGATTGATCACTTGGGAAGACAATAATAATGACGGCAAAATGTTCTACTCAGGTGATGAGCGTAACGAAATGACCATAGATCGTGACATCATGGTACTGGCGAATCCCGAAATAGGTGACTTGCCGGCATGGGTTGTCGCATTGGTTGCAGCGGGTGGCGTTGCCGCCGCGCTTTCCACTTCAGCGGGTCTTCTACTGGTTATATCAACCTCGGTTTCGCACGATTTACTGAAACGAAACCTGGCACCGAATATTACCGATAAGAAGGAGTTGTTCTACGCTCGGCTCGCCGCTGCAATAGCGATAATTATCTCGGTTTACTTTGGTATCTATCCGCCCGGCTTCGTGGCGCAGGTGGTCGCTTTCGCGTTCGGCTTAGCCGCAGCGAGCTTCTTCCCTGCGATCATCATGGGTGTATTCCATAAGCGTATGAACCGTTCAGGTGCCATAGCTGGTATGGTTGTCGGTATACTCTTTACCTTCTGCTACATTGTGTACTTCAAGTTTGTAGCTCCGGAATTAAATACTCAGGAAAACTGGTTGTTCGGTATTTCTCCTGAAGGTATCGGTACATTAGGCATGATCATTAACTTTGTGGTTGCCTTTATCGTGCATAAATTCACTGGTGATGCGCCAGAACACATTCAGGAGTTGGTTGAGTCCATTCGTTATCCGAAAGGGTCAGGCGAAGCTCAATCTCATTAATCGAAAGATTAATAGTGTAATTGAAGCCCAGCCCCGTGCTGGGCTTTTTATTGACTAAGGCTGATTAATACACAAGACTAAAATCAGTTTTTCTATAAATTAGGATTAGCCATGGAAGTTAATTCGTTTTTAAAAGATTGTCCTCCCTTCGATATTTTATCGGAAGAACAACAAAGTTGGGCAGTGTCGCAGTTGCAGTCAGTTTATATGAACGATGCAAACTGTAACGAGATATTGAACGATATGCGGCCTGCACTTTTTATTGTGCGTTCAGGTGTTTTCGATTTACGAGGTGTCGACGGACAGCTTATCGATAGACTGGAAAGTGGTGATCTCTTTGGTTATCCGTCTTTGTTGTCTGGTCGAAAAGTGGTTAATACACTCAAAACAATAGAAGATGGCATTGTTTATGTTCTGCATCAGTCAGCTTTTGATCGGCTGCGTAATGCATCGAAACCTTTTGAGCAATACTTTATAAGAGCCCATGGGCAACGTCTATTAACAGAACAAAAAAGCGAAGACGGCACAGACAGCGACTGGAGCGAACAAACGGTGGGCAGCGTGGTGTCGATGCCCCCGGTGAGTCTGTCCAGTGACACTTCCCTGCAGGAAGCCGCTCAGCTTATGGCTAAGCATGGTATATCCTCTGTTCTGGTTGTGGATGAGACAGAACTGGTCGGTATTTTGACGGACAGAGATTTGAGAAATCGAGTGGTGGCGGAAGGTCTTTCGCTCGAGGTCCGCGTGTCGGCTGTGATGACACAATTGCCGGAATCGGTCTATGAAAACCGCTCGCTAATGGATGCGTTAACCACCATGACCTCCAGTAATATCCATCATTTACCGGTGGTTAATGACCAAAACCAACCCGTAGGAATGGTGACTGCAACGGATTTAATTCGCCAGCAACGTAGCGATCCGGTATTTTTAATTAGTGCGATCCGCAAGGCCAGTAGTAGGGCCCAGTTGATAGAAGAGGCGCAAAAGCTTCCTGAGTATCTGCAGACCTTTGCAAGTCGCGTGAAACAGACCTCGGTGTTAGGCCGCCTGATGGCGTCAGTAACAGACGGTATAACGCGGCAGCTGATACAATTATATGAACAGGAAAACGGTGCTGCTCCGGCTGCTTACAGCTGGTTAGCATTTGGTTCGCAGGGCCGGGAAGATCAAACTTTAAGCTCAGACCAGGACAACGGGCTTTTGCTCAGTAATGGCTTAACCGATAAGCAAAAGCAGTGGTTTGCGGGTCTTGGAGAGTATGTTTGTGAAGGGCTAAATGAATGCGGCGTCCCGTCCTGTCCCGGAAATATTATGGCCTCTAACCCCGACTGTCGAGGAACAATTGATGAATGGAAAGAACGCTTCAGAGGTTGGATTGAAAGCCCGACGCCAAAAGCACTCATGTACTGCCAGATATTCTTTGACAGTCGACCGGTGGTTGGCCCTGGAAAGTTCTACCAGCAATACCGCACCGAAATTGCGGCTCTCGCTAAAAATGAAATGTTTTTAGGAAATCTGGCTATTGTGGTGAACCGCATCAGCGTGCCTTTAGGTCTGTTTAACCGGCTACGAACGGAAGATACCGATGACGGCGATACCATCGATATTAAACGTTACGGTATTGCTTTGATTAATGATATGGCACGTATTTATTCTTTACAGGCAGAAATTACATCGCCAAGTACGCCAGCGCGTTTAGCTGCATTAAAAGGAAGTAAGTTACTGAATCGACAGGATAACCAGTCTTTGTTAGAAGCCTGGGAGTTTTTAACGCAACTTAGACTAAACCATCAGCTAAAAGTGTGGGGAAGTGATAAACCCAAGAATGCGATAGAGCCCGATGAGTTAAGCACGCTGGCAAGACGTCAGTTAAAAACTGCTTTTAAAATTATAAAAGAAGCACAACAGGGCGTTGGTCTGAAGTTTGGCCGGCAAGGGTACTAATCATGTCTCAATGGCTTGAAAAGCTGGCTCATTGGTACAACCGGCGGCAGAAGTTAAAGCAGCCGTGGCAAAGCTTACGATACGTTGCGCTTGATATTGAGAGCACTGGATTAATTCCTAAAAAGCATCAAATTTTGTCCATTGCCTGGATGACCATAAACCCGCCTGTCATGCATTATGGCAATGCGCAGTATCATGTTTTTGCTCATGGGCAAGAACTTGAACTGGGCCAAAGCCCGACCATTCATGGCTTAACCGAGCAGGACTTTCTAAACAGCTCTGAACCGAAACAAACCTTCGTTATGTTAAGTCGAGCTTTGAATGATGCCGTGCTTGTCTGTCACCACAAAGGCATGGACTGGCGCTTCCTGAAACATATAGAAGCGCAGTACGGTATACCCTTTAAACCTCTGGCTATTTTCGACACGTTAGCGTTTGAGAAGAACAAGTTGGAACGCAACCCTCATCAACCGATTCAAGCCGGACAGTTAACGCTCAGCGCCTGCCGAAAACGCTATAACTTACCCAATTACCATGCCCACCATGCACTAACGGATACCGTTGCCTGTGCGGAGCTTTTTTTGGCGCAGTGTTATGCCTCTAAGCGGTTTAACGAGCCTCTAAGTTCGTTACTGAAAAAGCTTTAGCTGAGTCGCTCAAATTAATCTGTAACAACTAGAAAACATATGTTTTAAGAGCTGATACATAGGTTGTTTTTATTAATAAAATAGACCCTAAAATAATCGGTAAGGGTGTTTTTTGAGCGATCAGTTCAGGCGGTATAAGAAAAGCCCTAAGCACCTATTGAAATGAACGCCTTACAGCGTTACAAGGTTGTTACCGAAAACGGGTGGTCGAACAATAACTAGTCAGACTACCATCGGTTTCAGGTTGCTTTTCGCCAATCAAGCAACTTAAAAATAATGTTCCAGGGAGTAATTTAAATGAATAGTACTACCTTCCGTAAAAGCGTAACGGCTTTAGCTGTTACTGCTACGCTAGGCTTTCCTGCGTTTGTCGCAGCACAAGACTCAGGCGTGAACGATGTTGAGCGTATTCAGGTAACTGGTTCGCGTATTAAGCGCACCGATATGGAAACAGCAAGCCCTGTTTCTGTATTTGACGCTGAGGCCATTGAAGCCTCTGGTTTCACCACTATGGAAAAATTTATCCATAACCTGCCTTCAATGAACGGTGCTTATAATGGCTCGAACGTTAACAATGGTTCAGGTGGCTATGCGTCTGCAAACCTTCGCGGTTTAGGCAGTGCAAGAACACTTATTCTGATCAATGGTCGTCGTTATGCATCGGGTGATTTGAACGCCATTCCTATGGCAATGGTTAAGCGCGTTGAAGTCCTGCGTGACGGAGCTTCCACCATATACGGTTCTGACGCCATTGCCGGTGTCATTAACTTTATCACCAAAACAGATTTTGAAGGTGCAGAGTTCAGTGCGCAGTACGACTTGACCGGCGAAGGTGATGGTGAAACAACTAAGCTTTCAGGTGTTATCGGTACCTCAAGTGGTAAAGGCAGCGTTGTTCTGGGCCTTGAATACCAAAACCGTAACTCAATTGGTCAGGCCGACCGCGATTTTTCACGCATTCCTTTAAACGAGAGAAATGGTGAAATCGTTGCGGGTGGTTCAGCTGTTATTCCTCAAGGTAACTGGTCAGCAACTGATAAGAATTCGGATTATAACTCCGGTAGCTATGTTGTTGACTCCTCAACTGGTGAAGTACGTTCATACAATGGTCAACAAGACGCGTATAATTTCGCAAATTCATCGTATTTAGTTTCACCTCAAGAACTATTTACCATTAATGCAGCAGCAAACTACGACATAAACCGAGACTTACGCGTATTCTTAGAAGGTGGTTATGCGAATCGTCAATCAGATCAATTGATGGCTCCGACCGGCACTTTCTGGGGAGCTGAAGTTGGTGCTGAGCACCCAAATAACCCAATTGATGAAGACGTTGTCATCTACCGCCGCTTTGAAGAAACCGGTGGACGTAATTATACTCAAGACTTTTCTGACTACCGGATGGTCGCCGGCTTTGAAGGCTATCTAGATAACGGCTGGTCATGGGATGTTTCTTATAACTATGCACGTTATGTAAATACCAGCATTGATTATGGCCGTGCTAACCGCACGCGTTTTACAAACCTGTTAAACGAAGATCTTTGTAGCTCAGACGAGAGTTGTCCGGGTATTTGGAACCCCTTTGAAGCTGGTACTTTAAGCGATGAAATGATGGACTACGCGCTAGTCGAAAACTCTCCTGTCACGCGCGGCACCACAAAACAGTTTATGGCTAACTTAACTGGTGATACAGGTAGTTGGTCATTACCAGCAGGAGCTGTCGCTTGGGCTGCTGGCGTAGAGAAACGCTGGGAAGAGTACCAGAACCAACCTGACGGTGCAGCTTCCATAGGCCAAATTTACAACGTAACAGGTATCGCTTCTGAAGGCTCCTATAATGTTGAGGAAGTGTACTTAGAAGCTGATATTCCATTGCTGCGTGATTTGCCTGGCGTTCAGTCACTGGACTTGTCAGCAGCGGTTCGGCGCTCTGACTATAACTTCCTGGATGCACAAACCACAACCAAGTTTGGCCTTGAGTACGTACCAAAAGATGGGCTGCTCGTACGAGCTACTGTTGCAGAAGGCTTCCGTGCACCGACTATCGACGATCTGAACAGTCCTCAAGTGACGTCTTATTCTAGTTATGCTGATCCTTGTATTGAGTATGGCAACAGCAGTAATGAGATACTAAAAGCTAACTGTGAAGCAGAAGGCTTATCAGAAGATTTTAACTTGGACAATAATCAGGCTGCAACTTTCCTTTCCGGAAATGAAAACCTGAAAGCAGAAACATCTGATAGTTTGACTTTGGGTGTCGTTTATCAGCCAGAGTTCATGGACAACCTGAATATCGCCGTTGATTACTACGACATTGAAATTGAAGATGGTATTGGTGCGCCTAGCACGAGCTTCATCGTTAATCAGTGTTATACAAGTGAAGACTTCTCGGCAACGGCCTGTGATTCTATCCTGGGGCCAGACGCGGTTGATACTGCAGCTCTTAGTGGTTCAGACTACCGCGATGCACAAGGCTACATTTCGGGCGTAAATGCAATTACTCAGAACATTTCTACTTTTGAGACGTCGGGTGTCGACTTTGACGTTAACTGGAATGACACAGTGGCAAATGGTTTGCTGACCTTGCGTCTGGATGGTACTTACCTGAAAGACTATAGTTACCAGGTTCAGGAAGGTGCTGAGCCATTAGAGTTAGCAGGGAAGTTTGGTGCCGATACTAATTTAGCGGGTCGCATTGCTGCGTTCTCAAAATGGCGCACCAACTTTACTGCGTCTTATAAAGTAGACGATGTTGCCGTTAGCTGGACCTCACGCTTCCAGTCAGGTGTCGATGATATTAACTACGACAGCAGTAACGTAAGCAGTTCTGTTGGTAGCTATATCTATCATGATATGCAGGCGTCGTACTTCTTTAACCCAGAAACGACCTTTACGTTAGGCATTCGCAATGTGTTTGACAAGCAGCCTCCATACGTTAGTAATAATAACAGTATGAACACGCTGAACACCTCTTACGATACCGCGGGCCAATACTGGTATGCTCGTGTTGGCTTCCGTTTCTAATCCGCGTTAATACATTGTTTAACATGTTAAAGCCCGGCTCTTTGAGTCGGGCTTTTTTGTGGTAGCATGAAAAAACGCAGCTGTACTGGAGTAAATAATGAAAACAACAAAAAATCCGTGGAGTGACTATTGGCAAAAAGGCGCAAAAGCCAGCTTTCTGGATGATAAAGCGCGCTTACAGGCTTATCAAATGCGCAAATTTTGGTTTGAGCGCATGGATGAAAATGAGTTTAAGCAACCTATAGTGGATATTGGTACCGGGAATGGCATTGTCGTTCATTGGTTGACGGAGTATGCGGAGGAAAAAAGCAAAAAACTCGATGTTCTGGGAATAGATTTAGCAGAGCTCAACCCCTTTAACGACAAGCTGAAGCTAAACGCCGAAACGCCCTATGAAACCTTTAAGCTGCCATCCAATAAAAAGGTAGGCACTTTCGTTTCGCATTTCGGTCTTGAGTATGGCGATATGGAAACTGGACTAAAAAATTTACATGCGCAACTTAAGCGTGGAGGCCGTGTTATTGCTTTGGTGCATTCAACCGATTCGAACATTTATAAGAACAGCAAAGCATTGTTTGAGTTTATATCCTCAGTGCTTAAGCAACTTAAAAAGTCCGTAACGCCGCTTCAGGAAGCCTTGCTAAAGCATGGGCCGAATAACCTGCCAAAGCCAGCGCTTCAGGAGCAACACAATCTCAACCAGTTTGCCAGAAAGTACGAGCGATATGGCGCATTCCAGGCCATGAATTTTATTCCGGCTACAAAACATGCATTGCAAGCCGCTGCACAAGGTAATTCTGATGAGTCCCACAGAGTATTGTCGGGTTACATCAACGCAATAAATGAACATAAAGCACGCTTGGTTAGCCTGTTGAAAGCTACTGAGCAGTTAGGCGATAAGGACAACACAAAAGCGCTATTTGAAGGTGCTGGTTTTAAGAATGTAACGGTTCAAACCGTGGCTTTTCCGGAAACTGGAGTTGTTGGTAACTGTGTTCAGTGTGGTAAATGAGAAGGGTCTTGTGAGGCCTTTTTTGAAGCCTTGTTTAAATGCTCTAAAAAATAACATAATTAGCACTTAAAGTTTACAACCCTATAACTTCCTGTTAAATTCTCGACAGCTTCAAAAAAATGAAGCGATATAATAAAAACGTTCCAGGGAGTTTTTACTCATGAAAAATATGACATTTCGCAAAAGCTTAACGGCTGCAGCAGTGGCTGCGTCTTTAGGTTTTCCTGCATTAGCGGTTGCGCAAGACGCGCAGACTGACGTAACAGCTCAAAAAGAGGTTGAGCGCATTCAGGTTACTGGCTCACGTATTAAACGTGTCGATATTGAAGGCTCTAGTCCAATCGAAGTTATTTCTTCGGAGGACTTTGAAGAGCAAGGTAGAGTCTCTGTTGCTGATGTTCTTCGCAATGTGACTTCTAACAGTTTTGGTTCATTTGTTCCAAGCTCAGGGAGTTCCCAACAGTCTCAGTCTACAGTTAGTTTACTTGGTGCTGGCTCTGACCGTACCTTGATTCTGCTTGATGGTAAGCGTATGGCTGGTTCACCAACTCTAGGTGGCTCTTCGGTTAACTTGAGCTCGATTCCGATGGCCGCAATCGAGCGAATTGAAATTCTAAAAGACGGCGCTTCGGCTATCTATGGTTCTGATGCAATTGCTGGCGTAATTAATATTATTTTGAAAGAGGATTACGAAGGAGCGTCGTTTAGTGTTCAATTTGGTCGCCCTGAAGCTGAAGGGGCTGATACTAAACAATTGTCTTTTACAGCCGGTATTAGCAGTGAAAAAGGTAGTATAACTTTTGTTTATGATCATCAGGAACGTGGGGAAATCTACGATAGAGACCGAGACTACACAGCGCCATCCATGGAAGATATTAATGGTGACGGGCTCATCTCTATATATGATGAAACTGTTGGTATTAGTTACTATGGGGCGACCCTCGAAAACCCTGATGGAGGCTTCGCTGCCTCAGCTTTATGTGATGATTTAACTGCAAATGTAGACGGGTTCATGGGTGTTTTAGATCAAGGGTCATTGCTTGGTGGTGTAGGTGGGGGTGAAGTTTGTGCCTTTGCTTTTTCAGGCGTGTCTGCAAATCAAGCGTCTACTAATCGTGACTCCGTTATGACTAATGCTACATATATGATCAATGACGATCTGGAATTGTTCGCTAGAGGAATGTTTAGTCGCAACGACTCATTTGGTCGCTATGCTCCTCCGGCAGCCCCATATCCGGGTATAGCAGCAGATGACCCTCACAACCCGTTTGATGTAGAAACCGATGGTTATTGGCGTTGGACTGATATAGGTGCTCGTGATGGTGAAGTCACAGACTACCAACAAGATTACATGGTGGGGTTAAGAGGCTATTTTGGTGAGTCTGCAGAATGGGAAGTTGCTTATCATAAAGCTCGTTTGGATTACCGCCAAGCTGGTCGCTACTACTTAAGTTATGCGGGCCTTGCGTACAATAATCTATACGAGATCCCGCTTGGTTCTGAAGAAGGCGTAAACAATATGCGCGCCACAACTTACACTGAGCAGCAAAATGATTTTGACCATTACTCTATGGGTATAGGTTTTTCTTTCGGCTCATTGGCAGGTGGACAGATACAGCACTATGTCGGGGGAGAATACTTCGAACAGACTTTTGATTCAAAGTACGATGCTCAGTCTGAAGCTGATTTAATTGGTGGTTCAGCGGGTAACTCTGCTGCAGGTTATCGAGATACAACAGCCGCTTTCTATGAAATTTCATTGCCAATTCTTGATAACTTAAACGTAAGTGCAGCTTACCGTTACGACGATTATAGTGACTTTGGTAGTAACGGAACTCCAAGTATTAAAGCTGAATATAGACCAATGGATGACTTATTGCTTAGAGCTTCTTGGTCAGAAGGCTTCCGCGCTCCTTCTTTGTCGGAGCTTTTGGCAGCTACTGCATTTAGCGCAACTGAAGCAGTAGATTATGTAGCTTGTCGCGAACAAGATATCGCGCCGTCAGACTGTAAGACCCGTCAATTTGATAACTTACAAGAAAGTAACGATGAGCTAGGCCCTGAAGAATCAACCTATATTAACGCAGGGGTTGTTTATTCGGGAATCGATAACCTTTCTATTAAACTCGACTACTTTGATCTTGAAGTAGATGAGGTCATTTCCGCTATTACAGTTCAGTCTCTAATTAACGCAGAGTACGGCGGTGTGTTAGATCAGATCGAAGCTCAGTACCCTGGTGTAAACTTGGATAGAGCGGCTGATGGTTCTGTAGATGGGGATGTTATTACTCGTACTGCCAATGGAGCGTTTTTGTCACGTAAAGGCATCGATTTCGAATTGGGCTACGTTATGGAAACGGATTTCGGTCAGTTCCGCTTTAATAGTTCAACGACTTACCTCACTGAATCTGGTGGAGATGTCTACTTTGGCGGACCTACGCAGGATTTTGCTGGAGGTCCGGGGACACCTGAGTGGCGTTCTCAATTTGTAGTTAACTATGCGTTTAGTGACTTTACTGTAAGCTGGACTACAGATGCAATTGCTAATACCGCTGAAGATTCGTACCTTGATATTGCTGACGGTAATCCTGACAACTTCCGTTATAAATTTGAAAACCATAACGGAACATATGTCACTCATAACTTAAATGTATCTTATATGACCGATTCCTATGGTAAATTTACCTTAGGTGCTCGCAACTTATTTGATAAAGGAGTTGTGAAGGATGATGCAGGCTTGTGGGTAGACGACACGCTATATAACGCAGGCCACGTGGGTCGCGAAATCTACGCGGGTTATACAATTAACTTCTAAGCTTTTGATAGCAAAGTACAAAAAGGGGCCTTTGGCCCCTTTTTTTTGGAGTGTTCATGGAATATTGGAACTCATACTGGAATGATAATAATAAAGATACCTGCCTGGGAAACGTATCTGACTTAGGAATGTCAGATTTGTATAGTTTTTGGAAAAAAGCTGTTTCTAGTTTCTCTGAACAAGTTAATGTGAAATATAAAGTGGAGTGTCTGGATATAGCCTGCGGTAATGGAGTCGCGAGTAAGCAAGTTTCAAGATTTATGCCTCAGCAGGCTATAGACTTCACGGGCATCGATCGTGCGAATGTCGAGTTTGTATTAGATAACCAAAAGCATGATGTGAAGATTTTCTCAGGAGAAAAATTTAATAGTTTTTTTAAGTTACCAAGGAAATTTGATTTAGTAGTGTCGAATTTTGGTATTGAATATTTGAGCCTTGAAGAGACTGAACGATTGTTGACAGAGCATTTGCACTCAAAGGCTACTCTTATCTTCAATATACATGATGAAAGCTCTATCGTATCGAAGTCCAGTATCGAAGAGATTCAAGCCGTAAATGCGTTTCTAAATGATGAGCGACTAAAATGTCTTGAGAAATATTTGGTCTCTCACTTTCAGACGGAAACCGCAAAGCAATACTTAACTCGTCTGAGCGAGATAAACGACGAAAATGAACAACGAATTGCGGGTTGTGGAATTTCCGACTTCGTTGTCAGAGAGTTTGTTCAGTGCCAAAAAGACAAGAGGACTTTTTGTAGTTTTAGTAACATCAGAAAGACTTATAATGACTATATTAGTAGGTTAGGAGACCAAATCAGCTCCGCTAAAAAGGCTAAAGAATTATTAACCCTACTCGCTGAAATTGATTTTCAAGAGCACAGTTCGGAGGCAATTAAAACTTCAAGTGGAGAACTTATTTCGGTTTTTAAGGTATTTATAAATAAGCGTAATTTCAGTCATACCCAAACGTAATTATGGCCAGGATATAGACAAAGACAGTGTCGATTGATGCCTATATAAATATAGGCATTTAGTTGAAAATGCGTTCGCACGAATAAACCATTATCGTTCAATATCAACTCATAAGTTGGACATTAAGAAATAATCGGCACCAGGCCCGGCGCCAAACGCCCGGTTTTCCTGTCTCTGTCCGGATGCGCCCGTTTAGCGTATCGGGATAGATAATCCATTGCCCAGCACCATGTTTGTTTTAAATCAGCATGGTCGTAATGAATGATGGACTCCATTAATTTATAAAACCAACCCTGCGTATTTTTTGCGACCATAAAGCTTGAAATCGCAACGCCTTTAATCTGCTGAATACTAAAGCCAATACGCCGCTTTACTAATAGCGTTAATAAACTCACCCAGATCAAGCCTTCCATCATTGTTGCTTTACGCGTGTTGAATTTCCGCAAGTTGCAATGTAAGCGTAACTGCAATCACACCTACTCAGCCATAGTTTAAAGCCATAAGCTACCACGAAGTTTAATCAACAAGGTGATAGCATCATGAGCCGGGCATACCGAACTCGTGAGCAATGGCGAGAGCT
>NZ_JAKNDA010000011.1 GCF_023155095.1 Idiomarina aminovorans
CCAGACACCTTCGGGTTGTATGGTTAAGTGACTAAGCGTACACGGTGGATGCCTAGGCAGTTGGAGGCGATGAAGGACGTACTAACTTGCGATAAGCCATGATAAGCCAGTAAGAGGCACTTGAGTCATGGATCTCCGAATGGGGCAACCCACTCTGTTTACAGAGTATCCGGCACTGAATCAATAGGTGCCAGGAAGCGAACCCGGAGAACTGAAACATCTAAGTACCCGGAGGAAAAGAAATCAACCGAGATTTCCCCAGTAGCGGCGAGCGAACGGGAAGCAGCCCTTAAGCTTAACTTGTGCTAGCAGAATCCGATGGGAAGCGGAGCCACAGACGGTGAGAGCCCGGTATGTGACGGCGCATGATAAGTGAAATCGAGTAGGTCGGGACACGTGATATCCTGACTGAATATGGGGGGACCATCCTCCAAGGCTAAATACTCCCAACTGACCGATAGTGAACCAGTACCGTGAGGGAAAGGCGAAAAGAACCCCGGCGAGGGGAGTGAAACAGAACCTGAAACCGTGTACGTACAAGCAGTAGGAGCAGACTTGTTCTGTGACTGCGTACCTTTTGTATAATGGGTCAGCGACTTATATTCTGTAGCAAGGTTAACCGGATAGGGTAGCCGTAGGGAAACCGAGTCTTAACTGGGCGTTGAGTTGCAGGGTATAGACCCGAAACCGGGCGATCTAACCATGAGCAGGTTGAAGATTGAGTAACATCAATTGGAGGACCGAACCCACTTATGTTGAAAAATGAGGGGATGACTTGTGGCTAGGAGTGAAAGGCTAATCAAGCCCGGAGATAGCTGGTTCTCCCCGAAATCTATTTAGGTAGAGCCTCGGACGAATACCATTGGGGGTAGAGCACTGTTTGGGCTAGGGGGTCATCCCGACTTACCAACCCCATGCAAACTCCGAATACCAATGAGTAGTATCCGGGAGACACACGGCGGGTGCTAACGTCCGTCGTGAAGAGGGAAACAACCCAGACCGCCAGCTAAGGTCCCGAAGTTATGGCTCAGTGGGAAACGATGTGGGAAGGCAGAGACAGCTAGGAGGTTGGCTTAGAAGCAGCCATCCTTTAAAGAAAGCGTAATAGCTCACTAGTCGAGTCGGCCTGCGCGGAAGATGTAACGGGGCTAAGCCATACACCGAAGCTGCGGCTGCATGATTTATCATGCGGGGTAGGGGAGCGTTCTGTAAGTGGGCGAAGGTGGTTCGAGAGGACTGCTGGACATATCAGAAGTGCGAATGCTGACATGAGTAACGATAATGGGAGTGAAAAACTCCCACGCCGGAAGACCAAGGTTTCCTATCCCATGCTAATCAGGGTAGGGTAAGTCGGCCCCTAAGGCGAGGCGGAAACGCGTAGTCGATGGAAAACAGGTCAATATTCCTGTACCGATGTTCATTGCGACGGGGGGACGGAGAAGGCTAGGTGAGCCGGGCGTTGGTAGCCCCGGTGAAAGTGCGTAGGCTGAGAGTTTAGGTAAATCCGGACTCTTAAGGCCGAGACACGAGACGAGCACCCACGGGTGCGAAGTCATTGATGCCATGCTTCCGGGAAAAGCCTCTAAGCTTCAGATGAACATTGACCGTACCCCAAACCGACACAGGTGGTCAGGTAGAGAATACTAAGGCGCTTGAGAGAACTCGGGTGAAGGAACTAGGCAAAATAGTACCGTAACTTCGGGAGAAGGTACGCCACTGCCGGTAATTGACTTCGCGTCATGAGCTGGTGGTGGCCGCAGTGACCAGGTGGCTGGGACTGTTTATTAAAAACACAGCACTGTGCTAACACGAAAGTGGACGTATACGGTGTGACACCTGCCCGGTGCCGGAAGGTTAATTGATGGGGTTATCTTCGGAGAAGCTCTTGATCGAAGCCCCGGTAAACGGCGGCCGTAACTATAACGGTCCTAAGGTAGCGAAATTCCTTGTCGGGTAAGTTCCGACCTGCACGAATGGTGTAACCATGGCCACGCTGTCTCCACCCGAGACTCAGTGAAATTGAAATCGCAGTGAAGATGCTGTGTACCCGCGGCTAGACGGAAAGACCCCGTGAACCTTTACTACAGCTTGGCACTGAACATTGAACCTACATGTGTAGGATAGGTGGGAGGCTTAGAAGCACTGGCGCCAGTTGGTGTGGAGCCATCCTTGAAATACCACCCTTGTATGTTTGATGTTCTAACTTAGGTCCCTGAGCGGGATTGAGGACAGTGTCTGGTGGGTAGTTTGACTGGGGCGGTCTCCTCCCAAAGAGTAACGGAGGAGCACGAAGGTTGGCTAAGTACGGTCGGACATCGTACGGTTAGTGCAATGGCAGAAGCCAGCTTAACTGCGAGACAGACACGTCGAGCAGATACGAAAGTAGGTCATAGTGATCCGGTGGTTCTGAATGGAAGGGCCATCGCTCAACGGATAAAAGGTACTCCGGGGATAACAGGCTGATACCGCCCAAGAGTTCATATCGACGGCGGTGTTTGGCACCTCGATGTCGGCTCATCACATCCTGGGGCTGAAGTCGGTCCCAAGGGTATGGCTGTTCGCCATTTAAAGTGGTACGCGAGCTGGGTTTAGAACGTCGTGAGACAGTTCGGTCCCTATCTGCCGTGGGCGTTTGAGAGTTGAGAGGGGCTGCTCCTAGTACGAGAGGACCGGAGTGGACGAACCGCTGGTGTTCGGGTTGTCATGCCAATGGCACTGCCCGGTAGCTACGTTCGGGATCGATAACCGCTGAAAGCATCTAAGCGGGAAGCGAGCCTCAAGATAAGCTGTCACTAGCACTTAGAGTGCTCTGAAGGGTTGTTGAAGACGACGACGTTGATAGGCGGGGTGTGGAAGCGTAGTAATGCGTTAAGCTAACCCGTACTAATTGCCCGTGAGACTTAACCATACAACACCGAAGTTGTTTGGAACGTTGCGCACAAGCGAGCGACTTTACCGAATCGAATAAAAGAGAGTGGCGTTATTAAGACGACAGTCAGCTTTACCATGTTGTGACAGTTTATGTCTGGCGGCCATAGCGGTGTGGCACCACCTGAATCCATTCCGAACTCAGCAGT
>NZ_JAKNDA010000012.1 GCF_023155095.1 Idiomarina aminovorans
GTGCGCTGGTATCGACGGTGTGCGTTGAGGTCGCGGTACTATTAACCGTATTACCGGCCTCGTCGCTGGAGTTAACCACCACATCAAATTCAGTATCTGCAGCTAAATCGCTGCCGGCAACATCCACATTCCACTCGCCGTTATTGCCCACGGTCGTGGTATATTCGGTGCCGTTGATGGTCATGGTAACGCTGTCACCCGCGGCGATGTCTCCGCCTTCGGCTGTACCGGTAACGGCAATCATTTGCCCGGCTTCTTCCGCGTTGATCACATCATCGCTGGTGATGTTATTCACATTGACGGTACCCTGCTCGGCACTGGTGTCTAAGGTTGCGTTGTCGGTTACGCTGCCCTCGTTACCCGCGGCATCGGTCACCGTCATAGTGACGGTTAATTCGCCGTCGGTAAGCGTACTCAGATCTTGACCACTTACGGTGACGTTACCGTTTGAGTCCACATTGATATCGCTCTCTGCAACGACGATTTCCGTCGTACCGTCGGTAATGACAATGCTGTCTACCGATGCACCGTCCTCCACCTGACCGGTGAAGCCGATGTCGCTTTGTTCATCACTGTTAATCAGCTCATCACCGAACACGATGCTGTTGCTGCTATCGCCACCCGGTGCCGTTTGATCAACCGTGTGCGTTGAGGTCGCGATGCTTTCAACCGTGTTGCCCGCGTCATCCGACGAGCTCACCACCACATCAAATTCAGTATCTGCAGCTAAATCGCTGCCGGCAACATCCACATTCCACTCGCCGTTATTGCCCACGGTCGTGGTATATTCAGTGCCGTTGATGGTCATGCTAACGCTGTCACCCGCGGCGATGTCTCCGCCTTCGGCTGTACCGGTAACAGCGATAATTTGCCCTGCTTCTTCCGCGTTAAGCACATCGTCGCTGGTGATGTCGTTCACGCTGACCGTGCCCGCTTCCGCACCGGTATCCAGCATCGCGCTGTCTTCCACGCTGCCCTGGTTTCCGGCTTCATCGGTTACCGTCATGGTGACAGTTAATTCACCGTCAGTAAGTGTGCTCAGATCCTGACCGCTCACCGTCACGTTGCCTGTGTTTTCATCCACAGAGATATCGTTCGCATCCACGGTGACGCTGCCACCCTGGCCGTCGCTGATAACAATGCTGTCTACCGATGCACCGTCTTCCACTTGACCGATGAAGGCCACGTTAGTTTGTTCGCTCTCGTTGAGCAGGCCATCCGCGTCGTCGAATACGATCCCGTTGCTGCTATCGCCACCTTCACCCGGTGCCATGGTGTCTAATTCATCATTCGTCGAAGCCGTCTGTTCAGTACCGTTGTTATCATTCGCGACAGCATTGATGGTTAAGTCGCCATCCACCAGGCCGGAGATATCGGCATCAACCGTATAGGTACCATCTGCTGCAACAGTTGCCGTGGTTTCAACACTGTCACCGTTCTTATCGGTGATTGTAATGGTCACTTCTGTACCTTCGGCAACATCGACCGAGCTACCAGAAACAGTGATGTTACCGTCAGTGACTTCACTCGCAACCGTTAGATCACCCGCCACATTATCCAGCTCGGCGGTATCATTCGCCGTGACTTCATCACCGTTATTATCCGTCGCAGACGCATCAATGGTTAACTGTCCATCAACCAGGCCAGACACGTCGGCATCAATGGTATAGTCACCGTTCGCGTCGACCGTTGCTGTGGTTTCAACCGTGTTACCGTTCGCGTCGGTAATAGTAATAGCCACTTCCGTGCCTTCCGGTAAGTCCGAAGACGTACCCGACAAGCTCAGATTTCCGCCATCAGCTTCGCCGGCAACACTCAGGCTGCCCTCAACATTGTCTAATTCATCGTTAGTGGAAGCCGTCT
>NZ_JAKNDA010000013.1 GCF_023155095.1 Idiomarina aminovorans
ATCAGGATCCGCTATTAGGCGCCCGAACTCGTCTGTAAAGGCAGTTTTGGCCTCGTTGAACGAGACGTCATGCTTCTTTCGATTAGAGGCATCCTTGCGAGGATCCCAGTCAAAGGTGAGATGGCTCATGAATTACATTGTAGTTACAGCGTAGGTATTGTCAAGGTGCCGAGTCAGATACTGTTAACGCCCTGTTAAGGTGTGAGCAACGCAATACCTAAGCCTCCGCATACCACCTTAAACACTAAAACCAACGCATAGTAAAAATGCCACGCGTTGCGAATCACTCTTAAACAGTTTGTTATACGGAGATTTCCCACCGTCCAATTTTATGAGCGAAACCACCAACTCTAACCTTAATAATACCTTGCTCGTTTGAATCTACAGACGCGGTAATTTTTGAAATACACTTCATTGCCCGACCTTGTTCGAAAATAAAACTATTCGAATGTGTATTAGGAAGGTGTTTAGTTAGGTAACACGCTAATGCACCACTCGCACTCCCCGTCGCTGATTCCTCGGAAATACCAAATAGTGGAGCGAAGTTACGACAGCTTGCTGTAACCATGCTTGTTTTTTCACATAACTCAAAAGCATGAATACCAATTACTTCATGCCTTTTACAAAAATTAATGGTTAGATTTTCATTCACTTGAATTTTATCGAGATACCCATATGGGACTGGAACAATAATATCGGGTAAACCTGTTGAAACAACCTCAATCGGCAACCGTGTTGACTCAAGGACTTTCGAGTCTAGCCCGACTAACTCCGATATAAGTTCATAACTAAACTGTGCACGGTATTCTGGTAGCTTCTGATCCATGACTACAAGACCGTTTCTCTCAATGGTTACGACAAATAAACCTGCTTTAGTCCTTTGAAGGTATTTACCTTCACTTATGATACCGTCTTGATACATTGTTGAAAATACTGCTAATGTAGCGTGTCCACAAAAATCAACTTCACCTGTTACGGTAAAAAAGGACACCTCAAAATCAGCTTCATTATCCTGAGATACAAATGCAGTTTCCGAATAGCCAACAACTTGTGCTATTTGTAATTTTTCTTCGTTCGACAAATAATCGGCGTCAAGTACGACACCCGCAGGGTTTCCACCCGTTCCATTCGCAGTAAAGGAATTAACTAAAATAGCTTCAACGTTCTTCAATCTCTATTTCTCCGTATAGACACAATAACTCCCTGCTCAAATGCTAGCCTCCGCATTTTCCTGGGTTAGCTGAAAGCCAGTGCCATAATTAGTTTGTTCAAAACTCAATCATTTGGAGGCTAGCATGAACAAACATAGCATG
>NZ_JAKNDA010000014.1 GCF_023155095.1 Idiomarina aminovorans
GCGTTGGTATGACTCCCTTTGTCAACTCTGAACGCGTGCAGCCCTGGCACTTTTTCAGCCATAATCAGCTCTTTCTATTCTCAAATAAATTGAGCTAACGCACCAGATGAGGCAGTAATGTCGTCGGTTGCTATGCTGGTATCCGTGGATTATTTATCTTGCGATAAACAGTGCCGACCTTACTCACTCCGCCGTAGCACCTTCTCATCAGTCTATGCTCGTGGGTCAATAACGAATTAAGATATTGCCATCATAACGCCGTCGTAGGTTGTGCCACATCCGCGGCCTGATCCGAATGCGTTAGCTCAAACTCGTTTATCATGCGGGTACCCGACTTAACCGAAGTTTTGGATTGACCGGTGTGAGTACCACTTCTCTGGCAATGGCCCAGAGATAGGCCGCCATCTCCCTTGCTATGGCTGTGATGATAAGATTGTAATGTTTCCCTTTTTTACTCATACGTTGATAGCGTTTGCATAGCCTGAGCTGAGCCTTCCAGGCGATATCAACAATATCTTTGGGTAATCCTTCCTGCCGAAGCTGCAAGTTCTTTGACACGTTGGCGGGATAGCGATAACTGTGTGCCCCCTCAACCAGTAAGCGTCGTGCTCTGGTATTGCCGCACTTAGTTATGGCGCCTAAACGGCGCTTACCGCCGGAGGAGTGCTCGCCGGGAACCAAGCCGAGATAAGCCATCAGCTTTCTGGGGTGATCGAAACGCTGTAAATCCCCAAGCTCAGCAATCACTCCGACGGCAACCAGGAGCCTGACACCGCGCATGGCCTGAACCGCTTTCACAACGGGGTAATACCGCCACTGATAAACATGATGGGTTAGCTCATTGTCCAGTCGCTCCAGTCGCCGGATACGCTCCTCAACGGTCTGAAGTTGCTCTTGTAAAACAATCTGCTGAGCCGGGTGAGGTAATATCAACTCGGTTAACCAGCGCAAATGCTTCTTTGACCAGTTCGCCGTGCCTTCATAATTAATATTGTTTCTGAGCAGCAGAGCCTTTAGTTGGTATTTCGCGTCCTTTAAGTCTTTCATCGCCGTTTCGCGCGCCCGGGATAAATCACGCACGGCTTCGTCCTCAGGCTCAGGTACATAAATCGGGGTGAGATCCTCTGACTTTAAAAGCTTTACCAACTTCAGCGCATCACGGCGGTCG
>NZ_JAKNDA010000015.1 GCF_023155095.1 Idiomarina aminovorans
GTTATGTGCGTGGTTGAGAGTGCGATTTGACGTACTTTTTCACCTTTTTCATCGCCATTTGACGCTTTAACGGTGAAAGATAATCAATGAATAAATTACCAGAAAGATGATCAATTTCATGCTGCATAACGATAGCAAGAAAATCATCACTTTCGATCGTGATTCGCTGACCTGTTCGATCTAACGCCGATACCACAACTGATGTATAACGTTCCACCTCAGCATAATAATCTGGAACTGAAAGACACCCCTCTTGACCTAAAGCTTTGTTGCTACCACTCACTACTTCAGGGTTAATCAATATCAATGGCTGATCTCGATTATCTGAAAGATCAATAATAACAACCGCTTCTTTACGCCCCACTTGAACTGAAGCTAGACCTATACCATTATCAGTTGAATATAGGGTTTCCAACATATCATCGATTAATTTCTGAACCGATTCAATATCCTGAACTTTCTCTGCTGTAATCTTAAGCCTTGGATCTGGTGCTGTAAGAATTTCTAAAACTGCCATATTTACCTTTATATTTTAAGCACATAAAGCCCCAAGCAGGGGCAATAACGCGTAGGCTAAAATACGGAACGAAGTCACGGGAGCCTACGTGTTATTGTCCCACTGACTTGGTTTGTTAGCTGCCTACTCAACGACGTCCGAAAGTGATTCGAATAAAGCTACTCGTTTAGCGTCGTTTGTTTCGGTAAGTAATTTTTTAGCGTCAGCTTCTGTTACCCAACCAATAGCTTGCCTAGCTCCTTTTGTGCTTCCGGCGCTATAGTCTCGCCAACCTGCAACTTTATAACCTCTCAGTTTTTCTAAAGCATTAGAAAATGACGGAGTGTAGTTAACTTCTGGTTTGACAGGACATTCGCTAACCTTATACCCATTCCGTCCGTTTTGTTTAATATTGAATGGCACACAGTTTGTACCTTTTGTTGAAACAGGCACTCTACCTGCTCGCTTTGATTTAAGCATGTTCAATCCTTGATCTTTAACTGGCAGCTAGACACAATAACTCCCTGCTCAAATGCTAGCCTCCGCATTTTCCTGGGTTAGCTGAAAGCCAGTGCCATAATTAGTTTGTTCAAAACTCAATCATTTGGAGGCTAGCATGAACAAACATAGCATGA
>NZ_JAKNDA010000017.1 GCF_023155095.1 Idiomarina aminovorans
GACTCAAGTGCCTCTTACTGGCTTATCATGGCTTATCGCAAGTTAGTACGTCCTTCATCGCCTCCAACTGCCTAGGCATCCACCGTGTACGCTTAGTCACTTAACCATACAACCCGAAGGTGTCTGGTATACATGACCAAGATTGTTTGTTCTCGCTGTACACAAGTTCGATACGCCTCTACCGAATCGGTTGTTCAAATAGAGTGGCATTCTTACTTATTAATATTACAATCAGCTTTTCATGTTATTAAAGAGCATGTAACGCATTGTTACCGGTAACTATTCTTTATCAAGAACACTTAACGCTAACGGTTACATCAAGAGAAGAAATGGTGGAGCCAAGCGGGATCGAACCGCTGACCTCCTGCGTGCAAGGCAGGCGCTCTCCCAGCTGAGCTATGGCCCCGTTATGGGTTTTCCACACACCCCGATAAGGGAATTTCTAGGTTAGATAACCTCTTAATTCGCGGGAGGGCAAGGCGGAGAACGACGAAGCATAGCCTGCTATGCGAGTTGTTCTCCAACGCAGCCATCGCGTGAATTTGGTGGGTCTGGGCAGACTTGAACTGCCGACCTCACCCTTATCAGGGGTGCGCTCTAACCAGCTGAGCTACAGACCCAGTTTCTTCTCTTTCTATATCAAGCCTGCAAACTGTGTGGACACTTACGTCCATAAGCTATTTTGTAAGGAGGTGATCCAGCCGCAGGTTCCCCTACGGCTACCTTGTTACGACTTCACCCCAGTCATGAACCACACCGTGGTGATCGTTCTCCCGAAGGTTAAACTAACCACTTCTGGTGCAGCCCAC
>NZ_JAKNDA010000018.1 GCF_023155095.1 Idiomarina aminovorans
GAATACAACACCGTTGTAAATGCTGACGGCACCTGGAGCGTGGATGTTGCCGGCAGCGATTTAGCTGCAGATACTGAATTTGATGTGGTGGTTAACTCCAGCGACGAGGCCGGTAATACGGTTAATAGTACCGCGACCTCAACGCACACCGTCGATACCAGCGCACCCGGTGATGGCACCGACGGCAACAACAGCATCGCGTTCGGTGATGAGCTGATTAATAGTGATGAACAAAGTGACATCGGCTTCACCGGTCAGGTGGAAGACGGTGCGACGATCAACAGCATCGTTATCAGCGACGGGCAGGGTGGCAGCGTCACGGTCGATGCGAACGACATTGACGTTGATGATGCGGGTAACGTTACCGTTTCGGGACAAGATCTGAGTACGCTGACCGACGGTGAATTAACCGTGACCATGACGGTGACCGATGAAGCCGGAAACGAGGGCAGCGTAACCGACAACGCAACCTTAGACACCAGTGCCGAGCAGGGTAACGTCAATGTGAATAACATCACCAGCGATGATGTGATCAACGCGGAAGAAGCAGGGCAAACGATCGCCGTTACCGGTACAGCCGAAGGCGGAGACATCGCTGCGGGTGACAGCGTTACCATGACCATCAACGGCACCGAATACAACACCGTTGTAAATGCTGACGGCACCTGGAGCGTGGATGTTGCCGGCAGCGATTTAGCTGCAGATACTGAATTTGATGTGGTGGTTAACTCCAGCGACGAGGCCGGTAATACGGTTAA
>NZ_JAKNDA010000019.1 GCF_023155095.1 Idiomarina aminovorans
ACAGTTTGCAGGCTTGATATAGAAAGAGAAGAAACTGGGTCTGTAGCTCAGCTGGTTAGAGCGCACCCCTGATAAGGGTGAGGTCGGCAGTTCAAGTCTGCCCAGACCCACCAAATTCACGCGATGGTTGCGTTGGAGAACAACTCGCATAGCAGGCTATGCTTCGTCGTTCTCCGCCTTGCCCTCCCGCGAATTAAGAGGTTATCTAACCTTGAAATTCCCTTATCGGGGTGTGTCGTACATACCGACAGACCTTCGGTCTGTGGGGCCATAGCTCAGCTGGGAGAGCGCCTGCCTTGCACGCAGGAGGTCAGCGGTTCGATCCCGCTTGGCTCCACCATTTCTTCTCTTGATGTAACCGTTAGCGTTAAGTGTTCTTAATTAAGAATGTTTACCGGTAACTTAGTGTTACGTGCTCTTTAACAACATGAAAAGCTGATTGTAATATTAAAGTAAGAAATGCCACTCTACTTGAACAAGCTGATTTGGTAGAGGCGTATCGAACTTGTGTACAGCGAGAACAAACAATCTTGGTCATGTATGCCAGACACCTTCGGGTTGTATGGTTAAGTGACTAAGCGTACACGGTGGATGCCTAGGCAGTTGGAGGCGATGAAGGACGTACTAACTTGCGATAAGCCATGATAAGCCAGTAAGAGGCCTTTGAGTC
>NZ_JAKNDA010000001.1 GCF_023155095.1 Idiomarina aminovorans
AGCATGCTGCCAAAGAGCATCACTACTCCAAGCCTACTGGCCCAAATCATCACGGCTAAGTTCCAGTATGGCCTGCCGCTGTATCGTCAAGAAGCGATGTTTAAGCAGTTCGGCGCCGATATCAGTCGCCAGACCATGAGCCGTTGGCTGGTAGCTGTCAGCCAAAAACTTGAGCCACTGTACCAGCGCATGCATGACCTTCTCGTGCAGCAGCCGGTGCTGTGGGCGGACGAGACAACAATAAAAGTCATCCAGTCTGAGAAAAGTAAGTCCTACATGTGGGTGTATGGTTGCGGCACAGATAAGCCACCGCCCGATAATACCTCATCACCACCGAACATCGTACTGTATGACTATCAGGATGGTCGCGGTGGGTCACATCCGAAAGACTTCCTGCAGGGTTACCGTGGACCATTGCAAGTGGACGGCTATCAAGGTTACGAGCAAACCGATGCTATCCTTGCCGGTTGCTGGGCACATGCCAGACGTAAGTTCGTGGACGCCAAAACCGTGCAGGGAAAAAAGAAAACCGGTAAAGCCGATGCTGCGATTGCGTTTATTCAAAAGCTGTACCGTGTTGAACGGCTGATGGCTGATAAGTCAGCGGATGAGCGTTTGCATGCACGACAAAGCGAGTCCGCAGCTGTAATGAGCGACTTTAAAGAGTGGCTTGATAGGCAGTTGAATCAAGTGCCACCGACCAGTGTGCTGGGCAAAGCCTTGCAATACACATTGAACCAGTGGTCGAAGTTGCAAGTGTATTTAACCGACGGACGCATTAATATCGATAACAACCGCGCCGAGCGCGCGATAAAACCGTTCGTCATCGGTCGCAAAGCCTGGCTGTTCGCCAACACCCATGGTGGTGCCGATGCCAGTGCCGTGCTTTACAGCCTGGTCGAAACGGCCAAGGCTAATAACCTACAACCGATTGACTACCTGATGAGCCTGTTCGGGCAGTGGCCACTTATTAACGACAGCGATAATATCGACCACCTGCTGTCCTGGAATATCGAGCTCACACGCTAGCGTCAATTATCCTGGCCGGTTAAATGGCCAACAAAATTGACCCACCTGGAAAATACTACGGTCAATGTGTGCTACTAGCGACGCTTACTTAGTTGAATCTGGAGTAATATTGTATAGAGACTGCCATCAAAATTTAACGATTAGACTTAACTGGCAGCCCTACATAAACAATTAAAGCAAATATGCTAACAAAAGGTATGAGACCTAAAATAATCGGAAAATATAGCTTGTAGTTCTTTTGGGATGCAATAATGATTAAACAAATCAAAATGATAAGCTGAAAAAGTGGTTAGGGCAACCGCATGAATGCTTATTAATTGACCATCCTGCTAAACCCTGCTGTTAAAACAGCCTCTAGGTAGCTGGCTTTCATCCAGGCCCGTTTTTGCTTAGCCGGGATGCTGCCTTTTGATGACTCAGCACGCAGCATATTCAATGCTAAGTGGCGCAGCATCGACCAGTTTTCAGCTCCGTGGTTCTGGTGTATCTGGCAATCGTCTTCACCCATGCTCACGTCCAGTACCCAGTGCAGACTGTTTTCTACAGCCCAGTGTGAACGTACCGCTTCGGCCAGTTGCTGCTCAGTCAGTGTTGCTGAGCTGATGTGGTAACGGTATGTCAGTTTAGGTGCTTTCCCTCTCTGCTGACGAAAGCTCATGCTCATTCCTAGGGTTTTTAATTCTGGCCATCCAGGAAACGCTTTACTGACGACTTCTGCGCTCAGCACATGGTAGATACGAGCGTCTATGCGGCCATGCTTTTGTTCGAAGCTTAAGCCGCCAAGTGGCGCTTTGCGTGCTTCAGAAAAGGCATGTTCCACCGCCTTGAAGAGTTTGCCGTGGTTTCTTTTGAGCGTAAACAGATAATCACCACCTTGCTCCACAATTTCCTCTGCGATACGAGTCTGGCAGCCCATGGCGTCAATCGATACCAAGGTATCCTGGATATCAAGTAACTGAATAAGCTCAGGGATCGCCGTGATTTCGTTTGATTTTTCTGAGGTCTTTATCTGACCAAGCACGACTTGATTGGCACACGCAAACGCATTGACCATGTGTATCGTTGATTGGCGGTCGCCCCGCTGGTATGAGCTTCGCAGTGTTTTACCGTCAATCGCAATCATTTGTCCTTCGGTGCTTTCATGGACCGCCTGCATCCAGTTGATAAAGCAGGCTCTGAACTGTTCCGGGTCAATCCGCGAAATGGTACGGGCAATGGTATCATCGACTGGCACGCCTTCGCGTAAGTAACCATGCTGTTGAAACCAGTCAATGTGGCCATCGGCATAATCGCGGATCTCGCTCCAGCCCTCGGCTCCGGCGACAACACCACATAAAGTAATAAACAGAATATCCTCAAGAGGATAGGTTACTTTTGCTGACTGACGTGTATCGGCTAAATCGCCAAAGTGCGTGGTGAAGGCTTCGATATACATGGTTTCACTCTCCGTAAAAGAGAGTATAAGATCACGACTAAGCCGGATCGTCAAATGGATCGTTTACTAACCACTTAAGTGGTTAAGAAACGTTCACGATCTTGCCCTGAAAAAGTGGTAGTCCTAAAGCAATTGGATGGAGTTGCCCCGTACGCATCATTTCAAATATAAACATATTAACCCCTTAGATAGATCTATTCTGTATTGTATAAAATAATGCTAATAAAAGACATCCTGAATTATATTAAACACCCAATTTTACTTTATGCGATTTACTTTAGTCCTGGTATTCTGGCTATCTTTCCCTAAATAAAAAGAAGATAGCGCCCCCCGCTCAATATATATTTCATCACCTTTCATAATTTTTAGGCGACTACTATCTTTTTTTGCCCAAATTTGACCGTTACCTAATTCATAAGTCGTGTCTCTAAACCTAGATTTATTTATTTTAACGATAGTAGCATAAATCTTTTGTACAATAGTTTCCTTTTCTCTGCTTTCAATTCCGAATGAAGTTTCGGAATGATTAGAACTCTCGGTATGACTGCCATCCCGGCCCGTAGAAGCAATCTGTGGCATTGTATTATTTGGCGAAACTTTAAGCGACTTCTCCGACTCCGCACTGTTTTTTGCAGCGCTTAAACTAGCTTTTCTTTCATCACTAGCAAGCGATGCGATTAACTTGTCAAGACAAAAAAGTCTTCTCTCGTCATTTTCAATTTGGGCGCACGCTTCAAGTTTTTTAGTGACTTCGTCAGCCATTGCAGTATTGACTATGCCCATCCCCATAACTAAAAATCCTACTTTAAAGATGGAGAGTGCTCGATGATTCGTTTTTTCCATAACTCTGCTCACATAATTTACGTTTAAAGTTCCTAAACACTAGCGAAAAAATCTAGGTAAGCTCTTAAGCTACTTAAGGATAGCTATTATTTTTCATTATCATAAAATAATGGATAAATAAGTCGACCATTTTTAATATTCGTACCGAAACTGGGTCCTGCATTATGAAATAACCACGGCCGAAATAGAATCAGTCTGTTATACTTCATTAGAATATGGGTTATCAACTCCCATTTGCTTTGGTCTGTTCCATCCTTTAATAAATAATCATGCCAAAATGACTCAAAGGATTTGACACCCATTTTTTTTAAGTCTTTTTGATTTAGTGGTGCGCGGTCAGAATTAAGTAATTTATGACGATAGAAATCCGTACCCCCCTGGCAATCTTCATCCCGAGTCAAATACAAGATTCCTGACCACTGACATTTATCAATATGCACCCCCCCTTTACCTCTATCTCCTCCTAAAGCTACTCTGAACTTTCCATGGCTGTTACCTGGTGAAAGGGTTAATTCTTCTCCAACCAAATTAGATATCAGCTTATCAAGTCCGTTTATATAGAACGGCTGCTTTGAGTTACTCCCGGGGAAGTAAGTTTGTTTATCTGAATTGGCGTACTCCGCGTTTAATGCTTTCTGACGAAGGTTATCGATAAAATCAAGGAATTCATCTATGACAATAAGACTTTGGTACATAAGATTAGCGTTACCTCTTTTCACTCAAAAACTGAATCCCATACAGCAATAAAAAAGCCGGGCAATTCTGCCCGGCTTTATCATATAACTGCATTTTAAAATTGGTAAGTAACACCTAAATTATAGATTCTGCCGTAGGTGAAACGCCCAATTGAAATTTCAACTGGTGACGGTTCCCAATCAAAAGCATTTAAGACGTTCGCTCTAAGGCTCAATCCTTCTGCCAATTGATAAGTTGCCCCCAAATCAAATGTCGTACGTGATGTAACCTCAGTATAAGGGTTACCATTTTGATCAATATACTGAAGCGGTTCAGTCTGTTCAACGTCACGCTCAGTGCGACCCGTGTGGTTTACATCCATAAAGGCATACAAATCACCTACAGAATAACCAACTTGGAGATTAGCGACAATATCAGGATCACTAAACTCACCTGTATCATCTGTGAAGTCGAAACCAGTATTTGAAATCTCATTTTTACGCTGGTTAAACACTCTCAAGTTCCAACTCAGGCTACCAGAATCGGGACTGAAGAAGTCACCAACCAAAGGATAGTCTTTCAGATCGTTCCTGTAGTTCAACGAGTATTCGACCCCTTCAAAGTTACGTATAGCAGCATTAACATATCCTGACTGGAATGCGTCTACTTGTGGAAATTGGCCGTTTGGTAAGCGTGTGAATTGCCCACAGAACTCATTCGGAAAATCAGTTCCATCGTAACAAGCTTCAAGAATATCCGTTAATGAGAACTGTAGAATTGCGTCCTCAATATCAATTTGGATATAGTCCACTGACATATTGAAGCCCTCAGCCCAACTCGGGGTGTAAACTATACCCACGTTAGTACTTTCTGCTTTTTCGTTCTCCAAGTTTTGATTCCCGCCAGTAAATCCTCGGCGTGAAGCATTTTGAATCTCAGAAGCGAAATCAGCAGGAAGGCCATCAGCTGCACAGTTAGCCTGACGAGTCGCTGGGTTTGGACCACTTTCTAGGTTACGCGCATCACAAGGATCGGTTGCAAAGCTTGTTGTCTCAACGACAGGCAAGAACAGTTCTGTTACAGCCGGCGCACGTGCTGTCTCAGAAATATTGCCCCGTATCATAAGGTCTTCATATACGCGCCAGTTTAGTCCAGCGGCCCAGACATCATCTTGTCCCGCTAAGTCATTATCAATATTACGATACGAAGCATCTAATGTAAGATTTTGCAGTAAAGGAATATCCATCTCTTTAGAGATTAAAGGCGCTACAAATTCAACATACATATCTTCCGTTTTGTAGCCGCCAGCGGTTGCATTTGGTGCAAAACCAACCAACTCGGCTGAGCCATCAGGACGAAACTCGGCTTTCTCTGTGCGACGCTCATAACCTAATGCAAAGCCAAGAACACCTGCCGGAAGATCAATTAAGTCACCGCCGAGATATGCTGAAAAAATAGCTTGTTCAAGGCGAGATTGCCCTTGGTCATTATAGGTTACGTATTCTTTTGCAGCGTCGCTAATGGTTCCAAATGGATTCAACGGTGCACAGGTGTCTTTAGCCCCCAGAATATTTTCGGTGCCAGTTACCCCTTGTCCACTTGGGACAAAACCACCTTCATAGTCATCAACGTAATTATAGCGACAGTCAATTTCACCTGTTTCAGGATTTAGACCAACATCCATCGCTGCCAGCCACTTAGCATCATCAATCGCTTTGTCTTGCGAGTAAACAGTTGAAATACCTTTTTGGTACCCAACAGACCAGTCGAAGAAGCGATCCATTGCATCAAATGAGCCGTTGAAGGTCAAATTGAAGCTGTTTACAGATGATTCATTAATAATTTCACGCTGCCCGAGATCAAGCCATCCTTTATGCATGTAAAAACTTGTTGGGCCACCAGCAAGTCCTTCAATTGTCTGGCGAGCGTCATTCGTCAAAAAGGGGTTGTCTGTATCAAACAGTAATGCACTACCGGTTCCGCCGAAGATACCTGAACTGTATTTCTGTGCTTGGTACCCTTGGTTTGCAGCGTCTGAACGGTTAGCAAAAATAGACAAATCCAGGTTTACGTAATCGTTTATTTCATAATTACCTAAAACAGTAATATTGTATCTTTCAAAGCCCTCACGAGCCGTATTGGCTTCAGCGAGGTTAAGTCCATCGCCGCCCGACGCCCATATCTGGTTACCCGTTGGGTTGCCTGGATCATAAGGTACTATAGTCCCCGAACCGTCAGGGTTAAACTGAATAAACTCACCACCCCACGCACCAAGTCCTAGGTTAGTAACGGCTGTTGGTCCCGGCGTAATTAGTCCAGAATTAGATAAAATACCCGCACGACCGTCTGGCACTAATAATACTTGGTTTGAAGGAATTTCACCGTCAGGACCCGGTACACCTTGACCCGCTGCTGGTGTGAATGAACTCCAGCTATTAGCTAAAGTCGGCACGCGTGAAGCAGCAATATTATCAGTTTCATTATATTCAACGGCAACTACCAAGTTACCACGGTCGTTGTCGAAGTTACCACCTAGTAGGCCACGAAACGATTGATCGCTATTGATCCCATCAACATAGCCATAGTCGAATGAAATTTCAGCGCCTTCATAGTCTTTTTTAAGAATATAGTTTACAACACCGGCTACGGCGTCTGCACCATATACCGGAGCACCGCCTACTTTCATAACTTCAATTCGTTCGATTAAAGAAACAGGTATATTGTTAACATCAACCTGAGAGCCCGGTGCACTGCCGCCACCAACTGGCGAGTTGCTCGAAATGAATCGACTACCATTAATCAGTGTCAGTGTACGTTGAGAACCTAGGCCATATAGACTTATGGTATTTTGGCCTAAACCTTGCGAGGAAGCCTCTGTATTACCGCCAATCGTTGGGGTATTACCTGCACCAACTCCCGGTAGATCTAAAACACCTGTAATTGCGTTAGTTATACCTCTGTCTTTCAAATAGCTGTCATCAACAAAGTCAACTAACTGAGTTGGTTCAAGATCGACTCGTTTAACACGCGAACCTGTTACCTGAATTCGCTCTGCAACTTCTTCTTTTGCAGTCGTTTCTTCTTCATTTTGATTTTGCGCAGAGTCTTGCGCGTATACCAAAGCAGGAAACCCTAAAGACGCAGCAACCGCTGCAGCCGTTAAGCTTTTTCGAAATGTCATATTTTTCATGAGTAAAAACTCCCTGGAACGTTTTTATTATATCGCTTCATTTAATAGAAGCTGTTTAAAAACTATCAGGAAGTTAATCAATTGTAAAATTTTAGTGGTTATTTTGTTATAAAAAGAGATATAAGAGAAAGTTAACCTTACAGGGTAGCCAATCGGTTTATTCATATTTTTGTCCATTGACCAGCCAACAATGCGTCTAGAGAACAGGTCGATAACTGTTGCCACGTAAAGGAACCCTTCATAAGTGCACACAGTAAGTAATGTCGCTTACCCACTAGGGCGTGTTGATCTTTCCTGTACATATTTTATTCAGCAATACATCGGTAGCCACATCAATGAAAATGCCAGTGACACCATACGGGCATAATTTCTCGCTAACTTTTCATACCTAGTTGATATTCATAGGTAGGATCTTAAGGAAATAAAGCTTGAATGCATGCTCCAAATTTGATCAGCTGTTTATCGCCAAACAAACAACATGAGTCAAATTTGAAGACATGCCTAAAAATAATACCGAGCTTGCGACAATAACGAAAGTCCTGAATGCATTTAAAATTAATGATATTGGCCAAAGTAGTGGGTTTTGTGCCCGGAAGCGGGTGGTAAGGCCGTTTGAACTGGTGATGTCGTTAGTCACCGCATTAGGTGATAAAACCGTTGATTCCATCAGTGACTTACATCGCTATTTCACCAGTCTGACCTTCTGTGACGTGCAGTACAAGCCATTCCACAACCAACTCAGTAAACCTGAGTTGGTCGTCATGATGAAACGGTTAGTCCGGATGGCGATGGCAAACTGGCAGCAACAAGTGTTGGGAACTGAGGTGAATTTGACACAGTTTGAACAAATTGTTGTTCAGGACGGCAGCTCTTTCGCCGTACACCATGGTTTGCGAGATGTTTTTAAAGGTCGTTTCACGACAATCAGCCCGGCCGCGATAGAAGTTCATGTCACCTGGGACATGTTGAGTAGTCAACCGGGTACGGTGTCAGTGAGCGCTGACAGCAAAGCTGAGTATGATTACCTGCCAAAGGCAGAGACGTTGAAAAACCAACTATTTTTGGCAGACAGAGGGTACTTCAAACTGTCGTATTTGCGAGAAATTGATGTGGCTGGCGGATTTTATGCTGTTTGGGCAAAGACGACGAGCAATCCGCGTGTCCTGAATGCTTTTACGGTGAAAGGCCGGGCATTAAAGCGCTTTGAAGGGCAATCGCTGAAGCAGGTAAAAGGTCACATCCGGCGCAGTGGTGTCGTTGATATGGATGTTGAAAATCGCCACGGTTATCGAATGATAGCCAGTTGGGCAAAAGGGAAAAGAGAGCCGACTTATTGGGTTACCAACCTGCCGCGCAGCGGCTACCCGGCGAGCACGATTATTCAGTTGTATAGCCTGCGCTGGCAGATAGAGCTGCTGTTTAAAGAATGGAAGTCGTATTGCAACTTACGGAAGTTCAACACGCGAAAAGCAACAATGATGGAAGGTCTGGTCTGGGTGAGTTTACTGACGCTGTTGGTAAAGCGGCATATTGGCTTTAGTATTCAGCAGATTAAAGGCGTGGCGATTTCAAGCTTTATGGTGGCAAAAAATACGCAGGGTTGGTTTTACAAATTAATGGAGTCCATCATCCATTACGACCATGCTGATTTAAAACAAACATGGTGCTGGGCAATGGATTATCTATCCCGATACGCTAAACGGGCGCACCCGGACAGAGACAGGAAAACCGGCCGTTTGGCGCCGGGTCTGGTGCCCATTATTTCTTAATGTCCAACTTATGAAGCTAAATTAAGTTTTCTGAATTTAACTACTAGTACAAGGAAGGTTACATGCCGTTTAAAATTTACCAATTAATAATAGCTACATTTGGTCTATTTTTTGTGAATTCTGTAAATGCTGAATTCGACACACTTCCAGACTGCGGGAAAAAGGTTTGTAGTGAAATCTTTCATAATGAAAAACTTGATCAAGCTACATTGGTTGTTTGGGAAGGAGAAGGCAATATTATTAGGAGTCAAGTATTAGAACTGGATGATTCAGCGGTGTTGACCAATCAGTCAAACTTTACCAGCGTAGATAATTCGAATGACCTACTTGGTGAAGAGCCGCCTGCGCCCTGCGAGTCAGGCTCTTGCTCTAGTGTCCGAATATTGTCTTATGAGTCAACAGGTGAAATCATTACAGTTATAATGACGTTTTTTTATTATAATGAGCAATTAATCGACGTTCACCTTTCAGAGAAAAGAACAGTAAAACCGGTTGAGTGAATAACTAAACATTCCTCCCCACCTGCCGATAAGAGAGCATCAGCGTTTCAATTACAGGTGCGTTTATGTTTCCTCGTTCTATGCTTGCAGCCGTTACTGCGGCTTTGCTAATTACTGTTAGTCCCGTGTCGGCGCATGCCAGTAATCCACATGAAAAGATCGGTGATGACTTGGCAGCCGATCTCTCCGAGCAGTTGAGTCAGGTTAGTCAGTCTTACGCCTATTCAAATATTGGCATAACGCGTTGGGTTCTGGCAGAAACACTGGAGTTTCCCCAACCGGGTGATTCGCTATACAAGCTGAGTCATCAGCTAAGCGAAAGCATATATGCTCATTTGAAAGAATATAATTTAAATGTTGTTGAGTTCAGGGCGCAAGACTACATAACGCTGACAAAAGATGGTGCAACGGCTATGGCTCGGGAGGTTGATGAACTTGAGACTCATCCTAAGCTCGACTGGGTCTTGGTCGGAACCCTCTCCCGCAAAGATGCCGGCACTATGGTTAACCTACGAATTATTGACCGTCGTAATCAGGAAGTTTTGGCAGCGGCGAATCGCTATGTTCCCAAACACTTGTATTGGCCGAATAAGCAAACTGAGCTGGTTAATGGCCGTTTACAACGTCATTAAAAGAGGCACTGTTATGAAGTTATTCGTTTTTACAGTCGTTGCAGCGTTTTCATTAAGTGCTTGCACGGTTTTACCAGCCAAACAAGAAGTCGTGAAAGCTCCAGTGCCAGAGAGTGAAGAAGCTTCATCGGAGAAAATCTATGCGCAGCCGGATAGTGCTAAATTCAGTGCGCAATTGGCGGAGCAGTTAGTGGATAATGCGAGTATTCGCTTGAATACAGCGAAGGTCGGCATCACCAACTTGGTTGGCGTAACCAGTCAGTATGATGAAAGCTCGGCATTAAGTCAGGTACTGTCCGAACAACTGCTGCTTGAGTTGCATCGTCGTGAACTTAGTGTGCTGGATTTCAAAGCAACTGATTTCATTCGCGTAACACCCAAAGGTGACTTTGCGTTAACTCGTGATTATCTGGAACTGGATGAAATTATGCCGATCACCCATGTTTTAGTCGGTACATTATCGCATCATCGTAACGGCGTAATGGCTAATACCCGGTTAGTCGATATCAATACGAAAGCGGTTGTCAGTGTGGCTCAGGTTTTTATCCCGGAAGCGGTGGCTCGGCAGTTAGATGAAAGTTACGGGCAGCCGACAATACGCAAGGCACCGTAAACATAGACACTTTATTGCGCATAAAAGTGCAAGTTTTAACACCTTTATGCGCGTAAAAGTGTTTTAGCGTAACTCAGGCTTCAGCAATGATAGATACTCACGAATCCGCTCTGCATTTTTACCGACATCGCTACGACCAACACGCGACTTACTGCGAATATCGAGTTCACTGCCATCGGTGGTTTTACGTACTCGAATAACCACATCGTCTTTAAAGCCAAACCAGGTTGTGGTTGCGGTCGCTTCAATGCGGCCTTCAGTTTCTGAACTTTCAACGAGTTCCCAGCCCATTTTATCAACAGCGAGTAAAGCCGCTGAGAAGAGCCCGTCAGGCGACTCAAGCGAGGTGTAGGTTGATAGTTCAGGGTAGGCTTCGTGTTGCTGTTTAGCGGTTTCTTCGCCGGCATACTCAACCGGGTTTGGTGCATCAGCTCTTAATGGTGCAATCGCGATAAACTCCGGTGGGTTTTGTGTGTCGGTGGTAATATCGTGAATTGCGGGAACATTTTGCGCCTTAAGGTACTGACTGAAAGGCATGTAAAAAGCGAACCCGCCTGCAATAATGGCTAAACCACTTAAGCCAGCTACCATTCCCCGCGGACGGCGAATAAGATACCAAATAATGTTCAGAACAAAAGTGGCTGCGCCAATATAAGCGGCCCAGCGCAGCAATAAAAAGGCGGTGCCAAGCTCTGCCGTACCGCTTTTATACAGAGGCCCGGAAATAGCGAGCAGTACAACAGACAATAACCCCAGAAGAATAAATAAACCGTGTAGCATTTTCATAGAAAACCCTCTTAATAATGTGGTTTGTCATTACGTCATTATACTGGGTTTGGGTCAATGTGAATTTAGCTGTCGAATGATGTTAACGGTTCTGAACGTCATTTAGTTGCCAATTATAGTCCGTGTATCGAATCGGAGTTTCCGAGTTGAGCCGCTGCTTGTGTTCTGCCTTATTAGTCAGCGCACCGGCGTACTGGCGCATGTAGTCACGGATATTGCCAAAATCATCTCTATACCAGTCAAAAATCTTAGATAAATAAAGACCTTTTTCATCAATACCGTTTTTATCCCGGTCGCTTAAAAAAGCAAACATCTGGCTTTCTAACTGAGATTCCAATTGGTCACCTGTAAAGGCTTCAGCACGAAGTTTAGGGCAACTCACCGCTGCACAAACTAGAGCGGCATGTATGCGTGGTTCGTCAAAATCTACGCGGATTTTTTCATGCTCAACCCAGTCCAGTGTGCGCTTTTGTCCCAGCAGATTGAAAAAATCCTGCTCCCAGGGGCTGGTAAAAAATCCGCCTAAATCTCTTATCGATTCAGCATTTCCAGACTCAAACTTAGCGATATTGTCGATAATTAATTGTAATGTAAAACCGTTGTAAGCGTTGATTAAGAACGCTAACTGTTGGCTTTGAGTCCAGTTTTGATATTCGTTTTTTTGTACTTGCGACAGCGACGTCAAATAACTGTCAAGCCGTTGTCGATTTTGAGCCAGTTGTTTGTAATCAACCGCTGATTTTAAGTTATCGTCGTAGACAACAACATGTTTTTCTAAAACGTCGCTAAAAGCTTCGTGTGAATGGTCAAACGACTGCGCGAACGCAGCCATTTGAAAACATAAGCCCCAAATAACCAGTATTAATCGAGTCATTGTCTCACCTTAAAAGCTCAACTTAGTGTCATACTCACGCAATATAAATAGCGCAATACAAGCTGCTAACATGGGCCATGCGGCAAAAAACAGCAAGTTATTAAAGGCGTCTAAGTATTGCGGGAAAGACGATAAAGTCGACAGACCATGCAATATCAGAATAATACCGTAAGTAATGGTCTTCCATAGCCCTAATAAAAAAGCCAGGCACAATACGACCTGCACGGCACCTAATACGGTGGCAATGGTTGCAGAGAGACCACCAATACCATAAAAACCTTCAAACACGGCTGCCGTATGTCCTGGGTTAACAAACTTATCCAGCGCCCATACAAACATCACAATAAAAATGCCGACCCGAAGCGCCAGTAGCGCCCACGGGAGTTTTGCTCTAAGGACTTGCTCATAAGTTGCTTCCGTTGTTGCATTTAGCATCTCACCTTGTGCAATAGCATCAGGCGAATTTCTTAAAGGGTTCGTCGATGGGTGTTTCGGCAATAGCGTTAGTATAGTTACTCATGGTTTTTTGACTAATCCCTAAAATGACTTCCAGCACTTGACGATTGCCGTAGCCTGCATCAAAAAAGTCTTTTAAGTCAGTTTGAGAAACTTGACCACGTTTTTCCAGCATAGCCTCAGTAAATAAGCGCAGCGCCTGTAACTGACGGTCACTCAGGGTTTCACCTTTTTTCAACTGCTCCGTAATAGAGTCATCGGCGCCCATCTGCTTGGCAATAGCGGTATGCGCCGGCACGCAGTAGTGGCAGCTGTGATAAACATTAATGGTTTGCCAAACGACGGTAAGCTCGTTCTTGTTAAAGCTACTGTCGATAAATAAACCGTGAACATCTTGATACGCTTTCAGCAATCCCGGAGCGTCGGCCATCACCGCGTGCAAATTAGGTATCATACCCATTTCTTTTTCTGAACCTTCCAGCAGTGGTTTGCTGTTTTCAGGCGCTGAACTTTTATCGTGTAATTTAAAATCTGTCATTTTTTTAATCCTTCAGAGGTTGAATTAATACGTTGCCTCGTTTAGCGGAGCAACGGTTTGCTCGATAAAGCGTTTTATCATTGCTGTGTCTTCTTTGGGTTGGTTCGCACTCGGGCTGACATAATGGCCTGTCGGTTTTGCTATCCAATGTGAATGCTCTTTCAATAACTTCATTTCTGCATTACACAAAGGGCAGGCGATAAGATCATTGATATTGGCATCGCTCGCCTGAGTGACAACCGGTCCGCAACTCGGACATTCATGCAGTGGAATACCGTCATCGCTGTGCATTAAAACTTCATCAAGTAATTGTTGTTCATCTAACGCATGCATCACATTTACCCAACGCGCATTAAATTGTTGACCTGCATTTTCTTTAAGTATAGATAATGCCTTGGTTTTACTCTTTGGCGAACTATACGGTCGCGTACTGGTCATGGCGTCAAAGGCATCGGCAACACCCACTATTGCTGCTTCTACAGGAATTGCAGCGTGGGTTAGACCGTGCGGATAGCCCTTTCCGTCAGGGCGTTCGTGGTGCAGTTCAACGGCTTTTATCACCAGGTCCGAAAGCGGGTGAGCAGCCAGCAACCGAGCCCCGTTAGAAGGGTGAGTTTTCATAATATCGAACTCTTCCTCTGATAAACGCTCCGGTTTTCCTAAAATATGATCGGCGATTGAGACTTTACCCAGGTCGTGTAAAAAACCACCCAGGCCGATACGCGCCGTATCTGCTGCCGAAAACCTTTCATGCTTAGCCATAAGCTTGGCATACTGCGATACGCGCCAAAGATGGCCGCCGGTATAGGGGTCTTTTGCTTCGACGAACCAGGCCATGACCGCTAAACTGGTTAGCAGTTCGGTTTGTGAGGCTTTCTGTAGCGTTTGGTTTGCTGACGCTTGTGACCACAGCTGTTTAAGACGGTTTAACATAATGAGTCTCCTATATGGTTGACATCATCTTAGAAGCAACTGGCGAGGTTAGGGAAGCGTGAACGGTTGGTTCTGGTGTTTTAGTTGTGTGTTTCGGTGTTTTAGATACCGACATAACGCAACAGGCGGTCTAATCTATAAATGCACACAAACAAAAGGAGTGCTTAATATGAAAAAGTCATCGATTCAAACGGCGTTAATGACAGGTGCTGCAATGGCTTCACTGGCAAGTGGAGCAGCGGTTGCCAGTGGCAACGATCACTTAAGTCTGGAAGATAGTGCGCCACAAAACGTACAGCAGAAGTTTAACCAGTGGATGAACGGCGATCAAGTCGATGGTCGCATGGAGCGTTGCTATGGTGTTGCTTTAGCTGGCGAAAATGACTGTCGTGCGGGCGCTGGTACCAGCTGTGAAGGTACTTCAACCATCGATTTTCAGGGGAATGCCTGGACCTATACTCCCAAAGGAAGTTGCGAATACATTACAACGCCTGAAGGAGAAGCGGCGCTGAAGCCTTTAGATCGTAATACGGCGTAACTAATGACGCACGGAAACCAAAACTTAGCACCGGCACCCCCTAGAGGTGTCGGCTTAAGTTTTAAAGCGGATTTTTATGACGCGGCCATGAAATGCGAAGAAAAAGAGCTTTGGTTTGAAGTTCACACTGAAAACTACTGCTCAATTGGTGGTCCGAGAAAGCGAATGCTAAAGCACTTATCTGAGCGCTTTCCATTGAGTTTTCATGGGGTGGCCGGTTCTTTAGGTAATAGGTCCGGTCAACAATCTGAGCATTTGCAAAATGTGCAGAAACTGGTTGGTGAATTCGAGCCTGCCTTGGTTTCGGAGCACGTTGCCTGGTCGGTTTATGAGCATGAATACCTTGCCGATTTACTCCCCATTAAGCGCAGTCACGAGGCCTTAAAAATTCTCGTTGATAATATTAATCGTTATCAGAATGCTATTGGCCGCCCCATTTTGGTGGAGAACCCGACTCACTATGTCACGCTTGAGCATGAACAGGGCGAACCTGAATTTTTAACTGAGGTAGCCCGGCGCAGTGGTTGCGGACTTTTAATTGACATTACCAACTTGTACTTAAGTGAGGTGAACTGCGGTATTAACGCGGCTAATTTTATTCAGAAAATTCCGGCTAACTACGTTGGTGAAATCCATGTAGCAGGATTTGAGCACGACAAATCGATAAATAATCTACTGATTGATAGCCATAGCCAAGCGGTACCAGAACCTATAAAAGAGCTACTGAAATTAGCCTGCCAAACTTGGGGAAACAAACCGACTTTACTGGAACGCGACGCAAATCTACCCGCATTTAACCAGTTATTAGCCGAGGGGCTGGAGCTGCATCGTTTGAAGCAGGAGTATTGTGATGTTGTCACTTGAACAACAGGTTATTGACTGCTGCCAGCGCGGCGATGCAACCAGTCCTTTCGCCATATACGCTAATAACAGAATGGTCGCTTTGCGTAATGCGTTGGAAAGCAATTTTCCCACGTTAATGGCACTAACGGGTAAAGAAGCTTTACGCCCGTTATTGCGCGAGTACTGTCAGCGCTTTCCCCCTGAGTCGCCTTATTTAGTCAATTATGGCGTTCAACTGGCTGATGTGTTTCGTGAACAAAACTGCTTTTTTGAAGCCGATATTGCAGCACTTGATTATGCCTGGCTATCGAGCTTAATGGCTAAAGATATACCCTCAGTGCAGGCGCATGAAATTACATCAGAAAAGGTATTAGCAGAACTTCAACTGCATCCGTCTGTACAAGTTGTTGCGTGCCGATATTCACACTTACAATCGTGGTTATCATACAGTGGTAAAGGTGATGCCGAAATGCTGTCTGACAGAGCAAAAGGCTCACAGGCAGACGTATTGTTTTATCGAAACGAAAGGCAACAGGTTAATTTAATGCTGTTATCTGAACCGGAGTCTCTTTTTGTTGAGTGCCTGGTTCAGGGCTTACCCGTCGAAGGGTCTTCTGAACGAGTCAGTTCTGATTATCCACCGTTTTCACTGAGTGACTGGTTTGGTCGTCTGTTAATGATTGGAGGACTTTGTCGTGAACAACTTGATAGGTAGGGTTATTTGGCTTAACCGGTGGCTGCGCGATTTTATTTTGCTGGGGGCAAGGTTATTGCTGGCTCATGCTTTTATAAAATCGGGATTGTCAAAGTGGAATACATGGTTTGACTTTAATGAGTCTAAATTAACCTTGTTTAAGTATGAGTTTTTTTGTCCTGACCCTCCAAGAGAGGGCGCTTTGCAGCTATGTGATAGCGAAACCTTAAGTTATGCACAAAATAGCTTCGGGCTTTGGATTGCCGAGTCGATGGCTTATATTGCCGCAATTACAGAAGTTGCGTTGCCGTTGCTGCTTATTATCGGCTTGTTAAGTCGACCTGCCGCTGCAGGATTGTTCGGTATGACATTATTTATCCAGTTGGCGGTTTACCCGGACTTAAATCATTTTATTAACCCTGCTGCCTGGTGGATGCTTGCCGCTCTAATTTTAGTCAGTTTTGGACCCGGCCGGTTAAGCCTTGATTATTTGATTAAAAAGAGTTTAATTAAGAAACGTTTTATAAAACAGAAGGGCACAGTATGAAACTTGTCCACAAAATGGTTTTAGCATTTGCGGCTATAGCAATTGTATTTGTGGTATTTATTGGTCTGATGACCTTTACCCTCAACGTCAACCAGCAGAGTATCGCTCAAATTGAACATTACAACTCGCAACTGGCGCACGCAGGAACCGCTCAGCGGTCTCTGTTGGCTATGGAGAACGGGCAGCGCGGTTTTGTTATTACCGGGTATGAGGACTTTATGGCACCTTATGAAAGCTCTCTGGAGCAGTTTAATCAGTCGTTGTCTACCCTTCGGCAGAGCGAGAAAAATGACAAGGAAAACGTACTTTTACAAGATGTTCGCGATATTTTTGATGGTTGGCACGAGATAGCCCTTATTCCAACATTAGATATGGCTAAAAGTGGCAAGCTGGCTGAGGCAAGGCGCTACATTGGGCAAGCTCGGGGCGAAATGCTGTTAGAGGATTTACGTTCTTTATTTAACGAATACAGAAACCTTAAAAGAAGTGCTATTGAACAACAGCAGCAGAAAGCCGAATTTTTTGATCAGCTCAGTGTTTGGGTTATGTTTGGCGGCGCCGCAGTGTTGCTCATTGTTATTGTTGTGGCTGCACTATCGGTGCGTCAGCAGTTAGTTACGCGTTTACAGCAAACTGTCGATGCGGCGAGAGCAATTGGGCAGGGAAATTTATTAGTTGAAATTGAAACCGATAAAAAGGATGAAGTTAACGAGTTGATGTCAGCCCTTGATGTAATGCGGCAACAATTGCAGAACATTTTAGGGGCGGTTAAACAGGCTGGTAACGAAATCCATCAAGTTGGTGATGACCTTGTCAATACTTCCGGCAGCTTGAGCCAAACGGTGAGAAAGGAAAGTGACGCTAGTGATGAAGTACTGCGAGCAATACAGTCGTTGAACGAGCACATTGAGCATGTTGCTGCTCAGTCGTCTCAGGCCGGTGAAGTTGCCTTGTCTTCCGGAGAAAATATGCACAAAAGTGCAGCGACAGTTGAGAGTGCTGTTAATAGTATGGAAGCTATTGCAACCTCAGTGAAAGAGTCTTCCGGTGATATTCATAGTTTAGGTGAGCAGTCGAAACAAATTACTGAAATTGTGGATACAATAAAAGTTATTGCAGATCAAACGAATTTATTGGCGTTAAACGCAGCCATTGAAGCCGCACGAGCCGGTGAGCATGGCCGTGGTTTTGCGGTGGTAGCGGATGAAGTCAGAGCACTTGCGACTCGAACCAGCACGTCAACGGGCGAAATTGAGTCCATGGTGCAAAAAATTCAGGACGTTGCTCAACGGTCAGTCGACCAAATGAACGAAGGTGTGGAGCGGGTGAATAAAGGTGTAAAAGAGGGGGAAGAAGCTAAACAGGCCATTCGTACTATTCAGTCTAACTTCGATGAGGTGGTTGCTTTGGTACAGGATATTTCGGCAGCACTTGACGAGCAAAAACAAACCAGTCAGGGGTTATCCAGCAGCACGGAACAGTTTCAAACCAGTGTTAATGAGACCGGTCAGGCGAGTCAGAGTACCAGTGCGGCTGCTGAGCAGTTAGATAGCCTGTCAGCGCAATTACAACAATCTTTAAAACAATTTAAATTGAAATAAACTGTGTTTGTAAATTTAGCGATAACTGCTGGCCGATACACCCTCGTAGCGTTTAAAAAATCGACTAAATGCTGTAGCTGACTGATAGCCGAGTTGTTCAGCGATTAACTCAAGCGGTAACTGAGTGTTTTTTAATAGCATTCGGGCTCGTTGCAGACGCAATTGGTCAACGAGCTTTTTGGGTGCCATTCCCGTTTGCCTGTGGCAACGGTCGGCGAAAGCGCTGGTTGATAAAAACGCCTGTTTTGCCATGGTTTCAACGCACCAGTCACCACCCGGCTCGTCTATAATAGCAAGCACTACGCCTCTTAGCTGACGATCCTGAAGTGCTGCTAATGGACCTTTCAACTCGGTGTGAGATGAAATCACAGCTCTGAGCAATTGTATCGCTAAAACATCGCTTAAGCGTTGAACCACGGTATTGCTACCAGCCTCACCTTTCCTGGTTTCTTCACGAATCATGGTTATTAATGACTGCATGGACTGAGCTTGATTTTGGTGATTTAAAATAACCCATGGCGGGAGTAACCGAAATACCGTATCGGTGGTTGCGGAGGGGCTGTTAATGTCGTAGCAAACAATACCATTTTGCTCATGTTCAGGCTGACAGAAATTCGCTATTTTGTCTTCGCTAATTGGGGTTGGAATTGGGCGCCGGCTAACAAAATGAGAAACACCTTGGTTTACAAAAATAACGTCGCCGCCATGCAATTGAGTAACAGCGCTTTGGTCAGCTGGAAAGCCAAACCAGCAGTCACCTTCGGTAACTAAGTGCAAGGCGGCTTTTTCGGGCTCATCGGCCATGAGTGTCCAGTCACCACATAAACCTGACTGGAAGTGAAACTCAGTTCCCTGGGCTACCTGGTTAAGCAAAGCATCAACGCTGTCTGTTATTTTAGTGGTGTTTTTCGGTGTTTCTGTCATGTCATTTATTTTGTCTAAATGCCAACATAGAGCCAGTAAATCATTCACCCTGAACTTAGTAAAGAGGAGCTTTCAATTGGCGATTCGTTCAGTCGTATTAGCCAGGCCGCATCCTGATATTGTTGGCGACATGGCTCCTTTTTTAAAAGAGTTAGGAGTGACTGTAGAGCAAGTGACCTGTTTGTCTCATGTTCAACAAAAAATCACCAGCACTACCGACGCCGTGGTCGTCTCTTTGGCCGTAACATCTGCCGTTAAAGCGTCGGTTGATCGGGTTTTAGGTGAGGTGATGCGCGCGAATCCAAAGGTTAGGCTTATTTTCTCCAGTGAATTACCTTTGCGAAAAAAATATAAAAACTTGAATTATGTGTTGGGTCGTTATTTTAGAGAAGTACCGGATATAATGAGTGTTGAAGACCCAATAACGCTTAATTCAGAAACTATCTGTCTGTATATTTGTGGTAACGATTTAAAAAATACAAAGACTCGAGAAGTACTCAGCCAGATAATTAAGACTTGGTAAAACCAAAATGCAACTAAGTTACGTTTATAGTCGACTTAATAAAAACTTTAGGATGTTATAAGTGAAAAAACTGACAGTTTTAGCGTTTGTACCCGCCTTAGCTCTGGCTCAGGAAAAACCCATGGAAATTATAGAGGTGATGGGCCGTGACGACGGCAGCGTTGTGTTGCCGTCTGAACAGGGAACCGAAGGGGTATTTGGTTTAGCGGAAAGCCTGCAGGATATTCCGCGTGCTGCCACGGCTATCAGCGCCTTCTTAATGGAAGAGGCTGCGATCAATGACTTACACGACATTGCTCGTTTTGCTCCCAACAGTTTTGCGGCCGCCGGTTTTGGTAACCCGTCGTTACCGACATTGCGCGGGCAGCTGGGTGAGTTGTACGAAGCCGGTATGCGCCGTCAAGCGGGGAATAATGGGCTCGGTATTCCCATGTCGTTTAATGCCATTGAGGGCATAGCGGTAGTTAAAGGTGCCCCACCGGTAATGCTGGGAACTTCTCAGCGTGTCGGCGGTTTTGTGAACTTACAACCTAAAACCGCGCGGCTAAATGAGTCAGACTCAACCTTGAAAGCGCAGCTTGGCAAGTGGAATAAGTATCGGTTGCAGCTTGACCACAATTGGGTATTAAAAGATAACGAGCAAGGTTTGAGGATCAGCGCAGAATATGTCGATGAAGACAGCTTTTACGATTTTGACGAACATCGCAGTGATGACATTTTGCTGGCTTACAAGTTTTCTCCGAATGAAGACACTCAATTTGATGTGTCGCTGGAATATTATGACGTAGAGTGGACCGATAACGCCGGTATCAACCGTCCCACTCAGAATTTAATCGATAATAACGTCTACATTACCGGGCAGGGCGTTCAGTCAAATGGCTCTCGTGTTCCGGGAGCAGGAGCCATTGTAAGCCCAATCGGTGAAGTGGAAATTGATCGCAGCACCACACTGACCGACCCGCTGGACACCAATACTGCAGAAACAACGTTGTTGCATGCCAAACTTCAGCATTGGTTAAGTGACGATATGGTCTTAGTTAACCGCACTTATTATCAATATTTAACGCGTGAGGGCATTAACCAGAACAGCTTTGTCGAAATTATTGATGATGCGCATACGTTTGAAAACCGCACTGAACTTCATATCAATAAAAAGACAGTGGTCGGTGTTAACGTGCGGGTAAATGATGTGCTCGGCTACAGTCAATTCTCTACCGAGGCCGATAACCCCATTGATTTGACGGGCCCGCTCAGTAATCGCCGCATTCCTTTAACCAATGAACAGAAGGCGGGTTTAATTGAGCTGCGTCCGGGGTTATTTGTGTCACCGGGTGGACAATATGATGTAAACGGCGATGGCAGCGGCGATTTTATTACCTCAGATACCACGGATTCAAAAAGTTACCAGTGGGGTGTTTTCGCCCAACATGAGCTGGATATTACGGATAAATGGCGCATTACCGGTGGTATAAGAGCCGACTATTACGACGTTGACGCGAAAGATCCGATTCCTCCGCAAGGTGTTGAAGCGGCCAGCGATACCCACAACGACTGGCTAACTGCGGTGAGCTTATCAACTCAGTATAACTGGACACCAGAACTGACCTTTTATGCAACGGCCTATGAAAGTGATTCAACCTCAAACTCTATGGCCGGTGGCACCGTATTAAATGGTGCGGGGGAAATCGATTCGCAAAACTTTGCCACAGAAAATTCATTGTATGAATTGGGTGTCAAATATGCCCCTGACAGCGCACGCTGGTATGCCGATGCCGCAGTTTTTGATCAAGAGCGAAGCTTGCGTAATCGCGACGGCTCTAACAGTGGCATTCGCACCGAAGGTTTTGAAACGCAATGGCACTACGCTCACGAAAACGGTTATTGGTTAACCTTAGCGGCCAGTTATATTGATGCCTACTTTGACAATTCAGCAGCATTCCAGGGGACCGGTCAAGTAGCGGATATCTTCGACGATTCACGGCCGGATATTATAGAAGGAACTGGTGTGGGCTCGCCCAGCTTTACAGCATTTGCAGCATCGCAACAGCGGCTGCAGGGAATTCCTCAAGTACAGGCATCAGCTGTGGCGGGCTGGAATATTACAGAAAAATGGTCCGTAGGCGCTGATTTAAGCTATACCAAGCACTACCCGTTGGATTATCTGCAAACCGTTTTTATACGGGATCAGCATACCTTAAACCTGAACGCGCGCTACCGCTTTAATGAGCAACTCAGTGCCCGGGTAGATGTGTTTAACGCCACCGATCAGGACAACTGGTCACCGGTATTCGAGGGTGGTTATTTTGGCGCTACGCTGGCGTTTCCGTCGCAGCCACGGCATGCTCGTTTGAGTGTTAATTACACGTTCTAAAGCTGGCGTAATAAATTAAATGATCTATAATAAGACCTGTTAATAGTCTTTTAGGAGGTCTTATGAAAACGGTTAGACCCATTTATGCACGTAACTCAACCAGTATTAGTGAGTTAAAGAAAAACCCGATGGCCGTTGTTGAAGAGTCTCACGGCGAGCCTGTGGCAGTTTTGAATCGAAACCAACCGGCGTTTTACTGTATTCCGGCAGCAACCTACGAGGCACTAATGGAAGAGCTGGAAGACAGGGAATTGCTGGAGTTAGTTAAAAAACGCCAACACGAAGACGAAGTTGAGGTGAATATCGATGACTTATAAGCTGACGTTTAAACGTTCAGCTCATAAGGAATGGAAGAAGTTGAACAAGGATGTTCAGGCGCAATTTAAAGCCAGACTAAAACAAAGTATCGAATTACCTCATGTCCTGTCGTCCCGTTTAAAGGGAATGGATAACTGTTACAAAGTGAAATTGCGAAAACTGGGTTATAGATTGATGTATCAAGTACGAGACTCTGAGCTTGTGATTACCGTTGTAGCGGTAGGTAAACGCGATAAAAACAGAGTGTATATTAACGCTCAAAAGCGATTGGATTAATTTTTATGTCATTTAAAAAGTTGTTGTTACTACTGGTTATTATTGCGCTTTTTGTCAGTGCTTTTGCGTTTGATGTAACGCAATATCTGTCACTGGATGTGTTAAAGGAGAAACAGCAGCAGCTGAATCAGCTTTTTGTGGACTATCCTTTCACAGTATTCGCTGTCTATTTTGTGATTTATGTGGTGACAACGGCTTTATCGCTGCCCGGAGCTGCCATTCTAACGCTGGGCTCCGGCGCTATTTTTGGTCTCGGATGGGGGCTTTTATTAGCCAGCTTCGCCAGCTCACTTGGCGCATTCCTGGCCTTTTTAAGCGCCCGCTTTATTCTGCATGACTGGGTGCAGGAAAAGTTCGGGGACCGTTTAGCCGCTATCAACAGAGGAATGGAGCGCGACGGAGCATTCTACCTGCTGAGCCTGCGCTTAGTGCCGCTGTTTCCGTTTTTTGTTATTAACCTGGTAATGGGGCTCACCAAAATAAAAACATGGACGTTTTATTGGGTCAGCCAAATTGGCATGTTGCTGGGTACCGCGGTTTACGTTAACGCGGGGACTCAATTAGTTCAGATATCCGGTCTGGGAGATGTTGTGTCTGCTGACCTAATAGGTGCCTTTGTTCTGTTGGGTATTTTCCCTCTTATTGCGAAAGCGATATTGGCTTTTCTTAAACGCCGTAAAGCGTTCAAGGGTTATAAAAAGCCGAAGTCTTTTGATAATAATTTAGTGGTGATTGGCGCTGGTTCAGCCGGGTTGGTTAGTGCTTACATAGCGTCAGCGGTAAAAGCCAAAGTGACGCTTATTGAAAAACATAAAATGGGTGGCGACTGCCTGAATACCGGCTGTGTGCCTTCTAAAGCTTTATTGCATGTTGCTGAACTGGCTCATAATGCGCGTAATGCCGGAAGAGTTGGCATTAATGTTGGAGAAGTTTCGGTTGACTTCAAACAAGTCATGCAGCAAGTGAAATCGGTTATAACAGAGATTGAGCCGCACGACTCTGTTGAACGCTACACCAAGTTGGGTGTGGATGTGGAGCAGGGCGAAGCCCGCATTATTTCTCCCTGGGAAGTTGAAGTAACCAACAACGTTGAAGGTAAGCAGGAAACTAAACGCATTACCACCCGCAGCATTATTATTGCCACCGGCGCTAAACCGCTGGTACCGAAGTTTGAAGGTCTGGATAAGGTGGATTATCTAACCTCTGACTCACTGTGGGAGCTGCAAAACTTACCGAAACGTCTGCTTGTTCTTGGCGGCGGGCCAATCGGTTGCGAATTGTCTCAGGCGTTTCAGCGTTTAGGTTCACAAGTGACTCAGGTGGAAATGGCTGACCGCTTAATGGGACCGGAAGACGAGGATACCGCTAACCTGCTGACCCAGCGCCTGGCCAGCGAAGGCATTGATATTAAGCTGAACCACAAAGCGGTGCGTTTCGAGCAACATAATGGCGAGTCAGTTCTGATTGCAGAGCACGCTGTTGACGGCAAGAGCCAGGAGGTTGAGCTGCCGTTTGATAAAGTGCTGATTGCGCTGGGACGGCAGGCTAATATTTCAGGCTTTGGGCTGGAGGAGCTCGGTGTACAGACTGGCAAAACCGTCAGCACCAACGAAATGTTGCAAACCAACTTTCCCAATATCTATGCCTGTGGCGATGTTGCGGGGCCTTATCAATTTACGCACGCAGCGGCGCATCAGGCCTGGTATGCGTCGGTTAACGCGTTATTTGATCCAATAAAAACGTTCAGAGTGGACTACTCTGTGATGCCGTGGGTGACTTATACCTCGCCGCAAGTCGCAAATGTTGGTTTAACTGAGCAACAGGCGAAAAAAGAAAATAGAGAATATGAAATTACCGAGTACGATATAGGAGAGCTGGATCGTGCGATAACAGATGACAATGCCTACGGTCGGGTGAAAGTGCTGACCAAACCGGGCAAAGACGAGCTGCTGGGTGTGAGTATTGTTGGGCCGCAAGCTGGTGAGCTGCTGGCGGAGTATGTACTGGCCATGAAACATGGTATTGGTCTGAATAAAATACTGGGCACCATACACAGTTACCCGACGCTGGCAGAAGCGAATAAATACGTGGCCGGTGAATGGAAGCGGGCAAATGCTCCTGAGAAGTTGCTAACATGGGTAGAGAAGTTTCACCGCTGGCGCCGAAGTTAATATGCGTTTTATTACTGCCATCAGTTTATTGCTTGTTTCGCTGTGCATGGCGCTGCCGCTAAAAGCGGAAGTGGTTAATTTCTATGCCTGGGGTGGTTCGCAGGAAGTTAATAATTACTTACGCTGGGCTCAAAAGGAGTTGAAAGCTGAAGGTATTCAACTGCGGCATAATAAAGTGGCGGATGCATCTGAAGTGGTGAAACAACTGATTGAGGGTCAGTCGAACGCTGACCTTATCTGGATAAACGGTGAAAACTTTCATGCGTTGAAAAAAGCCGGGGCTTTAAGGTCTGTAGTGGGTGAGATTAAAGCCATAAATCAGGTTAATCCGGAACTGAACTGGCAAACCGACTTTGGCGAGTCGGTTAATGGACTGGAAGTTCCGTGGGGCGTGGGGCAGTTTAACCTGATTAGCCGCCCGGGGCTTTTTGCCCAAAATACAGTGAGTGCGGAAGCGCTGCTTAACGTCGCCTGGGATAATAAAGGTCGCCTTAGTTACCCCAAACCACCAGATTTCCATGGCACCACCTTTTTAAAGTCGCTGTTGTTGTCGTTGCACTCGCAGCAACGCGAGGTATTTCAGCAGCCTAGAAACAGTGTGGCTGCAAAAGCACTGACTGAGCCATTATGGAACTACCTGGATAAACTGCACCCGCTCCTGTGGCAGCAGGGCGAAAATTTTCCATCGTCGGCCGGCGAGCAAATATCATACCTGGCAAATGGTCAGTTACTGATGGCGGTCAGTTTTAACCCCAATGACTATAAAGTTTTGGTCAATCATGGGCGTTTGCCCGGGGGCGTTGAACGCCATACTTTATCTGACAAAGCGATAACCAATACACATTATTTAGCGGTTCCGATCAGCTCTCGTAACCCGGAAGAAGCTAAAGCGGTGATTGAGTTTTTGTTGTCAGAAAAAGCGCAGCAACGAAAAGCGGATATTAACCGTTGGGGCGATCCTTCCGTTCTCAAAAACAAACCGCAAAGCGAAGGTAAAGGCTCATCGTTGTTAGAGCCAACCAATGACTTTCATGCCAGCTGGCAGGACTATCTGGAGCGGGAATGGTCCGCACGCTATCAATAGTTGTCTGGTTACTGCTGATTATTTTACCCATTGGCAGCGGTGTGCTATTTCTGCTGCTCTCGTCGTTTCATCCGCAAACCGTTGTTAACTCAGCGGCTTTAGTGAACTTACTGTCTGAGTATGAATCTATCGTCGGCAGTTTTATGCTGGCGGTTGTTGCGCCCCTGGGAGCTTGTTATTTGGCGTTATGGATGGCGCCCGGGTTACTGCAGAGACCACGTTTGCAACAGTTGCTCTCGCCTTTGCTGTCCATTCCTCACGTATCTTTTGCGGTCGGGCTTATGCTGTTAATGAGCCCGTCGGGCTGGCTGATTCGTTTAGTTGATAGCGTTAGCGGCCTGTTCCCGAGCCCGCCTGCAGGCTGGCCGCTGCCGGAAAAGTCGCTAGTAACCGTGATGGTTGTGCTGGTGTTAAAAGAGCTGCCGTTTTTATTGCTAATGATATCGGCTCAGTTAAAGCAGTTACCGGTAAGCTCCTGGCTTACTCAAGCCCAGAGCTGCGGTTACAGTGAACGTCAGGCCTGGTGGCGTATTGTTGCTCCTGAACTTTTGCGCCGCCTAACCCTGCCTATGGCGGCAGTGATCATTTACTCACTTTCAGTGGTTGATATTCCGTTGCTGGTTGGCAGTAATACACAAGCCCTGCTGGCGCAGCGAGTGTATGAATGGACGTTTCAGTTTTCGACCGACAGCCAGGTTAAGTCAATAACAGGTGCCTGGGTTTTATTGGCTATGGCTTTCGTTTTACTGCTGATTAACACCCGGCATGCAGCCATGTACCGTTGTCTGGTGTTGTGCAAAAAAGTAAACACACGCTCGGCCTGGTGGAACTCGAATAAGGCCAGCCAATACGTCTGGGCATTACTGGGTATTCTGGCGCTCGCCATTATCGTTATTTTAGCGCTGCAGAGCTTAGCGTCACATTGGTTTTATCCAACCCTGTGGCCTGCCTCTCTAAGCCTGGAGCGTTGGCAAACAGAAGGGCCTTATTTAGCCGAGCCCGCTAGCTACAGTTTTTGGCTGGCACTGACCAGTGCGCTGTTCGGTACCCTTGCGGCAATTGTTTTATTACAAAGACAACGACAAAAAGCGGCAAACGCTTTTTACTGGCCGGTGCTGATTGCGTTGTTTATTCCCCAGGTACCTTTAATATTAGGTTGGCAATTTGTGCTCAGGGAGCCGTTGAGTGACGGTTGGCAAATTGGCTGGGTGCTTTGGTCGCACGCTGTTTATACCTTGCCATACTCTTATCTGGTCTTATACGGTGCCTATGTTCGTTTTGACCAACAATGGCTCACCCGGGCCCAAAGCCTGGGGTATTCTGCACGTGAGGCCTGGTGGCGAATTATGCTGCCAATGTTGAAGCAGCCTATCGCCGTGGCTTTTGCGGTGGCCTTTGCGGTCAGTATTGCCCAATATCTGCCAACTCAATGGCTGGGGCAGGGGCTTACTCCCACATTAACGACCGAAGCCGTTAGTGTTGCCAGTGGCGGAGACTGGCGCATCGGCAGCCTTTACGCGTTACTACAGATGTTGTTACCGCTGGTGGTGTTTGTTGCTATCGGTTTAATCAGGACCCAAAGCTATGCTGAACATTCGTAACCTTAACATTGGGACACTGTCAGACAGTGCTATGACACCTTTGTTAAGCGTGGAAGAGTTGACGATTAATAAAGGTGAAATTGTCACCCTGATGGGCCCCAGCGGTGTGGGTAAGTCCACTTTACTGCGTTGGGTTTTAGGCGAGTCATTACCTTATTTCTGTATTGAGGGCGAGCTGACATTAAACGGAAAAAACATTGGCGACCTTTCAATTGCAAAGCGTCAGTTGGGCATGATGTTTCAAAAAGGCGGTTTGTTTCCGCACTTAACGGTTAAGGAAAACTGCCTTTTTGCACAAAAGGCACGCTCAGTTCTGCCGGTTAAACAACAGAAGGGAAAAGCCTCAACCATGCTAAAAAAGCTAGGGCTTTGGGAGAAGTGGAGCGTTTACCCCGATAGCTTAAGCGGCGGACAGTACGCCCGCATTGCACTCATATGTTCGTTACTGGCAGAACCGCAGGCAATGTTACTGGATGAACCTTTTTCGGCACTTGATGCTAATTTGCGTGAAGAAGTCAGGCAGTGGGCGTTTGCACAGTTACAGGAAAAGGAAATACCGACTTTGTTGGTGACCCATGATCGCGCGGATGCCTGCGGCCGTATTCTTAAACTAGAGCAGGGGGAGATACAACAAGAGGTGGCCAATGTTTGATCCCAAAATTCTTCCAGTAACCCGAAAAGTCCTGAATACTCCGGCCCGGATGCTGGTGCGTTTAGGAGTGAATGCGGATCAGGTGACCATAGCCGGCTTTTTGATAGGCTTGCTGACAGTTCCGTTGTTGGCGTTTGAGTACTACCAACTGGCATTGGTCGCTATTTTGCTAAACCGGTTGTTTGACGGTCTGGACGGCGCGGTAGCAAGACGCACCCAGTTAACGGACGCCGGCGGCTTTCTCGATATTGTGCTGGATTTCATTTTTTACAGCGCCGTGGTGTTTGGCTTTATGCTGGCAGCTCCGGAACAAAACGCAATTGCGGCCGGCGTTTTGTTAGTGACTTTTATGGGAACAGGGTCGACTTTTCTGGCTTTTGCCAGCGTGGCGGGCAAACGTGGTATTGAAAACCCCGCCTATCCGAGCAAGTCTTTGCATTACATGAGTGGTTTAACCGAAGGTTTCGAGACGATTCTGGCTTTTGTTGTTTTTTGCCTATGGCCGCAACATTTTGCCGTATTGGCTTATGTGTTTGCCGTCGGGTGCTGGGTGACAGCAATAACCCGTATTGTGGCAGGTTATCGCACACTGAAGCAGCCAGCGGCAAAGCCGGAGAACCGCAATGTCTGAAACCGCCTGGCGTTTAATTATTTTTGTTGGCGTTTTGCTTATTATGGTGCTGTGGGAATTTTCCTCACCGAAGCGACAACCCCGCCACAGTCGTAAACAGCGCTGGCCGGCGAATCTTGCCATAGTTGCCGTGGATACGGTATTGCTTAGAATTATTGCACCTGTTGGCCTGACGGGCGTGGCACTTGTTGCTGCGGAAAATGGCTGGGGGCTTTTAAATTCCATCAACAAATCTGGAACTGGGATACCCTTCTGGGTCGCAGTAGTCGCAAGCATTGTGGTACTGGATATTGTTATTTACTGGCAACATCGGCTATTTCATCGAGTTCCTGTTTTATGGCGCATGCACCGGGTTCATCACGCCGACCCTGATTTTGACGTGACCACCGGCTTGCGCTTTCACCCTGCTGAAATTGTGTTGAGTTTTATTATTAAAGCCGTTGCTGTTGTGGCGTTGGGTGCTCCTGCACTGGCGGTGATAGTATTCGAAGTTATTCTTAATGCCTGCTCGCTGTTTAATCATGGCAATGTAGCCTTACCCAAACCAATAGAGCGAGTGGCGCGAAAAGTGCTTATTACCCAAGAGCTGCATCGCATTCACCACAGTGTGGAAAAAGAAGAAACCAACAGCAATTACGGTTTTAGTGTCAGTTGGTGGGATCACCTGTTCAGAAGTTATACCGGCAAAGCAAAAGCGGGTTCTGATCACATTGATATTGGTCTTAAAGAGTACAGAGACTCAAAAGTAACCACTAAGCTTTGGGGGTTATTGAAGATTCCTTTTAAAAGCCATTAATAGTAGCTTGAGACGGCGAGAAACAGTTTGCGTCCCCGGCAGGAGTCGAACCTGCGACCTTTCGCTTAGGAGGCGAGCGCTCTATCCAACTGAGCTACGGGGACTTGTTGCGAATTATGCCAGAAGCTGACTCGGGTTTCATCCTTAGTTAACCGGCACTACCCAGTCATTGACCTGAATATTGTGCAGCATGTTCCCCTTGGTGAGTTCCGCTGTAGCGGTGGACTGCTGCACCTGGGATACCTCAACCTCAAATTCACTGACCTGCCATTTTTGGCGGTAACGCCCTTGGTCATCAGTAAAGTGACTGGGCTGAACAACTTTAAGTTTGTCGCCCGGTGTGACATTGTGCTTTTCACCTAAATTGAACTGCAGTGTGTTCTCGTCAACCGCAATAATCCTCGCCCGCACCGGCTTGCAAACCACTTGCTCTTTTACCCCAGAAGCTAAGTCGCGCAGGCCACTATCAAGCGCTGCACCGAAGGGTTCATTCCAGAATTTAGCGGTGGCAACATCCACGTTAGTAGTGCGGTCAAAAGTCCAGGGTTGGGTATCTTCAACCCGGGCACGGGTCACCAGCTGCCCGGTGGTTGCATCCAGCAGGTAAAGCGTTAAGGCGTAGTGACGATTGGGGTCGCTGGACCAAAGCCAGCCAGAGCTGGTGTCCATCATCGCCAGGTCGTCAAACAGACCAAATATGACAAACTGGCTGTCATTGGCTAAACCAAGGCTGCGAGCCATGCGGCCTAACGCTTCAAGGTTCAAACCATTGAGAGCATGATTTAAACCGGCATGACGTTGTAAGGTGTGGGCAATATGAAGTTGGCTGCCAACGCCACCCAGTTCACGAGCCAGACGCTCTGCTGCTACTTTGCCTATTTCCCAAATTTGCCCCCAGGTGCCGTGCGCGCGGTCACGCAACTCAAACGGAATAACCGTGACTGAATTTTTGTAGCTGCTGCGGGTGCAATCCCCTTCGCGGTTCCAGATATCGGCTCGCAGTTGGACAATAACGCGGTCGTTACGAACTTCTTCGCGGATAATAGTGACCTGGTCAACATTGCCCTGGCTGTTCCATTGGGTTTCGGTGTTGCGCAGAACCCCGTCAACAACTTGTTGAATACTGGAGATATTGCCACCGGAAGTCAGTAAGGCTTGCTGAAGAGCGTTTTCAATTGCTTTTTCACGCGCTTTATCGGTATCACCGTTAATAATTCGAGCAGTGCCTTTAGCTTCAACCCAGCGCGCTTCGCTGGGCATAGCGATAAAAAAAACAGAGGTGATCAGCAGCAGGGTTTTCCAGTTCATGGCGTTAATGCATCCCAAGTGTCAGTTTTTAGTCGTTACCTTTTCTACCGGAATTAATTGCAAAAACCCTGCCATGTTTAATGAACTTAAGCAGAGCTTAATAATAAACCACACGCTTTACTTTTTGCTGGCGGTTGGTGCTTTGATACAAGCGGTGTACTTTCTCGAAATCAAGTCGTAGCTCGGTGGCATAGTATTCGCCAACGGTATAGGTTTTTACCACTTCAGCACCACGGATAACACCATCCACAGAGGCCTGAAAGCTGTCCTGGCTTAACGCCCAGCTTTCAACTGAACTGCCGCCGGCAATTCGTTGACCGTAGACTTGCTCGGCGAGCTCGCGATAGGCAGCGAGTTTTGAAGCGCGCATAGCATTTAAATCTTTAAGCCGTGAGTTTTCGCCTTGCTGGGTTTCAATAGGCGCATAGCCAACCGCATTAAGCACAGGAAACTTGTCAGGCGTCTGGGTTTCCCATTCTACGTGTTTTTGATCATGCGCTAAGTTGTTGTAGGCACTACAACCGCTTAATAACAGTGCAGATGCGAGTAACGCGAAAGAGAGTAAATGCTTAGCCATAACGACCTCTGATTGAACAAAGTACTTATGGTTGTAACGGCTGAACGGTCAAAATCTTTAGCGGATTTTGCCTTTACTGTTGTAGGTGAGGGTATCTTTTCGTGCAGATTGCAAAATGGTTTGCTTCAATTGCTCAATGCTGTTCAAAGTAGCTTGAACCACGCGTTCATTAACCTGACTTTGGTGTTGAACATCAGCCAACGTGTTTTGAATAGCAGCGACCGCTTCAGACAATTCCGGATCATCTTTTAACTGCTCTTTGTCAGGGTGCTGATTCAGCTGCTCATCAAGCTCAGTAATGCGTGTTAAAACTTTATCTTTCTCTGCCGTAACCGAGTTAACATCGGCGTGCTGGCGATCAACAATAGCGTTCAGTTCGCGTTGCTGTAGTAGCGCAAGCGTATCCAGTGAATCCGCCATTTCCTGTAGCAAGTCATTAACAGGTGCCAGCACGGCCATTATTCACTATTACCGTTACTGAACAAATCAGACTCAAACTGAGCCAATTTATTGGCTAGCTGTTCTACATTAATTTTATAGGAGCCGCTTTCAATATCTGCTTTTATTTTGTCAACTTTGGCCTGATCTACGCCGCTGCTGTTCATGGCTTTTTCTTGTAAGCTGCCAAGCTGTTGCGCTTCGCTGGTTAAAGAAACCGCGTCTCCGCCTTTTGATGATACATCGGCAGGCTTTTGCTGAGCATCATTTTGCACTTGGCGATTATTGGGTTTGCTGTCAATGTTGGCGTTTTTTAAGCCTGCATTGTTGATATTAATTGGCATTGTTTTTAGCCTCGCTGGATAGAATGTATCGATTAGTTGTCGACCACACTTTAAAAAACTTAAATAAAAATTTCAGCACGTAGTCCGGTGTTCACGTCAGGTTCTGGGTAAGTGCTTCATAAGTTGACGGTCACTTCATTCAGTCCTGTGACAACAGCCTGCAACGACTTGTTCGAACGTGCGTTTTCAACAACAACAGACTCACCTTTAAGACCATCAGCTAAAGCTTTTCCGGCGGCAGTAATTCGCAAGGTTTTGTCCTGAGCAACTATTGTAACGCTTTGGCCTTCACATACAAGACACGTATCGCTGGCATTGATAGCCTGGCCTGCTGCAATACGCTTTTTAATACGGGCTCCCACTAAAACACTCATATCTGTGAAGACATTGGAGCGAACCCGGTTAAGATCCACTTCGGAAAAAACTAAGTCGCCTTCACTTATCATTTGCCCGGGAGACATTGGGCCTGCCGCTGCGACCACATTTTTATAACGGTAAACACGAACCGGCACATAAGTCCGCCAGCCCGGTGCCGGCAGACACTCAATTTCTATTGTTGTATAGCTATCAAGCGTTGCATTATTCGCCAGCTCAACTTTTGGTGGTTTTGAACAAGTTTTTGGTGTCATTCGCGGGTCAAGGTTATTGGCAACAACTTCAACACGACCGTTATTCGGTGCTGAAACCCGCTGCGCCACATAATTATGAGCCATTTCCTGTAAAACTTTGTAATTGAAGCGCAAGTTGTCGTTTGCGCGGCTCTCATTGGCGTTAACGGCATTAAAGCTACAAAAAAATGTACCGACAAAAAAAATCGAACTGATCAGCAGCGATTTACGTACTATCATAAAATATCCTGATGTATTTCGTTAAGGTTCTCTGGTCGAGTGCCGAAAAAAACGGTATAACGTCAAAAGTTCGGCAGTTCGATAATTTCAGTATGGTTATTGTTGATGTAAGCAAATACCGTGCCGAAGTAAAGATAGCCTGCCACTGCCACCATATAACAGGAGTGAACAATGGCCAGTATTCTCGATTCAGTGAATCAACGTACGCAAATGGTCGGGCAAAATAGATTGGAGCTTTTGCTCTTCTATTTAAACGGTAAGCAGCGCTTTGGTATTAATGTATTTAAAGTACGCGAAGTATTGCCGTGTCCGAAATTGACGGCGATGCCTCACCGCAATCCGCTCATTTGTGGTGTCGCCCACATTCGCGGCCAGACCATATCCATTATTGATTTGAGCATGGCGACAGGCGGGCGGGCTTTAACGGACATTCAGAACCGCTTTGTTGTTATATCGGAGTACAACCGGACCATACAAGGGTTTTTAGTTGAAGGCGTTGACCGTATCATTAATACCAATTGGGAAAACGTTATGCCACCGCCTAAAGGTACTGGCAGAGACGCTTATCTGACGGCAATTACAAAAGTTGATGACGAGTTGATTGAGATTATTGACGTAGAACGGATTTTGGCAGACATTATGCCTGCGAATACTGATGTCAGTGATGAAGTCGCTAATGCAGCCATTAATGTGAAAAAAGAAGATTTAACGATTTTAATTACTGATGATTCATCGGTTGCCCGTAACCAAATAAAACGTGCCTTACAGACATTAGATATAAAGCTTGAAGTCAAAAAGAATGGTAAAGAAGCACTGGATTATCTGAAAGAAAAAGCAAAAGAAGTCGGTGGCTCTGTTCACCCGCATGTACCCGTTTTGGTGTCTGACGTGGAGATGCCAGTTATGGATGGTTATACTTTAACGGCTGAGATAAAAGCCGATCCCAATTTAAGTGATATTCATGTTATTTTGCATACATCATTGAGTGGCGTCTTTAATCAGGCTATGGTGAAGAAAGTCGGGGCTGATGATTTTATTGCAAAATTTCACCCGGATGAGCTGGCAACAGCCGTTCAAAAATGGCTTAATGCAGTAGTAGACTGATGCGTTTGCATCAGGTCATATGTGTAACCTGACGTAAAGGTCAGGCTATGAATGAAAATCGAAACGGAAGCTGTTGACATAACGTGATAGATCGCGAATTAAGTTTATCGGAATATCAGGAATTTCGTCAGTTCCTCGAACACCAGTGTGGAATCGTACTGGGTGAAAGTAAATTGTACCTGGTTAAGAGCCGTCTAAGCCCGCTAATGGCGCGGTTTAATGTCGACTCCTTAGCTGAGCTTGTAAAGCGCTCTATGAAAATTAGCGAGCGTGCTTTGCGCGCTGCGGTTATTGATGCAATGACCACTAACGAAACCTTGTGGTTTCGCGACACCTATCCATTTGAAATTTTGAACGACAGAATTCTTCCCGAATATAAACAACATCCGGGACCTTTGAAAATATGGTCGGCAGCGTGTTCATCCGGGCAGGAACCCTATTCCATTGCGATGACATATTTAGAGTATAAAGCGAAGAACCCGGGCGCATTACGGGCTGGCATAAAAGTAACAGCAACAGATATTTCCAATAAAGTGCTGGAGCAATGCGGTATTGGTGAATACGACAGTCTCGCGCTGGCGCGTGGACTATCCGCAGAACGGCGAAAAAAGTTTTTTACCGATGCCGCAAGTAAGCCCGGCTCTATGAGAATTAAAGATGAGCTAAAGCAATTCATTCATTTTCGTCATTTGAACTTATTAGACAGCTACTCTTTGCTGGGTAAATTCGATGTCATTTTTTGCCGTAATGTCCTTATTTATTTTGCTCCGGATGTAAAGCGGAAAATAATTGCCCAATTCCGGCAATCACTGAACCCCGGTGGCTATCTTTTTCTCGGTGCCTCAGAGTCTATCTCCGGACTGACCGACGATTTTGAGATGGTTCGCTGCCAGCCCGGCATTATTTACAAAAGAAAGTAACCTACCTTAGAAAATAATTGGTTAGAAACACCTTCCTTTAAATTGGCATGCTTCCTGCATTGTTTTCACTATCGAACACTGTGGAGACAAAAATATGGCACTTTCCATGGACAAACTAATGGGAATACAGCAGCACACGCTGGGTGTACGCACTCAGCGCGCGGAGCTTATTGCCAACAATATTGCCAATGCAGATACCCCCGGCTACAAAGCTAAAGGTCTGGATTTTCAAAAAGCGCTGCAACAAGCACAGCGTGGAATGGAAACCCATAAAATGGCACGCACTCACGACAAGCATTTCAACGTTGAGGTTGAAGCCCAGGGCACCGAAAAGTTCAGGGTTCCTAACCAACCGGATACTGGTGACGGCAACACCGTTGATGTGCAGTTGGAACAAAACTTGTATGCACAAAATGCACTGGAATATGAAATGACCATGAACTTTCTCGATGGCCGCATCAGCGGTGTGAAGAAAGCCCTGGGCGGACAAGGGAGGTAATACGTCATGAGTCTACTTAATATTTTTAATGTGACCGGTTCTGCCATGAGTGCGCAGTCAGTGAGGCTGAATACTACGGCCAGTAATCTGGCTAACGCCAACTCAGTCAGTAGCAGTATTGATGAAACCTATCGTGCCAGAAACCCGGTTTTTGCAACCGCTCTGGCTGATGCCAATGGTAATTACCGGGGGAATAGTCTGACCAATCAGACGCAGGCGGGTCAGGAAGCAGGTGTGAAGGTCATGGGCATCGTTGAGAGCCAGGACCCGCTGCAAATTGAGTATGCGCCCAATCATCCCATGGCTGACGAAAGCGGTTACATTTACCGGCCAAACGTCAACACCATGGAAGAGATGGCTAATATGATTTCGGCTTCGCGTTCCTACCAGACCAATGTGCAGGTAGCGGACACTGCCAAAACAATGACACAGCGTTTATTGCGTCTGGGTCAAGGGTAAGCAGGAGATAACAAATGGAAGGCGTAAGCAATAATTCTCTCATCGACAGCATGAAATGGAAGAAAGAAGACGATGCCAGATATGCTGATCCGGATGAGCAAGGAAAGCTGGAGCAGGAAGATTTTTTCAAACTGCTGACTGAGCAGTTGAATATGCAGGACCCGTCTAAGCCGGTTGAGAATGATCAAATGATTGCTCAGATGACCAGCTTTACGATGGCAGAGGGCATTAGTGGCTTGTCGGACCGATTTGACCAATTTGCAACAGACATGACCTCAAACCAGGCGTTGCAGGCTTCGACCATGGTGGGGCGCAAAGTGCTGGTGCCAACTGACCAGGCTAACCTGGAGTCAGGCGCTGGCGTAACGGGCATGATTGCGACCCCGCAGACGGCGCAAAATGTGAAGATCAATATTAAAGATTCAACCGGTGCACTGGTTAAAACCGTTGATGTTGGTGATATGGCTCAGGGCACAAAAGAGTTTGAGTGGGACGGGGTAATGTCTAACGGTGAAGAAGCACCCGCCGGAAATTACTCTTTCTCAGTGAACGCTAATGTTGGTGGTCAGACCGAAGAATTACCCATACAGATGCATGCTCGCGTGCAAAGTGTCAGCACCGGTGGTGACCGCGGTGTGGTTTTGAATCTTAAAGGATTAGGCGGCATCAAGCTTTCTGATGTGACTGAAATTAGTTAACAGGTGAGGTGACCTATGTCATTTAATATTGCACTCAGCGGTATCAACGGATCCCAGAAAGATCTGGATACAACCGCGAATAACATATCGAACGTGAAAACAACCGGCTTTAAGCAGTCTCGTGCAGAATTTGCGGATGTTTACGCGAGCAGTATTTTTAATGCCGGTAATACTAAGGTGGGTGACGGTGTTTTGACCTCTTCGGTCGCTCAGCAATTTAGCCAGGGGACTTTAGATTTTACCGAGAACGCTCTCGATATGGCTATTAGCGGCAATGGTTTTTTTGCAACGACCGATGGTTTAGGCTCACGCGATCTAACTTACACCCGTTCAGGTGCGTTTAAGCTGAATGATAATAAGTTTATAGTCGATAATCAGGGGAATTACCTGCAAGGTTACCAGGTTGACCGCAATAGCGGTACAACCTCATCCGTTGCGTTGGCAACCACTCAGCCTATCCGTATTCCGGATGTTGCGGGTGCGCCACAGAATACGGACAATGTATTTACTGCGTTCAACGTGGATGCGCGTCGTTCACCCATTAATGGTGCGGCTAATCCGTTTGATCCAGAGACACCAAGTACTTACCACAGCTCTACGTCAGCAACTATTTATGACTCGTTAGGTGAATCGCACACCTTGTCGACCTATTACGTGAAGCGAGACAATAACCAGTGGGATGTCTACACCACTTTTGACGGTGATGAAATTGATATGACCCCTACGGGTACGGCCGCTGCATCCCCGGATGCTTCAATTAACGGCAGTACAGGCTTGCAGTTGACCTTTTTAGGTAACGGTGAACCAGATGTTCCTGCGGGGCAAACCACTTTTGATCCGGGAGCAATCGATCTGTCAGGTAATAACGCAGCCGGCGACCCCTATTTAAACAATGGTGCAGATGCTCAAACGGTTCAGTTCAACTTTCAGGACTTGAGTGGTACAACATCACCCACTCAGTTTGCTTCAGATTTTGAGGTAACAAACTTGGATCAGGACGGCAGTACAGTCGGTCGTTTGACAAACGTTGATATCGATAAATCAGGCCTTATAGCGGCAACTTATTCAAACGGTGATGTGCAGTATTTAGGTCAGGTTGCAATTGTTCGCTTTGCAAACGAACAGGGCCTAACCCAAATTGGTGGTACAAAGTGGCGTGAGAGTATCGATTCTGGTGAGCCTTTGTCCGGCGAAGCAAACACTGGTACTTTTGGTGGTATAGAAGCCTCTGCGCTTGAAAACTCAAACGTTAACCTGACTAAAGAATTGGTTGATTTGATTACCGCTCAGCGTAACTTCCAGGCAAACTCGCGTTCGCTTGAGGTGAATAACACCATTAATCAGACCATTCTTCAGATTCGATAAATAACTTTGCTTTTATCGGTTAAAAAGACGCCTGCTGGCGTCTTTTTCGTTTCTGGCACGGAATCTGCATAATTTAAATTGTAAAAGTTTAGACGACAAATTTTTGGCTGGAGGTCAGCTATGGACAAGATGCTTTGGGTAGCTATGAGCGGCGCGAAAGAGAACATGAACGCCGTTGCTGTGCGCGCCAATAACTTAGCAAATGCCAATACCACAGGCTTCAAAGCCGACTTGCAACAAGCGCGGGCTATGCAGGCCTTTGGTGAAGGTTTACCAACCCGGGTCTTTTCAATGACAGAAAGCCCGGGGCAAAACCTTGCCAGTGGGGCAATGCAAACCACTGGCCGGAATATGGATGTTGCCATAAAAGACCAGGGCTGGATTGCAGTCGACGACGGCAATGGTAATGAGCGTTACACCCGAAGCGGCAGTCTTGAAGTCGGTACCGATGGCATGCTGAAAAACTCAAATGGGCAAACCGTTATGGGGAATAATGGACCGATATTTGTGCCTATGCCGATTGATAATTTAGTTATTGGCTCCAACGGCAATGTGTCCATACGCCCCATGGGCGCACCGGCCGATGCGATGGAAGTGGTTGATCGGATCAAGCTGGTTAACCCGCCCAACGGTAATATCGAAAAAGGTAACGACGGCCTGTTTAAGTTAAAAGACGACCAACAGGCGTTTGCCGATGCCAATGTCAAACTGGAAATTGGCGCTTTAGAAGGCAGTAACGTGAACAGTGTCGAAGAAATGACACATATGATTGCATTGCAGCGCCAATATGAAATGAACGTCAAATTAATGAAAACGGCCGACGAGAATGCTCAGCGTTCTGAGTCGCTGATGAGAATGAGCTAAGCGTAGCCGAGGAGAAATACCATGAACCCAGCACTATGGATCAGTAAAACCGGACTGGATGCGCAGCAGCGTGACATTTCCGTTATTTCCAACAACCTGGCGAATTCCAGCACGGTTGGCTTTAAGAAAAGTCGCGCCGTATTTGAAGATTTGTTGTACCAGAACATCAATCAGCCGGGCGGACAATCAGCACAAGATACTGAATTACCCAATGGTTTGATGCTGGGTGCCGGTACCAAAGTGGTTGCCACGCAAAAATCTCACACCCAGGGGAACGTTCAGACAACCGATAACTCGCTGGACGTGATGATTGACGGGAAAGGCTTTTTTCAGGTGTTAATGCCGGACGGCAATATTTCATATACCCGAAACGGTCAATTCTCACTGAACGAAGAAGGTGAAATGGTCACCTCGGGTAACGGCTATACCATTGAACCGGCTATTCAGATTCCGGAAAACGCCATGTCAGTGAGTATTTCACAAGAAGGTGAAGTGACGGTTACCCAACCCGGTAACCCGGACAATGTTGTGGTGGGTCAGCTTAACTTAGTGAACTTTATTAACCCGGCTGGTTTAGAGCCTATGGGGCAAAACCTTTATAAAGAAACGGCCGTAAGCGGTGCGCCGTTAGAGGCGGTACCGGGTGTTGACGGAATGGGCAATACCGTTCAGGGCGCACTGGAAACTTCCAACGTGAATGTGACCGAAGAGCTGGTCAACCTCATTGAAAGTCAGCGTGGCTACGAGATGAACTCAAAAGTCATTTCGTCGGTGGATCAGATGCTGAGTTTTGTGACTCAGCAGCTTTAATTGTTGGCGGTATTAAATAACAGCGGGTGAGTTTATGCGTTTTTTACTTTTTTCTTTAACAGCGTTGGTTCTGTCAGGTTGTGCGCAAACACCGCATAAACCAATGCCGAATGACCCTTATTACGCGCCCGTGCTGCCGGAAGAACAAGCACAACCTGTTGTGCCAACCGGTTCCCTGTTTCAGGACGCTTATGCGGACAATATGTACTCCGATATAAAAGCACGCCGGTTGGGTGATATTATAACGGTGACTCTGCGGGAGCAGACAACAGCCAGTAAAACCGCAACTACAGAAACCTCGAAAGAAAGTACCGCAGAGTTAGCTGCACCGACGATGTTCGGGCGTGAGATTACCGCTCGCGGCAACCCATTATCAGCCGGAATAAACGGCAACCGTGAGTTCAGTGGTGATGGCAGTTCTGATCAAAGCAACCAGCTAAACGGCGAAATAACCGTAACCGTCATTAAAGTGTTGCCAAACGGTAACTTGATTGTGCGTGGTGAAAAATGGATGCGCATTAATACCGGCGACGAATACATTCGTTTAACCGGCATGATCCGCCCGCAGGACATTACTGCGGCTAATCAAATACCGTCTAACCGCGTTGCCAATGCGCGTATTGAATACTCAGGTACCGGCAGCCTTGCGCAGGTTCAGGAACAAGGTTGGTTAACCCGGTTCTTCAACAGCCCGGTATGGCCATTTTAAGGAGTAAGACATGAGAACGGTTAAACTATTCGCGCTGCTGGTTAGTCTATTGTCAATGCTGACAGCTCCTGTTCAGGCCTCACGGATAAAAGATATTGCCTCGGTACAGGGGGTTCGTTCCAACCAATTAATTGGTTATGGTCTGGTCGTTGGCCTGCCGGGAACCGGCGAACAAACGCCATTTACCGATCAAACCTTCCGTACCATGCTGGGCAACTTCGGCATTAATATTCCGGCGAATGAGCGTCCTAAAATTGATAACGTTGCAGCGGTTGCCGTCCATGCCAACCTACCCGCTTTTGCAAAACCCGGGCAGAAAATTGATGTCACGGTATCTTCTGTCGGTAGTGCTGACAGCCTGACTGGCGGCACCCTAATGCAAACTTTTTTAAAAGGTGCTAATGGTGAAGTTTATGCCGTTGCTCAGGGCAGTTTAATTGTTGGTGGCTTAGGGGCTGAAGGCAATGATGGTTCGAAAATAGTTATTAATACCCCGACTGTGGGTCGTATTCCCAATGGTGGCGTTGTTGAACGTGAGGTTCGTTCCGGTTTCGGAGCATCAGACTATCTTACTTTTAATCTGCATCAGTCAGATTTTACAACGGCTAAACGTATGGCTGAAACCATTAATAACTTAGTCGGCGAGGGCACTGCTCAGGCTATTGACGCAACATCGGTCAGGGTTCGGGCGCCACGAGATTTAGACCAGCGCGTAAGCTATATGTCGACGCTTGAAAACCTGGAAGTTCAGCAGGCATCTGCGTCAGCGAAAATTATTGTTAACGCGCGTACCGGCACCATTGTTGTGGGTCAGAACGTGGAGTTGAGACCGGCAGCTGTCGCGCACGGTAATATGCAGGTGACCATTGCTGAGAATGTGAATGTGGATCAGCCAAACCCGTTTGGCGAAGGCGAAACAGCGATTACGCCCCAAAGCATTATTGATGTGAATCAGGAAGATGCTCGCATGTTTGTGTTTCAGCCGGGGACAACATTGAATGATTTAGTGCGTGCGGTGAATCAGATTGGTGCCGCTCCCGGCGACATGATTGCGGTGCTGGAGGCATTGAAACAAGCCGGTGCGTTATCTGGCGAGCTAATAGTGATTTAACGGTAGTTAAAATTATGACGGTTTCAGACTCTCATCTAAAACAAACGCAACACGCCATGGATACCAGTAGCCTGGACGGGCTGCGTAAGCGCGCGTTTAAACCCGATGATAAAGAAGCCTTGATGGAAGCCGCACAGCAATTTGAAGCTATATTTTTGAACATGGTGATGGGCAGTATGCGTAAAGCGAACGCGGTGTTTGAAGAAGACAACATGCTGGATAACCGTTACACCAATATGTATCGCGATATGTATGACCAGCAGTTGACCTCCGAGCTCTCAAATCAGGGAAGCCTTGGGCTGGCTGAGCTGATGGTGAAGCAGTTAGGCGGTGACGATAGCTATGTTTCAGAGTCGATGAATCGGAGTGGAGCGAACCTGGATGACCCACGAATGAAAAACCGTGCGGACATGGCCGGTAAGCAAAGCCAGCTTAGCGACCAGGGTGGCGTAGATGCGGGCTTATATTATGGCAACCAACGGGTTAATACCGCGAAAGTGAGTGACGGCGAAGCTACCTTTAATTCACCGCAAAGCTTTATTGACGCACTGAAGCCCCATGCTGAGAAAATTGCTAAGGAAGAAGGTCTGAATCCTGATGTGTTGATGGCTCAGGCCGCGCTGGAAACCGGCTGGGGCAAGCGGCTGGTTCCCGGGCGTCACGGCGGCTCCAGTAATAACTTATTCAATATAAAAGCCGATACGCGTTGGAGTGGTGACAAGTCTCATGTCAGCACGCTGGAGTTTGATGGGGAAGTAGCCCGTAAGGAGCGTGCCGCCTTTCGTTCTTATGCGAACGTGGAACAGAGCTTGCAAGACTACGTGAGTTTTATAAAAGAGCATCCGCGCTACCAGCAGGCTCTGCAGGTAGCGGAGAACCCGACGCAGTATGCAGAAGCGTTACAGAACGCCGGCTACGCAACTGATCCGCAGTACGCGCAAAAAATTCAGTCGGTGTTAAACAACCCGGCGTTTGTGGATAAAGGCATTTAGTGGTGCGGCAGGGCGGCAAAAACTTGCCGTTGTGGCTAAATAATATTCGCTCAGTGCCGATAACGGTCACAGAGTCACTGGAGAATCATCGATGAGTTTCGACTTATTAAATATTGGTAAAAACGGCATATTGGCGCACCAGCAAAGCCTGCAAGTGACCGGCCAGAATATTAATAATACAAATACACCGAGTTATGTTCGTGAGCGTACCGAATATACTGAGAGTCAATTCGGAGGGCTAGAGCGCGTTCGTGTCAACCGTATGATCGATGAGTTTGCCAATCGCCAGTTACGTACCGATATTTCAAAAGTCAATTATTACGAAGCGAACTTACAGCAGGCTGAACAGCTGGATACGTTACTGGGTGACAGCACAACCAACGTTGCGTCGTCAGTAGAAAGCTTCTTTAATACCTTGCAAGACGCGAATAACGACCCCGGTTCGGTAACCGCTCGCCAACTGGTTTTGGCTGAAGCCGATGCTATGGTGACTAAATTTAACGACTTTTCTCAATACCTAGATCAGCAGAAAAGCATAATTAATGATCGTTTGACATTATCGACTGACCGTATCAACTCAATTTCTGAGAATTTAGCGGAGCTGAATTCAAAAATACAGTATTCTGCAGGCAAGAACAGTGCTAACGGTGACATTAACGCCTTGTTAAATAAGCGGGACGATCAATTAAGAGAGCTCTCAGAGTTAGTTCAGTTCAGTACCATTGAGCAGAAAAATGGCGCTATTGCCGTTAACTTAAAAAATGGTCAGCCGCTGGTTTTAGAAGATGGCCGGTTTAACGCTGTTGCGGTAAAAAGCAATCCGGACACTGAACGCTTAGAGATGGTTCTCAAAAAAGATCACAGTGGAGGAAGCATCAGTGAGTTTTATGTGCCAACCGATGAAGTCGGCGGCTCTGTCGGCGGTTACCTGGAATATCGCGATGAAGTGTTAATGCCCACCCAAAAGCGTTTAGGGCAGTTGGCAATACGCATAGCAGACTCAATGAATACTCAAAACCAAAAGGGCATGGACTTAGATAACCAGTTAGGGCGTAAAATTTTCGATTTAGAAAAAACAGACTCGCAAGCCGTCCCCTATTCTGAAAATAGTGGAACAGGAGAGATTAATATCAGCGTGCTGGAAGGCGACAGCAAGTCGTTTCCCTCTGAAAACTTGCGTATTACGAAAACCGGTAACCCAGACGAATACGAAGTTGTTCCGGTTAACAGCGATGGCACAGTAGTCAGCGGTGCGGACACCATTACTTTCACCCAAGCGTCTCCGGGAACCGCTGATATTGTCGAACTGGGTGTTTCGTTAGAGCTGACCGGCACGGCTAATGATGGTGATCAGTTTCTGGCTAAGCCGGCAGAAAGTGCTGCATCAGAAATTAGCTTAGCCATTCGTCGTCCGGAAGATATTGCGTTAGCAAACCCTGTTAGGGTGAAAGACGGTATGGATAACCAAGGTGCAGCAGGTATTGAGATCGCTTCAATTAATACGCCTGACGATTATTATGATACTGCAAATAATACTTTACTCGGCAGTGCGCCGGCTCGCATAGAAGTGACGGGACAAACAGGTAATGCGTACGATCTGGAAGTCTACGATAAGGATGGAAATAATATAGGTACGATCACAGGGGCCACCAACCTTAACGGTATTTTTGATCAGGCGGGTTTGACCGCCCCCGACTACGAAGTCGATATAAACGGCGAGCCAGCGGTTGGTGATGAGTACTTTATTGAGTACAACACCAATGGCTTTGATGATAACAGTAACGGACAGGCAATAGCTGATTTGCAGCGCCAACAGTTAGTTCGTCGCTCTGGCGGAGAGGAAGCTAACCCCACAATGACGTTTAATGAAAGCTACGGTCGTCTGGTGTCGGATGTAGGAAGTCGGGTCAGTCAGAACCGAGTGTTACGTGACTCAGCTGAAGCCGTTAAATCACAAACTGAGGCGTTATATGACTCGAAAGCTGGTGTCAATTTAGAAGAAGAAGCGGCTAATCTTATTCAATATCAGCAAGCATACACGGCGTCGGCTCGTATTATTACAACGTCGCAAACCATTTTTGACACACTGCTGACCTCATTGAGGTAATAACTATGCGATTAAGTACTAACTTATTTTTCCAGCGCGGTCTGGACAGTTTACAAACCTCACAAAATCAGTTGGACAAAATTCAACAGATGCTGACTAAGCAGACCAAAATATTGAGCCCTGCCGATGACCCAATCGGTAACTCGCAGGTATTGGCGTTGAACGAAAAAATTGGTCAGAACGAGCAGTTTGAGCGTAATTCCGTGACTCTGGAAAATAACCTGCGCCGTGAAGAGAGTGTGTTGGGCAGTATTACCGATTCTATTCAAAAAGCACGAACGTTGGCGGTTCAAGCCGGTAACGGTAGCTATGATCAAACCAACCGCAAGGCTATTGCTTCAGAATTGCGTAATATTGAAACCTCGATTTTTGATTTAACCAACGCACAGGATGAATCTGGTGAGTACATTTTTGCTGGTTATCAAAATCGCACTCAGCCTATGGAATTTGATGATGCGACTCAGTCGTACCAATATGTCGGTGACCAGGGACAGCGCACCATTCAATTGTCACCAACTTTATATTTGCCGGCAAATGACCCGGGCAGTCGCGCATTTTCAAATGTGTCTAAGCGGGTCGATTTTGAGCTGACTGGTGGGGGAAACTTTATTGAAAAAGTAGAAGTAACCGACCGCAACGTATTAATTACTGACACCGAAGCGCGTATAGATGCCGGTGATCCGACTGATTTTACGGTGAGTTTTACTGGGCCGGATACCTATGAAATTGATGATGGCGTTAACCCAGTAGTTGCGGGAACTGTTACTGACGGTAAAGTTGAATATAACGGAATGAGTCTGGAGCTTGATAAAGATAATATGCCAGCGCCCGGAGATTCTTTTAGCTACAGCATAGGCGAGCCTGTTTCTCGTAACTTACTGACGCAAATTGGTGATCTCGCTGACGCTTTGGATGCTTCAGTTCCAGGAAGCAAAGGGTTTCATGAAAGCGAAATCGCATTCGCCCTAACCGATTTCAACACAGTGATTAGTGACTTAACCGATACTCAGGCATCTGTCGGTGCTCGTTTGAACGTGATGGACAACGCTAGACTGAGTAATGCTGATATTGAAATAGTGAATAAAAAGGCTCGCGCCGATATTTCCGACGTAGATTATTCAGAAGCGTTAACCGACTTAGTGAAGAACGAGACGATTTACTCCGCCGCTCAGCAGGTCTTCTCCCGAGTAAGTCGTTTAAGCTTATTTGATTATATATAAGTAGCCTGCCGTTATTACGGCAGGTACCATGCTAAAACTTTTTCAAAAAAACATTAAAGCTCCCCAAACCCCGGCCGATACCCTTTGTGAGAGGAAAATTTAATCCGGCAAAACATGAAGCCGAGTACTTCCTCCAGCTTGGCAACAACAATTGAATCCAAGCTTAAGCAGAAACTTAGGAGCATTATCATGGCACTATATGTAAACACTAACGTCAGCTCACTGAACGCACAGCGTCAGCTGATGGGCTCAAGTAACTCGCTTGACCAAGCATTCGAACGTTTGTCGTCAGGCTTTCGTATCAACAGCGCATCTGACGATGCTGCAGGCTTACAAATTTCAAACCGTTTAAGCTCTCAGGTTAACGGCTTGAATCAAGGTAATCGTAACGCAAATGACGCTATCTCTATGGCGCAAACTGCTGAAGGTGCTCTGGACGAGTCTACTAACATACTACAACGTATGCGTACGTTAGCTATCCAGTCCGAAAATGGGTCAAACTCTCAAGAAGACAAAGCTGCGCTTCAAAAAGAAGTTGGCAACTTACAGCTTGAATTGACTCGAATTGCAGAAACAACTTCATTTGGTGGGAAAAACTTATTGGATGGAAGTTTTGGTTCACAAGAGTATCAAGTTGGTGCCAATGCCAATGAGACAATCTCTGTGTCTATGAGAGATGTTTCAGCAAATGAAATAGGGAATTACACTTTAGATGCTCAAGGTACTGACTTCGGTGGTACGGCTTCGGCAACTTCGGCAGGGGAAGATTTCTCAGGTGTAACAACGGGACAAACAATTGATATTGCCGGTCCTGATGGGAATGCTGCCGGAATAACAATTGGAGCAGGTGATAACCTAACCGATGTCGCCTCGGCCATTAATGCAGAGAATACTGGTGTAACGGCAAAAACTGAAGTCACTGCGTCGATTAAAGACTTTTCGAGTCTTGATAGTGCTACATTGGAAATTGGTGGCGATACTTTCAATTTGGCTGACTACGAAGGTTCATCAACAAAACTTAGTGAAGCTATCGTTAAAGCCGGTTATAGCGCTTCAGTAGACTCTGGCGTAATCAGTATCAAAGCTGAAGGTGTCAACGGCGTTAAAATTTCCGGCGCTGATGCAAACGATACATTGCAGTTAGCAGGATCAGACGGCGTATATGTTCAACCTGATGATACAGATACAGAAGCGGTAGTTGACTCTCAGATATCGTTAGAGGCTAAAGATGACTTTACAATTGCAGGCACTAATGTCGGAGAAATTTTTGGCGCAACCTCTGGTAGCTTGAATTCGGTTGGAGATATTGACATCTCTAAAGACGGTGGTGGTCAAGATGCTTTGGCTGTAATCGACCAAGCTATCGGACAAATCGACTCTCAGCGAGCTGATTTAGGTGCTACGCAAAACCGTTTCCAAGCAACGATTCGTAACCAGTCGAACATTGCTGAAAACCTGGAAGGTGCGAAGTCTCGAATCAAAGATGCGGACTTTGCTGCTGAAACGGCGAAACTGACTCAGTCTCAGATTCTGCAGCAGGCATCACAGACTATCCTGGCGCAGGCAAACCAGCGTCCACAGGCAGCGTTGTCACTGTTAGGTTAATAGTTACCTTACAAACAGCAACTGAACAGTCAAAACGGAGCTTCGGCTCCGTTTTTTTGTTGTGCGCCGGGCATGGCGCGTAGCGCCCTAAGGGGCGCTTTTCTGGTTTCAGGTGGTGCTGGCCAGATGATCTGGAGGTGAAAGTCCTCTGTGAGCCCGGTAAGAGGAATCACTAGCTGCACTGCAAGGGTGTTCATCGTGAGGTGAAATCTGAAGGAAACGGAAAGCAAACCACTGACCTGACGAACAGAAATTGCATATAAGGCGGTCATAGTGGGTAAGGCAGCGGCTACTGCTGAAGCCTGGCACTTACACTGAAGCTATGGACGTAAATGCGGCAGGCATGAGTGGAAAGGTCACGCGCATTACCCCGGTAGGTCTGTTGCCCTGCCGTTGGTTACCGATGCTGCGAGGTATCGGGATGGGGTTGCAGAAGTCAGCCGAGGCCGTATTAGGTTGGTTGCCGCCAACTGAAACAGTTAGATTATCAGTCCCTGTTCCAGTCTAACTCTATGACCCGCTGGTGAGTCAGCGCCAGCCCGTTAGCGAGCCACAGCATGCTAAACCAATGGTTTAATGAACTGGGTCTGGTTAATCTTGAGCAATTAATAATACATCTAAAATAAAATTTTTGGCTTTAAAAGTTGTGGTTAAAAAAACTTCAAATAAAAGCTAAAGTTTATAGTAGCCTATACCGATAACATACGAGGACAACTTTTTTCATGCTCCGTTAGTAACTTAATTGGTGTTTTGATAGGGAACGGGTGATTATTATGGCGGATATATCAATGAATACCCGCGATTTCAGCTTTTTTTCAACAGGAAAGGGGGCGGTTCAGACACAGCAGCCTCAAAAGCAAGATGTGATTGATGCCGTAAGTAAGGTGCAGGACAAGGTAGCTGAAACTATAGATAAAGCTCAGTTAAACCAGCAGACGGAAGAGCCCAATGTCAGAGACATGGTAGCACAGATAAATAAATCTCCGGCGATTCGTAACACAAGCCTTCAATTTGTTTTTGATGAAAAAGGTGATCCGCCTGTTGTTAAGGTTATGGATACGGAAAGCGGAGAAAAAATTCGACAAATACCTTCTGAGCTTGGAGTCAAGTTAGCTAAAGCTATAGAAGAAATGGCCGATAACCAAGAAACTCGAGCAGGATTATTGTTCGATAACGAAATTTAATGAGGTGATGATATGCCACTAGTTTCATCAATAGGTGCGCGTTCAGGTTTAGACTTGTCGGGAATTATTGACGCGACGCTGGAAGCGGAACGCATTCCTAAGAAAAACCGACTGGACCAACAAGAAGGACGGTTGCAGGTTGAATTGTCTGCTGTTGGTGAAATGAAATCGGTATTATCAAAGCTTCAGGATGCCTCTGAGAAGCTATCCGAAGCTAGCTTGTTCAACGCAATGAAAGCCTCTGTAAAACAGCCTGAATCAGGTGATGTTGCCACAGTGGAAAGCACTGATGATGCAAGCGCTGGTAATTTTGATATTTCCGTGACTCAACTGGCAAAAGGAAGTCGTGCCGTCTCGGCTGATGGTGCGTTTGCGGACTCAGATACAGAAGTAAATGCTAACGCTGGTTCGTTGACTTTTGCTGCCGGTGACGAAAGCTTTACTTTGGATATAGAAGCAGGCTCAACCCTGGAAAATATTCGTAACGCAGTGAATTCTTCTCAGGATAATTTTGGTGTAAGCGCCGATATTATTAATACGGGTGACCAAGCGAAGCTGGTGTTTCGTTCGAATGTTAGTGGTGACGGTAATAACTTAACCGTGACCAATGATAACGCTGAGTTTGATGCTATCTCTACTCAAGCGAATGATGGAGGCGCTGGCGGCATGACTATTGCCAATGCGGATAAAGCGACCGATGCTATTATAGAGATTGATGGTATCCAGGCCACCAATGACACTAATATCTTTGAGAATGTTATTCAAGGTTCAACTATCACGGCAGTGAAAGAATCCGAAGGCACAGAAACCGCTCGACTCTCGATAGCCCGTGATGATGAGGGCGTTGCAAAGTCAGTCGATGCTTTTGTTAAATCTTACAACGGTGCTATTTCGTCATTAAACGAAATTGGTGGCGAAGACAGCATGTTGCAAGGTGATGCGACTGTTCGCAGTTTAAAGGGCCAACTAAATGGTATACTGGCTTCCACATTTGGCGATGGTGAAACTTTATTTGACTTAGGTTTTGGGCTGGATGAGAACGGTAAGTTGGAGCAGGAAAACCCCGTAACTAATGTTAGCGACGTACTGAAAGATAATCCTGCAGCGTTGGAGTCTGTTCTCGGCGGCGAAAATGGCTTAGCATCTCGCCTGGATAGCTTTTTAGATGGCTATGTTGCTGGTGGTGGTTCGTTAGAGCTCCGTAAAGATACGATTAACGAAAGTCTGGATCGTGTGACCGAAAGCCGCGAAGAGTTAAAGCTTCGTATGGAGTCCATGGAAGAGACGTTACGCTCAAAATATCAAGCGCTGGACTCTCTAGTTGGCCAATTACAAAGTCGTGGAGATTCGGTGAGTGCACAGCTTGCTAACCTCCCTGGTTTCACTAGAGACAATGATTAATAGAGGTAATATCGTATGAATGCCAAGTTAAAAGGCTACACCAAAGGTTCACTGGAAACTCGCGTAGCGGGGGCCGACCCGTATCAACTGGTACAGATGTTGATGGCCGGTGTACTGGAGAATTTGAATTATGCCAAAGGTGCTATTCAGCGAAAAGACTTAGAAAAGAAAAGCTTTTATTTAAGTAAAGCGCAGGCCATTGTCGACTCTTTGCGCTACAGTTTAGACGACAGTGCCGGTGCGGATGCCGCGGCTAACTTAAGTGAGCTGTATATGTACATGAGTACGCGTATTGCCGATGCTTCAATTGAGCTGGACGTTGATATTATTGATGAAGTTGCGCGTTTGATGATTGATATAAAAAGTGCGTGGGACCAGATTCCAATGGAACAACGTGACGTCGCAATGAACCAAATGCAACAGGCTTCAGGAGCTTAACTTGTCAACCAAGGCTCGTTCCCCTGAACAGCTTCAACAGCTGCATGAGCAATTAAAACAGCAAGTAGCAGATTCAGAGCTTGAATCTGCTACTAAGACGCTGCCTAAAATACTGACCTTTTTAAATACGCTTCCAAGTGGCTGGACTGAGTCGCAGGACTGGATCAACACTGTTGCTGAAGTTGATGACTACCTAAATGAACTGCAGCCCGAACTTGAGCGAGTTCGTGAGGAAACCCGGGCGACAGTTAGCAAGATAGGTAAAAGCAAGAAAGGCGTTCGGGCTTATACCAAATAAAAAAACCGACCTATAAATTAAACTATAGGTCGGTTTTTCTTTCCCTGCGCTAAAAGCCCAGGTCAGTAATTCTTTTTACAGTGCTTTGATCTTAGCATTCAAACGACTCTTATGACGTGCCGCTTTGTTTTTGCTGATAAGACCTTTAGTAGCGTAACGATCCATCATTGGAATTACGTCTTTCATTGCAGTGTTTGCTGCATCTTTGTCTTTTTTATCAATTGCTGCCATTACCCGTTTAAGGTAAGTACGCATCATAGAACGACGGCTTGCATTGTGGCGGCGATTATTCTCGGCCTGAATCGCACGCTTTTTAGCAGACTTAATGTTAGCCAAGGTGAACTCCTAAATTCATTAATAGAACGCTTCTCTTATAAAGGCTTCAGATTATGCCTTTTCTGCTGGAAAAGTCAACAGCTGAAACAAGAAAAACAGGTAATATCTTCAACTGGTGTTTTAGAATTTGCGTGGCTAAAAATGAGTCGATGGGTTATATTTCCATTAACTAGTTGGAGGTTTTATGAAGCATTTATCAGCGCTTTTGCGTAAGCACAGTAAAGAAATTCAGAAAATTGTTGAGAAGCATCACGCTAAAAACGTGAAAGTGTTTGGTTCTGTCGCTCTGGGCACCGAGTCTACTGATAGTGATATCGACCTACTGATAGAAACCACGCCAGAGACGACTATGTTTGATGTAGGGGCTATTAAATATGAGCTCAACAAGCTTCTCGGGATTGAAGTTGATGTATTAACACCAAATAGCTTACCTATGCAGTTTAGAAACAAAATAGAGCAGGAAGCTCGTTTAATATGACAGATAAAGAAAGTAGAGCTCAAGACTACTTAACTCATATTGTTGAATCGATTGAACGTGTAGAGTCTTACACCGCTGACCTTGATGAGAATCGTTTTTTGGATGACGAGCTGGTTCAGGACGCTGTTATTCGTAACCTGGAAGTTATTGGCGAAGCCTCTAATAACTTATTGAAAAATTGCCCTTCTACTGTTTCTCAGTTTCCTGATATTCCTTTAACCTCTGCATATCAAATGCGAAACGCCATTGCCCATGGTTACTTTAAAATTGATTATGAGCTTGTTTGGCGTACCATTGAGAAAGATTTGCCCCCCTTGCATGAGCAAGTTTTATCGGCAATAAAATCCATTGAAAAATAGAGTCGCCGTTTCAGAAAGCGATAGATAGACAGTTAAGGAACTACTGTGTCCAGAGCTCTCCTAAAATCCGGATTTATCGTTAGCGCCATGACCTTAATTTCCCGTGTACTGGGTTTGGTGCGCGATGTGGTTATTGCCAACCTGATGGGCGCCGGCGCAGCGGCGGATGTGTTTTTCTTTGCTAATAAAATTCCGAACTTTCTCAGACGTTTATTCGCTGAAGGTGCCTTCGCGCAGGCATTTGTTCCGGTGCTTACGGAATATAAGCAGGGTAAAGAGCTGCCGGATCAGCAGTTATTAATAGCCCGGGTATCGGGGACGCTGGGCACTATTATTACCGTGGTGACGCTTTTCGGCGTTATTGCCTCTCCGCTTGTCACCGCCTTGTTTGGCATGGGGTGGTTTTTAGACTGGTGGAATGACGGCCCCCAGGGCGAGAAGTTTGTGCTGGCCAGCGATTTGCTCAGAATTACCTTTCCTTATTTGTGGTTCATTACCTTTACCGCCATGGCGGGTGCCATACTCAATACACTGGGTAAGTTTGCGGTAGCGGCGTTTACACCGGTATTTCTTAATATTGCTATTATTGCCGCGGCTATTTGGCTTGCACCGCAGCTTGAACAGCCGGAATATGGACTGGCCTGGGGCGTATTTTTTGGCGGCCTAATTCAGCTATTGTTCCAAATTCCATTTCTTAAAAAAGCAGGGCTATTAGTTAAGCCAAAATGGGGCTGGAAAGACCCAGGCGTGACTAAAATTCGCAAACTGATGCTGCCTGCTATTTTTGGCGTATCGGTTAGCCAAATTAACTTGCTACTCGATACTTTAATTGCCAGTTTCTTAATGACTGGCTCTATAAGCTGGCTGTATTACTCCGACCGTTTGCTGGAGTTTCCTCTGGGCTTGTTCGGTATTGCTATTGCCACGGTTATTCTGCCTGCACTGTCTTCGCGTCATGTGGACCAGTCGAAGGAAAACTTCAGTTCAACCCTGGACTGGGGTGTTCGCATGGTGCTATTGCTCGGTGTACCGGCCATGGCGGGGTTATTTGTATTGGCGGAACCCATGCTTATGGTGTTGTTCATGCACGGCGCTTTCAGCCCGGATGACGCACGTATGGCGTCTTATAGTTTAATGGCGTACTCCACCGGGTTACTCAGCTTTATGATGGTAAAAGTGTTGGCAACGGGGTTTTACTCACGACAAGACACTAAACGCCCGGTTAAGTACGGCATTATAGCTATGGTAGCCAATATGGTGTTTAACATTGCTTTGGCCATTCCTTTTAGTTATGTCGGACTGGCACTGGCAACGGCGGCATCGGCGGCTATTAACGCAGGGCTGCTGGGTGTCACTTTATGGCGCGAGGGGGTATTGAAGAGGCAGCCCGGAACCGGACGCTTTATTCTGCAGGTGCTTTTTGCGACCACCTTGATGATTGCCGGTGTGCTTTGGCTGAGCCCTGATATTGATACCTGGCGAACCAGCTCATTAGTCGAGCGCCCGTGGTTTTTAGCGCAAGTCATCGGTTTTGGTGCCATCATTTATGTTGGCGTGTTGGTTATTACTGGCATGAGGCCGCGACATTTCCGTGCCCGTGAGTACTGATTATCCGGTCAGTATCAGTTATAATCGCGTTTTTCCAGAAATAGAGTAAGATTGTGCGGGCATGGAACTGATTCGCGGTACTCATAATCTCAGAGCTGAGCATAATGGCTGTGTGCTGACTATAGGGAACTTTGATGGTGTTCACCTGGGGCATCAGGCGGTGCTCAGTCAGGTGCGCGAGCAAGCGAAAAAGCTGGGAGTGCCCTCGGCAGTAATGACCTTTGAGCCACAACCACAAGAGTTATTCCAGCCTGAAAAAGCGCCAGCACGTTTAACCAATTGGCGGGAAAAGTACCTGGCTTTGCGGGCACAGCAGGTCGACCGCCACATTGTTATTGAATTTAATAAAAAGTTTGCCAGCCAACCCGCCCGTGAATTTATTGAACAGACGCTGGTGGGTAAGTTAGGCGTTAAGTTTTTAGTGGTAGGTGATGATTTTCGCTTCGGTTATAAGCGAGAAGGTGATTTTGAGCTGTTATTAGAAGCGGGCAAAGAACTTGGCTTTGACGTTGTCGATACCCGTAGTTACCGGCAGCAGCAAAAACGCGTCAGCAGTACAGCAATCCGTCAGGCGCTGAATAAAGGCGATTTTGAGCAGGCGGAACAAATGCTGGGTCGGCCTTATAAAATGTGCGGGAAAGTTGTGCACGGGCGTAAGAACGGACGGACCATTGGTTTTCCGACTGCGAATGTGCCGCTAAAACGCCTAAAAAGCCCGTTACACGGTGTCTTTGCCGTAACCGCTCAGCTTGGCAACGATGGAAAAGCACACGCGGGAGTAGCCAACCTGGGAACACGACCCACATTAAATGGCGACGAAGTGCAGCTGGAGGTGCATTTGTTTGAGTTTTCAGGCAATCTGTACGGTCAGCAGATGACGGTCACACCGGTGGCCAAATTGCGTAACGAGCAACGTTTTGCGTCGTTACAGCACTTACAAGAACAAATTGAAAAAGATGCCGCCCGCGCACGCGATGCATTAGCGTGCCGGAGTCAGTAACTATGCGGAAATGGAAACAGTGACCGATGAGTGATTACAAACACACCTTAAATTTGCCAGAAACCGCTTTCCCCATGCGCGGCAACTTGGCTCAACGTGAGCCTAAAATGCTGGAGCAATGGTATGAAACCGACCTTTACGGTCAAATTCGTGAAGCCAAAGCGGGCAAGCCAAAATTTATTCTGCACGACGGCCCTCCGTATGCCAACGGTCAAATTCATATTGGTCACGCCGTAAATAAAATTTTAAAAGACGTTATTGTTAAAGCAAAAACCTTAAGCGACTTTGATGCGCCTTATGTGCCGGGCTGGGACTGCCATGGCCTTCCCATTGAATTGCAGGTTGAGAAAAAACACGGCAAGCCGGGTAAGAAATTGAATTTAGCCGAGTTTCGCGAAAAATGCCGCGAATACGCCATGACGCAAATTGACCAGCAGCGCACTGAGTTTAAACGCCTGGGTGTGTTAGGTGACTGGGACAATCCTTACCTGACCATGAATTTTAAGCAGGAAGCGGACAGTGTCCGGGCGCTGGCAAAAATCATTGATAACGGACATATGCATCAGGGCTTTAAGCCGGTTCATTGGTGTACCGATTGTGGTTCTGCGCTGGCGGAAGCGGAAGTTGAGTATCAGGATAAGAACTCGCCGGCTATCGACGTGCGCATGCCGGTTGCGGCAACGGCTGAAACCGTCGATTGCTTTAGTACGCCGCAAGGGCATATGGGCGAAGGCAATGTCAGCATGGTTATCTGGACTACCACGCCGTGGACCATTCCGGCCAACCGCGCTGTTACTCTGGCGGACGGACTTGAGTACACCTTAGTGCAAGTGGAAGCCAGCGACGAGCAGCCGGCAGAACGGGTGATTGTGGCTGATGATCTGGTGACCGACTGCATGGAACGCTGGAACATTACGCATTATCACAAGTTAGGCTTTTGCAAAGGCAAAGATTTAGAAGGTCTGCAACTCCAGCATCCGTTATTTGATCTGCAAGTGCCGGTTATTTTAGGTGATCATGTTACTACTGAAAGTGGTACCGGTTGTGTGCATACGGCGCCCGGGCATGGTGTCGATGACTTCATTGTAGGGCAGCAGTACGGCATTGAAGTTTATAACCCGGTGGGTGATAACGGTGTGTATAAAGACGACACCCCGATTTTTGCCGGACAGCATGTGTTTAAAGCGAACGAACCTATCGTCGATAAGCTGCACGAGGTGGGTAATTTGATGCATGTCGAAAGCTATCGTCACTCATACCCGCATTGCTGGCGTCACAAAACCCCGATTATTTTCCGTGCGACGCCACAGTGGTTTATCAGCATGGATAAGAAAGAGTTGCGTGCCGGTGCATTAGAGCAAATTAAGAAAGTAGGCTGGTTCCCGGAATGGGGCCAAAGCCGTATTGAGTCAATGGTAGAAGGGCGTCCGGACTGGTGTATTTCACGTCAGCGTACCTGGGGTAACCCTATTGCTATTTTTGTTAACCGCGAAACCGAAGAGCTTCACCCCAATACGCTGGAGCTGATGGAAAAAGTGGCTCAACTGATTGAAAAAGACGGGGTTCAGGCCTGGTTTGATTTAGAGCCGGAAACTTTGCTGGGCGATGAAGCTGACAAATATCGCAAAGTCACCGATACCTTAGATGTCTGGTTCGACTCGGGCGTGACGCATCACTGCGTATTGCGTGAGTTTGATGGCTTGCATTGGCCTGCTGACTTGTATCTGGAAGGTTCGGACCAGCATCGCGGCTGGTTCCAGAGCTCCTTGGTTACGGGTGTTGCTATGTACGATGAAGCGCCGTATCACCAAGTGTTAACGCACGGTTTCACCGTAGATGCGAAAGGCCGCAAGATGTCAAAATCTGTCGGTAATGTGGTAGCTCCGCAGGACGTCATGAACAAATTAGGCGGTGATATTCTGCGCTTATGGACGGCATCGGCCGACTATTCCGGCGAAATGACCGTTTCTGATGAAATTCTTAAGCGTTCAGCGGATGCGTATCGCCGTATTCGTAATACCTCGCGCTTTTTACTGGCTAACTTAAGCGGCTTTGATCCTAAAACCGACTTAGTTGCCAGAGAAGACATGGTTGAACTTGACCGCTGGATTGTCGGTCGTGCTGCGGACTTACAAAAAGAGTTGTTAGAGGCGTATGACAACTACCAGTTTCACAGTGTGGTGCAAAAACTCATGCACTTCTGTTCTATTGAGCTGGGCAGTTTCTATCTGGACATCATTAAAGACCGTCAGTACACCGCTAAGTCTGAAGGTTTAGCGCGTCGTTCCTGCCAGACCGCGCTTTACCATATTGCTGAAGCACTAGTGCGCTGGATGGCACCCATTTGTAGCTTTACCGCTCAGGAAATTTGGGACTTGTTGCCAAACGAGCGTAGCCAGTATGTCTTTACACAGAGCTGGTATCAGGGCTTTGATGAGTTTTCGGGTGTTAAAGACGATGAGAACGAGTTCTGGATGCAGTTACTGGAAATTCGTGATGTCGTTAATCAGGCATTGGAGCAGTCACGCCGCGATGATGTGATCGGTGGTTCGTTACAGGCAGAAGTCACCCTGTACGCGGATGATAAACTGGCTACTGCATTGAATCGTTTGGGCGAAGAACTGCGTTTTGCGCTGCTGACATCGGAAGCCCGGGTGGCTTCAATGAGTGATTCACCGGCAAATGCAGTTAAAGCTGAAAAATTGGACTTGGCCGTTAGTGTGGTTAAATCTGAATACAAGAAGTGTGAGCGTTGCTGGCATCATCGTGAAGAGGTTGGCACGTTAGAAGCGCACCCCGATTTATGCCAACGCTGTGTAACCAATATTGAAGGTGAAGGTGAGGAGCGTCGTTTTGCCTGATTTTGCGAACCAGACTAACCGTGCAACCGGGCTGCGTTTTTTGTGGCTGACGTTGTTGCTGGTGGTTGTTGATCAAATTACCAAAATTTGGGCGGCTGGTGAATTTGAGCTTTATGAAAGCCGGGTTATTATTGAAGGCTTATTTAATTTCACTTATGTACATAACTACGGTGCCGCATTCAGCTTTTTGAGTGATAGTGGCGGTTGGCAGCGTTGGCTGTTCACCGCTATAGCCATCGCTATTAGTGTGGTTCTGCTTATCTGGATGCGTCGGAACCCGGTAGGTTTGTGGCGCCAGAACTTAGCCTTTTCTCTGATTTTAGCCGGTGCCATCGGTAATGTGGCTGACCGTTTAATGTACGGTTATGTTATTGACTTTCTTGATGTCCATTATCAGGGCTGGCACTGGCCCGCTTTTAATGTTGCCGATATGGCCATTACCATTGGTGCGGCACTCATGTTGCTAGAGGCTTTCTTTGACAACCGCCGTGATAAAATCGAGAACGGTGACAAGCAGTAAGGAGTTTCTTTTGAGTCGTTTACCTATTGAGCACGGGCGCGAAGTGGTCATGCACTTCACGATAAAACTAACCGATGGTTCGGTTGCGGACAGTACCAAAATGTCGGGCAAGCCGGCTAAATTCCGTATGGGCGACGGCAGCCTGACGGAAAACTTTGAAGCTTGCCTGGTCGGTCTGCGCGAAGGTGCTGATCGTGAATTTAGGCTAGAGCCCAAAGACGCTTTTGGTGAGCCTAATCCGGATAACTATTATTATGTGGACTCGGCCAAGTTTAGCGATGAAACGAAACCGGAAGTGGGTGCTATTTTGGCGTTCACCCAACCGGACGGTACAGATTTACCCGGAATTGTTCGTAAAATTGAAGGTCCAACAGTGACCATTGACTTTAATCATCCATTGTCCGGGCAAACGGTAGTTTTCGCCGTCGAGATTATTAGTGTTGAGCCTTAACGGGTCACTGAACCGGGCTGAGCGCAGGAGGAAATGATGCAAATTTTGTTGGCGAACCCACGTGGCTTTTGTGCAGGCGTTGATCGCGCAATTACTATTGTTGAGCGGGCTTTAGAAATATTTGAGCCGCCGATTTATGTGCGTCACGAAGTGGTTCATAACAAATATGTGGTTAGCAAACTGCGCGAAGCCGGTGCGGTTTTTGTGGAAGAGTTGCACGAAGTACCCGATGACCAAATTGTTATTTTTAGTGCGCATGGTGTTTCGCAAGCGGTGCGCCAGGAAGCCAAAGATCGTGGTTTGCGGGTATTTGATGCGACCTGTCCCTTAGTAACCAAAGTGCATATGGAAGTGACGCGTGCCAGCCGCAAAGGCCATGAATGTATTTTGATTGGTCATGCCGGGCACCCTGAAGTGGAAGGCACGATGGGGCAGTATAAAAATACGGAAGGCGGTATTTATTTGGTGGAGTCGCCGGAAGATGTCGCTAATCTCGAAGTGAAAGACCCGAAAAACCTGCATTACATGAGCCAGACAACCTTGTCAGTTGATGACACCGCGGATGTTATTGATGACTTACGGAAAAAGTTCCCCGAGATTAATGGTCCGCGCAAAGACGATATTTGCTACGCCACCCAAAACCGCCAGGACGCTGTGCGTGAGTTAGCCAGTGATGCTGATGTGATGTTAGTGGTGGGTGCCCGTAACAGTTCAAATTCAAACCGCTTGCGCGAGCTTTCAGAGAAAATGGACACCCCGGCTTACTTGATTGACGATGCGAACTGCATCGACAAAGCGTGGTTGGAAGGGCGCGAAAAGGTTGCTGTAACAGCCGGAGCCTCTGCACCCGAAGTCTTGGTTCAGGAAGTTATTGCTAAACTTCAGGAGTGGGGTGGGAAGACCGCTATTGAACTCAGTGGTAGAGAGGAAAATATTACGTTTTCAATTCCACCGGAACTCAGGCCACACCCGGCGGTTTAAAGCTATTAACGAACAAGCCAAAACCTTTGTTTCAGTTCCTGTTCATTGCTCCAAGAGACTGTCACTTCAGTTATCGCGTTATCTGGGTCAACAGAAGTCAGTTCTGCTGTTAAATCAAACGGTCCGGTAGTGGTTGAGAGGTCAGGGGGATTCCCTTGAGACCATGCTTTTTGGGCATCGCTTACGTATGCCATTAATACCTCTACGGCCTGTGCCTTTTGGTAGGCGCTATCAACTGCAGATAAACTGGTTTGTAAAAGCTGCATGCTGGTTATGGCCCAGAGTCCAAATAAGGCCGAGCAGGCCAGGACTTCAACCAGTGAAAAACCGCTATTGCTGTGCTTGTTCATACGCCAACCGTTGTGCTTCAAAGTCTTGCTGAAGTTGTTGAGAAAGTTGTAGCCATTGATGTTGCTGCTGAGCTTCCACCATTTGTGCGTAAAATAGCAAAGCCACTAAACTGGCTGAGCTCAGACTTATTAATGTCACTAGTGTTAGTATTAAAGCGAATCCGTTCGCCTTCATTGTTGGTTCCTTTTTTGTTCAACCGGGTGCGATTGTGATTAAGCGCTTCAGGATTGTAGTGTGTTCGTCTTTACTGACGGTAAGAGTGACGAACAGTTTTGCCAGCGCTGTGGCAGATTCAGGCATATAAGGCTCCGCGCTAAGCTGAGCGACTTTAAACTGCGACTTGTTGGTCAGTGACTGCCAACCATAACCAGCGCAGTCAAGCGTCATTGGGTTGTATTGCAGTTGTTTATCTTTGACTCTGAAACCAACGGAACCACCACGGTGTTGCGTAAATAAATAACAGGCGCTTTGAGGGTTTGAAATATCGGCTATTTGTGTTTCTTTCAGTCTTTCTAAAAATTGATTGGCCGTGTTTTGAGCGCCCATTAAAAAGTTGGCTCGGGGAACTTTCTGGTATTTTATTGCGGTCTGCCATTGCAGCTGCTGTTGCATAGCCAGTACAACCAACGCGCCGATAGCCGAAGCAATCAAAACCTCAACCAGACTGCTTCCACGCTCGGACATACTCAGCATATTGGTATTCCCGGCAGAGAAGATCCATGACTTGAGCAACCGCGGATACGCCCGACACTGCTAATGATGAGCTTAACTTGTCGCTCACCACTTATTAGCCTGATATGACCGGGGTTTGCGGTTGCCGATTCCCCATAAAAGGTCAGCGGTGAGGCAAGACTGTAAGTAGACTCTGCCACTAACCCGTAGTCACTGACGGCACTTTGTAACGCCTGCCAATCAACTTCAATATTGTTTTGATTGCGTCTGGATTTAGCCTGTACTTGCTGCAAATAAGCTAACCAGCGACTCGTTTCCTGTTGCAACAGCAAAGAAGCGGTTTGCTGATGAAATATAGGCAAAGAAAATGTGCCCAGAATAGCACTAATTGCCAATGCAATAATCAGTTCAATAAGCGAATAACCACGCATAATATTCCAACCGATGAATGAATAATTGCAAAGTATAGCGGTGCGTAAACTCGCGTCTGTAAGCTCAATCTTAAGACTGTGTGTGACAATCGTTGCATTAACTAAAAGCTGGCTCGATTCTTGAATAAAACACCGCAGGTTCAACTTTTTGACGCAACAGGAAGACGTATGGCGGGCGGTGCCGAAAAGTTAGTAAATTTTAGAAATTTCACGCAGAACAACGTGCATCTGATCAAAGGTTTCGGAACACCTTTGGCTATTATGGCTATTCTGGCGATGATTGTGTTGCCGATTCCGGCCATGGTGCTGGATATTTTGTTCTCGTTTTCAATTACCTTGTCACTGGTGGTTATGCTGGTGGCGGTTTACACCCAACGTCCACTCGATTTTGCCGCATTTCCCACGGTATTGCTTATCGCTACGGTTTTGCGCCTGAGTTTGAATGTTGCCTCAACGCGTATCGTGTTGCTGGAAGGGCACAACGGCCCCGGCGCTGCAGGCTCGGTAATTGAAGCCTTTGGCAGCGTGGTTATTGGCGGTAACTACACAGTGGGTCTGGTGGTGTTTGCCATTCTGGTTATTATTAACTTTGTGGTTATCACCAAAGGTGCCGGCCGTATTTCAGAAGTCACGGCACGCTTTACCCTGGACGCCATGCCGGGTAAACAAATGGCGATTGATGCGGACCTTAACGCTGGCCTGATTAACCAGGAAGAAGCCAAAACCCGGCGCGGCGATGTAACCCGCGAAGCGGACTTTTACGGCTCTATGGATGGTGCCAGTAAGTTTGTTAAGGGTGACGCCATAGCCGGTATCTTAATCCTCTTTATTAACATTATTGGCGGGTTGCTGATTGGTATGATCCAGTACGGGCTGACGTTTAATGAGGCTGTTGAAGTTTATACGCTGTTAACCATTGGTGACGGCCTGGTCGCGCAAATTCCCTCACTATTACTGTCGGTTGCAACCGCCATTATCATCACTCGCGAAAACGACAGTAAAGACATGGGCGATGCAGTTGTGTTGCAGCTGCTGGAAAACCCTAAAGTCTTGGTAATTACCAGTTCTGTGTTATTTGCTATGGGCGTTATTCCCGGCATGCCGCACCTGGCGTTTTTAAGCATGTCAGCGGTGTTGGCCGGCGCTGCTTATTTCAAACTGAAAAAGTCAAAAACCGAAGAAGGCGAACTGGTCGAGAAAGAACAAGAACAGCAAGTTCAGCAAGCACAGCAAAAAGAGCTGAGCTGGGACGACGTGCGCCATGTCGATACCATTGGTCTGGAAGTCGGCTATCGCCTGATTCCGTTGGTGGATAAGCAACAGGGCGGGGAGCTGCTGTCCCGGATAAAAGGCGTGCGTAAGAAGCAGTCTCAGGAGTTTGGTTTTCTGGTACCCGCCGTACATATTCGGGATAACCTCGATTTAGGCCCGAACAGTTACCGCATTACGTTAATGGGGGTGACCATGGGGGAGGCTGAAATTCGTCACGACTGGGAAATGGCGATTAATCCGGGTCAGGTATTCGGTGAGTTAGACGGTGAGAAAACAACCGATCCTGCTTTTGGTCTGGATGCGGTCTGGATCCGCCCGGAACAACGTGAACACGCACAAACCTTAGGCTATACGGTGGTTGACGCTGCGACAGTCGTAGCAACACACTTAAGCCAGATAGTGACAAATCACGCGTCTCAGTTATTGGGTCATGAAGAGGCGCAAGAGCTTCTGGATCGCTTGGGTCGCACTCATCCTAAACTGGTTGAAGGGTTAGTGCCGGATCTTCTGTCCTTGGGTAACTTTGTAAAAGTACTGCAGAACTTACTGGATGAGGGTATCGCCATTCGCGATATGCGCACCATAGTGCAGACATTAGTTGAATACGCGGGCCGCAGTCAGGACCCCGAAGTGTTAACCGCCGCAGTCAGAATTTCGTTGCGCCGTTTAATTGTCCAGGATATTGCTGAAGGGGCCGCAGAATTGCCTGTCATAACTTTGGCACCAGAGTTGGAACAGATGTTGCATCAGTCATTGCAAATGGCGGGTAATGACGGGAATCAGCAAGGCGCCGGAATCGAACCGGGTTTAGCCGAACGTCTGCAACAGTCATTACGCGAAGTGCATCAGCAGCAGGAAATGAATGGTGAACCTTCAGTGCTGCTGACCTCCGGGCTTCTGCGGTCAACCATGGCGCGTTTTGCGCGTCACGCTACCGAGGGTATGCGGGTGTTGTCCTACCAGGAAGTGCCGGATGATAAACAAATTCGTATTGTCAGCTCAATTGGTGGACAACAAAACGGTGGTGAACAAACTGCCACACAAGAGTAACGGGAGTCGCTTGTGAAGATTAAACGCTTTTTTGCCGAAGATATGCGCCGTGGGTTGCAGCAGGTCAAAGAAACCTTAGGGGCCGATGCTATTATTTTGTCTAATAAGAAAGTGAACGGTGGTGTTGAGCTGGTTGCTGCCATCGATCCCGATGCGCAGCAGGAACAGCCGATGTCTGAGCAAACAACGAACGAACATACAGCATCGCAAACACCGGAAGTGCCCGCTGAATCTTTGCAGGAGCTGTTACAGCGCCAGGCGCAGGCCGAGCCCTCTGCACCAACTGAAACAACAGAAGCTGTTGCAGAGCCGACGCGTCGACCTGAACCGAAACCAGAACCATCAGAATTCGCGAACACTCAGTTAAACCAGGATATATTCCCTGAACAAATGAATGCACCGGCAGCGGACGACTCCCAGGCCATTGCTGAACTGCGCTCGCAGGTTAATGGCATTCGCCAGTTACTGGAACATCAGTTAAGTGGTTTGATGAAGCAGGAAATGGATCGCGAAGAACCCACCCGTGCTATGTTGATGAACCGCTTAATAGCTATGGGCCTGAGTGAACGGGTGGCGGATCAGATTGCCTGCTTTATTCCCGAAGGCGGTTCAGATGATGAAGCCTGGGAGCAGACCTTACATTTATTAGAGGGTCAGCTTAATACCACTTCCGACGATATTTTGACACGCGGTGGTGCGGTTGCCTTAGTGGGCCCGACCGGCGTTGGTAAAACAACGACCATTGCAAAACTTGCCGCTCGTTATGCACAGCGCCATGGCGCAGATAAAGTGGCATTAATTACTACGGATACCTTCCGTATTGGGGCGAGTGAGCAATTGCAGACCTATGGTCGTATAATAGGTTGTCCGGTAAAAGTTGCTAAAAACGCGCAGGAACTGGCAGATGCTTTACTGGCGCTGCGTCAGAAGAGTTTAATTTTGATTGATACCGCCGGTATGAGCCAGCGCGATAAGCGTCTGAGCGATCAGTTGAGTCAGCTTATTCAGAACTCGCGCTTACGAATTCGTCCTTATTTGGTACTCTCCGCGACATCGCAGAGTCAAGTACTGATGGATGCGGTTAAGCAATTCAAAAAATTACCATTATCCGGATGTATTTTTACCAAACTGGATGAATGCCTGAGTTTGGGAGAAAGTATCAGTGTAGCCATTGAACACGGCCTGCCAGTTGGTTATTTAACCAATGGCCAACAAGTGCCCGAAGACATTCGGGTAGCCGATGCCAACTTCATGGTTGCCGAGGCGGAGCGCTTGCTTGATAAAAGCATTTGTCCCTCAGTGTCAGACGTGCCAAAATCATATTGGAATGCGGCGTTTTCTCGCTGAATGAGCCGATTTAATAGGAAGCTGTTGTCAATATAGTCATAAAAAGAGATACGCCCGATGGATCAAGCAAACGGTCTGCGAAGAATGAAACAATCAAAAGTAAAAGTGATTGCGGTAACCGGAGGTAAAGGTGGCGTGGGTAAAACCAATGTGTCACTGAACATGGCTATTGCAATGGCAAAACAGGGCAAACGAGTGTTAGTGCTGGACGCCGATTTAGGCCTGGCTAACGTGGATGTCATGCTCGGTTTGCGTGTTGAGCGCAACCTTTCTCATGTGTTGAGTGGTCAATGTGAACTGGAAGACATTTTGATTGAGGGCCCGGCTGGAATAAAAATTGTTCCGGCAACGTCGGGTACCCGTTCTATGGTGGATCTCAGCGAATCTGAACACGCTGGCTTAATTAGAGCTTTCAGCCAGTTGCAAAGCGATTACGATACCCTAATTGTGGATACTGCAGCCGGTATTGGTAATACCGTTGTGAGTTTTGCCCGCGCCTCGCAGGATGTTTTGGTGGTAGTCTGTGATGAACCCACATCTATTACCGATGCTTACGCACTCATTAAAGTATTAAGCCGTGAACAAGGCTTGTTTAAATTTAAAGTGGTTGCCAATATGGTGCGCAATATGCGTGACGGGCAGGTACTGTTTAATAAGTTAACGAAAGTAACCGACCGGTTCTTAGACGTTGCTTTGGAGCTGTCGGCAATTATACCTTTCGACGAAAACCTGCGTTTAGCCGTAAGAAAACAACAAGCTTTTGTAATGGCTTACCCGAAATCACCAGCTTCGTTAGCAATAAAAGCGCTGGCTAAAAAAGCAATTGACTGGCCTGTTCCGGCACAAGCTGGCGGTCATTTAGAATTTTTTCTTGAACAATTGATAACTTCTGCCGATAAAGACAGTAAGCGGGATGTTGCCAATGAATAAAGCTGCCGTTTATGCCGCCAATGCTGACAACCGGAATGCTATTATCGAACAGCATACCGGACTGGTTAAGCGTATTGCACACCACATGATGGCTAGATTACCAGCCAGTGTGCAAGTGGATGATTTGATCCAGGCTGGTATGATTGGTTTATTAGAAGCTGCGCGCAACTTTGATAACAGTAAAGGCGCCAGTTTTGAAACTTTTGCCGGCATTCGAATTCGTGGTTCGATGCTGGATGAAATTCGTCGTGGCGACTGGGCCCCACGTTCGGTACACCGTAACCACAGGCGTGTGTTAGAAGCCATTCGTCAGGTTGAAAACGAAACCGGACGAGACGCAAAAGATACAGAAGTGGTCGCGAAACTTAATATGGGTATGGATGAATACCACCATATTTTGCGGGATGTCAGCTCTGGACGAATTGTTGGTATTGAAGATTTAGGCGTGTCGGAAGATGCGTTAATGCCAGAGCAGGTAACGGGTTCAGCTTATGAACCACAAAAAGATGTTGAGAACGCAGCTTTTCATAAAGCCCTGGTTTCGACAATATCTTCGTTACCAGAGCGTGAAGCTTTAGTGCTTTCGTTGTACTATGATGAAGAATTAAATTTAAAAGAGATAGGTGAAGTGCTGAGCGTGAGTGAATCACGTGTCAGTCAGATTCACAGTCAGGCAATGTTGCGACTGAAGTCGCGAATGCAAAATTGGGTTGAATAAACTTTGGTGGTAATCGAGAGCCTCAGTGGAGGGTGCTTTGGATAAAAATATGAAAATTCTTGTTGTGGATGACTTTTCTACAATGAGACGAATCATTAAGAACTTACTTCGTGATCTTGGTTTTACCAATATACAGGAAGCTGATGACGGTAATACAGCATTACCCATGTTGCAGAACGGTGATTTCGACTTTGTCGTAACCGACTGGAATATGCCGGGTATGCAGGGAATCGACTTGCTGAAGGAAATTCGCAAGGACGATAACCTGGCGCACTTGCCGATCTTAATGGTAACGGCTGAAGCTAAACGAGAACAGATCATTATGGCGGCTCAGGCCGGCGTCAATGGTTATATTGTGAAACCGTTTACAGCTGTAACCCTGAAAGAAAAACTCGACAAGATTTTCGAACGAATCAGCTAAAGGGCGAATGACTATGTCGGATAACGCCCATGATCTTTCTCTGGAGCAAGCTAAGGAACTCGTAGCCTTGCTTGAAGACGGGAAACAGCAACAGGCTAACCAATTACTGGAAGATGTTTACAACCGTCGAAATGACAAGTTGTTTACTTCTGTAGGCCAGTTGACACGGGATCTTCACGATGCGCTTCAGGACTTTCAGGTCGATCCCCGCATTGTGCAAATGATGGAAGATGATCTTCCCGACGCGCAGAACCGTTTGCTGTATGTGATCGAAAAAACCGAAGATGCTGCGAACCGAACGATGGATGCGGTAGAAGCTTGCCTGCCTCTTGCAGACGATATGCAGCAGAGAGTTGAGAAAGTGATGCCGGCCTGGAATCGATTGATGAGTAACGATATTGAGTTAAATGAATTCAAGTCTTTATGCCATCAGGTCGATGACGTACTTAAGGGTTGCGGTGAAAACATGCCTCAGGTGCATGGACTGATGACTGAAGTACTTATGGCGCAGGACTTCCAGGATATAACCGGGCAAGTTATTCGTCGGGTGATTCAGTTAGTCGAGGACGTTGAAAAGAATCTCATCGAATTACTTAAGATATTCGGAAAAGAAGAAGAGCGTCGCAACGCAGAGAAAGCAGCCTCTGCACCTGATGAAAAAGAGGCAGGGGTTGCTGAAGGCCCAATCATAGACGCTGACCAGCGTAATGATGTGGTTGGCGGACAAGACGAAGTGGACGATTTGTTGTCCAGTTTAGGTTTCTAGGAGCATCAGTCGTATGAGCTTTGATATGGACGAAGACATTCTGCAGGATTTTTTGATCGAGGCCGGAGAAATACTCGAGCAATTATCTGAACAGCTAGTTGAACTGGAGAATGATCCAAACAACAAAGACCTGTTGAATGCTATTTTCCGTGGTTTCCATACGGTAAAAGGTGGCGCAGGCTTTCTATCGTTGGGTGCTTTGGTTGATACTTGCCATGGTGCGGAGAACGTATTCGACACCCTGCGTAATGGCCAACGTACTGTTACTTCCGATTTAATGGACGTTATTTTGCAGGCGCTGGATACCATCAATGTCCAGTTTACGCAGGTGCGCGCTAAAGAAGATCCTGAAGCTGCATCGCCTGAGCTGCTGGAATTACTGCATAAGCTCAGTCAGCCCGAATCGGAAGATGAAGAGCCTGTTAAAGCGCCTGAACCGGAAGCCAAATCAGAACCAGAACCAGAACCAGAACCGACCTCTGAAGCCGCAGACAGCAGCGAAAGCATCGATGAAATTCAGGATGATGAGTTTGAAGCTTTACTGGACGAGTTGCATGGTGAAGGGCACGGACCCGGTAAAAAAGAAGAAAGTGAAGCCAAAGCGGATAAACCAGCCAATAATGATGACAGCGATGAAATAACAGACAACGAGTTCGAATCATTACTGGATGAATTGCACGGTAGCGGCAAGGCGCCTCAAAGTGCCGAAAAAGCCCAGGAAAAGCAAAAGGAACCAACAAAAGACGACGAAATTACGGATGACGAATTTGAGTCATTGCTGGATGAATTGCATGGCAGTGGCAAAGCGCCGACGCCTAAAGATGATAAACCAGCGAATGAAACCCCGGCAAAAGAAACGCCAAAGAAAAAGCCAGAGGAAAAGCCGCAGCCAGAACCGAAACCAGAACCTAAGGCAAAATCAGAGAATAAGCCAGCCGGGGCAAAAGCGCCCGATAAAAAACCGGCTGCACCGGCCCCTCCGCCAGCCGAAACAACGGTCCGGGTTGATACCAAACGTTTAGATGAAATTATGAACATGGTAGGCGAGCTGGTTTTAGTACGTAACCGGCTGCTCAGCCTGAGTAATTCTGATGAATCAGACAGTGCCGAAATGGGGAAGGCCATTTCTAACCTGGATGTTGTCACCGGAGACTTACAGGGCGCGGTGATGAAGACTCGTATGCAGCCCATTAAGAAAGTCTTTGGTCGTTTTCCCCGGGTTGTGCGTGATTTGGCTCGCAGCCTGAAGAAAGAAATAAACCTTGAGATGTATGGTGAAGATACTGACCTTGATAAAAACTTGGTTGAAGCGCTAGCCGATCCTTTGGTGCATTTGGTCCGTAACTCTGTGGATCATGGCATTGAAATGCCTGACGAGCGTGAAGCAAACGGTAAATCCCGTGCCGGAACCGTTACTTTATCGGCTTCGCAGGAAGGTGACCATATCATGCTATCGATTAAAGACGATGGTGCGGGTATGGATGCAGAGAAACTCAAAGGTATTGCCATTAGTAAAGGTATTCTGGACACCGATTCTGCAGCGCGTTTAAGTGATGAAGACGCTTATAACTTGATTTTTGCGGCTGGCTTCTCAACCAAAGAGGCCGTGTCGGACATTTCAGGTCGTGGTGTTGGTATGGATGTGGTTAAAACTAAAATTGCTCAGCTTAACGGTAGCGTCAAAATTCAGTCAGAGCTGGGTAAAGGTACTGAATTGCTGATTAAAGTACCGTTAACGTTAGCGATACTGCCAACACTGATGGTGGCGGTAAGAGATCAGGCATTTGCGTTACCTCTGGCGGTTGTCAGCGAAATTATCGACCTGGATATGAAACGCACCAACACCGTTGATGGCCAGCTCACACTGATTGTACGTAACCGTGCAATTCCTCTGTTCTTCTTAGAAAAATGGTTGGTTCGAAATCATGATGGCTCGAGCCGTAAAGAAGAGGGGCATGTGGTGGTTGTGCAAACAGGAAACCAACAAGTTGGCTTTGTGGTGAACGCACTGGTTGGTCAGGAAGAAGTGGTTATAAAACCATTGGATAAGTTATTGCAGGGTACACCGGGAATGGCCGGAGCAACTATTACCAGTGATGGTGGTATTGCTTTGATAGTAGACGTACCGAGCATGCTTAAGTATTACGCAAAACGATAACCGGATGCACCGTTCATGACAGTAAAAGTTCTCGTGGTAGACGACTCGGCGTTTTTCAGACGCCGGGTGACTGAGATTTTGGAACACAATACCAACATTAAGGTGATTGGTACCGCTAACGATGGTGAAGAAGCTGTTGCGCAAAGTCGTAGTCTTAAGCCAGACGTTATTACCATGGACATTGAAATGCCGGTAATGAACGGTATTGATGCCGTTAAAGCGATAATGGGCAGCAACCCTTGTCCTATCTTGATGTTCAGTTCACTAACTCACGAAGGTGCGACGGCTACGCTGCAAGCGATGGAAGCTGGTGCGGTGGACTTTCTTCCGAAAAAATTTGAAGATATAGCCCGCAACCGCGACGAAGCGGTGAAAACCTTACAAGATAGAGTGCTGGCAATTGCGCGCCAGCCGATTAGCAAAACTCGTGCACGACCATCGTCACCAACGCCGGCTCCAAAGCAACCGGAACGAAGCTCTGAGCCGACCTCTGCACTGGATCGTATTCGTCAGCGTAATAACGAATTGCAAAGCCAGCGCGAGAGTCATGCGAGAACGGCAACTTCGGCGGGTGCGTTAACGGTTAACCGGTCCTATCAACTATTGGCGTTAGGGACTTCAACCGGTGGCCCTGTAGCATTGCAAAAGATACTCACACAATTGCCGGCAAATTTTCCGTACCCCATTGTGATGGTGCAGCATATGCCGGCTGCTTTTACCAAAGCCTTTGCGCAGCGCCTTGATGGTTTGTGTCAGGTGCATGTGAAAGAAGCTGAGGACGGTGAGGCATTGAAAGCCGGCACGGCTTATTTAGCGCCGGGTGGCAAACAAATGATGGTTGAAGGGCGGGCCGGAAGTGGCCGATTACGGATAAAAGACGATACCAGCGAACGTATAACGTACAAGCCCAGTGTAGATTTAACGTTTGGCAGCTTATCTAAATGTTATATGGGTAAAGTGTTTGGCGTTATTCTGACCGGAATGGGTGCTGACGGCCGTGAAGGTGCCCGTATGCTGAAAGATCAGGGAGCTACTATCTGGGCTCAGGATCAGGACAGTTGTGTTGTTTATGGTATGCCTCAGGCAGTGACTCTGGCGGGAATTTCTACCCGCAGTATCAGTCTTGAAGGAATGCCCCGGGCGATTATGAAAGAAGTCGGTTACAGCGGCTTGTAGCAGGATGAGTGAATGATCGTATGGACAGTAGCTAATCAAAAAGGTGGGGTCGGTAAGACTACTACAACCGTCGCGCTGGCAGGCCTTCTGGCTGAACAGGGTAAGCGGGTTCTCTGTATTGATACTGATCCGCATGCATCATTGACCTATTATTTTGGTATAGATTCAGAAGAGCTTGAAAGCAGTTCATTTGATGTTTTTAGTTCAGGTAAAGCCGTCACTGCTAATTTAATAAAGCAGAGTATTCTGCAAACCGAATTTAAAGACCTGAGTGTTATGCCTGCAACGATGGCATTAGCAACCCTGGATCGTAAGCTGGGAACTCAGGGGGGCATGGGTCTGGTATTAAAGCGCGGCCTGGCAATGGTGGCTGATGATTTCGATTATGTATTGATCGATGTTCCGCCGGTGTTAGGGGTTCTTATGGTCAATGCACTTGCCTGCTGCCAACGGGTACTTATTCCTGTTCAAACGGAATTTCTGGCGCTTAAAGGTCTGGAGCGTATGATGCGCACGCTGACTCTTATTCATAAGTCGCGCGGCGAAAACTACGCTTATACGATCATTCCAACGCTTTATGATAAACGGACCAACGCCTCTTTACAGACGTATAAAAAACTCATTGCGCGCTATGGCCGCAGGGTCTGGAATGGCATGATCCCGATAGATACAAAATTCCGGGATGCCTCTAATGAGCAGCAACCACCTAACGTTTACGCACCGAAGTCGCGGGGCGTATTGGCTTATCAGTCATTACTGACCAATTTACAGCAACTGGCAGCAGGTTGATTATGAATACTAAACGCGACCACAGTGAAGCCGCCATGGCAGAGTATCTCGATGCCTTATTGGTCGAGGAACAAACGGTTGAGTTTGATAATGAGCCGGTTAAGCGTTTACTTGAACAAGCAGCTCCAAAGATTCAGGCGGTCGCTCAGAAAGAGACGGTGAGTTTAAACCGCGACCGGGATTTATTACCTTTAGTTTCTGTAAAAGCGGACGATATCTATAAAGAGCCAGAGGTTGAAACTGTTCAGCAAGCTGCAGTAGACACTTCAGAAGTCGTAGACGTTGAAGTTGAAGAGGAAACCGTAATAGCAACTTCTGAGGCGGTTGATGTACCTGAAGAGTCTTTGCCGGACGCTATGTCTGAGTATATGGAACAGGACTTTCAGGCTCTGTATTTTAAAGTCGCCGGGTTAACTTTGGCGGTACCGCTAAAGAGTTTAGGCGGTATTCATCAACTGGGTAAAATGAGCTCTTTGATGGGTAAGCCAGAATGGTTTCGGGGTATTATGACCGAGCGGGACAATAAGCTACAGGTGGTTGATACTGCTCGCTGGGTGATGCCGGAAAAATGTACGCCAGAGCTGGAAGAAAGCCTGGAATATCAGTATTTGATTACATTGAATGACAGCCCCTGGGGTTTATTGTGTGAAGAGTTAGTGACTAGCGAGCCGTTGCAGCCGCAATCGATTCAATGGCGTAAAGAGACGAATAATAAACGACCCTGGCTAGCCGGGGTTGTCCGTGACAGAATGTGTGCATTGCTCGATGTTAACGCATTGATTACACTTCTGGATAAAGGTCTGGGACATATCCAGCAGAATTAATAACGCTTGGCGGAGTAAGACATGAGTAAAGACAATCGCGCTATCAAGAATGAAACTGACGTTGATAATAATGACGAAGTTCTACAGTGGGTCACTTTCCAGCTGGAACAGGAAACTTACGGTATCAATGTAATGCAGGTTCAGGAAGTTCTGCGCTACAGCGAAATTGCTCCGGTACCGGGTGCGCCTAGCTATGTTTTAGGCATTATTAATTTGCGCGGTAACGTGGTTACGGTTATTGATACCTGCCTGCGTTTTGGTTTACAGACAACAGAAATCACTGATAACGCTCGTATAGTGATCATCGAATCTGAACAACAGGTGATTGGCATACTGGTTGATAGCGTAGCTGAAGTTGTTTATCTGAAAACCTCAGAAATTGATAGTGCGCCGAATGTCGGTACTGAGGAAAGCGCCCGTTTTATTCAGGGAGTCAGTAATCGTGATGATGAGCTGTTAATTCTGGTTGATTTGGATAAGATGCTGACTGACGAAGAGTGGGATGAGATTTCCCGTTTAAGTTAAATGATGACGAACGGGTTATTTGTAATTTCAGCGCTGGCTTTTGGGCTGGCGCTCATTGCTTTAGTGGCGGTGGTTATAACGTCGCGGCGGCAGGCTGAATTAATTGAACGCCAGCAGCAGCGTTTGCTAATGTTGACAGAAACAGCCAGCGAAGTGTTGGCTTTACGAGAGCAGTTCAAGCAACAGCCTGAGTTGTCAGTAAAGCCTGATTTTGCGCAACAACAGGTTGTTGCGCAATTACAGCAGCAAGTTGCTCAATTAAATGATGAACAGCAACAATTGCAGCAGAGGTTACAGGAAGTCGCAGAGCAGGATCCGGGCAGTAAATTGTATCAACGGGCTGCTAAATTAGTTGCCAGCGGAGCCCGTGTCGATGAGCTCATGCAGGAGTGCGATCTACCGCAGGCTGAAGCGGAGTTGCTTATTTCTCTGCATAAAAAAGGCGCTTAGGCGCGTGTTAACCTTCCTCCCATTGTCGGGGGAATCTGCCATCCAACAAGTAAGCAAAAGCGATAATTTCAGCAATAATAATATACAACTCTCTGGGGATCTCATCACCCACATTCAGTTTTGCCAGTGAATCTGATAACAGGGGATCTTCATGCACTAATACGCCATGCTCTTTGGCTATCGCAATAATTTCTTCAGCAAGCTCATCAAACCCCCGGGCAATAACTTTGGGGGCATTAAAGCCGTCGTAAGACAGACCAATAGCTTGTTTTTCTTTTTTATCACTCATACTGTCACCCGGATGATACCGCTGTGTTGTTGTGCCAGATTATCCGGAATTTTGCCTTGCTGGACTCTCAATTTAACGCTATTAACCTTTAGCTCTTCCAGCCTTTTTTCAAGTTTCTGTACATTGCCCTCAACAACTTTCTGCGCTGCTTTTGTTTCGGTATAAAAATCAATTGAAGAACCTTGTGGGTGGTAGCGTCCTTTCACCAGCAGCGGGCCTGTGCTTTCCAACTCAAAACGAAGTGTAAATAGCCACAAGGTTCGGCCATTGTTCTCTTTATTGCTGCTTTCTTGTTCTCTACGAATGAGCAGCTCATGTTGCTGAGGCTTTTGCGAATCGGCCGGTAGCAGAATGTAATATTCGGGTTGCTGAGGTGGCGAGTCCTGCAGTCTGGCCTGGCTGCTTTGGGCTGAGTTTAAAATGCTAGTGAAAAGTTGCAATAATCGCTGTAATTGCTGCTGAGGCAATTGTTGCAGCAAAGCATTTATTCGCTCGCGGACTTCTCCTGCGTTTTCAGGAGCCGGATTCAATACCTGTTGAATCAAGGCCTGAGTGAACTGATTAGGTAACGTTCTGGAAGCCGGGCTGCTGGCTGCTGCTTCGGGCTTTTGCATTGCCAACCCTAATAGCGTCATCAGCATTTGCCCCAGTCCGCTCATTTGTTGGCTGGATTGCGAACTGACCGGGCGCGCTGCAAACCAATCGCTGACCCAGCTTTGTAGCGCTTGCGGACGTTGCATCGATTCCGCTGCAGGCATCTGCTGCAATACCTTAACTAAAAGCTGCTGCAGAGCTTTAGGCGGCGATTGCAAAGCTTCCCGGGCAGCATTAGTGGACAGTCGCCCCGGTGCTTGCTGTACTCCTTCAACAAGGCTGGCCGAAACGGGCTTAGGCCTAATGCTCTCAGGAATGAAACTTTGCAGTGCTTGTTGAAATTGCTTGGGCGTTATTTGCTGAGTTTGCTTTATGGCCAGCCCACTTGCCACAGGAATGGAGGGCTGTTTCGTTGGTTGAGCCGACTGGCCTGGCTGAGGAGTCTGCGGTTTATCTGGTTTTACCGTTTCTTCCCATGGAGCCGGTGGCGCTTTTGGCGGTGCCGGCAACGGCGCAGTAGCAACACGTCCTTGCTCAACAAAGGCTTTAACCAGTTTGGCCGGCAACTGCGTTAACGGAAGCTCTGCTACGGCAACTGGTTTGGCATGACCGGCTCTAAGGCTTAATTGTACAACCGGTAGCTTGGGATCCGGCTGGGTGATAGTAAGCTGCAGTTTACTCAATGTCGTTAACGGCGGCTGCATCTTTTGGGGGGGATTGGGCCATTGCCAGTTATTTCCCTGAATACGCGGCGGTTGCTGACCTTTAGCAGGCTCATACGTTACTGGTAAACTGATTTGGATCAATAACGTTGACATTAATTTTGCGGTGTTTTGCTGAATTAAAGGGGCCGAGTTGGTCGGCGTTTGAGCTGCCTGGCTTTGTTGGTTCGACTGGGCTGAGCCAGTCAATAAATTGCTGGACTGCGGAGTATTGACCGTACCGGTAAAAATTCGCATGAGGCTGGATAATTGTTGCTGTTCGGCACGAGCTAAGGTTCGTTCCGGAGACGCTATCATTTGTTGTAACAGTTGCTTGATATCAGCCATGCGCTTTACCTAATTTTTATGGTAGAATCGTGGGCAGTTGCGTCAGCTTACCAGTAAGGTTCCGGTTGTAAAATCCGCATGACACAAGTTACTTCCACCAACAGCTCACTATTGCACGCAGAGCAGCTAAGCTCAATCCGTGGCGGACGAGTATTGTTTGAAAACCTCAACTTTTCGGTCAGTGCTGGCCAGTTATGGCAGGTTAGCGGACCTAATGGCGCTGGCAAGTCTTCGTTATTACGAATTTTAACGGGGTTATTAGAGCCTTCAGCCGGGGCTGTTTATTTTAATGGTGAACCGTTGAGTCAAAGTTGGTCAGAATTTTGTCAGCAGTTACTGTTTATTGGACACAAAGCGGCGGTTAAAAGCGAATTAAGTGCGCTGGAAAACTTTCACTGGCAGCAACAGTTATCCGCGGTGGGAACTGTCGATGCCTGGGAACTACTAGAAAAGTTGGGACTGTTGGGACTGGAAGACGAGCTAACCGCGAGATTGTCGGCCGGTCAGCAGCGGCGCGTGGCGCTAACCCGTTTATGGGCAACACAAGCGTCTTTGTGGATCCTTGACGAACCCTTTACGGCTTTGGATGTGCAGGGTATTGCGCTATTGCAACAGCGTTTTGTTGAGCATCTGGCAAGCGGCGGAACCATTATTTTCACCTCTCACCAATCGTTAACCCTTTCTGAACTGGCGCCTGAAAAGCTGTTTCTGGACGCTCAGGGAGACGCGCTATGAGTCAGTTGTCCGGTCGCCAAACCTGGTTAACGATACTGAAACGCGACTTGCGTATAGCGGCGCGCCGCCGCAGCGATGCGTTGAACCCTTTGTTGTTCTTATTGATGGTTGTGACATTATTTCCACTGGGCATTGGCCCCGGGCCGGATATTCTGGCTCGCGTAGCGCCGGGCATTATTTGGGTGGCCGCTTTACTGGCGAGTTTATTAGGGCTTGAACGTTTATTCCGGGATGATTTCCAGGACGGAACACTCGAACAAATGTGCTTGTTGCCGCAACCGCTGGCTTTTACGGTAACGGCAAAAATGATGGTGCATTGGCTGTTAAGTGGTTTGCCGTTAGTTATTTTATCGCCGCTACTGGCGTTGCTACTGAGCTTACCCGTACAGGGATGGTGGGCACTGGCGTTAACTCTGCTGTTAGGAACTCCGGCTTTAAGTGCGCTTGGTGCCATTGGTGCCGCGCTTACTTTACAGGTTCAGCGCGGCAGTTCTTTAGTCAGCTTAATCCTTATTCCGTTGTTTATCCCGTTGCTGATTTTTGCCACCGCTGCGGTGGAAAATGCGTCAATGGGGCTTGCCGTTCACGGCCAGTTGGCGATACTGGCGGCAATTTCTGTATTAACCGTAACATTGGCTCCGCTGGCGGTAGCGGCCGGCATTAGAATGAGTGTGAATTAATATGTGGCGATGGTTACATCCGTACGCAAAACCCGAAGCAACTTATAATTTGTTGCAAAAATTTCTGCCCTGGTTTGTGGCTTTAACGTTAGTAACGCTTGTGACAGGTGTTATCTGGGGGCTGGCTTTTGCTCCCGGAGACTACCAGCAAGGCGACAGCTATCGGATCATTTTTCTGCATGTACCGGCTGCCGTTTTCTCTATGGGCGCTTACATGGGCATGGCCATTATGGGAGCTGTCGCTCTTATTTGGCAGATTAAAACGGCGGAATGGTCGATTCCTGCTATTGCACCAGTTGGTGCGGCGTTAACTATTGTCGCATTGTTAACCGGCGCTATCTGGGGCAAACCCATGTGGGGTACCTGGTGGGTATGGGATGCGCGCCTCACATCGGAACTGATTCTATTGTTTCTTTATGTGGGTGTCATGGCGCTTTACTTTGCGTTTGATGATGCCAGAACAGGTGCCAAGGCAGCAGCGATTTTATCGCTGGTCGGAGTAATAAACTTGCCGATTATTCACTTCTCAGTGGAGTGGTGGAATACCCTTCACCAGGGGGCAACGATTACAAAATTTGAGCGTCCGTCAATCGCTACCAGTATGTTAATACCTTTAGTAATTTGTCTGGTCGGTTTTGCATTTTTAACCGTATCACTAGTGATAATGCGGTTAAAAAATGAGATACTCAGGCATGAATTACATCGCCCCTGGGCACAGCAGAAACTGGAGCAAGACTAATGGCTTTTGACAGTTTTACCGATTTTGTCGCTATGGGCGGTTATGGACTTTATGTGTGGTTGTCCTTCTTTCTGAGCTTTGTTGTTCTTGCTGGGGTTGCGTTAGAAACCTTATTTGCGAAGCGGCAACTGGTTAAGAAAAGCGGGCAGTTACAGCAACGTCAACAGCGTCTGGCAAGACGTAAAGCAAGCCGTGCAGCAGTAGGAGACGGTAATGAATCCAAGACGTAAACAACGGTTAACCTGGGTTGCGGTTTTAGTCATCGGGGTGTCTGTGGCAACGGGGCTGATGCTTTATGCGTTGAGTCAGAGCATTGACCTGTTTTATACACCCAGTGAATTGGTAGAAGGTAAGGGTAAAGAGAAACAAAAACCGCAGGTAGGTCAGCGCATGCGGGTTGGCGGTATGGTGGTTGAAGGCTCGGTAGAGCGCAACCGCGAAACGCTGGAGGTGTCGTTTGAAATTACAGACTTAGGGCCCGAAGTGACGGTGCTTTATCAGGGCATTTTACCGGACTTATTCCGTGAGGGGCAGGGAATTGTTGCCCAGGGCAAACTTATTGAACCGACGGTGTTACAAGCCAGTGAAGTTCTGGCGAAGCATGATGAAGAATATATGCCGCCGGAATTGGCTGAACAAATGAAAGGGATAAAACACGTAAACCCTAATGACGTTGAATACGGTGAAAAACAATGATTGCTGAAGCCGGACATCTTGCCATAGCCATTGCGCTGGCCTTTTCAGTATTGCTGGCAGTCTACCCCTTGTGGGGGGCTGCAAAAGGACACGGCGGCATGATGGCGCTAGCCCGTCCATTTGCCTATGGTCAGTTCTTTTTTACGGCGATTGCGTTTGGCTTATTAGTCTGGGGCTTCGTCAGCAACGACTTTAGCATTGCTTATGTCGCAGCAAACTCGAACACTCAGTTACCCGTGGTTTATCGGGTCACGGCGGTCTGGGGCTCGCATGAGGGTTCTTTCCTGCTATGGATGTTAATGCAGGCTGGCTGGATAGCCGCCGTGGCGATATTCTCCCGCTCAATGCCGCTGCCGATGATAGCAAGAGTGTTGGCTATTCTCGGCTTGATCAGCATTGGTTTTTATCTGTACATGCTGACCGTGTCTAATCCATTTGATCCCAGCCTGCCAATGATTCCGGTCGACGGACGGGATTTAAACCCGCTGCTACAAGACTTCGGTATGATTATTCATCCGCCGCTATTGTATATGGGCTATGTCGGGTTTTCCGTGGCCTTTGCTTTTGCAATTGCCGCGTTGTTATCCGGTAAGCTTGATGCCGCCTGGGCGCGCTGGTCGCGCCCGTGGACGCTTGCTGCGTGGATTTTTCTGACACTAGGCATTGCTATTGGCAGCTGGTGGGCATACTACGAGCTTGGTTGGGGTGGCTGGTGGTTCTGGGACCCTGTCGAAAACGCAAGCTTTATGCCGTGGTTGGTAGGCACCGCATTACTGCACTCTTTGTCCGTAACGGAAAAGCGCGGCAGCTTTAAGTCATGGACGGTATTATTGGCTATTTCAGCCTTTAGCTTGAGTTTACTGGGCACCTTTCTGGTACGTTCCGGTGTTTTAGTCTCAGTACACGCATTTGCCTCAGACCCAACCCGCGGTTTATTTATTTTGATACTGCTGGGGCTGGTCGTTGGTGGTTCTCTGATTCTTTACGGTATGCGCGCCGGCAAAATGCAAAGTTACAGTCGTTACGAATTGCTCTCCCGAGAGGTCATGCTGCTGGGGAATAATGTACTGTTAATGGCGGCTATGGTGGTAGTGTTCCTGGGAACCATGCTGCCTTTGGTCCATAAGGAAATTGGACTGGGAACCATTTCCATCGGTGAACCCTTCTTTAATGAAATATACAGTTGGCTGGTTATTCCATTTGCACTGATGCTTGGTTTAGGGCCGTTAATGCGGTGGCGTAGACAGGCTATGAAGCCTTTACTCAAACCATTGGCACTGGCGCTGTCTTTAGCTGTTATTTTAGCTTATAGCCTGCCTAAAATTTGGGCGGATGAGTTACCTGCGTTAGTGGTTATTGCGTTGTTTCTCGCCTTTTGGGTGGCACTTGCAACACTCACTGAAGTACAGCAGACCGTGAAGCAACGCAAGCAAGGCTGGTCTGGACTGACGAAAATATCCGGCAGCCACTGGGGTATGGTGCTCGGGCATTTAGGGTTTGCGGTTACGCTTATTGGTATTACGCTGGTGTCTCACTATGAACAGGAACGTGATATTGCGCTGGCGCCCGGAGAGTCCGTTGAGGTGATGGATTATAATGTGGTGTTCGAAAGCCTGAAGCACCGCGAAGGGCCTAATTATGATGCTGATGAAGGGGTATTTTCGGTCTATAAAGATGGCCAGGAAGTGACTCAGTTAACCAGTGAAAAGCGTTTTTACCGGGTTCAGCGAACGAGCATGACGGAAGTTGGGCTGGATGCCAGCTTGCTGCGTGATATTTATATCGCTATGGGCGAGCCATTGGATAACCAAACCTGGGCCATTCGTTTTTATATTAAGCCTTTCGTACGCTGGATCTGGCTGGGTGCCATCATTATGGCTATTGGAGGCATCATGGCATTGTCCGATAAGCGTTACCGTAAGCGCGGCAAGAAGGAAATAACCAATGAGTAAATTTCGCTGGTTAATTTTATTTGGGCCATTGGTTTTATTTGCCGCGTTGCTTATTTTTTTGTTGAAAGGGCTTGGCAGTGACCCAACCGAGTTAGACTCGGCGCTGATCAATGAGCCTGTACCACAATTTGAAGCCAGTGATATTTATGATACCCAAGTGGTTTACGATCAGTCGGTGCTGAAGGACGGCCCGGTTTTAATGAATGTTTGGGCCACCTGGTGTCCGACATGCCGGGCTGAGCATGAGTTTCTGAATGAACTGGCCTCGAACGGTATACCTATTGTTGGTCTGAATTATAAAGATGACTCGAGGCAGAAAGCGGTAAACTGGTTAAATACTCTGGGTGACCCCTACGTCATTAACTTGTTTGACCCTAAAGGTAAAATTGCTTTTGAATTTGGGGTATACGGCGCTCCCGAAACGTATTTTATCGATCACAAGGGCGTCATTCGTTATCGCCATGTGGGTGATGTGAATGAGCGCAACTGGTCAAATAAACTGCAGGGCATTTATCAGCAGTTGGTGGAGGACGCTAAATGATTCGTTCTTTGCTACTGGCTTTTACTGCGGTTTTGCTGTTGATTCCTGCCGCTGCGGCGGAAAACGAAAACAACTATCAATTTGATAATGAACAGCAGCGCACAACGTATCAACAACTGACAAAAGAGCTCCGTTGTCCCAAGTGCCAGAACCAGAATATTGGCGACTCTAATGCACCCCTGGCAGAGGACATGCGGGACCGCAGTTATCAAATGCTGAAAGAAGGTCAGTCGCGGGAAAAAATTATCGAGTTCATGGTCGCCCGTTATGGTGACTTTGTACATTACCAACCGCCGTTTACGACAGTAACCAGCATCTTATGGTGGGGACCTTTATTAATTGTCATTATTGGTATTGGGATTGCAGTGAGCTTAACCAGAAAGAAAAAGGCGGCGGTAGAATTAACCCAGGAAGAGCGTCAGCGCCTGCAGCAATTGAGGAAGTCCGGCGATGAGTAGTTTATGGTTACTAATGTTATTGATGTTACTGGTTGCTGTGGTATTTGTTTTGCTGGCGACTGGTAAGCAGCGGCGATACCAAAAGCGTCAGGATGAAAACCAACGTTGGTACGAGCAGCGTCTGGCGGAGCTTGGGGAAGAACGTTCCCAACACGGACTACCGGAAGAAGATTATCGGTACGCAAAACAAGAGCTTGATAAAACCTTTTTGAACGATAGCCAGGATGTTGAAGAAAGTGTTCACTGGCACCGCGCTCCTGTTATCGTACCCATTGTATTACTGCTGGTGATTTCGGCAGGGTTGTATTGGGGATTCGGTAGTTGGAAGCTGCAGTTACAGGCAGAAGAAGCGCGTGAACGTTTACCCGAACTGGGCAAAACTTTATTGCAGCAACAGAACCAACAAGCTAGCCGCGAAGACCTGAATACTTTTGCTCTGGGGCTACGGCAAAAGTTGATGCGGGAACCCGATGACGCTGTTGCCTGGTGGATATACGCGGGAATAATGGTCGATCTGGGCGCTCGCGAAGACGCCAACGAAGCTTTTCAAAAAGCATTAGAGCTTGAGCCTGACCGGGTAAACACCTTAGTCAGTTACAGTCGCTTCTTGTTAATGTCTGGTGGTGAAGAAGATCAGCCCAAAGCAGCGCGTATGTTGGCTCATGCCTTGCAGCAAGACCCCGGCAATATTGAAGCTCTGTCGTTATTAGGTTTTGTTGCTTTTGAGCGTCAGGACTGGGAGCAGGCAGTTAGTGCCTGGCAGTTATTAAAACAGCGTTTACCGAAAAATTCTGAGCGTTATCAGGCAGTAGCGAATGCGCTGGAAAGTGCAAAAGAACAACAACAGAAGGCAAAGCTGCAGTTACAGGTTAGCGTTGAGTTACGTGATAATATGCGCCATCACTTGCCAGCTAACGGCACTCTTTTTGTTTATGTAACCGGAATTGAACAACCGATGCCGGCTGCTGTAGTCAGGCAACCGATCAGTGAATTTCCCGTTACCGTAACCTTATCTAATCAAAATGCGATGTTACCAGACTATAAATTAAGCGACCTTGAGCAATGGTTAGTTCATGCAAGAATTTCGCAAGACGAAAAAATAGATAAACAAACGGGTGATCTTGAAGCTGAAACTGTGACTATAAAAGCGGGAGCTTCAACTGATTTAACTTTAACTTTATCAACCCGGGTTGACGAATGAAAAAATATGGATTGTTACTACTCGTTTCTGTGTTTATGGTCGGGTGTTCATCAACACCAGATGACCCCTATGCAGACCCACGTGACCCGTTCGAAGATTTTAACCGGGATATGTGGGAGTTTAACCGTGACGTAGATAAAGCGGTAATAAAGCCGGCGGCTGAAACCTATGAGTATATTCCGCAACCCATCCGCACCTCTTTGTATCAAGCGGTAGAGAATCTAGAAGAACCATCCTCTTTCGTGAACAACCTGTTGCAGTGGAAGGTGGCTGATGCCGGCATCTCTTTAGGCCGATTTATGGTTAATTCTACCGTCGGTTTAGTCGGGCTATTCGATGTGGCCACCCCGATGGGATTAACCAAACGTGAGGAAAGTTTTGGTCAGACGTTGGCGGTATGGGGAGTGCCTGACGGACCTTATTTAATGTTGCCACTAATGGGGCCCACCGTTGTGGTCGATCGTGGCGGCGATTATGCTGATGGTCAATATTTTCCGTATCCGTCGTTAAGCTGGCCTATAGATATTGCCCGTTACGCGATAAAAGGTTTGGAGACGCGTTTACGCCTGCGTGAACAAGAGCGAATGCTGGACAACTCACTCGACCCTTATTCCTTTGTCAAAGACGTCTATTATCAGCGTTGGCAGGATCAAGTTTTTGATGGCAACCCACCACAGCAAGAAGAAAACTTTGACGAGTGGGATGATGACTGGGACGATGAATTCGACGACAAGGATGATTCGGCAGCTGAGTCTTATTGACGATTAGCTATTCCTGAACGATGCTTAGGGTATGATTCATCGCTAAGAGTTGACAATGCCCCGAGCCCACATCGCTTTCATTGAAGATGATCCGGTATTTCAGTCTGTCGTCAGACAGTATCTGATGAATACCGGATATAATGTCCGTTGCGCAGAGAGTGGTGGACAAGGTATAGAGCTTTGCCGAACAGAATGCCCGGATATTGTTCTGTGTGATTTGAAACTGCCCGATATTGATGGCCTTGAAGTGATAGAGAAGCTTCTCAAAGTTTGTGCTCATACGCCAATTATCGTTATTTCCGCCTCGGAAAAAATGTCTGATATTCGTGAAGCTGTCCGTTTAGGCGCCTGGGACTACCTGGTAAAGCCCCTTCAAAATCTTGATATCATTGAAAATGCAGTAGAGCATTGCCTGCAACGCTATCAGCTTGAAGAGACTTATTTACAGGATGTATGGGAGCTGGATGCACACATTGATATTCTGTACCAGAATGACTTGATTGTCGGGCGTTTGGTAGAGGAGCTATTGCCTGAAGGCGAGCTGAGGTTAAATCATTATAAATTTGAGTGCGTGATCAATGATGCAGGACGGGCTCCTGTTTGGATCGATTACCGACCTCTTACAAACGGTAAAGTTTTGGTCGTTATGGCCGCTGCACAGAACGCTACAGAACAGGGTTTGCTGCCGCTGCTGGTATTAAAAACACTGATTGATCCCTTGATACGCCAGCATTTGTCTGGTCATGACAACACGTTGCTGTCACCTGGTGCTTTACTGAGTCATTTAAATCACGAGCTTTGTCATTCACAGGTCAGGTCAGCGTTCGATACTCTGGTCGGTGTTGTTGATACGCTGAAGCACACTTGGCTCTGGGCTCAGGGCGGAGATAAATTTCAGCCTGAGCCAGGAGCAAAGCCTGATTTAGCCTTAGGTATTTGGCAAAATGCAAACTTCCGGGAGCACAAAATTGAACACTTTCACAAGCTATATTGTGCTTTTGAAGGTACTGAACTTACTGTAACTGCTGCGCCTCAAACTGCTTAATGGCTTTATCCAGAAAGGGCAGTGACATATTCAGATTAATGGGTTGCGTAAATAGCGGGTAGCCAATACCAGCGGCTAATAAAGCGGGAACTTTCCACCAGCCTTCAACCTCTACAATAAAGAAGAAAATAAGACAAATAGGTACCAGTTTAGCCATATTACAAATTAGGCGGCGGGGTACCGGCATTTTTTGTTGTGCCATTGACAAAATCATTGCTCTTTCCGTAAAGCTGTAGTTGGACAGTTGCGGAATGTGACGTGAAGAAAAATATAAAGCCATAGTCAATCTTTCATGTGAATTTTGTTAATTGGGTTGCATTATAACATGAGAAAAGGTTATAAACTTGCGCTTCTGAAGTGAACAGAATTAAAGGACAGCTGTTATGGTCAAAAAAGTCGTTATTCCGGTAGCCGGGCTTGGAACTCGGATGTTACCTGCTACTAAAGCGATCCCTAAAGAAATGTTGCCACTGGTCGATCGCCCGCTTATTCAGTACATTGTAGAAGAATGCGCTGCTGCTGGTTTGACCGACGTTATTCTGGTAACCCATTCGAGTAAAAACTCGATTGAAAATCACTTCGATACGAGTTTTGAACTGGAAACGACTCTGGAACAGCGCGTAAAACGTCAACTGCTGGCCGAAGTCAAAGCCATTTGCCCTGAAAAAACCACTATTATGCATGTTCGCCAGGGCGTTGCTAAAGGTCTTGGACACGCGGTTTTATGCGCTCGCCCATTAATTGGAGATGAACCTTTCGCAGTCGTGTTGCCCGACGTTTTGGTTGATGAAGCAAGCTGCAAACTTAACCGTGATAATTTAACGGAAATGGTCAAGAATTTTGAAGAAAGTGGCCATTCACAGGTTATGGTTGAAAAAGTGCCGCAGCAGGATGTCTGTAATTACGGTATTGCAGATATCAATGGCGCTGATTTGGCGCCGGGCGAACAGGCTGGTATTACTCAGTTGGTCGAAAAACCTTCAGTTAAAGACGCACCATCTGATTTAGCCGTTGTTGGACGTTATGTTTTTTCTGCTGATTTATGGTCACTTTTGGAAAAAACCCCGGTGGGTGCCGGCAATGAAATTCAATTAACTGACGCCATGGCTATGCTGCTGGAGAAGCAGCCAGTTAAAGCGTATTACATGAAAGGCAAGAGCCATGACTGTGGTAACAAACTGGGGTACGCTCAGGCTTTTGTTGAGCACGCTTTGCGACACCCCGATTTGGGCGCAGATATGAAAGCGTATATTCAGTCTTTGAAATAAAGGTTCAGCGGGGCTGGTGCTTAAGTATCAGTTCCGCTAATGTTTTTGCACAAGGACCGGTCAGTTCTGCCTTGGGTAATACCATATAAAGACTGCCTTTACGCGAGCTGCTTCCTTCAACTTCAATACGACTCAGTTTGCCCGAGTTTAAGTCCTGTTGGGCTATATAGCTCGGCAGCCAGCAAAAACCCAGACCGTTACGGATTAATCTCAGGGCTTCATCAAAATGGCTGACGGTCCAGCGCTGTTCAGCTTTTAACCAGCCTTCGTCCTCTGCTGGCTGACTCCCACTATCCTGAATAACAATCTGCAAATGTTGTGACAGCTCATTCTGGTTAATGGGTTGTTCCAGTTTGGTCAGTGGGTGATCTGGATGACAAACTAAGTCCATGTTGTACTGACTGATGGGTTCGCCGATAAAACCACGAGGTAAATGATGGGTGATGACGACATCTGCACTTTGCTGTTGAATTTGTTCAACGGTTCCGGTCAAGACAGTATCGTTAATAATTAAACGGCTGCCGCGGCTCTGTTGTTGAAATTCGTTCAGAATGGGAATTAACTGATTGCGGTCAAACACCATTTCTAAAGCCAGTTTAACCTCAGGTTCCCAGCCCTGCTCGAGGTTGTCCGCTAACTGTTCTATTTCTTGAGTTAAACTGGTTAACTGCCGTGAACGGCGAAGCAATACTTCACCCGCGGTGGTTAAATGTGCTTTTCGGCCTCTGACTTCTAATAATTGAACCCCCACCACTTGTTGAAGCTTAGCAACAGCATGGTTAAGAGATGACTGACTTTTATTCAACGTCTCAGCCGCATGTGCATAACCGCCACAGTCAACGACCGCCTGTAAGATACGCCATTGTTCAATGGTCGATTTGGGTCGGTAAATGCTCATTTTGGTCCACTCCGGTAGGCCATTAAACCCGAGCGGTAATAACTGCCCGAATTGGTGCTTGATAACCTTCAATAGTCTTATTAGGGTCTTTTGGATCAAGAAAGTTTGCCAATGACTCGCCGCTCATCCAGTCCGTTCGTCTTTGTTCCTCTGTTGAAGTGGTATTATGGTCGACAATACAAATATCTTTGAAGCCTAACCGCTCTAACCAAACCGACAATGCGCCGGCGCTAGGTAAAAACCAGACATTTCTCATTTGCGCATAGCGTTCACCCGGCATCATTACAGTGGTTTCATCGCCTTCTACAACAATTGTCTCCAGTACCAACTGCCCGCCGGGGCGAATTAAAGACTTCAACTGCTGCAAAAACTCCACCGGTGAGCGGCGGTGATAAAGCACGCCCATGCTAAAAACCGTATCAAAACTCTTAAGCTCCGGCATGTTCTCAATGCCAACCGGGAAGAAATGGGCGCGTTGTTGCCAGGACAGCGGCATTAACTGGCTAATCGCCCGAAACTGCATAAGAAAGAGCTCACCAGGGTCAATCCCCCAAACGCAGTCAGCACCCGCTTCGAGCATACGCCACAAGTGATAACCACTGCCGCAACCGACATCCAGTACCTGGCGACCATTAAGGTTGTCTAAATGCGGTGCAACGCGTTGCCACTTCCAGTCCGAGCGCCATTCCGTATCGATAGCAACACCAAATAAATTAAAGGGCCCTTTACGCCATGGTTGAAGTTGTTGCAAAAGCCCCGTCAGGCGAGCCCGGTCAGCGTCTGAAGCTTCATTTGGATGGCCAACCTGAATGGTGTCGGATAACTCAAGCTGTTTTGCGGTGAGCTCAGGCAATTGTTGTAAAATACGCTGCCAACGCTTTAAGTTACCATGCGGGTTAGTTTTAAATGCGCTCAGTTGCGGGGCCAGGGTATCCAGCCATTGTGCATGAGGGCTTTGCAGAAGCGTGGTAAGTTCTTTGCTAAAATCAACCATAGTATCCCTTATTTAACCGCCAGCATGGCAGCGAAGTTGAAACATTGAAACCAAACTGTGCTGTGTTTAAAACCCGCTTTTTCAAAGCGTTGCTGGTGCGCTTCCAGGGTATCGACTTTCATCACGTTTTCGATGGCCGCACGCTTTTGGCTAATCTCTAGTTCGCTGTAACCATTAGCTCGTTTGAAGTCATGATGCAGGTCAATGAGTCGGTCATTCATTTGAGTATCAGGGTGGCGAATTTTCTCTGAAATTAATAATGCACCGCCTTTATTCATACCGTTAAAAATGTTTTGAATAACCTCGCCCCGTTTATCTTCCGGAATAAACTGCAGAGTGAAATTTAAGACCACAACCGATGCGTTTTCTATCGTAGTTGCTGTTAAATCCTGGCAAATAAGCTCAACCGGGACGTCACTTCGATAACCATCCAGATGCAGCTGTGCACGCTCAATCATAGGTTGAGCGTTATCAATACCAATGATTTTACAATGCTTGGTGCGCTCACACCCTTTACGCATAGCCAGCGTTGCCGCGCCGAGAGAGCAGCCAAGATCATACAGATGACTGTTAGGTTGAACGTACTGACTGACAAGCTGTGGCAATGTCTGCAAAATACTTGAATACCCCGGAACCGAGCGATTAATCATGTCGGGAAATACTTCAACCACATGCTGGTCAAAGCAGAAGTCCGAGATACTGGGTAACGGTTTTGAAAAGATGGTGTCGTGTTGCGTCATAAAATTTACTTTTATTCGATAAAGGTCTCAGATTTATTGGCATTTTACCGATAAATGATACTGACGCACAGGTCATATTGGACTAAAATCTGAGCATAACTGATGGAGAGAAAACATTGAACCGAGCTTTAGCGATAGTCAGTGTCATTTTAGCTGCGTTAACTGTTTTATTATCGAACGGTTATGCTGGAGAAACAGAAGGTTGGCTGGAAGATTATAAAGAAATTCGTGTTGGTGTGCCTGAACAACTGGCACCTCTGATTTCGATAAAAAATAGTCAAGCTGAGGGCCTGGATGTCGATCTGGTCAAGAAGTTTACCCGTGAATTCTCCGTTAAAATTATCTGGAAACCCTGCGGGCATTGGCAAGACTGCCTGAATGCTATAAAAAGTAAAGAAATTGATGTTCTTACCAGTGTGTCGTATTCAGTTGAACGTAATCAGTTCATGGATTTTACGCAGCGCTACTGGTCAATGCCCTGGGCCGCTGTTTCGCTGAATGGCCAACAAGTGAGAAGTGGAAGTATTGGTTTAAAACAGTTAAGTAATAGCAAAGTTGGAGTTGTTGAAGGTTACAGTATCGAGTCACAGATTGCTCAACTAAGTGGCACTCAACTCATTCAGGTTGATGATATCCAGCAAGGGATGAGCTTGTTCCGTAGCCGCGCCGTTAACTTTTATGTAGATGGCTTGCCGATGTTGGTTCACGAGTTGCAACAAAAACCCCTGCCCTCGGCTGAACTTTCCGTTATCGATGATGCACAAGGCGAAGCGCTCTATTTGGCAGTACGCGATGACTGGAAGCCTTTGGTTATGGCGTTAAATCAAGGTATTGACAGTGTTTCCGATGACGAGCGCAGTCAATTAAAACAAAAATGGTATGGTTTTGAGCTGGAACAAGGCTGGAGTCATGAAGAGCTGCTGGATATTGCGATGAAGGCCGGCTCGGTTGTATTGTTAATTATTGTCGGTTTTGCGGTTTGGAACAGCCGTTTACGTAAAGAAATTAAATTACGGAAAGCGGCAGAAAGACAAATTCGACATGTTGCGACGCATGATGAATTAACGGGGTTACCCAACCGGAACTTAATGCGAGACAGGCTTGAACAAACGCTTAGTCAAAATGAAAGGACAAAAAAACTATTTGCGGTCCTGTTTTTAGATTTGGACGGCTTTAAAAAAATTAATGATGACTTTGGTCACAGTTTCGGTGACGAATTGCTGGTAAAGGCTGCACATAGAATGAATAGCCTGCTGCGTCGCTCCGATACGGTTTGTCGTCACGGCGGTGATGAATTTGTGGTTATTCTTCCGACAGCAGACAGTGTGGGCTCAGCGCTGGCGGTATCACGCAAGCTGGTAGTGCAATTAGCAAAGCCTTACAAAGTAAAGAAAAAGTCGCTTGATATTAGTGTTTCAATTGGTGTTAGTTTATACCCCCAGCACGGCTTGACGGTGGATGAGTTATTACGCTCTGCGGATAAAGCGATGTACCGGGCAAAAGCGGCTGGCAAAAATGATGTACGTCTTGCTGGCGACGACGGATGACATTCGGCGTCAGTCCGCTATAATGTTGCGCTTCATGAAAACATTCATTGCAACAGCTAGCAGGATAAACGCGCATGCGAACTCATTACTGTGGACAAATTAATGCTGAACTGGCGGGACAAGAAGTCACGCTGTGTGGTTGGGTCAACAAACGCCGGGATTTAGGTGGCTTAATTTTTATTGATTTGCGTGACCGGGATGGGTTGTTGCAGGTTGTTTTTGACCCGGACCAGCAAGCTTTATTTGAGACAGCGAACAGCTTGCGTCAGGAATTCTGCGTGCGCTTAACCGGCAAAGTTAACCGTCGTCCGGAAAGCCAGGTCAACAAAAACATGTCAACCGGCGACGTTGAGCTGTTGGCAGCTGACTTAGAAATTCTGAGCCGTTCTGAACCCCTTCCTATCGATTTTAACCAGCAAGTGAGTGAAGAAGCGCGCTTGCGTTATCGTTACCTCGATTTGCGTCGTCCGCAAATGAACGAAAAGCTGCAGTTTCGCGCCAGGGTAACCAGTGCCGTACGCCGCTTTTTCGATGAAAATGGCTTTCTTGATATTGAAACGCCGATGTTAACTCGCGCAACCCCGGAAGGCGCGCGCGATTATTTAGTACCAAGCCGCACACACAAAGGTCGTTTTTTCGCGCTGCCGCAAAGCCCTCAGCTCTTCAAACAGTTGCTGATGATGTCCGGCTTTGATCGTTACTATCAGATTGTTAAATGTTTTCGTGACGAAGACTTGCGTGCTGACCGCCAGCCTGAATTTACTCAGATAGATATTGAAACCTCGTTCATGAGTGCTGAGCAGGTTATGCAAATTACCGAGCAAATGGCGCGCGAGCTATTTAAGCAATTACTGGATGTGGATTTAGGCTCGTTTCCAAGTATGACCTGGCACGAAGCAATGCGTCGTTTCGGTAGTGACAAACCTGATTTACGTAATCCGTTAGAGCTGGTTGATGTTGCTGATGTCTTAAAAGATGTAGAGTTTAAAGTATTCTCTGGCCCGGCGAATGATGACGATAGCCGTGTGGCTGCTATTCGCTTACCAGGACAAGCTGAAAATGTTTCGCGCAAAATGATTGATGAATACACGCAGTTTGTTGGTATTTATGGTGCGAAAGGTCTGGCGTGGATTAAAGTGAACGACCGCGGTGCCGGACGTGAAGGCTTGCAGTCACCAATTCTTAAATTCTTACCCGATGAGGTGATTGAGCCTTTGTTGGAGCGTACACAGGCACAAACCGGCGATGTATTGTTCTTTGGTTCGGACAAATCGCACGTTGTTGCTGAAGCTTTGGGGGCGTTGCGCCTGAAGCTGGGTGAAGAGTTTGAGCTGGTTAGTAACGAGTGGAAGCCATTATGGGTGGTTGACTTCCCTATGTTTGAAGTGGCGGACGACGGCAGCCTGGCGGCGTTACACCACCCATTTACGGCACCGGTTAATGTGACTCCCGAAGCGTTAAAAGCGAATCCGGCAGCGGCAATTTCTAATGCTTATGACATGGTATTAAACGGCGTTGAACTCGGTGGTGGTTCAGTTCGTATCCACGAGAATGCTATGCAGCAGGCTGTGTTTGAAGTTTTAGGTATTGAGAAAGATGAAGCACAAGAAAAATTCGGCTTTCTGCTGGAAGCGTTAAAATACGGTACGCCACCACACGCAGGCTTAGCTTTTGGTTTAGATCGCTTAGTTATGCTGATGGTTGGCGCAAGCTCCATTCGTGACGTTATCGCCTTTCCCAAAACAACCACCGCGGCCTGTGTTCTGACCGATGCTCCCAGTGCTGCAAACCCGGCTGCATTGCAAGAGCTGGGCGTAAAAAGTATTGTGAAGAAAGACGAGTAATCAACAGAGGTGAAATATGGCTGGTCATTCCAAATGGTCTAATATTAAGCACCGCAAAGCCGCGCAGGACGCTAAGCGCGGCAAAATTTTTACCAAGCTAATTCGTGAAATTACGGTCTCTGCGCGCGAGGGCGGTGCAGAGCCTGAAACCAACCCGCGTTTACGTGCCGCTATCGATAAAGCTTTATCGAATAATATGAAGCGCGACACCATTGATACCGCGGTTAAGCGCGGATCAGGCGATTTGGAAGGCGATAACGTTGATGAGCTGACCTACGAAGGCTATGGCCCCAGCGGTGTCGCTGTGTTGCTGGAATGCATGACTGACAATCGCAACCGAACGGTTTCTGATGTTCGCCATGCCTTCAGTAAACTGGGTGGCAATTTGGGTACGGATGGCTCGGTTGCCTATTTATTTAATAAGAAAGGGGTTATCAGTTACCCACAGGAGGTCACCGAAGAACAGGTCATGGAGCCGGCTTTAGAGGCCGGAGCGGAAGACATTATTGCTTATGACGACGGTAGTATTGATGTGATGACGACACCTGAGAACTTTGGTTCGGTCAAAGATGCCCTGGATGGTAAAGAATTGAAAGCCAATAACGCCGAAGTGACGCAGGTTCCGGATACCCGGGTTGACCTGGATGAAGAATCGGCGCGAACGTTTTTAAAACTGCTGGATGCGTTGGAAGACCTGGACGACGTGCAAAACGTTTATCATAACGCCGATATCTCGGATGAGATCATTACGCGGCTGGACGATTAAGTGGCAATTATTCTGGGTATTGACCCGGGGTCAAGGCTGACAGGTTATGGTGTGATAGAGCACCGCGCGCGGCAACTGAATTATCTTGGCAGCGGTTGTATCAAAGTTATTGGTACTACTAAGGAACCTTTAACACTGGCAGAAAAGTTGCGTCGCATACATGACAGTGTCAGCGAATTAATTACTCAGTTTAAACCTGACGAGTTTGCGATAGAACAAGTGTTTATGGCTAAAAACCCCGATTCGGCATTAAAACTCGGGCAAGCCCGGGGAGCCGCTATTGTGGCGGCGGCATGTGCTGAATTGCCGGTAGCTGAGTATTCGGCACGTCAAATTAAACAGTCTGTAGTGGGTAATGGTGGTGCGGATAAACTGCAAGTGCAGCATATGGTGATGGCGTTACTTGACTTGCAGCGTTGCCCACAAGAAGACGCAGCCGATGCGCTGGCGGTTGGCTTGTGTCATGCTCACAGTTCGCAGAACTTGATTAAAATGGCAGGCGCAGCGCGTAAAACAGTTCGCGGACGTTTGCGTTAACGGAGTGAAAAAGTGATAGGTCATATTCAGGGCGTTCTTACCAGTAAACAACCACCCGAAGTCGTACTTGACGTACAGGGAATCGGTTATGAAATTCAGCTACCGATGACCTGTTTCTATCAATTGCCAGCGGTCGGTGAAACCATAAAACTGGTAACCCATTTTGTGGTGCGCGAAGATGCGCAGTTACTGTATGGCTTTATTTCAGTTTCAGAACGTTCGCTGTTCCGGTTGTTGCTGAAAACTCAGGGTGTGGGGCCGAAACTGGCTTTGGCAATTTTGTCTGGCATGTCAGCAGATGAGTTTGTGATGGCGGTCAATCAGAACGATGTTACTCGTTTAGTGAAATTACCCGGGGTGGGTAAGAAGACAGCCGAACGCCTGGTGATTGAAATGCGCGACCGGCTTAAAGATTGGCAGCCAGCTACACCGTTTACCGACAAAGCCCCCGTTGATAGTCAGGGAGGGGATTCCAGAGAACATCCTGCCGATGCACGAACCGATGCTATCAGCGCTTTGCAATCACTTGGCTATAAGGATAATCAAGCTGAAAAAGCCTTACAAAGAGTGTATTCTGCAGAACATAACAGTGAGACTTTAATTCGACTGGCGTTAAAGCAGCTGTCGTAAGGACCCTCTATGATAGAAGCCGATCAAATACCCACTCAGCGTCTTATCGAACCCGAGGTGCAAGGCGAAGATGAGACGGTTGACCGCGCTATACGCCCTAAAGCCCTGGCAGACTATACTGGACAGAAACACGTTGTTGAGCAAATGGGGATTTTCATTGAGGCGGCTCGTAAACGTCAGGAAGCACTTGATCATCTGTTGATTTTTGGTCCTCCCGGGTTGGGTAAAACAACTCTGGCGAACATTGTCGCTAATGAGCTGGACGTGAGTATTAAAACAACCTCGGGGCCGGTTTTGGAAAAAGCCGGAGATTTAGCGGCACTACTGACTAACCTTGAAACGCATGATGTTTTGTTTATTGACGAAATTCATCGGTTAAGCCCGGTTGTAGAAGAAATTTTATATCCTGCCATGGAAGATTATCAATTAGACATAATGATAGGTGAAGGTCCGGCAGCGCGCTCTATCAAACTGGATTTACCACCTTTCACCTTAATTGGTGCTACCACCAGAGCGGGCGCATTAACCTCGCCGCTGCGGGATCGCTTTGGTATTGTTCAGCGCCTTGAGTTTTACGACGTTAACGAGCTGACAGATATTGTGGCCCGTTCAGCGCATTTTATGAATGTCCGCATGTTAAATGGTGGAGCCCGTGAAATTGCCCGTCGCTCCAGAGGTACACCACGTATAGCTAACCGGCTGTTACGCCGGGTACGGGACTACGCCGAAGTCAAAGGCAATGGCGATGTCGATGAGGAAACAGCAAATGCCGCTTTGACCATGGTAGATGTCGATCAGGCCGGTTTTGATTATATGGACCGAAAACTGTTGCTGGCGATAATGGAGAAATTTATGGGCGGGCCGGTAGGATTAGATAATTTGGCGGCAGCTATTGGTGAAGAAAAAGATACGATAGAGGATGTGCTGGAGCCTTATCTTATTCAACAAGGGTTTCTTCAGCGTACGCCTCGTGGACGAATGGCGACACCTCGTGCTTATCAGCACTTTGGATTACAGCCTGAGAAATAACAAATACCAGAGATTACATAAAAAAAGCCCGCATAATGTGCGGGCAAACAGAACAACAAGAAGGAAGTTAAATCCAGGGAACAGTTTATTCATAAACAATCTAAGAAGAAGGGACAACCAATCTCTTCGTCTCTGATATATTGAGTATTATACGGTTAAGAGAGTTCTGATCAAACAAGAAAAATTAGATATTCGCATTACTAAAATTAATGTGTAGTTGCTTTTTCTTGATTGAAAAAAGAACAGTATATTTATAACAAAACAAAAAAACCTATAAAAAACATTGTGTTGTTATTTAATTGTTTCAATTCTGTCATAAAAAAAAGTCTGCTGATAAAATAATCAGTGGCAGTTATAGGGTGTTCTTTACAAAATATTACGCAACTGTAACTTTTCGGAACTTTACTTGAGGTGGTAATGTCTCACTGTAACTTTGAATGGCCTGTTCGGGTTTACTACGAAGATACCGATGCTGGTGGTATCGTTTATTATGCAAACTATCTCAAGTTTATTGAAAGAGCACGAACAGAGTGGTTAAGATCTTTTGGGATTGAACAGGATACCTGGTTGGCTCAAAATATAGCTTTTGTCGTTCGTAAGGTAGAGTTAGACTTGCGGCAGGCGGCTCAGTTTAATGCCGAGCTAACAGTAACGGTCAACGTTAAAAAGATAAAGAAGGCTTCATTGGTTTTCGAACAAAAAGTGTTGGCGAAGGATGGTAGTATACACTGTCAGGCGGTAGTGCTCGCTGCTTGCATTGATAACAAGGCAATGCGGGCTGTTGCTATTCCGGAACCGATAATTTCGCGTATTCAGTCAGGGGTTTAAAGCGTGCAAGCAGAGTTGTCGTTTATTGATTTATTCATGCAGGCCAGCTTATTGGTTAAGTTGGTGATGGTAATGTTACTGGGCATGTCGGTGTGGTGCTGGGTGCTGATTTTTCAGCGCAGGAAAGTGTTAAAACAAGCACGAAACGATGCACTGAAATTTGAAGATCGCTTTTGGTCGGGTGTTGATCTTGCGCGCCTCTATCAGGAAATCTCTGCTCGTGCAAAAAATGCACGTGGTATGGAGCTGCTGTTTCATGGAGGCTTTAAAGAATACGCACGACTGCGTAACCATTCCGCGGCAAAAACTGAAGTTATGCTGGAGGGGGCTTTTAGAGCGATGCGTGTGGCTCATGCCAGAGAAACGGAAAAGCTGGATAATCATTTAGGTATTCTTGCGACTATTGGTTCGATAAGCCCTTACATAGGCTTGTTTGGAACAGTATGGGGAATAATGAACGCCTTTATCGCATTAGGTGCGGTACAGCAGGCAACCTTGGCTATGGTTGCTCCGGGAATTGCAGAAGCACTTATCGCCACTGCTATGGGCCTTTTTGCTGCAATACCTGCCGTTATTGCTTACAACCGATTCACCACAACTGTGGAAAAAGTTGATAATCAGTATATGAACTTTATTGATGAGTTCATCTCGATTTTACAGCGACAATCGTCGGCTCAGGCTGATAAAAGTAAAGCAGAGGGCGAAACGGTATGATGGTGATGCCGCGCAAACGTCGTAAACCGGTTGCGGAAATTAACGTCGTTCCATATATCGACGTGATGTTGGTTTTGCTGATCATATTTATGGTAACCGCGCCGTTGATCACTCAAGGGGTTAAAGTTGACTTGCCAAAAGCAACGGCCGAGCCTCTTGCTGAGGAGAGCAAACCGCCTTTGGTTGCATCAGTTGATGCCGAAGGACAGTACTACCTGAATCAGGGGGACAGTAAAGATACTCCCATGCAGGCAGACGAGTTAGCGACGTTGGTGGCTGCACATCTGCAGGTTGAACCGGACACTCCGGTAATGGTTAATGGAGACGGTTCGGTATCTTATAATCAAATTGTACAACTGATGGTATTACTGCAAAGAGCAGGCGTACCATCAGTTGGTTTAATGACAGATTCGTCGGATAATTAGTTGTGGAAAAATCAGACAGTTTAACCTTACCGCTGATATATTCGATTGTCATACATGTTGTGATAGCCGCTGTTTTGTTGTTCAGTTTTGAATTTACTCCGTCAACGCCTGACGTGATGGAAGTAAACCTTGAGCAAAGCAAACTGGATATGTCGGAAGAAATTGTGAGTGCGGTAACCGTCGATAAGTCCAAAGTTCAACAACAGGCGGATAAAATTCGTCAGCAAAAAGCGGAGCAAGAAGCGGCAGAGCAACGCCGGCTTGAAAAGCTTGAGCAGCGTGCCGCAGAAGCCAGAAAAGCCCGTGAGCGGGAAGAACAACGTAAAAAAGAAATTGAACGACAGCAAGAGTTAGAAAAAAAGGAAGCGGCAGAAGCTCGTAAGCAGGCTGAGCGTGAGAAAAAAGAAGCCGAGCGTTTAGCGCAAGAACGTGCAAAAGCTGAAGCAGCAGCAAAAGAAGCGGAACGGCGTAAACGTGAGGCTGAAGAAGCTGAGCGTCGTGCAGAAGAAGAACGCCGTAAACGCAAGGAAGCACAGCGCAAGCGCGAACAGGAGCAGCGTGAAGCAGCAGAGCGCGAAGCTCAATTGCAAAAGGAAATGGAAGACGAGCGCGCTCGTCGGCAGGCAGCTCGCCGTCAGCAAGTATTGAGTGAAGTTGAAAAGTATCAGGCATTAATTCAGCAAACCATTCAGCGAAACTGGAATGTTGATGACTCCATGCGCGGCAAATCATGTGAGTTGACCATTCGTGTAGCGCCTAGTGGGTTCGTTAAGTCAGTTGATACCGGCAGTGGTGATGCCAATGTGTGTCGCTCCGCGCAAAATGCGGTATTAAAGGCGACAACGCTACCGGTTTCTGAAGATCCCGAAATTTATGAACAAATGAGTACAATAAAACTGACTGTTAAACCGCAGTTGTAACAAGGTGAACGATGAAAAAAATATTAATTAACAGCATATTGCTCTTTGTCGCGTTAACAGCTTTTGCTCGCGCCGGCGTACTGGAAATCGTCATCACGGAAGGTATCGATACGGCGCGGCCTATTGCGGTTGTGCCTTTTCAGTGGAAAGGTGAAGGAGAAGCGCCCAGCGAACTTACCGATGTTATTGCCGCCGATCTCATGCGCAGCGGCAAGTTTAACCCGATTCCTTCAAATGCTATGCCACAGCGTCCTGCTGCTGACGGTGATATTGACTACTCTGCATGGGCAAAAATGGGGGTAGAAGCGATTTTAGTCGGTTCAGTCGAGCCTTATTCTATTGATCGCTACATGGTTAAATTTGAAGTCATTGATGTACTCAGAGGTCAAATTACGGGTGGCAACTCGCAAATGCTTAAAAATGGCGAACTGGTACAGAGTAATGATCATATCCTTGATTCACGCTCTAGTGTTATTGATGGCGATCAGTTTCGTTCTTATGCACACCGTATTTCGGATGTTGTTTATGAAGCACTAACGGGAGAACGCGGTGCCTTTATGACCAAAATCGCCTATGTCACGGCGAATCACGATGACCGGTATCCTTACAAATTAGCGGTAGCCGATTACGATGGAGCTAATGAAAAAATTCTGTTACGCAGTCCTGAGCCGTTGATGTCGCCTTCGTGGTCACCTGACGGAAGTAAGCTGGCTTATGTGAGTTTTGAAAACAAAACGGCAGAAATATTCATGCAGGATATTTACACCACCCGCCGGGAAAAGCTTACGTCGTTTCCGGGGATAAACGGTAATCCTGTTTTCTCGCCAGATGGCAAAAAATTAGCTATGGTTTTATCGAAGGATGGTAATCCGGAACTTTATGTGTTCGATATCAATACTAAGGACTTGCAACGTATTACTCGTAATCGTAGGATTGACACAGAACCTAACTGGACACCAGACGGTGACTCTTTAGTGTTTACCTCAGAAAGAGGTGGCAGACCGCAACTATATAGCGTAGATTTATCATCAGGTCAGGTTAGACGTTTAACCTTTGAAGGTGAACAGAATTTGGGTGGTACAGTATCACCGTCTGGCAAAGATATGATTTTAGTTAACAGAACACGTGGCAATTATCATATCGCTAAGCAAGAGTTCCCACGTGGAACGATGCAAGTTTTAACAAAAACGACATTGGATGAGTCACCCAGCGTGGCGCCAAATGGCAGTATGGTTATTTACAGTACAACGTACAACAATATGCAAGTACTGGCTTTGGTTTCTACCGATGGACGTTTTAAAGCACGATTACCGGCAACCGATGGTGAAGTTAAGTCACCGGCTTGGTCGCCATTTATGTAAAAAAAAGCCTGAATAATTGAATTGTTCGATAAAACGATAAGGACGAAAAGGATGCAGCTTAATAAACTTTTTAAAGCTCTGGCAATTGTTGTACCAATGGCAACTTTGGCCGCTTGTAGCTCAAACCAGGAAACCGGTTCAGGTGCGGGCGCAGGTCAACAAACCAATCAACAAGCTGAGCAAGACTCTGGCGTTGAAGTTGGTGCGGCAGAACGCGCACAAACGATGGAAGAAAAGCGTCAAGAAAAAATGGAAGCGTTACGTAAAGAACACATTGTTTACTTCGCTTTTGATACATCTAACATTCAGTCAGAATATACTGAATTATTGTCAGCTCACGCTGACTACTTAGTGAAAAATCCTTCTGTAAAAGTTGTTGTTGAAGGTCATACTGATGAACGCGGTACGCCTGAATACAACATTGCATTGGGTGAGCGTCGTGCCCAGGCAGTTGAAAGTTACCTGCACAACTTAGGTGTTCAGGATTCTCAAACTTCGACGGTTTCATATGGTGAAGAGAAGCCAATGGTAAACGAGTCAAATGAACGTGCCTACGGTAAAAACCGTCGTGCCGTTTTAGTTTACTAATCTAAGATCTAAGAATACGGATAGTTCATGAGAAAAACGCTGTTAGCTGTATGTTTGTGTGTGCCTGGAACTGTTATGGCTCAGGCTCCGGTTTCAGGATTGTCATCTTCGGGTGATGTTGAGCAACAATTGGGGCAGATCGAGCGCATGCTCGAAGCTCGATCGAATGCTCAATTAAAAATGCTGAATCAGTTAGGCTCTTTGCAGCAAGATGTTGCTGAATTAAGAGGAATAACCGAAGAGCATGAGTATCGTCTCGAGCAATTATTAGAACGCCAGCGCGAGCTGTATCAGGAAATTGACCGTCGTTTCAGCAACTTGAAAGACAGTAGTCGTCTAAGTCGTAGTTCTGGTAGTGAATACAGTGAGCTCGATCAGGCTCCAACACAAACAAACAGTAGCAGCTATTCTCCAGACTTAAGTGAGAATGATGCTTACGATAAAGCTATAGGCTTAGTGCTTGAAGATAAGCGTTACGATGAAGCTATACCTGCATTTCAGTCCTTTCTGAAAAACTTTCCACGTTCGACTTATGTTCCAAATGCTCATTATTGGTTAGGTCAGCTGTTTTTCGCGAAACGTCAATACGACGAAGCGAAACAACAGTTTGAAATGGTCGTAAATGACTACCCTGACAGTAATAAACGGGGTGACTGTTTATTAAAATTAGGCGCTATTGCCCACGAGCAGGATCAATCGGCAGATGCTACTGCATATTACCGACAAGTCATTGAAGAATATCCTGATAGTACCGAAGCTAATTTGGCAAAACAGCGCCTCAACTAGTAACAACTAAGCAACATGTGTTCGTGATTTGAGCAGTTGCACGTTTTTTTTCAATTTTAAGTTGCATGCGCGCACTATTTCAGTAAACTATGCCGCCGTTGCCAAGCAGAATCGGTAACATTATTGGCGTTGGGTTGTTAGCTCAGTTGGTAGAGCAGTTGACTTTTAATCAATTGGTCGCAGGTTCGAATCCTGCACAACCCACCACGTCGCCAATAAAATAATTCTATCCAAGAATGGGTTGTTAGCTCAGTTGGTAGAGCAGTTGACTTTTAATCAATTGGTCGCAGGTTCGAATCCTGCACAACCCACCATCTTCTTTCGATTTACTTTGCTACAAGCCTATCTTGAATTTAGTTATAATAAGCCCCACCTAGTAAGAACACTTGGAAAATAAGCCCTGGTATCATGACCGAGATTCAAACACTGGATAATCTTGATTATACCTTTCCACCCAAACCTAACCCGTTAAGTGCGAAAGAGAAATCAGAAACAATAGATCGTATTAAGCAGCTTCTTGTCGACGAAGATGCTGTATTAGTGGCTCATTATTACACTGACCCCGATATTCAGGCATTAGCCGAACAAACCGGCGGCTGTGTGGCTGACTCATTAGAAATGGCTCGCTTTGGTCGTGATCACCCCGCAAAAAAATTGATTGTTGCAGGTGTTCGTTTTATGGGTGAGACCGCTAAAATTTTAACGCCGCATAAACAAGTACTGATGCCGACTCTGAAAGCGGAGTGCTCGCTGGATCTTGGTTGTCCTCCGGAAAAGTTCGCAGAGTTCTGTGATCAGCACCCGGACAGAACCGTCGTTGTTTACGCTAATACCTCGGCAGCAGTCAAAGCGCGTGCGGATTGGGTGGTTACATCGAGTATGGCACTTGAGCTTGTCGATCACCTGGACGCTAAAGGTGAGAAGATACTTTGGGCGCCCGACCGTCATTTAGGTGGCTATATTGCGCGTGAAACCGGTGCCGACATGTTATTGTGGCAGGGTGCTTGCGTGGTTCACGATGAGTTTAAAGCAAAAGCGCTTGAAGACATGAAAAAGCTGCACCCGGAAGCCGCTATTCTTGTACATCCTGAATCACCTGAAAATATTGTCGCTATGGCGGATGCTGTTGGTTCGACTTCTCAGCTTATAAAAGCCAGTCAGGAACTGCCGAACGAGACGTTCATAGTGGCGACTGACAAAGGCATTTTCTATAAAATGCAGCAATTGCAACCGAACAAAACTTTTATTGAAGCCCCTACCGCCGGAAATGGCGCAACCTGCCGCAGTTGCGCACATTGTCCATGGATGGCAATGAATGGTTTAAAAGCCATAGAAGAGGCGTTGAAAGAAGGTGGTCAGTTACACGAAATTCATGTAGATGAAGCCTTAGGCAAAAAAGCGATGGTACCACTGGACAGAATGCTGGAGTTTTCGGCAAGCTTAAAATAATTTATAAAGGCTCCTGCGGGAGCCTTTTTCATTCCCGCTTATACAAGACATTTATAGTCGCCATAAATGCATTACCTACCGAACAACACAACTGCATGCTAATCTAAGTTTATTGAATATTTATTCGGGTGGCATGTGCATGGGATTATATGATCCGGCTGAAGTTCGTGATAACTGCGGTTTTGGCATTATCACTAATGTGAATGGTGAAGCTGAGCAAGGCTTGATTTCCACAGCGGTAAAAGCGTTGGATCGTATGCAACACCGCGGTGGCATTGGCGCGGACGGCAAAACCGGGGATGGCTGCGGTTTACTATTGCAGATGCCTGAGCAATTTTTCCGTCAGTTTTCAGAAAAACAAGGCTGGCAGCTCAGCAAAAAGTTTGCCGTGGGCATGGTGTTTTTTAGTCGCGATAATGATAAATGCGAAACTGCTCGCCAGCTTATTGAGCAGGAACTGCAAAGAGAGACTCTTGCGGTTACTGGCTGGCGTAAAGTGCCGGTAGATAACCAAGTGCTGGGCGACGGTGCGAAATCCTCTGAGCCAGTTATTGAGCAGGTTCTGGTTTCTGCCCCTCCGGGTTGGCGAAAAAAAGATCTGGAAAGACGTCTGTACATAGCCCGGCGTCGCGTTGAAAAATTAATTCCTAATCAGGAAGAACTTTATATCGCCTCATTATCGAGCCTGGTATTGGTTTATAAAGGGTTGATGATGGCTGCGGACTTGCCCGCTTACTATGCTGACCTGGCCGACTCTGAGATGAAAACGTCCATTTGTGTTTTTCATCAACGTTTCTCAACCAATACCGAACCGCGCTGGCCTCTGGCTCAACCCTTTCGTTTTCTGGCTCATAACGGCGAAATTAATACCATAAGAGGTAACAGGCAATGGGCGCAGGCACGGGCCTATAAGTTCCAGACCCCGTTACTCGCAGATTTACAAGACGCTAAACCTTTGGTGGGTTTGTCCGGTTCAGATTCGGCTTCGCTGGACAATATGCTGGAGTTGTTATTAGCCGGTGGTATGGATTTATTCCGGGCAATGCGCCTGTTGATTCCGCCAGCCTGGCAAGGTGATGCAACGATGTCTGATGACATGCGCGCCTTCTATGAATTTAATTCTTTGCATATGGAGCCCTGGGATGGCCCGGCCGGGGTTGTGATGAGCAATGGCAGACATGTGGCCTGTAGTCTTGATCGCAATGGTTTACGCCCGGCTCGCTATGTATTGACCCGCTCTGGCGTTCTGACCATTGCCTCGGAAGTGGGTATTTGGGATTACGACGAACAGGAAGTGATAGAAAAAGGGCGTTTAGGCCCGGGTCAAATGATGGCGGTGGATACTTATACCGGCAAAATTTGGTACAACGACGAGATTGAAGATGAATTAAAACAGCGTCATCCTTACAAACAATGGCTTGAGCAACACCGTCGTCACTTAATTCCATTTGAGCGCAGTCATGCAGATAAGCTGGGTAAGCGTCTGTATGACGATGAAACCATGCTAATTCTTCACAAAGCGTATTTGTATTCTGAGGAAGAATTACAGCAAATTATCAGTGTGTTGGCTAAGGACGGTCAGGAAGCGGTGGGATCGATGGGCGACGATACGCCAACCGCGGTGCTGTCAAAGCAACCCCGTTTACTCTATGACTATTTCCGGCAGCAGTTTGCACAGGTCACCAATCCGGCTATCGACCCGATTCGTGAACGCCACGTGATGTCGCTTTCCACTATCGTTGGGCGTGAACATAATGTGTTTAATGAAGCCTCGGGTGATGCTGACAGGGTGGTGTTCGAGTCACCTGTGTTAATGTACACCGATTTAATGCAGTTACGCGAACTGGATGAAAAGCATTACCGCACAACAACTTTGTCGCTGGCTTTCAAGCCTGAAGAGTGCAATTTAAAACAAGCCATTGAGAATCTGGTTGAACGTACGAAAAGGGCTGTTAAGGATGAGCAAACCGTCATTTTAATACTGAGTGACAGAAATTTGCAGCAGGAAGAGTTGATGATACCGGCAGCAATGGCTGTAGGTGCAACTCAGCAGGCTTTAATTGCAGATGACTTACGTTGTGATTCAAATATTATTATTGAAACAGCGTCCGCGCGTGACCCCCATCATATCGCGGTTCTGATTGGTCTGGGAGCTACCGCGGTTTACCCTTACCTGGCCTATGAAACCGTCGAGCAACTGGTTGCCCGTGGTAAAATCGAATTAGCCATTCGAGAGGCACTGCTGAATTACCGGCAAGGACTCAATAAAGGTCTTTTAAAAATTCTATCAAAAATGGGCATAGCCACAGTAGCGGGGTATCGCGGTTCTTCTTTGTTCGAGGCCGTGGGGCTTAATGAGGATGTTCGTCGCAGCTGCTTTGCTAACGTACCTGCGCGTATCGACGGCACCGGTTTTGAAAATATCCAGCAGGACCTCCAACAAAGCTTTCATAAAGCCTGGTTAAAACGCAAACCGCTGGTTCAGGGCGGGCTGCTAAAATACGTACACGGGGGCGAGTATCACGCTTATAACCCGGATGTTGTTACCTCGTTACAGCGAGCCGTCATTAGCAAAGAACAGCGAGATTACGATGTCTATGCGAAGTTCGTAAACCAACGGCCGGTTACTCATCTTCGTGATTTACTCAGTATTAAGTTACCGGAGTCGCCTAAAATTGAAAAACACGACGTTGAATCAAAAGAAAATTTATTTCTGCGGTTCGATACCGCCGCCATGTCCATTGGAGCCTTAAGCGCTGAAGCCCACGAAGCTCTTGCCATAGCTATGAATCAAATTAGCGGACACTCTAACTCGGGAGAAGGGGGCGAAGATCCCAAACGCTTTAACAGCGCTAAAAATTCAAGAATTAAGCAGGTGGCCTCGGGGCGCTTTGGGGTGACACCACATTATCTGCTCAATGCCGATGTTATTCAGATAAAAGTGGCGCAAGGCGCTAAACCGGGTGAGGGCGGTCAGTTACCTGGCGAAAAAGTCACTGCAGAGATTGCGCAATTGCGCTATGCGGTGGCCGGCACAACTTTAATATCGCCGCCACCGCATCATGACATTTATTCGATTGAAGACTTAGCTCAGCTAATTTTTGATTTAAAACAGGTAAACCCTAAAGCTTTAGTCTCTGTAAAACTGGTTTCGACGCCGGGCATTGGCACTATTGCTACTGGTGTCGCAAAAGCTTATGCCGATTTAATTACCGTGTCCGGCTACGATGGTGGTACCGGAGCCAGCCCGATGACCTCGGTCAAATACGCCGGATCACCCTGGGAGCTGGGCTTAGTGGAAGTGCATGAAGCCCTGGTTGCGAATGATCTGCGCCATAAAATTCGACTACAGGTTGATGGTGGATTAAAAACCGGCATGGACATTGTGAAGGCGACTATTCTGGGTGCAGAGAGCTTTGGCTTTGGTACCGCTCCAATGATAGCTCTGGGCTGTAAATACTTGCGAATATGCCATCTGAACAACTGCGCGACGGGTGTTGCTACGCAGGACGAAACCTTACGTCGTGAATACTTTTCCGGGTTACCGGAGCGCGTTGTGACACTGTTTGAGTTTATGGCTGAGGAGGTGCGCGACATTCTTGCTCATCTTGGCTTGACTCAGTTAACCGATGCTATCGGTCGGGTTGATCTGCTGGAGCGCCTGCCGGGCGAAACCAAATGTCAGCAACAGTTACAGTTGAATGCGCTGCTCGATTCAGCAGGAGTCGGGTCAGAGTATTCATTATATTGTACGGCTAAGAATCCTCCGTTTGATGAGGGTAAGCTCAATCAGCGTTTACTGGCGCTTTGCAAAGATGCAGTTGAGGAGCGCCATGGTGGGCATTGGTCACTGACGATTCGCAATGACGACCGCTCGGTTGGCGCCAGTGTATCGGGTTACATTGCCAGTCGGCATGGAAATCAGGGAATGGCGGTTGCGCCTATTTCGTTCGGTTTTATCGGCACCGCCGGGCAAAGCTTCGGCGCATGGAACGCCGGTGGTTTAAAGTTGCATCTTACCGGCGATGCGAACGATTATGTGGGTAAAGGCATGGCAGGTGGCGAAATTACCATTAAACCGCCGGCAGGTTGCCGTTACAAAAGCCATGAAGCGGTAATTATGGGGAACACTTGCTTATACGGCGCTACGGGCGGAAAACTCTATGCTGCCGGTTGCGCAGGTGAACGCTTTGCGGTGAGAAATTCCGGCGCCACGGCAGTGGTAGAAGGTATTGGTGACCACGGTTGTGAATACATGACCGGCGGTATTGTGGTGGTGCTGGGGGATTGTGGTATTAACTTCGGCGCGGGCATGACCGGGGGTTTTGCGTACTTAAGAGACAACGACGGCGATTTGCACCGTCGGCTTAACCACGAACTGGTTGAAGCCGTTGCAGTGGATACCCCGATTATTCAGGAGCATTTACGCGGACTAATCCACGAGCATCATGAAGCAACCGGAAGCCAATACTCGCGTGAGCTTCTCCGCAATTTTGAGCAAATTGTTGACAGCTTTTATATCGTTAAACCGAAAACGGCCGATGTGAAAGAACTGCTGGGTCATAGGGCGCGATCAACCGCAGAGCTACGGGTGCAGGTGATGTAATGAATAAGAATATTTATCAGTTTTTAGATGTACAACGTATCGATCCGCCTAAACGCCCGGTTGAAGAACGCCGTATTGAGTTTAAAGAAATTTATAACCCCATGCCTGCGGTTCAGCTAAAAGGTCAGGCTGATCGCTGTCTGGACTGCGGTAACCCTTACTGTGAGTGGCAGTGTCCGGTACATAATTACATTCCTCAGTGGCTGGAACTGGCTAACGAAGGGCGGGTTATTGAGGCCGCTGAGCTGATGCACAAAACCAATAGCTTGCCGGAGGTGTGTGGCCGGGTCTGCCCTCAGGATCGGTTGTGCGAGGGCGCTTGTACGCTTAATGACGGCTTTGGTGCGGTAACTATTGGCAGTATTGAAAAGCAAATGGTCGACGAAGCCTTTAAACAGGGCTGGCGCCCAAATTTAAGCGGCGTTACGAAGCGCCGGGAACGCGTTGCGGTGATTGGTGCCGGGCCAGCCGGTCTGGCTTGTGCCGATGTATTGGCGCGTAATGGTATTAAAGCCGTGGTTTACGACCGCTATCCGGAAATTGGCGGGCTGCTGACTTATGGCATTCCACCTTTTAAGCTGGATAAAGCGGTAATGACTTTGCGGCGTGAAATATTTACTGACATGGGTATTGAATTCAAACTGGGTGTCGAGGTCGGTAAGGACATTGAATTTGCTGAGTTGGAAGCTGAATACGACGCCGTATTTCTGGCGTTAGGAACTTACAAAGCACTGGATGGGAAATTGAAAGGTCTGGACGCAGAGGGGGTTTATCCGGCATTACCCTTTCTCATTGGTAACACCCAAAAACTCATGGCTCATGAGCCGATGTCTGAGTACCCGCTCATTGATGTAAAAAATGAAACCGTGTTGGTATTGGGCGGCGGCGATACGGCCATGGATTGCGTCCGAACCTCAATTCGGCAGGGGGCGAAGTCAGTAGTTTGTGCTTATAGGCGGGACGAAGGCAATATGCCGGGTTCACGTAAAGAAGTACAAAATGCGCGTGAAGAGGGCGTGTCTTTTGAGTTTAACCAGCAACCGCTGGAAGTTATCACTGACAACTCGGGTAAAGTCAGCGGAGTGAAAATGGTGCGGACGGAACTTGGCCCGGCCGATGCAGATGGTCGCAGGCGCCCACAGCCGGTACCCGACTCAGAATTTGTGCTGCCGGCGACAGCGGTGATTATCGCCTTTGGTTATCAGCCAAATCCGCCACAATGGTTACAACAGCATAAAGTTGCCTTGAGCGACTGGGGCACCGTGTTAGCAACGGGGGATACCGAATTTGCCATGCAAACCAGTAACCCGAAAATATTTGCCGGCGGTGATATGGTTCGTGGCGCCGATTTAGTAGTAACGGCTATTGCGGAAGGGCGTGATGCGGCAGAGGGAATGCTGGATTATTTTGATGCCGGGTAATTTACGAGCAGAGCAGCGCAATTAGCGCTGCCATTGTTTAATAACCGGCGCATAACCTTCGCGGAAATTAGAATACTGAAGTTGGTAATCACTGTTTTTTAAAGCGTTATTCAGGCAGCGTTTTGAGCCTCTGGGGTCAACGTCTTTATTAATAGTCTCCGGCGGTTCAATGCCGAGTTGCTGAGCCAGCCACTGGTAAACTTCGTACTGTTTAACCGGCTCATCGTCATTGACCAAATAAACAGGCTGGGGCTGACGGACTTTTGTCAGCAAATGCACAATAAAACCCGCGACATCGTCCTGATGTATTCGGTTGGTCCAGCTGTCGCGCAACTGGACATTTCCTTGGCTTAGCTGACGTAGTAAAAAATCACGCCCCTGGCCGTAGATGCCACTGCAACGAAGAATGGATGTTCTCCCCGGTAATGCATCAATAAGAGATTCAGCCTGCAATAATGCCTTGCCGGAATCTGAAGTAGGCTCCGTTACGCTGTTTTCATCAATCCATTCACCATTTCGCTGCGCATAAACTCCGGTGCTGGAAACGTAAATAATAAAAGGCTGATGAGTTTGTTGCGAGAGTACTTGCTGTAATTGACGGCAGGGCACCACATAACCCTGATGATAGCTATCCTCTGCCCCTTTTTTTGGGGTTAGGGTAATAACTACATTATCCCACTTTTGTTTAAACAGCTGATAAAGCTCTTGTTCGCTGTTTAAGTCCGCGGCAATTAAATCGACGCCCGGACGCACGGGTTTATTGCCGGGCGTTCTGCACACGCCGGTAATTTGGCTTTTTATTGCGCTAAGCCTTTGCGCAACGCGGTCTGCAATGTCACCGTAACCAAGTAAAAGCGTTTTCATGAAGACCTCCTGGCGTTAATCAAAATTAATGGTTGAAAAAAATAATACTACCGGCCAACAAACCATTATAAACCGTGACGCCCCAATAGAAACTCTGATTAAGGGGCTTAAAACAGATGATCACTGGTCTCAATTGACAGTATCATGGCAGAATTGCTTTTAATCGGTCTTATTACTGTGGCTTCCCATCGTCCGTTATTTAACCCATAATCCAATAATAGTTTATTTATTAACAGGTGTTCAATTATGTTGAAATCATGGGCAAACCCGCTTTTAGCGGTAAGTTTCGGTTTAACCTTACCATTTGCCGCCATGGCACAAAATGGTATTGATTACAAAGAACAAGAAAAATTACATGAAATAGCCGGCGCCATGCAGGCCGATCGGATTGAAAGCGACATTCAGACTTTGGTCGATTTCGGCACTCGGCATACGTTATCGGAAACCGAGTCAGATACCCGCGGCATTGGCGCGGCACGCCGCTGGATTTTCGCCGAGTTTGAACGTATTTCGGAAGCTTGTGGCGGTTGTCTGGAAGTGATGTATGTCAGCGATACCATCTCTGGTGAAACTCGAATACCTGATCCGGTTGAAGTCAAAAGTGTCATTGCTATCCAGCGGGGTAAAACGGACCCGAATCGTTACGTGATGATGTCGGGCGATATCGATTCGCGCGTCAGCGATGTTATGGACTACACCTCAGATGCGCCCGGTGCGAACGATAATGCCTCGGGTGTCGCCGGAGCACTCGAAGCCGCGCGGGTCTTAAGCCAGTATGAATTTGACGGTTCTATTGTTTATGCGGCGCTCGCCGGTGAAGAGCAAGGTTTGTTTGGCGGGAAAATTCTGGCCGAGAAAGCCAAAGAAGAAGGCTGGCACCTTACTGGCGTTCTTAATAATGACATGATTGGTAATATAGAAGGCATTAACGGTGTCATCAATAACAGCACTGCTCGCATTTTCGCTGAGGGCACCCGTATGAACGAATCGGATCGCGAAGCAACCATGCGTCGTTTTTATGGTGGCGAGGTGGACTCCCCCTCACGCAACTTAGCGCGTTACATTGATACCCTGGCTGATCGTTACATTAATAACTTAGATACCATGATTGTCTATCGTTTAGACCGTTTTGGTCGTGGTGGGCATCACCGACCTTTTAATGATTTAGGGTATGCCGGTATTCGCATTATGGAAACTAACGAAAACTATAATCGCCAACATCAGGATCTTCGTGTTGAGAATGGCATTGAATACGGCGATACCATTGATGGTGTCAATTTTGACTATGCAGCGAAACTGACAGCGTTGAACGCCGTTTCTATGGCAAATATGTCCTGGGCACCACGGCCTCCTGCCAAAGTGGAAATAGAAGGCGCGGTAAAACCGGATACAACCTTGCGCTGGACATCACAATTGGAAGATGAGGAGAACATTGCTGGCTACAAAATTTACTGGCGTTTAACCAGTGCCCCACAGTGGCAGTTTAGCCGCTACGTTGGTAACGTAAACGAGTACACACTGGAAAATGTGGTGATCGATAATTACATTTTTGGGGTAGCTAGTGTTAGTAATGATGGCTTTGAAAGCCCAGTTGTATTTCCGGGACCAGCGGGGACATTTTCTATTGAATAAAGAATTTTTTAAAGCGTTAACTGCGCCACTGAATTATGAAGGAGAAAATCGTAAAGTTGGTTTTGAACTGGAGTTTAGTGGCTTAACGTTGCGGCAGACTGTCGATATCCTGCAACGGGAATTGTCGGGTCAGGTAGTTTCTGTTTCCAAAGCAGAGCAAAAAATTGAGGTTGATGGTCTCGGTTCCTTTAACGTTGAAATTGACTGGGAGTACTTAAAACGAAAAGCAAAAGCTGAAGGCGGAGATAAGTCAGCCTGGGTGCGTGAATTAGGCACTCTTGCTGAGAGTTTAGTGCCGATTGAAATTGTCTGTCCGCCGCTTACGCTTAAACAGTGTGAGCACTTACTTCCGCTAATTAATGCCTTGCGGGAAGCCGGAGCAAAAGGCACCGAAGAATCCTGGATAGCAGCTTATGGTGTCCATATTAACCCCGAAGTGCCTTCATTAGATGCCAATGTATTATTGCGTTACCTGCAGGCGTTTTCTTTATTACAGTGGTGGCTGGTTGAGGCCCATGGTGTTGATACAACACGAAAATTGAGCCCTTACATCGATAAGTACCCCGAGGCTTATACCCGCATGCTGGTTACGCAGCATGAGGTCAGTCAGGGGCAACTCATTGATGACTATCTCAAATATAATGCGACCCGCAACCGCGCGTTAGATATGCTGCCTTTATTGAGCTTTTTAGATAAAGAAAAAGTCATGGCGGCAGTGCACGATAATAAAGTAAAGGCGCGTCCGACGTTTCATTATCGTCTGCCGAATTGCCTGCTTGAGCATCCTGACTGGCAATTAACTGAGCCCTGGAAGATTTGGTGGGTGGTTGATGCTCTGGCTAATGACCAGAAGGCGTTGGATTACTGGAAACAAGCATTTCTTGACGCCGAGCGTCCTTTAATTGGTGTTTCAGAAAAAGATTGGAAAGAAAGGCTGGAGCAATGGCTCAAAGACCGCGAGTGGTTGTGACCGGAGCTGCCAGGCGCTGGTCGCCGTCCTGGTGGTGTACCTGGCTCATTTTGACTTGTCTTGGTGCCAGACCCTTGCGTGCAAGTGTTAAACACCGTTGTCAGCAAGAAAATATTGACGCTGTGATTATTGGCGGCGGTGACGATATCAATCCTTCGCAGTATAACCAGCCGCCGGAGCCTGACGGCGAGTATGACCCTGCTCGCGATGAGCTGGAGGTTAACTGGATACGTTGGGCGCTGGAGAATAAAAAACCGTTGTTAGGCATTTGTCGGGGTTCACAATTGATTAATGTGGTGCTGGGTGGTGAGCTCGATCAAAATATTCGAAAGTTACGACAGCTAACCTATAACCGCCCGGGGTTATTACCGACCAAACAGGTGTTTATTGAGCCGAAAAGTAAGTTGGCGAAAATTTGTAAAAAGAAAAAACTCAGGGTGAACAGCCTTCACTCGCAAATTGTAAAACAAACGGGGGTTGGCATGCTTGCTGTAGGCTGGGACCTGGATGGTTTTTTACAAGCCTCCGAAGGCCAGAATAAGCAGGCTGTTATTGGTGTGCAATGGCATCCTGAATACTTATTTTACGTGCCCAGTCAGATTCGGATTTTTCGTTGGCTTATCAAACAATGATTGAATATTCCGATTATACCTACCTCAATTCATCCGTTTTTTTGATCCGTTTCATATTCCAAACTGTATAATTGTTTAATAACTTAGAATCAATTTTCTACAAAGCTTTCGGAGCGCTAAATGACCATCGCAAATCGTTTGTATGCAGGGTTTGCCTTTATTCTGCTATTACTTGCCATAACTACCATTGTTGGCACTTACCAAGTCGGTGAAATTGATAAAACTCTGACAAGAGTTAATGAAGTAGGCAGTGAAAAACAACGGTTTGCGATTAACTTTCGTGGCAGCGTTCATGACAGAGCTATTGCACTTCGCGATTTAGTGCTTGTTGAAAATGCCGGTGACCGACCACCATTACTTGAGTTAATTGCTGATTTAAAATCAGACTACAGAAAAGCCGGTAGTGGTATGGCTGATATTTTTTCTGACAATGAGCTGGTTGACAGTAAAGAACGTGACCTATTAAGTGACATTGAAAACATTCAAACTGAGGGTCTGGCGGCAGCCGATGAAACTGAACGTTTATTAAACGCCGGCCAACGCCAACAGGCACAGGAATACGTTCTGAATGAATTATCACCGGTGTACGCTGAATGGCTGAATCGCATTAATACCTTTATTAATTATCAGGAGCAAAATATTTCTGCTGGTACCGAAGGAGTGATGAGTCGTAGTGAAAACTTTGCCGCCTTAATGTGGTGGGTAACTGGCTTTGCTATTATTGGTGGAGTGCTTGTAGCTTGGCGAATAGTGGTTAAATTAACCCATACTATCGGTGGTGAGCCCGAAGAAGCGGCAGAAGTGTTACAGCGAATTGCTGATGGCGATTTAACGGTGTCTACTCATTCTCATTATGAACAAAGCATGATGGCTGACGTTAACCGAATGGTCCGGCAGCTTCGTAGTATTTTGCAAGAGGTTAATGAATCTGCAAATACTATCTTAGACTCATCGAGCGAGCTTTTCGAAACGGCTGACAGTAATCAGCAAGTAGTGGTTCAGCAGCAGGAACAAACCACTCAAGGCGCTACTGCTATTCATCAAATGGCGCAAACAGTTCGAGAAGTTGCGCAGCATACTGAACAGGCTGCACAATTGGCCGACAATACTGATAAAGAAACAGTGGGTGGCAGCAGTGAGGTAGAAGCAACGGTTCGATCGATTGAAGAATTAGCCAGCCAGGTTGAAGGTGCGTCAAAAGTTATTGGCCAGTTATCTGATAACACCGCAGAAATTCACAAAGTACTGGAGGTCATTGAGGGTATCGCGGACCAGACCAATTTGCTGGCATTAAATGCTGCCATTGAAGCCGCTCGTGCCGGCGACCATGGTCGTGGTTTCTCAGTGGTTGCCGATGAAGTGCGAGCGTTAGCAAACAGAACACAGGACTCTACCCGTAATATTCAAAGCTTAATTGAAACGATGCGTGTTAGTGCTAATGATGCGGTAACCGTTATGGAAAAAGGTAGAGAAAAAGCGAGCGAAAGTGTTGAGCAGGCCCGATCTGCAGGTGAGTCTCTGCACGCAGTAAATAGCTCTGTTGCAAAAATGAGTGATATGAATACGCAAATAGCGACCGCTGCGGAAGAGCAAACGGCGGTAGCGGAAGAAATTAATAAGAACTTCACCTCAATTACTGCAGCGGCCGAACAAACCGCAGCAGGCTCAGAACAAATTAGTGAAGCCAGCCGTGAGCTTAACGAGTTAGCAAAACGCTTAAATAATGGAATGAAGCGCTTTAAAATTACTTAAACCTCTTGATTAGAGCGGCTAAAACCCCTACCATAGCCGCCGTTCTGGAGAGGTGGCCGAGTGGCTGAAGGCGCACGCCTGGAAAGTGTGTATACGGCAACGTATCGAGGGTTCGAATCCCTCTCTCTCCGCCAGATACAAAAGAAACCGCCCCTGAGGCGGTTTTTTTGTGTCTGCAGATAGGGAGGACTTGATGAGACCCCTCCCGGTTCGACAAAACGGCAGGAAAGCCGTTTTGAACAGCGCTTTAGCGCTGCCCGAAGGGCGAGGGCCATGGAGGGCCCGAGTTAATCCCTCGATCGAAGCCAGATATAAAAAAACCGCCCTCGAGGCGGTTTTTTGCTTTTAAAGAGCCTGCGACTTACATCATACTTTGTAAGTAAAGCTCTTTGCCAAGACGATCCATTAAGCTTAATTGTATCTGTAACCAGTATGCATGGTCTTCCTCGGTATCTTTTAAAATACCGATCAGCATTTCCCGGGTGACATAATCATCAACTTCTTCGCAGTACTGAATCACTTCACGCAGTGTTCTTGCGTTGTTGTGCTCCAGTTCTAGGTCATTTTCCAGCATTTCCCGAACATCTGAAGCAATGGTGTGTGGTTCACGGCTATCCATCTTCGGTTTGCCTTCCAGAAATAAAATTCTGCGAATGAGTAAATCGGCATGGCCTCGCTCATCATTTATTTCATGGTTGATGCGCTCATACAGCTTCATTAAGCCCATGTCTTCGTATTGACGAGAGTGTGATGTGTATTGATCAATTGAGGTCAGTTCAAAAGCCAATAGGCGGTTGAGTTGCTCAACTACATTGTTATCTCTGCGCATCAATCATCTCCTTGAATTTTGGTTTGTAGATACACTTCGTTGCCCAAACGAGAAGTCAAATCAATTTGGGTTTCAAGCCAATCGAGATGCTCTTCCTGAGAGTCCAGAATGTCGCGCAGCGCGTTGCGGCTAACGTAGTCCTGGTACTTTTCACAGTCTTTAATGGCTTCGCGTATGGCGCTCACATCGTTAAACTGCACTTTATGATCCAGTTCCAGCATTTCTCTCGGGTCTTCACCGACATACAATTTGCCAAGTTCTTGTAAATTGGGAATACCTTCTAAAAATAAGATGCGCTCGATAATAACATCGGCATGTTTCATTTCATTGATGGAAGCTTTGTAAACAGACGCATTAAGATCTTCAAACCCCCAGTTACGATACATGCGGGCATGAAGAAAGTACTGATTAATGGCGGTTAGTTTGAGTGTCAGTATTTTATTCAGTTGCTGGATGACTTTGGCATCACCTTTCATAGCGGTATTACTCCTTAATTCATGACATATGAATTAAGTGTAGCATACAGCAACGGGAAGTTGTGTTTCTTTACCTGGCTGATGTGAGCGTTGTTCGAGGGCTTCATGTAAAATGTTTTTGGCGCAGCTTTTACAGCACCCGCATTGTGAAGCGACACCGTATTGCTGGCGTAAGTCACGCATAGAGTTGATCTCACCAGAAACTACGGCCTGATGAATAGCTTTATCATTGATACCTTTACAAAGACAAACATACATAGACTGTCACCTCATTTAATAATAACAGTCTATTTTAAATACGAACTATTTGCAATAGTATTTTACTGCGGTGCCATAAAACCTGTTTTTAACAGATACGCGGTATAAAGCAGGTATAAGAAAATGAGGATGCAGCCATGAACGCGGTTAATTTTTCCCTGACGAGCTTTGCGGATGCCAAAAGCCATAAGCAATATTGTTAATAAAGCCATAGCAACCCAGTCACGGCTTAATACCAGTGGTTCTAATGACACCGGTTCAATGGCACCGGCAATACCTACCACAGCCAAAGTATTGAACATGTTGGAGCCAATAACGTTGCCCAGCGCTAAATCGTGTTCATTTTTGCGGGTGGCGGCAATGGCCGACGCCAACTCGGGTAAAGAGGTCCCGATAGCAACCACCGTTAAGCCTATGACCAAATCGCTGACTCCCAGCGATACAGCAATATTGACGGCGCCCCAGACTAAAATACGGGAACTGACAATAAGCAGCAATAAACCAATAATAAGCCAGATGACAGCGGGCTTGATTGGTAATGGGTGAGCGTCAAGCTCTTCTGTGTATTCAGCCGCTAAGCTATCGTCACTGCTTTTCGATCCTAGCCACACTGACCAGCCCATATAGCCAAAAAATACAACCAGCAAAGCAACCGCTTCAACTCGGGTTACGTGATAGTCCCAAAGAAATAACGCGCTTAACAGGGTGATGGCTATAAGAACCGGCATTTCACGACGAATGACTACTGACTTGACGGCGATAGGAGCGAGCAGGGCGGTTATACCTAACACCAGCGCAATGTTGGTAATATTCGAACCATAAGCATTACCCAGTGCCAGAGCGGGGTTACCCTGCATAGAAGCCAACGCCGATACCACCATTTCTGGTGCGGAGGTACCAAAGCCAATAATGACCATACCGATAACCAGGGGCGCCATGCCCAGGTGTCTTGCTACTGCGGCAGCGCCTTCCACAAACCGGTCAGCACTCCAGACCAAAACGGCCAACCCTAAAATGACCGCAACAATCGATAACGTCATAACACCCTGTTTCCGTTTAGATGAAAAGCGGACAGTTTAACGCATGGTTTGCTTAATAGCATCAATACTTGTCGGGTCGCCTATAGTTGATGGTATCGCGACATCATCGCCCTGCAAGAGCTGACGTATAAGACGTCTGAGTATTTTTCCTGAACGCGTTTTCGGCAATCGGGGAACAATATGCAGAGTTTTCAGGCAGGCAATAGCACCAATTTCTGCGCGTATTGACTGTATAAGCTCCTGCTGGAGTTGTTCCTGGTTGATAGTGGCGGAATTTTTGAGAATAACAAAGCCAACCGGTAACTCTCCTTTCAGATCATCTGGCTGTGCGACAACGGCGCACTCGGCGACGTCTTTATGGGCTGCTAAAATTTCTTCCATCTCACCGGTGGACAGTCGATGGCCTGCAACGTTTATGACATCGTCCGTACGACCCATTATGAAGACATAGCCATCTTCATCGATATAGCCACCATCGCCACTACAGTAGTAACCCGGGAATGCGTTTAAGTAGCTGTTTTTAAGGCGTTGTTCATCTCCCCAAATTGCGGTCAGGCAACCGGGAGGTAAGGGTAAACGGACGCAAATAGCGCCTTCCTCTTTACTGTTTAAGCTTTTACCCATTGGGTCTAATACACTGATCTCGTAACCGGGAACCGGAAAGGTTGAAGACCCCGGTTTTACTGTAGCGGCTTTGACACCAACCGGGTTGGCGCACATCGGCCAGCCACTTTCAGTTTGCCACCAGTGGTCATAAACGGGTAAATCGGTAACTTCTGTTGTCCACTCATAAGTGGCTGGATCTAAGCGCTCACCGGCCATATAAATGCGTTTTAGCGAGCTTATATCGTAACGCTGAATCAATGCACCGTCCGGATCTTCTTTTTTAATTGCCCGGAAGGCGGTTGGTGCAGAGAAAACTGCGCTGACTTTATAGTCCTGAACTATGCGCCAAAATACGCCCGCATCGGGAGTGTTAACCGGTTTGCCCTCGTATAGCACAGTGCTGCAGCCGAAAATCAACGGCCCATAAACAATATAAGAGTGACCGACGACCCATCCTACATCGGAGGCCGTGAAGAAGACTTCTCCGGGCTGTAAGGCATAGACGTAGTTCATGGAAAAATTCAGGGCAACAGCATAACCACCGTGGTCACGAACAACCCCTTTTGGTTTACCGGTGGTGCCTGAGGTATAAAGAATGTAAAGAGGGTGGGTTGCCGGCAGGGGGACCGCTTCTACCGGCTTTGCCTTGGTTAGCGCGTACTCCCAATCTGTATCGCGGCCTTCCTGCATTTTTGCCCGGCACTGCTCACGCTGAAATACCAGGGTGCGAGGCTTGTGTTGTGCCTCTGCCAAAGCCTTGTCGACAATTGGTTTATAAGGTAAAACGTTAGCACCTTCAATACCACAAGAGGCGGTAACGATCAGTTTGGGCGCGGCGTCATCAATACGAACCGCTAGCTCATGTGCCGCAAAGCCGCCGAAAACCACTGAATGAATGACACCAATTCTTGCACAAGCCAACATGGCGATGGCTGCTTGCGGAATCATGGGAAGGTAGATAATAACCCGGTCACCTTTTTCGACACCTTGTTGCGTTAATACATCAGCAAAGCAAGCAACCTGGTGGTGCAATTGGTTAAAGGTGTAACTTGTTTTACTTTCGGTAACCGGAGAGTCGTAGTACAGAGCAACTTGTTCGCCGCGCCCTGCATTTATCTGAGCATCCAGAGCCAGATAGCTTATATTAATTTCGCCATCGGGGAACCAGTCCGCCATTCCGTTTTTTCTGACGTGTGCAGCTATTTTGGGCGGTTTGAACCAATCCAAATAACGTGCCTGATCGAGCCAGAAACCTTCAGGATCTTGCTGAGCTTCAGAGTAGACTTTCTTATAGGCTTGCATTGCACCACCTCAAATCCTTTTATGCAGAGCCTTTAAGCATATTCTTTTGGTTTGGATTTCCTATTCGACTTAGGTCTAAATTAACTGAATTTAAGTGATAGTTACCAAAACTTCCCGTTAAAAAGCTGAGCGGTAAAATACGCCGGTAATGACTGAAAACCCGGGGATTAATTAAAAAATCCATAGCGAGGCGTTTAACTTGTCATTGGTTTACGCAAACATCAGTCCGGCAGTTCGCACAGTGAAGCGTCGAATACCACTAAATGATCAAAGTCGATATCAATACCAATTTGTTCACCTGTGTTTAATGGTTGATGAGAAGGGCCAACGGCTAATACATGGCTGGTATCAGCGAGCTCTAACGTATAGAGATAATGCGAACCGCGAAAACCGCAACCGACAACAATAGCTTTCATAGAGCTTTCGTTATTAATCAGTACATCATCGGGACGCACTAAAAAGTTAACACTCATATCCGGTTTGCCGAGCAGTTGCTGATGCTCAATGATGCCGAATGCGCAGTGCAGTTTATGTTTTTTAATTTCTCCCTTAAGCAATACTCCGCGGCCGATAAAGTCTGCGACTAGCTGATGCATCGGTTGATGATAAAGCGCATAGGGTGTTTCCCATTGCAGTAACTGTCCCGAGTACATGACACCGGCTTTATCGGCCATGGCAAAGGCTTCTTGCTGATCGTGGGTGACCAGTAAAGCGGTAATCCCTTCCTCTTTAAGCAACCTTCTTACGTCATGGGTTAAGACTTCTCTTAGCTCGGCATCAAGGCTGGAGAAAGGCTCGTCCAGCAGCATGAGTTTGGGCTTAGGTGCTAAGGCTCTGGCCAGGGCAACGCGTTGTTGCTGGCCGCCGGATAACTCGTGAGGATAACGATTTTGGTACCCATTAAGGCCGATACGGCTTAACAGCTCTTGAATGCGCTCTTGCTGCTGCTTTTTAGGTAAGCGGTTAATACCAAAACGGATATTGTCGGCAACAGTTAAGTGAGGGAATAATGAGAAGTCCTGAAACATCATGCCAACTTGGCGCTGTTCGGTTGGTCGCTGTATTTCTTCGGAAGAGACCGTATTACCGTGTAACTGTATCTTGCCTTGTGAAACCGGGATAAAGCCGGCTATAGCGCGTAACAGAGTCGTTTTGCCGCAACCACTGGGGCCCAGTAAGCAGCCAATATCACCAGGCTCTAGTGATAAGCCCAGTCTGTCGACGATGAGATCACCGCAAAGCTGGATGCTGACTGTGTCGATGTTCAGTAATGTGCTCATTTACTCTCCTGTTTTAAGCGAGTTACTGCGTAACGCCCGCGATAACATAATAACCGGAATTAAACCGACAACGACAATCATCAGCGCGGGTGGGCCGGCATCAGCTAGTCTCTCATCAGATGCCATTTCAAATGCGCGTACAGCCAGAGTATTGAAGTCAAAAGGTCTTAAAACCAAAGTTGCCGGCAATTCTTTCATAACATCGACTAACACTAAAATAAGTGCAGCTAGTAATGGGCTGCGGAGCAAAGGTAAATGGATTCTCCACAAAATTCGCTTACCGCTGGCGCCCAGGGTGCGGGCACTGTCGTCCATTTGCGGTGTGATTTGTTCCAACCCTGCGTTTACCGTTTGCAGTGAGACCGAGAGGAAACGGACGCTGTACGCAAATAAAAGCGCAATAACGGTGCCGGAAAACAATAAGCCGGGGTTAAATTCAAACAACCATTCGCTGACATTGATAATTCGATTGTCGAGCCAGGCTAAAGGTGACAGCAGTCCGACAGCGATGACAATACCCGGAATGGCATAACCCATGCCAGCCAGGCTGATAGCTGCCCGCAATGGCCGGGTAGGATAGCGACGTCGACCATAAGCCAGCCATAGAGCCAGAGCAACAGTAATTATTGCGGCTAACAATCCTAACCAGAGCGTATTAAAGGTTAAAACCCAAAAAGCACTTTGCTGCCAGATATCTGATTTTTGAACAGACCACCAGAGCAGCTGTGCTGCGGGTATCGCAAAACCAAGAATAACAGGCAACCAACAAACCAGTGAGGCGACTGCAGCGCGCCAGCCTCGGAGAGGGCGCCGCTGTGGTGGCCGGGTGGCCGAACGTTGTTGATAAAAACGGGCTCGGTGTCGAGAGTAACGTTCAACCATAATCAATATGATGACGAATACCAGCAACAGCGCCGACAACTGCAGTGCGCCCTGAGCGTCACCAATGCCGTACCAGGTTCTGAATATTCCGGTGGTAAAAACGGTGACGCCAAAATATTCCATGGTGCCGTAGTCGGCCAATGTTTCCATTAAAGCCAGCGTGACGCCGGTTGCGATAGCCGGACGAGCCAATGGTAATGCGACTTTCCAGAAGCTTCTTAGTGATCCAGCTCCCAGCGTTTTTGCACTTTCAAAGGCGGTTGTTGACTGTTGCATGAAAGCGGCACGAGTGATGAGGTAAACATAAGGATAAAGAACAATGCAAAGAACGAAGATAGCGCCGCTGAGACTTCTAATTTGAGGAAACCAGTACTCGCCGATATTGACCGAAAATATATCTCTGATAAGTCCTTGTACTGGGCCTGCGTAATCAAGCAAGCCGGTGTAAGTATAAGCGGTGATATAAGCGGGCATTGCTAACGGAAGTAACAACCCCCAGCTTAACCAGTGCCATCCCGGAAAATCGTATTGGCTAATGCACCAGGCCGTGCTCACTCCTAATAAAGTAACACCAAAGCCAACGGCGAATAATAAGATCAACGAATGACCGATATACTCTGGTATAACGGTTTGCCATAAATGGTACAGGGTGTCCCATTGGGGATTTAATAACGACAAAGCTACCACAATAAGTGGTAGCCCTATCAACACCGCGACGGCAAACAGCAATAGCGTGCCACGGTTCATTTATGCATCTCCTGATACAAATTAACGCCAGCCGGCGCGGTTCATCAAGCGAACGGCGTCACCGTTATTTTCACCGAGAATATCCATAGCGATATCGTCCTGTTTGAAGTCGTCCCATTGTTGCAGAGTCTCGCTCCATTCAACACCCTCGCGAACCGGGTATTCATAATTGGCCTGAGCGTACCATTTTTGAGACTCTTCAGAGACCAGAAATTGAATCAGCTTTTGAGCCTGGTCAACATTTTGGGCGTGTTTGGTAATCCCAATACCAGAAACATTCACGTGAGCCCCTTGCTTATCCTGAGCTGGCCAGAATATTTTAACTTTCTCTGCCGCTTCACGTTGTTCGGCGTCATCTGAGTTCAGCATGTGGCCAAAGTAATAGGTGTTAGCCACCGCGATATCGCAAACACCATAGGCGACACCTTTAATTTGGTCGCGGTCTCCACCAACTGGTTCGCGAGCAAAGTTAGCAACAAATTGTTCTGCCCATGCTTCAGTTTTTTCTGCGCCGTGATGTTCAATCAGTGCCGCAACCAATGACTGGTTATAGAGGTTATTTGATGAACGAATGCAAATACGATCATTCCATTTGTCATCGGCCAGGCTCAAGTAGGACTCTAACTCATCCGGGTTAACACGTTCTGGCGAGTAAAAAATTGGACGAGCACGCAGGCTCAAGCCGAACCAAAGGTTATCCGATGAACGGAAATGAGACGGAACCGCCGAGTTAATGACATCCGAATCTAGCGGTTGAAAAGCGTTTGCTTCAACCGCGCGATGCAGAGCTCCGGCATCAACCGTCAAAAATAAATCGGCGGGTGTATTTTTACCTTCTGAATTTAGGCGGGCAAGCAGTGCATCCGCTTTACCGGTCAATAAATTCACTTCAATACCGGTTTGTTCGGTAAACTTTTCTAAAACCGGTTTAATCAGGGCTTCTTTTCGCGCTGAGTAAATATTCACTTCAGCGGCGGCGCTAGTGAGGGACACCAGTGTCGCAGAAGTCGCGGCAAGTATTGCGAGTAATGAAGTAAACTGACGCATTTGAAATGACTCCTTAACGAACTCTATATGGTTGAAACGAAGTGATTATATCAAAAAGACTGAATAATGATAGCTATTCTCATTTAAAAATAGTCATCTAAATTCGGTAGTTGAGGGTAGTCAAGGTATTCGCTTCTGCTATTCTACAAAAGACTTATTTTCAGCGGAGAACTTATGTCTGAACTATCGTTGCTTGCCCTGATAGGTGTGCTGTCCATTTGTTGTCAGTGGTTAGCCTGGCGCATTAAGCTGCCGGCAATATTACCCTTGTTAATCTGCGGCTTATTATTGGGACCTACTTTTGGTTTATTAGACCCGGATGCGTTATTTGAAGACTTGCTTTTTCCTTTTGTGTCTCTGGCAGTTGCTGTCATTCTGTTTGAAGGCAGCCTTACGCTGAAGTTTGAAGAAATTCGCGGGCATGGCCGTATGGTAACCAATTTGGTCAGTATTGGCATGTTGGTAACCTTCTTCGTTATTGCTGTTTTAACCCATTTTATTATGGGCTATGGCTGGGAGATTTCAGCGCTGTTTGGTGCGCTAGTTGTGGTAACCGGGCCAACGGTTATTCAGCCGATGATACGCTCTATTAGACCCATCAATAAACTGGCAAACATTTTACGCTGGGAAGGGATTATCATCGATCCGCTCGGTGCTTTATTAGCGGTTTTGGTGTACGAATTTATTATTGCCAGTCAGGACGTTGCTTTTCTTTACGCACTGCAGGCGTTTGCGACAACCATTGCTCTTGGGTTCGCACTAGGCTGGGGAGCCGCGCGTTTATTGGGACTTGCTTTGGGCCGAGGCTGGTTTCCGCATTACTTGCAGAATGTTGCTACCTTAACCATTGTGCTTGGCGTTTTCGCTCTGTCGAACGCCATTCAGCATGAATCCGGCTTATTAACCGTTACCGTTATGGGTATGGTGATGGGCAACACGCGCAACCTGAATATGGAAGAAATACTAGAGTTTAAAGAAACGCTGAGTGTGTTATTAATTTCCGCTCTTTTCATCATTTTGGCCGCCCGGCTTGATTTCGCTGAGTTTGATGCACTGGGGATCCCTGCGGTTATTTTGATTGCATCCATTTTGTTTGCGGTGCGCCCTCTAGCGGTATGGCTGTCGGCAATAGGAACCGGGTTAAGGGTTAAGGACAAAGTATTATTGTCCTGGATAGCCCCCCGCGGTATTGTCGCGGCAGCGGTTTCAGCACTGTTTGCATTAAAAATGGAAGAATCAGGCTGGACCCAGGCTTCAGCGGTTGTTCCCTTGGTTTTCCTGGTAATAATGACGACAGTTGTGCTGCAAAGTTTAACGGCGAAGCCGCTGGCACGGCTGTTAGGGTTGCTGGAACCATCCGCAAATGGCTTTTTGATTTTTGGCGCTAATCAGATGGCAAGGGCTGTCGCTAAAAACATAAAGGAAAGAGGCATTCCTGTTCGCCTGGCTGATACCAACTGGGAGAATATCAAGTTAGCGAGAATGGATAACTTACCGGTGTATTTTGGTAATCCAGCATCGGAACATGCCGCCAATAACATTGATTTAGCGGGGCTTGGTCGGCTGCTGGTGATGTCCCCTTATAAGCAGTTGAATCCTTTAGTATCTATGTATTATCAGGATTGGTTTGGTTCCCGAAAAGTCCATGGTTTGAACGGCGGCGAACAAGATTATAGAGCCAGTCATCAGTTGACCGAAAGTTATCGCAAAACATTAAATCTTTTTGGCGAAAGTGTGACTTATTCCAAGCTTGCCAGTTTGCATTTTAAAGGCGCTAAGATTAAATCAACACCAATTACAGACAGTTTTAGTTTTGCTGACTATCAGCAAAAATATGGAACTCGGGCTTTGCCGATGTTTGCATTAGACGATGCTGAAAAACTTCATATTTTTACAACGGAAAGAGAACTTAAACCACAGTCCGGGTGGACTGTCATCGCTATGATTTCAGCGGAGTCTGAGGAAAATGAGAGCGAACCGGGCAACGCAACATAAAAAGGTTGATTTCATCGGCTGGCCGCAATGTAACTGAGGAAGCCGGCGTGCTCCTTTGTGGGCCGGTGAATAGCCGGAATGTCCGGACTGTGGATACGTCTTAGAAGATTGAAATAAGGCTGGGCATTAGCCTGGGAGTGAGTCAGAAAGTGGCGCGCTAAAAACGCCACTCTGCGCTTAACTGAACACCAACTTCACCATCATAACTACTGCCATCAAGGTATTGCAGAGAAAGCGTTATGAGTCCCGAAAAAGCCGGTTCTGTGCGTCGCAGCAGCGCTCTGGACAAAGTGTCATCGTTTTTCTCTTTGCTGCGACTGAGCAAAGCGATCCAGGCCGAACCATCCGCAGAAAACTGCCGGTAACTGGCTGACAAGGTTTCACTCTTGCGGGGAAAAGGCGAGCCGGGATTACGCTGATGGTTCAGGAAGTATTGCCGTTGATTGTCATCAAGAGCATAAAAGTCATGTTCCTCTCCACCGTCCAGCTGGCTGTACTCGACAGTAATGCTATGGCGGTGTTGTTCAGAGCCGATCATCCATTGCGCGCCTAGAGTATATGCCGGCTTGTCATCGGTTTCCAGTTTCCGGTCAATACCCAGTTCCGCGTAGGCTGAAAACTGATGCGCACCCCAGTCAAAACCGGTGCGTGCATCAGCAGTCAACATGCGGTTATCCGGGCGATTGTCGGCCGTTTGTTCTATAGCACTGACACCAAACCATAGGTGCAGAAAGAGCTGACTGGAAAAACGAATACCGTTAACGCGATTATAATTGCTGTAGCCGTCATCCTGATAAGCACTAAATAGGCTAATTTTAAAAGGGTTCATACCGGCCGGAGGATAATCCGGTGCGTAGTCAATACGAATTTTGGGCATAGGGCGGGCGTTATTGGAAAATAGCAAACTGCTGTGTTCTGCCGGCCCCCAGCGCAGCGGAAGTGAGTCCAGGCTGAAACTCCAGTCATTAAGGTTATAAGCTAAGTAACTGCCATCCAGTGTTTTATTAGGTTCCCCTTCAAAAGGATCCTGACGGTAATTTACCTGAACTTTTGCCGCCCAATTGGTGCCATGCATAGTCCGGCTTAAGCTAATTTTTCCTTCTTCGTAGGTAGCGTCCCCATAGTCCTGAACAACTTGTTCGCTATCTGTAGCTCCTATATACCAACGGGTCTGCGGGCCGCTTTGAGCTTGTGACAACTGGTGGCGTACGTGACGCAAAGCTAACTGCTGGGTTGCTGTCAGCTCTTTTAGTTCAAGGGCATCTAATTCAGGTAGTAAGCTTTTCCAGGTAATAGGAAACTGCTGGATAGGTGCTTTAATCAGTCCTGACTCAGCTAAAACAATCAGACTATTCCGTAATTCTACGTTCGTCGATTCTATCCATACGGAACTGATCGCAGAAGGGGCTGACATTAAGCTGAGACCGCCGACAATAATTGTGTTGCGAAAAAATGAGATGACTGACATGAAACGTACTTGAATCCCTACGACAAATTGCATTCTATACTGCCAGAAATTTTAACACTAAGACAACGGTTTATCTGAGCTTTTCAGTTATAATACGCCGTTGCGGAGGTTCCACTTATGACTTTTAAACGTTTTTTGTTGGCGGGTTTGTTTATTGCAGCTCTTAATGGTTGTGGCCAGGAGGTTACAACAGATTTACGCGGTGCTGAGATTAAAGCGCTGGACGAACAACTCTTGCCGAATGCTGACTGGCAGTTGAGTAAAGCGACAGTAGAATTGAGCTTTTGCCGGGACCGTATTAATGAGGCTTTGCTGGCATCAAAAGCTGAGCTTAGACGCTGGCGGTTATCGGGAGAAAGCACGGCATTTCCGCCATACAGGCAAGAAGGTTTGAGTACGTTATCCACGCTATTTGAAGAAACAGATATTCTACTCTGGCAAGTTGAAGGAAACGTCAGTGCGCAACGCTATCATGTTGTGAAGCCCGTGGGCGTGTCAAAAGGAGAGCTAGCCGATGCCGTATTTCCTGCCGTGGTTGCCTTTTCTTCGATGGCAGAGGTCTGCCATGCGGCCGTCGATGATTCTCCGTATTGAGAAAACTTTATTTGCCGAAAATTCGTAAAGTTAGATAATTATTGGTAAAAAAATTCTGTGGTTCGGTTTCAGTAAACTAGACTGAATACTGAGCTGAACATGGTAGGGGTTAGTTATGTCTATTGGGTTAAATATTGAGAACAAATTACGCGACGCGTTTACGCCAATTCATCTGGAAGTAGAAGATGAAAGCCATATGCATTCGGGCGGAGCGAATGCCGAATCTCACTTTAAAGTGGTATTAGTGACACCCAAATTCAGCGGAGAGCGGTTAATTAACCGACATCGTGCGGTTAATAAAGTGTTGGCTGATGAACTGATGAATAATATTCATGCATTGGCGTTACACACCTATACCCAAGGCGAGTGGGAGCAACTGGGCGAGTCCAGACGTTCGCCAAACTGTCTTGGCGGCTCGAAAATAGCGGCAAATTAAGAAAAATTACGCATGTCTGATGTGTTCCTGTGGTTGCATTAGTTACAATAACCAAAATAATGCGAACAACAGGGATACATTAATATGATCATTAAGCCAAAAATTCGCGGTTTTATCTGTACCAATTCTCACCCGGTGGGGTGTGCCGAAAACGTAAAGCGTCAAATAGAGTATGTCCGAAATAAACCTGCGGTGACCAACGGTCCGAGGAATGTTCTGGTAATAGGTTGCTCTACAGGTTATGGACTGGCTTCAAGAATTACAGCCGCGTTTGGTAGCGAGGCACATACTCTGGGTGTGTGTTTTGAGAAAGAACCGACAGAAAAGAAAACAGCAACAGCCGGCTGGTATAATACTGCCGCTTTTCATCAACAAGCTGAAAAAGCGGGCATAGGCTTCCATTCAATTAATGGCGATGCCTTTTCTGACGAAATTAAGCGGGAAAGTATCGACTACATTAAGCAAAACATGGGCAAAATTGACCTCGTTGTTTATAGCCTGGCTTCACCTAAACGCAAAGATCCGGAAAGCGGCGAAGTTTATAGCTCAGTATTAAAACCTATAGGCAAACAATACACCACCAAAACTTACAATACGGATAAAGACCAAGTGCATGAAATTACGCTTGATCCCGCTACTGATGATGATATTGCGAATACCGTTAAAGTTATGGGTGGCGAAGATTGGGAATGCTGGGTTAAAGCACTGCATGATGCTGGAGTATTGGCGAACAATTGCCAGACGACAGCTTATACCTATATCGGTAAAAAATTGACATTACCAATTTATGGGCATGCGACTATTGGTCGGGCTAAAGAGGATCTTGACCGGGCTGCATCAGAGCTTGTCGCCGAGTGTGATGACCTGAATCTGAAAGCGTATGTTTCTTCGCTAAAAGCGCTGGTTACTCAGGCAAGTTCAGCTATTCCGGTTATGCCTCTTTATATTTCATTAATCTATAAAGTGATGAAAGAAGAAGGTACGCATGAAGGTTGCATTGAGCAAATTTACCGCTTGTTCACTGAAGGTCTTTACAACAGCAGCCCGGAATTGGATGAAGCCGGCCGCCTTCACATGGATGGCTATGAGACCAATGATAAGACCCAGGCAAAGGTAGAAGCTGTGTGGGAGCACGTAACTCAGGATAACTTCCACCAGCTTGCCGATTACGAGGGGTATCATCAGGACTTCCTGCACTTATTTGGTTTTGGCTTTGATAATGTCGATTATGACGCTGATATTGATCCAAAAGTAAACTGGTAAGCGTTGTGGGAAAAATGCTAAAATCCCTTTGATAAGTGTGGAAAATGTTTTAGGTTACCGACAGGAAGTCCTCTAAAAGTGATTGCTTGTGTCGGTAACTATTTGATTATTCAGGTTTCCAGTCGTAATGGCTGGTTGAGATGAATCTTCCCTTAACGAGTAGTGCAAACGCATATGATTACGATCAAGAAAGGGCTGGACATCCCTACGAAAGGGGCGCCCCAGCAAAAACTATCCGACGGTAAGGCTGTGACAACAGTCGCTATCCTAGGTGAAGAGTACGTGGGTATGCGCCCAACCATGCACGTGAAAGAAGGTGACCCGGTTAAAAAAGGTCAGCTTATTTTCGAGGATAAGAAAAACCCTGGTGTCAAATACACAGCCCCTGGTGCTGGTGTAGTTAAAGACATCCTGCGTGGTGAGCGCCGAGTATTGCAGGCCGTTGTTGTTGAATTGAAAGGCGATGAGCAAGTCACCTTTGACAAATTTAACAGCGATAAGCTCAATTCATTAGGTCGTGAAAAGGTTCAGGACATTTTGGTTGAGTCGGGTCAGTGGCCTGCGCTTCGTACCCGTCCTTACAGCAAATCTCCGGCGTTAGATGCAGAGCCCAGCGCAATCTTCGTTAACGCAATGGATACTAACCCGCTAGCGGGTGACCCAACTTTATTTATTAATGAACAGAAGCAAGCTTTTATTGATGGTTTGAAGGTATTGTCGAACCTGACCGAAGGCAAAGTGTTTGTTAGTAAAGCCGCTGATGCCGAAGTTGATACCGGTGATGCCGATGTTACATTAGAATCTTTTTCCGGCCCTCACCCTGCGGGTTTGGTTGGTACTCATATACACTTTTTGCAGCCTGCGAGCATTAAACGCCCGGTATGGCATATTGGTTACCAGGACGTCATTGCCTACGGTAAATTATTCACAACCGGTGAAATATTTACTGATCGAGCAGTGGCTGTAGCTGGTGAAGGTATAAAAGAGCCGCGTCTGTTGCGCACACGTCTGGGTGCCAATTTGCATGAATTAACAGACAGCGAACTCAGCCGTGATAATCTGCGGATTATTTCTGGCTCTGTTTTACATGGCCATACTGCTGACAAAGAACACGCCTGGTTAGGTCGCTTCCATAATCAAGTCAGTGTTATTCCTGAAGGCAATTACAAAGAGTTTCTGGGGTGGATTCGCCCGGGCTCTGATTTGCATTCAGTAACGCGTGCTTATGCGGGGCATTTTAATCCGAAGAAGTTGTTTAGTATGACGACATCGCTGAATGGTTCTTCGCGTTCAATGGTTCCAATTGGCAATTATGAGCGTGTTATGCCTCTGGATATTCTGCCTACCGTATTGTTGAGAGACTTGCTGTCAGGAGATACGGACGAAGGCCAGCAATTAGGTTGCTTGGAATTGGACGAAGAAGATCTCGCATTGTGCACTTATGTTTGCCCGGGGAAATATGAATATGGCCCGGTGCTGCGTGACTGTCTCACTAAGATTGAGAAAGAAGGCTAACCCATGAGCTTGAAAGACAAACTCGAGCGTATTGAACCGCAGTTTGAAGAAGGCGGTAAATACGAAAAGTGGTACCCCTTATACGAGGCGGTAGCTACAATTTTATACACACCTGGTACTGTGACTAAGTCGGCGACGCACGTGCGTGACCGTATCGACTTGAAACGCATTATGATTCTGGTGTGGATGATGACCTTCCCGGCCATGTTCTGGGGTATGTATAACGTTGGTAACCAGGCAGCTATGGCCTTGGTCAGCGGTTATGAGCTGGCAGATGTTTGGCAGGTTGGTTTGTTCCACTTGCTAGGTGGTGAGCTCGGAGCCGATGCTGGCTGGGGTGCCAAAATGTGGTACGGCGCCTGTTTCTACCTGCCAATTTATGCGGTGACCTTTATTGTTGGTGGTTTCTGGGAAGTATTGTTTGCGTCTGTTCGCAAGCACGAAGTGAACGAAGGTTTCTTCGTTACCTCGGTTTTATTCTCATTGATTTTACCGGCAACAACGCCGCTATGGCAGGTCGCCTTAGGTATTACCTTTGGTGTCGTTATTGGTAAGGAAATTTTCGGCGGCACAGGCCGTAACTTCCTTAACCCGGCACTGACGGGGCGGGCATTCTTATATTTCGCTTACCCGGCCAATATGTCCGGTGATTCAATCTGGACCGCTGTTGATGGCTTCTCTGGTGCAACTAACCTGGGTAAAGCAGCGCTGGGTAACATGGATTACGGTAACACCGCATTATGGTGGGATGCTTTCCTTGGCAACATTCAAGGTTCAGTCGGTGAAGTTTCTACCTTGCTTATTTTGATAGGCGGTTTGGCGTTAATTTATTTCCGTATAGCCTCCTGGCGTATCGTTTTGGGTGTTTTTGCCGGCATGGTTCTGTTCTCCGGACTTTTGAACCTGATAGGCAGCGAAACTAACCCCATGTTCGCGATGCCCTGGTATTGGCACTTAGTCTTGGGTGGTTTTGCTTTTGCGATGATGTTCATGGCAACCGACCCGGTATCAGCGTCCTATACCAATAGAGGAAAGTTCGCGTACGGCTTGTTAATTGGTTTTATGACGGTCATGATCCGTGTTATTAACCCGGCCTTCCCGGAAGGCATTATGTTGGCCATTCTATTTGCTAACGTATTCGCGCCGTTATTTGACCACTTTGTAGCACAGGCAAATATCAAACGGAGGTTAGCGCGCAATGGCTAATAAAAATGAAGGTTTAGGTAAGACAATTATTGTCGTGCTGGCACTTTGTCTGGTTTGCTCAATTGTGGTTTCTGGAGCTGCTATTGGTTTAAAACCCATGCAGGAAAAGAACGCCGCACTTGATATGCAGAAAAACGTATTGGATGCCGTTGGTCTTCTGAAAGCTGATACCAATGTCACTGAGGCCTATGGGCAACGTATCGATACAATGGTTGTTAGCCTCAAAGACCTAACGGTTAAAGACGATATCGATACGGTATCCTTTAGTAATCGTAAAGCGGCGGGTGATCCTGAAACCAGCACAAAACTTGAAAAGAAGAATGATCCAGCTGGCTTGGGTACACGTGAAGACTTAACGCAAATTTATTTGGTTAAGGATGAAAGTGACGAGACAACAGGCTTAGTTCTACACATTCGTGGCCAGGGGCTTTGGGGAACCATGTACGGTCTGCTCGCTTTAGAGCAGGACTTTGACACGGTGAAAGGTGTTACTTTCTATGAACACAAAGAAACTCCGGGGCTGGGTGGCGAAATTACTAATCCTAACTGGGTGAAAACCTGGCAAGGTAAAGAAGTTTATGGCGAGGACGGTAACGTCCAGTTTGAAGTAGTAAAAGGTGGAGCCAGTAGTAAGCATGAAGTTGATGCGCTTTCCGGTGCGACCTTAACCAGTAATGGTGTTGAGTACCTAGTTCAATTCTGGATGGGCGAAAACGGTTACGGTCCATTACTCAAAAAACTTCGTGAGGGAGAGTTGAACAATGGCTAGTGCAAAAGAAATGAAGTCCGTTTTATTCGGACCGATATTTGCCAACAACCCCATCGCTTTGCAGATTCTTGGTGTCTGTTCTGCTTTGGCTGTAACGTCGAAAATGAGCAATACCTTGGTTATGTGTATAGCATTGACCGCGGTTGTTGCTTTCTCAAACTTATTTATTTCTATAATCCGAAACCATATACCGTCAAGTGTACGTATCATTGTTATGATGACCATCATTGCCAGTTTGGTTATTGTGGTTGATCAGATACTGCGAGCCTATGCTTATGGGATATCTAAGGAACTTTCGGTATTCGTCGGCTTAATTATTACCAATTGCATTGTAATGGGGCGGGCAGAAGCTTACGCTTCTAAAAACAACCCGTTTATGTCGTTACTGGACGGTATTGGGAACGGCTTAGGTTACTCTATCGTCTTATTGGTTGTCGGCTTTGTTAGGGAACTGTTCGGATCAGGCAGTTTGTTTGATGTTCAGATTTTAACGCTGGCATCACAAGGTGGTTGGTATGAACCGGTAGGCTTGTTATTGATGCCACCAAGTGCTTTCTTTATTATTGGTGGATTCATTTGGGTGCTGCGTAGCTTCCGCACTGAACAAGTTGAACCTAAGGAGTAATAGTCATGGAACAATATATCAACCTGTTCATACGCGCCGTTTTTATTGAAAACTTAGCGCTGTCATTCTTCTTAGGTATGTGTACTTTTTTGGCGGTATCTAAGAAAGTAAAAACGGCTTTTGGCTTAGGTGTTGCCGTTATTGTTGTATTGGGTATCTCGGTACCGGTAAATAATCTAATTTACCACAACATTCTGGCGCCGGGCGCACTTGACTGGGCCGGATTTCCGGACGCAGACTTAAGCTTCCTTAAGTTTTTGACCTTTATTGGCGTTATCGCTGCACTGGTGCAGATTCTGGAAATGACATTGGATAAATATGTGCCCGCACTTTATAACGCACTGGGTATATTCCTTCCGTTGATTACCGTTAACTGCGCCATTTTTGGTGGTGTTGCGTTCATGGTTGAGCGTGATTACAACTTTGGCGAATCGGTTGTGTTCGGAATTGGTAGCGGTGTTGGCTGGGCTTTAGCCATTGTTGCTTTGGCGGCAGTGCGCGAGAAACTGAAATATGCTGATGTACCCGATGGTTTGCGTGGCTTAGGTATTACATTTATTTCAGTGGGTCTGATTGGTTTGGGCTTTATGTCGTTTTCCGGCGTATCCTTATAACCAGTGTGTTGAATCGGTAAAAAAAGGTACGAATCGATGCAAGAGATATATCTCGGTGTAGGGATGTTCACTATTATCGTACTGGTTTTGGTTGCGATTATTATGTTCGCAAAATCAAAGCTGGTACCTCAAGGTGACGTAGAAATCCTGATTAATGAAGACGATGACAAAAAAATCGTGACCCAGCCTGGTACAAAACTGTTGGGTGCGTTGGCTAACGCTGGTATTTTCGTATCGTCAGCTTGTGGTGGTGGTGGTTCATGTGGTCAGTGTCGCGTCACCGTAAAAGAAGGTGGTGGTGACATTCTGCCAACTGAACTTGATCACATTACCAAGCGTGAAGCTCGCGAAGGTTGCCGTCTTTCTTGTCAGGTTAACGTTAAGCAGGACATGGAAATTGAATTGCCTGAAGAAGTGTTCGGTATTCGTAAGTGGGACTGTACAGTCAAGTCGAACGACAACGTAGCAACCTTTATCAAAGAGTTTATTGTTCAGTTGCCGGAAGGCGAGGATGTGCCATTCCGTGCCGGTGGCTTCATTCAGATTGAAGCGCCGCCGCACCACGTTAAGTATAAAGACTTTGATATTTCAGAGGAATATCATGGCGACTGGGATCGCTTTGGCTTTTTCGATGTTGAATCTAAAGTAGACGAAGAAGTTATACGCGCTTACTCAATGGCTAACTATCCGGAAGAAAAAGGCATTATTATGCTAAACGTCCGTATAGCAACCCCGCCGCCTAATGACTTGAGTCTGCCAGCCGGTAAAATGTCATCTTACCTTTTCAGTCTGAAACCGGGTGACAAAGTGACAATTTCAGGTCCGTTCGGCGAGTTCTTCGCCAAAGAAACTGAAGCGGAAATGGTCTTTATTGGTGGTGGTGCTGGTATGGCGCCAATGCGTTCTCACCTCTTTGATCAGATGCGTCGTTTAAAAACTGATCGTAAGGTTTCATTCTGGTACGGTGCGCGCTCAAGAAAAGAGATGTTCTATGTTGAAGACTTCGATGAGCTGGCAGAAGAAAACGATAATTTCGACTGGCACGTAGCACTGTCTGATCCTCAACCGGAAGATAACTGGGAAGGCGACACTGGCTTTATCCATAATGTTCTGTATGAACGTTATCTTAAAAACCATGAAGCGCCGGAGGACTGTGAGTTTTACATGTGTGGACCTCCGGTCATGAACGCTGCCGTTATTAACCTTTTGAAAGACTTAGGCGTAGAAGACGAGAATATTATGCTGGATGACTTTGGTGGTTAATCCATGATGTTTTCGAAATTTTCGACGACTAAAATTTGGCTGGCCCTTATGGGGCTGGCCTTTTTAGTTTCTTGTTCTGACGCGCCCGATAAAATCTCATTCAGTGGCGATACCATGGGAACTACTTACAGCGTAACGCTTTACACGAAAGATCCCAGGCACAATAAGGATGAGATAAAACGGAAGGTCGATATTGTGTTAGAGCGTGTCAACGCACAAATGTCGACTTACGACCCTGAATCAGAACTGTCTCAGTTTAATCAATTTAAAAGTACTGAACCGGTGGTTATTAGCCGAGCTCTTGAACGCGTAGTGACTCGTGCATTAGAGATTGCGGAGCAAACGGACGGTGCTCTGGACGTAACCATTGGGCCGTTAGTGAATTTATGGGGCTTTGGTCCTCAGGCAAAGCCTGAAAATGAACCTACAGAGTCTGAACTGCGAGAGGCTCGGCAAAAAACGGGTTACCAAAAGCTACGGGTAGAAAATCATCAATTGATAAAAGACAACCCGCAAATGTATGTCGATTTATCAACCATTGCAAAAGGCTACGGCGTTGACAGAGTCGCTCATTTATTGGAACAGCTACGAATAAAGCAGTACCTCATTGAAATTGGTGGAGAAATCCTAGTCAAAGGTGGTAAGCCTGATGAAGCTTCATGGCGTCTCGCAATAGAAAAGCCTGTTTCTACGGAACGAGCGGTACAAGATGTTGTCGAACTTAATGACGGTGCATTAGCAACCTCGGGTGATTACCGTAATTATTACGAGGAAAATGGACGTCGTTATTCACATATTATTGATCCTGCGACAGGCTCTCCTATACAGCATAATTTAGTTTCGGCTTCGGTCTATGCTGACGATACGATGTCTGCTGATGCTTATGCAACAGCTTTATTGGTAGCGGGAACTGATAAAGCAAAAGTATTTTCAGAAAAACATAATTTGGCAGTCATGCTCATCTATAAAACCGAAGATGGGTTTGATGAGTATATCAGCGACGCATTTGAGCCGTTGTTGAGTAAGCAGGAGTAGGAGTTTTAATGCAAACCTTTATAATGGTATTCGCTGTGTTTTTAATCGTTGTACTAGCAATGGCTATTGGTTATATGGTGCAACGAAAGACCATTTCCGGCAGTTGCGGTGGTATTGGCGCTTTAGGTATGGAAAAAGCCTGTGACTGCGACAATCCTTGCGAAAAACGTAAAGAGCGAATGAAAAAGGAAGAGGTCTGGAAAGAAAACCAGATTCATTGACCCTTATAGTCATAAAGGTTATAAATATATAACTTTTTGTTAATTTAGAGGGTGGCATGAAACCAATAAATATTCAGACAAATGCAAACGAGCTTTATCTGGACTGCAATGCCACCACTCCGGTACTTCCCGAAATTGTTAAAGCCGTTTCTCATGCAATGGAAACGGTTTTTGGCAACCCTTCAAGTAGTCATATTACCGGCTTAAAAGCGCGGTATATTCTGGATACAACCCGGCAACTCGCCCGCAAAGTAATCGGCTCAGAATCTGGTCGCCTCATTTTTACCAGTGGCGCGACAGAAGGCATACAAACGGCTGTTGTTTCGGCAATATATGCAGCAATGCAGGTAGAGCCAAGTGAAAGGAAAAAGTATTTGCTTTATGGCGCAACCGAACATAAAGCGGTTCCACAAGCTCTGGAGCACTGGAACCGCCTTCTTGGTTTAAAGGCTCAACTTTTACCAATTCCTGTTGATAATAATGGTTTGCTGGACACGCAGTTTATTGCCGAACATGCAAAAGACGCGGCGATGATATGCACCATGGCAGTTAATAATGAAACCGGTGTTATACAAAACCTGACTCAGTTGGAAGGTGTGATTCGTGAGCATAATCCTCATGTTCCCTGGATGGTTGATTGCGTGCAGGTGCTGGGGAAGAAAGCACTTAACTTAGATGAAACAACCATTGATTATGCGCCATTTAGCGGCCATAAACTTTATGGACCCAAAGGTATCGGGTTTATGGCTGTGCGCAGTTCAGCGCCTTATACGCCTTTAATCATTGGCGGTGGTCAGGAGTCTGGCCAACGTTCCGGAACCGAAAACTTACCCGGAATTGCAGCGTTAAATGCGTTATTTGAGTTAATGCTGAATAAAGAAAGTCAGCGCTTTAAGAGCGAAGCCACGTTGATGAGTTATCGTTCGCAGTTAGTTGAAGCGTTGAGCTCTGCCTTTCCGTCTATAGTCTTTAATCATGATCTCAATCACTCTGTTCCTACGACTCTTAATTTTTCTGTAGAAGGCGTTGCCTCGCGCGATATTATGGATGTTTTAGACGCGTGCCAGATAAGGGTTAGTTCGGGGTCAGCTTGTAGCTCTAAGGTAACCAGAAGTTTTGTATTGGATGCCATGGGTTTAGACGAGTGGCGCAGCGGTTCAGCCATACGTTTATCTTTTGGTCCGGCGACTCAACAAGAAGAAATTAGTGAGGCCTGTATACGTATAAAGAAAGCCGCTGATGCATTAAAAAACTCCTGCCTGATTGTTGCCGATACCAACAACGACAATGACGCTCAACTTGATGGCGTTGTTCAACTCAAATACGACGATCACTGTTGTTATCTGGTGATAGACCGAAAAGCTAAAGAAATACTCATCATTGATCCGCATCCAGCTCTGGCTGGAAGAATTGAGAATATTGTGAGTTGCCAGCACTACCGGGTGAAAGCTGTGGTTGCGACAGCGGTTACTCCGGTGATAAGCCAGTCTATTGAGTTGCTATCGCCAATACTTATGCCATCACAGTCAAAAAATGAGCAGGATATATTCGGTTGGCCGGAAGCAGAAGCCACCTCGTGTGATGCTGTTCCGGTTGAGTGTGAGGGCGATGTCAACGGTTGTGTCAGTATTGGAGAGCGTCGGCTATTCAGAGTTGGCACCCGAAATCCGGTTTATGTGTTGAGTGAGCCAGCGGCATTAAAGAGCCAGGTTCATTCTGACTTTTTATTTACCGGTGCAGAAGCTTCCCCTTCAGCTTACCAGTGCTTTATTGGTGAACATACGCTTCTTTGCCCGGGGCGGGACGCTGAACATCATATTGCTTATACCCCCTGTGAGTTAAGCGGAGACTTTCCTATTGATGATGTCGTTGATATTCCGGTCGGGGATACCGATGAATTTTGGCATCGCGATGATCTATTAATTATTGACGTTCGGGAAAGACAAGAGCATGTACTGTCAGATTTACCCTGTTGTGCAGAAGTCATCAATGTACCTCTGACTGAAGTTATTCAATTTATACATAACAATGCACATTTGCGTGAGCGCGATATTATTTGTTTATGTCGTTCTGGTAACAGAAGTCAGATTGTGGCTAATGTACTGAAGCGACACGGATTTAATAGTCGTCACTTGCTTGGCGGACTGGCTTTACTCGGCTCGCCAGCCGCCTAATAACGAGTATCAAACTAGAGTTTGGGGCGTTGTTGCGGTGTCTGCCATTGTAAACGACTAACATAACCGTCTTTGCCGACTAACCAGCAGCTGATATCGTCATGGCACTGAATATTCCAGATATCAGCATCAGAGAGCTTGAACCATTCGTTGTTGTTTAAGTTTAATACTGCCGCACCTTGCGGATTTGAAGTCAGTAACCAGGAACCATTGTGGTCAACAAGGCTTAAACTGTATAGAGCTCCTTTTACAGGGGGCTTAGGCAGGGCTTTGAATTCATCGTTTTGGTAATGCCACAGACGATTTTTATCATCAGAAGCATCGTTTAAGTCACCGCCGGCAATATAAAAGGTCTCATCATCAATTGGCCATACACTGGTAATGCCAGCCATTGGGCCTGCCTGCATTGGCGTTTCTACAACCCGGAAACGAATACCGAAAGAGCCTTTAATTAACACTCGTGCTTTGTCTGCGTTACCGGTGGCTATCATCCAGCTATCGTTATTAAAACGGGCGCAGCTGCCACTTGCGGCAAAGCCGCCCTCATTTGACAGAGGTGGTTTGGCAACGGCACTACGAACCTGCATCCAGTTACGACCATCGGCGGCACGAACCATGCGCCATTCATCACCCACGCTATCGCCGTAAATCCAGGCTTCACCGCCAGGGGAAAGCGCCATGCAATTGAAAAAACTGTCGGACTCGCCGCGATAACGTAAGCGCCAGCTGTTACCGCCATTATCGGTATAATAGATACGTGATTGACCGCCACTACCGACACTAAGTGCAAAAGCACGACGGTCATCAATCGCTTCTATATCGCGAAAATCGAGATCATCCGGTCCGGGCTGAAAATATTCCCAGCTTTTTCCTGAATCTGTGGTTCTGGCTACGGTTCCTTTCTCACCGGAAATCCAGATAGTGTCCCGGCTTACCGGACTAACGCCCACCCAATGCTGCTGGCGAACATTATCAAATACTTCTATTTCCGGCGGCTGAGCTACCGCCGGAAGACTTAATAATGCGCTGAAGGGCAAAGCAAGCCTGAGTATATTGACGGCTCGCTGCTGAAGCTTCGAAATCATAGATGTCGCCTAATTAATTGTGCATATCATTGAGTGTAACATGTTTCTTTTTTACCGATACGTGAGTTCGAGGCGCTTAGTTCACTGTGCATCAAAACACAGTCCATTGTCAGAAATGCTGTCGTCGCTCATCAAATACAGGTATGTAGGCATCAGCTCTGCCGGCGTTTTTAATGACTTAGCGTCTTCCGCCGGATAAGCCTTTGAGCGCATAGAAGTGCGAGTGGCACCCGGGTTAATGACGTTTGTACGCAGCTTTGTCTCGTCGTATTCATCAGCAATAACCTGAGCCATGCCTTCAGTTGCAAATTTACTGATAGAATAAGTGCCCCAGAAAGCTTTACCTTTGCGACCAACACCGGAGGACGTAAATACTAAAGAAGCATTGGGGGACTTTTCCATGATCGGAATAAGTGCCTTTGTCATAGCAAACTGACCGGTGACATTAACCTGCATAACATCATCCCAGCTGTCTTTTTCAATATGGGTAAACGGGGAAAGAATACCGAGCAGCCCGGCATTGTGAAGTACGCCATCCAGTCGACCGAATTGATTATCGATAGTGGCGGCCATATCGCGGTAGTGATTTTCGGTTGCACCTTTTAGGTCCAATGGAATAATTGCTGGTTGTGGGCTTTCCTGAGCTATTATTTCATCATAAACGGACTCTAACTTACTGACTGTGCGCCCCAGTAAAATGACCGTTGCGCCGTGTTTAGAGAAGCTAAGAGCGGCCTCGCGACCAATGCCGTCGCCGGCGCCAGTAACTAAAATAACTTTGTTTTTCAGTAGGTCAGGACTAGCCTTATAATTGTGTACGGTTTTAATTTTCATAACAGTTTTTTAATACCATTGGACTGTGGTCGGGTGAGTGGGCTATTGTAACGATAATAGAATAACTTCTCAGCAAACGAACGAAAAATCGGTAAAAAGCCTTTCATCTTAATTCATACAGGTGTATAAAAATCGTTAAGAGAAGGCATAGAATAACAAAACCTAAAAAAGGATCGGGGATACCTCATGAAGAAATTACTACTCCCACTAGCGATTGGTTCTGCGCTCAGCCTGGCAGGCTGCGGTAGCGGTGACGAAGCGCCTATTACAGAAAGTGAAATAAATGTTGCCGCGTCGCGCGTGGTTTTTGACCCGTCAAATGGTGAAGTGCCAGCACCGACTAACATACTGTTAAGCGGTTCAGTCGATGGCACGTTGAATCTGCCGGTTGAAGATGCATCTGATATTGCAGACCCACAAGTGTCTATTAATGGACTTGATGGCTGGGGAACACATTCAACGTTAACGTTTGATTTCTCATTGCCGGTTGATGAAAACGGTGAACAAGTCACTATAGAAGCAGCTAGTCTGGAGGCTCAGGGGTCAATAAGGGTATTTGAAACCCTTCAGGGTGGCAATGAGATCTCGCCTGATTGTGCTGCCGCCAACCCAGCTGCGGTTTGCGCTATAGCCGGTGAGCTTCAGCACGGTGCAGACTTTACGGTTAAAGAAACTGGGGATGGCAGTGTTGCCGTTGTGCCATTACGTCCTTTTAAGCCTAAAACGGGTTATCTGGTTGTATTAACTAATAACATTCAAGACTCTTTGGGTCGTGATGTTAAGCCATCACAAACCTACACTCTGATGAAACGTAACGTTGAAGAAAACCCGGTTTCAGGCGATGAGAGTGCTTTAGCCCTGCAGGGCTTGGTTAACAGTTATGAAGGTGCATTGGCACAGCATGGGGTTGACCCCGAGGGTGTCATTTACAGCTCGAACTTTACCACACAGTCGGTGGGCGATGTTCTGGGTATGACTAAGACCTTGTTGGGTCAGCAGATCGCGTTCGGAAACACGCCACAACTGCAGGCCACATCTTTAGGTAAGACCTTAGATGAAGACTTGAGTAAAGCGGGTATTACTGACCCTAATACTTTGGCTGCTGCAAGCGCAGCTAAGGTTTACGGTGGTCAAGTTGATTTACCCTATTACTCACCGTTACCCAGCGCTGAGAATCCAACTGCACCAGTAACAGGTCGTTGGATGGCAAAATGTGACAGTCCCATTTCTATTGTGGGAGGTATTGAAAGTGGCGCTATTCCCGATGGCACTCTGGGGATAACGCAAGATGCAATAGAAGCAGACAAAGCTGCAATTATTAAGTCTTTAGTTGGAACCTGTATTTCTCAGCCAGATGGAATCGATCTGCCTGGTGTTGATGAAGAGCGCCACTTGACGAAATATAACCCTGTGCCTGCGTCTCAAGATGATGAAACTATTAATGCTTTCATTACAATTCCTGATTTGGCAACGGCAAATGGGGTAAGGGCTTCAATGGAGCTTGATCCACTGACGGCTCCGGCTAACGGTTGGCCGGTAGTGATTTTCCAACACGGTATCGCTCAGGATAAATCTAATGCAGCGGCTATTGCAGGCTCGTTAGCTGTTGCCGGTTTTGCGACAGTGGCTATTGATCACCCATTGCACGGGGATAGAGGCTTTGATGTTGATAACGATGGCGAACTTGATATTACCGCTACCGGCACTGAAAACGTTACAACGTATATGAATCTGAATAGCTTACTCACTACACGCGACAATCTGCGTCAATCGATTGCTGATTTAGTAGGGTTACGTGTAAGCTTGAATAACTTTGTCGCAGGTGACGGTTCTGAACTCGATGGAAGTGATGTTCATTTTGTTGGTCATTCACTAGGCGCAATTGCAGGGACTGGTTTTACCGCTTTAGCGAATACGTCGTTCGGTGAAGATAGCCAATTAGCTGCTTTTGACAGTCAGTTCTCCGTAAAAGCTTCAAGTTTGGCTATGCCGGGTGGTAGCCTTGCAAACTTCTTGCTCGCGTCAGACAGCTTTGGTCCTACAATTAAGGCAACATTGCTGTATTCGGCTAACCCGGAATTTAAAGCAGGTGCTGGCGAAGCGATAGCGGGCGGTGCCAGCCTTGAAGAGTTTTATGCAGGATTCATGGCACAAGCCTCAGAACAGCAAGTTGCGCAAATTAATGCGATATTAGAACAGTTTGCGTTTGCCGCACAAACTGTCGTTGATTCGGGTGACCCTGTAAACTATGCGAGCGACATGGTTGCTGCAGAAACGCCTGTATTTATGATTGAGTCAATTGGTGACACTGTCATTCCAAACGCAGTAGAAGACAAGCCTTTAGCGGGTACTGAACCTCTTGCAGCGCTGCTTGGTTTAGAGGGTATTTCAACGACAACGACATCACAAGATGGTAGTCCGGTATCAGGTATTGTACGCTTTGGCGGTGACGCAGAGCACGGTTCACTAGTTAGTTCAGAACCATCTGCGGCAGTTACCGCTGAAATGCAGCAACAAATCGCATTTTGGTTCGCAGCCGATATGTTGCAATTACCAGTAACCAACGAAGAAGTGGTAGAATAACCTTCAGGTTACTGGACACTTAGTATTCAAAGGCCGGCAGTTATGCTGGCCTTTTTCGTTTCAGGGGAGTGGTATGGAATTTGTTACTGATATTGGAAGCTTTTTATTAAAAGCCGCTATTATTGTTGTAGCGGTTGGTTTTATTGTGGGTCTGGTTGCGCAAGCGGCGCAAAAACAGAAGAAGAGCAAAGGTGACTTACAGGTTACGCATTTATCTAAAGAGTTGAATGAGCTCAGTGAGCAATTAAAAATTGAGTTGATGGATAAAAAAGCTCAAAAAAAGGCATTGAAAGCGCTTAAGAAAAAGAAAGCCACTGAAAATAAAGAAAACCGCCTGTTCGTTATTGATTTTAAAGGCAGTATGGATGCAAAAGAAGTCGATAGCTTACGGCATGAAGTTAACGCTATTCTTAACCTAGCCACTGAAAAAGACGAAGTACTGATTCGCCTGGAAAGTGGCGGTGGGGTTGTTAATGGTTATGGCCTGGCAGCCGCTCAGCTATTACGGCTCAAAGAACATAAGTTAACCGTTAACATTGCTATTGATAAGGTCGCTGCGAGCGGCGGTTACATGATGGCTTGTGTGGGTCATAAACTGCTTGCCGCGCCATTTGCGTTTGTGGGTTCAATTGGTGTGGTGGCACAAATACCCAACTTTCACCGTCTTTTGAAAAAGCATAATGTCGATTTTGAACAGTTAACCGCAGGCGAATACAAACGTACGTTGACCCTATTTGGTGAAAATACTGACGAAGGGCGTCGTAAGTTTAAGCAGGATTTAGAAGCCATTCATCGCCAGTTTAAATCCTTTGTGCAGGAAAACCGTTCTGAGCTCGATATCGACAAGGTTGCAACGGGTGAGGTTTGGTCAGGTCAGGAAGCGAAAGAACTCGGGCTAATAGATGAGATTATCACCAGCGATGCCTGGTTAATGAAACAGCATAAAGATTTTGAGGTATTACAGTTGCAGTACGTTACCCGTAAACCCTTAAGTGAACGCTTTGCTAAAGGTATGTCGGTTATTATTCATACGTTGAAATCATCTTTAACCCGGTCGGATGTCGCACAATAAAAGGTGTTCAGCTTGGCTGGCAGTTTTATAGCTGCTTATTCAAAAGCTTTCTGCTAGGCTGTTGCAGTTTTTTAAAATGAATAATAAAGGACGCTTATGAGCGAAAAGAAAAAACTCAGCCTGACCAGCCGTATTGTTATTGGCATGGTTGCTGGGATCATTCTCGGTACCATTATTCGTTACGCAGCCGGTGATAATGCCTGGGTTTCCCTGTATTTAACCAATGGGCTTTTTGATGTAGTGGGTCAAATATTCATTACCTCACTGAAAATGCTGGTTGTCCCTTTAGTGTTCGTGTCACTGGTAGTCGGCACTTGCTCGTTAAGTGATCCCAGTAAGCTTGGGCGTCTAGGTGGAAAAGCGGTTGGCATGTATATGGTAACCACGGCTATTGCCATTAGCTTTGCTATCTTCGCTGCTGTTCTGGTTCAGCCTGGCTCGGGTATAGAACGAACCTCAGACGCTACCTTTGAACCCAATGAAGCGCCATCGGTGAGTGAAGTTATTATTAATCTATTCCCCGATAATCCCATCAACGCTATGGCTGAAGGCAACATGTTGCAAATTATTATTTTTGCACTGTTGTTCGGTATTTCCATGGCGTTAGTCGGCAAACCGGGCGAGCGTTTGAAAGGTTTTTTCGATGACTTAAACGCGGTCATTATGAAGCTGGTGGTTATTTTAATGAACCTCGCACCTTATGGTGTGTTTGCGCTAATGGCTAAGTTATTCACTGAAATTGGCGTGGAAATGATAGGCAGCCTCGCGAAATACTTCCTGTTGGTTCTGTTTGTATTGCTCGCCCATGGCTTAATTGTTTATCCGTTGTTTATGCGTGTTCTGGCTCGAGTTAAGCCCGGTATTTTCCTGCGTAAAATGCGAGATGCGCAATTGTTTGGTTTCAGCACGGCCAGCAGTAATGCGACGATGCCAATCACTCTGGAAACCGTTACTCGTCGTTTAGGGGGTAGCAACAGTGTTGGGTCTTTCACCGTGCCTTTAGGCGCTACTATCAATATGGATGGTACGGCTATTATGCAGGGAGTTGCGACAGTCTTTATTGCGCAGGTCTATGGACTGGATTTAGGCATAGCCGAGTACTTGATGGTGATTATGACGGCAACCCTGGCTTCTGTTGGTACCGCGGGTGTTCCCGGCGTTGGCCTTATTATGTTAGCCATGGTTCTGCAACAAGTCGGTCTTCCGGTCGAAGGTATTGGCCTGATTATTGGTGTGGATCGGTTGCTGGATATGACCCGAACCGCAGTGAATGTCACTGGTGATGCAATGGTTAGCTCTGTGGTTGCACGCTCAGAAAACGATTTTGATGAAGACGTATACTACGACAAAGACGCGGGCAAGAAGCTGGAAGAGCTCTAGTCAGTCTGTAAAAAACCGGTGCACACCTAGGTGTGCGCCGGTACTCCTGAATGAAAGCGTAATTTGTTATCTTCTGCGCTAATTAATTCCGCCTCCCAGGTTCTGAATTCATTCACCCTTTCCGTAATATCTGTCCCACTCAGCTTTTGGGCTAATTCAAGATAATCCTGGTAATGCCGGGCTTCTGAACGCAGAAGCGAGACATAAAACCGGGCAATGTCATCGTCCAGGTGCGGTGCCAGTGCAGCAAAGCGTTCACACGAGCGTGCTTCAATAAGTGCCCCTATAATCAGTTTGTCGATTAGAGCCTGTGGCTCGTAAGTACGCACGTGGCGGATAAGTTGTGCGGCATAGCGAGAGGCGCTGAGTTTATATAAGGGAATATTGCGGCGCTGCATAATTTCCAGAACTTGCTGAAAGTGATGTAGCTCCTCCCGAATTAAACGGGACATTTTATCAATAATTTCGTCGGCGTAAGGTTGTGACTCCGCAGCTTGCAAGGCGTGTGAAAGTTGTTTGCTCTGCTTGAGTTGATCAAAGTTTCCCAGCCCGCGGTAGACCAGATCTTCATAAGGTTGCAAAGCATCCAGTAAGGCCTGACCGTGGCCTTCATTCACAGCGTAACGACGCAGCAACAGAGCAGCACTTTGAGCGGCTTTAAGCTCGCAATGCAAGTGATCAAGTAATATTACGGGTAAGTTTTCTGCCAGAGAAGCTTGTTGCACCCACTTTTGCGGAGTTCTGCAAAGCAAAAAATTGTGTATAGGGTCCAGTAGGTTTAAATAGGGTTCGACAACGTTATGATTCACAACCATCCTTTTTGACTTAAAAGTGCAAAATAAATTAACAAGTTCGGCATTTTTCTATAACAAAAGGCCTTGACAGAAAAGAGGTGGTGCTGAATATTAGACACATGGGGTGAATTTTTCAGCAGAACCCATATTGAAATTATAACGTATTTAAGAATTTCGCGGTATGACCGCGTGCTATGGGGAAGTGAAATTATGATACTGAATCATATTTGGGGCTTATACGCTCATCCGGTTCAAGAATGGAAGTCAATAGACAGTAAGCGGGAGAGTTTTCTTTATTCGTGCTCTCACATTCTGTTAGTTGCAATTTTACCGTGTTTGGCCGCCTATTATGGCTCCGCTCATATAGGCTGGAGCATTGGAACTCGTGAATCTATTTACTTGACGCAAAACAGCGCTGTCATGATGGGCGTTGCAATGTACATCGGTATATTGGGTGCAACTTTTGCGCTGGCCTACTTAATTTATTGGATGGCAAAAACTTTTGGTGCTGATCCAAGTTATACCAAGTCTCTTGAATTAGCCGCTTATGCTGCAACTCCGGTCATTATGTCGGGAATTGCCTCGCTGTATCCTGAGCTCTGGTTTACAACTGTTGTCTTTCTTGGCGGTGTGGCTTATTCCGTTTACCTGCTTTACTCAGGCCTGCCGGTTATTATGCACATTCCTGAAGAGCGCGGCTTTCTTTACGCCAGTTCGGTGGTGACCGCAGGTCTTATTGCCATGGTGGTATTGATGGCTACGACAGCAATCTTGTGGACTAATGGTTTCGGACCAGACTTCATGTCCTAAATAAGACGTTGAATAGAAAAAGGCCCAATTCCATTGAACCGGAACTGGGCCTTTTTTATGGCATTTAATACCGTTATTTTTTCAGGTAATGTCCGGCTAAACAGGTAACCGGTGCAGCTGTCGGTTTTCCATGTTGCCAGTCACCACCTTCAACACCGCTGCCGGCTATATCAATGTGGATGTAGCTGATAGGATGCTCGCTGTCGATGCCGTGGTTGTCGAGCCCGGAAACGCCGCTTAAAAATGCCATAGGGAATTGGTGTCCACGAGGGGTGGCTGCTGAAGGACCATTGTTAGATGAGAGTAAATCATCACACAAGGTACGGCCTTTCACAAAATCAAAGTCTTCACGACGCGACCAGGAAATTTCGGTTGGGTCACCATAAGCCTCACCAGCGTCAAATAAGTCCTGAGCGAGGTTTTGGCGACGCGCATGACCATTCGGTACCAGTGCGCTATAAGGCCCTTTTGATAACGCCGCATGGCCTGTCAGAGTGGCTACGGTATAAAGCTCGTGTTCACCATCACCTTTTGCCGCTTCTTCACGCAAATGTGACAGCAAGTCAGCCATAACAAGGCGGCCTTCGGCGTCGGTATTACCAATGCGTACACGCTTACCACTATGACCAGTAATGATTTCATCGGCGACAAAGGCATCGGAACCAATGCTGTTACGTACTGCACCAATCTCCGCTATCACGTTAAGGTGTTCAGGTTGTAATTCCGCTACGGTTTTCATGAAACCAGCGACGCCTGCGGCACCACCTTTGTCGCGGCTCATACCGGCCATATGACCGCCAACTTTCAGGTCAGCGCCACCGGTATCATAGACAATGCCTTTACCGGCAAACATGACGGTACGCTCGGGTTTGCTGCCATGGTACTCGAGACGGATAACGCATGGGCGGTGGCGTTCCACGGCCATTGATGAACGACCAACAGCAGCCAGTAATGGATATTCGTGCTGTAGTTGTTGGTAATCATCTATAACGGTAACTTTAACCGAAGTGTGTGCGAAAGCATGGCGGCAATATTCGGCAAAACGTGGTGGCGCCATGCGCTCAGGCTCTGTGCCTGCAAGGTCACGCGCAACACGTTTGCCGGCTTCGACTGCCATTGCCCAGTCAGCATCGAGCTCACCGACCAGAATAACGCTTTGAGTGGGCTCAATGGCTTCTTCGCCATGAGCCTCGCGAGCTTCCAGTGGCTGATAAAGCGCCTGAGAAAAACCCAGATAAGCCGCTAAAAAAGCTTGCTGATAGCGTTCACCGTTAATATCTATGTTGTTAAGTGCAATAACCGGGTGGCGGGCACCGGCATCTTGCGCGACTTTTGCCGCGGCATGTGCTGCATCAAAAACCTGACGGACATCGTCAAAGTCCCGGTTTAACGGACCGGTTGGTGCTGCGATTAAACGTTGACCGGGTACGCCGTTAGCTTGCAATAATAAAGGTTGCTTACCAACTCGCTGGTCTGTGGTTTGTGCCTGCTGAATGGTTTCAGCCAAAGCTGAATCGTCAACAGAGTCAAAGTTTCCAATTAAGATAAGTGCGTCAGTACCATCTTTCGAATATGCGTCAGCCAGTGAGCTGACAATTTGCAGTTGTGCAAATGCCATAAAAATAAACCTCTTAATCAGTTGTCGGTTAAGCGCGACGCCAGCGGGTGCCTTGTGCACCGTCTTCTAAGACTATGCCCATATTGGTTAATTCATCACGGGCTTCGTCTGCAGCACCCCAGTCTTTATCTGCCCGGGCCTGATTTCGCTTAGCGATTAACGCTTCAATTTTGGCGACATCATCTTCGTCACCTTGTAAAAACTCTTCCGGGGACTGTTGCAGTAGTCCCATAACACCAGCGAGCTCAATGAGAATATGTGCCAGCTGAGCAGCAATAGTCGGCTCAATTTCGCGGTTGCGGTTAATTTCACGGGCAACTTCAAAAAGCACACTCATGGCTTCCGGTGCGTTCAGGTCATCATCCATAGCCTGCTGAAAGCTCTGCCAGTATTTACTGCGCAACTCGTTACTCGCAGCTTGCGGAGCAATATCACGCAGTGCTGTGTATAAACGTTCCAGCGCTGAATGCGCTTGATCAAGATTTTCCTGAGTATAGTTCAGTTGCGAGCGATAATGGCTCGACAATAAGAAGTATCGAACGGTTTCAGCATCGTACTGTTCCAGTACGCTACGAATGGTAAAAAAGTTGCCCAGTGACTTAGACATTTTTTCATTATCCACCTGCACCATACCACTGTGCATCCAGTACTTAACATACTCAGAATGATTGGCGCAGCAGCTTTGCGCAATTTCATTTTCATGATGCGGGAAGGACAGATCAGCGCCGCCGCCATGAATGTCAAAGGTAGTGCCCAAGTGCTTTTTGTTCATAGCTGAACATTCAATGTGCCAGCCGGGCCGTCCTTCGCCCCAGGGTGATGACCAGCTTGGCTCACCGGCTTTTGCCGCTTTCCACAGGACGAAGTCGAGCGGGTCTTGTTTGGCTGAATCAACGTCAACCCGGGCACCAGCCTGTAACTGCTCTAAATCCTGACCGCTAAGTTTGCCATAGTCGTTGAATGTGGAAACATTGAACAGAACGTCACCATTACCAGCCTCGTAGGCGTTGTCTTTGTCGATGAGTCGTTGAATCATCTGGATAATTTCATCCATATGGGTGGTGACACGGGGTTCGATATCGGGACGAATGAGGTTTAAGGCGTCAAAATCCTTGTGCATCTCATCAATAAAGCGCTCGGTGACCTCATGAAAGTCTTCGCCGTTTTCAGCTGCGCGTTTAATAATTTTGTCGTCCAGGTCAGTAATATTACGCACGTATTTAACGTCATAACCCAGTTTTCGTAAATAGCGCACAACAATATCAAACGCCACATAGGTTCTGGCATGACCAATATGGCAATAGTCGTAGGTGGTAACACCGCACACATAAATACCCACGTGGCCGGGTTTAATAGGCTCGAATGACTGCTTTTTACGGGTCAGGGTATTAAATACGGTTAATGCCATAATGTTTGGTTCTCTTACTTATCTGACGGTTAGCGATGAAAACTGGGGGCTTATGATACCACCGATGACGCTGCTCTGGTACACTATCAGCTGGTTTAGTCAATGAAACAGGTACATTCCATGCAAGTCGTTTTACACACCAATTATGGTGATATTACTTTAGAAATGCACAACGAAACCGCACCTAAGACGGTAGAAAACTTTTTACAGTATGCTCGTGAGGGCTTTTATGACGGTACGATTTTCCACCGTATTATCAGTAACTTCATGGTGCAGGGTGGTGGTTTTGAACCCGGTATGAAGCAAAAAGAAACGCGCGATAATATTGAAAACGAAGCACCGACCGCCAAGCCTAATGTGCTGGGTTCCGTGGCTATGGCACGCACGCCGGATCCCCACTCAGCATCGTCGCAGTTTTTTATCAATGTGAATGACAATGCCTTTTTAAACTTTCAGAATGAAACACCTAACGGTTATGGTTACTGCGTATTTGCTGAAGTCGTTGACGGTATGGACGTGGTGAATGCCATGAAGGACGTAAAAACAGGCACAGCAGGCTTTCATCAGGACGTACCGGTGGAAGACGTGGTTATTGAAAGCGTATCGGTTAACGACTGACTTTATGACCACCGGCTTTATTGCTGATTTACACTTAAGCCCCGGGCGGCCAGATATTCTGGCTGCCTTTAGTGATTTTTGTCAGCAACATCAGTGGCTTGATGCGCTTTATATTCTGGGTGATTTGTTTGATGCCTGGCTTGGGGACGATGACAATAGTGAATTTTCTGCACAAATCAAAGAGCAGCTCAAGCAACTGAGCGACAATGGTGTACGACTGTATTTTATGGCGGGTAACCGCGACTTTATGGTGGGTGAACGTTTTGCCAGTGAAGTCGGATTAACAATTCTCCCCGATGAAACGGTCATTAACTTGTATGGTGAGCGCGTACTTCTGATGCATGGCGATACCTTGTGTACCTTAGATAAAGGCTACCTGCGCTATCGTTCATTTATTCAAAATCCGTTGGTTAAAGGTTTTATGCGCAATTTACCTTTACCGTGGCGAATGCGTATTGCCAGTCGGTTACGACAAAAGTCCAGCAGTCAAAAACCTGAATTAACGCCAGAGCAGCTTTACAAAATGGACGCTCAGCACAGCGAAGTTTTAAGAGTGATGCAAAAGCATGATGTTAATCAGTTAATTCATGGGCACACTCACCGGCCGGCGGTGCATTGTTTCAACCTTGCTGACGGTTCATCGGCTAAGCGCATTGTTTTAGGTGACTGGTATCAACAGGCCAGTACTTACCTCATCTCCAGATAGCGTTTACGTTTTTTAGCGCTTAACTTCATGGTGTCCACTAAAACCAGCCCATCTATTGAATGATTAAAGTCCGGGTCAACACCAAACTCTAAAAATTGAACACCGCCTGGCTCACATAATTCGGAGTATTGTTTATAAAGTGTGGGAACGGCAGAACCAATATTGGCCATATAACCTTTTAGCAGAGCAAACTCATCACCATAATTTCCTCCGCTAAAATCAGGTACGGTTGAATGGCTGTTTAAACGGTAAGGAATATTGGCTGTGGCCATCGGGGTCTGAGGCGGAAAGTGGGCACTATAAAATTTCACTAAAGCGGCTTGAGCGTCTTTAGGTAAAGCGTTACTGATACTAACAGAGCCAAACAGGTAGCGATAATCAGGGTGTTTACGCAACAGCGCTCCAATGCCAACCCACAGATAGTCAAGGCTTCGTTTTCCCCAGTATTTTGGCTGTACAAACGAGCGGCCCAGCTCAAGGCTTTGTGGAAACATCGCTTTCATCGTATCGGTAAACTGGTAGAAGTCATCACTATAAAGCCCGCTTTGCCCATGAGATTCAATGATCTTTTTACAGTCACCTAAGCGATAAGCGCCGGCAATTTCAAGATCATCAGGATCCCAGAGTATCAGGTGCATATACCAGGTGTCGTATGCGTCGAGATCGCGCTTGCGCCAGGTTCCTTCGCCGACCATACGAAATGCAATTTCTCTTAGCCTGCCAATTTCCCGGAGAATAGGAGAGCTGCCATTAAATTCATACCGGTAAATCTTTTTGCCGCAGGGCGTATCACCCAGTAACTCACAGGATTCAATCGCGGCTTTCAGGGGTTGACGCGGCTCCGGCCGGGCAATAGCGGTTTGAACCGGAAAAATATTTTTCTTTTGAGTTCCTACCCGATACAAGTGCTTTTTAAAGAGCTTCACTTGTTGGTTAATTCCGAAACCTTGCTTTAAAAACGCTTCAACCGGTATTCTTTGACCGATATGGCATTTAACGTGTTTTCGTTGTTGGCGAAACATTTCTTTAATAAGGAGCATTGTGGCTAAGGGTTTGTAGACCATTGAAGCGGTGTAAAACCAGGCTGAATTATGGGCCTCAAGCCTTATTGGCAGCACGTCGCTATGAGTGACTTTAGCGATTTTTAAAAAACCATTTTGCCAGTGGGTATCACGCACGCCATTAGGGCGTAAGCGGGAAACTTCACCGGCCGGAAAGAGTATAACGCAACCTTCGTCATGCAAATGGCTGTGTATATTGCGGATGTCTTTGCGGCTGGGTTTTCCGCCAAAAACGTTGACTGGCAGCAGCAGTGAATGAAGTGGCTTGAGTTCAGACAACCATTCATTTGCGACAATTTTCACATCGCTTCGTATTTCATTCACAAGTTTTAGTAGTGCCAGGCCATCAAGAGAACCTATCGGGTGGTTAGCAATAATGACTAAACGTCCGCTGACCGGAATATTATCCAGCTCTTGTGAAGCGTAGGTATAAGTGAAATTGAAGTAATCCAGAGCATGTTCAACAAAGTCAATGCCTTCTAACGACGGCGCGCTTTCTCCAAATATCTGAAGGTCTTGTTCATGCAAAAGGCTACGTAAAACCCAGGCCGTTGGCTTCTCCAGCCAGGGTTTTCCTTTAATTCGGGGAAGCTTGTCATTAACAACTTTGTCGACAGATAACATAAATGCTCCGGCAGTGTCGTTATCGATATCAAAAGTGTAGGTCGGGTTAATGACAGTTTAATGACGTTAAGAAATAAAAAAGGGACCTTGCGGTCCCTTAGTTTTTAATCGTTATTTTTCTGTCAGTTTAATCGTTAAACTGTTTACCGAAGAACGAGTTTTCCAACCATTGTGGACGTTGGTCCGCGTTAGCTATCTCTTTACCAATAGCAAAGTTAATGTTGGTAAAGCGCGCTCCGGCTTCGTAGTTAATACCCAGGCTTATTTCGTCGCTGGGTTTGTGGTAATGCTCAGCAAAGAATTCACCCCAGACTTCACCGCCATCTTCACCTTCGGTGCGCGAGTTAAAACCGGTCATCAGAAATACGGCAGGAATACCTTTTTTAACCAGAGTATAGTGATCTGAGCGGGTAAAAATAGCCTGCTCCGGCATGGGATCCGGGCTTTGCTCGGTATCAAACTGTTTTGCGGCTTTACTCACTGTTTCACCCAGAGTTGAGTGTGAAGCGCCAAAGGCAATGACATCGGCAAAATCATAAAGTAGCACCGGCATGTCCAGGTTGACGTTTGCGACAATATTGTTCAAAGGAACTGTTGGGTTATTGGCGAAGTAGTCTGCACCTAATAAGCCTTTCTCTTCCGCGGTGACTGACAAGAACATAATTGAGCGGTCAAACTCCTGGCCTGACTCAACAAATAAACGAGCGGTTTCTAACATAACTGACACGCCGCTGGCATTGTCCATAGCACCATTATTGATATTGTCGTCGCGGCTCATATCTTTGACAACGCCGATATGATCGGAATGCGCGGTGTAGACAACGTATTCGTCTTTTAAGGTATCGTGCGAGCCCGGCAATACAGCTGCAACGTTAGGGCTGCTGATTTCTTCATGGCGAGACTCACGGGCCAGAGTTACCGAACCGTCGAGCTCAAAACCTTTCGGAGAAAAGTCCGGGTCTTCTTCAATTTTTTCGAAGATGGTATTCAGACTGGTCGGGGCATCAGCAAAGAGCTGTTTAGCCGGCTCGTCATCAAGGTAGGCTGAGCCCATTAGTTGCTGCTCTTCGCCTTTTGGTAATCCATTTGGACCCAGCCAGGTCATACGCGGCGTTTTGGTGTAATATACGCTGGTTTCATATTTGCGTGTCTTTTCGCGCACTGGCGTGTGCAGGGTAATAATACCAACGGCACCTTTTTCACGGGCGATATCGCTCTTAATATTAGCTAAATGAGCACCTTCTTCGCTGGGTAAAAAGCCGGGGCGACCGGTGAGCATGACAACAATTTTGCCTTCAACGTTAAGGTCTTGGTAGTCATTTAAACCGAATTCGGGAGCTTCCATACCGTATCCGACAAAGACTAACGGCGCTGTAATTTCATCTTTTTCACTGTAGTGACTCGGGCCGGTAATGAATTGCTTAGGGAATTCAAATTCAAGAGTTTCACCATTACTTTTAAAACTCATACTGGCACTATTTTCTTTCAGTGTACTTTTACGAAAAGGAACGCGCTGATAAAAAGTGTCATCGTCACCTGCAGGTTCAAGCCCTAACTGTTTAAATTCAGAAACAATATAGTTAGAGGCAACTTCGTGCTCGTCACTTCCGGTTTCACGACCTTTAAGGTCATCGTCTGCAAGAAACTCTAAGTGAGCCCGTAAATTGGATTCATCAGCACTGACAGTAACAGGCTGCGATTTTGTTTCCGGCGCTCCGCAAGCTGCTACGAGCAGACTTAGCGTGACCGGCAGAAGAATATGGGATGGCTTCATATCATGTCCTTTGGGGTTATTTTTTATCATAATAGCTGAGTTAGTGTATCGCAGCAGGCAAAAGACAACCAGAGCAGATAGCTCAAAGAGTGTTGCAAAACGTATCAATATTTTGTAATGTTATATTATTACATTGTCAACATAGCTTTACCGGAGCAGTCTATGAAACTGAATGCGTTAACCCTTGCTTTATTAGCGACCAGTACTGTTGCGCAAGCGCAGCAGCAAGAAGACCATGAACACATTAATGAATATGAAGTCATTGTTATCAATGCAAGCCCACTGGATAAGACCGCACTTGAGTCAGCTCAGCCGGTTAATATTATTTCAGGAGATGCGCTGAAACAGCTGCATGCTCACAGTTTGGGTGAAACCTTGGCGCTTGAGCCGGGAATTAATAATACGCACTTTGCTAACGTAGCGGGTAGCCCGATTATTCGCGGTCTTGGTGGTCCTCGGGTTAAAATTACTCAGAACGGTCTTGATACCGGTGATGTATCACGTGGTAGTCCTGATCATGCGGTAACGACGGAAACCAGCACCGCACAGCAAATTGAAGTGCTGCGAGGCCCTGCAACACTGCTTTATGGCAGTGGAGCAATTGGTGGTGTGGTTAATGTTGTTGATGATCGTATTCCGGCTGAACCCGTTTATGGGTTAAAGGGTAATGCAAACGTGTCAGCGTCGTCCAACAACGACAATAAAGAAGGGTCATACGATTTACAGCTTGGTAACGGACGTTGGGCTCTGTATACAGATGCTTTTATTCGCCGCGCGGATGACTATGAAACACCTTCTTTTGTCAACGATGAAGGTGAACTCGTTGATCACGTTGAAAATACCTTCGTTGATGCTGAAGGCGGAACCGTCGGCACCAGTTATCAATTCGATGACGGATTTTTTGGTGTTTCTTATCAGGCGCTTTACCAGGAATATGGAATTCCGGGTCACGAGCATGGTCACGAAGAAGAGCATGGTCATGAAGAAGGTCATGATCATGCCGAAGAAGGGCATGGTCATGATGACGAGCATGGTCATGTCGAGGAATCAGGCCCTTATGCCGATCTTGAGCAAGAGCGAATACAATTTGCAGGCCAATGGCGCAGCCCGTTCAGTGGCTTTAGCCGATTAGATTTCCGTGCCGCATTGACTGACTACCAACATCAGGAAATTGAAGAAAACTTCGTTTCCACTCAATTTGAAAATGAGCAAAAAGAGATTCGTTTGATTGCTCGACATGAAACAATTGCCGGCTGGGAAGGCGCTGTTGGCTGGCAGTGGGATATCAGTGATAAGGCCGCTTTTGGAGAGGAAGCCTTTACGCCGAATACTTCGCGTCGCACACAAGGCCTGTTCTGGGTAGTGGAGCAGGAATTTGGCGCACATCACGTTGATTTAGGTGTTCGCCATGAGCGGACCTCGCTTTCTGCTGATGAGCTTGGTAAGGATACTTATGATGCGACTTCCGCTTCTGCCGGCTATCTTTATCACTTCAGTGATCATACGTCAGTTTCGTTTAATGTAAGCCATGCGGAGAGAGCACCAACTGGTAATGAAGTCTTTGCTAACGGTAATCACTTTGCGACCCGTACCTATGAGTTGGGACTTGCTTATGAGCTGCATGAGGAAGAGAGTGGCGAATATCACATTGAACCGAGTGATACCTCTGTTGAAACAGAAACCTCAAATAACATAGATGCTGGCTTCCATTATGAGAATGACAGTTTTCACGCTAATGTGAATTTGTTCTACAATCGCGTTGATGACTTCATTTTCGATGATTTTATTGGTCTGAACAGCGAACAAATTCATGGTGATGAAGGTCATGATGAACACGCTGGGGAGCATGAGGGTGAGCATGATGAGCACGCTGGTGAACATGGACATGAACATGAACATGGGCACGGTGAAGGATTGCAAGTTGTCCAGTTTAGCCAGGTTGATGCTGAGCTTTATGGGTATGAACTGGAGCTGGATTGGCAGTTAACTGATCAGTGGTCTTTACATGGCTTTAGTGACTACACTCGTGCAAAGCAGCGTGACGGTGATGACTTGCCGAGAATTCCCGCTCAGCGTGTAGGTACAGAAGTGCGTTACCAGGCCGTTAGCTGGGATGGCTCTGTTGGTTACACCCGCTACCTTGAGCAAGATAAAGTTGCTCAGAATGAAACAACAACGGATGCTTATGGTCTGCTGAATGCGCGTATTAATCTGTACCCGGATTGGCTGGCAAACTATGGCGCGACCCTTTATTTGAAAGGGGAAAACTTAACGAATCAGTTGGGTTTTGTGCATAGCTCGTTCCTGAAAGACGATGCTCCGGTAACCGGTCGACGTTTTCAGGCTGGCGTTTCTATTAGCTTTTAATTGAACGGCTTTGCCAGAACTCACGCTATCGTCGTAATTCGGCGGTAGCGTTTTTGTGTTATTTCACCGCAGCCAACCGATTTTTACTTCGAACTTTGTTAATATTAGTGGTAATGAACCAACTGTTGGATCTTTTATCATGCCTTTTACATTTAACCGTCTGATTCAGGCGGTTGCCCTTGTTGCTTTTAGTCTTTCTGGACTTTCAGTGTCTGCTGACGAATTAACTATCGAAAGGATCTTTAGTGGACCCGGGCTGACCGGTGAAACACCAAAGTCGCTTAAATTTTCACCGGATGGTCAGCACCTTTCTTATTTGAAGGGCAGTAAAGAGAACCCGCAGCGTTATGATCTTTGGTTATACGATGTTGAGGCCAAAAAACATGAGTTGTTGGTATCGGCTGACCAACTGGCTGCGGACGAAGTTGCCCTGTCTGATGAAGAAAAAGCACGACGGGAACGTCAGCGCATCAGCGCAAGCGGCATAATAGAATACAATTGGTCAGCGACCGGTGAAGCGCTGCTTTTTCCATATAATGGCGATGTATTTTACTACCAGCCGGGTACGACGGATACCCGGCAACTGACTAAAACAAAGGCGTTCGAAACCGATGTTAAGTTCTCACCGAAAGGCAATTATGTTTCTTATATTCGCGAGCAAAATGTATACTTTTTTGATTTAGCCAGTGGTGAGGAGCGTGCCATTACCAGCGACGGTGGCGGGACACTTAAATTTGGCATGGCTGAGTTTGTTGCGCAGGAAGAAATGAAGCGTATGAGCGGTTACTGGTGGGCACCGGATGAATCAGCAATTGCATTGACGAAAGTTGATGAAAGTCCTGTTCCTCTGGCGACTCGTAGCGAAATTTATGCCGATACGATTGAAACTATACAACAACGTTATCCCTTTGCTGGAAGCGATAATGTCGATATTGATTTAGGAATTTACCAGCTTAATAACAGCCGAATTGAATGGCTAAAGCTTGGTCGGTTAGAGGATGGTTATCTGGCAAGAGTAAAGTGGGTTGGTGATAGCAGGTATCTTAGCTATCAGTGGCAGAGCCGTAATCAGCAAAAACTGAGCTTGTCGATTTATGACCGTCAGGACAAGATTGAGCAGGAGCTTGTGGCTGAGACATCAGACAGTTGGCTGAACCTTCATAGCGATCTGTACTTTTTAGAAGATAATAAACATTTTATCTGGGCATCGGAACGCAGTGGATTTAAACATCTCTACCTTTATCGGCTGGATGGTTCATTAATTCGGCAGCTGAGTTCCGGCGACTGGCAAGTCGATGAGCTGGAAGCTGTGGATGAAAGTACCGGAACGATTTACTTTACGGCCCGCAAAGCGTCACCGCTTGAATCTCATCTCTACCGTGCGCAGTTAAATACGGGCTCGTCGGCAAAGCCGACACGTATTACCAAACGTGAAGGAATGCATGATATTGAGTTTGCCTCCGATGCTCGTTCGTATCTGGATACTTACTCGTCGCCCCAACAACCCAGGCAAGTGAGTTTGCATGGGCCAACCGGGAATCATCTGGCGTGGTTAGCTGAAAATGAAATTACCGATGAACATCCATTGTCACTTTATCTGCGTCAGTGGAGTTATCCCGAGTTTGGTGAGCTTGAGGCTGAAGATGGCCAAACGCTTTACTACAAACTGACCAAGCCGAAAGACTTTGATGCGGAAAAAAGTTACCCCGTGCTGGTGTACGTTTACGGGGGGCCGGGAGCCCAACGCGTTACTAAAAGTTGGGGCAGCGCGTTTGTTCAGTATATGGCGCAGCAGGGGTTTATTGTTTTTACATTGGATAACAGAGGTTCGGCTAACCGGGGAAAACAATTTGAAGCCCCCATTTATAAAAACATGGGAGGCCCTGAGATTGATGATCAGGTTACCGGAGTTAAGTACTTAACCAGCTTGCCTTATGTTGATGCTGAGCGCATTGGTATTTACGGCCATAGTTACGGCGGTTATATGTCTCTGCTTGCTCTGTTTAAAGCGTCCGAACACTTTCAGGCTGGCGTTGCCGGTGCGCCAGTAACGGACTGGCGTTTATATGATACACATTACACGGAACGATTTATGGGCATGCCTGATGAAGGCGACGCTTATGCAAAATCCTCTGTGTTTCCTTACAGTCAAAACCTTAAAGGCGACTTACTGATTTATCATGGAATGGCTGACGATAATGTTTTGTTTACTCACAGTACAAAGCTCTATAAGCAGTTACAGGATAACGCACAGTCCTTTGAGATGATGAATTACCCGGGGAAAAAGCATTCTATTAACGGGCGTCATACAAAAATCCATTTGTACTCAATGATTGCTCAATTTTTTCAACAAACCATCGGCGAACAATAGGTTATAATATGTTCATATCTTTCACTAATAAGGAGTGACTATGCGTTTTTTATCCCGCCGACTGGTTATGCCAAATGATTTGAATTTTTCCGGTTCGTTGTTTGGTGGCCGTATTCTGGAATGGATTGACGAAGAAGCTTATATTTTTGCCAGCTGCCAGTTGGAAGCCAAAAGTTTGGTCACCAAACACATTGGTGCTATTACCTTTGAAACTTCTGCGTTTCAGGGAGATGTGGTTGAGTTTGGGTTGCAGGTTAAATCTGTAGGCCGGACGTCGCTGGCCATCACTTGCCTGGTGCGTAACAAGCATACGAAACAAAATATTTGTAGTGCGGATGACATTGTCTTTGTTCATATTGACCCGGAAACACGTCAACCAACGCCGCATGGTATAACGAAAGATCAGCTGGACGATATGCCAGAGCCGCTATAAGCAGCGGCTCCGATATTCTATTGAGTTAGATTGGCGAACCCGGTGGCAATGGCTCGGGTTCGTACTGCTCTGGCCACTCGCCATCAGTTAAAAACCGCTCTACATCATTAGCGAGTTGCTGCATCATTAAAGACGATGAATCAGCCATTTGCTTTTGCTGCCTGGCCAGTTCTGCCCGCATCATTAATCGGGTTTCTGCTGCCAGACCGGTGTCTTTTATTGCTCTGACTTCGGCATTTACCGCTGTCGTCAGTAAACGCTGCGACAGAGGATCGTTTTTGGCGTTATTCCAGTCGTTGAAAGCTGTACTCAAAATTTCGGACATTAACTGCGTTGGCGACGGGACTCTATCGTTTTTAGCGTGTTGTTGAACCAATCGGTTCAGGCGCTGGCTGTTAAGTATCAACTGCAAGCTATGATCAGCGGCGCTTGCTGCCATGCTTACGGTATCCGGAATCAATTCCGTTTTACCATCAAAGTACTCGCGTGACGGGTTATCGCCATAAGCCACAGGAACCAACCATTGCTGAATATGCGATGGCACACGCAGACTATCCGCCTGAATGGTTTTCAATAGCTGCTTTAGTGCGCTTTGCTGTCTTGCTGCGCTGACCGGTTGGTAGTCATCAGCAGAATCGTTGGCCATATAATAGCGATAATTAACCCCGCCCAACCATTTCGCAGCAGCCTCCACCTGGTAGCGATGCAGCAAATATATAGGAGCAAAAATGCCTTGTAGCTGACTCAAAGGCTGGTCTGAACGCAACATCTCTTTACTGAAATTATCCAGTACGTGCTGGCGGACAGACAGCAAACGTTCGAGTTCAGTCACCGGATCACTGCCGTTGTCCCATAGGTGAGCGAGTGGGTGAGCGCCGCTGGCAGGCCGGGCATCCTGATCAGAGATAAAGCTTAAGTTTAAAGTTTTATTTTTTTCCAGAATTCGTGTCAGCTGTTCGGTTGAGGAGGGCATGCCGCCAAAGTCACTATAGCCATAAGCTAACACTTGTTTATCCCAGATGCCTAAACCTTCAGTGTAGGCGTTGCTTAAGCTTAAGGTGCCGACAGTAGTCAGGTTAACTAACGGATGTGGATAGTCCATAACGGAGGCCCGGTCAGTGGTACTGGCGGCAAAGTTGTGAGCTATTCCCAGAGTATGGCCAACTTCGTGAGCGCTTAGTTGACGAATACGAGCCAGAGCCATGTTTTGTACTGCTTGTTTTAACTCACTACTGTCGTCAACAAAAGGTGTTAGCAAACCTTCTGCAATTTTCATGTCCTGGCGCACACGCAGTGAACCTAAGGTGACATGGCCTTTAATAATTTCGCCTGTGCGTGGATCAATGACAGACGAGCCATATGACCAGCCGCGGGTCGCACGGTGAACCCATTGAATCACGTTATAACGAATATCCATTGGGTCGGCATTATCCGGCAGAACTTTGACTTGAAACGCATTATCGTACCCTAAGGCTTCAAAGCCTTCAGTCCACCAACGGGCTCCTTCAAGCAGGGCTGTTTTTACGGGTTCAGGTGCACCGGGGTCGAGGTAATAGGTGATAGGTTCACGCGCTTTGCTCTGTGATGCTATTGGGTCTTTCTTATTTAACCGGTGACGCGGGATATATTGTACGGTCATCGACTCACCCAGAGGCGCTGCGTAGTCCTTAAAACTGTGTGCCCAGAAACCACTGTTAGGATGAAAGTTCCGGGGCTGATAGGCTGCGTCAGGTAATTGGATAAAAGAGTGGTGCAGATGCAGCGAAATGGCATCAGCATTGGCCGCTACCTGATTAACCCATTGACCCTTACCTTCACCAACAAAAGTGACTTTTGCTTCCAGTTCCGTATTTTCAACAAACGCTTTGCTGCGCTCGGGATAAATCACAGAACGGCTTGAGTCGGCTTTGAATTGCCCTTGTTCGGTTTGTTGTAAGCGCTTACTGACACCGTGTACATCGCTTAGAAGATAAGGGGTGTAATCAATTAAAACGTGCTTATCGTTGCTTGCAACAACGTCAAAACCGTAAAGTACAGCATCAGCAAAGGCTTGATTGACACTGTCTCTCTCAGCCTGGTTGTGAGTTTGAGCACGGAATTGCGTATTGTGCTGAACCAGCAGAACCTGATTACCTTCAATATGAAATGACGACAAACGGGTTTCACCCAGCTGACCGCGATCGAGACCGACATCGTTAGAGCCTAATCCCCACGGAAGGCTGGTCTGAAAAATAAACGGGTCGTTGTTTCTGGGAACTTCCAGATAGAATTTACTTTTCGCTTTATCATGGTAAAACGTAAAAAATCCTTGTTGCTCTTCAAACGCTGAAGTGAAGGCTTCTATGCTGCTGTTTTTTGTCTCTGCCAGAGCGTTCAGTGATACAGCTAAGGTGAGTAGCACCAAAATTTTGGATAGAATGTTTTGCATTATTATTATCCCAGTTGTTCAGCAATTTCTTCTAAAATTTGCAGGGTCCATTGTTCGATACGTTCATCTGATAGCTCATATTGCGAGTCTTCATCCAGTGATAAACCGACGAATTGAGTGTTATCTGCGGTTAATGCTTTAGAAGCGGCAAATTCATACCCCTGGTTAGGCCAAAAACCAATACGTTTGCAACCATGAGCCGCGATGGCGTCGTGCAGCATGCCGAGTGCGTCCTGAAACCAGTCGGTATAACCTTCCTGATCACCCATGCCATAAAGTGCAACAATTTTATCGCGCAGGTCAACATCGTTAATATCGTGCCAATGGCTTTCCCAGTCTTCCTGGAGTTCGCCGAAATCCCAGGTGGAAATACCAAAAATGAGGATGTCAAATTGTTCTGCGTCTTTTAGCGGTGTGTCTTTGATATCAAACAGCTGAACAATATCCTCACCAATGGCTTGTTGAATTTTTTCTGCAGCAATTTCGGTATAGCAGGTGGTAGAGCCATAAAACAAGCCAATTTCCAGGGACATAATAAATACCTCTGTCACGCGTTGAGTCTTTGATACGGATGCATTGTAACAAAAAGATCGTTAGAATGAGCGCCTTTGTTTGCGGACGGGAACTTCTAATGGAGAGCAGTATGGATTTTGATCAATTAGTGGAACGGCTTGAAACTGTTTTTGACGATGCCGTTGTTTCAGGTACTGATGATGAATTATTCGCCTGTGGTTATTTACGCGGGCACTTTGATCTGGTTGTTGCTCAGTTAGAAATGTCCGGTAATACGCAGCCGGAGAATATTATGCCTGCTTTGCGTGATGCAGTGCACAAAACCCGTCATGAATTGTCTCCGGCCGACCAGACGCATATCAATAATGTCTTAGAGAAGTTAGCGCTTAAAGCGACAACTGGAGATACGGCCTAAGGCATCCTGAGTCAAAGGCATTAACTCCCCGGTTAACTGGCAGGCAATAATTTCACCCAGAATTGGGGCTGAGGTAAAGCCTCTTGAACCCAGAGCGCTCACCACAAATAAGTTTTCAGCAACAGAGCCTGTGACAGGTTGGTGATCGGGACTGGTTGCGCGTACAGAAACCCTTTGTTTCGTTACCTGCAGAGCTTCAGCCCAGGGCTCTTGTGCGTTGCTGCTAAGCTGCTGCAAATTTTCTTCGTCATCCTCTGGGCTTGGCTCCAGGTCGTCATTGTCCCGATTAAACGTTGCCCCAACGCAGTGGCTGCTGCCATCTTCGGGAACCAAATAACCTTTAAAACATAATACGGTTTTAAGATTTGACAACGCCGGGGTTGTACTGACCAGACTCACTTGTCCGCGAACGGGCTGTATCGGCAAAGGCTCGATGCTTTCCGGCAATAAAGCATTGATTCGATGACCTGCAGCGACCAGAACACGTTCAGCAAGCAATAAGTCGCCATTATTTAATGTCATCTGCCAGTTGCCATTTTCAGCTTGTTGTAATGTGTTGACTGTAGCTTTAATCAGTTCGACATTCGCTTCTTCCAGAAGCGTTTTGACCACTTGCGAGGGGCGCAGCCAGCCGGCTTTAGGGTAATGCAATGTCGGTACAGCTAAGGAGACACCTGCCGTTTTCGCGGCGTCTGCGGGTAGTAAATAGCGGACCGTTTCTTTTGCATAGAGATGATCGGCAATGCGCTGATAACGTCGGGCTCTGTCGTCGTTAAACGCCGGTTGCATAACGCCAGTCGGGAACCAGTTTTCTGCGCAAAAGTTACGATAGAAGCTTGTGGCTGTCGAAAAGGCTTGCCAGTAGAACTTGCTCAATGGCGTATGTTCGGCATGAAGTAAGGGGTAAACAGCCCCTTGTGAGTTGCCGGAAGCGCCATCGGCAATTTCAGGTGTAATGAGCCTGACATTGACGCCACGTTGTTTTAGCGCCAGTGCGGAACAGGCGGCACCGATACCGCCACCAATAATGGTGACATCGCGCCTGTCATTTGGTTGGCGTTTAACGTTAGGGTCGTGGTAATGGCCACAGAGCATGTCTCTTTTACGTCCAAAACCTTGTGCTTTGTTAACCGTAAAACCAGCGCTCTGTAATGCTCGTTTTACGCTTCCGGCCGCTGTGAAAGTAGAGAAGGTTGTTTCGCTATGAGCGCTTTTGGCCATTGCCTCATACAGTGTTGACTGCCACATCTCGGGGTTTTTGGCGGGAGCAAAGCCATCAAGAAACCAAGTATCTATTTGCTGTTGTGCCTGTGGTAACCATTGAGGCAGTAACTCATTAAGGTCTCCAATCCAAAGATCCAGAATGACACGGCCTTCTGATAGAATAATGCGATGACAGCCGGGGTCGGTAGCGGGGTAATGATCCAGAAACTGAGAACTTAACTCTGCTACGGGCTTTAACAGTTGGTAAGCTTGCTCAAGTTGCTGGCGCGATAAGGGAAACTTTTCGAAACTGACAAAATGAAGTCGTGCGCTTGCCGGGGCATTTTCTAAAAAGCGTTTCCAGGCCAGTAAAAAATTTAACCCTGTGCCGAAACCGGTTTCAGCAATGGTATAGCAATAATGCATGGGTAAATACTGCCAGCGTTCAGGTAATCCATTTTGCTTAAGAAATACGTACTGACTCTCGTCTATACCGCTATCAACAGAAAAATAAATATCGTCGAAAGTAGTGGAAACAGGTACGCCATGCTCGTTAAACTGAATAAATGAATTAGAATTCAAGTGGCTATTCCATGATTTATTGGCTGATGGTCGCTATAATAACAACTTTACGAACAACAGTGGACAAAGCAGACCACATTCATACACAACGTTGGTAAGATACCGATGTAGAAATGTCAGACAGGATTAAAGAATGAGAAGAGCTGTTATCACCGGACTTGGTATCGTATCAAGTATCGGAAACAATCAAGAAGAAGTGCTGGAATCGTTACGTACCGGCAAGTCGGGGATTAGCCGTTCGGAATCTTTTGCGGAAAAGGGACTGCGCTGTCAGGTCTGGGGAAAAGTTGATTTAAACCCTAAAGACCATATTGATCGCAAAGCTTTACGCTTTATGGGAGATTCGGCAGCTTATGCGTACATTGCGATGGCACAGGCAATTGAAGATTCAGGCTTATCTGAAGAGCAGGTGTCTCACCCGCGTACCGGCTTAGTTGTTGGCTCTGGAGGCGCCTCTGGTGAGCATCAGGTTGCTGCAGCTGATATTTTGCGTGAACGTGGGGTAAAAAAAGTCGGGCCCTACATGGTTCCTCGCTGCATGGCATCAACCACCTCAGCTTGTCTGGCAACACCGTTTAAAATTAAAGGGGTTAACTATTCTATCAGTTCTGCCTGCGCAACATCTGCCCACTGTATTGGTCACGCTCTTGAGCTTATTCAGTTTGGTAAACAAGATCGCATTTTTGCCGGTGGTGGTGAAGAGTTGCACTGGACTCTGGGAATGGAGTTCGATGCGATGGGCGCATTAAGCACTAAATATAATGACACACCTGAGAAAGCGTCCCGTACTTATGATCAAGGCCGTGATGGTTTCGTCCCGGCCGGTGGCGGTGGTATTCTGGTGATTGAAGAACTGGAAGCCGCAAAAGCCCGAGGTGCGAAAATTTATGGTGAAATTGTTGGGTATGGCGCCACCTCCGATGGCTACGATATGGTTGCTCCGTCAGGCGAAGGTGCGATCCGCTGTATGAAGATGGCGATGGAGACGGTAGATACTCCAGTTGACTATTTGAATACTCATGGCACTAGTACACCGGTTGGCGATGTCAAAGAATTAGAAGCGATTCGTGAAGTTTTCCCTGAGAAAACGCCTATGATAAGTGCGACTAAAGCAATGACGGGACACGCTCTGGGTGCTGCCGGTGTTCATGAAGCCATCTATTCACTATTGATGCTTAAGAATGGTTTTGTTACGCCTTCAATCAATATTGAGAGTTTGGATGAAAAAGCCGATGGTATGAACATTATCAGGCAAACAACGGAAGCACCGTTGCGGACAGTTATGTCGAACAGCTTTGGTTTTGGTGGTACGAACGCATCGTTAGTGATGCGTGAATACTCTGAATAATCGATTAGGTCGGTTACTTCGATGAAAATCGTTGCTGACCAGAATATTCCTGCACTGTCAGACTTATTGTCGGGTGCAGGAACGCTCTCTTACTTCTCTGAGAGAATGCCTCCTGCAGAACTTCTGGCAGAAGCCGATGCTTTATTAGTACGTTCTGTCACTGACGTTGATGAAGCTTTGTTGCGAAAAGCTCCTGAATTAAAATTTGTTGCGTCTGCCACCATTGGTACTGAACATATTAATATCGATGCACTTAAAGCCCGGGGAATTGGTTTTACTCATGCGCCCGGCGCGAATGCGCAGTCGGTCGGTGAGTATGTACTTTGCGCGGTGATTGAATGGCTCAATGGCAGGTCTTTATCGTCTCTTGATGAAATTGATGTTGCTATTATTGGCGCCGGGCATACGGGAAAAGCGGCAGGAAAAAGGCTGGAAGCTCTCGGGCTCAATGTTCACTATTATGATCCACCGCTGTGTAAAAAAGGCGTTAAGTTTGTTCATGACCACTGGCAGCGAGTACTGACAGCCGATATTATCTCATGCCACGTTCCGTTAATTGATGACGGTGAATTTCCGACGCGGCATCTGTTTGAAAATACGACATTACAATCACTTCATTCGCAGCAGTTATTAATTAATGCAAGCCGTGGGGCCGTTGTTGACAACAAAGCTTTGTTGGCGCGCGTTAAACAGGGAGAGCGGCCTTCGCTGGTGCTGGATGTTTGGGAGAATGAGCCTGAAGTATTACAGGAGCTCGTGCCCTGTATCGATATTGCGACCCCCCATATTGCCGGGCACAGCCTGGAGGGTAAAGTTGGTGGGGCTGTGATGATAGCCAATGCTTTGGTAAATCATTTCGGATACGAAGCGGATAAAAAGTTGTCTCGAGTTTTACCGCCAATTGAGTGGCCAGAATGTAAAGCTGAACAGATCAATAACCTGGAATCTCTTGCTTTATGGGTAAAAGAACACTTCGATCTAAATAAAGATGATGGTGTTTTTCGCAAACAAGGGTTAACACCCGATGGCTTTGACAGGCTGCGTCGCAATTATCGCAAAGAAAGCCCGCGTAGAGAGTTCATTAATCAGGTGGTTACATGCCATAATAGTGAGCAATACATCCAGTTTTTACAGTTGGGCTTTCAAGCCCGGCAATTGCCTGAGTAAGGAGTTAGCATGTCACATGGGTTTCGCGTTGTGGTATTAGGTGCAACAGGTTTAGTGGGTCAGCAAATGATAGAAGTTTTAGCTGAACGAAAATTCCCGGTGGCAGAACTTTTCCCTTTAGCAAGTGCACGCTCTGCTGGCGCAACAGTTGATTTTAACGGTGAAGAAGTTGAAGTGTCAGATGCCAGTGAATTTGACTGGTCTAACGCCGACATTGCGTTCTTTTCTGCGGGCGGCTCTATTTCCCGTGAGTTTGCGCCTAAAGCTGCGGAAGCAGGCTGTGTTGTGATTGATAATACCTCTGAATTTCGTTACGAGCCTGATATTCCGTTAGTTGTGCCCGAAGTAAATGCCTGGGCTTTAGCAGAGTTCAGAAACCGTAATATTATTGCTAATCCGAACTGCTCAACCATTCAAATGATGGTGGCCTTGAAGCCTATCCACGATGCGGTCGGTATTGAACGTATTAACGTCAGTACCTATCAGTCGGTGTCGGGATCGGGTAAGGAAGCGATGGAAGAGCTCGCCAAGCAGACGGCGGAACTTTTGAACGCAAAGCAACCCACGGTCGAAAACTTCAGTCGACAAATTGCCTTTAACTGCATCCCTCAAATCGATGTTTTTCAGGACAACGACTACACCAGAGAAGAAATGAAAATGGTGTGGGAAACTCAAAAAATATTTAATGACCCCAGTATTCTGGTCAATCCGACAGCTGTCAGAGTACCGGTGTTTTTTGGTCATGCAGAAGCCATTCATATTGAGGCACACCAACCCATTACAGCGGAGTATGCAAAACAGCTATTAGATGAAGCGCCCGGCGTTACTTTAATGGAACAGCGTGAAGAGTTTCCAACGCAAGTGAGTAACGCTGCTGGTAACGATGATGTTTTTGTCGGAAGAGTCAGGGAAGATATCAGTCATCCTAATGGCCTTAACCTTTGGGTTGTGTCTGATAATATCCGCAAAGGTGCCGCAACCAACAGCATACAAATTGCTGAAACTTTAATTCGTGATTACTGGTAATTTAAGCTGCTGTATGTCATAAAGTTTAGGGACTAACGCCGTTAAAGATAAGAGCAAAGTGCAGGCAGAGACGAAGGAATGAGAAAAACACTAAGAGTGCAGGTACTGAGATACTTTTCGCTGGCAGCTATAATGCTGTCCGGCAGCCTCATTGCTGCTGCGGCAAGCTGGCAGGACGGTGTTGTTATAAAAGGCGAGAAAGGTTCCGAAGCTACCGATGTGCGTATTGGGCAGGAGCGTTACGGCCCTATTAGCAGTAATGATACCCTGTGGGATATTGCGCGTCGTTATAAACCGCATTCCAGTGTTACTCAATATCAGACGATGGTTGCTATTGTTCAGGCCAACGATCAAGCGTTCGTTGACGGCAACATGAACCGTATGCTTGATGGCTTCTATTTACGCATTCCTTCTCTGCAAGAAATTCAAATGGTTAATCCTGAGGCCGCCCGGCGTCAGGTGGTGGTTGATGGTCAGCTAAAAACCAAATCTCAAGAACTGTCACAAGTGCAGAAGAGTGCCCAGGAAACGCGCGCTGAACAGCAACAGTTACTGGAAGAGGCACGAGAAAAAGCAGAACAAGCTGTTGAAGAAGTAGAACAGCGCCAGCAACAGAGCTTTAAAGAGCTACGTTCAGAGATTCAGCAGTCTGTGCAGGCTGTTGAACGTATGTATGGAGAGAACCAATCACTGCAAGAACGCATTGATGCGTTAGCTGAACGTTTGGATGAACTTGCTGCTGGTGCGGGTAAAACGGATGAACTGGAACTTCAGTTTCAGCAAGTATTAGCGCAGCAAAGAGAGCTTCTTGAGCAACACGCTGAGGAAGAGGTTGAACAAGGATCCGGTATTGCGGACTGGTTGCAAAATCCGGTGAATATGTTGCTGGTTTCAGTTTTACCGGCTTTGCTGATTATCGGGTTGATTGCTTTTTTGTTTTTACGTCGCTCATCAACGCCGAAAGAAGAGGACGATGAAGAGGACGACAAGAGTAAAGAGCTCACCGAAGAGGAGGCGGCTGCAGAGCTCGATAAAGAACTGCTTGGGGAGGTGCCGAAAGATAGCACCGACGGTCTATTTGATATTGACAGTGAAGAGAGCAGTGATGATGACGGTGATGATCTCAGTGCGCTTGAAGCCGAACTTACTGGTGGTTCAGAAAAAGATGAAAAGGACGTTAGTGTTCAGCTCGACGACAGTAAAGATAATGATAAACAACCAGAAGCCTCTCCTAAGGAAAGTTCAGATGATGATTTGGACGATGATGACGAAGCCGTGTTACCTGACGAGGAAAACGATGAGGCTGACGAGCTGTCGCAGGATGAGTTGGATCGATTATTTGGCGAAGCGGACGATGATGATGAGCAAGCCATTGATCTGTCGGTAAATGATGAGCAAGAAGATTCTAGTGAGACTGCTGAGGAGCAACCGGAGGAACCGAAAGAAGACTCTGACGAAGATACTGAAAAAACTGATGTAACGGATAGCGATGATATTGATGACATATTGTCAGATAACGCGCCGGAAGAAGACCCCCCTGTTGATGAAGATGTAGCAGAAGAACCTGCGGAAGAATCTGAGGACGAACCTGAAGACGAACCTGCGGAAGAACCTGCGGAAGAACCTGCGGAAGAACATGACGATCTGTTACCGGATGACTTTGACGATAGCGAAGTTGATGATGTCCTTGCGGAGTTAGGCTTGTCTGAAGCTGAAGATGATGAGCAGAGTGAGCCGGAAAGTGCAGAAGAACCGGCAACTGAAAAAAATACAGAAGAGCAGTCCGCCGTTGAGCCTGACCAAGAAAAGCAAGAGGATAAAGCTGAGCAAGCTCCGGAAAAAACGGATGAAGCTGAAGAGGATGATCTGGACAAGCTGCTGCAGGAATCTGATGAGCTGACCCAGTCGCTGGAAGAGTTAGATGATCTGGAAGAAGACGTTCCGGAAGATGATGCTGAGCTTGAGCAAGCTGAAGATGAAGCCGATAAAGATTTAGAGTCGCTATTCGGCGGAGCTTCGGAAGCTGGCGAAGAAGAGAAAGAAGAAGAGAAAGAAGAAGAGAAAGAAGAAGAGAAAGAAGAGGAAAGCGACTCTTTTAATGCCAAGGATGATGAAGACTTTGTCGATATTGACTCGTTAATGGAAGAGGCTGACGAAGAGGAAGAGGACAACGATCGTTATCAATCTTCGGCAGTAAAAGATGTTTTACCGGAAGATGAATCAGGTGATGCCGAAGGTGCTCCTGATGACGATGCCCCTGCCGGTCAGCTAGATTTAGCCCGTGCCTATATTGAAATGGGTGAAAAAGATGACGCCCGGGAAATTCTTCAGCAATTAGCCGAGGGTGATGATGAAGCTCTGGCAAAAGAGGCTGAGTCGCTGAAACAAAAACTGGATTCGTAGGATAAAGCAGTATGCGAATGGCCTTATGCCTGGAATACGATGGCAGCCGTTATTATGGCTGGCAACGCCAACGTGAAGTGATTAGTGTTCAACAGTGCGTAGAGCAAGCTGTTAGTAAAATTGCAGATGCGCCCATAGAAGTGACTTGCGCCGGGCGAACCGACGCTGGCGTTCATGCGACTGGTCAAGTCGTCCACTTCGATATCCCTTTACCACGGGCCGAGCCCGCCTGGACATTGGGAGTCAATAGCAATTTACCCGCAGGCATAGCGGTGCGCTGGGCGCAGGCGGTCGACAGCCACTTCAGTGCTCGTTTTAGTGCAACCTCAAGGCGTTATCGTTACATTATCGCCAACACACGGTTTCGTCCCGGAATTCACTCGGCCGGAGTGAGTCATTATCATCAACTGCTTGATGAAAAGGCGATGCAGGCAGCTGCTCCCGCGCTTATTGGTGAGCATGATTTTACCACTTTTAGAGCTTCTCACTGTCAATCCCATACGCCCTTTCGCAAGGTTACAGACTTAACAGTAGAGCGGCGGGGCGATTATATAATTATCGATATAAAGGCAAATGCATTTTTACACCACATGGTGCGTAATATTGTTGGAAGCCTTATTGTCATTGGCCAACACGAACAAGAGCCAGAGTGGCTTGCTGAATTACTGCGTCAAAAAGACCGGACAAAAGCGGCGGCAACGGCTAAACCCGGCGGCCTGTATTTGGTCGAAGTTACCTATCCAACCAACTATAATATGCCAAGTGTCCCTCCGGGACCACTGTGGTTAAGCGATTAAGAGTAACTGTTATGACCTCTTTGCTTGACCCATTTGTGGTACCATGTAAGCTACCTTACATTGATTAATAACAGCTTTTAGGCGGGATAGTATGAGCTGGATAGAAAGAATTCTTGCGAAGCCAAAAATTAATAAACGGCGTGGCGTTCCGGAAGGTGTCTGGAGCAAGTGCACAGCCTGTGACAATATTATCTATAAGGCCGATTTAGAGCGCAGTCTCAATGTTTGTCCTAAGTGTGATCACCATATGCGGGTCACCGGCCGCAGTCGTTTGGCTATCTTCCTGGACAAAGAAAACCGCGAAGAAATTGGTACCGATTTAGAACCGAAAGATGTTTTACGCTTTAAGGACTCAAAAAAATATAAAGATCGTATTGCTGCGGCACAGAAAAGCACCGGTGAAAATGATGCGTTAATTGCTGAAAAAGGCACTGTAAAAGGTGTTCCTATAGTAGCTGTAGCCTTCGACTTTAACTTTATGGGTGGCTCAATGGCATCGGTTGTGGGTGCTAAGTTTGTGCTGGCTGCCGAAGTCTGCCTTAAACACCGTATTCCGTTAGTTTGTTTTTCGGCGTCGGGTGGAGCGCGTATGCAAGAAGCGTTAATGTCATTAATGCAGATGGCTAAAACGTCTGCCGCATTAGCCCGAATGAGCGAAGAAGGCTTGCCTTTTATCTCGGTATTAACCGACCCTACCATGGGTGGTGTTTCTGCCAGTTTAGCCATGCTGGGCGACGTGCATATTGCTGAGCCTAAAGCTTTGATTGGCTTTGCCGGCCCCCGGGTCATTGAACAAACGGTTCGTCAAACCCTTCCCGAAGGCTTTCAGCGAGCCGAGTTTTTGCTGGAGCACGGTGCTGTTGATATGATTGTCGACCGCCGTAAAATGCGTGATACCGTTGCCCGTCTGTTAGCAAAAATGCAAAATCTGCCATCAACTGAAACAGCGGAAATAAGTGTAACCGAATGACGGGCATACAGATATCTTCACCTGCAACGACCGCATCGTTGCAGGATTGGCTGACCTACCTTGAAAGTATTCATCCGAAAGATATTGATATGGGTCTGGCGCGCGTTTCTGCGGTTGGGGCTAAAGCAGGAGTATTAAAGCCTGCGAAGCTGGTTATTACTGTAAGCGGAACTAATGGTAAGGGCTCAACAGTATGTTACCTGGAAACTATTCTTCGTGAAGCGGGTTACACTACGGCCGTTTATACGTCTCCACATATTACAGAGTATCGTGAACGAGTTCGGGTTAATGCCCAGGAACTCACTGACGCTAAGCATGTTGAAGCTTTTGCAGCTATAGAACATGCCCGTCAACACACCTCATTAACCTATTTTGAGTTTGGCACTTTGGCGGCGCTATGGTTAATCAATAAGGCGCGTCCTGAGGTAGCGATTCTGGAAGTTGGGCTAGGCGGACGCCTTGATGCCGTTAATTGTGTCGATGCTGATGTTGCTGTGGTCGCCAGTATTGGTATCGATCATATTGCATTTCTTGGAAATGATCGTGAGCAAATTGGTCACGAGAAAGCCGGTATTGCCAGAGCCGGCAAGCCTCTCATTTGTGGTGAAATAAAACCTACGGCTAGTATTGAGGAAAGTGCTAAGCGTATAGGGGCTAAGCTGTGTCAGACGGGTCGTGATTTTCATCGTAATGAACAAAGCACTTGCTGGAGTTACCGTAGCCAGCATACCCAACTCAACGATTTACCATTACCTAAACTGCCTCTTATTAATGCATCAACCGCAATAGCTGCCATTGAGCAGCTGCCGTTACCTGTCAGCTTGTCAGCTATCCGCGAAGGCATTGCACGAGCAACATTGCCGGGCAGGATGCAGCGCTGTTTTTGTGATGGATGCGAAGTGTTACTGGATGTGGCGCATAATCCCCAGGCAGCTGCCTATGCCAGCCAATATTTAGATAAGTTTTATCCGCAGCATAAAATATTTTCGGTGGTTGGCATGTTGAGCGATAAAGACCATGCCGGCGTTATTAAAGCACTTGCCGCACAGGTTACCAACTGGTACCTGGGTTCTTTGTCCGAGCCGCGCGGTGAAACAGCGGAACAACTGGGTGTAATGTCTAAACTCCCGGAAAAATCTTACGAAAAGTTTGAATCGGTTGAACAGGCATTTACTCAAGCACTAAGCGCTGCGCAGCAATGGCAGGCAAATGAAGGTAAGGCTCTGGTTTTAGGCTTCGGCTCGTTTTACACTGTAGCTAGAATTAGCGCACTTATTAAAGGAGCTTGAGCTTTGTCCAGTCCTCTGCAAAACCGTCTTGTTGGCACATTAATATTGGTGGCGTTAGCTGTAATCATTATTCCGGGTGTGTTGGATGGTGAAAAAAAAGGCTCTGTTGAGCCAATGGAAACAATTCCATTGAAGCCGGCTGTAGAGAGAGAACTGAACAAACCTGAAACCTTATCAGACAGAACAGTAGCAGAACCCGTGACCGTTCAGGAAGAGCAATTAGATATAGAAAAAACGGCTAACTCTGCAGCTTCCATTAATGAAGATAAAAATGTAGAAGCTCCGCCAAGAGAGCCATCGGAGTATGCTGTTGATGGCAAAGCCTGGGTTATTCAGTTAGGCGCTTTTAGTCAGGAAAAGAGTGTTAAACGATTAATTTCCCAATTGCAGGAAAAAGGGTTTGCCGCATATTCACAAAAAGCGTCAGGCAGTTCATTGATACGAGTGTTAGTGGGGCCGGATACGTCTAAAAATGAACTTGAAAGACAGTTGGCTCCGTTAGAAGAACTCACCGGACTTGAGGGTAAGGTCATTACTTATCGGCCATAAGGTTTGCAATCTATGCGAAAAGAAAATCACATTGTAAGCCACATTCTGTTAAAATCTGTCACGTTTTTAGCCCAGCAATTGTGAGTTATTATGCTCTGGATTGATTATGCCATTATAATTATTATTGGCCTCTCTACACTGATCAGTCTGGTTAGGGGCTTCGTTAAAGAAGCTGTTTCTTTGGCTGTATGGATTGCCGCCTTTTTTATTGCCAGTCAGTTCTATCAGGATCTCGCGGTATATTTTACTCAAATAGGTGACCCTTTGGTCAGAAATGCTGCTGCCATTGCTGCACTTTTTGTAGCGACACTGATTCTGGGCGCTATTATTAACTATATTCTTTCTCAATTAGTACACCATACTGGCTTATCAGGAACTGACCGCGTGCTCGGCCTGGTGTTTGGTGCGTTACGTGGGGTACTGATTGTCAGCGCGTTATTATTCTTTATTGATTCCTTCACTGCGTTATCTTCCAGTGAATGGTGGCAGGGGTCTCTGCTTATTCCTCATTTTGGTGTATTTATTCAGTGGTTTTTCAGTTATCTGGAAAACAGCTCCAGTTTTTTAGTCCCTCAACCTGTATAAAAAGGTGAAAAGACATGTGTGGTATTGTTGGTATTGTTGGTAAGCATCCCGTTAACCAAGCGCTTTATGATGGGTTAACCATGCTTCAGCATCGTGGCCAGGACGCCGCTGGTATTATGACAGTTGATGAACATTGTACGTTGCGTTTAAGAAAAGCCAATGGCCTGGTGCGCGATGTTTTCCATACGCGCCATATGCACCGGTTGTCAGGTAACGTCGGTATTGGTCATGTCCGTTACCCGACTGCGGGTAGTTCAAGTTCTGCAGAAGCACAGCCATTCTATGTTAACTCGCCTTTTGGTATTGCCATGGCGCATAATGGCAATCTGACCAATGCCGATGATGTTCAGGAGCACTTGTTCCAGACCGCCCGTCGCCATATCAATACCACATCAGACTCAGAAATTTTGCTGAATGTATTTGCAAATGAATTAGATAAAAACGAAAGTTTAACGCTGACTGAAGAAGATGTGTTTCGCACTATGGCCGCGGTTCATCGTCAGATCAGAGGCGCTTACGCGGTCGTTGCTATGATTCTTGGTCACGGCATGGTTGCTTTTCGTGACCCTTGGGGAATTCGTCCCTTAGCGCTGGGTAAACGTGATACTGACGATGGTGAAGAGTACATTGTTGCTTCGGAAAGTGTTGCAATTGACGGTACCGGGTTTAAATATATACGTGATGTAGAACCCGGAGAAGCAATTTATATTACCAATGACGGTAAGCTGTATTCGCGTCAGTGTGCCGATAAACCCATGCATTGCCCCTGCATATTCGAATACGTTTATTTTGCACGCCCTGATTCGTTTATTGATGGTATTTCGGTTTACGCATCACGGGTTAATATGGGTCGTAAGCTGGGTGAAAAACTTAAGCGGGACTGCGCTGACATGGAAATAGATGTGGTTATTCCCATTCCGGAAACCAGTTGTGATATCGCCTTAGAGATAGCCAGTGTTCTCGACTTACCTTATCGTCAGGGGTTTGTAAAGAACCGTTATATTGGCCGTACCTTCATTATGCCGGGCCAGACTCAGCGGCGTAAATCAGTGCGTCGTAAGCTTAATGCTATTAGTGCTGAATTTCGCGGCAAAAACGTTTTGCTGGTTGATGACTCAATTGTGCGAGGAACAACCTCAGAACAAATTATCGAGATGGCTCGTGAAGCCGGTGCTAAGAAAGTTTACTTTGCATCAGCTGCGCCGGAAATTCGCTTCCCGAACGTTTACGGCATTGATATGCCAAGTGCCAATGAACTGATTGGTCACGGACGTGAGGCTATAGAAATTCAAGATATGATTAAAGCGGATGGGCTTATTTATCAGGATCTTGATGACTTAATTGATGCTGTTGGTTCCGAAAATCGCTCGATTAAACGCTTTGAGACATCGGTATTCAGTGGTGAATATGTCACGGGTGATGTCAGTCAGGAATACTTAGATCGTCTGCACGCTGAACGCAACGATGTTGCGATGTCCGACCGCGACGGCTCTGAAGACGCTAACCTTGAACTTCATAACGATAACGATTAATTCATTCTGAAACAGAAGACTGAGCGATAATCGCTCAGTCTTGTTGGAAGGGATACACCGATCCCAGCTTCATAATTTGTGTTAACTCATCAAGTGCTACGCGCGACTCCTCAAGTAGCGCAGGGTCACGTAAATCATCAACAGCGAGTTTATCGCGATAGTTTTTTTCTACCCATTGATTCAAACGTTTAAACAGTCCATCTGACATTAAACAGTTTTGGTTCGCACCGGCTATCTCTTCGTCATTTAACGCAACTCGCAAACGCAAGCAGGCTGGACCGCCGCCGTTACGCATGCTCTGCTTAACGTCAAAGTATTCAACTCGCTTAATTGGGCTGTCATTACTCTGAGTCAGTTGCTCAAGGTAAGACCGGACACTATCGTTTTCCTGACACTCAGTTGGCGCGATAATAGTCATTATCCGATCAGCCGGAGTGATAAGCTGGGTATTGAATAAATAAGTGCTGACAGCGTCCTGAATACTGACTTGCTCGGTGCTCACTTTAATGAAATGTAGCGGGTGATCGCCAAACTTTCTTTGAATTTCGGCGAGTTTCGCTTCAGTATCGGAAAAAGCCTGCTCGTGATAAAACAGGACGTTTTGGTTACCCACTGCTATCACGTCATTATGAAAAACCCCTTGATCAATCACATCCGGGTTTTGCTGAATATACACAGTGTTGTCTTCACTTAAACCATGTAAACGAGCGATGGACTGAGAAGCTTCTAAAGTCTGCCGGGCCGGGAAGCGTTTTGGCGCCGGCTTTGAGCTGTCAAACGCATAACGACCAAATACAAACAATTCAATGCCCGCATGACCGTATTCACGACATAATCGGGTATGGTTGGCCGCGCCTTCATCACCAAAGTGTTCGTTATCCGGTAAATGCGTGTGGTGTTCAAAATAACGACCGTTATTGAACATAGCCTGTAAAATGCGGCCGCTGGTTTGTGGTTCTAAAGAACGGTGGAACTTATTGGTTAAGTTAGCAGGAGTAAAGTGTACTTTACCATTAGCGGTATCAGCACTGGGGGAAACCGTTGCTGCGTTGGCGGTCCACATGCTGGAAGCTGAGCAAACCGCCTGGAATATAGCCGGGGCTTCGGTAGCCGCCCGGTATAACACTTCGGCATCCGTGCCGGAAAAGCCTAAACGGCGCAAGGCAAAAATATCAGGACGTTCCTGCGGTGCTAAAATGCCTTGTTTCATCCCCATGTCGTGCAGAGCTTTCATTTTTTTCAGGCCTTGCAGGGCAGCATGTTTTGGGTTGGAAGAGGCCTTTGCGTTGGCCAGAGAGGCAACATTACCGAACGACAATCCAGCGTAATTATGAGTAGGGCCGACCAGGCCGTCGTAGTTGACTTCGAAGTGTTGCATGCTCACTTTTCGATACTCCCTGCACATTTTGTGCACCTGATAATGTAAACTGAAACGCCATTATACTGTTTTAAAACCACCTTGAAAGCCTTTATTTTTCTGGAGTGTAAGCCTGTTTGCATAAGACTGACTGTTTATTTAGCTGGCGCGAATTTTTATCAAATAATCGAGTTATGGTTGTTTCTGTAGCCGATAACCGATATACCTAAAAAAGGCCGCTAAAGAGCAATTGAACTTGTAATTGTTACTGTTAGCACGTATATACACGGTCATCTACAACAAGAGAACGATTATTCTATGGCAAAATCGCTCGTCATTGTCGAGTCTCCGGCAAAAGCCAAAACGATTAATAAGTATTTAGGTAAGGACTTTATTGTTAAGTCCAGTGTTGGTCATGTCCGTGATCTACCTACTCGAGCTACTGAGACAATAAAAAGCAAGCCGGCAGCTGAAGTACGTAAAATGTCGCCGGATGCAAAAGCAAAATATCAAAAAGAACGCGATTACAAACGACTGATCGCCAGAATGGGAGTCGATCCGGAAAACGACTGGGAAGCGCATTACGAAGTCTTGCAAGGAAAAGAAAAAGTCGTAAAAGAGTTAAAGCAGCTGGCCAAGAAGTCAGACGAAATTATTCTGGCAACGGATTTGGACCGTGAGGGTGAGGCTATAGCCTGGCACTTGCGGGAACTTATTGGTGGTGATGACTCGCGCTATAAACGTGTGGTGTTTAACGAAATCACAAAAAAAGCGATTCAGGAAGCCTTTGAACATCCGGCTGAGCTAAATACCGACCGGGTCAATGCGCAGCAAACCCGGCGCTTTCTTGATCGCGTTGTGGGTTTTATGGTGTCGCCGCTGCTGTGGAAGAAGATTGCACGGGGGTTATCGGCAGGACGCGTTCAGTCTGTTGCTGTGCGGCTTGTGGTTGAGCGCGAGCGCGATATCAAAGCCTTTGTTCCGGAAGAGTACTGGGATGTCCATGCAGACTTAAATACGCCTGCTGATGAATCTCTGCGGATGCAGGTGATGAAGCAGGCGGGCAAAAATTTCCGTCCGGCCAACAAAAAGGAAACGGATACCGCTGTAGCATCATTGAAAACGTCCGGGTACGAAATTACTGCACGTGAAGATAAACCGACATCGAGTAAACCCGGCGCTCCTTTTATTACCTCAACCTTACAGCAGGCTGCCAGCACGCGCCTTGGCTTCGGCGTTAAGAAGACCATGATGATGGCGCAGCGGCTGTATGAAGCGGGTTACATTACCTATATGCGTACCGATTCAACGAATTTGAGTACAGAAGCCGTCGACGCCTGCCGTGAGTTAATTACTGAAGACTTCGGTAAAAATTATTTGCCTGACGCGCCAAATCGTTATGGAGCGAAGGGCAATGCGCAAGAGGCGCATGAGGCAATACGGCCGTCCGATGTAAAGGTTAAGTCTGAATCTTTAGCTGGTGTTGAACGCGACGCTCAGCGCTTGTATGAGCTTATCTGGCGCCAGTTTGTTGCTTGTCAGATGGTTCCTGCTCGCTATGACAGTACCACTTTAACGGCCACCGCCGGAGACTTTGAGTTAAAAGTTCGCGGACGGGTTATGCGCTTTGCTGGCTGGACTAAGGTTATGCCCCCGGCCAGCAGTAAAAAGGACGGTGATGCCACTTTACCTGATGTAAAAAAAGGCGACTCGCTTACGCTTGAGCAATTGCATCCTGAGCAGCATTTTACTAAGCCGCCAGCTCGTTACGGCGAGGCGTCTTTGGTTAAAGAATTGGAGAAACGAGGTATCGGCCGGCCATCGACGTATGCATCGATTATTTCAACGATTCAGGATCGTGGCTATGTCAGGGTTGAAAGCCGTCGTTTCTTTGCCGAGAAAATGGGTGAAATTGTCAATGATCGCTTAATTGAAAACTTCACTGAGCTAATGAATTACAACTTTACGGCGGAAATGGAACAGGCTCTGGATGATATTGCGGCCGGAAAGCGTGACTGGAAAGAGACGCTGGATAAATTTTACGCCGATTTTAAAGAGCGGTTGGAGAAAGCTGAACTGGAGTCTGCCGAGGGTGGTATGCGTGAAAACAGTTTGGTTTTAACCGATATCGACTGCCCGGAATGTGGCCGTAAAATGGGCATACGGACAGCATCGACAGGCGTATTTCTGGGCTGCTCCGGTTATAATCTGCCACCCAAGGAACGTTGTACTAAAACGCTTAATCTTACTCTGGGTGAGGAAGCGGTTGAGATCACCGACGAAGAAGAACGAGAAACCGAAGCTCTGCGGGCTAAAAAACGTTGTCCTAAATGTGGTACGGCAATGGACAGTTATCTTATTGACGAAAAACGTAAATTACACGTTTGTGGTAACAACCCCACATGTGACGGGCAACTGGTTGAAGAGGGCACTTTCCGGATTAAGGGCTACGATGGGCCGATAATCGAATGCGATAAGTGTGGTTCTGAAATGCAATTAAAAACGGGGCGTTTTGGTAAATATTTTGGTTGCACTAACAGCGAATGTAAAAATACCCGGAAGTTATTGCGAAGCGGCGAACCCGCCCCTCCTAAAGAAGACCCGGTTCCGTTACCTGAGTTGCCTTGTGAAGAATCGGATGCCTACTTTGTGCTAAGAGACGGGGCTTCTGGTATTTTCTTATCAGCAAATACTTTCCCTAAATCCAGAGAAACACGAGCGGTAACGGTAAAGGAACTGGCACAGTTTAAAGAGCGTTTACCAGAGAAGTTCAAATATCTGGCAAAAGCACCTCAGCAAGATGATGACGGTAATGATGCGATTGTTCGTTTTTCAAGAAAAAACAAAGAACAATACGTTGTGACTGAAATTAAGAAAAAACAAACCGGATGGAAGGCCTACTACCGTAATGGCAAATGGAAGGTAGAGGACAAGTAACTAAACGCTTACAGTAAAACGCTCGTTTTGCTAATAGTAAAAAATGAAAGACAGGGCTAACATAGCACGGTGTCTATTGAAGGACACGGCACACCGGACACGGAGGTCCTATGTTATTGTCTCGTTTGAGCATAGCATTTCCCGCTGCTTTCTCGGCAGCGGGCTTTTCCTTTCTGAATTGCCGTAAAACATCTAAAAAACAATCCGGCCAGGCGTGTGTTGAGTTGTTGGTTGTATGGCCGGTTATCGTTGCCAGCATTTTTACGTTTGTTCAGGCTCTCATTATTTGGTGGGGGCAACAAACTCTGACAGTTGCTAATCAATACGCAGTCAGAGCGGGCAGTATTAATCACGGCAAGAATAGCGCAATGGTAAACACCCTGGTGGCAGGAATGGCGGGCTTAGAGCCGCAGCTAGATACTGATAATCAGATGGAAGCAGCCGCTAAGTCAATCTTAAATCAGCGTCTTCATTTTGCCCAGTTTGGGCAACTCAATGTTTTGTCGCCAACCCAGGACGATTTTCGTCATTTTTCTGAACGTCGCTGGGATGCAGAAGAAGAGCGAGATGTACTGGAAATTTCCGTAGATCACTATTACGCCCGGGCCGGCGACAACGCAACTGAACAGTGGCACCAGGCGCGTATATTGCGTATTGAAACGCACTGGTGCTTACCTTTGGAAATACCGATTGCAGGTGAGTTTTTAGCAGCAACGCAACATTTATTATCGGATTCAAAAGCTGCAACCTACTGTGCCGGCCGCAGTGTTATGTATGACCGACCTTTATGGGCGCTATCGAATACCGCTCAACATGCCCTGTTAAGCGGCTACCGCAAATCGTTTTAATTAACGTACGTCGTGATACTCAACGCAAGCTTGTAATGTGTTTTCAATCAGTGATGCAACAGTCATGGGGCCAACACCACCGGGAACCGGAGTTATCCAGCCGGCTCTTTCTGCCGCCGTTGAAAATTCAACGTCTCCAGTTAAACGACCATCAGCCAGTCGATTCATACCAACGTCAATGACAATGGCGCCGGGTTTGACCCATTCACCCGGAATAAACTCCCCTTTACCGACCGCGACAATGAGGATATCTGCGCGTTTCACATGTTCTAATAAATCTTTGGTGAAGCGATGGCAGACTGTTGTTGTGGCGCCTGCTAAAAGAAGTTCGAGACTCATCGGTCGCCCGACAATATTAGACGCGCCAACGACAACAGCATTTAACCCATGCAAATCTACCTGAGTGTGCGCGAGCAAGGTCATGATGCCTTTGGGAGTGCATGGCCGCAGGGCAGGGATGCGCTGTGAGAGGCGCCCTATATTAAATGGATGAAAACCATCAACGTCTTTATCGTGACGAATTTTTTCGAGTATCGGTGTTGCGTCGAGCGTTGCAGGCAGTGGTAGTTGGACCAAAATGCCATCGATGGATTCGTCATTGTTCAGTTGATGGATAAGCTCCTCAAGTTTTTGCTGAGACGCGGTTGCTGGTAAATCGTAATCGAATGAGCGAAATCCAACGTCTTCACAGGCTTTGCGTTTGTTACCGACATAAATTTCGGAAGCAGCGTCGCTTCCGACTAAGATGACGGCTAAACCGGGGGCACGCAGTCCGGAATCGGTACGTACTTTTACTTGCTGTTTAACAGCTTGGCGAACATTGGCAGCAATGGATTTACCATCGATAATTTGTGCTGGCATAGTGACGATCCCAAAAATGAGAGAATTCAAGGTGATATATAATGCATTGTAACTTTTTTCCGGCCTGAATGTCACCGATTGTTGGTTTAGTCGTCAGGTTGTTGCAAAAGTAGTCACTCAGTATCTATATCGGAAAAAAAGTTTGACGGGTCAGTCTGCAACAGGTAATATTCGCCACCGTTGTCAGCCAGCAATAAGCTTTTATAAAGCTGCGTATGACACCGCTTTCGGAGAAATTCGGCGATTAGCGCAGTTTGGTAGCGCACTTGGTTTGGGTCCAAGGGGTCGCAGGTTCAAATCCTGCATCGCCGACCATTCTCATGACGGTTTACTGGTTCGATATGCGCCCGTAGCTCAGTTGGATAGAGCAACGGCCTTCTAAGCCGTGGGTCGCAGGTTCGAATCCTGCCGGGTGCGCCATAACGCGCCAAAGAAATCACTCAGTGGTGGGTGTAGCTCAGTTGGTAGAGCCCCGGATTGTGATTCCGGTTGTCGTGGGTTCAAGTCCCATCATCCACCCCATTTCTTAATGTCAAAATTTCTTGTATATCGGCGATTAGCGCAGTTTGGTAGCGCACTTGGTTTGGGTCCAAGGGGTCGCAGGTTCAAATCCTGCATCGCCGACCATTGCACGCTTTATCCTTTTTCTTTTCAGTCACTCCTGCTACATTAATTTAAGATTTATTAAAAAGATTTTGCTGCCAATACTTAGCTGGAGCTATTGTTATGGACTTTAAGAAAAGTTTGAAAAATCCCGCTGAAGCGTTCAATTCGCCACAAAATGTCGTGAATGATGCTGAACTTACAACAGAACAAAAAATCGATGTGCTCAAGCAGTGGCGTTATGATGAACTTGAAACTGAAGTTGCCGATCAAGAAAATATGGCCGCAGACAAGCCGGATAAATTGGGCGAAATTAATAATCTACTTATCGAGCTTGAAGGCAAATCCTGATTATTTTGTTGTCGGACTAAAGAGCTGCTTAAAAATTGCCGCTTGGGGCTCGACTCTGAGCAGTCGCCTCGCTATAATGCTGCGTCATTTTTAAGGGTCAACGCCGTTGCCGTATTATTAATTTTATAATGATAAATTAATGCGAGTAACATTCATTGATTGAAACCGAGGTAATGAAGCAATGCAGGTTTCTGTAGAGACAACTCAAGGTTTAGAGCGTCGTGTGACTGTTACAGTCCCGGCAGATACAATTGATAGCGAAGTAAAACGCTTATTAAAGGAAGAATATCGCCATCGTCGTGTGAATGGTTTCCGTAAAGGGAAAATTCCACCAAACGTCCTGCAAAAGCTGTTTGGTCGTGAAGCCCGCTCACGTGCAGCTTCAAGCGTCATGCAAAGTAAATACTTTGAAGCTGTTATGCAGGAAAAATTAAACCCTGCTGGTGCACCTGCGATTGAACCTAAAGTTAATGAACCAGGTAAAGACCTTGAGTTTATTGCTACGTTTGAAGTGTATCCGGAAGTTGAAGTGAAAAATCTGGATAAAGTAAATGTAGAAAAACCAGCTGTTGATGTCACTGAAAAAGATGTCGATAACATGTTGGAAACGTTGCAGAAACAACACGCTGACTGGAAAGAAGTTAAGCGCAAATCCAAAAAAGGTGACAAGGTCACTATGGATTTTGTTGGTTCTATTGACGGTGAAGAATTTGAAGGCGGCAAAGCGGATGACTTTGCACTGGAATTAGGCGAAGGCCGTATGATTCCCGGTTTTGAAGACGAAATCAAAGGTATTAAAGCCGGTGAAGAAAAGACTATCGAAGTCACTTTCCCTGAAGATTACCACGCTGAAAACCTGAAAGGTAAAGAAGCTCAATTTGTGGTTACGGCTAAGAAAGTTGAAGCGCGCGACTTACCTGAACTAAACGATGAGTTTGTAGCGTTGTTTGGCGTCAAAGAAGGCGGAGTTGAAGCGTTGAAAGAAGAAGTTCGCAAAAACATGGAACGCGAACTGAAAAACGCAGTGAAGGCAAAAGTTAAAGAGCAAGTCCTAAAGGGAATTGTAGAAAACAACGATGTTGAACAGCCTAAGTCAATGATTGATCAAGAAATTGACCAGTTGCGCAAGCAAGCAGCTGAGCGTTTTGGTGGTAATGTTGAGCAAATGCCTGATTTACCGGCTGAGCTGTTCGAAGAGCAAGCTAAAGAACGCGTTAAAGTTGGTTTGTTACTAGGTGAGGTTATCCGCGGTAATGAGCTAAAAGCTGATGATGAAAAGGTTGATGAAATAATTGCTACGGCAGCGTCTGCTTATGAAGATCCGCAGGAAGTTGTTGAATATTACAAGTCAAACAACGACATGATGCAGCAAGTTCGTAACTTAGCGTTAGAAGAGCAAGCAATAGAATTCGTGTTGGAAAAAGCTTCAGTTGAAGAGAAAAAAGCAAGCTTTGATGACATCATGAATCCGAAGCAGCAGTAATCTGGTGTAATGGAATCCTTGACGGGTCCCGCTACAGCTTGGTTTAATGGCTCGTATGATCTCATACGAGCCTTTTTTATTTTAGGAGCTTTATAACACATGTCGAGCGATATTCAGGATCCAATGGCACAGCTAGTCCCTATGGTTGTCGAACAGACTTCAAAAGGGGAGCGCTCTTACGACATTTATTCACGTTTATTAAAGGAGCGTGTCATTTTTTGCAGTGGTCAGGTTGAAGACCATATGGCCAATCTTATTATGGCGCAGCTATTGTTTCTAGAATCAGATAATCCTGATAAAGATATTTATTTGTACATTAACTCGCCAGGCGGTGTCGTGTCATCGGGTATGGCTATTTATGATACCATGCGCTTTATTAAGCCTGACGTCAGTACGGTATGCATGGGTCAGGCCGCGAGCATGGGGGCGTTCTTGTTAGCCGGTGGCGCAAAAGGTAAGCGTTATTGTCTGCCGAATTCTCGTGTGATGATTCATCAACCATTAGGTGGTTTTCAGGGGCAGGCTTCAGATTTCGAAATTCATGCGAAGCAAATTTTGGATCTGAAAGAGCGCTTAAACCGTATGTTATCTGAGAACACAGGCCAGGATTACGAAAAAGTGGCAAAAGACACTGATCGCGATCACTTCTTATCGGCGCAAGAATCTGTCGATTATGGTCTGGTTGACGGTATTTTACGCCAACGTGGCGAAGAGTCCTGAGTTGACTCTTAGTAGTAGGAGACAAGCATGACAGATCAGTCCAAAGGTGACGGTGATAAGCCGTTGTATTGCACTTTTTGTGGCAAAAGTCAGCATGAAGTAAAAAAGCTCATTGCAGGACCTTCTGTATTCATTTGTGATGAATGCGTCGAGTTATGTAATGACATTCTGAAAGAAGAAATTCATCAACTGGCTCCGGTGCCGGATCAGGATGAGTTGCCCGTACCAAAAGCTATTCGTAAGCACCTGGATGAGTATGTTATTGGTCAGGATCGCGCGAAGAAGGTGTTATCGGTAGCCGTTTATAATCATTACAAACGATTACGCGCGTCAGGCAAAGGTAAAGAGCAAGTCGAGCTGGGCAAAAGTAATATTTTGCTGATAGGCCCCACGGGTTCAGGTAAGACTTTCCTTGCTGAGACAATGGCACGTTATCTGGATGTTCCTTTTACCATGGCTGATGCGACGACGCTGACTGAAGCGGGTTATGTTGGCGAGGATGTAGAAAACATTATTCAGAAGCTGTTGCAAAAGTGTGATTACGATGTGGAAAAGGCCGAGCACGGTATTGTCTACATTGACGAGATTGATAAGATTTCACGTAAGTCAGAGAATCCATCAATTACCCGTGACGTCAGCGGCGAAGGTGTGCAGCAGTCGCTATTGAAATTAATTGAAGGAACCGTTGCTTCTGTGCCTCCACAAGGTGGCCGCAAGCATCCTCAGCAAGAATTTTTGCAGGTTGACACGTCAAAAATTCTATTTATTTGCGGTGGCGCATTTGCTGGCCTGAATAAAGTTATCGAGCAGCGTTTATCGACCGGGACCGGCATTGGTTTTGGTGCCGAAGTCAAGAGTAAGACGCAAAGTGATGAAGGGGCTATTATTGCTCAAGTTGAACCGGAAGATTTGGTCCGCTATGGCTTGATTCCTGAATTCATTGGTCGTTTACCGGTTGTTGCAACTCTGGACGAGCTGGATGAAGCGGCACTGGTTGAGATTTTGCGTGAACCCAAAAACGCTTTGACAAAGCAGTATTCCGCTTTGTTTGAAATGGAAGACGTTGAACTGGAATTTCGAGAGGATGCGTTACGGGCAATTGCGAAAAAAGCTATGGCTCGGAAAACAGGGGCGCGCGGTCTGCGTTCAATTGTTGAAGGTGTTTTATTAAGCACCATGTATGATTTACCTTCTATTGAAGATGTCGCAAAAGTTGTGGTTGATGAGTCTGTTATAGCAGGGGAATCGGATCCTATTTTGATTTACGCTAATCAGCAGAAAAATAAGCAGGCTTCGGGCGAATAATCTGAAACTGTATTAAAATCGTTCAAAAAAGGGCCCGAACGGCCCTTTTTTTCTGTCAAGGATTGAACTTTCAGGTAAAGGCCGCATATTACAAAGTAAACCTAGGTCGGGAGAGAATTTAATGAGCGAAGAACGCACCGAACAATTAACGATGCCTGTTCTGCCGTTGAGAGATGTAGTGGTTTACCCGCATATGGTGATTCCACTGTTTGTTGGTCGTGAGAAATCGATTCGATGCTTACAAGCTGCAATGGACGAAGATAAACAAGTTTTTCTGGCAGCGCAAAAAGATGCGTCGGTAGATGAGCCTGCCAACGAGGATATATACCCGGTGGGTACAGTCGCTACTGTACTGCAATTGTTAAAATTGCCGGATGGTACGGTAAAAGTTCTGGTTGAAGGCAAGCAACGCGCGCAACTGGATGAATTACAGGATAACGAAGAGTATTTTCAGGCCAGTATTCACTACCTTGCCTCTGAGGAATTGCCCGAAAAAGAAGAAGAAGTTCTTATTCGTTCGGCATTAAACCAGTTCGAAGGTTACGTGAAGCTGAATAAGAAGATACCGCCTGAAGTACTGACGTCATTATCAGGTATTGAGGATGGTGATCGTCTGGCGGATACAATGGCTGCTCATATGCCGTTAAAGCTTGCGGAAAAGCAGGCTGTTCTCGAGATTACAGACATTCGCGAGCGCATTGAACATCTGATGGCGTTAATGGAGGGTGAAATTGATATCCTTCAGGTTGAAAAACGCATTCGAAGCCGCGTCAAAAAGCAGATGGAGAAAAGCCAGCGAGAGTATTATTTGAATGAGCAAATGAAAGCCATTCAAAAAGAGCTGGGCGAAACTGAAGATGGTGTCGATGAATTTGAGCAACTGCAGAAGAAAATAGACGACGCCAAGATGCCGGCTGAGGCCAAGAAAAAGACTGAAGCCGAGCTACAAAAGCTGAAAATGATGTCACCCATGTCGGCTGAAGCAACGGTCGTAAGAGGTTATATCGACTGGATGGTGTCGGTTCCATGGAAAAAACGTTCGCGTATTAAAAAGGATTTAGCTCACGCTGAAAAAGTGTTAGATGCCGACCATTACGGATTAGAGAAAGTTAAAGAACGCATTATTGAATATCTGGCGGTGCAACAGCGGACCACTAAGGTGAAAGGGGCGATTCTTTGTTTAGTTGGCCCGCCGGGGGTGGGTAAAACATCGCTGGGGCAATCAATAGCGCGTGCGACCGGCCGTGAGTATGTACGTATGGCACTTGGTGGCGTGCGCGATGAAGCTGAAATAAGAGGCCATCGGCGTACATATATTGGTTCGATGCCAGGAAAGCTGATTCAAAAAATGTCGAAAGTTGGCGTACGTAACCCACTGTTTCTGTTAGATGAAATTGATAAAATGTCTGCAGATATGCGTGGTGACCCCGCGTCGGCGTTGCTCGAAGTGTTAGATCCTGAGCAAAACGTTAACTTTAATGATCACTACCTTGAAGTAGATTATGATTTATCGGATGTAATGTTTGTAGCAACGTCCAACAGCATGAATATTCCGGCGCCGTTATTAGACCGTATGGAAGTGATTCGCTTGTCGGGTTATACCGAAGAAGAAAAGCTGAATATTGCTAAACGACATTTGCTAACCAAGCAAATAGGTCGTAACGGTTTGAAAGAGAAAGAAATAACAGTCCAGGACAGCGCTATTATTGGTATCATTCGTTATTACACGCGTGAAGCCGGTGTGCGTAATCTGGAACGTGAATTGTCACGCTTATGTCGCAAAGCGGTGAAAGAGATATTGCTGGATAAATCCATCAAACATGTGGAAATTCACGGTGACAACCTCAGTCATTATTTAGGCGTGCAACGTTTCGACTACGGTAAAGCCGAAGAAGCCAACCAGGTTGGGCAAGTGACTGGTCTGGCCTGGACCGAAGTGGGTGGGGATTTACTGACTATTGAGGCAACCAACGTTGCTGGTAAAGGTAAGACAACCACAACCGGCTCGTTAGGCGATGTGATGCAGGAGTCAATTCAGACGGCTCTGACGGTAGTTCGTAGTCGCGCTGATAAGTTGAGCATTGCGGATGATTTTCACGAGAAACGTGATATTCATGTTCATGTACCTGAAGGTGCTACGCCCAAAGACGGCCCCAGTGCTGGTATTGCAATGGTGACGGCCATGGTTTCTTCGTTAACGGGTAAACCGGTTCGCTCTGATTTGGCGATGACGGGTGAAATCACCTTGCGAGGTGAAGTATTGCCTATTGGTGGTTTAAAAGAAAAATTGTTGGCGGCGCATCGTGGTGGAATTAAGCACGTTTTAATTCCAAAAGAAAATGAACGAGACTTAAAAGAAATAGCCGATAACGTAAAAGAAGATCTAGTGGTTCAACCGGTAAAATGGATTGATGAAGTACTGGATGTTGCTTTGGTTAAAGAATAGCCAAAAGCTTAATGCCAGAGTCATATTCGGACGGTAAAATGCGGCCTGTAGATGAGAAATCCTGCTTCAGGCCGCATTTTTTCGTTAAAAAGTCCGTAAAAAGGGTTTTCAATCGAAACGACTGTGGTAGCCTAGAGTTCAAAGCTGATTCCAATGTATTACATTAAGAACAGCTGGATAGCAAAGCTATTTGGATAATGGTGCTTGAACAATTAAATCAAGCTTGATATAACCGTTTTGGCTCATTTAACTCCGAATGGAACCACGGAAACTTGATAATAACAATTTAAGGGGATGATACTGTGAACAAGTCTCAGCTTATTGACAAAATCGCGGCAGGTGCAGATATTTCTAAGGCTGCTGCTGGTCGTGCTCTGGACTCAATGATCGATGCAGTAACTGATGCTCTAAAAAAAGATGACCAAGTCGCATTAGTTGGCTTTGGTACGTTTAGTGTGCGTGAGCGTTCTGCTCGTACTGGTCGCAACCCTCAAACGGGCGAGACTATCCAGATTGCTGCTGCTAAAGTACCTTCTTTTAAAGCAGGTAAAGCACTGAAAGACGCAGTAAATTAATTAAAGCGCATTAGCGCTTTTTTTATAGAATAATACGAGTAACCCGAGGTTATAAACCTCGGGTTATTTTTTTGTATGGATGGTGAGTTTTAAGACGAATCACCTTATAATGTGACGTCGATTATTCAGGTTAGATAAGGAAAGCCTTATTATGTTAGAGCGGATTCGGGAAGGCTCGCAGAGTTATACTGCTAAGGCCATTCTTGTGTTAATCATTCTAACTTTTGCACTAGCGGGTGTCGGTGGCTATATCACCGGCGACACAGAAGATGCCGTTGCAAAAGTTAATGGAGAAGATATTCCTCGTAGTGACTATGATCGTGCTTACGAGAATGAGCGCAGTCGCTTACAAGAGCAGTTTGGTGATATGTTTTCTGCTATCACTTCCGATCCAGACTATATGCGTAATTTGCGCAGTGGTGTACTTGAGGGACTCATCGAACAAGAGCTGTTAGTACAATATGCGGAAACGAACGGAATGAGAGTGGGCTCTGAACAAGTAAAAGCGGCCATTCGCGATATTCCACAGTTTCGTACGGCGGGTCAGTTCGATAACGATGTTTATTTAATGGCGTTGCGTAATGCTGGTTACAGTCCCGAAGCTTTTGCTAAGGTGATGCAACAGGATATGACTCGGAACCAATTAGTTCAGGGGGTATCCGGATCGGAGTTTGTACTGGAACCTGAAGCTTTGGCGTTCTTGCGCTTGCAAAGCCAATCTCGGTCAGGCGGTTTTTTGATTGCCCGGAACGATAATTTTGAAGATCAGGTCGACATTGCTGAACAAGACATTGAAACTTTCTATCAGCAGAATCAGGATATGTTTCGTACTGAAGAAAAACTCAGTGTCGCTTATATTGAACTGTCCTTGGCCGCAATTGAGTCGGACATTGAAATCTCTGAAGAAGAAGTGCGCGAATACTACGAACAGCGTCAGCAACAATATACAACAGAAGAGGAACGCCGCATTTCTCATATTCTGATTGAATTTGATACTGAAAATGCAAAAGAGCAGGCAGAACAAGCCTTGTCTGAACTTGAGCAGGGCGCAAACTTTGCCGAAGTAGCAAAAACCTATTCAGACGACACCTTCTCTGCTGAGCAAGGTGGTGACCTTGACTGGATCGAGTCCGGCATGATGGATGAAGATTTTGATGCTGCTGCTTTTGAGTTGGAACGCGTTGGTGACTTATCCGGCATTGTCGAGACCAGTTTTGGTTATCATATTATTAAGCTGACCGATTTACGTGAGGGAGCTGTCACTCCATTCAGCGAAGTTAAAGAAGAGGTTCGCCAGCAGTTACTCACTGAAAAAGCTGAAGATCGTTATTTTGATATGCAACAGAAGCTTGCGGAAATCAGCTTTGAGCAGCCTGATACGTTAGAGCCCGCAGCTGAAGAAGTTGGAGCAACGGTACGTCGAACCGATTTATTCATTCGCGAGAGAGCCCCGACGCCACTCAGTGATGATGTCATTCTTAATAACTTGTTTTCAGAGCAGTTAATTGAGGAAAAGCTGAATAGCGATATTATCGAAACATCAGATGATCGCTCATTGGTTGTACGCGTGACTGAACATCAGCCCATTCGTGTAAAACAGCTGACTGAAATTCGTGACCAAATCGTTGCTGAACTGCGTATTGAAAAAGCTCAAGATTTAGCTCTGGAAAAAGCTGAAGAATGGCTGCAGGCTTGGCAGGCCGATGAAGAACTTGGCAAAGAAATTGTTTGGCTGGATAGCGTTGCACGTAACAATGGTGAATATCCTCAAGCCATTGTACAGGAGCTTTTCTCAATATCTCCTGCAGCAGACGGCGAAGCTTCTTTTACCACGGTTGCTTTACCAAATGGTGATGCTGCCGTCGTTGCTTTGACCGAAGTGTCTCCGGGGAGTGCGAATGAAGGGCAGCTTGACGAATTGCGGGCGCAATTGCAGAACCGGCAGGCGCAAGTTATGTTGCAAGCTTTCATTAATAATTTAAAAAGTAATGCGGATATAAAGCGTTTATCGACTCGATAAAATTTTAACTCTGTTGAAACTAAAAAAGGCTCAGACCGTAATAAGTCTGAGCCTTTTTATTGGGTATGAAAGCTTAACTTTTGTAGAGCTCAGGTAAGTTTTCTTTACCAACGTTTCTGTCTTTGTTTTTCTCCAGAGATACTCTAACTGCCTTATACAACATTTTCCCATCGCCCCATGAGTTACTCGCTGGCTTATACAAGCTTTGCTGCAGAGTAGTAAGGTATGCACCTTTTATTGAGAGCTGCTGAGACAATTCGGTTAAGCTATTAAATGATTTGCCAAAATAACGATTTGCCCATTTTAATAAGGAGTTCTTGGCTGCTTGAGCATCATTTTTACTGCAGGCGCGCTGGAAATCGCGCCACAATTTATTTTTGTTTAACTCGTCTTTTGTCTCTGCTCTTTTTTGTAAGCCGGCATTAATGGCAGAAGCGAACCTCTTACTCCAGATAAGGTAGCCGTTAATGAGTAAAGACAAAGCCAGAATTAGACTGACTAATGCAATGAACCAGCCTTGCTTCCACCATATTGGGTTTACTGAAGTTGTTGACGCTTTTGGCTGCTCAGTAGCCGTTTGAGGAGCTTGAGCGGGAAATTCACTTTGAGTCTGCTCTGTGGGTATAGCCTGCATACCTTCAGCCATATCCACTGAAAAATCTAATGCTTCAGTTTTAGCTGACGCCGCTAATCCCGTTTTTGTATTAAACCAGGGAACCGTGAGTGGCGGAATGGTTAGTGGTCCGGGTTGGTTAGGCACTAAAGCAAAACTCACTGTCTTTTGAGAGATAACGACGCCGTTGCGGGTAAATTGATCCGTTTCGTCGCCATCAGGATAAACCCGCACTGTATCAGGGAAGTCCGGCTTTATATCCGGCAGTTGTTCTGGCTTTACTCCCACCGCAGTCAACATGTAGGAAATCGTCAATGGTTCGCCGACCGTATAGCTTTCTTGCTGGGGAGAAACTGATTGAGAGAGACTCACTAACTCGCTTGGCAACCAATGTCCTTGCCATTTATCGGGTACAGGCTGCACCTCTGCCTCAATAGTTTCAGCTATGGTACTGACCGGCTGAGTATTCGAGAACGATGAAAATATTGAACGTTGACCCTGGGTAAATACTTCGCCATCGAAACGCGCACCAATAATCGTCAATGGACCGGATTTACTGGGGGTTATTTGATAAATACGTTGATAAACCTTATAACGACGACCATTGACCATTTGTGTACTTTCTTGATCCTGGCCAATCTGCCGAACATCGGCATTCTCTACTTCAGGGGGAATCAAATTCCCTTTATTGAGATCAGCAGCAAGGAAAAGCCGGGCAACGTAGGTGATCGGTTGTTGCAGGTATACCTGTTGACTATCGACCTGAGCTTCCAGAAACGCTATTTTTTGTTCTGTGTCCTGATTACTGCCTGCTCCGAGCACTTGCAGGGAAATGGGAGCAGACGAAACACCATCTATAGTGATCTCAGGGATTTCATACTCCCCCTCAGCCTGAGGGATAAGCACAGTAGTAAAGCGGGTTTGTTTACTGAGACGCCCATTTATCATCGATGTTTGACGGCTGACCGATGTTCTTCCTACGACAAAGTCTTTTAGCAGTTTTGAGGGAGAGAAACTATCATTCGCAACATCGTCATCAACTGTCACGTTTAAAACGAAAGACTGATTAGCAGTAACCGGGTTGCGATCGACTGTCGCCGTTACTTCGGAGACATCGGCGCGAGCGAGTTGGCAGACAAGTAAAAAACCAATCAATAAGAGGGTGTGTAGCCATGCTCTTACCATTTTTTCTCTTCTCCTTGTGGTTCTGAAACTCGACGCTGACGACGGCGTTGGCTTTCCAGAAGCATTTTGTTGCGCAGCAGTATGCTGGGGTCGTCCGGAACCCGGTTCATCCATTGTTCCAGTTGCTGAGCTTTTTCGGGGTCAATATCGCCCTCGGCAACTTTCTGTTGCAGTTGTTGAGTGGATTTCTCATTCGTTTTTTCATTTTTAGCCTTAGCTTGTTCTTTTTTTGGCTCTTCAGACTCAGACTTTTGTTCTTTTTCAGCCTGTTCGGGTTGATCATTTTGTTGACCCTCCTCATTTGGGTTGGGAGGCCCGTCGTTGTTATTGGACTCATTACTTTTCTGCTCTTGCCCGTTGTTACTTTGCTTGGAGTTTTCATTCTTTTGGCTGTTTTCTGAGTCCGACTCATCTGACGTATTCTTTGAATCACCGGAGTCTTGCTCTTTTTTTTGCTTTAACTGCTGCGTCACTTGCTGGTTTTCAGCGGCTTTTGACCAACCCGGGCGTTGCTCCAATGCTTTGTCGTATGCCTCAATTGCTTCGTCATAGAGCTGCTGCTGAGCCAGAGCATTGCCTAAGTTATAATGTGCTTCAGCTGACTGTTGCTGTGAAAAGGCACTGGCGGCTTCTTCAAAGTTACCTTGCCGATATAAGGCTGCGCCTCGTCGAATGGGATCTTCACTTAAATTGGCTGCTTGCTCATATTCCTTATCCTGATATAAGCGCTGTGCCCGTTGTTCTGTATTCAGAAACGGCTGTTTCCAGGTGGGATCATGAGCAGCTTTAAGTTCAGGACTATAGCTCATTAATGGCATAAGCAGTGCGGGGACTAATAGGTTGAGCATGGCGCCCCGACGCCAACTAAACAGCATTAAAGGTAAGATAAAGAGGGCGATATAGGGACCCATATCACGCCAGGCATCGCCTTGTTGCTGGTCATCGTTGTTTTTGCCTTCACGTGTCAGAGGCGCCTGACTTATCAGTTTTTCAATATCACTGTTGTCTGCTGTAACTGAGGTAAATACACCACCTGTAATTGACGCCAAATCAGCTAATCGGGATGGATAGGTTTTGGCTATGACGACTTGATTATTGTTTTTTAGTAAACGACCTGAGCTGTCACGTATCGCCGCGCCTTCTTCAGTACCGACCGCGAGAATTGAAACCCGGTGCTCTAGCGAACGCAAGTAGCGACTGATCTGGTTGAGTTCGCTACTGCTAATGCCGTCTGTAAGCCAATAGATATCGCCTTGCGGGTAACCGGCGTTTCGTAACAGTTCATTGGCTAATTGCAGAGCGAATAAAGGCTCACTTCCTGGCGCAGGCATAATATCAGGCGATAATGACGGAATAAGGTTAATCAAATTACCATTATCGGCAGTAAGCGGACTAATAGTAAAAGCATCATCAGCGTAGGCAATCAGTCCGGTGTCACCATCAAGCCCCGCCCTGACCAAATCAATGGCTTTATATCGCATACGGGTGAGTCTGTCAGGTGAAATATCATCGGCTAACACCGAGGGTGACATGTCTATAATGACAACCTGGCCTGATTCCAGCTGATAGACCGGCTGTGGCAGTCGTTCCCAGGTTGGGCCGGATAGGGCAAGTGTTGTTAATATAGTAATTAACAGAAACCGATGAATTGGCCATAATGATGGCTTAGCGCCTGATTTCACCAGCACTCTGGATAAGTGCCCGGGCAGCCACTGGTGCCATCCGGCTTGATGTTTTTGGCTGTATAGTAAACGCCAGTAGAGTAAGCCTGCCGGAATTAACGCGAGCAGCCACCAGGGGCGTATTAAGTGTAATTCGCTCATGAACGTCTCCCCCAGGGGCGATAATGCATCATGACAATAGTGACGAATAAAAGAAAACTGATTGCTAATGGCCAGTAAAATAAACTCACTTGCGGTCTTAGCTGCTGAGGGTCACCGGCAATCGGTTCCAACTGATCCAACCTTTGATAAATAGCTTCGAGCTCATCGGTACTGCGTGCCCGGAAGTATTTGCCACCGGTTCGTTCAGCAATACTTTGCATTAATGGAACGTCTAAATCGCGGCTTGGGTTCACTTTGCGTTGCCCAAAAAAGCTGTCAACAACCACTTCTTCAGCACCAACCGCTATCGGATAAATTGTAACGTCGTAAGCCTCAGCAAGCTCAAGTGCTTGATCCGGTGTCAGGTTGCCCGCTGTATTCTGGCCATCGGTCAGTAATACTAATACCCGGTTGGACTCCTCGTCGTCGCGAAAGCGTTTGACCGATAGGGCAATGGCGTCGCCTATTGCCGTTCGTTCGCCGACTAACCCAAGTACCGATTCATTTAACATCTGTTTTACGGTATTGCGATCGTAAGTCATTGGCGTTTGCAGATACGCGGTGTCGGCGAATAAAATCAAGCCTAGCCTGTCACCTTTGCGGCGTTGAATAAAGTCGCTTAGAACGTGTTTAACCATGGTCAGACGATCGACTGAGCGTCCTTCAAGCTGCATATCTGCAATTTCCATACTGCCCGACAGGTCGACTGCCAGCATAATCTCTCTGCCTTCGGCACGAACGGCTAAAGGCTCTCCTAACCACTGAGGTTTTGCAACAGCGGTTACCAGCATAAGCCAGCATAAACTCATAAGCAGTAACAGTAGTCTGCGTTTTCCCGTGCTTTGCCCTGTGCTGACCAATCCATAGGTACTGGGAACTCGTATCGCGGAGCTATTTCTTCGAACTTCAGGAACCCATTTCCATAGAATAAAGGGTAAAGGTAACAAACAAAACATCCAGGGCCAGGCCAGTTCAAACATGCTCAGCTCCCGGTTGTTTGCTCAAATCTTTACTCAGCCAGAGTTTAGCTAACTGATAGTAACTTTGACGAAATGCATCGTCAGCAATGCCATAAAAGTTCTTGTCGGCTTGTTCGAGTATAGGCTCAAACAATACTCTCTCTTTGTCAGACAGCGCCGCTAACAGAAAAATCAACCAATTGCGGCTGTGTTTTTCTGCTATCAGCTCTCTGGGGTAGTAAGCCAGCGCTGTGCGTTTGAGCAATACGGTGAGCTGTTCGACGCTACTGTTATTTTGTTGCAGCAGCTGCTTCATGGCCGTCTTACGTGTCCGTGACTCTTGCCAGCGGCGAACTCCCCAGATAATGAAAATTGCCACGAGTATAAGCGCAACAGCAACTACTACCAGTGCCACCCAGGAAGGTGGCCACCAACTGGCATCATTGGGTTCAACAATATCGTTTAACTGTTGTAATGAAGGCTGTTGTGTCATATCACCTCCGCCCACTGCTGCTCCAATGGTACTGAGCTGGATATTGGCGTTAAAGAGAGCCGCCGCTTTTTAAAAGCTTGTTGAACGGCTTGCCAGCGTTGCTGTGCTGCTTGTTGATACGTTTTTCTTTGCTGCCGGTCTGTCAGGTTGATATTAACGTGTTCCCGACCATCTGTAATCGCCAACGGGTGTGAGGAATACCCTTGAGGCAATTCGAGCTCCATTGGGTCGTATATGCTAAAGCAGCGAATAGAATTATGCTGAGATAACACGCGTAAACCGTCCAGAAGTTGATTACTGGCGCCATAAAAGTCACTGATAAGATAAACGGTGCTGCCTGGCCTCACCAGTTGACGCAAACGTTTCAAATTCTCATCTAACGCATTTTTCTGTTGTTTTTGTTTGTCTTTCCAGCGAGCCAGGCTGTCTTCATGAACGTCCAGCAGTGCATGGCATAAACGCAAAACACCTTTTTGTCTGGCAGCAGGCTTTAACTCTTGATGAAGCCAGCCGTTGCCTATTAACCCGCCGATGCGATCACTTTTATGCTGTGCCTGCCAGGCAAGCGCAGCAGCCAAGTGACAAGCCTGAACGGATTTAAATACAAATTGGCTACCAAAGAGTTGAGTCAGAGATAAATCCACCGAAATAAATACCGGCCGCTCTTTTTCTTCGCGGTAGAGTTTCGTATGGGCTTTTCCGGTTCGAGCGGTTACTCGCCAGTCAATAGAGCGAATATCGTCGCCGGGCTGGTAATGACGCACTTCATCGAACTCCATGCCACGCCCACGGCTTTTGCTCAGCAACGGGCCGGTCTGGCTTGAGCGCGGTAAACTTTTGTGATGGCGTGCGAATGCATGAATTTTGCTGCGATAATAAAGCAGCTCCTGAATGCCAGGATTGATACCATCGCAGTGCAACTGCTTAAGCCATTGTTCAATTTCAGCGTTTAACATTATGGTGCCGGTACCAGCTTGAGAATGGTGTCCAGAACTTGATCGTGCGATACACCGTCGGCTTCAGCCTGGTAACTCAAAATGATGCGGTGCCGCAGCGCGTTATGAAAGACACTGATAACATCGTCAGGTGTTACAAAGTCGCGGCCGTCTAACCAGGCTTTAGCACGGGCGCAACGCTCCACTGCTATAGTGGCACGAGGGCTGGCACCGTAGCCAATCCATTGAGCTAAGTTCTGGTCATAATGCTGCGGCTGGCGCGTTGCGATAATGAGCTGAACCAAGTAGTTCTCAACGGCTTCATCTAAGTATAATTGCAGAACTTCATGCCGGGCATTAAACAGCTCTTTTTGCGTTAATGGGGTAGGAATGTCCTGATCCCCTGATAGCGCCTCACCTCGTGTCAGGCGCAGGATTTGTTGCTCTGTTTCTGCATCAGGATAGTCGAGTTTTAAATGCAATAAAAAGCGGTCAAGTTGAGCTTCGGGCAATGGATATGTACCTTCCTGCTCTAACGGGTTCTGTGTGGCTAATACCATAAAAAGGTCAGACAGCGGATAGCTGCGCTGACCCACCGTAATTTGTCGCTCAGCCATTGCTTCCAGTAAAGCCGATTGAACTTTGGCCGGTGCCCGGTTAATTTCATCGGCCAGAATTAAATTATGGAACAAAGGGCCTTGCTGGAACTCAAACTGACCCGTTTCGGGACGAAAAATGTCGGTGCCGGTTAAATCGGCGGGCAACAGGTCGGGAGTGAACTGCACTCGGTGGAAGTCACCTTCAATGCCTTTTGCCAGCGCTTGCACTGCACGAGTTTTAGCCAGGCCGGGAGGGCCTTCAACCAGCAGGTGACCGTCAGCCAATACGGCAATTAAAAGGTTTTGGGTAAAGTCGGGTTGTCCAAGTACTTGTCGATTCAGGTAGTTTTGTAGTTGTTGAAACGCTGTCGCGATCATGTTTACTCCAGGCTGTCGTTATCGGCGAAAACTGACTATGCTGTCAGTACCGCATAGCAATGACAGCAACAATGCTGTCTTTGTTCCGAATTTTCAATCTATACAGCATACTTTACCGAAAACGGTGGTTTTAATCTGCTCTATTACGGGCTAGAATTTGTAAGTTAATTTGTGGTCAGACCAGTATTGATTTTTGAATTGAGGAATTATTATGACAGCAGCACAACGCTTGCTAACCGTTAATGGTGAAAGAATAGCCTTTGTGGCAGGTTTAAGAACACCGTTTGCGAAACAGGCAACGGACTTTCACGGCATACCCGCGGTCGATTTAGGAAAAATGGTTGTTCAGGAATTAGTGAATAAAACCGGAATTGAAGGTGACTGGGTTGAACAACTGGTTTTTGGACAAGTGGTTCAGATGCCCGAGGCTCCGAATATTGCCCGTGAAATTGTGCTTGGCACCAGTTTGCCGGTCAATACCGACGCTTACAGTATTTCCCGCGCGTGTGCGACCAGTTTTCAGTCGGCTGCAAATATTGCCGAAGCCATGATAGCCGGCCATATCCGCGGCGGTATAGCCGGTGGAGCGGACTCTTCATCTGTATTGCCTATTGGTGTCAGCAAACATCTGGCCAGGGCTCTGGTTGACTTAAATAAAGCCAAAACCCTGGGGCAGCGACTTTCTATTTTAAAGCGACTGAGCTTTAAAGATTTGCTACCGGTTCCGCCGGCAATTGCCGAATACAGTACCGGGTTAAGTATGGGCGAAACCGCTGAACAAATGGCAAAAACCCATAACATTAGCCGTTCAGATCAGGACGAGCTGACCGTCCGCTCTCATCAGAAAGCTCATGCAGCCTGGGAAGCTGGCTGGTTAAATGATGAAGTTATGACGGCTTATCCCGAGCCTTATAAGAAGCACTTAGGTCGTGATAATAATATTCGCGGTGAGAGTCAGGCGGATAAACTGGCTAAGTTAAAACCGGTATTCGATCGTAAGCATGGCTCAGTCACGGCGGCAAACAGTACTCCGCTAACCGATGGTGCTTCGGCAGTGCTTATGATGACAGAAAGCCGCGCTAAAGAGCTTGGCCTGCCGGTGCTGGGGTATTTACGCAGCTATGCTTTTGCGGCTCTGCAGGTGGAAGAAGACATGCTCATGGGACCGTCTTATTCAACTCCGGTTGCGCTTGAGCGTGCCGGCATGACCCTCAATGACTTAGACCTTATCGACATGCACGAGGCCTTTGCCGCGCAGACATTGGCGAATATAAAGATGTTTGCCAGCGACAAGTTTGCTAAAGGAAAACTGGGCCGTGATAAAGCGATTGGCGAAATCGACATGGACAAATTTAATGTACTGGGCGGCTCCATTGCTTATGGTCACCCATTTGCCGCTACCGGTACCAGAATGATCACGCAAACTTTGAATGAACTGCACCGTCGTGGTGGAGGTGTTGGTTTGACAACCGCTTGTGCCGCAGGTGGTTTAGGTGCAGCAATGATTGTGGAGACAGAATAATGAGTCAGGATAAAGCATTCACTATGGAAGTAAGGGACGATGGCGTCGCAGTGATTACGATTGACGTCCCCGGTGAGTCGATGAATACCTTAAAAGACTCATTTGCAGACGAAGTCGGCAGCTTGATGAACCGATTAGAGAGTGACGACTCGGTTAAAGGCGTTGTGTTTATCAGCGGCAAGCCCGGTTCCTTCATCGCTGGCGCTGATATCAACATGATAGATGGCTGTGAGAACGCGGTAGACGCCGAGAGTCTGGCACGAAAAGGTCAGGCTATGTTTGATCGTATAGAGCAGCTGAATGTTCCTGTTGTTGCCGCTATAAATGGCGCTTGCTTAGGTGGTGGTCTGGAGTTAGCCATGGCATGTCATGTACGGGTGTGTACAGACAACAGTAAAACAACCATGGGCCTGCCTGAAGTGAAACTAGGCCTGTTACCGGGCAGCGGTGGGACTCAGCGGTTGCCGGAACTGGTTGGTGTGCAGCAGGGACTGACTATGATTCTGACCGGCAAAGAGTTGCGCGCGAAACAGGCTAAAAAAGCGGGTTTAGTCGCAGAAGTGGTACCACAGAGCATTCTTTTAGAGGTGGCCGTTGAACACGCGTTAAAGCGTAAGCCAAAATCAACTAAACCGCCGCTGAAGGGCTTTAGTAAGATACTGGAAGCAACGCGTTTTGGTCGTGACATCATTTTTAAGAAAGCCAGTGAACAGGCTCAGAAAAAAGCACAGGGCAACTACCCGGCTATTGATAAAATCATTCAGACGGTTAAGGAAGGCGCAGAACGCGGACGTGAAGCTGGTCTGGATAAAGAAGCTCGCAGTTTTGGTGAGTTGGCAATGACGCCGGAATCTTATGAACTGCGTCAAATTTTCTTTGCGACCACTGAAATGAAGAAAGAAACTGGCGCTGAGGGTGTGAAGCCTGACTCGGTGAAACGTGTTGGTGTCCTTGGTGGTGGTTTGATGGGCGGCGGTATTGCCTTCGTCACGGCGGCTAAAGCGGGTATCCCGGCTCGTATTAAAGATATTAGCGAAGATGGTGTGAGTAATGCACTGCATTACAGTTATGAGCGCTTAAATAAAAAAGTAAAGCGTCGTCATATGCGTCGTGCAGAGCTTGAAAAAACCATGTTGATGTTAAGCGGTTCGCTTGACTACAGTGGCTTTGAGCGTACCGACGTGGTTATTGAAGCGGTATTTGAAGATCTTAACCTGAAGCAGAAAATGGTCGCAGATGTTGAAGAGCACGCGAAAGAATCGACTATTTTTGCAACCAATACCAGTTCGCTGCCAATTACTCAAATAGCAGCGACAGCAAAGCGTCCGGAGCAGGTTATCGGGCTTCATTATTTCTCACCGGTGGATAAAATGCCGTTGGCAGAAATTATTACGCATGCGGGAACCTCCGATAAGACTATCGCAACTACGGTTTCTTTGGCGAAAAAGCAGGGTAAAACGCCGATAGTCGTAAAAGATGGTGCTGGCTTTTATGTTAACCGCATTTTAGCGCCTTATATGAATGAAGCCGCACGTTTACTGTTAGCGGGTGAGCCAATCGAACACTTAGATAAAACCATGGTGAAATTCGGCTTTCCTGTGGGTCCAGTTACGTTGCTTGATGAGGTTGGTATCGACGTTGCTGCAAAGGTGGCGCCGGTATTAGTGAAAGAACTCGGTGACCGTTTTGAGGCACCCGAAGCTTTTGAGAAACTGATTGACGATGACCGTAAAGGTAAGAAAAATCAAAAAGGTTTCTACAAGTACGGCAAAGGTGTCAAAGGTAAGCCGGTGGATACTTCAGTTTATTCGTTGCTGGATATTGATCCGAAACAAAGTAAGTCGGCCGAAGATATCATTGATATTTGCTTGTTGCCGATGCTGAACGAGGCTGCATATTGTCTGCACGAAGAGATTATTCGCAGTCCGCGTGATGGTGATATTGGCGCCATCTTTGGTATCGGCTTCCCACCTTTCCTCGGCGGACCTTTCCGTTATATGGACAGTCAGGGACTGGAAACTATTGTGAATAAACTGGAAAAGCTCTCTTCAGAAAGAGGCGAACGATACACACCAGCGCCGTTACTTAAACAGATGGTAGAGAACGGCTGGCGCTTTTATCAGTAATTTATTTAACCAATGAATGGTTATACCTGAGCAGCGACTTCATTGTGCTGCTCTATAAACTCAATTAATGCGTTAGCCGGCATAGGTTTGGCGTAGTAAAAGCCTTGAATGTATTCGCATTTGAGGCTTTTTAATGTCTGTAGCTGCGCTTTAGTTTCAACCCCTTCTGCAACCACTTTTAACCCCAGGTTATGGGCCATGGCAATGATAGAAGCCACCATATTACGATCTTTATCATTTATCGTAATATCATCGACAAAAGCTTTATCAACTTTCAGACTGTTCATTGGGAAACGCTTAAGATACGACAGTGAAGAGTAACCCGTACCAAAATCATCCAGCGCCAGTTTGACACCCATATCGGACAGATTTTCCATCATCGTGATAGCGCGCTCCGGGTCACTCATAACCATACCTTCTGTTATTTCAAACTCGACATGACGAGCATGCAAGCCTTCTTCACGTAAAATTTGTTCTATTTGTAACGCGAGACTGGACTGCATAAACTGCCGGGCTGATAAGTTAATAGCAACGCTTTTGGGTGCGCCGGGGGCTGTCATAAACTGTCTCATATCCCGGCAGGACTGACGTAAAACCTCTTCACCTAAAGGAATGATCAGTCCGGTTTCTTCTGCTAAGGGGATAAAATCAGCCGGACTGATCATTGAGCCGTCACTGTTTTCTATGCGGACCAGAGCTTCCAGTCCGGCGATATGACCAGAGCTCATTTCAATTTTAGGCTGGTAATGAACTCTAATATTGTTGGTTTTTAATGCTGACCGTAGTTGGTTTTCCAGTTTCAGTCGTTTTACCGCATTTTCGTTCATGGACTGGCTGAAAAACTGATAGCAATTTCCGCCTCGTTGCTTAGCGTGATACATCGCCATATCGGCTTTCTGTAAAAGCTCCTGTGACGTCTGACCGTCGTGAGGATACAGCACGATGCCAATGGAACTGCCAATGACAATTTCATGCTGTTGGATCAAATAAGGGTCTGACACTTTAAGGTTTACTTGATTTCCTAAATCGCCAATAAGGTTAATATCGACGCTGTCTTCAATAAGCAACCCAAATTCATCACCGCCCAGACGGTAAAGCGTATCTTGTCTGCGCCCAATGTCCATTAGTCGTTCAGCTACTTGGCAAAGAAGCTCATCTCCAATTTCATGTCCCAAGGAATCGTTAATTTTCTTAAAGTCATCCAGGTCAAAAAGCAATAAAGTATGAGACACTTTTTTCCGGACCAGGTTTGAATGACTGACCTGAAAGTAGGAGCGATTCGGTAAGCCTGTTAACGTGTCAGTATTAGAAAGCCTGCGCATTTCATTTTCGGTATGGCGTCTTTCAGTAATATCAGAGAAGCTGGCAACTATTAACGATACTTCACCATTATCATCGCGAACAGCATCAAGTGTCAGTTCCATAAGGAACTCATCGCCATCTGCTTTGACGTCGCTAATTTCACCGCGCCAGGTTCCGTCTTTTATCACCGCCCGTTTTATTTGATTAACAAAACTGTCCGGGTAACAGGAAAGCGTTAATAACTGACCCAGTACTTGCTCGCGTTGGAATCCGCTGATACTCTCAAATGCGTTATTGACTTCACGTTTACGGAAAAATCGGTCAAAAATACAGATGCCATCCGATATGTTGGTAATGGACGCTGCCAGCATATTGATACGCTCCTCAGAGCTTACCAGGCTGCTAATATCGCTTAACGTCCCAAACATTACGTGATTTTCGCCGTTAGCCTGCAATTTTCCACGGTCTAAAATCCAAAGCCAGCTACCGCGGTTATCCAAACGATAGCTGCATTCGAATAAATCTGACTGGCCCTGTAAGTGTTCAGCAAGACTTTTCTGTAAGCGTTGCAAGTCTTCTGGATGGACATTGGACTTTCCACCGGAAAAGCCAACACGTTTACCATCAATAGGAAAAGCCGGGCCGTTTTTCCAAATATTCTGTCGAACCAGTTCGCCGGAGCTTAAATCCCACTCCCAACATTGATATTGACTCGACTGAAGCCCCTGAGTTTGCCTTTGTAGTTGTTGGAGCTTTTGTTGAGATGCTGTTCGGCGTCGCTGTTGGTAACGCCAGTAACTGGCTGTTAGAGCAAAAATAATAAAAATATAGCCGGCCCAGGCAATGGGACTTTGCCAAAATGGCGTTGTTATGTTGAACGACTTAAAGGTTGATGGGGACCACCGTTCATTGTCGTAAGACACTTGAACTTCTAATTTGCGTTGACCTGTAGGCATTGATGGAAGTTGAACTGAGTTATAGCCCGCATCCAGAAGTTGCCAGTCATCTTGTGTATTGTCCGTCTTGTAACGATAGACAAGTTGGTTAGGTGCGATTGCAAAAGGTGCCGTAAAATTAAATAAGTAGGTGGTATCACTTATCTTTTTTGTGTCAATGTGTACTGGATTTGTAAAAAATGAAGGGTCTTTTCTGATAGGCTTTTTCTCAGAAACCTCTCCAAACTCATTAATTTCCAGTGCGTATTCATTGTTGTGTAGCCACAGCGAATGGCCATGTCTTGTTAAATTAAAATCTACCAACTTTGTGGATAACGTGGGTATGTTCAGTTTATTCCAGCTTTTATCAATAATGTCGTACTGATAAAACTCTCCAGAGTCACTGACAATGTATAACCGATTCGCAAATAAACGCATTTTATTAACCTGAACGTTAACCTCAGGGTAATGGTTCAGTTCTGATATTTCCTCTTGCTGAGTGTCATAAAATAATAAGCCAAGCTCAGTTGCCAGCCACCAGTTACCATTACTGCCTTCAATTGCGGCAGACACTTGCTGCATGAGTTTGGGAGTGTTGATCGCTATTGTATTTGAGTTGTTTTCTTTGAGGAGCTTTAGTGCTGCCGGAGCAAAAGGGGTTTCTATTTGCAAAATACCTTGATTCTTCGTTATGGAAAAAATGTCGCCCCGGGCTATTTGTTGCGTTCGGTTAACAGGGAAATTATGCAATTTATTGAGTTGATTACCGCTCAGTTGATAAAGGCCACTTGCAGTACTGAACAGAATATCGTTGTCTTCTGTGATTTGTATATCAGCAATATTATCCAGTTCACTAACAGCGTCCGGAGTCGGCACTAAGCGGAAGTCTCTATCAAGTATAATAACGCCCTGATCAGTTGTTAACCAAAGTTGTTGCTGGTAGTTCAATGCTGCATAAAGTTGACTGCCCGGTATGTTATCGGTAATGGGGTTTTGCTTATTGAGAGCGAATACTTCCCGGGAAAAACCATCCCAAACGAACACGCCATCTTCTTCCGTACTTAACCAATACCAGTTTTTACCGCGAAAAATATAATTGACCTTCGTAATCGGAACATCATTATAGGTTAATTCCAGTCGCTCAAATTTACTGGCTAGCGGATCACTCCGGAAAACAAAACGATCAGTAGTGACCAGTAAGCGGCCACTTGAGTCTTCTGAAATGTGTTTTATGCCGGCTTTATTTTCAGAACCAGCCTCAGGAAGGTTAAAAGTAGACATGTCACCAGATGAAAGAGACAGTTTTGCAAGACTTTTTCCCGTACTAAACCATAGTTTTTCTGACTGACTAAAAAAAAGTTGATGGATACTGTTTGAAAGCAGCTGGCTATCAGCTTCAGACGTTATTGGATAATTATAAAACTGAGTTCCGTCAAAACGGCTGAGACCGCTTGCTGTAGCAATCCATAAAAAACCATTAGGGCCTTCAGTAATATCGTGAATATGGTTGCTGGGCAGGCCGTCAGCAAAAGACCATTGTTTAGTTTGGGACGCTTTGAATGGCTCTTGTGCATCAACATTGGGACTATAGATTGATAACAAAAGGCATAGGAAAAGCACAGAGCATAATGTTCTGATAGACAACGTAAAAATCACAGGAAACCTAATGGCTGGCTACTTTAGCAGCTTCTATTGTTGATTTATCGTTAAGGTAACGGGAGAGCGCTTGGCTGTCAAAGACTATTCTACGCTTTTAGTCCTCAGGTTTGAAGTCTCAGAGCCTGCGCTTTATCGGTTAAGCGATGCTTTATTCTTTCCAGCCATTGTGCTAACTGACAATGCTCAAGAGCAGATAGTAGCAGTTGCTGCCGGTTAAACTCGGTATCAGTGAGCTGAATCGCGCCCCAAAGCCTTTGGCTTCGCACTCTCAGATTTCTATCGACAGTCTTAATCTGTTGTTTGAGTGTAGATTTAGCATGATGCCATTCTTTAAGTGTTAAATTACTCAGCCGTTCGAGTTGCTGTTCAATCATTGCCTGCATCGCTTGAAAAATTTCGTCTGGGTTAAACTCATGTGACTGTAAAAAGAATAAAATGCCTGGTAAGCGCTGTACCGTGAAGTATTGGCTACCGGCAACATATCCAAGTTGCTTTTCAGTTCTCAGGCTTTGAAAAACCGATTGATGGATCAGTTGCTGCAACAGCATAAAGTTAATTTGTTCAGTCGATGTGTCATCTACTCCCTGGAAGTAAAGGAGCAAGGCTCTATCTGAATGCTCAGATGGAACATCGAGCTGCTGATAGACAAAGTCTTCAACGCGTTTTATCGGGGGGCTCTTTGTTGAGGCCGGTTGTGCACTCGGTAAGTTAGCTTTAATAAGATGACTGAGTTGAAAAGCATCCTTCTTTTGCCAATCACCGTGAGCAAACGCAGTTACATGGATAGGACTAAAAAGTTTAGCGACTTCTACCGTAAATTGACGAAATGAAACGGGCGCTAATTCGCAGGCTAAGTCGCCGAGTCGAAATAAGCCGGATTGCAATTGTTGATTCAATTCTGCAAACAACTTATTTAGAGGTTGATTCTGATGAGCAGAGCGCCAGTTACTTAACAGGCTTTGCTTAAGATCTTGCCACCGGCGTCTCGCAAAGCGCGTTTTTAAAGCACGTTGAATAAGGTGCTGCATTAAAGGGATTTGACCAGCTGACAAACCGGTCGTATGTATAGTTACTCCGCTTTGAGTTGGATAAATATTAAAGTGTAAGCCCGCGACTTCGGCGTCGTAAAGATCATCGTTCAATGCATCTATCATTAATTCTGACCATAACCTGGCGATGGCAAAGTTGAAGGCTGAATTGGTAACTGCTGGTAATTTTAAGGAAAGGTAAATATGCCCTTTAGGGACTCTGAAATCGCGATCCTGTAAATGCCATAATTGTAACTGAGAGCTGTCTTCAATTAATTGAGGTATTGACCCGCCAGCTTCCAGAGGTAAAGGGTCGAAGCGAGAGTTTAAGAAACGGTTAGGTTTCGGTAATTCGCAATTAAAGCCTTTTGGGAGGGATTTGAATTTTTGATGTTGTCTGGAATTGATGACTTCGAGGTCATAGTTTGTATGGTATATAGGCGCCGTTTGGGTGGCTGCTACATCAGGAGCCACGAGTGTTATACGGGCATTCTCTGCTGTCATTTGTTGCAGCAGCTGCTTCGCATAAGAATGATTAAGACTATCCATACGATAATCACCATATAACGCATCTTCCATCTTATAGTGAAATGCATTAACCGATAATTGATTCGCAAGCTCGCCAACGGGTGTCGGTTCCTGATAAAGGAAACTCATTTCAGTGGTAATGCGCCTTTCTTTATAGCGCCAGTCGTCAATACCTTCAGCTTCAACTTTTCGAATATAAGCAAAAATCCACTGAACAACCTGTTCAACTTTATGGCGCCCCGATTCGGTAAGCTGCAGGTTTATATTAAAATCTTTAAAGTTACTGCCGCTGATGCCCCCGCCTGCCGAAAGCGAATTCACCCACCCTTTTGACCGTAGCGCATTGAATAAACTTCCCGGGCCTTCATAACCTAGTAAATGCGCAATAAAACTGGTCGTTTTATGGGGATAATCGGCGTCAATACTGGGTAGAGGCAGCGTAACAATAAGCCGATAGGCAACTTTGATAGGTTTAACCTTTATCCATACACCTTTTTGTGGGGTAAGGTACAGCGGACTTTTTATTGAAGTTTTGCTACGACATTCCTGTTTAATTTGTGCAAAATGCTGGCGTGCCAATCCACTTAGCTCCTCGATGGATTGCGGCCCAGCCAGAACTAACCGCATTCTTTGAGCAACGTAATGCTCATCGAAGAAATTTTTTAGCTTAGTTCTCAGGCTACCGTGCTCATCGTCGTTAAGTGTTTTGAGGTTACCAACTGAAAATTGGGTAAAAGGGTGCCCGGGGTTGGCTGTTACCTTGTGTACTTGATATAAACGACGGAGTTCATCATTTTGCTTGAGTCTAAACTCAGACTCTATAGATTGCCGTTCTTTGTCTATCCAGTTATCAGATAATAACGGCTCTTTTAATATGGCGGAAAAAAACTCTAAAGCACGAGGCAGAGCATTAGCATTACAATCGAAGTGAAAGTTTGAAAATTCAGTGCCTGTCCATGCGTTATGCTGACCACCATTTAGGTTGAGAAAATGGCCAAAAGCGGCGGGCTCAGGAAAACTCTTACTCCCTAAAAACAACATGTGCTCAAGAAAGTGAGCTAAGCCTTGTGTATGTACAGGATCATCAAAATGGCCGGCATTGACCGCAACAGAAGCTGCGGCTTTCGGGCTGTCGGGGGAGTTAACCAACAACACGTTAAGTTGGTTTTTTAAAGTGAGTTGTTGATAGTCTCGTTTGTCTTTAGGACTGCGGACAATACGGACGACCTCATCAGTGTGTGAAGAGTTCGCCATAATTCTCCTTGCTGTCTACTTTAGGCGAGTTACTGACCCAAGGGTTGAGTAAACTCTTCAGGCTTATCAAAATCACCTTTCATGTCCTGAAGTTTGTTTTCGTTAAAGGTTAAAACGAGTTCCTTTCGATAGTCTTCGCCAGTATTTGGATCCATAGTATAGAGATAAACCCAGCGTTCAGAATCAAAGCTATTGTCAGCAACCGGAGTTCCTAACACATAAATAACTTGCTCTTGGGTCATATCAACGCGTAACTTATCAATATCGTCTTGCTCAAGGTAGTTTCCCTGTGGGATATCAATGCGATAGACTATTTTGTCGAGCAAAGAACAGCCATTCAAAGCAATAACGGCAACTAGAAAAATTCCAAATCTTGACATGAAATACCTATTAAAATTAATCTCAATTGATTGTATCAGCGTTGATGATAAACAATGAGTTCATCGAACGCCAGCATAGAACGAATTTAACTCGCGAGTAACTCTCTGGCATTCGCTTTTGCCATGTCAGTGACTTTATCGCCTCCCAGTAAACGTGCGAGTTCAGTGACTCTCTGCTGCTTAGATAAAGCAACAACCGCCGTTTCTGTTTCAGCGCCATCGGTCCTTTTACTCACTTGTAATTGCTGATGAGCTTTGGCCGCAACTTGCGGTAAATGTGTTACACAGATAACTTGAGATGTTTTTCCTAAAGCTTGTAGCATGGAACCTACAATTGCTGCTGTAGGGCCACTAACGCCAACATCGATTTCATCGAACATCATGGTAGGAACCGTTTTTTGCGTTGCTGTCATCACCTGTATGGCAAGGCTGATTCTTGAAAGTTCACCACCGGAAGCGACTTTATTTAGGGCTTGAATGGGCTGTCCGGGGTTAGTGGTTACCAGAAAGTCGACCTGATCGGTGCCATAGCGATTTGCCCGCGCAGTGGCATCATGTTCAACCTGAATAACAAAGCGGCCATGAGGCATACTCAGTTGGTGCATTGAGTGACTTATTTTTTGGCTTAACTCCGCCGCTGCCTGCTCCCGGCTGGCTGATAGCTTCTGTGCACTTTTACGATAAGTTTTTCTGGCCTGTTGTCTTTCTTCGTTTAGCTTAGAAGCGTCTTCTCCGGCTTGCTCTAAATTATTCAGCTCATTGATTAATTTTTGGTGTTGTTGGCTAAGTTCTGAGCCTGATATCTGGTGTTTTTTAGCCAGATGAATCGCTGCACTTAACCGCTCTTCAACCTGTTGTAATTCACCAGGGTCAAGTTCTAAATCATCCTGATATTGCCGTAATTCCAGAGCAGCTTCTTCAATATGTACTTTTGCCTGCTGCAGCAACTGATGGATGGGAGAGAGTGCGTTATCCATTTCCGCAGCTTCGGCCAGACGTTGGCCGGCAGACTGGACCAGACTGGAGGCATTATTGTGCTCTCCTTCGTAGAGCGCATTTAAGGCAAATACCCCGGCTTCCAGTAAAACTTTGCTGTTACTTAAACGCTTGTGCTTATTTTCCAGCTCTTCAAACTCACCGTCGGCCAATGAGAATTCGTTCAGTTCATTAACCTGGTATTCAAGTAACTGACGCTGAGCTTCCAGTTCTTCTTTTTGTTGTTGGTAGCTTTGATACTGTTTTTCTATCGAAGCCCAGTTTCGATAGTTTTCCTGAACGTCAGTCAATAAATGTTGGTGGCGTGCGTAACTGTCCAGTAGATTCAGTTGATGTTCTTCTTTTAATAACAACTGATGTTCGTGTTGGCCATGAATATTAACCAACAGCGGTGCCAGAGATTTCTGCTGACTCAATGGTACTGGGGTGCCATTTATCCAGGCCTTGGAGCGACCGTCACGTTGAACTACTCGGCGCAATAGGCAGTCATCGTCTGTGTCGAACTCGTTTGCCCTTAACCAGTGAAACGCCGGGCTATCGGTTTTTAGAGTAAAAACGGCGGTTATTTCTGCTTTTTCTTGTCCGGGACGAACCCAGTTAGCATCGGCCCGGCTACCCAGACAAAGGCTAAGGGCATCCAGCGCGATAGATTTACCGGCACCGGTTTCACCAGTGATAGCTGTCATACCGTTGTGAAATTCAATGTCTAAAGATTTAACAACGGCAAAGTTGCGAATAGTTAATTGCGATAACATAGACTCGCTCCAATACTGTTAATATATACAGGTTATACAGTATTTATACAGTAGATGTGTTAAAATGCAAGTTCGCTTATTAAAAAAGTCTACTGCCCCAGCCGAGTTTGTTACGCAATACGTGATAGTAGTTGTGGTCTATCGGGTGAATCATGCGTAAAGTTTTCGGGTATTTTTTGATGATGACATCATCTCCCGGATGGACTGTCATGCGCACGTGGCCATCGCAGCTAATCTGAAGCAAGTCGTTGTCAACAGCCGCTTTAAGCCTGACTTCACTGTTCCCGTCGACCACAATAGGCCGGCTACTCAACGTGTGGGGAAACATACTGACCAAAGTCATGGCGTCGAGCCCGGGGTGCAAAATAGGGCCTCCGCCTGAGAGTGAATAAGCAGTGGAACCTGTTGGGGTAGCACAAATCAGCCCATCCGAACGTTGACTAAAAACAAAGTGGTCATCGACATACAGCTCAAATTCAATCATATGCGCGACTTTATCAGAGTGAAGTATAATTTCATTAATTGCTCTGCCGGTTCCGGACGGGCTGCCTTTGTTAATAACTTCGGCACAGAGCAGAAAGCGTTCTTCTATGTGGTAATCACCGTTTAATACTGCCAGTAGGGGAGTTAATACTTCATCAGGGGCCAGATCAGTTAAAAAACCCAAATTGCCGCGGTTTACGCCAATAACTCCAATATCGTTTTCACAAAAGGCTCTTGCAGCTCCCAACATATTACCGTCGCCGCCGACAACAATGGCAATTTCAGCCCAGTCGCCTAATTCCTGCAAACTGAGTGTTTCGATTCCCTCAGGTAACGTCAGTTGCTCTGCTGTGCGCGTTTCCAGACACAACGCAAAACCACGATGGGTTAAAGCGGTAGTAATGGTTTCTAAGGTTAACTGGGTGCCACGATCATTGGCTTTACCAAGTAGTCCAATTTTTTTAAAAGCACTCATTCACGGGATCCTTATGCGTTCGTGTGCTTACGCTACGACGAGGAAGAAAATTTATCAAGCAAGAGAAATCCCCTTGAAAGAAAAAAACTTGCCCCCATTAACTTTGCAACCTTAATTTTAAACTGGTTAAAGAGAGTCACTTATGACTAATAAACACGATTCGAAACAAACATCTGAGGCGGCGAATGAGCCGACAGTAGAGCAGCAAAAAGCGGAACAAGAGGCCGCGCAAGCTGCCGAAGAGGCATTACAGCAAGATGTTGCTGCTGATGAAACTGAAACAGCGGGCCAGTCGTCAGAACAAACCGATCGTATTGCAGAGCTGGAGCTGGCTTTGAGTAAAGCAGAAGCGAAGGCGAATGATCAGCGCGACTCGGTATTGCGCACTCAGGCTGAAATGGAAAACGTGCGTCGTCGTGCCAGTCAGGATGTTGAAAAGGCGCATAAGTTTGCTTTAGAGAAATTCGCGAATGAGATATTGACCTCGGTTGATAACTTAGAGCGCGCTTTACAGCTGGCTGACAAGGAAGACGAAACGAATAAAAACTTTGTTGAAGGTATTGAGCTTACCTACAAAAGTTTAACCTCAACGCTGGAAAAGTTTGGCGTTAAAGCCATAGGTGAAGAGGGCGAAGCGTTTAATCCAGATCAACACCAAGCCATGTCGATGCAGGAATCTGAAGAGCATTCGAACAACACCATCATTGCTGTTATGCAGAAGGGCTATGAGCTTAACGGACGTTTGTTACGTCCGGCTATGGTGATGGTTGCACGCAACTCTAGCTCGGGTGTTGATACAAAAGCGTAACAAAATCGAAAAATATCCCTGTGTTGGGTATTGAAATTCGAACATAGGCACCCCAAGTAAGGGGTAACGAAGCAAATTACATGAATTAGAAGTTGGAGAGAAATTATGGGTAAGACAATTGGTATTGACTTAGGTACAACAAACTCTTGTGTTGCTGTACTGGATGGCGGTAACGCACGTGTTATTGAAAACGGCGAAGGTGATCGCACTACGCCGTCAGTCGTTGCATTTACTGATGATGGCGAAATCTTGGTGGGTTCACCGGCCAAACGCCAGGCCGTAACTAACCCAAATAAAACGTTATTTGCAATTAAGCGCCTTATCGGCCGTCGCTTTCAGGATGACGAAGTACAGCGCGACATTGGTATTATGCCTTACAACATTGTAAAAGCAGACAATGGCGATGCCTGGGTAGAAATTGACGGTGATAAAAAAGCGCCACCGCAAATTTCTGCTGAAGTTCTGAAAAAAATGAAAAAGACCGCCGAAGAGTTTCTGGGCGAAGAAGTCACGGATGCGGTAATTACTGTACCGGCATACTTTAACGATGCCCAGCGTCAGGCGACGAAAGATGCCGGTAAAATTGCGGGTCTTGACGTAAAACGTATTATTAACGAACCAACAGCTGCTGCCCTTGCTTATGGCCTGGACAAAAAGTCAGGCGACAACGTTATCGCTGTTTATGACTTAGGTGGTGGTACATTCGATATTTCAATCATTGAGATTGATGAGGTTGAAGGCGAGCATACGTTCGAAGTACTGGCGACTAACGGTGATACACATTTAGGTGGTGAAGACTTTGATAACCGCTTGATCAACTATTTAGTTGAGCAGTTTGAAAAAGACCAGGGCATTGATTTGCGTAAAGATCCGTTGGCAATGCAGCGCTTAAAAGAAGCCGCAGAAAAAGCGAAAATTGAGTTATCATCAGCCCAGCAAACGGAAGTGAACCTGCCTTATATTACGGCAGACAACGCGGGTCCTAAGCATATGGCCATTAAAGTGACTCGTGCCAAGCTAGAGTCGCTGGTTGAAGATCTCATTAAGAAATCGCTTGAGCCATTGAAGCAAGCGTTATCGGACGCGGATCTTTCGGTCAGTGATATTGAAGATATCATTATGGTCGGTGGTCAGACTCGCATGCCGAAAGTGCAGGCTGCGGTAACGGACTTCTTCGGTAAAGAGCCACGTCGTGACGTGAACCCTGATGAAGCCGTAGCGGTTGGTGCAGCAGTTCAGGCTGGTGTACTGCAAGGTGATGTAAAAGACGTATTATTGTTAGACGTGTGTCCTCTGTCGCTGGGTATTGAGACCATGGGCGGTGTAATGACCAAGCTGATTGAGAAAAACACAACGATTCCAACAAAAGAGTCGCAAACATTCTCAACCGCTGAAGACAACCAGTCTGCAGTAACGATTCATGTTATTCAGGGTGAGCGTAAGCGTGCCGGCGATAACAAGTCTCTGGGTCAATTTAATCTGGAAGGCATTCGCGCAGCATCGCGTGGTGTACCGCAAATTGAAGTCACCTTTGACATTGATGCGGATGGCATACTGCATGTGTCGGCTAAAGACAAAGACACTGGCAAAGAACAGAAGATCACCATTAAAGCATCTTCTGGTCTGGACGAGTCTGAAGTCGATGAAATGGTAAAAGACGCCGAAGCGCATGCTGAGGAAGACAAGAAGTTTGAAGAAATGGTACAGGCACGTAACCAAGCTGATGGTTTGGTTCACGCAACCCGTAACCAGTTGAAAGAAGTGGGTGATGCGCTGTCTCAGGAAGACAAAGACGCCATTGAGAAAGCTTGTGAAGAGTTAGAGCAGGCGGCTAAAGAGGGTGATAAAGAAGCCATCGATACGAAATCTCAAGCACTCATGGAAGCGTCACAAAAGCTGATGGAAGCCGCTCAACAGCAACAAGCTGAGCAAGGCGCTGAAGGTGCTGCTGGTGGTGAGCAGCAACAGTCTTCCAAAGCGGATGATGATGTCGTTGATGCTGAATTTGAAGAAGTTAAAGACGACGATAAGAAGTAAGCATTAAGGCAACTTCGCAAAAGGACACGGGTGTTGCCGTAAGGTAATACCCGTGTATTTGTATCAGGCTGACACAACAGCACAGATAGAAGACGAAGAATTATGGCGACGCAAGATTTTTACCAGGTTCTGGGCGTATCAAAAGACGCCAACGAACGTGACATCAAAAAAGCCTACAAACGTATGGCCATGAAGTATCACCCGGACAGAACCGAGGGTGATAAAGAGATGGAAATAAAGTTTAAGGAAATTAAGCAGGCGTACGAAGTGCTTTCGGACCCTCAGAAACGCCAGATGTATGATCAATATGGGCATGAAGCCTTCGAACAGGCACGCCAGGGTGGCGGTGGCCACGGTGCAGGTGGGTTCGGCGGCGGTGGTGCCGATTTTTCTGATATCTTTGGCGATGTCTTCGGTGATATTTTTGGGGGCGGCAGACGCCAGCAATCCCGTGCTCAACGCGGTGCCGATTTGCGCTATAACCTGGATATGTCGCTGGAAGAAGCGGTTCGCGGTAAAACGGTAGAACTGGAGATTCCAACTTTAGTTGAGTGCGGTGACTGTGGTGGTAGTGGTGCTAAAAAAGGCAGCAGGCCACAAACTTGTGGATACTGTCACGGAACCGGACAAATTCAAATGCGTCAGGGATTCTTTGCGGTACAGCAAACTTGTCCGCAATGCGGTGGTAAAGGGACAATTATTAGCGATCCATGTCGTACTTGTCATGGGCAAGGACGTAAAGAAGAAACCAAAACCTTATCGGTTAAGATCCCTTCTGGTGTCGATACGGGTGATCGCATTCGTTTAGCTAACGAAGGTGAAGCCGGTGAAAATGGTGCTCCAGCCGGTGATTTATATGTGCAGGTTCACGTGCGGGAACATCCAATTTTTGCTCGTGATAGTAATAATCTGTTCTGCGAAGTACCAGTGAGCTATACAAAAGCGGCGCTTGGCGGTGATATTGAAGTTCCGACACTCGATGGAAAAGTCAAACTGAAGGTACCTAAAGAAACGCAAACGGGTAAACACTTCAGATTACGCGGTAAAGGTGTTAAATCGGTGCGTACAGGCGCAATCGGCGATTTAATTTGCAAGGTTGTGATTGAAACCCCGGTGAACTTGTCTTCTAAGCAGCGTGATATGTTGGAAGCGCTTGAAGAATCAATGGGTACTGGTGATGAGGCCGCAAAATTCCGACCCAAAGAAAAAGGCTTTTTCGACGGTGTGAAACAATTTTTTGATGACTTACGCAGCTAAATTGGCTATCACCATATAAGTTTATGGTTTTAAAAAGCCGGGAGCCAGTCCATGAATTGGAAAACAGTTACCTTAATTGCTTGTACGTTAGTGCTAATTGTCGGTTGTGTAAAATCTCCAACAGGGCGCTCGCAACTGCAACTTTATTCAAGCGGTCAGCTGAATAAAATGGGAGCTGCCTCTTACGAGGAAATGCGTAAAGAGCAAAAGATTAACGATAATGCTGAAGTTAACGCTTATGTGCGCTGCATCAGTGATGCGTTAATTGAAAACTTACCGGGAAATTACAGTCAAATGGACTGGCAGGTGACTGTTTTTGCAGAACCAGCAGTCAATGCTTTTGCGTTGCCCGGCGGTTATATTGGTGTTTATGACGGCTTAATAGAAGTTGCAGAAAACCAGCATCAGTTAGCTGCTGTAATTGGTCATGAAATTGGCCATGTTATTGCTGAACACAGTAATGAACGCATTTCCAGTAATATGATGGTGGGGCTTGGACTGCAATTGGGAGGCGTACTAGCCAGTACTCAGTTAGACAGCAATGAAGCAGGTCTGTTAATGGCAGCTTTAGGTGTCGGAGCTCAGGTGGGTATTCTGTTGCCCTATTCGCGTACTCATGAATCTGAGTCTGATGAACTAGGCATGAAGTATATGGCTGATGCTGGCTTTAAATTGGAGCACGCGCCTGAGCTTTGGCGCAATATGCAAGCGGCTTCAGACGGTCAATCACCGCTTGAACTGTTGTCGACACACCCGAATCCAAAAACTCGTATTAAAGATCTTGAAGCGCAAATCCCTGCGTTGCAGGAGCGTTATGCTGCGGCTCGCTCCGCCGGAAAAACACCAGCCTGCCAACGGCCTACGTCGGTTGGTAGTTGAGACACGCAAAGTAACAGAGGGGATGATCCTGTTCCCTCTGTCTTTCAAAAGGTTATAACCTAGTTCAATTTATTCTTTTTGCTCTTCTCCTTAAAGTTTTACCCTAGCTCCCATTTTTTATAAAGCGGCTGGGGAATTATGTTTAAAGCGTGGTTTGCAATCCCATTTTGGCAACGTGTTTTAGGTGCCTTTGTATTAGGCATGTTAATAGGTGGGCTGGCTCCTGAAGTTGGCGTAGCGCTTAAGCCGCTTGGCGATTTATTTATAAAAGCCATTAAGATGTTGGTTGCGCCGCTTATTTTTTGTGCCATTGTTAGCGCCATTACGGATTTGAATGATGGGAAGAAATTAGGTCGCCTGGGGGTTAAAACCATCGGTTTATTTATGCTGACGGCGGTGATTGCCAGTGCTATTGGTTTAACTCTGGCCAGTGTAATTGATATGAGCCCGGCAGCCACGCTGACCGCAACGAGTCAAAATGAAAAGCAAATTCCCGGCGTCGCCCAAGTTTTCCTTAATTTTGTGCCCAGTAATCCTTTCACAGCGTTAACCGAAGGTAATGTACTGCAAATCGTCGTTTTTGCGGCTTTGGTTGGCATTGCTATTCAGCGCTTAAAAGACAAAGGCGAGCCCTTACGTAAGACAATAAAGTCAGGCGCTGAAGTCATGTATGAAATTACTCGTATGGTGTTGCAGTTAACGCCTATTGGTGTGCTTGGTTTAATGTCCTGGGTTATTGGTGAATACGGCTTTAGTACCTTACTGCCTCTGGCGAAATTTATTGGCGTCATTTATTTGGCCTGTCTTATCCATATTGTGGTGATTTACGGCGGTTTAATTCGCATCGCAGGCGGCGTAAGCCCCTGGCAGTTCTTTAAAGCTATATTTGATGCACAGATTGTCGCCTTTACTACTTGCAGTTCGTTTGGCTCATTACCGGCAGCGCATCGGGCTGTCACCGAGCGTTTGGGTGTCTCGAAGGACTACGCTAGTTTCGTTTTACCTTTAGGCGCCACCATTAATATGGATGGCTGCGGTGGTATTTATCCGGCCGTTGCTTCTATTTTTATTGCACAGCTCTATGGAATACCGTTAGAGTGGATGGATTATAGTTTGATCATGCTAACGGCGACGCTTGCTTCGGTGGGAACCGCCGGCGTACCCGGTACAGCTTTGGTAATGTTAACCGTGACCCTGAATGTTATCGGGTTACCGTTAGAGGGTATTGCGTTTATCGCTGCTATTGACCGCATCATTGATATGGCCAGAACCCTGACCAATGTAACTGGGGATATGATGGTTTCCAGAGTTGTTGCACGTAATGAAAACCTGTTGCAGGATCAAACTCATTTAGCGACGGAGTCAAAATAATGGTTAATGTGGGCGTATTTGGAGCCTCGGGCAGAATGGGCAGAGCCGTTATTCAGGCTTTGGTGGACGATAACCAAGCTAAGCTGGGTGCGGCCATTGTCAGAAAAAGCAGCAACAATTATGGGGACAGTGCGACAGAAAACGAGCTTGTTCATTTTATTAATGCCGATGAGCTACAGCCAGAGCAGGTTGATGTTCTTATTGATTTCTCTTTGCCTGAAGCGCTCACTGAAAACCTGAAGCTTGCTGAACAGTATCAGTTACCTATTGTTGTTTGTACCACGGGGTTAAACGACGAACAGAAACAACGTCTGGCTCAGACGGCCGAGACTGTGCCGGTGCTGTATGCTAGTAATACCAGCATCGGCATTGCTTTGCTGGAACAGCTGGTTGGTTTAAGCAGTGCTGCATTACCCTATGCTGATATTGAGATTTTCGAGGCGCATCACCGGCACAAAAAAGATGGCCCTTCCGGAACGGCGCTGAGTTTGGGGCAGGCTGCAGCAAAAGGGCGGCAGCAAAACTGGGAGCAGGTTAACGACGGGATTCGCTCTGACGGGTCACGCAGCGACGCCGGGATAGGCTTCTCTGTTATACGGGCAGGCGATATTGTCGGCGAACATCAAGTTACTCTTGCTGTTGCTGGTGAACGCGTTGAGATTGGTCATCGTGTCAGCGATCGTAAGACTTTTGCAGAAGGGGCATTACGTGCTGCTAAGTGGTTAATTGAAAAAGCGCCCGGCTTATATAGCTTGCAAGACACACTTAACCTGCAGGACATCTTGCAACGCTTACTTAAGAGATAAATACCGCTGGACGATTTTCGTAATATTTCGTAGAATGGTGGGAATTTGCCTGAATCAGTCCGAGGCTGGCGTGATTTGGCAAAATACGCGGTTCAGGACGCTAAACGGGGAAGTCAAATTATTGATTCACCCGTTTTTTTATGTACGGAGGTTGCCCTTGAGTATTCTAGCGAGTCAATCCGCTAAACGAGCGATTCTGGTGCTTGCTGATGGGACCGTGTTTCGCGGGACCGCTATTGGAGCAGAAGGCTCCGCTGTCGGCGAAGTCGTCTTTAACACGGCCATGACAGGCTACCAGGAAATTCTTACCGACCCATCTTATACCGAACAAATTGTTACTCTTACTTATCCTCATATAGGCAATACTGGCACCAATTCGGAAGACGAAGAGTCTGGTCAGGTCTGGGCAAAAGGCCTTATTATTAGAGATTTGGCAATGAAAGCCAGTAACTTCCGTAGTGAGGAAACCTTGAGTGGTTACTTGCAACGCCACAATGTGGTGGGTATTGCCGATATTGATACGCGCCGTTTAACTCGTATTTTACGAGAGAAAGGCGCGCAAAACGGCTGCATCATGGTTGGTGATCTGGATGAGAACAAGGCACAAGAGCTGGCGCAGCAGTTTCCCGGATTAAAAGGAATGGATCTTGCTAAGGAAGTCTGTTGCGAAAAGCCTTACAATTGGTCAGGCGGCAGCTGGCAACTTGGCGAAGGTCATACCAAACCCGAACAGAGCAAATACCATGTGGTTGCCTATGATTATGGGTGTAAACAAAACATTCTGCGCTTGCTGGCTGACCGAAACTGCAAAATAACGGTGGTGCCAGCTGAAACATCAGCTGACGATGTTTTAGCGTTAAAGCCTGATGGTATTTTCTTATCTAACGGTCCTGGCGACCCCGAACCTTGTGATTACGCTATCGCTGCGATAAAAACCTTGTTGAATAAAGACATTCCAATTTTTGGTATTTGTCTTGGGCATCAGTTATTAGCAATTGCCAGTGGCGCGCGTTCAATGAAGATGAAGTTTGGGCATCACGGTGCAAACCATCCTGTACAAGATTTAAAGACAAAACGGGTGATTATCACGAGTCAGAACCACGGGTTTGCGGTTGACGAGAAACAATTGCCGGATAACCTGGAAGTGACTCACGTGTCTTTGTTCGATGGCACATTGCAGGGTATTCGCCGTAAAGACAAACCGGCTTTCAGTTTTCAGGGGCACCCCGAAGCAAGCCCGGGACCGCAAGATGCTAGTGAACTGTTTGACCACTTTATTGACTTGATGCAGGCCAATGCCTAATTTGTCGAATTGTATTCGATGCCGTCATCCGTAGCGAAAGGACAGATAGAGCGACTTTATGCCAAAACGTACCGACATTAAAAGCATTCTGATTCTGGGTGCAGGCCCGATTGTTATCGGCCAGGCCTGTGAGTTTGATTACTCCGGCGCTCAAGCGTGCAAAGCACTGCGCGAGGAAGGTTACCGAGTCATTTTGGTTAATTCTAACCCCGCTACCATTATGACTGATCCTGAAATGGCCGATGCTACCTATATTGAGCCAATCCACTGGGAAGTGGTGGAAAAAATTATAGAGCGTGAGCGCCCAGATGCGGTGTTACCGACGATGGGTGGTCAAACCGCTTTGAACTGTGCGCTGGATTTAGACCGCCACGGTGTGCTGGAACGCTACAAGGTTGAAATGATTGGCGCTAATGCCGACGCCATTGATAAAGCAGAAAACCGTGATCGCTTCGATAAAGCGATGAAAGCAATCGGTCTGGAAACACCGAACGCTGAAATGGCTCATAGTCTTGATGAAGCCTTTGAAGTGCTCAGCAGACTGGGGTTCCCTTGCATTATCCGACCGTCCTTCACCATGGGCGGCAGTGGCGGTGGTATTGCCTATAACCGGGAAGAGTTTGAAGAAATTTGTCGACGCGGTTTAGACCTCTCTCCAACCAATGAACTGCTAATTGATGAGTCATTGCTGGGTTGGAAAGAGTACGAGATGGAAGTTGTGCGCGATAAAGGCGATAACTGCATCATTGTCTGTACTATTGAAAACTTCGATCCAATGGGGATTCATACCGGTGACTCGATAACCGTTGCGCCGGCTCAGACGTTAACTGATAAAGAATTTCAGCTAATGCGTGATGCGGCAATGGCCGTTCTGCGTGAAATTGGTGTAGAAACCGGTGGTTCTAACGTACAGTTCGGCGTAAACCCGGACACTGGGCGTATAGTTATTATTGAGATGAATCCGCGGGTATCGCGTTCGTCGGCACTGGCTTCAAAAGCTACAGGCTTCCCAATCGCTAAAGTTGCTGCGAAGCTAGCGGTTGGTTATACGCTGGATGAACTGGAGAACGAGATAACTGGCGGCAGAACGCCTGCGTCTTTTGAGCCTGCGTTAGATTACGTGGTGACTAAAATACCGCGCTTTAATTTTGAAAAATTTGCTAATTGCAACGACCGACTGACCACGCAAATGAAGTCGGTAGGTGAAGTGATGGCTATTGGCCGTAACTTTCAGGAGTCCATGCAAAAAGCGCTGCGCGGGCTTGAACTTGGTGCGTCGGGCTTTGATCCCCTCGTTGACCGCGAAGCCAAAGCCGCACGTTCAAAAGTTATCCGTGAGTTAAAAGAACCGGGTGCAGAGCGTATTTGGTATATTGCTGACGCGTTCCGCTTGGGGATGACAGTGTGCGAAGTTTTTGAGTTAACACATATAGACGAATGGTACCTGATTCAAATTGAAGAGTTGGTTAATCTTGAAAAAGAGGTGGACGAGCTTGGCCTGGCCGGACTAACGGCAGAGGTTATGACGGTGTTAAAACGCAAAGGTTTTGCCGACTCACGTATTGCTGAAGTTTTACACGTTAGTGAAGCAGAAGTTCGGAAAAAGCGTTACAAGTATAAGATTCATCCAGTTTACAAACGAGTTGACACTTGTGCTGCTGAATTTGCTTCAGGTACCGCTTATATGTATTCAAGTTACGACGAAGAGTGCGAAGCTGCGCCGTCGGATAATGATAAAATAATGGTCATTGGTGGCGGGCCTAACCGCATTGGTCAGGGCATTGAATTTGATTATTGCTGTGTACATGCGTCACTGGCGTTGCGCGAAGACAGTTACGAAACCATTATGGTGAATTGTAATCCGGAAACTGTATCCACCGATTACGACACCTCGGATCGTCTCTACTTCGAGTCGATTACGCTTGAAGATGTACTGGAAATTGTCCGTATTGAGAAACCCAAAGGGGTTATTGTTCAGTACGGTGGGCAGACGCCGCTTAAGCTGGCGCGTGAGTTAGAAGCTAACGGAGTTCCTATTATAGGGACATCACCCGATGCTATCGACAGAGCGGAAGATCGCTCAAGATTTCAGACTGCTGTGCGTCGTTTAGGGTTGAAGCAACCTGAAAACTCGACGGTAACAGGCTTTAATGAAGCCCTGACAGAAGCAAAACGCATTGGTTATCCTTTAGTCGTGCGTCCATCCTATGTACTGGGTGGCCGGGCGATGGAAATTGTTTATGACGAAGCCGACTTACAACGTTATTTAACCGATGCGGTCAAAGTATCAAATGATGCACCGGTGTTGCTGGATCGTTTCCTTGATAATGCCGTCGAGGTTGATGTTGATGCCATATGTGACGGTAAAGATGTTCTTATTGGCGGTATTATGCAGCACATCGAAGAAGCCGGTGTGCACTCGGGAGATTCAGCATGTTCATTACCACCATACTCGTTAAGTGATATTATTCAGGCTAAGTTACGCGAGCAAATGCGTAAATTAGCTTTTGAATTGAATGTAAATGGTTTAATGAACGCACAGTTTGCAGTTAAAGATGAAGAAATTTATCTTATTGAAGTAAACCCAAGAGCTGCGCGGACTGTACCGTTTGTTTCTAAAGCCACCGGAGTTCCGCTGGCGAAAGTGGCTGCACGGGTTATGGTTGGCCAGTCTTTGCAGGAACAGGGCTATGTTAAAGAAATTATTCCACCTTATTACTCGGTGAAGGAAGTCGTTATTCCTTTTGCCAAGTTCCAGGGTGTGGATCCTATTCGTGGCCCGGAGATGCGATCAACTGGTGAAGTTATGGGTGTTGGCGAGAGTTTTGAAGAAGCTTATGCTAAAGCGAATCTGGGTGCTGGAGAAGCTTTGGCGAAAAAAGGTAAGGCACTGGTTTCGGTAAAGGACAGTGACAAACAGCGCCTGATGGATTTAGCTCGCGGTTTATTGGCTTTAGGCTTTAGTCTGGAAGCTACTCGCGGTACGGCAAAAATGCTAGCTGAAGAAGGCATCAATTGCAGTACTGTCAATAAATTGCAAGAAGGTCGTCCCAATATTGTCGATGCGATTAAAAACGGCGAATATTGTTATATTATTAATACAGTGGAAGGTCGGCAGGCAATAGAAGACTCGGTTTATATTCGTCGTGAAGCACTGTTGAATAAAGTTATTTACACCACAACATTGAATGCTGCGTTTGCCACTGTTAAGGCAAATACAGCGGATGATCGAGCTCGAGTGAGTTCGGTTCAGGAATTACATAAAAGGGTATCGTTAATATGAACCAGATTCCAATGACGGAACATGGCGCGCAATTATTACGTGATGAGCTCAAACGCTTAAAAATGGTAGAGCGCCCGCGTATTGTCGAAGCTATTGCTGATGCTCGTGAGCATGGCGATTTAAAAGAGAACGCGGAATATCATGCTGCGCGTGAACAGCAAGGTTTTTGTGAAGGGCGGATTCAGGAAATTGAATCTAAACTGTCGAATGCACAAATTATTGATGTTACGAAAGTGCCGAATAACGGCAAAGTTATCTTTGGCTCTACGGTAACCATATATAATACTAAAACTGATGAAGAAGTGACTTATAAAATAGTGGGTGATGATGAAGCCGACATCAAGTCAAATTTGATTTCAGTAAACTCACCTATTTCGCGGGCATTAATTGGTAAAGAAATTGATGATATTGCTACAGTAACAACCCCAAACGGGGAAGTTGAATATGAAGTGGTTGCAGTAGAGTATAAATAAGATAACCATTGTTATTGAAAAAAGCTGGAAACGAAAGTTTACCAGCTTTTTTGTTTTCATGAGAAGCTGTCGTTTGTTTTTTGTACTGAATGTTGTATAGTTTGTAGCCTATTTTTTTAACATTAAATACACAAAAGAGCTATATAATGGACAAGGAACAGTCACTATCATCTCAAGCCGTTCAATACATACCGCTTGATGAGCTAACGGTAACGGAATGTTTTGACCGTTTGAAACTCCTTTCGCAAAAGGGAACTTATAAGGACGTTTGTCTTTGGTTAGGGCGGGGGCCTAATGATTACGCGAATTGGAAACGCAGTAATAAACTGCCTTTTGCTGAAATAATTCGAAAACTGATGCAGGAAAGAGTCTCGTTAAACTGGTTTTTTGCGCCGGGCTATACCCTACATGAACCCACTTATTCTTATGTTCAACCGGACTATGTTAAATATAGCGTGGCTGAGGAAGAACGGAACCGACGAATTGAATTCCTAAAAGCTCACAGAAAAGTAGAACCTCTATTAAAAGCCTACGGTTTAGAAAGTGATGATCAATGTCTGGAATTGATGTTAGATGCTTATTTTTCCACTACCGATAAGTGGATAGCAAAGTCGCAGGCATTAGAGTTAGTCGCTGAAGCGCTGTCGCTTAAGCCTGCGGCTAAAGACTAGGGCGTGTTGATCTTTGCTGATTGCTTTTGCAGCAGCTTGGCTAATATTTATACAAGGCAGAGCTTGTGATGTGTCGTTATTCTACATGAACAAGCGATAACGCCGTAGAAATATCAGCCAAGTGCTGCCCGAAGGGTTCGTCTGGCGACGATTTGCTCTTTGTCACTCGTCGCTTATTTAGAATAACTAAACTTCGTTCCTCGTTTCGCGATCAAAACGCCGCCAGAACGAACAGAATCTAATCAGCAAAGACCAACACGCCCTAGCAGTTAACCGCGCGGAAGACGGATTTTAGGTTCTTCTGCGGGGCGGTATATCACTTGAGTTTTACCGATAATTTGCACTTCAGACGCCTCTGTTTCATGTAGAATGGTTGCCATAATTTGTTTTTTGAGTTCACGATCTTCCTCAGGAACTTTTATTTTAATGAGTTCGTGGTGATCGAGTGCCTGCTCAATTTCTGCAAGAACACCTTCAGTCAGGCCGTTAGCCCCAAGTAGCACGACGGGTTTAAGCGGATGCGCTAAACCTTTTAAATGTTGTTTTTGCTTATTACTTAATGACATTCGATAATATCCGTTTTAGAGCTTGATTTTTTAACATTGTAACGCCAGATCAGGTATTCAGGCTAGACAATTAAGGAAACTTCGTTAAATCATGGGAAAAAAACGCAGTGTGAGCAGTCAGCGCTGGTTGAAAGAACATTTTGATGATCAATTTGTCCAGAAAGCACAGAAGAAGGGATTGCGTTCCCGAGCCGTTTTTAAGTTGGAAGAAATACAAAAGCGAGACAAACTGATCAAAAAAGGCCAAACCGTCGTTGATTTAGGGGCAGCCCCTGGTGGTTGGTCACAATATGTTGCTGATTACTTTAATGGTGATGGACAAATTATTGCCTGCGATATTTTAGCGATGGATCCAATCGCCGGCGTCGATTTCCTTCAGGGCGACTTTCGTGAAGAATTGGTATTAAGCGCCTTACTGGAACGTATCAGCGGTAAAAATGTGGATGTTTTACTGTCTGATATGGCGCCTAATATGAGTGGTAATGCTACCGTCGATCAGGCACGCTCTATGTATTTAGTAGAACTGGCACTGGATATGTGCCATCAGGTGTTGAAACCAGGTGGTAGTTTCGCGGTCAAAGTATTTCAGGGGCAGGGCTTCGAGCCGTTCCTAAAAGATGTACGGGCGGCGTTTAAAGATGTAAAAACGAGAAAACCGGAGTCCTCTCGGGCACGTTCAAGAGAGGTCTACTTGGTAGCGACAGATTATAAACTGTAGTACCCTATCGGGTAGTTGATTTTAATAGAGGTAATAGGCTTTGAGCGATATGGCAAAAAATCTCATCTTGTGGCTTGTAATAGCCGTCGTACTGATGAGCGTTTTTCAGAGCTTCAGTCCGAGCGGAACGACATCGGCGACCATGGCATACAATGAATTTGTATCTCAGGTTAACAATGGCAATATCCGTCGTGCTGAATTTGGTGATGATGGACGCACTATCTCAGGTATGACTCGCAATGGTCAATCTTATAAAACCGTTGTACCCACTCAATATGATCCAAAAATTCTGGATGATTTGCTGTCAAACGATGTAGAAACGCAGGGGACTCCGCCGGAAGAGCAAAGTATTTTAGCGTCTATCTTTATCTCCTGGTTCCCCATGCTGTTACTGATTGGTGTATGGATATTCTTTATGCGCCAGATGCAGGGCGGTGGCGGTGGCCGTGGAGCAATGTCATTTGGTAAGAGTAAAGCGAAACTGATGAATGAAGAGCAATCAAAAACAACGTTTAAAGACGTTGCTGGTTGCGATGAAGCCAAAGAGGAAGTTTCAGAGCTGGTTGACTACCTGAAAGATCCTTCCAAGTTTCAACGTCTGGGTGGAAAAATCCCCAAAGGCGTTCTTATGGTTGGTCCTCCGGGAACCGGTAAGACGTTGCTGGCCAAAGCTATTTCCGGCGAAGCACAAGTGCCTTTCTTTAGTATTTCTGGTTCAGACTTCGTCGAAATGTTTGTTGGTGTGGGTGCCTCTCGTGTTCGCGATATGTTTGAACAAGCGAAAAAGTCGGCCCCCTGCATTATCTTCATTGACGAGCTTGACGCTGTTGGCCGTCAGCGTGGCGCTGGTTTAGGCGGTGGTCACGACGAACGCGAGCAAACATTGAACCAGATGCTGGTAGAAATGGACGGGTTCGAAGGCAACGAAGGTATTATCGTTATTGCTGCAACCAACCGTCCTGATGTTTTAGACCCTGCATTATTGCGTCCCGGTCGATTTGACCGCCAAGTTGTGGTTGGCTTACCAGATGTTCGCGGTCGTGAGCAGATTATAAAAGTACATATGCGCAAAGTGCCACTCGGTGATGATGTTAAACCGTCGCTGATTGCTCGTGGTACGCCAGGCTTTTCCGGTGCAGATTTAGCGAACTTAGTTAATGAAGCTGCGCTGTTTGCTGCACGTGGTGAAAAGCGTATCGTTTCGATGGAAGAATTTGATAAAGCGAAAGACAAAATCATGATGGGTGCAGAGCGCCGTTCAATGGTAATGACCGACGATGAGAAGGCGATGACCGCTTATCATGAAGCCGGTCACGCTATTGTAGGTCGCCTGGTACCGGAACATGATCCTGTCTACAAAGTCTCGATCATTCCACGTGGACGCGCATTAGGCGTAACGATGTACTTGCCAGAGCAGGATCGTGTCAGCCATACTAAACAACATCTTGAAAGTATGATTTCAAGCTTGTTTGGTGGCCGTCTGGCGGAAGCGATTATCTATGGTAATGAAAAAGTGACTACGGGTGCTTCCAATGACATTGAACGAGCAACAGAAATTGCTCGTAAAATGGTGACTCAGTGGGGCTTGTCTGAAAAGATGGGACCATTGCTTTATGCTGAAGATGAAAACGAAGTTTTTCTGGGACGTTCGGTAACTCAGCATAAGCATATGTCTGATGACACCGCCCGTGCTATCGATGAAGAAGTGAAATCATTCATTGATCGTAACTATCAGCGCTCTAAAAAATTATTGGAAGAGAATATCGACATTCTTCATTCAATGAAAGACGCGTTGGTTCGGTATGAAACAATCGATGCGGACCAGATTGATGACTTAATGAATCGTCGCGATGTTCGTCAACCGAAAGACTGGGATGACAGAGACAGTGGCGATAACGATTCGGACGGCGGTGCTGCTAAGACAGGGAGTACTGAAGAAGGTCCGGAACGGCCTATCAATGTGGATAAACCCGGAGATGCGACTTCTTAAAGTTGATTCTTTTTAAAAGCCACCGAGAGGTGGCTTTTTTGTAGGAAACCGTAATATTCGGAGCCGATCTATGCCTAAAAATCCAAAGCCTTTGCAAGTGATGGGAATTGTGAATGTCACACCGGATTCATTTTCTGACGGAGGGGAATACAACCGTTTAAATGATGCTATCGACCATGTTGCCCAGTTGATAAATGAAGGGGCTGATATAGTGGATATCGGCGGTGAATCAACGCGGCCGGGTTCTTTTGTTGTATCAGAAGAGCAAGAGCTGAGCAGAGTTATTCCCCTGGTAGAAGCGGTACAGCGACGTTTTGACATTTCCATTTCGGTGGATACGACGAAGCCAGGAGTAATGATTGAATCAATAAAGGCGGGTGCAAACTTAATTAACGACGTTAACGCGTTAAAGGAAACCGGAGCTTTGGAAGCTTTGGCGGTAACGAATGCTAAAGTATGTTTAATGCATATGCAGGGCGAGCCCCGAAACATGCAAAAAAATCCACATTATGATGAAGTTGTATGTGATGTTAAGGCGTTTTTACAAGAGCGTATTCAGGCTTGCGAGAATGCTGGTATTGGCAGGGACAGGATTTGGTTAGATCCGGGGTTCGGCTTTGGCAAATCGCAACGGCATAATTACCAACTATTGCAGCGACTGCAAGCATTCCATGAACTTCAGCTACCGTTACTGGTAGGCTTGTCGCGAAAGAGTATGATTGGGCATGCTACCGGACGCGAAGTAAAACAGCGTTTGGCGGGTAGTTTAGCCGCGGCAACCATTGCAGCTATGAAAGGAGCACGTATAATTCGCGTTCATGATGTTAAGGAGACCGTTGATGCAATGAAAGTGGTTGCAGCAACTTTAGAAGGAGAACACCTTTGATTGAACGCAAATATTTCGGCACGGATGGCGTTCGTGGCCGGGTCGGACAGTTTCCGATAACCCCTGAATTCGCCGTTAAGCTGGGTTGGGCTGCAGGCCGCGTGCTTGCTGCTAAAGGTACCAACCGCGTACTGGTGGGTAAGGACACCCGGGTTTCTGGTTATATGTTAGAGTCGGCGCTAGAAGCGGGATTAGCTGCTGCAGGTGTTGGTGTGGATTTCCTGGGCCCTATGCCAACCCCAGGAATTGCTTATTTAACACGTACGTTCAGAGCCGCTGCAGGTATCGTAATTAGTGCATCTCACAACCCCTATTATGATAATGGTATTAAGTTTTTCGCCGATAATGGACATAAACTTGCGGACACGGTTGAGTTAGAAATTGAACGTTTACTGGACGAACCGATGGAATGCGTTATCTCGGAAGAATTAGGGCGGGCTAACCGTATTAACGATGCCGCGGGTCGCTATATTGAGTTTTGCAAAAGCGTTTTTCCCAATGAGATGACACTGGAAGGCCTGCACATTGTGGTTGACTGCGCTCACGGAGCAACGTACCACATTGCGCCTAACGTGCTTCGCGAGCTCGGTGCAGAAGTCACTGAAATTGGTACGCAACCCAACGGACTTAATATCAATAAAGACTGCGGTGCCACACATTTGACAGCGTTACAGAATAAAGTACTGGAAACTAAAGCCGATCTGGGCATAGCGCTTGATGGTGACGGTGACCGGATTATGATGGTGACTGAAAACGGCAGACCAATTGATGGTGATGAAATTCTTTACATGCTGGCAGTTACTGCACAAAATCAGGGACAATTACAAGGTGGTGTTGTTGGTACATTGATGACCAATTTTGCACTTGAAAAGGAGCTGGATAAGCGACGTATTCCTTTTGTTCGTGCAAAAGTGGGCGACCGTTATGTTATCGAAGAGCTGGTTAAACGCGATTGGTATCTGGGGGGAGAAAACTCAGGCCATGTTATTAACCGCCAACACCACACCACCGGTGATGGCATTGTGGCCGGTTTGCAAGTACTGGCTGCAATGTATCAAGAGCAAAAATCACTGGAAAAATTGAGTTGTGACTTTCATAAGTTGCCGCAAGTACTGGTTAATGTTCGCTTTGATAGTAACAAGCAGCCTATTGAATCAGCAAATGTGAAAAGTGCGGTTCGGGACGTTGAAAAGGCCCTGGCAGGCAGTGGTCGGGTTTTGTTGCGTAAATCAGGGACTGAACCTTTGATCCGGGTGATGGTTGAGGGCGAAAATGAAGCTAAGGTAAAAGCCTTTGCTCAACAAATTGCGAAAGAAGTTGAAGCGCCTACAAATTAAACAGTTGGCGGGAACAGTGAAAATCTAGCTTGTAAGTTGGCGAGTGTTTCGCTACTATTCCCGCGCTTTGAAGCAGAGGACAAACTATGCCTAATGCATCCCTAGTGATTGCAAATTGGAAAATGAACGGAAATCGCGAGCTAACGAAAATAATGTCAGCAGCTTTGCGAGAACAACTTAGCCAGCTTCAACACGTTAAGTTAGTTGTTTGTCCTCCGTTTACCCTTATCGGTGAGCTTGCAAACCAGTGCTATTATGATGAAATTGCTATTGGTGCGCAGAATGTATCTGAACATAGCAATGGAGCCTTTACCGGCGAAATCTCAACGGCTCAGTTACAGGAGTTTGGCGTTAGCTACGTGCTAGTCGGACATTCAGAACGTCGACAGCTGTTTGCAGAAACAGACGACATGGTGAATAAAAAAGCGTTAGCGGCGGTTAATGCGAATATGACAGCGGTAGTTTGTGTTGGCGAGAACAAAGCTCAGCGCGATGAAGGGAATACTTTGGAGGTAGTGTCCAGGCAGGCGAAAGCCGCATTGGCGAACCTTCCTAAAGAGAAAGCCGGGAAAGTTGTTTTGGCCTATGAACCAGTATGGGCAATTGGTACCGGAGAAACGGCTTCACCAGAGCAAGCACAGGACGTTCATGCAAAATTAAGAACGTTATTGGTAGAGCAATTTGGCGTGATTGGCGAGAAACGGCCGTTATTGTATGGCGGCTCAGTTAAAGCTGACAACGCTGCTAAATTATTTGCGCAAAAAGACATTGATGGTGGCCTGATAGGCGGCGCAAGTCTGAAAGAGTCGGACTTTGTTGCTATTTGCCAGGCTGCTCAAGGGTAAAATTATGTACGAAATTTTGATGATCGCATTTCTGGTTGTGGCTTTAGTCTTAATTGGCTTTATTATGTTGCAACAAGGTAAGGGCGCAGATATGGGCGCATCTTTTGGTTCAGGCGCATCGAATACTGTTTTCGGTTCATCTGGCTCAGGCGGCTTCCTGACCCGTGCAACTGCCGGGTTAGCGGTGGTTTTTTTCATTCTGAGTCTGGTGTTGGGTAACTTATCGACGGCTACAGACGAAAGCTCAACTGACTTTTCTGACCTTTCGGTACCAAAAGAAGAACAACAGTTACCTCCGGCTGATGATAAGTCGGAACCAGAGTCTGATGTACCGCCAATAGACTAAAATTCGCAGAAGTGGTGGAATTGGTAGACACGCTACCTTGAGGGGGTAGTGCTCTTACGGGCGTGCGGGTTCAAGTCCCGCCTTCTGCACCAAAAATTACCTCTCTGATTGTTGCGTCAGAGGTTGAAAATAAACGCAAAATACGTATAATGTGCAACAAGTTTCGGACGCGGGGTGGAGCAGTCTGGTAGCTCGTCGGGCTCATAACCCGAAGGTCGTAGGTTCGAATCCTGCCCCCGCAACCAATTTTAGCAGCAGTGCTTCGCAATAGAGCGATGCTTTTGCTAAAATAACTGACAAAGGGTCCAGTGTTCAAAAAGCCCCGCAGCAGCTCGGGGCTTTTTGCTATGTGGCCTTAGCTATCTTAGGATAGCCAGAACACTGGGCGCTTGCGCCCTTTTTTGGTTTCAGGAGGCAGTAATTGGCAAATTTGCAAGAACGGTTAACCGATATGATTCGGCCAGCGGTAGAAGCGCTGGATTTTGAATTGTGGGGTGTAGAATTCATTCGCGCCGGTAAGTTTTCTACGTTAAGAGTTTACATAGACCATCCAGACGGTATTAGTGTAGATAACTGTGCGAATGTGAGTTATCAGATAAGTTCACTATTAGATGTTGAAGATCCGATTAACGTTGAATACAACCTTGAAGTGTCATCGCCAGGAATGGAAAGACCGTTTTTTAATGCCGAACAAATGCGGCCTTATGTCACTGAAACCATTGCTTTTGAATTAGTAGCAGCACAGAAGAACAAAAGAAAATTTAAAGCAGAATTAATAGCGGTAGAGGGAGAAGAACTTGCCCTTGCTGTAGATAACGATACTCTTCAGGTGAATATGCGTGATGTGAAAAACGCTCACTTGGTTCCAGCATTTGATTAAAGGATTGCGTTGGCGAGGCAGCACTCATGAGTAAAGAAATACTGTTAGTCGCAGAAGCGGTTTCAAACGAAAAAGCAGTACCACGCGAAAAAATATTTGAAGCCTTAGAGTCAGCGTTGGCTCATGCGACCAAAAAGAAGTACGACGGTGATATTGAAGTCCGCATTGATATTGATCGCAATACCGGCGAATTTGATACGTTCCGTCGCTGGTTAGTCGTTGAAGACACCGATACAGGGTTAGAGCACCCTTACCGGGAAATCAGCTTGTCAGCAGCGCAATACGACGACTCTTCGGTGCAAGCCGGACATTACGTAGAAGAGCAAATTGATTCGATTCAGTTTGACCGAATTACCACGCAAACTGCAAAGCAAGTTATCGTGCAGAAGGTACGTGAAGCAGAACGCGCTCAAGTCGTCGACGAATATCGTGATCAACTTGGGGAGATGGTTAGTGGCATTGTTAAACGCGCGAATCGCGAACATGTCATTCTTGATTTAGGCAATAACGCAGAAGCGATTATTTACCGCGATGAAATGCTTCCTCGCGAGTCGGTTCGTGCTGGCGACAGACTTCGTGGTTTGCTTTACGATGTGCGACCAGAAGCGCGCGGTGCGCAGTTGTTAGTTAGCAGAACCAACCCGAATTTCTTATTGGAGCTGTTTCGAATCGAAGTGCCTGAAATTGGCGAGGAAATGATTGAATTACGTGGCGCCGCCCGAGACCCCGGTTCACGGGCTAAAATTGCTGTAAAGAGCAATGATAAGCGTATCGACCCTGTTGGTGCCTGTGTTGGCATGCGCGGCGCTCGTGTTCAGGCTGTCTCAGGTGAGCTTGGTGGTGAACGGGTTGATATTGTGCTTTGGGATGATAATGCGGCGCAGTTTGTGATTAATGCAATGGCTCCTGCAGAAGTCGCTTCTATTGTGGTCGACGAAGATGCACATACGATGGACATTGCTGTTGCAGCAGACAATCTGGCGCAAGCTATCGGTAAAGGCGGGCAAAATGTTCGACTGGCCAGTCAGCTTACAGGCTGGACACTGAATGTAATGACCGAAGATGATTTTAATGAGAAAAATGAAGCTGAAACTCAACGTTTATTGAACTTGTTCATATCAAGTTTAGATATCGATGAAGATTTTGCAGATGTATTGGTTGATGAAGGTTTCTCTTCACTTGAAGAAGTGGCCTATGTCCCTGTTGCAGAGTTTCTTGATATCGAAGGGATGGACGAAGATATTGTAGAAGCATTACGTAGTAGAGCGCGTGCTTATTTGACCACAAAAGCTCTAGCTACCGAAGAATCTCTGGAGTCGGTTGAACCAGATGACACACTGTTGAACCTCGAAGGAATGGAGCGTCACTTGGCTTATGTATTAGCCAGTAAGGGCGTGACTACTCTGGAAGAGTTAGCGGAACAGGGCGTTGACGACTTGGCCGATATTGAAGAATTAAATGAACAGCAGGCTGGCGATTTAATTATGAAAGCCCGCAATATTTGCTGGTTCAATGAAGAATAGTAGAACGATCAGCGGAGGTACAACAGACTATGGAAGAAGTAACGCTCGATAAGCTGGCCAAAGATGTCGGTACAACAGTTGATCGTCTGGTTCAGCAGTTCGCTGAAGCGGGCATGACCAAGAAAGCGGGTGATTCTGTTAATGAAGAAGAAAAACAGAAATTACTGGCTCACTTGAACCGTCAGCATGGCGGCGGTGGCAGCTCTGAACCCAGCAAAATGACTTTAAAGCGTAAAACAAAAAGTACATTAAATGTTGGTGGTGGACGAGATGCTAAATCTGTTCAAGTAGAAGTGCGCAAAAAGCGGACTTATGTCAAACGTTCTGCAAGCGAAGAGCAGGAACGTGAAGAACAAGAACGTTTAGCACAAAAAAAAGAAGCAGAAGAAGCTAAACTTCGCGAAGAAGAGAAAAAACGCGAAGAAGAGCAACAACGCAAAGATGCCGAAGCGAAAGCGAAAGCGGAGCGCGAAAAAGCTGAGAAAGAAAAAGCTGAAAAAGAAAAGCTGCGTAAAGAAAAAGAAAAAGAGCGTCAAAAAGCAGAAGCTGAAAAACGTGCAGCTATGACACCTGAAGAACGTGAAGCAGCAGATAAAGCGAAAGCTGATGCTGAGAAACTGAAGCGTCAACAGGAAGAAGAAGCACGGAAAAAAGCAGAAAAAGAAGCGGAAGCGCAAGCGGATGAAGCTCGTAAACTGGCGAAAGAGAATGCAAAACGCTGGGAAGAAGAAGAGCAGAAACGTAAGCAGCAAGAAAAAGAAGAGGTGCATTTTACAACGTCTTCTACCGCTCAGGAAGCTGAAGACGCACAGGACTTTGATGAAGAGCGTAAAAGTCGTAAGCGTGGTAAAAAACGTCGTCGTAAAGATGAAGAAAATGATGAGTATTCACGTCGTGACAAACGTCGTAAAGGCGCTCGTCGTGGCTCGTCGCTACAACAGGGCTTTAATAAGCCAGCGCAGCCGGTTGAGCGTGCCGTCAGAATTGGTGAAACTATTACCGTGGGCGAGCTTGCCAACCGCATGGCAGTTAAGGCCGGTGACCTTATTAAGACCATGATGAAAATGGGCGAAATGGTTACGATTAACCAGATTCTTGATCAAGACACAGCTGCGCTAGTGGTGGAAGAGCTGGGCCATAAAGCTGCGTTAGTTAAAGATAATGCACTGGAAGAAGAAGTGCTTTCAGATCGTCACGAAGGCGGTGATGAAGCACCTCGGGCGCCTGTTGTTACGGTTATGGGTCACGTTGACCATGGTAAAACATCTCTTCTGGATTACATTCGTAAAGCCAAAGTTGCATCAGGCGAAGCGGGTGGTATTACCCAGCATATTGGGGCGTATCACGTTGACACTGATCATGGCATGGTCACTTTCCTGGATACACCCGGTCACGCCGCCTTTACCTCTATGCGGGCACGTGGTGCAGGCGCTACCGACGTTGTTATTTTGGTTGTTGCAGCAGATGATGGCGTTATGCCACAAACCAAGGAAGCCGTACAGCACGCGAAAGCAGCTGGTGTTCCATTGGTTATCGCTGTCAACAAAATGGATAAAGAAGGTGCCGACCCGGATCGCGTGAAAAATGAATTGTCTCAACTTGACGTTATTCCGGAAGACTGGGGGGGCGACGTACAGTTCATTCCTCTTTCAGCTCACACTGGCGAAGGTATTGAATCGCTGTTAGAAGCTATTCTTCTGCAATCTGAAGTATTGGACTTAAGAGCAGAGAAAACCGGTATGGCCTCAGGTATTGTGGTTGAATCACGCCTGGATCGTGGCCGTGGGCCAGTGGCAACCGTTCTGGTCCAGCGAGGCTTATTAAAACAGGGCGATGTTGTACTTTGTGGCCTTGAATACGGACGTATTCGCGCAATGCGTGATGAAACCGGTAAAGAAATTAAAGAGGCCGGTCCATCTATTCCTGTAGAGATACTCGGTTTATCGGGTGTTCCTCAGGCGGGTGATGAGGCGACCGTTGTCAAGGATGAACGTAAGGCCCGCGAAGTTGCTAATTATCGTCAAGGTAAATACCGTGACGTGAAATTAGCGAAACAGCAAAAAGCGAAACTTGAGAACATGTTTTCGGACATGACTGAAGGTGACGTTGCTGAGCTTAATATCGTTCTGAAATCCGATGTACAGGGTTCTTTGGAAGCGATTTCTGATGCGCTGACTAAGCTGTCGACCGATGAAGTGAAAGTAAACATCATTGGTAGTGGTGTTGGTGGTATTACAGAAACCGATATTTCTCTGGCTAGTGCTTCAAACGCTATTGTTGTTGGTTTTAATGTTCGTGCAGAAGCTGCGGCCAGAAAATTGGTTGAGCAAGAGAGTGTAGACTTGCGCTATTACAGCGTTATTTACGACTTGATTGACGAAGTTAAGGCGGCAATGAGCGGTATGCTTAAGCCTGAGTTCAAACAGCAAATTATTGGTCTTGCAGAAGTTCGTGATGTGTTTAAGTCACCTAAGATTGGCGCAATTGCTGGTTGTATGGTAACTGAAGGTATCGTAAAACGTTCTGCTCCAATTCGCGTACTGCGTGATAACGTGGTTATCTACGAAGGTGAGCTGGAGTCACTGCGCCGCTTTAAAGATGACGCACAAGAAGTTCGTAACGGAATGGAATGTGGCATCGGTGTGAAAAACTACAACGATGTTAAAGAAGGCGATCAAATTGAAGTCTTCGAAACCATCCAGATTGAACGTACGCTGTAATCAAGGACACCGTAATTTATGGCTCAAGAGTTTAGCCGTACCGAAAGGGTACGGCATCAGCTGCAACGAGAAATAGCAATGATTTTGCAACGTGAGATAAAAGATCCTCGCGTTAGCATGGTCACTGTATCTGACGTGGAGGTTTCTCGCGACTTAGCTTATGCCAAAGTGTTTGTTACCTTTTTTCAGGATGATGATGAGCAAGTGAAGCAGGCGCTTAAGGTGCTGAATGAAGCTTCTGGTTTTATTCGTTCTTTATTAGGGAAACGGATTAAAGCACGTATAGTTCCGCAGCTTAAGTTCCAGCACGATGCCTCGTTAAACGAAGGCATTCGTATGGGGAAACTGGTAGCGGAAGCACGCGAACAAGATAAGAAAAACAGCGAAAACAGCGGAGACGACTAATGTCTAAAGCTCGTCTACGCAAAGGCCGTGCAGTCACGGGCGTAATTTTACTGAATAAACCGCAGGGCATGAGTTCAAACCATGCCCTGCAACGTGTTAAGCGTCTGTTTAACGCACAAAAAGCCGGTCACACAGGTGCGCTTGATCCCTTAGCAACGGGAATTCTTCCCATATGCCTGGGAGAAGCAACGAAGTTCTCGCAATATTTACTGGATGCTGATAAAGCTTACCGTGTTGAAGCCTTATTAGGCATTAGGACGACTACCAGCGATGCCGAGGGTGAAGTTGTTGAAGAAAAGCCGGTAACCGTTAAAGCCAGTAATATCACTGATGCAATAAATGAATTTATCGGTGAACAAGAACAATCCCCTTCTATTTACTCTGCCTTAAAGCATGAAGGGCGGCCACTGTACTATTATGCCCGGCGAGGCATTGAGGTGCCGAAAAAAACGCGAATAATCACCGTATATTCCATAGGACTGTTGGGTATTCAGGACAACAAGGTGACCCTGCAGGTTAGTTGTAGTAAAGGGACCTATATCCGTACGTTAATAGATGATTTAGGCCAGCTACTGGGCTGTGGTGCACATGTATCGGTTTTGCACCGTAATGTGGTGGCAGACATAGATGAAAAAGCTATGGTGACTGCGGAGCAACTGGAAGCCGCTGCAGAGCAGGGGCACGAGGCTCTGGATAAACTATTGCAACCAGCCGACTTGCTATTAAGCAAGTTGCCTCAGGTTACGGTGACACAAGAACAAACGCGAGATTTTCTGCACGGCCAATCTGTTTCTTTGCCTCTGGAAGGAGTAAGTGAAGACGATGAATGGCGAGTCGTTAATGATAAGTCACAGTTTCTTGGCGTTGGTCGCGTAAAAAATGCTGAACTATGGCCTCGTCGCGTTATTGCATTAGAGCATGCGGATTTATAGTTGTTTTTATAATGGTTGGGGGGTACAATCCCCGCCTTCATATCGACGCTGAATTAGTGATTGGCGTCGATCATTTTGACAAACTTAGGAGTTACTATGTCACTAACTGTTGAACAGAAAGCTGAAATTGTAAAAGAATTTGGTCAAGGCGAGAACGATACAGGTTCTCCGGAAGTGCAGGTTGCACTGATAACTCAGAACCTGGCTGAATTACAAGATCATTTCAAATCGCATAAGAAAGACCACCATTCGCGCCGTGGTTTATTACGTATGGTTAGCCGCCGTCGTAAGCTTCTTGATTATCTGAAGCGTAAAGATGAAAAACGCTACGTAGCTGTCGTAGAACGCTTAGGTATTCGTCGTTAAGACAAGCGTATTGACAAGAATTTATGAAAAAGGGCCTTCTGGCCCTTTTTTTGTATTCTTTTTTAGGCGTATGGGTCTTAATTTTGTTCGGTTTCCCCTATACTGTACAGTGAGATAAATAAAGAGAGAAGACGAGTATCAATCCGGATGCTCTATATTTTGAAGGTAAAGGAAAGCAACGTGAATCCAATAACTAAACAATTTCAGTACGGTCAGCATACAGTCACATTAGAAACTGGCGTAATGGCACGTCAGGCGACTGGTTCTGTACTTGCCAGCATCGACGATACAACAGTATTAGTCACTGTCGTCGCAAAAAAAGAAGCACGTGAAGGGCAAAACTTTTTTCCATTAACGGTCAATTACCAAGAGAAAACTTACGCGGCCGGTAAAATTCCAGGTGGCTTCTTTAAGCGTGAAGGTCGCCCAAGCGAAAACGAGACTTTGACTTGTCGTTTAATCGACCGTCCAATTCGCCCTCTATTTCCTGATGGTTTCATGAACGAAGTGCAAGTTGTTGCCACTGTTGTTTCTGTAAACCCTCAAATAAACCCTGACATTGTTGCCTTAATAGGTACTTCAGCGGCGTTATCTATTTCCGGAGTGCCTTTTGCCGGCCCAATTGGTGCGGCACGTGTCGGTGTGGTCAACGATGAATATGTACTGAACCCAACCGCGGATGAGTTAGAAAACTCGAAACTGGATCTTGTGGTTGCAGGTACTGACAAAGCGGTATTAATGGTTGAATCAGAAGCAGAATTGCTGTCTGAAGACCAAATGCTGGGCGCTGTTATGTATGGCCATGAAGCTATGCAGGATGTGATCACAGCAATTAAAGAGTTTACAGCTGAAGCTGGCAAAGAAAAGTGGAACTGGCAGGCGCCCGTTAAAAACGAAAGCTTACAGACTAAAGTTCGTGAGCTGGCAGAGCAGGGTATTGGTGAAGCTTATCGTACAACTGATAAAGCCGAACGCAAAGGCAAGCTGGACCAAGTCAAAGAACAGATGGTTGAGAAGCTGACCGCCGAAGATGAAAACATAAACTTAGAAGAAGCTGGCGATATTTTCCACGATTTGGAAAGTGACATTGTTCGTAGCCGTATTCTTACCGGTGAAAAGCGCATTGATGGTCGTGACCCCGACATGGTGCGTGCTATTAGCGTTGCTACTGGTGTTTTACCGCGTACTCACGGTTCGGCTTTGTTTACCCGTGGCGAAACTCAGGCACTGGTAACAGCTACTTTAGGTACGGACCGTGATGCTCAGATGATTGACGAGCTGACCGGTATGAACACCAACCGCTTCATGCTGCATTACAACTTCCCTCCATACTGTGTCGGCGAGACTGGCATGGTCGGCACGCCGAAACGTCGTGAGATTGGTCATGGTCGTCTGGCGAAACGTGGTATTCAGGCTGTTATGCCAAGCCATGATGACTTCCCGTACACGATCCGTATCGTTTCAGAAATTACGGAATCTAATGGTTCAAGCTCAATGGCTTCAGTTTGTGGCTCTTCATTGGCATTAATGGATGCCGGTGTACCCATCAAGTCATCTGTAGCTGGTATCGCTATGGGCTTGGTTAAAGAGGGCGAAAAACACGTTGTTCTGTCTGACATCCTTGGTGACGAAGATCATTTAGGTGATATGGACTTTAAAGTTGCGGGTAGCACCGATGGTATCACTGCTTTACAAATGGACATTAAAATCGACGGTATTACCCGTGACATCATGGAAAGCGCTTTAGCCCAGGCTAAATCGGCACGTCTGCATATTCTTAAAGTGATGGATGATGCTATTGGTGGTCACCGCGACGAACTGTCTAGTTATGCACCTCGCTTTACCACCATTAAAATTGATCAGGACAAGATCAAAGACGTAATCGGTAAAGGCGGAGCGGTTATTCGCGAGTTGACTGAATCGACCAATACCAACATTGAAATTGGTGATGACGGCACTATTAAAGTGGCAGCCAGCGACCAGGCTGACGCCGATGCGGCTATTGAGAAAATCAAACAGCTGACGGCTAACGTTGAAGTTGGTAAAATTTATCAGGGTAAAGTGGCCCGTATCGTCGATTTCGGTGCGTTTGTAACGGTATTACCGGGTAAAGATGGTTTGGTTCATATTTCTCAAATCGCTGAAGAGCGTGTGAATGACGTCAATGAATACCTGAACGTGGGTGATGTTGTTCCGGTTAAAGTACTGGAAATTGATCGTCAGGGGCGTGTTCGTCTTAGTATGAAAGAAGCGGCTGAGAAGAAGGAAGAACCTGCAACTGAAGCTCCGGCAGAACCCGCTGCTGAAGAAGAGAATAAAAGCGAAGACTAATATAAAAGATATGACACGCTTTTTAAAAACCCCGTTTAACGGGGTTTTTTTATATCCGGCTTTTGCCTGTATGGCTCCGAATGTGGTGTAATATAAATCTAGACTTGTTTGAGGAAAAATTATGCCGATGCGCACTAATGTCACATTCATTGGAGCCTTATTACTATTGGGTTCGATGACGGGATGTGCTTCGCAAAGTTCAGTTAATCAATTGCCCGATAATGTGGTGCTTGTCGAGCCAGAGAGGGCAGAATTTCGTTATGAAATAGAGCTTGCACGTATTGCTCAAATGTTAGGAGAAGATCTTTCTCAAGAGCAACGTGGAGAACTCTATTATCGTCGTGGTGCCTTATACGACGCCGTAGGCCTCAGAACCTTGGCCAGAATGGACTTCACACGTGCTCTGGAATATAACCCAAGACTGGCGGATGCCTACAATTTTTTAGGTATTCAATACACACAGTTAGAAGAATTTGATTATGCGTATGAAGCTTTTGACTCTGCAATTGAACTGAATCCTGAACACCGTTACGCCTATTTGAATAGAGGCATAGCTGAGTATTATGATGCCAGAACCGAACTTTCCCAGGAAGATTTAGAGTATCACCTGAAAAAAGAACCTGGCGATCCCTACCGTGTTATTTGGCTGTTCTTAGCCGAACATGAAAATGATCCTGAACTGGCGCAGAAGAGTCTTGAAAAAAATAAGACTCAACTTGATCAAGCTGAGTGGGGGTATCAAATTGTTCAGTTGTATGCTGGTCAGCTCGCTGAAAAGGAATTCTTACAGCGTATGAGCCGCAACCTGGAAGAATCCGAAAAACTCTCAGAGCGCTTGTGTGAGGCTTACTTTTATTTAGGAAAGTATATGCAGATAAAAGGAGAACCACTTTCAGCGATGAACTATTTTAAATTGGCGCTAATGACAAATGTGTATGAGTTTGTTGAGCATCGTTACGCATCGGTCGAATTAACCCGTATCCGTAAAGCAATGCTTACCCGATAAAGAGTCAGCCGATGAAAAGACGGCTATTGATTTTGTTGGTGTTGCTGGGCGTAAACGGGTGGTCTCATCAGGTTTACAATCAGCAACAGCGGGTAAACTGGTTAGCACACAAGGGTAATGCCAAAGCACAGTATCAATTGGCCAATAGATATTGGCACAGTGGTAACCGAACTGTTGCCTATTACTGGTGGCAACAATCAGCAGAGCAACAACACCTTCCGGCTATAGAAAGCTTAATTAAAGAGTTTCCTCAGGCTACTAATGACTGGCTGCAGCTGGCTGCTGCCGCAGGCGATGCGGCGGCTCAACGTCAGGTCGCTAAGCATGAACTAGCGAATAGAAATGTTTCTCTGGAGCAATGGCAGCTTCGCTGGGAAACCGCGAACGAACCTTGGTTACAGCGACAAATCGCGCTGCTGAAACGTTATCAGGAAGCCGGACAATGTGAGATAAAAATTAATGTTATTGCCTCTACTGAGGGTGAAAAAGAACGTTATCTTGATTTTTTGTCGGCGGTAAAAAGCTCTCCTTTTGACAGTGAAAACTGGTGTATTAGCTGGAGGTTAGACCAACGTTTGTCTTGCGCGGGCATTACTGAACGCAATAGGGCTAAATGTAATTTTGATGCACAATTTGATAAGCATGTTGTGTTGGCCGATAAAGGCATAGCAAGTGCTGATAATCGCACCTTGATATTAACCCCCGATAGCTCAGAAAAGGTGATTCAGCATGAACTGGGTCACTGGATGGGATTTGCGGATGAGTATGAAATGACAAAGTCTCTTGCTCAAAAGTTTTGCCATGGTCGTTATGAGCATAAAAGCTTAAATATCATTGTTACAAAACAGGAGCAAAGCTATACGGCAGAGCAGGTTCAGGATATTTACCAGCGCTTACCCTGGAAAAAAGAAATTAACTCGTGGCATGAAATTGCGAGTTTCGAGGGTGATAACTGGCGTTTAGGAAGCTCTGAAAACGCTGTTACGGGGCTTTTTAAAGCAGATACCTGCAATGCTATTAATGGTAGGCAGGCCTGGCGTCCTGTTGATGTCAGTACTGCAATGGAACAACATGATACGGGCTTATGGCCTGCGCTTTATTTGAAGTTATTAATAAACCCTGAATAAAGAAACTTTAAGGTTAAACAGCAAGTGCAACCTGAGCCAGAATTAAGACCGGGCAGAGCGTTGCTAAAAACCAAATAAGTGAACGAAGCTTGTCGTAGTTGCTTAAATAAGCGATATGATAAAGCACTCTTAGTACAATAAATGCAATACTCAGAAATTCAATTCGCTCTGTTATTTGTGAGGTTGACAGAGCGGCTAAAATAGCCGCTGCGAAGAGAGGAAAGGCTTCATAAGCATTGTAGTGACCGGCTACGGCCCGGGCCCCACGCCCAAGCAAGCGTTGCTGTTGAGCCCTGGGGTGTTTATTGTCGTAACCATTGTCACGATTCTGAAAATAAACGACAGGAGCCTTGGCTAAAATAGGCAAAACTCCGGCAATCAGTAAACACCACAGTAAAAGGCTCATGATCATTATGTCCTGTTAGCGTACGGTTTCACCCGCTGCCTGTAAATCAGCGTGGTAAGAAGAGCGTACTAACGGACCACTGGCAATATGGCTAAAGCCCATTTCAACGCCGGCAACACGCAGTTCTTCAAACTCATCGGGGTGTACGTAGCGAGCAACCGGGATATGGTGACGACTCGGTTGCAAATATTGGCCGATAGTCAGCATATCGACATCGTGCGCGCGAAGGTCTTTCATTACTTCCAGTATTTCTTCTTTGGTTTCACCAAGACCGACCATAAGCCCCGATTTCGTCCGAATATCAGGACGCGCCTCTTTATATTTTTGCAGCAAATCTAATGACCACTGGTAGTTTGCGCCAGGACGCGCCGCTTTATAAAGACGAGGTACGGTCTCAAGATTGTGGTTAAATACATCAGGCGCTTCATCTTTAAGAATATCCAGTGCAACCTGCATCCGACCACGAAAGTCTGGCACCAGTACCTCTACCTGAATGTTGTTTTCGCTGTGCTTACGAATGGCGCGAATACAGTCCACAAAGTGCTGAGCACCACCATCGCGCAAGTCATCACGGTCTACCGAAGTAATAACCACATATTTTACTTTCATGTCGCGAATGGTTTCTCCCAGCTTTTCCGCTTCTTCTGGATCAGGCGGAAGAGGGCGACCATGAGCAACATCACAGAAGGGGCAACGTCGTGTGCAGATGTCACCCAAAATCATAAAACTGGCGGTGCCGTGGTTAAAACACTCGGGTAAATTTGGACAGGAAGCTTCTTCACAAACAGAGTGCAAACCATGGCTGCGCATTGCTTGTTTAATTTCATCAATACGCTCAGTTGAAGAAGGCAACTTAACCTTCAGCCATGACGGCTTGCGTAACATCTGGTCGCGTTCTGTGGGAATTATCTGTACTGGTATCAGTGCCATTTTATCGGCGTCACGCATTTTGACACCAGGTTCAACTCTAACTGGCTTTGACATAATCTTGAGCGAGTCCCATTTGTTGAAGAATGTTGCTGTAGGAAACTGAACTAGTGAAGTGTTTTATCACTGCATCAGCCGCGTCACTAAAGCTTTCAGGACCATTAAGATCCTTGGTTTGAATCATTTTTATTCCAGATAAACCGCACGGATTTATCCGCGAAAAAGGTTCCATATCCATATTGACGTTTAATGCCAATCCGTGGAAAGAACAGCCTTTTCGAATACGTAACCCTAAAGAACAGATCTTATCCGTATCGACATAGACACCCGGAGCATCGCGCCGGGCGTTAGCGTCAATACCGTAATCCGAAAGGGTTTCAATAACGGTATTTTCAATATGATTAACTAACTGACGGACACCATAGTTAAGACGACGAATATTAAGAAGAAAATAGATAACCAACTGACCCGGACCATGATAGGTAACCTGTCCGCCTCTGTCGACTTGAATAACCGGAATGTCACCCGGAGCTAATATATGCTCAGCTTTACCAGCTTGCCCCTGAGTAAAGACAGGCTCATGTTCAACTACCCACAACTCGTCGGCAGTCTCTTTGTCTCGCTGATCAGTGAACTTCTGCATAGCATGCCATACGGGTTCGTACGGCTGCCTGCCTAGCTCACGAATAATTAAAGTATCATTCATGTTTACATTATAACGGTTGTCAGCAATAACGGCTAGCCCTACTCCTACAGAACATATCGAACATCTTCAATATCAGACAAAGACCGATAGAGAATTTCGATATGTTGCTGGCTTTCGACACGCACCGCAACCGAAATTGAGTGATAATTTCCTTTACTGCTTGGTTTTACTGAAGGGCTATAGTCACCAGGAGCATGCTCTTGTAAAACTTCTACAACTTGATCCGGAAGGCTGTCACTGGCAACCCCCATCACTTTAAAAGTGAAGTGACAAGGGAAGTCAACCAGCTCATTAAAGTGCGTTTTTTGCATCTATCTTAACCTTTATTTTTCAGTAAACTGTTGCTTAATGTAATCCATGATTTTCTTAAAGAAGCCACCTTCTTCAACGGCTTGCAGCGTTACTAGCGGGAACGATGCTATGTCTTCATCATTTAACTGGAGGTAAACTGTTCCAACATGTTGCCCTTTTGTCAGGGGCGCCTGCAACTGCTGTTCAAGTTCAAAGTTTGCTTTTAACTTATCACGTTGACCTTTCGGTAAAGTAATAACAACATCTTCACTAATACCCAATTCAACTTCGTCTAAATCGCCGCCCCAAATACGTTGAGAGATAAAGCTCTCTCCGGCACCATAGGCTTTGACAGTTTCGAAATAGCGGAAACCGTAATTCAGCAACTTTTTGCTTTCTACTTTGCGAGCTTGTTCACTGCCGGTTCCCATTACGACCGCAATTAAACGGGTACCGTCTTCAATGGCTGATGTGACTAAATTATAACCTGCCTCGTTAGTGTGGCCGGTCTTTATTCCATCCACATTCAGGCTACGGTCCCAAAGCAGTGAGTTTCGGTTGTATTGCTTAATATTATTAAAAGTGAAAGATTTTTCGGCGTAGAGTTTATACTCATCAGGTGTTTCTTCTATGAGGGCAGTAGCTAACGTTGCCATATCACGCGCAGAAACATATTGGTCAGGGTCAGGCAGTCCATGACTGTTAGCAAATTGACTGTGTTTCATACCAATCTGTTCAGCATAGTTATTCATTAGGTCGGCGAAAGCGTCCTCACTGCCGGCGATATGTTCAGCCATAGCGACGCAGGCATCGTTACCTGAAGAAATAATAATGCCCCGGTTCAAATCTTCGACACTGATTTCTTTGCCAACTTCGATAAACATTTTTGATGACTCTGGGAAATTCTTTGCCCAGGCATTTTCGCTAATGGTAACCATGTCCGTTGAACTGATGCGTTCTGCCAACATTTCTTTACCAATGATATAACTTGTCATCATTTTGGTCAGACTAGCGGGAGGGAGACTTTCATTAGCATTACCCTGGGCTAAAACTTTGCCCGTAGTATGATCGATAAGGATGTAAGCTTTTGCGTTAACCGACGGTGCATTGGGAACCAACGACTGAGCGGCAAAACTGACTGAACTGAAGAGAAGGGTTACGACGGTAAAAAGGTGACAAATTTTTTTCATTGGAATTATCTTTATCTTATCGGTCAAAAGGTGAATCAAGTGCGTAAGGGAACCGGATTATATCAGTTCTGACGCTCAGCGTCAGGAGTATCAATCGGACTTTGTGCCGCCTTTACGCGAAAAGCTTCAGGGTATCCAGAAGAGCGTATCTGTTCGAGTAAATCACGACTTTGTTCTTCAGAGAAAGGCCCCAGCATTAACTTATGTAGACCATGAGTGTGTTCAGTAGTTGCAATTTTTTGAAACTTTGGCGGTAAGTCGTGTTTTAATCGCGATAAACGGTCAATATTTGAAGAAGCGGCTAACTGTATATGGTAACTCGATTGGTGCGTATTTGTGGTCTTCTCAGTTAGCATCGGCGTATTGAAATTAATTGCCTCGACTCTTACTGGCGCTGTTCCGCTATCCAGCATATCCAGTTTGTAAGCTGCAGCAAATGAGAGATCGATGATACGCTCAGGATGAAATGGACCGCGGTCATTCACCCGAACGATAACACTATGTTCATTTCGTAAGTTCGTCACTTTAACATAAGTAGGCAAAGGCAGGCGTGTATGAGCTGCGGACATACTGTACATGTCGTAATACTCGCCATTTGAAGTAAGGTGCCCGTGAAACTTATTGCCATACCACGATGCGTAACCTTCCTCGACATAACCGGCAGCACTTTCCATAACGTTGTAATGATTGCCCAGCACCTGATAGTCGCGGTTGCCTTGAGGGCTCATTGGTTCATGAACGGGAACGGCATTGCGCAACTCCGACTCATTGGGTAAACGGGTCGGAGCGCTGTCAGTGTGTTGGCTGTATCGGCCGCCCGGAGCGCTTGAGCAGCCGCTGAGAAAAAATGCGCTCAGTATAAAAATGAATAAACTACTCCACTTCATTTTTAAGTTGCTCGCTGAACTGGAAAACCGCCATAGCGTAAAGTGGGCTGTGATTGTATCGTGTAATGACATAGAAGTTGTTGTAACCCAGCCAATATTCATGGGCTTCTTGCGTTTCAAATTGGAACACTCGCACTTTGGTGTCATCATTGACTGCCGCATGGTCCGGAAGTTCATAGCCTTTACGCTTTATCTCAGAACGTTCGGTATTGGGTTTCATACCGTCACCAACCAGAGCTTTCCAATTCTGCGTCTCAGCTAAAGGTTGTGCGACCGGTTGACCTTGCTGCCATTTATGTTTCGCAAAGTAGTTAGCCACACTGCCGATGGCATCAATTGGGTTGGTTAAAATATCCCGCTGCCCGTCATCATCAAAATCAACGGCATAATAACGGTAACTGGAGGAGATAAATTGGCCAAAGCCCATAGCACCTGCATAAGAGCCTTTGGCTTCAGATACGTCCCAACCTTCCTCTGAAGCTAATTGAAAAAACTCACTCAGTTCAGAACGGAAGAACTTTTGGCGGGGCGGATAATGGAATCCTAAAGTATACAGTGAATCCAGTACTGAATACTTACCCATATAATTGCCGTAGAAAGTTTCTACGCCAATTATGGCAACGATAATTTGTGCCGGAACACCGTATTTTGCTTCAGCTCGTTCTAAGGTCTCTTTATGCTGTTGCCAAAATTTAAGACCTGCCTGAAGGCGTTTTTCGGTTAAAAATATGGGGTAATACTGGTGCCAGGGTTTTGCTTCCCAGGGGCGTTGTATTGCTTCAAGTACGTCGTCATTTTTTTGTGCCTGTTTCAGCCATTGACGAACTTTATTTTCATCAAGTTGGTGTTGCTCAACTTGCTGCTGAATAAATTCTTCAACTTCTGGTGATTGTTCTTGAGCGTTTGCGTATAAACTAGTCGTTGTGGTCAGCAAAACTAACCCAAATAAAGCGCGCATAAAGTTCTCCTGTGCTAACCATCTTTCATAACTAAGCGATGATGGGTGGCTATAGACATCAACATGCCAAAGCCTGCCATCAGTGTCACCATCGAGGTGCCACCGTAACTAATTAATGGTAATGGTACCCCAACCACCGGTAATAGTCCTGAAACCATACCAATATTTACAAACACATAGACAAAGAAAGTCAGAGTCAGTGAGCCCGCTAATAATTTACTGAAAATATCCTGAGTTCGCAGCGCTATAACGAACCCACGCAAAATGATAAATCCGTACAATGCCAGAAGAATCAAGACGCCGGTAAGACCAAACTCTTCACTAAAAACGGAAAAAATGAAGTCAGTGTGGCGCTCGGGTAAAAATTCAAGTTGGGATTGCGTTCCTTGTAACCAGCCCTTGCCATCTATACCACCCGAACCGATAGCGATTTTTGACTGGATAATATGGTAACCAGCACCCAGCGGATCGCGTTCAGGGTTCAAAAAGGTAAGCACTCGCTGACGTTGATAGTCATGCATAAGGTAGAACCAGAGAACCGGGGTTAAAGCTGCAACGCTAATCCCTGCCGCCGTAACGAGCTTCCAGCTAAGACCGGCCAGGAAAATAACGAAAACGCCTGCACAGGCAACCAATAAAGAGGTTCCTAAGTCGGGTTGCCGTGCAATAAGCAGGGTTGGAATAATGACCAGAATTAATGCACCAAATAACCGATAAATTGATGGCGGGATAGGCCGTTGATTCATGTACCAGGCGAGCATAAGGGGCATGGCAAGCTTCATTATCTCTGATGGTTGAATGGTCATGGGGCCGATATCGAGCCATCGTTGTGCACCCTTACCCATTTCGCCAAAGACCAGTACGGCAACTAGCAGCAGTACGCCCGCAATAAAAGCCGGAACAGTGAATCGTGAAAGCGCGCGAGGCGGAATTTGTGCTACCACAAAAAGAACCACAAAAGACAAGCCGATGCGTATAGATTGCCGCTCTACAACAGCAATATCCTTACCGGCCGCACTAAAAATAACAAATAAGCTGGCAACCGAAAGCAGTACCAACGGCAGAAGTAATGGCCCATCTATATGCAGCCGTTTTAATAGTGAGGTCCGTTGGCGTTCTTCAGTGGTCAGCATCGATTTCTACCTGCTGTTTTTTTTCATTATTAAATCGGGAATGCCAAAGATCGAGCATTTTTCGTGCTACTGGTGCGGCAATGCTGCCGCCGCCACCGAGTGAATTTTCAATAGCAATAACAACGGTGACTCTGGGCTTATCTGCAGGCGCGTAGCCGACGTACATCGCGTTATCCCGATAACGTTCGGCAATGTCTTCTGCGTTGTACTCTTCTTCCTGACCCAGGCTTTTGACCTGAGCGGTTCCTGTTTTTCCGGCTGAGGAGTATGGAGCATCCGCAAATGCGCGCCGCGCGGTGCCTTTGGGTGCCATATTGACATTACGCATGCCTTTCTTTACCGCATCCCAGTAATCGCTGTCGGACAGTGTTAAAGGTTCGCGTTGAGTAATTAATGCTTGCTCGAATACCCCATCCTGCATTTTTCCGCGAAGCAGGCGGGGAACAAGGTGCTCGCCTTTATTAGCAACCATTGCGGTGGCAACAGCGAGTTGCATAGGTGTTGCTGTCCAGTAACTCTGGCCAATTCCAACTGACAGAGTTTCGCCAGCGTACCATGGTTGGCCGAACCTGGCTCTTTTCCAGCCCCGCGAGGGCATCAGAGCGGAAACTTCCTCGTGAATATCAATACCGGTTTTTTCACCAAAACCAAATTTACCCATGAAGCTTGAAATCTTATCAACGCCTAGCTTCAGTGCTAAGTCGTAATAAAAGGTATCGCAGCTTTCGGTAATTGCCTTCTCGATATCGACCCAGCCATGCCCCCACGCAAGCCAGTCCCGGTAACGTCTGTCGACCCCTTTAATTTCAAACCAGCCGGGGTCCCATATTCGGGTTTCTTCGGTAATAGTGCCGTCCTCTAAACCTAATAAACCGATTTGAGCCTTAATGGTTGATGCCGGGGGGTAGGCTCCTTGAGTAGCACGGTTAAGCAGTGGACTTTGTGTCGAGTTTAGTAATGATTGATATTGTTTAACTGAAATACCATTGACGAACCAGTTCGGATCATAGCTGGGAGTACTAGCCATTGCTAGGATGCCACCTGTGGTAGTATCCATCAGAATAATTGAACCTCTTTGCTGACCGAGTAATTCGGCTGCTTTTCTCTGCAGTTCAAGGTCAAGCTCTAACACAATATCCTGTCCGGGTTCGGGTGCCTCAATGCTAAGCGTTCTTACGGCCCGTCCGCGGTTATTCACCTCGACACTTTGATAACCGACTTCGCCGTGCAGATCCTTTTCGTAATATTTCTCAATGCCGAGTTTGCCGATGGTGCGACTTGCCGCGTAGTTTGCTAACTCTCCGCTATCTCGTAATCTGTTAACGTCGTTACGATTAATTTTTGCTACATAGCCGACGGCATGGGTTAATAATTCTTTATGCGGGTAGTTTCGTATCAAGCGTGCTTCAATACTAACTCCGGGGTACTTGTGTTGTTGCGCGGCAAAAATAGCCAGTTGTTCCTCATTGATATCATCAAGTAACGGAACATTATTAAATCGCCGCTGGTTTTTAAGGTTGCGGTAAAACCGTTTAATCGCGGTATCAGGAAAGTCGAGTAATTGTTGCAGTTCGCTTAACGTATTCTCAAGGTCGTCGATTTCTTCAGGGGTAACATCCAGGCTGTAAACAGGTGTGTTTTCTGCTAAGAGAACGCCATTACGGTCGTAAATTAAGCCTCGGTTTGGAGCCAGAGGTAATAATTTAATCCGGTTATCGTTAGAACGCGTCTGCAGTTCATTGTGTTCAATAACCTGCAAGTGGTACATGTTAGACATTAAAGCCACAAAGGCAGCCACAACAATTACCATCGCGACTAAGACGCGGCGGCCAAAAAGGGCTGCTTCAGTATCGTGATCACGTATGTGGGTGCGATGACGCATTATTATTTTTATTCTCTATGGTACGGATGATTGTTATTCAGACTCCATGCCCGATATAGGCTTTCGGCGACGATTAATCGCACGACCGGGTGAGGCAGAGTCAATTTAGACAATGACCAACGTTGTTCGGCAATAGCCAGACATGCGTCGGAAAGGCCTTCAGGCCCACCAATCAGCAGAGTGACATCTCTGCCATCCATTTGCCATTTTCCCAGCTGTTGAGCAAGCTTTGGGGTATCCCAGGCTTGGCCTGTGACCTCTAAAGTAACAACTCGGTTTCCTTTGGGTATTGCCTGAAGAAGCAATTTACCCTCCTGCTGCATAACACGCTTCAAGTCAGCCTTACGAGTCCGCTTCTGCGCGGCTATTTCATGCAAAACCAGTTTGCAATCCGCCGGAAACCGCTTTTTATATTCGTTAAAACCTTCAGTAACCCACGTGGGCATTTTCGTGCCAACAGCGAGCAATTGAATTTGCACTGACTAGCCCCAGAGTTTTTCTAATTGATAGAAGTCGCGGATGCTGTCCTGCATAACGTGCACAACGACGTCACCAAGGTCAACTAATACCCATTCTGACTGTTCGCCACCTTCCACACCAATAGGCGGTGTTCCAGCATGTTTCGACTCTGTGGCGACATGTTCAGCAATGCTTCGTACATGCGTTTTTGAACTGCCAGAGCAGATAACCATATAGTCAACAACGTCAGTTTTATCATGAACATCTAAAATTTGAACGTCACGACCTTTAAGGTCATCGATTTTATCAGTGACAAATTCACGCAATTCTTCTGCCTGCAAAAGATTTTCTCCGATCTAAGAACTAAAACCCGAAGTTTAACAGAAATTAAGAAAAGTGTTCAGTCACAAATACAGCTGATGTTCTTTTATATAGTCATAAACATTGGTCGGTAATGGCAGATTCGATTCGCGGTGTTGCAACTGTTGACGAAGTTCCGTGGCAGAAACGTCAATCATTGGGGTTTGTGCAACATACAGTAACCCTGAAGTTCGCTGACTTAATTTATCTTTAACCTCGGTCAAATGGCCAGAGATAAAATCTTCCAACTCTTGGTCTTGAGGAGCAAACGAGACTCCGGCTCTTGGCATAACGACCAGGTGAGCATGCTCTATGAGTTGCTGCCATTGATGCCAGCGATGAAGGCTCATTAAAGAATCCATGCCCATGACAAAGAGTAGCGTATCGTTTGGATAACGAGTTTTAAATTCACTTAATGTGTTGGCGGTATAAGAACGCCTGTCTTGTTTTAATTCCCAGTCCTCAGCATTAAAAGCGGTGTTTTGTTGGCAAGCCAAATCGACCATTTCAAGTCTTTGTTTTGCGCTGGCAATGGGTTGTGGACGGTGCGGTGGTAACGCACTTGGCATCAAAGACAAGGTTGAAATGGTAAGTTCCTGGACCAGCGCTGCCGCTGTTTCTAAATGACCATTATGGATAGGGTCAAAAGTACCACCGAAAATTGCACGTATCATAATTGAATAAGCTGCTCGTTTGGCTCAATACCATGATTTAACGCAGAAAGAGCCTGACTGACGGCGTTTGCATTGCTACAGCAAAGTAAGCTGAGTAAATGCGTTGTTAAGATAAGCGGCGACTCTCCGCTGTCCAGTTTAAGTGCCGCTTCTATTCTCTCAACCAGCCGCTGAGCATCCAATAATGTTTGTGGGCTTAGTTGAGTAGCACGCTGGTGATAGCCCGGTTGTTGATTAGGCCAGATCATAAGTTGTCGAAACAGAGCGGTTGTATCAGCCTGTGCTTGCTGGGATTTTTGCAGGGCGGTCAGTAACTGAACTTCGCGCTGTAATATCCAAATGAGTCTGTGAAAATCATTTTCCTCGTCCAGCAAACGACTCAGCCGGTGCAATGCTCCTTCAAAGTCTTGCTGTTGGATGCTTTCCTGCAGTGCGAAAACACTAAAACGGCTGACATCATCAATCGATTCTTTTAAAAAAACGTCTGTAATAATCCCATCATTTGTTAACAACTGCCATTTACTGAGTTCCTGATCTAAAGCCAGTAAGTTTCCTTCAAACCAATCGGACAGTTTTTCTGGAACACCGGCCTCTAACGTCAGTTGATAACGTTGCGCTCTTTGATGAATAAAAGCAGGTAACTGAGACTTATCGGGGCTTTGGGTGCGAACCAGCGGACCGCGCTGGGCCAAAGCTTTAAACCAGCGGCTATTCTGTGTTTCTTTCTTAAGTCTGTCGCCAATAACTATCAGTATTTCGTTTTCTGTCTGGTTTTTTGCGTATTCAGTTAACGCCGCTGAACCATCTCTGCCTGGCTTATTTTCGGGTAACTCAAGTTCCAGTAGACGTAAATTACCAAACAGGCTCATAGACTGCTCGCCCGACGCCAGCTGCTGCCAGTCAAAGTCTTTACTTTGTAGCCAATGTATTCGTTCAAGATCGTCACTGGTTATATGCTTACGAATACTGGAAAGAGCGTCGTTCCTGAGCAGAAGGTCATCACCAAATACCAGCATGACAGGAGGAACCCCGTTTTGCTGCAGGTAATTTTCGAGCTTTTCAGGGTAAATAGTCTGCATGGTCTAAGTAACTTACTCCGACATTTCGAAGATAATTTGCTGCAGAATAAGTCGAGAGGCTTCCGCCCTCATTTCATCTACAAGCATTTCACGCTCACGTGTTTTTGCCAGCACAAAGTTGGGGTCATCCTGATAGTCCCGGGCTACTTCAACTTTACGTTCAAGCAAGAGTTGCTGTTTTTTAAACAACTGATACTTGACCTGATACAACAACTCATATTCAGCAACCTGTCCACTTTCGAACAACGATAAAGTTCTTCGCTCTAGCTTGTCGGAGATAAGACGAACGGTAATAGGCTGATTTGTGTCGGAAACCTGAATACCTGAATACGTAAAGCGTTGCTGCATGTGCTCATTTAACTCCTTAGACACCTGGCTCTGCAATGACACAGACTGAAGTGTTTCTGGTAGTTGGTAATTGCCACGAAGCTGAAAGCCACAACCGTTAAGAGTGGCTATCAGTAGCAGAGTGAGCGCAAGGTTTAAGATAACGCGCATAGATTATCCGACAACAATGTTGAGGATTTTCCCCGGGACATAGATTTTTTTGCGAACCTCTTTACCCTCAGTGTACTTTTGCACAGCCTCCTCATCAAAAGCGAGCTGTTCAACTTGTTCAGCAGATGCGTCGGCCGGTACCGTCAACTTAGCCCGGACTTTACCGTTAATCTGCACGACAATCAGCTTTTCCTCTTCAACCAGTGCACTTTCATCAACCGTTGGCCAGTCGGCGAAAGACAGTGGTTCCTGATGCCCAAGTTCTTGCCATAACTGCTCGCATATATGCGGCGTGATAGGCGCAAGCATACGCACCATAGCATCAATAGACTCAGCTAATACCTGACGGTCGGCATCGCTTTCCAGAGGTGCTTTTTGGAGATGATTGAGTAACTCCATAATAGCCGCTATGGCAGTGTTAAAATGCTGGCGTCGACCCATGTCGTCACTGACTTTAGCGATGGTTTTGTGCAGTTCGCGGCGTAATTGTTTTTGACTTGTGTTGAAACTTTGACCCGAGCAAGCGCCGCCGGCGTTAGTCAGGTCATAAGTTAACTTCCATAAACGTCGTAAAAACCGTTGTGCACCTTCAACGCCGGAATCTGACCATTCCAGCGTCATTTCCGGTGGTGCGGCAAACATCATAAACAAACGCACAGTATCGGCTCCATAGCGCTCGACCATGGTTTGAGGGTCAATACCGTTATTTTTCGATTTTGACATCTTGCTCATGCCGCCGATACTAACCGGTTGACCGTCTTGCTTATGTTTTGCTGCAGCAATAGCGCCTTTCTCGTCCCGCTCAATGTTAACGTCAAGAGGTGATACCCACTGCTTACCGCCTTTTTCATCTTCGCGGTAGTAACTGTCAGCAAGAACCATACCTTGACATAATAAGCGCTTGAAAGGTTCGTCAGATTCAACCAACCCGGTGTCGCGTAGCAGTTTATGGAAAAAGCGAGCGTATAATAAATGCAAAATCGCGTGCTCAATACCACCAATATATTGATCAACGGGTAGCCAGTAATTCGCTTTTTCCGGATCTAGCATGGCGTCATCGGTTTGCGCGCTGCAGTAACGGGCGTAGTACCACGACGACTCCATAAAGGTGTCGAAGGTATCGGTTTCGTGTTCAGCGGGCTGGCCATTGTATTGGGTTTTACGCCATTCAGGGTCAGATTTTATGGGTGAGTTAACACCATCCATAACCACATCTTCTGGCAGCCTAACCGGTAACTGGTCTTCTGGTACGGGGACTGATTCACCATTTTCCAGATTCAACATAGGAATAGGGGTTCCCCAGTAGCGCTGACGAGAAACGCCCCAGTCGCGTAAGCGGTAATTGACTTTACGCTCACCAATGCCTTTTTTATTTAATTCAGCAGCGATAGCATCAAAGGCCTGAGCCGAGCTCATGCCATTGTATGAATCTGAATTAATGACGGTGCCTTTTTCAGTGATTGCCGCTTTTTCGATATCGCTGTCGCCGCTTATGGGCTGTATTACCGGGCGAATCTCCAGTTGGTATTTTGTGGCAAACTCCCAGTCACGCTGATCATGCGCAGGCACCGCCATAACAGCACCGGAGCCATAATCCATTAAAACAAAATTAGCGACCCAAACCGGAATTTCTTCACCCGTCATGGGGTGAATGGCTTTAATACCGGTATCCATCCCCAGTTTTTCCATGGTCGCAATATCGGCTTCTGCAACTTTGCTGTTTTTACAGTCTTCAATAAAATTAGCCAGTTCAGGATTGCTCTTTGCCGCTTCAATGGCTAAAGGGTGTTGTGCGGCAACGCCCATGTAGGTTACACCGTACAACGTATCCGGACGGGTCGTATAAACGCGCAGGGTTTGCTCAAGCGAAGTAACGTTAAAATCAATTTCAACACCCTCAGAGCGCCCAATCCAGTTGCGCTGCATTGCCTTGACTTGTTCTGGCCAACCGTCAAGCTGATCAAGGTCGTCTAAAAGTTCTTCAGCGTAATCAGTTATTTTGATAAACCACTGCGGAATCTCTTTTTGCTCTACTTTCGCACCGGAACGCCAGCCGCAACCATCAATGACCTGCTCGTTGGCCAGTACCGTTTGATCAACCGGGTCCCAGTTAACGGTGGCATTCTTTTTGTAAACCAGCCCTTTTTCGTAGAGTTTGGTGAAGAACCATTGTTCCCAGCGGTAATAGTCGGGAGAACAGGTTGCCAGTTCACGGGTCCAGTCATAGCCAAAGCCCAGGCTTTTAAGCTGATCACGCATGTAATCGATATTCTGGTAAGTCCATTTTGCGGGCGCGGTTTTGTTTTGTATCGCGGCGTTTTCAGCAGGTAACCCAAAAGCATCCCAGCCGATAGGTTGCATAACATTTTTTCCAAGCATACGCTGGTGACGACTGATGACGTCACCTAAAGTATAGTTACGTACATGCCCCATATGCAGCTTACCACTGGGATAGGGGAACATAGACAGGCAATAGAACTTATCTTTACCGGATTGTTCTTTTGCTGTAAATACGTCTTGTTCCTGCCAGCGTTTTTGCATGGCAGATTCGATTTTGCTCGGATTGTATTGTTCTTGCATAATTCCTGCTGATTCCGGTTGAATTTAAATATCGGTTTAGCTAATTGCGTACCACATAAGAAACATAATGACTATTCCAGCCAGACCAAAAAAAACGCTCTCAAAAAATGAACGTTGTTTAACTTCGGCCGGTTCTGATTTATCAATGGCAAACAGCATGAGCCAGGAGCTTAACCCAAGACCACCAGCGGCAATAAGCACAGCAAAAAGAATGGCATCAAATATATTTTCCATAGTAGTATCCCTGTAGAAAAATGGAAAAAAAACAGCAACAAATTTAGTTTTGTCTGGAGCGCATAGTGTACTGATTTTAAGAGCTGATGACTATGTTTTAGGGTTTTTCTTAGCACGTTTTGTAGCGAATATTGGTAACAACCCAAACAGAGCGAGAATTATGGCACCCCAGTTCCCAATTTGATTAAATATTGTTGAGCCCCTAACGGGGTAGACATTGGCAGACAGTGCAGTGGCTTTAAACTGAGGTGCCAGGGCAATATAACGGCCGAATTCATCAACCGCAGCTGTGACACCATTATTCGTTGCTCTTAACAGTGGCTTTCCCATTTCCATAGCGCGCATGCGAGCTATCTGCATGTGTTGCCAGGGGCCGTGAGAGTCGCCGAACCAAGTGTCATTGCTAAGGGTAACTAAATAGTCTGTATCGTCGTAGGTATTACTCCGAACTTGTCCGGAAAACGCAATTTCGTAGCATATTGCCATGGCTAAATTACTGCCATTAGCTTTGAGGTTGGGTTGTTGATAACTGCCCCGGCTAAATGACGACATGGGCAAATTGAATAAAGGAGCTAACGGTCGCAGCAAGTCTTCGAAAGGAACAAACTCGCCAATAGGAAGCAGTTGATGCTTTTGGTAGCGGTTCGCATTGCCATAATTATAGCCTTGATTATCCAGCACAATAACAGAGTTATAGAAATCATCATTCAGCCTGTCGTAGTCGATAATTCCAGTTATTAACGCCGAATTATTGATACTTGCTGACTTCTCGACGGTATTAAGTACGTCGCTTGCATAAGGCTCAAGTGCTGTAATAGCCGATTCAGGCCAAATAACTAAGTCGTGGTCAAATTGAGGGCGAGTTAAGTCCAGGTAACGCAAAATGTTCGGCCATTGCTGCTCTGCCTGCCACTTTAAAGATTGTTGAATATTGCCTTGTACCAGCAGTACTGACATTGACTCAGTGTTTCTCTCAGTCGACTGTATTTTGGGAAATATTGCAGCACAAGTGAGTAAAACGAGTGGAATTATCAATAGCGCCGGTTTTTTGTTTCGCAGAGCAACCACCACCGCAATGGCAGTAAACCATAAGGCAACGGTAATACCGGTTTCTCCAATAACGGAGGCGAGTCCGCCGAAAATGCCATCAGTTTGACTATACCCCAGGCTAAGCCAGGGAAATCCGGTAAATAACCAGCCCCGCAAGAGTTCAGCGATAAGCCAGAAAAAGGGCAGACTGAAGCGCCACGCAAATTTACGGTGCGAGAGCTTTTGCCAGCACCAAAACGCTATGGCCGGAAACAACGCCAAATAAGCAAATAAAAGCACCAGAAGTAGCAGGGTTATCGGAAGCGAGACGCCGCCATATTGATCAATACTGACGTAAATCCAGCTTAAACCGGCCCCAAACCAACCCAATCCAAACACGAAGCCGGCGCGGAATGCGCGTCTGGGGGCAAGTGGCCAGATGAGTTTGACGACTAAAGGCAATATGACAAAGGGCAGCCAATGCCAGTGAAAAGGCGAATAAGCGAGCGTCAGGAGGGCGCCGCAAAGTAATAAAAGAACAGAGTGAAAAGCGCTTCCTAAAGGCTTTCTCATTACTGTGCGGACTCCGAAGTGGTGCCTGTGTCAGAGTTTAAGCTTACTTGTAGTTGCTGAATACGTCTTTTATCTGCGTTGGTAACTTTAAACCCCATATTACCCAAGGTGACTTCTTCGCCCGCTTGAGGTAAATGGCCAAAACCGTGAGCAACCAAACCGCCGACAGTATCGTGCTCTTCATCACTGAAATTAGTGTCAAAGTACTGATTAAAATCTTCAATGGTGGTTAAGGCTTTAATGGAATAGCGGCTTGGGCTAAGACGACGAATGCTGATTTTTTCATCATCCCCCTGAGCGTCTGTTTCGTCTTCAATTTCACCAACAATTTCTTCTAAAATGTCTTCAATAGTTACCAGGCCGGAAACGCCGCCATATTCATCGACTACAATAGCCATATGATAACGATTGGAGCGAAACTCTTTGAGTAACACATCAACTCGTTTACTCTCAGGAACGATGACCGCGGGGCGCATAACCTTTTCAAGTGAAAAGACCTGATCAGTCATATTAAAGCCGTGAGTCAATAAATCTTTAGCGAGCAGAATGCCTTCAACATGGTCTTTGTTATCGGTAACAACAGGATAGCGGCTGTGCTGAGATTCAATAACGATAGGTAAGAATTCTTCAACACTCTGATGGATATCTATAGTGACCATCTGAGAGCGAGGGATCATGATATCGCGGACTTTGAGTTCGGCAACATCAAGTACGCCCTGGATCATCTCTCTGGTATCGCTGTCTATCAGGTCGCGATCTTCGGCGTCCTGAATTAAATCGACGAGTTCTTCTCTGCTTTTCGGCTCGCCGGCAAATACTTGTAAGAGTTTTGCTGCCCAGGATTTTCCCGACGAGCCGTTGGCTGAGTGGGGGTTGTCGTCGCTCATTGAGTATTAAGCTCCATGTTGTCTGTCGTTTGGTACGGGTCTGTTATTTGCAGACGCGCTAAGACGTTACGTTCAATTTGTTCCATTTTATTTGCTTCGTTATCTTCAATATGATCGTAACCTAATAGGTGGAGAGTACCGTGTATGACCATATGCGTCCAGTGGTCAATAGCTGACTTTTGTTGTTCTTTAGCCTCATCTTCAACGACGGTTTGACAGATAACCAAATCACCTAAAAGCGTGACGGGTAATTCCACCGGACTATTGAACGGGAAGGATAAAACATTGGTTGCGTAGTCTCTGTTTCGAAACTGACTATTTAACTGTTGAGCTTCTTCTTTTGCGACGATTCGCACAGTCAATTCAACCGCTTTTTTATGTTGTTGTAGATAATCTAAGGTCGTTACCACCCAGGTATGGATAGCTTCTTCGTCCGGGGCATTGGCAATGCCGTCCGCTAATTGATAATCGAGGATAAGATCAGTCATTAGCTTTTATCAAATTCTTCGTAGGCTTGAACAATTCGTTGCACCACCGGGTGGCGTACCACATCACCCGCCTGAAAAAAGGTGAAGCTGATATCAGGGACTTTATTGAGTACCTCAATAGCGTGTCTCAGTCCTGAACGCTGTCCCCGGGGTAAATCAACCTGAGTGATGTCACCAGTAATAACCGCCCGGGAATTAAAGCCGATACGGGTAAGAAACATCTTCATTTGTTCACAGGTGGTATTCTGGCTTTCATCTAAAATGATGAAAGCATCATTCAGCGTGCGGCCACGCATATAAGCTAGTGGAGCAACTTCTATAACATTCCGTTCAATCAGTTTCTCAACTTTTTCAAAGCCCAGCATTTCAAATAAGGCGTCATATAAAGGACGTAGATAGGGGTCTACTTTTTGCGCTAAGTCACCTGGCAAGAAGCCTAATTTCTCACCGGCTTCAACGGCCGGACGTGTTAAAAGAATACGGCGAACTTCCTGACGCTCGAGAGCGTCGACTGCGCATGCTACCGCCAGATAGGTTTTACCGGTACCTGCGGGTCCAATACCAAAATTAACATCGTGAGCTAAAATGGCCCGAACATAACCAGCCTGATTATGATTACGAGGTTTGATTAAACCTCGTTTGGTTTTGATATGAGTCATTTTTTCGGCAGCAGGGTCACCTTGGTTTTCGCTTTGTTCAAGAACTTTTGCCTGCTGAATCGCTAGATGTACCTGCTCAGGTTCGATCTGACCTTCTTTGCCTTTGACGGTTGCGGTTTCAACGTATAAGTCGAGTAGCAATTTATGTACAGCGCTCACGCTGGCAGGGTGACCGATCAATCGAAATTGATGTCCCCGATGCGTAACCTCTACACCCAGACGACGTTCAACATGCTTTAGGTTTTCATCTAAAGGTCCGCAGAGATTGGAAAGCCGACGTGAATCTGTCGGCTCTAGTTCAAAATCAAGTGTCTGTGTTTGTGGACTCAATCGTTTCCTCTCTACTTAACTGGCTTGTCGAGGTATCTGAACAACACCTAACTGGTCTGGCTCGCTCGACTTACCTCGCTGCAAAATAGTTTCTGGTGCAGTATCAACACGAAGTCCCATATCGGCTTCTTCCCGAATTAACTCTCCACGCAGAGAGTTAGGGAGAACTTCCGTGATACGTACATCAACGAACTGCCCAATCATGTGGGGTTGACCAACAAAGTTTACAACCCGGTTATTTTCAGTGCGTCCGGTCAGTTCCATAGGGTTCTTTTTCGACGGTCCGGTAACCAGAATGCGTTGTTCGGTTTCCAGCATACGCCGGGCGTGAGCCAGAGATTGTTGGTTCAATCGCTGCTGTAACAGTTGTAAGCGCTTCTTCTTTGTTTCTTCAGTGATATCATCGGGTAAATCGGCTGCCGGAGTTCCGGGCCGGGCACTGTAAATAAAGCTGAAGCTCATATCGAAGTCAATGGCCTGGATAAGATCCATGGTCGCTTCAAAATCCGAATCACTTTCACCGGGGAAACCAATGATAAAGTCTGACGACATGGCGATATCAGGACGTGCTTTTTTAAGGGCTCGTATTTTTGATTTATATTCCAGTGCCGTGTGACCACGCTTCATCATGGTTAATATTCGGTCGGAGCCACTTTGTACCGGTAAGTGTAAATGACTGACCAGTTCCGGAATGGTTTTATAGGCTTCGATAATGTCGTCGGTAAATTCAACCGGATGCGACGTGGTATAACGGATGCGGTCGATACCATCAATTGCGGCCACCATATGGAGTAACTCAGCAAAGCGGCAGACTTCACCGTCGTAATGCTCTCCGCGGTAGGCGTTAACGTTTTGCCCTAATAGGTTAACTTCGCGAACGCCTTGTTCTGCCAACTGTGCAATTTCATAAATGACATCGTCAACCGGGCGGCTAACTTCCTCACCGCGGGTGTACGGCACAACGCAGAATGAACAATATTTACTGCAGCCTTCCATGATAGAAACGAAAGCGCTGGCACCGTCGGCCTTTGGTTCAGCAAGGCGATCAAACTTTTCAATTTCCGGAAAAGACACGTCAACCATTGGTGTATGAGTTTTACTAACCTGATTGACCATTTCTGGCAAGCGGTGCAGTGTTTGCGGGCCAAAGATAATATCGACAAAAGGCGCCCGGGCACGAATTTCATTACCTTCCTGAGAAGCAACGCAACCGCCAACACCAATCAATAAATTGGGGTTGTTCTTTTTAAGGTTTTTCCAGCGTCCCAGCTGATGAAATACCTTTTCCTGAGCCTTTTCACGGATGGAACAGGTATTTAACAGAATTAAGTCTGCATCTTCGGCTTCTTCGGCGACATCGTAGCCGTGGGTTGAATGCAGCAGCTCCGCCATTTTGGTGGAATCGTACTCATTCATTTGGCAGCCCCAGGTTTTGATATATAACTTCTTACTCATGACCACTCGATGATTGTTGAATTTCGTATAAGACGCTTATTTTATCGTGTATTGGGGCAGATTGCCAAGTTTGCAGTGATTAACTTTTGCGCCGTGTACGTATGGCAAAATAGCCCGCAACAACAATGATTAACGCACCCCATAACATATGCCAGGCGAGATCCTCACCAAACAGCCAGTAACCGAGCAATGCCGCAAATAGAACCGAGCTGTAGGTAAATACGCCAACTTTCGCTGGTGGAGCAATGGAAAAGGCTTTGGTCATTGCCAGCTGACCATAGACAGCAAGTAAGCCCAAAGCGATAACGCCAAGCCAATGCTCAGTTGGAATAGGTTGCCACAACCACAGCAATGGAATGCCAGATGCAAGGGTTGCCAGAGTGGAAAAGTAAAACACAATTTTACTGGTGGACTCGGTATCAGACATACGGCGGATGACGGTTTTGGTGAATGCTGCTAAGGCAGCGGCTAAAAAAGCTAAACCAATAACCGGAGAAAGTTCGCTGTTCATGGGATCAAGAAATATGAAGACACCCATGAAACCCAGTGCGATAGCCAGCCAGGTTTGTCTTGCGACATAATCTTTTAACCAAAGCCAGCCAATGACCGGAATTAAAAAAGGCGATAATAATAGAACCAATGTTGCCTGTGCCAGTGGAATCGTCGCAATGGCATAAAAGAACAAGTACATTGCACCAATGCCAGCGGCGCCACGAACAAGATGCAGCTTTAAGCGTTGAGTTTTTAAGTTACCCAGCCCTTTACGCCATAGCCAGGGGAGTAGCACAAGAAAGGCCATTAAATTTCTAAAGAACACCAATTGTTCAAAGGGCTGATCCTGACTGATGTACTTTACCAGAGCGCTAACGCCGGCAAAACTTGCTTCGGCACTTAAAATAAGCACAGAAGCTATAATAACCGCTTTTTGTGAGCCTTCCCGAGTCTGCATAAAAACACTCTGAACACCATTTTATTGACTATGATAACGGAAATTCTAAAGGAAATGTGTTATTTATGAGAGCTAGCAGACATGTCAGGAATGAAGGCGCAGTCTATGAAACAGCTATCCGTATTGATAAATGGCGGCGGAATGGTCGGTGCAGCAGCCGCTTTAGCATTAGCTCAGAAAGGGGTTGATGTGACTTTGCTGGAACCTAAGCCTCCGGTTGCCGATACGAATACAGACCCGGATTGGGATTTACGCATTTCTTCGGTAAATAACAGCAACTGGGAATGGTTACTGACGTTGGGTATGGGCGATTACCTGCGTCAACAGCGAATATTTGATTATCAACAATTAACGGTAACTTCGCTGGGCGGTCAAAGTTTGAGTTTTCATGCCAATGAAGCCGGCTTAAACAAACTGGGTGTCATGGTTGAAAATAACGCATTGCAATTAGCTCTCTGGGCTCAATTAAGAACGTTGAATAATGTGCATTTACTCACAGAAGAGAGCTTAGACAAGCTTGACGTTCAGGCAAAGACGGCTGTTTTAAGTCAGGGCGATAGGTTGAATTATGATCTTCTACTGGGATGTGACGGTGCCAATTCTAAAGTCGCTGAGCTGTCTGGCTTTAACTATCGCGGCTGGGACTATGATCAGCGTTGTTTATTAGCCAATGTCAGCTTAGAAAAACCAATAGAACCGGAAACCTGGGAAGTGTTTCGTCCGCAGGGACCTTATGCGTTATTACCGCTGACAGAGCAACAGGCTTGTCTAATTGACTACGGCATACGAGACGACATTAATCGGCTGGAGAGAGATAAAAAAGTGCTTGAAGCACACTTGAAGACACTATTCTCTGCCCATATTGGTGATTTTCGTTTAGACAAAAGTGCCAGTTTTCCACTGCAACGAAAGCACGCTAAAAGCTATGTGAAAGCTGAATCTATTGTCTTAATGGGTGACTCGGCGCATAGCATTCATCCGATGGCCGGGCAGGGCGTTAATCTCGGTTTTGCTGATGTTCGTTGTTTAATTGATGCTTTACAGAAAGGTTCACAGCGCTCAGCGTTAAGTCAGTATGAAAGCAAGCGTCAGCGGGAAAATGCAAAAATGATGCGGATGATGGATGCAATACAGTTTGGTTGGCGCAGCAATAACCCAATTATGCAGCTTGCAACAACAGCATCGTTGAAAGTGGCTGGTGCCCCCTGGGTAAAACGTTGGCTATTACAACAGGCTGTCGGCGAATAGCAGGCACAAAAAAACCACCTTATGGTGGCCTTTCTATTTTCCACTTTTACTTAAGCAAAAAACTTTAGTAAATATGGTGCGGAGGGGGGGACTTGAACCCCCACGTCCTTGCGGACACTAGCACCTGAAGCTAGCGCGTCTACCAATTCCGCCACCACCGCAACAGTAGTTAGTATGGCTGGGGCACCAGGGATCGAACCTGGGAATCGCGGGATCAAAACCCGCTGCCTTACCGCTTGGCTATGCCCCATCCTACTAAGATAGCAATCACTTTTGGAAACAACTAATGGCTGGGGCACCAGGGATCGAACCTGGGAATCGCGGGATCAAAACCCGCTGCCTTACCGCTTGGCTATGCCCCAATTTTAGCTGGCTCTGAGAGTTGGTGCGGACGGAGAGACTTGAACTCTCACGCCGTGAGGCACTGGAACCTAAATCCAGCGTGTCTACCAATTCCACCACGTCCGCATCATAATCAGTTAAAGGTTGGTGGCTACGGCGAGATTCGAACTTGCGACCCCAGCATTATGAGTGCTGTGCTCTAACCAACTGAGCTACGTAGCCTTACCTTTTTACTTACCGCTCTCTGTGAGTGCGGCGCGTATTATGCAAATCGCTCTGCAGCCCGTCAACCTATTTTTGAGAAAAAACGAGATTAACGAGCGTGTTTGAGCAAAAAAACAGTGATTTGCCTAAAAAGGCATCAGATCACCAGGGGAGGCCTTCTCCGTTGCTGTGGAAAAACTGTCCACTGGTGTTCAAATTCAGGTCATCAATACGCTGCATTAAACGTTCAGCTGCTGTTTCTGGTGGAATGTCGCCCGCATGGTTGACCATATCCGTTTGCACGAACCCAGGGTGCAGCAGGACAACGGCAATACCTTGATCTTTTAAGTCCAGAGCCAGCGACTTGCCAGCTGCGTTTAATGCAGCCTTTGACATTCGGTAACCATAACGACTGCCAGAACCATTGTCAGTTATGGAGCCCATACGACTGGTAATCAGTGCAACTTTACTGCCTTTATGCAGGTTAGGTAATAACGCTTCGGTGACTTTGAGTGGAGCTAGTGCATTGACTTCAAATTGAGCACGTATATTGCCCGCGTCAATTTCGCCCAATACGTCGTTGTGCAGAAGGCCCGCGTTATTAATTAATATATCAATTTTTTTATCGCCGATACTCTCAGAAAGGCGCAGAAGATCTGAAGTTTTGGTGACATCAATCCCCTCAATAATATCGACATCTAACTCAGTCAGTTGTTTTGAATTATTACGACAAACCGCTATCACTTTATAGCCCTGTTGTGCATACTGGCGCGCAAATTCATAGCCAATACCGCGGTTAGCGCCTGTAATCAGGACGTGTTGTTGACTCATTTTCTACTCCAAATTTTATAAGCGTTATTGATTAACGCCACCTTCGGTTAATTTTTTCGGATCCAACAGTTGCTCCAGTCGTTCGCGACCTAAATCGGTCATTTCGTCGGCGACATCGATAATGGCGCGACCGTCTTGATAAGCTTTTTTAGCAATTTCAGCGGCTTTATTGTAGCCAATGACAGGGTTAAGTGCCGTAACCAGAACCGGGTTTTTCGACAACGCTTGTTGCAGTTGCTCTTGGTTTACCTGAAAGTCAGCAATCGCTTTGGTTGCCAAAGCATGACAACCGTTACTGAGTAATTCAATGGACTGTAGCAAGTTATAACCAATTACCGGTAACATCACGTTTAATTGAAAGTTTCCCTGCTGTGCGGCGGTGGTAATTGTGGTGTGATTCCCGTTAACCTGCGCTGCAACCATAGCAACTGCCTCTGGAATTACGGGGTTCACTTTACCCGGCATAATGCTGCTGCCCGGCTGTAGCGCAGTTAGCTGGATTTCACCCAGACCGGCTAGCGGGCCACTGTTCATCCAGCGTAAGTCGTTACTTATTTTCAATAAGGTGGTTGCTAATGTATTGAGCTGCGCCGAGAGTTGTAAATTTAATTCTTGTCCGGCAATGCTGGTGAAAGAATTTTGTGAGCTCTTAAACTCCGTACCACTCAATTCACTCAGCGCATCTGCAAATTTAGCGGCAAACGCTTTGGGCGCATTAATGCCTGTTCCGATTGCCGTGCCACCTTGAGGCACAATACGGCTGCGTTCCAGTAATTGCGGCAATTGCTCTGATGTTACCTCTAATTGTCCGGCCCAGGCTTCTAACTCTTGTGCCATGGTCATTGGCATAGCATCCATCAAATGCGTTCTGCCGGTTTTTACCACGTCCCGTAATTCAATGGCTTTGCTATGAATGGTATCAATAAGCTTTTTCAGTGCGGGTTGTAACTGCTTCTCTACCGACAGTACACTTGAAATTTGAATGGCTGTAGGAATAACATCGTTGCTTGACTGGCTCTGGTTGACATGGTCATTGGGGGGAATTTCAACACCTTGCTGTTTAGCTAAATTGGCAATGACCTCATTCATATTCATATTAGAACTGGTGCCGGAACCGGTTTGAAAGACATCGACAGGGAAGTGTTCTAAGTGCTGCCCATGAATGATTTCTTTAGCGGCCTTTATGATGGCATCAGCTTGCTCCGTTTTTAACTGGCCGATATTGGCATTTGCATTTGCGGCGCTGGCCTTAACCATTGCAATAGCTTGTATCATTTGAGTCGGGAGTGTTAGCCCACTGATTGAAAAATTATCAACGGCGCGTTGTGTTTGCGCTGCATACAGCGCCTTTTCAGGGACTTTGATTTCGCCCATGCTGTCTTTCTCAGTGCGATAATCGTTACTCATTAGTATCCCTCCTGGTATTAAGCTTTAAGACTGAAAGCCTCTCTGTGTAGACTACCTATAATGACTCATTGTGGATCATTAATAAGTACGTCAATCATAGCGTAGTTTCATTTTTTCGGTTACGGTTAGACAAGACTTGAATACGCCGTAATAAATTTTAAGGAGCAACCTGTGAAACACTATTTTGTCGCCGCTTTCTTGTTTTTTTTAAGTGTTTCGAATGTGATTGCAGAAACCATAACGGTTGAGATTTTGGCTGCAAATGGCAAGCCATTAAAAAACGCTGCGTTATTAATTGATAAGAAGATGTTTCCAACAGAAGGTAATAAAGAGGCAATTGTTGATCAGGTTGACAAACAATTTACTCCAATAGTGAGTGCTATTGCTCTCGGAACCGACGTCGTTTTTCCTAATAGTGATAATATCCGTCACAATGTTTACTCATTTTCTGAAGCCAAAACTTTTGAATTAAAACTGTATTCTGATAAAGAACAGCCCAGCGTTAATTTTGAAAACGAAGGCATAGTCACTTTAGGCTGCAATATTCACGACCAAATGGTTGCTTATATATTGGTGAGCGACAATTATGACATTGCTGTGACGAACGAACAGGGACTCACTGAACTTAATCTGACTGAAGGTGAAAAGTTGGAAGCAATAACGGTCTGGCATCACTGGATGGGCGATAAACTGTCACAAGCTGAGAATGTGGTGTTAACAAAAAAGGCAGGGAAACTGACCGGGCAAGTTCAGGTTTCACCTCCAGAGCAATAAGAAAAAGAACCTTCACGTTTAGAACAACGATTTAACCGTAAAGGGAATCAATGATCACCAAGTTTAGAACCCGTTTAACCGTCATTCTTGCCGGATTAGTCGCTGGCGCCTTATTGGTCGCTTTAGCCGCAGTGTGGGTTGCAACAGAAAATCAGTTGGCGCGAGCTATTGAACGAGAGCTGGGAGTGAGCGAGCGCGTTTTTAGAGAACTGCTTGACAGTCGCAGTGTTCAATTGTTGCAGGCAGCCGAAGTACTGACGGATGATTTTGGATTTAAACGTGCGGTATCTTCCAAAGACAGAGAAACGATTATTTCGGCACTGGTAAATCATGGTGAGCGAATTGAAGCTGAGCTTATGGTTTTGCAGACGCCGGATGGCACTGAGATAGCATCTTCTCATGCCTTCGAACAACTGCGTATTAACCCCAGGACTGCGGGATTAAATCGCGAACTGGCGGTTGTTGAAGGTAAGCTTTTTCAATTGGTTACCGTGCCTGTCAACGCGCCTAATCTCATTGCCTGGGCGACTTTAGGCTTTGAAGTTGACTCAGGGTTAGCCCAGGAATTAAAAAGTTTGGCTAATGCCGATATCAGTCTGTGGCTGGAAAATTCTAAACAAGTGGTTGCCTCAAGTTTGCAACATGAGCAGGTATCATCGTTGTCAGAAGTGCTAAAAAATGACGTTAAAGCGCTTGATAATTGGCTGTCGAAATACGACCTGGCCGGGAATGAGATCATACTTGATGCGGGCTCTAATGATGCTGTCCATGTTGTGTTAACGACCTCGCTAGATGCAGCTACGGCTGAGTTTACCCGTCTGCGTTGGCAAATCATTATAATTGCGGTGGCAGCTTTAATTGTTGCTGTGTTGCTGGCCGCAATTATTGGACGTGGCGTTTCACGGCCTTTGCAGCAGCTTTCGGGAGCGGCCCGGAAACTGCAACAAGGCGATTACAGTAAATCTGAGTTGTCATTAAACGACGATGAGTTTGGCAATTTGGCGAATGCCTTTGGCAGTATGCGAAAGGCTATTTCCGAGCGTGAAAAGCGAATTTCTTATCAGGCGTCCCACGATCAGTTGACCGATCTACCTAACCGTCGGTTTTTCCGCGAGCAATTGCAACACTTACTCAATGACGCGAGTGAGGCGGGAGCTCTTCTATTGTTAAATATTCATCAGTTTAGGGTGCTTAATGACAGTGTAGGGCAGGAAATTGGCGACGATATTTTGCGCCAGTTATCAACCCGGCTGCAGCAATGTTGCAGTAGCTCAGCATCATTAGCCCGGGTGGGTGGTGACGAATTTGCTATTTTATATTCTAATGAAAAATTAAAAATTAACCTTGATGATAAAATTGAAAAACTAAAAGCTTCTCTGACACCTCCTTTTAAAGTGGGTGATAGCGACTATAAACTGGCGTTCAATGTGGGCGTTGTTAATTTCCCCGAACAGGGAAGTGATGTTGATTTGTTGATTCGCCGTGCGCAGGTCAGGGTTCAGCAAGCCAAACGTCAGCAAAGCTTTTATGTGGAGTATGAGAAAGGATTAGATGAACAACATATGCGCCGGCTGCAAATTATCGAGTCGCTTAAAAATGCGGTAGAAGATGAGGAGTTGAAACTGGTATTACAGCCTAAAATGAATTGCCAGACCGGGTTGGTTGTTGGTGCTGAAGCTTTACTGCGCTGGCAGAGCGAAAAACTGGGTTTTGTCGGGCCAGATGAGTTTATTCCATTAGCTGAGCAGTCGGGTGCTATTACTGAACTTACCGAATGGGTTTGCAGACAGGCCTTCCGGTTGCTTTATCAGTGGCATCAACAAGGTCGGGCGTTGAAGTTAAGTATTAATTTGTCGGCGGTTGATTTATTGAGCGATGCGCTGCCTTTGCTGTTTGAAACCCTGATAAAAGATTTTCCCGAGTTGCCCAGGCTTCTGGTTCTGGAAGTGACTGAAAGTGCCGTGATGAAAGATCCTGAAAAGGCGACCGCAAGGCTGGAAACATTGCAACGCTTTGGTTTTTCTATATCCATCGATGATTATGGTACAGGTCATTCGTCACTTGCGCAGTTGAGGCGTCTTCCGGTAAAAGAGTTAAAAATCGACAGAGCGTTTGTACAACACTTAAGCGAAGACTCCATGGATAAGTCCATTGTTCGCTCAACCATACAATTAGCTCATGAGTTGGATCTTCACGTTGTTGCTGAGGGGGTAGAAGATGAGGCAAGCTGGAAACTGTTAAAAACCTTAAAATGCGACGAGTTGCAAGGGTATTTCTTTAGCAAGCCGTTACCTGTCTCAGATTTTATCGATTACTTAAATGACCATGATGTGAATGGATGAGAGCGAATTATGAGAAAGCCTTTATTATTCGGAAATAGCACTTTGCTGGTCTGCGCTTTATTTTTTACACCATTAACGTTTGCAGACCAGGGAGCCCGTTTATTAGCAACCGGAGGAGCCAGTATGCTTGAGGGTTCCGGAGGTGGTGGAATCGTTCCCTGGGCAACATTAAGCAGCTATTCCGGCGAGGATCAGTTGGGCGTTACGGTTAGCCTGAGCGAAGTTACTGTCGATGATTTTCGTTTAAGTGTGCAGGGCGCCAGCTTTAGTTGGAATAACCGAATAGAGTTGTCGTACGCAGAGCAGACCTTTGATCTATCCACTATTGGTGGTGAATTGAGTCAAGATATTGTTGGTGCAAAAGTGCGCTTAGCGGGTGACCTAATATACGGTGACTTACCGCAAATCAGTATCGGCGCACAACACAAAAAGAATAAAGATTACGCATTACCTTCCGCCGTTGGCTCGCAAGATGACAGCAGCGTCGACTGGTATGTCAGCGCAGCAAAAGCGTGGTTAGACGGGCCTTTTCATCGAACCTGGGTCGCCAATTTAACCTTACGTTCCAGTAAAGCGAACCAACTTGGTTTACTCGGCTTTGGTGGTGATAAAGAAGACAGTCGCGACTGGTTAGCGGAAGCTTCGGTAGCAACTTTTATTAATCGTTACTGGGCTGTCGGTATTGAGTATCGACAGAAACCCGATAATTTAAGCTTTGCCAAAGAGCAGGACTGGAAAGACCTCTTTGTCGCTTATTTCCCGAGTAAACATGTATCGGTTGTGGGGGCTTATACAGACTTAGGCTCCATTGCCGGGTTAGATGATCAGACAGGTTGGTATTTGTCAGTTCAGGCAGCTTTTTAAGGAGAGGTTATGAAAATAGGTTTGTTATTGGCGCTACTGTTGATTACACCGCTGACGTTTGCACAGAATTTATATGTAAAACTTGGTGAGAAGCAGGGGATTAAAACCATAGTCGAAGAAATGCTGTATCGAGTTGGTGGCGACGCCCGTATTGCTCATCATTTTGACGGTGTGGATATTATGCGGGTGCATAAACTGATCAGTGAACAGGTGTGCGATTTAAGTGGCGGTCCTTGTGATTACAGCGGTGAAGATATGAAAACAGCCCATCGCAATATGGGGATTGATAATGCCGACTTTAATGCCTTGGTTGAGCATTTAATTGCGGCCATGGAAAAGCAGGATATCCCGGTTTCAGCGCAAAATCAGCTGTTGGCATTGTTGGCGCCAATGCATAGCGATATTGTTGAAGACTAATAATTTGAGCCGCAGAAGGGTGGCTCGCTGGTGCCGAGCCACCCGTCGGTAGTTAAACGTTAAAACGAAAGTGAATGACATCGCCGTCTTTTACAATGTACTCTTTCCCTTCTAAACGCCATTTCCCGGCATCTTTCGCACCTTGCTCGCCATTATTAGCAATGTAGTCATCGTAGCCAACGATTTCCGCCCGAATAAAACCTTTTTCAAAGTCGGTATGAATACGTCCGGCGGCTTGTGGTGCGGTTGACCCCACTTTAACAGTCCAGGCGCGAACTTCTTTTACACCAGCAGTGAAGTAAGTGTGCAGGTTTAATAGCTCATAGCCACCACGAATAACGCGGTTCAAACCTGGCTCGTCCTGACCCAGCTCGCTCAAAAATTCTTCTTTATCGGTTTCGTCCAGTTCGGCAATTTCTGATTCAATAGCGGCACAGACAGGAACAACAACCGCGTTTTCGGTTGCGGCAATTTCACGCACTTTATCCAGGTGCGAGTTATTTTCAAAGCCGTCCTCGTTCACATTAGCAATGTACATGGTCGGCTTTAAAGTCAGTAAGTTGTATGAGCGTATCGTTGCACGCTCATCTTTACTGAGCTCAACGGAGCGAGCCATTTGCCCTTCATCCAGTGCGGGCTTTAGTTTTTCCAGTACGGCGATTTCAGCTTTGGCCTGTGCGTCTCCGCCTTTGGCTTTTTTAGCCAGGCGATATAGCGATTTATCAACTGAGTCTAAGTCAGCTAAGGCCAACTCAGTGTTGATGGTATCGATATCGTCGGTGGGGTCAATGCCACCGCTAACATGCACAATGTTGTCATCTTCAAAACAACGTACCACATGACCAATAGCGTCAGTTTCGCGAATGTTTGCTAAAAACTGATTACCTAAACCTTCGCCTTTTGAAGCCCCTTTTACTAATCCAGCGATATCGACAAATTCCATGGTTGTCGGAATAACTCGCTGGGGATTGACAATAGTCGCTAACTTATCCAGACGTGGGTCAGGCACGGGTACAACGCCGGTATTTGGTTCGATGGTACAAAATGGAAAGTTTGCCGCTTCAATGCCTGCTTTTGTCAGTGCGTTGAAAAGTGTGGATTTACCTACGTTTGGTAAACCAACAATACCACATCGAAATCCCATGAGAGTTTAGCCTTTCTGTTCAGGGCGGTAGCTGTGGAGTCGCTGTAATGCAGGCCCCCAGCCGTCCACCATTAATGTGTCGATACTGCGGCTGGCTTCATCGATGCAATCATCAATAAGCCGCTGTTCATTTGCTGAGGCTTTGCCTAGTACAAAACCGGTTACCTTTGTTTTATCGCCCGGATGGCCAATACCAATACGCAGCCGCATAAAGTCCTGACTCCCTGTTTGGGCAATAATATCTTTAATTCCGTTGTGCCCGCCGGCACCTCCACCTTTTTTAAATTTAGCAACGCCGGGTGGTAAATCGAGTTCATCGTAAGCCACTAAAATCTCACTGGCCGGTATCTTATAGAAGTTAGCCAGAGCGGCGACAGAAAAGCCACTGCGATTCATAAAATTTTGTGGTAACACAATGCGAAGATCGTGAGGGCCTTGTTGCCAACGTCCAATCAGGGCTTTGCTTTTTGTATCCGGAGAAAGTGTCATTGCGTGGCGCCTGCAGAAGTCTTCGACTAACCAGAAACCAGCGTTGTGGCGAGTTTTATGATACTCGGGGCCTGGATTTCCCAGGCCCACAAGCAGTTTTACTTCAGTTTCCATAAGGAGACTGACTTATTCTTCGTCAGCGTCTTTGCTGTTATCAGCAGGAACGTCGCCAGGTGCTACTGTGTCTTCGGTCTCTTCTTTCTCGACACGAGGAGCAATAATAGATACAACCGCCTGGTCGTGGTCTTCACCTTTAGATAACTCAACTAACTCAACGCCTTTAGGCAGATTTAAGTCAGTTAGGTGGATGGTGTCACCGACGCTAAGTTCAGCAATATCAACTTCCAGGTATTCTGGTAAATCTTTAGGCAATACCGTGATTTCCACTTCGTTTACGTGGTGAACAATTACACCTGCTTCCTCTTTAACACCTTTTGCAGTGGTTTCGTTTAAGAAGTGCAAAGGTAAGTTAGTGTGCAGTTTGTGGCCTTTCTCAACGCGCTGGAAATCCAGGTGAGTCAATTTAAGCTTATACGGGTGACGCTGCATGTCTTTAAGGATGGCCTGATGTTTTTCACCATCAAACTCTAGCGTCAAAATGTGTGAATAAAAGGCTTCGTAGTCGGCCATGTTATTCACTTTGTTGTGATCTAACGCTAGGGCAATTGGTTCGCCCTGACCACCGTATAAAATCGCTGGTACTTTGTCCTCATGACGCAGGCGGCGGCTCGCACCTTTCCCTTTGTCTGTGCGGACAGTGGCTTGGATATTAAAATCTAATTCAGCCATGATTTGGCCTCTCAATGTTTAAAGTTTTTATTTGTCAGATCTCGCGACCAAGAACTGACCCAGAAACTTAGAAACCGACAACGAGGCCGGTTTCTAAGGGCGCGCAATACTAGCACTCAGTGGTATTAATTACAACAATCAGTACTCGAACATTGCAGAAATAGATTCTTCATTACTGACGCGGCGCAGTGCTTCAGACAACATCCCGGATAGGGTGAGTTGACTGACTTTACCCGTTGCTTTCATGGCGTCGCTCAATGGTACGCTATCGGTAACAATCACTTTATCAATCTCAGAGTTTTTGATGTTCTCCACGGCATTGCCGGAAAAGACCGGGTGGGTTGCGTAAGCAAACACGCGTTTTGCACCGTGAGATTTCAGCGCCTCAGCCGCTTTACAAAGTGTTCCGCCGGTATCAATCATGTCATCAACAATGATGCAGTCACGGTCTTTAACATCACCAATAATATGCATAACTTGCGATACGTTCGCAGATGGGCGACGTTTGTCGATGATAGCTAAGTCGGTTTCATCCATAAGTTTGGCAAAAGCACGAGCGCGCACAACGCCGCCGATATCAGGAGAAACGACAACCGGGTTATCGAAGTTTTGCTGGCGCATGTGTTCAAGTAAAACGGGGGTTCCAAAAACGTTATCAACAGGAACATCGAAGAAGCCCTGAATTTGCTCAGCGTGTAAATCGACGGTAAGTACGCGATCAACACCAACACTTGATAAAAAGTCTGCAACCACTTTTGCAGTAATAGGAACACGAGCCGAACGAACCCGGCGATCCTGGCGGGCGTATCCAAAGTAAGGAATAACGGCGGTAATGCGGCCAGCTGATGCACGGCGTAATGCATCCACCATAACAATGAGTTCCATTAGGTTGTCATTGGTTGGGGCGCAAGTAGATTGTAAAATAAAGACGTCGGAACCGCGGACGTTTTCGTTAATAGCGACGCTAATCTCACCGTCACTGAAGCGGCCTACAGCAGCTTCACCAAGTTTGATATAAAGGCGATCGGCGATTTTCTGGGCTAGCTCAGGAGTAGCGTTGCCGGCGAAAAGTTTCATGTCAGGCACAACATACCTCGACTTCTATTGGGTTAATGTCTGGATAAGAGGTGAACGGTTCTGGCCGTGAGCAATAAATGAGCGTACCCCCTCAGAGATATGCTGCTGCGCTTCCTTTGCGGCTTGCCTTGTTTCAAATGCTGAAAAAAGACACGCTCCACTGCCAGTGAGCCGAGTCGGAGCATATTCTAACAACGCACGGCGTAACATAGCAACTTCGGGATGCAAATCGCAGGCTACGGGCTCAAATACATTTGTGGTGGGTTTATTTTGCCAGTTATCAGCGGTTATCGGTGCGCAGTCTCGCTGTAATTGAGGGTGAGAGAATAATGCTGCGGTGCTGATTGAAACGTCAGGTTTGACGATTAAATACCACCGGTTTGGTGGCGATATGTCAGTAAAAATATTGCCAATACCCTCAGCGAAACAGGCATGTCCATGAATAAATACGGGGACGTCGGCTCCCAGTTCTGTTCCCAGGGACTGCAGTTCGGACAGAGTAAGACGACTGCCCCAAAAACGATTAAGTCCCACTAAAGTGGTAGCGGCATCGGATGAGCCACCGCCAAGCCCGGCCCCCTGAGGAAGCTTTTTAATTAACTCAATAGTGCAGCCCGGCAGCTGTGTAATGCCCTTGCTGTGATAGGCGTTATGAAGCTTTATTAACGCCTTCCATACCAGGTTTTCCTGGTTAGGGATATGGCTGCTCTGGTCAACCAAATTGAATTTACTTTCATTATTACTGTGAAATTTGAGAGTGTCGGCGTAATCCAGAAATTGGAAAACGGTTTGTAAATTGTGGTAGCCATCGGGGCGCCGACCGACAATATGCAAAAATAGATTCAGTTTTGCCGGAGCAGGAAGCGTTAGTGTGTTAACTGCCATTGGTTCACTTGCACCTTTATTTGAAGAACTGGGTTTTCTACATGGATTTGTTCCGGCAGAGGTATTGGCTGAGTGCTGTTCTGACTGAAAAACCAGTTGAGTTGCCAGTTTTGCCCCCGATTAACGACCTTTGCCTGAGCCAGCGTTCCATCCTTATGGTAACGGGGAGATTCAAGTGTTGGGGTTTTTCGGCCCAAAACCCAGTGGTGTAACTGCTGAAACGGAATAGCGGCACCCAATAAACGATACATTAGCGCATCTGCAGTGGGAGCCCAGCGTTCTTGATCATCAGAGTCAACCAGCAACGCACCGCTGTCATCAATGGTTAGTTTTGCCAACTGGCCTTTTAATGGGTGAGAAAAACGAATAATTTGCTGGTTCGGTAAGTAATGCCAGTTAATATAAAAACTGTCTCTTTGTTTTTGTTTTTTTTGAACAATAGCCATGCGACCGCTTAATGACCATTGTTGTAACTGTTCGAGCTTTTGCTGATGAGAGTTGACCAAACTTTGGTTTACTTGGGTGCTACTGACTTGTTCTGACGGAGTCGGCAGGGCACAACCGGTTAAGGTTGTTATGACAACAAAATAAACCCAGAAAATTCGACGTTGAATCATAGTTCTCTATTGGTGCAATCGGAATGCGAGTAGTTGACCAGAAAGCGCTGTGACTTTCAATGACTAAGGCTTTCACGTACAATCGGACAACTAAGATTTTGGCCGCGTTGGGATAACGAGTTTCACAGTCAGATGACCATTTCAGCCCTTGGAATTAATCATAAAACAGCATCGGTAGATTTGCGTGAGCAAGTCGCGTTTAGTGCTGAACAACTAGATACCGCGCTTCAGGCCATATGCAATCTTAAGGGCGTTGAAGAAGCGGTTATTGTTTCTACCTGTAATCGTACCGAGCTTTATTGCCGCGGCGATATTTCTGGCGAGTTGCTACTGGACTGGCTTACCGATTCTCACAAATTAGCATCCAATGCGTTGGAGAATCATCATTATCTGTTTCAAGGTGAAAAAGCCATTACCCATTTAATGTCGGTTGCCAGTGGTCTGGACTCTCTGGTTTTGGGCGAACCGCAAATTCTGGGGCAGGTAAAGCAGGCCTATCAAGCCGCTAAACGCCAATCCTCTGTTGGTGGCATTCTGGAACGTTTATTTCAACAAACCTTTCGTGTCGCAAAAACGGTAAGAAATGAAACGGCGGTTGGTCAAAATGCAGTTTCGGTTGCTTATGCTGCTGTTTCTATGGCTCGTCATATTTTTGCTAATTTGAATAAGTCGAAGGTTTTGCTTATTGGTGCCGGCGATACTTCTGAACTGGTTGCACAACATTTGAAACAGCAGGGCGTGACAGAGCTTGTTGTTGCCAACCGGACGTTACAACGTGCACGCGAAATGGCCGACAAGGTTGGCGCTACAGCCCACAGTTTATCGGAACTTTCGGAGTTATTACCTGAAGCCGACATTGTCGTCAGTTCAACCGCCAGTACTTTACCTATAGTGGGAAAAGGCAGTATTGAAAAAGCGTTAAAGCAGCGGCGGCACAGACCAATGTTGCTCATCGATTTAGCGGTTCCGAGAGATATCGAAGAGCAAGTGAATGAACTTGATGATGCGTACTTATACACGGTTGATGATTTGCAAAGCATCATTAGTGAAAATATTCGTAATCGAGAGCAGGCCGCACGCGAAGCTCAGATTATCATTCAGCAACAGACACAAGAGTTTAATGACTGGCTGAAGTCTCTTAATAGTGTGGAGCTGGTGCGGGAGTATCGCACGCACACAAAGACTTTGGCTGACGAGCAGCTAAAAAAAGCGTTAGCACAGCTTAAACAGGGTAAAGATCCGGCTGAAGTCTTGCAAAAGTTCAGTCATAGGCTGCTACAGCAATTGACACACAAACCGACAAACTTATTAAAATCTGCTGGCGAAAATAACGATCAATATACGCTGGCCGTTTTGCAACAACTTTGGTCAGAATCAGACTCTGACTCATTAAAAGGCAAATAAAAACATGTTGAATCCATCCATTGAACGCAAGCTAGAAGGATTAGTTGAGCGTTATCAGGAAGTACAGGCTTTATTGGGTGAACCCGATGTGATCAGCGATCAAAACCGTTTCCGCTCGCTATCTCGCGAATATTCTCAGCTCGAAGAAGTGGTCGGTTGTTTTGAAGAGTATCGCCAGAATCAGGAAGACCAGATCGCTGCAAAAGATATGGCAGCAGATGACGACGCTGAAATGCGCGGAATGGCAGAAGACGAGTTACATGAAGCGCAACACGCAGAAGAAGAGCTGGAAAACCGTTTGCAACTGTTACTGCTACCTAAAGACCCGAACGATGACCGCTCTTGTTACTTAGAGATACGCGCAGGTGCCGGCGGTGATGAAGCGTCAATATTTGCGGGAGATCTGTTTCGTATGTACAGCCGTTACGCGGAAAAGCATGGCTGGAAGGTGAACATTGTCAGTGCCAGTGAAGGTGAGCATGGTGGGTATAAAGAAATTATTGCCCATATGAGTGGTGAAGGCGTTTACGGGCGAATGAAGTTTGAGTCCGGCGGGCACCGTGTGCAACGTGTCCCGGAAACTGAATCACAAGGGCGAATTCACACGTCGGCCTGCACTGTGGCCGTTCTGCCTGAAATTCCCGAAGCCGAAGCGATAGAAATTAACCCGGCAGATTTACGAGTAGACACTTACCGGGCCTCAGGTGCTGGTGGTCAGCACGTTAACCGGACAGACTCGGCTATCCGTATCACCCATTTACCTTCTGGCGTGGTTGTTGAATGTCAGGAAGAACGTTCTCAGCATAAAAACCGGGCAAAAGCGATGTCGGTTTTGCAGGCGCGTTTGCAACGAGCTGAAGATGAAAAGCGCCAGGCCGAAGAAGAGAGCACACGGCGTAATTTAGTCGGTAGTGGTGACCGTTCGGAGCGTATTCGTACTTATAACTATCCGCAGAGTCGGGTATCGGATCATCGGATTAACCTGACATTATACCGCTTAGACGAAGTGCTGACCGGCGATATTGATTTAATTCTTGATGCGATTATTACCGAGCATCAGGCTGATCAGCTGGCAGCCTTGTCTGAAGGGCAGCAATGACGCTACAGCAAGCGCTGATCTGGGGCAGACAGCAGTTAGGTCAAAGTGAAGACGCGCATGTGGATGTATTTGTCTTACTTTGCCATGTGCTGGATAAGGATAAAGCCTATTTGCTTACCTGGCCGGAAAAACAACTAAACGAAAGGCAGCAGAAGCAGTATCAAAATTGCATCGCCGCGCGCAAGCAAGGCCAGCCAGTTGCTCATATTACGGGTCACCGTGAATTCTGGTCACTGATGCTTGAAGTTAATGACAGTACTTTGATCCCTCGCCCTGATACTGAAACTCTGGTTGAAGTTGCACTGAATCTGGAACTCCCCGAAAAAGCGCGAGTGTTAGATTTAGGTACAGGCACAGGGGCTATTGCATTGGCGTTAAAATCCGAACGCCCCGGTTGGCAAGTGCTGGCTTGTGACAACAACGAGGAAGCCGTTGAGTTGGCCCGCCGTAATAGTGAAACCTTAGGTTTGGATGTTGAAATTTTGTGCAGTAGTTGGTTTGATTCTGTGCCAGAGACTCCTTTGTTTGACTTAATTATATCGAACCCGCCATACATTGATGCAGCCGACCCTCATTTGGTTTCGGGGGATGTCCGATTCGAGCCTCACTCGGCTTTAGTTGCAGAAAATAACGGTTTAGCCGATATAGAGACGATTATAAAAGAAGCCAGAAACCACCTGGTTGACCAGGGTTGGCTGTTACTTGAGCAGGGCTGGCAGCAGGCAGACAGTGTGCTTGAGCTACTGTTTAAAAGTGGTTATAAAAAGGTTAACCACTGGCAGGATTATGCTAGTGTAGAACGAGTTACCGGTGGAACAAAAGCCAGGGCGGAGAGAGACTAATAATGAGCAATCAGTTTATGTTTGCTGACGAAACCAGCCAGCAAACCACAAAATTACCGACAGAATACTGGAAAATTCTGATTGTCGATGACGAACCAGAGGTACATGCTGTAACCAAACTGGCACTCAATGACTTTAATTTTTTAGGGCGAGGTTTAAAGTTTTACAGCGCTTTCTCGGGTGAAGAAGCGAAGCAATTAATTGATGAGCACCCTGATGCGGCAATATTATTACTGGATGTTGTTATGGAAACTGACGACGCTGGTTTGCAGGTTGCGCGTTATATTCGCGAAGAGGCGGATAATCATTTTACCCGAATTATTTTGCGGACCGGGCAGCCAGGTCAGGCACCAGAGCGCACAGTTATTGTTAATTACGATATTAATGACTATAAATCCAAAACCGAACTGACTGCTCAAAAACTATTCACTGCGGTCATGTCATCGTTGCGCTCGTACCGCGATATTATGTCAATAGACCAGAGCCGACATGGACTTGAGAAGATTATTGCGGCGTCGACTAACCTTTATACGTTGCAACCAATGAATAGCTTCGTTGATGGCTTAGTGCAACAACTAAGCTGGGTTATTGGCGGCGCTAAACAAACCTTGTATGCAACCTCCAATGAAGATGGCTCAATCTATAAAGTGCTGGCAGCTCACGGTGAGGATTCAAAAGTGTGTGTGGGACAAACGTTACGCTCAGTGATCCCCTCAAAAGCTTTGTCTGAGCTGGAGTATATTATTACCAATCATGGATCTTATTATGGTGATGATTTCGTGCTCTTGTATTGTCGAAGTCATTGTCAGCCTCATGGGTCCGTCTTATTTATCGGAGGCTTGTCCCGCTCACTGACAGCAGATGATCATCATCTTCTTCAGTTGTTTTCGGAAAATGTTCAGTTAGCGCAAGATAATGTGGTCTGTCTGGAAGACTCAGATAAGTTTTTAGCGCGTTTGGCCGACCAATTGATGCTGCATCACGCCAGCCAATTTAATCGTGTCATTGAACAAGATAATGAGGTTCGTCTTACGTATGAAATAGCTCAGCGAGTTGCTGCGGATGACGCAGAAACGACGGCTTTAGCCTGGTCTTTATTTGCGCAAGCCCGGCCATTACTTAACTCTGTAACAGATGCAGCGGCGGCTGTAGAAACAATATGTCAGCAGCGTGTTGCTCGCTCATTGCGGGCATTGGCTCATGGTGAACATGAGGCAACTCAGAGTGCGCATAGAGCGCTAATAGAAAGGCTTGAACGTTGGGATGGATTAGGGCTGCCGGACGGCAAACAAGGTTCCGATATAGCAATAAGTACTCAAGTTCTACTGCTGACTGAGCAACTGTTGGAGTGGTGGGAAAGTGGTGTTAGTGATGACGACATTGCTGTGCGCCTAAACGACGAAAAAGGTCGTTATTATTCGCCTAAGTTTCTCAATGCAGTGATAAAATCCCTGCCTGAATTAAGAACTATTTAATTAAATTATAAGAGGTTACTTGTGTACACAGCTTTTAAACACTTGCACGTACTGTTCGTGCTGATTTCAATCAGCTTTTTTTTATTCCGCTTTGTACTTCGACTGCTTAATTCTCCCCTACTAGAAAAGAAGTGGTTGAAAATAGTGCCTCATATTAACGATACCTTACTGTTATTAAGCGCGGTTGGCATCATGGTGACTTTAAGTATGTATCCCATTCAGGTGCCCTGGCTAACAGATAAAGTCATTGGTGTTATCGCTTATATAGGCTTTGGTGTATTAGCTATAAAAGGCAAAACGGTTGGTGCGCGCTGGTTAGGTTTTATTGGCGCCTGTGGCTGGATAGCTTTTCTTTTGCATGTTGCCTTGTCAAAACAAGCTCTTATTGCCGGTTAAGTTAAGGGAGTACCTATGTTAGCGCCTGAGTCTGTTGTTTCGGAAACGAATGCCTTAATCACTAACGATGGAGTGGTTGCCGGCCTGCTATTCGCCATTCTTGGTGTTGTCTTTTATACCAATAGCAGTGAGCATCCGTTTTTCAAGAAGTTTTACCGCTTTGTTCCGGCTTTATTGCTTTGTTATTTTTTGCCGTCGTTGCTTAATACCTTTGGCATTGTTGATGCTAACCAAACGGTGGTCACTGATATTGCAATGGATTATCTGTTACCGGCCTGTATGGTATTGCTGACCTTAAGCCTGGACGTAAAAGCTGTTATCGGCTTAGGCTCTAAAGCCCTTATCTTATTTTTAACCGGGACATTCGGCATTGTTATTGGTGGTCCAATAGCGTTATTACTGGTATCGGCAGTATTTCCTGAAATGTTGGGCGGTGCAGGGCCTGATGCTGTTTGGCGTGGTATGACAACCATTGCCGGCAGCTGGATTGGCGGTGGCGCTAATCAGGCTGCCATGAAAGAAGTTTACGAAGTGGGCGGTGATATTTTCTCCGCTATGGTGACTGTCGACATTATTGTTGCCAATTTATGGATGGCTGTGCTGCTTTATATGGCAGCAAACGCCAAGAAAATTGATGCGCGTACGGGCGCTGACACCTCAGCTATTGATCGTATCCGCCATAAAGTTGAGTTGTATGAAGCGGAGCATGTCAGGAATCCTAGCTTAAGAGATTTAATGCTTATTCTGGCCATTGGTTTTGGCGTTGCAGGTTTAGCGCATTTTTTGGCTGACTGGATAGCTCCGGGAATTGCAGCTAACTACCCGGCACTCAGCAAGTTTAGCCTCGATAGTTTATTCTTTTGGGTGATTGTACTGGCTACCGCCGGCGGTATTGCACTGTCCTTTACCCGAGCTCGCTCAATGGAAGCCGCGGGTGCTTCAAAAATTGGTTCTGTGCTGGTCTATGTGTTGGTCGCCAGTATTGGCCTGCACATGGATGTGACCAAAATTGTGGATGCGCCCAAGTACTTCTTAATAGGTGCTATTTGGATGATGATTCATGCCGGACTCATGTTATTAGTGGCAAAACTGCTTCGCGCACCGGTGTTCTATATGGCGGTTGGTAGTCAGGCTAACGTAGGTGGTGCGGCGTCGGCACCGGTTGTTGCTTCAGCCTTTCATCCGTCATTAGCACCGGTTGGTGTATTATTAGCGGTAATGGGGTATGCGCTCGGAACCTATATGGCGTACTTTGCCGGCCAGATTTTAAGAGTTGTGGGTAGCTAATCGCAGGAGTTTACAATGATTAAAGAATTAAAGCTGGGCGACATTCAAATTGCAAATAATAAACCTTTTGTTTTATTTGGCGGGATGAATGTACTGGAGTCTCGTGACTTAGCTCTGCGGATAGCTGAACATTATTCAGAGGTGACCAGTAAGCTCGGCATACCGTACGTATTTAAAGCGTCATTTGATAAGGCTAATCGCTCATCCATTCATTCTTTTCGAGGCCCTGGCCTGGAACAGGGGTTGCGCATCTTTGAAGAGGTAAAGCAACAGTTTAATCTACCTCTTATTACCGATGTGCATGAGCCGCATCAGGCTGCTCCGGTAGCAGAAGTGGTTGATGTGTTGCAGCTACCGGCGTTCCTTGCCCGTCAGACTGACTTGGTCGTTGCGCTGGCGGAAACGGGCGCTATGGTTAATATTAAAAAACCTCAGTTTCTTGCGCCTCAGGAAATGAAGCACATTATTAAAAAGTTTGCTGAAGCCGGTAACGATAAACTAATGCTGTGCGAGCGTGGTTCCAGCTTTGGTTATAATAACCTGATTGTCGATATGCTTGGTATGGATGAAATGAAACCTATGGCTCCGGTTATTTTCGATGCAACTCATGCCTTGCAACGGCCGGGCGGCAGAACGGATTCTGCAGATGGGCGCAGGGCGCAAGCTGCACAATTAGCGCGCTCTGGTATGTCACTGGGTATCGCGGGTTTGTTCATTGAGGCGCACCCCAATCCGGATGAAGCGAAATGCGATGGTCCCTGTGCTTTGCCGTTACATACTCTGGAGCCTTATTTACAGCAAATGAAAGCAATCGACGATTTGATTAAGTCATTTGCGCCATTAGATACATCTAACTGACATTATGTCATTGCAAGCCAACCAGTCACTGGGTCAAATTCCGCTCGATAGCCGACAGGCGATTAAGTTGTTGCTTAAAGCTGTGGGTGGACTGATCGCTTTGCTTTCTATTGCACTTTTAGCGCCATTTGTAATGGCAGTCGTCAATGGCGAGAAAGAGCAGTGGACTTATCTTACCCTGGTTATTCTGGGGTTAGTCGTTGGTTTGGTTTTATTTTTGCAACCTGTTGGCAACGCAAAGTTGCGTGCGCGACAAGTTTTCCTGCTCACATCCTTATGTTGGGTTTCGGCCAGCCTGTTTGCCACCTTACCGTTTATTTTTGCTCAGCCTTATCTGGATTTCCCCAGTGCCTGGTTTGAGTCTATGTCAGCTATTACGACAACCGGGGCTACGGTCATCTCGGGACTCGATGATTTACCTTCCAGCGTTTTATTGTGGCGGGCTATGCTGCAGTGGTTAGGTGGTATTGGAATTATCGTTATGGCCATGGCTATTCTGCCGTTCCTGCAAGTTGGGGGGATGCGGTTATTCCAGGCTGAGTCGTCTGATATGTCAGGAAAGTTCATGCCTCGCTCGAGTCATATGATTATGGCAATAGGGCGGGTTTACCTTATGCTGACAGCGGCGGTTATTGGCTTGTATTTAGTGGGCGGAATGGGCGGCTTTGATGCCTTTGTTCATGGTATGACAACCATTGGTACCGCAGGATTTTCAAACTACGATGCCTCTTTTGGGCATTTCTCCGATACGCCATTTTTGATTGTGACCGGTACTATTTTTATGGTTGCCGGGGCTTTGCCGTTTGTTCTTTATATCCGGCTCTTGAAAAGAGACTTTGAGCCGCTGTGGAAAGATACTCAGGTACGTGCTTTTATTACCTTTTTGCTCATTGCAATTGCATTAATCACTTTGGTGCAGATAGTTAAAGGTCGCGAATTTGGCGATGCATTGATGCACACCGCCTTTAATGTCGTTTCTGTGGTCACAACAACAGGGTTCGCGACCGAAGATTACGGCAGCTGGGGAAGCTGGTCGTTAATGGTTTTCTTCTACCTGATGTTTATTGGCGGTTGTACCGGTTCAACTTCCGGTGGTATGAAAATCTTCCGTTTTCAGTTGTCTCAACTCCTCTTGCGAAAACAATTCAGCCAGTTAATTCACCCGAATTTGGTTAGGGTACAAACTTATCAGGATCGCCGGGTCAATGACTCACTGCTGGGGTCTATGGTTGCGTTTTGCTTTATGTACTTTCTGTTAATAGCCATTATTGCGTTAGGTTTGTCGTTATTTGATCTCGACTTTTTAACGGCAATATCAGGAGCTGCCTCGGCAGTGGGTAATGTTGGTCCCGGGTTAGGAGATATTATTGGCCCTTCTGGTAACTTTTCCAGTCTGGAAGGTGGCGCTAAATTACTTTTAGTTTTTGCAATGTTAGCGGGTCGCCTCGAAATTATGACCGTGCTTATCTTATTCCATCGCCATTACTGGCAACACTAATGCCTACTTTACTCTACATGAGTAATGAAAATAAAGTTCAGCGAACACTTGCACGCTGAATTCACATCAATTAAATTAAACGCATGTTTAAATCATGCGTTTATTTATTATATGACAGCACGCATTTCCACTCAAAAGAAAATATTAAATGCCGCCGAGACGCTTTTCTCCCGCGATGGATTTGAGCAAACCTCGTTACGACAAATTACGCAGGAAGCGGGGGTTAACCTTGCTTCTGTTAATTATCACTTTGGTTCAAAAAAAGCACTTATACAAGCGGTGATGGCTCGCTATTTAATAGTCTTTATGCCGATTCTGGATGAACAGCTAAAGTTAGCTGAGCAACAAAGCGAGTTAAAAACAGAAGCGTTATTTAAGCGTTTCAAAATACCTTTAGCAAAGTTAACTGAGGTTAATAAACACGGCCCTGATATCTTCTTAAGGTTACTGGGCTTTGCTTACTCTGAAATTCAGGGACATCTGCGCCGATACACCCAACAAGAATTTGGTGGCGTATTGCAGCATTTACTGGCTTTGCTAAAACGAGCGAACCCGCATTTAAGTGAGCAACAAATGTTCTGGCGTCTACACTTTATTTTGGGGGCGGCAGTTTTTGCCCAAGTATCGGGGCAAGCTCTTATTGAAATTGCGCAGGCCGAGTTTAATCAGAAAGTTAACGCACAGGACGTGATTGATCATTTGATTCCTTTTGTTTCCGGCGGGCTCGAAGAGGCGTAAAGAGACTGTCTTAAGCTTGAGATTTGACGACACTTTTATTGTGATAGTGCACTGGAGATAACCATGGAAATTATTATTCTGTTAGTGGTTTTAGTGGTACTGGTGTTTGCAGTCGGAGATATTCGACGCAGCCTGGTAACTAAACCTGTATTTGCTATTTTTAAGCGCATTTTGCCGCCTATGTCTGACACGGAACGTGAAGCCATGGAAGCGGGAGACGTCTGGTGGGACGGTGAGCTGTTTAGTGGTCGCCCTGACTGGCAAAAACTACTGGATGTACCTGAACCTAAACTGACACCAGACGAACAAGCTTTTGTTGATAATCAATTAGCGAAGCTGATGGACATGCTGGATGACTTTAAAATTGTCCAGCAAGACAGAGACCTTCCGAAACCGGTGTGGGACTATCTGCGCAAGGAACGTTTCTTTGCCATGATTATAGGCAAAGACTATGGTGGTCTGGACTTCTCTCCGGCGGCTAACTCTTACATTGTTTCCCGCATTGCCAGTCGTTCTATCAGTGCTGCAGTATCGGTGATGGTACCGAACTCTCTGGGTCCGGGCGAGTTACTGACACACTATGGCACCAAAGAGCAAAAGGACTATTGGTTACCGCGTCTTTCCAATGGGACAGACATTCCGTGCTTTGCCCTAACGGGACCTGAAGCAGGGTCTGACGCCGGCTCTATTCCGGATGAAGGGATCATTTGTAAAGGCGAGCATGACGGCAAAGAAGTTGTTGGTATTCGCTTAAACTGGTCAAAGCGTTACATTACGTTAGCGCCTTCGGCTACGGTTTTGGGGTTGGCATTTAAACTCTATGACCCGGATGCACTTTTAGGCGATAAAAAACAAATAGGCATTACCTGTGCGTTAATTCCAACGTCGCATAAAGGTATTGAGATTGGTGACCGTCACTTTCCTCTGAATCAGGCATTTTTAAACGGCACAACCTTTGGTAAAGATGTTTTCATTCCGTTGGACTGGATTATTGGTGGTTCTGATTACGCCGGTAAAGGCTGGCGTATGCTGGTTGAGTGCTTGTCAGCGGGGCGCGGTATCTCGTTGCCGGCACTGGCGACGGCATCCGGCCACGTGACTCAGCGTATGACCGGTGCCTACGCCTATGTTCGTCAGCAGTTTGGCATGCCAATCGGTATGTTCGAAGGTGTGCAATCGCCAATGGGTAAAATTGGTGGTACTAACTACATTCTTGAATCGACACGCCGACTGACTGTTTCAGCGTTATGTCAGGGGCAAAGTCCTTCGGTGGTTACGGCAATGACCAAGTACCACATGACCGAAATGGGTCGGGAAGTGCTTGAACACGCCATGGATATACATGCGGGTAAAGGCATTCAGCTAGGCCCGCACAACTATTTGGGTCATGCGTATATGGCAACACCGGTATCTATTACGGTTGAGGGGGCGAACATTCTGACGCGCAACCTGATGATATTCGGTCAGGGTGCCACGCGCTGTCACCCTTATGTATTGAAAGAAATGCAAGCTGCAGCCAACCCAAATGAAGACGAAGGTATGCGTGATTTTGACGGGCTGTTACTTAAACACATTGGTTTTGCTGCCAGTAACGTGTTTGGCAGTTTGTGGCTGGGTCTCTCCGGCGCGCGTTTTGGCGAATCTCCGGTTAGTGGGGAAACCGCTCATTATTACCGTAAGCTGGGTCGTATGAGTCGTGGCTTAGCGTTGGCGTCCGACATTTCAATGCTGATGATGGGCGGAGATTTAAAACGTAAAGAAATGATCTCTGCCCGCTTAGGTGATGTTTTGAGCCATTTGTATATGGCCTCGGCGGTACTGAAACGTTTTGAAGATGAAGGGCGTCAGGTTGCTGACCTGCCGTATGTTCATTACGCATTGAAGCACCATTTATACAACATTGCCGATGCGTTTTATGGTTTCTTTGATAACTTCCCGAATCGCTTCATGGCATGGACGATGCGTATCCTGATTTTCCCTCTGGGGAATCATTTCAAAAAGCCATCTGATAAGATATTACAAAATATCAGTACCAGCATGATGGAGCCGGGCGTCACCCGTGACCGTCATACCTTCCTGTGTTACTGGAAAGATAGTATCAGCGACTCAACCGGCCATATGGAAAAAGCGTTTTTGTCTATGCTGGAAATGAAATCGGTATATAAGACTTTGCGCAAGGCTCAAAAACGTGGTGAGTTATCGTCAAATCTCAATGGCCAGGAACTTGCAGATACGGCTCTGGAAAAGGGCTTAATAGATAAAGAGACTGCCGGAAAACTGGCTGAAACTGAAGCGTTGCGGTTAACCGCTATTGGTGTCGACAGTTTTGCTCCGGGTATTCTGGAAAACAATCAGTTTTACACCGCTAAAGGTGACATGAGAAAAGCAGCGGTTAGAGACTAACCGCTGCAAAGCAGAGTCTCTTATTGAAGAGACTCGCGCTTATCTTTCATGTTATGAATAGGCTTTGCAAAAGAGCGCTCCTGAGCGCTCTTTTTTATTAATGCGCTCGCAGACTCAGCAGGGCAGCTGCCGGTACTGATATAAGTGTTTGCAGCTGCTGTGAGTGGATCTTCGGGGCTACCCCAGTCAGCAACTATTTCGTCATCAACGGAGCAGTCTGGCGCAATGCCATCGTAATACCGGCCTTCGCCTTCAGAGTTTACCGTTTCAAAGTTAATGGCAAAGGTCACTTTATCGCAAAGATCTTCCGGTTGTTGGCCGACAGGTTTACCGCAAGTTTTCTCACCAATAGTAACGACATCGATGTGTGGGTTCAGAGAGTTAATAATAATTTCTGAAGACGAACAGCTGCTACCTGTTGTCAGTACAAACACCCGGTCTAAATCCAGTTGTTCTATTCCATTTTTCAGACTAAAAGGAACAGTACGGTTCTGGTTACTGTTTTGCTCGTTAAAGCGATATTGTAAAAAGGTTTTACCCTGAACATTGGTGCCGGCTGCCTGGGTTGCGGTTTGGTTTGCATAACGAATTAAACCGCCGCCATTGTAACGAACGTCAATCACCAAATGGTCAATGCCTTCGGCGGTGAACAAGTCAAAGGCGCTGTTTAAGTCATCACCAGTGCGGTTGATAAAAGAGTCCAGAGTAAAGTAACCAACGGTTTGGCCATCAAGTTCATAAGTCTGAGCACCCATCACCGTATTGGTTTCTACTTCAACTTTACTGAGTCGTTCGGTTTGCTTTGTGCCGTCGGGTTTTTGCCAGGTCAGTTCACGACTTAAACCGTCTTCATTAGGCCCAAGTGCATCGTTGAATTCACCGTTGGCTAATAACTCTGAAACCGCTACGCCGTCAATTTCGAGAAGCTCATCGCCACGCTTAATGCCGGCCGTGTCAGCAGGGGAGTCGTTATAGACAAAACGAAATTTTACCTGGCTTTCGTTAGTTTGCTCCATAGAGAACCCAAAACCAAAAAACGTGGCGCTGACAAACAGCTGATCATATTCTTCTTCTGTAAGAATGTAGCTGTATGTATCTTCTGGTACACGCAGTTCTTCAAGCACCGCATACACGTCGTCAAAGGCTTCCGGATCTAAGTCTTCCTGTAACTGACTAGCCCAAAAGTAGTCTTCCTTCATGTACTCGAAAAAGCGCTGATTCTGGTCCTCGACTGAGCAAACAGCGAAGTTGTTACCGTTATCAGAGCCACCGGAACTATCTGTTCCGCTATTATTAGAGCCGCTGCCGGAGCCACCGCAGGCCGATAAAGCCAGAGTAATCCCCACGCATAAAAGCGATTTTTCGAGTTTCATACCACATCTCTTTTTCTGTTGTAAAAATGTTAATTTAGCACAGCAAGCGAAAAGATAAATAGTGAACATGGCGTCTTTACTGAACTCATGGCAAACTGCTGACTATTAAAAACCAAACGAGACAGCCACTGTTATGGCACAACTAATGGTAGATATTGCGGGCACTGAGCTGACCGCTGACGATAAAAAATTACTGGCAGAGCCCTCAGTTAACGGACTTATTTTATTTACGCGGAATTTTGCATCGTTAGAACAGCTTCAGGAATTAACCGGTGAAGCGCGGGTGGCGGCAGCTAAGCCGCTGTTAATAGCAGTGGACCATGAAGGCGGACGCGTGCAGCGATTTCGCCAGGGGTTCAGTGCCATTCCACCTATGGGTTCACTGCAAAAAATTGAGAACGAAGACGAACGCCAGCGTGCCGCCCGGGATTTAGGCTGGTTAATGGCTGCCGAAGTTCAGGCCGTGGGCATTGATATCAGCTTTGCACCGGTGCTGGACGTTGACGACTGCAGCGACGTCATTGGCGACCGCGCGTTCTCTGCTGTACCGTCGGAAATTTCTAAGCTGGCGTCGTCCTTTATTGAAGGTATGCACGAAGCCGGTATGGCCTGTACCGGTAAACACTTTCCGGGTCATGGCTCGGTGCAGGCCGACTCGCACATTGCCATTCCGGAAGATGACCGTACGTTAGAGCAAATTCGGGCGCATGACTTAAAACCGTTTTTGTCATTAAGCCAGAAGCTGGACGGTATTATGCCGGCGCACGTTATTTATCCGCAAATAGCCCCGCAACCGGCGGGCTTTAGCGAGTTCTGGTTACAGCAAATATTGCGTAACGAACTACAGTTTAACGGCACCATATTTAGCGATGATTTGTCCATGCAGGGCGCAACGGTAGCAGGCGATATGCAGCAGCGGGCAAAAGCCGCGTTAAAAGCCGGTTGCGATATGACACTCGTGTGTAATGACCGGGCAGGCGCACTACAGGTATTAGATGCTAAGTTACCGGCAACCGAACCAGAGAGCGCACAACGGGTGCAGCGTATGCTGATGTCGTCACCGGCGGTTTCGCTGGATGCGTTAAAACGCACTGAGCGCTGGGAACAAGCCCAGCGCTGGTTGTAGGCTCTTATTCGAAACTTTTTATTCGTAACTCTTTATTCATAAGGAATGGGGTCTTCAATGCCGTTGGCAGCGAAGGCCTGTAACCGTTCCTGGCAGGCACCGCACTTACCGCAGGCCTTGTCACGGCCGTTGTAGCAGGTCCATGTCTGGCTGTAATCCAGTCCCATTTTTAAGCCATCGGCCAGAATCGCGTTTTTATCCACGTCTAAATAAGGTGCATGCACGGCTACCGGCTCGTAGTTAGCCATTTTACTGACTACATCCATTTGCCGCACAAATTCAGGACGACAGTCCGGGTATATGGCGTGGTCGCCTGAATGGGCGCCGTAATACACCGCAGAGGCTTCTTCAGATACCGCATAGCCAATGGCCAGCGACAACAGAATCATATTGCGGTTTGGCACCACGGTGGATTTCATTGACTCTTCTTCGTAGTGGCCTTCGGGTATGTCGATGTCGTCGGTCAGCGAGCTGCCCGAAAGCAGCGAGTTAATCGCGGTAATATCTACTACTTTGTGAGATATTCCATGCTGTTTGCAGACGTTAGCCGCAACTTCCAATTCTTTTACATGGCGTTGGCCGTAGTTAAACGACAGTGCCAGCACTTCTTTACCCTCTGCCAGGGCTTTGTGCAAAACGGTAAATGAGTCCATTCCGCCTGAATAAATAACAACGACCTTTTGCGACATGTTGTAACTCCCCGTATAATCCGCATCTGTCCTTTTAACGAAAGCCATTTTAACGGAAGCTATGTCTTACCGCATCAACGAAATTTTTGAGACCTTGCAAGGCGAGGGCACCTTTACCGGTGTGCCGTCCATTTTTCTGCGTTTGCAGGGTTGCCCCGTGGGCTGCCCCTGGTGCGACACCCAGCATACCTGGGAGACCAACCAGAGTGATCTGGTGAGCGTTGACGCGATGATGGCAAAAACTGAAGCTTCATCAAAATGGGCAGAAATGAGCGCCGTAGACATTACTGCGCGCTTTGAACAAGAAGGTTACGCCGCCAAACACGTAGTAATTACCGGCGGCGAGCCCGCTATGTTTGACTTGCTGCCGCTGGGCCAAGCTTTAGAAGCCAAAGGCTATCAGCTGCAAATAGAAACCAGCGGTACCTTTGAGCTAAAAGTGACCGACAATACCTGGGTAACGGTATCGCCTAAGCTGGATATGCCCGGCGGCTACCTGGTACGCCCGGACTGCATGGCCCGCGCTAATGAAATAAAGCACCCCGTAGCCATGCAAAAGCACATAGACGCGTTAGACTCCTTACTCAAACGCTGCCCACCCAAAACAGACGCTATTATTTGCCTGCAACCCATAAGCCAGCGCCCAAGGGCCACCGAGCTTGCCATGAAAACCTGCATAGCTCGCAACTGGCGCCTTTCCGTGCAGATGCATAAATATCTCAATATTGAGTAAGACATTTGCTACTTCTGATCTGACTTGCTAAAACCCGGTCTATACTTCCTGACTTCTACGCTAATTATGGCGTCGAATTATTTATCAGGAGGGGATTATGAATACGGGTTTTGCTCGGCGTTATCGTGGTCAGGGAATGACGGAATACATCATCATTGTCGCTCTAATTGCTGTCGCAGCCATAGGTGTCTACTCGCTTTTCGGTCAGTCTATCCGTAATCAGGTTGCCGGTCTTGCTCAAGAAATGACTGGGCAGTCATCGTCTCAACAACTCAATCGGGCAAGACAATCATCACGGCGAGCAGGTACCGTCGCTAATACGGATGTGAATCTTGGCAACTATGATGAGGCGACGGAGCAAGGTGAGCAATAATGGTCGCTTTGGGAAGTTTTAATTCACGAGTAAAAGGGCAGACCCTGATTTTAATGGTCGGGGTGCTGCTATTGGTATCGCTTTTACTGTTTGCTGTGACTGACATGGGTAAACACGCCCGTCGCCAGTGGTACTTGCAAAGCGTTGCTGATAACGCTTCATACAGCGCCGCCGTAGCTATGTCGCGCCAGATGAATTTCTTAGCATTAACCAACCGTGCGCTTATCGGGAATCAGGTCGCCATTGCTCAATGGGTTGGGCTGGCCAGTTACTTAGCAATGTTGGATAGAACCGCTGATAATCTTGAAGCAGTGACATCATTCATCCCTTATTTGGGACAAATTACCCGAGCCTTGTCTACGGTTTTAGATCGTATTGAGGGAGGTTTTGAACAGGTAGTTCGGACTCTTATCCGTTTTCAATCTGCTGTTATACAAGGCATATCTACCGCTCAGCGACTTCTGGATGCCAGTTTTGTTATAGAGCTACCGCTGCTCATTCAGGACATTGTTTCAAAACATTCGGAAGAGCTTAGTTGGGACGCCTATCAAGGCGGTGGTATTGCTCCATTTCCCAGCCTTTGGTGGCGAAAAACCGAAGTACGTAATACCGATGATGAAAGTGAATCGAAAGAATTGGAAGAACTGACTTTAAAAAGCCTGGACCCTTTCAGTAAAAGCCGCGGATACAACTGGATTAACGTATTCACTCATAAAATTGTGAAACGTGGTGGAACTGAATTATCGAGGAACAAAAATGGCGGATGGGACTGGCATGCTTTGGATTCAGTATCACTGCATGGGCGGCGTTGGCTAATTGGAAGTTTTAGAGAACAACTGCCATTAGGTTGGGGAGCTAAAGCCCAGAACAAGCGACGCTACAAGCGCTCTGGTTACGGCGGCGCCTTCCGAAGTAATTCAATGTCTTCCGGGATGGGATTGGCTCAGATGGGAACTTTTAATGATAACACCGATAGCTTTAGCTTTATGCGGTTGAGCAACTTTTTAAATATGAGTATGGACACCGTCATAGTAAAAATAGAATTGGATAGCCAAGCAGCTTTCGCTAAAGCAAAAACGAGTTTTAGTCGACCGAGTCAAGTTTTTCCCCGAGGTGATGAACGTGCAGAGACTGATAACTTATTCAATGCGTTGTGGGAAGCTGACTTAGTCCTTATCGCTGACGAAGACAAAATAGGGATTCTAGGCCGTGATGCATTCTAAAAATAAGGGGCAGGCAGTCGTTGAAGTTTTGCTGTCGGTGGGAGCATTGATAATTGTTTATCTATCTTTACACCAAGCACTTATTCCTGCTGTTGAGAGCAATACATATAACTTAATAGCTGCGCGAAAAGCAATTTGGGAAAAAGTCCGAAATGATGAGAAAACAGTCTTGTCAGGTAATTATCGTCTAAATGAGCGTACAGGAATATTTTTTAGACCTTTAAACAAAATTTTACCGGTAAACCTTGAAGGGAAAAATTTACGAGCACTAAGGTCGTTAGATGAGCCAAATTTATACCCAATGGTTAGGTTAAACGATAGTTGGCAAGCGCGAACTGCTTCTGAGTTATCAAGCAGACCGGCATCACTGGTTGTAAATAGTGCGTTGTCGGGGGATGTAACTCGATTAGTTCAAGATGGAATTAGCTGGCTTTTTTTAGCTGAAGAGCTTCATTCAGACTCGTTAGTATTTGGAACGATTTCACCTGACATTGTTCCTCCAGAAGCATATCAGGAAAGGAAATAATTATGGATTTACCAGTAGTTTTAGATGATTGGGATTGGGTAGAGCAACCGATTAGTTCCTCTATTAACGTTAATGCTCACTTTTTAGAAAAGCCGAAGATTCCGGACTGGGATGCATTGCAGCAGTTTTATCCATATTGTCCGGGCGGAAAAACTATTTTTTGGCTTTGCCCTATAGACGGTACGGACTGGACTTTATTTGAGGTTGAAAATGAGCAATGGGTGTTAATGCCGATGAGTGGTTTTCCACCTAGAGATAAGTTGTTAAAAGGTCCATTTACTCCAATTTCTGAACATGAAAGTAATGGGAAAAAGGTTTGGGTCTATTTAGCCAGGTACCCTCTTAAACAACTACAGACTTCAATGATGTTGTATTACAGCCAAAAAGTTGATTCTTTCCAATCCATCGAGAATGAGAATGACGTTTGGATATTCAAAGAAGACTTCGGTCGGTTAATTTTTTCCGAGCAAGGTGAATACGTGATTTTGGTTCATGTTTTATGAGTCAAAGGCAGGGTGGTCAGGCGTCGATTGAGTGGTTAATTATTTCGCTCTTAATCATGACTGTTTTATTGGTTGCCGAAGAACAGCTGTCGCTTATTGATTACTTGATTGAAACAGGCCGTGAAGCTAAAGCATTTTATTATTTTATTTGGCGCTATTTAGTATTGATTCCAGGAGGGAGTTCATGACGAAAAAGGCGAAATGGATTTTTGCCGTAGTTTTTAGCTCAGTGATTTCTGTCGTAACAGTCTTTTTAATTCATCAATATCTGCAACAAGAGACATCGCGACGGCTGGAGGCCGCGTCAAAAAATACAGGGAGTGTTATTGTGTTTGCAAGAGAACTAGAGGCAGGAAAAATTCTTGGTGCAAATGATTTGTTGGTTCGTAAGTACCCAGAAGAGTTAATTAATGACCATTGGTACATGGAGAATTCGGCGGGGTTGGTTATCGGTCAGGAGCTTCGTACTGCAGTCGGACCTGGTGAGCCAGTTTCTCAAAGGGTGTTGCTGAGTCGTGCAAATAGCGGTTTGTCAGAAAAGTTGCCTAATGGGTATTACGCCATAACCGTCAATACGGATAATTTAGGGCACCATAATGCAATGCTAAAAACCGGAGATGTTGTCGATATTGCTTTTGTCGGGGACTCTTTCAAGCAGTCTAAGCGGTACATTTCTTTTAGTGAGATAGAAGTTTTTGAAATTCATGGCCTGCAAGAAGGTTATGGCTCTTATTCCCTGACATTATTAATTGCTCCTCAAAAGGTGAAAGCTTTTACCCAGGCACTGGGCCGGCCTATGCTGGTATGGGCTCGTGGTCGTCAATCATCTCAATTAAATGTTTGGGCGGAAGATTTAAAACAAAGCAAGGTGGCACCATGGAAGGTTCAGTAAAATTAAAATGCTGTATCGTTTTAACCTTATTAAACTTAATTGTATTGCCAGCGTTAGCCAGTGTTGATAACTCAGGCTATTCCCTCCAGGAGGGAGAGACCAAAGTTATTAATATGGAGCCGGGTACTGATATTCTTATTAGTGACGAGACTGTTGTGGATATTCACGTGCTGAGTAATACCCAGGCCGTCGTCAGAGCTTTAAATGAAGGTGAGGCCGGTATATGGCTTAAACACGGAGAAGTGCTACGGGAGCTGAGCGTTACCGTAACCGGTAAACTAGAGCAATCTTTACAGGCCCGTGTTAATGCGATTGTCGAGGCAGAAAGCGGACTACAAAAAACAGAAAAGCCAGGGATAACGATACTGAGCGGTGAGGTCTCCGAGAGGTACTATAACGAGTTAGTCAAACTTTCTCAGAGTCACGAGGGTGTTCTGAACTTAACAGAACCTTTTGTAGAAGAAGCCCCCATGCTGACATTAAAGGTTAGTATTTTTGAGACTAAGCGTCAGTACCTGGAAGACATAGGAATTCGCTGGCAGGGGACAACCAGTGGGCCAACCTTTTCAAGTGCGTTATCAGGTTTGTTCGAATGGGATGCAGAAATAAACTCCCAGTTAATGCTCATGCAGCGCCGCGGACTGGCAAAATTATTAGCTAATCCAACTTTATCAACGCAAAGTGGTGAAAAGGCAACATTTCTTGCGGGTGGCGAGTTACCAATTCCTCAAGTTGTGGCTCAAGGGATGCAGGATGTTACTTTTCGCGAATACGGAATAAAGCTCATTATTGAGCCCGTTGTTTTAAACGGTAATAGAATAAAAACTCAACTACACGCGGAACTGAGTAATATTGATCCTGCTGTTTCGGTATCAGGTGTTCCAGGAATATTGAGTCGGCGAACAGAGTCCGTATTTCTCTCAAATGACGGAGATACGATGGTTTTATCTGGCTTATTAAGTACAGATGAATCCGCGCAGGACGATGAAATTCCCGGGTTAGGTTCATTACCTATTGTAGAAAATGCATTTAGGAGTCAGCAGAACAGAAACCAGGCGACTGAGTTAGTTATTATGGTAACCGCTGAGCGCATGGATACCGCCGAGAAAAAGCTTCGCGATAAACGGCAAAAACGAGAGCAGAAGCGGAGTTGGTATCGAGAAAAGTCAGTTTTACAGTTAAGGGATACATTCTGATGACGCCAGTGACACTTATCAATTACCTTAAAGAGCATTTAGATGCCAGAGATCCTTTAATAGCGGAGATGAATGAGCGCGAGTTAAGATGTTATGCCGAGTCTTTTTTAACCGAAAAAACCTCCGCTCCTGACCATATGATAAAAGACGCTGTAGCGGAGGTTATCGGCCTGGGTCCTATTGAAAGGCTTCTTTCCGATGATTCAGTCAGCGAAATTATGGTGAATAGTTTTGAACATATTTACGTCGAGCGTTCGGGAAGGCTCGAAAAAGCTTCAGAGCAATTTATCAATGAAGTTTCATTACGTCGTACCATTGACAAAATCGTCCTGCCCTTAGGGCGGCATATCGACGAAGCATCACCAATGGTGGATGCTCGTTTACCTGATGGCTCCCGTGTTAACGCGGTATTGGCGCCGCTTGCAACTAAAGGTTCATGTCTGACGATTCGTAAGTTCACGAATAAATCTCTCACCATTAACGATTTAGTTTTAGGTGATTCTCTGACTAAAAAAGCTGCTGAGTTTCTAAAGCTGGCTGTTCGTTGTCGTCAAAATATTATTGTGTCCGGCGGCACGGGAACAGGAAAAACGACGCTATTAAATATCTTATCTCAGGAAATATCAGAAGATGAAAGAATTTTAACGATTGAAGATGCGGCTGAGCTTCGATTGCAGCACGACAATCTCATTAGTCTGGAAGCCAGACCTAAAAACCAAGAAGGCGTGGGTGAGATAAGTATTCGAGAATTAGTTATCAATGCACTTCGGATGAGACCCGACAGACTTGTTGTTGGTGAGTGTCGGGGTTCGGAGGCTTTAGATATGCTACAGGCAATGAATACAGGTCATGCTGGCTCTCTCAGTACGGTTCATGCAAATAGCGCCAGAGATGCATTAAGACGTTTGGAAATAATGGTACTGATGGCGGGAATAGAATTACCTATTTCAGCTTTGCGGCAGCAGATTGCAAGCGCTGTTGACATTATTGTTCAAATAGCTCGTCTTTCGGATGGCAGAAGGGCTGTTCTGAGTATTAACGAAGTGGCTGGAATAGATGATGATGTGCTTCAGTTGTCACCATTGTTTGAACGGCATAATACACAAGGTTCCTTAGTCAGCAATCAGACCCTGTGCAAGTTTGCAGAAGAGCAGACCGAGGAAAATCGTCAGGCAATATGGGAATCACTGATGGGGGACGAGTTATGTTCATCGCCAGTATAGTCCTGCTGATAAGTATCAGCGGTTTGTTTTGGGTATGGATCTTTTCTCATTTAACCACCAGGCAATATCAGAAATTTGAAGACAAATTAACAATTTCGACGGTTCAGTCCTTAGAGGAATTCTTTTTAAGGATGCCGGTGAAAATTCTGGTCAGAGGTTACTTGAGCATAGCTGTGCTACTCCCGCTGGTTATTTGGTTAAACAGCAATATCAAGTGGGCTGCCTTCACCTTTGCTATAACGCTGTTGGCCCCGCCGATTATCTACCGACATTTTAAAAAGCGACGTTTTCTTAAAATTGAAAAGCAATTACCAGGGATGTTGATTGCACTCAGTAATCAGATAAGAAGCGGGACCAGTGTTGGAGCCGCAGTGAAAAGCTTTAAAGGAAGTATGCTGGCACCCTTAGGGCAGGAAGTGGATGAACTATTGCGGCAAGAGAAGATGGGGAAACCATTAACCGAGTGCCTGGAGCAATGGCAGCTTAGGCTGCCTCTGTTTTCGATTAAATTGGTTGTTCAGTCTTTAATCTTAGGTTTGAAAAGTGGTGGTCAGCAGTCGGACTTATTTTTGAGATTGGCTGATAATTTACAGCAGCAACAACACCTTAGAGAACGTCAGTTAACATTGACTTCACAAGCCAGAATGCAGGCTAAAATTTTAGTATTAATGCCAGTCGGCCTCTATTTTCTTTTAAGTTGGATGAAACCTGAACACACAGCATTGTTCACAGAATCACGTATTGGCATTCTGATGCTGACCGTTGCCTTTGTATTAATGGCAGTTGGTGGCTGGATGGTAAAACGCATTATGCACCCGGAAGATGAGCAATGATCGTAGTCACCGTATTAATATTCATCGCGGCACTAAGTTTCATTTTTTGGGGAATGTTACTGTGGCAGTTTTTAGGGTTGAGCGAAAAGCTAGACAACTTAATGTCTGCTGTATTTGTCGTTTTACCTGTAAAAGTAAAAAAATGGACTGCTAGCTACTTGCTAATTGAGGTTCTTAACGGAGAAGCGCGATCATTTTTCTTTTGGGTCGCAATGCTGGTTTTGTCCGTCAGTGTCTATTTAATATCCGGAGCCTGGTGGGTTGTTGCTAGTTACGCTCTGTCTATGCTGATGGTTATTAATAAAAAAAAAGCTTTAGAAAAGCGGAATAACCGCGCTGCTGTTCGTCAGCTTCCGGATTTTTGTGACTTAATTTCAATGATGATCGCTTCAGGTGTACCACTTATTTCGGCGTTGGAAAAAGTTTCAGATTCATGCAGTGAATTACTTCTGGCGCGTGAAATAAGGGCAATGTTGAGCCGGTTACGACGAGGAGCCAGTTTTCCACAATCGATGAAAGAGCTGTCTGAAAGATATAACGCTAATGAGCTTAAAGAATGGAGCTCGATGTTAGTTAAAGGGTATCAACAGGGGGCGAGTCTTACGAAGTCATTACGGTTCTATGCCAATCAATTGCGGCAGGAACTGCTTAATTCTGCTGAAAAAAGGGCACAGGAAGCACCGGTTAAACTATTATTTCCGCTGGTAACTTGTTTTTTTCCGGTTAATTTTCTCGTTATTTTGGGACCGGTCATTGTACAACTCAGCCAGGGAGGGTTCGGGTGAAGAATAAAAAGGAAGTCGTTTTATGGCCTAAAGTGAAGGTGATGAAAAAATTTCACCAACGATTGATCGGCATGATGAATGAACAGCAACCGGCGCCGGACAAGGCCTTCTGGTTCCCGTTTTGTAAGTCAATTCACACATGGGGAATGAAAGAGCCTATCGATGTTGTTGCTCTAGATAAAGAGAATACAATTATTGAAGTTCGTCGGTTCGTTTGCCCTAATGAAATAGCCCGTTTTAAAGGTGCGCATGGTTTGCTTGAAATGGCGTCCGGAAGTTTTTGGCCGGTAGAAAAGTGGGTAGGGAAGAAATTGAAATTTATTAAAAAGCATGGAGAGCGAAATGAAAGCAAGCCTTACGATTGCAGTATTGTTATTGAGCTTACTTAACCTGGGTTGCAGCGCAACAGTACAGGAGAGGCAGACAAGAACGAAAAGTATAGAGTCGGCCGTCGAATGGTATAAAACTGGCGATCTTTTGTCAGCTGAACAGCATTTGCAGTGGCTTCATAGCAAAGGATTGGGAACTGATAAAAGCTGGAAATTGCTTGGCAATATCTATTTTAGACAATATCGCTTTCAGGCTAGCGAGTCAGCTTACAGAAATTCACTAAAAATTAACGAGTCAGATGAAAGCGTTTGGTTTAATTTAGCGCTACTAAACCTTCGCCAAACCACAAATGTCTTGATGGACGCGAGAGCACAACTCGATAATTTTGATGGTGAACTTGAAATGTTACTCAATAAACTATTAGAGCTTCAAAAAGCGAGATTGAAAGATACTCCGGTTCCATCAAGTGATTTGGTGCCGATCGGAAGTTGAAATAACGATACTGATTGAGAGTGCTCTTAGTTTTAAATTGAAGAAACTACGGGTTCCAGAAATCGAGCTTAGCAATGTCCTCTTTTAAAGCTGCATTTAGCATAAGATAACTATCAGGGTTGCTCATTTTTCTCTTTCTCTTTGCGCGTTGCTCGCCAGTGGTAAAGCGCCGAAATAATTAAAGCTATGAGTAAACCCTGAAACTCTAAAGTATGTAGCGTTAACTCACTTTGTTGAAAGGAGTTAACTGCAGTAGCTGCAATAATATAGCCACCTTGAAGCACCAGAGCCCAGTAAATGGTCGAACGTATTTTATTCTCTTTTTTCTTCATATCAGCAACTCATGCCGTTTTCAGTGCTTCTGAAACCATTCTGTCATGGCGGCTAGTGCCGAGTCATCAATAGTGTTGCCAGTGCCTTTTCGTAAGCCATGGTCAAGTTTTTCAAAAAAACGGTAATCTAGGCTTTCAGAGCTATCCAAGCTTTCTATCATTAAATCGGTTTGCTCTGGATCTACCGAATCATCTTGGCCCGATTGAACAATTAGCAGGGGTGTTGTTCCGCGCTCTATAATCTTAGCCTGTTCAAGGGTAAGCATTTCTTTCCACCATTTATAACCATGCTGGCTTGAATTCACTGCGAAAGGCTCTTTTGATGTTTTTACTTGCTCCGCAAATCTACGAAACTCACTAAGCACCGATGCTGTAACCTCTGTAGGTGTGGATGCTTTTATATTGTGCTCAATGTCGTTCTGAAATGAATTACCGCCACCATTAAAGGCGATAGTTGCTGTAATACCAGAGAACGCTTCGCGCAGCATAACAGCAATAACCGCGCCTTCGCTGCCGCCGAGAACATAGACTGACTGGTAACTTTTAGTTTCGTTAAGGTGTTGAAGCACCTGTTTGGCGTCATTTACCCATTGCGACGGTGAATCATTCTTGATGTAGGCTTGCGGGCAGCTAGCAGTACCCGAGTTAAGTCCCCATTTTTCAATGAGCAGAACATCGGCGTCGGGTCGTACTTTGGGGAAAACTTCTTTAATTGAGTTGTTTGTTAATGCACTCCGGCAGTCAGAACCTTGTAATATGAGTAATAGGTTATTTGCGGGCTTTGCTCTTAAGCCGAGGTGATAGGTAATTTTAGAGTCGGGCATTAACGGCCGCTTCAGTGTCTGTGTTTCAAAAGACAATTCTGACGCGGCTAATAAGCATGAGCTGATAGAAAAAAAGGCCAAAGCGATAATCTGATTAAGTTTACGCATGAATTAAATACCGGTTTATTTCTTCGTCGCCGAGCTCATGAATGTAGCATCGGTAACTGGATTCAAGCTCAGTGATGGGTAGGATCAGTTCAGGCACTTTATAGTCCTTTATGTCAGTGTTACAAAGCAGATTATCCGCTAACCGCTCTAATCACAAACCATTATTTTTCGGTAGTCATAAGCAAATGAGTAAACCCTAACCGTGACTTTTGGTAGGATGCTTCTAACGTATTTTAGTAACCATAAGCATTGGAACAAACCAATATGACCATACAGCCCGGCATTTATGAACATTACAAAGGTGGGCGTTACCGCGTTATTGATACCGCTCGGCATAGTGAAACCGAAGAGTGGATGGTGCTTTATCAGCCACTGTACGGAGAACAAGAGAACGGTGAGCAGAAGCTGTGGGTGAGCCCCTTTGATGTGTTCGTGAAAACGGTGACTCAAGACGGCCATGATGTACCCCGGTTTCGTTTTATTGGCAATGAGTAAGGAAAGATAATGAGCGAAACCGACAACAAACTGTTTTTAGTGTACGTGGGTGGCACAGCCCCCGGTGCAAACATTGAGCTGCACGATATCCGGTTTGTGGCGGGTAAGTGCATGGAAGATACCTACCAGGCTATTCGCAAAGGATGGTTCGGTACACAAAAAGGCCTGCACCTGGATAGCTTTGTTCATTTGCACCATGTCGATGGTTACCGCATTCAGCTTACCTCTAAAGCGCCTGAGAAACCGGCGAAAAAACGTTTGTACTTCGTTAACTTCGGTGGTTATTTTCCCAATAAGCTGGCTGAGTATCACGACTTTACCGTTGTGGTTGCTGATTCACCGCAATCCGCAAAGCAACTGGCTCGCGCTCAGATTTCCAGGGCTGGTTTAACGGGTGCTGAGCAAATTCATAAGGACGACTTACTGGCGGTGGACGACTGCTTGTGCGTTGATTTGGTTGATAACCACTACGTGACGCTTGAATTCGACGGCGAACAACAGGCGTTGGTACCAGACTGGAAAGGGTATCAGCCACTGCCGTAATTTTTAATTTAAATTTATCCATAACGGCCTTTTAAGGGGCGGTTTTGCACTTCCTTGTTATTTTAATCATTATAGAGTAATTTGTTAAAAGTGTTGATTAAATGTTTTTAGCGACAAGTCGGAGAAAGAAAGTGATAAAAATAATTAAACAAACCGTTGTCTTCACACTGGTTACGGTAGCTGGTTTTATTGCTATGCCTGCGCAAGCAGAACTGGATGTTGAGTTACTAAAAACGAACGACTGCTTCAGTGGCCCGTTTGAGAGTTATGAAAGCTGGATAAGTATGCTTACCGATAAAGTTTCCAATGAACCCGGTTCTGAACAACGATTAAAGAATATGAAGAAAGTTTTTAAAAAAGAAGATTTTCAAAATTACCAGGAAATCCTTGAATGTAAAGAGTTAGTTTACAAAGTTAATGATGCAGTATCCACGGGCTACTATGTTGCTCCAAAAGACCAGTCAGATTTACCAGTAATTATAAATAATAGAGGTGGCAATGCTCGTTATGGTTCATGGGTGTTTGGTAATGTTTACCTTCAGCTCTTTAGTTTGGCCGTAGATGAGAATATTGCTATTTTCGCGTCTAATTATCGTGGCATATACCCTAAACTCCCCGGTAAAGATGAATTTGGCGGCGCTGATGTCAACGACGTTGTTGCGTTACCAGAGTTATTCGAACACTTCCCTAATGTGAACTCTGAAAAGATTGGCGTATTTGGTGCCAGCCGCGGTGGCATGCAGTCCCTTTTAGCGGTAAAGCAGGGTTTAGACGTTGACGCTATTGTTCTTTATGCCGGGCAGTACAATTTACTTGAGGGTTTAAAGCACCGTCCAGAGATGGAGCGAGTTTATAAAGGGCGAATCCCAAATTATGACGAAGAAAAAGAAGCTGAACTAAGAAAGCGTTCTGCTGTTTTCTGGATGGACGAGATTGATAACGACATTCCAATTTTGTTGATACATGGCGACAAAGACGAACGAGTTTCAGTGGCGTCCAGCATTGCGCTGAACAAAGTTCTTGAGAAAGAAGATTTCACTCATAAGCTCTCGATATATGAAGGCGGAAAACATCGTTACGGCAAAAACGCGAAAGCCATTGAAGGCGAAATGATGTCCTGGTTTAAAACGAACTGGAAATAAGTTGCCGTAGTCGTCTTCTTCAAGCTTTTCAGCGGGTTATTAAGTAAAATGAGGAAGGGGCAATGAGCGCGCAGAAAATTCTGGATTTTTGGTTTAACGAACTGACACCTAAGCAGTGGTTTGCCAAAAGTAATGAACTGGACACTACCATTAAAAAACGCTTTTCCCATACGCTTAACACTGCCGCGAACGGGGAGCTTTGGCATTGGCGTGAAACCGCACATGGACGTCTGGCTGAGGTTATTGTGTTAGATCAGTTATCCCGAAATGTTTTTCGGGATAAACCGCAGGCCTTTACACAAGACCCTGTTGCATTAGTTCTGGCGCAGGAGGCGGTGGTGAAAGGAGCGGACAAATCATTGAATGCCAGTGAAAAAGCCTTTCTCTACATGCCTTATATGCACAGCGAATCCAGGTTGATTCATGAGCAGGCCGTACAATTGTTCAAACAACCCGGCCTTGAAACTAATTACAACTTTGAAGTGAGACACAAAGAAATTATTGATCAATTTGGGCGTTATCCACACCGGAATAAAATATTGGGGCGTGAATCGACCCCGGAAGAAAAGGAATTTCTTAAACAGCCGGGGTCCAGTTTTTAATATTACTTTATGTTCTCAATTAACTGTGTGAGCGAACCCACTGTAATTGTGGGGTTAACGCCCCATGGGTCAAATTGGGCCTCTTTAGAGCGTTTAACCCAGGCTGTTTTCCAGCCGGCTGCATGAGCCCCAATAATGTCAAAGCTGTTGCTGGATATTAACCAGGTATTTTGCTCACGACTGCCACTTTTGCTGAGAAAATGCTGGTAAACATCGGGGTTAGGTTTAAAGCTTTTTACGTCTTCACAACTGACTATCCCCTTAAAGTAGTTACTGAGCTCTGCATTTTCGAGCAGTTCGGTTACTGCACTGGTGCTGCCATTAGAAAATGCAAAGCACTCGACACCGGCAGCATTTAATTTATTCAGTGCTGTTTTCACATCGTCAAATGCGGGGAGGCTTTTGTATGCTTCCAGTAAACTCTCCTGTTGCTCGTCGCTTAACGGCGCATTGTGTTCATTATTCGTAAATTGAAGGGCGTCTTTGGTACAGACCGAAAAGTCCTGATACTGCTGCATAAGCCCGCGACGAAATGAATATTCTAGTTGCTTATCGCGCCAGCGGTTTAAAAATTGCTGGGCGCTGTCTTCGTCAAGGTATGACTCTAAAAGAGAAACGACACCTTGAGTGTCGATAAGTGTGCCGTAAACGTCAAAAGCTAAAGCTGTCAAAACACGCTCCTGTTACTGAAATAAGTCTGTATTGAGTGTACGGAGCTATTCCCAACGTAGTTTTCTATTTATTTTGAAATACGAATTGTTGTTATTTGTATTTACATTCGTAAGAAGCCTCTGTAGGATACTGAGCCGCTCAGCCAATCTAATTAAGGACAATGACAAATGGAGAAATTTTTACCCAGCGCCGTTGCCACGGTAATTGCCTCAACCCTTGGCGCCAGCGCCGTTGCTAGTGACCTTGAACTTCCTGATGGTATGGAACGGATTGTTGTAACGGCTTCTGGCTTTGAACAAAAGCTGACAGAAGCACCCGCAAGCATTTCGGTAATTACCAATGAGGAAATTCGGTCGCGTTCTTTCACCTCGCTGCTCGATGCGGTGAAGTATCAGGAAGGTATCGATATAGGAACAAGCCGCGACAAAACTGGTCAGGGCAGCATCAGCATGCGCGGTTTAACCGGTGACTATACGTTAATTTTGGTTGACGGTATTCGTCAGAACAACCATGGTAATATTTACCCAAACAACTTTGGAGGTAACGCCTTCAATCATATTCCTCCACTTGAAACCATCGACAGAATTGAGGTCATACGTGGTCCGGCATCGACCTTGTATGGTGCAGATGCACTGGGTGGTGTCATCAATGTTATTACTAAAAATCATACCGAGAATTGGACAGGTGCCATAACCTTTGGTCGTAGTCTACAAACAAACGATAATTTTGGCGACGACTTTACAACGGATTTCACTGCAACCGGGCCATTGATTGATAATGTATTAAGCTTGGGGGTTCGCGCAAGCTTGTACGACCAACAAGCGTCTTCGCCAGAATTTTCACCCGCTGTCGATCCAAACGGCACTGTGCATGTTCGTCAACTGGGCTTTGGTAGTGGTGGTCGTACCGTCGATAACAAAGATGAGCATTATGGTTTCTCTATTTCTTATACGCCTGCAAAAAATCATAATATTCAATTCGACTACGATGACTCTCACCAGTCGTACGACAACACACCCTCTTATGATGTAGAAACCGATACCATCACTTATCCGTTAGGCACCAAAGACAGTATTGAATCTATCTGGCAGGCGCGTGGCGGTCAGGTTAATCCCCGTGCTGGTTATGCGGCGGATCAAACCTTTGATCGAACCTGGTGGTCACTGGCTCACGATGCTGAGTGGTCTTTCGGTTCAAGTATGATTTCTGTGTCTTACGTTGACACCCAAAACAACGGCAGAACCTTACCGTTAAGCGTTAATGAACGTTTATTACTACAGGAAATGTATGACGGAACCGGTGAGTATTCAGGTTTGCCGGAAGACGCGCGTCGTTCACTTGCTGAAGAAACTTTCCTGCCACGACCGGATCGCCCATTAGACAGCAGTCAGTATACAGTGGACGCAAAGCTGGATATGCCTTTTTCAGGTTTTGGCGGGCATCATAATTTAGTGGTCGGAGGACAGTTAATTGACGGCGAACTCAAAGACGGTGTTTTCGGTCTTGAAGAAGGCAATGCTGGCGCAATTCAAGAGCAAAAAATGTATTCGTTGTTTGTGGAAGACAACTGGATGCCAGTTGCTGATTTCACCTTAACCGGCGGAGTTCGTTACGATAAGCATGACGTGTTTGGCAGCCAGGTATCGCCGCGTCTTTATGCGGTTTATAACCTAAGCTCTGCCTGGACTGTTAAAGGTGGTGTCAGTACCGGCTATAAAACGCCAAAAACAACCGATTTATATGACGGTATTGTTGGCTTTGGCGGGCAGGGGACTATGCCATTCGCCGGGAACCCGGAGCTAGAGCCTGAAACCAGTGTTAATTCGGAAATAGCACTTTACTGGAATTCGGATACTGCTGATCACAACTTTAATATCACCTATTTCAGTACGCGCTTTGACGACAAAATTGGGCGTGGTGATACGGTTTTGAGTTGTGAAGCAACGGGCGGTGTGCGTCCTTGTGTCAACTTAGGTGAGTATAAACAATTGGGCTACGACTCCTGGCGACAGAGCATTAATATCGACGAAGTCGATGTTCAAGGTGTTGAAGTGGCAGGGCGCTATGAAATTAGCGACGCGTGGTCAGTAAGAGGTAACTATACCTGGACCGACAGTGAACAAAAAAGCGGCAGTCAGTCGGGCTTACCGCTAACCAATACCGCCGAACACATGGCAAACTTGTGGTTAAACTGGAATGCTTCGGATGCTTTGACCGTTTACCTGCAAGGCGAGCTTCGCTCTGACCGTTACCGCGGCTATGACAGCACCATTGATAAGCAGCTGTATTTTGAGAACTATAGCCTGCTTAACTTAGGCGCTAATTATAAACTGACTGACTCGGTTGATTTGAACCTTCGTATTAACAACTTATTGGATCGCGACTTCACGACTTATTCAACAACTTACACCGACCTTAATGGTGATGGCGAGTTTGAATATGTTACCGGGCGTGGTGCCGTCAGCGAGGTCGTATTTACCGACGATTACAACGTAAAAGACAAAGCCAGAAACTTCTGGTTTGGTGTTACCGTAAGCTTCTGAGTAAAGCCAATTGAAGGCACTGCGTTGCAGTGCCTTCAATTAATCAGATACGAGTTCGTGATAAGGTACTTTATCTTTCACGTTCAAGGGAAGTTGGATGAAAAATTATCTGTTATTGAGTGCCTTCGCATTTTGTAGCGTGAGTGCTGCTGCCACACTGACCACCGAAAATTACATTATCGAGATAGAAAGACATTGCAAAGAGGGGTCTGTGACTTGTGATAACGTGAGTTACACGGGCGTATCCAAAATGTCGGGTAATAGCATTGAATTAAAAGGTAAAACTTGGCATACCCACTGTGCAGATGGAGTATCACCATGTCGCTTCCTGGGTTACCGTTTTGAAAATGGTAATGTCACCTATACCGTACTTGAATCTGGCGTATTGCGAGTGGTTCAGGGAAAGGGGCGTGTTCTAATTGAAGAAACGGGCGCTTGGTCATATTAAATAAAAAAACAAAGGGGACTTATGTTAACGCGTTTATCTTTTGTGGCCATTACGGCTTTATTTACCGGTGCTTGTTCTGAAAGTGGCCCTCTAATGACTTGAACAGGTAGCTTCAATTGAAGCCACCCTTGTCGGTAATGACGACGAGAAAGTGTTTGAATTGAAACTGACGTCGACCGAGACCGCTTATTTACTGCGCAAAAAATAAGTTTTAAGCTTTATTAAGAGTACTTTTAATGTTCTCTCCTGTCAGCTCTACAATACGCTGCCGCGCTTCAGGCGATGTCCAGGCGTTATGTGGCGTTACGATCAGATTTAAAGGCTCGTTTAGAGCATTAAGTAATGGGTGGCCATCTTTAGGTGGTTCTTGTGGCAGAACATCGGTTGCATAGCCGCCAATTTGCCCCTTACCTAATGCCTCCAACACATCGCGCTCATTGGCAACGCCGCCCCGGGCATTATTAATAACTAAAACATGAGACTGGCAGCACTGGATATTGTCGCGGTTAAGCAAACCTTTTGTTTCATCGGTTAGTGGGCAATGAAATGAGATAACGTCAGCCTCTGGCAGTAATTCATCAAAACTGGGGCGTGAGTCGTCTGTTTTTCCGGGGCGGGCGGTAAATGTCACGCGCATACCCAGTGCTTCGGTTTGTTTTTTTACTGCTTGCCCCAGCTCTCCGGAACCAACAATAACCAGGTGCTTGCCTTCAAGTTGATACGTTGGTGGATCAAGTAGCGTAAACAGAGGTGAATTTTGCCAGTCGCCGGCAGTCATACGTTTTTGCATAACAGGCATTTTTGTTGCCAGTGACAACATCATCATCAGCGTATGCTGCACTACACTGGGGGTTCCGTAAGCGGCAACGTTTTTAACCGGAATTCCAAGCTTTTCGGCTGCTTTTAGGTCGATATTATTCATACCGGTAGCCAGCACACAAATCAATTTTAGCTGATTCCCGCTTTTTAAAGAAGCTTCATTCAGCACTACTTTGTTGGTGATAACAACGTCGGCGTCTTTAATCCGTTCATCAACTTGATCAGGAGAGGTCAGTGGGTGGCAAACCAGTTCGCTAACATGGTCTTTGATAGCAGATAAATCCACCCCCTCGCCTAAACTGTCGTTATCCAAAATTACTGCTTTCATAATAACTCCTAATACTTTGAAACTATTTCTCAGTTATCGAGTAGTTTACCATTTAAGGTAGAAAAGTTAGGCTATCAAAGCCGCTTGTGTGAAAGTCCGCTAACAGCCAGGCGTGCGCATATCCAGGCAAGAATCAGCGCGCCGACGGTCGTGAGTAACCACCATGAAAGTGGAACGCCTAAGTCAATTAGGTAACCAAAGAGCATAGGCGCAGCTGCGGTCGCAAAAATCATAAGCGAGTGGTACAGAGCGCGAATCGTTCCTAAACTGCGGGTTCCGTATATTTCAGGCCACAGCGTTCCGGATATTGCCGAATTAAACCCGGCACTAAAACCGCCCAGAAGCATAAAGGTGTACCATCCCCAAAATGCTTCGACAAAGGTTAATGCTATCAGGCCGACAGCAACCGGCAGAATATTAACCCCAATCAGTTTAAATGACCCTAATTTATCAACCCAACTGCCGGCAATGACAGAAGTAATAACCCGGCTGATTGAGAACAAAGCAATACCAACGGCAATAACATCCAGTGACCACCCGCGCTGTTCAGCAAACCACAACTGGTTGATTAGAATGCCAGTCATTACAAAAGGTAAAGCTAACATGGCGGGTAAAACCCCCAGAAAACTCTTGTCTCTGATAATATCCCGTTGGCGCAGCATTGCCGGCGCTGGAATTTCAGTTGCATCATCGCTTTTTTTAGATAATGAAACCTTAGGGTGGTGAGCCTGAAGTGCTATTAGTAATGGCCAGAATGCGATAATAATGACGCCGGTTATCAGCCACCAGGTAGTAATGAATCCTAGCTGACTAAGCAGCAACAGAGCGAGGCCGGGCAACACGATTTCACCAGCAGGAAAGCCTATTCCTGAAAAAGCAACGGCTCGGCCCCGTAGCTCATTAAAATATCGACCCATGCTGGTTACAGCCATATGCCCCATCAGTCCCTGGCCAAATAAACGTAACCCAAACATAGCAATTATGAGTACTACCCAGTTTGCTGATAACGCCATGAGTGCAGCGGAAAGGGCGAGCCCTAATATGACAAAATGAGCAAAGTGTTTTAACGGAATGTAATCCAGCTTTTTTCCCACGCGCATTAAAAACAGCCCGCCAACGGCAGTAGTAATGGCGTATAAGCTACCGAACTGACCGTAGCTAAGATCATGCAACTGGGTAATATCATCAACAAATAAGGAAATAAAAAAGGTCTGCCCGAAGCTTGAGGCAAAGGTCGCCATAAAGCCGAACATTAAGAAAGCGGGGTACTGCTTTAATAACTGCCAGTAGTTCATGCTAATACGTCCATGATAGCGCAATTCAGTTTTAGAGTGGCCAACTCGTCGGCACGTGTTTTCCCCAGCGTTAACAGTGCGATAGGTTTGTCATTTTGACTGGCTTGCCGTGCAAAGCGGTAGCCGGAAAAAACCATAAGAGATGTACCTATGGCAAGCAGAGCGTTACTGTCCTCTAACCGCTGTTGGGCTTTTTCGACACGAGGCCGTGGAACGTTGTCACCAAAGTAGACCACGTCGGGTTTTAAAATGCCGCCGCAGCTAAGGCAGTCGGCAATTCTGAAACGGTTAAAATCAGCTTCAAGATCGGCATCGCCGTCAGGTGCTGCGGTGGCGTCCAAAGCTACAAAGTCCGGGTTCATGGCTACACAACGCTCATGCATTTCAAGTCTGGGAGTTATTTCACGGCAACTCATACAGACCATGTCGTTAGCGTATCCGTGTAAATTAATAACATCAACTGCGCCGGCTTTTTGGTGCAGTCCATCGACATTCTGAGTAATAATAGTACCAATAAGCCCTTGTTGTTGTAATTTAGCAATAGCGTAATGAGCAGAATTGGGTTGCGCATGATACAGAACCGGCCAACCAAACAAACTGCGGGCCCAATATCTTTTTCGTACCGCCTCGCTGCGCATGTAATCCTGGTGTTGAACCGGAGGTGTGCGCTTCCATTCTCCGTTACTATCCCGGTAGTCGGGAATGCCGGAGTCAGTACTCAGGCCAGCGCCTGTAATTACGGTTACCGGTGCATTTTCCCGCAGGAATCTCATAAGAATTTCACGGGCTTTGCTAGCGTCAGTTATTGTCATATCAATGAAAATACAAAAGTGGGTTACAACTATTCCCTTAAGTTACCACTGCAGCGCAAGAAGAGGAAAGCGTTAAGTAAAGAATCCGCAAATCATCTGAGTGATTCTATTACAGCATGCTAATTTTTCGGCATGAATTGTTTTAATGGAGTCAATGATATGAAAAAGTTTGTTTTAGCGATGACAATGTCGACATGAGAACTTGCGGGTTCTGAAAAAGCATGAGAGGACCACCATGCTAATAGCGGGTCATACCGATAGCATCGGGTCTGCAGAATACAACCAGCAACTGTCCTTAAACCGCCGGGTTGAGTTACGGCTTGTTCCAAATACTCAATAAAAAAAGGTTAGCCCCGGCTTGAGAAGCTAACGCTGAAACTCCAGAAGTTGATTATTTGCCGGCATAGCGTGAGTGTTTTCCAATTTAAACCCTCGCTGGCTGGCAAGTTCAGTGATCCATTGTTTATCGCGTATGCCCATTTGGTTGTCACGAGCCTGTAAAGACTGATTAAATGCCCGGTTGCTGTCGCTGGTAAAATGCCCGTTGTCATTAAATGGCCCGTAAATGCATAAATACCTCACCGATTTCAGATTATCGCCGAGGTGATTAAATAGCGCTTCAACACCTTCTTTCGGCATAATATGGCAAGTGTTTGCTGTAAACAACGCGTCGAATTGGCCTTTAGGTACTGTTTTAAAAACATCAAACTCCAGCGGTAGCGGCTGGTTGTTTACACCTTCCTTTTTAATTCGCACTTCTATTCCCGGTAAATAAGGCTTTTGATCACTCGCCTGCCATTTTAAATGAGCAAGAGCCCCGGCAAAGTAGACCGCATGTTGACCGGTACCACTTCCGACTTCTAAAACATGGGTAGCGTCCACAAAAACCTTGTTAAGAATACGAAGTATAGAGTCTTTATTGTTTTCACAAGCTTGTGAGAAAGGGAGTTCCATAAATTACATCCAGGACCGTTTTAACGCCTCAACCTGATGCAAACTGGTATCAACCAGCTTTTCTCCGGTTGGCTTTTTAATGAAAGGGAGCGTCTGTCCGCCACAGGCCAGTACAAACTTAACCGAACAGAGCCGAAAGCGTCGCATAAACCAACTTTGATGCAGCTGAGTTTGTTGAATTTTATGAATTGGGAAACACCGATAATTGACGCCAATAAGGCCCTTTCTCAGGTAAATAAAGTCATCTTTAATTGCGTAACCCCAGCGTTTCCAGCCCAGAATTATTAATAGGGTTGCCAGAACAAACAGAGTGACAGAGGCAAGCGCCAGCTCGGTTTGTTCATAGTAGGTTAAAGCGATACTCAGAGGCACTAACAGCCAAAATGCAATCAGTGTGTTTCTAACCGCCAGGCGTTTGCTGACCGGGTGATACTTTATTGTTTTTAGCTGGTTTTCCGGCCAGGCATCGGAAGCTAGTGTATTGGCTTGTTCCAGAGTTACCGACGGCACCATAATTTTTCCACCGGATGTTCCTGCGGATTGGCGTTCCAGACCAGCGCCCAGCTGCTCAAACTTTAAGTTAACCCTTTTTAAAGCTTTATCGAGCCAGTTTTGCTGACAAACAATCATTTGAAGTCGTGATAATTTCATAACCACTTCGTGACGGGTAAAAAGTCCATTGCGTCGAATATAGCGGTCATTACTGCGGGTTAATTTAAAATCGTAAAAGGTGATGACTGATCCCAAAACCGAAATTAAGGCCATAACCGCGATGACGACAAAAGCGATGGACAGGAAGAATAAAAAATATTGCCAGAAGGCATACTGTGACGACTCCATAAGTGCATCAACATCAACGCCCATGTTTTCTACACCTTCAATAAACTTTTCTGAGAGTGAATTGAAAAATGGGGCTAAAGCACCTAAAACAATCCAGATACGGTTACTGGCAAGACCATGCATAATTAAATCTTTTATAGAGCGAGAGTTCAGAAGCTGCTCATGTTCTGTTTGAGGTTCGTCGTTTTCTGTTGTCTTCACTTCCTGAGCTTTGTAAGAAAGGATTTCTCGCTTAAGCGCGTCGGCCGTATCTTTTGGCAGCGCAATAATTTTTGCTTCGAGTTTATTCGACCCCGCAGTATCTAACAGCATGCAAACATGGTGAGAAGGGCGGTAGAAAATGGGCTGTTCAAAACGAACATTTTGTATGCGTTCAAAAGGAAGGTCGATATGTTTTTTTTGAAATACGCCTGAATGAATTTGGACCCGGCCTTCAGTAAGACGATACTGATAAAAGTAAAACTTTAATAAGGCACTTATCACCACCAATACCAACAAGGCTGCCAGACCTGAAACTATCGTGACTGCATTTTCAGAAAATTGATTGTAACCAACAAAAATAGCCGGCAGTAGGTAAATGAGGTTATTACCAACGTCTTTGACAAACTGAACCGCAAAATAGATGATTGCTACCGGCGATAATTTAAGCCATTGCCCTTTATAACTAATCATTTTCGGCGATATCACTATGAGTTAATACGTAGGAGCGAAGTTTTCGGGCTGTTTCGTTTGGTAATCCGGCAATGGCAAAAGTATGCATGGCACCACCTGCGCTAAAAACTTCCAGGTTAGCCAGTTCAAAATGACGATCAATGGGTCCATGTTTCAATTCAACATGTTGTATGCGTAATATTGGCTGGCTAATAACCGATCTAAATATAACCCCACTGCAATAGCTGAAGTCGTGTTCACGTACCGCGTAACCTTTTTGTTTATCAGCAATAACGCCATATGCAGAGCTTAACAAACCCAAAATACCCACCGCTAACTGTATCTGAGGCAAGTAAAGCTCAATGGTTTTAGGAAGGGTAAACCAGGGTTGCCAATAAAGAATCAATAGTAAACTGACAATAATTAACCAGAATACTAAACGACACATCAAGTTCACTTTAACGTAAACATGGCTTATTGGAGTGAACTGTTGCGAATTAACCTTTGCCAGGTCATCTGGCGTTATCGATTGATTGCTAAATTTATCGGCTGACATTATTTTCTTATTTAATGACGGTTATGCTTTAAAGTTAACAGTGTTTTACTACGCGTTCTAGCTTTGCGGGAATAAAAAAGCGGCTTAAAAAAGCCGCTTTTAATCAAACAGCCGTCGTTACTGATAAAGGCTTAATCTTTGCGAAACTGAATATCGTTTTCGATGTCTTTAACACCCTTAACGGTTGCAGAAAGATTCTCAGCTGTATCGATATCGGCTTCATTTTCAACAAAGCCAGATAATTGGACAATACCATTGTTCGTTTCAACATTGATGTCCATACTGCTCAGGTTGTCGTCTTCGAAGATAACGGCTTTAACTTTGGTGGTGATAACCGCGTCATCAAGATATTCACCAGCGTCTTGAGCTTTTTCTTCAGTGTAGCTTTTTGCTTCCTGAGCTTTATCTTCGGTTTCCTGTATTGCATTCTCAGCTTTAGACTCCGCTTTCTCGGTCTCTGCGTCACTGCAACCAGAAATTGTTAGCATTGAAAGCGCAATTAAACTTGCTGGCAGTACCATTTTAAAATTTGTCATGAATAACCTCCTGTTAGTGAAAAATTGTTATCACAATCACTATAGCGACATCTTTAGGCTTTAGGGTGATGTTTACAGATGTTTTGCAAAACGGGTCGCAGTTTGTACACCTGTGATAATTCAACCGGGATAAATAAAACCCCATAAAAATCCGTGTCATTACTAATTTTGATTAAGATCAATATGGTTATTGCCAAGTTTTAATAGACTGAAATTAAGGATTCAGACAGGGGAGTAACCATGAGTTTATGGCAAGAGTTTTTTAGTGATCCAGTAATATTTTTTTCTTTTAGTGGCTTAGCGATTGTTATTGGTATGTGTGTTTTTTACGCTGTTTTCTTTTATATTAAGATGGCAAAATCAGAAAGAAAACGTCAATAAAAGCGCAACGGAGGTTTATGAAGTATATTTTTCAAGTTCGTATCAAAGAAGGTCATACGGCAGAAGAATACGCTGATGCCTGGGTCAGAGCGAGTGAGATTATTCAACAAGCGCCCGGAGCCAGAGGCACAGAACTGCACCGTAAAATAGGTGATGATAAAACCTTAATCGCTATAGCGTCATGGGATAGTAAAGAACAGCGTGACGCTATGGAAGGGCAGCATAATCCTGATGTTGCTGAGATTATTCGCAGTGCTGCCCCTTTTTGCGAAATAACGCCTTTAGGCGAATTCGACGATCCTGAATGGGTGGTACTGCCACCAAACCATTAAATTTGGGTTAACCAGCCGTGTTTGTCTTCTGTTTTTCCCCACTGAATATCATTCAGGGCTTTGCGCAGTTTTAAGGTTGTCTGACCCGGGCTTCCGCTACCGACGGAAAATTCTTGTCCATTATGAATTAAGGTACCAACCGGAGCTAATACTGCAGCCGTGCCAGATAGAGCCGCTTCGGTGTTTGGTTTCGCAGCGCGCTCAAGCAATTCGTCGACACTCAGTTCGCGTTCAGAGACTGTCATACCCATATCGCGGGCAATGGTCAGTATGGAGTCTCGGGTAACACCATGGAGGAAGCTGCTATCCAGAGCTTTGGTGATAATCTCATTGCCATCAATGAGTAAAAAGTTAGCTGCGCCGGTTTCCTGAACATCTCCATTTGGGCAAAACAGAACCTGGTCAGCGTTTACAGTGGCACGAGCATGCAGAATAGGTTGTAGTGCACTGGCATAGTTGCCACCACTTTTAACCATGCCCATATGAGCAGCGCAGCGTGAGCCATCTTCTTCCAGTAATAAGCGTAAGGTTTTATCGCCACCGGAAAAGTAGTCACCAACAGGCGACAGCAGTACATAAAGCATAGAAGAACTGGTTGGCGACGCAGCCTTACCTATAGCGGCTTCAGTACCGATATGAGTAGGACGTATGTACATGGAACCAGGCGGTTCGGGCACCTCGTTAGTAACATTTTTAACGACATCCACGATCATCTGTTGCAGCAGGCTGGCATTAAAAGCGGGCAACGAAAGTAGTTTGCTGCTTTGCTGCATACGTTCAATGTTTCTGTCCATGCGAAACAAGTTTATAGAGCCGTCCTCGTGGCGAAAGGCTTTAAGCCCCTCAAAACAGGTGCTGGCGTAATGCAGAACATGAGCTCCGGGATGTAGTTGTATCGTGTCAGAAGAAACAAGTTTGGGTGTACTCCAGTTTGAATCCTCGAAAGTCGCTAACGTCATCTGCGGCATAAACACCGTACCAAAAGCTGCCATAAAGTTATCCTTATCGGCTAAATAGTTGCCTTGTAATATACCATAATTTTTAATAGCCGGATGATTCAGAATACCCCAGGAAATTGAGTGGTTGTTGGTCGCGGCTATGACATTGTCGGAAAACAAGGATGTGGTGAGTACGATTGTGTGCCAAATGTATTAAAAGCGCCTTAAAAAGACCCGTCAGGGGAGGCTGAAGAATGGTAGACTGCGTGACTTACATTGCAGAACAACAAAGAGCCTATTATGAGCGAAGAAAAGCAAGTGATCCAAAGCGAGAGTACTCAGCAATACAGTGCCAACGGTAAAACTGTTGAAATCGATATTTACCGAACTGAAGACAGTGGCTGGATTCTGGAAGTTGTCGATGAAAATAATAACTCAACGCTTTGGGAAGACGAATTTGAAAAAGAAGATGATGCGCTTGCCGAAGCATTAGATGCTTTAAAAGAGGAAGGTATTGATAATTTCATAGAACCCGCAGAGTAAAATGATCAGAGTTTCACAACGAGTTGAGATTGCAGAGCACGAAATAGAGTGGCAGTTTATCCGTTCTAGTGGTGCGGGAGGTCAGAACGTCAATAAAGTCGCGACTGCCGCTCAACTTATTTTTGATATCCAGGCGTCTTCATTGCCGGATTTTTATCAGCAGCGTCTGCTTAATAAATCTGACCACCGCATTACCCAAAGTGGCAAAGTCATTATTAAATGCCAGGAAACACGAAGCCAGGCCCGCAATCGGGAGTTGGCGCTTGAGCAATTAATTGAATTAATTCGCAGCGTGTCACTGGTTCCCAAAAAGCGTATTCCAACAAGGCCCGGTCGCTCTGCCAAAGAAAGGCGACTGACCAGTAAAAAACAGCAAGGGCAAAAGAAAGCGCTTAGAAAAAAAGAATTCTAATTGCCAAATTTTTGTAGCGAACCTGCGCAATTAATTCGGGCGCATTCAAGTATCAGCTGCTTCAGTTCGTGCTGGCTGCAGTGATTACAGCAACGAATGTCACTCGCGACTAACTTTTGTTCGAGCAATAACTTTTTGAGCTGTTCTTTCGTCATTGACAATTGTAAACGTTCAGGTTTGCTCCTGCGCATGACCGCACTCCTCCAGTTGCTGCAAACAGTGCCCAAGACAGCGAGAATGCTGACAGCCTGTAACAAGTAGTTGATAGCAGTAGCGGCAAAGGTCTTTAATTGACTCGGTTGTTGAGCCTTTTTGCCAGTGTCTTAACTGCTCGATACTTTCTTGTTGAAACTCGTACGCCTGCAGTTGTTGGTGGCGTCTAATGTGCGTTGCAATCAGCAGAATGGAACAGGTTGTGTAGTTCTGGATTGCGTTACCGGCCAGCACTGGATCGTTGCAAATGTGTTGCGCCGATTGACGTGCTCGAATGAGAAAAGCTGCTGCAGCCTCATAGTCTTTGCGGTTCAGTAAAGAGGTGGCCGTTTTTAGCTGTTCCTGGCTGTTAAAATAATTGTTATAGATATTCTTCATGTTGCACCTTCTGCTTTGGCTGTGAATAAATAAGCTAACGCAAATGATAACGGTTCGCAACAAGTTATTTGCAAACGATCGTAATGGAAGAATATGACGTATAGTTAATATTAAAGAAAATAGACCTGGAGTTTTAATGAAAACTTATAAGCAGCAAGACTTGGCGAACATGAAAAATATCGAGAGAGCGTGTTTTGTAAATTGTTTGTCCGGGTTTAAGAGTGCCAATGTAATAGGTACCCGTGACAGGCGCCAGCAAGATAATTTAGCAATAATAAGCTCAGTGGTTCATCTGGGAAGCAACCCTCCTTTTCTCGGCTTTATTATGCGCCCTCATTCAGTAACCAGACATACATTGGAAAATATTGAAGAGAGCGGTGTTTACACCATTAACCAGGTGAGCGAAAAGTTCTTCCGTCAAGCTCATCAGACTTCAGCTCGTTACTCAAGAGACGTTTCAGAGTTTGAAGCCTGCGGCCTTACACCTGAATTTGAAGATGGTTTTCATGCCCCTTATGTTGCTGAAAGTGCCTTGCGAATTGGTATGCAGTTAGTTGAAGTTATCCCGATACAACATAATGATACCGCATTAATTGTGGGTGAAGTTCGTTGGGTAAAAGTTGAGGAAGAGGCTGTAAAAAATGATGGTTACATTGATATTGAATCGTTAGGAACTATGGCTATTTCGGGGCTAGATGGTTATCACCGTACTCAACGGGCTGCGCGTCTATCTTATGCAAAACCTGATGAACCAGTAAAAGAACTGGACTCAAATGAAAGCTCTAAAGACTTATAATGCCGGGTACTTTGCGACTGTGTTTTTTGGTTATCCAAAATAACAGCAAACCGATTAACGAAAGTGCGCAACCAATCCAGCCGGTGCCTTGCCAGCTAAGCGGAGAAATAATCGCCAGTCCGCCCAGCCAGGCACCTAATGCATTCGCCGCATTAAATGCAGAATGATTTAAAGACGCCGCCAGAGTCTGAGCTTCACCGGCAACGTCCATCAGACGAACCTGAAGTGCGGGAACCAAAGCGGCTGCGCTGCCGAGTAATAAAATCATGGGCATGACGGCCCATAGGTTTTGTAATGTTAATGGGAAAACAGCCAGGACCATCGCTGACCAGAACAAAGAACCACCTATGCTTAATTTCAGGTTTCGGTCAGCGGCCCAGCCACCAATTAAACTACCAACTAATGAACCAATTCCGTAAATCAATAAAGCGACAGGTATCCAGTGAGGTGCCAGGCCAGTTGCATTTATAAGCGTGGGGGCGATGTAACTTAAAACCGCAAACATACCGCCGAAACCGATGGCTCCTATCGCCAGGGTTAGCCACACCTGAGGGTTTTGCAGTGCTCTCATTTCTCCTCTGGCCGAGGTTTTTTGCTCGTTAGGGTGTTTCGGTACCGCAAATAAAATCATAACCAGCGCTAAAAGTCCTAAAGCGCCGACGGTATGGTAAACGATACGCCAGTCAATAAGTTGGCCAAGCCAGGTCGCTAAAGGGTTACCGACTAAAATGGCGATAGTCAGTCCCATCATCACCATGGTCACGGCCATGCCGCGTTGGTTTTTACGCACCATATCGGCCGCAACCAGACAGGCGATACCAAAATAAGCACCATGTGGCAGGCCGGTTAAAAAGCGCAACAGCTGCAAAAATGGATAGCTTTCTGCTGAGGCACTGGCAAAGTTACCGAGCGCAAAAGCAAGCAGCAACGCGAGTAACATGGGTTTGCGTGGAAAGCGGGCAAATAGAATAGTAATAAGTGGCGCGCCAATAACAACACCCAACGCATAAAGACTGATCAGGTGCCCGGTTTGCCGGGTATCCGTGTTAAAATCAGCAGCAACGTCAGGCAGTAACCCCATAATGACAAACTCACCAATGCCAATAGCAAAGCTGCCAATTGCCATAGCAAAAATAGCCAGTTGAACTTGTGCTTTAGAGAACTGAGTCATAGGTCTGGTCTGCTTCCTGCGGTAATAGAGCCGATTGGGATTGCGCAGTTTAGCGAATGCTACAGCTATTGCAATTCATGTTACTTTACTGTACAAATAAACAGTATATTTACACATCAGCAAAGGACCATACCATGGCTGTAGTAACCCAATATGTAGTTATTCGCGACGGAGCCGAGAAAATGACATTCACTTCAAAAGCCGAAGCCGATGCACACGATAAAATTCTGGATATGGCCGAGGCCCTGAGTCCACTCATTAAAGGCAGTGAACTTTTTAATGATGAACAGCAACTTGAAGATATGGCGCTGTTCTTAGCAAAAGAGCGTGAAAACGTGCTTATTGCATTAGGGGCTAAAAAGTCGAAAAAGCCAAAGACCGAAAAAGCGTCAACGGAAAAGCCTGAACCGTCAAAAGCAAGCGATAAAGAATCGACAAAGGCGGCTTAATGGCCAGGACACGATTTAGCGCTTATAAAGACTTTGGTAGTATAGCTGCCACCGTATGAATGGATAGGATTAAAAGATGACACAACAAACGATTTATCATATTGGAACACCGGGTAAGCCCTGGGGCGCGGAAGAAAAGTTGCAGTGGCTGGCAGAGCAAGACAAAAAGCGCTCATATTTTGATGATGTACTGAGTAAAATAGAAAGCTTTAAAGCCGACTTTGAGGTAGAACAATACGGTGAGCTTGCTTACGAAAGTGGCACTTACCCTCTGTTTGTGGTCAGAACAAGAGGCTGGGATAACAGTAAACCAACCGTTTTAGTCACTGGTGGTGTACACGGTTACGAAACCAGCGGTGTTCATGGTGCATTACGGTTTATTGAGACCAAAGCAAAAGGTTACCAAGCAAACTTTAATGTTGTTGTTGCGCCTTGTTTGAGTCCTTGGGGCTATGAAACGATTAACCGTTGGAACCCGGCCGCAATTGATCCTAACCGTTCATTTGTGACTGACTCTCCAGCTGGCGAGTGCGCACATATTATGAACTATGTTGATAGTCTGGGTGTGGATATTCTGGCTCATATTGATTTGCATGAAACAACGGACACCGATAACAGCGAGTTTCGTCCAGCCAAAGCGGCAATGGATGGCGTAGTCAATACCAACTGGAATATTCCGGACGGGTTTTATCTGGTTGGAAACTCAGAAAAACCTTACCCAGAGTTTCAAAAAGCGGTGTTAGATTCGGTTGAAAAAGTGACGCACATTGCTGATGCTGATGACGAGAATAAGTTAATAGGCGAAGACATTGCTCAGCGTGGTGTTATTTTATTGCCAACGGCAAAAATGGGGCTTTGCATTAGCTTTAGTAAAGCGGAGTATGCCACCACCACAGAAGTGTATCCGGATAGCCCGAAAGCAACACCGGAACAATGTATTGAAGCTCAGGTGGCAGCGATAACCGGCGGACTGGACTTTTTAAAGTAAAGCCCAATCCGCTAAAACGATCGCTAAATTAACGTCGTGTGTCCGGTCGCTTTTGACGAGGCGCACGACGTGAATTCTGAGGACGGCCAGTTCTGGGTTTTTGAATGGGCTCAGGTTTTATACTCGGGTCGGGTTCAAAGCCTGGGATAACCTCTTTGGGTATCTCATTTTTAGTCAGCTTTTCTATGTCCCGCAGCGGTTTATGTTCATCAACACAAACCAGTGATGCGGCTTCACCTTCACTGCCGGCCCGACCTGTACGACCAATACGGTGTACATAATCTTCAGCCACTTGCGGCAACTCAAAATTAATAACATGAGGCAGTTCGTTAATATCGATGCCACGTGCAGCGATATCTGTTGCAACTAACACTCGTAACTTTCCGGCTTTAAATTGCGCTAAGGCCTTAGTTCTTGCGCCCTGACTTTTATTACCGTGAATTGCCATGGCGGGCAGGCCATCATCGGTTAACTGAGTCGCTAAACGGTTGGCACCATGTTTCGTGCGCGTAAAAACCAATACCTGGCGCCAGTTGCGGCTACCGATTAAGTAGCTGAGAAGCTCTCTTTTGCGCTTTTTATCAACCGGATAAACTCGCTGTTTTATGTTGTCTGCCGCTGCATTTTGGCGTGCTACTTCAACCAATTTAGGCTGTTGCATAAACTGTTGAGCTAAGGCTTTTATCTCACTTGAGAAGGTTGCAGAAAACAGCAGTGTCTGACGTTTTTCAGGTATAAGCTTCATGACTTTTTTAATGTCATGAATGAAGCCCATGTCGAGCATTCTATCCGCTTCGTCCATAATCAGAACATCAATTTTACTCAAGTCTACCGTTCCCTGACGGCTGTGATCTAACAAGCGTCCGGGAGTTGCCACCAGAATGTCAACGCCGCGTCGCAAAGCGTTAATTTGAGGGTTAATACCAACACCACCAAAAATAACCAGTGATTTAAGACCGGTGTACTTGGCGTAAGTATTCAGGTTATCTTCAACCTGCGCCGCAAGCTCTCGGGTTGGGGTTAAAATTAACGCTTTTATAATTGGCTTGCCGTCGGTCTTGCTGCTGGATAATTTATGCAGCAGAGGAAGCGTAAAACCGGCTGTTTTCCCGGTCCCCGTTTGCGCTGCGGCCAATAAATCATGACCGGCCATGACCGTTGGAATGGCTTGCTGTTGAATTGGAGTCGGGGTGGTATAACCGCATTCAGTAACGGCACGTAAAATATTGTCGCTCAATCCCAGTGACTGGAATGAGGTTTGGTTTGGTTCTGTGGACATGAAGCTCCGGGAATTAGGATGATAAATATCACATGACTGCGACTTTAAGGTATTGTACCACAGACAGAAGTAAACTCACTTGCTATGTTATAGCGGCGGTTTAGTGAATAACGTCAGTTTACTTTGAAGATCCACAAAGAGCTGACAAAGTTCTCAAATAAACTTGATGCAGAAGTAAGGCGTTTTATCCTTGACTAAAAAGCTGAGTAAAGCACGAGCCCGGTGGCTCCTTGTCGCTGTTATTGCCTGGTTTGGACTGGTGCTTTGGGGCATTAATTACCTGCTGGAACAGCGTTTAGTCTGGTTTGATGAGCAAGGGCAGCTGCTGGAGCTCAGTAACAATGACAAACTCGAGCACGAGTTGGTACAACAGCTCAGTCATCTTGGTTACTCGGTATCAGGGCAGGTTTTCCATATCATGTCGCAGGACTGTTCCTGCAATTGGCGTTCATCGGCCCATATAGCCAAGGTAAAAAGACAGATAACCGAGGCGGATGGACAGAACCTCTTAATTGATATTGATCAAGCTTCCAGCCTAAAAAGCTTCGTCCCGGCAACGCCTGCCATTATTATGTTTAATAAATCATCAGAACTGATTTACATTGGTCCATACGCAGATGGTGCTTTTTGTAATGCTGAAAGCAGCTTTGTGGAAGCGTTGATCCCGTCCGTTTCGATGAGTTCAAAGGCTCCTGAGTGGGTTAATACCGTTGCAAAAGGATGTTACTGCAAAGTTTAAAGCGACAGGACAACGGAGCTGCTAAATATGCAAGTAAAACAAACCTTTACCGATTTTCTCCAACTTATTTTTGATGGTGCTGTAGTTATTGAACGCAAGGGCATTATTAGTGCGGTTAATCAGGCCGTGGATGCTTGCTCACGCAAAAATTGAGAAAATTATACCCGCTCCGATGATTTCGGTTAAGTAAATATCTTGCGTTACGGGCTGTTATTATCTCAGTGAATTCGGTACATTACAGAAAGTTAACATTGACTGTCGCCGCCCAGGACTGAGCATGCATGCGTGATGAATTTTTGTTGAAGCAGTATATTAATACGCTTGAATCTGCGGCTTTGTGTGCGCGGTTGTCACCCCAGGGCAACATTCGCTGGATGAGTGACTCTCTTCATAAATTATTAGATATTCACTATTTAAGACGAACCACTGCGTTTTCTAAATTCCTGCACATTGATTACCGTAAAAGTGTTACCGATGCTATTAAACAAGCCTCCGACAATGGTGATACCTGGAACGGTAAACTCTATCTTGACAGTAATAGCCGGAGTAACTGGTGTCGCTGTATGGCCATTCCTTTATATGGGACTGACGGCTATTTAACCGAGTTCGTGTTGCTGTTTCAGGATATTTCTCGTGAGGTTTATCTTGATGAACTGCTGCAGGAAGCCCGGTTTGATCCGGTTACCGGACTTGCGACACGGGTCGACTTATTGAACGATCTAAAACGAGTAGGGACTCAGTGTTTAGCGGTGCTGGATATTCGCAAGTTCCGCAGTTACGCGGATTTTCATGGGCTTGAGTTTGGTGATGAGTTGTTAGGTGAATTCAGTGCCTGGGCATCGGAATTTTTGCGACATAAGCATATTAATATCTATCGACTGTACAGCGATAAATTTGCCTTGATTCCCGATTTTAGAATGATCCCAAATTTGTTTGAAGGCCATCTTTTAAGCTTTTACCAGACTTTATCGGCGGAAAAACTCAAGGTCGCAAATAGCGAAGTTGCTTTGGATATTGCTATTGGGATGGGAGTGGGCCGTAACAAACAACTGCAGTTGGCTGAAAGTGCGCTGTCTAAAGCCAAAGTAATTTATTCGGGCTACAGAATTGAAGTGGTGTATGAGCGTGACTTCCTTAAAGAAAATAACGTTAACTGGATACCCAAAATTCAGTCAGCACTGGTTGATCATCGCTTTGTGAATTATTACCAACCCATTAAAAGTACCAACAAAGATAAGCCGGGCTATTACGAGGCCTTGGTTCGCTTACGAGATAATAATAAAGATTTAGTGCCGGGATTGTTTTTAGATACAGCAAAAACAACACGATATTACTGCGAAATTACCCGTTCTGTTATCGAACAGGCGGTGTTAACTTCAGAGAGTTATCAGGTGGCAATATCCGTTAATTTATCGATTCAAGATATTTTTAATAAAGAAACGGTGAGTTTCATTCATTATGTATTGGCTGAGCATAAAAAAGCACAGCTTATTTTTGAAATTACTGAAACTGAGTCAACTGAAGACTTCACTAAAGTTCAGGCTTTTGCTGAAGAGGTCAGACGCTTAGGTGGTCAAATTGCGATAGATGACTTTGGTGTTGGCTATTCAAACTTTTCGCGCTTGATAAGCTTACGCCCAGACTATCTGAAGATTGACGGAAGTATTGTTCAAAATGTATTAAACGATCCGACCAGTGCCAGTATTCTTAATGGGTTAATCAGTATTTGTAAGGAATTACGGATTCCAATTGTAGCCGAATTTGTAGAAAGTGAAGACGTAAACGGTTACTTGTGTGATCAACAAATTGAGTATTTGCAGGGGTATTATATTGGCAGACCCTCTCCGGAAGTTAGCCGCGCATTAAATTAGGGCGTGTTGATGTTTTTTGAAACGTTATTTTGTCTAAACGTACTGCTAATAGAAAGAGTCATCTTATGAATGATTTTATCGAAACCTATGACAACGCTTTATCCCCTGAACTTTGCCAACAACTGATTGCGGTATTTGAAAAGTCGCCGCATACTTTCCAGGGTCGCACCGGCGGTGGTGTTGATGTCAGTAAAAAGTCCAGTACAGACCTGGCGTTAAACGCTCACCCCGAGTACCGGGAACTGCTGCTAAATATACAGCAGACCACAGCCCGGCATGCGTTGGCGTATTTTAAAAAGTACCATTTTGCTTTGATAGCCCCCGTAGCGTTAACGTTACAACACCCAAAAAACCAGCAACCGACGGCGTTGACCCACGATAATTTTGATGAAATTGTGAAAGGCAATGAAATTGCGATTATGCAAACGTTATTTCGTGTGGGTGCAATACAAATGCAGCGGTATAGAAAAGGTGACGGAAACTATAATTACTGGCATTGCGAAGCGTTTCCGCAGAAGGGGTCAACTGAACCACTGCACCGGGCTTTATTGTTTATGTATTATTTAAATGACGTAGACGAAGGTGGGGAAACCGATTTTTACTATCAGGAACGTTCGTTAAAACCCAAAGCGGGTCAAATGGTCATAGCACCGGCTTACTTTACACATACGCACAGAGGCAGAATGCCTGTATCAAATGACAAGTATATTTTAACCAGCTGGATCCTTCACAGTCGGGCAGAACAATTATTTGGTGAGTGAGATAGTGAGGAAAAATCCCCCGGCCAAATAAACCGGGGGAGATGATATTACTTAACGTCGCTGTCACTAAGAATAGTGACTTCACCTAAATTCAGTGAACGCACTTTTTCTTCAATTTCTGCTAAGTCGCCAACGATAACCCAGGTCATAGCTTCCGGGGTTAATACCTCATCTGCATTTACCTGAATATCTTCAAGCGTAATAGCGTTTATGCGTTGACCATAACTTTCGAGATACTCAACGTCTTTGCCTTTATTAAAGGTGCCGACTAAGCCGCTAAGCAAGCTGCCTTTGGTTTCGTAGGCGCCTGGTAATTTAGCTGTTTTATTTGCTTTTACTTTGGCCAGCTCGTCTGCTGTTGCAGGCTTATCACCTTCGTATTGAGTAAATTCTTTAATAATTTCCTCAATCGACTCTTTGGTTTTATCGGTTTGTACCGGAGCCAGAGCAACTAACAAGCCGGGGCCTTCGTTATCCAGCCAGATAGAGCGAGCACCATAAGACCAACCTTTATCTTCCCGTAAGTTCATGTTCAGACGGCTGGTAAAGCTACCACCAAGAACCGTGTTCATTACATCAACGGTATCGGCGTTATCGACTTGACCCGATGGAGCAATTTGTCCGGCAATTATGACGGATTGTGGGTTTCCGGGTTTATCGATGAGAAATACGCGACTGGTTTTTGAAACCATGGAGGCATCAAGTACCTTTTCTGGTTTATCAGAAGCCGGAGACTGCCAGCTGGCAAACTGCTCGTCTAATAGAGCTTGAGCTTGTTCAACGGTGGTATCGCCTACTATTACCAGTTTTGCGTTATCGGGGCGCAACCAGGTTTGAGCGTGCTGGACTAAGTCTTCGCGAGTTAAGGACTTAATAGATGCAGGCGTACCGGAACCCGTTAACGGCTGGCTGTAAGCATGTTCTTCGCCAAACATTAAACCCGGTAAAACACGTAACGCTTGAGTTTGAGGGCGAGCCTCTTCCTTGCGAATTCCTTCTAGCCAGTTTGAACGTTTACGCTCAATTTCTTCTTCAGAAAACGCAGGGTTTTGTAAAATATCGTTCATTAGCGCTAAGCTTTCAGCCAAGTTCACACTGAGGGTATCCATACTAATGCGCGAGCTGTCGAGGCTGGCTGAGGCATTCAGGTTTGTACCCAGAGACTCCAGACGCTTGTTAAGCTCTAACGCGCTCAGGTTTTCCGTGCCTTCTTTTAGCATCGACATGGTGTAACTGGCTGTTCCCAGCTTCGCACCAACATCTGAGGCATAACCACTGTCAAAGACCAGGCTCATCTCAACCGTTGGCGTATCGCTGCGCTGGGCGAGGTAAACGTCTAAACCGTTAGATAATGTGAACTGTTCAACTTCCGGCAGCTCAAGTTGTGGTAAGTCACCAATATTGGGTAATTGTGAACGGTCGGCATCGGTTTCCTGAGCCGTGTAGTCAGGTTGTGGTACAACATTAAGAACGAAGTCACCATTACTCAGCCATTTTTCAGCGGCATCCCGCAGGTTATTGACGGACGCTTGTTTGGTCCATTTCATTTCTTTTTCATAAAAGCCCGGGTTTTCATGATAAACCGCACCGGAAGCCAGAATGTCGGATTTACCGCCAAAACCACCGACTTTTTCAGCGCGACGAACAAAGTCTGCGGTGGTACTGAATTTAGTGCGTTGAAGTTCAGCAGCGGTTGGACCTTCAGTAATTAAACGCGAGACTTCTTCATTGATAATGGTTTCAATCTGTTCCAGTTCTACACCGGGTTTGGCGTCGGCAGTGATCATAAACTGACCGGCCAGTTTACGGCCATATTGGAAGGCACCAACAGAGCTGGCAATTTGCTCATTGTAAACTAAGCGCTCATACAGGCGTGAATTCTTACCATTAGCAAGAATATCGGCCAGCAGGTTAAGGTACTCAGAGTCCGCCGTTCCCATTTGGGCGGTATTCCAGACTTTATAAACACGTGGAGCCGGTACACGGTCTTCCATGGTCGAGCGTTTTTGCTCGTCACGTTTCGCTACCCAGGCTTCCTGTTTCTGTAAGGGTTTGCCAGGACTGATGTCGGCAAAATATTTAGTGACCTTTTCTTTAGCGGTTGCAACATCGATATCACCCGCTAAAACTAATACGGCGTTTGCGGCGCCGTAGTAGTCTTCAAACCACTGATGAACGTCATCCAGAGAAGCGGCGTTTAAGTCTTCCATTGAACCAATGACTGACCATGAATATGGGTGTCCTTCAGGAAAGGTTTGTTCCGCAATGTAGCTCCAGGCTTTGCCGTAAGGCTGAGCCTCACCCTGGCGCTTCTCGTTTTGAACAACCCCCCGTTGCTCATCCAGTTTGTCCTGAGTAACCGCTCCTAATAGGTGACCCATACGGTCTGACTCCATCCACAAAGCCATATCAAGCGCTGGAGTTGGAACGTTTTCAAAGTAGTTAGTACGGTCATTATTGGTGGTGCCATTCATTTCTGTTGCGCCGGCACGTTCAAACGGGCCGAAATACTCGTCATCGTAGTTTTCAGTACCGTTAAACATCAAATGTTCGAACAAGTGAGCAAAGCCGGTCTGACCGGGCTTTTCGTCCTTTGAGCCAACAGCGTACCAAACGTTAACGGCAACAATAGGAGCTTTGCGATCTTCATGAACAACGACAGTTAAGCCGTTATCTAATGTAAATGTCTCATAGTTGACTTTTACGTCGGGAAATTGTGACTGGCTCACAGCCTGTCCGTTGTTAGCCGGCTGAGTTGTCTGACAACCGCCAAGTAACACGGTTGCTACAGCAACAGCAGTTAAAGTTTTCATCATCTTCATAGTGGTTCCTGAATTATTTATTAAGCAACATAACTATACGAGAGGAAGCGCTCGTATGCATGCTTGTGTCTAAGCTAAATTGTAACGAAATTAAACATATGACGGCTTGTTGGTAAAAGTTGTGAAAATAAAGGTTCCAGTCAAGTCTTTTAATTACACAGACAATCAAGGATAATTGCGTCGGTTTTCAGCAAATAGAAACGGAAGCTTGTGAGTAAAATAACAGTGATAGCGATAGCGGGCGCATCGGCGTCGGGAAAAAGCCTGTTTGCCTCCACGGTGTATCAGGAGTTGGTGGCTGAATTAGGAACTGACGGCATTGCTATTCTGGCCGAAGACGCTTACTACCGTGACCAGAGTCATATGACCATGGAACAACGGGTGCTAACTAATTACGATCAGCCTGCTGCTTTTGAACACGATTTGCTGAAGCAGCATTTGCGGCAGTTAAAAGTCGGTGAAGCGGTTGATATGCCGCAGTACAGCCATACCACACATACCCGCCTGGAAGAATCTATACGGGTTGCTCCGGCGAAAGTTGTGATGGTTGAAGGCATTTTGCTGTTAACTGACGAAAAGCTACGTGAGCAGTTTGATATCTCGGTATTTATGGACACGCCTTTGGATATTTGTCTGCTGCGCCGTATCAAGCGCGATATTGAAGAGCGTGGACGTACGTTGCAGTCGGTTACTGAGCAATATGAGCAGTATGTTCGTCCCGCATTCTTTGACTTTATATTCCCGTCTAAGCAGTTTGCCGATATCGTTGTCACTCGCGGTGGTCAGAACGAAATCGCCATTGATATTATAAAAACAAAAATACGTCAGTTGCTGGCGGAATAAAATTGGTTTTTCTATGAACAGTATTCTCGGCATTGCCGTCATCTTTCTCGTTGCATATTTAGTGTCAACGGATCGTAAAGCCATTCGTTGGCGAACGGTTCTCGGAGCATTCGGTATTCAAGTCGGATTAGCATGTATTGTACTCTACACCACTATAGGAAAAGAGTTACTACTGAGTTTTGCGGCCGGAATTTCGGAGGTTATTGGGTACACTCAGGCAGGTATCAATTTTCTATTTGGTGGATTAGCGTCTGAAGAGTTTGGTCTTGTTTTTGCCATTGAAGTTTTGTCGGTCATTGTTTTTTTCTCCTCTCTTATTTCCGTTTTGTACTACTTAGGCATTATGAAATGGATTATTCGCATTTTAGGCGGGGTGCTGCAAAGGTTGCTGGGTACCAGTCGCCCGGAATCGATGTCAGCGGCTGCCAATATTTTTGTGGGACAAACCGAAGCGCCAATGATGGTAAGGCCTTTTATCGGCACTATGACGCGTTCTGAGTTGTTTGCGGTTATGGTAGGCGGGATGGCCTCAGTATCTGGCTCTGTTCTTGCTGGTCTGGCCGAGGTCGGAATTGAACTGAAGTATCTTATTGCGGCAAGCTTTATGGCTGCTCCCGGTGGATTCTTAATGGCCAAAATGATGATTCCTGAATCAGAAAAGCCGCGTAACGATCTCAACGAAATTGAAGTAGAAGATAATTCAGTAAATGTCATTGACGCAGCAGCTCAAGGGGCATCTAGTGGCTTGCAGTTAGCAATGAATGTTGGCGCTATGCTATTGGCATTTGTGGCTTTAATAGCGTTGATAAACGGTATTTTTGGCTGGGTTGGTGGCTGGTTTGGCTATTCTGAACTCACCTTACAACAAATTTTTGGTTATGTATTTCAGCCGGTTGCCTATGTACTGGGCGTAAGCTGGGATGAGGCGAACCTGGCGGGAAGCTTTATCGGCCAGAAATTGGTTATTAACGAATTCGTTGCGTTTCTCGATTTTGTCAATTACAAAGATCAGTTAAGTGAAAACTCTCAGGTAATTATTACCTTCGTGCTTTGCGGTTTCGCGAATTTTTCATCTATCGCTATTTTGCTTGGCGGGTTAGGTGGTATGGCGCCCAGCAGACGCCACGATATTGCCCGTTTAGGCATGCGTGCTTTATTAGCGGCAACTTTAGCAAACATGATGAGTGCTGCAATTGCAGGCTTCTTTGTTTCACTAACCTAAAACGGTCTCGGGATCGCGTTTAACCACGATCCCGCATGACTCCTTCCTGAATTGTCGATGCTACTAACAGACCAGCTCGCGTGAAAATTTGTCCACGAACTAAACCACGTTGACCGCTGGCCGACGGACTGTCTATTGCATAAAGCAACCAGTCGTCCATGCGAAAGTCGCGGTGGAACCACATTGCATGGTCAACGGTAGCGACCTGCATGTTGGGCTGAGCAAAACTTACACCATGAGGCTGCAATGCAGTTGGCAAGAAGTTAAAATCCGATGCATAAGCCAGTAAGTATTTATGAACGCGCTGATCATCTGGCATACCGCCATTTGCTCTAAACCAGACATAGCGGCGGGGTTTATCTTTTTCAGGCTTAAATGGATTGTAGGGCGTTACAAACCGCATTTCTATTGGCTTATCGCAGATGAACTTGTTGCGCAGAGGTGCGGGTATCAGTTCTTCGTGCTCGCGATAAATGTCCAAATCTGAAACTAAGCCTTCAGGCCCGGGGACTTCAGGCATGGTGTCCTGATGTTCAAAGCCTTCTTCCTGTTGCTGGAAAGATGCCGTCATGTAGAAAATGGGTTTACCATATTGTATGGCTTTGACTCTGCGTGCTGAAAAACTCTTACCGTCACGAATGTTTTCAACGTCATAAACAATGGGCTTTTTGGCATCACCTGGACGCAAAAAGTAACTGTGAAACGAATGACACACTCGTTCCTGAGGTAACGTTTCTTTGGCTGCAGAAAGCGCCTGGCCAATCACCTGACCACCGAAGACAGCACCAAAGCCTAAATCCTGACTTTGTCCACGGTAAAGACCGTCTTCAATGCTTTCCAGGGTTAGTAAATTCAGTAAATCGTCGAGTACCTGACTCATCCATTATATCCTTACTTAATACGTTGAAGCCGATGTCTGGTTGATCTTAAACGCTTTTTAAAAACTATGTAATATAAACACAATTTATAATAAAAATAGTTGTTTAACTGGGTGCTTAACCACCAGTTAATTGGCACAAACCTTTGATTTATGTTTTCATAAAAGCACAAATTTGATGGCTGAAACGGTTGTATTTGTCTATATTTATATTTAAAACCGTTGAGCCATAAACTACGCTTTTATAAGCGAATGGGAGAGAATCAATGTCGGGTAAAGACAGTCTAAAAACCTTAAGTTCGTTAGATGTTAAAGGAAAAACGTTTCATTACTACAGTTTACCGAAAGCGGAGGAAGCGTTAGGGGATATCTCGAAACTTCCCGCTTCGATGAAAGTTTTGCTCGAAAACCTACTGCGTAATGAAGATGGCGAAACCGTGACCAAAGATGACTTGCAGGCTATGGTCGACTGGTCAAAGAAGAAGAAAATTGACCGTGAAATTCAATATCGTCCTGCTCGAGTGTTGATGCAGGACTTTACCGGCGTTCCGGGCATTGTTGATTTAGCTGCCATGCGAGACGCCGTAGCGAAAGCCGGACATGATCCTGAAGTTATTAATCCACTGTCTCCGGTCGACCTGGTTATCGACCACTCGGTTATGGTTGATAAATACGCGACGAAAGGAGCCTTTAAAGCAAACGTTCGCTTCGAAATGGAAAGAAACAAAGAGCGTTATGAGTTTCTGAAATGGGGACAGGACACCTTTAAAAATTTCCGTGTGGTGCCGCCGGGCACCGGTATTTGTCATCAGGTCAACCTGGAATACTTGGGTAAGAGCGTTTGGACCAAAGAAGAAGACGGCAAGACGTTTGCCTATCCCGATACCCTGGTCGGCACTGACTCACACACCACCATGATCAATGGTATTGGTGTATTAGGCTGGGGCGTAGGCGGTATTGAAGCCGAAGCCGCTATGCTGGGGCAACCGGTTTCGATGTTGATACCGGAAGTTGTGGGTTTCCGCATGACTGGCAAACTGAAAGAAGGTGTCACCGCTACCGACCTGGTATTAACGGTAACTCAAATGCTGCGCGAAAAGGGTGTTGTCGGTAAGTTTGTTGAATTTTACGGCCCGGGTCTGGGAAATCTGCCATTAGCCGATCGGGCTACTATTTCCAACATGTCGCCGGAATACGGTGCAACCTGTGGTTTCTTCCCGGTCGATGATGAAACTCTGCGTTATTTCCGCCTTTCCGGCCGCGATGAAGAAACCATTGAATTGGTTGAAAAATACTCGAAAGCTCAAGGTTTATGGCGCGATGACGACAACGAGCCCGAATACACCGATACGCTTGAATTAGATTTAAGTACAGTAACCGCTTCACTTGCCGGTCCTAAACGTCCTCAGGACCGAGTGGATATGGAACAACTGGGCAGTAACTTTGACCTGATTCTGGAAACCAATGGTAAATCGGGCGAAAAAGACAAAGAAGTACAGGTAAAAGGTAAGGATTACTCGTTGTCGCATGGCGACGTCGTCATTGCTGCTATTACGTCTTGTACTAATACGTCCAACCCCAGTGTTATGATGGCAGCCGGTCTGGTTGCTAAAAAAGCCGTGGAAAAAGGATTGGTTCGTAAGCCATGGGTTAAATCTTCACTGGCTCCGGGTTCTAAAGTGGTGACCGACTACTTCGCTAAAGCAGGCTTAGACGAATATCTTGATAAACTCGGTTTTAATCTGGTGGGTTATGGTTGTACTACTTGTATTGGTAACTCAGGTCCACTGGATGATGAAATAACTGAAGCTATTAATGAAGGCAAACTGACCGTATCTTCAGTGCTATCGGGCAACCGTAACTTTGAAGGGCGTGTTCACCCCGAAGTTCAGGCTAACTGGTTGGCATCACCACCCCTGGTGGTTGCGTATGCATTATCGGGTACCACTCGTACCGATCTGAGTAAAGATCCTTTGGGTAAAGACTCAGAGGGTAATGACGTGTTCTTAAAGGACATTTGGCCAAGCAGTGCAGAAATTGCTGAAGTAGTAGAAATCGTTGATAACGAAATGTTCGGCAAAGAATACGGTGAGGTTTTTGAAGGTGATGAGGAGTGGCAGTCAATCAGTGTTGCTGAGGGCAATACTTACCAATGGCAAGATGATTCCACCTACGTTAAGAATCCCCCGTTTTTTGAAGGTATTGACAAGCCACTGGAAGCGCCAAGCGACATTAAAGACGCAAATGTGTTAGCAGTATTTGCTGATTCAATTACTACTGACCACATCTCACCGGCGGGTGCAATAAAACCAGATTCACCGGCCGGTAAGTATTTGCAGGAAAATGGAGTGGAAGTTAAAGACTTTAACTCTTACGGTTCGCGTCGTGGTAACCACGAAGTGATGATGCGCGGTACTTTTGCCAATATTCGTATTAAAAACCAAATGCTGGATGATGTTGAAGGTGGTTACACCAAATACATTCCTACTGGCGAGCAAATGCCAATTTACGACGCGGCTATGAAATATATGGAGAATAATACGCCGTTGGTTGTCCTGGCAGGTAAAGAATACGGTACAGGCTCAAGTCGTGACTGGGCTGCCAAAGGTACGACTCTGTTGGGCGTTAAGGCCGTATTGGCTGAAAGCTACGAACGTATTCACCGTTCTAACCTGATTGGTATGGGTGTTCTGCCACTTCAGTTTGCTGAAGATGAAGGCGTGAAAGAACACAAATTGACCGGTGAAGAGCAAATTTCGATTCTTGGTTTAGACAATGATCTGAAACCGGGACAGCTGCTGAAAGTTGTTGCTAAACGCAAAGACGGCAGTGAGGTTGAGTTTGAAGCTAAGTGTCGCATCGATACCGGTAATGAAATGAGTTACTACAAAAGTGGTGGTATCTTACATTACGTGTTGCGTGGAATGCTTAAATAACAATTTTAACAGAAAAGAAATTGAAGCCCGGCCAATGAGCCGGGCTTTTTTTATATCATTAAGCCGCGGCCGCCATCGACTTTAATCGCTTCTCCGGTAATAAAGGGGTTGTCACGTAAAAAGCGAACGGTTTCTATCATTGGCTCTAACCCTCCTTCAACCCGTAATGGGGTCTCATCGAGTACTTGCGCCCGGTGCTCTTTATCATGCTCAGGTAAAAATAAAATGGGACCAGGCTGAATGGCGTTGACTCTTACTGATGGTGCCAAGCTTTTAGCAAATGCCTGAGTCATATTGGCAAGTCCGGCTTTTGCGGCGCAATAGGCTATGTAGTCAGTGGAAGGGCGATCAGCATAGATATCTGTAATATTAATTACCAGCCCATTTTTTGACTGACCCAGCTTTGTTTGTAAGCCGTTAATGAGCAGATAAGGGGCCATGCCATGCACCTGAAATACAGCGGCGAGCGCATTGTTATCGTTATTAACAGTTTCGTTGTCGAAAAAACAGGATGCGTTATTGACCAAAAGGTCGATGGAATCAGTGGCGTTATTAATTGTCTGGATCATGGTCTGAATACTATCAAGATCGGTGAAATCAGCCTGTACGGCGGTGGCACCAAGTGACTCTAATTCGTTAATGCCTTTGCGTGAACTGTTGTAGTGAGCGAATAATTGATAGCCTTCAGCAAGTAAAGCCTTAGCCAACTCAAAACCGAAGCGTCGGCCGGCACCGGTAATAACGGCTGTTTTTTTCATGGCGTGAGTCCTAAATCTGTGAGTAAAGAAGTTAAATACTCCGGAACTTGCGGTTTCTCCTCAAGCTTTCCGAGAATATCTATATCTATGGTGCGGTCTTTAAAACTGCGTTGTGGATCAGAGCGATCGCGCCCCAGTGCTTCCTCAATTCTATTAAACTCAGACTTGAGTTTCTCAGTCGTCATTGGTGTCTGAATTATAAACAGAGCATTTAAAAAGTTTCTGTCGGTGTTCATATTCACCGGAGATGTGGGAATATTTCTCGAGAAACTTATGGTTTTTGACAAAGCCTTTAGTTCAGCTTGTGCCTGAGAAAAATTTCTTTGGGGCTCTATGTTTGAACCAAGACTGCATAAGTACTTTTTCATTGAATATCTGACCACTGAACGTGAATAATATGTTGATTTGTATACGGGTAAAAACACCAAACAGATGACAGACTCAAATAGTTGAAATTGCAAAGATCTGTTGATAGCCTAAAATTTCAACTAACGCTGGTGAGCAGAAGTCTTAATGACGACACAGAAAACCTGCTTTAACTATCGATATACTTTGTTGGCTTTATGTCTGTTCTTCATGTTACCAACAACCACGCTTGCAAGCTCCCTGACGCTAAGCGGGCCTGAGTCTGTTATTAAGGAAGGTTACTTTACCGTTTCTGTCCATGCTAATGATATTAATGAGCTTAACAGAATTACTATTGAGGTTGCCAGCGATTCGGATTTTACAGAGCGTACTCGCCAGTTTCCCGCATTAGGTGATTTTAAAGACATTTCGTTAACCGGCTTTAGCAACGGGAAATACTACGTACGCGCTCGGGCAGAAGATGCCAATAGACAAGCCTATGTGAGTAATACAGTCAAAATTACCGTAAAACATTACCCACTGTGGCAGGCTTTGACTTTATTTTTTATTGGTTTAGTTATTTTCATTACTTTAGTAGCAACCTTGTTGCTGCTGCATCGTCAATGGCTACATTCCAAACAACATAAGCATCATGACTGAGTTCGCATTAGAAACCAGCACCGGCATCACTATTATCATTCTGTTCGGAGTGTTCTGGGTTGCCTTTGGTTATTGGCTGGGACGAAAAAACCGCACCCACGAAGATTTTGCTTTAGCAGGGCGGAATGTTGGCTTTGCTTTTGCTGCCGCAACGGCTATGGCAACCTGGGTAACCAGCAACACCACGTTGGTTGCACCTCAACTGACCTATCAGTTTGGTATATGGGGCATGATAGGTTACTCCTTTGCCGCTTTAGGGCTTATTTTATTTGCGCCAATGGCCAAACGTATTAAGGAGTTGCTACCGAACGGATACACCTCAGGGGACTTCGTTCGTTTGCGTTATGGTAACTTAGCCTGGCTGGTCTTTGTTGTTATTTCTGTGGTGTATGCGTTTGGCTGGTTAATCAGCCTGGGCATGGCTGGCGGCATTTTGCTGGAATCACTGAGCGGTCTTGATTACCACATTGGCATGACAACCATATTGGTCATTTGTGTTGGTTATACTTTATTCGGCGGGATGCGGGCCGTTATCGCCACCGACTTTATTCAGGCGTTGATTATTATTGTCGGGGTCAGTTTTATCGCTTACTGGCTGATTGATAATGTAGGCTTAGACAGCATTCACAGCAACTTAACCGCTGAGCACCCACAGTTACTGGATCTTTTGTTTCCTGCAGCTGTCATGTTTTTGTTTAATAATATTTTCTTTGGGCTTGGCGAAATATTCCATTCCAATGTCTGGTGGTCACGGGCGTTGTCTTTTAAAAAGGACGTGGCTTACAAAGCTTACTTAACCGGAGGTTTATTGTGGCTGCCTATTCCTATAGTGACAGGTTTTATTGCTTTGGCTGCGCCACAACTGGGAATTTTCCCGCCAAGCCCGGATATGATAGGACCTACTGTGGCCGCTGCGGTACTCGGTAAAGTGGGGGCTATCATTGTTTTTGTTGTCATTTTTTCGGCATTGGCTTCCAGTCTGGACTCATTGCTTGCGGCGACTTCTGACTTAGTCACACAAGATATTTTTCATAAGAAATTAAAACCAAACGCCAGCGACAAAACGTTAATGCGCTTTAATCGTAGCTGTATTCTCGGCTTAGGCATAATGACCTGGCTCTTGTGCTTACCGCGTATTGCTACGTTAGGGGCTTTGCTAAACTTTGCCGGTGCTTTCGTTGCCAGTACTATTTGGCCGATACTGTTGGGACTTTACCAGCGTCGTCTGACCGGTGGTTATGCTGCTTTTGCTATGGCGCTCGGAACGTTATCGGGTATGCTGGGTTACTTTGCTGTCGGGTTTTATGTCGCAGCATTGGTATCGTGCGCTATTTCCGGGCTTATCTGCTTAGTGGGTATTATTCGCAGTGACAAACAGTTTGACTGGGACCAGTTAAATGAAAAGGAGCAGGTAGATGCTAATCAATGAGCTGGCGTTTGAGTGGTTGATTTTTCTGGCATTGCTAATGACTGGTGTGGCTCCGATATTATTACTGGGGCTTTTCATTAAAGATTTTATTTCTAAAACCATATGGTAATTGTATGACTATAAAGGATGTTTCCTTTGAGCGAGACTGGCCCGATGTGTGTGGTGACGCTCACCCAAAGGCGTTATTAAAAGCAATTCAGGAAGATGGTGATTACCTGCTGAAACTGTCGAATCAGCATGTGGTATCGGCTGACCAATTTTCGCAACTGGGTATGTTGCAGTTGTTCCGGCTGGCGGCAAAGTATGAGGCTAACCCTCGTCGATTTAGTACGTCGTTACAAGGTAAGATCCTAATCAGCGCATTTTATGAACCAAGTACCCGTACGCGCTTGTCATTTGAGAGCGCATGGCACCGGCTGGGCGGGGACATTATGTCAATTACGGACCGTTCCAGCACCGGCATTGCAAAAGGTGAGCGTTTGTCTGATGTTGCTGAAATGTTTAACAACTATGGCGACTGCGTGGTGCTGCGCGACAATAACGAAACGTCATTAGAGGAAATGATCGATTCGTTGCGTATTCCTATTATCAATGCGGGCAATGGCTCGGACGAGCATCCGACGCAGGCACTTTCGGATATGTATGCGCTTTTTAAATGGCGCCCGGATTTGGTGACTGATGAGGCAGAAAAAGCACCCATAAAAATTGGGATTATTGGGGTGCCGGATAAAATGCGTACGGTTCGTAGCTTTATTAAATGTCTGGTTAAGTTTCCTAAAGCCATTGATGAAATTGTTATTATCCACGATGAAGAGTCGTCTACTCAATTGTTCGGAGATAAGCAAAGAGAGCAGATTGAACAGACCGGAATTAGAATTCGTACCACTCGGGATTTAGAGCAGGTATTACCAGAGCTTGATGTGGTTTATATCAATGCCATTTCATGGGAAGGTGATACCTTTAGTACTTACGGTAGTGAGTTTCACTTAACGACGCAGTCACCGCTAAAAGACAGCGCCATTATTTTACACCCATTAGCACGCGGTCGGGAACTATCGACCGATCTCGACCCCACGCCTCATAACTGGTATTTCAGCCAGGCCCGGGGAGCGGTGTTTTTACGGATGGCGCTGCTGACCTGTATGGTGCAGCGAGCTGAACGCGTCATTGATGTCGTCTGATACGAGGAAAAGCAAAGAATGTGCGGAATTGCTGGCGTTTTTCATCATCAAACGGAACGAGCGATTGACCCCCAGACCTTAGTGAATATGGCTGCGATAATGCATCATCGTGGTCCCGATGGGTTTGGTTATGAAGTACAAGAAGATTATGGGGTGGGGTTTAGTCACGCCCGTTTATCCATTATCGACCTGGACGAAAAGCGGGGTCGGCAACCGTTTTTGTCAACTGATAAGCGATTGATGCTGACCCATAATGGTGAATTCTACGATTTTAAACGTATTCGTGCGGATTTAACCGCCCGCGGTGCACGATTTAACAGTAAAAGTGACTCAGAGATTGTGTTGCATTTGTTTGAGCGTTTCGGGTTAGAGGACACTCTAAAAGAGTTACGTGGTGAGTTTGCTTTTGGCTTGTTCGATGCCAAAGACGAAAGTCTGTACTTAGTGCGTGACCGCTTTGGCGTTAAACCTCTCTATTGGACCGAGACAGAGCATGGCGTGGTATTTGGCTCTGAACTGAAAGTGTTGTTTGCTCACCCGGAAGTTAAGCGTGAGTTTTCCGCTGAAGGATTGTATCACCAGCTGATTCAGGTGATGGTTCCCGGTTCTACGGCTTTTGAGGGAATTAATCAGGTTCAGCCGGGGTATGTGGTTAAGCTGCAACGTAAAAACGGCAAAGTGGTTGCGACAGAACACAAATACTGGGACGTGGACTTCCCACCAGAGGAGAGTTATCCCGGTGCTGATGTTGATGAAGAAGAGTATATAGAAGGTGTTCGCTCAAAGTTACTGGAAGCGGTTCAGCACCGCATGACAGCCGATGTGCCTGTGGGTTGCTATTTGTCGGGTGGGATCGATTCCTGTGCAATTCTGGGTCTGGCGTCAGCGTCAACTCAAACGTCGGTTAAAGCCTTTACCATAGGATTTGATTCAGCAGACTATGATGAGACACCGATAGCGCAGGAAATGGCGGAAGCGACTCATGCTGACCACCATATTATGCGTCTTAAAGCCGATGATCTTTATGATCACTTCGTGAAAACGTTGTGGCACACCGAGCGAACCATTTATAACACTCTGGGTGTTGCTAAATATCTTATGAGTAAAGAGGTACACGAAGCGGGTTATAAAGTGGTGATGACAGGCGAGGGCTCAGATGAGCTTTTTGCCGGTTACCCAGCTTTTCGTCAGGATATGTTTTTGCATGGGCTCGATCATTTACCGGAAGTTGAGCGGGTAGAGTGGCAGGAATTATTAGAAAAAAATAATAAGCTCTTTAAAGGCGCCATGTTGGCTCGCGAAGAATTTGTCAGCGATGCTTTCAACCAAAAAATGGGCTTTACTCCCAGTTGCGTGCAGCCTTGGTTGTCCTGTTCATCCGTTGCCTTACCGCTAATGTCAGAGGAAAAGCGCCAGCAAGTTGAGGGTTATGAGCCCAGCAAGGCAATAGCGGATACATTAGACGAGAACATGCTCGATGGTCGCCATCCGCTCGACAGAGCCCAGTATGTCTGGATAAAAACCATGCTGGAAGGGCAAATTCTGACCTGGGGTGGCGACCGGGTTGATATGGCTAATTCAATGGAAGCGCGTCCGGCATTTCTCGATCATCATTTAGCGGAATACGCTTTTTCGGTGCCGCCGCATTTGCGTATTAAGGGTAATAAAGAGAAGTATGTGTTGCGCGAAGCAATGAAAGGCCTGCTGCCGGAAACGCTGTACAAGCGTGAAAAGTTTGCTTTTATGGCGCCGCCGGCACATACCGATCCTGAAAAATGGAAAGCGGTAGAAAAGCTGGCTCATCAGTTCTTAAATGAGGATTTTGTGAAGTCAGCTGGGTTACTTGACTACGACGAAGTGGTAAGAACTTTTGAACGTCATCAGGACGATAACGTTCCTAAAGAAGAGCGTGTGCAGCTCGATGCGGTGATTAACCACATGCTGGGCGTTCAGGTACTGTATCATCACTTTGTGGCAACTGATGTACCTAAACAAGCCCGGCAACGTGCCAGCGAACTGGGCTGGACGGTTTAATTTTTACTTCTCGGTGACTGCATCAATGTAGTCACCGTAACCTTCTTCTTCCATCTTTTCTAAAGGAATAAAACGCATTGCGGCTGAGTTCATACAATACCTTAAGCCAGTTGGTCTGGGGCCATCTTTAAAAACATGACCCACGTGAGAATCTGCCTGGCGACTGCGAATATCTGTACGCGTGTAAAACCAGCTATTGTCTTCTTTTTCAACAACCGCGTCAGGTGTTATTGGTTTGGTAAAACTTGGCCAGCCAGTACCCGATTCATATTTGTCCGCTGAAGAAAAAAGTGGCTCGCCGCTGACAATATCTATATAAATACCAGCGCGTTCGTTGTCCCAATATGGGTTATCAAACGCCGGTTCTGTCGCGTCTTCCTGAGTGACGGCATACTGAATGTCAGTTAAGCGTTCTTTTAATTCACTTTTACTGGGTTTCGTGTACGTGTTTTTGTCACTTTTTCCTGATGGGTTCTCGTTAGTAAATTGCTGGTAATCAACGTCAGAAGTATCGCCCCAGTGTTTCTCCACAAAGTCATATCGCCCCGAATTATAGGTGTAGATACGATAACGAACAGGGTTTTTATCGTAATAATTCTGGTGATACTTTTCAGCGTTATAAAAGCTTCTAAAGGGAGTTATTTCAATAACTACGGGGTCAGAAAAAGGCCCGTTTTTATCCAGCCATTCACGCGATTCCATAGCAATGCGTTTTTGCTGTTCATTATGATAAAAAATAGCGGGGCGGTATTGCTGCCCACGATCGACAAACTGCCCCTGATTGTCTGTTGGATCACTGATACGCCACAGTTTTTGAAGCAAGGCAGCATAGCTGACAATATCCGGATTATAGTAAACTTGCGCAGCTTCAGTGTGTCCGGTTTGACCGCCGGCAACTTGTTCATAAGTCGGATTGGTTTCTTTGCCGCCACTGTAACCAGAGACAACTTCACGAACCCCCGGCATTTTCTCAAAAGCCTCTTCTACGCACCAAAAGCAGCCACCCGCTAAAGTGGCAACTTTCTCATTTTTTTGCTTTGTTGGCTCATTATTCTGTGCCATGCTGATACCAGATACTAACAAACTGGTAACAATAATTATCAGGCGAATTGACATAGTATTCTCTAACCAAAGGTGTTATCTAGTTATAGACCGTTTAATATGAAAAAGATTACTTGGGTAGCTTTTATTTTTGGCCTTAACTGCCAATCTGTCGCTGCATTGCAGCAGTCAGACGAGAAAGATGACATGTGGCTGGACAGTTTTCGTAGCGGACTAGGAACCTCGGTTGAGGTAACAGCTCGCTGGGTTGACGGTCTGTTTGGAGAAACAGGTATCGGTCATTATGAGCGTTCTTACGGACGGCTCTCGGTTGCACCTCAATGGGATCAATATGATGGCTTTGAAGTGAAATCTCGCTTTAGAGCGCGTGTTGCCTTACCCAAACTAAAGAAAAATTTTTCAGCCTTTATTGGTCGGGTCGATGAAAACGAATTTTTGGATAATGATTCAGCGGGCCGGCCCTCGGTTATTCGTTCGCCGGAATCGGATGAAGAATGGTTAGTTGGACTGGGCTTTGATCCGGAAATTAATGAAGGCCATCGTATTTCATACAGTATTGGCATTCGCGGTGGTTTGCGTTTTGATACCTACGCCCGGGCGCGCTACATGACCGGTTTTGTTTTTTCGGAAGACCAACAAGTCCGTACTCAATCCTCTGCGTTCTGGCGCGACAGTGATGGCTTTGGTGTTGCTCAGCGTATTGATTATGAAACGACGCTAATGGAAAGCTGGTTGCTGAGGTGGGCTTCAATCGGAACCTTCGCTGAAGAGACTGATGGTGTTCGCTGGAGCAGCAGCGCCCGTTTATATCACCTATACAGTGAAGAAAAAGCCTGGGCTGCGGAAACCTGGATAGAAGGCAATACCGATCACGAGGTACCGGTTCAGGATTACGGCGTACGTTTGCTGAACCGTCAGCGTTATTTGCGGGATTGGTTTTTTGTTGAAAGTTGGGTGGGTTACCACTGGCCACGCGGTCATTTAGCAGAGCAACGTAGTGGCCAGTGGTTAGTGGGGATTGAATTTGAAGTTCATTTCGGAACCGATAATGCTTACATGCCCGAAGCGGAAAAGCGCAAATCCAGCACCAGAGGATCATGGTCTGACGAGCGAAATGGCCCCTCGGAAAAATACGTGTCATTACGGTAGTCGTAAACCCAGGGTTCGTCTGCATTAAACGGTAAATGATAGACTTTTTTAATCTTATCTTTAAGCGAGTCAGCTACAAAAACATGGTCTAAAGCACCCGCCTGACTATCGTACACATAGGAATAATCCGTTGCATTGGAAGGGTTATAAAAACCATTTTCAGTGAAGTAACGAATAGGATCTTCATGGTAGTAGGCGTTAAAGTCGCCTAAAAGAACAGGGTTGACCAAAGTTTCATTTTGAATCCACTGCGTTAGCTGCTCCGAAGATTTTAGCCGTAAGTCGTTCCAACACGCCTGACCATCATTTTTATTACTGTTCGGGCTTTCAGAGTCCTCAGGGCAACTGCCTTTCGATTTAAAGTGATTAACGATAACGCTGAATTCAGTGTCACTGTTTTGGTCGATAAAGCTTTGTGCCAAAGGCGGGCGACTTCCCCAGGAAAAGGGCCCCTGACGAGTAAAGATTGCGTGAGAACTCGGTTTAACGCGTTCTGGCTGGTAAATAATACCCACCGTAATTTGATCGGTCCCAATTTTTTGCGCATGGGGCTCAGCTATTTCATAATCTTTACCTGACACTATTTCTAGTGCGTTAACCAGTTGTGTAATCGCACTGTTTTTAGCGAAACCATCATTTTCAAGCTCCATCAGCCCGATAATATCAGCATCCATAGTGGTCAGTGCAGCTACAATTTTTTGCAGTTGGTGTTGCATTTGTGCTGGGTTGTCAGCGCCTCTGGGTGTGGGGAAACCCTGGCCGGCACCGTTACCATTAAAGAAATTCAAGACATTAAAGCTGGCAATACGGACAACGTCGCTGGACTTTTCTGCCAGCTGAGGTTGCTGTGATACGGTTTTTAATACTAAGTCTTCGGTTGGCTGAATTCTGTAGCCGTGATTAAACTGGCTGATAATGCCGCTGAAGCTGCTTATTTTAGAACCTGAGCGTAAGCTATTTTGTTCACCATGCTGGAGGGAGGCAAAAGGCAAAGGGCTGGGTTCAATAACATGGCTGTTGTCATCAACCTGAAGTCGGTTCAGTTCATTTTCTTTTGCCTGGCGTTGGGCATCTTTACCGGGCATAACAATTTGTGTCGGCGTCCATAGTCGGCCTGAAGAGATATCAAAAAAGCCGTAACGAGGGTAGTTGTAATGTCCTGATACCGTCAGTTCTTTACCTTTCGTTGCGGACAGCTGGACAGGCATTCCTTCCAGAGCCTCAAGCTCTTTAAGTGAGTTTACGGGTAGCTGTAAAGCTGTTAACGAAGGAATGGTCGTGCTTTTACCACAGGTGGTTATATTGGATACATTCACCAAAGAGGTTAACCGTGAGCGCTCTTCCACTTTGCCGGAAACTCTTACCGTATCACCGGCAGTAACCGTGGAATGGTGCTCATCAGTGGCAACAAATAACCCTTCTGAAGTGGCTGGATTTTCATCCATATCATTAGCAAAACTGTGAATAAAAAAACCGCTCAGTTCATTAGTGTGTTGCCAGGAGGCGGTGACGATACCGCGGATGCTAACTTCTTCACCGACCCTTTCGGAACGTTCAGTTTCTCCCTGAATGCTGGCAATAGAAGTCATATCGCTGTCATTATCACAGGTACTTGCAACGGCTGTTCCTGACAAAAAAAGAGCGGGTAACAAGTTAAGTAGTTGTTTATTCATAGTAGTGATCCAGGTTGTCGTAGCTTCCTACTGGGAACGAGTGCCGCGTCCGGGCGTTCCGCATCCATTATGTGGGTAATTTTTTGATTTTTTCCATCGTTGTCCCGAAGCCTGCTAGTACCTTGGAGCTGATAAGTCGGTACGGCGGATTTGAACAACAACACCAAGCTTAGGGTGATCGAAGTAGTGTGTTTCGTGACTGATAACCCGCCGTAACTGTGAAAAGTAGTAGCTACGTAGATAAGGAATCTGTTCACTGGCATTATTGAGTGCCAACGATGCCTGTTCCTCTATATTGTTGGCAATGCGTTCTATTCTGTCGGTTTCACGTAAATTAAACTCACCATTAATATGAAGATAATTGCCCACTAAAAAAATCTGCATCAGCCCGTCAAACTCCCAGGAAAGATGCGGTTGGTCGGCCGCTATCAGAGGTGGACGAACCGGAGTCGTCTCATTTAAGCGACGAAAAGGTTCAGCTCCGGAATCAATAACCTTAAGCAGACTCTCTATATTATCCATACGTTGTTGTTGACTGGCGCTGGATAAAGGCGTGTTAAGTTTTGCCTGCTCCCGGGGGAAGCCATTATAGAAAAACTCATCACTGTAATTTTTACCGCCAAATAAGCGGAACTTGCGGGCATGGTTTCGGGTAAATACGGGCTGTCTCCAAGCGAGGTGCAATAGAGATTTTGCCTGGCCTTTCTTATCCAGTTGGGTGCGAATGGGTGACAGCTCTAAAACCTCTTCAGGCATTAAGAAAGGTTGCGAGGCGGTTTTGATATCCCCCCCCGGGCCGTCAATAACGACCGCGGTCGATGTCACTTCAGATAGAACGGGTGAAGGTGCAAATGGGTTACCGGTAATAGGTATCCACTGATCTTCATTTTCATATTGGCAGGCAACATCAAGTTGCCAATTACCCTCTGACAGTGGTTCGCAAGTTGGTAAAGCGCTGCGAAGCGAGCGGTTTTTAAGGCTATGGTGTGGTGTCAGTAAATCTTGGCTGCCTGCAATAGAAATAGGTTGCAGGGTTAACGAGAAGTTTTCGCCCGATTGGTCGGTCGCTGTTTGTTTGAATATAAGGACTTCGACTTCGAACCAGCGCCAGTAGTCTTTACCAGACTGAGCTGCGGCTTCAGCAGACACTAAAGCTATTAGTGCTGTTATTAAGCCCAGTACCGATTTTAACCCACGATGCACCAGCGCCATTCCTTCACTCCTGTGTTACGCCGCCTGAGATTGCTCTGCGAATTCTTCTAATAAAGACTCTATCAGTTTTAAGCGACTTTGAGTATCTTCCAGTGTCTGACTCAGACGCAAACGGCTTGGTCCATCAAGCTTATAATAGTCAGGGGCTTTCTGAATGAGTGCAATAATAATTTCGGGATTAATTTTTGTGTTGTCAGCGAACTCAATAATACCCCCTTGATTACCCATGTCAATTTTGCTTATACCCAATTGTTCCGCCTTATTGCGTAGCTGTGTCTGGCGAATCAAATTCTTTGCGGCATCTGGTAACAGACCAAAGCGATCAATCAGTTCAACCTGCAAATCTTCAAGTTCTTTACTGGTTTCACAATTGGCTATTCGTTTGTACAAACTTAACCGGTTGTTCACGTCCGGTATGTAAGCTTCGGGTAAAAGTGCCGGGAGTTTTAAATCAATTTCGGCACGTTCATGCAGCAATTGAGCAAGACCGGGTTCTTTGCCTTCTTTTAAGGCTTTAACCGCCTGTTCCAGCATATCCATGTACAAGGTAAAACCAATACTTTCAATCTGTCCGCTTTGATCATCACCCAACAATTCACCCGCACCGCGAATTTCCAAGTCGTGAGTCGCCAACATAAAGCCGGCCCCCAGATCTTCCAGTTGGGAAATTGCCTCAAGACGTTTGTGCGCGTCCTTGGTCATGCGTTTGGGGTGCGGCGTCAGTAAATACGCATAAGCCTGATGGTGAGAACGCCCGACGCGACCGCGCAATTGGTGCATTTGAGCAAGCCCGAGATGATCGGCTCGGTCCATAATAATGGTGTTGGCACTGGGAATGTCGATACCGGTTTCAATAATGGTGGTGCAGACCAGTACATTAAAACGCTGATGGTAAAAGTCCGACATAATGCGCTCAAGGTCACGCTCGCGCATTTGCCCGTGTGCGACAGTCACCCGGGCTTCAGGCACTAAGGCTTCAATATCCGCAGCGGTTTTTTCAATAGTTTCAACATTATTGTGAAGGAAAAACACCTGGCCGCCGCGTAATATTTCACGCAGCAAGGCCTCGCGAACTGTGGGTTCATCGTATTCCCGGACAAAGGTTTTTACGGCTAAACGCTTAGCCGGGGGCGTCGCAATAATGGACAGGTCACGAATGTTGTTCATGGCCATATTCAAAGTTCGGGGAATAGGCGTAGCCGTTAATGTCAGAATATCGACGTCGGCTCGCAGGCGCTTAATGGCGTCTTTTTGACGGACACCAAAACGGTGCTCTTCATCGACTACCAGCAAACCTAAATCATGGCACTTGACGCTGTCCTGAATGAGTTTGTGTGTGCCTATCACTATATCGACTTTGCCGTTCGATAAATCTTCAAGAATGCCTTTTGACTGCTTGGCCGTTTTAAAGCGCGACAGCACTTCAACCCGAATGGCTTGATCAGCAAAGCGGTCACTGAAGTTTTCGTAGTGTTGCTGCGCAAGCAGGGTGGTCGGTACTAATACCATCACCTGCTTACCTTCATTAACCGCAATAAAAGCAGCGCGCATTGCGACTTCCGTTTTACCAAAACCAACATCACCACAAACCAGTCTGTCCATTGCACGAGCTTGTTGCATATCCTGCTTTACGGCATCAATAGCGGCTTGTTGGTCAATGGTTTCTCCAAATGGGAAACTAGCCGCAAAGCGCTGATAGTCGTCTTCATTCATGTTAAACGCATAGCCTGGCTTGGCTTCTCTGCGAGCATAGATATCCAGTAACTCGGCTGCTACGTCACGGACTTTTTCCGCCGCTCGTTTCTTCGCTTTTTCCCAACCGTCGTTACCCAACTTATGCAAAGGAGCATGGTTTTCTTCACCACCACTGTAACGGCTTAAAACATTCAGACTCGCTACCGGAACGTAAAGTTTTGCGCCACCTGCGTACTCAATAGTGACAAATTCCGTTGTTACGTTACCGGCATCCAGAGTTGTCAGTCCCTGATAGCGACCCACGCCGTGATCCAGGTGAACGACGGGTTGACCGGCTTGCAACTCTGCCAGATTACGAATAAGCGTATCGGCACTAACCGTGGCTTTTTGTGCGCGTCGGCGACTTTGCACAACACGGTTCCCGAACAACTCGGTTTCGGTAATGAACCAGAGTTTGGTGTCTGGTAAATAAAATGAATTAATGACCGGGCTTATGATTAACCCGATTTCTTGTGTCGGGCACTCCTCTAACCCAGAGCAAAGCCTTACTTTGAACCCAAGCTTGCTGACAATTTCGCGCAAGGCTTCGCGGCGACCGGCGCTTTCAGCGGAAAGTAACACTTTTTCCTTGTTTGCCTGAGCCTGTTCTAATTTGGCTTTTAACTTGGCAAAAGGCTCTTTTTGTTGATGATCCGCTGCAATTTCGGTAACCGTTTCGGTAATAAATGGTGTCGGCCCGGGTTGCGCCATTTCAGCCGCTACGTTGGCTCTTACCCTGCGGTATTGTTTAAAGCCGGCGTGTATATTATCGACCGGAAGAAACAGTTCATTCGGGTGCAGCAATGGTCGTAACGGATCAAATTGACGTTGGTCGTAGCGGTGGTTAATGTCCTTCCACAGGCGTTCCAGGCTGGCTTGAATGTTGCCAAAAGTAACCAGTACCGTATCTTCTGGCAGGTAATCAAACAAGCTGGCGGTTTCTTCGAAAAATAGTGGCAGGTAATATTCGACTCCGCCGGGTAACTGGCCTTTACTCACCTGCTGATAAACAGACTCACGTTCGGTACTGGCTTCAAAATGCTCGCGGTAATTGGCGCGAAAGCGTTCAATTGCTGTTTGGGTCAGCGGAAACTCGTGTGCCGGCAACAGGTTAATGTTGTCTATTTGAGCTTTTGAAAGTTGAGTTTCCGGGTCAAATGGCCTGATACTGTCGACTTCATCGTCAAAAAAGTCGAGTCTATATGGTGTCTGACTGCCCATAGGGTACAGGTCTAAAATTGAGCCGCGTGCACTGAATTCGCCATGCTCCATAACCTGGTTAACATGGCGATAGCCTGCATTCTCTAATTGTTGACGCAGTTTCAGGCTATCGAGTTGCTGGCCTTTTTCAATTTGTAATGCCTGTCCCTGAACAAAAGAGGTTGGTGCAATTTTGTGTAATAAGGTATTAATGCTGACTATTAATGCCCCGCGTTTAGCTTCCGGAAGGCGAGCCAGAACCCGTAGACGATCGGATATAATGTCCTGATGCGGGGAGAAACTGTCATACGGCAAAGTTTCCCAGTCAGGGAACAAAGTAATGTCGTCATGGTACTCGGTGTTCTCACCGGCAAAGTATTTAACTTCCTGTTCTAACCGGTGCGCCTGGTTAGCATCTGCTGTAACAATTAAAACGCGCCCGGGGGTAGCGTCTATTAATTTGGCCAGAGCCAATGCAGGGGCGCTGCCATGCAGTTCCTGCCAGGTAATATCTTTATTGGCTGCCGGTGGAAAAGGGGGTCTTAGTACAGATGCCTTAGTCATGACTACTCAACTGGTTTGGGAAAACATCGGTATTATACCGAAATCAATCAGGATTTGGATGACGAGCTGTCGCTTTCTTTTTGTTCACGGCGTTGTTTTGAACGTTCTTTAAGCTGACGACTTTGAGCATGAAGGCTGGCCCGGATAAGCAGTTCCTGATCTTCTTCCCGAATTTGAGCAAAGCGAAGCGTGCAACGGTAACGGTCGCTGTCCTCTTCGTGTTGGCAATTCTCCAGAGTCAGGTAGCAGTAAATTGCCAAAGCTTCTTCTTTGAAAAATAACTTGGCCTGAAATACTTGCCCCTCAGTTAAGGGCGAATCATTTAAAAGACGGATACCGCCGCCGCCGTATTCTACCCCTTCAAAGCGATGCTTGGGATCATCCTCGTTGCGGAGCATATAGCCCAGTAAAATGTTCATGCGCTTGTGCTGCTGTTCAAGAAAAGCCACTAACGCACTGCCTGACGACTGTTCTACCTTGATACTTTGCAGTTGTTGCTGATCGCTTTCAGCCATACTGGAGGCAATCGTAAAAAGCTCGGGGATTTCCGCAATAAACGCGTCTTCATCCGGAATGTTAGTTGCCGATTCCAGCGCAATTAAATTAACCGGGAAATACTCCCCTACAGTGAAGAAATCTCCTATTGGTGATGTCATTGATGTCTGCGATTGCGTCATTGTTTCGGCTTTTAGTTGTCAGGCTCAATACAACTCATTATCCTTGCTCGTTATTAATTAGCAACCATCAAATAATTGAGGGTATATGTTTCAGCCGGTTGTGCTGTTTATTGGCCTGCGTTATAGCCGGGCAAGGCAGGGTTCAGCGTTTACCGCCTTTATCAATCGCTTTGCCTTTGCCGGTATTGCACTGGGCGTTATGGCGCTGGTGGTGGTGATGTCGGTCATGAATGGTTTTGAAGGTCAATTGAAAGACCGTATTCTGGGCGCGGTGCCACAGGTAACGCTTACCGATGCCGGCAGCACAACCGAGTTAACCGACTGGCAGAAGACTCAGAAGCAGCTTCCTCAACTGGATTCGGTGAAGGGGTCGATACCCTATGTTCAGACGCAGGGCATACTTCAGTTTTCTGAAAAAATGTCGGTCGCTAATATACAGGGAATATACCCAGACACTGGTGAGGTACCGCCATCGCTGACCAATAAGATGGTCAGCGGTGACTGGAGAAGTCTGGAAGCCGGCAGTTACCACATTGTGATAGGACAGCGGTTGGCGCAAAAACAAGGTATAACGGTAGGTGACACCATCCGGGTTATCGCAGCGCAAGGCGGCGTTTACACGCCTTTTGGGCTGGTTCCATCACAGCGGCGTTTTGTGGTCAGTGGTTTATTTGCGATGGGTTCCGAAGTTGACGAGTCGGTTGTTTTTGCGCACGGCAATGACTTAGCACGTCTTATCCGTTTGCCTGAGGGGTATGTGACGGGGTTGCAGTTGTTTTTAGAGGACGCCTTTCAGGCGCCACAAGTTGCACAAAGCCTTCGTAATCAAACCGAGTTAAATGTTAGTGACTGGCGCCAAAACTATGGACAGTTATTCGACGCCGTTGGCATGGAAAAGCGGATGATGTGGCTGATGCTCGCGTTAATTATTGCGGTTGCCGCATTTAACACACTATCGGCTCTGGTTATGGTCATAAACGATAAACGTCACGACATTGCCATATTACAAACTCTGGGGTTATCAAATAGCCATATTCGCGCTGTGTTTTTACTTCAGGGACTGTATAACGGAATATTTGGCTCATTGTTAGGCGTTATTCTGGGACTGCTATTGAGTTGGTATCTTAATGATATTCTGGCCTTGTTTGGGGCACGAATCTTTGCGGGATCAGAAGAAGGTTTGCCAATTGTTATTAATGTTTTCCAGGTCATCGTTACTGCTGTTGCTGCAATTGTATTAACTCTGGTGGCAACTTTATATCCTGCATCACAAGCAGCACATGTCCAACCATCGGAGGCATTACGCTATGACTGACGCGCTGTTGCGTTGTAAAGGACTGAGTAAGTCGTATCAGGACGGAGACAACCGGGTTACCGTTTTAAAAGACATTGATTTTGCTTTGCAACCCGGAGAAATGGTTGCCACTGTAGGAACGTCAGGTTCAGGCAAAAGTACGTTGCTGCATTTGCTAGGCGGGTTGGATAAACCTTCCAGCGGACAGTTATTTTACAACACTGAAGAGATGACACATTGGAAAGCCAATAAACTGGCACAGTGGCGTAATAAAAACCTGGGCTTTGTTTATCAGTTTCATCATTTACTACCCGAATTCTCAGCATTGGAAAATGTTGCAATGCCTCAAATGATTGCGGGCAAAAGTTCAGCAGAGGCTAAACAGCAGGCAAAGCAACTTTTAGTGCGGGTAGGCCTGGAACACCGGTTGTCGCATCGGCCGGCACAGTTATCGGGAGGTGAGCGGCAGCGGGTGGCTATCGCCCGTGCCTTTGTCAACAAACCACAAGTGGTACTTGCCGATGAACCCACAGGTAACTTAGATGGTGAGGCTGCTGAGAGTATTTATCAGTTAATGCTGGAGCTTAATCAGGAAATGGGCACCGCCTTTATTGTTGTGACTCATGATTTGCGTTTGGCTGAACAATTACAGCGTGTAGAAGTTCTGAAGAATGGTCTTCTGCATAAGGAACAAGACTAATGCAGCTGGCCTGGTTAATTGCCCGTCGCTTTCGTCAGGGAACGGCTAAGCAGGGGTTTCTGTCGTTTATATCGGCTTCTTCAACCATCGGTATTGCATTGGGTTGTGCGGTTTTAATTGCGGCATTATCAATGATGAATGGTTTTAACCAAGTGTTGCAGGAAAGGCTTCTGGCGGTTGTTCCTCAGGTTGAATACAGAGCTGTTGAAGGTCAACTGGAAGACTGGGAAGGGCTTGCGGAAATTGCGCGGCAACACCCTCAGGTTATTGCTGCTGCACCAGGAATCAATGCCACTGTTATGGTGCAAACCCAATCTACTTTTCATGGTATTCAGGTGCGTGGCATATCAGCAGAGTATGAACAAAAGGTATCGGCGTTATCCGACTATGTTAGTGAAGAGGACTGGCAACGCTGGCAACAAAAAGGCGGTTTGTTGCTTGGAGCCGGGTTAGCCGAAAAATTGGATTTGTCGGTTGGCGATTCTATCTCGTTATTGACACCAGAGAAATCCGAACGTGGTTTTCGCTCGCCGGATCGTGTCAGGCTTGAGGTTACCGGGGTATTCAAGTTTGGTGGACAGATTGACTATCACAACGCTTATGTTTCGCTGGAAACCGCTAAGGGTGAACTGGGGTTTGCCGATGGCGTCAGTTCAGTTCGGCTTCGTTTAAACGATGTGTTTTCAGCTCCGGCCGTTGCCAGAGAAATTGGGAATCAGCTGCCTGAGCTCGTCTATCTGGATGACTGGACCCGAAGTCATGGTCATTTGTATCGTGATATTGAGTTGGTTCGTTGGGTGGTTTACCTGGTTCTTATTTTAGTCATGGCGGTTGCCTGCTTTAATATTGTTTCAACGCTTATTATGACAGTTGCTAAAAAGCGTAGCCAGATTGCCATGTTAAAAACCTTGGGGATGACGGACAGCGCCTTATTGCAATCATTTATATTTCAAGGGCTTATAAACGGAATATACGGTGTTGTATTGGGCTGCGCAAGCGGAATATTATTAGCACATTTTTTACCCGATATTATGATAACTCTGGAAGACTGGTTTAACTTTGATGTGCTTTCCAGTGATATTTATTTTGTGGGTGAAGTTCCGTCTCAGTGGCTTTGGCCAGATATCTTCCTGGTTGCTTCGGTGGCAATAGTAATGAGTTTATTGGCGACTATTTATCCAGCGTGGCGAGCGGTAAAAGTTGAGCCGGCGAAAGCCTTGCACGAGAGCGTTTAGCAATTTTATGGATTACGGCGGCGCCAGGCTTTAACCACCGACTGGCGCCATAGTAGCCGAATACCGATATAACCGATAAAGCTGGATAACGTGCCTAAAACCAAACACCCAAGCAAAAATGCCGGGCCTATGGTTGAAATACTGTGCATTAGCCACTCCCAGCTTGCTTCGAATGCAAAGGGTTGTGGAGGTTGAGCTAATAAGGCATTACCCACCAGGTAGCAAAGATAAAACATGGGCGGCATCGTAATTGGGTTTGAGATCCAGACAAGTCCGACTGAAAGTGGCAGGTTCACGCGGAAAAGAATTGCTGAGGCCACTGCTAGTAACATTTGAAAGGGAACCGGTATAAAAGCGCAGAATAAGCCCACAGCGAACGCACCTGAAGCTGAACGTCTGTTTAGATGCCACAGATTTGCATCGTGCAAAAGGCTGCCAAATAAGCGGATTGCTTTTGAATTGCGCACTTTTTGATGATCAGGCATTAAGCGTTTAATGAAGCGTCTAGCCATAATATGACGTTTATTACCTATCCTGTTACTGCCCCAAGGAAGGAGCAACGATGGAACGCTGGTTACTGCTATTTGCTGGCGGAATTTTATCCGCCTCATTGTACTCTGACACTAAATTCTGGCTCATTGTTTCAACTATCGCATTACTGTTTCTGGCGATAGTTTATGCCTTTTTGGATCTTGGACAGAGAAAAGTAAAACAGCGATCATTTGTACCACTATTAATAGCGTTATTTTGCGGCATTTTATGGGCTAATGCCAACCTTTATTGGCAAAACTTACGCGCCATACCCGACACTCTCACACAGACTGAAAGCCAATTAACCTTGGTAGTGGATGAGATATCACGACGCTACCCTTATCACTTGCGGGTAACGGGCCGAATACTAAAGCTTAATGATAAGCCGCTGTCTTATTGGCGGCAGTCCAGAGTGCAGTTAAATTGGTATCGGGATAATCTGGAAGAAATGCCCAAGACCGGCGAGCGTTGGCAACTACTTACGCGACTCAAGGAGGCAACGGACTACCGTAACCATGGTAGCTTCAGGTATAGGCAATACCTACTGCGCAATAATATTTACGCTATCGGTACTATCACGCAGGGGAAAAAACTGACCCAGTCTGTCAGTTTACGACAAAGAATTTTTGACAGATTGACCCAGTCGAATTTAAGTCAACCGGGAATATTAGCGGCATTAACCATCGGTGAACGCAGTTTATTGACACCTGAAGTGCGCGACAGTTGGCAAAAAAATGGATTGGCTCATAGTTTAGCAATATCAGGCTTGCATCTGGGAATGGTTGCGGCTGCCGCCACTTTATTTTTTCGTTTATGTTTCCGGTGTTTCCCGGTTGGGTTAAAACTCAGAGAGCGGTTAAACATTCGGGTCTGGTCATTCGTTTTTGCGGCACTTGTTGCGAGCGCATACGCTAGCTTAGCCGATTTCCCAATATCTACAGTAAGAGCGTTAACCATGTTTTTGGTGGTTGTTGCTCATATCATTTTAAATCTGAAATTAAGCCCACTGAGTTTATTGTTGCGAGTCAGTGTGGCGGTATTAATCGTTGACGTGTTTGCCTGGCAGGATCCCGGCTTTTGGTTGTCAATAACCGCCGTTGCGGCATTGTTTTTAGCACGCTGGCGCTGGCAAAAAGCTGACGGACGGCTTGCTACTATAAAAAACCTCTGGTTTATTCAGTGGCTGCTGCTTGTGGTTATGTCCCCATTATCATTTTTATTATTTGGCGGATTCTCGCTGTTTGCTCCAGTAGTTAACTTGCTGGTGCTGCCGGTTATCAGTTTCTGGTTACTTCCCTTGGCGTTAACAGGTACCGTTTTTGCGCTGTTTGACTCGAACTTTGCTGAACCTCTTTGGCAGCTGGCCGAACTCCCTATCATTTATTTTAATCCCGTACTGGAAAATCTGGCAGAGCATTCAGCTAATTGGTTGCAGCTGAATCGGTGGCCGATAACGCGGGAGGCTCGTTTTGCCGTTCTGTTTGCGCTTATCGCGGTGTTGTTAGCTCCGGTCAGATATGGCTGGCAGCGCTTTGGCTTAATGCTGTGTTTACCTGCGTTTGTTTTCATATTGTTTAATCAGCGGGACGGTAATTTGCGCCTTCATGTTCTGGATGTGGGTCAGAGCCAGGCCGTGATAATGGAAAGAAATGGTAAAGCGATGCTGATTGACACGGGAATTGAATATAATTCGGGTTTCAGCGTTGCCGAATCGGTTATTGAACCATTTTTAAACTATCACGGGCTGATTCCTGAGATTGCGTTTATTAGCCATGGTGATAAAGATCATAATGGCGGCAGAGCCTTCCTTTCTCAGCGTTATCCCGAATTGAAGTGGCGGGGAGATGCCAGTAACGCGCCATGTAAGGCGGGGGATTCAGGCCAGTGGAACGGTATGCATTGGGAAGTATTGTGGCCAGCGGCTGAGTATCAGGGAGCGGAGCGCCTAAGCAAAAATAACCGTTCATGCGTACTCGTTATCCGCTTTGGGGAATTTAGTGTTTTTCTGCCTGGTGATATCGAAATGCCGGCGGAGCAATTGCTATTGGCGGGGTTGGATAACGCTTCCCAAATTCGCTCCAATGTCATGCTTATCCCGCATCATGGCAGTAAAACCTCAACCAGTTGGCCGCTGCTGCAGGCGGTCAATGCAGACCTGTATCTGATGAGCTATGGCAGGCATCGCGGTTACCAATTTCCGCACCGTTATACAGTGGAGCGGTTATCCCGTACTCAACGGCCCTGGTTCGGAACCAGAGAAAACGGACAGTTAACCGTAGTAAGTGACGGTGGCACATGGAGTTTGGAGTTACCCTTTGAAAACAGGTAGAATATTGAAAGTATTAATAACTCATTTGAGATTACATGGACTCTCAGCTTAAAAAAAAGACCAGCTTTAAACGCCTTCTGGGTTATATCAAACCTTATAAAGCCGCGTTTCTCGTCGCTGTCATTTGCATGATTGGATATGCAGGCATCGATACCTTATTTCTATCTCAGATAGAAACCTTGATAGATGAAGGTTTGACTGAGCAAGATTCGACCATATTGCTCTATGGTGCGCTTTTTGTACCTTTTATATTTATCCTTCGCGGTTTACTTAACGTAGGTTCCAGTTATTTTTTGCATTGGGTTGGTTTCAAAGTGGTAACCAAAATGCGACAACAGCTTTTTGACCACATGATGAAGTTACCCGTAGGATTCCATGACCAACACTCTACTGGCGATCTAATTTCAAAAATAACCTACGACACTCAGCAAGTGGCAGAAGCCAGTAGCCGGGCTTTATTGGTATTGATTAAAGAAGGGGCTTTTGTTGTTGGCTTGCTGGGCTTGATGTTTTATCAAAGCTGGCAATTATCACTGGTGTTTTTAGTGGTTGGGCCGTTAATTGCGAAAGTTGTGGGAGTTGTTTCTAAGCGCTTCCGTAAAGTGAGTAGTCGTATTCAAACAGCCATGGGTAATGTCACGACAACTGCCGAGCAAATGATCAACGGCCATAAAGTTGTGGTGATGCACCAAGGCCAGGAAGATGAATCATCACGTTTTTCTGAGATAAACAACACCACTCGTAATCAGAATATGAAACTGGTGAGCACCCGGGCAATTAGCACTTCGGTTATTCAGTTTATTGCGTCTTTAAGCTTGTCTATGGTTTTAGTGATAGCCAGTTTTCCCGAAATGTTAGGAGAGCTGTCAGCTGGCGCATTCACCACTTTGCTAACGGCTATGATCATGCTGTTACGGCCGCTGAAGCAGTTAACGAATGTGAATAGCGATTTCCAACGCGGTATTGCGGCGGCTACCAGTGTCTTTGAAATTCTTGATGAGCCTATTGAAATTGATAAAGGATCGCGGGTTATAGAGCGCGCAGCGGGTGATATTGTCTTCGACGATGTCACTTTTGCTTATCAAAAAGAGGATGAGCCTGCACTGCAGCATATTAACTTTAGTGTCGACCAGGGCAAAACTGTGGCTCTGGTAGGACGCTCCGGCAGTGGTAAATCGACCATTTCTAACTTGCTTACCCGGTTTTATGATATTGAGCAAGGGCGGATTTTACTGGATGGTCACAATATTAATGATTACAAACTGAAGTGTTTGAGACGTCAATTTGCGTTGGTCTCTCAACACGTAACATTATTTAACGACACTATTGCTAATAATATTGCTTATGGTGCTGCAAAGAATCTGTCGCGTGATGATATCATTAAAGCCGCTAATCAAGCTTATGTTACTGAATTTACAGATAACATGCCTAAAGGGCTGGATACCATGGTGGGTGAAAATGGTGTCATGTTATCGGGTGGTCAACGTCAACGTATTGCGATTGCCAGAGCGCTGTTGCAAGACGCTCCCATTTTAATTCTGGACGAAGCAACCTCGGCGTTAGATACGGAATCAGAGCGCCACATTCAGGATGCGCTGGGAACCTTACGACAAAACCGTACCGCTATTGTTATAGCTCACCGGTTGTCGACCATAGAAAATGCGAATGAGATTCTGGTTATGGATACCGGCGAAATTATTGAGCGTGGCACCCACGAACAGCTACTGAACCAGGAAGGTGCGTATTCTCAACTGTATAACCTGCAGTTTAGCGGGGCCAGCTAATGTGGCTCCAACAGCAATGGTATAAAGCCAGGCTGCATCCCTTGCTTTATTTGCTGACGCCACTGTCCTTGTTGTTTTGGCTGATGACTAATTTGCGCCGGAGTTTTTATTTTTCCGGACTGGTACCTCGTTATAAAGCAAGCGTTCCCGTTATTGTTGTGGGTAATATCAGTGTGGGTGGTACCGGAAAAACCCCCATGGTTGTTGCCTTATGCAAGTGGCTTAAGGAAGAGGGTTGGCAGCCTGGAATCATCAGTCGCGGCTATGGTGCTAAGGGACCTTTCCCGCATTCTGTTTCAGAAACTGATAAACCGGGAAAAGTGGGCGATGAACCTTTGCTTATGCGCCACCGGACAGGTTGTCCCGTTATTATTGCTCCTAAGCGTGCCAAAGCGGCAGAGTTAATGACAGAACAGCACCCGGAAGTGAATGTGATTATTTGTGATGACGGCTTACAACACTACGCGTTAAAGCGCGATATTGAGTTGATCATGTTGGATGCAGAAAGGGGAACCGGAAACGGTTGGCTGTTACCTGCCGGTCCTTTACGGGAGGGTCCATGGCGTTTGAAAGGTGCCGACTGGGTTATTTCAAATTACGGTCGTCACGCTTTTGCCCAGCACGTAGTGGATGTTGAACCCGGCAGTTGGTTCCGGGTTGATAATAATGAAAAAATAGAACTAAACGTCGACGACAAGTTTAATGCCGTTGCCGGTATTGGTTTCCCTCAACGATTTTTTAATTCGCTGGTTGACCAGGGAATTGAGCTGCATGACAGGCAAGCATTTTCAGATCATCACGTTTTTAGTGAGGAAAACTTTTCTCAGTTAACGGATAAGCCCATACTAATGACTGAAAAAGATGCCGGGAAATGTCAGCCGTTTGCACAACCAAACTGGTATTATCAAACAATTGAAGCGAAGCTGCCGGAAGTCATGAAAACCAATTTGCTGGCGGAACTGGAAAGGAAGAAAAATGCCCATTGATAAAACAACATTAGCGATTTTGGCGTGTCCAAAATGTAAAGGTAAGCTGACCTATTACGCCGAAAAAGACGAATTAGTCTGTCGGGGAGAGCGCTTGGCTTATCCTGTCGACGAAAACATTCCGGTGCTTTTAGCCGATAAAGCAAGAGAATTATCCGCAGAAGAGTTAGAAAAGGTTCCCTCATGAGTTTTACCGTAGTTATTCCTGCACGTTATGGTTCCAGCCGTTTGCCCGGTAAACCTTTAGCCGACATTGGTGGTAAACCGATGATTCAGCATGTGGTTGAAAGAGCGGAGAGCAGTGGTGCTGCTGAAGTTATCGTTGCTACTGATGATGTTCGGGTAAAAGAGGGCGTTGATAAATTTGGTGGTCGCGTGATGATGACCTCGACTGAGCATACATCCGGCACCGAGCGACTGGCTGAGGTCATTGACCAGTTAGCACTGGCGGAAAATGAGGTGGTGGTGAATGTGCAGGGGGATGAGCCCTTTATTCCACCTGAAATTATCAGACAGGTCGCAGACAACCTTGCAAATCAACGGCAAGCACCTATGGCTACGTTGGCTGTTCCGATTACTGATGCCGAGGATATTTTTAACCCTAATACGGTAAAAGTGGTTACTGATGCGGCTGGTTATGCACTGTACTTTAGCCGTGCTGCCATTCCCTGGGACAGAGAGCATTTTTCTGCTGAACGGGCGACAGATGTGGTTGTCGACCATTACCATCGCCATGTCGGTATTTATGCTTATCGGGCAGGTTTTGTCAGACGTTATATTGAATGGCAGGCTAGCCCTGTAGAACAGCTCGAGTCGTTAGAGCAACTGCGTGTGCTTTGGCATGGTGAGCGTATTCATGTGGCAGAAGCTATTATCGCGCCGGCTACAGGCATTGATACAGAAGAAGACCTGCAGCGCGCACGAAATCAGGCAGCCGATGGTTAATCCATGGCTGCCATTTTTACATACTCGTCTTCGAAAAAGAACTTGTCTTCGCCAAAGGCTGGTTCTAATTGATGCAACCAGGTTGCATCCGGGTTGTACTTAGCAAAGAAAGGTCGTTGTACCCAGTCAGGGTTGCGGCCTTGAATAAAGCGTAAAGCAAATACTTTTTCTCCCGCAATTTCGGTTACGCCCTGAATTTCTACCTTACCCGGACCTGCACTCATTGAAGGACCGCGAACGGTGCGGGCAATACCGGACACCTGTTGGTAGGCCTTTTGAAATACTTCCCAGGTACGTTCCAACGGCACTTCAAAGTAGCGTTTCGCACCAGTGTCTCGCTCAACGAACATGTAGTAAGGGATCATTCCAAGCTGTACTTGTTTTTCCCACATAGACGCCCAGACATCAGCATCGTCGTTAATATGCTTAAGTAAGGGTGCCTGACAGCGTATTTGTGCACCAGTGCTACGCAAACGACGAATGGCTTCCTGGCAGACCTCGGTACGCAGTTCATTATGATGATTCAGGTGCGCCATAATAGAAACGTGCTTGCCGCCCGCAACTAACCGCTCCAGCAGGCGCAGCATATCATCTGCGTCCGGGTCGGTAATGAAACGATAAGGCCAGAAGGTCAGCGATTTGGTACCAATACGTATGGTTTTTATATGCTCAAATTCAGGTTTAAGCAAACCTTCTAAATAATGAGCCAGCTTTCGTGTGCGCATGACCATGGGGTCACCGCCGGTAACTAATAAATCAGTTACTTCTTTGTGCTGAGCTAAGTAGCGATGCAACTGATCGGCATCGTTTGAGTTAAACCGCGTGGCTTTACCGACAAACTGCGCCCAGCGAAAGCAAAAGGTACAGTATGAATGACAGTATTGACCCTGGGCCGGGAAAAAGAGAACTGTTTCACGGTATTTGTGTTGCATCCCCGGTAAGGGCTCTCCATCAACATGCGGCACGTTCATTTGCATTTGGTCAGCAGGGTGTGGGTTCATTTCATCACGTAGCTGGGTGGCTAAGTCAAACACTTCGTTAGTGGTGTGTTTGCCCGACATCAAATCAGCCATGCGCTGGTATGCTGAGGGTTCCAGCATGTCCTTTTGCGGAAATGTCAGTTGAAACAGCGGGTCGTTAGGCACATTTTCCCAGTCAATGAGTTCATTAAAAACATATTCGTTAACCCTGAACGGCAGTACATTAGCAACGACTTTCATTTCGAAGCGGATGTCAGCAGGGACTTTCTTTAAGGCCTCAATTTTATCGAGTTGACGATGCTGGTAGACCTTGAACTTGCGTGGGGTAATGATGGGTTGTTGTACATTAACTACTTGCTGCATAAGCCTCTCTGTCATTATCTGTAACCGACTAAAGCGCGTTAAAAATGAATGTGCGTGTCAGCTCTCCGGCGACCAACGAAATGCGCCGTAGTATAAAGAAAACGAGGGGCAGTTGCACGTCCTGCAAAAGATAAAAGACAATGTGTTCTAACTAATTGATTACAAGCATAAAAAAGGCGCCTTCCGGCGCCTTTCAAGTGGTAACGATTTACTTTTTAATTGGCGAAAATTCGCGTTTTGTATAACCGGTATACAATTGACGAGGACGGCCAATTTTCTGGTTCGCTTCGCCCATCATTTCGTGCCAGTGAGAAACCCAGCCGACAGTACGTGACAGTGCAAAGATAACGGTAAACATATTGGTCGGAATGCCAATAGCTTTCAGGACAATACCAGAGTAGAAATCAACATTCGGGAACAGTTTCTTCTCAATGAAGTAGTCGTCTTCCAGTGCGATACGCTCCAGTTCCATTGCTACGTCTAATAATGGATCGTCACGGTCTAATTCTTTTAGTACTTCGTGACATGATTCGCGCATAACCGTTGCACGTGGGTCAGTGTTTTTGTAGACACGGTGACCAAAGCCCATCAGACGGAAAGGATCGTTTTTGTCTTTCGCCTTCTCGATGTATTTTGGAATATTCTCAACAGAACCAATTTCAGCCAGCATGCGCAGGCAAGCCTCGTTTGCGCCACCGTGTGCAGGCCCCCATAAAGAAGCAACACCTGCCGCAATGCAGGCGTACGGATTAGCGCCTGAAGAGCCAGCAAGACGAACGGTTGAGGTTGATGCGTTTTGCTCGTGGTCAGCATGCAAAGTAAAGATGCGATCCATTGCACGGGCAACGGCAGGGCTTATTTTGTAATCTTCAGCCGGAACAGAGAACATCATGTTCAGGAAGTTTTCTGCATAGCCTAAGTCGTTACGTGGATAGACGAAAGGCTGACCGATGCTGAACTTATAAGCCATCGCAGCAATAGTCGGAATTTTTGCAATTAGGCGGTAAGCACTACGTAACCGTTGATCTTCATCGTGAATTTCTAAATCATCGTGATAAAACGATGATAAAGCGCCCGTTACCGCGCACAGCATTGCCATTGGGTGCGCATCACGGCGGAAACCATTAAAGAAATTATGAATTCCCTGATGAATCATAGTGTGGTTAGTAATGGTGTCTTTAAACTCATGATATTGCTTTTCATTCGGCGCTTCGCCGTGCAACAGCATGTAGCAAACTTCTAAATAGTCTGCCTGGGTTGCCAGTTCGCCAATTGGGTAGCCGCGGTGCAGTAAAACTCCATTTTCACCATCAATGTAGGTGATGGCCGACTCACAAGAGCCTGTAGCGAGAAACCCAGGATCGAATGTGAAGTAACCGTGTTTGCCCAAAGTTCGGACGTCGACTACATCCTTGCCCGCCGCGGGTGAAAGTACCGGCAACTCAATGGATTGGCCGTCAATCTGTAAAGTGGCTTTACGATCAGCCATAAGGAATTCTCCTCACTGTCTACTTTGAAAAAGTGCGCTAATTTAACTCGATCATGCCCTTAAATGTCAATTTTAATCGGGTAACATGAACCAATTATGGTCAAATATACGTAATAAACATGACGAAAAAATTACTCAGATTGAAGATTTTCGGCATTACGTTAAACTTTAGTGGTAAGACACATTTGCTAAGAGTTCAAATCTGACTTTGTCGTTGTAATTAGAGGTTTGGAGCGATATACTTTGTGTCGCATTAGTGGCATATATGTGTGTCGCGCAAACGAAAATTGCATTTCTTTTGTGCTTTATTAAAAGGCAATCTATCGTGAAAAAAGAAAGACCTGTTAATTTAGATTTATCAACTATCAAGTTTCCTGCCGCTGCCAAAGCATCCATACTGCACCGTATTTCAGGTGTTGTTATGTTGTTCTCTCTGGTATTTTTAATCTGGGCTTTTTCCGTGTCACTGAGTGGCCCTGAAGGTTTTGCTCAAATTGAAAGTATTATGACCAGCTTCATCGCGAAATTCATCGGTTGGGGTATTTTGACAGCGCTAGGATTTCACTTAATCATTGGTCTGCGTCACTTAGTAATGGACATGGGCTATTGGGAAGAACTCGATTCCGGAAGAATCAGCGCAATTGTTTCTATTGTGCTTTCTGTGATCTTTTCCGTATTAATAGGAGTTTGGCTATGGTAACAGCAGCAGCTACTTTTGGTCGTAGTGGTTCTCATGACTTTATTTTAGTAAGAGCCAGCGCTATTGTAATGGTTCTATATTCACTGTTCATGGCTGGGTTCTTCTTATCTACGCCAGATGTAACTTATCAAGTATGGAATGGTTTGTTTGCCGCCATTTGGATGAAAGTATTCACTATGCTGACCTTGTCTTCTGTACTAATTCACGGCTGGATTGGTATTTGGCAAGTATCAACCGACTACGTGAAAGCGTCTGGTCTCAGAGCCTTTATCCAATTAGTTTTCAGTGTTGGTCTGATCGCTGTTTGGCTCACTGGCTTGTTTGTACTGTGGGGTGTTTAAGTGACTGTTAAAACTTTAGAATATGATGCAGTGGTGATTGGTGCCGGCGGTGCTGGTATGCGAGCAGCATTGCAAATTTCCCAAGAGGGATTGAGTTGTGCGTTGATGTCCAAAGTGTTTCCAACGCGCTCTCACACAGTTTCAGCGCAGGGTGGCATTACCGTAGCATTAGGTAATGCGCATGAAGATAACTGGGAATGGCACATGTTCGATACCGTTAAAGGTTCGGATTATATTGGTGACCAGGATGCTATCGAATACATGTGCAAAGCAGGCCCTGAAGCTATTTTAGAAATGGAAAACTTAGGTTTGCCATTTTCGCGGTTTGAAAATGGTAAAGTTTATCAACGCCCATTCGGTGGCCAGTCCAAAGATTTTGGTGGCGAACAAGCTGCTCGCACGGCGGCCGCGGCTGACCGTACCGGACACGCACTGCTGCACTTGCTGTATCAGCAAAATGTCAAAAAGAAAACGACGGTTTTTTCTGAATGGTATGCACTGGATATCGTCAAAAATGAAGACGGCGAAGTTTGTGGTGTCACCACCATGGACATCGAAAGTGGCGAAGTCTATTACGTAAAAGCTAAGGCTGTTGTGCTTGCAACTGGCGGCGCAGGTCGTATTTACTCATCAACAACCAACGCTCATATTAATACGGGTGATGGAATTGGTATGGCATTGCGTGCTGGTGTTCCAGTGCAAGATATGGAAATGTGGCAATTTCACCCAACCGGTATTGCCGGAGCCGGTTCTCTGGTGACAGAAGGTTGTCGTGGCGAAGGTGGTTATCTTTTAAATAAAGATGGCGAACGTTTTATGGAGCGTTATGCACCGAATGCGAAAGACCTGGCTTCACGTGACGTTGTTTCTCGCGCAATGATGACCGAAATCCGTGAAGGACGTGGTTGTGAAGGCCCATGGGGCACTCACCTGAAATTGAAGCTTGATCACTTGGGTAAAGAAACGCTGGAAAGTCGCTTACCCGGTGTTTGTGATTTGTCACGCACCTTTGCTCACGTTGACCCAGTAAAAGAGCCTATTCCGGTTATTCCAACTTGCCATTATATGATGGGTGGTATTCCAACGGATGTTAACGGACAAGTGTTGTCGGTAGCTGATGATGGTCAAACATCTCACGTTAAAGGTTTGTTTGCTTGCGGTGAAATCGCTTGTGTATCAGTGCATGGTGCGAACCGCTTAGGCGGTAACTCATTACTTGATTTGGTCGTATTTGGTCGTTCAACTGGTATGCACCTGGGTGAAACCCTTGCGGCCAGCGTAGAGACCAGAGAAGCAACAAGTGATGACATTGACGCTGCGCTAGCACGTTATAACCGTTGGGAAAACACTCAAAAAGGTGAAGACCCGGCGCAAATTAAGAAAGATTTACAAGAGTGCATGCAACTTAACTTCTCTGTTTTCCGGGAAGGCGATTCGATGAAAGAGGGCTTGAAAGAGCTGCAAGAAATTCGCGAACGCTTGAAAAATGCCCGTCTGGATGACAAGTCCAAAGAGTTCAATACTCAACGGGTTGAGTGTCTTGAACTAGAAAACTTAATGGAAACCGCTTATTCGACAGCTTTAGCTGCCAGCTTCCGAACTGAGAGCCGTGGTGCTCACAGTCGTGCTGACTACCCGGATCGCGATGATAAGAAGTGGCTGGTGCACACCGTTTATCGTCCTGAAAAGGAAGATATGGTAACGCGGGAAGTCAATATGGCACCTAAACTGCGTGAAGCTTTCCCTCCGAAAGCTCGTACCTACTAAGTTGGAGGGTGATATGAAAAAATATACATTTTCAGTGTATCGATACAATCCTGATGTTGACAACGCACCTCACATGAAAGAGTACACGTTGGAAGTTGAAGAAAATCAGGACCTTATGGTGTTAGAAGCACTGATAAAACTGAAAGAGAAAGATCCAACGCTGTCTTTCCGCCGTTCATGCCGCGAGGGTGTGTGTGGTTCAGATGGTATGAATATAAATGGTAAAAATGGTTTGGCCTGTATCACACACTTGTCTTCATTGAAGTCAACGAAAATAGTGATTCGTCCATTACCGGGTTTACCGGTTATTCGTGACTTGATAGTTGATATGAGCCAGTTCTATCAGCAGTACGAAAAGATTAAACCGTACCTGATTAACGATGATAAAACACCACCAGCGCGAGAGCGTCTGCAGTCTCCGGAAGATCGTGCTAAGCTTGATGGCCTGTACGAATGTATTTTATGTGCATGTTGTTCAAGTTCCTGTCCGTCGTTCTGGTGGAATCCAGACAAGTTCGTTGGTCCGGCTGGTTTGTTACACGCTTATCGTTTCTTAATTGATAGCCGGGACACGGCGACCGACGAGCGTCTGGATGAATTGGATGATGCCTTTAGTGTATTCCGTTGTCACGGAATCATGAACTGCGTCAACGTTTGTCCAAAAGGATTGAATCCGACGAAGGCTATTGGACACATTAAATCGATGCTTTTGAACCGCGCCGTTTAAGCAATTAAACAGTCGTTTCAATTTGAGCGGTTAATGTTATGGATAGCCATCCTACCAGGGTGGCTATTTTAATAAAAAGGTTTATCTATTCAGGTGAAGGAAACGCAATGCAAGATGGTGTAATGCGTGAATGGTTAGAAACATCGCATCTAGCCGGTGGTAACGTTGCCTACATTGAACAAATGTTTGAGGCGTATCTGGATGATCCGACGGCAGTCAGTGATGAATGGCGTCAAATGTTCGATGCGTTGCCGAAAGAAAACCACACAGTTGATACCAAAGTCAGCAAAGTGAGGGAGCAGTTCCGCGAAGCCGCAAAAAATAAATTCAAGCAATCCCAAGCAAGCAGCACGACTGCCGCTGATCAGAAGCAAGTTAAAGTATTACAGCTTATCAATGCTTACCGATTCCGCGGTCATCAGCATGCTAACCTTGATCCCCTTGGTTTATGGAAACAAGAAACTGTTACAGATTTATCATTAAGCTTTCACAATCTAAGTAAAGACGACTTAGAGCGAGAGTTTAATGTGGGCTCTTTAGCTGTCGGCAAAGACACAATGAAGCTGAGTGATATTCACGAAGCACTGGAAAACATTTATTGTGGCTCGATTGGCGCTGAATATATGCACATTGTTTCAACCGAAGAAAAACGCTGGATCCAGCAACGGTTGGAAGGTGTCCTTGGCAAGCCTAAGTTTGAAAAAGAACAACAAACCAAAATTCTGAAAGAACTGATTGCAGCCGACGGAATGGAAAAATACCTGGGTTCTAAATTCCCGGGAGCTAAGCGTTTCTCATTAGAGGGTGGTGACAGCCTCGTTCCGTTGTTAAAAGAACTCATTTCACGCTCGGGTGAGCAAGGTGCCAAAGAAGTGGTTATTGGCATGGCGCACCGTGGCCGACTGAACGTTTTAGTTAACGTTCTGGGTAAAAAGCCACAAGACTTATTCGACGAATTTGCCGGTAAACATAACAGCACAAAAGGTTCTGGTGATGTTAAATATCACATGGGCTTTTCGTCTGACTACGCGACACCGGGGGGCGATGTCCACCTTGCATTAGCGTTTAACCCATCGCACCTGGAAATTGTCAATCCGGTGGTTATGGGTTCTGTTCGTGCACGCATGGATCGTCTGCAAGACCCTGACGGTAAAAAAGTATTACCGATTACCATTCATGGTGACGCAGCGGTTGTTGGTCAGGGCGTAGCCCAAGAAACCTTTAATATGTCGCAGACACGTGCTTATCATGTTGGCGGTTCGGTTCGAATTGTTATAAATAATCAAGTTGGTTTCACTACCGCAAAACAAGAAGACGCGCGTTCTACTCAGTACTGTACCGATATTGCCAAAATGGTGCAGGCACCGATTTTCCACGTGAATGCCGATGACCCGGAAGCTGTGGTTTTTGTCACTCAGCTGGCCTTGGATTATCGCAATGCGTTTAAGCGCGACGTGGTAATCGACTTAGTTTGTTACCGCCGTCACGGCCACAACGAAGCCGACGAGCCAAGTGCAACTCAGCCGTTAATGTACAGTAAAATCAAAAAACAGCCGGCTACTCGTGAAATCTACGGTAAGCGCTTAATTAAAAACTCAGTTGTTGATGAAGAAAGAGCAAAACAATGGATGTCCGATTACCGCGATGCTTTAGATAAAGGCGAAGTGGTCGTCGATGAGCACCGGCCGATGCGTCAACACTCAGTTGACTGGTCTCCGTACATTGGTAACGACTGGGATGTTGAATACGACTACAAAGTGTCAGTTGGAAAGCTGAAAGAGCTCGGTCAGAAAATCACTGAGTACCCAGAAGAGCATAAGCTGAACTCACGCGTTGAGAAAGTGTATAAAGAACGCCTGAAAATGGCAAAAGGTGAAAAGTCGATGGACTGGGGTTTTGCGGAAACCTTAGCCTATGCGACCTTAGTGAATGACGGCACTCATATTCGTCTGACTGGTCAGGACAGTGGTCGTGGTACGTTTTTCCATCGTCATGCGGTCTTGCACGATCAGGAAGACGCATCAACTTATATGCCTCTGAATAACCTGGGTTCCGAGGACGGTAAAATTGAAATTTATGACTCGGTGTTATCAGAAGCTGCAGTAGTAGCTTTTGAATATGGTTATGCAACCGCAGAGCCAAAAGCACTGGTAATGTGGGAAGCCCAGTTTGGTGATTTCGTCAATGGTGCACAAGTCGTTATTGACCAGTTCATGAGCTCTGGGGAACAAAAATGGGGCCGTTTGTGTGGCTTGACGTTATTGTTACCGCATGGTTATGAAGGTCAGGGGCCAGAACACAGTTCGGCGCGTCTGGAGCGCTTCTTGCAACTTTCAGCGGATCATAACTGGTCAGTTTGCGTGCCAACAACACCGGCTCAGGTTTTCCATATGATCCGTCGTCAACACTTACGGCCTGTTCGCAGACCATTAGTTGTGATGACACCGAAATCCTTATTGCGTCATCCATTAGCCGTTTCAGAAATGGACGACTTAGCGAATGTTGGGTTCCAGAACGCGATTGCTGAAATTGACGACTTGAACCCGAAAAAAGTAAAACGCGTGGTATTTTGTTCCGGCAAAGTTTATTTCGACTTACTGAAGGAACGCCGCGAACGTGAACAACAAGATGTTGCCATTATTCGTATTGAACAGCTTTACCCGTTCCCTGCAGAAGAAGTGGCAGAAATCATGAAAGATTATGAGCACGTTAAAGATTTTGTCTGGTGTCAGGAAGAGCCTCAGAACCAAGGCGCATGGTATAGCAGCCAGCACCATTTCTGGGCCGCAATTCCGAAAGGAGCTCAGTTGTCCTATCGTGGTCGCAGTGCTTCAGCAGCACCAGCGGTCGGATACATTTCAGAGCACAACAAGCAGCAGCAAAACCTTGTTGACGAAGCGCTAACCATTAAATAGGTGAAGATGAACCATGGCAATTGATATTAAAGTTCCTCAATTACCCGAGTCTGTTGCAGATGCAACCATTGCAACATGGCACGTAAAACCTGGCGATAAAGTGTCTCGCGACCAGAATCTGGTTGACATCGAAACCGATAAGGTAGTGCTTGAAGTCGTCGCAGAAGCGGACGGTGTCTTAGGCGAAATTACTGCCGAAGAAGGTACCACAGTAACCGCTGAAGAAGTCATCGGTAAAATTGAAGAAGGTGGCGGTGGGTCTGCTTCTGACGATAAACCAGAAGATAAAGACTCAGGCGATGACAAACAAGATAAAAAAGAAAACTCAGAAAAATCTGACAAGAAAGGTTCCGGCGAGAAAATGGAGGTTAAAGTTCCTCAGTTGCCTGAATCTGTTTCTGATGCCACTATCTCGACCTGGCACGTAAAAGCTGGCGATTCAGTAAAACGCGACCAAAACCTGGTTGATATCGAAACCGACAAGGTGGTTCTGGAAGTTGTGGCTCCGGCTGACGGCTTACTGGCTGAAATTAAGCATGACGAAGGCGACACCGTTGGTGCCGATGACGTTATTGGTATTGTAGAAGCAGGTGCTTCCGGCGGCGACAGTTCAGGCAAATCTGACAGCAAGTCTGAATCCTCGTCAGAAAGCAAAGACGACAGCAGCGATACCGAAGTTGCTGGTCCAGCAGTGCGTCGTTTGTTAGGTGAGCACGGTCTTAAGCCAAGTGATGTAAAAGGCACAGGCAAAAGCGGTCGCGTGACTAAAGAAGACGTTGAGAAGCATGTTAAAGGTCAGTCTTCAGCGAAATCATCTGACAGCGGTAAAAAAGAATCATCGCAGCCTGCTGTTGCTGGTGACCGCGATCAGAAACGCGTACCTATGACACGTCTGCGTAAGCGTATTGCTGAGCGTCTGTTGCAAGCGAAGAACGACACCGCCATGTTGACCACGTTCAACGAAATTAACATGAAGCCAATTATGGACTTGCGTAAGAAATACAAAGATGTGTTTGAAGAAACACACGGCACGCGTCTTGGTTTCATGGGTTTCTACGTTAAAGCGGTAACAGAAGCGCTGAAACGCTTCCCAGACGTTAACGCGTCAATTGATGGCGACGATATTGTGTACCACAATTTCTTCGATATCAGCATTGCGGTATCCACGCCTCGTGGTCTGGTAACGCCAGTATTACGTGACACTGACCGTTTGAGCATTGCTGACATGGAAAACGGCATTCGTGACTTAGCCATTAAAGGCCGTGACGGTAAGCTGACCATGGACGAAATGCAGGGCGGTAACTTCACCATTACTAACGGTGGGGTATTTGGTTCACTGCTTTCAACACCTATTTTGAACCCACCACAAAGCGCTATTCTGGGTATGCACAAAATCCAGGATCGGGCCATGGTGGTTGACGGTAAGATTGAAGTCTTACCAATGATGTACTTAGCTCTGTCTTACGACCATCGGATTATTGATGGTAAACAATCGGTAGGCTTCCTGGTTACCGTAAAAGAGTTATTAGAAGACCCTCAACGTCTTATCCTGGATATCTAGACGCTGAGAACCCAGCCGTGAGCTATTAGGCTTGCGGCTGTAAATTATGCGCCGAGAACGTTAGAATTCGGCGCGGTATTCGGGTAAGCAGCACTTGGCTGCTTAAGTTGTTTCAACGAATCGGAAGAGCATCATGAATTTGCATGAGTATCAGGGCAAGCAACTCTTTAAAGAGTTTGGTTTGCCAGTATCTGAAAGTTATGCCTGCGACACTGCTGATGAAGCGGTAGAAGCGGCAAAACGTATTGGTGGCGACATTTGGGTTGTCAAATGTCAGGTTCACGCTGGTGGCCGTGGTAAAGCGGGCGGCGTGAAATTAGTGAAAAGTTTAGACGACGTTCGTGCATTTGCAGAACAGTGGATAGGTAAAAACTTAGTCACTTTCCAGACCGACGAAAAAGGTCAACCAGTTTCTAAAATTTTAGTTGAAAGCTGCACTGACATTGCCGACGAGCTTTACCTAGGTGCAGTTGTTGATCGTGCTTCACGAAAAATCGTGTTCATGGCATCAACCGAAGGCGGCGTAGAAATTGAAACCGTTGCTGAAGAAACACCTGAGAAAATCTTGAAAGCTGAAATTGACCCAACGGTTGGCGCACAGGCTTACCAGGGCCGTGAATTAGGTTTTAAACTGGGTCTGACTCCAGACCAGGTTAAGCAGTTCACTAAGGTGTTCTTAGGCCTGGCAAAAATGTTCGAACAGTACGACTTAGCATTGTTGGAAATTAACCCATTGGTTATCACTGACGAAGGCAACGTACATTGCTTGGATGCGAAAGTCGGCATCGACGGTAACGCACTGTATCGCCAGCCTAAAATCCGTGAAATGCACGATCCGTCACAAGAAGACGGGCGTGAAGCAGAAGCGGCTAAGTGGGAACTGAACTACGTAGCACTAGACGGCAACATTGGTTGCATGGTTAACGGTGCTGGTTTGGCGATGGGTACAATGGACATCGTTAAGCTGAGCGGCGGCGAGCCAGCTAACTTCCTTGATGTTGGTGGCGGCGCGACAAAAGAACGCGTTGCAGAAGCGTTCAAAATCATCCTGTCTGACCGTTCTGTTAAAGCCGTATTGGTTAACATCTTCGGCGGTATCGTACGTTGCGATATGATTGCTGAAGGTATCATCGGAGCTGTTGAAGAAGTTGGCGTTAAAGTACCCGTTGTTGTTCGTCTTGAAGGTAACAACGCTGAACTGGGTACTCAAAAATTGAAAGAAAGTGGCCTGAACATTATCGCTGCAGAGAGCTTATCTGATGCTGCCGATAAAGTGGTTGCTGCGGCAGGAGGTCAAGAATGAGCATTTTGATCGATAAAAATACCAAAGTTATCTGCCAGGGCTTTACTGGCGGTCAGGGTACTTTCCACTCTGAGCAAGCTATTGCGTATGGTACCCAAATGGTCGGCGGTGTAACACCGGGTAAAGGTGGTCAGGAACACTTAGGTCTGCCTGTATTCAACACTGTTAAAGAAGCAGTAGAAGCAACTGGCGCAACCGCATCCGTTATCTATGTACCGGCCCCTTTCTGTAAAGATTCAATCATCGAAGCGGCAGACGCCGGTATCGAACTGATTGTCTGTATTACTGAAGGTATTCCTACACTGGACATGCTTTACGTTAAAGAATACTTGACGCACAAAGGCGTGCGCATGATTGGTCCAAACTGCCCGGGTGTTATCACTCCGGACGAGTGTAAGATTGGTATCATGCCTGGCCACATCCACAAGAAAGGTAAAGTGGGTATTGTTTCGCGTTCAGGTACATTAACGTACGAAGCGGTTAAGCAGACTACTGACGCAGGTTTTGGTCAGTCTAGCTGTGTTGGTATCGGTGGCGACCCTATCCCGGGTTCTAACTTCATCGATATTCTGGAACTGTTTGAAAAAGATCCAGAAACCGAAGCTATCGTTATGATTGGTGAAATTGGCGGTACAGCAGAAGAAGAAGCGGCAGAATACATTAAGAACAATGTTTCTAAGCCAGTTGTTTCTTACATTGCTGGTGTTACTGCACCTCCGGGCAAACGTATGGGCCACGCTGGTGCTATCATTGCCGGCGGTAAAGGTACTGCTGACGAGAAATTTGCTGCACTTGAAGCAGCAGGCGTTAAAACTGTACGCAGCCTGGCCGAAATTGGCAAAGCTGTTGCAGAGAAAACAGGCTGGTAATAACCCGCCAAACGCTCTACCAAAACCCGGCCTTCGAGCCGGGTTTTTTGTTGCTGGCTTATAGGGTGTAGCGATCCAATATTCTATTTCTGCCGTAGTAGATAGTATATAAATAAGCAGCAGGAGGAATAATGAGTAACAGCAACAATGCAAAGAAAGCAGCTGAATTCACTGCTCCGGGCGTTGATAATAAATCGGCGCAGGATACTGTCGCTTTACTTGATGACCGTTTGGTTGCACTTCTCGATCTACAACTGACTTTAAAGCACATTCATTGGAACGTTGTTGGGCCTAACTTCATTGGTGTGCATGAAATGCTGGATCCGCAGGTTGATGCGGTTCGTGAAATGACTGACACCATTGCGGAGCGTATTGCCACCATGGGCGGAGTACCATTAGGTACGCCTAAATCTATTGTTGATCGCCGTCGTTGGGACGAGTATTCAATTGGCAAAGGCTTAGTGACAGAGCATCTAGTCGCGTTGGATAAAGTATACAACGGCGTTAATGCTGATCACCGGAAAGCTATCGACAAGCTCTCAGAGTTAGACCCTGTTTCGGAAGATATGCTTACCGGGCAACTCGGCGAACTAGAGCAGTTCCAGTGGTTTGTTCGCGCTCATATTGAGTCATCATCGGGTGAGTTGAAAAACTAAATAGCGTTTCAAATTTGAAAAGCCTGACATCTTTGATGTCGGGCTTTTTTTATTGTATATATGTAAGTAAGAAATACTCAGCGAAAGAGTCTGCTCGAAGATCACCCTAAATTTATTGAGCGATATAACAATTATGTCAGTCCTATGGTGTACGCCGAGAGTCCAGTTGAGTGGAAAGATGCATTAAAACTTTTCATTGAATTGGCTAATTTCGTATTAGAAGATGTAGAAAAGCGGCTTTAGTTTCCCATGTCTTTAGGTTGCAATATTGTTATAAGGGAGTAATTTAACTGACTAATAATTAAGCGAACCAAGGAGCGGAGTAGCAATGAAACTTGCCAACGTCTTATCTACCGTCAATCAGTTTGAGAAGTCGAAATTCATTAACTTCCTCGACCGTATTTGTACAGAAGTTAGCTCACACGACATAGAAGTTGCTAAGCGTTTTAAAAATATTGATGGGCAAATTAAAAATGCCTCCAGTGGCGAAGTAACTCAGTTATTCAAGCTTGCTCAGCACCTGTTTCAAAAAGAAGTTAAATCACAACTGGCGCTTAGCGGCGCTCAAACAGTCCTGCTGGTCAATATACTCAGTCGCGACGGCAACTGTGTGGCGCGAATCACATGGATAGAGCATCTTTGTGAGAAAGAGTGGAAGCAAATTGATGAGCAGGCAAAAAGTCTGAAATCACTTTTTGCAGATGCGCCTGAAACCGAGGTTTATGACGAGCCGAAGCGATTAGGGATCTATTATGCCTGTTTGCACGAGGCTCTTCATAACGACGAACGCTCCAACCGGGAAGCAAAAATTACGGATGAAGAGCGGGGAATACTGAATGTTCTTGCCCAGCAATTGGATGTAACTGCTGACAATAGGGTGGCTATCGAGCACTTAATTGATCCAATACCTAAAACGGGAGTTCAGGACTGCCTTAATCAATTGCGTGAAATAGGCATAGTCTTTGTGTCAAAGAAAGATCAGACGGTTTACATTCCTGACGAGATTGTTGCAATGCTTCACCGTATCCAGCATAAAGAGCTGGCAGACAAGCACCTTCTAAGAATTTTAAGAACATTTTCTGATGCTGAGTTATCCAACATTCTAAAGAATCATGACAAGCGCATTCGGGGTGTAAGCCGTGATGAGAAAATAGATACGGTTTTTAAAATGGGTTTATCGGTAAGCCAGATACTGAGTGACGATATGCACAATGAACAAGTAGGTGTCACAGAGAAAAAAGACCGGCTTAAGTTACTTATTGAAGACCTGCAGTTATCACTCGATAAACTAGGAACTACTTTAGATGAGCGGTACAACCTGATTATTGGTGCGCTTAACTCGTCGACAGAACGGGAGTTTAATATTCTTTCTGCCGCTGGTTATAAGTCCTTGTTTGCCACGCTCAGCCAGCACATGCCTAAGCTTCCTGAAATGCTAAAAAGTGAGTTCGAGCTTGAGCCTCATCAGGAAATTGACGTTGAAAAGTTACGCTCTCTTGCCATTACGCCGTACGACATTTTATTCATGTTATCCAATGAACAGGTGAAGAGTTTAAAATCCGACATGGATATAACGCGTCGTGGTGATCCCCGACAGGTCATTTTAGAGAGCTTTGCTGATGCCACAGACAAGTTAGTCGAGAACTATGAAGCGCTGGCAAAACGCGATTGGGTCACATTGAAACAAAAGAATATTGAAATAGCCGAAGCCGATATTGGCGTTAAGTTCGAAGAGGTCACTAAAGCCATATTTGAAGAGCTTGGCTTGATCGTTGACGAGGATTTACGTCGAGATATTAATACAGCCAAAGATAAAGCTGACATTATATTGTCTCTTAGTGAAGACGAGATCATTATCGGTGAAGCAAAAACCTCGAAGAACGGAGATTTTGCGAAATACTCCACCACCTCCAGGCAGGTTAAAGCGTACGCTACTCGTTGTGAAGCCGCCGGTAAACGAGTTGCTCAAGTACTTATTGTCGCCCCTAGCTTCTCTAATGACTTTGTTGAGTCGGCTGAAATGGATACTGAAGTCAATATTTCACTACTAGAGGCCGCCGGGCTTAAAAAAATATTGGAAGCATTTAAGTCGCGTCGAACCCCGAAGTTTTCTGCGAAGCTGTTTACTAAGGGCGGACTGTTGAAGGCGGGGTTGATTGCTAAGAATATATGAGAGTGGGTGTTTGTCTTGAGGTCGCCGAGATTCGTGTGCATTTGAGACGCTTGCTTAATAGAGTTAATCACTGTCGCTATTTAATTAACTATGCCTCAAGGAGGAGAAAGTGAAATATCGCTATGTAATATTTGCTTCGTTATTACTTTCTAACGTTGCTTTTGCCGGTGACCTGATTAACAAGGTTAACCAGTATTTCGAAGCTCAAAAAGCCGTAGAGCATAAAAATTCAACGGAAAGTGATGTTGGTGACTTATTATCCTTACTCACTGACGACGCAAAATTCGAGCACCCCAGGTTTGATGCCGTTCAGTCAAAAGCGGAGTACAAAAAAGGCCTGCTTTACTATTTGGGAAATTATGGCGAATGTGATATTCAGGTAATGAATGTTATTGAAGGGCTTAACGCTGTCACCGTCGAATATTTACACCCTTGCACGGATAAAGATGGGAACTCTGATCCTGAAAATAACAATGAAAAATTAGTTACTTTATTCGAGTTTGAAAACAACAAAATAAAATTGATTAGGCATTATTTCTGATTGGTAAGCTATTGAATAAGCTGGAATCTGCTAGATTTTATTTGCTTGATTCAATACTCAGATCTTAATCATGGAGGATAAATCATGAGAACTTTGCTTTTTATCGTCGCTTTGCTTATGAGTTTCGTATGTTTTTCGGACGAACAGTCTCACGAAGAGCATCTAAAGAAAATGAAAAAAGCATTTGAGAGAGTTTACGAAGCCACGAACGGCAAAACATTAAGTCAGCAGATTAATGCGCTTGAGGAGCTTTCTACTGAGTTTGCTGACAATGAAGCGGTGTATGACATGCTACTTCAAGAGCGCGGTACTACCTATTCATTTCTGGGTCAACATAATCAGGCGTTGGCGGCATTTGATAAGCGCAACTTAACACCTAAAAACCTGCATGACAAAGTAAAGGGGTTAAGTATGCAAAATGCAGTTGATGCGATTGTGGAAAAATCAGTTGAACATCAAATTGTAATGATTAATGAAGCGCACCATGTTGCCCAGCACCGTGTACTGACATATCGACTGTTAAAGGATTTGTGGGAACAAGGTTATCGTTACTTGGCGTTGGAAACTTTATCCGAAAATGCTGAAAAGGAGTTGGCTGACGAATACGTTTCTGAGAGCGCTGGTTATTATACAGTCGAACCCGTGTTCGCGAATTTAATACTGCATGCTCGGCAGTTAGGTTTTCAGTTAGTTTCATACGACTACGGTTCTTAAACATCCGGTGGAACGGAAGCTAGAGAGAAAAGTGCAGCCAAAAACCTTCGTGAGAAAATATTCGACAATAATCGCGATGCTAAGTCATCATTCATGTCGGCTATAGCCACATAAATGAAGATGGCTGGCTCGCCTACTATTTAAAAGAGTCGTTAGAGCTAGACCCATTCACGATTAACCAGACGGCGATTGCTGAAAAAAGTGAGAAAAAATTTGAACCGGAGACTTATACCTGGCTTGTGGAGAATCATGCGTTTGATGAACCGGTTTTATTGACGAATAGTGAGGGTAAGTTTTGGTCATTAAATTCCGAAAAATATGACGTTAATGTAGTCTGGCCTAGAACAGAATATAGATTGAGTCGCCCAGACTGGGCTAGTCTAGGTAGGGAGCTTGCGCCAGTTGATAAGAGTTGGTGCCAACAGAAGTTTCCCTGTACCGTTGAAGTTTACCGAGTAGGGAATGAAGAAGAAATTCCTGCTGATCGCATTATCATTCCAACGACCAGTGATGCGTCAGGTATTTTTATCTCGCCATCCAGCACTCAAATAAAGGTAACGAATGCTGAGGGCGAGGTATTACACACTGAGTTTTTTAAATAGCGAATTTTAGCAGGAAACGAAAATGGAACTTTCTATAAAGCTTAATAAGCTGCATACAGTTTTGGTTGCTACGGTTATTAGCTTTGCAATCGCGTTTACCAAATACACTTTTGAAGCCAATTTGACGGATATTCTTATTGATGCCCAGGCTGGCGTTGTTGTCGTTTTTGCATTCATCACCAGCGCAATACTCTGGGTACTATTAACGCTATCAATTTATAAACTTATTCGAGCATCTATCAATGCAGATCGGTTAAAAGTAATTAGTTTCGCCTTTATAACCGTTATTCTGCTGTGTCTGGCAGCCTATTCAATCACAGGTTCGGTTGAGAGGAAGCATGCACTTTTGGACTCGGCTAACCCTGCAACGAAGCCTGAAAGGTTGAGGAAACTTGTTGGTTTTCAATCGGGTTTTGGCTATGAAATAGATAACAGGATTGCGAGAAATCCATCTACACCTACTGATGTTCTTGAATCGTTATATGGAACTCCAGACCAAATTGGAACTGATATTAACTTAGCCAGCAACCCGAATACACCCAATGATATTCTGATAAAGCTTTCAAAATATAATGATAAGGCCAGGAAAGAGCCTATTTTAAGTAGCTTAAAACGTAATCCAAAAGTTCAAAGTAGTGAGCTGTACTTCGATAATTCAATGGTTCTTCATGAAAGCATGCAACCAGAATAACTGTATTATTTTATTAGATGCTGAAGATTTGATATATTTCAAGTCAATAATTTGGGGCGCATCCCAAAACCAAATCGTAAAGGACTATAATTTGAAATTTCTCGCATTAGTTACCAGTATATTTTTCAGTGTATTCTGCTTCGCAGGCAATACGGTTTATGATGAATCTAGAGATAGACAGATTCCAATAGATATCTCGCATCCCACTGCTAAAGAGCAATGTAGCGAAATACAAAAATGTCCTGTAGCCTTTCTTAGCTCGGGTTATGGTGTACCGCACTCAAAGTACACTTTCCTATCGAAACAGCTGAATGAGTTGGGCTATATGGTTGTCGCTATTGGACATGAGCTTGAAACCGATCCGCCGTTGTCAGTGTCGGGTGACTTGTATGAAACTCGAAGTGAGAACTGGAGCAGGGGCGCTGAAACACTGGACTTTATTAAGCATAACCTGGAACCTGATTACCCGAGCTACAATTTTAATGACTTGCTTCTTATCGCTCACTCAAATGGTGGCGATATTTCTTCCTGGCTTGCGAACGAGGGCAAGGATTACGTAGGCACTGTCATTACGATTGATCACCGGCGCGTTCCTCTTCCCCGCAGCGAAGATATCGGTGTGCTCTCAATTCGCGGGAGCGATTACCCGGCAGACGAGGGCGTGTTGCCTTCGCAACAAGAAAGCGCGCAGTACGGTATTTGTGTTAAGGAAATACCGGAGTCCCGCCATAACGACATGACTGATTACGGGCCTAAATGGCTTAAAGACGAAATTAGTCGTAAGGTCGCAAACTATCTGAATGGTTTTGAGTGCGAAAAAGTTTAAACCGTCCGTGATAACGGGGTTAAACCCAACAAAAGGAATTAACAATGATTTATTTACTGATTGCCTTAGCCGTTGCCTCTGTTTTTGTCAGCTTCCTTATGATTTGGAAGGGCGACGTTATAACCCAAAAAATGACTAAAAAAGACAAATAATGCCTTTGTGGAGTCTAAACGGTTCCACTAACCCCCCCTCAATATCCTAACTAAAACTATGCTCTCAACTCTGGTTGTACCACCAACCCTTTCATGTCTACAATGCTGTTTATTATTCGTTGGGAGTGGGTGCTATGGACTTTTCCTACAGTGCGAAAACAAAGGATTATCTGGCGCGGCTGAATGCCTTCATGGCGGAGTACGTTGAGCCATACGAAGAGCAATATCAGAAAGAGAATTATCGGCTGAACAGCACGCCAAATTGGCGGGAGTGGCAGGTGCCTCCGCGGCTATTTGAGCTTAAACAGCTGGCAAAAGAGCAGGGGCTCTGGAACTTGTTTTTGCCGGACGAAAAAATCGGTGCAGGTTTAAGCACGCTGGAATACGCACCGCTTGCCGAGCGCATGGGCCGCAGCCTGCTGGCGCCGGAAATTTTCAACTGTAATGCTCCCGATACGGGCAATATGGAAGTGTTGTATCACTTTGGTGATGACCCGCAACAAGAGCAGTGGTTAACGCCCTTGCTGAATGGCGACATTCGCTCGGTGTTTTGTATGACAGAGCCGGACGTTGCGTCCTCCGATGCCACCAATATGCAAACCACTATTAAGGCGGACGGCTCCGATTGGGTGATTAACGGGCGTAAATGGTGGAGTACGGGTTTAGGTCACCCCGATGCTAAAATTGCCATTGTCATGGGTTTAACCGACGAAGACGCGGAAAAGCATTATCGCCACTCTATGGTGTTGGTACCTTTGAACACGCCGGGCGTAAACATTGAACGTATGTTGCACGCTCTGGGCGAGTACGATGCGCCATACGGCCACGGCGAGGTGGTGTTCGACAACGTTCGGGTACCTAAAGAAAACATCATTGTCGGTCCGGGTGCCGGTTTTAAAATTGCTCAGGGGCGTTTAGGCCCGGGCCGCATTCATCATTGTATGCGCGCTATTGGCGCGGCCGAGCGCGCGCTGGAGCTGTTCGTTGAACGCGGCACTTCGCGCATTGCCTTTGGTCAGCCTTTATTGAAACTGGGCGGTAACAGCGAGCGCTTGGCTGATATGCGTGTGGCTATTGATCAGGCGCGTTTGCTGACCCTGCATGCGGCCTGGCAAATTGACAACGTCGGTGCCATGAAAGCCATTAAGGAAATATCGGCGATTAAGCTGGTGGCTCCGAATGTACTGCAAAACGTGGTCGACGAAACCATGCAGTTGTTTGGTGGTGCATCCATGTGTCACGACACGCCGTTACCGGGCTTATTAACCGTAGCTCGTTCATTGCGTATTGCTGATGGACCTGACGCCGTGCATCGTGCGACTATTGCAAAAACAGAGTTAAAACAATGGGAAAAACAATGGAAAGGACGCGCTAATGACTGATTCATCTGCGGTTACTGATCAGGCCGTTGAGGTAAGGGAAGACGAAGCGCTGCCAATAGAGGCGCTGGATAACTGGTTAGTCGAAAACATAGGCAGTGAACTGCCCGAAGAGCGCGGCGAACTGCGAATTACCCAATACAATGGCGGTGTGTCTAACTGGACCTATCGTTTAGATTACAACGGTCTGGCACTGGTATTGCGTCGTCCGCCGGATGGTACCAAAGCGAAGTCTGCTCACGATATGGGGCGTGAATATCGGCTGCAGAAGCGCCTGCGTCCGGCTTTTCCGCATGTGCCCAGAATGCTGGCGCATTGCAAAGATGAGTCAGTAATAGGCGCGGAGTTTTATGTGATGGAGCACATTACCGGCATTATTCCGCGCAGGCGTTTTCCGAAAGGTTTGGATCTCAGCTCTGATCAGGCGCGGCAGCTATGTACCAATGCGCTGGATAAAATCATTGAGCTGCATCAGGTCGATTTAAACAGCACCGGCTTGCGTAAAATCGCTAAAGGCAGGGGTTATACCGAGCGTCAGGTGAACGGCTGGTGTGGCCGCTATGAAAGAGCTAAAACCTGGAATGTGTTCGGGGCAGGCTCCGTCATGCAATGGCTGCAGGAAAACAAACCGTCGGAAGAGAACATTTGCCTGGTGCATAACGACTTTCGTTTAGACAACTTGATACTCAACCCGGAAGACCCCACCGAAATAATCGGTATTCTGGACTGGGAGCTCGCAACCTTAGGTAACCCCTTAATGGATATTGGCAACTCGCTGGCGTACTGGATAGAAGCCAGCGACGACAAAGTGGCGCGAGCAACAAAACGTCAGCCGAGTGATTATCCGGGCATGTTAACCCGCAAGGAAGTCATCGATTATTACTGTGAGCGTACCGGCACTAATGCTGAAGATTTCGCTTTTTACGAGGTGTTTGGCTTGTTCCGTTTAGCGGTTATTGCGCAGCAAATTTATTACCGCTACCACCACAAGCAAACCAGCAACAAAGCCTTTAAGAACTTCTGGTTTTTGGTGAATTATTTGCTGTGGCGCTGCCGCCGCCGTATTGCGAAAGCCTAAAAAATAACAATAAAAAGAGAATTAAAAAATGTCTCAACAACGAAAAACCATTTTAATTACCGGTGCCAGCTCTGGCCTGGGTCAGGGTATGGCGCGGGAATTTGCAGCGCAGGGTAAAAACTTGTGCCTGTGCGCCCGCCGGTTAGACCGGTTGGAAGAGCTAAAAGCCGAGCTGGAAGGTCAGCATTCCGGTATAACCGTGAGCATTAAAACCCTGGATGTAAACCAGCACGAAGACGTATTCCGCATCTTTCAGGAATTTAAGCAAGAGTTTCACGCACAAAAAAAACAAATCGACCGCTTTATTATTAACGCTGGTATGGGCAAGGGCGCCGCTCTGGGGACGGGCTATTTTGAAGCGAATAAAGCCACGGCCGAAACGAACTTTGTGGCGGCACTGGCGCAATGCGAAGCGGCTATGGACATTTTGCGCGAACAAAAGCAGGGGCATTTAGTCACTATTTCGTCCATGAGTGCCTTTCGCGGTATGCCACGGGCTATGACGGTCTATGCGGCCACAAAAGCGGGTTTGGCGTCGTTAACCGAAGGCATTCGGGCGGACTTAATGAAAACCTATGGCAGCAACAGCCCCATTAAAGTATCGACCATTTATCCGGGCTATATTCGCTCGGAAATTAATGAAAAGGTGAAAAACACACCGTTCATGGTGGACACAGAAACGGGCTGCCGGTTATTGGCAGAAGCTATCAATAAAGAGCCGGTAAAAGCCTATGTGCCGCGCTGGCCCTGGGCGTTAATGGCATTTTTAATGAAGCGTCTGCCGTTAAAATGGGTGTTAAAGCTGGCTTAATTCAGATTTTTAACTCAGCCCGGCAATTTATTCGGGGCTGCCACAGACCGCATTACCGCGGGTAGATACCTGCACCGACAGTGACTGGCTGACGCCGTCAGCGTCGTTAAATAAGAACACCGGCTCAACCAAATGCATATTGCCACGGCTACCGTCGTGGTTGATATCAAGCTGCTGGTCTTTCAGGGTCAGTTTAAGGCAACCATCGTGCTCGGTCGTGAGTATGCGCTGCCATTTATCAATACGCGGCTCATGCAGCCAGACTTCGTGGCCTTGCCATTGCTTATCGCTGCCGCGCTCACACCAGTAAGAGTGGGCTTCTAAAGAGCCGCCATCATTGCTAACCAACTGTTTTATTTCGCACTGCTCTTCACTGGGCAAGTCGGGTTGCATAGTGACCTTCTGATAAATAATCGCGCTACCCAAAATGAGAATGATGGTAATAATAATGGCACCCACACCAAGAATAATTTGCTTTAACATATGGCTCCAGAACCTGATACAGTAGAATTTCTTAGTATAAAGACAATAAATATAAGAACAATAACTTGGGGGAAGTATGTGGCAACGTGTTTTGGCATTACTGATTCTTATTGCTGGCTTATTGATGGCGGTTTTGGGTGTTGTGAGTGATAACGACACTAATATCCGCCTATCGGGTGCTGTTTTAATGCTGATAGGTATTATCTGGCTTTATAAGCAGCCCACCTTAAAATCGCTGAATCGCACCGACAAACCGACGTTGAAATGGTATCAGTCTCCGCTCTTGTGGGTTCCGGTTATTGCGATCATCTTTTTTATTATCAGTCTGTTCATGTAGGCGGATAGTTTAAGCAGAGAGTTAGGCATAAATCAGGAATCTAATTAATGAATATCGCAAAACGAATTGTTATTTTAACCGGTGCCGTGGGTTTATTTTTTTACACGGCGGAGCAGGAAGAGCTGATTACCCTGATTGCGAATTTTGATCTGGGTTGGTACAAACTGGGCGTTCCTATTGCCTGGGGGCTGGTGCTTGGTGGATTGTGCGCGTTGCTAAAACTGCGTTGGCTGCTGTCCTGGATGGCTCCTGTAACTCTGGTTGCCAGTGCAATAACGACCATGGGGCTTACAGGTGCCATAGCGGTCTTTGCCAAACACCAGTTGGTGGTGCTGAGTTTACCGCCATTACAGCTCGCGGCCGTGGGTATCGGTTTGTATCTATTTGGTGTCAGTTTGGCTAAGTTAATGGGTGACATTGAAGCCAGAAAGTCTGAAAAAGGTAAGAAATGAATCCTCAAATTACTCTAAACAGTGATATTGGTGAAAGTTTTGGTGCTTGGGAAATGGGCGCCGATGAGTTAATCATGCCCCATATTGACTGTGCTAACGTCGCTTGTGGTTTTCATGCGTCTGATCCTCTCACTATGCTGAAAACGGTTAAACTGGCGAAGCAGCACAATGTGACCATAGGCGCACACCCGGCGTACCCCGATCTGGTTGGTTTTGGCCGACGCCACATGAAGTTAAAACCCGATGAGGTAACAGCCTTAATTCAATACCAGGTGGGGGCGTTACAGGGAATTTGTGCCGGTCAAAAAACAGAAGTGAGTTACGTGAAACCCCATGGTGCACTATATAATGACATGCTCAGCGACGGCCAGCAGTTTGATGCGGTTTGTCAGGCTATTGCAGCATTGCAGAATGACCGTCATGAACCGTTACCGTTAATGGTCATGGCAACCCCGGAAAACGATGCCTGGCGTCATCGCGGCCAGCAGTTTGATGTTGAACTTTGGTTTGAAGGGTTTGCCGACCGAGCTTACGATGATAACGGGCAACTGCGCTCGCGCAGTAACTCTGATGCGGTATACGGTGACGCAGAAACTCTGTACGCGCAGGCCGAAGCCTTTGCGACAGGCCGCGCTATTGAGAGTGTATCGGGTAAATCGTTACAGATTGAAATTGACTCTCTTTGTGTTCACGGCGATAACCCCAGGGCAATAGAAACCGTTGAGAAACTGCGGGATATTGTCCGGCAAGCTTACCAATAATTTATGATTAAGGTATGAATAAAGAATCTGATTTTCCCAAACTGGTTTCAGCGGGGGCTGATGCACTGATTGTCTATTTAGGCGAGGGCATTAGTGTCTCGGTTAATCAACGTGTTCTGGCGGCGGTTCGGGCGGTAGAGCAGAAACTATCCGATGTGGTGCTGGATCTCGTTCCGTCTTATAACTCGTTGATGGTTTACTATGACGTGCTGAATATTGATGAGCCGGAAATGCGCGAGCGTTTAAAAAACGCTTTGCAGGATCTGACCAGTGATGACCGCAACCAAACAGGCAAGCGGCACCGCATACCGGTGTATTACGATAAAAGCGTTGGCCCCGATTTATCCCGTATTGCTGAAACCAATAACTGCTCCGTAGAGGATGTGATTAAAGCTCATACGAAACAAACCTATCGGGTTTATGCCATGGGCTTTGCACCGGGTTTTGCCTATTTAGGTGAAGTTTCGGAAAATATACGAACGCCGCGTTTAGAGAACCCCCGCAAGAAAATAACGGCAGGCAGTGTAGCCATTGCCGAAAGCCAGACCGCGGTTTATCCGTCGGCGTCGCCCGGCGGCTGGAATATTATTGGCCGTACCTCAACTCAGCTTTATGACCCGTCTTCAGGAACCATTAGCCCGCTGAATGTGGGCGACGAAGTAGAATTTTATGCTGTTGATAAACAGGAGTTTATTGATGAAGGCGGTGATACGGAGACCTTATCATGATGCGGATTATTGAAGCGGGTATGCGCGCAATGGTGCAGGACTTTGGTCGTTTTGGTTATTTGTCTAAAGGCCTGACCCGCGGCGGCCCAATGGATGAGCACGCGTTTTTATGGGCCAACCGCTTACTGAGTAATAGCTTTAATGCTGCTCAGATTGAAATAACCCTGGGTGGTTTAGAGGTTGAGTTTGACTCCGATTGTCAGTGTGCAGTGACTGGCGCTGATGTTGAGCTTACGCTGGATGATGAAACACTGCAGAATTGGCAAAATTTTAAGGTACGTGCGGGGCAGCGGCTAAAAGTGAGTTACGCCAGTGCCGGTGTCAGAGCCTATTTAGCGGTGCAGGGCGGCTTTCAGGTGAAACCTAAATGGGGCAGTTGCGCCACGGTAACACGTGATGCGGTTGGCGGCTTGCATGGTGACGGCGCGCCGTTAAAAGCCGGAGACGAGGTGGCGTTTAATAAAGAACAGGACTATCAAGTATCGCGCCGCGTTGGCTGGAAGTACCGGCCTAATTACGAAAAAACTCCGGTTATTGGTTTAATACCGGGGTTTCAGTACGACGCATTTCCCAGTTCTGCCCAAGAAGCTTTCTGCTACGAAGATTACGAAGTCACGAAAGACAGTGACCGTATGGGTATTCGTTTGTCCGGTAAAGCGCTGGAATACGACGGTGAAGGCTTGGTGTCAGAGGGGGTTAATGTGGGTTCGGTACAGGTGCCGGCCAACGGGCAGCCTATTATTATGATGCACGACCGCCAAACCCTGGGTGGATACCCTAAACTGGGCACCATTAATCCTTTTGATTTAGGTCGGCTGGCGCAATGCCAACCCAGTCAGACGGTTCGTTTTACCCGCATTGAAGGTAAAGTTGCACAGCAGCAACTGCGCCGTTTTTATCAGTTTTTTAATGTTCGCTTAACTTGTCAGGCAGGCCATAACCTGCGATCATAACCGCTTCATTTTATCCGGTGTTGATTTTGTAGCGGAGACAAAAAGTCCATGGCTGATACTGATTCACGTCCCAGTAATTTTATTCGTCAAATTATTGATAAAGATTTGGCCAGTGGCAAGCATTCCACTGTACACACCCGTTTTCCCCCGGAGCCGAATGGTTACCTGCATATTGGCCATGCTAAGTCGATAGTGCTGAACTTTGGTATTGCCGAAGACTACAAAGGCACCTGTAACCTGCGTTTTGATGATACGAACCCGCTGAAAGAAAAAGTGGATTACGTAAACTCCATTAAAAAAGATGTGGAGTGGCTGGGCTATCACTGGGAAGGTGAGCCACGTTACTCATCCAACTACTTTGATCAGTTGCATGCCTTTGCGGTCGAACTGATCGAGAAAGGCCTGGCCTACGTTGATTTCAGCCCTCAGGATAAAATGCGTGAAATGCGCGGTACCCTGAAAGAGCCGGGCGTAAACAGCCCGTACCGTGACACTTCTGTGGAAGAGAACTTAAAGCACTTCGCTGATATGACAGCGGGTAAACACGAAGAAGGCACCGCGGCATTACGCGCAAAAATTGATATGAGCTCGCCGTTTATGTGCATGCGTGATCCGGTAATTTACCGTGTACGCTTTGTGCATCACCACCAGACCGGTGATAAATGGTGCGTTTACCCCATGTACGACTTTACCCACTGTATTTCCGATGCATTGGAAGGTATTACGCATTCACTGTGTACGCTGGAGTTTCAGGACAACCGTCGTTTGTACGAGTGGGTACTGGATAACATCAGCATTGACTGCCACCCACAGCAGATAGAATTTTCACGCCTGAACCTGCAATACACGGTAATGAGCAAGCGTATTATTAATACGCTGGTGGAAGAAAATAAAGTCACGGGCTGGGATGACCCTCGTATTGCCAGTGTTGCTGGTTTACGTCGCCGTGGTTATACACCTGAATCCATTCGTGAGTTTTGTCGTCGTATTGGCGTGACCAAAATGGATAATCAGGTAGAAATGAGCATGCTGGAAGCCTGCATCCGTGATGACTTAAATGCCAATGCACCACGTGCTATGGCGGTGATGGATCCGGTAAAAGTTGTGATTGAGAACTACCCGGAAGGCGAGCAGGAATTGCTGGATGCGCCTAACCACCCGAACGACCCGGAAATGGGCTCTCGGCAGGTCACTTTCAGCCGCGAAATTTGGATAGAACGTGAGGATTTCCGCGAATCAGCCAATAAGAAGTTCAAGCGGCTGGTACTGGATAAAGAAGTACGTTTACGTAACGCTTATGTTATTCGTGCCGACCGGGTAGAAACCGACGATAATGGTGAAATTCAGACCATCTATTGCCACTACGACGCGGATACGTTAGGTAAAGACCCGGCTGACGGTCGCAAGGTAAAAGGCGTGATCCACTGGGTGTCTGTTGAAACGGCTAAAGAAGCCGAGTTCCGTGTTTATGATCGTTTATTCCAGGTGCCGAATCCGGCGGCCGAGGAAGACTTATTCTCCACCCTGAACCCTGAGTCTCTGGTTATTAAGAAAGGCTTTGTGGAAGCAAACTTAGCTAGTGCGAAACTCAGCGAAAACTTCCAGTTTGAACGCCTGGGCTATTATTGCTTAGACACTGATGCCGAGAAAGAAGGGCGTCTTATTTTCAACCAGACGGTTGGCTTGCGTGACAGCTGGGCGAAAATAGAACAGCAACAAACTACTGAATCGTAAACTGATCCAGTAGTTTAGCGCCGTATAAACGTGAGGGGGTGTAAAAGCCCCCTGATTGTTTTTGCTTTAAGGTATGCACCGCCAGTTCTACCGCACCCTCAGCGGTCAGTGAATAACCATTTTTCACTTTAACCCGCATACTCTTTTTATTACCTTTGGCGTCTGTAACTTCACCCCAAACATAAGTCGGGTTGTCTTTGCGTTCTTTTTCTTCCGGGCCTGCGGGCTGTGACTCTAGTTTTTGTTTTAGCTTGCGTTGTACCCATTTCCAGTTAAATACCCAGCGGAACCAGTTCATGCGACGCATCTTTTTCACTAAGCGCGGGCTGGCGGGTATGTAGACTTCAATGTTGGGTATTTCAGTGGTGTAGTAAGCCGTGGAAACATCACCCCAGGGAATGGTCATGGCACATTTTTCACCGTTACCGAAGTCTATCCAGCGAGAATGCCAGGCGTGCGGAACATCGGTAATTTGCCCCTGAATTCGTGCGGCACCACCACGGGCTAAACTTTCGATACTGGTTTTAGCCGTGCCCCGGCTCATACGTGATCCTGAATCAAAACCCAGAGCCAGATGAGTTGCTTCAGGCATTTGGGCATTTAGTCGCGCCGCAATACAATCGGTTGGAATAACGTCGAAGCCGACACCCGGACAAATAACAACGCCAGCTTCACGAGCCGCTTTGTCCATAGAGTGCGCGTATTCGAAAACGTCAATCTCGCCGGTAATGTCTAAGTAGTGGGTTTGGGTATCAATGCAGGCGTTGATAAGCGGAACTGCGGTTTGACTGAATGGTCCGGCGCAGTTAACGACTAAGTCAACGTCTTCTAATTGCTGTTTGACCTCATCGATACTGTCTAATGAAAAGGCTTTATACTGAAAGCCTAAGTGATGAGCAGCTGGCTCAAGGGAGTCTTCATTCCGACCGGCTAAAATGGGTTGGTAACCGCGCTTTTTTGCCTGATGAGCAATAAGCTTGCCCGAATAACCATAAGCCCCATAAATGAGCCAGCGTAGCGCCATTATTCTGCCTCAGCAGCGGTTTTATATTCGCAGCTTTCGCCGCGCTGACATTCACCGTAAAGATAAAGGCTGTGGTTGGTCAGTTTGATTTTATTGGACACAGCAATTTTTTCCTGACGTTTTTCAATAACGTCGTCTTCAAACTCAAACACGTGACCACAGGTTAAACACACTAAATGATCATGGTGATCCTTAGCACTTAACTCAAACACCGAACGGCCACCTTCAAAGTGGTGGCGAGTAATAATGCCAGCGTCATCAAACTGGTTCAGTACTCGATATACAGTAGCCAGGCCAATTTCATCTTTTTGTTCCAGCAGAATTTTGTAAACGTCCTCGGCACTGATGTGTTGATTATCTGGATGTTTTAAGATCTCCAGAATTTTCATTCGTGGGGACGTGACTTTGAGTCCTGCTTTCTTTAGCTGTTCGTCGTTACTCGCCATAATAATTCGCATCTCAATTAAACATGTATAACAGCATACCCTGTATTAGCTGTTATTTGCCAGTTCTGCTAAACACATTTCTTCATAGACTTGCTGGCACCATTTACTCACGCGCTCTTTGGTCAGTTCGGGCTGACGGTCTTCGTCAATACCCAGCCCCACAAAATGATTTTCGTCTGTCATGCCTTTTGAGGCTTCAAAATTATAACTCTCGGTTGGCCAGTGACCGACAATAATGCCACCTCGCGCTTCGACAATATCGCGAACCATACCCATTGCATCAAGGAAGTATTCGGCATAATCTTCCTGGTCACCACACCCAAAAATTGCAATGAGTTTGTCAGTAAAATCAATTTCTTCCAGTTCGGGGAAAAAATCGTCCCAGTCGCACTGAGCTTCGCCGTAGTACCACGTCGGAATTCCGAACAATAGTAGGTCATAACTGGCAATATCTTCTTTACTGGATTTAGCGACGTCTTTAACGTCAACAAGCTTTTTACCCAGCTCCTTCTGAATCATCTGAGCGACGGCTTCGGTGTTACCGGTATCGCTTCCAAAGAAAATTCCAACAGTTGCCATAAATCAATTTCCACCTGGTTATACGAACAAACAATACTGAATGAATTGTCATTCAGCGGCGTAAATTATCAATTAGGTTAAATTCCGGATTCCCAGAGCACCTGAATAATACCTTTTGCAATAAAACCAAAACAACCCAGGAACAATACCGCCCAAACAATGATTTGTCCGAATTTCGGTACTGCCGAGCGTTTTAACACATCACGAATGGCTAAGCCTATTAGTAAAAATAGTATGCCCAGCGTAAAATTGGTGGCCAGAACTTCAATTTCTTCATAATACTCAGCTAACATACCGCTTAACCCCGCTGATGTGTAACGCCTGATATTGGCTATTTTTTTACGGCACTTAGATTACCATAAAGCGCTGCGGCTGGCGAGATTACTGAGTCAGAAACTCAAGGACAAGACGGTTGAATATTCGGGGCTTTTCAGCGTGTAACCAATGACCCGCGTCTTCGATAATTTTAACTGACGTGTTACTGAAACGGGAACTGACCTCTTTTTGGTGTTTTTCAGTCAGGTAGTTTGAGTTGCCGCCTTTAATGAAAAGTACCGGGCCTTCATAGTGGCCGGTACTGGCAGCTGCTGAAATTTGCTCATAGTTTTGCTTTAATGCGTTAAGGTTAAGTCGCCATTGGTAGCCATTGTCGGTCTTTTTAAGGTTTTTCAGTAAAAACTGACGCACGCCTTTTTCTGAAATTTTATCCGCTAGTTGTTCGTCGGCATCGCCGCGGCTTTTTACCTGGCTTAAATCCAGTTCTGACAGCGCATCCAAAATGCTGTCGTGAGTGCCGTTGTAAGCTGCGGGGGATATATCAGCAACTATGGCAGCAGTAACGCGTTCAGGTGCTTTCATGCACATTTCCATGGCAATTTTGCCCCCCATGGAATGACCTAATACAGAAAACTGTTCAACCTCTAACGCATCGGCCAGCTCAATGATGTCGTCGGCCATGGCCGAGTAAGTCATAGTTTCACTGTGGAAAGAATCGCCGTGGTTGCGAGTGTCCGGCAAAATACAAAAGTAGTCATCTGAAAGTTCTCTGGCGATACTTTTTAAGTTGTCTTTGTCGCCGAAAAGGCCATGAATAATGATGATAGCCGGATGATTATCGGTACCTAATGTTTCGTGATTCAACAATGAAGAGTCTGCCATCGAAGCGCCTTTAGTGATAAACTTTGAGGCATATTTTCAAGGCTTTGTCGGGGCGTTGCAAGTGACAAAGCACAACCTTTCAATATTCAGGGGTAGAAAGTCAATAATGAAGCGGATTGACATTGACGATGATTTATACGCATACATTGCAAGCCATACCAGAAAAATAGGCGAGAGCGCGTCGGATATTCTGCGTCGCCTGCTTGATGTAAATAATAACGAGCCTGAAGTCGACAGCAAAAGTACACAAACCGAATCGGTTTTTAACCGCTTAAACGAGCAGGATGTGCGCATTCAAAAAAGTGTGGTTGCACGCTTTCTTTATATTTTAAGTATGTTGTATCGTTGCCATTCAAGCGAGTTTTCGCAAGTGCTGGATATCCGCGGACGCGATCGTCAGTATTTCGCGCGATCAGAAGAGGCGTTACTGACTTCCGGTAACAGCACAAATCCAAAACAAATACCGGACTCCCCATTTTGGGTGATTACCAACACCAATACGACAAAGAAAAAATCGATGCTGACTCAGGTAGCCGAGAAACTTGGCTATGATTCAGTCGATGCAGAAAAAATTAGGGACTTTTTATAATGGCGAATCATGAACGGGCAGGTCAGCTGGCACAGGCCGGTGACTTGACAAACATTGCGCAACTGACCAGTGCTTATTATGTTTATGAGCCGGACCCACGCAAAAAGGCAGAAAAAGTCAGTTTTGGTACGTCGGGTCACCGGGGCAGTTCATTTAAGCGTTCATTTAATGAAGCGCATATTCTGGCTATTGCGCAGGCTATTTGCGCGTATCGCGAAGAGCAGGACATTAGCGGACCTATTATGGTTGCTAAAGATACCCACGCGCTGTCAGAGTCTGCCTACATCAGTGCTTTAGATGTGTTCATTGGTAACGGTATAGAAGTTCAGGTTCAGACCGAGCACGATTATACCCCGACGCCGGTATTAAGCCGTGCGGTTATTGAATGGAACCGCGACCATAAAGCGAAAGCCGACGGTGTGGTGATTACGCCGTCGCATAACCCGCCCGAAGACGGTGGCTTTAAATATAACCCACCGCATGGCGGACCGGCCGATTCCGATGTTACGCGAATTATTGAGAAGTATGCTAATGCGTTACTGTCATCCGGGTTAGTCGGGGTAAACACCTGTGAAAGTGAAGATGTATTACAGCATTCAAAACTGACCTTTGTTGACTGGCGCAAGCATTACATCGCTCAACTGGAAGACTGTATTGATATGTCGGCTATTCGCGATGCGAAACTAACATTAGCGGTCGATGCTATGGGGGGTTCCGGCGTTAAATACTGGCAGCAAATTGCTGAGCATTACAATTTGTCTATTGAGGTTCGTAATGCAGTGGTTGATCCGGCCTTTTCATTTATGCCGCTGGATAAAGACGGCAAAATTAGAATGGACTGCTCATCGCCTTTTGCTATGGCCAGTTTACTGGCGTTAAAAGACAACTACCATTTAGCGTTTGGTAATGACCCGGACTACGACCGCCACGGCATAGTGACACCGACCCACGGTTTGCTGAACCCGAATCATTACCTCTCGGTAGCGATAGATTACTTATGTAAACATCGTGACTGGGACAAGAGTATTGCGATAGGTAAGACCCTGGTATCCAGCGCCATGATTGACCGCGTAGTCAGTTCAAACGAGCGTCCACTCATGGAAGTGCCGGTTGGCTTTAAGTGGTTTGCCAAAGGGCTTGCTGAACAAAGCATAGCCTTTGCCGGTGAAGAAAGTGCCGGTGCAACCTTGCTGGACCGCAAAGGAAATACCTGGACCACCGATAAAGACGGTATTGTGATGGCTTTGTTGGCCGCTGAGGTACTGGCGAAAACCGGTAAGAATCCGGGCCAATATTATGATGAGTTATGCCAGCAGCACGGTACGTCTTATTATCGTCGGGTTGATACCGCTTCAAGTGCCGATAAAAACGCACGCTTTAAAGACATTCGCGCGTACAAAGTCAAACTGCCTGAGCTGGCAGGCGATACTGTGTCTGATATCTCAACCAAAGCGGCTGGAAATGGGGCACAGTTTGGTGGCATTAAAGTGACGACCGGTAATGGCTGGTTTGCGGCACGACCTTCAGGCACCGAGCCTATTTACAAAATTTACGCTGAAAGTTTTGTCAGCGAGCAGCATTTAGACGAGATTTTTGAGCAGGCCACCAGTTGGGTCAATGACCTGCTGTCAGAATAAATAAGCAGTTAACGAAGGACGGCGTTGGACTCCATTTCGTCGTCGTCCTCTTCTTCTTCCGTTTCCGGAGCTTCCTCCGCCATAGACGTTAATAGCTCATCAGAAGTTTGTGACGGTGCCAGTATGGCAAAGTTGCTGTGTAACTGGTCTTCGGCTTTTGCGCGGCGTGTAATGCGGTACAGCGAGTAAAAACCCACCATGGCTGTCAGTGCTGCCAGTAACAAGAAAAAGTAGTTAATAGCACCAAACTGCATTAATGCCGCAACAGCGGGGGCTCCTATAATTGAGCCAGCGCCGCCAATTTTAATAATGGCGCCGGTTGCCCCCACCATTTGGTCTCGTTCCAGAAAATCGTTCGTGTGCGCCATGCCCAGTGAATACAGAGGCAAAATAAAGGCGCCTAACAAGCCAACAATCAGATAAATGAGAATAGCGTTTGATGCCCCCAGTTGAGACAGGACAGCAGCTGTTAGTGTTCCACCTGCAGCACAAATAGCAATAACAAAACGGCGGTCGATTCGATCCGATAATAATCCGAAAGGCGCTTGAGAAATTAAGCCGCCGGCAATGAATGCTGCCATGAAAAAGGTAATTTGAACGACGCTAAGGCCTATGTAAGACGCATACATTGGACCGATGCCGTAAAACATGGCGTAGCAGGCCTGCATGATAAAGGCATTGACGACGCCCAGAGGTACGGTCTTAAATAATAACGAAATGGGGACCTTTCGGTTTTCATGGGTTGTTGGTTCAGCTGTCACACTGATCAAAATAGGAATCAGAGCCAGATTTATTAGTAAAGCAATAATAGCGAAGGCAATAAAACCCGCCGGGTCGGCAACACCCAGAATAAGCTGCCCGACAATAAGGCCAGTATAAATAATAACCAGATAAACGGACAGCAAAGTACCGCGACTGCGGTTGTCTGCCATTGTGTTCAGCCAACTTTCTACAATGACAAAAATGCCGGAAATGGCAAACCCGGTAATAAAGCGCATGACAAACCAGATAATGGGGTCAACCCAAATGGCTTGCATTAAAATACTAAAAGCAGCTAACGCTGCCAGGCCACCAAATGAACGAATATAGCCAACCCGACGAATATCTTTAGGTGCGCGGGTAGAACCAAATAAGTAGCCGATAAAATAGGCTGACATGATAAAACCGGTAACCAGAGTACCAAAACCTTCAATGGTGGCGCGCAGACTCAATAGAGTACTGGTCATGCCGACACAGACACCAATTAAACTGATGCTGCCCAGTAAAGAACTGATACCTCGAAGTTGTTGTTTTAGCATGCCTTTGTCACTCTTCACCCGTTTGTCGCAATATTACCGTTAGTGGCTTTATTTTCCTAGTGGAGATTCCCACAAGCTTATCCACAAGTTGTTACTTGCTGTTCGCTATCTGGCTGTTTAATATGCTCTCAAAGTCTTATTTGGATAATGGCATGGCAAAGTCCCAAATTCATTATATTGCTGCAGGTTTATTGTTGCTGTTAGCTGTTTTTTCGACAACCGACGCTGAGGCGCGGTTGATTGATAATTTGTATGCAGCAGAAGTTGAAGTTGCGTCGCAGAGCTCGTCTGATCGGCAACAGGCAATTGGCAAAGCTTTTGACCGGGTTATTACTAAGTTAACCGGCCAGGTTGAAGCAACGCAGTATGAGGCGATTAAACGGGCTAAGCGCGATTTAAATAATTATCTGGTTCAGTACGGCTATAGTCAAAACCAGGGGCAGCGCACGTTGACGGCGACTTTTGACGGCACTAAATTACGCGCGTTACTGGCTGAGCATCAGTTACCCTACTGGGGCAGTCGCCGACCTCAACTGATGTTATGGATAGCAAAAGAAGGCAGTAATGGGCAACGCACTATTATTGATAGTAACAGTGAGTCTGTTTTTACTCAGCAATTAAAGTTCTTTGCGCGCCAAAACAGTATTCCCGTTCAGTTGCCTTTAATGGACTTAACCGACAACTTCACTATCAGCGCAACGGATGTCTGGGGGCGGTTTCTCGATCCGGTAAGAACGTCGACTGAACGCTATGGTACCGATGGTTTGTTGGTTGGACGTATTATTCGTCAGGAGGAAACTGAAGAGCCCTGGCGTTTAAATTGGTTTGTGGAAGTGGGGGACGATAGGTTTTCCGGCGAAGTGACGGCAGCCAGTCCTGACTGGCTGGCCGAGCCGCTGGTTGAGCAGCTAATGACAAAATTGTCGCAGAAATACAGTCTTACCGCAGGTGATGAAAACGTTCGCAATACCATGACGGTAAAAGTGGAGGAATTAGCCAGCTTAAGCCGGGTTTTAGAACTGGAACGTTTTTTGAAAAGTATCGTGTCTGTACGGGACGTCCGTTTACTGACCTACTCACAGGCTTTGAGCGAATTTGAAATTGTGGTTAACGGTCCTGTCGATCAAATATTGCAGGCGATTAATTTGGATGGACGACTAGCGTCAAAAGAAGTTGGGCCATTCGTTGCTGCCAGAGAAGCTGAAATACCTGTTTATCGCTGGAACGAGAACCGCTGATGTTGCCACAGCAGTTGCCTTTGGCCGTACAGTTGCCGGATGACGAAATATTCTCGACGTTTCTGACCGGCGACAACGCAACGTTATTGAGTTGGCTGGAAGGATTACCGCAATCGCAGCCGCCGTTAAAAAGAAGCCAACAATTGACCTGGTTATCCGGTGCAACCGGGGTGGGGAAAAGCCATTTAATGCATAGCGTCATTGCATCGGTAAAACCGGAGCAGCGTATTGCTTATTTGCCTTTGCAGGAATTGGCTCAGGCCGATGCAACGGCCGTACTGCAGGGTATTGAACAAGCTGATCTCATCTGTCTGGATGATATTGATAGCGTGACACTAGAGCAGAGCTGGAGCTTTGAATTATTTTCACTCATTAATAGAGTGACCGATAACGAGTCAACGCGGTTGATTATGACGGCTAAGCAGTCGGCGGCGCAGACCGACGTTATCTTACCGGACCTGCAGTCCCGTTTTCAGTGGGCTACCGGCTTTCAGCTTCAGCCGTTGAACGATGACGAGAAAGCTAACGCGTTAATTCTGCGGGCACAGTGGCGTGGGCTTGAGCTTCCGGGCGATGTAGCGGCTTTCATGACACAACGTTTAGGCCGCTCAATGCGTGATTTAATGAAAGCCTTAAACGAACTGGATGAAGCCTCTATTACTTACCAACGTCGCTTAACAATTCCGTTTGTTAAGCAAGTTCTTGAAATTTAGTCGTAGTCTTTTAGTTTTTTCAGTCCCAACCCCTGGGCTCGTCCCTGATAACGCGCATAGCCGGTTGCACCAATAAAAGCGCCAGTGGTAAATATCAGTTCCAGTATTGACCACATTCGTTCATCGGGGTGCGTATAAACCACCGTTAAACCGTGCAGGAAATAAAACATCAAAATAAAGTTGGTCCAGGCATGGGTGTAAGGTTTGCCTTTAACCAGTCCATGCAAAGGAAACAGCAGAGGCAAGAGCCACAAAATTAGCGCAATATAAACGGGTAGTGTGCCGGGTGCATCGGTTGGCATGCCATGCCAGAGCGCAATTAAAATAAGCAAAGGCCAGTAGCAAATTTGTGTTAACCAGCGGTAAAAACGTGGGGATGTTGGCATTGATAAATCCTATGAAGAAAGCTTAGCAGCCGTTTGCGTAACTCGTTTGCCTAATGCGATAGCGCATTGACGCTCATGCTCAGTTAATTTTTTGCTGTGTTCATGGTGACTCGCACCATAAGGTGAGCCACCCGATTCCGTTTGATGCAGCGCGGGCTCTGAATATGGAATACCCACCAGCATCATACCGTGGTGGATTAAAGGCAGTGCTAACGTCAGCAATGTGGATTCCTGGCCACCATGTAGTGAACTGGACGAAGTAAATACGGCGCCGGGTTTGTCGGTCAGGATTGCCTGTAACCATTCGCGCGACGTCCCTTCCCAAAACTTCTGCAGGCTTGAAGCCATATGCCCAAATCGAGTTGGGCTGCCGAGAATGAGGGCATCACAACTTTCCAGATCCGCATTTTCAATCTCAAGATCTCTGTCACTAACAGCATTGCTGCCGTGCCCGGTACTACGCAAAACGGCTTCGCCGCCGGCCGCCGTTACGCCTTCTGCTATGGCATCGGCAAGCAGTTGTGTTGCTCCGTTACGACTGTAATAAAGAATAACGACGCGGGTCATCATAAAATATCCAACACGGCTTCAGGTGGGCGACCAATGGCGGCCTTATGGCCCCGAATGACAATGGGACGTTCAATCAACTTGGGATTATTCACCATAGCTGTAACCAATTCATCTTCATTGTTAATACCCGCCAGGCCTAGCTCTTTATAAATATCTTCTTTTTTACGCATAAGCTGGTCAGCGGAAAGACTCAGCTTTTCCAGAATGTCTTTGAGTTCGGCCGCGTTAGGCGGTGTTTTAAGGTATTCCACAATTTCTGGTTCTACGTTGTTTTGGTTCAGTAGTTCCAGAGTTTGTCTTGATTTTGAGCAACGCGGGTTATGATAAATTGTTACTTGGCTCATAGGTATCGTACCTTGTAGTATCTGAGTATTAGGTGAATATATGCTAATAGTAACGTAATTGAGGTAAGGAATGAAATTGAGAACACTGGTCTGCGCGGCTGCAGCTGTATTGATAACGGCTTGCTCACCAAAGCCTGACGTGGTTACTGATGCCAATAATGAGTTTCGCTGGGCGCAACTTGAAGGTAAAACCGTTGTCGTAAATTACTTCGCGCAGTGGTGTGCTCCGTGTCTGCGGGAACTTCCGGAGCTCAATGAGTTTAACGCGCATAAGCCGGAAAACGTTGAGTTAATTGGGGTCAGCTTTGACCCAATGTCAAATAACGAGCTTGCCGAACTGAAGCAGCGTCACGGTATTGAATTTCAACTGGCCATGATGGATCCGGCACCGGCGTTTCCTTTCGAACGGCCTCAGGTGCTACCCGCGACTTACGTTATCAAGCCGGATGGTAGCGTCAAAGGACCCTTGATGGGTGAGCAGGACTTAGAATCACTGGAAAACGCTGTTCAGTCACATTAATGACTGAATTTGTTGTTCCATGTTTCGGATCTGATCGATACGGGCATTCAGACGCTTGTGGGTCAGGTCGTTATCAGTGTGATTATGCGCGGTATGCAACTGATCAATTGCAAGCTTAAAATTTCCTCGCAGCGCAAGCGCCTCAGCACGGGTCTCGTACAAAGCAGCCGGTTTCCCGCTGCGCTCATAAGCTTGTATCAGAAGGTCAAGTGCCAACGTATGGTCGGGATTTTGCAGCAAAAAGTCACGTAATAATTTTTCAGCAAGTGCGGTATCTCTGGCTCTGAGTGCAGCATTTGCAAAGTTCAGTGTAATGACCGGCTCTGTCGGCTGTTGAATATACTTACCGCGCAACCAATTTAAAACGGTTTCGTAGTTCTCTTGTGCAAGCAAAATATCGGTTTGAACGTCGATATAAAACGCATTGTTCGGGGAACGCTCCAGTAATGGTTGCATTAATTCATGGGCTAAGTCGATACGGTTGCTATCCAATGCTTGTATTGCCAGAGCATATTGTCCCGCTTGCTGATTAATGGCGTTAGGGCTTGAGCGCATCGATTCGAAATCGCTTTTTGTACTGTCACTACTATAACGCGCTTGAACCCGGGCCTTTGCTAAAGCAAAATCAAGGCTTGGTGGTACATCAACTGGCCTCATGTTTTCAGCGCGAGCTCTTGTATCAGCTATACGAGACTCCGGCAAAGGGTGCGTCATAAGCATTTCGGGTGGCTTACTCACGTATCGGTATTTTTCTGCCAGCCGACCAAAGAAATCAGGGGCACCTCTGGGATCAAAACCCGCCGCCAGTAACACAGAAAGGCCAATACGATCGGCTTCCTGCTCGTACATACGGGTATAGTTAATCTGCGACTGTCCGGCCATACCCATAGTGGTATACAGTCCGGCCATACCCGCTTCCGGGTTTGCCATACCGATGAGAATAGAGCCAATAATACCGGCAATTGTCATGGGCATACTGCGCTGTTGTTCCTGCATTCGCCGGACAATATGACGTTGAGTAATGTGTGCAACTTCGTGTCCCAGTACTGCCGCCAGTTCAGATTCAGTTCTGGCTTCATTGAGCAAGCCGGTATGCACACCAACATAGCCGCCCATAAAGGCAAAGGCATTTATTTCTTTATTGTTTATCCAAAAGAAGTTGAAGGGGTAACGCACACCGCCGGTATTTCTGACCAAACGCTGACCCATACTGTTTAAATAGCTATCTAATACCGGATCGTAAATTATCGGAGCCTGAGAGCGAACCTGGCGCATATAAAAATCACCAACAACCTGTTCGCGTTCAATACTCATGAAAGCGGCGCCGGTGGTGCCTATTTCGGGTAAACGTTGACGATCCTGTGTAGCGCTCGTTGCAGCACTATAGCTCAATGTAAAGGTGAAGAGGCAAGCGATAAAAAAGTGTAGTTTTTTGGCGGACATCAATGACTCGCAGGCTAAATGAAACAGAGTTAATCTTCTTTTAAGAACCAAATTTTAATCTTTAGTTCCTTTTTACTCTATGGGGTTATGGAAAGATTGCAAGGACTGATATTATCGACCTAACGAAGATAAAGAGATTACGGCTATGTGGGAATACATTCAACAGTGGTACCGACGGAAATTTGCAGACCCCAATGCAGTAACCTTATTTCTGTTATTGGCATTTACTGTACTTGTTATTGCAGTTTTTGGCGGTTTAATCGTGCCATTATTAATCGCTATTTCTTTAGCGTACTTGTTAGATTGGCCGGTTATTCGGTTAATGCAAATAGGCTTGTCCCGGCTTAGCGCCACGGTTATCACGTTTTCTCTATTTCTGGCGTTAATGATCATCGGTTTACTGACTCTGGTTCCGGTCATTTGGCAGCAAAGCACAACGCTGATACAAGAAATGCCGGATATGGTTACCAACTTACAAATTTGGTTGCATAAATTACCTGAAATGTTCCCGACCATTGTTGATGACAACCAAATTAACGAATTTACCCAGGAAATGAAAAGGCGGGTGGTCGGTTTGGGGGAAAACCTATTAACGGTTTCCTTAACCTCTATCGTTAATGTTATGGCAATGCTGGTGTATTTAATTGTGGTGCCGTTATTGATCTTCTTTATGCTAAAAGATCGCGATGTCTTAGTCGCTCATTTTAGCCGATTGCTGCCTTCAAACCGCCAGTTAATTTCGCAGGTAGGCCAGGAAATGAACCTGCAGATTATGAATTACATTCGTGGGAAAGCCATTGAGGTGGTTGTGGTAGCGGTAGTGACTTTTGTCACCTTCAGTCTGTTCGATTTGCGCTATACTGCGCTGTTGTCCATTTTGGTTGGATTATCGGTTTTGATTCCTTACATAGGAGCGGCGGTAGTAACCATACCTGTTGTTCTGGTGGCTTTATTCCAGTTTGGCCCAACAGCGCCTTTTGTCTGGGTGACGGTTACTTATTTGGTTATTCAGGCTTTAGACGGAAACCTGCTGGTGCCTTTGTTATTTTCAGAAGCGATTAGTTTAAACCCCGTTTACATCATTGCTGCGGTATTAATCTTTGGTGGTATATGGGGTTTCTGGGGGGTGTTTTTTGCCATTCCGCTGGCGAGTCTGGTGAAAGCGGTATTAACCGCCTGGGACACTGGTACGAGTGATAATAAGGAAGAGCAAACACCGCAATAATGCGGTGTTTGCTGAGGTTTAAGCTTGTTTAAGGTGATCCAATACAACCTCGTGGTGTTCTTTGGTTTTGAATTTATCGAACACCTTTGAAACGGTTCCGTCCTGTTCAACTAAAAAACTAATGCGATGGATGCCGTCATATTCTTTACCCATAAACTTTTTCAGACCCCAAACCCCAAACGCTTCAGCAACTTTGTGGTCTTCGTCACTGAGCAGAGTAAAGTTGAGCTCATCTCTGTCAGTAAATTTAGCTAACCGCTTAGGCGCATCCGGGCTTATACCAACGGATACTACATTGCAGTCTTCCAGCTGCTTACGACTGTCACGTAAGTTCTGTGCCTGCACCGTACAGCCGGGAGTCATGGCTTTGGGGTAGAAGTAGACCAGTACGCGATGTTCTTTCAGCAGCTCCGATAATGCCACTGAGTTCCCGTGAGCGTCGGGTAACGTAAAGTCAGGTGCTTTATCACCCTGTTGTAATGTCTGCATTGTATTCTCCTGCAACTGAGTTAACTGTGCCAACATCATAGCGGACACAGAGCGTATTGGAAAATGTGATAGCGACAAAAGTTTGCGGAACCTTCTGGCTAAGTTAGGTTCCTACCACTTGTGTTTAGTCGGGGCTGGCATTACCATTAGAGCCCCAGTTTAGGACTTGGAGATTGTATGCTTAAGGGCAGTATTGTCGCTCTAGTTACCCCTTTTACAAAACATGGCAATGTCGATTACAGTGAACTTGAGTTTCTGGTAAACCGGCATTGTGAAGCGGGTACAGACGCTATTGTAGCGGTTGGCACAACAGGGGAGTCAACAACCTTAACGCATGAAGAACACATTGATGTCGTTAATGCGATGGTCGAGTTGAGCGCAGGACGCATTGATGTTCTTGCTGGCAATGGCTCAAATTCAACCAGCGAAGCGGTGCAGCTTACTGAGAAAATGAATCAGGCTGGTGTTAGCGGCTTTTTGAATGTGACGCCTTACTATAATAAACCCTCTTTAGCGGGTCTTATTGCTCATTATCAGGCTTGCGCAGATGTCACTGATAAACCTCAAATTCTGTATAATGTTCCGGGTCGCACCGGTCTTGATATGACGCCGGAAATGATAGAGCAGCTCGCAAAAATTGATAACATTATTGGTATTAAAGAAGCGACCGGCGATGTAAGCCGTGTGCAAGAGCTAAAAAAACGCTGTGGTGATGACTTTATTCTGTTAAGCGGTGATGACCTGACAGCGCGCGAATTTATGTTGGCTGGTGGTCATGGGGTTATCAGTGTAACGGCTAATATTGTACCTGCCAAAATAAAAGCAATGGTAACGGCTGCGGTTGCGAGCGACACCGCTCATGCGAACCAATTAGATGCCGAACTTGAGCCTTTGCATAATATGCTATTTGTTGAATCTAACCCAATTCCGGTTAAATGGTCTTTAGCCTTGATGGGCTGGGTTAGTGCAAACTATCGTCTGCCACTGACACCTCCGGAAGAAAAAAATCAGCAATTGATTGAGTCAGTATTGCAGCAAGAAAACCTATTAAATATTCAGGAGTCGTAATGAAATTGTCTCGCCTTGCGTGGATGGGCGTAGCTGCCGTAGTCGTAACAGGTTGTTCGTCGGTAGAAAAAGAACGTGCGAGCGGAGGGTTTGAATATATCAATATTCAGCCTACTGCGACGCTGAATATTCCTGAAGATTTGGAAGATGCGAAAACGGGCGATCAATACCGAATTCCTGATACCCAAATTTCTCCGGCGCCAATCGGACAAAGAGTGAATATTACTGCACCTCAGCAAGTTCGTCCTATTGGACTGGGTAGCCGAGTTTTAGAGACAGAAACAGAAACCCGGGTTTACTTTGATATTGTTGATGGCATGGGAGACTCAGTCACTGAGTTTGTCAGTCAGGCGGCCAAAGATGTTTTAGAACGCCGTAATATTAACTGGGACGAAGTGGGTGAAAATCGCTGGCTTACTGAGCCGATGGCTGTGCAGCAGGGTATTGACGGAGAGGGCGGTTTTCTTGGCTTTGGCGGAGAGAGCGATAAAATTCGTGAAAGAACGTTCCGTTACGAGGTGACTCAGGAAACCGAAAATCATCAACGTAGTACGGCCTTGCGTGTCAATGTAAATGACTTTACTCAGGTTATTGACGGCGAACAGAAAAAAGTAGCACCACTGGTTGTTCGTAATCTGGAAACTGACTTGCTTAACGCGGTTATTTCCGAAGTCAACCGTAAGCAGCAGTTAGCCGTTGTTCGCGAAAAAGCGGAAGGAATTGATACACGCCTGTCAAAAACAACCGAAGGGCATTCTGTTTTAATCGTTGAAGACGATTTTGAGCAAGCGTGGCCGTTGGTTAACCTTGCTTTAGAAGATATTGGATTTGAGGTTGAAGATTTAAACCGTGAAGCCGGAACGTATTTTGTCGAGTACAGCCAACCTGGCAGCGGCTTCTTGTTCATTGGCGGTGATGACTATGAAGCGCTTGGTATTGCCGAGGGTGAGTATGAATTCCGCTTATTGGAAGACGGCCAGAATACATCGGTAACCGTTTATCAGGATGATGAAGTTGTTTCAGACGAGTGGGTCAATCAAGTGTTTGAAGCCTTTAAAAACGCTGTTAAACAGCAAAGCCAACTTTAACTTAAGTGCGAGTGGAAAGATTCATGGAAAAACGCAGTGAACTGTATCGGGGCAAAGCAAAGACGGTCTACCATACTGACGACCCTAACCGTCTGATTCTGGAGTTTCGCAATGACACTTCAGCGTTTGATGGTGAAAAAGTTGAACAGCTTGATGATAAAGGCATGGTCAACAATAAATTTAACCATTTTATTATGGCAAAGCTGGAACAAGCGGGTATTCCGACACAGCTGGATGAGCGCTTAAGTGATACCGAATCTTTAGTTAAAAAACTGAATATGATTCCGGTTGAGTGTGTTATTCGTAATGTTGCCGCGGGTTCTCTGGTAAAACGCTTAGGGGTTGATGAGGGTAAAACGCTTAACCCGCCGACATTCGAGTTCTTTTTGAAAAATGATGCTTTGCATGACCCTATGGTGAATGATTATCACATTCAGGCTTTTGAGTGGGCAACTGCAGTACAAATTGAGAAGATGAAAGAGCTGACCTTTAAAGTCAACGAGGTTTTAAAAGCTCTGTTTGCTGATGCGGGTTTGCTGTTAGTGGATTATAAGCTGGAATTCGGTGTGTTTGACGGCGAAGTCATGCTGGGTGATGAATTCACACCGGACGGTTGTCGTCTCTGGGATGCTAAAACCCGCGAAAAACTGGACAAAGATCGCTTTCGTCAAGGCTTAGGCGGTGTTGTCGAGGCTTATCGTGAGGTCGCTGAGCGTCTGGGCGTGCAACTGGACTAATCTTTAGTTTCCGTATTCTGGTCGGAGTCGTCTTTAGTTTTAGGCGACTCTGCGTCGGGCCATTTAAGTTTAGCCGTATACTTTAGCACCATGACATTACTGATAACGACTCCAAGCACTAATGCTATCAGTAACCACACCAGATATTCGTTCATCCGTCATCCTCCGTAATTGTATCGATGTACTGATTTTTTATCTGTACCAGATTATCCAGAATAATAGGTTTGCCCTCTATCGCTATAGCATTGATGGTTTCGGCCAGTAGTTCCAGGCTGAGTTGTTGATGACATTTTTGCGACACCGGACGATAGCTTAAATGCCAGGGTTCCCGGGCAACGCCACCCTGATAGCGGGCATAAGGAAAAAAGAAACCATACTCATGTACATGTTGCGTTAACCATTGCCAGAGCTTGTGGCAAGGGCCATCTGCATCAGTATATTCGGCAGGCACTAAACGTAATTTACGTTCACTATGTTGAAACGGGCGAGGGTCATAAATATCGAGGTCGCTCCCCCAATGGTGACGACTGCTGCCGGGTAACGCAGACCAATGCAAAATAGCGTGCATTTTCTCGGTATCGTTTAAGGCAGAGGCGTCCAGTTGCTCGCCGTGTTGAGACAACAGAGGCAACTTACCCCGCCATTTCCGGTTCCAGATAGATAACTGCCTGTCCAGAGCGCGAAAACCGCTGGCAATAGCAAGCTCAAGGCCGTTAGCTGCCGCTGCTTTTTGCATAGCAAGATAACCTTCAGCGGCACCAGCATGAAGTTTATGCCCGTCTACCGCAGTTAAGTGTTTTTCACTGGCGCCGGTAAGTTCGGTATTACTTAACATAGTAATTTTTCCATACAGCGGTAATAAACGCCGCTGAGCTTATCCAGATCAGTGGCTTTGACGCATTCATTCACTTTATGAATGGTTGCATTTACGGGACCCAGCTCAATCACCTGAGCGCCGGTTGGTGCGATAAAACGGCCATCAGAAGTTCCACCCGCAGTGGAGAGGGTGGTAGAAAATCCACATTCATGCTCAATGGCAGACTGAACCGCTTCGACTAATGGGCCTGACTCTGTCAAAAAAGGCGGTCCGTTGAGCTTCCATTGCAAGCTGTATTTTAGCGAGTGCTTATTGAGTATGGCCTCAACTCGCTGTTTAATTTTTTCAGCCGTCAGCTCGGTGGAGAAGCGAAAGTTAAACTGGGTGTTAATACGTCCGGGAATGACATTTCCCGCACCGGTACCGGCCTGAATGTTTGACACCTGAAATGTCGTTGGCGGGAAACTGGCATTGCCTTTGTCCCACTTTTCTTTAATTAAGTCGCTGAGTGCCGGTGCAAGATCGTGAACCGGATTCTTTGCCAGGTGAGGGTATGCAACATGACCCTGTATACCTAACACGGTTAGGTCTCCGGTGAGACTGCCTCTGCGCCCATTTTTTACAATATCACCAAGAGTCTCAGTACTTGAGGGCTCGCCGACAATACACCAGTCGATGTTTTCGTTGCGTTGTTGAAGTGTTTCTATGACACGTTTGGTGCCATTGATAAAAGGACCTTCTTCGTCACTGGTGATCAGAAAACCTATATCAGCATCCACATCCGGGTAGTCTTTAATGAAGCGCTCGGTAGCCGTTATCATAGCCGCTAAACTACCTTTCATATCAGCGGCTCCGCGACCATATAAATAGCCTTCGTGAAGCGTTGGCTGAAAAGGAGGAAACTGCCAGTCATTCACATCGCCGGGCGGAACCACGTCGGTATGACCGGCAAAGCAAAACAATTTACGACCTTGCCCGCGACGAGCCCAAAGGTTCGTTGTATCATCAAAGATTAGAGACTCAAGGTCGAATCCCAGCGCCGCAAGACGTTCACCAATAAGTCGCTGGCAGCCTTCGTCTTCCGGTGTAATTGACGGGCGGGAAATAAGTTCATGGGCAAGTTGCAGTGTTTCAGAGCTCATAAGTAGCGTTCGCTCCAGAGTTTTTCGTTAAAGCCACAATAAATGTTCTGGCCGGTCTCAACCAATGGGCGCTTAAACAGAGTCGGCTGCTCGGCAATTAACGCGGCAATGGCATCGCGATTATCCACAGACTTTTGTTCGTCGGACAGATTCCGCCAACTGGTGCTGCGTTTATTTAACAATGACTCAGCAGGAAGCTGCTTCAACCAGCCAGTCACCGTTTCTTTTTGCAGTGGCTGTTGTCTAACATCGATAAACTCATAAGAAAGTCCGTTGTTATCCAGCCATTTAAGTGATTTTTTTACAGTGTCGCAGTTTTTTATGCCATAAACGCGCAACATAGGTACAGCTCCTGTCGAGGTTAAGTTGTGATAAGTGGACTGTCTTTTGCGGTAACGAGTCCGGATGTCAGCCAGTCGAAAGGCTCAGTTGTTTTTGTAGAGTCCGGCGCACAGACCAGAACCGCAAGCCGTTGCTGCATGGAATTTAAACTGCGTAGCAGTGACTGGTTAATTTTTACCAGAGGATCGCCGCATTGAATCTGGACCTGTCTGCGGCAAAGTACGGTCAGAGCCAAATGCGCTCCGAATGCATCACCTGAGCCTGTTACTAACTGTAGCGAGTAGGTGTTATTCAGGCGTAAGGATAAGTAATCGCCACTGCCACTAATATGGGTCAGTACGCCATCTGCCGGGGCGTATAAGGTACTACCGGTCATTTCTATGACGATACCCTGTCCCAACAGGCCTTGCTGGCATACTCCGGCTGTGGGTGGTACGTCGATGACCCGGCCGGTTACCGGTGCATAAAGAGAAGGAAGCTGACTTGTTGCCACAACTGACACCATGCTACTGACTAATTCAGTTAGTATAGTGGCAAAGCTAAAGCTCGCGTGCAACTGTATCCACATTAACTGTGGATATGTTTGTGCACTACGCGGTTGTAAGGTTTTAAGTTCATGAAAAATATGAATAATATTTAAAGTGTGAATATCGTACAATGGGTAGATATTTGTTTATAATTGCAGCATTTTTGTCAAAGAGGTCATCATGAGTGGTTCATTTTTTGCAGTTTTAAGAGATGGAAACGTGTATGCCGATAAATGGCCTCACCATTCAGTTGTGGCAGCTATGGCGGAATCGAGAATTATACCGGTGACGCGCAAGGCCATTAGCTGGACGCCGGGTATTGCTGTGCTAAATGCTGCACTCACCTGGCAGTTTATGCCGCAGGAGCAACTGGCTCCGGGACTGATGCTGTCGCTGATTATGTTGAGTTTACCGCTTCAGGGGCTGTATTGGCTTGGATGGCGTTCACGTCAGGTACTCAAACCTTCGTTAAGATATTGGTATAAAGAGCTAAGAGATAAGTTGCGGGCACAAGGAGTGGAATGTCAGCCTCAGGGTGAGAAAGGGCCTGAATACATGGATCTGGCGATTATTTTGCGTAAAGCATTGGAAACATTACCGCCGGAAGATCATTAAAATTAACCGGCGGCGATGTTATTTTCAGACTTTGAAGGTAGACCAGACTGGCGCATGATCGGAAGGTTTTTCTATGCCCCGCAGAGCATAATCTATACCGCTGTCTTGACAATGCTCTGCTAGAGTTTTCGTAGCCAGAATCAGGTCGATACGTAATCCACGGTTGTCATCAAAACCACGGGAACGATAATCAAACCAACTGAACTGATTATCCACATTGGGGTTCAGCTGACGATAAGTATCGGTAAAGCCCCAGTCCATCAGTTTTTGCATCCATTCCCGCTCTTCCGGCAGGAAACTGCATTTACCCGTTCTTAACCAGCGTTTGGCGTTGTTTTCACCAATACCAATGTCTGAATCGATACGTGAAATATTCACATCGCCCATCACAATAACGGGCTTCTCCGGTGAAAGGTCGTTGTCCAGATAGCTCATTAAGTCCTGATAAAACTTCTCTTTTGCCGGAAACTTAGTGGGGTGATCCCGGCTTTCACCCTGCGGGAAATAGCCGTTTAAGATGCGTACATGACTGCCATCGGCAAGTGGATAATCGCCCATGATCATCCGGCGCTGTGCTTCTTCGTCGTCAGAAGGGAAACCAAACTGCGGGTTTTGCAGCGGCTTTTTACTGAGCATAGCGACGCCGTAATGGCCTTTCTGACCATGAAAAATTACGTGGTAACCCATAGCTTCAACGTCTTTCAACGGAAACTGGTCATCATGCACTTTGGTTTCCTGCAAACCAATAACATCGGGCTTATGCTTATCAATTAACGCCTGTAACTGATGTAATCGAGCACGTATGCCATTGATATTGAATGAAATGATTTTCATAAAACGTCCTATAAATGAGCTTCTTTATAGCTTTAGGATAACACAGCACAGCGCAAACTTGGGATGCGAAAACAACAGAAAATTCGTATACTCTGGCGATAATTTTAAGCGGGGTATTGGCGTGCAAAACGTATTAAATAATTTGGGCATCATGATTCGTCCTCATTTTTACGAATTAGCCATGGCGATTGTTGCGACACTATTGGTTATTTACGGTGCCGAAGTGAACCGAATGGTGAAAAGACAGGTGGCGCATTGGCACTTTGTTTTCCGAACAATAGTCTTTATTGTGGTGTGCGCATTTGGTTATGGTTGGCTGACGGTTTGGTTTACACCCGTTCTTGCGGGTTGGTTAAGCCTTATTCCGCTGCATTTACTCGCGGTAAGTACCATTGGAATACTGTTGTTACTGGGGTTCCTTGCCGAGAGAAAGCGACAATTGTAGATCAGGGAACGTTGTATGACGGATTGGATTAACATTAAGGCCGGCGCGTCGGCTTATCAGCACATTCAGGAACAAGGACTGAGCGTCGATGATATCGGTTTGCTGTTAGGCGCGTCCGGCGGGCCTAAGTGGTTTGTTCTTCAGGGGCTTGATAAATGGATGTTCGGTGAGTTTTTTAAAGACAAGCAAGAACCACTGAATACCTTGGGTACCTCTGCCGGGGCCTGGCGTTTTGCCGCACTGGGGCAAAACGACCCCGTTGCGGCCAGTGACTTGTTCTGTCGTTTGTACAGAACTCAGACTTATTGCGAAAAGCCCGACAGAAATGAAATTACCAGTGAAGCAAAAGAGTTACTGGCTAAGTATGTACCAGATCAGGCCGTTACAGAAATATTAGGGCAGTCGGCTGTTCGTCATCATTTTATTGTTGCCCGTTGTCGGGGCTGGACCGCGGCAGAAACGAAAAAGCAGATGTTAGGCTTACTTGGCTCTGCTTTTGCTAATAGTATGAACCGACGCTGGTTGGGACGATTCTACGAACGGGTTATTTTTCATCACCCTCAGTCGGATCTCAGCTTTTCTAAAGGCTGGCAAGATTTACCCACACATCATGTAGAGCTCACCGGGCAGAACTTCCAACCAGCGTTACTGGCCACCGGCTCTATTCCGTTAGTACTCGATGGTGTTGTTGATATTCCGGGTGCGCCTGAAGGGGTGTATCGTGACGGCGGTGTTACCGATTACCATTTTGATTTGAATTTCTCTAAAGTAAATGGGCTGGTGCTTTACCCTCACTTTCATAACGAAGCCATTCCCGGCTGGTTCGATAAACGCCTAAGCTGGCGACGAACAACAGGGGCAAAGTGGCCGAATGTGGTGTTTATCAGCCCGTCTGAAGATTTTATACAGTCACTGCCTTATGGAAAAATTCCGGACAGAACCGACTTTGTTAAGCTTGATGCTGCGACTCGTATCGATTACTGGGAAAAAGCGGTGGATGCCGGAAAGCGCATGGCTGATCAGCTTCAGGACTGGGTAGCTACCGGCAAGGTACGTGAAAAGACTCAGTTGTGGTTACCGTAAGCTACAATCCGTGAATCTCGAAGCTGGCATCACAAATTTGTTCAAAGCGCTCCGCTGCAAGCTGGCGGGCGCTGTTCAGTTGTCTTGCCGTAAGCTTATGAATCAAATTATCAATAATCTTTTCGGCTTCTGCTTCTCCGGCGCGATCGGCTAAGGTAAGCCAACAGCAGGCGTGAAAGACGCTTTCCGGTAAATCTTTGCCTTGTAAAAACATTTGGCCCAAATATAACATGGCCTTGCTGTGGCCAAATAAAGCGGCCCGGCGAAAATGCTTGGCCGCTTCAAACCCTTGGTCTGCTTTCAGTAAATCAGCAGCGCGTACGTAATGATGTTTAGCAAACCGCTGCCAGTATTCAGGGCCGCGAATAGTGGGTTGTTGTCTACCGGGTAAGCGTGTCTTAGCCAACTCAATGAGTTGATCAACCTGTGTAAGCAGCGCTGTTTGCCATTCATTGACGTTTGCCTGAGTCATCCGCGTATCGTTGTTTCTATGTTATTGTTTTTGTCAGTGTACACCAAGTTGCTACTGCGGCAAACTGGTGGGGAAATAGCGTATGAAGTGAGCTAAAGTCGATGATTACACCTGTTTCTAATGAAAATTTGGCGGCGCTGCTAAACGTCGGAAGTCGTTTAAGTTTATTTGTCTGGGAAGACTCGGCCGGCTGGCCGGTGCTTTTTGTTTCAGACAACGTCGAAGAACTCTTGGGTTACAAAAAAACGCGTTTAGAAAAACAGCAAATTGAGTACCGGGATCTCATTCATCAGGATGATTTGCCACAGGTGATGGAGGAAGTTGAAACGCTTTTAAGCAGTGCGTCCGGTTCTTCACTAACTCATCAGGATTACCGTGTAAAACATCTTGATGGCCGCGATATCTGGGTATCAGACACCACCGTTGTGATCCGACACGAAGACGGTAAAAAACACCTTTATGGGTATTTGATTGATATTACTGAACGTAAGCAGTTGCAAATAGCCCTGGAGATGGAACGCAATCGATTACAGCTCATTTTAGACGCCACCCGTTTAGGCACCTGGGAGTGGAATCCGCAAACCGGGGTGACCATTTTTAATCAACGTTGGGCCAACATGTTTGGCTGGGATGTTTCTGAACTGGAAGCTAACGTGGAAAGTTGGTCCAGTCGTTTACACCCCGAAGATTACGATAACGTCTGGCAGGCTATAAAAAACCATCTGGATGGAATTACGCCGTTTTATGAAAGTCTTTACCGCATAAGACATCGGGATGGGCACTGGGTGTATGTCTTAGACCGCGGAAAAATAATTGAGCGCGACAGCGAAGGTAAAGCTATTCGTTATACCGGAACCCTGACCGATGTTACCGAGCAGAAAAAAGCTGAATTGGATGCGCGCAGAGCGGCACATGCTAAGAATGTTTTTTTAGCTAATATGTCGCATGAAATTCGAACACCGTTACACGGTATTCTCGGTATAGCTTCGGTGCTGGAGTCAACGGATCTGAATCCGCATCAGCAACAGTTACTAGGTACGATAAAAAACAGTGGTGACTATCTGCTGACCACGCTTAACGATGTTCTTGATTTAACCCGGGCAGAAGAGGGGCAACTAAAAGTGACATTGGGCGTGCACTGCCCGGTTAAAGTGTTAAACCATATTGTCCGATTGTTTGAGCAGCCGATAAAAGATAAAGGACTGGATTTTCTGGTCGACATTAGTGACGATATTCCAGAACAGATTTTAATGGATCAAGCTAGAATTGCTCAGGTTGTCAGTAATTTGGTCAGTAATGCGCTTAAATTTACTGAACAAGGTTCAATAGCTGTGAGTGCAAGCTGGTATGATAATCCAGCGAAGCACAGTGAAGGTGAATTAGTTGTCAAGGTACAGGATACCGGCATGGGTATTCATGATACGCAGCGAATATGGCAACTTTTTGAGCAGGAACAAGATGGTTTTAATCGCCCTGAGGGCGGAAGTGGACTGGGTCTTGCGATTGTTCGTAACCTGGTGCAATTATTAAATGGTACGATTCAGGTTGATAGCAAACCTGCGCACGGGTCGTGTTTTACACTGTGTCTGCCGATGTCGATTCAATCTGGAAGGACCGACGAACACAAGGTTTCTGAGCTGCCAACCTTAGCTAAAAGTTATGTTCTGGTGGTCGATGATAATAAAATTAACCAGTTGATCATTAAAGAAATGCTGCTGTCGCTGAATCAAGAAGTCGAACTTGTGAGTGATGCTAAAAATGCCTTAAAGATGATGCAGGCACGGGATTATGATGTGCTCTTTATGGATCTGCATATGCCGCATATGGACGGAATGGAGGCGACCCGGGCGCTTCGTGCTATGGATACTCATCAACCCTATGTTATTGCGCTGACTGCCGATGCCTACCCGAAAACACGAACGCAAGCTTTACGTTCAGGTATGGATGACTATGTCACCAAACCTTTTGTAAAAGCAGATATCGCTAAAGTTCTTAAACGGTTTGAAGACTTAGGGTCTCAAAAGTTTCTCTGATTAGCACAGCCCCAGTGTCTGTTGTACCATAGACGCAGTTTTGGTTTAGCTAAGGGATAGAATAATGAATTTTAGCAGTAGCTCTCAGTATGTTGTATCACAAGAGTTGGCGACAGCCGTTAATGCCGCAGTAACATTAGAAAAGCCATTATTACTGAAAGGCGAGCCGGGCACCGGTAAAACTCGTCTGGCAGAAGAATTGGCAAGTGCTTTAGAGACCGACTTGCTGCAATGGTCGATTAAATCGACCACAAAAGCCCAGCAGGGCTTGTATGAATATGATGCTGTGTCACGCCTTCGCGACAGCCAGTTAGGTAGTGAAAAAGTTCATGATATTAGTAACTACATTCGACCCGGCAAACTGTGGCAGGCTTTTACAGCAAAGAAGCGTCCGGTGCTGCTTATTGATGAAATTGATAAAGCCGATGTTGAATTCCCTAACGACTTGCTGCATGAACTGGATCAGATGGCGTTTCACGTTTATGAGACCGGCGAGCAGATTACAGCCCAACAACGGCCGATTGTTCTTATAACCTCCAATAATGAAAAGGCCTTACCCGATGCGTTTCTGCGTCGCTGTTTTTTCCATTACATTCAGTTTCCTGACAGTGACACATTAAAAGCGATTGTGGATGTGCATTTCCCTGATTTACACAGCGACTTATTAGATACCGCTTTAGCGATGTTCTTTGAGTTAAGAGAGGTTCCCGGATTAAAGAAAAAGCCCTCTACCTCTGAACTACTGGATTGGTTACGGTTATTGTTGGTGGAAGATATTAACGCCGATGAATTGCGTAAAAGCCGTGAACAGGGGGGGGTATTGCCTTTAACCGGTGCTTTGCTAAAACATGAACAGGATGTCGAGCGCTTAGCTGAGCATGCTCGTATTCAAAGACGTTAATTCGCACTATGTTTATTGATTTTTTTCAAATTTTACGGCGGCATGGGCTTAAAACCAGCATTACCGAATGGCTGGATTTATTAAGCGCGATGAAAGCTAATTTAGCCTTTGCTGATGTTGAACAGTTTTATTATCTGTCCCGGCTTATTCTGGTAAAGGATGAGTCGCAGTACGATAAGTTTGATCGCGCCTTTAGTGAGTATGTCGATAAAGTCGCTAAAGTTGATGTGACCGATAAGATTCCTAAAGATTGGCTGGAGAACGCGTTAAAACGTAACTTGAGTGACGAAGAAAAGAAAAAAGCACAACAGCTTGGTAGCCTCGATGAGTTAATGAAAACGTTTCATGAGCGTTTGCAGGAGCAACAAAAGCGGCATCAGGGCGGCTCTAAGTGGATTGGTACCGGAGGAACCTCACCTTTTGGAGCTTATGGGTATCACCCCGGCGGTATCCGAATTGGACAGCACGGGAATCGTAACCGCAGTGCCGCCAAAGTGTGGGATAAACGCGAATTCCGCGATCTTGATGATAATGCACGGTTGGAACAGCGCGGCTTTCAGCTGGCGCTGAGAAAACTGCGTCAGTTTGCGCGCACCGGTGCGGCAACAGAGCTTGATTTAAACGGAACCATTGAAGCGACGTCAAAAAAAGGCGGTTTACTTGATCTGAAGTGGCAGGCTGAACGGCATAATGCGGTTAAAATTATTCTGTTGTTAGATGTTGGCGGCTCAATGGATGATTATGTTTATCAGTGTGAGCAGTTATTTACCGCATTGAAAAACGAGTTTAAGCATCTGGAGTTGTTTTATTTTCATAACTGCGTGTATGAGGGGGTCTGGCGAGAGAACTCCCGACGCCGGCAAGAGCAGATTCCGACAGAACAACTCATCCAAACCTACGGTGAGGACTATAAATTGTTGTTTGTGGGAGATGCGACCATGGGGCCTTATGAAATAGCTTATCCTGGCGGCAGTGTTGAGCATTGGAACGAAGAGCCGGGCGAGGTCTGGATGAATCGTTTGACCCGCCATTTTGAAAAAGTGGCGTGGCTTAACCCTCAACCCGAGGGGCATTGGCGTTATTATATGTCGGTACGAATGATCCACAACTTAGTGGGCGGAAGAATGTACCCGTTAACTCTGGCTGGCCTTGAAAGGGCAATGAGCACAATTAAATAACCCTTTAATACCGGCACTGAGGCTTTATAAAGAACCCGGTGCCGGTATTTAGCGGCGGCGTTTAGCTGTCCGGCCCGGAGTACGTGTGACGCGAAATGCCATTTTGTTGAATCATGGTTTTGACTCTATTCGGTTGCGACCGCTGTGTTTTGCCTGGTATAAAGCTTGGTCGGCGGCAACCAGTAAACCCGCATAATCAGCATAGTGATAACTGCTTGCAACCCCAATACTAACGGTAATTTTCATGTCATCAACAAGATCGTCGAATGAGGTCGCTGCGATTCTTTCGCGCATTCGCTCGCTGGCTTCTTTAGCAACTTCCAGTTCAGAATTCGTAATTAATACAGCAAACTCTTCACCACCCCAGCGGGCAACATAATCAATGTCTCTAATTTCGTCACGTAGCACCTCAGCTAAGCGAATTAGTACTTGGTCGCCTACGGTGTGTAAATAGGTGTCGTTAACTTGCTTAAAGTAATCAACATCTAAAATCGCAAGGCTTAAATAGGTTCCGTCACGTCTGGAGCGGCTAAGCTCATGTTGCAAACGTTCATCAAAAGCCCGGCGGTTACCAAGGGTGGTTAAAGGATCCTGACGAGCCGCGGTTTCTAAATCTGCTGTTTTCTCTTTAACCATTTGCTCGAGTCGCAGGCGCGTTCTGTTGTGTTGATTAAGACGTGCTCTCACTGAAATTAAGATTAAAAGAGCGACAATTAATAAGGCGAAAATCCAAAACCAGGGTTGCATCCAAAAATGTGCGGACTGCCGGAATGCGAAATGGTCGGGTTGGCTCCATTGGCCTCCGGGATATCTTGCCCGAACCCGAAAGATATAGTCATTGGCTGGCAACGTTGTGTATTCGGCTGAGTTGAGCGAGCTTTTATTAACCCAGCCTTTATCAAATCCAACCAGGCGTACCTGATAATTAATTTGTTCTGCCATCAGGTAACCAGGAGCAATGAACTCAAACACAATACGTTCAGTTTCCGCACTGAGTTGTTCCCCGAAGACAACGGTTGCTCCATCTGCTTTTACCGATTCTATGTTGACATCTGGCGGGCGGTTGCCAATTTTAGACATCGTTTTGGGGTCAACTTCTGAAACACCGTTACTGGTTGCCAGCCAAATGCTGCCCGTTTGAGATTGCAGCATTGAAGGGCCACCACTGTTAATCTGGGCGCTTTCAAGGCCGTCAACTTCGCTAAAGTGCTGCACATTAAGTTTGTCTGCGTGACCTTCTAAAACTTGAGTAAAGGAGTCATGTTCAACCATAACCGGGCCCCTGTTTGAGCCAAGCCACAGGTTGCCATCACCATCAAAAGTAACAGACATAAAGTTATCAAATGGTAAGCCCTGGTCACGATTAAAAATCTGCCAGCTGCTGTTTTTAAGATGATGAACGATAAGTCCACGGTCGGTTGCCATCCAGATATAACCGGACTGCCCGGTAATATGAAATGCCAGTTCGGCATTATTGAGTTCGGTTAAATCAACTTCATTAATTTGGTAATCAAACTGTTCATTTTTTTGGGTGATCTTAATGTTGACGACGCCTCGTGCAGAGCCTGCCCATAATGTTCCTTGCTGATCCAGATATAATGACGTTGTATAGTTATTGGTTAAGCCATCTTTTTGTGCAATATATTGGGCTTTCCATGTTTCTTCGGAGTTCTGGTACAAATGGGTAATACCCAATGGTGTCGCCAGAAATATGCCGAGTTCAGGATCAAGTGCTAGCTGACGAACTTCATCGGTTTTCAACAGGTTGTCATCATCGAAATGATGGACAATTTGGGCACCATCCCAGATATAAAGACCGTCGGTGTAAGTGCCGATATGAAGCTGCTGTTTATGATCGTAAGCCAGAGACAATACCGATTGTTTCGTTAGCGGCGTATCGGGAGCAAGCGGGGTGATGCCCGACTTGTTTATGATAGCGGCGCCGTTACTGGAACCCACAATAACGTCACCGTTTTTGTTTTCTGCTAACGCTCTGATGTAGTTGCCTGTCAATCCATCGTCCGTTGTGTAGGTAGAGAATAGTGCGTTTCTGAATTGAACTAAGCCGCCATGTGTTGATACCCAGAAACTGCCTTCTTTGTCCTGAATGATATCGAGCACATGATTGTTTGGAAGCCCGTGTTCGGTGCCAAATCTCTCGATGCCATAGTTGCCAATGCGAATAAGTCCATCACGGTAGGTTCCCAGCCAAAGCCCATTATTAGGTGACTGGAACAGAGTACTAATTCTGCTATTAATCTCCGGTAATATGCGTTCAAACTCCATTTTATTATTTTTTTGTTGATACAGGCCTTGTTCTGTCCCAATTAATAAACTGCCGTTCTCGACTTCAAAAAGTGCGGTAATAAGTTGCTCGGGTATTGTTGTAATGGCTTGAAAGTGCGCCTGACCCGCTTTTTTGACTTGAACACCCTTATTGGTTGCGGCCCATAAGTTGCCCTGGCTATCGATTATGGATTCATAGACGAACATAGAATTTAAACCGTGTTCGGTCGTGAACTGGGCTGTAGGTTGATTGTTTTTATAAACTAACAGACCAAGTTCTGAGGTCGAAACCCAGAGATTACAGTTCTTATCGATAGATAAGTGATTCACAAATGGCGGAGCTGATTGTAATGTTTTCCAACGCCCGTCGTAAAAACGGGCTATTCCTCCCCGGCTACCGGCAACATAAACACTGCCATCGCAATGGCTGTAAGCAGCAGTATACATGCCAATATCGGGCAAACCGGTTTCGCGTAAATTGTCGTAGATATCAAAACGACGGCCATTAAAACGGGCCGGGCCCTGCCATGTAGCTAACCAAAGATAACCTTTGTCGTCTTGAATAATTTCATTGACAGAATTGTGCGGTAATCCGTCACGAGTTCTCCAGTGCCGAATTAAATAGTCGCTCAGAGGTTTCTTTTCCTCAATAGCACTGGCTTGATTGGCAAAGGCGCTCGTTACCGGAGCGTGCAGGTATAAAAGTGTAGCCAGTGATATAAAGAGGAGGTACTTCATAGGTCATCGATTATTAAGCAGTGTTATTCGATGGTATGTTGTAGTCGGGCAGGTTGCAATAATTCTAAAGTCGATAATCTAAAAAATACGTTAATGAGTACATTAGCCGGAAATCATAATTCAAGGAAAAAATAAATGACGAAAGCTTATGCTGCACAATCCAAAAACTCCAAATTGGCGCCGCACGCTATAGAACGTCGAGAGCTGCGCGATGATGATGTTGCTATCGACATCACTTACTGTGGTGTTTGTCATACCGACATTCACTATGCCGAGAATGACTGGGGTGGCACTATTTATCCGGTCGTCCCGGGTCATGAAATCATCGGCAAAGTCACTGCCGTAGGTGAAAATGTTAAAGCCTTTAGCGTTGGAGATACAGTTGGTGTTGGCTGTTTGGTCGACTCTTGCCGTGAGTGCTCCTCTTGTGAGAAAGGTCTGGAACAGTACTGCCTTAACGCCATGGTACCGACTTATAATGGGGAAGATTTGCACGACAAAAGCGTAACCTATGGTGGTTACTCTGAAAAGATTGTAGTCAGTGACCGTTTTGTTGTGCGGGTACCTGAAAAGCTGGATCCGGCAAAGGCAGCGCCGCTTTTGTGTGCGGGTATTACAACCTATTCTCCATTGCGTCACTTTGGTGTGCAAAAAGGGCATAAAGTCGGTGTTATTGGTATGGGTGGCTTAGGCCATATGGGCGTTAAGTTTGCCAAAGCCATGGGCGCTGAAATCACTATTTTTACTCGTTCACAAAGCAAAATGTCAGAAGCTAAAAAACAAGGCGCAGACCATGTAATTATCTCCAGCGATGATGAGCAAATGGAAGCTGCGGCTGAGACTTTTGACTTTTTATTAGACACCGTGCCGGTTCAGCATGACCTGAACCCTTATATTAACTGTCTGAAAGTGGATGGCACACATATTTTGGTGGGGCTGCTAGAACCGGTTGACCCTGCGTTACAGGCGGGTGCTTTGGTAATGAAGCGCCGGGTGTTAGCCGGTTCTCTAATTGGCGGCCTTCCGGAAACTCAGGAAATGCTTGATTTTTGTGCTGAACACGATATTCACTGCGATGTTGAAATGCTGAATATTCAGAATATCAACGATGCCTTTATTCGTATGAAAAAAGGTGATGTAAAGTATCGGTTTGTGATTGATATGGACTCGTTAAAGCAGTCGTAATGAGTAAATAAATTGACCGCACTTTGCCGAGCGTGGTCTAATTTACGCAAAGAAGAGGTGCGTACGCCAGGAACTTTCGAACTTAGGTTGCCAAAACCGGAGTTGAGTCGAAAGGGAGGGGCGCTATGCCGAGGTGGTATTGCCAGTTGGCGGCAATACTGCCGGTTGCAGGGTTTGAATACCCACAACTGTCACCTTCAGGGTGGAGAGCTTCTGGTGTTTGCATTTTTTATTGGCTGATAAACAACACCTGCCGCGCATTCTGCAAAACCTGAGTTCTCCGAACACTTATATAGCTATGTTTAGGAGAAAACTGTGTCTTTTACTGTTGCCAAGTTCGGAGGTACCAGCGTTGCCGATTACCCCTCAATGCTACGCTGTGCTGAAATTGTCAGGAATAACCCATCTATTCGGCTGGTGGTTGTCAGTGCTTGCGCCGGAGTGACGAACCGGCTGGCAGAAATAGCTGACCAACAGGGAAAGCAAGCCGAGTCTCTGCGAAATGAAATTTATACCATCCATTCTTCTATTCTAAAAAAGCTCAACGATACCAGCGACGCGGAAGCTTCTTTGCTTCAGCTGCATGAAGAAATAGACCATCACTGTAGGCAATCTGTAGCAAATTGGGCTGCCTGGCGGGATGAACTATTAAGCTTCGGTGAACGTTGCTCCAGCCTTTTGTTTTCTTGTGTTTTAAATGAGCAGAGAACGTTATCGGATACTCTGGACGCTCGTCAACTGCTGAAAACCACTAGCGGCTTTGGCCGTGCACAGCCAGATGACGTTTCAACCAAGTCGCATTGCCTGGAGCAAAAACAAAAGCTCGAATCGGGTTGTGTTTGGGTCACTCAAGGTTTTATTGGCTCAGATGACAAGGCGCGGACAACGACTCTGGGCCGCGGCGGAAGTGACTATAGTGCAGCGCTGCTGGCCGCAGGTTTCAATGCAACAGATTTACAAATTTGGACAGACGTTGCCGGTATTTATACAACGGATCCGAGAATTTGTGCCAGCGCCCGGGCGATAGCCGAGATGAGCTTTTCAGAGGCGGCAGAACTGGCAACATTTGGCGCGAAGATTCTGCACCCTTCCAGTCTGGCACCTGCAATAAAGAATGGTATACGGGTTTTTATTGGCAGTAGTCAAAACGTGACGGCCGGCGGTACTTATGTATCCGCAAACCCTGCAACCCGGCCTGACGTGCGTGCGGTTGCGCTGCGTCGGAACCAGACATTAGTTACGGTTCATAGTCTGAGCATGCTTCACGCCAGCGGTTTCCTGGCCCGGCTTTTTGCAATACTGGCACGCTATGACGTCAGTGTTGACCTGGTGACAACGTCAGAAGTCAGTATTGCACTCACGCTGGATGAAGGTGGCAGTATTGCGAATGGACAGGCTTTATTGCCGGCTGCGGCTTTGGAGGAGCTTGAACAGTTTTGCCGGGTAGAGGTTGAAACGGGCTTGTCGCTGGTGGCGATTATTGGAAATGGTATTGGCCGCGATGCTCATATCAGTCAACTCACTTTTAATACGGTAAACGACTACGCTGTGCGTTTAATTTGTCAGGGAGCGAGTGAACACAACCTTTGCTTTTTAGTAGAAGAACGGGAAGGTGAGAATGTGATCCGAACGTTGCACGATAAAATATTGAGTCAGGAAATGAAGTGCGATGAGGGTAAATGTGGTGAAAGCCAGTGCGAAGTCTAATCGCATAATCGTACTTTCGTTCTGGCAACGAAACTGACTATAATGCTCGCTTTCTGTTTGAGCAAAATGAAGGCGAGCATTTTTAATGGATTTCTTACAGTCGATCATCCTTGGCATTATCCAGGGCATAACCGAATTTCTTCCCATATCCAGCTCTGCCCACTTAATTTTGATGCCGCTATTAACCGGCTGGGAAGACCAGGGGGTCGGCTTTGATCTTGCGGTTCATGTTGGTACCTTGCTCGCGGTTATCCTGTACTTTCGCAAAGATGTCACTGAACTCTTTGTTGACGGAGTTCGTTCTATTTCTGCGCGTCAGCATGTCGGTCAAAGTCGCTTAGGCTGGGCTGTGGTTGTTGCAACCATACCGGCTTGTATTGCGGGAGTATTGTTACTGGACTACATCGACACAACGTTAAGAGCTGTGGGAGTTATTATCGCTACCACCGTTGTTTTCGCTGTGCTTTTAGCGGTAGCCGATCGTTTTGCCCGCGGAAACCGAACCCTGCAGGATATTGGCTTTAAAGATGCGATTATTGTCGGGCTTGCGCAAGCCGTGGCACTTATTCCGGGCACTTCACGTTCGGGGGCGACCATAACTGCCGGTTTGTTTTTAGGATTAAACCGCGAATCAGCCTCAAAGTTTTCATTTTTTATGGCCATTCCAATTACGGCCGCAGCTGCTTTAGTAAAATTATTAACTATTGCTTCTGAGTCTATTGCGGTTGACTGGTCAGGCTTTCTGGTTGGCGGTATTGTGTCGTTTTTAACTGCCATAACGGCGATTCACTTTTTCCTGAAATGGCTTAATGCGTTCGGTATGTGGCCTTACGTTATTTACCGTTTAATCTTAGCGGTTGTCCTGTACTTATTATTCTTTTGAGTTGTTAATTTATGTACGAAAACATCAAAAAGCAGTTATTCCGACTTAAAAGTAACAAAACATTTGAAGCGCTGGTTGTTGCCGTCATTATTATTTCTGCATTGGAGATTGGTGCAAAAACGTATGAATTGCCGGCCTTTGCTAATAGCCTGACCTTAGGTTTAGATCTCTTTATTACGCTATTTTTTGTGGTTGAAATTACCATTCGATTTATTGCTGAAGACAATAAGAAGGCGTTTTTTAAAGATGGCTGGAATGTGTTTGATACTCTGGTTGTCGTCATGAGTCTCATACCCATTAATGATTCTGAACTGGCTCTGCTGGCACGGTTAGTCCGAATATTCCGCGTACTGCGGATGATATCCATTATTCCGGAGCTGCGAACCTTAATAAACTCTTTGCTGAAAGCGCTTCCCCAAATGGGCTATGTGGTGTTGCTGATGTTTATTATCTTCTATATTTATGCGGCGGTTGGCAGCTATCTGTTTGCCGACATTAATCCGTTCTTGTGGGACAATATTGCTACTTCAATGCTGACGTTATTCAGGGTAATGACCTTCGAGGATTGGACCGATATCCAGTACGAAACTATGGAGGTATACGGCTGGAGCTGGATTTATTATATGACCTTTATTTTCCTGACCGCTTTCGCGTTCTTAAATATGGTTATTGGTATCGTCATTAACGTTATGGATAAAGAGGGACGGAAAGTTGAGCTTAGCGAGAAGCAAGCGGATCAGGAGCTTATCGGGCAGGAACCTTCGATAACCGATTTGCAGCAAGAAATTCGGGAATTAAAGCAATTGATAGTGGCTCAGCAAGATGCCCAAAGAAAGTAAAAACCTTTATAGCGCAAAGCTTCTTATTAACGAAATTCCGGTTACGGTTAAAAGTAAGCGGATAAAAAATATGTACCTAAGAGTGCGGGCACCTTCAGGTGATGTTGAGGTATCCGCGCCTAAACAGTGTTCATTAAATGAAATAGAACGCTGGCTATTTGAACGTCATGACTGGCTCATAAAGCAACGGCAAAGAATTGCTAAGCAACCAAGTCAGGCTGAGCTTCAGTTTGTTTCAGGTGAAAACCATAAGCTTTGGGGAAAAAGTTATACCCTCAATGTTGTGGAACAAAAACGGGGCACCGGCGTTGAGCAGCTTGCTGACCAATTGAGTCTAATTACATTACCACACTACAACTCAGTTAAGCGTCAACAGGTTCTGAACCATTGGTATCGTGCGCAAATTACTCGCGAAGTAGAAGCGTTACTGGCTATCTGGCAGCCCAGAATGGGGGCTTTCAGCAGTAGCTTTGGAATCAGAATAATGAAAACGCGTTGGGGCAGCTGCAATGTCAACAGTAAGAAAATTTGGCTGAATTTGGAGTTGGTGAAAAAGCCTGTAGAATGCCTTGAATACGTGGTTGTTCACGAACTGACACATCTGTTTGAGCGTTACCATAACGCCCGCTTTTATACGCTGATGGATGAATTTCTGCCTGACTGGCGCGAACGAAAGAAACTGACTAACCAGTTCATCTGAGCTCTTCTCCTAATGGGGTCTGAGCTATTACTCTGAACACATACGCGACTTTAAATCAGGAAGAGGTGAAAAGTTGAAGAAAATTCTAATGGTATGTTTAGGCAATATATGCCGGTCGCCGGCTGCTGAAGGTTTTTTTCAGTCGTTTATTGATAACGAAAACTTAGCGCTTCAAGTCGATTCTGCAGCGACATCGAACTATCATATTGGTGAACAGCCGGATAAGAGAATGCAAAAAAGCATGCGTGCCCGGGGTATTGATATAAGCCATTTGCGAGGTCGACAGGTAACCAAAGAGGATTTTGAGCAGTTTGATTTCGTTTACGCCATGGACCGATCAAACTTCCATAACTTGAAAGCGTTAGCAGAACGAGATGCGCCGGGGTATGAGCATAAAGTCGAATTGTTTTTGCAGACGCTTCATAGCCAGAATAGTGATGAACCACTAGAGGTGCCTGATCCGTATTTTGGAGGGCCGGAAGGGTTTGAACGTTGTGTCGACCTTATTGAACGCGGTGCTAAGGCCCTGATTAAACAGCAAGGAGAGTCGTGAGTGGAATATCTACATACCATGGTGCGAGTGCACGATTTAGAACAGTCTTTAAATTTCTATTGTGACCTATTGGGGTTGCAGGAAATTAAGCGCAAGGACGTAGAGAAAGGTCGTTTCACCTTAGTCTTTTTAGCCGCTCCCAATGATGTTGAGCGTGCTAAAAAAGAACAGGCACCGATGCTGGAACTGACCTATAACTGGGACCCTGAAACGTATAGCGGTGGGCGTAATTTCGGTCATTTGGCCTTTCGGGTTGAGAATATTTATGAACTTTGCCAAAAGCTGATGGATAACGGTGTCATCATAAATCGACCACCAAAAGACGGGCATATGGCCTTTGTGCGCTCGCCCGACAACATCTCTATAGAGCTGCTGCAAAAGGGCGATCATTTACCGCCACAAGAGCCTTGGGTGTCTATGGGAAATACGGGTGAATGGTAATTAAAGGCCTGATCCTCTATAATCTGCGCCACAAAATTACATAAATAAGTTAATAGATTTTTACTTTAGTCCAATAAATAGGAATGACTATGTCGACTGATAAAGCAAAGATTATTTATACTGAAACGGACGAGGCGCCGCGCCTGGCAACCTACTCGTTTCTGCCTTTTATCGAAGCATTTACTAAGGCTGCCGGTGTTTCCGTTGAAACCCGCGATATTTCTTTGGCTGGTCGCATTATTTCGCAGTTTCCGGAGTACCTGACCGAAGAACAACGTCAGTCAGACGCTTTAGCTGAACTGGGCGAAATGGCGAAAACCGCGGAAGCCAACATTATAAAGCTGCCAAACATCAGCGCGTCTATTCCGCAGATGACAGCCTGTATTAAAGAATTACAAGAGCAGGGCTACAAACTGCCTGACTTCCCGTTTGATCCGCAAACTGATGAAGAAAAAGACGTTCGCTCACGTTACGACAAAGTTAAAGGCAGTGCGGTTAACCCGGTTCTGCGTGAAGGTAACTCTGACCGTCGTGCGCCAGGCGCCGTTAAAAACTTCGCGAAGAAGCATCCGCATAGCATGGGTGAATGGTCAAAGGACTCTAAGACTCACGTTGCGCACATGAACGAAGGCGACTTCTACAGCAGCGAAAAATCAGTGACTTCTGGCTCTGATGACAGCTTCAAGATTGTTTTTGAGTCGAACGGTGAGCAGAAGGTACTGAAAGAATCAGTACCAGTTCTGGCCGGCGAAGTTGTTGACGCAGCAACTATGAGCAAAAAGCATTTACAGGCGTTTTTTGAAAAAGAGACCGTCGCGGCAAAAGAGCAGGGCGTATTGCTGTCATTGCACTTAAAAGCAACCATGATGAAAGTGTCTGACCCAATCATGTTTGGTCACGCCGTTCGTGTGTTCTATAAAGACGTTTTAGAAAAGCACGCCGACGTAATGAAAGAGATTGATTTTGATGCCAGCAACGGTATCGGTGATCTGTACAGTAAACTGGATGAACTGACCGCAGAACAGCGTGATGCCATTGAAGCAGACATGAACGCGGTTTATGCGAAACAGCCTGAACTGGCGATGGTTAATTCACATAAAGGTATTACTAACCTACACGTTCCAAGCGATATCATCATTGACGCATCGATGCCGGCGATGATCCGTGACTCGGGCAAAATGTGGGACACGAACGATAGCCAGCAAGACGCTAAAGCGATGATCCCTGACCGCAGTTATGCTGGCGTTTATCAGGAAACTATCGACTTCTGCCGTGAACATGGAGCCTTTGACCCGTCTACCATGGGTACCGTGCCGAACGTTGGCCTCATGGCGCAAAAAGCAGAAGAGTACGGCTCTCACGATAAGACTTTCGAAATTCCGGCTGACGGCGTAGTAAAAGTTTTCAATAAAGCCGGTGACGTTGTCTTTGAACACAACGTAGAAGAAGGTGATATCTGGCGTATGTGTCAGGTGAAAGACGCGCCAATTCGCGACTGGGTGAAACTGGCGGTTAACCGTTCACGTTTAAGCGGTATGCCGGCGGTATTCTGGCTGGACAGCAACCGCGCACACGACAAACAACTTATCAGTAAAGTGGAAGAATATCTGAAAGAGCACGACACCGATGGCCTGGATATTCAGATAATGGCACCGGTTGAAGCGACTCGCCATACGTTAAAACGTGTGCAAGAAGGTAAAGACACCATTTCTGCTACCGGTAATGTGCTGCGTGACTACCTGACCGATTTGTTCCCCATTCTGGAACTGGGCACCTCAGCGAAAATGCTGTCAATTGTTCCGTTAATGAACGGTGGTGGCTTGTTTGAAACGGGTGCGGGTGGTTCGGCGCCTAAACATGTACAGCAATTTGTTGAAGAGAACCACTTACGTTGGGACTCACTGGGTGAATTCCTAGCATTAGCTGCTTCTCTGGAGCACTTAAGCCAGACTTTTGACAATAAACGCGCGCAAATTCTGGCAGACAGCCTGGATGTGGCAACGGCTAAGTTCCTGGAAGAGAACAAATCACCGTCGCGTAAAGCGGGTGAAATTGACAACCGTGGTTCGCACTTTTATCTGGCAATGTACTGGGCCGAAGCTCTGGCTAACCAAACTGACGATGCTGATCTGAAAGAACGCTTCAGCACGCTGTTTGATAAGCTTTCTGGTAACGAAAAAGCTATTATCGATGAGCTGAACAAAGTTCAGGGCGTTAAAGTTGATATTGACGGTTATTACCAACCAAATACTGACAAGGTATCGGCAGCGATGCGTCCGTGTTCGGTATTAAACGAAACACTGGCTAGCTTATAATTAAAACTTTGTAAGCTATGAGTTGAAGAAGCAGGCTGCGGCCTGCTTTTTTTTATGGCTATATTGCATAACCCTCTATTTGGAGTAAAGACCTTGGCTAATGGGAACTATCTGATTAATTTATACCAGCGCTGCTTAAAGCTTCCTTTTGGACGCAAGATTTTTTCAACAATATTTGCCCGCAAAGCACCGTACTTCAAAACAATTAAACCTTTAATTACAAAATTAGAACCAAATTTCTGTCAGCTGACTTTCAAAAAACGAAAGGCAGTACAGAATCACATAGGCACTGTGCATGCTATTGCGGTCTGTAATGGTATGGAAATGGCTATGGGGGCGTTAGCTGAAGCATCAATTCCCAGGAGTCTGCGTTGGCTCCCCAAAGGTATGAATGTTCAGTATCTGGCGAAAACAAACAGCGATGTGACAATAGAGGCGGTGGCTTCAGCGTTGACCTGGCAGCCTGGCGAGCAACCAATATCAGTGGAAGCAAAACGCAACGACGGTACCGTTGTGGCTGCCGGCAATATTATTATTTACGTTTCAGAAAAGCCTGAACGATAAAAGGGACCCGAAGGTCCCTTTCTGGCCGCTTTTCACAAAAAAGTGAATTAAGGTTTGCTAACTGGTTCATTAGCATCGATGACAGCGCCAGGGTGCTCGTCTTCGCCATCGTCCGGAGCCAGTTTTTCCCATTTACGAGTAAACAGAGCCAATACGAATACTATAACGCCAACACTCACACCGAATAGGAAAATCGTCCAGTAAAGCTCAGGCATTGCCTGTGGGTCGTCAGGGTTAAGGCCACCCGCGATTCGGCCAGCAACAACGTTACCGATTGAGTAAGTCAATACGAAGATACCCATCATCTGACCCGCCATGCGCTTGGGAGACAGTTTACTGACCGCACTCAGTGCAACCGGGCTTAAGCATAGCTCACCCACAGTGTGGATAAAATAAACGGCAACCAACCAGTAGGGAGCCACTTTCATGCCACTGGCGGCGGCTTGCGACGCAAAGAACATGACAATAAAGCCCGTTGCCATAATGATAAGTCCAATTGCACTCTTAAAGCCATACGATGGATTAATCATACGTTTGCTCAGGTTTATCCAAAGTGCTGCAAAGAAAGGTGACAAGGCAACCAGAAAGAAAGAGTTCAGTGACTGAAACCAAGTTGTCGGAATTTCAAAACCGCCAACCATGCGATCGGTTAAATCTCGGGCAAACAAGTTGAATGAAGAACCCGCTTGTTCAAAGCCTGCCCAGAACATGGTTGAGGCAATACAGACTAAGAATAAGGCACCCAGCCTTTTCATTTCATCCCGCGTCAATTTACCAAAAAGAAAAACGGATAGGTAAAACAGGAAAAAGATAACCGTGAATATAATGGAAACGCTTTCAGCGGCAGCGACTGGATTAATGCTGACATAGTCATTTAGCGCCAGGAATGTGTAGACAGCCAAACTCGCCAGTAAAAACCAGATGATTCCCCAACTGCGTTTTGCTGCTTTTGGGCCTAAAGGCTTTGGTGGCTTTTCACCTACGTTCTTCAGTTTAGGTAAGGTTAATTTGTACTGAATAAGACCAAATGCCATACCAATGGCGGCAGCGCCGAAGCCCCAGTGGTAGCCGGCATTTTCCATCAGATAACCGGTAACAATGTAACCGATGATAGAACCGATATTAATACCCATATAATAAAGGGTATAGCCACCATCACGACGATCATCGTCAGAGCTGTATAACTGGCCAACCATGGCGGTAATGTTTGGTTTTAATAAGCCGGTTCCAAGTACCACCAGAATCATTCCGATGAAGAAGCCAGCTTCACTGGGTATCGTTAATACTATGTGCCCCAGCATGATGATGATGCCGCCGTACCAGGTTGCGCGCTGGCCGCCAAGTAGTCGGTCAGCAATCCAACCGCCGGGCAGGCCCATAAAATAAACGGCACCGGTGTATAATCCGTAGATGGCTGTTGCGGCGGCGACGGTGAATGCTACCCCGCCTTCTTGCAAGCTGGCGGTCATAAAAAGAACCAGCAACGCACGCATACCGTAGTAACTCATGCGTTCCCACATTTCGGTAAAGAACAGGGTTTGTAGACCACCGGGCTGCCCGAAAAAGCTTGAATCTTTATCGACTATTTTATTTGGATCCATTCTTGTTATCCATTTTGTTATTTAATATTAAATAGTTAGCGTTACTAATGGCTTATTCGACTAAAGTCTGAGCCGAAAAAAGAGGCCTTACTTTACTAGCGACAGCTGAGAAATAAAACCGAAAACGACGAAATAGTCAGTTTTCGCGCTGTTTGTCCTTTTGAGAAGTCATCTGATCACTCAACGGATCATCTTTTTTCTTCGTTAATCCCTTTTTTAATTGTCGACAATTTAATGAGGTAAACCTTGCTAACCGAAGTTTTTTCATAGAAAATAGAACTATCAATAACGACTGTCGACAATTAATGCAAATAGTCAGCCCCTTAGAACGTTCCGCCATTACCTCCTCAGACAGGGTCTTGTTTGAAATACAGCGCGCGATTGTCGAAGGTAATATTGTTGCTGGCTCAAAAATTAGTGAGCCAGGGCTGGCAAGGCGTTTTAACGTAAGTCGGGCGCCGTTGCGTGAAGCTCTGGCGAGACTTGAGCGTTGTCATCTGATTGAACGAATACCGAATGCCGGTGCCAGAGTGGTTACCTTGTCTCCTGAAGGTTTGGTTGCTTTGTATCAGCTACGTGAAGAGCTGGAGGGGTTGGCTTGTCGCTTAGCGGCAGAGCAAATGCCGGATAGTGAAATTGACGAGTTAAGACAGCTTTTAGACAAACACCTGGAAACTCAACGTGTACGCGAAGGCGAGAGCTATTATCAGGAAGCCGGCGATTTGGATTTTCATTATCGCATTATCCTCGGCAGTAAAAATCAGTATTTAATTAATATGCTTTGCGACCAGCTCTACTATCTGGTTCGTATGTATCGAGTACAAATGGGCATGAATGGGCCGAGAGTCTCGCGTGCCTTTGATGAACACAAAGCCATTATTAATGCCATTGCGAATCGTGATGGTGAATTAGCCGATCTCTTAATGCGTCGTCACATTGGCGCTTCTCGTAAAAATATTGAATCACGGTTACAAACAGAAAAGGAAACCTCATGACTCAAATGACAAGTCCGGGCGCTAAATTGCGCCAAGCCATTGCCAATGAAAGCCCGTTACAGATTGTTGGCACCATTAACGCCTACACAGCAATGATGGCTGAAAAGGTAGGGCATAAAGCGTTATACCTTTCTGGTGCCGGCGTAGCCAATGCGTCGTTTGGTTTGCCTGATTTGGGTATGACGTCGTTAAATGATGTTTGTGAAGACATTCGTCGCATAACAGCGGCAACCGACTTGCCGTTGTTAGTTGATGCAGACACCGGTTGGGGCGGTGCATTTAATATTACCCGTACGGTTCAGGAAATGACTCGCGCCGGAGCGGCAGGAATGCACATTGAAGACCAGGTGGCGCAAAAACGCTGTGGACACCGCCCTAATAAAGAAATTGTGACCCAGCAAGAAATGGTTGATCGTGTTAAAGCGGCCGTTGATGCACGTATTGATGACCAGTTTCTGATTATGGCGCGTACCGACGCTTTGCAACAACAAGGTCTGGAAGCGGCTATTGAACGTGCCCAGGCTTGCGTTGATGCGGGTGCAGACGCCATTTTTGCAGAAGCGGTACGCACGGTGGATGAATACAAAGCTTTCAGTGAGGCGCTGGATGTTCCTGTTTTGGCAAATATTACTGAATTTGGTGCAACGCCGTTGTTTAACAAACAAGAACTCGCCGATGTCGGGGTGGAAATTGTTCTTTACCCGTTAAGTGCATTCCGCGCTATGAACAAAGCGGCATTAAACGTCTACAATAGTATTTTAGAGCATGGTGATCAGAAAGCCGTTGTCGATGACATGCAGACTCGCGCAGAGCTGTATGACTTTTTGAATTACCACGACTTTGAAGAAAAACTCGACCAATTATTTAAAAAGTAAGACGACGTAGCCTGACGTTTACGTCAGGTTCAATATCTCACTTGATGTGAACATCAGGCTACGGAAGATACCAATAAAGGTTAAGAAGGGAACAAAATTATGGCAGAGAAGAAACTAAGCGGCGCAGGTTTGCGCGGACAATCAGCCGGCGAAACGGCACTGTGTACTGTAGGCAAAAGTGGCTCAGGTTTAACCTACCGTGGCTATGACATTTCTGAACTGGCTGAAAAAGTCAGTTTTGAAGAAGTGGCTCATCTTTTGGCTAAAGGTGAATTACCGAACAAACAAGAGTTAGCCGATTATAAAAAACGTTTAAAATCACTGCGCAGCTTGCCTCAGGAAGTGAAAGACGTACTTGAGCGTATTCCAAAAACAGCACACCCAATGGACGTTATGCGTACCGGCTGCTCTATGTTGGGTAACCTGGAAACGGAAGAAAGCTTTGATGAAGCGGATGGTCATATTGAGCGTATGCTCGCAACTTTCCCGGGTATCGTATTGTACTGGTACCGCTTTACTCACGACGGTATTCGTATTGATACCGATTCTGAAGAAGAGTCAATTGGCGCACACTTCCTGCGTTTATTACACGACAAAGCCCCCTCAGAACTTCATACCGCAGTAATGAACACATCGTTGATTTTGTACGCAGAGCATGAGTTTAATGCCTCAACCTTTACCGCTCGTGTTTGTGCTTCAACCTTGTCAGACATTCATTCTTGTGTAACGGGTGCTATTGGTTCATTGCGTGGTCCATTACACGGTGGTGCAAACGAAGCGGCAATGGAACTGATTGAAGGCATGAAAGACGCAGATGACGCTGAACACAAGCTGAAAGGCATGCTGGAACGTAAAGAGAAAATCATGGGCTTTGGGCACGCTATTTACCGCGACTTTGATCCTCGTAACGATGTCATTAAAGCCTGGTCTGAGAAGCTGTCTGAAGAAGTGGGCGATAGCCGCTTGTACGACGTGTCGGTACGTTGTGAAAAAGTTATGTGGGACGAGAAAAACCTGTTCCCGAATGCAGACTTCTTCCATGCCTCGGCTTATCACTACATGGGTATTCCGACCAAATTATTTACGCCAATTTTTGTGATGTCACGTGTTACCGGCTGGACCGCTCATGTGAAAGAACAGCGCGCTAATAACCGTATCATTCGTCCAAGTGCGGATTATACCGGACCAGAGCCGCGTAAAGTTCCAGCTTTAGAAGAGCGTTAATTTAGTCTTCGACTGGTAAATAGTACAGGAGCAGTCATTTACTGCTCCTTTTTTCGTTTAATCATGACGATAAGTGGTAATTCATGACTTCATACCGTAAAAAACTCGCTGGTACTACGCTTGAGTACTTTGATACTCAGGCCGCGGTGGATGCGATAGAACCAGGCGCTTATGCGCGTCTGCCTTATACCTCTCGTGTATTAGCTGAAAACTTGGTGCGTCGCTGCCCGCCGGACATTCTGACGCAGTCGTTAGAACAGCTTATTTATAAGAAAAAAGCACACGATTTCCCTTGGTTTCCGGCCCGCGTGGTTTGCCATGATATTTTGGGTCAGACAGCCTTAGTGGATTTAGCCGGCTTGCGTGACGCCATCGCAGAAAAGGGCGGAGACCCCGCCAAAGTCAACCCTGTGGTGCCTACCCAGTTAATTGTTGATCACTCACTGGCAGTTGAGCACGCTGGTTTTGATAAAGACGCCTTTGAGAAGAACAGGACGATTGAGGACCGTCGTAACGACGACCGCTTTCACTTTATTAACTGGACCAAAACCGCGTTTAAGAACGTTGATGTGATACCTCCGGGCAACGGGATTATGCATCAAATTAACCTGGAGAAGATGTCTCCGGTTGTGCAGGTGCGTGACAATGTAGCCTTTGTTGACACTTGTGTGGGTACAGACAGCCATACGCCAATGGTCGATGCCCTTGGGGTGATTTCCGTGGGGGTAGGCGGCTTAGAAGCTGAAAGTGTTATGCTCGGCCGTGCCTCTTACATGCGCTTGCCGGACATTATTGGTGTTGAGCTCAGCGGTAAGCTGCAACCCGGCATTACCAGTACCGATTTAGTCTTGGAAATGACTGAGTTCTTACGCAAACAACGCGTGGTTGGCGCTTATCTCGAGTTTTACGGTGAGGGTGCTGAGGCCTTAACGGTGGGCGATCGGGCTACTATCTCTAATATGACACCAGAATACGGCGCAACTGCGGCCATGTTCTATATCGACCACCAGACTATTGATTATTTGAAGATCACCGGGCGCGATGACGATCAAGTTGAACTGGTTGAACATTTTGCCAAAGAAACCGGATTATGGGCTGACAGCCTGAAATCCGCTGAGTATGGTCGAGTACTCAAGTTTGACTTATCGAAAGTGAAGCGTAATTTGGCCGGTCCTTCTAACCCGCATTCGTTATTACCGGCATCGGAATTATCAGAACGCGGCGTCGCCAAGCACATTGAGAACCCCGAAGAAGGCAACATGCCTGACGGTGCGGTGATTATTGCGGCTATTACCAGTTGTACCAATACCAGTAACCCGCGCAATATGATTGCGGCCGGCTTAATTGCCCGTAACGCGAACAAGCTGGGCTTAACCCGTAAACCATGGGTGAAGTCATCACTGGCTCCGGGTTCTAAAACGGTAAAAATGTACCTGGAAGAAGCCGAACTTTTGCCTGAACTGGAAGATTTAGGCTTTGGCGTCGTGGCTTTTGCCTGCACGACCTGTAATGGCATGAGTGGTTCGTTAGACCCGAAAATTCAGCAAGAAATCATCGACCGGGATTTGTTCTCTACGGCGGTCTTATCGGGCAACCGTAACTTTGACGGTCGTATCCATCCTCACGCTAAGCAGGCATTTTTAGCGTCACCGCCATTGGTAGTGGCTTACGCCATTGCGGGCACTATTCGCTTTGATATCGAGAAAGATGTGCTGGGAATTGACCCTGACGGCAACCCGGTAACATTGAAAGATATCTGGCCAAGTGACGAAGAAATTGATGCCATTGTTAAGCAGAGTGTAAAGCCAGAACAATTCCGCAAGGTGTATGATCCGATGTTTGATCTGTCGGTTGATTACGGTGAAAAGAATAATCCGCTATATGACTGGCGTCCGCAAACCACCTATATTCGCCGTCCGCCATATTGGGAAGGTGCATTAGCCGCGGAACGCACCATGAAAGGCATGCGTCCGTTAGCGGTGCTGGGCGACAACATCACGACAGACCACTTGTCACCATCAAATGCCATTATGGCTGACAGTGCAGCGGGTGAGTATCTGACGAAGATGGGTGTGCCGGAAGAAGACTTTAACTCCTACGCGACGCACCGGGGCGACCATTTAACTGCGCAACGCGCGACGTTTGCTAACCCGAAACTGTTTAACGAAATGGTAAAAGACGAAGACGGCGAAGTGATTCAGGGCTCGCTGGCACGTATAGAGCCGAAAGGCAAAACGGTACGTATGTGGGAAGCCATTGAGCACTATATGGAAAATAAACAACCATTAATAATTGTTGCCGGAGCCGACTACGGTCAGGGCTCGTCACGCGACTGGGCGGCAAAAGGCGTTCGCTTAGCCGGTGTTGAAGTCATTGTGGCTGAAGGTTTTGAGCGCATTCACCGCACCAACCTGATTGGTATGGGGGTATTACCTCTTCAGTTTGAAGAAGGCACAACCCGTAAAACTCTGAATATTGACGGTACTGAAACCTTCGATGTAAAAGGGACACCAGAGGCCGGTTCGAAACTGACATTAGTGATCCATCGTGCCAACGGCGACAGTGAAGTGGTGCCGGTGCAGTGTCGCTTAGACACCAAAGAAGAAGTATCAATTTACGAAGCCGGTGGTGTATTGCAGCGTTTTGCTCAGGACTTTTTAGAAGCTGAAGCAAGCTAAGGAGTTCTTACAATGGCAACAGTTAAGGCAAGCAAACCACAAGTCAAAATTCCTGCCACCTATATGCGTGGCGGGACCTCAAAAGGGGTGTTTTTCCGTTTGCAGGATTTACCTGAGGCGGCACAACAGCCGGGCGCAGTGCGTGATGCGATATTGTTGCGGGTGATTGGTAGTCCGGACCCATATGCGAAACATACGGACGGTATGGGTGGTGCGACTTCAAGCACCAGTAAAACTGTCATTGTGTCAAAAAGCTCACAGCCAGAGCACGATGTTAATTATCTTTTTGGACAAGTTTCTATTGATAAGCCTTTTGTCGACTGGAGTGGTAACTGTGGCAACTTGTCCTCAGCGGTAGGGCCCTTCGCTATTGCTAACGGCTTAGTCAGTGCTGATAAAATTCCGGAAAACGGTGTTTGTGAAGTTCGCATCTGGCAGGCCAATATTGGTAAGACTATTGTCAATAAAGTGCCTATGGTTAATGGCGAAGTGCAGGAAGCCGGTGACTTTATTCTGGATGGTGTTACCTTCCCGGCAGCTGAAGTTCCGGTGGAATTTATGGACCCTTCTGCAGATGGTGAATCTATGTTTCCGACCGGTAACTTGATTGATGATTTAGAAGTGCCGGGCATGGGTACGCTAAAAGCAACAATGATCAATGCAGGCATTCCGACCATTTTCTTAAACGCAGAAGAAATTGACTACAACGGTACTGAATTGCAGGAAGTCATTAACGGCAGTCCGGAAGCGCTGGAGCGATTTGAAACCATCCGTGCCTGTGGCGCTGTGAAGATGGGCTTAATCGACGATGTTGCCGAGGCGGCTAACCGTCAACATATCCCAAAAGTGGCTTTTGTGGCATCTCCCAAAGACTACACCGCATCCAGTGGTAAAGTAATTAAAGCAAATGATATTGATTTGCTGGTACGGGCTATGTCCATGGGTAAGTTACACCATGCCATGATGGGGACGGCTGCAGTAGCTATAGGCACCGCCGCTGCTATTCCCGGCACCACGGTTAATTTAGCCGCCGGTGGCAATGACCGTACTATGGTTAACTTTGGTCACCCTTCAGGTACTTTGCAGGTAGGTGCTGAGTGCAAACAGGTTAACGGTCAGTGGACAGCTATTAAAGCCATTATGAGCCGCAGCGCCCGAGTGTTAATGGAAGGGCAGGTACGAGTACCCGGCGATGTTCTTTAAGGTGAAGTAAGTCGCGCGTAATGCGCGACTTTTATTAATCGGCATAACCCCAGGGGGTTGCTGCTGTTTCAACGGGTTGCGTTAAGTCAAAGTCTACCCGAAACTCACGACCTTCTCTGACCAAACGATAAGTAAAGGTTTCGTCGTGAATATACATCTGCCAAATATTGGTGTTGGACTGCGGAGCACCGAGCTCAATAAACAACTCTTTAGAATAGGCATCAGCAGGGAATGACTGTGCGGTTGCATGGCCCTTATCGACAGTATGACCGCCATACATGGTTAACGGGTCATAATTACCATCAGGTTTGCGGTGATCATGTTTCAGACTAATGCCTGAGCCTGTTTGCGTTAAAATCCAGGTGCGCGAATGGTTATCACCGACATGAAAGGGAATTTCAATTTTATGATCACCGCACTTGCGAACGTGCATAATTAAAGGTCCCTCGAAGCCTTCGCTTGAGGGCGTATCAACTGTGACCTCGCCCGCGTATGAGTTCCCGCAGTGTTGGTTAATGGCTTGAAAAAATTCGGCCTGTGTCTGAGTGGCAACCCGTGGAGCTGGTTTAACAACTTGTTCTGCAGAGACGGTGGAAAATGCACTTGCGACGGTAATTGACGTAACTAAAATAATTTTTTTCATTTTTTGACCATGAGTTAATGTTTAATTATGGCGAAAATAAAACCTGACATGAATTAAAAGTACATGCCAGTACTTTTACGTAAACTTATAATACATACCGTTGTAGCCGAAATTTCAGATTAAAATACCTTACGGTAACCAAACCTCACCAATGGGTGTATCGGCAGAAAAGTGATGGGCTACTTGTGCCTGCAGCAGTTCGCCGCAGGCGAGGGCGTCGGTCATGGCATCATGCGGTGCATAAAATGGGAGGTTGTAGCGCTCACGACTGTCTGACAGACGAATAGATACCCGTTTTTTACGGGTTATTCTGTCCCATAAACTGCGATTTTTACGATGAAAGCGTGCTTCAATTTCCATGGTATCAATAACCGGGAAATGAATACTTTCTTTTAAACGCTCTTCAAAAGCACCTTGCAGAAAGGGCCGCTCAATACCATTATAATGCACAACCCAGACTTTCCCGGCAACAGCCTCTAATAACGAGTCCATAATTTCGGATAAGTCCGGCGCCCGTTCAATGGCACTGTGCGTTATACCATGAATAGTGATTGATTCATCGGTCAGTACCCGGCGTGGTTTTACAATCCACTGCTGTGCCTGGCTCATATCGACTCTTGCAAGTGTCATGGGTACAATGGCAATACTAATAATGCTGTGTCGGTCCGGGTCCATACCGGTGGTTTCAAAGTCAACGGCGACCATAGGAACGTCATTGATAGGCGTGTCTGTACTGGCTATACCGGCCTCATAGTATTGTTTCAGAGCCGGGTATTTCGCTGCTTCCGAGAGTTCCTCAAAGCGCTTCGGCCAGTTTATGGTCGTTTTCTGTTGTTTGTTTTCAGCGTCGGGGGGCAAATACAGCATTTTTACGCTCCCGAGTATTTATAACGCAGGTACTTCTGCGCATTGCTGAGAATTTGAAAGGCGTCTTTTAAGTTTTTGCGCTCAAAGTCCGATAAGTCCTCCGGGGCTACATTATTATCCAGCGCTTCCCCGGCTTCCAATGCCAGTGCCTGGTGACGAATACGCACCATAGAAATGAGTTCAAGTGCATCGCGTAAGTCAGGCCCACGACCTTTGGGTAAAAGGTTGGCGTCGACAATTTCTTCTAAACGCGCAAACGAATTTTGTCGCTGTGCGCCAATAGCTAATGCGTGGACGCGAATTAAGTCGGCGACAGGACCGGTTCCGCGCCGTTTAGTGTTAATGCTGTCTCTGTGCTTGCCGTCTTTTTCCATCACAAAGTCTCGGAAAAAACCCAGTGGAGGCGTACGGTTCAGAGCATTACGAGCCATAGATCCCAGAAACCGCTTTCGCTGAGGGGCTTTTTTGCGAATGAGTTGATTTAACTCTTTGGCAAACCGAGTTTCACCGCCAACACCGTCAAGGTCAAAAAATATTGACGAATGCAGCAATTTTTCAGGTGACGGATTATCTATCCAGTCGTTGAAGTACTGCTTCCATTTAGACAGCGGCTGACGCCAATTCGGATTCGTTGCCATAATACCGCCGGTACAGTAGGTGTAACCGCAGGCATTTAAACCATCAGAAACAAACTGTGCGATATTCAAGAAGTATTCGTCGTGCAGTTCGGGTTTAAAGCTGTCGTCAAGCACCATGGCATTGTCTTGATCCGTTACTATGGTTTGTTCATCCCGGGCCATAGAACCAAGAGCCAAAAAGCAGTACGGCACCGGTGGAGGTCCGTACTTTTCCTCGGCGAGCTCTAGCAGGCGTTGTTTAAAGCTACGCCCGATAGTCGCCATAGCAGAGCCTATAATGCGGGAGTTTGCATCTTCTTCAACCATACGAACAAAGCTTTTTTGCACGTCAGGTACCAGTTGCGAGAGTTCCTCAATAGTAGTTTGTTTAAAGATACCGGAGACAACGTATAAGCTACTTTGGGATTCATGTTTTGCCACGTCAGACAGAGCAATAACGCCAGTGACTTTTGACTGGCGTAACACCGGTAAGTGATGCAAGTTGGTGCGTAGCATGGTGAGAAAGGCTTCAAACACCCGGTTGTTATGCTGAATGAAAATCAAGTTTTCAGACATAATATCAGAAACTGGATCGGCGGCGTTTCTGTCTACGGCAAGCGCCCGCTTACGCAGATCTTTGTCTGTAATTATGCCAACCGGTTTATGACGTTTTTCACCATCATAAATAAGCAGTGAAGAGACTTTTTCATCCGTCATTAATGCGGCGGCTTCACGTATCGATGCAGTTTTATCTATGGCCACAGGCTCACGTGTGATAAGCGTTTCAACCCGGGCTGTCAATGTTCGGTTACGACTTTCGTGCTCCTTAACGGCGTGACTGACGCGACGTTTTTCTTCAACTTCCACGGCATCAGCGAAGGAATCGCATTCGTCATAAAAGCGATTGAATAAGTCGCCCGGAATGTAATAAATTAACGTGTCTTCAATGGTTTTAACCGGAAAGCGGACATGCCCTTTACGGAGTAAACCGGCTTCACCAAAAAAACCACCTTCATCTAACCGGTTAAATAATGAGCCATCTCTATGGTAGGTTTCTACGGAGCCACTTCTGACCACGTACAATGAATCAATATGTTGATTAAATTCCAGCATTTGAGTATTTGCTTTAAAGTATGCAACAGAGGTTTTCTGTGCGGCTAACTGGAGATCTTCTTCCGGCAGTTTATTAAACGGCGAATATTTGCGTAAGAAGTTAAGTATTTCGACGTGCTCAGCTTCCATATAAGCACCTTTTGAAAAAATGAGCGACACCCGGAGGTGCCGCTTGTGGTCGGTTATTTTGTGGTTTTACCAACTCTGGGTTCAGAACGCAATCCCTGAACGAGGGCGAAACCGGCGGCCAGTAATACGAGAGTAAAAGGCAAACCGGCAGATACAGACATTGCCTGTAAGGCAACCAGGCCCCCTCCCAGTATAAGTGCAATAGCGACTAAGCCCTCAAAAGTACACCAAAAAACACGCTGAGGTATAGGTGCTTCAACCTTACCACCGGCGCTGATGGTATCAATAACCAGTGAGCCGGAATCTGATGACGTGATGAAGAACACTATTACCAGAATAATACCCACAAAGGAGGTGATTCCGGTCCAGGGAAGACCTTCCAGCATCACAAATAGCTGCAATGACAAGTCAACATTGGCGACTTCTTCTGCACCTGACACGAACTGATCAATAGCGGCAGTACCGAATACAGTCATCCAGAATATACAAGCCAACGAAGGAATTAGCAGTACTGAGATTAAGAATTCGCGTACTGTACGGCCTCGTGAAACCCGGGCAATAAACATACCGACGAAAGGTGACCAGGCAATCCACCACGCCCAGTAGAAGGATGTCCAGCCTTGTGAGTAGTTGAGATCTTCACGTCCAACCGGGTTTGAGAATGCCGGAAGGTTAACAACGTAATTATAAAGGTTGTCTACAAAGCCAGTAAAAATGGCCACGGTAGGACCAACAATGATCACGAACAGCATAAGAATAGCCGCAAGTGACATATTAACTTGAGAAAGCCGCTGCACGCCGGCCTCAAGTCCGACTAAGACAGAAATGGTTGCAATTGCTGTTATTCCTACGACTAATAAGACTTGTGTCGTGGCACCTTCAGACCAGCCGAATAAAAAGTTAAGACCGGCGGCTGCCTGAGACGCGCCCAGTCCCAATGAGGTTGCAAGACCAAACAGAGTGGCTAATATCGCTATGATATCGATAATATGTCCTGGCCAGCCCCATACTCGCTCTCCCAGAATTGGGTAGAAAATTGAGCGTATTGTTAACGGTAGTCCTTTGTTAAAGGAAAATAACGCCAGACCCAGAGCCAGAACTGCATAAATAGCCCATGGGTGTAATGCCCAGTGGAAAATTGTGGCAGCCATACCCAACTTCATTGCAGCTGCTTGATCACCACCTGCGCCACCAAGAGGCGCCCAGTCAGTACGGATACCTTCAGCGTTTGTCTCTGTTCCACCCAGAGCGGTACTGAAGTGCGTTATTGGCTCAGAAACACCATAAAACATGAGCCCGATACCCATACCAGCCGCGAATAACATCGAAAACCAGCCTAAATAGGAGAAATCAGGACTGGCTTCAGTACCACCTATACGAACCTTGCCGAGTGGAGAAAAAATCAAAAACAAACACAAAATGACAAAAATATTAGCGGCACCAATGAAGAACCAATCAAGATTCGAGGTTAACCAGTTTTTTGTTGTTGTGAATACGGGTTCCGCTTGAGCCTGGAACATTAAAGTTATGACAACAAAGGCTATAATTACTAATGCAGAAATAGCAAACACCCGGTTATGGAAATCCAGACCAAAAGGGCCGACTTTCATAACCACGTTGTCTTGTCCCACTTGATAATCCGTGTTTATTGGATTGACTTCACCGTCAGGAATCATCGGGTCATTAGCTTGGCGCTCGCGCTCGAGATCTTTTTCTCCGCGGAGCACCTCTTCTTCTTTTTTGTTCATTGGCTATCCCCTGTATAAAAGTGCGTACTTTTACGCCTCGAAATTAAACGTTTATTCTAAATCCACTACTAAAGTATAGAGAGCTACGCAGATTTCTCAAAATTAGATTGGTTTTTTTCAGTAAAAATAAGAGATTGTAATAAAAAACTAATGAAAGAAAGGAGAAATATCGTGCCGGATAATATTTTCGTCACCGATATCCAAAAAGGCGACAATGGCCTCATAACTTACTGAGTGAGCGGCAAACTCCTTAACTGTCAATTGTTTGAAAACACCAACTGACAATTCGATTATTCCAATCTGTTTTTCAAATTTATCTGACCCCCCTAAAGCAAAGCATTTAGTTTATATTAATAGCGAATTTATTGTGGTCTAACAAAAAGGGTAATTAATTATGTTTAAGAACACAGTACCTTTACTTTCTGCTGTAGCAATTGCAATATCAGTTTCAGCGGGATTAGGTGTTGCTAACGCTCAGGAAAATTCGTCTTACGAGGTGAATGCTCCAGAGCCTAAATCAAACGAATTTTGGTGGCCAAACAAGTTGAATCTAGAGCCTTTACGTCAGCATAGCCCTGAATCAGACCCTTATGGCGATGATTTTGATTATGCTGAAGCTTTTAGCCAGCTTGATCTGGAGCAAGTGAAAAAAGACATTGAAGAATTAATGACATCGGATCAGGACTGGTGGCCAGCCGACTACGGTCATTATGGTCCATTCTTTATTCGTATGGCCTGGCATGGTGCGGGAACCTACCGGGTTCAAGACGGGCGTGGCGGAGCTGCCGGCGCTCAACAACGTTTTGAACCACTAAATAGCTGGCCGGATAATGTCAGTCTGGATAAAGCACGTCGTCTTTTATGGCCGGTTAAACAGAAGTATGGAAGAGATATTTCATGGGCTGACTTGATGGTGCTAACCGGTAACGTTGCGCTTGAGTCTATGGGTTTTGAAACCTTTGGTTTTGCCGGCGGACGGGAAGATGCCTGGGAACCAGACATTGTTTACTGGGGGCCGGAAAAAGAATGGTTAAAAGGAGATGAACGTTATTCAGGTGAGCGTGAACTTGAAAACCCGCTGGCGGCTGTTCAAATGGGTCTTATTTATGTCAATCCTGAAGGACCAAACGGCAAGCCTGACCCGTTACTGGCCGCGAAAGACATTCGTGATACTTTTGCTCGCATGGCTATGAATGACGAAGAAACCGTTGCTCTGATTGCCGGCGGCCACACATTTGGTAAAGCACACGGCGCACACAAACCAGAAGAGTGTTTAGGCGCAGAACCTGCCGCTGCGGGCGTTGAAGAGCAGGGCCTTGGCTGGAAGAACAAATGTGGTAAAGGTAACGCTGAAGATACCATCACCAGTGGTTTAGAAGGTGCATGGTCAGTGAATCCAACCGCATGGACCACTCAGTACCTGGACAACCTGTTTGGTTTTGAGTGGGAGCAGACTAAGAGTCCTGCCGGCGCTGTTCAATGGATCCCTGTTGACGGCCAGGCGTCGGAGTTGGTTCCTGATGCGCACGTAGAAGGTAAGCGCCACGCACCTATTATGTTCACGACGGACTTGTCTCTAAAAGAAGACCCTGAATACCGCAAAATTGCTAAGCGCTTTCACGAAGATCCGGAAGAATTTGAACTGGCGTTCGCTAAAGCCTGGTTCAAACTGACTCACCGGGATATGGGTTCTAAACAGCGTTATCTAGGCGATATGGCTCCCGAGGAAGATCTTCTATGGCAGGATCCAATTCCTGACGTTGACTTTGAATTGATTAACAACAGCGAAATTGAACAGCTTAAAACCGTTATTCTGGAATCGGGTCTTTCAGTGCCTCAGTTAGTGCGTACAGCCTGGGCGTCGGCATCAAGTTTCCGCGGAACTGATAGGCGTGGTGGTGCTAACGGTGCGCGTATCGCATTAGAACCGCAGGTTAACTGGGAAGCGAATAACCCGGTTGAGCTGAAAAAAGCATTGAATACACTGAAAGGTGTTCAGGAAGACTTTAATGATGAGCTACCTGGTGACAAGCAAGTATCTTTAGCTGACGTTATTGTGCTTGGTGGTGCGGCGGCAATCGAAAAAGCAGCGAAAGACGCTGGCTATGACATTACCGTGCCATTTGAACCCGGCCGTACCGATGCATCTCAGGAAATGACGGATGTGAATTCGTTCTCTTTCCTTGAGCCTAAAGCAGATGCGTTCCGGAACTACTATGCAGAAGGTAATCGGGTGTCACCGGCTCAGCATATGGTGGATAAGGCTGATCAGTTAACCTTAACCGTACCTGAAATGACGGTGTTAATAGGCGGATTACGGTCATTAGACGCTAACTATAACGGTAGTAAGCATGGTGTATTTACTGATAAGCCGGGTACGTTGAATAATGACTTTTTCGTTAACCTGTTAAGCATGGACAACGAATGGAAACAATCATCTGACAACGAAGCGATTTATAAAGGTTTCGATCGTAAAACCGGTGAGCAAAAATACACGGCAACGCCAGTTGACCTGATTTTTGGTTCTAACTCTGAGCTACGCGCTGTTGCGGAAGTTTATGCAATGAGCGATGCAGACCAGAAGTTCGTCAGTGATTTTGTTCAGGCATGGACTAAAATCATGCAGTTAGATCGCTTTGATCTAGAATAAAAAATGATTAGGAAAGCTAAAATTGAAAACGGTGGCGCTATAGCGTCACCGTTTTTTAGGTTTCTTTCTATTATCTAAAGCATTTTGGCGCGGAATCGCTTACCTTTTATTCTGTTATTGCTAATAAGCCCTAAAGCGTGCTTGGCCAAACGAGAATTTACGGCAACAAAGCCAAACGTACTTTCTAATTTTATTTTTCCAATATCTTCAGCGCTCAGAACATTGTCTCTGGTTAATGCGCCGACAATGTCACCAGGTCTTAGTTTATCTTTTTTACCACCACTTAAATGCAGTGTTGTCATAGTTGCTTTTAATGGTTTGTTATTGACTAAGGCTGGCGCCGATTTTATCTGAATGGGTTCAGCTAAGGTGTCTTCGAGTAAGCGCATTTTGTAGTCGTCTTGTGCGCCAATTAAAGTGATTGCTATACCGTCTTTACCAGCTCGCCCGGTACGCCCTATACGGTGGGTATGAGTATCTAAATCGTGCGCCATATGGACATTAATCACTAAGTCTAGTTCAGCAATATCTAATCCACGGGAGGCTACATCGGTGGCCACCAGTACCCGAACACTGCCGTTACTGAATTGTACAATGGCCTGATCACGGTCTTTTTGCTCCAGTTCGCCATGCAACGCTAATACGCTAAACTGGTTCGTTTTTAGTGTATCGAGCATGTCTTTGACTTCGTTCTTTGTGTTGCAAAAAATCAGACAATTTTCCGGTTGGTGTTCATTTAATAAACTCATAACCAGCTGTGCGTTATCTTCATTATTTGTGGCATAAAAGTGCTGTTCAATGCGCGGCTTTGCTTCTTCCTGAAACGCATTAATGTTAGTGGCTTCTGTGGTTACTTGTTCTGCCAGAGCCGCAATATTTTTTGGGTACGTTGCGCTGAATAGCAATGTTTGTCGGGCTTTGGGAATGTGTTTAACAATCGCGCTCAGACTCTCCTGAAAACCCATCTCTAACATACGGTCCGCCTCATCCAGCACAAAAGTGCTAAGAGCGGATAACTCGAGGTTCCGTTGCTCCAGATGATCAAGTATACGACCGGGTGTGCCAACCAGAACATGGGCACCATGCTCAAGGGAGTTTGTCTGGATACGGGTCGGTTCACCGCCGCATAATGTTAATACTTTGATGTTTGCCATGGATTTAGCCAGCTTACGAATTTCGTCAGCAACCTGATGGGCTAATTCACGAGTAGGGCACAACACTAATGCCTGTGGTGAAAAGCGCTTGGCATTCAGCTTTGAAAGCACAGCCAGCGTAAAAGCCGTTGTTTTTCCAGAGCCGGTATTGGCACGGACAACCGCATCGGCATTATTTAAAATAACGGGCAAGCTTAGAGACTGCACGGTCGTCATTTGCTGATAGTCCATTTCATCTAATCTGGCGATTAAGACTGGCGCTAAGTTAAGCTGATTAAAGTGAATAAGCTCTGGTGTATTTTCAGGTGTGTTTTCCGACGTATCTTCAGGCATTAAAAGGCTACTTTCTGTTTAAGTTTCTTTGCGTATTGTAGCAGGCTTAGGGTAAAGGTACTGCGATAATCTATTCAGTTATGCCAGCCTTTACTCAGGTAAGTTGCCCATCAAAAACATGCAGGCATTGCAGTCAGCATGTTCTCCAAATTGTTTAACTCAATAATTTATAATCAAAAAATCAATGAAATAACAACAAATTATGTATTTCTACCCTGTTATTATTACAAAACTGTTTCAGTCATTGAAGCAAGGCTGCCTGGCAGCTTGGAAGTAGTATGTGTGAAACACACGACATAACGGAGTATTAAAGAATGAAAAAAGCAGTATTAGCTACACTTATCGGCGCCGCATTATTCAGTGGTGCAACTTTAGCCGCAGACCAAGGTTCTAACTTTGATCGTTTAGAAGCTCGTTACATCGATTATAGTGATATCGATGGTTTTGGCCTTAGTGGTCGTGTAATGCTGAATGAATCTATCTATTTCACCGGAGACTACGCTCACACCAGCGAAAGCTCTTTGGATGTTGATGAAATATTGGCGGGTATTGGTTACAAGCACGAGTTCAGTGAAAAATTCACGGGCTTTGCTGATGTTAACCTTTCTTATATGGATTATGATGCTCAGCTAGCCAGCGACGATGATACTGGTTATGCAGTACAGGTTGGTGGTGTTTATCGTTTAAACCCAGCCGTTGAGTTCTCAGGTCTGGTGCGTCACATCGATAATGATATCTTCGTAGATTCTGAGCAAGAATATGAATTGGCTGCTCGTTGGTACATCAATAATGAATTCAGCCTAAGTGCAACTTACGTTGATGGTTTTGACAGCGACTGGCGCGATGGCTACTTCATTGGCGCTGCTTGGCACTTCTAAGCAACCCAGTTAAGTCCGCCGCCTGTCGTTTCAGACGGGCGGCAATTACCCCCGTAAAAACAACGCTGCATTTCATTCAGATTTTCACATAGCCAATTACCCGCTTTATATTCACTCATTTTACCTGCAACAGAAAATAGTGATTTTGAAGGAAGCAATACATTCTGTATATGGCGGAGTTTGGCTATATTATTCTTTTCTTAAGGGTTTATTGTAGAGAGTCAAAAGCGTAATTTAGGAAGATAGTTCAGGAATAGAAATAATAAATGGTGCGTCCGAGTAGACTCGAACTACCGACCTCTGCCATGTCAAGGCAGCGCTCTAACCAACTGAGCTACGGACGCACATTTTAGAAAGGTATCCACTGCTGTGGAACAGGCGTTATACTAGTGATTTGCCGCCATGGGTGCAAGTAGTTTTTTACGAAACGCATTTGTTTGTCGAAATTCTATTCAACCTTTAAAAATCCGGTGTTTGCCCACATCTAATTTTTAAGCTTTATTAAAAACAAAGCAGGCTATGATAAGGAGTAATATCATGTTGAATTTTTTACGGGTTATACGGGCTTTGGCCGGGCTATTTTTTCTGCTGACAATAGCCGCAGTTATCGCACAGTTAACGTATAATGTCTTGCAGGTTGATTCCCTGATGCGATCATCCATGATCGCAATCATCGCGGGCGTTCTTCACGGGGCTTTCTGGCTTTGGGCCTTTTTCGGTCTGCGTTATGTTATCAACGAAATCCACCAAAAAGAGCAAGGCTCGCCGCATCCAAGTCTTACAAAGCAATGGCATTTGTAAGAGGCAAAAGAGAGCTGTTAGCTGTCGCGTAATTCATGCTTTAATACTTTAGCATTGGCATTGTGCGGCAGTTCCTCATAAAACTGATAGACTCGCGGTCGTTTGTAGTCAGCCAAGTATACGGCCGCGTGCTGACGTAATGTATCTTCGCTGACGTCTTTATTAAGCACCACACAGGCCTTAACCGTTTCGCCCCATTCTGGGTGCGGTACGCCAATAACCGCGACTTCGGCAACTGCCGGGTGCGCTGATAACGCATCCTCGATTTCACGGGGGTAAACGTTAACACCGCCGCTGATAATGAGATCTTTCTTGCGATCTTTTATCCAGTAGAAGCCATCGGCGTCGCGCACACCGATATCACCGGTTTTTATCCAGCCATCACTTGAGAAGGTTTCTTCCGTAGCGGCGGGATTGTGCCAATATTCACGCATGAGTCCGTCGCCACCAATGTGGATTTCACCGGGTTCATCAATGGCGGCGATATCGCCACTTTCATTTACGACTCTCATTTCGGTGAAGGCTGCTGCCCGACACCCAATGGAACCGGCTTTTTTAGCGTGATCTTCAGGCCGTAAAAAGCTGCCGGTGGGTCCGGCTTCGGTTAAGCCGTAAACACAGTAAAACTGGTCACTGTTAAAGGCTTTTTGTACACGCTTAGCATGTTCAGCTGACAGCGGCCCGCCGCCGTAAATCCAGTGGCTCATGCTAGATAAATCTGTGTTTTCAATATGCGGATGTTGCGCCGTCAATAAATAGGCTACCGGCGCACCGAAAAAGTGGGTTGTTCGTTCTCTTTCTGCTAACCCCAGCAGTAAGTCGGGTGTGAAAGTAGGGGCAATAACATGGGTTGAACCCATTAATGTGCCCCCAACCAAACTTAAGTTCAGCGGTGCTGAGTGTGTATACGGCATCAACGACAATAAGCGACTTTCGGGCTGATAATGCATTTCGGTCGCGAACATTAACCCTACAAACAACAACGCCTGATGGTCAAACAATACGCCTTTAGGGCGACCGGTAGTCCCCGAGGTATAGAGCAGCGTAGCCGGTTGATCCGCTCGTTTTTCATCGAGCGCCTGAAATGATCGCCCACTAGCATGCTCTTGCTGAAACTCAGCTAAATTGTCAATCAATAATAAAGGACAAGTGGCAGAATCCGCCGTGGCTTTTTCCGCTTCGGTTTTAGTTAAACTGCAGCTAATAACCAGGCTGGGCTCAGCATTGTTAAAAATATAATCAAGCTCATTGGCTGTCAGTTTGACATTAATGGGCGAAATAATGGCTCCTAAACGCTGAACCGCAAAATGAGCAACAATAAAAGTATAGTTATTGGGTAATACCAGACAAACTCTGTCGCCGACAGCAACCTGATAATCATTAGCCAGAATTTCGGCCAGGCTATCGACATCAGCGTTAAGTTGCGACCAGGTCATTCGTCGCTCGCCATCAATAACCGCTTCATGATTCGAGTATTTACGGGCATTGCGGCTGACATACGCAGGGATAATCATAACGACTTTTCCTTTTCCTTATTCTTGTAACGTGGGTGAAGCACGGCGGATAATGCTGGCAACATCAATGCCGCTAGGCAATGTTCCGTAATTGGCATAGCGACTGAAAGGGCTGTCGCTTAAACGACTTTGACAAAAGGCGTCGGCGATAAAATCAGGACCGTTCTGCAACAATAATCCGGCCTGTAATGCCAGTGCCATGCGGTCGGCAAATTCCCTTGCGTGGTATTGGTAATCATCCGGGTTGGTTTGTTTAAAGTCTTTTTGCAGACGCTGAACAAAGGCATCGTAAAGTTTAGAACGGCCTTGTGCTTTTGCCAGTTCATTGAAATAGGCTTCCAGCACCTTAGGTTCTTTTTGAACGGCCCGTAAAATATCCAGACACTGCACATTACCGCTGCCTTCCCAAATCGCATTAACCGGCGACTCACGAAGTAATCTTGGCATAACGGTGTTTTCCATTAATCCCATGCCGCCAATGACTTCCATAGCTTCATAGGCGTGGTTGGGTGTCCGTTTGCAAATCCAGTATTTACCAATAGGCGTAGCAATGCGGGCAAATAGTTTTTCCTGTTCGTTATCCTGATTATCAAAACAACGCGACATGCGCAGGGTTAAGGTCATTGCGGCTTCGCTTTCCAGCGCTAAATCAGCCAGCAGATTTTGCATTAAAGGTTGTTCGCTTAAGCGGGCACCAAAGGCTTCGCGATGGTGGCAATGGTGCAAAGCTTGCACTGTTGCCTGACGCATACCGGACGATGAACCAATCATGCAGTCGTAGCGGGTCATAGCGACCATTTCAATAATAGTGCGTACACCGCGACCTTCATCACCGATCATCCAGCCCAGCGCGCCCCGCAGTTCGCATTCGCTGGAGGCATTAGCTACGTTACCCATTTTATTTTTCAGCTGCTGAATTTGTAGTGGGTTTTTACTACCATCTGGATGCCACCGGGGGACCACAAAACAGGATAAACCGTTGGTTGTTTGCGCTAAAATTAAAAACAAGTCACACATAGGGGCTGAAACAAACCATTTATGTCCGACCAGTTCATAGGCCTGCCCGGAACCTTCCGGACCGATAGGGTAAGCTTTGGTGCTGTTGCTGCGTACATCCGACCCTCCTTGTTTCTCGGTCATCGCCATACCGACGGTAAGGCCGTGTTTTTGGCTGTCGGGCACGTTTCGAGCATCATAACTTGGCGCGATAATCTTTTTACCAAATTTCTCAAACAGCTCAGGTTGATGCTTAAGTGCCGGAATGGCTGCAAAAGTCATGGTAATAGGGCAGCCATGTGCTGCTTCAACTTGCGTATGCAAATAGTATTTTGCCGCACGGGCAACATGAGCGCCGGATTTAGGATTAAGCCAGGGACTGCCGTGTAAGCCTTCAGTTTTGGCAATATCCATTAATTGATGATAGCTAGGGTGATAGTCGACTTCGTCAATACGATGTCCGAAACGATCGTGGGTACGTAACTGAGGTTTATTGGCATTGGCATCAAAACCGAGTTTGATGCGCTCAACCAGGCCGCATTCCGCGCCAAATCGAGCAACATCCTGCTCCGCCCATTGGGCTCCTTCGCGTTTAAGTGCTTCCTGCAAGGCTGTATCTTCCGCGTATAAATTATAGTTTTCCAGTTCTGGTGGCTGATTGGTGACGTTATGGGTGGTCGCGTAAAAGCGGTTCTTGTTCGTCATAATAAATCTCCTGTTTGGTGATGATCACCATGTACGGGCGGTAATGGCTTGTAAGCAAAAACGCACACTGTCGCTGATGGATTGTTGCTCATTCTGTTGCGCTTGCTGAGCCAATGGACCAATAAGTGCTTCTGCAATGGCTCCAACTAAAGCCCGGCTGGCCAGTGCACTGTTTTGTTGAGGTAGAGAGCCATCGGCTATGCCTAGTTCAATGGCTTGTTCGAACAGTTGTGCATAGCGTTCGCGATACTTGAGTCGGGCTGCTACAACAATAGGCTCTACGGGCTCTGCTATCAGTGCCCAGGCGGTAGTCGGTGCGCGCAAAGCGCGCTTTGCAAAGGTGGTTAATGCTGCAGCGATACGTTCCGATGCGTTTGCTTGTTCGTGTTGCAATTGCTCCTGAACTTGCTGAATTTCAATTTGAGTCGCCTGTTTAAACAAGGTTTCGCATAACTGTTCTTTTGAGCCGAAATATCGATACAAGGTACCGGTAGCCAAGTTTGCCCGTTGCGCTAACACCACCATCTGTATTCCTGCAAAACCGCGTTCATCAAGTAGTTTTAATGCCTGCACCACAATTGTGTCGCGGGTTGCCTGTTTGCGCTGTTGCATGCGGGCAGTTTCACGATAAGCCAACACTGACTCCTGCTAAAGAATGAATCTATATTCACTTTTTAGGCGATAAATGATTCAGAGTCAAGTTCTGGCTTAATTTAATCCTGGATTAAAGTTGCAAGCACTGTAAAACTTCTGCCAGGGGCGAACAAATTGAACAGAAGCATCGGTCAGTTTCTTACTTAATGTCCCCAGCTCAGCAATATAGGCTTTTAGCTCAGGTTGAGGCGCTATACCTTGCAGGTTTGCCAGAGTCATTAACAAACGCTGATGTTGTTCAATAATCTCTGCTATATCGCCTTGCATTTCTTGAATATAAATAGAATTAAAGGCCTTTTTCAGTGCCAGAGCTTTATCGGGCACCTGCCCATTTTTGCAGTAAACTGATTGCGGAATTTCAGGCAGCAGCTCAGCCATTCGTTCGAGTTTATAGGAGTAATCCAACATAGTACGGAACAAATCGGGAAGATAATTGCTACGCTCCAAACGCCCGAGCATTTTTATTAACTCCGCCGGGTCGTCTGCTTCCTTTTTATAGTTCCAGCGCTCGAGTATACGAGTAAAGCGCTCCAAAGCATTAACGGCGTAGTTGTATTCGGTCATATGAAATTGAGATAACGAATTATTGCCTACAGACAGAGCTTTTCTGAGTGCGTCGTCGCGAGCAAAGGCATTGGCCAGGCTGTTATTCAGTTGTGATTTCTTATGCAGCAATGCTTTTTTAAGTTTGTCTTTAACAGCAACTGACTCAGGGTGTTTAACGCAACTCTTTAGTGCTTGAACCATATTCAGGTCAGCATGGTAGCGGCTAAACCCATCCTTGAGCCTGCCCAACGAGCTATTGTTTTCGGCAATAAGCTGACCTAACCGGCAGTGATTGAGTTTAAGACTGTCCAGCAACCCTAAACGGGTTCGTTCAATAGTTTGAGTTAATGCGCGTTTGGCCGGGTATTGAAGTTGAGGTTTAGGAGCCGTTATTGAGTTAGCGGGCCGGTTGAGTGTATTGTGGACACGGTTATGCAGTTTATCGGCGTACTCTGTTAAGCCGGGATTATCCGAGCAAGCCGATAAACCTAAGGCCACTAACACATAGCCAAAAGACCGAAAAATAAGTACACTTTGTTTCATTGTTTTATTCCTCGCAACAAGGTTTTATCCATGTTTACCGGTATTGTTCAAACCCAAGCTACGATATTTTCAGTCTCTGACCAAGGATCTTTTCGACACTTGGTTATTAAAACCGAACCTCAGTTTCTACAGAATTTGGCCATTGGTGCAAGCGTTGCGATAAATGGTTGCTGCTTAACTGCGGTTGAAGTTAGTGATACCCAGGTACACTTTGACGTTATTGACGAGACTCTGCGGCTAACCAACTTAGGTTTATTAGGCGAGGGCGATAAGATCAATCTGGAAAGGTCGTTGAAAGTGGGGGATGAAATTGGTGGGCATGCGGTTTCTGGTCATATTCATTGTCAGGGCAAGGTGACCAAAATTGATGAGTCAGAGAATAATGTTGCTATGTGGATAGACGTTCCTGAACAGTATTTAGCCTATTTGTTTGCCAAAGGCTTTATTGCGATTAATGGAGCGAGTTTGACAATTGGTCAGGTACAAAGCAATAGCTTTAGTTTGCATTTAATTCCGGAAACCCAGCGCCTAACGAATTTAGAGCTGACTCAGGTAGGTGACAATCTGAATATTGAGTTTGATCAACAAACCATTACCATTGTTGAAACCGTAGAACGAGTATTGGCCAAGCGTCAGTAAAATTGTTCATCGTTACCGTCTACTTTAATACGCGCCTGCTGGTTAGCCTCATCTATTTGTAATTGAACATGAATAAGGTCACCGCAGGCCGCACATTCTTCTTGATAGTCCTGGTTACCTTCCGAGACATCAATGTCCAGAAAAGTATTATGTCCACAATGAGGGCACCGCACCGACCAGCTTTTTAAATTCTCTTCGTTCATGTTGTGCTCTTATTTTCTGAGTCATACTGCTAACTATAGAAAGAAAATTTCGATTTCGCCCAATGATAGTAGAGCTGTGATTTTGACTGCGGTGTAATCCATTGTTTTTACAGCAAAGAAATGGGAAGAGTAATAAAGAAAAAGCACGAAGCGTCAAGGTTGATATACTCAGCGGTTGCTGAAGTGTCAACGGTCGATTATAGTAGCGGTTCGCGTTTGATTGTACCAAACGCAACAAATTTCGTTGGTTTTTCTAAACTATAGATAAAGCCCAAATAGAGCATGTGGCACTTGGTAGGTGTCACCACTGTAGAAAGGAAGTTTCATGCCTGTAATTACTCTCCCTGACGGAAGTCAACGTGAATTCGATTACCCAGTAAGTATTGTGGACATTGCCGCTGATATCGGCGCTGGTCTGGCTAAAGCAACAGTTGCCGGACGTATAGACGGTGAGTTAGTTGATGCCTGTGAACTGATTGAGCACGATGCACGTGTCGAAATTGTTACCCCCAAAGATGATGACGGACTTGAAATTATTCGTCACTCTTGTGCCCACTTAATGGGGCATGCGGTAAAGCAGTTATGGCCAGAGGCGAAAATGGCAATAGGACCGGTTATCGACAACGGTTTTTATTACGACATTGATGTTGACCACACCTTTACTCAAGACGACCTGGAAACAATTGAAAAACGGATGAAAGAGCTGGCGAAGACGGAATACGCCGTTATTAAGAACAAAGTCAGCTGGAAAGAAGCCCGTGAAACTTTTGTAGAACGCCATGAACCCTACAAAATAGAAATTCTGGACGAAAATATTCCAACAGACTCTCATCCTGCGCTTTATCACCACGAAGAATACATAGATATGTGCCGGGGACCGCACGTGCCTAACATGAAGTTCTGTCATCACTTAAAAATTATGAAAATGGCAGGTGCATACTGGCGTGGTGATTCTGACAATAAAATGTTGCAACGTATCTATGGAACAGCCTGGGCAGACAAAAAGCAGTTAAAGGCATACTTGCAGCGTTTAGAAGAAGCCGAAAAGCGCGATCACCGTAAAATAGCGAAAGCACAGGATCTTTTCCACTGGCAGGAAGAAGCGCCGGGCATGGTTTTTTGGCACCACAATGGTTGGACAATTTTCCGTGAGCTTGAGACTTATATCCGTGAGAAAATGCGTGAGTATGAATATCAGGAAGTGAAAGGTCCGTTGATGATGGACCGGGTGTTGTGGGAAAAATCGGGGCACTGGGAAAAGTTTTCAGAGTTGATGTTCACAACATCTTCGGAAAACCGTGAGTATGCAATTAAACCCATGAACTGCCCGGGACACGTTCAAATCTTTAATCAGGGCTTAAAGTCTTACCGTGACTTGCCGTTGCGTATGGCTGAATTTGGCAGTTGTCACCGTAATGAACCATCAGGTGCTTTGCACGGTTTGATGCGGGTTCGGGGCTTTACTCAGGACGATGCGCATATTTTCTGTTCAGAAGAGCAAGTGCAGGAAGAAGTCGCGGGCTGCATCAAAATGGTGTACGAAACCTACAAAACCTTTGGTTTTGACAAGGTTGATGTAAAACTTTCGACTCGTCCTGAAAAGCGTTTAGGTGATGATGCAACCTGGGACCGTTCAGAGACAGCATTGGCTCAGGCATTGAAAAATAATGATATCGATTTTTCATATTTACCGGGTGAAGGGGCTTTTTACGGTCCGAAAATAGAATTTACTTTGTTCGATTGTCTGGGCAGAGCGTGGCAATGTGGTACAATACAGCTTGATTTTGCGTTGCCGGGCCGTTTAGGGGCTACATACGTGGGCGAAGATAACGAGCGACATACGCCTGTTATGATTCACCGCGCTATTTTAGGGTCACTTGAACGTTTCATGGGGATTCTTATTGAAGAATACGCCGGAAACTTCCCGTTGTGGTTGTCGCCAACGCAAGTTGTTTTAATGAATATCACGGATAATCAAAGCGATTATGTACGAAATATTGTGAAAACCCTGAATGAAAAGGGAATTCGTGCATCAGCCGACTTGAGAAATGAGAAGATAGGCTTTAAAATCCGTGAACACACATTAAAACGTGTTCCATATTTACTGGTTGTTGGCGACAAAGAAGTCGAAGCTGGTGAGGTTGCGGTACGTACACGTGGTGGTGAAGACTTGGGGAAATTCCCGTTAGAAGACTTCATTACTCGTGTAAAGGACGAAGTCCGTACTCGCAAAATTGATTAATTGTTTGGAGGAATAAACCATTAAAGGCGGAAAAAGAACTCAGAAAGCTGCAGATAAAAATCGTATCAACGAAGAAATTCGTGTAGATGAAGTTCGTTTAATTGGTGTAGAAGCTGAACAGATTGGTATCGTCAGTATTACAGAAGCTCTTAGCGCAGCAGCGGAAGCTGGCGTTGATTTGGTGGAAATGAGCCCGAATGCGGAGCCACCGGTCTGCCGCTTAATGGATTACGGTAAATTCCTCTTTGACAAGAGCAAAGAGCAAAAAGAGCAAAAGAAAAAGCAGAAACAGATTCAGGTCAAGGAAGTTAAGTTCCGGCCTGGTACTGATGAGGGCGACTACCAGGTAAAACTGCGCAACCTGCGTCGTTTCCTCGAGGGAGGTGACAAAACCAAAGTCACTATCCGTTTCCGTGGCCGGGAAATGGCACACCAAGAGTTGGGTATCGAATTGCTAAATCGTGTTAAAAACGATTTAGAAGAAATCTCAATTGTTGAGTCGTTCCCAAGGCGTGCCGAAGGGCGTCAGATGATCATGGTCTTGGCACCCAACAAGAAGTGATCGTGGTTTACAAGTAGTCTGGTTGTCAGGCTCACCCTTTCACACTTTTATCAACAATGCGGAGTTTAATTTCATGCCAAAAATGAAATCGAACAAAGGCGCTTCTAAGCGCTTTAAAAAGACTGCTTCTGGTGGTTTTAAGTGCAAGCAATCTCACTTGCGTCACATTCTGACAAAGAAGAGCCCTAAGCGTAAGCGTCAGCTTCGCGCAAAGAACATGGTCCATGAGGCCGACGTTCGATTAGTCGCTCGCATGTTACCGTACGCATAAAGGGAGATAGCAAATGGCACGAGTAAAACGTGGTGTAATCGCGAGAGCGCGTCACAAAAAAGTCCTGAAGCAGGCGAAAGGTTATTATGGTGCCCGTAGTCGCGTTTATCGCGTAGCGGTCCAGGCAGTCACTAAAGCGGGTCAATATGCTTACCGTGACCGTCGCAACAAGAAACGTCAATTCCGTCAGTTATGGATTGTTCGCATCAACGCTGCGGCTCGTCAAAACGGTTTGTCTTACAGCCGCTTTATTAATGGTCTGAAAAAAGCATCCATTGAAATCGATCGTAAAATCTTAGCCGATATCGCTGTTCACGATCAAAACGGCTTTGCCGCTTTGGTTGAGAAAGCAAAAGGCGCACTGTAATTATTCAAAACCGTTACCGGTTAGAATAAACAGATTTAGAAGGGAGCCAATTGGCTCCCTTTTTCATTGAAAATTCGCTATTATAGCGCCTTTATTATTTATCTTGTGTTGTTGAGGGATACGATGCAGCTAGAGCAAATTGTTGAGCAGGCTGAATCGGCCATTGCGGCCGCTGATTCACCGACTGCGTTAGACGAAGTCCGCGTCGAGTACATGGGCAAAAAAGGGCAACTGACCGAGCTGCTGAAAGGCTTAGGTCAGTTAGAACCATCTGAGCGTCGTGAAGCCGGACAAAAAATTAATGAAGCTAAACAGCAAGTGCAAACCAGCATCAATGCCCGTAAAGAGCTGTTGAAAGCCGCTGAATTGGCGCAGAAGCTGGAAGCCGAACGTATAGACGTTACTCTGCCTGGCCGTCATTCAGCCGTTGGCGGCGTGCACCCGGTTACTCAGACTATTCGTCGTATTGAACAGTTTTTTGGTGATTTAGGCTTCAGCGTCAAAGAAGGCCCGGAAGTCGAAGACGGGTTTCATAATTTTGATGCACTGAATATTCCGGCGAACCATCCGGCACGGGCTGATCACGACACCTTTTATTTTACCCCTTCAACAATGCTGCGTACGCAAACCTCGGGTGTGCAAATCCGTACCATGGAAAATGAACAGCCGCCGCTTCGGATCATTTCTCCCGGGCGTGTTTACCGGAATGATTACGACCAGACCCACACACCAATGTTTCATCAGGTAGAAGGGTTGATGGTTGATACCGATGTCAGCTTTACCCAACTAAAAGGTATTCTGGAAGATTTCCTGAATCACTTTTTTGAGGAGTCGCTGACAGTGCGTTTCAGACCTTCATACTTCCCGTTTACCGAACCTTCGGCGGAAGTTGATGTCATGGGTAAAGACGGTAAATGGTTAGAGGTTTTAGGTTGTGGCATGGTGCATCCCAACGTGTTGAAAGCGGTGGGTATTGACTCGGAAAAATACACCGGCTTTGCTTTTGGCATGGGTGTAGAACGTCTTACCATGTTGCGCTACGGTGTGAATGATTTACGCGCGTTCTTCGAGAACGACCTGCGTTTTCTCAAACAATTTAACTAACGGGCAGTAAGTAATGAAATTCAGTGAACAATGGTTAAGGGAATGGGTTAACCCCGATATCAGCAGTCATGAATTGAGCGAGCAGCTTAGCATGGCGGGTCTTGAAGTAGATTCTGTCGAGCCGGTTGCCGATGAATTCCATACTGTCGTCGTTGGTGAAGTGATTGAGTGTGGTCCTCATCCAGACGCCGATAAACTCCAGGTTACCAAAGTGAATATTGGTGACACTGAACCGGTTGATATTGTCTGTGGTGCACCTAACTGTCGCCAGGGTATCAAAGTAGCCGTTGCTAAAGTCGGTGCGGTGTTACCGGGTGACTTTAAAATCAAAAAAGCTAAGCTTCGCGGCCATCCCTCTCATGGCATGTTGTGCTCATTTAAAGAGTTGGGTTTGATTGATGAGCACGAAGGTATTATCGAATTGCCGGCAGATGCGCCGGTCGGTGAAGATTACCGTAAATACTTGCAGCTTGACGATAATAGCATCGATATTGATTTAACACCGAACCGCGGTGATTGCCTGAGTATACGTGGCATTGCCCGCGAAGTTGGTGTACTAAACCGTATGGATGTTACCGCCCCGGTAATTGGTGAAGTAGCGGCTGGTATTGAAGATACGTTAAATATTACCTTGTCTGCTGCTGAGCAATGCCCGCGTTATTTAGGCCGGGTTATTAAAAATGTCGACTTAACTCGCCCAACGCCAGTATGGATGACGGAGAAGCTTCGCCGCAGCGGTATTCGTAGTATTGACCCTGTGGTCGATGTCACAAACTACGTGTTACTTGAACTGGGTCATCCGATGCATGCGTTTGATCTGGATTCGCTCGAAGGCAATATTAACGTTCGTGTGGCTGAACCCAAAGAAAAACTCACTTTGCTTGATGAACAGATTGTCGAATTGGACGAAGATACCTTGGTGATTGCCGACGAGAAAAAAGCGTTAGCCATGGCTGGCGTTTACGGTGGTAAAAGCAGCGGTGTTACGGAAAAAAGTCAGAATATTTTCCTTGAAAGCGCGTTTTTTGCACCAGATGCTATTTTAGGTAAGGCGCGGCGTTACGGTTTACATACCGATGCTTCGCATCGCTATGAGCGAGGCGTAGATCCTCAATTGCAGCGTATTGCTATGGAGCGAGCGACCGAGTTATTGTTGGCTATATGCGGTGGTGAAGCCGGACCAGTAACTGAAGCCGTCGCCGAAGAATTTTTGCCTAAGCGTGACGGTATTATATTGAGAGCCAGCAGATTAGGTAAAGTGCTTGGTGTTAGTATTGCCGAGGGCAGTGTCACTGAAATTTTGGAGCGTTTAGGCTTTGATGTTTCATTTGACGGCAAGCAATGGCAAGTCGGTGTTCCTTCATACCGGTTTGATTTGAGCATTGAAGAAGACTTGATTGAGGAAGTGGCACGTATCTATGGCTACAATTCAATTCAGGCTGCGCCCCCAGCCGCGCAATTAGTTATGACCGGGCGCAAAGAAAGCCAGCTCAGTGCGCATAAGCTTGTTGACGCGATGGTATGCCGTGGCTATCAGGAAGCAATAACCTATAGTTTTGTTGATCCAAAGCATCAGGCGTTGATGTTTGATGAAACGGCCGCGTTAACCTTACCTCACCCAATTTCGGTTGATATGTCTTCTATGCGCGTGAGTTTATGGCCTGGATTAGTTGGTGCTGTAGCTCATAATCAAAAACGCCAGCAGGCTGTTTTAGCCTTCGTGGAAACAGGACTACGCTTTATACCTGATGATTCAGCAGAAAATGGTGTTCGACAGGAAGCGGTCATTAGCGGCATACGCTCCGGTAAAGCGCATTCAGAGCATTGGTCTGAAGGCGACCGAGGCATTGATTTTTACGATGTTAAAGGAGATGTCGAAGCATTATTAGCTCAAACCGGTAATGCCTCAGCATTTCGTTTTGTTGCATCGCAAAATCCGGCTCTGCATCCGGGGCAGTCTGCCGGTATTTACTGTGGATCTGAAAAAGTTGGCGACATTGGCGCCTTGCATCCTAAATTCGATAAAGCGCTGGGTCTTAACCAACGCACTTTTGTTTTTGAGTTATCGTTATCGGCAGTAACTCAGCGACCTCTGCCTCTGGCTAAGCCTGTTTCCCGATATCCATCCATTCGTCGAGACCTTGCGGTCGTTGTTGATAAGCAGCTTGCGGCGGGTGAGCTGATTGCTGCGATGGAAAATATTGGCGTAAAACAGTTAGTTGACCTAAACTTGTTTGATGTTTACGTGGGTGACGGCGTACCGGAAGGTAAACAAAGTCTGGCGTTGTCGGTAACTTTACAAGACAGTGACAAAACGCTGGAAGAAACCGATGTTACTGAGCTTATGACAAAATTTATTGAGACATTAAAGAGTGAGTTTAATGCAACTTTGAGGGATTAAACTATGGCGCTGACCAAAGCAGAACTGGCAGAAGTGTTGTTCGACAAATACGGTATTAGTAAACAAGATGCCAAAGTGTTGGTTGAAGATTTTTTTGAAGAAATCAGAGTTGCTTTGGAAAAAGGTGAGCAAGTTAAGTTATCAGGCTTTGGTAACTTTGAGCTGCGAACCAAAAGTCAGCGTCCGGGACGTAATCCTAAAACGGGTGAAGAAATTCCAATCTCTGCACGCCGAGTGGCCACTTTTAAACCGGGTCAAAAATTTAAAAGCCGTGTAGAAAACGCAGAGCCTGAAGATTAACTTCAGGCTCTTTTTTCATTGGCGGTAAGGTTAGCTGCTTTTCGTTAGCGAAAGAACAGGTGGCTAAAGGGGTTTAATAACCGACTGATGCCAGAAGTAAAATGCATTGGCGCATCTAAGGTTGCTAAAGTTAAGCAGTCTTCATTTTGCGTTTCCGGAGTGTGAGTTCTACTTGGATCCAACAAAATAAAGTCTCCATCGCGATACTCACTCTGTTCGTCGTTAAAAATACCATCAATGACCAGTGTCGCTTCCAGTCCTTTGTGCGTATGCTCAGAAACTTTTGCGCCAGGCGCCATATAAATGAGGTTAGTCTGGTTGCCGTTGTCCAGCGTTAAAGGTGCTCGCCAGAGCTTTCCGACTAGCTTTGACCATTCACCAATGCGGTGACTGTTGTGAGCCAGTGTACGTGGTAACGTGAAGCGACGACCTTCCAGAGACAATAATTCATTGGGTTGATGAACTTGTTTGTTGCACGCAGAAGAGGCAAAAATGGCTTCCAGCATTTGGTCACACTGAGATTTGCTCATGGTTGAGCTGGCAATGCTGACCAACGTGTCCAGATTTTCCTCACACAGTTTTTGTTCGATGTCACATACTGTCTGACGACATGTTTTGCACATGTCGATATGCGTGCCGACAACTAGAGTCATTGCCGCACTGAGATCGCCGGAGACATATTGATATAAAAGGCCTTCGCCCGGATGTGATTTAATCATTATCGACTATCAACTCTTTCAGTTTTTTTAATGCTAGACGAGTGCGAGATTTAATTGTCCCTAAAGGGACTCCCAAAGCATCTGATACTTCTTGCTGGGATTTTCCTTCAATGTAAATTTTTTCAATAACAACCCGCTGTGCATCGGGTAGTTTCGCATAGTAATGCGAAATCTCTTGCATCAGAACATCATGGTCTAACGCATAACCATCATCCAGGCTATCGTTTTGTTCTGACAGAATAGGCCAAAGCTCATCGGCACTAATGTCGTCTTTACGTTTTTTATTTTTACGAAGCAAATCAAAACGGATATTCCGCGCTATGGTGAATATCCAGGTAGAAGGCGAGCCTCGGTCGGGCTTAAACAAATGAGCTTTATGCCAGACATTAGTCATGGTTTCCTGGACCAAGTCCATAGCCGTTTGTTCATTACCGAATTGTCTTGTAGCGTAAGATTGCAGTTTGGGCGCAAAAAGCCTGAAAATTTCACTAAAGGCGGCACGACTTCTGTTTTCTGCTATCTCTGTCAACAGCGCTGCTGCTTTATCAGCCGCATCTGTCTGGGTGGTAGTCATAGACCCCCGTTTCGATGTTCTTCCTGACACCATTTGCATAGTTAAACCTGATACTTTCGCACAAAGTACTAACTATTACGGGGTGTCGCAAAAACTGGATCACCCAAGTGGCAGAATGTTTGTTCAATCAACGGATTAAGTCTAACAGATATTCTTTCGCTTTAAGACAGTTTTCGCAACGAATAAGTTCTTGTTTGGTGTAAACATCCAGTGGCAAAATTTCAAGCCAGCGTGAACAAATCCAGTCGAGCTGTTCGTAACCTAGATCCGGAAGCAGTTCTGATAATTCAGGGTAAGTTTCATAAGCTTCCTGTAGCCGAATTTTCAATTTATTGGAAGCGACATCCAGTGGTAACTCAGGCCAGTTTTCTAAGTATTCTATTTTACCAAATCTTAATTTATCGTTTTCGGACCAGTGTTCGTCAATTCTGACCCTATTTTTACCCTCCACAGTTATGCCTAACAAACCATCATCTCTGGGTTCAAAGTCAATGATTTTTACAGTGGTGGCGTAAGTAAGAAGGTAGTCGTCCGAGGTAGCGGCGTACTCGTTATTAAACATAGCAACAACAAACTCGCTGTCGTTTTTCAGGCAATCTTTTACTAACCGAGTATAGCGAAGTTCGAATACTTTTAACTTCATGCGACCGCCCGGCATTATATGTGCGGTGAGCGGAAATAGCGGTAACTGCTGATACTGCTGCATACAACCTCATTTGGTCAGTAATGTGTAACGTTTCAAAATATTACGTTAGCGTGGGTCGTGTTGGATCTTTTTATTGCGCCAAATGACAAACTATTTTTAACGATATGCAGTACATTACTATCAAAGAATTTTTATAAGGGAAAAACGGTGAAGCTTAAAGTTGGTATCAGCTCCTGTTTAATGGGCGATGAAGTCAGGTTTGATGGCGGACACAAGAAATCTTCCTTTTGTGTCGATGAATTGAGTCGGCATATTCAGTTTGTTCGCTTTTGTCCTGAAGTTGGTATTGGCATGCCGGTGCCAAGGCCAACGATAAGGCTGGAGCAACACAAAGATGTTGAAGCTGTCGTGCCTAAGACGGGACAAAATGTAACGTCGGAACTGGCGGCGTTTGCCGACAAAATTCAGGTGAAAGTTGATGAGCTGAGTGGTTATATTCTTTGTGCTAAGTCGCCAAGCTGCGGTATGGAACGGGTTAAACTATACGATCCAGAAACAGGACATGCGCAAAAGGCGGGGATGGGAGTTTTTACTGCGCGTCTGAAACAGAGCAATCCGGCCTTACCTCTGGAAGAGGATGGGCGACTCAATGACCCTCATTTGCGCGAAAACTTTGTTATGCGGGTGTACGTTTTCAGCCAGTGGAAAGAAATGATGCAAAAACCGACGAAACATCAACTTTTGCAGTTTCACCAACGCTGTAAATTACTTCTGTTAGCACACAACCAACAGCGCTACCGTGAGTTGGGTAAACGTGTCGGTGAAAAAGACGTTATAGACCAAGCTTTTGCAGAACACTATATCACTGACGTTATGGATGCTTTATCTAAACCCGCTTCGCGGAAGAACCATACTAATGTGCTGCAACACATACAGGGTTATTTCAAAGCTGACCTTGATCATGAAAGGCGTGAAGAACTGAGCCAAATTATTCTTCAGTATCATGATGGCATCTTACCCTTGATGTCGCCTTTAACTTTGATCCGGCATTACCTGCGTGAATTTCCCAAAGATTACTTGGCCGGTCAGTGGTATCTGACACCTTACCCTGATGATTTAAAACTACGTTATGGACTTTAAACAATGCGACAAGCGATTTGGTTTCGTAGCGACTTACGAACATTAGATAACCCGGCTTTGTTCAGTGCCAGTAATACTGAGCAGCCCCCAGTGGCAATTTTCTATGTCTGCCATGAAACTTGGTCAGAACACAACTGGGCCCCAATAAAGGTCGATTTTCTTTGGCGTAATTTGGAAGCTTTACAGCAGAGCTTATCTGAAAAAGGGATTCAGCTGGAAGTGCAGCTGGTGCCAAAATTTAGTCAGGTGCCCGGGGCATTACGAGAGTTTTGTCGGCGGAATAATATTGAACAGGTTCATATTAATGCGGAGTATACGTTAGATGAAAAACGCCGAGATGCTGCGGTTGATGCAGTACTCAGTCAAGATAACATTGAACTGGTTACGCACCATGGTAATTTGCTGGTTGCGCCAGGACAGGTCAGAACACAGCAGGGTGACTATTATAAAAAGTTTACGCCGTTTAACCGACGTTGGCGTCAGGTAGTCAATGAAATGAATGATAGTGAACCTGTTCAGGTAGGTCCGTTTTCACCGACATCCGCCAGCGAGCTTCCCGGTTGTCCCGTGGCGAGAAAAGACTCATCTCACTGGCCAGCTGGCGAGCAGGAAGCTTTGGGCAAGCTGGGACAGTTTATCGGGCACTGTGTTGAAGACTACCAGCAAGCTCGGGATGTGCCGGCGGAAAGTGGCACATCACAACTGTCTGCTTACCTGGCTCTTGGTGTTATAGGTCCCCAGACAGCAGCACGCGCGCTGCACGAATTTTCACCTGAATTTCCATTTGGTCTGCCTTGCGGGGCGGATACCTGGCTTACAGAGTTGGCCTGGCGAGAGTTTTATCAGCACCTTATGTATTTTGTGCCACGCTTATCAAAAGGTGAGAGCTTTCAGACTGAAACAGACAATATTCGTTGGTTAGACAATGAAGAAGGGTTTCAGCGTTGGTGCGAAGGTCGTACTGGTTATCCTATTGTTGACGCCGGAATGCGTCAATTGACATCAACCGGCTGGATGCACAACCGTTTACGGATGATTACAGCTAACTTTCTGGTAAAAGATCTATTAGTTGACTGGCGAAAAGGTGAAGCCTTTTTTATGCAGCATTTAATTGACGGGAGTTTTCCGGCAAATAATGGTGGCTGGCAGTGGAGCGCTTCGGTAGGAACAGACGCCGTTCCTTATTTTCGTGTTTTTAACCCGGTTAGACAAAGTGAGAAATTTGATCCTGACGGAAACTACATTCGTAAATGGGTAAACGAGCTTGATGATGTTCCAACAAAGCATATTCACTCGCCTCATAGTTGGCTTCAGCAACAACGCAGCAATAACTATTGCGAACCCGTGGTTGAGCATAAGTTTGCTCGAGAACGATTCTTAACAACGTTTAAGCAGGTGAAACATGGATAACAGTGAATTAGTCGAAAAACTAAAAGAATTCTACGACGAGCTTAAAACCGAAAATCTGGATGATTTGGACGAGCTGTACCATGACGAAATTTCATTTACTGATCCAATACAACATGTCGTTGGTCTGGAAGATTTTAGGAAGTACCTGAAGCATACCATGGAAAATGTTGACTACTGTCATTTTGCATTTGATGACGAATGTGTTGGTAAAGAGCAGGCATTCCTTGCCTGGCAGATGCGCTATGCGCACCCGAAACTTGCCAGTGGAATGGAAATTATTTTGCCGGGAGTTTCTTATTTAACCTTTGAAAATGGCAAAATCAGAGAGCAACGCGACTATTATGATCTCGGCGCGATGCTTTATGAACATGTTCCTTTGGTTGGTTATGTAATTGATAAAATTAAACAGAGGTTGACCGACGAATGAAAGTCCTAATTACCGGTGCATCTTCAGGTATTGGTCGTCAGCTAGCGCTGGATTATGCGTCTGACGGTCATCAAGTTACTGTTTGCGGGCGTAACAACGACGCTCTGTCAGAAGTGAAAAGTCAGTATCCTGACAAAATAACCTGCAGTGCTTTTGACATTACCGACAAAAATTCAACGAAAGACGCAGTAACAAAAGTTGGAAATGTCGATATTGCGATATTATGCGCTGGTTTGTGCGAGTACCTTGATGTGAAAGACTTTGACGCGGGTATGTTTGAGCGAGTTTTTAAAGTGAATGTATTTGGCACCATGAACTGCATTGAAGCTTTGTTGCCACAGTTTAATCATTCAGCGCATTTGGTCATCGTTGATAGTCTGGCTCGACTTTTACCTTTCACCAAAGCCGAGGCCTATGGTGGCTCAAAAGCTGCAATGCATTACATTGCAAGAAGTCTGGAAGTTGATTTAAAACCTAAAGGCATCAAAGTTCAGACAGTATCGCCTGGCTTTGTGAAAACGCCCATGACAGATGCCAACGATTTTGAAATGCCAATGCGTGTTGATGTTGAGTTTGCATCGCAAGCGATTATTAATGGTATTAAAAAGAATAAACGCGATATTGCGTTCCCCTGGTTGTTCAGTACACTTTTGAAACTGATGTCAATTTTGCCCGAAAGCATACAAGTTAAATTATCAGAACAAATGGCAAGGAAGCAGTCAAAATGAAAATCGCCGTTATTGGAAGTGGAATTGCGGGATTAACCAGTGCTTATTATTTGAGTCGTGAACACCAAGTAAGTGTTTTCGAGAAAAACGATTATATAGGCGGGCATACTAATACCAGCGACATCAAAATTAATGGAAATATGTTTGCGGTTGATACAGGGTTTATTGTCTTTAACGATAAAACCTACCCGAGGTTCAAGCGGTTATTGAGCGACTTAAAAGTTGTCTGGCGTGATACCGAAATGAGTTTTAGTGTACGCGATCCTAAATCTGGTTTAGAGTTCAATGGTCACAATCTGAATACTTTGTTTGCACAACGTAAAAATCTTTTTAGTGTATCGTTTTACCGGTTATTGCGGGGTATCTTAAAGTTTAACACTGCTGCAAAAAGTGCATTGGAAGGAGATTTAAGTGAACTGGATAATGTCACTTTAAATGAATTTTTGATTCAACATGGTATTCCTGACTCGGTTTCCCGGTATTATTTACTGCCTATGGTGTCAGCCATTTGGTCGGCAAGCCTGGCCGATGCAAAAGACTTCCCGCTTGGCTTCTTTTTACGGTTCTTCGATAACCATGGCTTGCTGAATGTCAGCGACAGACCCCAGTGGCATACGTTAATTGGCGGCTCCCGTGCTTACATACCAATGCTTACAGAACCTTTTAAGGAAAATATTAAATTAAACAGTAAGATTGTCGCAATTAAACGTCAAAGTGAACAAGTCGTGTTAATTTTCAGTAATGGTGAAGAAGCGTATTTTGACGAAGTCATATTGGCTTGTCACAGCGATCAGGCGTTGGCTTTACTCAGTGACGCAACAGAAGAGGAAAAACAGGTACTCGGAAAAATTAAATATTGTCCGAATGACGTTGTTTTGCATACCGATGAGAACTTGCTTCCGAAAAATCGCAGAGCCTGGGCAAGCTGGAATTACCTACTGCGCAAGGACGATACTACGGATGCACAGCCGAGTTCAGTCACCTATAATATGAATATATTGCAGGGATTACAGTGCGATAAAACGGTCTGTGTGACTCTGAATAATACGACCGCGATTGACCCTGAAGAGATTATTCAAACGTTTCGTTATGACCACCCACAATACTCAGTGGATTCTTTAAAAGCCAGAGCGCAGCGAGAGTTAATTTGTGGAAAAAACAATACTCACTTTGTTGGTGCATACTGGTATAACGGTTTTCATGAAGACGGCGTAAGAAGCGCTATTGATGTGGTTAATCGGTTTAATACAGTGGCTATTGAAAACTCATGAAAAGTGCCATTTACTGGGGCGATGTTTTTCATGTAAGACATCGGCCCAAGCACCATGCTTTTAATTACCGTCTCCAACAATGGTGCATCGACTTATCTGAGCTTGAGCAGGTCAGTTCAATCAGCCGGTGGTTATCTTGCGAGGGGTTCGCACCATTATGGTTTCGTCGTAAAGATTACCTGAAAAATGAACAGGGTAGCTTACAGCAGGCGGCGTTAAGAAAAATGTCGTCGCTTGCCGGTAAAAGCCTAACTGGCGATGTTCTGTTTGTTGGTAACTTACGCACCTTTGGTATTTTTTTCAGTCCCATTAACTTGTATTTCCTTCGTCAGAACGGCGACGAATACACTCACATGTTAGCTGAAGTCAGCAATACACCCTGGCTGCAACGGCATTACTACTTAGTTGACCTGTCGGAGAAGTCTCCTGAAACGACTAAACAGTTTCATGTTTCACCTTTTAATCCGATGGATATGACCTATCACTGGCAGATAGATCCTCCCGGCGACCGTTTAAATATGACTTTGAGTGCTCATCAGCAACAAAAAGACTTTGTTGCGGGTATGAAATTAAATCGCTACCCGCTAAACCGTAGTGAAGTTTACCGCGTATTAAGAACAGTACCTGTTATGGCTCTAAAAATTATTGGAGGCATTTATTGGCAGGCGTTAAAGCTATTTATCAAGCGGGTTCCATTTTACGGAAACCCTGGTAACTAAAATAATCAGAAGGCAGTTTGTATGTCCAGTGGTGAAACAACTATGGTAGCGCCTATTCAGTATGGTGTATTGGATAAGCTTTTTCGTACTATTGCGTTTAAACTATTAGCCCATCTGCAATATGGGCGATTGACGATAAAAGAAAAAGGTACGTTAATCGAAACTTTCGGGCATTCCGATAAAGAGCTGGACGCTGAAATTGATGTAAAAGATCCCTGCTTTTATCGTCGCTTGGTAACCGGCGGTAGTATCGGCGCAGCCGAGCTTTATATTGATAAGCACTGGGACAGCCCGGATTTAACCTCGGTTATTCGTGTTTTCGCGCGAAACCTGCCGGCTTTAGACAAGCTGGAAACCCGCCTTGCCTGGTTAACTTTTCCATTTAATAAATACCAGCACTGGAGTAACCGTAACCATAAAGGTCAGGCAAAAAAGAATATTTCGGCGCACTATGACCTTGGCAATGAGCTTTATACCCGGTTTCTCGATAATGCAATGCAGTATTCAAGTGGCCTATTTAAAGCTCCGGCAGATTCACTGGAGCAAGCTCAGATTAATAAAATGCAGCGGCTGTGTGATTCGCTTGATTTAACAACCGAAGATCATCTATTAGAAATAGGCACAGGCTGGGGTGGCCTGGCAATTTATGCCGCAGAACATTATGGTTGCCGGGTTACAACAACGACAATTTCTGATGAGCAGTTCGAGTACGCTAAAAAACAAGTTGAAGCTGCCGGCCTGTCAGACAAAGTCGAACTGCTAAAACGTGATTATCGTGACTTAGAAGGGCAGTACGATAAGCTGGTCTCTGTGGAAATGATTGAGGCGGTAGGAAAAGAATACTTACCGACCTTTTTTAAGACCTGTAATAAGCTACTGAAAGAAGACGGTAGAATGTCACTGCAGGCTATTACCATAGCCGATCAGAGAGCCAAGTCTTACGCTCGTTCGGTTGATTTTATTCAAAAACATATATTTCCGGGTGGCTTTCTTCCTTCTTTAAGCCAAATGACTCAGTTGTTTACGCGTTACACCGACTTAATTGTGCGGGATGTTCATGATTTTGGTCTCAGTTACGCCAAAACGTTAAGAGCGTGGGAGCAGCGTTTTAACGCTAAGCAGCAAGAGCTTGAGGAGCTTGGCTACGATGAACGTTTCTCTAGGTTATGGAACTATTATTTCAGCTATTGTGAGGGTGGCTTTCTGGAGCAACGAGTGTCCGTTGTTCAGGTTACCGCTAGCAAATCGCAGGCTTACTGATGACTTCTATCCAGCATAAAATTGTCAGTTTTGTTCTGTTCAATGCATTGTGGTTGAGTGCAGTATGGGGCCGCGAACACTATATTGTGCTTAGTGGTGTTTTATTGGTCTTGCAGTTTTTTTACAGTATTGCCGTGGCCAAAGTCAGCTGGACCTTAATATTACGCTTGTTTGCCGTAGGCTTGTTGTTAGAGGCTATTGTCATCAGTCTGGGATTTATCGACTTTACCGGCGGATATTTTCCTTTGTGGTTGGTCATGCTTTGGCTGGGCTTTTCATCGATGGCTCCAGTGGCATTAGACTGGCTAGCGCCTAAACCTGTTTTTGCGGTACTGCTTGGGGCTATATCCGGCCCGATCAGTTACGTTGCAGGTATAAAACTGAATGCCGCGACTATTGACTCAATGCCGATAGTCGTAGCCAGTTATGTAGTGGTTTGGGGTTTAATGATGGCCTATTTTGTCTTTTCCATGTCCACTAAGAGGCAGCGGGGAGTGTAGATTTATGCGGTATATTTTAACTGTTGTTCTTGCACTTTTTAGCCTGAATTTATTGGCTGCTGACTGCACAACTTCAGTACCCGAAAAGTTCAAAAGGGTAGGTGAAACCAGGCTCAGTGTCTATTTCTGGGATGTGTACGATGCGACGCTTTATAGCCCGTCCGGCACTTACAAAAAAGAAGAACGCCAGGCGCTGTTACTTGAATACCTGCGCGATATCAAAGCAAAAGACTTAATTGAAACCACAGAAGAGGAATGGCAGAAATTAGGCCTTAACAGCGACAATCATGCAAAGTGGCTGGCAAAGCTTGATTCTATCTGGCCGGATATTGAAGAGGGCGACTGTCTGTTATTAGTTGAAAAGTCTGATGGGACGGCTGCTTTTTATCAGGGTGATAAGTTATTGGGCGAGGTTGAAGATAAACACTTCACTGAGCAGTTTTTGGCAATTTGGTTGTCAGAAAAAAGTCGTTTTGAATCTGAACGAAAAGCGTTAATTGGAGAGAAATAAAATGCAGGCTTTAAAGGTTTTAGGGTTTATCGCTTTATTCAGTTTACTGTCAGCGTGCTCAACCGGAATCGATGCTTATAAGTCACAAAAACCGGAACTCAAACTTGAAGAGTTTTTCAATGGTGAACTCGTTGCTTACGGTATGGTTCAGGATTATAGCGGCGAAGTGATTGAACGGTTTGAAGTGACGATGACAGGAACCTGGGATGGAAATGAAGGCGTTTTAGATGAACACTTTACTTACGCCGATGGACGCGAACAACAGCGAATCTGGCACATCAAAAAAACAGGGCCTAATAGCTATGAAGGCCGTGCAGACGACGTTGAGGGTGTAGCGAAGGGAACCACTGCCGGAAATGTGCTTAACTGGGAATACCAGTTAGAGGTTGAAGTGGACGGCGAGCCTTTGGTGTTAACGCTGGATGACTGGCTGTATCTTATTGATGAGAACAATATGATCAATCGCACTGATATGTCTAAATGGGGTTTACCGGTTGGTGAGATAACGCTTTATATCGGTAAGAAATAAATATCAAGAATCTCTGTCAGCGACCGATAATATCAGTATAATCCTGGTATTGGTAAACCGTTAAAAGGTTTAGGGAAGCAGCAGTGGCGACTAATTATCCGACATTTTCTTATAACAATCCCCGTATACAAGGGCAGACGGTTTTTATTAAACGAGGTCCGCATCAGGGAAAGCTAGGAATAATAGCAAAATCAATGGATAGTGAGCGTTTTCTGATTTCTCAGGCCGACTTTGGCTCTGAACAGGTTATTTTTAAACGTAGTGACTTTCTGGTACATCGGTATCGTAAAATTAGAATACCCATTGATCGTGTTGCGGGTAAAAATCCTGATGTTTTATAAGTAAAAAGCGACCGGTTGGTCGCTTTTTTGGTTATTACTGACTGATTACACGCTGCCTCTGGGCAGTCGGCAGTCACTTCCTTTATTTTCTAATTTCTGTTTCCATAACTCTTTTGCCGTTAAACCGCCGGAGCTGGACTTTTTAGCTGAGGACTTCTTAGCTGCCGGTTTCTTAGCCCTCGATTTTTCTGCCGTCGGCTTTTTAGGTTCCGCGCTTTTAGTCTCAGACTTTTTCGGCGCTGCTTTCTTTTCCTTACCGAGAGCCTTTGTTTCGTCAGCTAGCTGCGTCAGACGGACATTTTTGCCGCCATCAACACTGTACCAGCCGTTGCTACTTTCAATTTTAGGTTTTTTACCGTGAGCCTTTTGATAAGCCTCGGTATATTCCGCAAGTACCTTTTCTTTATCCAGATTGCTCATTCAAATGTTCCTTTATTCAAGGTTGGGTTAAATATTTGTATAAAAATACTTCACTCTTTGTTTATACCGTTTTTTCGGATTATTGTCTAATTTCGGGTAAACTGCAGCTATTTAGACAGTTATTTTTGGTTTTCAATATGTCGATAGGTACGAACGAGTTACTGAGTTATCTGAATCAACTTCTGAACAGCAAAGACATTAAAGATTATTGTCCTAATGGACTTCAGGTGGAAGGCAAACCGGAAATACAAAGAGTTGTTAGCGGTGTCACTGCCTGCCAGGCCTTAGTTGACAGAGCTGCCGATGAAAAGGCGGACGCGATATTAGTTCATCATGGGTATTTTTGGAAAGGCGAACCTGCCGAAGTTGTCGGCATGAAGAAAAGGCGCTTACAGCAATTGTTAAAGCATGACATTAATTTATTCGCTTATCATTTGCCGCTTGATGTTCACCCCGAGCTTGGTAATAACGCTCAGCTGGCTAAACTGATGGGCTGGCAATTTGAAGGTGCTGTGGAGCCATCTGATCCTGCTTGCCCGTTAGTAACTGGACGTTTAACTGAACCGATGTCTTGTGAAGATTTTTCCAGCCTGTTAGAGCAACGTTTGCAACGCCGTTTAGTTTGCCGGGTCGATGGTTTAAACGATATTAAGAGAGTCGCCTGGTGCACCGGCGGTGGACAAGGTTTTATTGACAGAGCGGCTCAGTTAGGTGTGGATGCTTTTATTACCGGAGAGGTCTCTGAACCAACCATTCACAGTGCCCGCGAGCAGGGTATAGCATTTTTTGCGGCGGGTCATCATGCCACTGAGCGTTATGGCGCCAAAGCATTAGGTGAGCATTTGGCAAGTCATTTCGGGCTTGATGTTCAATTCATTGATATTGATAGTCCGGCCTAATGACAAAGAAACGTTCGATGAATAAAAAGAAACAAGAACGCGGCGACTTTAGCGGTATCAGTCAAAAATTCTCTAAATCAATTTACGACACCAGTAAAGGTCAACTGCGTATAGAGGTGCTTAAACGCGATTTAGCCCCATTATTAGCCAGTGAACCGTGTTCAGTGTTAGATGTAGGGGCTGGGTTAGGCCAGGTGAATCAATGGTTTCAGGAGAACGGGTTTGTAGTCGTGCATTCCGACCTCTCATCTGAAATGGTTGAAGAGGCAGAGCGTCGACATGCTGCTGCTGGCGTGAATCAGCAATGTCAGTATATTTCGGCAAGCTTAACTGATCTGGTTAACCAAAAACCATTGACTCAGTACGATATTGTTCTTTGTCATGCCGTACTGGAGTGGTTACCCGACACTGAGCTGGCTATTGAACAGTTGGCATCACTATTAAAACCTGGCGGTAAACTTTCGTTAATGTTCTATAACCAACATGCCAAATTGTTTGCTAATGCCATTTATGGAAACTTTGACTACATTGAGCGCGGCTTGAACGTTAAGAAAACGGTGCGCTTAAGTCCGGGGAACCCGGCGGTACCAGAGCACGTCGAGGATTGGTTGCAGCAACAGCGGTTAATGATAAAACAAAAAACCGGTGTTCGGTGTTTCCATGACTATTTGCGTAATTTGGATGACCAGCAGCGATTCGATGAATTGCTTGCGCTGGAGATGAAATATAACCAGATGTCACCTTATCGGGAACTTGGACGCTATCAGCACTGGCTTATTGAAAAACAAAACGCTAAGAAGGAGTGATTATGGGAAAGCGGTGTGCATTTATTGGCCTGGGAGTCATGGGTTATCCAATGGCAGGGCACTTACAACAAGCGGGTCATCAGGTAAAGGTTTTTAACCGCACTCAGAGTAAGGCTAAGAAATGGGTCAGTGAATTTTCAGGAAGTTATGCCGGAACTCCCGCGGAAGCGGTCAAGACCGCCGAATTTGTGATGGTCTGTGTTGGTAATGATGACGATGTTCGCAGTGTTTTTTATGGCGATGAAGGTTTATTAGCTGAACTCAGTCCAGGCGCAGTGGTTATTGACCACACGACGGCTTCAGCAGAATTGGCAAAAGAGCTCGGTCATGCAGTAAAAGAAAAACAGGGCACTTTTCTTGATGCGCCGGTATCGGGCGGTCAGGCCGGAGCAGAAAACGGTGTATTGACGGCTATGGTTGGTGGTGAACCGAAAACGTTCGAAGTTGCAGATGAACTGTTTCAATGTTTTGCAAAAACGCGACAATTGATGGGGCCTGTCGGCAGTGGGCAACTGGCAAAAATGGTTAATCAAATTTGTATTGCCGGCGTGCTTCAGGGGTTGTCGGAAGGACTTCAACTGGCACGTAAAGTTGGATTGGATCCCGACAAGCTTGTCTCCGCAATTAGTCAGGGAGCTGCCGGGTCATGGCAAATGGAAAATCGCTATCAAACTATGTGGGATGGTCATTATGAACATGGTTTTGCGGTCGACTGGATGCGAAAAGATCTTAAAATTGCGTTAGCGGAGGCTGACCGTCAAGGGGTTTCTTTACCAGCTACAGCACTGATTGATCAGTTTTATGCGGATGTTCAGAACATGGGCGGTAACCGCTGGGATACATCGAGTTTATTAGCTCGGTTGGAGAAGTGAGTTAGCCTTGTAGTAACAACAAAGACGGAGGCATTAAATGCCTCCGTCTTTGTTTGTTCAGCTAAGTATAAAACTTAACGGAAGCCTTTACGGCGTAACGCGTTAGTACTGAAGTCATCACGGCTTGGCGAAATATCCCATTCCATGTATGGGGTTTCTTCATTGCCTAAGCCTAAAGAAATATAACGACCAGAGTTCAAGTCATACAGCGCTTCTGCAGCCATCCATGGAACGTCCTGATTATAGAACTGAGTATTCAGTGCTTCACCCACACGCCATAATTCACCACGTCCATCATAGTGGTCAACAAGTGAAGCCGTCCAGGTGTCTTCATCCAGGTACATGGTACGCTTAGAGTAGATATGGCGCTCGCCGTCTTTCAGGGTGCCTTCAACAACCCAGACACGGTGTTTCTCATAGCGGATTAAATCCTGGTTCATATGACCGGCTTTAATAATCTCGTCATAATTGAGCTCAGGATCCATGATTTTGAAGTTGTTGTAAGGAATGTAAACTTCTTCTTTACCTTTTAACTCCCAGGTGTATTTATCGGGAGCACCATTATACATATCCAGGTTGTCAGAGGTGCGTAAGCCATCAGCAGCAGTACCCGGTCCGTCGTAAGATACGTTAGGCGCACGTCGGACACGGCGCTGACCTGCGTTGTATATCCACGCACGGCGGCCTTCTTTTACCTGGTTAATGGTTTCATGAACAAGCAATACCGTACCGGTTAGCCGGGAAGGCGCTTCAACTTCCTGCATAAAATAAAACAGAACATTGTCATCAGCTTCCTGACGGCCCGTTTCAAGGTATTCCGGGAATACCAGTGTTTCTTTTAATTCAACGGTGTTGTAGTTGCCGTTTGAGAGAACCGGGAATTGAGCAACATTACGAGTGACAGCACCGCCACGGTAGCGCGTAATGTGGTTCCATACGGCCTCTAAACCATTTTGAGGGATAGGGAAAGCAATTGTTGTGTCAAAATTATCCAGTCCATAACCACCGGCGACCATTTCGGCCTGCTCTGCATTTGACTTGATTTTTGGCCACAACTCGTCCGGGTAAGTCGCTGAACGACGGGTTGGGTACACGATCATCTTATAGTCCGAATATTTTTCGAACATTGCTATTTGACCTTCACTCAAGTGTTCTTTGTGTTTATCTAGGTTGTCGTGAGTGATGGTAAATAGAGGTTTATCGTCAGCAAATGGGTCATTACCGCGAACAACTTCAACCGAGTGATCGGAGTAACCACCATCCCATGCCGGAATCGATCCATCAGCGTTTGCTGCTTTTTCAGCACCAATAGGCGTTAAGTCCTGACCCAGCCTTGCGGCTTCTTCTGGTGATACTTTAGCCGCAACGCTTGCGGAGATCACCGATATGGCAAATACGCCAGCTTTTAGCATCAGTTTATTCATTATAATTTTCCTTGTTGTTCTATTTTCCAACATCACTTTGCCAGAGGACTGACCTCTCAAGCAATACTTTAACGAAAAAAAGCACGAATTTAACGAAAAAAGGTTTTCAAATAATCTTGAGCTTATACAATCCTATGACATTTTTTGTACCAAGGAGGTTCCATGCGCTTGTCTTTAAGCCCGTTAGGGGTATTGTTGGGGGCTATTTTTAGCACCACCGTGCTTGCACAGGAAGTCGACACATCAACAATGACTGATTACGACGTAATCAGTGCACCAGCATTGTCATCAGACAAAATTAAAAGTGAAGTCCTTATTGAGGTGACAACCGTTGGGCCTCGCATGGTGGCAGTAGGAGCGCATGGCAATATTCTCTGGAAAGAAGAGAGCGATTGGCAGCAGGCAAAGGTAGACACCAGTGTATTACTAACCAGTGTTGCCTTTTCTGACCCTGAGAACGGCTGGGCTACTGGACATCACGGTGTCATTATAAATACAGACGATGGCGGTAAAACCTGGAAGCGTCAGCTTGATGGATATGAACTGATGCAGCTTGAAAAGAGCTACTTTGAGAATCGCATATCGAATTTACAGGAAGAAGTAGAATCCACAAATGATGATGAAGCCATTGCTGAGCTCGAATTTCAGATTGAAGAGCTACAATTTCAAATCAGTAATATTGAAGTAGCTGAAGAAGAAGGTCCAAGTAAACCGTTTTTAGATCTCTACGTTAAGAACAGTAAAACGCTTTGGGCAATAGGCGCATACGGTACTTTTTTGAAAACTGAAAATGGTGGCGACAGTTGGCAAGTTATTTCAGGCGAACTGGAAAATCCCGGTGGTTACCATCTAAACACAATTTTTGGCCGGGGTGATAACCTCTATATAGTGGGTGAAGCTGGTTTGGCCTTTGCAAGTTATGATGGCGGTATCAACTGGCAGACTTTAAATTCACCGTATCGCGGTTCTCTTTTTGGCGGGCATCTTGATGCGGCCGGCAATATCTGGATGTATGGTTTGCGCGGAAACGCCTATGTGTCTGACGATAAAGGCCAGAGCTTCACTACCATTAATACCGGTACAACCGTTAATTTGTCCGCGGGGACCAGCACTGCGGCGGGAACTCAACTGATGGTTGGACATTCAGGAACGATTCTTGAAGTTGACGAGCAGCTTAATGTTAAGAATAAAACGCACCCTAGCGGTTCGGTTATGACTGATGTTATAGAAGTTACTGAAGGCGAATGGATTATGACGGGCCGCAGTGGCTTACTCCACTGGCCAGCAAAAATCACCGGGGAAGCAGCATTAGCAAAGCAACAAGGAGCGCAGTAAATGGATAATCCGAATGCGAATAAATCAGCAGGTTTGCTGGAGAAATTATTATTCACGGTACGGGCTCCCTGGCTAATTGTCTTCCTGTTACTGACTTTATTTTTGGGCTATCACGCATCGCAGGTTCGACCCGATGCCAGCCTGACAAAAATGATCCCGACCAATCATCCTTTTATTCAAAATTATTTTGATTATCAGGATGACTTAGCCAGTCTGGGTAATGTTGTGAGGGTTGCTGTTGAAAATAAAGAAGGCGATATTTTTGAAGCTGACTTTCAGCAGAAGTTACAAGAAATTACCGATGAAATCTTTTTTATTCCCGGTGTAAACCGCTCAGGGCTTCGCAGTTTGTGGACGCCTAACGTTCGCTGGATGGAAGTTACGGAAGAAGGTTTTGTTGGCGGTCCCGTTATTCCGGATGGTTATGATGGTAGTGAAAACTCCCTTGAGAAGTTAAGAACTAACGTTCTGCGATCCGGCGAAGTAGGCAACTTGGTCGCTAACAATTTTGAATCAACCATTGTTTATATTCCGCTTGATGAGATTAACCCTGAAACTGGCGAAAAGCTGAATTATCAAGAGTTTTCCGAGAAACTGGAAACTCTGGTTCGTGATAAATACCAGAGCGATAAAATTGATATTCATATGACCGGCTTTGCCAAGCTTATTGGTGATCTTATTGAAGGGGCTGAACAAGTCGGTCTGTTCTTTCTGTTGGCCATCGGCATTACTTTGATCATGCTTTATTTCTACAGCCGTTGCTGGCGTAGTACCTTTATGGTACTGAGTTGCTCAATTATCGCGGTTATCTGGCAGCTGGGAATTATTGAGCTCATAGGCAGTGGTATCAATCCGTACTCTATGTTGGTTCCCTTCCTTGTGTTTGCCATAGGGGTGTCACATGGCGTGCAAATTATTAATGCTATTGGTATCAACCGTGTCGCAGGTATGGATAAGGTGGCCGCGGCGCGCACTGCATTCAGAGGGCTCTATATTGCCGGTTTAACAGCCTTAGCCAGTGACGCCATAGGTTTCACGACGTTAATGGTCATAGACATAGAGGTCATTAAAGAACTGGCAATTGCCGCAAGTATTGGTGTTGCGGTAGTGGTACTGACTAATCTTGGTTTGCTGCCTATTCTGATGTCTTACCTTGGCATATCCGGTAAAGGGGTTGCTTACCAGAAGAAAATTGAAGGCGAACGCCATCCTTTATTCGACTTCTTTGCGAAATTTACTCAGCCAAAGTGGGCATACTCCGCCTTAGTTGTCGCGCTTGTGATGCTGGGCTGGGGCTTGGTTAACAGCCAAAATATGGCAATAGGGGACCTGGACAAAGGCGCGCCCGAACTTCGGCCTGACAGTCGTTACAATCAGGACAACGCGTTCATTGTAGACAACTACAGTTCCAGTACCGATATTTTCGTGGTAATGGCGGCATCGGCTCCAGAACAGTGTATTGCTTATGACAACCTTGAGACCATGGAGCGCTTTAGCTGGCATATGGAAAACACCAGCGGCGTTCAGGACGTTAAGTCGGTGGTTTATGTATCCAAAATGGGTATGTTTGGTATTAATGAAGGTAATCTCAAGTGGTTTAGTTTAAATCGTAACCAGTACGTTATTAACGCTTCGTTAAGCCGTATTCCTGATGGCTTGATTAACAATGACTGTTCAATGGCACCGGTAATTATCTATCTGGATGACCATAAAGCGGAAACGCTTAAAAATGTTGTTACAGCAGTCAATCAGTTTAATCAGAACTATCAGCAGGAAGGCTTAGAACTGTTAATGGCGGCCGGTAATTCAGGCATTGAAGCTGCTACCAACTCAGTTATAGAGGCGGCTCAGAATAAGATGCTGCTGTGGGTCTATGGCGTGGTTATTGTGTTGTGTTTTATCACTTTCCGCAGCTTGCGAACCGTAGCCTGTATTGTGTTGCCGCTGGCCTTTACCACGGTGATGAGTCAGGGCTTAATGGCGGTGCTGGGTATTGGCATTAAAGTCGCGACATTGCCTGTTATTGCGCTTGGGGTAGGTATTGGTGTCGACTACGGCATTTATATTTACAGTAAAGTAAAAGAGGGCTTGCAGCAGGGTATGTCACTGCATGACACTTACAAGTATTCACTGGACAATACCGGTAAGGCCGTTGGCTTTACAGGATTAACCCTGGCCATTGGCGTCGCCACCTGGATATTCTCGCCGATTAAATTCCAGGCGGATATGGGTATTCTGCTGACCTTTATGTTCCTTTGGAATATGCTGGGCGCGTTGATATTAATTCCGGCACTGGCGCGTTTATTCAGAGTAGGAAATAAAAAGGCGTAACCCCTTATTTAAACCCTAATCCGTTAATCTATCAGGCGTCGGCTTTTATTAAGTCGGCGCCTTTTTCTGCTATAACGATAGTGGCACCGTTGGTGTTGCCACTGATGACTTTCGGCATAATAGAGGCGTCCACTACTCGCAGTTTCTCCACACCCCGTACTTTTAAATCTGGAGAGACAACCGCTTCAGAGTCGTTGTCTGGTCCCATTTTGCATGTGCCTACCGGGTGATAGATGAGCCCGCTTCTCGATTTAATTTGCTCCAGAAGTTGAGCGTCGCTCGTGTCGATTGTGGGACATATGAATCCGCCATTGTGCGAACTTAAAGCGGGTTGGTTTAGTATTTGAATCGCTTTCTTAACGCCATTAAGTAAAGCTTCTTGATCCTTTGGGTTACTTAAAAAACCGTAAGTGATTCGTGGCTTACTCAGCGGTTTGTCAGGGTTTAAACTTACCTCGCCGCGTGACTCAGGGCGTAACAGGCATACATGGCAGGTGAAACCGTGCTTTAACGTTGGCCTCCAGTCATAGCCACTGTCGTTAAACATAACGGGTAATAAATGGATTTGAATATCGGGCTCATTAACCGCACTTGACGAGCGGTAGAAAGCGCCTACCTCCGCAATTGAATGCGCCAGCTGACCTTTTCTTGTCAGCCAGTACTTTACAAACGGTACGGACAGCTTAATAAGGTTCCAGGGTGTCAGCGTCAGGCCATCTTTGGCTTTGTTTTTACAATGGATACTAATATCGACATGTTCTTGCAAATTTTTGCCAACCGCCGCGTTCTCATGAACCAGAGGGATCTTTGCTTTTGCCAGATCTGAAGCCGGACCTATACCCGACCTATACCCGACCGCAGTAATATCTGCGGTGAATTAAAGGCGCCGGCACACAGCAGTACCTCTTTTTTTGCGTTGGCAGTATAGCGTTGACCCGCTTGCTGATAGCAAACACCGGTTGCTGTTTTGTCTGAAAATATCACCCGTTCGGTCAGGCAACCGGACAGCAGGGTTAAGTTTGGGCGCTCCAGTGCAAGCTTAAGGTAAGCGTGGTAGGCACTGCATCGCCGGCCATTTTTTATTGTAAACTGGAAAGGTCCATGGCCTTCCAGGCGGGAACCGTTAAAGTCTGGGTTAGCGGGTAAACCGTACTCGTCACAGGCTTCTAAAAAACGGCGCGACACCGGGTAGTAAGGGGAGACATCGGATACGGCTAAAGGTCCGCTGTCGCCGTGGTAATTTGAGCGTCCACGGCTGTTGTTTTCACTTTTTATAAAATAGGGCAGCAGGTCATTATAGCCCCAGCCATGGTTGCCTTGCTCAGCCCAGGCATTGTAGTCACTGGGAAGGCCGCGGGTATAAATCATGGCATTAATACCACTGCTGCCGCCCAGCATTTTACCTCTGGGCGTATAACAGCCTTTCGCATTGGTCAGCTGTGGTTCTTTTTCGCTCCGGTACAGCCAGTTGAACTTGCGGCTGTGCATAAAGCGGGCAAAGCCTGAGGGCATATCAGAGAACAGCCCACCGTGTGAAACGCCGGCCTCAAGTAATAAAACCGTGTAACGACCGCATTCGGTTAATCTGCTTGCAAGAGCGCAGCCGGCAGAGCCGGCACCGACTATAATGTAATCAAATGACCCTGCAGAATTAGAGTGACGCGGCGTAGTCATACAGTGACTTTAATAAGCGCAGTTTATGCGTATCTTCCTGATGCCGAACGGCTAAGTCTTCCAGTTTTAGGGCGAAATCATCGGCTGATAACATGCCCTCAGGTGGCTGAAGTAACCGTTGCTGGCAGAACTGACGCCATTGATTCAACTCTTTGTCAGTCAACGTAGAAGGGTAGTTCCTCGCCCGGTAACGCAGTAATAATTGCGCCATGCGCTTGTCCTGAAAGTCCAGTTCCAGTCCGGCCAGCGGTTGCGGCTCCGACGTGCGAATGATTTCCATATGCTTCTTATCCTGAGGCGAGAAAAAGCCGTCGTATATCTGATGATCTACATCGGCTCTGGGTGCAAACTCTTTGGTTTGTTCGAAAACTTGCATTAGCTTGTCACGAAAATCACTGTTTTCCTGCAGCCACTTAGCGTTTGTCTCTATGGCGGCTGTATCCAGCGTCGCGTTGTTAGCCGCTTCTGCCGAAATCGTTTTTATGGGAGCTAAAAACGGACAGCGGCCCAGGTAGATGTTCTGTAATCCGCTTTTTGTCAGGCCTTGCTCTTCCAGTTCCCGGCGGCTGGTGTAGGTTAACGCCGTTAATTCTTCAACTGTTTTGTCAGCAAAATCCATGGGAGGCACACGTAAGTCCCAGGCGATAACGTTACTATTCTGCTTAGGGTGAAAGCCTAGCGGTAAAATAGCGGATAAATAACGATTGACCGTACCGTAAAAGCCACTGACATGCGCTAACGGCTCGGGGGCCTGCCAGTTGAATAAATCCAAAAGCTTTTGTTTGCGCCGAATACTGTAGGCCCACTGCCACAGTTTGGGCTGCTTTTCACTGATAAGTTTAGCCAGCCCAATGGTGGCGTATACGTCTGACATGGCGTCGTGAGCCTTGCCATGTTCAATGTTGTTGGCCACACTCAAATGTTCCAGCTTTAAACTCGGTTGTCCGTCAGCATTGTCCGGCCAGTTAATACCTTCCGGGCGCAGGGCGAAGCAGGCACGAACCACATCAATTAAATCCCAGCGCGAATTACCATTTTGCCAACTGTATTCATAAGGGTCGTAAAAATTGCGATAGAACAACAGCCGGGTGACTTCGTCATCAAAGCGAATATTGTTGTATCCAATAATGGTGGTATTGGGCTGCTGAAATTCGTCGGCTATGGCTTTGCTGAACGCCGCTTCGCTAATGCCTTGCTTCATAGCCAATTGTGGTGTTATGCCGGTAATTAAGGTGGCTTCCGGGTTTGGCAAAAAGTCCGGTGTTGGCTGAGCGTAAAGCGTTAATGGCCGGCCGATAACATTAAAGTCAGTATCGGTACGCAACCCGGCAAACTGTGCAGGGCGATCCACTAGCGGATTAGCGCCCCATGTCTCGTAATCGTGCCAGTAAAAGGTCGGCTGATTCTCTTGTTCGTTTTTAGTGTCTGAATATGGCTGCATGTCTCATGTCGCTTGGCTTTTACTGTGTTTATCTGTGTCGCTAGTTGTTTGCTTATTTCTCTGGTTTTCTTCTATTGCAAAATTCTATACGCTACTAGCGTGCTATAAATTGATGCCTGCGTGCTATTTTGGATATTTATGCTTACAGACAGACAACTAAAGAGCTGGACCAAGAATCCTCCGGAGAAAACTCAAGAGATTTCAGTTGGCAATCGCCTTTATGCCAGGGTAACGGATAAGGGCACTATTTCTTTTCAATTTCGCTATCGTATTGGTGGCCGCAACACACGCATTACGCTTGGCTCATACCCCTTGCTGGCACTCAAAGCAGCTAGAGATGAGGCTACACGATTGTCTGTAGTGCTGCAAGAAGGCGGCGATCCCAAAGTCGCTGCCCGTTCACGCTACTCCGGTGGCGAATGGACGCTCGATAAATGCATTGATGAATGGCTGAATAAGCACGTAGCACGCAAACTGAAGGATAGCACGCGGGTGAACTACTCGAGTATCGCTGAGAAGCATTTAAAAGGTCGCTATTCGATCCCTGTTGAGCGTATCCGGATGGATGAATGGCTAAGCCTATTTGACGGCATTGCTGAAAAGACGTCTCCTTATAATGCCGGAGTGGTTCTCAAGGTCACAAAACGCGCCCTGGGTTGGTGTATGCGCCGCGAGCTTATTAATCAGCCAACGGTTATGAATCTAGAGGTGAGTACAGTGGGTACAAGCAATAGTCGAAGGGATCGAACTCTTGAGCTTCATGAAGTAGGCCTTATTTGGATGGCCATTGAAAATACGAAGCTGTCTCTGGCCGTAAGAAACAGCATTAAACTATTACTTCTCACTGGCGCAAGGAACTCAGAAGTGCGTGAGGCGAAGTGGAATGAGTTCGATTTTGACAACCGAATTTGGACGCTGCCAAAAGAAAGAAGTAAATCGGGTGTCGCGATTCGAAGAGCTCTAACCGATGAGATGCTCCAGTTAATCAACGCTATGAAGTCAGCCCCAAGCCCAACTTATGTTTTTGGCTCAATGGATAATGACTTTAAAAAGCCCATAACAACTCATGCAATACAGCGGGCAGTTCGCCGCTTAAGAGCCAAGTTGAAGATGGATGACTGGCGTGTTCATGACTTCAGACGGTCGCTAGCAACACGACTATCAGAGAAGGGTATTCAGCCTCATATCGTTGAGAAGATTTTAGGTCACAGCCTTGGCGGTGTTTTAGCTGTTTACAACCGCCATGACTGGATAGATAAGCAACACGAAGCTTACGATACCTGGTATCAACTAGTGACAGATGCAGCAGAGAAAGCCGCTCAAAGAGTGGTTCAAGTTTAAAATAAAAATTGACAGGTGTAGCCTGTGGGCTACAATATAAATTATGAAGTACAAGGTTAGGAAGTCGGATCCATTCGATGAATGGATGAGCCAACTGAAAGATCGAAAAGCCATGATGGCAATAGCAAAGCGTATAACGCGAGCTATAAGTGGTAACTTCGGAGACAGTCGGGGGGGGTTGGCGATGGTCTATCTGAAATGCGAATTTTCGTTGGTAAAGGCTACCGAGTCTATTACACGGTACGAAATAACCAAGTAATATTTTTGCTTTACGGTGGCCATAAAGGAACACAAAGTAAAGATATTGAGAAAGCCAAAGAATTATTGAAAGAACTGGAGTAGCAGTTATGGCATTACATACAACTGAATTTAATCCATTTGACTATATGGAAACGCAAGATGAAGTAGAGACGTTCTTGCAAGAGTGCCTTGCTGACGACGATCCAAATACATTCATCGAAGCACTTGGTATGCTAGTTAAAAAACACGGCGTTACTGATGTATCAGAAGCTTCTGGCTTGAACCGTGAAAGTCTATACAAATCACTGAGAGGTACAACTAAACCTCGCTGGGATACCATATTTAAAGTGATGAAGGCGTTGAACTTTAACTTTAGTACACACCACGCCGCTTAAGCTATTATAGTGCTGATTTAGAGTCAGCCCTATCCATCACTGCAGCCCAGCAAATTTCCTGACTTCTTTGGCCGGGTATAGAAACCGTTTGCCTGTGCCAGGTATTGGCTCGGGAAAGCGGTCATGATTCTGCGTAACCCGGCAAAATGTTGAGCGTGAAATGCGAAGTAGGTTGCAGACTTCTTTCACTGTCATAACCTCAATGTCGCGGTTGTCTTGTACTGTTTGTTGCATCATATTTACCTCTTTAGTAAAAGTCAAAACGGAATGTCGTCGTCAAAGTCATCACCCGGGCTAAAGGGCTCAGGTTCTTTTCGTCTAGGGCTTTGCTGGCCTGACGGCATGCTGCTTCCTAAGCCGCTGCGCTGTGGTTGCGGTGCCGGGGCTGGACTAGCTGGCGCATTGCCACTTTGGTTGTCGTTGCGGCCATCGAGCATTTGCATTTCGTTGACCACCACTTCAGTGGTATAACGCTCGATGTTGTCCTGGCCAGTCCATTTGCGAGTCTGCAGACGCCCCTCAACGTAGACTTTCGAACCTTTCTTTAAATACTCTCCGGCAATTTCTGCCAGCCGGCGATAGGCTACGCATCGATGCCATTCAGTCTGCTCGCGAGGCTCGCCGGTTTGTTTATCTTTCCAGGACTCACTTGTCGCAATTGACAGGTTGGCAATGGGAGTGCTGTTCTGCGTGTAGCGAACATCAGGGTCTGCACCCAAATTACCAATCAAAATAACTTTATTAACGCCTCTGCTGGCCATTATGCGAATCCTCGTGCGTTGAGCCTTTCCCAGTCACTGGCACAGTCTTTATCGCACCAGCGACGCGCATTATTCAGAGTTTCACCACAGTTAAGGCAATGGCCGGTTGGCTTAGGTCCTTGTTTTTTCGCTCGAGCATCTTTAACGGCGAGCCCAGCCAGGTACTCTGCAGTTGCGTTTGCGTTATCTACTAAATCACTCATAAATCACCAAAGTATTGTTCTATTTGTTATCGCTTAACTGATTCAGCTTGCGAAAGTCGATTTCTTTAATGTGCTCAACAGCCTCAGCCACGTCGTTTAATTTCTTGAATGCCCGGTTGAAGTTGGACATTGATATACCATTGATAATGGCTGCTGAACTCTCAGTAGCGCCCTTAACCAAGTGATCGTATAAAGCTGCAACTACATCGTCGCTATTAATGCGTGTCAGACTTAGCAGAAGCTCGAAGCGCCGCTCAGATTGAGAGCCGATGAAAAGGTATTTCATGACTCCTCCTTTGACTGAGTGCGATGCCTGCTTATGGCAGAGCGGAGCATTGCTATTCCAATGATGTTAGGGCGGACGTCAGGCTCTATTTCGCCTAGTGGTCTCTCCCAGCGATTTATAATGGCGTGAGCACCGCGGTCGATCAGCGTCAGGTTTTCGATACCGCAGTTCTCTTTGTCCCCATCAAGGAACCGAATGAACTTACCTTTTGGAATGGATCCGTTGTGTTGTTCCCATACCAGGCGATGAACAAAAGCCCATTGATTGGGTTCCGCAGTCTTTACTTTCCGGTAGCCGTCTCTATCAATCACTTCGGTTCCAACTGGTTGGTGGTTGTGGGGAACGTTTCCTTTCCGGAACTGAGTTAGGGTAGAGCGGCCACCAGCCTGCCAACCCTTAATACCTTTATTAGCTGGCTCGCGGCCTTTTTCAAAACAGCCCGTACGACCTGAACGTATTTTGTGGTTCCGAGTAAAGCACCTAAGTTGCATTTCTGTTTTGTTGGTGCCGAAATGCTGATTAAACTCACGAGTCATTTCTTCCAGACTCATTTGTTTGTAAGCAATTTCAACCCACTGCTTTTGCTCCTGGGTAAACGATCGCAATTTGCCTTTATTCAGTTCACCAGTTTTCCGACCGCAGGTAATGCTGTGATTTTTCAAGGCCGCTTTTACTTGAGCCTGCGACTTATTAAGACCGAAAGCTGCGTTGAAAAGGCGGGCGGTTTTAGCCACACCGTATTCAACATAGGTCTCACGCAGGAAATTAATGTGGTGCTGTTGATAGATGAATCTAGCCATCGTTTTTAACCCCCAGCATCTCCGGAGAGTTCTCAATTAAACCATCTGCACGCATGCGCTCAGCTTTAAGGCATACCTCAGCATTCTTAACGATGGTCATAGAAACCTTAGAGACCGCATCAGCACGCTTCAGCTCCTGGTTAAGTTCTTCCTCTTTCAGGTCTTCATCACTTAACCGTTCAAGCTGGGCGAAAAGGTGGTTGTGTAAGTCCATCATTTTGTTTTTCATGATCGTCACCTCACGCCGCGTTACGGGTTGTTGACTTCTGAGCACGATAGGAGGTTTGTAAGGCCTCATAATCCGCTTCACTCAGATAATTACGGTCTTTAGCCATGCATATTTCCTTGCCTGCGTCCTCCAGGTCACGCTTGTTAGTGGAGTCAGCAATTTTATCGATAAGGAAGTTAGCCAGTGACGAAATGGCACTGTCACTGCTTTGGTGCATCTTCATGCCGGCTATCCATAATGTGGCTTTGCCCTGGGACACGTTAAACTGATAGGCCACAGCCTGAATAATTTCATTATCCGTTGGCGTATGGTCACCCCGAATAGGGTTACTTGAGGTAACCGGGTTAGGGCGTTCCTCGGCAGGCGCTTCTTCGTGCTCACGCTGCTCGGACTTTTGCTTTTCTTTCTGTTTGGCTTCCTCCGCTTCCTTATGCTCAGCTAAACGGGACTTCACCATAGCTCTGAAGCTCTCTGAATCTTTCAGTAGTAACTGGTGAAAATCAGGGAATAGGAACTTCACATCGTCACTTGCAAGTTCGGAGTAAATAAACTTGTTCTCACGTAGGGTGTGGAACCAGTCCTTTGCTGCAATCTTCGCTTTAGCAAGTTCGTCATCAACGGCATTCTGTAAGCTGTCGACAGTTTTCTTACCCTTCATGGCAGAGCCGAAATCAGGCGTGACGTCAGGTATGAGATTTTCCTCTAGCTTTTCATTCAGGCCGTCTACATAGATTTGTAGCTTCTCGCAAGCGTTGGCTCTCAGTTCAGCACGTATCTCATCTTTGCGTGACTTAACCAGTTTATCGAGCTTCAGGCGTTTGCCGCGCAGCTGCTCTTTCAGCTCATCGATGGTATTGAATAATTCATCAATACTATGCGTTTGTGCCAGAGCATGTTTCTTGGCCGTTTCGAGCTCGTCCTCGGCTTTTTTGCAGAACTTAACCAGCTCTTCGGCGTTCGCAAAGTCCTGGTCTGTTTGTAAGTCCGTGCTGATACTTTTAACGAAGGCGAGGGCGGTTTCCTTGTAAGTAGCCAGGTTGCTGCTCTTAACTTCGCCATCAACACTTATCATCAATGTTGGTAACTGGTTCGGCTTTTCGGCAACAACTTCTTCTTTTGCCGGGGCCGGCTCAAACTCAGCCAAATCAGCTTTGAACTGCTCCCAGCCTTTAATCAGTTTATTGCGGCGCCCACGAATAGGCGTGTACCACATATATTCGAAGTTCTCTTTAGTACCATCCGATACCACAAAGATGACCTTCTCGGCTTCATCAGCAACCATCAGCTGGTGCTCTAACTGCCAGTAGTATTCAGCTGGTAGTTTTTCGTTGCGTACCGCTTCAGCCAGCGACTCGTTCCACATTTTATGCTCGAACAGAACATCACCCATCATGGTCATGCCGTCGAACGATGCCAGGTAAACACCGTCTTCGGTTTCACCGGTAGTGGGGTACAGCTCTTCGCCAATGATTTCTTCAACGATAGGGCGCGCAGCGGCCTCCATTTCGTGGCCTTTATCGAACAGGAACTTCTGTACGTACTCACTGACTTCTTTTTCGGTACCCAGTGACTTGGCTTTCAGCAGCTCGTTGCGTGACATCTTCTTAGTCGCTGACATCATTGCTGGTGCTTCTGACGCAGTCATTCGTGTAGCACGCGCCGCATCCCACTCGGGCGAACCCTGAACTAAATTTAAAATTTTCATGATCACTCGTCTCCCTGTGCTGGTTGCTCATTGTCTTCGGCTGGCTGACTCTCAACCGCCTTGATTTGTGCTTGCTGCTCATCCGTCAGGTCAGCTTTAGAGCTCACCATGTCGATGATTTGCTGAGCTGTGCGCTTGCGTGACTCGATCGCTTTTCGCCATTGCGGAAAGTTTTTCTTAAAGTCAGCGTCGGGGTAAGCTTCTCGCTCCGGACGACCTGCGGCGGCTTCTTCGCGGGGATTAATTTCACGCTCTGTGGCTGCCTGCTCGTGCAATTCATCAGAGCTGTAAACGCCCAAGATAACGTCAGGTGCATAAAGGCGGGCCCAACGCTTAACGGCGAGGTAACCCAGCTGCTGTTTGGGATCGGATGCCCACAGGGTAGAGTTACGCACCTGTGCCTGGGACAACAGTAATTCGAGTACGCGAGGTTCGTTCTCACCTTTGAGCGTTGCCCATACGTGAACACCTAAACCTTTTTCATCAGCGGCCGTCCATGCTGGCGCCTGGTACTGATTGCCTTTTTGAGATGTCTTGGTCTGGAAGTTGCCAATAACCTTTGTCCAGTCGCCGAACCACTCGTAGTGGAACGAGTCCTTAACTTTGGTAGAGGAGCAGACAACGGCGTTAACCAGCTGTGCTTCATAACCTAGGGTTCCGCTGACAACGTGTGTCTTTTGCGCAACCGCAAACGGGTTCATGCGCCACTGTGCCGCTTGCATGATAATCGCCATACAGTCGGCGGGATTGCCCTGCAAGTGTTGAGGTACCGTTGCCCGACCGTTGGCCATCATGTCGGCTAAACGGCTCATCTGCTCCATGGCCTGATAGTCCAGGACCATGTCGGTAGTATTGCGGTGCTCTGCTGGCGCCTGATTTTGGAATTGCGCTAATTGCTCGCTCATGCTGCACCTCCGCTAGTGAAGGCTGCGGTTACCGGCATAAGCTGCTGCAGGGTTTTGATAATGGACTTCAGGCGTTCAATGGCCAGCGGGTCGTCAAATTCGACGTTGCGAACCAATAATATGGCGTCGTCTTCTTCAACCTTGACGCGCATTGCGAATCCATCGATAAGAATTTGGCCACAGAACTGGCGCGTGCGAAGCAGGGCGGCGTGATGATTACTGACCTGTCGAATAAGGTCGTTCAATGTACTCTGACGGACGTCAGGTAATTGTTGAGCGGTATTAGCCATGTTGCTATACTCCATTTGTTGGCTGATTGGGACATTCCAATCAGTTGACTATTGGCTGACTGGATTAACCCGGTCAGTTGATTGTTGTTAGTTCGGCGCAAGCCGATTTAATAACGTTGTTTGGTTGGCAGTATCCAACGTCTCGTTGGTGATATTTGCCTCCCTAGGCTTTTCCGAGTTGCTGCTCGGTCCAGCCGAAAAACATGTTGCTTAACCCAGCTTGCTGGGTATCGCCCCGTTTAGGTTGCCGCCTGCGGGGCGTTTTCATTTCTAGCGCCTGAAAGACTTTTCATATTCTCTTTGTGTCTTTCTGTGTCGCTGTGTGTACTAATGTAGGTTATGGTAATTGAAGTGTCAAGATTAAATCTACCAAAACTTATCAAAATATTTTCCATAGTAGTTCCTGCACGATATTGTTAAGCATACTTAGCCGCTTTGTATCTCTCATGACGCTTTAGCGACTTCCAATTCTGGTCTGTGTCGGGCATTATTGAGGTGTTATTTATTTGTTACTTGCGAGGGAGTGTGAAATGCGCTTACTGGGGATAGTAGTGTTAGCAATGCTGCTAACGGGTTGTGACTTTTTCTACAAGTCCGAAATTGAATCATGTCACGACAAGGTTCACGGAAAAGCAAAGTATCAGGCTGAAATTATTTCGACTGAGGTTCGCGATAAGGGCTACACGTATGGCGAGTTTGAAAGTAACAAGATAATCATTGAAGGGCAGGCTAAGCTTCAAAACGGTTATGGAGCCTGGAGTAATTATAGCTACTCCTGCGCTGTACTCGAATCGGGAATGATATCCAAATTTGAGTTTGAAGAAGGTTACAAAGCGTTTTAATTATCTATTCAATAAAGCAGGGATATTAATTAACATGAAGACCTATGGATTACTTTTTGCTATTAGCGTAACTCTAATGTTAGCGGGCTGCGCTTCACCAACCTATAACTATGCACCAAAGACTGCCGACTTAAGCTTTCCTGAAGTGGGCTCAGTCGCAGTGGCGAGAGTTGGCGACAAAATGCTGTCACAAGGCAAGTATGTCGAATCTGAAGCAATAAAAGTGCTTGAGCAGGAGCAAATAAAGTTAGCGTATACGATTTTCCCGGGTTACTTCTTGAAGCAGGGCGAAGATGATAAGGCATCTTATTATAAAATAACCGCCGGTAACGGGGCAGGTCGAATTGAAAAATCTGCTTTAGCGGACATGCAGAAAGCCGTAATGGTTGATAAGAATGATAATGAATTCTGCGTGGTAACTTGGTTGGACACATATTCTTGCGATGATGAAGTCCGATTCGAAAAAACTATGGAAGAGGTTGTTACGCCTGATTCTTTTCAGCAAACGCTGATATATAACGGAAAGGTGGGTGATAAGATAAACGTTGGCTATCGCGAGTTTAGTTCAAACATGGTACGAGACGCCTTTCGGAACGAAGTCGAATACGACCTCTCGGAATCGAATATCATCGGATATCAGGGCGCTCAAATAGAAGTTGTCGAAGCCACTAACCAGAAGATTAAATACCGAGTTATAAGCAATTTCAATTAATATAAAAGGCGCCCGCTTGGGCGCCAGCAAGGATCACAAAGCACTGTGCGCCGGCAGGGCGGCACTGTATGCGGGTGTTAGGGGAGAGTTATTCCGGTTTGTTATTTGAGGTTGTTTCTGAGGCCATCTGCTGGGTTACAACTGCTTTCAAAGTATCTTTGCTAAGATCGTAAGCTACATTCAACATCCAGCCAGCGATACCCAAAACGATTACTAGGACTATACCAGCTGCGTACAGCTTTTTATCGACGCTCTCAAGCTTGTCACACGCCTTTTCTGTTCTGTTAAGCGTGTTCGTTTGCGCTTCCCGCAACCCTTTGATTTCAGACTCCAGGCTACCAACTGACTTTTGAAGCTCCATTATAGTTTGCAGAGTAAAGTCATGTCCGGGCTGGTGATGAGTAGGCGTGCCGGTAGCACCTGTTTGAGGTTGTTGCCTATTATCGCGGCCATGAGGATACTGTTGAGTCATGAATCAATTCCTTTGTTCATATTGACTTCAAGCCACTCCCAGGTGGACTTATCATGAAAGCCCCAGAAGTTGGTCACTGGTATAACGATAAAGCCACCGTTCTTTCCATCTGGCGAAAGCTCTTCTGCAACGCTTTTTGTCGTGCCTTTTTCTGATGTTATAAACCACTGGTCATCAGCTACTTTGTAATACTTGTCGGCAAAGTTTTCTGATATAACTTTTTCCAGCTTTTTAGGTTTATCACTTCCACACACAAGGAATACAGGCATTGAAATCCCTTCAAGTTAATTAGCCACCACCAATTTGTAGATTAGATGATACAGATAGACACAGCAAGACACAATAACCGGCGCCAGTGTTGACGCCGGCTAATTCATTTAAAAACCGCGATGCGTTCTACCGTCAAAGCTAGTGAACGGCGTTTCGTCAGTGATTTTTACGTAAGCATAGCCTTTTCGAGCCAGCATGAGTTTTACTTCTTCAGCCGCAGTCTCATAATCAACGTAGTTCTTAGCGCCGACAAGACCCGTCTGCCTGTCGGTGAAAACTACATAGTAAACTTCGCTTTGAACATCTTTCATTCTCTTAGTCCCTAATTTAGGGAGCGTTCATCCGGATAAAAAGCTGGGTGGCCAAACCCAGCCGTGCTCAAATTTTAATTAACGCGCCCCCCAATGATTCCATAAATAAATGGGGCTGGAGCGCAATCGCAAAAATAATTTCAACTTTAACAATACTTTCCGTTAAACGACGTTTTAAAGTCGCTTTTAATACCTCCAGTTGTTGAGTGGTGGAGGTATGAAACCATTTTCTAAAATTCACGCTACCGGTCGGGATTAAAACTCTTTACTAATTAAGAGCGGGTCCCTGGCCAGTAGCGCGAATGCGTGGTTATGCTATTGAAGCAAGAATGCAAATACCGATAACGATGAATGCTAAAACTACAACATTACTGCTTTTACGTTCGCGTCTGCGTTCGTGTCTTTTCATGACTGCCTCCTTCTTGTGTGTGGAAGCACTATGATGACCCATAAAATTACTAACCTTGCCGCGATTAGGTGGCTAATTTGAGGGGTAAACGCTGGCGCTAGAGCTCTATTAGTCAACATAGTTCCTCCGGTAGGTGAGTGGAGTCACTATTGTTGCGCAGGTTTCGGAGGTGTTGGGTCCATAGGTCGGGGTATTTCGAGCGACCTACGAATTTTCTTATAAAGGAACTTGAATAAGGTAGCGCAAATCAACAGTTACGCTACTAAGTGAATGACAAATTGCAGGGAGTGCTAGAAGAAGAGTGATGTTTGTTAGTATCGGTGAAGCCAATCTGGTTACCAGTTGCTCGGTTCCTTGAGCTTCATGTTGACTCATTATATTTGTGTTTAATCACATATTGGTCGCGACCTGTTTGAATTTATTCCAAGAATACAGAAATAATAAAAATGACATCGTAGTTGTGTAAACACCTAGCGCCATCACTACCGAATAAGCCTTTACACAAAATATAGTTAATTCTTTTGGGATGAACAGGACTGCTAGGAAGATCGCACATGTTGCAATTAGAAAGAGCATAGTCTGATTAAGGTTGAATATTAATTTTTGAAGCCCCCCAGTTAACCGCATGTTTCTAATAAGCCTATTTGTGTCGGAGGAAATTAATAAAGTCACTGCGCCAATCACGCACCCCAATAAAATTCCAGAGACGGTTGCGACAACTGATGATATTGGTTGAACCGCTGTTGGTTTTAGCGCAGAAATAGGCTCCCAAGCGAACCAGCAAATTAGTCCGGAGAATACTAATGAAAAAATAAAATAAGGTTTGGATTTTATCATTTCAAAACCCTAGTTGATGAGTTCTTGCCCATCTCGACCCATATATTGCTCTAAATCATCGTTGCGTTCTTCTTTGGCTTCTTCCATTGCTCGAAAAATAGAAAATGAGCTGGCGTTACGGCCGTCTACTTCTATACGCTTTTCAGCAACAACCCTATCCGCAATAAGATCAATCGGGTGGTTTATGCCGGTATCCATCTCTTCAAGCATAGCCTCGCACTTTGAGACGTCGAAGGTAGTCACAACTTCACTTAATGCACGTTTTAAACGGCTATCCAGATATTTATCTTCTGGGTTGCCACTTCTAGCGTTGCCCCGGAGCTCTAAATTTAAACTGGCCGTGTTCGAATGTGCAAGCATTTGAAAAATATTGTTGTTGAAATCGTGCTCTATACCCTCTAGCAACTCAGGGTTCCGAGGTTTTGCTATTCGCAATTTTGCATGCTTCAACATCATATTGCCTTGGGCAAGTTTTCTAATGTCGGCTGGATTTATTACCGGGTTGAGGCTACAGGTGTATTCAGGTTCAGCCAGAAGCTCACCCAATTTAGCGTTGCCGATACACATGATGTTGTTTTGTAGTATCAGCACGTTCATGTTGGAATAAAAAGTGAAGTGAGACTTTTCGAGAATATTCTCCCCTTCCTCTAACTCTAGCTCTCTTTCATCGCCACCAACGGACGCCGCTGGGGGCAAGTCAATATTTCTGTGCTTGCCGATAATTCCCTTATACCCATAGCCAGTTTCAACAATGTTGCGAACCTCGTACGTGAATTCTCCCATTTGTTTATAATATGGGCCTTGTTCTTTTAGTTGTAATATTTCAGCGAATCGGTTACCCAAAGTTTTTTCAGGCCGACCTGCGTTCGAGGTCAAGTAGGTTGAACTATAGAAATTAAATTTGTAGTTGCGATATGCCATAAAGCCTCCCTGGCTTTTTATTATTTTTATGGCTCCAATTTACCGTGTTCCAGATCCCGTGACAAGTATTTGTAGTTCTATAAAGCCCCAGTCCGCATAACCACACGTCCGGCGATCGTATACTGAGCCCACTCTCCATCACTCATCGTGGTTGCACTATGGCGGCCGCGGGAGTCGACCCACATCAGTTTGCCGGAAAAATCTTCATCAACCCGGCAGATGACAAGGCTAGTCTTGTTTTTAACCAGGGCGTAGATGCGCTGTTTGTCGCGCTCAATGTCTGTGACACTGGTATCCACCAGTAGCATATCGCCTTTCGATATCGACGGCTCCATGGATGTATCAGGCATTACTAAAGCGCCAAGGTGGCGGGGCTGAAGGTCGTACAGTTGCAGCAGCTCCTTACGAACCGGGAACAGCTGATTGTAGTTAGCTTCGCCCAGGTAATTGTCTTTCGAGACTTCGTCCAGGCGGGGGACCATAATATCCCGGTACTCCGCGTTAGACAGGTCGGTATCTTCGGGGAGTTCCCAGGCATTGGCCGGTGGGATGTACTCAGGGCCAGCGCTCTTATCGCCGTGCTCGAGCCAGTCAATGGAGACGTTAAGGGCGTCGGCTAGTTTTTTTAGGTTTCTAGTGCTTGGTTTATTAATACCTCGCTCCCAAAATGAAATGTTGTTCGCGGCAATTCCAAGCATCGAACCTACTTGACGCTGATTCAAGCCTCTTTCTTTTCGAGCTTTTTTAATTCTTAGATTCATCTTGCCGTCACTCATTATATTCCCTTACTAAAATATCTCTCAAAGCTAAGATACAAACATTTAACTTCACAATACTTTCAAATAAAGTTGACAACTTATCTTCACAAAACTTACATTAAGGCATCGAGCAGCAACTCGATTAACAAGCAACATGTATACAGGGAGTCTACAAAGTGTCACCAACAAGACGAACGTCCGATCAGGTACAAATCCACGAGCAGGGTCTGAGCAGGCCACAGGTCATACGCTATTACGTCAGCGCAGCCATTCACCGCCGGGGCCTTTTATTCAAGCAATACGTTGAAACTGTCGTGCTGAATTACAACGCAACGGTGTGGGAACGTAACCGGGAGCTGAAACCGTTTGATGTGGATTCGGTAAAGGGGTTACAGGCGGCGCATAAGCGTATTCAGCGCATTGTGCATACACCGCATGGCGAATATCCGTTGTTTATACCCAGTGAGCTGGAGGAAGCACTGGTTAAAGCCTTACCCGAGCCTGAGCGTTCAACCTGTGCCCGGGTGCTGTGTGAGCGATACGGTTTCATTCCGATGGAAAAACCCGGGGAAACAAACCGTCTGGCGGACCTCGGCAGTTTCGTTAAGGAAACGGGGGAAGCCATTCATAAACTGAGCGAAGTGCTGGCGGATAACGAGCTGAGTGAGGCGGAGTTAGCCAAAGCACATGAAACACGTTCAGAGCTGATGGATGTGGTGAGTACAGCGATGTGCCTCATCAAGCAGTTTGATGAACTGGACAGTGGCAAACGGCTATGAACCGCAACGAGTACCAGGCCTTGTTTGCTGACAGTCACATCAGTGACCGCGAACGGTCCTTGTATTTATATCTGCGTTGGCACATGGATTATGACACGGCCATCGTCGGGATTATGCGAAGGATATCGTATCAGTCGATACGTGAGCACCTTGAGTTTAATCCTGAGCGGGGGAGTCGTGAGACACCGTACTCGCCGACCAACGACCAGATAAAGCGTTTGCTGCGAAAGCTGGAGCGATATGGTTGGATAGAGCGCCAGCATAAGAACCACCTCAAAGAAAACATGGTTTTCCGGCTTGTTTACGCCTCATCGGAATCACTCCGTTCAAATGAGGAGCGCCAAGGGAGCGCCATGAGAGGTGCGCCACTATCTGCGCCACAGCAAAACCCAGTAAATACAAGGGCTGAAGATACCAACACCGCCACGATGAGCGCCAAGGGTGCGCCATGGGATGTCCGCCACACCTCTGTTACTTCCGATAAAGATCTCTCTCTAACGCGCGCGGGCGCGACGACGGGGTCTGATTTAACGTTCACCTCTGAATTTTTAAAACAGGCCAAACTTCATGGCCCGGCTCAAACCACTGCGGAAGAAATCGAAGCCATCTTCGACCACTTCCGATTCCACGCTAAACATCACAGCACCGCCAGAAGCCAACCTGACTGGCTAGCCGAATGGCGTGCCTGGATAGCAAGGGAGAAAGTCTATGCAACCAAACAACAACGCAACACCCGTAGCGGAGCTGGCGGCAACCAGCGTCCGGAAAACCCAACAGCGAAGCTCTTGCGCCAATCCAAAGAGCACTCGGAGCGACTGGCAGCAACCGGATATTACGATCAGACAGACGAATCTGATGACGATACTCAATTCTGAGCTGGTGCCAGTGCTAGGCGTCTGCTGTCACGACTTTGCTTCGCGCTTTGGTGAGTACTCAAATGACACCATGCGCATGTACGCTGAGCAGCTGATTAAAAACGAAATAGGGCGCAAAGGCCTGAGCCGGGGCATTGAGAGCCTGAAAGCCGGTAACGCACCGAGCCGCTTCACACCGACACCGGCCGAATTTGTTGAGATGTGCAAACCGTCAGCTGAGGAGCTGGGCATTCCGTCCCTGGATGACTGTATGCACGAAGTTAGAGAGTCGAAAGGGCGCTGGCGCAATGCTCAGTATCCATTCAGTCACGAGGTGTCACGACGGTTGAGCGAGCGCATCGGTTATGAGTTTTATCAGATAAGCCTGAACCAGTTCAGAAAGCGCTGCGAGACCGAATACACCCGACTGATTGAACTGGCGCGTAACGGTCAACTGGGTAGCCATGAGAACCGGCTACCACGACACGCCGAAGAGCGCAGCCGTATCGAGCAAATGGGTAAACAGCTCAGCATCAATGATGCCCGAGACGTACTGAAACGCTTTGGAATCAATCCATTTAAGCAAGATAACCAGCAAGACACTCCACCAGGAGCGGATGCAGGAAGGGGCGCGTGACACGTCGCGCTATACGGCCGTGGATGGCAGGTAGCAGCTCACCGCACTACGTGAGCAACTGACGCGGAACAACCGTGAGTAACGTGTAACAGCCGATGTGAGTAGAACGATAACTGGAAAGGCGGCGCCAGGGGCTGGAAATGCCGCCACTCTCTTAAACTCAAAAGGACCAGCAACATGTTATTACTGACCAGAAAGCCCGGTGAAACCATTAATATCGGCAATGACATAACCGTGACCGTCATCGGTGTTAAGGACAACCAGGTGAAACTTGGCGTCAATGCGCCGAATGACGTCAAAGTTTTTCGGGAAGAAATCTACCTGCGAATTCAGAACGAGAATACGCCCGATGACGCCGCTTAAACTGACACTGGCATTCCCACCAAGCGTCAATACCTATTGGCGCAATATCATCTGGCGCGGTAAGCCCCGGACGCTCATCAGCAAGAAGGGGCGCGCCTACCGTGAAGAGGTCATCTGGCAGTGTCGAGCCCAACGAGCCTGTAAAGGACTCAGTCAACCTCTGGCAGTCAACATTACCCTGAACGCTCCGAGTAACCACCGACGCGATATTGATAACTACAACAAAGCGCTACTGGATGCGCTCACACACGCCAACGTCATAACCGACGACAGCCTGATAAAACGCCTGACCGTTGAATTTGGCACCGTGACCAAAGGCGGTAATGCCCAGATAACCATTGAGCCGTACCACTGACTAAAGCAGGAGAGATGCCCCGTGACAACAACGAAAACAAACAGCGTATGGGAACAGGACTTAATCGAAATCATAGGGGAGGTTCCGTTACTCAAACTCGAAGCCCGGTTCGGTGGCTCGTATCTGCATGTTCACGTCGAGCCGAAAGACGAGGTAATTGCAGCGATAGGTCGAACAGCAGCTGCAAAACTCAGTGCCGAATGTGGTGGCCTCGATGTCTACGTGCCGACCATTCTCTGGCGTATGAGACGTAACGAAGCCATCGAGAGGGAACAAAACACGGGTAGAACAATCACTGAGCTCGCTTCAAAGTACCGGCTACACGCAAAGCATATCAAGAAGATCTTACGCGAGAGGCATGGTTACAATGTTTGAAACGGAAATGCTGTTCAGGGTTGGCGAGCAATACGGCTGGCTTGCTGCATTAGCAGTTGCGGCAGTTACTGTCATGGGGAAGGTCGTTAACCGGTGGATGGATAACCGCTACCCTCCGAAAGAAGCTAGTGAGGCTTCTGAGCTGCAATACGTTCAGGACGGCAGTTCACTCCATGAGCACCGGTTGTTCCTGGTCTGCAATTACTGGAATCGCCTTGGTATTGACCGCATTCCGTTTCCTGAAAAATACCCAATCCGCAGTGAGATGTACCGTGACATGCTGAAAATCCTTATCAGCACCATGACCGAGCATCTGGAAGCCAACATCAAAGAGCTGTCGAGCGCTGATAGTAATGCTGACTGGCAGCGCAAGGCCACCGACACGCTGAGCAAAGCCGTTGCAGACTATGAACATAAATTCCGGGACCAGGGGATACCTGAAATCGTGATTGAACGGTTTCGCTCCTGGAACGTCCCCGCGCTTGGATTTATCACCCATACCATCGGCACACTCGAAGAAAGTCAGATAGCGACCGACCACCGGTACAAGACCAGCGCCATGCTCTCGACCGTGCTAGGAGCTCTTAAAACTGCTTTTTACGATGCCGAACGCACATTGATTGGACTTAACGGCCAGTTGACCGGTCAGAACTACCGCGGCAAGGAGGTCGAGTAATGTCATACCGCCTGAGTAACAGAAGCCTTTCCAACCTTAAGCAGTGTCACCCGCAGCTTTGCATTGTCGTTACCCGCGCTATTCAAATCAGCCGGGTGGACTTCATTGTCGGTGCCGGCATACGGAGTATCGAGGAGCAGCGCGAGAACGTGCGCAAGGGTGTTTCTAAGACCATGAACAGCAAACATCTACCGCAAGAGGACGGACTGAGTCACGCCGTAGACCTCTGGCCGTGGGTGAATGGGGATATCCCCTGGGATGAATTCAGCGTGTTCCGCTGTGTGGCCGATGCCATGCTGCAGGCAGCACAAGAGCTTGATGTTGAATTGCGTTGGGGTGGTGACTGGGACCGCGACGGTGACTCCAGTGACCATGACTTTCTTGATGGACCACACTTTGAACTGGTGAGCGTATGAGCTTTTTGAGCAAGGTAACAGACTTTTTCGCAGGCGACTTAGGTGACTTAGGCGGGAAGATTGTAGATGGTATCCAAGCCTATTTCCCGCCCGACATGACACCCGAACAGAAGGCGCAGCTCGAGATAGCCATTAAAGACCAATCACATAAGCGAGAAGTTGAACTACTCACTTTGGCGGCTGAGCAGGATGAAGAATTCAACAGTCGTATTCGTGACCTCGAAGGTACTGCAAAAGACCTAACTCAGTTCGGCTGGCTCGGGCGCATTGTCGTGTTCCTGCGTGGCTGTCAGCGTCCTGTGTGGGGCGGGCTTGTCATGTACATGGATATTCAGTGGTTCAACGGTAACTGGTCAGGCTTAAGCGAGCAGCAGGAATCAGCGCTTTGGGTCATCAACATACTGGTGCTGGGCTTCCTGTTTGGTGAGCGTGCCGTGAAAAACGTCATGCCGTTTATGACCCAGTTTATGAAGCAGCGCGCGCAGAAGTAACGAGGTAACCAGACGATGGCAGCGACAAAACGCACTCCTGACCAGGTCATGCGTGACCAGGCTAGTATTGCTGAGATGTATCTGAAGGGTTTCAGAATGTATGAAATCGCAGATGCGCGTGGGCTCTCGATGAACCAGGTTAAATACGACCTGAGAGAGGTGCGTAAGCGCTGGCGTCAGAGCTCAGTTCGTGACTTTGATGCGCACCGTGAGGAGCAACTGGCTCGGTTGGATTTGATGGAAGCATCACTCTGGCGTGAATGGGAACGTTCATGTGGCAGTCCGGAAGCTGAGGAACTCGAGAAAGGCAAAAAGTCCGACGGTCCACCGCAAACCGGAGACCCGCGTTACATGACAGTTATGCTCAATATCATTGAACGCCGTAGTAAACTCCTTGGCCTCGATGCGCCAACCAAACTGGCACCGACGAACCCTGATGGTGATGAGCCGTACAAGCAAATCGCACCCGATGAAATTGACGCACGGATCCATGAGTTACTGGCTAAGTTGGGGTAATGTCGCTGTCGGCCAAGCAGGAGTTACTGGCGCTACTTGAGCGCAAACTGGCATTGAGAGCGCGTGACGACCTCAATGCTTACTGTCGTTATATCGATGTTCCGGGAGCACCGCTTAACGACGATGAGGACTGTGAAGAATTCTATCCCGATAGCGTGACGCCGGCAGAGCATCACGAGCTCATTAACAATACGATGATGGACCTCGAGGCAGGCCGGAAGAAGCGGGTCATCGTGATGATGCCGCCGGGCTCTGCAAAGTCGACTTACGGAACAGTGGTATTTCCGACCTGGTACATGGGTCGGAACCCGGGTAAGTCGGTTATCAGTACCAGTTACGGCTCAAGCCTGTCGCTGAAGTTCTCGCGCAAGGTACGACAGGTCGTCAAGAGCCCTAAGTTCAGTGAGGTGTTCAACACGGAGCTGGTACCGGATAACCGGGCACTGGAATTCTGGTCACTGAAGAACCAGTCGAGTTATATGTGCGGCGGTATTCTCTCAGGTATTACCGGGAACCGTGCTGATGGGTTGGTGATTGATGACCCGGTCAAAGGTCGTGAACAGGCAGACAGCCAAACCATACGCGAGAAAACATGGGAGGCTTATACCTCTGACCTGCGTACTCGCTTAAAGCCTAACGGCTGGATATTACTGATACAGACTCGCTGGCACGAGGACGACCTAGCCGGGCGCATATTACCCGATGACTGGGATGGTGAGAGTGGCTATGTCACTGCGAAGGACGGCGAAGAGTGGTATGTCGTTTGTCTGCAGGCGCAATGTGAACGTGAAGACGACCCGTTAGGCCGTGAGATTGGTGAATGGTTATGGACGGACTGGTTCTCTCCGGAGCACTGGGCTCAGGAGAAACTATCTCAGGGCAGTCGTAACTGGGAGTCACTGTATCAGCAGAGGCCGAAGCCGCTCGAAGGCTCCATCATCAAACGCATCTGGCCTAAGCGGTACAACACACGACCGGCTGAATTCATGCGTCTGGTTATGTCCCTGGATACCGCTTACAAACCGGAGCAACATAACGACCCGAGTGTATTGAGTATCTGGGGCGAAGTAGAGCAGGGCCATTACCTGCTTCATGTGTGGCGTGACCGGGTCGAATATCCGGAGTTGAAACGCATTGTGGCGAACTATTACATGAACTGGCGAGCCGATGCGGTACTCATTGAAGACAAGGCGTCCGGACAGTCGCTCATTCAGGAGCTGAGGCAGGGCGTAACGCTCTCGCAGTACCCGAACAAAATAGTGATGCCGGTTATTGCGATAGAGCCGGATGGCAGCAAGCTGAACCGGGCAATACGTGTCAGCTCACAGTTTGAAGCCGGGCGTGTCTGGCTACCAGAGCATGAGCCCTGGCTAATTGATTATGAATCAGAGCTATTCGGCTTCCCGCTGGCAACACATGATGACCAGGTGGATAGCACAACACAGTATTTGGAATGGGCGAGCAGTCGAACGATTGACGTTGTTTCCGCAAGCACCGGACGTAGAGATACAAGCAATGCCGGTGATTTAGGTTTAGGTGATATGAGCTCCGGTGGTGGTCGTGGCCGTTTTGGAGGATTTTTATAATGGCTGATGCGAAAAAGCCGAAGTTTACAGAGTTATCAAAGGTCGACCATGGCAAGCAGATGGCCAAGGCGCTCATTGAAATCATGATCGACAATCCGGACTCCATTTTAAAGTCGAAGGGGAACGGGCAGCTTAATATTTATAAGGATCTGTTGCGTGATGACCAGGTAAAAAGCTGTTTTCAGCAGCGACGCACTGCCGTGACCCAGTCTGAATATCAGGTAACGCCAGCAAGTGAAAGTGCTCAGGATAAAGAGGCTGCTCTGTTCGTTGAGGATATGTTGAGCCATATTGGCTTTGACCAGCTGACCGATAAGATGCTCTACGCCATTCACTTTGGCTGGAGTGTGGCTGAGCTGATGTTTGCCCAGGAAGAGAGTCGCATTACTGTCAATCAGGTTAAGGTTCGTGACCGCGGCCGCTTTGCTTTCAGTGCCACCAATGACCTGTTGCTGAAAAAAGACAGTAAGACTCTTCCCATGCCGGCTAATAAGTTCTGGGTATTCAGCCACGGCGCAGACCATGATGATAACCCCTATGGGGAAGGGCTGGCTCATTCTCTCTACTGGCCGGTATTCTTCAAACGTAATGGTATTAAATTCTGGCTCATATTCCTTGAGAAGTTCGGGATGCCTACGGCCACAGCTAAGCTGCCAAGTGCACAAATTAAAGACCGCAAGCAACGTGACCAGGCACTGGCAGTTTTAGACGCTATTCAGGCCGATAGTGGCGTAGTCGTTCCGGAAGACATGGTCATTGAATTGGTCGAAGCTTCCCGCAGTGGTACCGCTGACTATGCACAGCTACAGGGTGCCATGGACCGCGCTATCTCTAAAATCATTCTGTCGCAGACGATGACCACTGATGATGGCTCCAGTATGTCCCAGGCACAGGTTCACAAAGGTGTTAAAGACGATATCATAAAAGCTGATGCGGATATGGTGTGCGACAGTTTTAACAAGCAGGTCATTGAACCGCTTATCCTGCTTAACTTTGCCAATGCGCAGCCTCCAAAAGTCTGGCGTAAAACCGAGCCTGAGGAAGACTTAGCGCAGATTGCTGAGCGCGACTACAAAATATTCCAGCTCGGGTATGAGCCGACTGAGGACTACGTCAAAGAAACCTATGGCCCCGGGTGGCGTAAGCGCCAGATGGCACCCTCAATGCCGTTTGGTAATCAGGTAGAGCCGATGGGTGCTGAATTCTCCGAAGTCTCCCCACTGACACAGAAGCGAGTGCAGCACCGTCGTGACCAGCGTGACATGGTGGATGCCGGTGAATACCTCTCAACGAATCCTGAGCAAGCAGTGGGGTCATTGGTTCGGAAAATTGTTGAGTTCGCACAGACAGCCGGCAGTGAGGAAGAGTTCGTTAAACGGCTTGATGAGTTAGCCGAGCAGGACCCGGACAATAAAGTCGTTGAGCGAGTCCGTAATGCCAACATCATGGCACGTATGCGTGGTTACACTAAGAACACTGGGTAAGCTATGCAAATAAACGGCATCGTCAATTACTACGAAGCAGCAGCGCAGTTCGAGTTAACCGCAGAGGAAGCCTTAGAGCTGTTCATGTCGAAAGGGCTGTCACGCTCATTTCGATGGGACCAGATGGTTCGTAATGAGCACGATGTTGCCTTTACTGTCGCTAAACTGATGAATGGTGACTTACTCGACTTTGTCAAAAAGGAACTGACCAAGGTCATTGACTCGGGCGCCACCTTTGATGACTTTGCCGATAAGATAACGCCTGCACTACAACGACACGGTTGGTGGGGTAAGCGTGATGTTCTTGACCCATACAGTGGCCAGGTAATCGAAGCTCGTCTTGGCAGTGCCAGCCGTCTCGAAACGATATTCCGAACTAACCTTCAAAGCGCTTACGCAAAAGGTCAGTGGGAGTCGATTGAAGAGAACATGAGTACCATGCCGTACCTCATGTACGATGCCGTTGATGACTCCCGCGTTAGACCTGAACACGCTCAGTGGGACGGTATTGTTCTGCCTGCCGACCACTCTTTCTGGGAGAGTCATTACCCACCCAATGGGTACAATTGCCGCTGTGGCGTCATTCAGCTAAGCTGGCAGGACTTGCAGGATTACGGCTTAAAGGTGTCACAGCCGCCATCAGCCAATTGGCAAGTACATACGGCTGCGGATGGGCGGGAAATAGCTCACCCACAGGGAGTGGATCCGACTTTTGTTTAGGGACTTTTATTATGGGATTTAGTGATGATAGTAATAAACCAGTGAGTCACGAAGAGGAAAAGCTGACTCAGTGGACAAATCTCCCATTTACTTCTGGTGCTGTTGACGCGTTGAAGATGAAGTTGCTGGCATGGTCAGTTCTAGTAATCGTCCTATTTGATTCCAACGTATCCATAACAACGCTATTTTTTATAAGGTTTAAGGAGGCACTCACTAAAGAAACCGCAGTGTTCTACCTTGGTCCTTTAGTGCTGTACTATTTTGTTTATTGGGTAGTTAGGCATGTTGAATACTTCAACCAACGCGATGGGCTAAAGCCTTTTTTGATAATTGAACAGCTAAAGCCCGCTATTGAAGATATCACCAATATAAATAAACGAGGACAATCTCAAACTCACCTTTATCAGCCGATAAAAAAATTTACTGCAAGGTATAACGAGGTTGAAAGTAGTGTCCCGAAAATAGTCGTCACCCGATATGTGGTGTATGCGATATTTGATGTTCTAATCCCTCTAATTATAGGTGTTTGGGCATTAAGTCTTTATTTGACTTCACTTCTTTATTAGGCGGAATAAAACACGGGTAGTCACCTAATCCCCATAGGTTGACAATCACGGCAGTCATAGAGGATTGCCGTGTATGAAACGAATTAATATTTTTAAAACCGGGACGCATACGAGCTCTAATGGTGCGACCCTGGACTTCTCCGAAGATAAGCTACAGGGCTCTGCTGAGTCTTACAGCCCATCCGTTCATGAAGCACCAATTGTTATTGGTCATCCTAAAGATAATGGTCCGGCTTACGGCTGGGTTAAGTCTATGGAGTTTGCCGAGGGGAACCTTGACGCTATTCCTGACCAGGTAAACGAAGACTTTGCCGAAATGGTTAAGAAAGGCGCATTCAAAAAGGTCAGCGCCAGCTTTTACTTACCAGATGCACCGAATAACCCAAGCCCGGGTAACTTGTACCTACGCCATGTGGGCTTTCTCGGTGCCCAGCCGCCGGCTATTAAAGGACTTGCCGCAGTTGACTTCTCGGAAGAGGAAGAGGGTGTGGTCGAGTTTGAAGAAGACTGGCGCACCGCTATGGATATGTCGACTATCGCGCAGGTATTTAAAGCCATGCGTGAGTTCATCATCGACAAATTCAGCAAAGACGAAGCCGACAAAACCCTCCCGGATTACCTCATTGATGATTTACGAACGTCAGCGGAAGAGCGCCGCAAGGCAGACGACTCTCCGGTGACTGATTTTAGCGAAAGCGAAACTGACCCGGAGCACGATATGAAACTTGATGAAGCACTGGCCAAGGTCAACGACCTCGAGAGCCAGAACACTCAGTTGGAGTCGGACAAGCAAAAGCTTGCTGATGAAAACGACTCTTTGAAATCGAAGGTTACCTCATTTACTGAAGCTGAAAGTAAACGCCGCAAAGAAGCGTTAACAGCCAAGGTGGATGCGTTGGTGAAAGACGGAAAGGTCACTCCGGCAGAGCGTGAAAAGGTTCTTGCCTTTGCTGAGCGCTTGGGCGACCAGACTGTCGACTTTGGCGAAGCTGATGACCAAAAAGGTCTGGATGCCCAGTCGGAGTATTTGAAGTCCCTGGAAGAACGTAAGCCTGTCGTTGATTTCAACGAGCATTCAGGCGACGAAAATGGTGGTGATGAACCACAAACGGCTCAGAGCTTAGCTGCAAAAGCAGTCGAGTATCAGGAGCAACAACGTAAGGCCGGCCGCAATGTCTCTATTGCCGAGGCGGTTAACCATTTATCTAAAGACGCGGAGTAAACGCAGATGAAAAACTCAGGTTTGATCAAGCAGTTTATCGCCGCCACGGCCATCCCTAAAAATCGAGTTGTAAAACTGGCCGCCGGCGATAACGAAGTCGCTCTTGCAACGGATGTTGCAGATCCATTGATTGGTGTTAGCGAAGAGCCACAGAACATCGAAGCCGGTCAGCGCATTGATGTGACGTTCACAGGCATCGTTGAAGTTGAAGCGGGTGCTGCTCTTACTAAGAACGCGCGGGTAACCGTTGATGCCCAGGGACGTGGTGTTGCTTCAGCTGCAGGCACCGACTCAACTATCGGTCGTGCTTTAACGGCTGCTAACGCCGCTGGTGACATCATCAGCATCGAAATTCAGAAAGGTTAAGGGGTAGCTAAGTCATGAGCACACCATTTGTACAACAGCCCAATCTAACGGCAATTGCGCTGGGCTATAAGAATGCGCAATTCATTGCTGACCAGGTGTCGCCACGCACACCTGTTGGCGCTAACAACTTTAAGTGGACTGAGTTCGAGGCAAAGGACACGTTCACTATTCCTAACACGCTGGTCGGCCGTAAGTCGCGTCCAAACGAAGTTGAGTTCGGCGCTACTGAACGTACTGACTCAGTCGTTGACTGGGGCTTGGAAGATCCAATTCCTAACGCTGACATCGAAGAAGCGCGCAATAACCCGGCGATTGACCCTCAGGGTCGCGCAACCATGAAGTTGTCTGAGCTCTTGGCTCTAAGCCGTGAAAAGCGTGTGGCTGACATGGTCATGAGCGCTGGCAACTACAACCACACGGAAACCCTAAGCGGTACCGACAAGTGGAATGACGCAGGCTCAAACCTGATTGAACAAATCAGTGATGCACTGGATACGCCGCTGGTACGTCCTAACAGCCTTATATTAGGGCAACAGGAAGCCACCGCTATGCGTCGTAACGCAAGCCTGGTTAAAGCCTTTAACGGCTCAACCGGTGACGTTGGCATGGTCCCCTGGGAGTTCATCCGTCAGCTGTTCGAAATTGAGAACATCATGGTTGGAGCCAGCCGTTACAACACGGCCAACAAGGGTCAGGACATGAGCCTTTCACGCTTATGGTCAGGCGGTGCTTCGTTACTGTACATCAACCCAATTGCAGGGTTGCGTGACGATGTGACGTTTTCACTGACCGCAGAGCACGGTGAGCGCGTTGCGGCCACGCGTGAAGATGGTGATATCGGCTTACGCGGCGGTGTACGTGTTCGAGTTGGTGAATCGGTGAAAGAAGTACTGGTCGCTAAAGAAGCGGGCTACTACTTCAACGCGGTGCTTTAAGCGCCGCTCATTCACCCTAACTGGAGAACGCTATGAGTGAAACTAAAGAGAATATCGTGCTGGCCATGCCGGCACGCATTAACGGCAAGTTGGTACCTGTCACTGATGAGCCTGTCAGTGTGTCGGCAGAGGTTGCTGAACAGTTACGCGCTGCCGGAGCTGTTAAAGAGCAGGAGCAAAAGCAGCGCACGTTAAATGACCTGAAAGTCGATGAGCTTAAGACCATTGCGACTGCCAAAGGCATTGAAGGTGCCGATGGTATGAAAAAAGCTGACTTGGTCGAAGCACTCGAAAAGCTTGAGGCAGACCAGTAATGGGTTATGCACAAGCGACTGACATGGTCACTCGGTTTGGTCAGGAGGAGCTGGAGCAACTGGCTCCTTCTGATACTGCTGAAGAATTCGACCAGGAGAAAGTGGATTCTGCATTAAGTGATGCATCCGCTGAAATGAATACCTATCTTGGCTCTGTTTACGCGCTGCCTCTGACAGACCCGAATCCTTATTTAAAAACCATCTGCTGCGATATTACCCGTTTCCGCCTTTGGGACGATGCTGTCAGTGAGGAAGTCCGCAAGCGGTACGAAGATGCTGTCGCCTGGCTTAAGAAAGTCGTGAAGGGTGATGTGTCACTCGGTATCGATAACCAGGAGGAAGTCTTCTACGCAACGACCTCGAGCAATGCCGGTAATCGTACCTTTACGCGCAGCTCTCTGGATGATTTTTAAATGAAGGTTCAGACCAAGTTTAACGAGAAAGAGCTATTGCGAATACGGCAGGCTCTCGACCGGCTTGGCAGCAATCAGCGTAAAGCGTTTTTCCGTCGCGTGGGTGCGGCATTAAAAGCCGACTTCGATATGGGATTTCGGCGGGGCAAGTCCCCGCGAGGTAATGCCTGGGCACCGGTTCTGCGTGGTGGTCAGCCTTTGCGTGATACGCGAAGACTACAGGGAAGCCTGACGTTTCGCGCAACCAGCGATAGCACCGAAGTGGGTACCAATGTTGATTACGGTCCCGCGCAGCAAGAGGGTGTTGATAAAGCGGTTACGGTGCCAACGCATACACGGCTTATCAACCAGGCATTCGGTCGAAAGCTCAGTACCGGCGTTTACCAGACCGTTAAGAGTCATAAACGAAAAATGAACATCGAGGCACGTCCTTTCCTTGGTATTGAACGACCACAACAACGCAAAATTGTCCGGGTATTCGGTCAATATATGCGCGAATTAGGAGCACAAGGCAATGCTACTTGAACAAATTGAACAGCGTCTTGAGGCGATACAGTTTGAAGGTAAAGCATTGTTCAGCGGCGTTGACCAGGTCATAGACCCGCAGACCATTGTCGATGCCAATACGGTTAAGAAAGACGCTGCCTTTGTAGTGCCTGTATCCGATGGTGCTGAGCCTAACGAGCGCACGACCGGGCGTTTCAGCCAACTTATGCGGCCGCGCTTCGGCGTACTTATCGTGTGCCGGGCAGTGAATGACCGAATGGGTAAGGGCGTTACGAAACGACTGGAGTTTATGAAGCAGCAGATACGCGGTGCCCTTATGGGTTGGACCCCGGATGACAATTACGAGCCTATCACTCTGGTTGAGGGCAACTTACTGGAATTTAAACGAGGGGGTGTCTTCTGGATGGAAGAGTACATCACCGAAACAATGTACGAGGGGCAATCATGATCATTGTGACCGCTGAAGTTAAATGCCGGCGCGCAGGCATTGATTTCAAAAAAGGTAAGAACGAATTCAAGCAGCTATCCGCTGCCAGGCTTGCGCAAATTGAAGCCGACGAGCGTTTGTCGGTAGAGCACATCAAAGAAGAAAAAGGTGGTGACAAATGAGCCGCAGAACGAAGAAAAAGCTGATTGTAGGCTTGGCGAATGACGGAACCAATCCTTACGGTACCGACCTCATTGATTTGGGTGGCTCAGGTCAGGCAATCCAAACCACCGGGCTTGAAATCACGCCATTAGAGGGTGAAGAAATAGAGCGTGAGCTGGACGATGGTAAGTCGGGCAGTAAACCGATGATCATGTCTGGCATCCACGTAAAGCTCAGTGGAAGCGTTGAAGCTGCAGGCTCAGGTGATGCTATCACGCCGGTTAAGTATCAGGCTGTACTGCAATGTGCGGGACGCACTGCAACGGTCGGTACAACCGAAGTCACTTATACCCGTATTAATGATAACTCAGAGCCGGATGCCACCTTCTACTACTACAACGATGGCTCACTTCACAAGCTTCTGGGAGCTCGGGCAACCAGTGGTGCATCGTTAAAAGTTGGTGAACTGCCGACCTTTACGTTTGAAATTACGGGTTTGTATGGTGGCGTGGTCGAGACAGGTATGCCTTCCTCTCCTGATTTCTCAGGCTTTCAGACTCCGCTGAAAGTTGGCCATGAGAACACCACGTTCATGCTCGATGGTACCGAATACCCGATGTTTGAGTTCGAGTATGAGGAAAACAACGAGGTCAGCTATTCAGAGAATACTATCGATGAAGAAATCGATATTACCGACTGGAAGCCCGACGGTACGTTTGTGATTGAAGCGCCAGCATTAAGCGAGTTTGACCCATTCTCTATTGCAACAGCCAATGCGCAGCTGCCGGTTTCAATCACCCACGGTCTGACAGCCGGCAACATTGTCTCTATCACGTCCGTTGCTATCCAGCTGGGCAAACCAACCTACGGCGACCGTGAGGGTAAATTAACTCTGAGTGTACCGTTTCGTTTTATTGATGATCCTGTCATCGAGAGTAAATAAGGAGTAAGTCAGTGGCATTTAAATTAGCAAAAGCACCCATTAAGTCAGACGCAACGGTTTCGGTATCTGTGCCAGGTCATAAGAAGCCGCAGGAATTCACAGCTAAGTTTCAGGTGATGAAACATGAAGATTATCGGGAACGCACTGAAAAACGCTCTGATGACTTAGAGCTGCTGAAAGACGTGGTTATTGGCTGGGATGGTGTTGAGGATGAAAGCGGTAATGACGTTCCGTTTTCTGAGGCAGCGCTGGTCGAAATGTGCGAATACACCTTTGTACGAACCGCATTTCTGCGCACCTATAATGAACTGATGTTCGGGTACACCGCGGCAAAAAACTAGAAGCGGTGGCCCATTATTGGGCGCATGGTCCCACCGTCAATGAACAGGAGCGCCGGGAGCTGAGAGCAGAAATGCGAGCTTTTGGCGCGACTGATGAAGATATCGAGAACTATCTAAAGGCAAACTCAGCCGACGAGGACTGCTTTGTCATCGAAGAGAACTGGCCTGTACTTCAATGGTTTTTAGCGATTGATGACCAGTTTGAATATGTACAGGGCGTTTGTACCGGTATCGATATCGCGTCCATTCAAGCTGATGCACAAATGTCAGCACGAGAGTATACCCCAGAGCAATACAAGCACCTTCGGTATTTGACCAAGTGTGTAACCCGAGAGCTCAATAGCCGCCTGGAGAAATAGCATGCCGATGCGACTGTCCGTTTTATTTACTGGTAATAACCGAGGCCTTAAAAAAGCGACTCGTGAAGGGCGCTCTGAATTAGATAAATTCAAAAGCACGGCCGTTAACGTTGCCAGTACATTAGCTGGTGCCTATGGTGCCGCCACTACTGCTCGTGCGATATTCGAAACCACGAAAGAAGTCGAACGCTTAAATTCTCAGCTCAGTGTCGCCATGGGAGGAATGGAAGCCGGCAGTCGTAAGTTTGACCAGCTCAATAAGTTCGCTTCGGATATTGGTGCAAACGTCCAGGAGGTCACACGAGCGTTTGTTCAGCTGCGTAACGTAGGTTTGAATCCGTCGGAGGATGCGATCCTAAGTTACATGAATACAGCCGGTGCCACAGGTAAGAGCTTGGAACAGTTCGTAGAAGCTGTTGCCGATGCGACCATGGGGCAGTTTGAGCGACTAAACGAATTCGGCATTAAGGCGCAAAAGGAAGGCGATAAAATTGCTATTCGCTTCCGTGGTACCACTCAGCTTGTTGAAGATAGTGCTCAGGCCATAGAGCAATACATGACAGCGCTCGGTCAGAATGAGTTTGGTGGTTACATAGAGAACCAGTTGGGCGGTGTTAACGACGCATTGGCTAAGTTCAATAACCAATGGATTGGATCAGTCCGGACGTTAGAAAAAGGCGGCATGGGTGAGGCTATTGCTTCCGGAGTTAATGTTGCAACCGAAGCGTTGGCCGGATTGACTGAGTTTGTGGACGAGAACGGCGAGCAAATAATTGACGTTGGTAAAGCCATAGCTGCGGTTTTTGCTGCACGTATGGCTGGCTCAATCGGAACTGCCAGCCAGGCATTCATTATGCACATGGCTTACCAGCAGCAGGTGACAGCACGTTACGCCTCAATGAATGGCATCGCGGCCACAACAGCTACTCGGTTGCGCGCTGTTGGAACAGCAGCACGTTTTGCCTCACGAGGCATGGCAATGTTGGGTGGACCAGTTGGTATAGCAGCATTGGCTGCTATGGCGATTTATGATTTTGCTTCAGAAGCAGATAATGCAACAGAACCAACAAAATCTCTTAAAGAGCAGATTGATGGGCTAACTGAAAGCTTCGAGAATATGACAAATGCTCAGCGTGAGAGTGCTCGAATCAAGATAAAAGGACGTATAGCTGAGATCGAAGATGAAATAGAAGCTGCAAAGCGACTAAATTACACCCAGAAAACTCTTGCTGAGAATGATGGAGAGAGAGCGGGTTTTGAACAATACATAGGTTTGGAGCCTGGGGGTTTAGAAAACATTGGTGACGCGGCTACCCACTCACAATCCAGTATTGATGAGCTAAATGCACGAGTCACGGAGTTAAAAGAGAAACTTAAAGATCTAGAAAAGCCATCCAAAAAATCCTCTGATTCACTAGACAACCTCAACAAAGCTATCAAGGCGCAGGCTGAGGAATACGGAAAAGTCACACTTTCACTAACCGACCAGATTTATAAGCTGCAGGAAGGCGAGGCTGCCTACGAGCGATTGAGCATGGCTCGTAAGCTTGGCGTGTCGTTAGACAGCGAAGAGATGAAGAACCTTGAAGACCTGATAGCTGTTCGTGACAAGCTGATTCAAAAGAAGGAAAAGGATCTCGAATTAGAGCGCGAGCGCCAAAACATGAAGAACTCCCTTGGCTCTCTAACTCAACAGCTAACGCCGGGCATGGCTGCTGTAAATCAACACGCCAACAATATGAATAATCTGGCTGCAGCACAGCAAGACCCAAGCCTCATGTCTACTTTGCAAGTTAGTGACGGCCAGGGCGGTTTCCGTGACGAATCGGAAGTCGAAAAACGCATGCGGATCAACCAAATGATTGAGCTGGAGCAGCAACGCCATGCGGGAGAAATGGCGCGTATTAACGGTGAGATGTCATCGCAAATCGATGCCATGTGGTCAGAGACATTTGATCGTTTTGCTGCAGGAATGGGCGATGCGGTGGCCACATCAGTTTTGGAAGCCAAAGACTTTGGTGACCTAATGCAGAACTTGGCCAAAAGTGTTCTGCAAACTGTTATTTCCGGACTTGTTGAGATTGGCGTTAAGAAGCTTATTCTTGCAGGAATCGAGCAATCAACTGCCGCATCCACGGCTGCGGCCAATACAGCTGCGGGAGTGTCGACTGCAGCAGCTTTAACCGCTGCTTACACTCCAGCTGCGACAATGGCCAGCTTGGCAACTATGGGCGGGAACTCTGCCGGCGCAATATCGGGAATGACAGCGGCCGCTTCTACGGCGAAAGGTCTGAGTATAACTGGCATGGCTCACGATGGCATCGGCCGAGTACCGGCAGCCAATGAGGGCACATGGATGCTCAAGCGTGGCGAAATGGTTATGAACCCGGCGCAGCGTGAGAATTTCGAGTTTATGATTGGTGCGATGAAACAGCAACGCGCTCAGTCGAATGGTGGTCAGGGTGGTAGCTCTTCTCGTCCCGTTCAAATCGTTCAGCATGTTCAGGTTGATGCGCGCAACGCCGAGGCGGGCGTTGGAACTGAAGTAGAAGAGGCAATGGAACGGGCAAACGAAAAGTTTAAACAAGACCTCTACGACGACTTCAGTAATGGGGGGCCGCTTTACCAGAGGTTGAAGGCGTCGGGATAAAGCAATCTTGTGGTATTTCCAACAACCGTGTAACGTAATAAATACATCTCACGCTTAGCGTGGTACTACTTTTTAGTTGCAAACTTGGATTGTATGGTAAATACTAATGTCAGCTAAACAGAAAAAGCTCGATAAGCTACTCGAGCGCCCCAAAACGATGAAATTTAAGGACGTCGTTTCGGTCTTAGAGTCTGTTGGTTTTAAGGTTTACGGTGGGGGAAACCACGGCAAAGCATATCACCCAGAATATGATGTGGTGATTATCTTAGCTGATCCTCACCCGAAGAAAGACTGTAAAAAGTATTTCATAAACCAAGTTGTTAACCTTCTGGAAGAACTCGGAATCAAGGAAATTTCACAATGAGCTTGCTCGAATATAAAGGCTACTACGGCACTGCAGAAACTTCTGTGGAAGACGAGTGCTTGGCTGGTAGTGTACTTCATGTGCGCGACAAAATCGTATACTTTGGCGAGACCTTTCCTGAATTGCGTGAGAATTTTCATAAAGCCGTTGATGACTATTTAGAGTTCTGCAACGAAGTAGGGAAAGATCCTGACAAACCATTCTCTGGTACCTTAAATGTTCGACTCGGAAAAGATTTGCATAGGGAAGTTGCAATCAAAGCTCGCGCAAAAGACATCAGTATAAATGATTATGTTATCCGAGCCTGCTCGGACTACGTGAAACATGATGGTGTTCATAAAAACCAAGTGTTTAATCATCACTATCACTTTGATAAAGAAACACGGACTCAGACAGAAAACAAAGTTATTGAGCCCAAAGGAAACTACGAACAAGGTGGAGCGGGATGGAAAAGAAGCAAGCCAGAATTAAAAGTCCACTAAAACTGTCTGGATTCAAGCATGTTTACATGTTTGTCAATAGCTCTGCATTTGAATATGACAGAGAAATAATTGAGTCTCAAGAAGATAATGCATCTATGAGTCTCGACCTCGGCCTGAACATGGGAAAGTTTAATTTCATGGTAAAAGGCGAAAGCTGTGTCTTAGTGGTCGAATGGGAAGCTCGAGTAAGAGGATTACTAGGTGAGTTAGATGAGAGCTCTGACGAAGATTTTTCTGATCTCAATAAAGTGTTTGAAGCTCGAGTTGGGTTTGACCATGTTTATAATGTTCCCAAAGAGTTTGCTGATGCGTCAAATGATGAAATGAACAACTTTTTTGAAGAGCACGAGTCGCAATTCAGACCGGTTGCTCAGGCCTCGGCAACGAATTCTTTGAAAAACCTTTTGTCGAATACACCGTTAGCAGGATTACGTATACCTTACGGTATCGATATGTAGCGTTGCCACCCGTGGAACAAAACACGGGTAGTCACCCAGTCTTAAAGTCCCCACAATCTGGCCATTGTCGTTTAACTACGGAATGGCTGAATGCCCGCAAACTTCCCAGAAATACCAAGAACGCGCTCCGGTTTTAAAATTCAGCCGGCGACTCGTCTTATCCGTTCGCCATACAATCAGGTAGAAGAAATTTGGGAAGAGCCTGGCGACATGTGGCAGGCCCGTCTCGGATTTTCATTTCTGACAAAAGCTGAAGCCCGTGAGTTGCGCGCTGTTCTTACCAGCTTGCGTGGCCATGTTGGTACGTTATTCATTCACGATACTGCACACAGTAATGAAGGTAGCTGGAATGGTGTTCCTGTCGTTGATGGCATGGATGAATACGGCGTTACTCTGAACGTCAGGAACTTCGCTGTATCCCAGGTTGTTGCTAAACGAGGAGATCGGTTCCAGCTAAACAACCGACTGCATGAACTTACCGAAGATGTCTTAAGTGACGGCACAGGTAGAGCGGTACTGACATTCCAGCCCGAAATCAAAACTATCCCCGTAGATGGTGACCCTCTCATAAGTGATGAGCCTAAAGGTTTATTTCGGCTCTCAAACCCAAATCAAATCCCTGATTGGTCTGGCACTAAAGCAGGAGTTAGAAACGTCCAGGTAGAATTTGTGGAGGCGCTTAGTGAGGTTTAATGATGCGTCCATTCAGCAAATGCTTTCAGGTTATGACCCCAAACGCTTACTGGTTTTCGGGGAACTTCAGTTTCCTTCCGGATGGGTTCGGGCGCATACAGGGGTTGGTGACCGTACTTATCTGGGGCAGGTTTATAAAGGTGTCGGAGAGCTGGCAAAAATTGGCTCTTTTAAAGAAAGTGGAGGACGTAGTAGTCGTGGCTTCGACGTCTCCTTAGTCGTACATGACGTTACGCTTTTTGCCGATACGGTTCAGGAAGACCCCACTAATGGTACCGCCAGACTCCACCTTGTTGGGCTCGATGAAAACAGGAGAGTTACCGAAGGGGCTTTGCTATTCGATGGTGACATAGGCGCAGTTTCCGTCAAGAAAGGAAAGCCATTCGTTATCACTTTAAAGCTCACCGACTGGTACGAGCGTTGGAGCAGCCCTGTTCAAAACGCACGAATGACCGATGAAGCTCAGCAAGCGAAACATCCAGGAGATAAGTTTTTTAATCAGGTAGAAAGGCTGGCTAAGGGCATTGAGAGCGATAGCCCCGGTCAATACGTGGGCTCTCCTGGTGGCGGTGGTGACTCAACTCGTCAAAGGAGGAGCATGCAGCAGCGATGAAACGAACAAATGACTGGCCGACTGAATTGGCCAACTTCCTTTTAAAGACCCGTAAGACGCCATTTAAGTGGGGTGAAAATGATTGCTGCTTGTTTGCGGCTAACGCGATCATAGCTATGGGCGGTCAAGATGTGGCTGAAGATGTCCGTGGCCGTTACAAAACAGCTATTGGTGCTCACCGGATAATGAAAAAGTTCGGAGCTAACTCTCTTACTGAGCTGTTGAAACAGCGATTAGGACGGCCGGATGGTTTTATTACTCGTGGCGCCATCGTTATTGTCGAATCTGAAGGCGAGCAAGTCGCCGGTGTTTTTTATCAGAAGCCTTGGGCATTAACTGAAAAAGGACTACAGGGAATGCCGTTTGAATCGGTAATTCAATCATGGAGTCTTAGCTAATGCCCCCGGCTATTGCTGCAGTCGCGGTTGGAGTCGCTGCTGGTGTTGCGGCAAGCTCCGTAGTTGTCGGTATTGCTGTTGCGATAGGAACTGTCGCGCTTCAGAATTCGTTAAATCCGGATATGCCTGGAGTAGATGAATCTGCCCGGGAAGCACAAACGCTGACAACTGAACCTTTACAGCCCCGTCGAGGAATTTACGGAGAAACTGTCCTATCGGGCTCTATTGTCGGGTATGGCAAGCGAAAAATGGGAGATAAGGAAGCTCACGTTGTTGCTGTTACGCTGGCTGGCCACAATATAGAATCTGCTGAGCTTTATGAAGTTAATGGTAAACCAAAGCCTTCAGGAACAACGACTGAAGTGTTCCTCGGTGATCAAACTGCTGCCAGTTCAACACTTCTTCAGTATGCTGATGGATGGACCGAAGACCATATCGGTTTCGGAGTCTCTTATGCCGTCGTAACAATTCCGATTGACCCTGAAGAAATGCCGTCTGGTCTGCAAAATATTACGTTCAAGGCTAAAGGTAAGCGTGTTTACGATCCTCGTAAAGACACCACTGTTGGTGGTAGTGGATCTCATAGAGCAAGCGACGATGCGACGTGGGAATGGTCGGATAACTCAATACTCTGTGCGTTGGACTACCAGCGATTCCATGGGTACAAAACTCTTGGACTCAATAAGTTTGACCTTGCTCATATCATGGAGCAGGCGAATATCTGTGATGAGTTGGTGAGCTATACAGACGCTGATGGAGAAGAGCAAACCGAGAAACGTTTTACCTGCAACGGTTCATGGACATTCGATCAATCACCGTCTCGTGTGCTTGAGCGGTTAATGAGTTCATGTGGTGGCCAGCCTTATCGTCGTGGCGGAAAAATGTACCTACAAACTGCAAGCTATCATGGAATGGCTGAAATAACGCTAACAGATACTGATGCTGCAGGTGAAATAACAATAACGCCTCACCGTGAATTAAAAGACCGGACTAACACCGTACGGGCGTCATTTCAGGATCCTAAAAAGGGGTATCAACCAACAGATGCTCCTGTAGTGACAAATAATATTTATGTCGACCGTGATGGGATGGAACTGGAAGACGAACTGCAGCTGAACTTCACCAATTCATCAACGAGGGCGCAAAGGTTGATGAAATACCATTTGGAACGGAATAGGGCGGGTATGCGTCTGGAATTTCCGTGTAAGTCGAAAGGGTTATTAGCTCTTGCCGGCACAACAGTGCGTGTTGATTTGCCTAATGAGGGAATTGATAAAGAGTTTATTGTTTCAGACTGGCAGTTTGATTTTAAGGCGAAAAAGACAAAGCTTATTCTCGAGGAAGAATCCCCCGAGCTATACAGTGATAGTCTGGTTCCATCTGAAGGCAACGTAACCCCCAATACTGATCTACCCGATTTAACGCGCCCGGAGCTACCGGAATCTTTGTCGTTTACTCTCGACCCAATATCAACCCACAGGCAAGGCTACGTTACCTGGTCGCACCCGACACCTAGGGCGGTGACTGAATACCGCGTTCTCGTGCGCAAAGACGGCGACGATATTATTGAATACCCGGTGATTGCCCGCAGCGGCGTACAGCTTAAGCAGGACATTAACGGACTGGATGCGGGTCAGTACAGCATTGAAGTGTATGCCCGCAACCGTTATGACCGCACGTCGGTACCGGCCAGTATATCGCTGACTCTTAATGAACCGTCACCACCAACCAGCTTGGGTGCCACTGCCGGCAACTGGGAAATCACTCTGGCACCTGAACTTGCGGGCATTGGCCTGGGCACGATGTTCGAATTTGCTTACGGTGAGCCGGACAACATCATTGGCCGTGGCGCGAGTGTTGTGATCCCTGGACTGACTCCGGAAACAGAGCATGAGGTCTACGCCCGCACGGTTAACGTACTGGGTAATTCTGCCTGGGTTAATGAAACGGTTACGACAACAAAAGACACGTCGCAGGTCGATCCGATTATTGACCAGTACACCAGTCGTTTAAGTGAGGTTGAAACCGACTTTCAGCGCTTTGTGGAAGAAGACTATGCCGATTTACAGCAGCTGGTTAACGCCAACGCGCAGGAGATGCAGGTGCGATTTAGCTCGGAGCTGTTTGCGCGGGAAGAATCCGATGCCGCTATTCTGTCCGGTATTTTACAGTCCGCCGCATCACGTGACGAAATGCGCCGCCGTGTCGACTACTCAATGGAGTTAATTGATGCTGCTATTGAGGTTAACGCTGAGACCGGAGAAATCACCAGCCGCGCGTTTGCTTATACTGATGAGCGTTTTACTCAGGCTCAACAGAATATAGACGGCGTCGAAGGCAAAGTCCAAACAGCAGTCGAGCGTATTAGCTACGCTGAAGAGCAGGTTGAAAACCTAAACTCAGAAATTTTGCTGGTACCAGGCCTAATTGAGCAAAAAGCAACCGCCATTGTGTCGAATTCGATTGCAGCGCTTGAGCCCGCTCACGCGTTTAATTTTTTCGACAGCGCTCAGGGGTGGGGTGCTGTTATCGGCACCATCACCCCAGGCAATAACAAAGTAAGCCTGACTACGGGTGACATCGAGAACCAGTCGCTGAACTACAACGGCTCTGAATATCCTGTTGTACGACTTAAAGTTCGGCGCACGGCGGGAGATGGCTGGCTTGGTAATATCGTGGTGACATTCACCGACGATACGACACAAACCTACCAGGGTATTATTGAGCCGGTTGAGCAGCTCGATACTGACGTTGTTCGCATTGTCGACTTCACCGCACTTGAAAGCTACCAGGGCAACATAAAAGGCCTGCGTATTACGCTCGGTCAGACGACCGCCGATGAATTTGAACTGTCATCACTGAATATAGGAAAGTCGGACGCAGCACTTCAGGACTTAACAAACATCCAGGCGCAAGTCACTGAAGCTAACTCTCAAATATCAGCGCTTGAAGGGCAAATTCAAGACCGCGTCACGGTCACGACTTATGAAGAAAGCGCCGTCACCCGCTCGAACGTTGAAAGCGTGCTGGATGGGCTAGAAAGTTACGCCAGTATAAAAGCCGTATATCAGTCTGTAGATGAAAACGGCGTTATCAATAAAGCTAATGAGGCGGCAATATTTTTAGATGGCGCAGAAGGCACATTTACATCGTTTGTAAGCAGCTTAAACGAAGAGCTTGACGAGCGAGACAATGTCATCGACCAAAAACTTACCAACCTTGAGCAGACTTTCGACCCGGACGGAACGATTAGGACGCAGGCTTTCGGTATTTCGATGGCCAGAGAGATAGCTGACGAGACAGCTATTGAAGAGCTGAAGAACACGCTAGACGGAGGGCTTGTCCGGCTCGGAGAGCTCGATAAAGATGCTCGCTTCGCTTTAGCTCTAAACCAGCTTCAAATTGATGTTTCCGAAGAAGGGTCTTTAGCCAAAAGCATTGACCAACTGAACAGCTTCACCCAGCAGGCGGGTGAGCAAATAGAGGCACAGTCCTCTCGTATATCACAAGCCGAAACCGACATTAATGGGTATGCCCGGGCGCTTCAGATACTATCATCCCGTGTGGGCTCATCCGAAAACTTTGCCCAGGCACAGTTATCATTAAACACTCAGTACAATGAACAGTTGCAGCAGTTTGAAGCCCGCGCGTTCCTAGGTGTTGAACAGGTACAAAATGGCCGAGCTGTTTTAACCGGTGTCACTTTTGGCGGCTCAACGAATGCCGTCAGCTTTCGTGGTGACGTTTATCAATGGGAAGATACGACCGGGGAACTGATACTCCATTACGATACTGATGAGGATACTGCTTACTTCCGTGGCCGGTTGGTACTAGCTGACGGTTTTACGGTAACCAGCGAAGAGGATATTCGGGGCCTTGATGGAGAAGCCGGCACCCCGGGTGCGGGAATGTATGGCCAAAGTTACGACACCATCAGCTGGACAACCTCAACAGCCAATAGCCGTTTTACAGCGCTAGTTGGCCGCGCCCCAGTGCCTTTGGATGTATTCACTCAAACCCTAACGAATGGACAAGGCTCCCAGGCACGACAATACGACGGAGCCAGCTGGGTCCAACCGACACTTTTAGTCAATGGCTCATTGTTAGCCACGGGAAGCGTCGCCGGTGAGGTACTAATTGCCGGTACTGAACTGAACTCGCCAGTCATTAAATCCGGGCAAATACAGCTTGTTGGTAATGGCTATATGAGCATTCAGACAGCTACGCCTTTTGGACCTAACAATCTACTTGAATGGAAAGGCCCGCGAAATAGCTACACTTACGACGAAGCGAATAAGCTGGTTAAATTTGATGGCCTGACAAAGGCTAATGCGATTGGTTATTTCAGTGATGAAGGCGATTCATACTTCGGCGGTTCAATCACTGCCGGCACCCTTAAGAATGCGGTTCAGTCGACACAGCTAGGCACCGCCGACGTTACCGTCGGGCCGTTCGGCTCGAACGGCGGAATAATTGAGATTAAATGCTCTATCAGTGTCGCCTCAAGCACCGGATTGGTAAGCGGCAACTGCCCATATCCAGCACCAGCAAACCCAACAGGAACCCTTAAGCTTTATAGAGAAACAGCTGGTGGCGACATCTTAGTTGCAACCGAGAGCGTCTCGGGTAGCTACAACTGCTTTGAAGAGGGTCCGGAAAAAATTGAAACCTGGAATTTAAGTGGCTCTTTTACTTACACCGATAATTTGCAAACGACCAGCAGCCGAACCTATCGGCTTGAAGTCATTCACAGCACGCCAATTTATATTAATACAAATCAGCGTTTATCGCTCATAACGGAGGAAGCATGAGTATCCTATGGAGAGCAAGTAGCGTTACCGTTACTAACGGCAATCCGCTTATTTCAGTTCAGGCCGGCGATGACATTGCCGGCCTAAAGCCTGGCGCCTCGCTTTATATCGAAGGGCAGCTACTGGAGGTTAAGCGCACGTTCACAACCGACAGCGGCGTCGACACCATCGAAACCATTGAAAACTGGGAGGCAGGCTCCGGCGCAGGCAAGGTCGCTAAAGGCGTTTTGCACCCGGGCGCAATACTTGCCCTGAGCGAGCAAGCTAAGCAGTTAATCGAAGCGTCAGAGCTTTTATTTGGCAGTCAATCAGTCAACCCAACAGCGGACTCGATAGCCAAGCGCGACGAGGGTGGTCGCTTAAAAACCAACACACCCAACGCCAACGATGACGCGGTCAATAAAGGTTACCTACAAGGTGCAGCAACCCGGGATGTCGGCTCTGAGGCTCAGAATGTGCCGGACACAACCGAGCTGAACAAGCGCCTGGGCACGTCCGGCAACGTGATGAAATCCATATCAATCCCGGGCGGACTAACCTTTATTCCGGACGCATTGCGAAAACAGGTTGAGCTGTCGACGCAAGGCAAGAACACGGTTATCTACAACGCCAACGGCGACCCGTCCGTCATGGTACCTATCTACAAGTTTCGCTATGAAGACTTAGGTTTTGCTGGCGACCCGTTCGGCACTGGTGTCGCGACCGCATTTATGGTTAACGGCGTGGAGAAATCTGAAGTGTTTATCGGCGCATTTCAGGCGCATTACCACGATGGTCAGGTCGTTTCTTTACCAGGACTTGACCCACGCACATCGGTTAACTTCGACACAGCCAAATCGTGGTGCCAGGCAAACGGTGCCGGCTGGCATTTAATGTCAGAGCACGAATGGGCAGCCATTGCACTTTGGTGCATGGCCAACGGGTTCGAGCCACGCGGCAACACCAACTACGGCAGAGCGCACGATGCAACCCATGAATTTGGCCGCCGACAGGATGGCGGCATCGCGGGCGATACGTCAGGCTCTGTCCGCATATTAACCGGCTCTGGCCCTGACGCATGGCGGCACGACAACTCACCCTTTGGCATAGCCGATTTAACCGGCAATATTTGGGAGTGGAGTGACCAGCTAAAACTGGTTGATGGCCGCGTTTACTGCACCATCGATAACAACTTTGAGGAGGACGAAATAAACTGGGCACCGCAGGGGCACTATCTATCTAACGAGAGCGGGACACTGACACTCAAAAACAGCCCAGGCGTATCCAATGAAGACGCTATAAGCACGGACTGGGGAGCACTAGCAAAAGAGTCCGGCTACAGCGAATCGCAGCTACTGCAACGCTTGCTTTTCTCAACTGCCGGTATCACCCCGCAAGGCCGTCTATACGCACGAACGGGAGGCGAGCGGCTCCCGTATCGTGGCGGCTACTGGCACCTTGGCTCCAATGCCGGCCTCGCCGCTCGCGCCGTGAACAACGAGCGTTCGCGCACGAGCGGCCTTCTCGGGTTTCGCCCCGCTTTTGTCGCATGAGTTCTTGCACTTGGTTTCCTGTTAGCTGCGCGAGAGCGCAGCATTACTTTTAAGTGGTTTTAAAATGCACGTACAACAAGATTTAATCGTCATTCAACGCATCGAAGAGATGACAAAATACGGGTATAAAGCGCTTGCGCACTTCCCGAAATCCGAGCGTCACGTATTAAGCGCAGAGATACGCCAGAGCATGTTTCGACTACTGCGGTTAATGATTGTTGTATCTAAGCGATACCACAAGAAAACCACACTACAGGACGCCGATGCAGAGCTTGAATTAACCCGCCGATTAGTACGACTAGCCAAAGATCTCGGGCATCTTCCATTCAAGAAATACGAGGTCTGGAGTCATCATTTGGCAGAGATTGGCCGCTTCATCGGAAGCTGGCTTAAAAAGGAAAAGGGCTAAGTGCTACAACGGCTCCCGTATCGTGGCGGCAACTGGAACAATAGCTCCAATGCCGGCCTCGCCGCTCGCAACTTGAACAACGAGCGTTCGAACACGAACAGCAATATCGGGTTTCGCCCCGCTCTTAATGACTGCCCGAAGCAGTGCGACCAAGGCGGCACTGACAGCGCATCTATTAAAAGGGCGCTTAGTCCTCACCTCAACGGTGAAACATATACAGACAGTCGTAGGCTAGTAGCCACCACGACCGCTTTCGGCTGTCGCCCCAAACATTCAAAAGGATTTGAAGTGAAGACGTGCAACAACCTTTACCCGAGAATTTACCAACTCGAAAACCTGCATAACGCATACTTAAAAGCCCGACTCGGCAAGCGCGAGCGCACCGAAGTGTTACGCTTTGAGCGCGACCTCGAGGGCAACCTGATTCGACTTCAGGAGCGCCTTATTGATGAAACCTATACCACCGGGCAGTACCGCAAATTCTATGTGCACGAACCCAAGCACCGACTGGTGGCCGCATTACCATTTCGCGACCGCGTAACCCAGCACGCACTTATCAGCGTGATAGAGCCGATTTGGGAAAAGCGATTCATCCACCACAGTTACGCCTGCCGACCCGGTAGAGGGATGCACAAAGGCAACACCCAGGCACAGCAATGGCTTAGAGAAGTACAGCGCCAGCACGGCACTGCCTATTGCCTTAAAGCTGACGTTAGCAAGTATTTCTCCTCCATCAACCAGCGGGTATTAGCCAGCATATTAAGCCGGAAAATAGCGTGCGAACCAACGCTCAACCTATGCAAAAATATCATGTCGTCATGGCCGGACGGACTGCCAATCGGCAACCTTACCAGCCAACTATGGGCGAACGTTTACCTGCACGAACTGGATGCAATGGTGAAGCACAAATTGCGCATCCATCGTTATATTCGTTATATGGATGACTTTGTCATTATTCACCACGATAAAAACTATTTAAAAGCGGTTTTAAATACTATTACTGAGTTTTTAAATGACGTTTTAAAACTCCGCTTAAATAATAAAACGCAGATATTCCCGGTCAGTAGAAATAATGGTCGAGCGCTCGACTTTCTCGGTTATAGAACACGGCCAACACACAAGCGAATACGCAAAGACTCCGTTAAAAGAATGAATAAAAAGATGAAGAAAATGGCGCGTTTATATTCCGCCGGAGACATCGACCACGACTATATAAAGAGACGCATTGTCAGCTGGATAGGGCACGCACAATACGCCCATTCATACCGCATTAGAAACAAAATATTAGGCTCTGTTACATTCAAACGAGAGGGTTAACCCATGTACACTTATATATATAAAGGACAAACACACAGCGACTTCAGCATCACTTACATGCAGCAACTCGGCATGGATGCGGAGCAGATAGAGGCCGTTAACAACCAGCGTAACCACGATTTAAAGGCCGTTAAAGAAAAGGTGCGCAAAGAGTGCTCGCGACGGATAGCCAGAAACTGGAACGAGGTAGGACAAATCAACGCCGCTCTGGGCGTTTACTCAACGGAAGAAACCGAGTCGTGCCGACAGTGCATTGAGGCCCACAGAGCCGCATGTAACACCCTGCTAAGCAACCCTGAACTACTTGATATCAACTATACAAAGGATGAACATTGGCCGTCTTAGCGCGGTCTTTTGTTTCAATTTTTTCGGCGCGGCGTTGCAAAATGCGCGGCGGGCTACATTAGAACGTTCAAGAACCTGAATATAACTTTCGCAGTTATATTTTGGAGTCTCAGGACACAAGCTAAATGACTTCTTTTTTCTGAAGTCATCCGAGTAAATGACAAACTTCTTGTCTGGCAAAACATCGCTTTTTATTTCAAATAAAAAATAACTTTTCGCTGATTCTGAACCTACTACGACTTCAGTTGGTATGTAAGATGCGTGGCTTGGTTTCAGGTTATTTTCCCCTGCATCGTGCCCGTTTACTGAACAACCGGATAGTAGTGCTAATAGAAACGTACTTGCGATTATCTTTTTAAATTTCATCTTAACCCTTTCCTTGATTACTGTTTGGGTTCTACCCCGTGATAACGGAGTAGCCCCCCAGGTTCCTTGCAGAACTCGTGTGCTATACAAGTGCTATTTAAATCCCAATTAGCGGATAGTTTCTTTTATTTAAAAAGCTATAGGAAGATTGGTGTTTTATCGTGCCAGTAAAAGGTTTCTTGTTCGTTTTGTGCCATAAGCCTAACTGCTCAGCGGAAAAGGAAAACTATAGCACGAGCACGGAGATGAATTCAGCCACTCACTCCCTATCAATCTTATTCAAATGTAAATCGTAAGCTTTGTCCAGCTTTTGCTCTAGAGTGCGGTTATCCTCGTGGCGAAAGGTGAGCTCTGCGTGAGGCAGTATGCGCTCGGCCAAACGGCGTGCTAGCGCATCTCTGAACTTTTGTTCGCTATCGAGCGTGTCACCATTCACTTCCAGCGTTATTTGCTGCTTATCGCCTAAGTGCGTGTATTCAACGTGATAAGTCGGCATCTGAATATCTCCTCATTGTCAGTTCGTTGCTTTCCTGCGACTATGTTATGACTAACAGTCTAGCCTATAACAATAAAACCGAGGTCGAGATGAAAAAACTCTATTTATCTGTGTTACTTACCGCTGCTGCGTTTGGATCGATAACGCCAGCGCATGCTGATGATCACAATGGCGACTACGCGATGGCTATTCATGGTGGTGCGGGCACTATTACTCGCGCGAACTTAACCGCCGAACAAGAGCAGGCTTATAAAGATAAGCTAACAGAAGCTTTGGAAGCCGGACGTAAGGTTTTGAAAGAAGGCGGCGACAGCACCACTGCCGTTATTGCCGCTATTCAGGTAATGGAAGCATCACCGCTGTTTAACTCCGGCAAAGGCGCGGTGTATACCTGGAACGGTGAACATGAGCTGGATGCGTCATTAATGGAAGGTTTAAACCAGAATGCCGGCGCTGTGGCTGGCGTGAAAACGGTAAAAAGCCCAATTGAATTAGCCCGCAAAGTGATGGAAGAATCTGTGCATGTGATGCTAAGTGGTGAAGGCGCCGAGCAGTTCTCCCGCCAGCAGGGGCTGGAGCAATTGGATAACAGTTACTTTAATACCGAGCACCGTTATCAGCAGCTGCAAAAAGCGAAAGAAACCATTAATAAAAGTGAACAAGCGGAGCAGCAGGCCTGGGAATATCTCGACTTGGATTACAAATATGGCACTGTCGGTGCTGTAGCGGTTGATAAGAATGGTTTATTAAGCGCGGGTACATCAACCGGCGGCATGACAGCCAAACGTTATGGTAGAATAGGTGATTCCCCCATTATTGGTGCCGGCACCTGGGCCGACAATGAGAGTTGCGCCGTTTCGGCAACCGGGCATGGCGAATACTTTATTCGTTTTCATGTGGCTGCCGATATCTGCTCGCGGGTAAAACACCAAGGTCTCTCGGTGAGTGAAGCCGGCGATGAAGTGATTCACGGTGTGCTAGAGCAGGCGGGTGGTACCGGGGGGGTTATTATTATTGATGCAGACGGCAATATCGCCATGCCATTTAACACCGAGGGCATGTACCGCGGCTACTTTAAGGGTCAGGGAAAAGCAGAAATTGCTATTTATAACGAGGATGAATAAGTTCGGAGTCTATGAGTCGTCAAAAATCGCAGGATAAATCACAAAGTAGTCCTTTAGTTGATAAGTTTGAGTCAAAATTAGAGCAATGTACTACCCAACAGACTGCGCTTTTGCGCGGTCGTTTGCGTGGTCTGAGCAAAATTAAAAACGAACAACGACAGCAACAAGTGCTGGAGCGAATCGTTGCCGACATTGAAACAGCTCAACTGGCGTATTTAGAACGCCAGCAACAAAGCTTTGATATTAGCTACCCGGAAGAGTTGCCGGTTGCCCAGCAGCGCGGTGATATTAAAAAAGCCATTGAGCAAAATCAGGTGGTGGTTATTGCCGGCGAAACGGGTTCGGGTAAAACCACTCAGCTACCTAAAATGTTGCTGGAACTGGGCTACGGCCGCAAAGGCTCTATAGGTCATACTCAGCCCAGACGTTTAGCGGCACGTAGTGTTGCGGTACGCATTGCCGAAGAACTAAAAGACCACGCCAAAAAGCAGGTGGGTTATAAAATCCGCTTTCAGGATGAAACTGCCCCCACCACAGCAATAAAACTGATGACCGATGGTATGTTGCTGTCGGAGCTGCAGCAAGACCCGTTATTACTGCAGTACGACGCCATTATTATTGATGAAGCCCACGAGCGCAGCCTGAATATCGACTTTTTGCTGGGCGTGCTGCACACGCTATTGCCTAAACGTCGCGACCTTAAAGTGGTTATTACTTCCGCAACCATTGAAACTGAGCGTTTTTCAAAGCATTTTCACGATGCGCCGGTACTGACGGTAACCGGCCGCACGTATCCGGTGGAAGTCCGTTACCAGCCGCCAAAACAAGAGAGTAAAGCAACCGACGCTGATATTTTACAGGGGGTTTGCGATGCCGTTGAAGAGCTGCAGCGTGAAAGTGAAGGCGATATTCTGATATTCGCGAGCGGCGAGCGGGAAATTCGCGATTACGCGGAAGCTATTGGCGATCTGCAACTGCGTAATACTGAGATTCTGCCACTGTATGCGCGTTTATCATCGCATGAACAAAATCGAGTGTTCCAGACGCACAGCCAGCGCCGGGTTGTTATTGCCACCAATGTTGCTGAAACCTCGTTAACCGTTCCGGGCATACGTTTTGTGGTTGATCCGGGAACCGTTCGGATGAGTCGTTACAGTTACCGAACCAAAGTGCAGCGGCTGCCCATTGAGCCTATTTCACAAGCCAGTGCAAACCAGAGAAAAGGTCGTTGCGGTCGTATAGGCCCGGGCATTTGTATTCGTTTATACAGCGAAGAGGACTTTCTACAGCGTCCGGAATATACCGACCCTGAAATACTTCGTACTAATTTAGCGGCAGTTATACTGCAAATGTCGGCATTGCGACTTGGCGATATTCGGCAATTCCCTTTTGTGCAAAAGCCCGATGAGCGCTTTGTTAAGGACGGCCTGAACTTACTGGAAGAGCTGCATGCAATTAGGCCGGGACGTAAAAATCAACAACCGCAATTAACCGATACCGGACGGCAATTGTCGCGACTGCCTCTGGACCCGAGGTTAGCCAGAATGGTCATAGCCGGACAGCAATATGGCTGTGTTCGCGAAATGCTGATAATTACCGCCGCCCTAAGTATTCAGGATCCACGCGAGCGGCCACACGATGCCCAGCAAAAAGCGGACGAATGGCATCAACGTTTTCGTGATAAAAGCTCCGACTTTATGGGCTTTCTGAACCTGTGGAATTACGTAAAAGAGCAACAAAAAGCGTTGTCCGGGAACCAGTTCCGTAAGCAAATGGGGCGTGAGTTTATTCACTTTATGCGCTTGCGTGAATGGCAGGATATATACACTCAAAGTCGGCAAACCGTTCGGGAAATGGGGTTATCCATTAACGAAGAAGCTGCCACCTTTGAACAAGTGCACCGGGCTCTAATTACGGGGTTATTGTCCCAGGTTGGTTTTAAAGAAGACCGACATGAATACCAGGGCACGCGCCAGACGCGGTTTCATATTTTTCCGGGGTCAGGATTGTTTGGTAAACCGCCCAAGTGGGTTGTGACTGCTGAACTGGCTGAAACCTCAAAATTATACGCACGCATTAATGCGGATATTGATCCTCTGTGGATAGAAGAAGCGGCTCCGCACTTAGTTAAAAAGCAATATCTTGAGCCGCATTTTGAAAAGAAGCAAGGCAGTGTTATTGCCGATGAGCAAGTGACTCTGCTAGGTCTTATTCTGGTTCCAAGACGACGCGTGCAGTATGGGCCTGTCGTACCGGTAAAAGCACGGGAAATTTTCATTCGCGAAGGTCTGGTTAACTCCCAGTTAACGCGCAAGTTACCTTTTATTCAACACAACTTGAAATTAATTAAAGATATTCAGGCGTTGGAAGCTAAGTCACGACGTCGGGATATTCTTGTTGATGAAGAGGTACTGTTTGAAGCGTACGAACGAGTCATACCCGATGGAATATATAATGAAAAGTTATTAGCGGGCTGGTGGCATAAAGCGGCAAAGAAAGAACCCAAGCTACTATTCTTTGAACGTGAAGATTTAATTGCCGGTGAAACCGAGCATATTACAGAGAATGAATACCCTGAGTTTTGGCGACAGGGAAATTTACGACTGCCATTAAGCTACCACTTTGAGCCTAACGCAGAAGACGATGGTGTCAGTGTGAATATTCAGCTGGGTATTCTGAACCAGGTGAAGCCGGAGGGCTTTGACTGGCATATTCCTGCGTTGCGAGAGGAGCGTATTGCGCATTTAATTAAGTCTTTACCAAAAGCGTTACGCCGCAACTTTGTGCCGGCGCCTAATTTCGCTGGCGCTATTATTGCTGACATTGAACCGTTGGAAGGGCGTTTGCCCGATGCCATGGCACACAAGCTGCGACGTATGACAGGTGTCACCGTTCCTGAAGATAGCTGGGACGAGACTTCGTTGCCGGTTCATTTAAGAATGAACTTTAAAATTTTTGATGGAAAAAAGCTGGTGAGTCAAGGACGTGATTTACGAAGTCTGCAGCAACAGCTATCCGGTAAAGTGCAGCAGCGCCTTGAGAAAACAGCAGGCGATGACATTAGTCGCGAACACGTTGATAACTGGGATTTCGATGATTTGCCTGAAGTGCTCACCGAGCGTCAGCAAGGTTTTGAGCTTAAGGCTTATCCCGGTTTAATAGACAAAGGTAACGGTGGGGTTGCGCTGCAGTTATTTGATAACCCGGAGCAGGCGAAAAAACATCATAAAACCGGTGTGCGAGAGTTGCTGCTGCAGCAAATACCATCGCCAATTAATCATTTGCAGAAGTCACTGTCGAACAAAGCTAAGTTGGCTCTTTATTTTAACCCCTGGGGCAAAGTCGATGCCTTAATCGAAGATTGCATAGCGGCGGCAGTAGACGCTCTGATTCAGGAACAAATAGAGCAGGGCAATGAGCTGAGGAAACAACAGGGCTTTGAACAGCTGAAAGACATTGTGCGGGCTCATTTGAATGAACGTGTCGAGCAGATTGCGCTGGAGGTTGAGCAATGTCTGTTGCTCTCGCAGCAAATTAGAAAATCTTTAAAAGGCAAAATTCCGTTGGAGCAAATTCAGTCGCGGGGCGATATTCAGGATCAACTGGATAATTTAGTCTTTGCCGGGTTTGTATCCGCCTTTGGTGGCCAAAGGCTGGGTGACATAGTGCGTTATTTAAAAGCTATTCAACGCCGTTTGGAAAAACTGCCGGTCGACCCGAATAAAGACCGTTTAATGACTTTGACCTTGGCGAACCTTGAAGAACAGTATAAAGCTGTGATTAAAGCTTATGAAAATAAAGGTTCTGTAATACCTGACGAGGCTGCTGAAATTCGCTGGATGATTGAAGAGTTGCGGGTGTCGTTTTTTGCTCAAACCCTGGGGACAAAATATCCGGTGTCTGACAAACGGGTGAAACAAGCAATAGGGGCAGCTAAATAGCCGCCCCTTAAGTCATTTAAACCATAAATTACGCGGTATAAAGCCCTAAATTTTCTTTTGCATAAGCTTCAAATTCAGTGAATCCGCCAACGTGTTGTTCGTCGACAAAAATCTGAGGAACGGTTTGTACGGGTTTACCGACTGTTTTCTCTAAGTCCGCTTTGCTAATACCTTCGGCTTGAATATCAACATAACGATAATCAAAATCCTCTTTATCGGCTTTTAATTTATCGGCCACTTCAACTGCGCGAACACAAAATGGGCAACCAGGGCGCCCGAAAATTACTGTAAACATGAAATACCTCTTCTTAAAAGTTTATGTCTCTATTATCCAGATTTTGCCGGTGGTTAACAATTAATCTGTACGATGAGCTCAATTGATTTAATGAATGATACTAATGGTCAAGATCCAAATCTGACTCGGGGACACAGCAGCAGGGCAGAATGTCGCCTTTTCTGACATAGGCGAGAGGCTCTGTGGTATAACGCACCTTGCCTGATTTTAAGGTGCTGCGACAGGCACCACAAAAGCCACTACGGCAATGATAGTTCATTTCTAACTGATGTTTTTCTAAGGCTTCGAGTAAGGTGCCTTCAGTCGCATCAACAGCAAGCTCAGGCCCGCCGTTGACTTTGACTTTAAAGGTATTGGTCATAGCTTAGAGATCAAAGTCCCCAAGGTCGGAAGCATTGACTTCGCTGTCTATCTGACCTACAAGATAAGAGGTGATCTCTGATTCTTGAGGCGCGACCTGAACGTTGTCAGATACCAGGTATTTGTTCATCCACGGTAGTGGGTTAGAGCGCTGGTTTTCGAAGGGCGCGTCAAAGCCAATAGCCTGCATGCGCAAGTTAGCAATGTATTCCACGTACTGACAAAGCATGCTTTCGTTAAGACCAATCATGGAACCGTCTTTAAACAGGTAATGTGCCCACTGCTTTTCCTGCTTCACTGCGGTCATGAATATTTCATAGGCTTCATCACGCAACTCCTCGGCAATTTCTTTCATTTCCGGGTCGTCTTCGCCGTACTGCCATAAGTTTAGAATGTGCTGAGTGGAGGTTAAGTGGACGTTCTCATCACGGGCAATCAGTTTGATGATTTTTGCGTTACCTTCCATTAATTCCCGTTCTGCAAAAGCGAAGGTACAGGCAAAACTCACATAAAAACGAATGGCTTCCAGCGCATTAACTGAATTAATGCATAAAAACAGCTTTTTCTTAATTTCCCGCTTGGTAATCGTATGGGTTTCCCCGTCAATGACCACATCGCCCTCACCATGGGTTTGCAACAGCTGAGTGTAAAAAATCAGATCGTCGTAATATTGAGAAATATCATTTGCACGAATTTTAATTTGCTCGTTAATAACGATGTCTTCAAACACTTCACTCGGGTCACTAAACAGGTTCCGCAGTATGTGTGTGTACGAACGTGAATGAATGGTTTCAAAGAACGACCAGGTCTCTATCCAGGTTTCTAATTCAGGCAGTGAAACAATCGGCAATAGCGCGATATTCGGCGAACGCCCCTGAATTGAATCTAACAGCGTTTGATACTTCAGGTTAGAAATAAATACGTGTTTTTCACTGGCGGTCAGTTTATCAAAGTCGATGCGGTCCCGACTGACATCAATTTCTTCAGGCCGCCAGAAGAAGCTGATTTGTTTCTCAATCAGTTTCTCAAAAATACTGTGTTTTTGCTGGTCGTAGCGAGCAACGTTAACGGAGTTGCCCAAAAACATGGGCTCTGTTAACGGATTGTTTTGCTCTTGATTAAACGTCGAGTAGGACATTGGGTAAAATCCTTCTTATTAAATTTTACAGGCACCGCCGGCACAATCGTCATCGTCTTCAATGATCACTTCTGTCGGTTGAGCTTCAGGTTTATCGGCACGTTGGCGTGCAACAATGTCGGATTGGTTATCCGCAGCACCGTCACGGGTGTTATGGTAGTAAAGTGTTTTTACCCCAAGCTTATAGGCTGTCAATAAGTCCTGCAGAAGCTGCTTCATTGGTACTTTACCGGCGTCGAATTTGTTGGGATCGTAATTGGTATTAGCAGAAATTGTCTGGTCAACAAACTTTTGCATAATACCAACCAGTTCCAGATACCCTTTATTGCTCGGAATTTGCCACAACAGCTCATATTTGTCTTTTAAGTTCTCGTAATCGGGAATAACTTGTTTGGTGACGCCGTCTTTTGAGGACTTAATGCTGACGAAACCACGAGGCGGCTCAATACCATTGGTCGCGTTAGATATTTGAGACGACGTTTCTGACGGCATTAACGCCGATAAGGTTGAGTTACGCATACCGTGCTGTTTGATGTCCGCACGGAGCTTGTCCCAATCCAGATGCAGTGGTTCGTCACAGACCTTATCCAAATCTTTTTTGTAGGTATCGGTTGGCATAATGCCCTGAGAGTAAGTGGTCTCGTTAAATTTAGGACAAGCCCCTTTCTCTTTGGCCAGGTTCATTGAGGCCTGCATCAGGTAATACTGTATGGCTTCGAAAGTCTGGTGCACCAGACCATTAGCAGAACCATCTGAATACTTAACACCATGTTTGGCTAAGTAGTAAGCAAAGTTAATAACACCAATACCCAAAGTACGGCGGTTCATGGTGGCATTGTATGCTGCCGGAACCGGGTATTCCTGATAGTCCAGCAGGCTGTCCAGAGCGCGAACAGCCAGGTCTGCCAGGTTTTCAAACTCACTCAGATTCTCAATTTTACCTAAATTAAACGCCGACAGCGTGCAAAGTGCAATTTCACCTTCTTCGTCATTTACGTGGCTGAGTGGCTTAGTCGGTAATGCAATTTCAAGGCACAGGTTGCTTTGGCGAATTGGCGCAACTTTCGAGTCAAACGGGCTGTGTGTATTGCAGTGGTCAACGTTCTGCACATAAATACGCCCTGTGCTGGCTCGCTCCTGCATAAACAGACCGAACAGCTCTATGGCTTTAATCCGTTTTTTACGAATGCTTTCGTCCTGCTCATATTGAAGGTACAAGCGTTCAAATTCGTCCTGGTCTTCAAAGTAAGCGTCATACAGCCCGGGTACGTCGGATGGACTGAATAACGTAATGTAATCATCTTTAATCAGGCGCTGGTACATAGTGCGGTTGAACTGTACACCATAATCCAAATGACGAACCCGGTTTTCTTCAACACCACGGTTGTTCTTCAATACCAGTAAGCTTTCCACTTCCAGATGCCAAAGCGGGTAGAACAAGGTTGCCGCGCCACCACGAACACCGCCTTGAGAGCAGCTTTTAACCGCTGTCTGGAAGTATTTATAAAATGGAATACAACCGGTATGAAAGGCTTCGCCGTTACGGATAGGGCTGCCTAATGCACGAATACGCCCAGCGTTAATGCCAATGCCAGCGCGCTGCGACACATATTTTACAATAGCGCTGGCGGTGGCATTAATAGAGTCCAGGCTGTCGCCGGCTTCAATTAAGACACAGGAACTAAATTGACGGGTCGGCGTACGCACACCTGACATAATCGGGGTTGGCAGAGAAATTTTAAATTCCGAAGTCGCATCGTAGAAACGCTTAATGTAGTCCATGCGAGTGCTTTTCGGGTAATCCGAAAACAAACAGGCGGCCACTAAAATGTATAAGAACTGTGCACTCTCGTAAATGTCACCGGTGACCCGGTTTTGAACTAAGTACTTGTTTTCCAGTTGTTTAACCGCGGCATAAGAGAAATTCATGTCACGCCAGTGGTCGACCAGTTCGTCCATTTGGTCGAATTCTTCGTCACTGTAGTCGTCCAGCAGGTGCTCATCGTAGCGATGCTCTGCGACCATTTTTTTCACATGGTCGTAGAGGCGTGGCGGTTCAAATTTACCGTAAGCGCGTTTGCGCAGATGGAATACCGCCAGACGTGCAGCCATGTATTGATAGTCGGGTGCCTCTTCTGAAATAAGGTCGGCCGCTGCTTTAATAATGGTCTCATGGATGTCTTCTGTCTTGATGCCATCATAAAACTGAATGTGAGATTTAATTTCTACCTGAGAAGCCGAGACATTATTCAGTCCTTCGGCAGCCCACATAATAACCCGGTGAATTTTATCGAGGTTTAGCGGTTCGCGTTCGCCGCTGCGTTTGGTGACATAAAGTTGCTCGTTCATTTTGACCCGACTCTTAGCTTTTTGTTATAGGTTCGTAGGTACTATATATTGTGCTTATTACTTGTGTAGAGCGATATTTACACAATATCTAGTGCCTGTAGTGATAACCGTATGCTAGGTCTAACTGTCACTGTGATCAAGCTAATTTAACGGCAAAATAGGAATAATTTTGATTTAGAAATCTTGATTTTTTGTCAGCCTTTAACTGGCGCGAGTTTGAGGCAAACACTCGCTATATAATTTTTTTGTCTTTCAAAAGACATTTATAGATCAAGAATTAGCGATAGCCGGCAACTCCAGCAGCGCTAACGGTGATGCAATATGGTAATCGGCTTGCCAACGCAGTGGTTGGTCTTCGTTACTTATATAACCGTATGCAGCAAGTACGGTAACCATCCCTGCATTTCTACCAGCTTCAATATCACGCTCAGCATCCCCAACATAAATACAGTCAGCGGGCTCTACACCCAGTTGCTCGGCGGCGTGGAAAAGAGGCTCAGGAGAGGGCTTGGCAACACTGAGAGTATCGCCGCTAACCACAACTTTAATGGCTTCAAATTCAGGGAAATGTGGCAATAACAAATGTGTCAGACGTTCAGGTTTATTAGTGACTATAGCAATTTTAAAAGATTTACGCTGTAACACCGCCAGCAGTTCCAAAACTCCCGGGTAGGGTTGTGTATGAGTGGCGATATTATTTTTATAAGCGCTAAGAAATGCATGCCTGAGTTCAGTTTCCCTGTGCGTGTCGTTGTCACCAAAGGCTAGTTTTAGTAACCCCCTTGAGCCATGGGAAGCTATAGGCGTAAAAACCTCGGCGTCGATGGCCGGGCGTTCATACTGTTCGCAGACGATATTTAATGCGGCACCTAAATCGGGAGCGGTATCCAGTAAGGTGCCATCTAAGTCAAATAGGACCGCTTTTACCAGAGAGTCTCTATCGGTTGTTGTCATTGACTACTCCGGTTTTCTTAAAGCAACAATATAATTCACATCGACATCTTTCTCCGAAAGTATAAAACCGTTGAGCGGATGAAAAATAAGACCATTAATTGCAATATCTTCTAATCCGGCCTGGTCACACATCTGTAAAAGCTCTGAAGGTCGAATAAAACGTCGGTGCTGATGAGTTCCTTTGGGTACCCAGCCTAAAACATGTTCTGCCGCAACGATTCCCAGCAACCAGGACTTAACATTGCGGTTCAGTGTAGAGAAAAAGATCAATCCACCCGGTTTTACCACTTTGGCACAGGCTTGGACAATAGCGACAGGATCAGGCACATGCTCAAGCATTTCCAGACAGGTGACAACATCAAAGCTCGCTGGCTGCTGTTGCGCTAGTGTTTCAATAGCAATGCATTGATAAGCAATGTTGCGCCCACTTTCTAATGCGTGCAAACGGGCGACTTTTAAGGAAGGCTCCGCTAAATCAATACCGGTAACCTCAGCGCCACGCTCGGCCATTGCCTCGCTGAGCAGTCCGCCACCACAACCGACATCCAGTATCTTTTTACCAAATAACCCGGCGGCGTGGTTTTCAATAAAGCCAAGCCGGACCGGGTTGATTTTATGTAACGGTTTAAACTCACCATCAGGATCCCACCAGCGCGAGGCGAGAGCTGAAAATTTTGCGATCTCTTCCTGATCGACGTTTTTTTGTTCACTTTCAGAGCGACGGGTGGTCATAGATTATGCGTCTTTAAGAGATGGATAACACAACTAGTCTACCTCAGGCAAAGAATAAGAAAAAGAGGGTGCGAGACTGGTTTTGGATGGGTACAATGACTGGATCAAAATAACAATGAATATGCGGATCTATATTTAGGGAATAAACTATGAGCGATCTAGCCAGAGAAGTGTCACCGGTAAATATTGAAGACGAGCTAAAGAGTTCGTACCTCGATTATGCCATGAGCGTCATTGTAGGGCGTGCCTTACCTGATGTCCGTGACGGTTTAAAGCCAGTACACAGACGTGTCTTGTTCGCAATGAATGAATTGCGCAACGACTTTAATAAACCTTATAAAAAGTCAGCTCGTGTCGTTGGTGATGTCATTGGTAAATATCACCCCCATGGTGACAGTGCTGTTTATGACACGATTGTTCGTATGGCGCAGGACTTTTCATTGCGTTACATGTTGGTCGATGGTCAGGGGAACTTTGGTTCAGTTGACGGCGACTCAGCTGCCGCAATGCGTTATACCGAAATTCGTATGGCAAAAATTGCTCATCAGTTGCTGGCGGACCTTGATAAGGAAACGGTCGATTTTGTTGACAACTATGATGGTACCGAGCGCATCCCGGATGTATTGCCGACCCGGGTACCTAACCTTTTAGTGAATGGCTCTTCTGGTATTGCCGTCGGTATGGCAACGAACATTCCGCCGCATAACCTGAGAGAAGTTATTGACGGCTCGCTGGCTATGATTGATAACCCGGATATTGATGTTGAAGGGTTAATGGAATATATCCCCGGGCCTGACTTCCCGACAGCGGCAACCATTTCTGGTCGCAGCGGTATTGTTGAAGCTTACAAAACGGGTCGTGGACGTATTCACCTGCGAGCACAGGCGGAAGTCGAAGTTGACGAGAAAACTGGTAAAGAAACCATCATTGTTACGGAAATTCCGTATCAAGTGAATAAAGCTCGCTTAATTGAAAAAATTGCTGAGCTGGTGAAAGAGAAACGGCTTGAAGGCATAAGCGCCTTGCGTGACGAGTCTGATAAAGATGGTATGCGCATCGTTATCGAGATTCGTCGCGGTGATGTCGGTGAAGTTGTTCTTAACCATTTATATGCCAATACGCAACTGCAGGTTGTTTTCGGCATCAATATGGTTGCACTGGATAAAAATCAGCCACGCCTGTTTAATCTTCGTGACATGTTGAATTGTTTTGTTCGTCACCGTCGTGAAGTTGTTACTCGCCGTTCCGTTTATGAGTTGCGTAAAGCACGGGAACGCGCTCATATTTTAGAGGGGCTGGCGATATCGCTGGCTAATATTGATGAAATTATTGAACTGATCCGCCGTTCGCCTACACCGGCTGAAGCTAAATCTGGACTGATTGCTCGCGCATGGCAGCTGGGTGACGTTGCCGCTATGCTGGAAACTGCCGGTGTCGATGCTGCTCGTCCTGATCACTTACCGGAAGAATACGGCATTCGGGGTGATAATTATCATCTGACTGCAGAGCAGGCTCAGGCCATTCTGGACTTACGTCTGCATAAACTGACAGGTTTAGAACACGAGAAAATTCTTGATGAATATAAAGTTCTGTTAGAGCAAATTGCTGAACTGCTGCATATTTTGAACAGTTCAGAGCGCCTGATGGAAGTCATTCGTGAAGAGCTGGTTGAAATTCGTAATAATTTTGGTGATGAGCGTAAAACCGATATTACGGCTGCTGCACATGACATCAGCATGGAAGATTTAATTAACGAAGAAGATGTGGTTCTGACGCTTTCTCATGAAGGGTATGTGAAGTATCAGCCGCTGACAGAATACGAAGCGCAGCGCCGCGGTGGTAAAGGTAAAGCCGCCACTAAGATGAAAGACGAAGACTTTATTGAGAGACTTTGGGTAGCAAATACGCATGACACTATTCTTTGCTTCTCAACCCGTGGTCGTATTTACTGGATGAAAGTTTACCAGTTGCCATTAGCCAGCCGTGCGTCACGTGGTAAGCCGATTGTGAACTTATTGCCGCTTGAGGCCGATGAGCGTATTACCGCTATTCTGCCAACGCGGGATTATCCGGACGATAAGTTCGTGGTTATGGCAACGCGCCAGGGAACCATTAAGAAAACCCCACTGCCGGAGTACTCACGTCCTCGTAACGGCGGCATCATCGCGCTGAACCTGGTTGATGACGATGAACTGATTGGTGTTGATATCACTGATGGTAACGGTGAAATTATGCTGTTTTCGGATGCGGGCAAGGTTGTGCGCTTTACCGAAGAGCAAGTGCGCTCTATGGGTCGCACAGCAACCGGTGTTCGCGGTATCCGCTTAGAAGAAGGTCAACGAGTGGTTTCCTTGATTGTTCCGCGTGAATACGAAGATGAAGAAGCTAATGTATTAACGGTGACTGAAAACGGTTACGGGAAACGAACCCCATTAAGTGAGTATCCGGCTAAGAGCCGTGCTACTAAAGGCGTTGTTTCCATCAAGGTGAGCGAACGTAACGGAGCGGTCGTCGGCGCAATGGAAGTTATCGACGGCAATGAAATCATGCTAATCAGTAACAAAGGCACGCTGGTCAGAACCCGTGTTCACGAGGTTTCAACCGTTGGCCGTAATACCCAGGGCGTGCGCTTAATTCGTACTGCAGATGATGAAAAAGTGGTTGGTCTGCAACGTATTGATGAAATTGATGAGGACGACGCCCTGATTGATGGTGAGGTTATTGAGGGTGAAGTTAACTCTGAAGGTAATGCCGAAAATCAAGAGGGTTCCGACGAGTCATGAGTCAGTTGTTTAACTTTTCTGCCGGACCGGCAATGTTGCCGGTCGATGTCTTAAAGCAAGCTCAGGAAGAATTATTGAATTGGAATGGGCGGGGCGTCTCGGTGATGGAAATTTCACACCGTGACCCGGCTTACGTTCGCATGGCGCGTGAAGCCGAACAGGATTTACGGGACCTTCTTGAGGTACCCGACGACTACGATGTTCTCTTTTTGCAAGGTGGTGGACGAGGGCAGTTTTCGGCGGTTCCGCAGAATATCGCTTCGGCGGATGCAACCGTTGACTACCTGGATACGGGAATATGGTCGGGCTTTGCTATTCGTGAAGCCGGGAAGTTTGTTTCTAAGGTTAATGTTGCAGGGCAAGTGAAAGAGGGCGCTCGAGGCAAAGAAGTCCAGTCTCCGGCAGACTGGCAGTTGTCTGATAATGCCGCTTATTTTCACTATTGTCCGAATGAGACGGTTGATGGCATTGCGCTGCATGATATTCCCCTGGTTAATGCCCCAATCGTTGCCGATATGTCATCAAATATTCTCTCTGAGCCGCTGGATGTCTCAAAGTTTGGCGTTATATACGCAGGCGCTCAAAAGAATATTGGTCCTTCGGGCTTTGCTATTGCTATTGTCAATAAAAAACTCTTAGGTAATCCCCAGAAGCAAGTGTCCTCAATTATGGACTATCAGCTTCAGGCTAAAGACGGTTCGATGTATAACACCCCTAATACCTTTGCCTGGTATTTAGCGGGCTTAGTCTTCAAATGGCTAAAGGCACAGGGCGGATTAACCGCAATGGGTGAGCGCAATCACCATAAAGCCCGGCTTTTATACGATTTTGTCGATAAGTCGGACTTCTACAGCAATAATATAAACCCTGATTATCGTTCAATTATGAACATTCCTTTTCAGTTAGCTGATGATAAACTCGATGAGGCTTTCTTAAAAGGCGCTGAAAAAGAAGGGCTGCCGGGACTAAAAGGCCACCGATTTGTTGGTGGAATGAGAGCCAGTATTTATAACGCGATGCCTCCAGAAGGCATAGAAGCATTGTTAAGTTATATGGTAGATTTTGAGCGTAAGCTTGGCTAAATAAATAGAATAGAAAAGGTAGTGAATCGCTATGGGACAATTTAATGCATCAGAACTGGTTAATTCCGGAGTTAAGCAATTACGTCCGTATCAGGCGGGAAAGCCGACCTCTGAATTACAACGTGAGCTAGGCTTACAACATGTGGTTAAACTGGCTTCAAACGAAAACCCTCTGGGTTTGAGTGAGAAGGTAAAGACGGCTCTGGAAGCTGAGTTAACGGACTTAGTGCGTTACCCCGATGCTAACGGCTATTACCTTAAAAGCCGCCTGGCAGAATTAAATGAAGTAACGACTCAGCAAATTACGCTTGGCAATGGCTCTAACGATGTGCTGGAAATTTTAGCTCGTACTTTTGTGTCAGATAAAGATGAAGTTATTTTTTCACAACATGCTTTTGTGGTGTATCCGCTGGTTACTCAAGCTATTGGCGCCAAACCTGTAGCGGTTCCTGCGGTAGATTACGGGCATGATCTTGATGGAATGGCAAATGCGGTAACTGATAAAACCAAGATGGTTTTTATTGCCAACCCGAATAACCCAACGGGTACCTTTTTATCGACATCCGCTCTTAAGGGCTTTCTGGATAAAATACCGCAGAATATCATTGTGGTTCTGGATGAAGCTTATTACGAGTATGTGCCAGAACAAGAGCGCGCTCCATCGTTAGAGTGGATAAAGCAATATCCTAACCTGGTTGTCAGCCGAACCTTTTCTAAAGCCTATGGTTTGGCAGGCTTGCGTGCAGGTTATGCTGTCAGCAATGAAACTGTTGCGGATGTGCTGAACCGAATTCGTCAACCGTTCAATATGAATTCGTTGTCACTGAAAGCCGCTGAAGTGGTACTGGATGATCACGCGTATTTGCAAAAAGCGGTTGAGATAAACGCTCAGGGTATGGAGGAGTTGATCAAGTTTTGTGAAGAACTAGGCCTTAATTACATTCCATCTTACGGCAACTTCTTAACCATAGAAGTCGGCCCTGATGCCGAAAAGCTTTATGATCAGCTGTTACACGAAGGCGTTATTGTTCGTCCTGTTGCGGGTTATGAGTTACCTCACCATTTGCGTGTCAGTATTGGCTTACCGGAAGAAAACCAAGCCTTTATTAACGCGATGAAAAAGCTGCGTGGGTAACCCTATTGAACTGAAGCCGCGGCGTTCGTGTCGCGGTAGTGTCACTTTACCGGGCTCAAAGAGCATCGCTAACCGAGCTTTGCTCATGGCCGCTTTGTGTCAAACGCCGGTTAGGTTACGTAACTTATTGGTAAGTGATGATACCGGCCGAATGCGTGAAGCTTTAACGGCGTTGGGTGTTGGCTTTAAAGACAACGAATTAATGACACAAGTGACAGGTGTTGGCGGTCATTGGCAAAACTCATCGTCAGAACTTTATCTCGGCAATGCCGGTACCGCGATGCGCCCTTTGCTTGCCGTATTAGCAGCGACTTTGCAAAACCCCGAGACAGCAGTTGTATTAACGGGTGATACACGAATGCAGGAACGTCCGGTAAAGCATTTAGTGGATGCTTTGCGCCAACAAAGCGCCCGGATTGAGTACTTGGGTGAGTCTGGTTATCCCCCCGTGGCAATTTCATCAGGGCTTAAGGCGGGTAATTTTGAAATAGACGGTAGCGTGTCCAGTCAGTTTATCTCTGCGTTGTTAATGGCACTTCCCTTACTTGCGGGAGATTCAAAGCTGACCTTAAAAGGCGAGGTGGTATCCCGTCCTTATATTGAACTGACGCTGCAAATGCTGGCTGACTTTGGTATTGCTGTAAACAAACGTTCCTCTCAATGTTATGCCATAAAAGGCGGGCAACATTATCAATCTCCGGGTGATTACTGGGTCGAAGGTGATGCAAGTGCAGCTTCCTACTGGATGGCTGCGGCTTTACTGGGCAATGGTCCGTTGGAAATTATTGGTATTGGCAAAAACTCAATTCAGGGCGATAAGCGATTCGCTGAAGTCATCGAGCAAATGGGAGCTTCGGTCAACTACTGTGAGAACAGTATAATAGTCAGTGGCTCGGGCTTTATTCACGGAATTGACGAAGACTTCAACGACATTCCCGATGCGGCAATGACCCTGGCGCCACTGGCTTTGTTTGCAGATAAGCCAACGACAATTCGTAATGTAGCCAATTGGCGGGTGAAAGAGACGGATCGTCTTCACGCAATGGCAGAGGAACTCAGTAAATTGGGAGCCAGGGTGGAGGAAGGTCAGGACTACCTGCGTGTAGAGCCTGTTCAAAATTGGCAACGTGCGGTTATTGATACCTACGATGATCACCGTATGGCGATGTGCTTTTCTCTGGTGGCTTTCTCTCCCGTCGGCATTACAATTAACGATCCGGACTGTTGTGCAAAAACCTACCCTGACTACTTTTCCGAGTTTTCACGGCTCTGTTACAGTTAACTCTTAAACTCGCTGACTTTCATTAATGCAATTTTTTTACAAATGCGTATAATTATGCGGCTAAATGCTGCGTAACGCAGAGCAATTAGAGGATTTTATGGCAACTCATATTCCAGTCATTACGATTGACGGGCCGAGTGGGGCAGGAAAAGGAACGATAAGCCGGTTATTGGCGGAAAAACTAGGTTGGCACTTGTTAGACAGCGGTGCTATTTATCGGGTGCTGGCGTTAGCAGCCTTGCATCATGATTTTACACCAGAAGACGAAGAGAGTCTGGTAGCTTTAGCGGCACATCTTGATGTAAAGTTTGAAGCGGGAGAAGAACGCGCACTGACTCATATAATTCTTGAAGGTGAAGACGTTACCATGACGATCCGAACTGAACAGGTAGGCAATATGGCTTCAAAGGTTGCCGCCTTGCCTAGAGTCAGAGAGGCTTTGCTACGCCGCCAGCGAGGTTTGAAAGAGCTTCCCGGTTTAGTCGCAGATGGCCGGGATATGGGAACCGTTGTTTTTATTGATGCCGATGCAAAAATCTTTTTGACCGCCTCTGCTAAAGAACGTGCAAGACGACGTTTTGAGCAATTGAAGGAAAAAGGTTTTAATGCTAATATTGATGAATTAGTGAACGAAATTAAAGAGCGGGATGATCGCGATATGAATCGCTCGGTGGCACCACTTAAGCCAGCCGAGGATGCGTTGTATCTGGACTCTACCGATACGTCTATAGAGGACGTATTGGAACAAGTATTGACGTTTGCACATAGCAAACTCTCAAAGACTAGCTAAGGTCATGTGACCTTAATTAGGCGTCTGTTGTAAGGAAGCAAACAGACTTTATTAATAACCCCGCTGCATACGGAAGTTCAGTGGACGTCTTATTTATAAGCGAAGTTAATTACTATGTCAGAAAATTTTGCAGAATTATTTGAAGAAAGCCTAAAGGAAGTTGAAACTCGCCCGGGCTCCATTGTTAAAGGTACTATCGTTGCTATCGCAAAAGACCTGATCTTAGTTGATGCAGGCCTTAAATCAGAAAGCGCGATTCCAGCAGAACAGTTCCGTAATGCAGAAGGTGAATTAGAAGTCAGCGTCGGCGACGTAGTAGACGTAGCCCTTGATGCAGTTGAAGATGGCTTTGGTGAAACCGTTCTGTCTCGCGAAAAAGCGAAACGTTACGAAGCTTGGCTGGTTCTTGAAAAAGCACACGAAGACAATGCAACTGTTATCGGTATTATCTCCGGTAAGGTTAAGGGTGGCTTTACAGTAGACTTAGGCGGCGTACGCGCATTCTTGCCTGGTTCACTGGTTGATGTACGTCCGGTACGTGAAACAACGCACCTGGAAAACAAAGATTTAGAATTCAAAGTTATCAAGCTTGATCAGAAGCGCAACAACGTTGTTGTTTCTCGTCGTGCTGTTATCGAGAAAGAGAACAGTGCCGAGCGTGAAGAACTGCTTGAGAACTTGCAAGAAGGCCAGGAAGTTCAGGGTATCGTTAAGAACCTGACTGACTACGGCGCATTCGTTGATTTAGGCGGCGTCGATGGCTTGTTGCACATTACCGATATGGCTTGGAAGCGTGTTAAACATCCAAGTGAAATCGTAAACGTTGGCGATGAAATCACTGTTAAAGTATTGAAGTTTGACCGTGAACGCACTCGTGTCTCTCTTGGCCTGAAACAGTTAGGCGAAGATCCATGGGCTGATATCGCAAACCGTTACCCAGAAGGTCACCGTTTAACTGGTCGTGTTACGAACTTGACTGATTACGGCTGCTTCGTCGAAATCGAAGAGGGTGTTGAAGGTCTGGTACACGTATCAGAAATGGACTGGACTAATAAAAACGTTCATCCTTCTAAAGTGGTTAACCTGGACGACACTGTTGAAGTTATGGTTCTGGAAATCGACGAAGAACGTCGTCGTATTTCTCTAGGCCTTAAACAGTGTAAACCAAACCCATGGGAAGAGTTTGCTAAGAATTACAATAAAGGTGAGCAAGTTACCGGTAAGATCAAGTCAATTACTGACTTTGGTATCTTCATTGGTCTTGACGGCGGCATTGATGGTTTGGTCCACTTGTCGGACATTAGCTGGAACGCTACTGGCGAAGAGGCTGTTCGTGACTACAAAAAAGGTGAAGAAGTTACCGCTGTAGTTATGCAGGTTGATGCTGAACGTGAGCGTATCTCACTGGGTATCAAGCAGCTTGAAGAAGACCCATTCAATAACTACCTGGCTGCCAATAAAAAAGGTGCTATTGTTACAGGTACAGTTACTGAAGTAGACGCTAAAGGCGCCAAAGTTGAGTTAGCCGAAAGCGTTGAAGGCTATGTTCGTGCCGCAGATATCTCACGTGAGCGTGTTGAAGATGCAAGCACTGAACTGAGCGTTGGTGATTCTATTGAAGCTCGCTTCATGGGCGTTGATCGTAAAAACCGTACTCTTAGCTTGTCTATTCGTGCGAAAGATGAAGTTCAAGAGAAAGAAGCGGTTGAAAGCGTTAATAAACAGCAAGATACCGATTCAAGTCTGAACAGCGCAATGGCTGAAGCCTTTAAAGCGGCTAAAACTGACGACGAATAATTTACTGCGCTTATGCAGTTGATTAAATGGAGGTAATGATGACTAAATCAGAGCTGATTGAAAGGTTAACTTTGAAACACGAGTTACCTCCTAAGCAGGTAGAAGCTTCGGTAAAAGAAATACTCGAGCAGATGGTGCAATCCTTATCACAAGGTAAGCGCGTTGAAATTCGGGGGTTTGGAAGCTTTTCTCTGCATTATCGGGCTCCTCGCGTCGGTCGTAATCCTAAAACAGGTGATCCGGTTGAATTAGACGGAAAATACGTACCGCATTTTAAAGCGGGCAAAGAGCTTCGCGAGAGGGTCGATACATTAAGTTAGTTTTTACGCTCGATCGATAAAAACGGCATGCTATACTGGCATGCCGTTTTTTTATAACTAACAGGTAAGCAATTATGCTTAAAAAGCTGCTTATTCTCATCCCTGTATTACTCATCTTTCTTTTGGCAATGGCTTTTGGTGCGCAGAATCCGCAAACAGTGATTGTTAATTTACTGGTTCTGAAAACAGAAATGGCTGTTGCATCATTACTTGCTATCTTTTTTGGTAGTGGTTTTGTTGTTGGTCTGTTATTACTTTGCTTGTCTAGTTTATCCTGGCGCTATCGGTACCGTCGTTTACTAAAGCGTTTGAATAAATTGGATAAGGACAGTTAACCGTTCATGTTAGAGCTTCTGTTTCTGCTTTTACCTATTGCTGCTGCCTATGGCTGGTTCATGGGTCGTAATAGTGTTCGCACGGAAGAAAGGAAAGAACAAAAGCGATTTTCCAAGCAATATGCTACCGGTATTAACCTTTTGTTATCAGATCAGCCCGACAAAGCAGTTGATTTGTTTGTGGAGCTATTAGATGTTGATAGCGAGACAATAGAAACCCATTGGACGTTAGGAAAATTATTTCGCCGTAGAGGGGAAATTGATCGCGCTATAAAAATTCACAAAAATCTAACGTCACTTCCTAATTTGACAGAGCATGATCGCTTAACCGCTATGTACGAGTTGGGTAAAGATTACCTGTCCGCCGGAATTTACGATCGCGCTGAGCAAATGTTCGCGGGTCTGCAGAGTTATAAATTGTTTCGGGAAAAAAGCCAAAAACATCTTCTTGAATTGTACGAATCTACCCATGAATGGGATAAGGCGATAAAAATCGGCTTGCGCCTGGCAAAACAAGACAGTCATGCCCGAATTGTTCTGGCACAACTTTATTGTGAACTGGCAGAGCTAGACGACAATATATTGAGTAAAATTAAACATTATAATAAAGCACTTAAACATGACGGTAATTGTGTTCGGGCAGTACTTTCTTTGGGTAAAATCTATATGAGAGAAGGTGAATATGGCGAGTCTATCAATTATTTAACCCGGGTATTTGAACAAGACAAGTCATTCGTTTGCGAAACGGTCCCTCTGTTACAAGAAGCTTTTGAAAAAACTTCTGATACTCATACCTTTGTAGAATTTCTCCACAACTGCGTCGAGCAGAACGCAGGAATAACTGCTGCTATTACACTTTCAGAAAAAATTTGCGAATCACAAAGTATCGAAGATGCTGAACACTTTATGACGCAAGTATTAGAGCAGCATCCAACAATGCGAGGCTTTCATTATTTAATGGGTCTTCATATTCGGGCTGCTGACGTCGGAAATGCCCGTGACAGTCTTCGTAGACTTAGGAAAATGGTACATGAACACATCGTCCAGCGACCCAATTACAAATGCCGTCATTGTGGCTTTTCTGGACATACTTTGTATTGGCGTTGTCCTTCTTGTAAGAGTTGGACAACAACAAAACCTATTTTCGGATTAGATGGTGAATAACAATATGGCGTTGCCAAAAATTTATGTCGCATTAGATTGCCAAACAGAAAATGAAGCTGAAAATTTAGTGAGCAAACTACCTGCTGGTAAAGTAGGACTGAAAGTGGGTAAGGAGTTGTTTACCGCAACAGGCCCTGACTGGGTCAAAAAGCAAGTTGATAAAGGCTTTTCCGTTTTTTTGGATCTGAAATTTCATGACATTCCAAACACCGTGGCTAAAGCAGTTACTTCTGCGGCTAAAATTGGTGTCGATATTGTTAATGTGCATGCTAGTGGCGGTAGCGAAATGATGAGAGCCGCAAAAAATGCATTAAACCAAATTGACAGATCGCCGTTGCTAATTGCTGTGACAGTACTGACTAGTATGAGTGATGCTGAGCTTGCCGAAATCGGAATTCAATCGAGCGCAGAGCAACAAGTGCTTAAATTGTCTGGATTAGCGCAGCAAGCGGGCTTGAATGGCGTTGTTTGTTCTGCTCAGGAAGCTACAATGCTTAAAAGTGAGTTAGGTTCTTCATTTAAACTGGTTACTCCGGGAATACGACCGGCTAACAGCTCGGCTGATGATCAAAAACGAATTATGACACCAGAAGCAGCGATACAAGCCGGAGTCGATTATATGGTTATTGGCCGCCCAATTACGCAGGCTGAGGATCCCGCCACCGTAATTACTGAGATATTACAGGCCATAGGAGAGTAACTTATTCTGACCTCTGCAATATCGTAATCTTCAAACAGGCTAAAAGAGTTCGGCTATAGTTGTCCTTACTGCAGTGACGCAGTAATTTTTTGAATAGGGAATGAAACTATGAAGCTGAAATTTATACCGATATTTGTTGCCTCATCGCTATTTTTAGCGGCAGGAGCACAAGCCACTCCATTATCGGCATTACCGGGGTTATCGCCGGTGGTGCAGTCTGAAGATATTGAGAAGACGGTGAATATTAACACCAGTTCTGCGCAAGAGCTTTCATCAGCTTTGGTTGGTGTTGGTGTGAAGCGGGCGGAGCAAATTATCAAATTCAGAGAGCAGCTGGGAGGCTTTACAGAAGTTGAGCAGTTGCTTGATGTCAAAGGTATAGGTATCAAAACATTAGAGAAGAACCGCTCCTTTATTACTATTGAGTAATGAAAAAACTCCAGAGATAAAAGGGTCGATAGTTACGATAACTATCGACCTTTTTTTATAACGGCTTTACCTAGCTAAACTTAGTCACACTTTTCCATTTCGGCATGAGAGCTCGAACGAGCTTGAGAGATACTCGCGATACGGCTGTCTTTAACAAACTGCGGGCGATTATCAGCTGAGGCTACAGGCAGTGCTTTAAACTCTTCCTTGCGCTCCTCGGCCGTTGCCTTTGTCATTGCAGAAAACGAGGATCCACTGAGCGTACGGTTTGGTATAACCGCTTGAGTCTTTTGCTGCTTACGTTTTTGCCCGGCAGCTCTTTGATGACGAGGAGAGCGACGCGAACGATCCCGGCCTTTCTTCTGTTCAGCAACCTTAGGTTCCGGTTTTTCTTCAGCGGTATCTATCGCTTCAGTTGTCTCTGGTGTTTCATCAACGGCCTTGTCATTGCTGCTTTCTTGACCCGTATCAGGCTGTGAAGCTTGTTCCTCAACCTTTTCCGTTGGGATTTCTACTTTATCTTGAGAAGGGGCTGATTCAGATTCAATTGTGGCTGAAGGTTCTTCTGAGCTGTTCACTTCTGCTTTAGCAGGAGTTTCCGCCGTATCTTCTTTATAGCTCTCTTCCTTAGCTGTCGGCTGAGTCTGATTCTGTACTAATTCAGCGGCTGCTTGCATCCGTGGGTCGAGTACTTTATCAGAGATCGCTTTATTTTCATTTTTACCAGAGCCGGTTTGCTGCGAAGGCTTGTCTTTAGTCTGATCCGCTTTTTGAGTGTTATTACCTCTATCGGTAGTCACTTCTGAAGACTCTCGTTGCTTTGATTCACTCGCTTTTACTGAATTATCTGTCGCTGACACACGAACAGATTTCTCAATAGGCTTGCGTTGACGGCGAGGTTTATCTTGAACAGGTTTGTTCTCCTTCGCCTTTTCTTTTTCTGCTTCAACTGGGTTGCCGACCGTCTCAGTTTTTGCGGTGTCAACTTTCTGCTGACTATTTTTGTTACTGCGCCCCCGGCGTCTACGGTCGTTACGATTGCGGCTGTTTCGGTTACCGGCGTCATCGCGAGACTCGGTTGACTTCTCTTCCGTTACAGTAGCGGTTTCAGATGCATTACCTTTACTGGCATTGGTATCTTTAGCCGTCGATGAGTGGTTGCGACCGCGTTGCTGACGATTGCCGGAGCGGCGGTTACGGCCCCGACGTTGTTGATTGCGTTGATTCTGAGAACTGCTTTGCTTGTCTTTATCAACTTCCGCCTGGCTTTGTTTTTCATCTGAATCAAACAGTCCAGAGAACCAAGTTTTTAATCGACTCAGTAACGAAGGTTGAACAGTTTTTGGCTCTTCAATTTTAGGTGTCGGCGCAGGTGCTGCACTCGGTGCCTGAAGACCTTTCAATGCAGGCTCTTCAAACTTAGCTTTATCCTGAGTCAGGGTAATTGAAACCGTAGACTCTGTTTGTTCTGGTTTTTGCACCAATTCAAAACTGGCTGATTCGGGAACTTCGTCATCGCGAACGCGCAAAACTTCAAAATGCGGTGTTTCCAGATGATGATTTGGAATAATGACGATTTTAACGTTGTGACGCTTCTCAATATGGTTAACGGATTGACGCTTTTCATTTAACAGGTAAGTGGCAACATCCACCGGCACTTGCGAGTGAACCTGAATAGTGTTGTCTTTAATGGATTCTTCTTCAATTAGACGCAAAATTGAAAGCGCCAGCGAGTCACTGGAACGTATGGTTCCCTGCCCGTTACAACGTGGACAGATATTGTTTGCTGATTCACCCAGTGAAGGGCGCAAACGCTGACGTGACATTTCCATCAAACCAAAGCGAGAAATACGAGCAACCTGAATGCGGGCCCGGTCTTGAGATAAACTGTCACGCAAACGGTTTTCTACATCGCGCTGGTGACGAGCAGGGGTCATATCAATGAAGTCGATAACAACTAATCCGCCAACATCGCGGAGACGCAACTGACGCGCGATTTCTTCTGCCGCCTCGAGGTTCGTCTGTAATGCTGTTTCCTCGATATCCCCACCTTTAGTGGCCCGTGACGAGTTAATGTCAATAGACGTTAAAGCTTCGGTTGGGTCGATAACAATTGAGCCACCTGAAGGCAACCGCACATCGCGTTGGAAAGCAGACTCTATCTGGCTTTCAATTTGATAGTGACTGAAAAGGGGAACGTCGCCTTCGTATTGCTTAACGCGCTGCAAAAAGTCAGGACGGATAAGCTGTATATGATTGCGTACCTGTTCATAGACTTTCGGGCTATCAATAAGAACTTCGCCAATATCACGGCGCAAGTAATCACGGAGGGCCCGGAAGATAACGTTGCTTTCCTGATGAATAAGAAACGGAGAAGGGCGTTCGTTAGCTGCTTTGCTGATGGCTTCCCAATGGTTTAGCAGAACGTTCAAATCCCATTCCAGTTCTTGTTTTGACTTACCGACGCCAGCCGTACGAACAATGAGCCCCATATCTTTCGGCACATTTAAGTCAGATAACGCTTCCTTCAGAGCTGAACGCTCATCGCCTTCAATGCGACGAGAAATACCCCCGGCTCGAGGGTTGTTCGGCATTAGAACCAAATAACTGCCCGCCAAAGAGATAAAGGTTGTTAAAGCGGCGCCTTTCTGGCCACGTTCTTCTTTGTCAATTTGAACAATAACTTCCTGACCTTCTTTAACCACATCTTTGATGTTAGGGCGGCCCTGGAAAGTATAACCTTGTGGGAAATAAGTTTTTGCGATTTCTTTAAGAGGAAGGAAGCCGTGGCGGTCAGCGCCATAGTCAATAAAAGCCGCTTCAAGGCTAGGCTCAATACGAGTGATTTTGCCTTTATAAATGTTGGCTTTCTTTTGTTCGTGACCAGGACTTTCAATATCTAAATCGTAAAGGCGTTGACCGTCAACCAACGCTACACGCAATTCTTCCAATTGCGTGGCATTTATTAGCATTCTTTTCATTACTGTGACTCAATTCTTTGGGCCACAATATGACACGCCTTTATGGCGATCGTGCAATTATCGAATTCGTCTGTCGCTGCAAGCCCTTTAGAACCTGCGTTACCCGTCATCTGCAACGTGTAACTAAAATGAGTTTGACTGTGCCGATAACACCAACTGTTAGGTGTCATATTGTCGCTAAATTTTACGTCTGCAATCGATCTTTAAACAAAGCGTATTCAATGTGCTGTGTTCCTCTCCGTGCCATCAACATCTCGGGTAAGTCACTTTTTAGACTTTAAAACCGTACGCTGATGTGGATAATGCGTCGCTTCGTTATTTCGATTGCGCGAAATATATTTTAGTCTGCCATCGTCGATGGACTTTGAGGACTGATTATTTCATGAAAACCATTGAAAATACAAGCGACAATTTCGCTGTTGAATCCCGCAGATGATGGTAAAATAGAGGCATGAAAACAATTCAACAAGAAGTTCGCTGGCACACTGTCTCTGCCGATGAATCAGGCCAGCGAATAGATAACTTTTTGATAGCGCAATTACGCGGTGTTCCCAAGTCTTTGGTCTACCGAATTGTTCGCAAAGGCGAAGTGCGCGCGAATAAAAAGCGTATAAAACCTGACTATAAACTGAAGGAGGGCGATCTTATTCGTATTCCTCCGGTTAAAGTCAGCGAGCGACCAGAGCTACCTTCTGTAAAACTTGAGCAGGTTGCCGCGCTGGAATATGCCATCGTTTATGAGGATGACGCACTGCTGTTAATTAACAAACCCTCAGGTGTTGCGGTACATGGTGGCTCGGGTTTGCAGTTTGGCCTTATTGAGGGGCTGAGGGCTCTGCGACCCAAAGAAAAAAGTTTAGAGCTGGTTCATCGTCTTGACCGCGACACCAGCGGTTTACTGCTTGTTGCTAAAAAGCGCTCTGTATTACGAAGTTTGCATGAACAATTGCGTAATAAGGAAATGAACAAACAGTACTTAGCTCTTGTGAGAGGCCAGTGGCAAAAGCGGGTTCGCAGTGTAGAAGCGCCGCTAAAAAAGAATACCTTAAAGTCTGGCGAGCGAATTGTACGTGCTGATGCAGAAGGTAAGGCGTCTTTAACGCGATTCAGAATTCAACAAAGGTATAAAGAAGGGACGTTAGTTGAAGCTTCTCCTGTTACCGGCCGAACTCATCAGATTAGGGTACATGCTTTGCATGCTGGTCATCCTATTGCCAAAGATCCTAAATATGGTGACACAGACTTTGATAATGCTATGTCAAAACTTGGATTAAACCGACTGTTTCTGCACGCATGGAAGTTGCGTTTTCTGCACCCTGTGACAGAAAAAGATGTAGCTTTTGAAGCACCTTTGGATGACAACTTACAACAAACATTAAAACAGCTAACGGCTCAATAATATGGACGGTTTATAATGATGTACGATAAGCGATTTATTGTGTTTGACTGGGACGGTACCTTAATGGACTCAATAGGTCGTATTGTGTCATCGATGCAAAATACCGCTCAGCATATAGGTTTTCCGGTCCCAACCGATGTCGCGGTCAGAGATATCATTGGTTTAAGCCTTGAACCGGCAATAGAAAAACTGTTTGGTGTGCTTAATCCTGCAGAACTGGATAGCTTTTTAGCTCAGTACCGTGATGAATATGTCGATTTAAATCCAACACCGTCACCATTATTTAATGATGCAAAAGCGGTCCTTTCTCAATTAACCGATGCGGAATTCCAGTTGGCTGTAGCAACAGGGAAAGCGCGCAAAGGATTACAACGAGTCTGGTCAGAAAGTGAAACCGAACATTATTTTGTAAGCTCAAGGTGCGCTAGTGAAACATTAGGTAAGCCTAATCCTCAAATGCTTCATGAAATAATGGATGAACTTAAAGCACCTCCGGAACAAACCGTCATGGTAGGGGATTCAGTTCATGATATGAAAATGGCAGTCGCAGCCGGAGTATCCCCGGTTGGGGTTAGTTTTGGTGTGCATAATGCTGACCGGTTACGAGAAGCTGGAGCTATTTTGGTTGTCGATTCATTAACAGAATTGAGTGGTAGACTTATAAAGGAGAGACTATGACGTTGCCGTTAATCCTTGGGTCAGGTTCTAAATACCGCCGTGAGATTTTGGATAAACTTCATTTAGAGTACGATGTTGTTAAACCTGATATTGATGAATCTGCAATAACGGCTGAGGGCCCACAACAATTGGTAGAACGTTTGGCTGAAGCCAAAGCCCGTGCAGTTGAACAACGCATAACGCATGAACAGGCGATTATCATTGGTTCTGACCAGGTTGCTGTTTGTGACGGGGATATATTAGGGAAACCGGGAAACACTGAGAACGCGGTGAAACAATTACTGGGGTTTATTGGTAAAACGGTTACCTTTTACACTGGGCTAGCTGTGCTGAATACCGCAACCCAGCAATGTGATGTCAGAGTTGAGCCTTTTGACGTTGAATTTCGGCAATTGACTATTGATGAAATAGAGCGTTATGTTGAACTTGAAAAGCCATTTGATTGTGCTGGTAGTTTTAAAAGTGAAGGGCTGGGCATCAGTTTATTCAATAGTCTAAAAGGTGATGATCCAAACACCTTAATCGGGTTACCAGCTATAGCTTTATTAGATATGTTGAGAACCCACGGAATTAACCCTCTGAATAAGGAGTAACGACAGATTTCCCTTGTCACTAAGGTGGAACTTCGTTAGTATTCGCGCGCTATGCAAAAACTTCGTATTCCCATAACGGTTGACCCAGTTAAAAGTGCCAACAAGAAATTGGCCTATGACGGGGTCGTACCTGGCAAAACATTGAAACGGCTACAGGAAAGCCTGGTAAATTCATGTCCGGATCCTGAAGCCACTGTTGAGTTTGGAATTGATGAGCAAGGCATTAGTTATTTTGCAGGGGAAGCAAAAGTTGCTGTAAAAGTACTTTGTGAACGCTGTAATACGCCTCTGGATGTTGATATTCTCGCGCAATTTGCGTATGCTCCTGTCACTAAGCGGCAGGTAGCGGATGACTTTCCTGATAGTTACGAAGCTATTGAGGTAAACGATTTTGGAGAAGTTAACTTGCATGGGCTTATTGAAGACGAATTAATTCTGGCAATGCCATTAGCTCCAAAGCACGATGCTAAGGCATGTCAGGTGGACCGTGATGCGATGACCTGGGGTGAGATTGACGAATCAGTTGATGAAGAGTCAGATAACCCGTTTGCCGCATTACAAGAATTGAAGCGTAAATAATCAGGAGATAGCGTAAATGGCTGTTCAGAAAAGTAAGAAAAGTCGTTCAAGACGCGACATGCGTCGTTCACACGATGCAATAGACGGCCCCACACTGTCGGTTGACTCAACTACGGGTGAAACGCATCGTCGTCACCACGTAACAGCCGACGGTTTTTACAAGGGTCGTAAGGTCGTTAACAAGTAAGACAGGCCATGCCTGAACTGAATATAGCGATTGATGCAATGGGGGGCGATAATGGCCCCTCTATTGTTATAGAAGCCCTGGAAAAAGCGGTTCATCGGTACCCCGATGTCAAATTTACCGTTGTCGGTCATCAGCAAGAACTTACCCCATTACTTGAAAAGCATCATTTAAGCACACACTCTGCAGTAAAGCTGATGCATGCTGAGCAAGTCATTGAAATGAATGACAAACCGGGCCAATCTCTACGCAGTAAGCCTGATTCATCTATGCGTATCGCCCTTAATACACTAGCTGACGGTGACTGTCAGGCTATGGTCAGCGGGGGAAATACCGGCGCATTGATGACTAACGCCTATTTTACCTTAAAGACTTTGCCCGGAGTATTACGTCCGGCTTTAATGACCGCGCTACCTAACCAGACCGGTGGTAAATCTTACCTGTTAGATCTCGGCGCGAACGCAACTTGCGATTCGGAAACACTCTTTCAATTTGGTGTTATGGGAGCTGTTGCCGCAGAGTACCTCTCTGATGTGCATGCTCCTAAAATTAGCCTGTTGAATATGGGCGAAGAAGACATTAAAGGTAACGATGTCGTTCGCAATGCGGCAGCACGACTCGCACAATGCGAGCATGTTAACTATATTGGTTTTATTGAAGGTAATCATTTATTTAGCGGGCGTGCGGATGTTGTTGTTTGTGATGGCTTCGTCGGTAATATTGCGCTGAAGAGTTGCGAAGGTCTGGCAACCTTTATTATTGACCAAATGCGCGAAACAGTTAATTCACATTGGTTGTATCGGTTTTTCTTTCGTTTTTTACAAAAACGGACACATAAGTCATGGGAAAGGTTGAAGCCCGACCACTACAATGGTGCGAGTCTGATAGGATTGCGACATGTCGTGATAAAAAGTCACGGCAGCGCTAGCGCCGGCGCCTTTTATAGTGCCATTCAACAAGCCGTCGCAGAGGCGCATGAACAGCTTCCTGAACGAATTAAACATCGTGTAGAAGCAGTCTTATCAGAACAGCTGTAACCAGTTAAGTAGCGTTATGACTTATTCAAAAATTGTTGGTACCGGGCATTATCTTCCTGCACAACGGCTCACTAACGAAGAACTCTCCAAACGGGTTGATACGTCCGATGAATGGATTAAGGATCGAACCGGTATATCGGAACGACGTATAGCCACCGCAGATGAAACGGCAGCAACCTTAGGCTATGAAGCGGCGAAAGGAGCCCTTGCATCCGCAAACCTGAGTCCGCAGGATATCGATATGATTGTGGTAGCGACAACGTCGGCGGAGCATGCGTTTCCAAGTGCAGCTTGTGAAATTCAACGAATGCTGGGTATTACCTCCGTTCCGGCGTTTGATGTTGGAGCCGCCTGTTCTGGTTTCATCTATGCGCTATCGGTAGCCGATCAATTCATCAAGAGTGGCCAACATCAACGTATTTTAGTTATTGGTGCTGACGTACTGGCTCGCTTGTGCGATCCTGAAGATAGAAACACTCTGGTGCTTTTTGGTGATGGCGGTGGAGCCGTTGTTCTTGAGCAAAGTGACTCCCCCGGAGTTCTTTCAACGCATTTATACAGTGCCGGTGAATACAGTCACCTGCTGGGGGCTAAACAGCCGCCCCGTGGGACAGAGGGCCATGCAGAAAGTGCCTGGATGTACATGAAAGGTAATGAAGTGTTTAAGGTTGCCGTGGCAAAGCTAAGCGCTCTGGTGAGCGAGACTTTAGCAAAAAATCAATTACAGGCGCAGGATTTAGACTGGTTGATTCCACATCAGGCGAATTTGCGTATTATTAACGCGACAGCAAAGAAATTACAGATGCCGATGGATCGCGTCGTTATTACTCTGGATAAAACCGGGAATACTTCAGCTGCATCTGTGCCCATTGCACTAGACTGGGCGGTTAAGGACGGACGCATTAAACGCGGTCAGAAACTTTTATTGGAAGCCTTTGGTGGTGGTTTCGCCTGGGGTTCAGCACTGGTTCAATATTAAGAGGATAATTATGACGAAAACGGCATTGTTATTTCCGGGGCAAGGCTCACAAAGTGTTGGGATGTTAGGTGAATTATCTAATGACTTTGCTCTGATTAAGGAAACCTTTTCTGAAGCCAGCAGCGCTTTGGATTACGACCTTTGGAAGCTGGTTCAACAAGGACCAGAACAACAATTAAACGAAACACAACGTACTCAACCCGCCTTATTAGCAGCGAGTGTTGCTTTATACCGTGTTGCTAAAGATAAAGGTTTGAATGACGTTACTGTAATGGCCGGACATAGTCTGGGAGAGTATTCGGCACTGGTCTGTGCCGGCGTTCTTGATTTTGGCGATGCTGTTAAGCTGGTGGCTTTACGCGGACAATTTATGCAACAAGCCGTAGTACAAGGCGAAGGTGCTATGGCTGCTGTCATTGGTTTAAAAGATGCTGAAATCGAAAAAATTTGTTTAGAGCAGGCGAGTGGACAGGTTGTCACGCCGGTTAACTATAACTCTCCGGGTCAGGTTGTTATAGCCGGTCATGCTGAAGCGGTCGCCCGAGCAACTGAAGCTTTAAAGGCAGCTGGTGCCAAGCGTGTCTTGCCATTGCCTGTCAGCGTTCCGTCACACTGTGCCCTCATGCAACCCGCAGCCAGCCAACTGGCTGAGGCCTTAAAGTCCGTAACTCTGCAATCAGCACATACACCAGTTATCAATAATGTCGATGTTGCGATAGCGGATAGCGAAGATGCCATTAAAGATGCATTAGTGCGTCAATTATACTGCCCGGTTCGTTGGACAGAAACGGTGGAACAGATTGAGCACATGGATGTCGAAACAGCTTATGAAGTTGGTCCCGGGAGAGTACTAACAGGGTTGAACAAACGCATTACTCAGTCTTTTGGCTGTAATGCATTGAATACGCTAGACTCTTTTAACTCACTTTAATGAAAAGGTTATTTACGTGCAAAACTTTGAAAATAAAGTCGCATTGGTTACCGGCGCAAGCCGCGGGATAGGAAAAGCTATTGCTGAAACTCTCGCCAGCCAGGGTGCGAAGGTTGTTGGTACAGCAACGTCAGATAAAGGGGCTGCAGCAATTTCTGAGTATCTTGGTTCAAAAGGCAGAGGATTAGCGCTTGATGTTACTGATTCAGAAAACCTGCCTCAAATTATTAAAGATATTGAAAAAGAGTGCGGCTCTATTGATATCTTGGTCAATAATGCTGGTATCACTCGTGACAACTTAATGATGAGAATGAAAGATGACGAGTGGGATGCGGTGCTGAATACGAATCTGTCAGCGGTATTTAAAGTTTGTAAAACGGTTGTGCGTGGTATGATGAAACGTCGTTATGGGCGCATTATTAATATCAGCTCAGTGGTTGGTACTACCGGAAACCCGGGACAAGTAAACTATTGTGCCGCTAAAGCTGGTTTGGTCGGTTTCAGTAAAGCCATGGCAAAAGAAGTTGCCGCACGCGGTATTACGGTAAATTGCGTTGCACCGGGTTTTATTGATACGGATATGACCAAATCTCTGAATGACGAACAGAAACACGCTATTTTTGATAATATTCCGGCCTCGCGTTTAGGCGAGCCTGCCGAAATTGCTGCTGCGGTAGCATTTTTGGCATCAGATGGTGCCGCTTATATCACTGGTGAAACCATTCACGTTAATGGTGGTATGGCAATGGTTTAAGAGGTAAGCGGTACGACCTCTTAACTTTATGCTATTTTTTACTTTATTAATGAGGCTGGTTTCACTACACTACAGCCAATTTTCACTCTCGCGATGACTACTGAGGGATTTTATAATCATGAGTACTATTGAAGAACGCGTAAAAAAAATCATTATTGAACAGTTAGGCGTTAAAGAAGAAGAAGTTAAGCCTGAAGCGTCATTTGAAAATGACCTGGGTGCTGATTCTTTGGATACCGTTGAACTGGTAATGGCTTTGGAAGAAGAATTTGAAACTGAAATTCCGGACGAAGAAGCTGAAAAAATCAAAACTGTTCAATCAGCTATTGATTATGTAAATAATAATTCTGACGACTAATTTGTCGCAGAACGTGATATAAAAGGCGGAACCAATGGTTCCGCCTTTTTTTTGTTATGACAATACGAAAAATACGACTCAATAATAAGCCGTTTGCTGCTTCTGCAATTGACAGAGGCTTGCAGTTTGGTGATGGGCACTTTACAACAATTAAAGTTGTGAATAGTCAGCCTCAATTTATAGAAAGACACCTGCAAAGGCTGTCTGAAGCTAATGCTCGCTTATTCATAAACCATCTTTACTTTGATTCTCTGCAAGAGCGAATCAATAAGGCCTGCCTGGGTATCGAGGAGGGGGTTTGCAAAGTTATTGTGACCAGGGGATACGGAGGGCGTGGTTATAGCTTTTCGGATGATGCTGTAGCGAACGAATATATTCAGGTCAGTGATTTACCGGGACCTATCCAAAACGTGCATCTCGGAGTAGCCAAGTTGCGTTTAGCAAAGCAGCCCACACTGGCTGGTCTTAAAACCCTAAACCGAATGGAACAAGTCTTATTAACGAGGGAGTGCCGGACTTCCGGGTTTGATGATTTATTAGTGTGTGACTCGGACAACAACGTAGTTGAAGCCATACAGGGTAATATTTTCTGGTATAAACAGGGCCAATGGCACACTCCAAATTTGAGTGCCGCCGGAGTTAACGGCGTAATTCGTCAATTTATCATTGATAAAGACCTTCTTGGCTCTTTGAATATTGGTGATTACCCACTCGATGAAATGACCGGTATCGAGCAGATGATCATCACTAATAGCGTTCGGGGCGCTGTTACCGTCGCTCAGTTTAATGGTAAAGTATTGGATAATCGTAAATTACCAGCGATATTAAAACCATTTACATTATGAAAATACGTCTTCCTATATTGCTCTTTATAGCGCTGTTGATAATTGCGGCTGCTGCCTATTTTTCGGGTCGTTGGTATTTGTCAAAACCGATAAAATCAGATGCAACAACGCCTTTATTATTAGATTTTAGGGGCGGAGCAACAGCACGAAGCGTAACAAATCAAGTTACTGAGCGCTTTCAGTCCGGACACTCAACATTAAGTTATCGTCTGAGTCAGTTGTTTGCAGATATTAACCACTTGCAGGCCGGTCTTTATGAAATACAAGGTCAGCAAAGTTGGTTCGACATTTGGATGATGCTCAGTCAGGGGCGCGAGAAAACCTTCAATGTCACTTTGGTCGAAGGGTTAACTCTGCAACAGTGGTTAGCTCAGCTGAGTCAACAGCCTTATCTGGTTGATAAGTCATCTGAGTTAAATGACTCTGGATTAAGACAAGAGCTAGGCATTGAAACGGCTTCCGCAGAGGGTGTATTGTTGCCGGAAACCTATAGCTACAGAGCTTACACAACCGATGTTTCGATACTAAAGCAAGCTTATACAGCAATGCAGAATGTCGTAGAGCAAGCCTGGGAAACGCGCTCGGATCGCTGTCCGGTAAATTCACCTTACGAACTGCTCATACTTGCCTCTATTATAGAAAAGGAAACCGGGTTGGCGGATGAACGCCCGTTAGTGGCTAGCGTATTTGCCAATCGCCTGGAGACAGGCATGCGATTGCAGTCTGATCCAACCACTATTTACGGTATTGAGAACTTTGACGGAAATATCACGAGAGCTCATTTGCGTGAGAAAACGGCTTATAATACGTATCGAATTAATGGATTGCCACCAACACCAATCGCAATGCCCGGCAAGGCCTCAATCGAGGCCGCGGCTAATCCTGTGGGTTCACCATACTACTATTTTGTTGCAGACAAGTCGGGTGGTCATGTGTTTTCTGAAACGTTGAAAGAACACCAACAGGCTGTACGCCGATACCAACTGAACCAAGAGTGATTATGTCAGGAAAATTTATTGTTATAGAGGGACTTGAAGGTGCCGGAAAAAGTTCGGCTATCGCAAGCATTGTTACGCACTTACAAGCTAAAGGCATTCAAACTGAAACGGTTCGGGAACCAGGCGGAACACCACTGGCGGAATCTCTGCGAGATTTAGTCAAAAAGAAGTGGGATGAAAAAATCAGCCCAACCACTGAGCTCTTACTGATGTACGCCAGCAGAGTTCAGCTTGTTGATAATATCATTAAGCCGGCTTTAGCCAGGAATAGCTGGGTAATTGGAGACCGGCATGACTTATCTTCAAGAGCTTATCAGGGGGGCGGCCGACAGCTTGGTGATGAATTGCTACAAAAGGTCCGAAAAATCACACTAGGGCGTTTTAAACCGGACTTAACCCTATTGCTTGATGTTGAAGAAAAAAAAGGCCTTGAGCGTGCCCGGGAACGCGGAGAGCTTGATCGGATTGAAGAGGAAGACTTGGTATTTTTTCAGCGAACCCGGCAAGCCTATTTAAATATAGCCGCTAAAGATCCGGCCATTATTGTCATTGATGCAAACCAGTCTATGCTGGATGTGCATCAGGCAATACTGAGAACAATTGAGGAGTACCTGTTTTAATGGCTTTTCCCTGGCTGAGAGAACCCTGGTTGCAACTAATAGCAAGTGCCAAAGCAGGACGCTTAGCTCATGCTTATTATTTACAACACAATGTCGAAGCCGGCTCAACGGAGTTTATTCATCGGCTGCAGCAGTTTTTATTGTGTAACCAGCCGGGCAAAAGTGCCTGTGGAAAATGCAAATCCTGCTTACTTTACCAATCAGGTAATCACCCGGATACGTGGACTATTGATGGTGCTGAAGTTAACCGGATTGGAGTAGATAGCGTTCGTGAATTGCAGAAAAACGTTATGCAGACAGCCAATCAGGGCGGTTTAAAAGTTGCGGTAATATTACGGGCCGAAAAAATGACGGAGCAAGCCGGAAATGCGGTGTTAAAAGTTCTGGAAGAACCTCCTGCGGATACGCATTGGCTCGTTTCAACAGCCGATGCAGAGCGCTTACTCCCTACACTCAGAAGTCGTATGCAATGGCTTAGTGTCTCTTACCCAACGACCGTACAAAACGACGAGCAGATTTCTTCGGCCAAGGAGCTGTTGGCTGGTTTGCGCGGGCACAACGGGTTGCCGTTATTGAAAGACAAAGAAGCGGCATTAGACTGGCTCGATATTTCTGAGAATTTACTTCTCGACTGGTTGCTTATGAGTCAGGATATTGCGATCAATCGGCTACGTTACCAGCCGTTAGCTGATGACTTGCGACAAGTCAGTCGTTTTAAATGGGTCAGTGTGGCTGAATTGAGCGGTTGGGTATCAGAATGCCGACAGTTGCGTCAGCGATTTCAGGGGTCCACCGGAATTAATTTACCGTTATTATTAAGTTTTGCATGGAGCCGCTGGGCAGATAGTCTTTTGCGGTAGAGGCTCCATAGAAAGGAGTTGCCCGTGCTGACCTTAAAATTCAACCCCAGCTCAACTCATGAGCTTGCCTCACATGTTATTCCCGAGTTTTCCCCTTTTACTCTACTTGTACGCCGTGAATCTGATTGCTCCGATGAGTTAATGATTGACGATAAAACGACATTGGAGTTTGAAGAGCCTGGCTGCTGTCAGGAAATCTTTCATTTAGAGGTAACCGTTGTTTTCCAGTTTGAACGTGAAGAGTTAAAACACTGGTTAGCGGTTGCGATTTTTCCCGCACAGCAAGCTATGATCCACCATATTCGTTACCTTTGCCGTCATCATACAAGTGAGTATGGTAAACTCTTACAGCAACTGATTAACGACTTCTGTCACTCTCATCAACGCTAAGTGGAGCTAACTATGTTCGTCGACTCGCACTGCCATTTGGATAAGATTAATCCTGAAAAAGCGGGCGCTGATTTAAAAGAAATTATTGATAAGGCATGTGCTCATAAAGTTGAACACATATTGTGTGTCTGCGTTACTCTTGAAGACTTTCCCGCCATGCAGGCTGCGGTTGCAGAATTTGATAATGTATCGATTTCGTGCGGGGTGCATCCGCTGTACGTTAAAGACAGTCAAACTTCTATAGCCGAGTTGGGTCTCAAGCTCAGTGAACTAGCTTCAGCCGACCATGTTGTAGCAGTAGGAGAAACCGGGCTGGATTACTTTTATGATCCCGAATCAAAAATGTTACAGCGGGAAAATTTTGAGCAGCACATTGAAATAGCAAACAATATTCATAAGCCGTTGATTATTCATACACGCGATGCGCAGAACGATACCTTGTCGTTATTAAGAAATGGGCATGCTGAAAGACCCGGTGGGGTTCTCCATTGTTTTACAGAATCTCTGGAGATGGCTAAAAAAGCCATAGATGATCTCGATTTCTTCATTTCTATTTCAGGGATTGCATCATTCAGAAATGCTCAAGAATTGCGCGACACCATAAAAGCTTTGCCTCTGGAAAAGTTGCTTATTGAAACGGACAGTCCGTGGTTGGCACCTGTCCCTCATCGCGGTAAAGAGAATCAGCCCGCCTATGTTGTCGACGTTGCCAAGTGCGTTGCTGACGTGAAAGGCGTCACCTTAGAAGAGGTGGCGAAGAAGACGACAGCTAACTATTACAAGCTGTTTAATAACCGTTAATTAGCTGTGAATAACTTGTGTTTATAGTTATTAAAACTAATTAAAAACAATAAGATAAAAAAAACTGAAAAATATTAGACATCTCTCTAATATTGTCTAAACTAAAGCTTACCGAACAAATTTTAGGCATTATTTTACTCTTTTTATCATGAGTTAGCGCACGGCTCATTCTTTGAGCCTTTCCCCTATACCCGGAACAACTTGGATTGGTTCCGGGTTTTTTTTGTTTTTTAAATTCATCTCTAATAGAAAGTAGCGATCAAAAAAAACCGGTTTGCGGTACAAATAAAGAGCGCTTATAGTGAATCCATACTTAAAATTTTAACTAAGGAATCAGCGATGAATGCAACAGTTGAGAGTAATGAACGTCCAGATTATGACGAAGTGATTCAAACGATCGCAGACTATGTCATTAATTATGAAATTGACAGTGATGAGGCCTGGAATACCGCACGTAATTGCCTGATGGATACTTTGGGATGTGGTCTGTTAGCTTTACGCTTTCCCGAATGCAGCAAACATCTGGGTCCTTTAGTTGAGGGGACAACGGTTCCGAATGGCGCTAGAGTACCGGGTACTCAGTTTCGTATGGACCCGGTAAAAGCGGCCTGGGATATTGGTTGTATTATTCGTTGGCTGGATTTTAACGACACCTGGTTAGCCGCTGAATGGGGTCACCCCTCTGATAATTTAGGCGGTATATTAGCGACTGCTGATTTTATCTCACAAAATCGGTTATCCAAAGGTGAGAAACCTTTAACGATGAAAACAGTGTTAGAGGCAATGATAAAAGCGCATGAAATTCAGGGGAATTTAGCGATAGAAAACAGCTTTAACCGCGTCGGTCTTGATCACGTTGTTCTGGTAAAGGTTGCCTCTACAGCGGTTGTTACCTGGTTAATGGGTGGCTCAAAAGAGCACATTATGGCCGCGGTATCACAAGCGTGGGTTGACGGTCAGTCGCTGAGAACCTATCGGCATGCGCCCAATGCGGGCTCACGAAAGTCCTGGGCGGCAGGGGATGCCACCTCGAGAGCGGTGCGCTTAGCCGACATGACCATGCGCGGTGAAATGGGCATTCCGGGGGCACTGACAGCTCCTCAATGGGGTTTTTACGATGTCTTATTTAATAAGACCAATAAAGATCAGCAGTTGAAACCTGAATCGGACTGGGAGTTTAAGTTTCAACGCGAGTATGGCAGTTATGTCATGGAAAATATTCTGTTTAAGTTATCGTTTCCTGCTGAGTTTCACGCTCAAACGGCCTGTGAAGCGGCGGTCACTTTACATCCGGAAGTAAAAGATAAAATTGATGAAATTGAAAAAGTCGAAATTACCACTCATGAGTCGGCTATTCGTATCATTTCAAAACAGGGAAAGCTGGCAAACCCAGCGGATCGCGATCATTGCTTACAGTATATGACAGCTGTGCCTTTAATTTTTGGTGAGTTAAATGCTGATCATTACGAAAATAGCTTTCATGAAAACCACCCGGTTATCGATACTATCCGGGAAAAAATCAACGTTGTGGAAGATAAAGAATTTAGTAACGATTACCACGATCCAAAAAAGCGTTCTATTGCTAACACGCTGCAGGTATTCTTCAAAGATGGAAGCAGTACCGAGAAAGTGACAGTGGAATATCCGATAGGGCATAGACGACGCAGAGAAGAAGGCCTGCCTGTGCTTGAAAACAAATTTAAGGAAAATTTAGCAACGCGTTTCCCGGAGCAAACAGTAGGCTTAATTTTCAACCGTTGTAGCCAGCAGAAATCATTTGAAAATATAGCGGTCAACGAGTTTATGGATATGTTTGTTATTTAGTTTGTATTTAAATATGTAGCCAGAAGCAGAGCCCTTCGTTCAATAGAGCGGAGGGCTTTATCGTTCTTAACCTTGCCAGATAACTAACAAAATAAGGACGGGGCAAATGAACTTAACGTACCAGGGCCAAATTTTCCAAAACAAGCTTTTATCGATATCAGGTGACCCTTGTTTTAGTGCTTTTAATAAATAGTTCTGGCGAAGCACCCAAGTCAGCATGATACCGAACACAAGAGCCATTATTGGTTGCATATAAACCGTGCTGAAGGTTATAACCGCGCCGAAAAGTACGTCAAAATTATAAATGATGACGGTTGAAAGAGTTGTTACAACCAGCGCAATTATCCAAACACCACTGCTTCGATCGCAATTCGCTTCCTCCCGCAACGCATTAACCGGTGCTTCCAGCATAGAAATTGATGACGTAATGGCCGCAATAACCATTAACAGAAAAAAACCGAAGGAAACAAACAAACCGGCATAACCAAGCGCATCAAACATTGCCGGTAACACAGTAAAAACCAAGGTATCTGCGGATAGTAAAGTACCATCGTCCGCATAAATTGGAACGCCATTAGATTGCGCGACAAACATGGCAGGTAAAATCAGTAACCCGGCTAAAAAAGCAACACTGGTATCAATACCGGTCACCCAGGCTGCTGTCTTCGGAATATTTTCAGAGTTTGACAGGTATGCCCCGTAAGTCATCATCACACAAACACCCAGTGACAATGAGAAAAAAGCCTGGCCCATAGCGCGAATAATCAGATTGGGGTCGGTTATGGTTGAAAAGTCCGGCAGCAGATACATTTTTAAGCCGTCTATAGCGCCGTCCTGGGTCAAAATATAACCGGACATTCCAATTAACAGAATGAATAATAGAGGCATTAGCCGTCGCGACCAGCGCTCAATACCGTTGTTTACTCCGGAGCGCACCACATAAATGGTTAACAGCATGAAAAATATCATGGTTACCATATTCCTGGAGACGGAGAATTCTGTAAACCAGGCAGCGGTCTCAGGTAAGCCAATTAACACCATTACTGGCGCAAGCATATAAGATAAAAGCCAGCCGGACACAATGGCATAAAAGCTCAATATTAAGCTAAGTACTATCAGGCCTATAACACCCGCTATCGCACCTGAACCCCGTAGCAATGATTTATCGGATAAATTACGCAAAGACTCTATTGGATTCTGGCGTCGTATTCGACCAATTGTAATTTCTGCCACCAGCATAGGATAGGCCAGTAACACAATCATAATGAGGTAAACGAGCAGAAATGCGCCGCCACCATTACTGGCCGCTTGTGTAGGAAAGCCCCAGATATTTCCAACGCCGACCGCAGAGCCTGCGGCGGCCAAGATAAAACCCAGTCGGGTTGCGAAAGCGGGTGATGAATTTGCCATAGTTTTTTCTTATTATTTTTTGAGCAACGTTAAATTATGGCGGAGTTAATTCGCCACGTAAATTCTTCTGTAACAACTTTTGCATTTTGTTTTTATCTAAGTCTTGAGATAACAGATAGTGCAGCTTTGTAAGAGCCGCTTCTATGGTCATGTCAGAGCCTGAAACTATGCCTATTTCAGCCAGAGCATTGCCGGTTGCGTAACCGTCCATGTTGACTCGACCACGGAAGCATTGGGTGCAGTTAACAATCGTAATACCCTGCTCAACGCCTGTTTTTAAACTTGCTAATAAGGTTTCATTTTGTGGCGCATTACCGACGCCATAACTTTGCAGAATCATGGCTTTAACGGGTTGCTGTAACTGATTTTGTATAATTTCAGCGGAAATGCCCGGATAAAGCATGACAACTCCGATAGGCTGAGGCGTCATCTCAACAACTTTTAATGAGTGAGTTAAGGGTTCCGATAACTGTCCTGCATTTAATTGAATTTTAATTCCAGCTTCAAGTAACGATGGATAATTCGGTGAGGCAAAAGCATTGAAGCCGTTAGCGTCGGCTTTGGTGGAGCGATTTCCCCGGTAAAGCGTATTGTTAAAAAACAAACCAACTTCTGGAATAGGGTAGTTGGCGGCAACATATAACGAATTTAATAAATTGGTTTGACCGTCGGAACGTAAAGCAGCCAAGGGTATTTGAGAGCCGGTAACAATGACTGGTTTACTTAAGCTTTGCAGCATGAACGATAATGCAGAGGCCGTGTATGCCATAGTGTCAGTACCGTGCAAAATAACAAACCCGTCATAATCCGCGTAATTTTCTTCAATATCACGGGCAATAGTCACCCAGTCAGAAGGTGTCATATTGGAAGAATCCATTAATGGACAGTATTCATTAATAGTAAATTCAGGCATTTCGTCGCGGAAAAACTCGGGCATATTCTGAACGCATGAGCTCAGGTGTCCGGCGACCGGAACATAACCCTGAGCTGATTTTTCCATACCTATTGTGCCGCCTGTGTAGGCGACATAAATTTTTTTACGAGGCAAAGTTCACTCCTGTGCTCTGCGAAACAACCGCGATAATTCTATCGCGGTTGGGGGCAGAGTGCACAGTAAGAGTAAACATTTTTAGGGTCATCAAAGTTTTGTAAAACCGCCGTTTCAGATTTCACTTTATTCAGCGTGCCCATTAACCAATGTTGACTGTTAATACTGGGGCTGGGGAGAAATTCTGATGTGCTGTTAAACAAGCTGGCAAAAAACTGTTCTTTTGATGAAAGTTCTTGCTTAACAATATTTACGTCATACTCTTCCAGGGCTGCGAGTTCAGCAGCAAGAGTCACTGACTCATCAAAGTTACCGAGTTTATCAACTAAACCTAATTCCATAGCTTGCTTGCCGGTCCAGATACGACCTTGTGCAATTTCATGAACGTCTTCACGAGCCATGTTGCGACCGTTACTGACAATACTAAGGAAGTTCTCGTAAGTGCTTTCTACTGAGCGCTGTATGAGTGTTTTTTGGTAATCAGTCATTTCTTCCAGTGGATTTAAACTGGATATCTCAGTGGTACTAACGGTATCACTGTGAATACCAATCGCGGCAAAACTGTCTTCTAAGGTCATTAATAAACCAAAGACACCAATAGAACCGGTAATCGTTGTTGGCGCAGCGACGATTTTATCTGCGTCAGCGGCTATCCAGTAACCACCAGATGCTGCAACCGTACTCATGGAAGCAACAACAGGAATGCCGGCTTCTTTTGCCTGTAGTACTTCTTGTCGAATAATTTCAGACGCAAATGCACTACCACCAGGGCTATCGATGCGAAGAATAATCGCTTTAGTCTGCTCGTTATTGCGTGCTTCGCGAATCAATTTTGCAGTGCTGTCGCCGCCAATCATTCCAGCCTTTTGTGAGCCATTTACAATTTGTCCCCGGGCAACAATAACAGCAACCTGATCACTATCTTTTGGTTTTAGATTATCCGGAACAGTAGCTTCAGAAGCCAGGTAATTATCAAAGGTAATCTGGCGGAACGTATCCGCTTCTTTATCATGTCCGGCTAAATTAATGAGTTCATTACGAACTTCTGTACGAGTACGCAATGCGTCAACCAGGTTAGTTTCTAACGCCATTTTTGCCATATCACCATCGGCATTATTAAAGGCTGACATGTAGTCATTAATTTTACCGCTGGTCACTAACGGATTAATATTACGGGCAGCAGTCACGTCTGCGTGGAAATTTTTCCATAAGGCCGAATATAGAAACTCATTTGCCTCACGTGCTTCTTCCGACATATCATTACGAATAAAAGGCTCAACCGCTGCTTTGAACTTGCCCACCTTAAAAACATTTGGCTGTACTTTTAACTTATCCAGCAATTCTTTGAAGTAGACTTGGGTGTAATCAAGCCCCTCAAAAACGACCGTACCCATTGGGTTCAAGTACAGCTGATCGGCATGCGCTGCAAGGTAGTATTGATGCTGGAGGTAATAGTCCGCGTTGCTTATAATGGGTTTACCGGATGTACGGAAATCATCCAGAGCATCGGCCACTACACCGAGCTTATTCAGACCGCTGGGATAAAGTTTTTGTAAATCCAGATACAAAGCTCCAATACGCTCATCGGTTTTTGCTTTTTCTATCGCATCAACAACATCAGACAAAAGGACTTCAGGGATATTGTCACCATTTCCCAGAGCTTCGCTGAGGAATTTATCGAAAGGATCAATCCACGTTTTCTCTTCTACTAATATCCCGTTTGGATTAAGAACCAAAATTCCATTTTCCGGCACTTCAATAGGGTCATCACCTTTTATCATGCTAGCAATGAATACCGCTAAAATAATGAAGAACACAAGATTCAAAATGAACCGGCGAGTACCGTTGATTATTTTCCATAAATAACTGAAGATTGATCCGACTGAACGCATAGTTACACTCTCATCTAGTAATTTTAATTAGCCTTAGCATATCGAATGTTTAAGCTGCAAACCAGCCAGAGAATGTAACGAAGCATTACACACTGAATAGGGTTGATGTATGAATGCCGAAGAATTACTGACGACTCGCTCGTCTATGCCTCGTTTGAATGAACCTGGCCCAACTGTAGAACAATTAAAATTAATTCAGGCCGCTGCCGTGCGGGCTCCCGATCACATGGGGTTAACGCCTTATCAGTTTATTCAGTTTCAGGGAAAAGAAAGACAGATTTTGGCGGATATTTACCAGCAGGCGGCGCGTCTGAATGACTTTTCTGAAACGGTAATAGAACAAGCAGGGCAGTTACCCTTTCGTGCGCCTTTAATTATAATTTCTTGCTTACGTTTGCGGGAACATTCAAAGGTTCCGAGAGATGAGCAACTCTGTACCGTTGCCTGCGCGACTCATGGTATGCAGCAAGCTGCTTTTGCACAGGGTATTGGCGCCATTTGGCGTACGGGATGGATGGCTGAAAATGACTTCATAAAGGAACAGCTGGGACTATCGGTAGACGATGCTATTGTCGGTTTTCTGTACGTAGGGACTCCGGCTGTCCCTACGCCGATAAAACCTCAAAAAGACCCATCGCCGTTCTTTATGAACGGCAATCAACTGGTGCTGGATTAAAATTCAGCACTTTTCGGAGCGCGTGGGAATGGAATCACGTCACGAATATTTTGTACGCCAGTAACATAAGCAACCAAACGTTCAAAACCTAAGCCAAAACCGGCGTGAGGGACTGTGCCATACCGGCGTAAGTCACGGTAGAAACCGTATTCTTCTTTTGGCAGATCCATCTCCTCAATACGTTGGTCAAGAATGTCTAAACGTTCTTCACGCGCTGAACCACCAATTATTTCACCAATCCCCGGGGCAAGAACGTCCATTGCTGCAACAGTTTTGCCGTCTTCGTTCTGACGCATATAAAAAGCTTTAATATCACGCGGGTAGTTTTTCAGAATAATGGGCGCGCCCACGTGCTCTTCGGCTAAGTAACGCTCGTGCTCAGATTGTAAATCAACACCCCATTCAACCGGATATTCAAACTTCTTGTCGCAGTTTTTCAGTATTTCAATCGCGTCGGTGTAATCCATATGCACGAAGTCGTTATTGACAATTGCTTCTAGCCGTTTAATTGCTTCAGAGTTAATACGCTGCTCGAAAAAAGCCATATCGTCCGGGCGTTCTTCAAGTATCGCTTTAAACACATATTTCAGCATGGCTTCGGCTAAGCCTGCAACGTCATCTAACGAGGCAAACGCCAGCTCAGGCTCAACCATCCAGAACTCAGACAAATGGCGACTGGTATTCGAATTTTCAGCCCGGAAAGTCGGACCAAACGTATAAACTTTCGATAATGAGCATGCGTAGGATTCAACGTTCAGTTGACCAGAAACCGTTAAAAACGCCTCTTTGCCAAAAAAGTCTTCTGAATAGTCGACTTCGCCTTTATCGGTTTTTGGAATGTTCAGCATGTCTAATGTTGAAACGCGGAACATTTCACCGGCGCCTTCGCAGTCCGAGGTGGTAATAATAGGGGTGCTGACCCACAAATAGCCCTGTTCATGGAAGAAGCGGTGTATTGCCTGAGACAAGGCATTACGAACTCGCATCACCGCGCCGGTAATGTTAGTACGAGGGCGCAAGTGTGCATATTCTCGTAAATACTCCATGCTATGGCGCTTCGGAGCCATCGGGTAAGTGTCCGGATCTTCCACCCAGCCATAGACGTGTACTTTAGTTGCCTGCAGCTCAAACGACTGCCCTTTACCTTTTGAGGGAACAACGACACCGGTAATTGCAACGGAGCAACCGGTAGTCAGCTTCTGAACTTCATTACTGTAATTGGGAAGTTCTGCCGGAACCACTGCCTGAATGGCATCAAAGCATGAGCCATCGTGCAGGTTAATGAAGGAAATACCGGCTTTTGAGTCACGGCGCGTGCGCACCCAGCCCCGGACTGTTACGGTTTCATCGACAGCGACTTTTCCTGCCAGAACATCCACTACAGAAGCATACGACATGAGTTGGTTTTCTCCGAAATTACACTATTTTGGTATAGAAAGGTTGCTATGTTACCTCGGTTTGGCGCAGACTCAAGTATAACCCCTGATAACAGAGAGAAAAATTATGAAAAGGGGATCTTTAGATGATTTAAAGAGAGTCCCGTTCTGGTCTCGCGTGCTGGGATGGTTGTCTATTTTTGGCTGGTTGATTTTTGTCGTTGCAGCCGTAGTTTTCAATTACGCCAAACCCGAGCGTAATAACATTTTAACCGAGATTTTCGGAATATCCGTTCGTGACTATTGGCACATTACGCTCGGTGATTTATTTTTTATTCTTTTGTTAATTGGACTGTTTGTCAGCTTAACCAGTCTGGTTATTAATTACGTTCTTTTCCGACAGCATAAGCAGCATATGTGGCTTAACACCCTTATTCTGATTATGAGCTGTTTAGGGGGGCTGACTATTTATTTCTTCGGTTATTAGGGCGTGTTGATCTTTGCTGCAAAAGCAATCAGCAAAGATCAACACGCCCTAGCTAAGCAGTTTTTCGACACTTTCTATGTAGTCTTTCATTGCATGCGTTAAACGGCTCAGTTCGTCTTTAGTAATCACATACGGCGGCATAATATAAAGCAGGCGGCCAAATGGTCGTATCCATGCGCCCAGTTCAATAAAGCGCTTTTGGGCTGAGCCAACATTAATTGGTTGCTGCATTTCCAGTACTCCGATAGCTCCCAAAACGCGTGCGTGTTTAACGGACTTATAGTTTCCGAGTGGCAGCAACTCTTTCTCTAATTGTGCCTCTATTCCGGTAACTTGTTGCTGCCAGTTATTCTCAGCAATAATGGCGAGAGACTCAGCAGCAACCGCGCAGGCTAAAGGATTTCCCATAAAAGTGGGGCCATGCATCAAGGCGCCGCCACCAGGGCCCTGGCCAATTGTTTCTGCTACCTTCTTAGTGGTTAGCGTCGCTGCTAACGTCATGTAACCGCCGGTAAGAGCTTTACCTACGCATAGGATATCCGGAGTAATATCTGCGTGCTCACAAGCGAATAGCTTGCCGGTTCGGCCAAAGCCGGTCGCAATTTCGTCTGCTATTAATAAAACGTCGTAATCGTTACAAAGCTTACGTATTAGCTTCAGATACTCAGGATGATAAAACCGCATACCGCCGGCACCTTGAACGATGGGTTCAAGAATAACCGCCGCTAACTCAGTATGGAATTGCTCAAACCATAACTTAAGCTGTTGGCCGGCGTCCTCTGTCCATTCGTCGTCAGGAGTTAATGTCGGCGCGTCAGCAAAAATTTGCGTATTAATGGCCTTATTAAATAAGTGGTGCATACCGTTTACAGGGTCGCAAACCGACATCGCTTTAAAGGTATCACCGTGGTACCCGCCTTTTATCGTCAACAAACGATGTTTTTCCGGACGTTCTTGAGCTAACCAGAACTGTAATGCCATTTTAATGGCCACTTCTACACTGACCGAACCTGAATCAGCAATGAATACGCGCTCCAGCGCAGCAGGCGTCAAATCAATCAGGCGTTTTGCAAGATCAATTGCCGGTTGATGGGTTATCCCACCAAACATGACATGACTCATTTTGTCGATTTGATTGTGCGCTGCGGCATCTAAACGGGAGTTACGGTATCCGTGAATGACGGCCCACCAGGAAGACATCCCGTCAACAACCTGCTCTCCGTTTTCAAGCGTGAGCGTGCAACCTTTTGCCGACTCTACTTTATAAGCGGGTAATGGATTCAACATAGAAGTGTAGGGGTGCCAAATATGCTGGCGGTCAAATTCACTGTCGCTTATGGTCATAAATTAATCTATTGTAAAGTATAGAATGCAAAGTCTGTTGACAGTGTATCGAGCTGAATTATTCTAGTCGACCATAATTTACCAAGTATATGAGATTTACCATGTCACAAGTTCGCAATGACTGGACCACTAAAGAGGTTCAGGAGCTGTTACAAAAGCCATTAAATGATTTAGTGTTCGAAGCACAAACGGTGCATCGTCAGCACTTTAACCCGAACGAAGTTCAAATCAGTACTTTGTTATCGATAAAAACTGGCGCCTGCCCTGAAGATTGCAAATATTGTCCACAAAGCGCGCATTATCATACCGGGCTTGATCGCGAGCGTTTAATGGCAGTAGAAAGTGTACTGGCAGAAGCTCAGGCCGCTAAAGAAAAGGGCGCTAGCCGTTTTTGTATGGGCGCGGCATGGCGTAACCCGAAAGATCGCGATATGCCTTACGTTATCGAAATGATACAAGGGGTTAAAGCATTAGGCCTGGAAAGCTGTATGACGCTTGGTATGCTGAGTAATGAACAGGCGAAAATGCTGCAGCAGGCCGGGCTTGATTATTACAACCATAACCTGGATACCTCGCCGGAATTTTACGGGGATGTTATTTCTACCCGAACTTATCAGGATCGCCTTAATACGTTGAGTAATGTTCGTGATGCCGGTATGAAAGTTTGTGCGGGTGGCATTGTCGGTATGGGAGAGAGTGTGACTGATCGCGCTTCTTTATTAGTGCAATTGGCGAACTTGCCGAAACATCCGGAAAGTGTGCCAATTAATATGTTGGTAAAAGTAGAAGGAACGCCTTTTGCTAAGATAGAAGACATGGACAATTTTGAGTTTGTAAGAACGGTCGCCGTTGCCCGCATTTTGATGCCGGCTTCACATGTGCGTTTGTCGGCCGGTCGTGAAGACATGAACGATGAAATGCAGGCGTTATGCTTTTTAGCCGGCGCAAATTCAATTTTCTATGGTGAGAAGCTACTGACCACGGCAAACCCCGGAGCCGATGCAGATCTGCGTCTGTTTGAACGTCTTGGAATAACGCCTGAACAGCTTGACGGCTATGATGACGAGGTTCACACCGCAGTGATAGAAGACGCCATCCGGGAACGAGAAAATCCTGTACGATATTACGACGCCTCTTAATGGAGCAAACGGTGCCGGGATACCTGTGTCGACTGAAAGACCGAAAGGAGTCTTCACTTTTTCGTGTGCGAAAAGTTCGTAGCATGGGGGCTAACTGGGCGCTTAATTTTAGCACCAACGATTACCTTGGCTTAAGCCAGCACTCAAAGATAAAACAAGCTTTTAAGCAGGCTATCAATATCTGGGGTGTGGGCAGCACAGGCTCGCCTCTGCTCAGCGGTTACAGTGCGGTTCATCAGGAGCTTGAAGAACTGCTCGCAGACTGGTTAGGAAAACCCAGAGCTTTGCTGTTTACTTCTGGTTTTGCTGCTAACCACGGTGTCCTGACAACTTTGCCAGGTAAGCAGGAAAAGCTGTTCGCAGATAAGCTGGTTCACGCCTCGATAATTGACGGTATGCAACACAGTGAAAAGCGCTTTAAGCGGTACCTGCACAACCAGCCGGAGCCTATGGTTTGTCAAGCTCAGCCGGGCGACTGGCTGATTACTGAAGGCGTTTTCAGCATGGACGGTGACAGCTGTGACTTAGGTCAGTTGATCGCTTTAAAACGACAGCAGGGCATCAATATTATGCTTGATGATGCGCACGGGCTGGGCGCGTATGGTGTTGAAGGAAGAGGGACATTAACTGTCGATTCGGCAGTTGCCGACATTATTACGGGGACTTTTGGCAAAGCTTTAGGAGTTGGTGGGGCATTTGCCTGTGGTGGTGATGATGAGATTGAAAGTTTGATTCAATTTTGTCGCGACTATATTTATTCAACATCAATGCCGCCGGCTCAGGCTGCGGCGATAAAAGCCGCAATAGAGATTGTGCGCAGTGCAGAGGGTGATGAGCGTCGGGCCCGGCTGTGCGCCAGAATTCAGTATTTCCGTGAGCAAATGAAGCATCGTAATTTAAAAACCATAGATTCAAATACAGCGATACAAACTTGGTTATTTGATTCAGATGATGCCGCGCTGAAAATGTCAACGCAATTACAGGCGAACGGTTACTTATGCAGTGTCATTCGCCCTCCGACAGTGCCGGTGGGCAGCTCCCGTATCCGCTTTAGTTTAACCTCAGAAATGTCGCTGGCCACCCTTGAAAATTTTTGGCAGGTGGTGGACAGGGTTAACGAGAATTAATGAAACCGATGAACTTTCAGCAGGCCGTTGCCCGGCAATTCAATAAAGCCGCAAAAAACTATCGTCAACACGCGGATATTCAACGTCTGACTGCTAACACGCTATTGGATCTTGGTCCGGGCGAAGCGACCCGTGTGCTGGATATAGGTTGTGGCCCTGCATCGACAACCGCGCATTTATTGCCGCGGGCAAAACACTACATGGGTATTGATATTGCCCCGGCGATGCTGACAAGAGCAATGAACGAATACCCGGAGCAGGCATGGCTTAATGGTGAATGGGAATCTCTGCCTGTTGCTGATCAATCAATTGACTGGCTTTTCGCTAACTTGTCAATGCAATGGGTTGATAATTTAACAAAGGCGATGAGTGAAGCTTACCGTGTTATAAAGCCAGGTGGTGTTGTAACCGTTAATACGGTTGTCGAGGGGACCTTTAACTCATTTATTAAAAGCTGGAATACAGTCGATGATTTACAGCATACACAGACCTTTTATTCGGCCGAAAGGGTGCAACGCGAAGTGGGTTCGTTTAACTGGCATTCTACTGAGGTTAAACTGGAAAACCATACTCAGTATTTTGCCAATACGCTTGAACTTATAGGAAGTATTAAGGGCGTTGGTGCTAACTATGTGAGGCGAACCGATAATGCCGGTTTGATGACCCGAAATCGGCTACATCAGTTAGAAAATGCTTTTGAGAGCTACCGTGCACCACGGGGACTGCCGCTTGAATGGTCGGTTCTTAATTTTAAATTAATTAAGTAAGATTGATATTAGGTTAACATGAACACTTATTTTATTGCTGGAACAGACACTGATGCGGGAAAAACTGTTGCTGCCTGTGCTTTTGTTCAAAACTTAGTTAAGCACCACCAAAAAACCGCAGTTATGAAACCGGTTGCTTCTGGATGTTACTGGCAAGACGGCAAACTCGTTAACGATGATGCATTGAATTTAATGCGTCACAGTAATACGACTTTCGATTATAGCAGAGTCAATCCTTATACTTTTGCAGCGGCTATTGCGCCCCATATAGCCGCTGCAGATAACGATGTTGTTATAGATAAAGAAACGTTAGTGGCTGCGGTGGAATGGTTTGGCCAACAACCGTTAGACAACCTGGTGATTGAAGGCGCCGGAGGCTGGCAATTACCTTTGGCGCCGGGTTTGCGCATGCCCGCGGTTGTAAAGGCTGTCGATGCTAAGGTGATTCTGGTTGTCGGATTAAAACTGGGTTGTCTGAATCATGCGTTACTCAGTCTTGAGTCAATACTGCACGAAGGTTGTGATGTTGTTGGGTGGATAGCGGTACAGACCGAATCAGAGCCCATGCCAAGACAACAAGAGAACCTAAGCTCGTTACGCGAATTACTCGGTACCCGGGAACTTGCTTATCTACCTTACGTACCAGAGTGGTCAGAAAAAGATTTGACGATTTATTTTAACGGGCAAGATTGAAACTCGACAAATTAACCCCACATAATTTATCAGACTCAGTCTCCCCCGGAGTGGAAGCAATGAAAAGAATTCTGCTGTTTTTAGCCACTAACCTGGCCATTTTGCTGGTTGTTAGTGTGGTCTTTAATATTGTAATTGCAGCAACGGGTATTGACGCACAAGGCTCTGTTGGGCTATTTGTTTTTTGTGCGTTGTTTGGTTTTGGCGGTGCTTTTGTATCACTTTGGATATCGCGTTGGATGGCATTGCGTTCAACCGGCGCGCGGGTAATAGAAAAACCACAGAACCAATCTGAACGGTGGTTACTGCGTACGGTCCAGCAACAGTCGCAGAAAGCCGGGCTGCCGATGCCTCAGGTAGCGGTTTATCAGTCGCCTGAACCCAATGCTTTTGCGACCGGCCGCAGTAAAAAGGCTTCTTTGGTTGCGGTAAGCACCGGGCTATTGCAGAACATGGATGGCGACGAAGTCGAAGCGGTTCTGGCACATGAGATGAGCCATATTGCTAACGGCGATATGGTTACGCTGACATTAATTCAGGGCGTAATTAATACGTTCGTGATGTTTTTTGCGCGAATTATTGCCAGCGCGTTAATGCGTGGCGGAAATAGCCAGCGAGGTGGTGGCTTTGCCTATTATGGTGTCGTTATGCTGTTGGAAGTTGTATTTGGTGTTTTAGCCAGCACCATTGTCATGTGGTTTTCGCGCCAAAGAGAATTCCGTGCAGATGCAGGGTCGGCCGAGTTGGTTGGTAAACAAAAGATGATTGCCGCTTTACGCCGTTTGCAACAAGGCAAAGAGTCACAGCTGGACGGTACGATGCTGGCATTTGGCATTAGCGGCAAGCGCTCAACAATATCTAAATTGTTTATGAGTCATCCGCCTCTGGAAGAGCGCATTCATGCTCTTGAGCAACGGCGTTAGTCGTTGCTTTTCAAGGGATACAGCGGTACATTCTTAATTCTTAGTCAACGATAAAACGGATAAATTTTAGTTATGGCCCAGTGGAGTGCGCGCAGTTGGCGCGATAAGCCAATTGAACAACAGCCGAAGTATTCAGATCCGTCGCAATTGCATGCAGTAGAACAACAACTGAGTCAGTTTCCGCCGCTGGTTTTTGCTGAAGAAATACGGGCGCTGAGAAACCAATTGAAAAGTGTCTGCGAAGGAGAAGGTTTTCTTCTACAGGGCGGTGACTGCGCAGAATCTTTTAATGATTTTAATGCGCCTAAAATCCGCGACACCTTTAAGGTCATTCTGCAGATGGCCATCGTTATGACGTTTGCCGGTTCCTGTCCGGTAACCAAAGTGGCTCGTATGGCAGGCCAATACGCCAAGCCGCGCTCAAGCGACTTTGAAACCATTGGTGATTTAAGTTTGCCGAGCTATCGCGGTGATATTATTAATGGCGCTGAATTCATTGACACGGCTCGTCAGCCCGATCCGGAGCGTATGCTTAAGGCTTATCATCATTCGGCAGCCACCTTAAACCTACTACGGGCGTTTGCACAAGGCGGCCTGGCAAATCTGCACAAAGTGCATAAGTGGAATCTTAGTTTTATAGCCTCAAACCCCTCAAAAGAACGTTACCAGAAAATTGCTGAAGAAATACAGTCAGCTTTGCGCTTTATGGAAGTGCTGGGTATTAATGCCGATAACAATGCAACCATACATGAAACGTCGTTATTTACCTCTCATGAGGCCTTGTTGCTGCCTTACGAGCAAGCATTAACTCGCACCGATACCTTAACCGGGCTTCCATACAACTGCTCGGCGCATATGGTCTGGATAGGGGAGCGCACTCGCAAACTGGATCATGCGCACGTTGAATTTATGCGAGGTATTCATAACCCCATAGGGGTAAAAGTTGGTCCTACTATGTCGGGTGACGAACTTATTCAACTAATTGATGCGTTGAACCCTGATAATGAGCCCGGGCGTTTAACGCTTATTACCCGTATGGGTGCTGATAACCTTGCGAATAAGCTACCGGAGCTGGTGCGTCGCGTTAAACAGGAAGGCCGTAACGTTGTCTGGTCGAGCGACCCGATGCATGGCAATACCATTAAAGCGGATAATGGCTTAAAGACTCGTAACTTTGACGCCATACATAAAGAATTAAGACATTTCTTTGCGATTCATCAAGCGGAAGGCACTTATCCGGGAGGTATCCATCTGGAAATGACGGGTGAAGATGTTACAGAATGTACTGGCGGTGCCTACCGTATCAGCGAAGCGGATTTATCCAGTCGTTATCGTACTCAGTGCGATCCGCGACTGAACGCTGATCAAGTGCTAGAATTAGCTTTTCTGGTCGCAGAATCATTAAAAGCAGCCCGCAACGGCGCGGGTTGATAGTCTCCTATAACCGGATATTAAAGAGGTATATTTTTATATGTCGCAACAGGTAGAAGTGTTATTTGAAAACTTGTGGCAAGATTATTTATCACGTACTCCGTCAGCCAAGAAGGTTCATCAAATATTAGGCGAAGGGCACCCGATCGTTAATGATCATGTGGCGTTTCGTACCTTTGATATCAGTCCGGTTGGTTTAGAAGTCTTAGCTCAGCACGTTTTAGATTTGGGTTATAAAGAGGGTGGTGATTATCATTTTGAAGCTAAAAAGCTGCGTGCAAAGCATTTTGAACATGAAAATCCTGAGCTTCCAAAGGTATTCATTAGCGAATTGATGACTGCTGAATTTTCTGATGAACTACAGCAGAAAGTCAAAGATATGGTGGCTCAGGTGTCAGAAGAAGATACTCGAAAGTCAGACTTCCTATACTCGGGTACACACTGGAAAGTCAGCCATGCTGATTATCAGGCGTTATTGGAAGAAAGTGAGTACGCGGCCTGGATGGCGGCATTCGGCTACTGTGCTAACCACTTTACCGTTAGTGTAAACCAGTTGCCAGGCTATGATTCTCTGGAGCAAGTGAACCAAAAACTGAAAGACAATGGTTTTAAACTCAATGCTTCAGGTGGTGAAATTAAAGGCTCTCCGGAAGTTTATCTGGAGCAGTCATCAACCATGGCTGATCGTCATCCGGTTGAATTCTCTGATCAGACGGTTGAAATTCCCAGCTGTTTTTATGAGTTTGCTAAGCGTTATGAGATTGAGAGTGGCAAGCTTTATACAGGCTTTGTCGCCGCGTCTGCCGATAAAATTTTTGAAAGTACTAATGCTCAATAAATTCTAGCCTGCACGAACCATAAAGCGGCATTAATAGCGATGCCGCTTTAAATTTGTTTGAGCCAGAATTTTTGCTGCAATTTCTTCTACTGAATAGTGTGTTGAGTTTATAAAGGGAACGGCTTCCCGGCTGTAGAGCTTTTCTACTTCCGCCAGTTCAAATCGACACTGCGCCATAGAGGCGTACTGACTACCTTCACGCCGTTGACTCCGTATTCCATGTAAGCGCTGTGACGACAGAGTCAAGCCAAACAGCTTATGACGATGCAGCTTTAACTCTTCAGGTAATTGCAATCGTTCAAAATCATCGTCATCCGTCAGTGGATAGTTAGCAACTTTAATGCCGTATTGCATGGCAAGATACAGACTGGTCGGGGTTTTTCCGGTGCGTGATACACCAATTAAGATCAAATCGGCTTTATCGAGTTGATTTAAGCGTTTTCCGTCGTCGTTATCTAACGCATAGTTAATCGCATCTATTCTGAAATTGTAATTTTTGTGCACACCATGAGTCCGGTGCGTTTTAGGTTCAGCTTTTACTCCCAGCTCTTTTTCTACCGGAGCAACAAAATGGTCTAAAAAGTCATAACATATGCCACCACAGTCGGTAATCTTTGCTTTGAGCTTCTCATTCACGAAGGTATGGAAGATTAACGGCGGTTCGCCGCTTTCAGAAACTGCTTTTTTTATGATTTTACAGACGTCATTAGCTTTTTCGGGACTGTCTATAAAAGGCAATGTTTTGTGCTCAAAAGTCACTGGGAACATGGATAAAAGCGCATGACCAAAGGCCTCAGCGGTTAATGCAGTACCATCAGAAATGTAGAATGCGTAGCGCACAGGAAATCTCTTTTTAAGCGATTGTAGGTTCGATATTAACTTGTTGGGCTGCAAGGTGTAAAATAGAAGTCACTTCAATGCCGAAAAAATCAATTAAGGATTGTGACGTGCAAGAATACGTAGTTTGGTACCAACATCTGGGAATGCAGGACGTTAGCCGAGTCGGTGGTAAAAATGCCTCACTGGGTGAAATGATCAGTAACTTATCCGGAGCAGGGGTCGAAGTTCCCGGCGGATTCGCAACCACAGCCGATGCCTATAACCAGTTTCTGGAGCAAAGCGGGTTAAACGATCGTATTCACGATTTTCTCGACACTCTTGACGTTGATGATGTTCAGGCTTTAGCTAAAGCGGGTAAGCAGATTCGCCAATGGATTGTCGACACACCATTTCAGCCTGAATTTGAAAACGCCATTAAAAACGCCTTTGCCGAGCTTAGCGAAAACAATGATGAATTCAGTTTCGCTGTGCGCAGTTCAGCAACGGCAGAAGATATGCCCGACGCTTCTTTTGCCGGACAGCAGGAAACCTTCCTCAACGTTCGTGGCCTAGGCAGTGTTATGGAAGCCATTAAACACGTTTTCGCTTCATTATTTAATGACCGTGCTATCTCGTATCGGGTTCACCAGGGCTATGACCATCGCGGTGTCGCATTGTCAGCCGGAATTCAGCGTATGGTACGTAGCGATATTGCCTCGTCGGGTGTCATGTTCAGCATCGATACAGAATCCGGTTTTGAAGACGTGGTCTTCATTACATCGTCTTTCGGTCTGGGTGAAATGGTGGTTCAGGGGGCGGTTAATCCCGATGAATTTTATGTCCATAAACCAACGTTAAAAGCCGGGCGTCCGTCAGTGCTTCGCCGAACTTTGGGCAGCAAAAAAATTCAGATGATTTTCTCTGACAATAAAGAGCACGGAAAACAAACCTTAATTGAGGATATCGAGTCATCTAAAAGCTTAACCTTTTCAGTGACCGACGAAGAAGTTGAAACCTTAGCCAAACAAGCTTTGATCATTGAAGAGCATTATGGTCGCCCAATGGATATCGAGTGGGCGAAAGATGGTATCGACGGCAAGCTTTACATTGTTCAGGCACGTCCTGAAACCGTGCAGTCAAATCAAAGAGGTCAGGCAATAGAACGTTTTGCGTTAAAAGCAAAAGGCGATGTTGTCTGCACCGGACGCGCTATTGGCCAGCGCATTGGCCGTGGTGTGGCTCGTGTACTGAATGACATTAGCGAAATGGATAAAGTGCAGCCAGGGGACGTATTGGTTACCGATATGACTGACCCTGACTGGGAGCCTATTATGAAACGGGCTGCTGCCATTGTGACTAACCGTGGCGGACGTACCTGCCATGCGGCTATTATCGCGCGTGAACTGGGCATACCAGCCGTTGTTGGTTGCAGTGATGCAACCGACCAAATAAGCAATGGTCAGGCGGTCACTGTTTCCTGTGCCGAAGGTGACACTGGCTATATCTATCAGGGTGAACTGGACTTCGATATTACCGAGTCACAAATTGACGCTATGCCGGATTTACCACTGAAAATTATGATGAACGTAGGCAACCCCGATCGCGCTTTTGACTTCGCCGGCCTTCCGCATGCGGGTATAGGTCTTGCGCGACTTGAGTTTATTATTAACCGAATGATAGGCGTTCACCCGAAGGCGTTGTTGAATTATGACCAGCAAAGCGATGAGTTGAAAGAGACCATTGGCAACATGATGGCAGGGTATAGTAGCCCGCGAGAGTATTATGTCGCTCGTTTAGCTGAAGGTGTCTCAACCTTAGCGGCGGCATTCTCACCAGAGCGAGTGATTGTGCGTATGTCTGACTTTAAATCTAACGAGTACGCAAACCTTATCGGCGGTAAGCAGTACGAACCCGGTGAAGAGAATCCCATGCTGGGTTTCCGCGGCGCCTCTCGTTATATCTCAGAAGAATTTCGCGACTGTTTCGCATTAGAGTGCGAAGCTATTAAACGCGTTCGTAACGATATGGGCCTGAGCAATATCGAAATCATGATCCCCTTTGTCAGAACGCTTGAAGAGGGCCGCAAGGTTATCGAACTACTGGCGGAACAAGGGCTGGTTCAGGGAGAGAATGGTTTACGGGTTATTATGATGTGTGAGCTGCCCTCTAATGCTCTGTTAGCTGATGAGTTCCTCGATATCTTCGATGGCTTTTCTATTGGTTCCAATGACCTAACCCAGTTAACTTTAGGTTTAGACAGAGATTCGGGGGTTATTGCCCATTTATTTGATGAGCGCAACGAAGCTGTGAAGCAGCTATTAGCAATGGCTATTCAAACCGCCAAAAAACGCGGAAAATATGTTGGTATTTGTGGGCAAGGGCCTTCCGATCACCCTGATTTTGCAGCCTGGTTGGTTGATCAGGGAATTGATTCTGTGTCACTGAACCCGGATACTGTTATTGAAACCTGGATGTATTTGGCGGACCACCTGTAAAATGACGGTATTACCCAAGGTTGCTGCAGAAAAGGCTTTGCCAGAAGACTACCGAAACTTTATTGAGCAGATAAAAGAGTCGGGCTTTGCTGGTGAAATTGATGTCAGTTATTCGGGTCGCTTAATTGCGGCCACGGATAACAGCGTTTATCAGAATCTGCCGCAGGCGGTTTTGTACCCACTGCATCATGCTGACCTTGTGCTGTTGATGCAGCTGGCCGGACAGGAGAGTAACCGTAGTGTACAGTTCTCGCCCCGCGGTGGCGGCACTGGTACAAACGGTCAGTCGTTAACGTCCGGCATTGTGATTGATATTAGCCGCCACATGAACAAAGTACTTGAAGTTAACCCCAAAGAGGGCTGGGTTCGGGTTCAGGCGGGTGTGGTTAAAGATCAGCTTAATGACATTTTACGACCCCATGGTTACTTTTTTTCACCAGACCTTTCTACCAGCAATCGCGCGACACTTGGCGGCATGATTAATACGGATGCCTCCGGTCAGGGCTCACTTGTCTACGGTAAGACCAGCGATCATATTCTGGGGTTAAAAACGGTACTGCTTGACGGTTCTGTAATGGATAGCTTACCGGTGTCACTCGAGCAGGCTGAAACTATTGCAGGTCAGGACACTCACATTGCACGGGTATATCGGCAAGTTATCGATACCTGCGTTGGTGAGGTGGAAAAAATTCGTGATAAGTTTCCACCACTGAACCGTTTCTTAACTGGCTATGATTTAAAACACGCTTATAGCGCTAAACAGCAAAGTATCGATGTCTCACGAATTATTGCCGGGTCAGAAGGGACTTTGGGTTTTGTTAGTGAAGCCCGGCTAAATATTACGCCCATTCCCAAACACCGGGTGTTGGTTAACGTTAAATACTCCAACTTTCAGGCGGCTTTAGAAAACTCTCCGTTTCTTGTTGATGCCAGGGCTACATCAGTTGAAACGGTTGACAGTACTGTTTTAAATCTCGCGCGCGAAGACATTATCTGGAAATCCGTTCAGCCGTTACTTTCAGATGTCGAAGGTCAACGCATGGACGGTATTAACATGGTTGAATTTACCGGCCTGGATCAGAACGAAATTGACGGTAAAGTTAACGCCCTGACTGAGCGTCTGGATAAACTGATTAAAAGCAAAGACAACAAAGGCGTTATTGGTTATCAGGTTTGTGATGATCTGCCCAGCATACAATTGATTTATGCCATGCGGAAAAAGTCAGTGGGACTACTCGGTGCCACAAAAGGGCGTCGTAAACCTGTTGCCTTTGCTGAAGACACAGCCGTTCCCCCGGAAAAACTGGCGGAATTTATTAGCGAATTTAGGGCGTTACTCGATGCTAACGGCCTTAATTACGGTATGTTTGGCCACGCCGACGCTGGTGTTTTGCATGTTCGCCCGGCGTTAGATATGTGTGAACCCGATGATGAAGTGTTGTTAAGGCAAATTAGCGATAAAGTAGCAGAGCTAACGCAAAAATATGGCGGTTTAATGTGGGGTGAGCATGGAAAAGGGTATCGTTCGGAATACGTTCCATCCTTTTTTGGTCAGCAGCTTTATACCGAACTGCAAAAAATTAAAGCTACCTTTGACCCCTGTAATCAGTTAAATCCGGGAAAAATTTGCACACCGTTGAATACCGACGCGCAGTTAGTTTCTGTTGACTCAGTAAAACGAGGTTTTTTTGATCGACAAATTCCTGTAGAGACTCGGGACAGTTACAAAAATGCCATGGATTGTAACGGTAACGGCTTGTGTTTTAACTATGACCCGAAGTCTGCTATGTGTCCGTCCTACAAGGTGACAAAGGATCGCCGGTATTCTCCTAAAGGCCGCGCCGGGCTATTGCGGGAATGGTTACGCTTAACTTATAACGCCGGTTACGACGCCGCTAAAAAGCCTGAGTCAGCAGGCTTTTTAAAGCGTCAATTCAATCGATTTACGGCAAAAGACGACTTCAGTCACGAAGTAAAACAGTCTATGGATAAGTGTCTGGCGTGTAAAGCTTGTACCAATCAATGCCCGGTTAATGTCGATGTACCGACATTTCGAGCCCGTTTTTACGATCATTATTACAGTAAATACGCTCGTCCAGTAAAAGACTATCTGGTTAAGGGCATTGAAAAGACCGCACCTGTTGCGAGTAAAGTTCCAATGCTCAGTAATTTGCTGATCAATAACTTTGCCAGTCGGCTATTACTTAAATACATTGTTGGTTATGTCGATACGCCATTGTTCTCTGCTCCAAACTTGAAAACAGCCTGGAGACGTAATGGTCTTAGTGAGTTAACAACCGAACAAATTCTAAATTTAACCGGTGAAGAGCAGGCACAGGCAGTCGTTATAGCGCAAGATCCTTTCACCACTTACTACGAAGCTGACTTTGTTTTAAAGCTGGGTTTACTGATTGAAAAATTGGGTTATACGCCTATTTTGTTGCCTTTTATTGGGCATGGCAAAGCGCAGCATGTAAAAGGCTTTCTGAGTGACTTTGACAAAACTGCGGTTAAAGTGACTGAGCAGCTACAACCACTATCAGATGCCGGCATTCCGTTAATTGGACCTGACAGTTCAACGGCTTTGATATTCAGAGATGAATACCGAAAATCAAACCAGGGCCAACTGCCAGAAGTTAACGTAATGACCGTAATTGAATGGTTAAATACTCTAGATTTTGGGGAAACTATTCCTGTCAGTACCAGTCATTATGGGCTATTGCTGCATTGCACAGAGCAAAGCTTTGTGCCCGAGTCCGCGCAACAATGGCAAACGCTGTTCCAAAAATTAGGGTTAAAGCTGGATATTGTTAATGTCGGTTGCTGTGGTATGGCCGGTACCTTTGGTCATGAAAAGCAAAACCAGGATGACAGCCTTGGCCTCTATGAAATGGGGTGGCAGCAGGCGGTACAGCGATATGGCAGCAGTGGTGTTCTTGCTACTGGTTTCTCATGTCGGTCGCAGATAAAGCGAATAGAAAAAAAGCGGGTGAGACACCCGCTTGAGATAATCTTACAGAGCCTGACTTAAGTCAGGCTTTTATTTTACTGCTTACCTTTGGCAATAATTTCACGCGCCATTTGGTCAGCAACAGCACCAGTAGGGCGATCTTCATCGTTTGCACGAGCAAAAAGCTTATCCAGCGTATCGTAAATACCACGAACACGTTTTTCACTTTCTTCCAGGCTCATATTGGCGGCCTCTGAACACACATGAATAACACCACCGGCATTAATCACGTAGTCTGGTGCGTAAAGAATACCCATATCTTTCACAGCCTGGTCATGCCTGGGGTTAGCTAATTGATTATTGGCGCTTCCGGCAATGATTTTCACCTTAAGTTGCTTTAAAGTGTCATCATTAATGGTCGCACCCAAGGCGCATGGTGCGTAAACATCTGCATCAACGCCGTAGATTTCATCGAGACCGACAGCCTTAGCGTCTAGCTCTTTAACGGCTTTATCAACGGCTTCCTCATTAATGTCGGTAACAATCAGTTCTGCACCATCGTCCGCGCAGTACTTAGCAAAACCATAACCAACAGAACCAAGACCCTGAACAGCGATTTTCACACCTTTAAGATCATCATTGCCTAACTTGTTTTTAGCCGCCGCTTTAAGACCCAGATAGGTACCCAATGCAGTATGTGGCGAAGGGTCACCTGCTTTATCGCCGGTACCGGCAACATAATTGGTTTCTTTGGCAACTATATCGATGTCTTCGGTACGAATGTTGACATCTTCAGCGCTAATGTAGCGACCGCTTAAAGAGTCGATAAAGCGACCATAAGCACGGAAAAGCTCTTCACTTTTTATCTTTTTTGCGTCACCAATGATAACCGCTTTACCGCCGCCCAAAGGCAGACCTGAAATAGCACTTTTATAGGTCATACCGCGGGACAAACGCAATACATCAGTCAAAGCTTCAGCTGATGACGAATAGTCCCACAAACGTGTACCGCCAAGGCTTGGACCTAACGTTGTATCATGAATGGCAATAATGGCTTTAAGGCCTGATTCTTGATCATGACAAAACACAACTTGCTCGTGATGGTCGAATTCGGGATGCTCGTATAGAGACATGAATATCAATTCCTCATTGCTTCAAAAATTGCGCGAACATTACCATTTAGATAGGGCTCGCGCTACTTTGTGGATTGAATAAATTTGGTTATTCAAACGGGCGTTTATCAACTCTTGTTTACACAGAACCACTCATGATTGATCAATGTACAAGTAGATAATTCCCTGGTTTATCATCTCAGCCACTAATTCAGCCTGCGGGCCTGACTTAGCTAACGATGCAAGCTCTGATGCTGGTTTTGAACCTTGCAGTTGAGCCAGCCACTCAGCTGTCGTCAGAGCTTCTGCGGATACGTCAAAAGCTTCGCCATTTCCATAAAACTCAGTATTGCTCAGTTTAAGAAAACGAGCGCCCGACGTTTTTTCAATAAACGCATTGGTTTGTGCGAGTAAAGCCGGAATTTGTTGTGCTGTAGTCGGCAATTCAGGTTCTGGAAGAGGGCGTTTTGACTGCGAAATAATTCTTGCCAGTAAGGCATTTATTTCGTCACCCGTTAAAGCTTCTTTTAAAAAGCTTTTTAAGCCGATTAATTGCTTCTCTTCAATCTTCCACGAGGTGTCTTCACTCACTATTTCTGGATCCTGATAGCGCTGCTGCAATGACTCCTGTTGCATCGCGATATCGCCTAACTGCAAAAGAAGTTCTGCTTTAGATGGAGCCCGAAAGCCAACGGAATAATTAAGTGATGGTTCTAAGGCAATGCCATCATGAGGACAGCCGGCCGGAATATATAAAACATCGCCAGCGTTCAGATTTTCATCTATGACAGCTTTGAATTCGCCTTCTACCTGGCAAAGGTCGTTCGCTGGCTGACATTCCCGCATTGATTGTCTCTCACCAACACGCCAGTGACGTGAACCGGCCCCTTGTATTATAAAAACATCATACTGATCCAGGTGAGGACCAACACCGCCGTTTTCACATGAAAAACTGACCATTATATCGTCAATGCGCCAGTCGGGAAGAAAGCGAAAAGGAGCTATGAGTTCACCTACGTCAGGCAGCCATTCATTGACTGACTGCACCAACAGAGTCCAGTGGCTTTCACCGAACTGTTCGTAATCTTCAAATGGACCGTGGGTGACCAACCAGCCAGATTCTGTGTTTGTATTTGATTGAATAACCCGCGAGTCGGCGCCTTCTTCCATTGCCAGCCCCGCTAAAATTTCAGGACTGACCGGGTCTGTGAAATTGGTAAAGCCTTGCCGGATAAGACAAGGCTTTTTCTGCCAATAGTTCGCTAAAAAATCGTGTTTATCAAAGGCTAGTTTCATAGGAGCTCATCAACGAACTGTGTTGCTCGGCCGATATAATTAGCCGGAGTCAATGCTTTCATTTCGTCTTTAGCGGCATCAGGTACGTCTAAAGAGTCAATGAATTTGGCCAAATCATCGCTGGTAATGCGCTTACCGCGAGTTAACGTCTTAAGCTTTTCATAGGGCTTTTCAACGCCGTAGCGGCGCATGACGGTTTGCACTGGTTCGGCCATGAGTTCCCAGTTTTCATCGAGCTCAGCTGCTAAGCGCGCTTCATTCACTTCCAGTTTATTCAAACCTTTTAAGGTTGCCTGAAATGCGATAACGGCGTGTGCAATACCAACGCCTAAATTACGTAAAACGGTAGAATCAGTTAAATCACGCTGCCAGCGGGAAATAGGCAGTTTCTGAGCCAAGTGCTGCATAACCGCGTTAGCAATGCCCAGGTTACCTTCGGAGTTTTCAAAATCGATAGGGTTAACTTTATGCGGCATGGTTGATGAGCCAACTTCGCCTTCAACGGTACGCTGCTTAAAGTGATTCAGAGCAATGTAGCCCCATAAGTCGCGATCAAAGTCGATTAATACCGTATTAAAACGGGCTAACGCATCAAAGTATTCAGCAACATAGTCGTGCGGCTCAATTTGCGTGGTGTACGCGTTCCAGCTTAAGCCTAATGAGGTTACAAATTGCTCTGAAATTTGGTGCCAGTCAACGTTAGGGTAGGCCGCCAGGTGTGCATTGTAATTACCGACAGCACCGTTAATTTTACCCATGACATTCACAGCCTTAAGCTGCTCCAGCTGACGTTGCAGACGCACCGCAACATTCGCAAACTCTTTACCCATTGTAGTCGGGGTTGCTGGCTGCCCATGAGTACGAGCCATCATCGGAACCGCTTTATGTTCTTTCGCCAGTTCTTTCACGCGGCCAACCAATTTCTGCATCATTGGCAGTAGTACTTCATCTCTTGCGGTATTAAGCATTAAGCCGTGGGAGAGGTTGTTAATGTCCTCGGAAGTACAGGCAAAGTGAATAAACTCGGATACGTTGTTCAATTCCTGGTTATTTGCTACTTGCTCTTTCAGGAAGTATTCAACCGCTTTTACGTCATGATTGGTGGTGCGCTCAATGGTTTTTATACGCTCCGCGTCTTCTACCGAGAAGTTTTCAACAATGGCATTCAGTATCTGTGTTGCTTCTTCACTCAGTGCCGGGACTTCTTTAATACCGTCGGCGTCTGCTAATAATTGCAACCAACGAACCTCAACAGTCACTCGAAACTTAATCAGTCCGTATTCGCTAAAAATAGGACGTAGCATTTCTGCTTTTGCGGCGTATCGTCCGTCAACAGGTGATACTGCTGTCAGTGAGGAAAAAGGCAACATAAACTGGCTCTCCGGGGTTAATTAAATCATTAATCGTTATGCGATATGCAGCAACTGCTGCGCTGTATCTAACATTTTTTTTCGTGAAAAAACAAAATGACGGCGTTTGCCGCCAACTTGCTGCCACAGCACAGCACTACGAATGCCGGCCAACAACAACGTTCTAATATGGTGCTGATTCGAGTCCCGTTTCAAAAATTCCGGGTTCCCGTTAATTCGAATGGGTTGTCCTAAAGGACTTATCAGTTCGCGATAAATACCCGCGAAACTCTGCTGTATCCGATAATCCTCAAACTCAAACTCTTCTTTCTGGCGCTTTACCTGAGTAATTCGTTCGCCGAGTAAGTTAAGCGCGTCAGGTTGTTTGAGCAAGCGTCGGGAAAGATGGATCAACCCCACTAAATAACGAGTGACTTCCAAATCTTTATTCTTATTATTGCCAGCCTGACGAATAAAAGCCTGAATGCCGGGTTGGATGTTGTCGAGACCACCGTATATATCTTCGATGTTATCCGGATTTTGCTGCAAGAGACTATGTATCAGGGTATTGGTAATGGATTCAGGGTAGAGCTCACCACTACGTGCTAATTTTTGCACGGCAACAGCACTTAACGACATGCCCGCTAAGGCAATAACACGTTGCTGCCATTCGTTCATAGCTTAACCTCAAAATCGGTACTGCGTTGCTCAATAATGCCGCCACCCAAACATACATCATTGATATAAAATACGGCTGACTGTCCGGGAGTCACTGCAGCAACTGGCTCTTTAAACTGAACCTGGAAGTCGCCGTTTTCGAGCGGCGTTACCCGACAGGAAATATCTTGCTGGCGATAGCGCGTTTTAACGGTGCAGTCGAAAGCCTCTGCTGGCGTGTTACGACTCACCCAATGTAATTGTCCGGCAATAAGCCCTTGAGAATACAAACGTGGATGATTTTTGCCCTGCGCCACAATGAGCACATTACGCTCAACGTCTTTGTCGACAACGTACCAAGGCTCACCTGAAGTATCGGCCATTCCGCCTATATGTAGACCTTTACGCTGACCGAGTGTGTGGTACATCAAACCTTCATGTTCGCCTAAACTTTCACCATCAACAGACTCAATTGGGCCGGGTTTAGCAGGAAGGTACTGCTGCAAAAAGTCTTTAAACTTGCGTTCGCCAATAAAACAGATACCGGTTGAGTCTTTTTTATCTGCAGTAACCAGTCCTTGTGCTTCTGCAATTCGGCGCACTTCTGGTTTTTCCAGCTCTCCAACCGGAAAGAGGGTTTGTCCAATGTGTTCATGGCTTAAGGTATACAAAAAGTAGCTTTGATCTTTATTACTGTCTAAGCCACGCAGCATCTGCCACTTGCCATTCTGTTGTTGGCGACGCACGTAATGCCCGGTGGCAATGTAATCGGCTTCTAAGGCTTCTGCGGCAAACTCAAGAAAAGCTTTAAATTTGATCTCTTTGTTGCACATTATATCCGGGTTTGGTGTACGTCCGGCCTTGTATTCTTCCAGAAAGTACTCGAATACATTGTCCCAGTATTCTGCCGCAAAATTAATGGTATGCAGTTCAATCCCGAGTGTTTCACACACTTTTTCAGCGTCGGCTAAATCGTCAGATGCCGCACAGTATTCGTCAGTATCGTCTTCTTCCCAGTTCTTCATGAACAGACCTTCTACCTGATAGCCCTGCTGTTGAAGAAGGTAAGCTGAAACGGAAGAATCGACGCCTCCGGACATTCCGACAATGACTTTTTTTCTGGCATTTGACATAGGTTGACCCTAACTGACTGTAGCTCCTGAATTGGCTGCGCATTCTATCATTTTAGGCTGCGCTAGGGTAGCTCAGGAAAGCTACCAAACCGGAGGTTCTGTTCGCCACTCGCCGGGCTGCATGGTTTTTAATTGAAATGGCCCAACAGCCGCTCTGATAAGGCGCAAAGTAGGGAGTTCCACGTGAGCTGTCATGCGTCTAATTTGGCGGTTCTTTCCCTCCCTAATTTTGATGCAGAGCCATGTGTCCGGCACACTTTTTCTCTCACGTACGGGGGGATTCCTGGGCCATAAGTTCATCGGCTCCGGCATAACAAAAGCGTCGGCAGGGCGTGTCATGCCATCATTTAATTCTACGCCAGTTCTTAACTGTTCTAATTGTTCTTCGCCAGGATTACCCTCAACCTGTACCCAGTAGGTTTTCCAGACTTTGTATTTGGGGTTGGCCAGTCGAGCCTGATACACACCATCATTGGTTAAGAGCAGCAAGCCTTCGCTGTCTTTGTCCAGGCGTCCCGCAGGGTAGACATCGTTGTGGGGAATATAGTGCTTTAATGTTTGATCGCCTTCTTCCCCGGTAAATTGAGATAACACACCATAAGGCTTGTTCAGTAACACTAGCTTAGGGTTTGCCGGTCGTTTTGCCTGTGATCTCATGCCTGCCTCAAATTGTTCTGTCGATTTAAATTGGATCGCGCCAATGGATACTCTAGTATATCGGGCGCTAGTTTATCTTACTGATCAAAAAAGTGTGGGAATTTCTGTGGATGATAACAAAGTAATAATTGGCGGATCACTGACTGAAGCGCTGAAAGGCAACTATCAGTTATCGATACGACAAGTGTTAGAGCAATCGTTTAATCTGACCAAATCGAACTTAGTTTCGTTACTGGGTGGTTTTTTGCTTTTGCTGAGTATCAATGTGGTTATGGTACTGGTGCTAATGAATGTTTTTTCTATTGAACGTATAGAAAACTCAATGGAAATACAATTTTTTTCCAGCATGTTACAGGCCGTCATTAGCGCACCTTTACTCGGTGGATTGATGCTCATGGGAATAAAACATAGCATAGGTATTAATACCAGAACGGCAGATGTCTTTAACGGCTTTAACTCAATGGTGCCACTGATAACCGTCGCGGTTATCAGTACTCTATTAAGTGTTATAGCTAGCACGGTATTTAGCCTGCTTCATCCAAATTTGGGGATTCTGGTATCGCTTTATATTACCGTTATATTGACGTTTGCTATGCCTCTGGTGGTTGAGCGAGGTACCGGACCGTTAAATGCTTTATTTTACTCAATAAAAATCACTCATTTTAAGTTGCCAAAATTCATCCTTTTATTTTTAATAATTGCCGGATTATTGCTTGTCGCAATTATTCCTTTGGGATTAGGTCTTATTTGGATGCTGCCAATGATTTATAACCTCATTGGAGTGGTCTATCGAGACATTATTGGCGTAACCGTTATTGAGAAACCAAAAGATAATTCGTCTGAAAACATTTCGGCTTGAGGAATAGATGCGATTATTCACTGTTTTATTATTTATTGTACTGAGTATTGCAGCACTGCTTTTACCCTGGTTTATTAAAGAACCCGGGTTAAAAGCGCCTGACCAATCTGTTACAGCACACTTACCGGCAATTCCGGAGGTTGAAGTACACCGGGATTTGCCCGACTTTATGTCAATGACTGACGTAACAGCAAAAAAAGAAGCGTTTTTTCGCTTTTTATTACCCTTAATTAAAGCGGAAAACATACGCATACTGCATGACAGGGCTTATCTTGAAGCAATATACGAGCGTTTTAAAAACAATGAGCTCAGCGCTGCCGATAAAAAACAGCTGGCAGAGTGGATCAATAGCTATCGGTTGGAAGATGATATTGCAATTGATGAAGACCTCTTTGGTCTTTTAAAGCGCCGTATTGATATCATTCCGGAAATGATGGTGTTGGTGCAGGCGGCTAATGAGTCAGGCTGGGGTACGTCAAGATTTTCGCGGAAGGGCTTAAACCTGTTTGGTCAATGGTGTTACTCCAAAGGTTGCGGCCTGGTCCCTACAGGACGAATTGAAGGCGGTCGCCACGAAGTTGCACAATTTAATTCAGTTAATGCTTCAGTAAAAAGCTATATGCGTAACATTAATACGCATGGTGCCTATCTTGATTTACGTTTATTACGTGAACAAAAACGCTTAGATAATGCTGATATACGGGCACGAGATTTGATTACCGGATTATCCAGTTATTCAGAGCGGGGCGAAGAATATATCGACGAGCTGCGCGCAATGATTCGTATAAACCGTCCGATTGTTGAGCGTGTTAGCGAAGAATTGAATACACAGGACACGGCGAAACCGGATTGATGAAAGTGTGAAAGTTTCTATCCTATCAATACAAAAAAGGCGCTTTATCAGAGCCTTTTTTGTGGATAATTTATGCTAACAGCTTGATTGGAATATCGCTGGTTAATGGCACCTCAGCGTTCGAAACGTCTGGACTGAAATTGTCGGTGTCAAAGGCTTTATCACCGCTCTCATCGGCAACTCCGTCTGCTGCCACTGACTTAAAATCAAATAAGGTCGTGTCCGCTAAATGTGAAGGAACAACGTTTTGCATTGCGGTGAATAAGCTTTCAACTCTGCCGGGGAATTGTTTGTCCCATTGGTTCAGCATCTGTTTAATTTGTTTTCTTTGCAGGTTTTCCTGAGAACCGCACAAGTTACATGGAATTATTGGAAACTCCATTGCGGCTGAATAGTGCTCCATGTCTTTTTCGCGGGCATAGGCTAAAGGACGAATAACAACGTGCTCACCGTTATCGCTAGCCAGTTTAGGCGGCATTGATTTTAACTTACCGCCATGGAACATGTTTAAGAAAAGTGTTTCTATCATATCGTCACGATGATGACCCAGTGCAATTTTAGTGGCCTTTAGCTCTTTCGCTGTGCGGTACAAAATACCGCGTCTAAGCCGGGAGCACAGTGAACATGTTGTTTTCCCTTCGGGTATTTTATCTTTAACGATGCTGTAAGTGTCTTCTTCAACAATTTTGTATTCAACACCCAATTTATTTAAATAAGCGGGTAATACATGCTCTGGGAAACCCGGTTGCTTTTGATCCAGATTAACGGCAATTAAAGAGAAGTGAACCGGAGCAACTTTTTGCAGGTAAAGCAGAGTGTCTAACAGGGTATAGCTGTCTTTGCCACCCGACAGGCAAACCATAATATGATCACCATCCTCAATCATTCCGAAATCTTGTATGGCTTTTCCCGCGTCGCGGCGAATACGTTTCTGTAGTTTACTGAAACTGTATTTGTTTTCACTGGCCATAATGGCTCCTGCAACCTATTTTATCTGGAAGTTTTTAGGAGCCAAATTATACCTCAGGCAACAGCCTCACGCGAGGGGGCTCACAAAGTCTTCTGGTTTTATAGCCAGCACATCACAATTGAGCTGATCAAGAACATGTTCCGCCGTATTTCCCAGAAGCGCCGCACTTAGCCCAGTTCGGCCGATGGTCCCCAATACCACTAACTCAGCATCCAGCTGTTTTGCCGCTTCAGGAATAACCTGTTCAGGTAAGCCCTGTGACAGATATTGATAGTTTTTTGCAATACCGTACTCACGACCAAGGGCGGCTATACGACTCACGTGATGTTGTTCAAGTACATCGGTGTATTCACTGACATCAAACTCTGGAATTTCTACGGCAACATTGACAGGTGCGGAGGGGTAAGCATTAACCAAATGTAAACTGGCATTCAACACTTTACTCATTGATTGCGCATGTACAATGATGCGCTTATTCAAATTTTGATGATGCTCTTCTTCTGAACCGGTATGAACAGCTGCAATAATTTGCCCGTGGCTTGGCCATTCATGTTCTTTAACCAGTAATACCGGGCAGGGGGCTTTTCTTAGTAAATGCCAGTCGGTAGGGGTGAAAATTAAATTCTGAAAACTGGCACTGACTTGGGTTCCTTTAATAATAAGTTCATGCCCGTGCTTAATGGCTTCTTTTATGATCGCTTCAAAAGGCCGATTATGCCAGACAACATCAATATCGATGCGAACTGAATCGGTATCAAATTCACTGAGTACATCTGTTAGCCAGGCTTTTCTGTCGGAAATAAGGTTAGACCGCATAATATCGCGTTCTTCACTGGACAGCATGGTTGTCATTTCGTAAGAAAAGTCGTAAATCGATAAAAACAAAGTTAACCTGGCGTCACTGAGTCTGGCCATGTGCAAAGCGCGTTTCAACGCTTTATGCTGTTCATCGGCAGCGTCTATAACAACCAGGATATGACGAAATGCATCCATACGTACCTCGTAATTAATCTATATTCATAGTTCAGATTAGACGAAAGCAAGGAGCTTTGCAGGCTTTATTGAAAAAAAGGTTTGATTAGAGTCAACATACTCCACAACGCATAAATGATAAGTAACACTCCCATTGCGGTTCGCACCCCTTGTGCCCGTAAAAAGCGATGCAGAAATTGACTAAAGTGGCCCGCAGCTATCATTGCTGGTAAGGTACCTAAACCAAAAGCAGCCATCGTTATTGCTCCACTGCCTGCAGAGCCACTTAACGCGGCCCAACTCAGTGCGCTGTAAACCATACCGCAGGGGAGCCATCCCCACAAAGAGCCGGCAAAAAAAGCGGCAAAACCATTGGGCTTATTTCGAAGCTTGGCAGCGACAGGTTGTATTTTATTCCAAACTGGTCGGGCAGCCTTTTCCAGATAAACTAATCCGGCAAACCAACCCGTAAAATAGAGCCCGAGTAATAGTAAGAACACAACCGCTAGCCAACGCAGAACGATGGTAGTGTAGCCTCCTTCAGGGGCAAAAAGTCCGATGGCGCCGCCAACCAGTGCACCAATAAGCATATAGGAACTGACCCGGCCTAAATTATAAAGCCAGACATGGTGAGGCCGGGTATTGATACCCATGGCACTGGCAATACCACCACACATCATTAAGCAATGCCCGGCACCGGCCAGTCCCATCAGCAGTGCGGTAACCAGATCAGCGCTTTGAGTTATCTGAGTCATCATCACTGTTCTTGTCATCATCCATCAGAATGTTAAGTCCCTGGCGTTCAATGTCTTCAAACTGATCCGATCGAACCGCCCAAAAGAAAATCGCAACAGCAATAATGACGAAGATAATTGCAACTGGTATTAATGCGTAAATGACACTCATTTTCGATACAACCTTAGTGAATTTCCAATGACCAATAACGAACTTAGCGACATACCCAGCGCTGCTGCCCATGGAGCTATCATTCCCATAGCGGCAACCGGCAATATGGAAATATTATACACTAATGCCCAAACGAAGTTTTGCTGCATGATTCTGCGAGTTTTCAGTGCACTTTCTATAACGGTCTTAACCTGGTTTAGCGATTCAGACATTAATACGACATCGGCGGCGGTCTGAGCTAAATCAGAAGCCTGAGAAAATGTCATAGAAAGATCTGCCTTAGCCAGAACAGGACTGTCATTGATGCCATCGCCGATCATCCAGACGGTGTTGCCGGCTTCTTGTTGTTTCGCAACAAATGCGAGCTTTTCTTCAGGTTTTAGCGACCCATGATATTCCGAAATACCAACTTCCTGAGCTAGCGACTGGACTCTTGACGGGCTGTCACCACTTAAGACAATAGGCTGGTAACCATTCTTTGTTAACCAGTTAATAGTGGCCCTGGCATCCTCGCGCAACTTATCTTCAACTCTGAACTGTGCTAAAACGCCTTCTTCACTGGCAACAATTACCTGGTGTTTGTTAAGTGATTTAAACTCAGGATGCCATTGCTGTATGTAGGTTTCACTACCAACCCGGTAATGTTTCTCATTAAATTCGCCTTCCAGCCCCAGACCCATTTCATTATTGACGTTTTGAAACCGGGCGGGGTTTTCAGAGAGCTGGCTTAACGGAACGGAAAGAGGGTGCTCAGAAAATAACTCCAGTCCACTGACCAGCCTATTTACTGTTTCAGAGTCGGTAAAATCTTCTCGCTCTACCAGTCTGAATTTCCCTTCTGTTAAAGTGCCGGTTTTATCAAGACACACTTTGTCTAATTCTTTTACAGATTCAAGAACATCGGAACCTTTTAATAAAATACCATCGCGGTTAAGCCGGTGAATAATGCCGGTCAATGCCGTAGGTGCAGCAAGAGAGAGAGCACAGGGACAGGTTGCAACTAATACTGCCAGTGTTACCCAAAGCGCATGATCAGGCTGGAGCCACCACCAGCTAAAATAGGTAAGAACCGCAATAAGTAAGAGAGCGGCAATAAAGTAACCGGCTATTTTATCGATAACTTGCTGAGCTTTTGGTTTAACTGCCAGTGCTGAATCCTGCATCGATATAATGCCGGCTAAGACCGTTTGTTGCGCTGTTGCTGTCACTTCTATTCGTATCGGAGAATGTTGGTTAATGCTGCCGGCAACAACGGCATCCCCCGGCTTTTTCGCCCGGGGCAGGCTTTCGCCGGTTAACAGACTTTCATCTACCTGCGCCGGCTCATTCAATAAGTCACCGTCTGCCGGCACGGTTTCGCCAGCTTTCACACGAATAATATCGCCAATATTTAACTGCTTAATAGCAATAGACTCGGTGCCGTCTAGTGTTTCCCGGGTTGCTAACTTTGGCAATAAAGTCAGTCTGTTAGTGGCAAACTTTAAGGCGCGTTCTTTGGCTAATAACTCAAGAAAGCGGCCAGTTAACAAGAAGAAGGTAAACATGGATATTGATTCGAAATAAACCTCACCGGTATTGGCAATCGTGGCATAAACGCTGGCACTGTAAGCACCTAACAAGGCAATACTGACCGGTATGTCCATATTCAACCGCGAGGCTTGCAGTGCGCGCAGGGCGCCGGCATAAAAGGGTTGCGCACTGTAAAGAATGACCGGTGTTGCGAAGAGCAAACTCACTCCCCATAAAAAGCGCTGTAAATCCGGGGATAAATCACTTGCTGCACCAAAATACAAGCCAAAGGCAACCATCATAACCTGCATGGTTGCAATACCAGCGACACCGAGCCGGCGAATATAGCTTTTCCGCTGACGAGCATATTGCTGCTCAGCTTCATTTGGCTGAAACGGCAAGGCTTTATAACCAATGCCAGCTAAAGCTTTTAAAATTTCACTCAGTTTTAGCTGCTTCGGGGACCAGGTAACCTGTAAGCGACGGCTGGTGACATTAACGACGGCTTTCTGTATCCCTCCTAAACGTGCCAATTCGCGTTCAATTAACCACCCACAAGCTCCGCAGGTAATGTTTTCTACGGTTAAAGTGGCAACTTCCGTACTTTCATTCTCATGCCTGACAAACTCTTTTTGTAAGTCTGGATGGTCGTACAGTGCTAACTCGTTTAATTCATCGGGAAGGACAGGGGAGTCCTGTAATTGAGCGGTATCTCTGTGTTCGTAATAAGCGTGTAATTGATGCTGAATAATGGTTTGCGCTACAGCCTGACATCCGGCACAACAAACCGGTTTCTCTGAGCCTTTAAATTCAACTGAGAGATCAACACCCTTAGGAACCGGTTGCAGGCAGTGGAAACATTCCATCGATTCAAACTCCGTATAACAGCGGACGAAGTTTTGCTAATTCTGCCTTCGGCAATTGGTATTTTTCACTCACTTTCCAGACCTTATTAAAAGGTTCTACTGTGATCGTCCATTTACCGTTAATTTCCTCTGGAATGTCAGCCCGATAGGTACCATCAGCAGCTACTGTCAACATTCTCGAAAAGTCTTTTCCCGCTTGTGTCGTATGAACAAAATAAACTCTTAATGCGGATAACTCATCAGGTTGCCCTGAGGCATACTTTAAAGTAAACAAGCCTTGGTCTGCTGTGAACTCAAAAGAGATATCACGACGCTGTGCTTCTTCAACATGTTCAATAATAGCGTTAATGGTCTTTCCGCGTTTGTAGTAGTCATCCACAACCATAGAAAAGCTGCCCTGCGATATAGACAGATAAATGATAACGCCACAAACAATCATGACCGTAACCGGAAGGGTGATAAGAAACCATGGCCAGAACTGCTTATACCAGGGTTGATTCATAATGAGACCTCTTACAAAAAACCCCGCCGAAGCGGGGCTGTTTAGTACGCTTTATTCTTCGTTAGACAAGCTGTAGACATAAGCGGAGATAACGTGAATTTTATCTTCCCCTAATATGTTTTTCCAGGCTGGCATAACACCATTTCGACCATGCTTTAACGTCTCTTCAATTTTATTAATTGAGCCGCCATATAACCATACATTATCAGTTAGGTTAGGAGCTCCTAGTTGTTGATTACCTTTACCATCCTGACCATGACAAGCACTGCAAACCGCAAAATTTGCTTTTCCGGCCTGAACCAGGTCAGCATCTCGTTTGCGACCACTTAAACTGGCAACATAGTTTGCAAGCTCAGTAATCTGTTTATCACTAAACTGTCCGCTAAATGCTGGCATGTTACCCTGACGGCCCTGAAGCAACGTCGTTTTTATATCATCTGGTTCGCCCCCATAAAGCCAGTCATTGTCCGTTAAGTTAGGAAAACCCTGGCCACCCATAGCATTAGAGCCGTGGCACTGCGCACAGTTTTGAAGGAACAAACGTTGACCAACATCTAAAGCGTCTTCATTTTTTGCCAACTCGTTCACAGGTTGCTGCGCAAAGGCTTCAAAGATAGGACCATATTTTTCTTCTGCGGAACGAATTGCACGATCATACTCAACAATCATGCCTTTTTCGTGCGCTTCCTTCATAGCCTGACGAGACTCTTCCAAAGAACGTATATCCTGGTTTGAACTCTTCCAGTCAAGCAACCCGTTGAAATTACCCAGCCCCGGGTACAGCGCTAAATATAAGAAGCCCCACACAAAGCAAGCCCAGAATAAATACGTCCACCATTTAGGAAGGGGATTATTTAACTCAACTATCCCATCGAATTCGTGGTCCATTTCCTGACCTTCTTCGATGTGAGTATAATTTTTCATATTCCAGCGCAATAGCCAAATCAATACCACTAAGGTGGCTAGCGTTAAAACAATTATCCATGCACTCCAGAAGCTACTCATCTTTCTTCGACTCCGGTTTGTCGCTGTTATCTATTGATGATTCGTCTTCTTCAAATATAGAATTAGCCGCTTCATCAAATTGCTTTTTTGTACGGCGGCTGAACGACCAGGCCACAATGGCAATAAAGATTGCCAGTATGATCAGGCTGAACACGCCGCGCCAGGTTCCGTAATCCATTACTTATCAGCCCGCTGTAATGCTGTGCCAAGAGATTGCAAGTAAGCAATAAGCGCATCCATTTCAGTTTCTCCCTGAACGGCTTCTTTTGCACCGGCAATATCTTCATCTTTATAAGGAACGCCCAGTGTACGCATAACTTCCATTTTCTTAGCGGTGTATTCACCTGTTAGCTTGTTTTCAGCAAGCCATGAAAAAGCAGGCATATTCGATTCAGGAACCACATTACGAGGGTTCATCAAATGAACGTAATGCCATTCATCGCTATAACGTCCACCTACGCGCGCCAAATCAGGTCCAGTTCGTTTAGAACCCCACAAGTGAGGGAATTCCCAAACGTGTTCGCCCGCTAGTGAATAATGCCCGTAGCGCTCTGTCTCAGCACGGAAAGGGCGAATCATTTGGCTGTGGCAGTTATTACAACCTTCGCGTATATAAATGTCCCGGCCTTCGAGTTCAAGGGCACTATAAGGCTCCAAGCCTTTTATAGGTTCATTAACTTGTTTCTGAAATATCAGTGGTGTAATTTCAACAAGGCCACCAATAGAAACAGCGATAATCATAAGAATAGACAACCAGCCTAAGTTCTTTTCAACAAATTCGTGTTTAAAGCGACTCATTATTCTCCCCCTCAGGCAGTTTGCACGACGTTGCCTGCAGCTGTCTCACGACGGCCGGCACGAATTGTCTGATAACAGTTATAAGCCATAATCAGCATACCAATCACAATGAACACACCTCCAATAAAGCGGCCTGTCCAGAACGGATAAGATGCCTGAACACTCTCGACGAAACTGTACGTCAGGGTTCCGTCGGAGTTTGTAGCACGCCACATAAGCCCCTGCATAACACCTGAAATCCACATTGAAACGATGTAAAAAACAACGCCGATAGTGTGTAACCAGAAGTGGATGTTCACCAGTTTAATACTGTGAATTTCTTTCTGATTAAACAGGCGAGGTACCAGGTAGTACATCGAGCCGATAGTGATCATTGCAACCCAGCCTAAAGCGCCTGAGTGAACGTGACCAACGGTCCAGTCCGTGTAATGAGAAAGTGCATTAACTGACTTGATTGCCATCATCGGGCCTTCGAAAGTCGACATGCCGTAGAATGATAACGAGACAATCAGGAAGCGCAGTATTGGGTCAGTACGCAGCTTATGCCATGCACCCGACAAGGTCATAATGCCGTTGATCATGCCGCCCCAGGAAGGAACGAAAAGAATTACTGACATCACCATACCCACCGACTGAGTCCAGTCCGGAAGAGCCGTATAATGCAGGTGATGAGGGCCGGCCCATATATACAGTGAAATAAGAGCCCAGAAATGGACGACAGATAAACGATAAGAGTAGACAGGGCGTTCAGCCTGCTTAGGTACAAAATAATACATCATACCCAGGAACCCGGCAGTCAGCAGGAAGCCTACCGCATTGTGTCCGTACCACCATTGGACCATGGCATCGGTTGCGCCGGAATAAATTGAGTATGACTTCGTGAAAGACACCGGTATCGCAAAGCTGTTAACAATATGAAGCATGGCTATAACGACGATAAAAGCGCCAAAGAACCAGTTAGCAACATAAATATGCGATGTTTTCCGAATAGCCAGTGTTCCGAAGAATACGATTGAGTAAGCGATCCAGACGACAGCAATTAAAATATCGATAGGCCATTCAAGTTCAGCGTATTCCTTCGTGCTGTTAAGACCCATAGGCAGAGTAATTACCGCTGCCACTATAACGGCCTGCCACCCCCAAAAAGTAAAGGTCGCCAACTTGTTGGAAAACAGACTAACTTGACAGGTTTTCTGAACAACATAATAAGAGGTCGCAAAAAGCGCGCTGGTACCGAATGCGAAAATAACCGCATTTGTGTGCAACGGGCGAAGGCGGGAGTAGGTTAACCAGGGGGTATTGAAGTTTAGTTCTGGCCAGACTAGCTGAGCAGCTATCAATACGCCTAATGCCATACCGACGATACCCCAAATAATAGTCATGACAGTAAACTGTCGAACGACCTTCATATTATATTCGATCGGTTGTTTTGGAATTGTTTGACTCATCTTTTAAATCCGCAGTGATTAGATCAGGAAAAAGGAGACTTTTACCAGACACAATCCATGTAAAAGTGAGTCCATTTTACGTCTTATGAGCAAAAAGGTACAGGGGATATTGTGATTATCCCCTGCCTTATTAAGGTTATTTTGTCTTGAACCGACTCACAAGTTGACTTAAATCAACACTGTTTTTGCTAAGATCATGACTCACTTCCGATACCCGCGTATTTGCTTCCTGATTGGCATGAGATAGATCAGAGATGCCGGTGATGTTCTTATTGAGATCTCTCGTTACCCGGCTTTGTTCGTCAGTCGCTGAAGCAATTTGTGTGTTCATGCTGGAAATATTAACGACCGCCTCCTGGATTTGACTGATGGCTCGCTCAGCCTTCAATGCTTCTTCGTTGGTCGATGTTGAACGTTGCTCGACATCGCTAATAATTTGGCTGACATCTTTGATAGCTCCCTGAATACTCTCAACAATTGAAGAAATCTCATCAGTTGAATGCTGGGTTCGAGTCGCTAACGTTCTGACTTCGTCTGCGACAACCGCAAAACCACGTCCGGCATCTCCGGCTCTAGCGGCTTCAATTGCAGCATTTAGCGCGAGTAAATTCGTTTGTTCGGCGATAGCAACAATAACACCCAGTATATTACCAATTTTGTCCGAACCATCCTGCAATAGCCGGGCTTTTGCTCCGGCTTTGACGAGCTCAGAGGTCAGAGCCTCAATATTATTGACTGACTCGCGTACAATAACTGCAGAATGTCCAGCTTCTTCATCCGCTGTATTTGCTGAATCTGCGGCCTGACGTGCATGATCAGCAACTTCGGATGCCGAAGATGAGAGTTCTGTAATAGCCGTGGCTATAGAGCTAGTTTGAGAGGTCAATTCGTCACTCTGACGACTACTGGTGGCTGATAAATCGGTTAACTGACTCGCAGCTTCACTCTCATTTTGAGTACTTTCCTGAACGCTTTGCACCAATTGCTCAATTTTGTGTACAAAAGTGTTGAACGACGTTGCCAGTTTGGACAATTCATCTGAGCCTGAGTCATTCAGTCGCCGAGTTAAATCGCCTTCGCCTTGCGCAATATCAAACATAGCACTATTAATGGTTTTTAGTGGGCGGGTAATACTGCGTATTATTAAAACAAACACAAGAAGGAGAGGTACAGCTAGTAGCAGGGCCACCCCGGCTAATTTGAAGAATTCCTGCCACAACATGCTGGTAATATTGTCGGTGTACTGGCCTGTCCCCATAATAAGATTCCAGGGTTTAAACACTCTAATTCTACTAATCTTCGGAACCAGGTTATTGGCATCACTGCCTTTTTGCCATATGTACTCTACGGTTGCGCGCTCCCGGGAGCGTGCTTTTTCAATCATCTCTTGGAACAGTTGAGTGCCTTGTGGGTCTTCATAGCTAGTGACATCTTTACCAACTAATTGCTTAGAAAATGGGTGTTGCACCAGAACACCATTCCTGTTTAGCGTAAATATATACTCTACGCCTTCGTATCTGATGTCATCCAGACGAGCATAAGCTTCGGCTTTAGCTTCAGTTTCGCTGAGATTACCGTCCTGATATTCCTGATGATAATAACTGACTATGGTATGAGCGGAATCAAGTACAGCATTGAGTTTTCGTTTTTCCTCTTCAACCAGCAAGTTGTTCAGAATAAACATCATAAACGCCACCATCAGAGCCGTTCCTAACGCGGCAATGCCCATTAAGGAGACTAGTCTCTGCGTGATGCTTAACTGCTGAACTATCTTCATTGGCATTCCTCAATCAACCGACGATAAACTGATGTAATAAGTTATCGGCAGTTTTCAAAATATTTACAATAAAAATTAGCGCAAAGATTTGTATTTTGTCTATTAATTTGTTCCTCGTTGTTTTAATGCGAGCGTAGCGCTATAAAGCAGTGGGGGGCTTAGCTCGCCCTTGTTAACGCCTTAAACTAAAACCTTAATTAATTTATTATCAATAAGGATTGATTTTTGGTAATATAAAACTCAGTGATAAAGTCAATTCTCATGGCTGCTTTACCATTTTCCGTGTTGTGAATCGCTAATATACCAAGCAAAGTTCGGCAGATTTGATTACTCTTGTAACCAGGTTTTAAATTTTAAGGTATTTGCAATGAGCTTAACGGATCCGAAAACCTTTGAATGTCCTTACTGCATGGCAATTAACGATCTTGAAGTAGACTGGCTGAACGATATTGACCAGCACCAGATTGTCGATTGCCAAGTCTGCTGTCAGCCAATTGAAATAGAGATACTGCAGTTAGGGGACGACGTGCAGATAAAAGCGCACCGAGATGACGAGTAGGGTGGCTTTTAATTCTATATTGTTTCGATTTCTTGCGCTGCTTCTCTAAAACCTTGCTGGCGTGGCTCGTCACCCATATTCATGCCTTTAGAGAGTAAATACCTCCTCGGCCTGATGCTATATAAGACTTTTTGTTACTGACCAGACCTTCAGGACCTTGCTCGGTGTATTTATTGGCGCACCGATAACCAGCGTATCCGCATCCGGCTGGCATCTGCTCATTGGAATCATGCATATGACGTATTCGCACCGATGCTGAATACTGCCGGCAATGCGTGTTTTTATAGATTTTCTTGCTGAGAAACCTCTACGGCTTGCGCAACAGCAGCTTTAAAAAGTAAGTGCTTCGTACTAAATCTATACATATATAGTAATGATTTAACATAATATACATTATACGCAATCAAGTAATATCAAAATTCAGGTGTTTTTTAGACCTGTGAAATGACCAAAAAAAAGCCCCGAAAATTCTGGCAAATTCTCAGGGCTTGGTCGCCACATTCCGACTTTAAACAGATGCGGGCGACTCGGTAACTTTAACTCAGTTATCGGTTTGCTCCAATAATTTGGAGTTTTTTTATGCATAAAAAAACCTCGTTTAACCTCCGTCGTAATGGACATTTTGTCCAACCTTTAAATTCTCTGGAGGTGCTCAATGCTCTTTAGGGAATTTAAGGGTGACTTTTACTTGGCCTTTGTCCATGTATTTGGATTCAATTACAGCGCTGCTGCTGCTCATTTTGGTGTTAACGTTCGTACTGTTAAACGCTGGCTCCACCAGAGTACCGCGCCTATGCCTGTACTCAGGTATCTTGATTCTATGTCTCGTGGGTTCTTACCAGACTATGAACCGTTTGCTAGCTGGTACATCTATGGGACTAATATTTTAACCCCCTGGGGCTCAGTTAATGCTTTTGAAGTGGAGTTTCTGAATATCTACAAATGGAGCTCACGCCGTTATGCTGAGGTTTTTAAATCAAACAAGCACCTTCGAGAAGCAGACAAGCAGTCTTTAGAGAATGCTAACCGCCCTTCTAACTACTCAGATTCTATCCGGTACTCACAATTTAAAGTCTCCTATAGCTATTAAATTAAATGGCTTACAACTCTTTTAAGAGCTTTTGACAAAAAACTAAAAGGTAGATATATGACTATTTCCAATGAAAAAATTATCCAATCTGTTGATTTATATTTATCGCTTTCCGGTGAAACTAGACAAGAGTTTATTTCTATGTTGGCTGATATGTCTCAGCAGGCCTCCTCTGAGCGAATCGAGTTGCTTTTAAAGTCAACTTTACCCGAGCTTGACTCCTAACTTTTGATTGTTACTAGATGAGCGGCGCAGACAGATAGGCATTTGCCAGCTGGCTGTGACGCTCTTAAGCCGCCTTTTGGTGGCTTTTTTATTGGGGTAAATAGGGGCAAAGCCCCTATTGCTAGACTCTGCTGACTTGATCGGTGATAAAAAGCCATAACTGGCCGAGACTAATCAGAAAGAATCCTCTTTTGTACAACTGCCCGCCCTGCCAGACCAATTTCACGATCGCCACAGGCGAGAGTGAAATAAAAAAAACATTAACCCAACGGGCAAAGGTGCAAGTAGTACTGCACTTTTTTCTCAAATTGAGAAAACACAACACACCCTAATTCACTTTAACCTCATGTTTTTAAAAAGAAAAACCTTAAAAACAGGGGTATGCACCCAATTCTCATAAAAAACACTTAATTTCACGCAGGATTTAACAGAAAAATCAGATTAAAAAACTAGGGTTTTATCGGGTAAATTGAAGCTCTAAACAAAGTTGTATAGGTATACCAGTTTAAACTTGTATACATTATACGCAATTAAGTATTTCGGCATAATTTAAGTCTCAGATTCACTTTATTAAGGTTTTGCAAAGGCTTGGCGCGACAATTGAATAAAATACGGCAAACGATCGTTTGCCACGACTAAATGACAGTTTTCAGAACTCGACAGAATCGCCAAAGCGACAGATTTACTACTACGCCGCATTTTCTGGCTAGTGCAATATTTATGCTATAGTATTAAAAGGTAATACCCTTTAATATTCAGTGAAGTCAGAAATGGCAACATCGGTAAAATTGAATGACGATATGAAAAAGCGCGTGCAGCATCTTGCTGATATTCGGCATCGTTCTGCGCATTGGATCATGCGTTAGGCGATTGAAGATTATGTCGAGCGTGAAGAAAAACGGGAAACGTTCAAGCAGGATGCCCTTCATGCCTGGGATGAATATCAACGTAATGGCCTTCATCTGACCCAGAAAGAAACCGATGAATGGCTCTCTAAACTTGAATCCGGTGACGATGCCGAGTTGCCAACGTGTCACACGTAATCTGGTCACCCGCGGCTTTAGCGGATGTACAGCGTTTGCATGAATTTTTGCGAAGCAAGGACCCGATAGCTGCTCGTCAGGCTGTGAAAAGTATTCGCCAGAGCCTCAATTGGCCGTCCGCTCGACGACATGCCTGTAGAGTTCAGAGAATGGCTCATCGATTTTGGTCGAAGCGGCTATGTCGCACTGTACCGTTACGACGGTATTGAAACGATTATCCTCGCTGTTCGACATCAAAATGAAGTCGGTTATTCGTAACTCTCCCAATTCATCATTTCTGTTATCATGCCTCTATTGCAAGTTACTAGAAGAACAATTCAATGAAGCTAGATTATTTGGCATTGCAGCCACAAACCAGCGAATGGCTCAAAGAGCTGCCTGCGGAACTTAAAGAAGATGCTTTAGTTGGGCAAAAACGTGCGGTTACGGCCTTGAATAACGCGTTACGCCAGCGCGGCACGTATTCAAATGGTTATGCGTTGTTTTCAGGCGGGCTTTTAAAACGCGACCTTCTGGATGCCTATTTTGCAGATAATCGTTGGGAATTTACCTGTTGGTACGACTGGCTGTACCTGGCGAACCCGTCTGCTCCTTTACGTCCGCTGTGTGTGAATTTGCCATCTGGTACTGCTGATGCTGCAATTAAAGCTATATGGGGCTTTTTAAAACGGCCGTTAGATCAGCGTGAAGAAGCTTATATAGCGATAGTTGAACAGTTTGATACGCACAAGCTGCGCGACTACATGCAGCAAATACGGGATAAAAAGGCAGAAGACATTCAGGGTGAGAGCCTGGCTTCCGTTTTGGTTGGACATCAGCACCCTGCCCCTTACTATTATTGCGACCGCGTGACTGAAGAACGGCTATTTGGCCACATTGGTGTGCAATCGGTAGAAGGAACAGTCAGTTCAGAGCTGAATTTGATTGAGGCGGGCCTTTTGCATAAAGCAAACGGCGGTGTTCTGGCTATTGAAGTAGCTCAGTTGCTCGAAAATATTACACTCTGGAAGCGCTTGAAAGATGTTATCGAAGGCGGTGAATTTGAATGGCCGCGCCAGGCACCGGACTCAGGTACCGCCTTCTTTTATCGGCCTGAATCGATACCTATTAATATTAAAATTATTTTACTGGGTTCACGTAATGAGTACGCGCAACTGCGCGAGTACGACGAGGACTTTGATAACTTTTTTCCGTTTCTGGCAGACTTTCACGGGCATTATGCCACTCAGAATGAGCCGGTAGCGCCCTACTTCAATTACTTACAATATGTTTGGCAACTTGCCGATGTGTTGCCATTAAGTACGGATGGCTATTCGGCCTTACTGCGAGTTTGCGCTCGATACACCGATTACCAGCAAGAGCTGACATTGAATACCATACCGTTACTGCAACTACTTCGTGAAGCCAACGACTGCGCACTGCAGAATCAACACGCCAAAATCGATAAGGCAGCTATTGATTTAGCGCTACAGCAACAGCGTGATCGTGAAGGAAACCTTGCCGAGTTAAGTCGTCGTAGCATTTTGGAGCAACAAGTCCGAATTGATACGCATGGCCGGGCTATTGGTCAGCTTAATGGGTTAACCGTTGTGACCATGGGCGGCAGTGAGTTTGGTGAACCCGCGCGCATTACGGCGACCATTCATTATGGTGATGGCGACATTATTGATATTGAACGAAAGTCTGATCTGTCCGGGAATATTCATACTAAAGGCGTCATGATTTTAAGCGCTTACCTGGCGAATCAGTTTGCGCGCCATGAGCCTTTGTCGGTGTCGGCAACTGTTGTATTTGAACAATCTTATTACGAAGTCGACGGCGACAGTGCTTCACTTGGCGAGCTCTGTTGTCTGATATCAGCGCTTGCCGAGCAGCCGGTTAAACAATCCCTGGCAATTACCGGAGCCGTTGATCAATTCGGCAATGTGCAGTCTATTGGCGCGGTTAATGAAAAAATTGAAGGTTATTATGCGCTTTGTGCACATCGCGGTTTAAATGGTGAGCAAGGCGTTATTATTCCGCAGTCGAATAAACACCAATTAAATCTTAACGACGAAGTTGTTGAAGCGGTTAAAAATGGGCGGTTTCACGTGTATACCGTGGAGCATGTAGAGGAAGCACTGGAATTATTAACAGAGACACCGATTAAAACTCTTTTTCAGAATGTCCGGGAACGCTCATTGGATAATACAGACAATGAGCAACCTCGTAGCTTTTGGCGCCGAATTTTTGGTTAAAAACAAACTTGTCGGATTTGTTTAGCGTACAGTTGTACGCTAGACTAAGCCCTAGTTTTTTAACAATTAATTAGGGTATTTATGAATCAGTCGAGCTTTACTCGTGAAGAACTTCTTGCTTGTAGTCGTGGCGAAATGTTTGGTCCTGGTAACAGTAAATTACCGGCACCTAATATGTTGATGATGGATCGCATCATTGAAATTAACGAAAATGGTGGTTCTGACGGTAAAGGCTTTATTCACGCAGAGCTCGATATCCACCCTGACCTCTGGTTTTTTGATTGCCACTTTAAAGGTGATCCGGTTATGCCGGGTTGTTTGGGTCTTGATGCTATGTGGCAGTTGCTTGGCTTCCATTTAGGCTGGTCCGGTGGTCCTGGCCGTGGTCGCGCGTTAGGCGTTGGTGAAGTAAAATTTACGGGACAAATACTGCCTGAACACAAAAAAGTCAGCTACTTCATTGATATGACGCGAGTCATTAAGCGCAGATTGTTCATGGGCGTTGGTAATGGTCGTGTAGAAGTGGACGGCCGTGAAATTTACACGGCTAAAGATCTAAAAGTAGGTTTATTCACTGATACTTCTACTTTTTAACTAGCTACAAAAAAACGCCGATGTTTTACTATCGGCGTTTCAATTATTTTTCTACTACTTATGACAACTAGCGGAATAAGCCGGTATTTCTGGCCTCCATTGCATCTCGCCAACCTCCCAACCAATGGGATCGAAAATCATCTTGAGTTTGATAAGGACAGTTATCTTTTGAGCGGCCATGCAAACCAGCCTTAAAGCCTTGAGTATGTGCTCTTTCAAAGCGGTCACGCTTCTGTCTTTTCATAAGTCTATCCCTCGCCTGTTATTCACAGATTATTATTTAGAGAGTTGAGGCTCATATTTTCTGCCTCATTACTATTAATAGACTTATTTCAGGAGAGTTCAATTGTAAAAGTAGCACAGTATCCATTGACTTTTTTTAACGAATTGAAACTGTGCTACTTTTTTATAGGGCAGTTATTATGATTTTTTAGTCTTAAGAAGGGTCCTTCTGCGTATTGCGGTAATAAGCAAGCCCAGAGCACTCAAACCTAATATTGAACCAAGTCCTGCGGCTGCACCGCTGCGTTCAACTGGCTCTTCATCATTGGTACAGTTATTGAGTTCACCTTCAATAGGATCCAGTTTGATATTGACCAGAATTTCACGAGTCTGGGCTTCACCTTCTTCGTCGGTATATTCGTCAGTTTTAAGCGCTGCGGCGATAATTTCACCATTTTCGTTGATATCGCTGGCATCAACGATATTGTATTCGCTGTCGCAGCTAATGGTGTTGTTCAGGTTGATAATTTGTGGGGTTTCGGCACTCATATTGTAATAAAAACCGGCACGCGCACGAACCTGAGACAGTGTCGGGTCAACCTCAGCGGTTCCTACCATCTCACCGTTATCATTAATACTGCGTACCACCGTTGATGAGCCATTAAAGAAACTATCAAGAACAGTCAGTTCACCCGCGTCAACATCGTAATAAAAACCGTAACTGCGCAATGTTCCGACAGGGCGTTTAGTAAGATGACCAACGGCAATATTGGAGTCATTAATATCGGTTGCGGCACCCCATAAATAAACAGGGTCTTCAGTCACGGGCAAGGCTTCTTCATTTTTAAATATAGCCGGCATACGGATCGCACCGCGTTCAGGGTGGTACGTCCAGCTTTGTCCTACGGCAATATTGTTGTTATTAATTGCGTAAGCGTAGCTGGAAAAGTCGTTGTCATCGTCGCTTTTTCTTTCTTCCAGAGTTGGCAGTTCAACTTGACTAATTATGTCGCCGTTGGCATCGAATTGCCATAACTTTGCACGAATGTCATAAATAGAGCGGCCTGCATTATAACCTGAGCGCGGACGGTTAAAACGAGACCGGCGGTTGGTAAAGGATGCAAGATTAGATGCATCGGCATTCTGTAAATTTCTCCAGATACCCCAGACACAAGCTTCCAGAGGTTCAGATTGACGAGCCACCTCGGGGTCTTCACAGGTTTCTTCTATTCGGGTTATCGCTGCAGGGCTTAATGCAAAACTTTCATAACCGGCGGCAAGTCCACTATCATTAATATCGAAAATGGCACTCTCGCCTCCCAAATAGTCAGTTGCCTCAGGTTCGACTAAAGTAGACTCACCATTATTAAACCAGATACCGCGAGTTAAAAACTCAGAAACAAAATATTCTTCAGTGACAGTTTCATCTTCAGAATTGGTATATTCATGCTCGATAAGCGCGTACGGCGCACTGGTTACACCTACGGCTGTGTTTGCATTATTGATTGAATATAAAAAACTATCGATGCTGTTTTCCAGTTGGCCGGCTGTTGCTGATACAGCGTTAACTTCGCTACTGGCTCCGTTATAAATGAAAGCCTGGTTTAACCCAATTCGCTGAGCCTGAAGGCTGCTATTTGCATAATTACCAAGGTTTTCAACAATAAACTCATACTGAGCAATTGTAAGTTGTTCATCTGCTTCTGGATCAAAACCTATCTGTGTCAGTAACCGTTCTGGAACCTCAGAAAAATCAATTTCTACATTCTCTGGAAAACGTGCCACACCAACTATTTGTCCACCCGCATTAATGCTTTGCGGAACACTGCTTCGATAGTTATTCAACGTTTCTATAGTTTCAACATTGTAGGTGTCAGCTGCAGAAGCAAAAGACAATGTTGAAATAACGGCTACAGTAAGTGACTTCATTGTAAATGATTTCATTAACTAACTACTCTGTTCTGATAAGTTTTCCAGTTCTTCCCAACGTTCCAGATCTTGCATCAACTGTCCTTCAATTTCGGCAATTTGACTCATTACTGGTTCAGTTTTTTCTAATGGCTGTTCGAAGAACCCCGGTTCATTCATTAACTGTTGTAATTCTTCAAGTTTTGCTTCTTTTTCAGCAATAACTTTTGGTAACTGTTCTAGTTCGCGTTGCCGTTTATAGGATAACTTCTTCCTTGGCTTGTCTGAACCTTTGTCGGTTGTTTTCTGCTTGTTTTGCGAAGTTTTGTGGCTGTCAGACTCTTTATCTGCCGAATTGGTTCCGCTACTTTGGAATGAATTTTCTGCTTTAGCCGTTAAATAGTGGTTCAGTTCGGTAAAACCGCCTATTATCTCAGTAATAACGCCCTCACCTTCAAAGTAAAGCACGCTGGTTGCAGTATTGTCGACAAACTCTCTATCGTGACTGACCAGTAAAACGGTCCCCTGGTAATTGGCTACAATTTGTTCAAGCAATTCTAATGTTTCGATATCCAGATCGTTAGTAGGCTCATCAAGCACTAAAATATTACTGGGCTTCAGCAATATTTTAGCAAGTAACGCCCTGTTTCTTTCACCGCCAGACAACGCTCTGACTGGTGTTCGAGACTGTTTGGGTGAAAACAGGAAGTCCTGCAAATAACTCAAAATATGGCGGCTTCGGCCCTGAAACTCGATATCTTGTTTGCCGTCACCAACATTATCCATAACCGTTTGTTCTGGGTCCAGCTGCGCCCGGTGTTGATCGAAATAAGCGACTTTTAGGTTAGTTCCAAGCTCGACTTTTCCGCTATCGACATCCTGCATACCAAGAATGACTTTAATTAACGTACTTTTACCACAACCGTTAGGACCGACAAAGGCTACCTTGTCGCCCCGCATCAGCAATAAATCAAGATTATTCATAATGGGCTTTTCAGCAAAGCGTAAAGCCATGTTCTCGCCTTCAAAGACCTTTTTCCCGGAACGCGAAGACTCGTTCACAGACAGGTTTGCCTTACCCTGAAGCTCGCGTCGCTGCTGACGTTGCTTTCGTAGGTCCTGAAGCGCACGCACCCGGCCTTCGTTACGAGTACGACGAGCTTTAATTCCCTGGCGAACCCAGGTTTCCTCAGCCGCAAGTTTCTTATCAAACTCGGCATTATGGCTTGCCTCAACTTCCAAAGCTTCCTGCTTTTTCTGTAAATACGTATCATAGCTACCCGGGTAGCTGGTTAAGTGTCCCCGATCTAAATCGATAATCCGTGTTGCCAAACGACGGATAAATGCCCTGTCATGGCTAATAAATAGAACAGCTCCTGAAAAATTGACAATTTGTTCTTCTAACCAACGCACCATTTCAATATCCAAATGGTTAGTCGGCTCGTCTAACAAGAGTATCTCCGGGTCAACAACTAAAGCGCGTGCCAGAGCAACCCGGCGTAACCAGCCCCCTGACAAATCCGCCATAGTTTCATCGGCGGGCAATTGTAGTTGAGTCAAAACCTGTTCAATACGAGTGTTAACCTGCCAGCCATTAATGGCATCAAGTTGATTCTGCAGCTTATCCATTTCATCAAGGGTTGCGCTGCTGAGAGAGTCGGTAAGACTGGCAGACAGCTCGTGATAACGGGCCAATGCTTTGCCTGATTCAGCAAGTGCTTCAGCAACGTAGTCGAATACTCGTTGCTCCGACTGCTTGGGAGGGTCTTGTGGCAAGCGGGTTACTTTCGTACTACCAACCCATTGTATTTGTCCGGAATCTAACACGACTTCGTTATCTATGGCTTTCAGAAAGGTTGATTTACCAGCGCCGTTACGGCCGACTAAACAGACTCGTTCACCGGCTTCAATAGTAAAGTCAACACCATCTAAAATGGCATCTGCGCCAAAAGCCAAGTGTGCATTTTGTACACGTAATAAACTCATTGCTCAACAAACTCCAGCAATTGATTAGCGTCAAAAGGCCAACGCAATTCAGCGTCGTCCTTTGCTCGAATAAATACTGGTACTAGCCAGCCATACTCATCTTGCAGTTCCTGCTGTTCGGCAATGTCTACTACCCCAAGTTCCACGGGCTCATCAAGCGACAGAGAGTGCAGTAATTGGATAGCTTGAGTACAAAGCGGACAATTTGGTTTTATTAGCAAATAAAAATCCGACATTAATTACACCCGTGAAATAATAAAATAGTGATGAATGCCTTTATGACGTTTAAAGTCCTCCGGTATGGATGCCTGAGTCTGGTCATTGACCTCAAGTCCGGCTTTATCCAGCCTTTCCGTGTCTATTTTGAATTTTTTCCTGTTATTAGAGAACAGAATAACACCATCCTCTTTCAGCATTCCTGTCGCGGTTTTTATCAAGCCGACGTGATCGCGCTGGATATCCAGAGTACCGCTCATCCGTTTTGAGTTACTGAAAGTCGGTGGATCAAGAAAAATAACGTCAAACAGTTGTTTCCCCCGTTGCTCACGCATCCAGCTAAAACAATCTGCCTGGATAAACTCATAATCACCTCTTAAGCGGTTCAAAGCAAAGTTACGCTCGCCCCACTTGAGGTAGGTCTTAGACATATCAACCGAAACGACACGAGCGGCTCCTGCTTTGGCCGCCTGAACTGACGCGGTACAGGTATAAGCAAACAGGTTAAGCACATCCAGCTCTTCGCACTTGTCCAACAACTCTTTACGCACCAGCCTGTGGTCCATAAATAAGCCGGTATCAAGGTAGTCGGTTAAGTTAACTTCAAACTTGGCGCCGTATTCATTAACCGTTAACACCGTGCTTTCCTGCGACTGTTTTTCATATTGCTGTTTACCGCTTTGGCGCTGTCGGCGTTTTAAAATGATTTTATCTTCTGAAACCGGCAAAGCAGAACTCAACGATTCCAGCATGAACCACAAACGATCGTTTGCAATGCCTTCAGGGATGTCTTTGGGGGCTGCGTACTCTTGTACAACCACGTAATCCTGATAGATATCGATAGCGGCGTTGTATTCTGGGATGTCAGCGTCATAAACTCGCCAACAATCCAGCCCTTCTTTGCTTGCCCACTTGCTTATTTTTTCGTAATTCTTTTTTACCCGGTTAACAAGGTCGTCAGCTTGACTCTCTGCAAAGTCAGGTTGCTCTTTAGTTAAGTCATAAAGTGCCAGATTAACTGGTATTGCGCCATTCAATAATGGGTATTTCTTATGGCTACGCAGTTTCAGACGTTTCAGTAACTGCTCGTCTCCTGCCAATACGGCGATATGCCAATTATGGAAAGTGTCTTTTAGCTGCCGGCCAAAACGGCGATACAACAGTAAAGTTTCGACCGCTTCACCCAAACGCTCACCGTACGGTGGATTACAGACTAATAAACCACTTTCTGCCGGAGCGTCGCAGTTTGTAGCATCTGCAACCTCAAACTCTAAAACGTCGTGTAATAATACACGTTTGGCGTTATCTTTAGCTTTAGCCACCAAATGGGGATTGTTGTCAGAGCCTTTTAACTGGCCTTTAAAGTTGTTTTTACCCACTTTAAAGCGCTGCTCAGCCTGTTCTAATACCTCATGCCACAGTTGTGGGGAATGTTCATGCCAAAACAAAAAACCCCAGTGGGCCCGGTTCAGACCCGGCGCATGATCCATTGCCATCATGGCCGCTTCTATTACTAACGTACCCGAGCCACAGAAGGGGTCAAAAACAACCGGCTGACTTTTCTGTAATTCTGTGTCTATTCCTGCGCGGACCAATATGGCAGCCGCTAAGGTTTCTCGTAATGGCGCTTCACCTTGCTGCAGCCGGTATCCCCTTTTGTGCATACCCTCGCCGCTAAAATCTAATGACCAGGTTAGCTTGTCTTTGTGCACGCGCACTGCAATGCGAACGTCGGGATCTTGCTTATCAATACTTGGACGTTCAAACCCGTTATTGCGAAAATTATCAACAATACAGTCTTTTACTAACTGAGCACCAAACTGGGTATGGCGAATGTCGTCGTTACCACCGGAGAAATCAACCACGAAAGTTCTGTTCGCATCAAAAACTGTACTCCAGGAAAACTGGGTCAGTGCCAGTTTAATTTCATCCAGACTGGTGATTTCCTTCTCGCCCAGTTGCAACAGCATGCGGCTTGCCATTCTGGACCACATAGCCACTGTATAAGCTTGCTGCAAATCGGCCTCGATATAGCAACCCGCCAGAGTTTGCTTAACGTGACTTAAATTAAATTCTTGCAACTCATCGAACAAAAGCCCTTCAAGGCCTTTGGAGCACGCAATAAAAAAACGATACATAGAAACTTCGCCTAAAAAATTAAGAGGACAATTATAACGGAGAGCTTAGTGGCTGTCTGTAATTCCAGCAGAAATAAGGAAATTACAAAAGAAGCGATTAATAAATCAGCAGTTAAACGGTTTTTGTATAAATACTGTGCGAGTGATTTAAATAAAGCTTGCGCGACCGTAATTATCGCTATACTATGCGCTCACATTCGGACGCGGGGTGGAGCAGTCTGGTAGCTCGTCGGGCTCATAACCCGAAGGTCGTAGGTTCAAATCCTGCCCCCGCAACCAATGTCCTCATAAAAGACTTCAGTAGTAATTCCCTTAAAAAAACACTAAGACACAAATTTACTATCAAATACTAATCTTAATAGATCTTAATAGAAAAATTAGGCCAGTTGCTGGCCCCAGTTTGGCTGAGCTGACATGGCTAAGTCCACTGTGGCCGGAAGTAAACGATTCAAAGTAACTTTAATAACGTAGTACTGGCGTAACGATTTTATCGCTGAAAGCTGCATCCCCTCATTTAACAGCATGCAGGTTGCAAACTCTTCATCAGTATCAAGAATTAAAAATAGCCCCTGATCAAAACCTGAGTTTAATTCACACAAGCTCCGCTCTGTTTTCCATTCATTGATATCTGACTTTTGGAAATGCCAACTTTGTGGCATCTGGGGTCGCCCAAAGCAACTCCAGGCTGCAGCATTAAGTGCTGCATTACTTGGTTTGCAAGGTATTTTATCGGCAGGATAAGACTCTAATACTTCAGTCATTTTTTGGAATATGGTCGCATCTTCAATATCCAGCTGTTGCTCGCTGAAGTTGATGTTGACAAGTTGACTCGGTTTATAAGGTGTTTCAAACACATGGTCACTACTCAGCTTAACGCTCAGCTTGCCGTTTTCTGCGTTGAACAACCATAACCACTGGGATTCCGATTCCACTTTACTCGCCTTTATTATTAGAAGAATTTAAGCTTCGCGATAAGGTACTAAAATCACTTAGCTATTACAAGTGATTAACAATTGAACGAATCAATGCCGGCCCCTGATAGATAAAGCCCGTATAAACTTGCACCAAACTCGCTCCGGCCTCAAGTTTAGCTTGTGCGGATCCGGCTGAATCAATACCGCCAACACCAATTATAGGTATCTTTCTTTGCAGGTTTTTACACAATAACTCTATAACTTTCGTGCTTCTGTCTTGTAAGGGTTTGCCGCTAAGTCCCCCCGCTTCACTAGCCTGTCCGTCTTGAAGACCATCGCGGGACAAAGTGGTATTGGTTGCTATCACACCATCCATTTTGTTCTTCAATAACGACTGAGCCATCGTTTCAACTTCAGCGGCTTCAAGATCCGGCGCAATTTTAACAACTAACGGAACATAGGAACTGTACTGATCCGATAACTCTAACTGTGCCTCTTTAAGGCTAGCGAGTAATCCGTCCAGGCTTGAACCATGCTGTAAATTTCGTAGGCCTGGAGTATTAGGTGATGAAATATTTATCGTAATATAGCCTGCATAAGGATAAACCTTTTTCAGGCAAATTAGATAGTCGTCAATGGCCTGCTCTTCCGGCGTATTCTTATTTTTACCGATGTTAATGCCTAATACACCCTTATAAGACGACGCCTTAATATTTTCCAGAAGTTTATCAACCCCATGGTTATTGAACCCCATGCGGTTAATAATGGCTTCATCTTCAGTTAGCCGAAATAAACGTGGTTTGTCATTACCGGGCTGGGCTACTGGCGTTACCGTACCAACTTCTATAAAACCAAACCCCATTTGAGAAAAGGCATCGATACACTCCGCATTTTTATCCAGACCGGCGGCTAAACCGACCGGATTAGGGAACTCAATTCCCATAACCCGAACCGGTTTACTCGGTACGTTTTGTCTCCAAAAAAATGATAAAGGCGTGCGATGCCAGTTGCGCAAAATCCCGAACATCTGATCATGCGTCTTCTCGGGATCCTGCTTGAACAGCCATGGACGAATAAGTTTGTACATTAACTGATAACTTTAGGTGCGCAGTTATGGCTTAGCAGCATCAACTCGCGCAAAGCAACAGAGAACTTAGCAAATTCATGGCTTTTCGTTGTGCGGAAATCAGATAGCATTTGTTGCCAACGAGAAAGCAGTATTTCGTTCTGCTCTATCCATTCACTGATCATCTTTCCGGGGTCACTCACATCAGGTGTTGAGCGCAGAACCACCTGCGTCAGTGAACGTTGCTGCCAGTCAAGCTCTTCGCGGAATGCCGCACGTGCCAAAGCTTGCCAGTGATTAGCGACCGGTTGGTTATTAATTTGCGTTAAGAACCAGTGTAAGTTCATTTCTGCGCCTAAGCGGAAGTAAAGAGTTCCCACTGTTTTGAACGACTGCCCTGTTTCATTTGCCACTTCCGCCAAGTCCATTGCAGAGAAGATAGTACTTAAGCTCGCAATTTGTTTAGCAAGATTAGCCGGGAATCCGTGTTCTTTATACTTCTCTATCGTCTCTTCAATGACTTTTGCTTCATCCTCAATCATGTACGTAAGGCTGTTTTTGCGTAAGTCATCAAATGCGCCCATGTAGAAATCCAGATGTTCCTGAATACCTTTGAGTGCCGGATTACGATGGCGTAATAACCAACGAGTTGATCGGCGAACCATGCGACGAAGCTGGAATAAAACATCATTCTGAACTTCCGCCGGCACTTTGTTATTGAGTGCTTCTATCTGCTCCCAAAGTTCTTCAACTTTGAAGCATTCGCGCGCTACAACATAAGCCGAAGCAACTTCCGCAACGCTTGCTCCGGTTGCTTCTTGCTTGCGAAATACAAAATTTGGCCCCATGTCGTTAACAATATTATTGGCTAGCTTAGTTGCAATAATTTGCCCTTTAAGCGGATGTGACATCATGCTGTCGGAAAAGCGCTCGCGCAAGGCTTCCGGGAAAGAATCAAACAGCTCACGCATATGGTACGGGTCTTTCGTAATTTCGTCCGTAATCAATTGCTCTTTCAATACCATTTTGCCATAAGCCGTTATGGTCGATAATTCTGGGCGAGTCAAACCTTGATTGGCCGCTTGACGTTCAATCAATTGATCATCATCTGGCAAAAATTCAAGTTGACGATTTAACGCATGCTCACGCTCAAGATGATGAATGAAGCGCTGGTATTCTTTCATTTGATCCGGGCCACGCAGAGCTGTAACAGAGATAGACTGAGTTTGTCGATTACAGTCTTCAATGACAATTTTTGAAACGTCATCCGTCATGTCATAAAGCAATTTATCGCGTTGCTTTTTGGTAAGGTCGCCACTATTAACTACGCCGTTTAACAAAATTTTGATATTAACTTCGTTATCCGAGCAATCAACGCCGCCGACATTATCGACAAAATCTGTGTTAGCTCGTCCGCCCTTCTGAGCAAATTCAATACGCCCCAGTTGAGTAAAACCCAGGTTTCCACCTTCGCCAATAATTTTAGCGTTTAGGTCACGGCCGTTTACGCGCAAGGTGTCGTTTGCACGGTCACCAACATCGCTGTCGGTTTCTGCCTTACCTTTAACATAAGTACCAATACCACCGTTCCAAATAAGATCAACGTTCATCGTTAAGCAAGCTTTAATAAGCTCATTCGGCGTCATCGACTTTTTCTGAGTACCCAGCATTTTCTTAATTTCAGGCGTAAGCTCAATAGCTTTAGCGCTTCGCGAGAATATGCCACCACCTTTTGAAATCAAGTCACGATTATAGTCGTCCCAACTCGAACGCGGCATTTTAAATAATCGGTCACGTTCTTCCCATGACTTCGCAGCATTTGGAGCTGGGTCAATGAAGATATGTAAGTGGTTAAATGCCGCTTGCAATTGGGTATGCTTAGAAAGCAGCATGCCATTACCAAAAACATCGCCCCCCATGTCACCAATAGCAACACAGGTAAAATCCGTGGTCTGGCAATCGATACCCATTTCACGGAAGTGGCGTTTGACTGACTCCCAGGCGCCACGTGCGGTAATACCCATCTTTTTATGGTCGTAACCAACAGATCCGCCTGAAGCAAAAGCATCCCCCAGCCAGAAGTTGTACTCCGCTGAAATACCATTAGCGATATCCGAGAAAGTCGCCGTTCCTTTATCCGCGGCAACAACCAAGTAAGAGTCATCTTGGTCGTGGCGAACAACATTGTTCGGCGGAACAACCTCACCTTCAATAATATTGTCGGTAATATCTAATAACGCACGGATAAAGGTTTTATAACACTCTTTACCCTCTGTCATCTTGCCCTCACGGTCTTCAGGCAATGCTTTACAAAAAAAGCCACCCTTTGCGCCAACAGGGACAATAACGGTATTTTTGACTTGCTGTGCTTTTACCAGCCCCAGAACTTCAGTTCTGAAGTCTTCCCGACGATCTGACCAACGCAAACCACCACGAGCAACCTTACCTCCGCGTAGGTGAACACCTTCTACTTTAGGAGAATAGACAAAAATCTCGAATTTAGGCAGAGGCAATGGCATTTCCGGTATCCGTTCTGGTAAGAACTTAACCGAAATATAAGGTTTATCGTTACCGTCTTCATCCAGTTGGAAAAAGTTGGTGCGTAAAGCCGCATGAATCAACTCAACATAACGCCGAATAATACGGTCGTCGTCAAGGTTAGCGACGTTATCAAGCTCAGTATTAATGCGAGTATGAAGCGCTTCTACTTTTTTCTCTACACCTTTAGTGCGCGGTTGAAATTTGCTGTAAAACATTTTTACAAGCAATTTTGCCAATAACGGGTACTTGCTGAACGTGCTTTCTATGTAGCTTTGGCTAAAGGTTGTACCTATTTGACGCATGTACTTAGCTAACATACGTAAAATAGTTGCCTGGCGGCCGTTCATACCGGCGCCCAGCACTAATCGGTTAAAGCCATCATCTTCAAGCCTGCCATTCCAGACTAAGGCAAAAGCTTGCTGGAATGTCTCGCGGCTTTCTTCCAGATCAAGTGAGCCGGCAGTATGCAACATATGAAAGTCTAGAACCCAGAAAACATCGCCATCTGCTGTTTTTATCTGATAAGGACTTTCGCCAATAACGCGTAAACCAAAGTTTTCCAACATTGGTAATACGTCCGACAGATGAATCGGCTCATTTTTATGGAACAATTTCAGATGTAAATGTTTGCTATCGTCTTTCTCTTCCTGTGCACGGTATAAAACCATACCCAGTTTATGTTCATCATTTAAGGACTCAAGTTGCTTAACATCTGAAATAGCAACTGAGGGTAATACATCTTCTTTATAGGCTCGGGGAAACGCCGTCGAGTATTTTTTATTTAAACGAGTAGAATTTGCTTCGCCAAATGTAGACTGCAAAATACGCTCAAAGTTGTCTTCCCATGTGCGGGCCGCTTCAATTAAATTCTGTTCTAATTCTTTCACGTTCACATCCTGATGATCTTCACTCAACCGAACAGTGTAGTGTGTTCGCGCCAAAGAAGACTCTGAGAAATAAGTGGTAAAATCGACGTCATAGTCTGTTTTTAATGTCCGTGCCAGAACACTCTGAGTTCTTTGACGCAGCAAGGTGTTGTAACGTTCTTTCGGTACGTAAACCATGCACGACATGAAGCGGCCGAAGATATCACGGCGTAAAAAAACACGCGTCATATCACGTTCTTGCATTTGCAATACGCCGAGACCGACAGTCAGTAAATCACCTTCTTCTGCCTGTACAATCTCGTCACGAGGGTATGTCTCTAAAATATTCAGTAACGCTTTTGCTGCATGAGACTGCGGGGCAAAGCCTGAAATTTCTAACACTCGCGATATTTTTTCGCTAACCAGCGGGATATCTCGCGTGCTGTTATTATAAAAGTTAGCCGAGTACAAACCAATAAAACGATCCTCGCCTATCACTTCACCGTTTTCATCAAAACGTTTAACGCCAATATAGTCTGAATAGGCCGGGCGATGAACTCGGGACTTTGAATTGGTTTTGGTTAATAGCAATAACCGGTCATTATGAGTAATTTCCCGGGCATCTTCCGGTAAGCTCGACACTAAACGTCCTTTTTCACTCACGGAGTTTTTCAGTAAACCAAGGCTGGAATCTTTAACCTGCTTAAGTTCATAATCGCCTTTTACTGGCGTTAACTCATAAGAGCGATACCCCGTTAACGTAAAATTGTCGTTAGCCAACCATTGCAAAAAATGTTGAATTTCTTTTTTTTCTTTTTCGGTGCCCGGGTAATAATCATTATTCAGTTGTTCTGAAACCGTCTGCAAACGCTTTCGCATCGGTTGCCAGTCATTTACAGCAAGACTTATCTCTTCCATCACCGAAACCAATTCGGTTTTTAAAGCTTTAATTTCTTCTTTGCTGGTTTGACGGTCTATCTCAATAAGAAAAACCGTATCAACGTAATTATCATCGTTACGAGTGCCGGGTTTTTGTAACTCTGTAACTTGACCCTTTTTATCTCGTCTATGGCTCAGCGGCATGTGCAGAAGCAAGTGCGACGTTATTCCCAGACGAGCTAGTGCCATACGCACAGAATCAACCATAAATGGCATATCACTTTGAATAATTTCAATAATGGTATGTGGTGACTCCCAGCCATCGGTTGGAACTTCAGGGTTATAGACCTTTATTAAGGCTTTATCGCCAGACTTGTATTCATTAAAACTGTGCCATAAACCTAAAACCGCACCATACATGTCACTGTCGTGGCGGTTGGTAAAGTCATCACTGGCAATATTACGATATAAGCGCTTGGCAAAGTCTGCTACTAAATGCGCTTGAGGGGAGGAAACTTTTTTATTTATCAATTCAACGACTTTTTCCAGTAAAACCGGAGATTGACTATCGACCAACGACATAATTACAGAGTCCTTGAGGTTGTTGGTGAAACGTCGCAGGCAAGCCCAAATGCGGCCCACGGCCAGAGAATCTATTATTGATGTTATTGTCGAACATTTAGACTAGGGTTTCAACGCTTATTCACGCTAAACGCAAGTGTTTAGACCAGATGTGACGAGTAAAAGAAGATAAGTATTGAGTTTAACTGAATGGACTCTGTGCAAGTCGCTTTAACCCCACAAACTTTTGTTGCTCATCGACTTGTAAAATAAAGCGTCCGTGTATCCCCTGGTTGTCAATAAAAGGAATTAAACGACCCGCGGGCAATGCCACCCGCGTGCCGTTAACTGTTGTTACGACGACTTGATGATAACCTTTGCTGTAATAAACATCACAGAACTCCTGGTAACTCATGCCCAGGTTAAAAACATACTCAATTATCACCGTTGTTTTATACCTTTAGATAATTATTCAGTTAGACAACTTTCTACTTTTTCAAATAAATCGCTGGCTAAATCGGGCAAGTTACGTAAAGACTCCAGCTGTTTTTTCATAAGTTGCTGGCGATTTTCATCGTACCGACGCCAGCTGACAAAGGCTGAAAGCAATCGCGAGGCAACTTGGGGGTTACTGGCATTTAACTGTTGGATGATAGCCCCAATTAGCTCATACCCTGCCCCATCGGCCCGGTGAAACTGTGGCTGATTTTGAGTGAATGCCGCCAGCAGTGAATAAATACGGTTAGGGTTTTTCAATGAAAAATCAGGGTGTGTCATTAAGCTTTTGACTCGCTCGACCGTTTGTTCGCTATTTGCAAGCGCCTGTGTACTAAACCATTTATCCATGACCAGTTTTTCACCCTGCCATTGTTTCTCAAACAAATTTAACAAGGGTTCGGCAACTGAATTATTGGCCCAGACACTAGCCTGTAACGCACCAAGCTGATCGGTAAGATTATCGGCCTGTTCAAATTGCTGTTTCAGGTTACCAACGGTCGCATCACCAAGTTCAGCTAAGTAACTCAGGCAAATCTGCTTCAACTGACGCCGGGCAATATCATCGCCATTTAACTGATACGGTTTGTTTGAGCTACAGGCATTCAGAAGCTCAGTAAAATCACTTTCTAAGGCCTCTGCCAGTTGTATCTTTAACGACTTTAACTGAGTATTAATGGCTTCAACCGGAATAGTCTTATAACCGTCGGCAATCGTGGATGCTGTTGGCAAAGTTAATGCCAATGCTTTTAGTGCCGGATCAGTATTTGCACGGAGCAGATTTTGGCAAGCTTGAATTGTTTTTACGGACAATTCGGCTTCACTGTTATTGCTAATCGCTTTTTCTATAATGCGTGTAAATAACGACTGCGCAGCGTCCCAACGACTGAAGTCATCTTCGCTATGAGCCAGCAGAACTCTGAGTTCATCGTCCGTTAAATTCCGTTTCACTTTTACCGGCGCTGAAAAGTTGTCAAACAACGATAAAATGGGCTTCTCTGCCACATTTTCAAACGTAAAACTGGCTTCAGACTCTTTTAAATGTAAAACATCATTATTACCTAACGACAAGCGTTCGCCTTTTTCGCTGTAAGCTGACCATTTAACCGGAATATGAAACGGCACTTTTTGCTCTTGCCCCGGCGTTGAAGCTGTTGCTTGTTTTAGTTTCAACGTCAATTCTTTTGCATTGGCATCGTACGACTCTTCAACTGTCACAACAGGCGTACCGGCTTGCGAATACCAATGACGAAAAACACTAAAATCTTGCCCATTAGCGTCTTCCATCGCCTTGACAAAATCTTCGCAGGTAACCGCGTTACCGTCGTGGCGTTCAAAATACAGTTTCATCCCTTTCTGGAAACCAGTTTCACCCAGCAAGGTATGAATCATACGAATGACTTCAGCGCCTTTGTTATAAACGGTTACCGTGTAAAAGTTGTTCATTTGAACCACTTTATCCGGTCTGATTGGGTGTGCCATAGGCCCTGAGTCTTCAGCAAACTGATGGCTGCGAATAACCCGTACATCCTGAATACGGTTAACCGCGCGAGACCCTAAATCTGAGCTGAATTCTTGATCACGGAATACTGTTAAGCCTTCTTTTAAACTCAGTTGAAACCAGTCTCGGCAAGTAACCCGATTACCAGTCCAGTTGTGAAAATACTCATGCCCAATAACCGATTCAACATTGAGAAAATCCTGATCGGTTGCCGTTTTAGGATTAGCTAATACATATTTTGCGTTGAAAACATTGAGGCCCTTATTTTCCATAGCGCCCATGTTGAAGAAGTCGACGGCTACAACCATGTAAATATCAAGATCGTAAACCAAGTCGAAACGCTCTTCGTCCCACTTCATCGCATTTTTAAGCGATAACATGGCGTGATCGGCGCGATCCAGGTTTCCTTTATCAACAAAAAGTTCCAAATCAACGCTGCGCCCTTCACGGGTCGTGAACTTATCACGCAATACATCAAAATTACCGGCAACAAGCGCGAATAAGTAACACGGTTTAGGGAACGGGTCCTGCCAGGTGGCTAAATGCTTACCGTTATCAAGCTCTGCCTGCTTAATCTTATTACCGTTTGACAACACGTACGGAAACTTATCTAAATCGGCAATAACGGTTGTCGTAAATTTAGCCAGAACATCGGGACGATCAAGGTAATAGGTTATTCTGCGAAAACCTTCGGCTTCGCATTGAGTACAGAATGTATCTTCCGCCAGGTAGAGGCCTTCAAGCGCTTCGTTTGCCGTTGGGTTTACACTGTTTTCTATTTCCAGTGTAAAAGTATCGAGAGACGTATCCAGGGTCAGATTTTGCTCGTCGCATTGATACGAGTCTTCGGGCACCTTTACGCCATCAACTTTTATACTCAGCAAGGTTAGTTGCTCACCATCAAGTACCAAAGGCTTCTCATGATTGCCCTGTCGTACTACCTTTAAGACGCTGACCACTCGGGTTTCAGTCGGATGCAGATTAAATGTTAAATCCACATCCGTAATTGTAAACTCAGGTGCCTGATAATCTTTACGATATTTAGCCTTTGGTAATTGTGTCATAAATTCCTTCTGTGTTTCTTTCTGTACTAATTACGCTTTAGCGACGTTGTCTTTAGGGTTCAAATACAATATCGTCCAGCCAGTATAGGCAAGAATAATAGCAATTAGTGGTGTCAGATAATTAAAGAATGCATAGATACCATATTCTAATGGACTAACCGCAAGCACTGAAAACATATAAGCCCCGCAGGTATTCCATGGAATTAACGCCGAAGTAATGGTTCCGCTGTCTTCCAGCGTACGGGAAAGCACTCTGGGGTCCAGGTTACGGCGTTCATACTCTTCTTTAAACATTCGCCCCGGCAGAACAATAGCCATATATTGATCCGCAGTAAGCACGTTAGCGCCAAAACAGGTAAAAATAGTACCAGTAACCAATGCGCCAACGCTTTTAGCAAATTGCAGCATGCCGCGAATAAAACGCTCTAACAGGCCAATTTTTTCCATGATCGCGCCAAAGGTCATGGCACTTAAAATAAGCCAGACAGTATTGAGCATGGATGACATACCGCCACCACTCAGCAATGAGTCCAGATTAGCGCTGCCAGTGCTGACAGCAACACCATCGGACAAGGCTAACCACACAACTTTTAATGCCGGAACCCAGCCCTCTTGTCCGGCAATTTGAGTGACCATTTCCGGTTGAAATATCAACGCCCAGGCACCGCCCAGTAATGCCCCGAAAAATACGGTTGGTAACGCAGGTTTGCGCGTCGCAGCCAGATACAGTAACACAGCCAGAGGTACAAGCATTTCCCAGCCAATATTAAACGTTGCTTGCAGTTGTTCCTGCATGAGTTTAAGGCGCTCTAAACTCACATTAGAGTCCGTATTAAGGCCTAAGATTAAAAACAAGACTATTGAGATGATAAATGCAGGCCCTGCCGTGTATCCCATATAACGAATATGAGCAAAGAGCTCTGTTCCGGCAACCGCGGGAGCTAAATTTGTGGTATCAGACAGCGGCGACATTTTATCACCAAAGTACGCACCTGAAACTATCGCTCCAGCTGCAATACCGGGGTCCAGCCCCATTCCCGAAGCAACCCCCATCAAAGCCACACCAATAGTTGCTGCGGTTGTCCATGAACTGCCTATAGAGAGAGCAACAACTCCGCAAATAACGCAGCTTGCAGCGTAAAATAAACTCGGATTGAGAAGTTCAAGGCCATAGTAAATCAATGTGGGCACTGTACCTGACAATAGCCAGGTGCCAATCAATGATCCAACCGCGAGAATGATCAACATCGCCCCGAGCGCAACAGAAATTCCCTCAGTGATGCCTTCCTCTATTTGCTGCCAGCTAAAGCCGTTTCGGAAACCGATAATGACCGCAATGCCTGCTGCCACCAACAGGGCAATTTGGTTAGGTCCATAAGAAGAATCTTCACCGAACAAATAAACGGATGAAGACAGCATGGCAATCAGCGCAAGTAAAGGAATGAGCGCTTGTAATAAACTGGGTGCTTTTGTTTTATGACTCATTAATTATTCAACCTAAAGTTTTATAAAGCCAATTAGCTGTAAAAAAATAATAATGATAGCGACTGGAGAAATGTACTTAACACAGAGTAACCAGACATCGAAAATGCCTTTTTTAGTATCCAGTTCGTCTTTCGTAAATTCAGAACGCATCACCCAGCCGGCTAATACCGCTAACAATAAACCGCCCAGCGGTAATAACAGGCTTGATGTTAAAACATCTATAATATCAAACAATGAGTTAATTGGCTTACCCAGCCACTGCTCGTCTAACTGCGCCCAGCCAGATCCCGCAAACGAATGAATCGTTAACTGTCCTAACAGCCATAACACGCCAGCGGAAATAATGGTTGCCGGCCAGCGGCTTAAAGAAAACTTCTCAGCCACGAAAGCGACTGATGATTCAATCATTGCAATGGCCGATGTAAAGGCAGCAATAACCAGCATAATGAAAAATACGGTTCCGACAAAACCACCCGCTGGCATTTCGCTAAAGGCTAAGGGGAGCGTAGTAAAGATAAGCCCGGGGCCTTCACTGGGTGTTAACCCATAACCAAAAACTAACGGGAATATCGCAAGCCCTGCAAGCAAAGCCACAAAAGTATCAATGACGGCTATCCACAAGCTAGTTTGCACTATTGATGTTTCACGTGGCAAATAAGCGCCGTACATAATGACGACACCGGAGGCCAGGCCTAAAGTAAAAAATGAATGCCCTAACGCTATCATCACACCGTTAACAGTGAGTTTGCTAAAATCGGGCTCAAACATAAAACCAATTGCAGCGGAGAAGTCGCCGATACTGCCGGAGTAAATTGCAATAACAACCAACAGAACGATCATACAAGGCAGTAATAACCGAACCGACCTTTCCAGGCCATTTTTTACACCATTACCAACAACTAACACTGTGGCAACGATAACCAAACTGTGCCAAAGCATCAGCTCGCCCGGGGATGCTAGTAGCCCTCCAAACGTTTCCCCTATCTGCTCAGCTGAAGCCTGGGTAAAGATTCCCTGCGCCGCCTTAAATACATAAGCCAATGCCCAGCCTGCTATGACAGCATAGAAACTTAAAACTAAATAACCGGTCAGCATGCCAAGCCAACCGGCGGCTTGCCACGCGGTATGCTTACCCGACTCCAGAGCAACTGATTTAGCGGCGTAGCCAGGAGAATGGCGGCCCCGACGACCGATAATCACTTCTGCCATCATAATGGGAATACCAATGGCCAGAATACAAAGAAGATAAACGAGTACAAATGCCCCGCCGCCATTTTCGCCCATAACATAGGGAAACTTCCAAATATTTCCCAAGCCAACAGCGGCAGCAGAAGATGCTAAGATAAAACTCAAACGGCTCGACCACCGACTTGATATTGTCTGATTATTTGTTGTCATTATTATTAATCGTTTGTGTTTATTACCGCGCTATATGACCACAAAAAGTAGGTCTATGACAAGTACACAAAAAAATACCGCCGTAAAGGCGGTACTTTTAAAGAAGTCATACTAATTTGAAACAAGTTGATTTTGATCAATAAAGTCAAATGCAACTAAAGCAGCCTGGTCAAGGTGAGGATCAACCTCCATAAGCTCGTCCGGCGCATCCTCAACGCTTTCTACAGGTTCTTTATCAGCCCGCTTCAAACGTTCATTAATACGCTCAAGCTGTCGTGCTTTTTGTCGCTCTTGTTTCTGCTCTCGCTCAGTTAACACAAGACTGACCCAAGTCTTATCTTTTTCTTCTCTAAATCTCTCTATTTCTTCAAAGATATAAGAAAACTCAGGGTCATCTTCAATCCTTTGATTTAGGTGTTGCTGTAGCTCTTTTATTTTAGCGTTATTGATTTCGCCCACTTGACTATAATCGGCCTTAGCAATTTTATCCCAAGGTAAGGCATTATCTTCTTTGCTCTCGCCCCACTCAGAGGGTTCCACAAAAGAAGGGAAGACAACATCCGGCTGCACACCTTTTAATTGCGTGCTCCCACCATTGATACGGTAGAACTTCGCAATGGTATACTGCACGCTTCCAAGGGGTTTATCATAGAAGTCAAAACGACGAGTCAACCCACGATGCTGCTGTACAGTACCTTTACCAAAGGTATTTTCACCAATAATCAGCGCTCGTTCGTAGTCTTGCATCGCTGCAGCGAATATCTCAGATGCCGATGCACTGTAACGATCGACCATGACAAACAACGGCCCTTCATAATAAGTCTTGCCGTCTTTATCTCTACTGACATCAACCCGGCCGCGACCATCGCTAACCTGAACCACAGGTCCCTTATCGATAAACAAACCACTTAAATTAATTGCCTCGGTCAACGCCCCGCCACCATTACCGCGTAAATCTACCACAAGGCCTTCGACCTCTTTGTTTTCCAAATCTTCAATCAGTTTTTTTACATCAGCAGTTAGATTGTTGTAAAAACCCGGGATTTCAATAACCCCCAGACGACGACCTTTATAAGGACCTTCCTTAAACTCTTTAACTTCTGCTTTTGCTGCGCGATCTTCCAGTTTGACTTTATCGCGGGTAATCTCGACTTCGCTGGGCGTACCGCCGGCACCCTGGCTTGCTTTTAGCACCTGCAGTCTGACACTTGTTCCTTTAGGCCCTTTAATTAATTCCACTACGTCATCCAGGCGCATGCCTATAATATCAACGAATTCTTCCTCGTCTTCGCCGTTACCCTGACCGACAGCGATAATTTTATCTTCCGGTGAAAGTTCACCGGTTTTGTCTGCCGGTCCGCCGGGAACTAAGCTACGAATTATCGTGTAATCGTATTCGGACTGCAAAACCGCACCAATACCTTCCAGTTCAAGGTTCATATTTTGCTGGAAACGTTCTGAGTTCGACGGAGACAGATAGCTGGTATGGGCTTCAACTGAACGGGCAAAAGCGTTCATGACTGTTTGAAATACATCTTCACTTTTAGATTTTGTCAGGCGATTTAAGGCGCTGTTATAGCGTTTGCCCAGTGTCTCAACAATTTCCGGCCACTCTTTGCCAGCAAGTTTTAAGTTGAGAGCATCGTATTTGACCCGACTCTGCCAAAGTTCATTAAGCTCATCCTGCGATTCAGCCCATTTGGCATCTTCGCGATCATAGTAGTATTTATCGTCTTCAGCCGAAAAGTCCATGGGCTTTTCTTCATCCAGTAAAGACAAGGCATACTCATAACGTTGAAAGCGGCGTTCTAAACTTTTGCGATAAATATTGAAGGCAACATTAAGCTCGCCCCGTTTCAACATATCATCGAATAAATGACGATATTCATCAGCCGCTTCAATGTCTTTCTTTAGTAAAAACATTTTGCTGTAATCTAGCAGCTCAAAATACCGTTCATGAATTTTTTCAGATAACTCATTATCTAACGTTAAACTGCTGAAGTGATAACGGGTAAAATAAGAGGTTATACGCTCACTGGCTGTATCATGTTGGGCTTCTTGCTCCAGTTCTGGTAATTCACTGATTTTGTGTTCCGGTGGTACTGCAACCGCTGTGGGGACCACACACATCAGTGCCAATGCACATTTTTTTACAGCCCAGTGTTTCATTGACTACTCCTACGCACGCAGAAAAATCTTATCTGCTTTAACTTTCATGGTTAAACCGTTTTGCAACTGAACCTGAACATCGTCTTTGTCCAGCTCCAAAATTGTTGCTGCCATTGGGGTGTTCCCCGCTTTTACCTGTACTTGTTGACCAACAGAAAGCTTATTGAGTTCCACATCAGTCAATTTAACTTGAGCTTTGTTGGGTTTCTTTGCTGATTTAGCTTTGGGTTTTGATTGAGTTGAGTCAGCGCTTTTATCTTTGCTCGGCACCTTTTTCACAGAAGCCTTAGCCGCAGCTTTATTCTTTTCAGCAACTTTAGCTTTCGACTCTTTCAAGGTTTCCTGAGCGTGCTGTTGGTGTTCTTCAGTCACAGCTTCAACGTCATGACCATCCAGATCAACACGTTGCACACCAACTTTTACACTATAAAGGTAACGCCAACTGTTGGTGTAATGGCGTAAAGCTGTCCGCAAACGTGTTTTGCTAACTTTTTCGTCACCTTCAAGACGTTTCGCCAGATCTTCAAAAACGCCGATTTTTAAAGGCTTTGCATCGCCTTTAACACTAAAACATTGAGGAAATTGCTCAGTTAAATAGGCAATAACATCTTTACTTTTCGTCAGCTTTTCAGGTTCACTCATTCCATTCTTCTTCCTGTTCGCGGACAACTTTCATTAAGTTTCGAACGTAGTCGTCCATTTCATCAAATGACAAATCCAACAATGCGGGTTCTTCAATCCAGTCATACAGCGTACGACGAACCATTTCCTCCAACTGCTCTGTTGTATCATCATCCTCACGTAATGCATTAATGTGATGCAGCATTTCATTGATTTTGTCAGCAGCTTCTTCTTCCTGCTCTTCAAAAAAAATAGCATCTTGTTTGGTGACTAAATAGCTATGGATATCAAATTCAACAAACATTCTAGCTCTGTAGTCCCGGCCAGTTGAGAGTTTGACAATATTCAGCAATTGCCATAATGCCTTTTGCATCAGTCTCATTAAAACGACCAATTGAAGGGCTGTCGATATCCAGCACAGCAACGGTTTTACCGTTAACGACAATAGGCGCAACCACTTCACTATTAGAGGCTGAGTCGCAAGCAATGTGGCCAGAAAACTGGTGAACGTCCTCGACTCGTTGACATTCCTGCGATTCTGCAGCTACACCACAAACCCCTTTACCAAAAGGGATCCGGACACAAGCAACACGCCCCTGAAACGGGCCTAATACCAATTCATTTTCAGAACGGGTTAAATAGAAACCTAACCAGTTAATATCATCAATATGTTCATAAAGTAGCGCAGATATATTCGCAAGATTTGCAATTAAATCAGGCTCATCTTCTGTTAAAGCCTTACTTTGGGCTAATAAATCGGAGTACAACTGAGAACTCATAGTTCGCCTTTTTCTTGATCGAGTTTAAAACGAGCAATTTGCTCGCCGGCATCTGTTTTAAACTGTTCTTTTAATTCACGTTTGGTTTTTGTAACGATTTCACCATTTGCGTTTATAGTGAAAGCTTCGTCACTACTAACATAACGGGCCTGATAAGCCATGACCAGTTGAATTGAATTTTCGCGTTGTTCATGGGACAAGCGGTTACCGTCCGGCCACTTGCCCGTCTCAACCGCCTGAACCAGACGTTCATAGACGTCTTGATTCATACTTTCAATTAAATCGTCAAATTGCATAATACTATTGCTTTTTCTTTTTCAAGAAGAGAAGTTGCACGCGGTTTATCAAAAACCAAATCACCCCAGCTACCATTGCACCAATGGACATACCATATTGCCAGGTACCCGGTATTGGTTGCTGAAGAAATAAATAAGTAAAAGCAGCGATAGCTATCAGTAAGGCAAGCATTGAGCGAGACAAGAGCTTATCGGATTTTTCTTGCTTTATCCTGAACCCCTCTCGCTCCATTTCTTCTTTAGACTGACCAGCCAGTACAAACTGACAATGTGGACATTCTTTTACTTTGCTTGAAATTCGTTTATTACACGAAGGACATTGTGTTAACGCCATAAACTACCTATCTCTTATGCAGTCCTTGCAATATAAGGCTTTTGCTCTTAATTTCAAGCATTGTCACTGAATAAAAGAAAAAACGGCCAACTTTAGGTTGACCGTTTTGGTTTAACTGAGACAAATTATCTTACTTTTTTTTATCGGCATCGCCAAAGTCTTTCCAGTAAGACTTAACCGTTGATTTCATTTCTCTGCGAAGCAAAATCATACCCAGTAAGTTGGGTAACGTCATTAACACAATGGCAATGTACGAAGCGGTCCATACCAATGTGGTATCAGCAAACGATGCCCAGAAGAAGCCAGCCACATAAAGTATGCGATAAGGCATAACCCCCTTCTGTCCAACCAGATAGACAACCGCCCTGTCACCGTAATACGACCAGGCTATAGCTGTCGAAAAAGCAAACATAAGCAAGGTAATGGGAATAATGTACTGACCATAATCACCGAAGTAACCATTAGCAAAAGCTAACGAAGTTAATGCGGCAGAATGTACCAGCGATTTACCCACCACTTCAATATCTTCTTTAATCAGGTTGCCATTTTCAATTTTAACCTGACCGCTGTAGGCATCTTCTCCGGCAATAACAAAACGCACATCTTCAGCTACTGAACGGGCATGCAAGATGGTTATTTCACCATTGGTCTGCGCCTTGCCGTCTACAACGTCGAGTGTGCCTGAATAATGCTTAATTTCCGTATCGTTAAAGCCGTTTAAGTATTTATACAATTCTTGCCGGTCTTCGCTCTCAACGTCATTGTATTCACCCACAACGAAGTTCAGATCACTTCTGGCGAAGCTGTTCTCAAATTTTTCAGTCCATACCCCGGAAGACAAAATAACCAGACCGGTTAAGGTACAAATTAAAATGGTATCCAGGAATGGTTCCAGAATTGAGACCAAACCTTCAGCAACAGGATCTTTCGCTTTTGCTGAAGCGTGCGCAATTGGTGCGGACCCCTGACCTGCTTCGTTAGAGAATAAACCACGGTTTACACCACGGTTAAACGCATAAGCAAAGCTGGCTCCCAGGAAACCACCTGCTGCGGCGGAACCGGTGAAGGCATCACTGAAAATGGAAACGAAAGATGAGCCAATATTGTCTATATTAAAAAAGATAACGCTTAAAGAACCGATGACATAAACAACGCCCATTATCGGAACAATTTTAGAGGTAACCGCCGCTATTCGCTTAATACCACCAATAATAACCATTGCTAATAGAATAGAGAGGATAGCTCCGGTCCAGACAGAGTCAATCGAAAAGGTCTGTTCCATTGACTGGGCAATGTTATTAATTTGCGGCATATTTCCGGTGCCAAACGAACTAATAATAGTTGCAATAGCAAAGATGACCGCTAACCATTTCATATTGAGACGGCGATCCATGTAATACATGGGTCCGCCAGCCATGGAGCCATCTTCAGTTTTTACGCGGTATTTGTGCGACAGAGTAACTTCGACAAATTTGGTTGTCATACCGAGGAATGCCGTCATCCACATCCAGAAAATAGCCGCTGGGCCGCCTAAAAAGATGGCCAGTGCCACACCACCAATATTACCGGTACCGACAGTACCGGATAACGCGGTCGACAGAGCCTGGAAGTGACTGGTGTCCCCTTGCGAGTCTTTCTTATCAAATTTTCCTGCTAATACTCTCCACGCGTGCCTGAAATAGCGCACCTGGGGAAAACCAAGATACAAGGTGAAAAATAAGCCCACACCGAGCAAAAGAAATGGAAAGTAAGTTGCAGAACCTAAGAATCCATCAATCCAAAGCAAAAAATTGTTGAGCGCTTCCAAGGAAGACCCCCTTTGTTGTTATTATTTTATGATACAACTCTAGTTTTAACGCAATTTAGGTGAGACTGCCAACATTGCTGTTAATACGTCTTCGCCTAAGCGCTGACAACGAGCCACTGACCAGCCAAAATCTTGGTCAGGTAAGTTTGCATTGTCTTTAAACGGCATCTCCAGAGTGTAAGACAAACATTTGAAACGCTCGCCGACAGCGGAATTAGCGACCGTCATGTTAGCCTGACCCGGCTCGTCACGTTCATAGCCATATTCAGTCTGGAATTCAGGCGTGGCGGCTAGAAACGAAGCTTTAAAGGTATTTTCTAAGTCTTTAAGCCGCTCGTCGTAGCAAGGAATACCCTCACAACCAGCAACAAAGTTATACGGTAAGTTTTCATCGCCGTGTACGTCCAGGAACATATCAACGCCGGTTTCCTGCATACGTTTTAACACATAGAACACTTCCGGGCTTTTCTCCAGGCTGGGTTCAGCCCACTCGCGGTTTAAGTTTGTACCTACCGCATTTGTCCGCAAATGACCTCGAACACTGCCATCGGGGTTCATATTTGGCACAACGTAAAACACGTTCTCATCAAGTAACTTACGAGCTACGCCATCTTCGTCATCTAACAGACGAGTAATAAGTCCTTCCATAAACCACTCTGCCATAGACTCACCGGGGTGCTGTCGAGCGGTTACCCAAATGGTGTTTTTGTGCTCAGCCGGTTCACCAATGACCAGTAAGTTTAACTCACGGCCGTCGATGGTTTCTCCCAGCAACTCATGATAGCAATCTATTGACTGTTGCGCGGACTGAACAAGGTCCTGGTGGCGTTCATAAGAATACGGTATGAAATAGGCATAGTAGACACTTTCCTGTTCCGGGGTGTGGCGGATAGTCAGCTCTTTGTCGTTATACTCGGTTGGTACACGGAACCAGGTTTCACGGTCATAAGAGGCCAGCGCCTGATAATCTTTCCAACCGTCAGAGTATGCCGAGCCAGAGGCATTTTCGATAGTCATTACATGCTCTTCGCCCGCTTCAGCAAATAGCTTAAAGTGAAACCACTGGTAAAAATCGGATTGATGATCTTTTTCAATAGCTAAACGGATGTCATCTGTGTCGTTAGCGCTGATAACCTGAATATTGCCACTGTCAAAGTTTGCACTAATATGCATACTTCACCTTTTTATGTCTGAGAAAAATGGTAGAAAAAAGCGCCCAACAGGCGCTTTCCAATTATTTCGGTAAATTTGGAACTTTAAGTCCGGCCATCGCTTCAGCCACACTAATTACCTGAGTGCTATAACCAAATTCGTTGTCATACCAAACGTAAAGCACTGCCCGGTTGTCTTCAACAATAGTTGCCTCAGAGTCAACCACTCCGGGGTGGCGTGAGCCCACTAAATCTGAAGAAACAATTTCCGTAGAAGCGGTATAGCCAATCTGATTGACTAAGTCAGAATGCAGAGCAACCTGGCGCAAATAATCATTCAATTCATCACGGTTTGTAGACTTCTCAAGATTTAAGTTCATTATGGCCATGGAAACGTTCGGTGTTGGCACGCGGATAGCATTACCCGTTAGCTTACCTTCCATTTCTGGAAGCGCTTTTGATACGGCCTTGGCGGCACCGGTAGAGGTGATCACCATATTCAACGGTGCTGAACGTCCACGACGGTCTGCCTTGTGATAGTTATCAATTAAGTTTTGATCGTTGGTGTAAGAGTGTATTGTTTCCACATGACCATTACTAATACCGAAGTGCTCATCTAATACTTTCAGTACCGGGGTGATTGCATTGGTTGTACAGCTTGCTGCAGAAACAATGCGGTCACTATCTTCAATCATATTATCGTTAACACCAAAAACGATATTTTTAATCTCACCTTTCGATGGTGCCGTCAGCAATACTTTGTTAACACCTGTTGATTTGAGATGCAGACCTAAACCCGCTTCGTCTTTCCATATACCGGTATTATCAATGACAATTGCGTTATCAATACCGTATTGAGTGTAATCCACCTGGTCCGGACCGTCTGAGTAAATGACTTGAATATTAGTGCCGTTGGCTTTTATACACTGGTTTTCTTCATCAACGGTGATAGAGCCGTTAAATAGCCCGTGAATGGAGTCACGACGCAACAAACTCGCCCGTTTTTCCAGGTCACCGTCTCGCCCACCACGGACCACAATTGCACGTAAACGCATTTTATTGTTAGCGCCATTCCGCTCGATTAACTGACGCGCCAATAAGCGCCCGATACGGCCAAAACCATACAAAACAATATCACGCGGTTCAATGTTGTCTTCTGTATCGATAATGTCAGCCAACTCACGTTTCACATAGTCTGTGACTGATAAGTTATCGGCTTTATCTTCAAACAAGTAACCATAAGCTAATTTGCCCAAATCAACACGAGCCGGCGAAAGTTTCAGTTCTGCCATAGCTTGCAGGAAAGGAAAACTTTCGCGTAAGCGAACCTTTTGTCCCTCGTGGCGAAGAATAAGACGGTGTGCCTTAATAATGTTGATGGTCGATACGTTCAATAATGAACGTCCGTAAACCAAAATTTCGACACCGAAGTTTCGATACAGCTTGCCAAGCAAAGGTTGCATTTGCTCCGCGAATTCCTGGCGTTCTTGCCAACTTGATAAGGTAGGATCTTGCTGATTAGAGTTCATAATGAGCCCTGTCCTCTGTGCTAATGTCAGTGAGCTAATAAAGTGCTACGCTTTGAAAACCGCGATATTGTACTGAAAAGCTTGGCATGAAGCCAATTTTAAGAAATAATTGAATTTCACCAAAAATGTTGATGCCTATGTTAAAGAAAATTATTTTTGCAAGTGCTGTTGTTGCCTTAACCGGCTGTATTGAAAGCAAACTGACGGTGCGGCAGATCTGCGAGTCTTCGCCCGCTTTGTGTAATGACTTAAACGACGACAACTGGTGCAATTCAGAGCGTCGGCAACTTGTTTTCAGTCGTTATGAGCGTCAACAAAACGATACGAACGAAACCCAGTATTTTTTAATGCGAGACTTACAGGAATATGCTCAATGCATAGAGTTAGCCTCAACAATTGAGCATAAAAAACTAAAGCAAAAACAGTCAAACCGCATTGAAGCTTTTATTAACTCACAGAAAAATATTAAACAACTCGCCGATAAAACCGCTGACTCCGAACACCCGCTTTGGCTGTATTGGCACTGGTCGAACCGGGGTAATGAGGAAGCGCTGCAGGAACTGCTTGCTTTAGAAGGAACCGCTAAGCTAGAAAAACCTGAACTCAAACTGGCATTAGCGACCTACTACACTAAGCATAACTCGCAAAAAACATTCGAGCTTCTTTACAGCGCTCTCAGGCTTTATGGTCCGGGTGATCGCATTAACCCTGAAATACCATCAACGTTGGTTTCTATGTATCTCAAACAAGGTAATAGTTCTGAAGCCTATGTCTGGTCTCAGGTTGCCTGGCAATTTGGTCAGGACAACCTTGAAAAAAACAGTATGAAAAATATTATCAACGCCAGCGATACGCAATACGAACAGTGGGATGAACGCGCGGAATCTATCGTCGATAAAATTAAAAGCGGTAATTTCCGTGGCTATCATTCGTCCTCTTCATGACGCATAGAAAGCGAGTTAACGCAGTAACGCTGTCCGGTTTGCGTGGGGCCATCGTCAAAAACATGGCCCAAATGCCCTCTGCACCGGCTGCACACTATTTCTGTACGCGCCATGCCATGGCTTGAGTCCTCAACATAATCAACAGCTCCTTTTATCGCTTTATCAAAACTTGGCCACCCGCAATGGGCATCAAATTGGTGATCAGCCTCAAACAATTTTTGACCACAACCAGCACAACGATAAACGCCCTCTTTATCACAGCTTAAATATTTACCGGAAAAGGGTCGTTCTGTGCCCTTTTTCCTTAACACGTAATACGCTTCATCTCCCAGTTGCTTACGCCATTCGTCTTCCGTTTTACTACCCCATTCATTTTCATTCATACTCAGTTAACTCCCTTATCTTTCAATCAAATGTCGTACTACTGTAACAGTGACTGTGCTAAACTTAAGTCAATATTTAAGGTTAATTTTTGCTGAGGTTTTTAATGCTTCGTCGTACCAAAATTGTGACTACTCTCGGACCGGCTACCGACTCTGAAGAAATACTCAGAGAGCTGATAAAAACCGGTGCGAATGTTGTTCGTCTGAATTTCTCTCACGGCAATGGTGACGACCACAAGCAACGCGCTTCTATGGTTAGAAAAATAGCCCGCGAACTAAAGGCTCATGTCGCTATTTTGGGTGACTTGCAAGGTCCTAAAATTCGCGTCGCGCGTTTTCAGCAACATGAAATTACGTTATCGGTTGGCGATACGTTCATTTTAGACGCTGAACTGGAAAAAGACAGTGGTGATCAAAGCCGAGTTGGTCTGGATTATAAAGATCTACCGACAGACGTTAACCCTGGCGATATTTTATTACTGGATGATGGACGTATTCAGTTAAAAGTTGAAGCAATTAGCGGAAGCCAGGTGAAAACAGAAGTCACCATCGGTGGTCTGCTTTCTGACAATAAAGGTATTAACCGTCAGGGTGGCGGTTTATCAGCCGCGGCATTAACTGAAAAAGATTACACAGACATTAAATTGGCCGCCGAAATTGACGTCGACTATCTCGCCGTTTCTTTCCCCCGCTCCGGCGACGACATCAATCGGGCACGTCATTTACTCCGGGAAGCCGGTGGCCAAGGTGTATTGTGTGCAAAAATAGAACGGGCAGAAGCCGTTGCCAGTGAACACGCGCTGGATGACATTATCAGAGCGTCCGATGCGGTTATGGTGGCCCGGGGCGATTTAGGTGTCGAAATTGGTGATGCGCAATTAGTCGGTAAACAAAAACAAATTATCTCGCGCGCCCGCCAATTAAACCGGGTTGTTATTACTGCAACTCAGATGATGGAGTCGATGATTGAGAACCCCATGCCCACCCGTGCAGAGGTAATGGATGTCGCTAATGCAGTACTGGATGGCACGGATTCAGTAATGCTATCGGCAGAAACAGCCGCAGGCAACCACCCTGTAGCAACGGTAAAAGCCATGGCTGATATCTGTCTGGGTGCTGAAACTCATCCATCAGCTCAGTTGCATCATCAAGATCTTGAAGAGATGTTCTCCAGCATTACAGAAGCTACTGCCATGTCAGCCATGTACGCTGCGACCCACCTTAATGGAGTCACGGCCATCATCGCTCTAACAGAATCTGGCTTTACGGCCAAATTGATGTCCAGAATCACCTCTCACCTGCCCATATTCTCGTTGTCGCGCCATCCACAAAGCCGTGATAAATCAGCACTTTACCGAGGTGTTTACCCCATTGATTTTGATTCGACCCGTATTGACAATCCAATAACAGAGGCCATCAAGGTGGTTAAAAATAACGGACATATTAAAACGGGAGATTTAGTGATCTTAACTCACGGTGATGTCATGGAAACGGTTGGTTCAAGCAACACCTGTAAAATTATCGAAGTTCATTAACGGCTAAAGTCACTAATTAATGAGTCCAGAAGGTCGATGTATTCATCGGCCTTTTTTATGACCTTCTTCCGCTGTTCTTGATTCAGGCTTTGATACATGCCCCACAGGAATTTTTTTCGCAACTCACTACTTTGCTGGGCTTGTTGCTGAAACTCATCAATTCTAAGTTGTTTCGGATCAAGAATTAAAGAAGATAGCCGCTTTTTATCAACGGGCTGGCTCAGCAGTGCCTTTTCAAATTCGGTCAGCCAGCTATCTCGATAACTTAACCATTGTTCACGCAGTTCGGGGGAATCTTTTACCCAGCTTCGCAGTAATTTATCTTGTTCTGGCGTTAAGTCCCCCAGAATATCTTCTAAATCTTCCTCAACGTCAGTAATACGGTCAAGCTGGCGTAAAATAGGATTTTGTTTTTTATCTTTATGCAACCGCTGATAACGCTGTTGTTGAGCTTCTTCTAAACGGTTAATAAGCTGTTCACGTTGTTCCAGGGTTAATGTAGCCAGTAAATCGGCTTCAGCTTCAACTTGTATTAAAACATTATTCCAAAACGTCCAAAGACTATCTTCAAAAGCTGAAATGTCTTCGTGTGTTAATGATTTTTTTTCGACTTTGTCCCGCAAGCTTTTTAACTCTTCCCTATACAGAGGAAGCTGTGTTTGTGCGTGCCATAAGTGCATTCTATCCACTTTTTCCGACAGTAACTCTTCTTGCTTGTCGTTTAAGTCGACATAGTCATTGACTTTCCATTCCACCAGAGTATCGGCAAATTGATAGCCTATGTTGGCTGTGCAACCTGCAATAAAAACAAAAGCGGTAAATACACCTATCAATCGATACATGCTCAGCTCAGAATCAGTTGTTTAATACGATCTTTATAACTACGGCTTACTTTCAGTTTTTGACCATTTTTTAATTCTAAATGGTACTCGCCATTTTGTTGATTACAAAGCTTTTCAACTTGCTTGATATTGACGATGGCGGAACGATGCACACGCTGAAAGAGCTTGGGGTTAAGGTCTTGCTCAAGTTCTTTCATGGTCCTGCGCAAAATATGAGTCTCGTCGCCAGCATGAATACACATATAATCTCCGGCGGCATCAACCCACTTAATATCATTGACAGCGACACGAGTTATCTCGCCACTGTCTTTTATCGCTATATAATCGGGGTATTCATCTGCTGTTATATTTTCTCCGGCGGCCAGTTTCTCAAGTAATGTATTGGCATTCTGTCCGGTTACTCCAGCTACGAGGCTGATAAGTTTACTTTGTTGTTCATCGCTAATGTTTTGGTGTTCGTTGATCACACGCTTTACACATTCAGCTAAACGCGCATCATCAACGGGTTTTAATAGGTAATCGAGTGCTCTCACCTCAAATGCTTTTATTGCATAGGTATCATAAGCTGTAACAAAAACCACGATCGGCAACTTTTGCTTTTGCTCCTGAACCGCTTTTAACACTTCAAAGCCATTTAAGCCTGGCATTTGTATATCAAGAAAAATTAAATCAGGTTTTTGCTCTATAATGACCTCGACTGCCTCCCGACTACTTTTACACTCAGCCATCAGCTGCAGTTCGTCGAATACCTGCAGGCGGATAGCCAAACCTTTTCTGGCAAGTGACTCATCATCAACAACCAGGGTTTTCAATCGATTCATTGCTGATTCTCCAACATTTCCAGCGGCAGAGTAAGGCGAATACACAAACCACTTTCTTCGCCTTTTAACATCTCAAACCGATACTGTTTACCGTATAAAGATTTAAGTCTTTGCCGAGTGTTATTAAGTCCAACACCGTCTTTGCGAAAGAGCTTTTCAGGATCAGTTTGTATTTTGGGACCATTATCACAAACCTCTAATACCAGATTACTCATTTCTGACCAGGAGCGGACTTTTATTTTGCCAATACCTTCAACATTCGAAATTGCGTACTTTATCGAATTTTCAATTAGCGGTTGGCAAATAAGGCTGGGTACTAAGGCTTTTTTTGTTTCATCTGACAACTGAATATCAATTTCAAGTTGTTCGTCAAAACGCACTTTTTCTATGTCCAAATACAAAAGCAGCGTATCTACCTCTTTCTCAAGAGTCACTTTTTTTATCGGCTCGTTATCCAATGAGAAACGTAAAAAGTGGCTCAGCTTATTCACCATCAAATTAGCTTTTTCGTTATCTTTCAATAAGATAAGAGTGGATATTGCATTGAGTGTATTAAATAAAAAATGCGGATTAAGCTGGTATCTCAACATTTTCAACTGAGCCTGATGAGCCATAGAAGAGGCTAATAATGCCTTTTGCTTCTCCTCTTGCAGCATCTGGTAGTACTTAATGCCAAAATATAATCCGCTCCAACTGAGAATGATATAGAATTTAGCCAGACTATTTTTTAAATAGAAAAACAGACTGTCAGGGCGAAAACCAAACTTATAAATCTCCCAGTACGTCGCATTATCGACGACAGCCCAGGCCACCGCGCTAACGTAGGAAGCGACAATTGCAATTAATACCATAAGCGGAGGTGGTATTTCCCATATCCTGCGATACAGGTACCGAAGGGGAATGGTAATTAAAAAACCGGCATAGGCTCCCAGGATAATAATAAGCGTGTAGATATCGCGCATTTCATGCATCAACGAACCTATATAATTCACTAATGCATACCCAACCCAACCACCGGCCTGTAGCAACCAGAAAAATCGGTTGCGATTATCCATTAACAATTGCCATTGCGTTTTAATTGGTTTTTTCATTTTTATCTCGGCGACTCGAGTCGAGATAACTCTTCAATATCGACTAAGCTGCCTGAAAATAGCGACTTCACCTGTTCTTTTTGATTTCCCATAAACTGAACGCCGAGCTCAATCTGGTCATCCACCTCTTTTATTTGCCGAACCATAGCCTTAAGGGTTAATTCACCATTGTTTCTCTGCTCTATATTAAGCGTGATTTTGCTGCCATTTTCCCAAAGTTCGTCCACTTCTTCGTCTAACTTTTCATGCTTTAGACGACAGCCACTTTCCGAAACATCCAATACATGGCCTTTAAACGTTTTCTCTTCACCTTTTACCGACTGACCCGAAACTGACGTTGGTAAAAATGCGTCGAAGCGACGCCCTTTCCTGATGACCCGATGCTCTACCTTGCTTGGCCATAAAATAAAAAGCATTTTTGTGGGATGGGAAATGACATAATTGACCTCACTGCGAAACGCACAAATCTCGCCGCTTTCATTCTCCAGTACAAAACGAACAATAACCGGCGTTTTTTCGTCTAAAAGCTCTCGCGCACTATTGTATTTTTTAGCATCGGGCATATTCACAATAACCCAACGGTCTTTTACCGCGCCGATAAACTCAGAATAAAACCGAGCCGGGACATTGGAGCTAGCCAGTTGAACTTCTATTTTTTGACCGGTAACGAGCTCTGAAATTTTACTGGACATAAGGGTCTCTTTGAAATGAAACGATATGTTACTATGATCGCTAGTTGTCAGGCTGTGTCAAGCAAAGGAGAGTTCCTTGGTCGCTTACGATATAACACCCACCCATTTAAATGGGCATTTATTTAATGTCTCTCTTACCATTGAGCAACCCATGGATAAGCAAGAATTATGGTTGCCAAACTGGATCCCCGGCAGTTATTTAATACGGGATTTCAGTAAACACATTATCGGCTTACACGCCGAAAGCAATGGACGTCCGTTAACGGTTAAGCAAATAGCAAAAAACCGATGGCAACTCGAATCTTCAAGACACCCGGTTACTGTCCATTATCAGGTTTATGCCTGGGATTTATCGGTTCGCTCAGCCTACCTTGATCAATTTCAAGGCTTTTTTAATAACACCAGCTTGTGTCTGGCTGTCGAAGACCAGACCGAAGTGCCCTGCGAACTTCACCTGCATGCACCACCCCAGGCACCGGAGTGGCAAGTAGCAACCGGCATGCCGAGAAAAACCGGAAAATCTCACTCATGGGGAACCTTCCAGGCAGACAACTACGATGCACTGATTGATTACCCTTTCTTAATGGGTGACCTAACCGTTGAAGAATTTATTGCTCATGGCATCAAGCATTCTCTGGTGTTGAGTGGACGGCATTTTGCAGATATCGCGCGCATAACCGCCGATCTCGCCCGTATTTGTGAAACTCAGTTAAGCTTGTTTGAGGAAGCGCCTTTTCAGTCGTACACCTTTTTAACAATGGTCGTCGGTGACGGTTTTGGCGGACTGGAACACAGAAACTCCACAGCGCTGTTGTGTAGCCGCAAAGATTTAATCAGCGCGCATCAATATGACATGAACGATGACTATCAAAACTTCCTCAGTCTCTGCTGTCATGAGTACTTTCACAGCTGGAATATAAAAACCTTAAAACCCCGGACTTTTATTCCTTATCAACTAGAACAAGAGTCTTATACTGAACAACTTTGGTTCTATGAGGGGATGACATCTTACTTTGATGACTACCTGCTGCATGCAAGCGGTATTATCAGTCACGAGCGTTATTTAAAATTACTAGGCAATACCATAGCCCGCGTTGAGCGCGGTACGGGGCAATTTCAACAGAGCGTGACAGAATCAAGTTTTCTGACATGGACTAAGTTCTACCAGCAAAACGAAAACGCCGCGAACAGTATTGTCAGTTACTATGCTAAAGGTGCGCTCATTGCACTGAGTCTGGATTTAATGTTGCGTCTTCAGTCCGGGCATAAATTAACTTTGGCAAGAGTCATGAAGGAACTTTGGCATGAGTTCGGTAAAACCGCCGTTGGTACAGCGGATGATACTGTCCTGAGTTGGCTAAATCATTACCCCGGCATTGATGTTTCAGATTTTCTAAAAGACGCGTTATACGACAAAGTTTCACTGCCACTGGTCGAGTTATTAGAGAACTTTGGGGTAACCGTTGAAAAGCAGGTGCCCGGCGATGACAACAGTACCGGCGGGAAAGCCTCGGAACAGCCTGCTAAAGTTAATTTCGGAGCCAAATATAAAGCTTCACCGCAAGGCCTTGAGCTTATTAACGTCTATCATGATGAAAGCGCCTATCAAGCCGGTTTATCGGCTGGCGACCGGATTATTGCCATTGACCATTTACAGATAACCGATCAGTCCGTTAAATCGATTCTGGAGCGTTACCTTCCCGGCGAAACGGTAGTGGTTCATGCCTTTCGTCGTGATGAACTCATGACACTGGAGCTTACCTGGCTGGAACCCGCTAAAAGCAACTACCTTTTAAGCGTGGAGGAGCCCGATAAACTGAAAGGTTGGTTAACCCCTTCCGGTTAGTCCTGATAAAGCTGGGGAAGTAACGCTGGATCCAGTCGTTCATTTCCCCAGTTAACCCGCCAGTCAAGGTGAGGACCCGTCGCACGACCTGTCGCACCAATGGCACCTATCGAGTCACCCTGCTCTACTTTGTCGCCAACCTCAACGTGCAACTCACTTAAGTGCAAATAGGTTGTCGTTACTTTATAGCCGTGCTCGATGATTATGGTGCCGCCTGAATAAAACAAGTCAGGCTCGGCCAGAACAACGTCACCCGACCATGGTGCATGAACCGGAGTTCCGGTTGGTCCGGCAATATCTTCACCGTAATGCGGGTTACGCGGTTCACCATTGAAAATCCGCTGACTACCATAGACACCGCTAATACGGCCCTCAGCAGGCTTAGTTACTGGTGTTAAAAAATCAGTTCGCGTGGTTTCTTTTTGCCTGGCTAACCAAACTTTCCCCGCTTCTTTTTTCGCACGTTTCACTTGCTCAGGATCGGGTGTTACGGTTTTTTGTGGCACGCCATCGACGCGGTCGATCTTATATTCCCGAGGCTTCAGGATGAGCTCTCTTGTTATTGTCTGCTCGCCTTTTTTAATGACTAAGGTGTTTTCTAAAGGAGCTTTCCTGGGAAAACCAAAAACAATGTAACCTTGCTCAGTAACCTGAAGTTCTTCCCCATTTAAAGTTGCACTGACACCCAGTTCAGTCTTTGCCAGAATCAATGCTCCCTGAGTTAACGGGCCTTTTATTTCCAAAGGCAGCACTTCATCCGCCAATACCGTACTTGTCCAACTCAGCAATAATACCGCAGCACAGGCTATTTTACGCATAGGCTATAGCTCCTTTGCCAACCCCTTCAAAGGCGCGAACTTCCACTTTCTTATCAGGGTTTTCTAATTTAGTGACTGTAGCCAGATAATCAGCAATACACTCGACGGTTGAGTCCGTATCGATAACAAAGTTCTCTGTATGGGGAACCACGAGTTCAAACAGCCCTTGATCGGCGGTATAGCTGTAACAAGTATGAGTGGACTCAGTGGTTGCGGACTTCGCCGCGCCGGACAATGTCAGTTCAGTGTGAGAATGGATATCTTCCGTTGTACCTAAGTAGATATCTTCCCACTTATCGGACCATTCTTTTTCCAATACCGGCTGGCGAATATTATCCAGCTTAAGCTGTAATTTTGAACGGTGTCCGTGAGCAATGCGTTGGCAATTTCCGTCATGCTTCTTAAGCCCATGAGTGTAATGATAATAAAAACCATCGATACTCTCTGGCCGCAACATTAAACGCAGACCTTCAACATTACCGGGAAGTTCTCGTTTTATAACCGCTTTGAGGTAGTCCGTTACGGTTTCGACTGAAACCACATTAGCATCAATAAAAGCAAAAGCATCAGCAGGACAAAACAAATGAATTGATCGATTATCAGGACGTAAAAAATCAACCCAATTAGCACTGTCGTCTGAGTTATGCGTCACTTTTGTGTACGAGTGCTCGGCCGGCACAACCAGCTTATGATCAACCGAATTATCAATAATAGCTTTAATTTGCTTTTTTACCCGTCCGAAATCCAGCACCATCGACTGCTCATTCAGCGCACCATCAAGCACAATATCAACAATCCAGCTTTCACCGACTATTCCTCTTTCAGGGCATAGATACGAGCAATCGATAACGGTTAAATCATTCACAAATAACTGCATAGTGAGCTTTTCTCATCTGTTCTTTAATAACTACCACCAGTATAACCTGAAACACCTTATCCGATAAGCTCAATCAGGTTGGCCCACTCCCATAATAATTTCAATGAAAGTAAAATTAATGCAACTCCCATAGTGCGATCGACCCAATGACTGTAATGCCAGAGTGTTTTAAAGATTCGGGGTTGAGTCAGTAACCAGGTTAAAAACAAAAACCAAAGACCGGTCGCGACAATAAGGTACACACCATAACCAAATTGAATAGCAAACGGCGTTTGAGGCGCAATAATGGTGGTAAACAAGGTTAAAAAGAAAATAGTTGCCTTTACGTTCAACCCGTTGGTAATAAAGCCAACAATGAAAGCCTTACGCTTACGAGGCTGAGTGGCAGTAAGCTCACTGTCTGACATATTCTTTCTTGGTTTCGCTTTAATAGCCTGAATTCCGATAAAACCCAAATAAAGCGCTCCGGCACAAAGCAACGTTTGATACAGCCAGTCGGTTTGGTGAATGATTAGCGCTACGCCAACAAGTGAATAAGTCACGTGAACAATAACTCCGGCAGCTACGCCCAGACTTACCCAGTAACCTGCTTTACGTCCAAAGCTCAGACTATAACGCGACACAACCGCAAAATCCGGCCCTGGGCTTGCAACTGCAAACAAATGAATCAGGGCAATGGTTAAAAACTCACTCCAGTACGACAACACAAACTCCTTATTGCGTAGTTACACTTTAACTGACAGAATCAAAATTACTTTTTGTCAATTACAGATTACTATTAATCAACATGAAAAACCCCAAATTACCTTCTCTGAATGCACTAAGAGTGTTTGATGTCGCAGCTCGTAGTGGCTCATTTAAACAAGCTTCGCAGGAGCTTGGTGTCACTCAGTCTGCGGTAACCCGGCAAATACAAACTCTGGAAGAGCAACTTGAAGTTCGTTTATTTCAGCGCGATAACCGCGTTCACTCACTCACTCCGGTTGGTCTTGAGCTTGCTCCTCAAATTGAACAAATATTTGAACAGCTTGAGCGTACCATTGAGCGCACCAGAAACCTTAGTGACAATACAACAACGCAGCTTACTGTCGCAATCAGTTCCGAGCGGTTGCGTTTTTGGCTGGCAGCTAAGCTTACCGACTTTCACTCTCTGTACCCTCACATTCAGCTGAGCTTTAGCCGTTGTAACGAGTATTTTATGAATGAAAGTGCCGCCGAAATGACGTCAGCAATACAGCATCAAAGCTGGGATTTAGCGATTGGCTACGGAAAAATAACGGACAAACACATTCAATCTCTTGTCTTAAAGAAAAATCAGATGGTTCCGGTTTCAGCTATTCAGGTTAACGACTCCCCTTTTCAACGGCCCTGGCTGGTTAACCCCGAAAACCCCGATCATCAAGCAATGTTAAAAACTTACAGTCAGGAATTGAAGTCGACACGTTTAATTCATTGTAACGATGTGCAAATGTCACTGGATTTATCCTCAGCGGAACAGGCCGTTGCGTTACTAGACAGCAGCCTTATCACTCCGGGGCTTTCAAACCTTCGGGCTTATAACGACTCTGCACTGCCCTGTCAGTATCCATTGAGTCTCTATTATCGTAAACGGCAGAGACAACCAGTAGCCTTAGTCGCCTTTATAAAATGGTTACAAATGATTGTTTCTTGAATAAAGACTAAAAAACGCGCAATCAGTTAGCTGATGAGTTGGGTTTTGCCATTTGAATAAGTTAATTCATTAGCGTTATTTAGCTGAAGTTGCTATATTAAGTTCTGAATTTCACTTAAACTGGAGGTTAAATGAAAAGCCAATTCCTTAAATTATCGGCAATTGCTGCAAGTGCTTTTTTCGTCACAGCCTGTGGCAGCCCTGAGTCAGGAATGACACAGTGCACAATGGAGCCTCAGGAAAACTGGTTGGATCAAGAGCAGTTTCAACAGTCTCTTACAGAACAAGGTTACGAGATAAACGAGTTTAAAGTAACCGATGGCAACTGTTACGAAATTTACGGCTTTAATCAAAACAAGCAAAAAGTTGAAATCTATTTTAACCCTGTCGATGGCAGTATCGTTAAGCAAGAAAACGAATAGGCGAATACAAAGGGCAGTACCGATGATCATTTGGGATAAGTTTGTAAGAGTTTTTCATTGGTTATTGGTACTGTGCTTTTGTTTTAACTATTTTTGGCTGGAGCCCGGAAGCAGTATTCATCAAGCTATTGGTTACAGTGCTGCAATCTTAGTTTTAATGCGAATTATATGGGGCTTTGTTGGTCCAGATAATGCGCGATTCAATAGCTTTCTCCCTTCTGTTTCCGGCATTAAAGAGCATTTTTCAGAACTTCGCCAAAGAAAAGTAAGACAAGACCAGGGACACAATTCTCTTGGTGGGCTAATGGTGTTTCTTATATTAGCTCTATTTTTATTACAGGCCATTACCGGCTTTCTCCGCGAGGAAATAGACGCCCTATACGGAGATAGCTTATTAACCTCGGTTCATTCCATTTCAGCTGATATTATTTTTTCTCTTGTGATTATTCACATCTTTGCAGTCGTTATTACTGCGTATGTTGGTAAAATAGAGCTCATTCGTCCTATGATTAGCGGTAAACGCCGGATTAAGCGCCATGACTGAAGAAAAGCAACAACGAAACCGAGTTTATCAAGTATCGAGTAACCGTGAAAAACCCTCACATAAATTGCGTTATGTTGAAGCTTCTCAGCCTGCAGAACAGGATTGCCGTTTATGCGTCGGTTCTCTGGCAGCAGAAAATGACGACCAGAATAAGTTTTCCATAGCCCATACCGTTTCTGCTGACATTGCCAGAGTTGCGTTTCTGGAAAAGCAGTTTTATGGGAAGCAAGCGTATCCGGTTCTTTTTTTCTATCAAGCTCTGCAGCAATGGCCAGCAACCTTTTTAACCATAAAAGATGATGAAAGGACTGCCGGATATAGCCTTATGGTTCCCATTTCCGGCTCATCTTTATCTCTTATGTCGCTGTTAATTGGCAAGTTATTTCAAGGCAGAGGTTTAGGCAAGCAGCTACTGCAACAATCCATCGTAGTTGCACGTTCACTAAGCTATCAGCAGCTGGAACTCAGTGTATCTCCAGATAACAAATCAGCCATTGCGCTTTACGAAAACTTTGGCTTTAAACCAACTAAAATGCTGACCGATTACTTAGGTCCCAGTGAAGATCGCTTGCTAATGACGTTATTACTAACGAAACTCTGATAATGTCTTCTTTTGATCTGTTCGCCAACGACTTTGCCGAACCAATGCATACAGCAATTGGAGAACAGGCCATATTATTTCATCAATTCCTCGGTAACACTGATGAAACAATACTGAGCAACGTTCGTGAGGTTTTAAAGGTATCGCCACTACGTCATCTCTATACGCCATCGGGGCATAAGATGTCAGTTAAAAGCAGCAACTGCGGGCATTACGGATGGTTAACCGATAAACAGGGATACCGATACCAGGAAATTGATCCGGTTACCAGCAAGCCATGGCCACAAATGCCGGCTAACCTTTCAGTAAAAGCGGTTGAAGTTGCCCGACTTGCTGGATTTGAAAGTTTTCAGCCCGACTCTTGTCTTATAAACGTCTATCTGCCGGGCGCTAAAATGGGGTTGCATCAGGATAAAGATGAATCTGATTTTACAAAACCTATCGTTTCCTTCTCATTTGGACTGCCGGTTGATTTTCTCTGGGGGGGCTTTAAGCGCTCTGATAAATACCAGAAAATAACTTTGCAACACGCTGACGCTCTTGTTTGGGGAGGTAAAGACAGGCTCAGGTATCATGGTGTGCAGCAGCTTAAAGAGGGTGTTCACCCTACGACCGGACGCTGCCGGGTTAATTTAACCATACGTCAGGCTGACTAACTTGCAGTAGTTAACTGTTTCATATAATTAAAAATATCGTACTCTCTCGCTTTACATCAATTGGCAGCGTTCGCCGGAGTTAGAGTTTTACGAGCCTTGTTGGCCTGCGCAACAGAGAAAATAAAAGGGACTGATAGCTGAATGAAACGATGGCGCTTACTAACAGTAAGCAGCTCTGCGCTGCTTACCCTATTACTTGTTGCGTTTGCTTTAGGCTGGGCCGGCTACTCCTATTTAAACCAGCAGCTTAAGTCTTTCGGAGTTACTGACTGGAGTATTGCATTTGAACGCGTAACAATCAGTCACATTATTGTAAAACGACTGGAAGTAACAATAGACTCCTTACCTGCGCGCCCAGGGAAAGAACCTGCGACCAATCTAAACCTTACAAAGATCTTCTCATTTGAAATTTCCCCCCTACTGCCCGAACGGATTGATATTAAATCGTTACAGCTTAAGGGTACGTTATTACCCGACAAAGTTTCAGCAACGATTAAACTGCTAAACCAAAAACAACTGTCGTTAAAAATTAACAGTCACCAACCTATTACCGCGAATCTGGAAATTATACGGGACGACGCTGCCATCAAACTCAAAGCTCATTACGACAGCAACGTTCTGGATGCGAATTATAATTATCGTTCAGGGCAACTCAAAGCCGATGCCAGCTACTTACTCCCGGCACAGCACTTTGCTGATAACGTAAGCACAAAGCCGCTTCCGGTTAAAGCACAGTGGCGAGGAAACTTATCGACCAACATCAACTCAGTCAGCTTTGAAAGTATTTCGTCAGCGATATCCGGCCAACTTTTACTATCGGTAGAGAAAAACGCAGAAATAGAGATTGACGACAGTTCCACAATGGCTAAAGGCCAACTTAAGCTGGATTTGAACAATGGCATTATTAACTCTTACCGACTGGAGTTAGAAGGTGATACTAAAAACTTAATATCATTAACAGAGTCAGAGCTCCCGGTACAATTAACCTCTTTGTCCTGGCAATTGAACAGTACTGAGCAACCGGAACTGTCATTGCTAAATGCTCAACAGGCAGTGAATGACATTTACTGGCCTATTCGTTTGGACATTGCTGCAAAAGGCAGTAAAAACGAAAATATCAGCATTTCTTCACGGTTTTCCGGCAAATTTTCAGCCAGTTCTGCAGAGCTGCAAAGTATTACACCCGCACATATTGAGCTTAATCTTTTAAACAACACTGCTACTGCAGTCATAGATTCCTTCAATGTGAATTATCCCTACTCAGAACCTCACAATGTATTTGCGGAATTTGGTCTTAACATTCATACCAATTCTATTAATTACGAGCCGTTGCCCCGTATTAAAGCCGCTTTCAACAGTCAGTTTCGTTATCAACAACAGGAGCTTGTTGGTGATGGAATGTTGTTACTTGGTGATCATATTAGTGTTCAACACCACACCCAAATTAACGCCAGTCGGATAAAAAGCAAAGGTTAAGGTTAATAAGTTTGACTGGCAACAAACTCCAGAACGGAACAAGTTACTGCAACGACTCGCACCTCAACTTGTTATCAATACGGCGACAATTAGCGGTCAGACAAACGTGAGTTTCTTTTGGAATGGCGGCCTTTGGCAACTTAATAACGGTTTAGTGAAAATTCAGAAAAGTGATTGGGTGGCAGATACCTTGTCAGTGATTGACAGCAACCTGGAGTTTGAATTCAACGCCAATAATAAACGGCTTAACATTAATAACGCGCAACTTTACATGGGCAGTGTTCAACAAGGGTTTACATTAGGACCTGTTACTGCTGAATTTGGGGGGCAACTGCCCTTTCAAAACCCGCTGCAGTCCACACTGACTTTAACCCGCCATACCGTAAAAGGCCTGGGTGGTAACATCACCATTCCCAATCAAAGTTATTCATTAGCCAACAGTTTCGCACTACCCGTTGTGTTCGAAAACATTTCGCTCGGCGAGCTTATGCGTCAATATCCAAGCCACAAAATTTCGATAGACGGAGAAGTTTCAGGAACCATCCCCGCTCACTGGGACCCAAAGCAGTTAACCATTGAACGTGGCTATGTAACCGCGCTCGCTCCCGGCGGTCATTTACAGGTAAATTCATCGGCGTTAATGTCAGCCGCAGGCAGTAATCCCAGTTTAAAGACTCTGGCAGGCGTTTTAAACAATTTTTATTACCAACAACTGTCCACGGTTATCGACTATAATCAAAAGGGTAAATTAACCTTAGCAATACAGTTAAAAGGGTCTAATCCTGAAGTTGAAAATGGACGCCCGGTTGAACTTAACGTAAATTTAGAGGAATACTTACCTGCGCTGATAAAAGGACTGACGCTTAGCAACAGTTTGAACGACGTTATCCGCAAACGGGTACAGCAGAAAATTAATTAGTCAGGGGATGATATGAAGCATTTGTTTTTACTCATAGGCGTACCTTTAGCCCTTTGCGGGTGTACTCCGACGGTTCAGCTCGCTGCACCTAAAGAACCCATTACTATCAATTTAAACGTTAAAATTAAACATGAAATTTACGTCAAAGTGGACAAGGCGCTCGATGACGTAATTTCTGAATCTAGCGGTTTATTTTAATTTCAAAGGATTGTGACATGAAAAAACTGACAATAAGTGCTTTTGTTGCTCTGCTCTCGATAGCAGGCATGACAACACCAACGGTAAGCTACGCACAAGAACTGACCTTGCAGCAAGCCATGGACAAGCTTTCAGAGGCAAAAGACAAAGGTTGGGTCGGTGAACAACCTAATGGTTATTTAGGCGCGATAAAGCCACCTCTCCAGGCGAAGAAAATTGCAGAGAGAATTAACGAAGCGCGACGTAAAGAATACGTTCGTATTGCTGAAGCAAATGATATTGCGGTGGCTGATGTTGAATTGCTAGCCGGGAAGCGTGCCATTGAACGCACTCAAACGGGTCATTACGTTAAACTCGATGGACAATGGAAGAAAAAGCCTTAATTGGCTTCTTCTGCGACTCGCTTAAATACCTGCTTCGTGTAAAAGTAAAGCAACACACAGTAATAGATGATATCAGAATGTTGCTTTTCATAACGATAATTTAAAAAGGATAGGCGTGGCCTTATCTGCAACCCCTTATAACGTCAGTTTGGATATTTCTGATGTTGGTCAACCATATACAGAGCGAATCATTAAGTCCAGTCGGCGCGCACCTCAGTTATCCGCATTCATTGGGGACTTATGATAAGCGATGGGATCCTCTATGTCAGTCTCGTTGCTCCTTTAATTACAAAATACTTTGGTGCCCGTAACACCACAGTGTTGTCGGCTTTATTTGGTGTTTTCGGTTTAGCTCTGATGAGTCAGGCGACAGGGCCCATTAGCCTCAGCCTAGGTGTGCTGGCCTGCGGTATCTGCACTGGCTTAATGATGCCGGCTTTAACGTCTGCCATGCAAGCTTTGGTAGACCGTTCCATCCACGGCCGCGTCAGCTCAGTAATGAATGCCGGTACCAGCATTGGTGTTGCCCTTTCTGTTCCAGCGGTATTATTTTTGGTTGGAGCATGGCGTCATGCCTATTTATCATTCACGTTTTTGGCCATCATTGGCGTTATGCTCGCCTGGTATTTAATCCCGTCGGTTTCCAGGATCACCCCCTCAAATGCAGCGCCTCCTCCCAAAATTACTGGTCAGCAATGGTTGCGGCTGCTGAAACTGTCCTTGTTTGCTTTTGCTATGGGCTTTATTGCCTCAGCTTACTGGACGTTCGGGCCTGACTTAGTCACCAATTTAGGTTCATTATCTTCTGGACAAAGTGGTTGGTTGTGGTTAGCCGTGGGCATTGCAGGCCTGGGTGGTGCCATTATCAGTGATTTAGCCGATCGCAATAACCCGGCCATCACCCACGCACTGATGCTAATGATGTTGGCTACCAGCCTGACCTTGTTAGCCGCCAGCCCGAGTCAAATTTATCTCGCGGTTTTTTCCGCTTTGGTCTTTGGCTTGGCCTACATGAGCTCAACCGGGCTTTACTTAATGACAGGCATTCGCTTATTGTCAGGACGTTTATCCATCGGGCCAGTCTTACCTTTTATCGCTTGTGCCTTGGGACAAGCCGTAGGCTCGCCTGTTATAGGCTTCCTGGTCAGTGAATTTGGCTATGCCGACAGCTTCTCCATTTTCGCAGCGACAGGGATTTTAATTACCCTCTTATCGCCGCTTTACCCACGCCATATCGAACATGATATTGAGATGCCTGAAGAAGAAACCGGTCTTCAAGCAGCGTTTGATTATCAACTTCAAGATGAAGATGGTGAGCCCTTAGAGACTGGGAGCGAAGAAACGGATGAAGGGGATAACCCGGAAGCTGTAAAAAGTGTTTAGCAAAGCCAGAGACGTTGGAGTAACCGAAGAGGCCCTAAGTAGTAGTTGCTCCACGGGTTCTACCCCGTTATTACGGACGGTTTAAAACGTTTGTAAACTTCCTGTCTTGATTCGCTACTCTACGTCGCATTCTCGGATTATGAAACCGCTCGATATAAAAAAATATGTCGGCACGGGCCTCATCTCTGGTTCGGTATTTGCGGTGATTCACGCGCTCTCGTTTGAGCATACCGAAAAAGCCTTCACAAGCCGCATTATCGGCACAATGACCCACAGCACTCATGCTTCCCAGCAGGTCATTGCTCTTTAAGTAGCGTTGATAATCACCGCTGGTAAATTGCGTTCCGCGATCTGAGTGCAATATTGCCTGTGTCGACTCAGGGCGTTGCCAGACGGCCATCTCCACTGCTCGCAGCACCATCTTTCTATCCTGCCGGTGATGCATTGACCAGCCCACAACGACATTGTTGAACAGATCCAGGACAACGCACAGGAAAAGCTTCCCCTCGTCAGTCTTGATTTCTGTTATGTCAGTCACCCACTTGGTATTGGGCTCAAAGGCTTTGAAGTCTCGACCCAGGTGGTTTTTAATACCATCCGGACGCTGCGACGGTGCCTTGCGGCCACGCCCTTTTTTACGCGGCCAGCCTTGAAGCCCATGCAGTGCCATCAATCGCGCTACGCGATTCAGGCTCGCCGTTTCTTTTTCTTCTCTGAGGTCTTCATGCATGCGTGGCGCACCAGTGATACAGCCACTATCTTCATGGATCTCTTTAATACGCGTCAGCAATCGTTCATTATCAACGGCACGACGCGAGGGTTGGCGATTCACCCAGTCATAATAGCCGCTGGCTGAGACCTTCATACAACGGCACATTAAGCGTATCGGAAACAGTTCGCGACAACGTTCGATCGCCTGATATCTCAGGACGACTCTTTTGCGAAGAACGTTGCCGCTTCGCGCAAAAAATCACGCTCCTTTTTTATCCGGGCCAATTCGCGCTTAAGTCGGGCAACTTCTTCATCACGCGGCGTTCCTGAGCCCTTGTGAGCATTACCGGGCGCTTCTTCTAATTCACGCTTCCAACGGGAGAGCATATTCGGATTAACACCAATTTCCAGTGCAATCTGCCGACAGCTAACGCCGGGCTGACGTGTCTGCTCTACCGCTTCACGTTTAAATTCTGTACTGTATTTTCTTCGTTTGGTCATGAACACTCCTTATGGGCACATTATGCCTCTTTATGGATGTGTCCGTAAAATCTGGGTAGAACCCCACCGGCGGTCAAGTGGAACATAAAGATGTATGAGCTAAGCTTTGCTTATTACTCCCATTGCGTATTCTGCCGTGTCGTTTTTAGGGCATTGGTTTGTTGTCCTACCGTCGGCTAAGATACATGATCCTGAATAAGACATTCCATGCTTTATCTGTTAGAATTTGTATTAGAATGTAGGTGTTGGTTTTCGTTTTTTCGACGAAATCCATGAAACCTTATCTTCATGCTGGTTATTATTTCAACTGGCAAAGATCAGTTGCGCCTTGCATTTTAAGCACATTATTCAACAGCGAGATTAAACCGTGAATACTCAGTTTCCCGACGACATGACGCCTATTATTGGTTGCGAAAAGTGCTCTACAGAGCTTCCATTTGAATTTACTTTTGCGTTTCAACCAATAGTAGATGTTAACCAAAAAACGATATTTGGTTATGAGGCGCTTGTGCGCGGTAAAGATGAAAGCTCTGCCTGGTCAATATTGTCTCAAGTCAACGATAAAAATCGGTATATGTTTGATCAGGCCTGCCGTGTGACGGCAATCAGGCTTGCAGCAGCGCTAGGAATTCAATCAGTGCTGAGTATAAATTTTTTACCGAACGCAGTATATGAACCTGCACATTGTATTCGCAGCACATTATTAGCCGCTAACCAAGCTAACTTCCCTATTGAAAACTTGATGTTTGAAATCACTGAATCTGAACAGGTCTATGAACCAAACCACCTCACCAAAATTTTTAAAAGTTATGCTGAGCAAGGTTTTATTACAGCACTCGATGACTTTGGTGCAGGACATGCAGGTCTTAATCTGTTGGCTAGCTTTCAACCGCATGTCATGAAGCTCGATATGGAGCTGATTCGCGATATTGACACCTCACCGGTCAAACAAATTATCGTTGATGCACTTATTACCATGTGTATTCGCCTTGAAGTTAAACCATTAGCTGAAGGAATCGAAACCATTGAGGAGCTTAATTATTTTAAGTCTCGTGGTGTCAGTTTAATGCAAGGATACTTTTTTTCACATCCAGGTTTCGAGACACTCCCCGAGGTAGATTTCAGCACTTTTTAACAAGTTCATACTTTAGCTAAAAGACACACTATATCGCGTGTTTACCGGTATACAGTAGCGACTAAGTTAATGCCGCTTTCTTAATCAAGCCGAGACAATGCAGTGACAAGCTCATCAATCAAGGCGTCGCTGTCTTGAATAACGGTATTAATTTCAGAAGCAGCTTTCGATGAACTGTTTGCAAGCGCTCTGACTTCATCCGCAACGACACTAAACCCTCGTCCGGCATCGCCGGCTCTTGCTGCTTCTATAGCCGCGTTCAGAGCCAACAGGTTCGTTTGGTCAGACAGCCCATTGATAGTAGTAACGAATTTTGTGATGCGTTGTGTTGACTCGACTAATTGATTTGAGGTGTCTTTGGTTTTTTCCTGTGCTATCTGCCGTTCAGTAATATCAACGCCAAAAAAGACTAATTTGGAAATATTGCCATCACGATCATTAATACGGCAAAGGCGACCGTCAATTGACCGCTTTAAGCCGCCCGGCTCTGTGAACTGAACTTTTTGTTGAGCCAATCCATTGTCAATACTTGATTTAACAATCTCCACGTCGATTTTTGACCAAAGGTTCTTTGCGGCTTCCTCCGCATCGCTTTTGCATGAGTCTTTGAATAATTGATTTAAGTCCAGAGGCGTTCCATCTGCGGAATACTCAATCGTAACAAGAGCTGATGCCATTGCATCGGTTTTTGCATAGTATTCATCGCGCGCGAGTTTGTTTTCCGTAATGTCTGTTTGTATTGAGATGTAACGGGAGATTTTACCCTGCTCAAATACCGGACTTATCGATAAACTGATCCAATATGCGTTGCCATGTTTGTCGTAGTTAAGGATTTCTTCATAAACGACCTCGTTTGACGCGATAGCCTGACCGAGTCGGGCCACTGTGTCAGGGTCTGTTTTTTTACCCTGTAGAAAGTCGCCCGGTTTTTTGTTCTTTACTTCGTGTAATTCGTAACCGGTCATTTTCGTGAAACCATTGTTCACATATTCTATACGTCCAATGTCGTCAGTTATTACGACCGCATTATCCGTCTCATTAGCAACCAGTGATAGCATTTCAATCTCTTTACGACGCTTCACCTCTTCGTGAATATCACGGAAAAACGCGACATAAAATAATTTACCCTCACCCAGGTCAACTTTTGAAATAGTTACTGAGGTCCAGATGGTTGAGCCATCAGCTCTGGGAACTTCTATCTCGACAGCGCGCCCGATAAGTCTGTTCTCTCCGGTGCGCCGATTCCGGTTAACATAGCCATCATGTTTATCTTGTTCACTACGGGGGACCAACATTTTAACGTTATTGCCAAGCACCTTGTCTCTGGAATAGCCCCACAAGTCCTCAGCTGCTTTATTAAAGGTTATCACGTTGTTTTTATCATCGATGATAACCACAGCATCCAGCGTTTGCTCAAAGGCTTGATTTAAAATCGCTCGGTTTTGACGATCTTCGCCGACATCGCGCGCAAATGCGGTGTAGTGTTTTTTACCATCGATAACCACCTTGCTTAACGAGAGCTCCGCATACACGGTGCTACCATCTTTTTTCTTAATTGGGACTTCGCGGGTGGAGTTGACAATACGATCCTGGTCCGTTCTACGATGGCGATTGACTAAGTCATCATGACCGGCAGCAACATCGTCATGCATCAGTATGGCCACATTCTTACCAATGACTTCGCTCGCTGAATAGCCCCAGAGCTTTTCCGCCGAATCATTAAAAAACGTAATCAAATTGTTTTCGTCAATATTGATAACGCCAAAAACACTGCTGGACATAGCCTCTGCTAATTGGCGGCGTTGTTTTTGTTTTCTAAAAATCATTAAAAACCTCTTAAATGCAGCAAAAGCTTGATGCGTTAAATCAATGAGTTCATTCAATTATCGGCATATTCTAAAGCCTCTTGAATGTTTTGTTTGGATTAATATCGATTATTCAAAAACGACTTCACGAACTCCAGTTGTTTCTGAGCTAACGCTATCAATTCCACACAGTTAATAAGCTTTATTGAGCGCTTGGCTAAAGTTAGTAGACTCTGGAACAGTACAAACAATGGTTAAAGTTACACGCCTAGCTGACTCAAGACAAGATATTCAAGCAGAAAGCCAGTTTTTTGATCTTATTTCTGACGACATGGAAAACGGCAATGCTATCTCTGAAGTGCCCTCCTCATTATTTGATCAGGTCAACAAACCCCAGACACAATCAGAAGAAAATGAGCGTCGGGAAGATCAACACGCCTTAGGGCGTGTTGATCTTTGCTGACTGCTTTTTCAGCAGCTTGGCTGATATTTATACAAGGCAGAGCTTGTGATGTGTCGTTATTCTACATGAACAAGCGATAACGCCGTAGAAATGTCAGCCAAGTGCTGCCCGAAGGGTTCGTCTGGCGGCACTTTGCTCTTTGTCACTCGTCGCTTATTTAGAATAATTAAACTTCATTCCTCGTTTCGCGATCAAAACGCCGCCAGAAGGAACAAAATCTAATCAGGAAAGATCAACACGCCTTAGTAACGCTCCTAATAAACTAAAGAGTCTAAATAATCATCAAATTACCATTCATGGTAATTACTTTTTCCGGCTTCACCATAGATAGACTCCCTCGAGGAAACCTTTAAGTAAGCACCGAAAAATAATGAGTTAATCAAAGTAATCAATCCTGCTCAGTTAATGACGTAATTTAATTCTCCCATCTTTGCGGATATCAATGATTTTCTGACGAGGTTGACGTAAATATTTTAAAACGCTTTCGCGAAGCTTGTAACTTGTAGGTTTTATCGGCAGCGACTTAATATTAAAGCCTTTTACTTTCTCACCATTGGGGAACTGTATGGTTTGCCCCCGCCATCCCAAATTTCCAGAAGCAATATAATCTCCAACCAGAAGGGTAATTGTTTGACTTTCATAGTGTTCTAAAAGCTCTCCATTTAGCTGAATATTTTTTGCCTGAGGTCGTTTATCTTGTCCGTATTTTATTTCGTAACGTAACGCACCAGAAAAGTGTAAAAAACCTTGGTTAATAAAGCCGGTTAAATCGAGACTCTCTTGCTCTGATGGCATAACCAGGCGTTGAGCGTTTGACTTTATAAGCTCTATAAGTTGATTAGGCGTAAGCTCAATTAATTGAAGCGTGTCTGCATAGGGAATAACATTATACCAATCAGAAAAAGTCGCCATTTCGCCCGGCTCAAAGCCGTTAACAATACTTGATGCGTTGATTGCTGCCAAATCAGCGATTTCATTATCTGTATTAACCGTTTGCATAACAGCATCCGTTATAAAGTTTGCAACTGCAAGCTCTGCAGTATAACGGTCAACCAGTATCGCATGTTTTGTTAGTGCTGAGTCATCAGGGATGCGCCCTAACGGCTCATTTAACACATCGTCAAAATCGCTAATGACAGGAGCAATAGAGGTTTTATAAAAATCCTCACTAAAGCTTATAAGCGAGGAGCTGTTTTGCTCTAAAGAATGCAAAACGGTGTTGTTAGATATTACGACTTCTTTTGAGTCATGTCGCAAGTTCAGTTGAATATCGCCAATGTAATCGCCCCACTGTCCAGCCTGAAATACCGGAACTCCGCTGTAAATGTGCTCTTTATTAATTCCTGACTTATGCAGTATATCGTGCGAATGACCGCCGATGACAATAGCGGGAACCGACGCTTTTGCTAATAGCTCTGCGATGTCTTGATCGCCAACTTTTCCGCTTTGTTGATAGCCAATATGTGTCAGTGCGATAATGACATCAACTTTACCTTCAACTGCGGTTAGTACTTGGCTCATGCTTTGCAGTTGCGGAGCAACCTTTAATTGCGGATCGTCAGCCAGGTTACTTTTCGTGTCTTCTGATGATGTTTGCCCGACTATCGCAATTCGCCACCCATTAATTATTCCAAGTAGCGCAGAAGCGTAATCGCCAGCATCTAAATTTTTAGACGCAACAAGATTTGAACTCAGTAGTGGGAAATTGGCATCAGCGTTAATGGCTTCCTTTAGGATTTGAGTGCCGCGATCAAACTCGTGATTACCCAATACTGCGACATCAAGACCTGCTGATGAATAAGCGTGATAGGCCAAGCTTTTTTTGAAAGATCCTGGATTGTAACCGAGCAATTCATCATATACGGCACCGGTGTGATCATCGCCGGCGGATAAAAATAATACATGCTCGTTTTTTGAACTTGCCTCACAACGAGCCTTGTTAACATGGGCAGCCATAAGGCCAGTCACAAAGCGAGCACTGCCATCGTCTTTTTCTATTATGTGTTTGTTGTGTAAATCATTAATGTGGAGAACTCGCAGTTTTAACTGTTCCGATGGTTTCTTTGATGGCCAGTTATCGGGCCATTGTATTTTAATATTCCCGGTTCTATCAGAAATAGGAGCAAGAGTGTAGGCTCGATCAAACGGGCTATTCTTATGCAGTTCAAGTGGCGCTACCTGAATTACGTCCTTAGCGTAGGAGAAAGCATCAGTGCTTACCAGTAGCAAACTAAAAAATAATGAATGTAAGATAAACAGGTGGCGCAACGTTTTCAAAGTGCACTCCTTTTAATTAAGGGGATTAAGCTTTGCTCTATTAAACCGCATTAATATGACAGTAAGAATACATTGCCTGTGACTTAAATATGTCATCAAAATGACGCAAAAGCATACGTTAAATGTCATATTAAGTTATTACTCTCTCGCCCGCCTTTACAATTCATTAAATCGTAAAACAACCTGCTTCAGGGAGAATAATTAATGTTAGTGTTTCGACCAAACGCGTTATCTTTTGCAGTAACAAGCGCCCTGTTACTTGGGACCTCCTTCACCGTAAACGCCCAAGAACAAACAGATCAGCTTGAAACCATTATTGTGACAGCGCAAAAGTCAGAGCAAAGCCTTCAAGAAGTGCCCGACGCAGTCTCTGTTGTCGAAGGAAGCGCACTGGATCAACTGAATGTTGCAAATATATTTGACTTGAGCGATCAAGTACCCGGACTTGTGGTATCGAGCGTGCAAGGCTATCGCCCCTCTGTATCAATTAGAGGCGTCGGCAATGAAATACCTGATAACGCTGGAACCAAGCAAGCTGTGGCATATCATATTGATGGCGTATTCATGGCCAATGATTATGCACTTTGGGCTGACTTGGTTGATATTGATCGTGTTGAGGTCACCCGGGGCCCCGACGGAACCATTTATGGAAATAGTTCGACAGGCGGAGCCATTAACGTGCACACCAAAAAGCCTGACTTTATAAATGGTGATGGCTCATTATCAGCGACAATGGGTCAGTACGACACGATGAACTTTCGTGGTGCTACAACATTGAAGTTAGACGACAATTTGGCAGTACGGTTTTCTGGATCTCACCGAGAGCATGACGGCTTCACAGAAAATAGAGCGCTTACGCATGATTATCGTTTAGATGATAAAAATGACACGACAGTTAGAGCACAATTGCGTTGGCAACCCACTCAAGACTTCGATATCCAGCTTCAGCATATGCAATTCAGCTCAGATACGAATGGCCCTGCGCTGAAAGGCAATTTTGACTTAATTAGCGATGATCCTCGCGTGATTTACCACGATACCCGTGAATACTATAAATTAGACATGGATATGACCAGCTTGCATCTGAATTATGCTATGGACTGGGCTCAGTTACGCGGTATATTCAGCCAGCAAAACTACGACATGCGCCGTCGCCTGGATATGGATAGAAGCAGTTTGACTGCCAATGATCCAGCACCATTTCCTTTGTCTGATGGTGAAGAGCCGACAAGTTTAGGAGAAGTTCCTATACCGGAATTTATCGGTAATTTGCGACAGGAAGATGAGTCCTATACGGCTGAAATCAACTTGATATCACCTGATGCAACGGCTGACTTAACATGGTTAGTTGGTGCTTTTTACCTTGATACTGAAATTTTCTCAAATACACGTAACTTTTACGACGGCGGCAGAGATGGCAACCCAGTCAGTGAAGTTGTTGCAGGACCCAATGTGTTCGACAATAATGCGGATATTGATTTCATAAACTCTGACTTCCGTAATTTTCAATCGTATTCAGTTTTTGGCCAAGTAAGTTATGCGTTAACAGACGCACTGCGTGTTACGACTGGCTTACGTTATACTAATAACGAGTTTTCTGATGAGCGTTGCAGTTTAAACTGTGTTCCCACTCGCTCTCTTATTACCAGTACACCATCTGATGAAACCGATAATGTGACAGGAAAATTTGCCCTGGATTATCAGTTTACAGAGCACACTATGGGTTACGCATCTGTTGCAAGTGGCGTAAAACCAGCAGGCTCAAATAGCTCGAGCGACACGCGCTTTTTCCCTGAAAAATTTGATCAGGAAGAAATCATCGCTTACGAACTTGGTCTCAAAAATGATTTATTTGATAACCGGTTACGTTTAAATACCGCCGCTTTCTATTATGATTACAGTGACTATTTATTTGAATCAAGTGGTATTGAACGCTTTAACTCAGGCGCATCAAACTTGCCTGAAGCAGAAGTCTATGGCTTAGAAATTGAGGCTCAGGCAAACCTCGGTAAAGGTTGGCGTTTAGATACCAACTTAACCTGGATGGAGTCAGAGGTCATTGAAGGACGCGATGCAATCGATAGAGCAGAAGCTGAAAATGCTTCAGTCGGATTGATCTTAGATGGAGCCCCAACCGAGGCGATTAACGCCGCCCGCGAGGCAACTGCTGTTAACTTAACGGGTAACGAATTAGCGAAAACGCCAGATTTAGTCGCTAATATCCGATTAAGCTATACACATCAACTTAATAATGGGGCTACTTTAAGATCATCATTGGGCTATACACACCGAGGTGACTATTTTGCTCGAGTGTTTAATTCTCCTGAACGTGATGTCGTAGAAAGCTATGATATCGCCCATTTAAATGTGAATTACATTCCTTCACATGGTAATTGGGATTTAGAGCTGAATGTGCGTAACTTATTCGACGACGACTCTGTTGCCTCTGTTCATACCGATACATACGGTGTAGGAGTCACCAGTGCACAATACTTAGCGCCGCGTGTCGTGACACTTCAGGCTAGTTACCTCTTCTAGAGAAACGCCTAGGGCGTGTTGATCTTTCGTGATTAGTTTTTGAGCGGCATGGTAAAGAGTTATAATTTGTTTCGCCAAAAATAAACTAACAACTCAATACCATGCCGAGACTAATGCTAACTGATAAGCGGTGGAAAAAGCTACTTCAAGTAATGAAGAGCACAGGCCGCATTTACAATAAACCAGAACACAGAATGACGTTTGAAGGGATATTATTCCGGCTGAGAACCGGAATTCCGTGGCGTGACTTGCCATCGGAATTTGGTGATTGGAGCGCGGTTTATCGCCGGTTCAATTTGTGGTCGAAGAAAGGTTTATTAAATATGTTATTCAATGAGTTAGCAAAACTATCTGATTACGATTGGGTCTTTGCTGACGGCTCTATTGTTAAAGCTCATCAGCATAGTACCGGAGCGGCTACCGTGGATAATGAGTGCATTGGAAAGAGCCGAGGTGGTAACTCTACAAAAATTCATTTAGCCGTGGATAGTGGCGGCCTTCCTATTTATTTTGAACTATCAGAAGGCCAGAGAAATGACATAGCTCGGGCTCAAAGTCTGGTAGACCATTTGAGGGAAGTAAACATTTTCGTAGGCGACAAAGGATACGATAGTGACGCATTGAGGAAATATGTTGAAGTCAAAGGAGGGACTTCAGTCATACCCAAACGTAATTATGGCCAGGATATAGACAAAGACAGTGTCGATTGGTGCCTATATAAATATAGGCATTTAGTTGAAAATGCGTTCGCACGAATAAAACATTATCGTTCAATATCAACCAGGTATGAAAAGTTAGCGAGAAATTATGCCAGTATGGTGTCACTGGCATTTTCATTGATGTGGCTACCGATGTATTGCTGAACAAAATATGTACAGGAAAGATCAACACGCCCTAAAAACTAGCTGTATTTTTTTGACTCCCCCACCACTCCATCATCTCAACTCGTTCATCCCAGTACTCAGCCTTATGTGAATAAGCGCCCTTCACCTTGTTCTGTTCAACGTGTGCTAATTGGCGCTCAATGGCATCAGAGCGAAACTTCTGATCGCTCTCATGCAAAGTTGACGATGCCATAGTTCTAAAGCCATGCGGCACAGCTTTCTCCTTCAAGCGTCCATCGGGGTAATGAGCATTATCCTGGTATTTGAGGTAGGTTTTAGCAATCTTACCGTCTTTTGTATCCTTAGCTTTGGGAAAGTAGCCCATTTTGAACATTGCCTGGCGCATTGTATTGTCGGACATAGGCTCATCGGGCTTTGTCTCAGACGGGAATAGCAACTCATCGTGACCGGTAATGCGTTTGATGCGTTTAATTACCTCAAGGGCCTGGGCTGATAACGGAACGTCATGTGGCCGCTTCATCTTCATACGCTCTGCAGGAATAGACCAAACCTTGTTATCAAAGTCAAACTCTTCCCACTTAGCGCCTCTTAGCTCTCCAGAACGAACAAACGTCAGTATCAACAGTTCAATGGCTAACGCTGTAAGCTCCCTACCCGTCTCTTTATATTTGGCTAAATCAGAAAGAAAGAATGGAAGGTTATTAATATCTAACGCCTCTCTATGCACGACAGCCTTCGAAATAACTTTGACCGGTCGTAACAACCGAATGTCGACATCATCCTCAAGCGAATACTGGTCTACTACATATTCGAACAAGCGCTGTGTATCATCCGCTACTCGCTTAGCTGTCTCATGATGCCCCTTCGCCTGGATGCTTTCAATTAAACGTCTTACATCTTCTTTACGGACGTCAGTGATTTGTTTATTTCCGAGCTTGTTCAAAATTCCTTTTTCAAGCCGCTGCCATACCCTGGTTTTATGGGATTTAGACCAAGCCCTGGCTGTAGCCTGAGATTGATACTCTAACCATTTCGCAGCATAAAACCGTAAATTATTATCATTATCGTTTGCAAAGGTTTTTTCGGTAGGATCAATGCCATCAGCCAGCTTAGCCTTTGCCCTGGTTGTTGCATCTTTTGCCTCTTTGAGACTTACATCAGGAAATACACCCAGCGCCAGCGTTTTCTGCTTGCCGCTGAAGCGATACTTTAAACGCCAGTACTTGCTGCCATTCTTCTTCACCAATAGCCGCAAGCCACTGCCGATCGAATACCACTCATCTTTATCGCCAGGCTTTAATGCTTCAACTTGCTTATGTGTTGTTATTGCAGGCTTTTCTGTGGGCATGGTGCTACATCCTGTATACCGAATTGAGATAGCACCAAAAGTAGCACCAAGTGGTCGTATTTTTCAATAGGTATTAGTAAACCAGGAGAGACTAGATTTGGCTCAAAGGCCTTTATTTTAAAGAAGTTATAGACTTTAGGAGACTGCTGTAAAATCGGAATTGGTGCCCGGGGCCGGACTTGAACCGGCACGAACTTGCGTTCGAGGGATTTTAAATCCCTTGTGTCTACCAATTCCACCACCCGGGCACTAAATAAAAGTGTTTTCGAATAATGGAGGCGGGTCCCGGAGTCGAACCGAGATCCACGGATTTGCAATCCGCTGCATAGCCATTCTGCCAACCCGCCAGAATTTGGAGCGGGAAACGAGATTCGAACTCGCGACCCCAACCTTGGCAAGGTTGTGCTCTACCAGCTGAGCTATTCCCGCACCGTCATCTGCCGTGGCATTCTACTGTCTAATCGATTTCAGTCAATGATTTTTTATCAATTTCGTGACTGTTTGCACAAATTTGCGGCAAAGCTGTTAATTTCTGGTCAATTCGCTCTTTGCCCCGCGCAAATATTCCCACATTGACCAAAGGGTGAGAACAAAAGCGGCGTAGAATAAAAACATCGATAGCCAATAAATATAAATATTGGCGTTCCAGAGTAACCCAATCAATGCAATCATCTGTGCGACGGTTTTCCATTTGCCCAAGTTTGAAACAGCCACTTTTGCTCTGTGACCACTTTGAGCCATCCATTCACGTAACGCGCTCACAATGAGCTCACGGCAAATCATTGTCAGTGCCGGAATCGTAATAAAAACAGAGTTGTAGTCTTCTACAATAACAACTAACGCCGCCACCACCATGGCTTTATCGGCTACAGGGTCAAGAAACTCACCAAACTTAGTGGACTGATTAAAACGCCGGGCAATATAACCGTCTAACGCATCGGTAATAGCTGCTAACCAAAAAATAAAAGCCGCCCAAAAACGGGCATCTATCATTGGTAAATAGAAAACCACCAGAAATACCGGAATAAGTACTATCCGAAAGCTGGTTAAAATATTAGGGATATTCCACTTCATTATCCGCTGATTCCTTATTGTTTTTACTCATCACGAAATGAGTAATAGATTTTCTCTGCCAATGCTCGGCTAATACCAGGTACGCTGGCTAATGTCTCAATACTAGCGTTTTTTACCTCTTGTAATCCACCTAGATTTTTTAATATTGTCTGCCGGCGCTTTGCACCAACCCCTTCAATCTGCTCCAGAGTTGAGGTTTTCTTTACCTTTGCCCGTTTTTGTCGGTGCCCGGTTATAGCAAAGCGGTGCGATTCATCGCGAATGTGCTGAATTAAATGAAGTGCACTGGCATCTTTACTGAGCGGAATGGTTTCATGACTACCCGCCATTATTAAAGTTTCGAGTCCCGGTTTACGCGACTCCCCTTTAGCCACACCAATTAAAACCGGCGCTTCTTTGCCCCAGTCACTGAAATAGTTCTCCGCCTGAGCTAATTGCCCTTTACCACCATCAATAAACAAAATATCCGGCAAGTTCCCCTGCTCTTTTGCATTGTCATAACGTTTGGCCAGAGCTTTTGACATTGCTGCATAGTCATCCCCCGGAGTTATACCGGTAATATTATAACGGCGATAATCCGACTTTTTAGGGCCGTTTTGATCAAATACAACACAAGAAGCCACCGTTTGTTGACCCATTGTATGGCTAATATCAAAACATTCCATCCGTTGTATTGGCACACCAAAATCCAGTACTTGCTGCAATGCCTGCGTGCGACGGTTCATTGTGCTTTGCTGATTCAGTCTGCTTTCCAGCGCATTAACTGCATTTTTCTGAGCAAGAGACTGATACTGACGCTTGTCCCCTCTCACATTACTTTGCAGTTTAACCGGTTGCGAAAGCGCGTCACTCATTACCTTGGCTAATACCTGGTCGGGCTCTATATCGCTTGGCAAGACCACTTCCTTTGGAATTTTACGCCCCGCCGTGTCCGATAAGTAAAATTGCAGTAAAAAAGCTCTCAACACTTCATCACTCGGGGTATCTGCCGGAACTTTAGGAAAGTAGCTGCGACTTCCCTGCAAATGGTTATCTCTGATAAATAGCATTTGTACGGTGGTCATACCGTTATCCCGAGCCAAGCCAATAACATCTAGCTCTTGTTGGCTACCAGTAACCGAATTACGCTCCTGAGTTTTTCTTAACGCAGCAATTTGGTCACGGAACCGTGCGGCCCGCTCAAAGTCCAGGTTTTCACTGGACTTTTCCATTTTACTCATCAGTTCATCGATAACCTGCTGATTTTTACCTTGTAAAAACTGTTTTGCCAGCATCACTTGTTCACTATATTCCTCATCGCTACAAACATTAACGCAGGGCGCAAGGCAGCGTTTTAGCTGATACTGCAAACAAGGGCGCGTGCGGGCTCGATAATAAGAGTCCTGACACTGACGAATTGGAAACAGCTTCTGCAGCAAGTTTAAGCTTTCTCGTACAGCAGAGCCGTTAGGAAACGGGCCGAAATAATCCCCTTTTGTGCGGCGCGCTCCTCGATGAAAGCCCAACCTGGGGTGTTGATGCGCTGTTAAAATAATATAGGGGTAAGATTTATCATCACGTAACAGTACGTTGTAACGCGGCCTGTATTTCTTAATAAAAGAATTTTCTAATATTAAGGCTTCGGCCTCGGTATTAGTAACGGTGACATCCATGGTAGCAATTTGCTTAACCAAAACCTGTGTCTTCATTCGGTCTACTTTTTCCCGAAAGTAGCTGGACACACGTTTTCTTAAATCTTTTGCTTTTCCGACATAGATCACGTCACCCGAATCATCGTACATCCGGTAAACGCCGGGTTGATGAGTCAGGTGACGAAGAAAGCTGTCGCTGTCAAAATGTTTTTGTTGATTACCTTCGGTCATCTACCTTCAAACTGAATTAAGTCGACAAGACCCGACTGAATTGCAAGATGGGATAATTGTACATCACCATCGATGCTGAGTTTAGAGAAAATCCGATAACGAAAGGTATTAATTGTTTTACTGCTTATGCATAAGTGCCGGGCAATTTCTCTTACGCGAATACCGCGACTGAGCATTTGGGCAACTTGCAGTTCCCGTTCACTTAGCATATCAACCATCGTTTTTTGTTCCTTGGAACGAGGGTTTTGTGCCAGATAAGCAGCAACCGGAGCGGCAACGTATATGTTACCTTGTTTCAATGAACGAATGGCATGAACTAAATCGGCGCTGTCGCATGAGTCCAGTAAGTATCCGTCGACAACGCTAATACCGCATTGAAAATCGAGTATATCTTGTTGATTACTGCCCCAGACAATCAATTTTAAGTCGCAATGACGACGTTTTAGCCGACGCCATTGTTCTACGGTTGCTGCACCACCTAACTGACTGCATAGAACGACAATGGCGTCTTCATACTCGTAACAAGCGCGACGTAAATCGGCAATTCTTGTTACTGTGAGAATCTGATCACTGTAGTGTTTCTGTAAAACAGAGGCCATACCGGCGCTGATTATAGGGTTTGGGATAGCTAAAATAATACGGTTCATATTTTCAAATTCCTTATGTTTCTACCTTGTTTCAATTTTCCTTATTAGGTTAAATCCGTACCGCTGTGCCCGAATTCGAATAGAATATTCTAAGCTTTTGAGGACAATAACAAGTTCCTTTTACAGAACTTTACAAAAACTCTGAAAAGATACGTTAAAGGTGTAAAAATAACGGTTATTTTGAGGGGGGAAAGGGCTTTTTTATGCCCCAATCAAAGCCGGGCCTGATCCAGCATATCTCACAAAGAACAGGTCAGGTAACTGTAATAACAGCCAATCGATACCCGGTTGAGTATCGATTAGCTGCTGTCGGATAGATTAAAGCGTTGTTTTCATACGTCTATTATGCGAATACCGTAAAGGTTTGTCGACTAATCGCTAATAATTTGCCCTCATCACTCCATAACCCTGCACGGCTATGCCCATAACCATGTTCCGCTTGTTCAATAAAGGCTTCATACTGAAACCAGTCATGGCTATTAAAATCTTGCAGGGGCGTATCCGGAAACTCAATGGTCCAGGTCAACGATGACGCCGGAGCGGGACTGCTCAAATGAGGTAAAACCGCCGGCGGCCAGGCGTCCACCAAGGCTAGAATTGTTGCCGTTGTCAGTTGCTGTTGCTCATCACGAAAACGTATCCAACCTCCAAAACTTCTTCCGGGTTGGCCAGTAAACGGCATTCCGCCGGAAGTGATACGATAATCGAAGTTTTTAGCAAATTCCGGAACGATGTCGGCTTCTGGCAACTCGGGTCCGTCATGAATGGTTTTAAGATCAGGAGCCGCTTCGCCTGTTACTTTCACTGTTGAATTACGGGCTTTACCGAGGCTGGCCAGGCAAGACAGCATTACTTGTCCCTGTTGTTGCAATTCAACCGCTATCTGAATAACCGATTTTCCTTCACGCAAAATACGATAACTCAACTCAGCTTCACCCGGTTCGGCCGGCGCGACAAAAGAGATGCTCATAGAACGAAGATGATATTTAAGCGGAAACTGTTTTAGTATAAATTGAGCAGCCAGTGCTGCGCTGAAGCCGCCAAAGAACGCTCGCCCCTGAGCCCAGCCAGAAGGTAACTCTATCGTTTGATTATTCTTATCCGCAGTTATCTGCGCTATTGCTTTATGGAAATTCATGCCATTCCTTATTTAAACGTCCGTTTAACTCAAGCGTTAAGAATACCAATTATCACCATAATGACAAACGATGCTGTCAGTAGTACAACGATAAAAAAAGCCCCACTCAAATGAGCGGGGCTTTTTTCTGAAATTTGGCGGAGAGGGAGGGATTCGAACCCCCGGTGGGTGTGAACCCACGTCTGATTTCAAGTCAGGTGCAATAAACCAAGCTCTGCCACCTCTCCGTATTGTTTGTTCTCTTCGACCCTGTCGTTGAGAACGATGCGAATATTAAAGACCTAAATTACGCTTGTAAAGGAAAAAGTTAAACAAAGTGTCCGTTTGGGTGTTTATTGCACAAGCCGAACAGTTTTCACTGAAAATTACTGTGCAATTCTCTACCCAAGTCCCCCATTAATGCTGTAGTATTTAAGGAACTTTTTAAATAAAAAAACGTCTTAACAGACAGAAGTTCAACACGGAGAAATCTATGAACAATAATAGTCAGACTTATGTCGGTCAGAACGAATCGACGCTGGCCGTTAACAAGGTATTACGTAACACTTATACGTTACTGGCAATGACATTAGCTTTTAGTGCCATTGTTGCTACTATCAGTACCATGATGAATTTGCCTTATCCGGGCTTCATCATCACGTTAGTTGCCTACTTTGGCTTACTTTTTGGTGTTCACAAAACTAAAGATAGCGGCATGGGTATTGTACTCACCTTTGCTCTAACCGGCTTTTTAGGTTACACCCTTGGCCCTATCATTAATATGGCACTATCAATGCCTGGTGGTGGCGAGATGGTTGCTACTGCATTAGGTGGTACGGCTCTAACCTTCTTTGCAACCTCGGCTTATGTCTTAACCACGAAAAAAGACATGTCGAAACTGGGTGGCTTAGTTACTGCCGGTATTATCATGGTCGTTGTGGCAATGTTGGCTAACCTGTTTTTCCAATTGCCCGCCCTGCAATTAGCTATTTCTGCGATAATGATTCCACTTATGGCAATGTTGATTATGTGGCAGACCAGCGACATTATTAAAGGTGGCGAGCGCAACTACATTATGGCCACGGTCACTTTGTATGTTTCTATTTATAACTTGTTCGTTAATATACTGATGTTATTAATGGCATTTGGTGGCGATGATTAATAGCTGCTCATAAGGTTATAATTAGCGCCCCGCAATGCGGGGCGCTTTTGTTTTAAGTGGATATTTATGGCTAAAATAACGCTCATCATTCAAAGTTCGGCTGAAGACCAGCCCAAATCTTTAGAGGCCTTATCCTTTGCCCGCGCTGCGATAAAAAGCGGCCATGAGATTCCCTGTGTCTTTTTTTACCGGAATGCAGTAAACCATGCTCTGCAACCAACACCTGACCAAAATAGAGACTTAATAACCCAATGGGAAGCACTCAGCCATCAATATCAAGTTCCTTTAGTGGTCTGCCATACAGTTGCGGAACGTAAAGGCATAGAATCGTTTCAACCAAGCTTTGAACCCTCTGGCTTAACTGCGTTAGCTACTGCGATTGCCAACAGTGAACGAACGTTACAGTTTTAATAACCATGACCCTTATGAATAAAAAAATCGCGATTTTACAATGCAGTGCAGAGCCAGACACAGCAACCGAAGCGCTTGATATGGCTTTATCGCTTGCCAGCTTTGATCAACCGGTTCAACTGATACTCTCAGGTGATGCCTTCAGTTGTTTACTGGATAACCCTTCTAAGCGTTATGGCATGTTAGAGCTGCTTGATGCAGAGCCTATTGGTATTAGTTCGCATAGCTCTGTCGATAAAAACGCCCTACCTTCTTCCGTTGAGACTTCAGTTTTGCCGCCGGAAAACCTGAAAGAACATCTCAACCAGTTTGATGAGGTCTTACAATTCTCATGAGATCAACGCTGCATTGGTTACGCAATACGACACTATTGGAATGGCTGCCGAAGCACAGTCACTTACTGGGTAATAAAGACGCTCTGTTCATTTCAGGAATGCAAACCAATGCATTGCCACAGCAAAATCCCGTAACTCAATTCATTTATGCCAGAAGGCAGGAAGCAAAATCTCTGGATACTGCCGTGCCCGACTATGTCGTGTTAAAATCAGACGAAGAATGGGTTGAGCTGGTTCTCAGCTTTGAGCAACAAATTACCTGGTAAACAAACAGCATGATTGAATTTAACGGCAAAGCCTACCAAACCGACAAGCACGAGTATTTAGCCAATATTAATGACTGGAACCAAGAGTTAGCTGTGCATATTGCCGAACTGGAAAACATTCAGATGACTCCGGCGCACTGGGAAGTTGTCACCTTCGTACAGAGCTTTTACCATGAATTTGATACCAGCCCTGCCATGCGTGTTTTAGTCAAAGCCATGAAAAAGCAATTAGGTGAGGAAAAAGCGAACAGTCGTTACCTCTACAAGCTATTCCCTAAAGGGCCGGCAAAACAGGCTACACGCATTGCAGGCCTGCCTAAACCGGCGAAGTGTATCTAAATCAACCTGAGTTTTTATCTTTTTTGATTTGCTCAAACTCAATGATACTGTTCACAGCCTGTTCCGCTGCGTCTTTAAATGGGAAAAGTACTAAGTCCGCACCACGCTTATGCAGGTCTTTTACATCATCAAAATTATTGGCGGGCACAGCCACTTTCCCGGTATAACCACGCTCTTTTAAACCTTGTATTAGCGTTATTCGTGGATCTTCATGAGTAACACCAATATCGTGTTGAGGCATTGCGCCAATAACCCAGGCAGCTCCCAACGGCATATGGGATACAAACTCAGCATCACTCACGTCGCCATAAATGGCGTGCTGCCCTTGCCTTTTTAATTCCTTTACTCGTTCTGGATCAAAATCAACCGCCAGAACTTTCAATTCCTTTTGCTTGAGGTAATGTGTCATATTTCGACCATAACGACCCAGACCAACAACAACTACGTCGTAGAAGTCTGCTGCTAATTCAATATCTGGCGCCTGCTGCTCACGGTATGGTATTTTGCGTTCAAATATCCCGAGTAACGGCTCTAACCAGCTGTACAGTCGATGTGAATAGGTGATCATGTAAACAGACAAAGCAATAGTGATTAAACCAACCAGAGTCACTAATCCTAATTCGCTTTTTCCAACGTGCCCTATGGTAATTCCCATCGCCACAAAAATTAATGAAAATTCGCTAATTTGCGCAACGGTCAAACCGGCAAGAAACCCTGTTCTTCTTCTAAAGCCCATTATTCCCATAATAATCATTACAATGAGGGGGTTGCCGACTAAAACAAACAGCGATAAAACCATAGCCGGCCAGAACTGCTGGCCAAGCAAGCTTAAATCAAGCTGAGTACCTAGCGCAATAAAGAAAAAGAGCAGTAAAAAGTCTCTCAACGGCGCCAGGCGAGCGACAATCGATTCCCGGAATGGCGTAGAGGCTAAAGCTACACCGGCCAGTAACCCTCCCAACTCCATACTGAAGCCAAAGTAATGGCCTAATGCGGCTAATAAGCCTGCCCAGGCAATAGTAAAGGTCACTAACAGTTCAGATGATTTTGCGACGCGGCTGACTAAAGGCTCTGCAATATAACGGATAAACAATAGTACAAGCCCTAGCATAACGGCAGCATTGAACAGCACCTGAAGCACAGCTGTTACGCCTGTGTCCTCGCTTTCACCTATTCCCATCGAAGAAAGAACAACCATAGCCAAAACTACGGCCAAATCCTGAACAATAAGGAAGCCTATAGCGACTTTACCGTGCAAAGAATCGACTTCACGCTTATCGGACAGCAGCTTAACGATGATAATGGTGCTGGAAAAGGTGAGTGCTACAGCAACATAGAGTGATGACAGCGGTGACAACCCCAGTAATAGTGATAAGCCAAAACCAATTAGAGCGGTAAACGCTACCTGCCCGAGCCCAGTTGCTAACGATACAATACCCAGCGTTTTAATCAGTTTTACATCGAGCTTTAGCCCTACCAGGAAAAGCAGAACGGCTATACCTAATTCGGCTAAAATTTCTATGTTTTCGTGGGATTGAACTAAGTCCAATACAGATGGGCCGGCAATAATACCGACCGCGATAAAACAAACGACCATTGGCTGTCGAAGCCACTGACCAATAATTCCGATAAGAGCAGCAAGAGCAAGAAGCGCCGCTAACTCATAAAATGGGCTGCTGTGAATAATGGCTTCCATTCAATACTCCCGCTATACGCGTTTATCCAGTGGTGACCGAAAGGCTTCAGGCTTAAAAGCTACCACTGAGCAACCGACTTTTTGTAATAAGTTCTCAGCAGTATTGCCAATTAACATGCCGGAAAACCCCGTGCGCGCCAATGTACCTATAACCAAGGTATCAATATCTAAGCTCTTAATCATTAAAGGTACCAATACATCAACAGCGCCGCGTTTATGGTGAATAATAACGCCTTGTTCAGGGTTAACGCCGCTTTGTTCTATTAATTGCACAAGGCTATCATGATTATTCTCTTCATAGTCTCTTAGTAAGGTAATTTGCTCTGCGTCGTCGAGCTTTGACCAGACATTACTACTGATAAAGTCCTCAAAAACGAATTGCCAGCAGGAAATGATATTTAAAGGAACAGAGGCTTTATCTGCTAATTCGGCCGACACTTTTAAGAGTCTGAGCGATAACTGCTTTTCTTCCTCATTATTTGAAGCAGCGTTTATCGCGACCGCTAATTTCCCGGTCGCTTGTGGTGGCTCTTCACGCACAAGATAAACCGGACAACTGGCTTTACGTAATAGTGTATTATCGAATGCTCTAAAGCCGGCAGAGTCATCTTCCGTTGATTTAATCATTACGTCAGCTTTACTCAACAAACTCTGTTCGACCGCAGCCATGGCCGGTTTTTCATGAGTAATAATATCAATATCGACTAAATCCGTTTGAAACAAACCGTTTTCATCCAAATAGCGTTCAACCCGATGGATAAAATCTCTTTCTAAACCCTGAACTAAATTTGATGAGAACTGATCTTTGGATTGGGGAAATTGCGGATAAATGATTGTTACCCGGCAGCGCCCACAGGACTGACGCGCCCAGTTAATCGCAGTAGAAAGGCCCGTACAACTAAAGTTAAGGGCATTAACCACGTAAAGAACATTACTGAAATTCGGCATAGTTAATACCCCTTATTTTATGAAATAAAATTAACGCCGCCCATATAAGGGCGTAAAACTTCCGGCACGACAATAGCGCCGTCTTCCTGTTGGTAATTTTCCAGCACAGCTACCAACGCACGGCCAACAGCCAAACCCGAACCGTTTAATGTATGCATCAACTCTGGCTTTTTCGCCCCTTTGCGACGGAAGCGGGCCTGCATGCGACGCGCCTGAAAGTCCTGCATATTTGAGCAAGAACTGATTTCACGATACGCGCTTTGTGCCGGCAACCACACTTCCAGGTCATAAGTTTTGGTTGCGCCAAAACCCATGTCGCCGGTACAAAGCAATACTTTACGATACGGCAGTTCAAGTTTCTGCAGTACCATTTCAGCGTGCCCGGTGAGTTGTTCCAGCGCATCCATTGACTGTTCAGGCTTAACCAACCAAACCAGTTCCACTTTATCAAACTGATGTTGACGAATAAGCCCTCGGGTATCACGGCCATGCGAGCCCGCCTCACTTCGGAAGCACGGCGTGTGAGCGGTAAACTTCAACGGCAATTCATCTTCATCAGCAATTTCGTCACGGTATAAATTCGTGAGCGGTACTTCAGCCGTTGGAATGAGTGACATCGGAATTTGATCCTGCGACTCACCTTCAATATGGAATAAGTCTTTACCGAATTTAGGCAACTGACCGGTACCATATAGAGAATCCTGGTTCACCATATAAGGCACGTAAGTTTCAATATACCCGTGCTCTTCGGTGTGTAAGTCCAGCATGAACTGAGTCAGGGCACGGTGTAAACGGGCAATTCCGCCGCGCATCACCACAAACCGGGCACCGGTTAATTTTGCCGCCGCCTCAAAGTCCATCCCTTTTGCTAAAGCTTCGCCTAAATCGACATGATCTTTAACCTCAAAATCAAAAGACTTAGGCTCGCCCCAGGTCAGAACTTGTTGGTTTTCGCTTTCGTCCTCACCTTCCGGGACTTCGTCTGCCGGTAAGTTCGGAACCCCCATGATAATATCGTTAAGCGAATTTTGAATTGACTTAAGTTCTTCTTTCGCGCTATCGAGCTGTTCACCTAAGTCGCTGACCGCATCCAGCAATGGCTGTATGTCTTCGCCGGCAGCTTTTGCTTTGCCGATGGATTTAGAGCGGCTATTTCGCTCAGCCTGCAGTTGCTCAGTGCGCACCTGTACTTCTTTGCGCTGCTCTTCCAGCTGTTGCAATTTGGCAACATCCAGCCCGAAGCCTCGTTTAGCCAGCTTCTTTGCAGTTTCGTCTAATTCCTCACGGAAGTATTTTGCGTCTAGCATGAGTGTCCTATTTAACCGTTGTTGAGTACAACATCATTGCTGCAACCACCGCAGCAATACAAATAATTACATTTAAGCCTACGTGCAAAGCAGCTTTAAACAGCTCTCCCCCACTGGCTAAGGCGACAACCTCAACCGAGAAAGTCGAAAAGGTTGTAAAAGCGCCCAGTAAACCCACTCCTAAAAATAAACGAGTGGTTTCAGAAAGCGGTTGCTGCTGCGCATAAGCCAGCAATAACCCCAGAAAAAATGACCCTAATATGTTAACGGTCAGTGTTGCAAAAGGGAATGCCCGAAGCCCAAATGATTGCATCGCCAGGCCAATAGCAAACCGCCCGCAGGCACCTAATGCCCCACCAGCAGCAACATAAAAGAAGTGAATAAGCAGGTTATTCATCGGGGGCTCTCTGCCAATCTGATTTTGAATCCATATCCTGCAGCCAACGCAGCTTTTCCTGCAACTTAATCTCTAAACCACGGGGCTCGGGATTATAAAAGCGGGTATCGGCTAATTCCGAGGGTAAGTAGCGTTCGCCCGGCACATACGCGTTAGGGTAGTTATGCGCGTACTGGTAGTCCGCTCCATAACCCTGCTCTTTGTGAATTTTCGTCGGCGCATTGCGTAAATGTTCCGGCACCGGCGCGTCGCTGTGCTCTTTTGCCGTTCGTAGTGCGCTCTTAAAGGCGTTATAAACGGCATTACTCTTAGCGGCACAGGCACAATAAATAGTCGCCTGAGCAATGGCGCGTTCGCCTTCTGCAGGCCCTACTCTATGGTAGGTGTCCCAGGCGTTTAAGCACAATTGCAGCGCACGTGGGTCAGCATTGCCGATATCTTCAGAAGCTATGGCCAATAAACGACGGGCAATGACTAAGGCATCGCCACCACCGGTTAATAAGCGCGCATACCAATACAAAGCTCCGTCCGGCGATGAGCCACGGACCGACTTATGAAAGGCCGATAAAACATCGTAATAATGGTCCCCCTGATGATCAAACGCGGTGGCTTTTTCACCAATGGCTGCGGTAATCAATTCTGGTGTAATGGGCTGACTGTTACTTTCGACAAAGTCTGCAACCACTTCAAGGTAATTTAACAGCCGCCGGGCGTCACCACCAGACAGATCCAACAATTTGGTTCTTGCTTCACCTTCAAGCTGCAATTGCCGTTGACCCAGACCGCGTTCCGAATCGGTTAACGCACGCTCCAGGGCCACTTCAAGATCATTCTTAGAAAGTGTTTGCAGCCGATATACCCGGGCTCGTGAAAGTAACGCATTGTTTAATTCAAAACCGGGATTTTCAGTCGTCGCACCGATAAAAACAATGGTGCCGTCTTCAATATGCGGTAAAAAAGCATCCTGCTGGCTTTTGTTAAACCGATGCACCTCGTCGACAAACAAAATGGTGCGGCGGCCCTGTTGTTGCGCCAGTAACTTTGCTTCTTCAATGGCTTTTCTAATGTCTTTAACACCGGAGGTTACAGCGCTAATACGACTGACAGTTGCGTTTGCCTGAGTCGCGATTAATTCAGCTAAGGTCGTTTTACCGGTGCCGGGAGGGCCCCATAAAATCATTGAGTGTAAATGGCCCTGCTCGACCGCTACCCGCAGAGGCTTACCCGTTGCCAGTAAATGCTGCTGGCCGACATACTCATCCACGGTCCGGGGCCGCATCCTCGCGGCCAGCGGTTTAAAATCGGGTTGAAAATCTAAGTCCAGACCTGTCACAACAATTAGCTCTGGTCGTCAACATCAACGCCGGCAGGCACTTCAAAAGCGAACTGCTCGTCATTTATGGATTCATTTAACACCACGTTACTCAGCATCAACTCAGTGCGTTCGCCCTGAGCCTGAACCAGGGTGATTTCGGTTAACTTTTCATCGGTAAATGCAAGCTCGAGCTGGCTGCCGTTAGTGTCATGCTCAACAAAATAACGATTGTTGTCTGAGCTCACATTATAGTTCTGCCATTGGTTGCCATGACTGTCTAACACCAGTAATAAAGGACTGTCATCAACCATGTCACGTTGGGCGTAAACGGTAACTTGTTCGACAAAAGGGTTGTAGTACCAGACCTTATTCCCGTTAGCGACCATGACACTTTCATCCGGCTTTTTCGTATGCCAGTAGAGACTAGCAGGCCGCTTTAGCTTTAATGTGCCACTTAAGGTTTGTAATACCCCGCCCTGCTCGTCTTTCACCTGCTGCTCAAACTCGGCTGAAAGGCTTTGAGTCTGTTTGAGTAAGTATTTCAGAGCTTGCTTATCCGACTTGCCGTCATATGCAAACACATTAAAAGAAACGGCCATAACTATGACAAATACAACTGCTTTCATGAATTAATCCCTTGGGGGTCTAGGGGCCAGCACCTCGCGCTGACCGTTATTACCGGCACTGGTTACGACACCACTCACTTGCATTTGTTCGACAATACGCGCCGCCCGATTATAACCAATTCGGAACTTACGCTGTACACTGGATACTGAAACGCGCTGGGTTTCGGTTATAAAAGCCACGGCTTCATCGTACAGAGGATCAGATTCTGCATCATCCGACCCTTGCTGCTCACCCGGTAACAATCCCTCTTCGCCCTGATCACCCGATAAAATTTCTTGGAGATAATTCGGGCGACCACGCTTTTTCCAGTCTTTAACCACAGCATGCACTTCATGATCATCCACAAAAGCACCGTGAACTCGCACCGGCGAGCCACTTCCCGGCGGTAAATAGAGCATATCACCCATCCCTAATAACTGGTCGGCTCCGGGCTGATCCAGAATGGTTCTTGAATCCACTTTTGATGATACCTGGAATGCAATTCGGGTGGGAATATTGGCTTTAATTAAACCGGTAATGACATCAACCGACGGCCGTTGAGTCGCCAAAATTAAGTGAATACCGGCCGCACGGGCTTTCTGTGCAATACGGGCAATCAGTTCTTCGACTTTCTTACCGACAATCATCATCATGTCGGCAAATTCATCGATCACAACCACAATATTAGGCAGTTTTTCTAGCACCGGAGGCAACTCATCCATCGAGTCCCCCGGTTTCCATATCGGATCGCGAAGCGGCTCACCGGCTTCTTCAGCTGCCTTAACCTTAGCGTTATAACCTTTTAAATTGCGTACGCCTAAAGCCGACATTAACTTGTAGCGGCGTTCCATTTCTCCGACACACCAGCGCAACGCATTGGCGGCGTCTTTCATATCAGTAACAACTTCAGTCAATAAATGCGGAATGCCTTCGTAAACAGACAATTCCAGCATTTTAGGGTCAATCATAATAAGCCGCACATCTTCTGGTGTGCTCTTATACAACAAACTCAGAATCATCACATTTACGCCGACTGACTTGCCCGAGCCTGTGGTACCAGCAACCAGCAAATGAGGCATTTTCGCCAGATCCACCACCACTGGCGTGCCTGCTATGTTCTTACCCAAAATCATGGTCAGTGGCGAATCGCTGTTGGTAAACGGCTCACTGTTAATAACTTCACTCAGTTGCACTATCTCACGGTGTTTATTCGGTAGCTCCAGACCAACATAAGATTTTCCCGGAATAACCTCGACCACACGGACAGCTACCGCCGACAAGGTACGGGCAATATCTTTTGCCAGGTTGGAAATTTTAGAGACCTTAACACCAGGCGCTAAATCGAGCTCAAAACGCGTAATTACGGGACCAGGCTGAACATGCGCGACGCGAACTTCTACGCCGAATTCTTTCAGTACCACTTCAACCGTGTGTGATACTTGGTCAAGTTCTTCCTGTGTGACCGGGTGTTCCTTTTTATTGGGCCGGTCAAGAAGTTCTATTGACGGCAACGGCGGCAGCAGCTCCCCTTCGCCGGTACGCTCTTCTTTTATTTCCTCAGGCTTGGTCGATTCTGTTTTCGACTCAGGTGAAGATTGCTTGTTAGTTTCTTGTTTCTTTTCATCGGGCCTACTAAACCGCGACATATCAATGTTCGTTTCGTTCTCACTATCCACGGAGTTCATCGAAGGCAAGTTTAAAACGGGCTCCTGTTTGCCCGAACCGAATAAGTCACGGGTTAAAGTTGATGACTCTTTTTCCTCCAGCACTGGCTCTGAATCAGTTTCATCAAATGAGCTGGGTTCTGATTTTTCGCTTTCTACAGCTGAATTATCACGGCTTTGCCAGAGTATTGTCGCTTTCTCTATGAACCAAAGAACGCCATCTATCACCCATTCTCCCAGCTTATCAGCCACCTGCAGCCAACTGATTCCGGTGACTAAAGTGACGCCGGTAAAAAAGAAGGTTAATAATAACAACGTGGTTCCGACAAAATTCAGATAAGGCAGCAGAGATGCGGCAATAACGCTTCCGATAACACCCCCCGCTGAAAAGTAATAGATGTCATCGAAGTTAATTGAGGACAGTGCAGAGGCACCAATAAGCGCGAGCAGCGCGCCAATCATGCGTAAGCTGACAGCAAGATAATCCATTTCCAGTAAATGATAGGTTTTCCGGAACAATAAGTAGCCCAAACCGACAAAACCAAAAGGAATGAGGTAGGCGACAAAGCCAAAGGCGAACAGCAGCACATCAGCCACCCATGCACCTACGGCCCCGCCCGCATTGTGTATGCTTCCTTCATAACCGGTCTGAGACCAACTGGGGTCTGCGGGATTAAAGCTCACCAATGACAAAAAAATGAAAATGGCTAACGCACCACTTATCAGCAACCCTGCTTCTAAAACTCTTTGTACACCTGTCATTATCTTGTTGCAGCGCCTTTGTTGATATTATTATTCGTTCAAAATCCATATGTATTAGTATCCGCATGATTGTAGCGAATGTCAGCCCTAATGTTACCCTTTTACTAATACTTTATTTTCTTGTTTTACTTCTTCCATGACCACATAAGTTCGTGATTCATCAACGCCGGGCATCATTAATAGCGTTTCCCCTAATAGTTTCCGGTAGGCGCGCATGTCCGGAACCCGCGCTTTTATCAGAAAGTCAAAGTCACCGGCGACCAGGTGGCATTCGAGAATTTCATCGGTTTTGCGCGCGGCATTGCTAAACTCCGCAAAAGCGTCGGCTGAGGTTCGTGTTAGCGTAATTTCAACGAAAACCATCAGATTAGCGCCTAATTTAGCAGGATTAATCTTTGCGTGGTAACTTTCAATGATTTGCTCTCGCTCTAACTTGCGCACTCGTTCGAGACACGCCGTCTGGCTAAGGCCTACGCGTCTTGCCAGTTCCACGTTTGACATACGTCCATCGTCTTGTAACAGCCGGAGGATCTTTCGGTCGGTTTTATCAACAGTGACTTCTGCGGGGTACTCGGCATTAAACATAACAAATCTCTAAAAAATTAACTTTTATCAGTATATCACACCAAAAAATAACTTAAAAAAAGTAGGTCATGCACTATGGTTTAGGTCTATAATTTGCGCCAAATAATTCCCCTTAAAACACGCAAATTGTAAGAGGCAGACAATGTTAATTGGTGTACCAAAAGAAATTAAAAACCATGAATACCGTATCGGCTTAACGCCCTCGGCTGTGCGCGAGTACGTGGAAAATGGCCATGATGTCATCGTCGAAAATAACGGCGGTGCTGCTATTGGTTTCACAAACGAGCAGTATATAGAAGCCGGCGCCAGTATCATTGATACACCAGAAGAGATTTTTGAACGCGCTGATATGATTGTTAAGGTAAAAGAGCCGCAGCCAAACGAATGTAAAATGCTGCGCGAAGGCCAAATTCTCTATACTTTCCTTCATTTAGCTCCAGACCCCACTCAAACTGAATTATTGGGTAAAGCAGGTTGTACTGCTATTGCTTATGAAACCGTCACTGATGACCGTAACGGTTTGCCTCTGCTGGCGCCAATGAGCGAAGTTGCTGGCCGTATGTCGATTCAGGCAGGTGCACATTATTTAGAAAAAGCACACGGCGGCAGCGGTACCTTATTAGGTGGCGTTCCGGGTGTAGCACCGGGCAAAGTACTGATTATCGGCGGCGGTGTTGTCGGTACTAACGCGGCTAAAATGGCTATTGGCCTCGGCGCCGAAGTTATTATCTTAGACCGCTCTCTGCCTCGTTTACGTGAGCTAGATGATATCTTCGCGGGTCGTGTTAAAACCGTCTACTCTACCGTTGATGCTATCGACAAGTATTCTCAGGAAGCCGATTTAGTGGTTGGTGCGGTTCTTATTCCGGGCGCTGCAGCGCCTAAATTGCTGACCCGTGAAAACATCAGCAAGATGAAACCAGGTTCAGTCTTGGTTGACGTTGCTATTGATCAAGGCGGTTGCTTTGAAACGTCAAAAGCCACCACGCATCAAGACCCTGTTTACATCATTGACGACGTAGTTCACTACTGTGTCGCTAACATGCCAGGTGGTGTTGCCCGCACCTCTACCATCGCGCTGAATAATGCCACCTTGCCATACGGTATTGCACTGGCGAACAAGGGCGTAAAAGCCATGTTAGAAAATGAGCACTTATTAGGGGGTCTGAACATGCACAAAGGAAAAATCACCTATAAAGCCATTCATGATGATCTCGGCGAAGAGCTTGGCCTGGATTACCAAGATGCACGAGAAGCACTGCAAGGTTAATAATTAACTCAGCTTCAATAAAAGCCCGTGAACAAAAGTTTGCGGGCTTTTTTGTTTCAGTTGTTGTCGACCAAGCTTGTAAACCCTACAATCAACCCCCATAGCTTAAGAACAAACAATCAAAAACGAATTAACGGAGTTTTCCTAATGGCTGAAGCCAAGCACTGCAAATTACTTATTCTGGGTTCAGGCCCAGCTGGCTATACAGCTGCAGTTTACGCAGCGCGCGCTAATTTAGACCCGGTTATGGTAACCGGTATGCAACAAGGGGGTCAGTTAACCACCACCACCGATGTTGAAAACTGGCCAGGCGATGCAGAGGGGCTAACCGGCCCGGATCTTATGGTACGCATGCAAAAGCACGCAGAGCGTTTTGATACAGAAATTGTGTTTGACCATATTAGCAGCGTCGACTTTTCCAAGCGCCCTTTTCAGTTAAAGGGTGACGTAGGCGAGTACACTGCCGATTCTGTCATCGTCACTACTGGCGCATCGGCTAAATACCTGGGGCTTCCCTCTGAAGAAGCTTTTATGGGTAAAGGTGTATCAGCTTGCGCAACCTGCGACGGCTTTTTCTATAAAAAACAAAAGGTTTGTGTTGTCGGTGGCGGGAATACAGCGGTTGAAGAAGCACTTTACCTCTCTAATATTGCCAGCGAAGTTCACGTTATCCATCGTCGTGACACCTTCCGTGCCGAGAAAATTCTGGTTGACCGCCTGAACGAAAAAGAACAGAACGGCAATATTACCTTTCATCTGAACAAAACCTTAGATGAAGTTCTGGGTGATGATGCGGGTGTTACCGGGGTTCGTATTAAAGATACTCAAAATGGCAGTACCGAAGAGATGGAAGTCTCTGGTTGCTTTATTGCCATTGGACACCAGCCAAATACCGGCATTTTTGACGGTGAGTTAGAAATGCAAAACGGCTATATTCAGGTTCAAAGTGGACTAAAGGGCAATGCTACAGCAACCAGTGTTCCGGGTGTGTTTGCTGCAGGCGATGTTATGGATCATGTTTATCGTCAGGCTGTTACTTCGGCCGGCACCGGTTGCATGGCTGCACTTGATGCGGAACGCTATTTAGACGCACTGACCAAGTCTTAGTCGTTGACAGTGATAGTTCAGCTCAGTCCGGCGTCAATCAGTTTTCCACCAGCAGCAACCGCTTTACATGAACCGAATGGGTTACTTGCTGTTGGTGGTGATTTGTCGCCGGATCGTCTGATACACGCTTACCAGCAAGGCATATTCCCCTGGTTTTCAGAAAACGATCCCATTCTTTGGTGGTCTCCTGACCCCAGAGCTGTTTTTTCCCCGGATAACATCCATATCAGCCGTTCTCTGGCTAAGGTAAACCGCAAGCTAAACTGGCGAGTGAGTATTAATCGCTGTTTTGTGGATGTCATTCGTGCCTGCGCTGACCAGCGTGCCGATAAAGAAGGCACTTGGATCACAGAAGAAATGATTGAGGCTTACTGCAAACTGCATAAATTGGGTTATGCGCATTCGGTCGAGGTTTGGTTCGATAACACACTCGTCGGCGGCTTGTATGGCGTTTCTGCAGGTCGGGCATTTTGTGGCGAAAGTATGTTTCATCACAAAACCGATGCATCCAAAATCGGGTTATTACGTTTTGCCAAATATTTTAAGCAAAATGGCGGGCAATTAATTGATTGCCAAGTAGGCAACCCCCATTTATTTTCATTAGGCGCTGTTAACCTGCACAGAGAACGCTTTTTAATGAACCTCAATATTGCACAACAACAAGCAATGCCAGATACTTTTTGGAATACTCAAGAAATTACGCCTTCTGGAGAGTTGCCGTGCAATTTGGGGTGACGAAGGAAAGCCAGTGTCACTATTTAAGTGAACAACAAGAACGGCTCGCAGTCGTCCTGCCGGAGCAGTTTGAATCACTCAACGCGGACGCATACCAGCAATTAATGCAGTACGGTTTTCGTCGCAGTCATAATGATGTCTACCGTCCACACTGCCAATTATGCAGTGCCTGCCAGTCGCTTCGCGTGGTGGTGCCAGAATTTCATTTTAGTAAAAACCAAAAAAGAATTATAAAGAAGAATGCCGATTTAAAGCTAAGCATTGAACAAAAGCCAGAAACTGAGTACAGCGAACTGTTCTCACACTTTATTGAAAAACGACACTCTGATGGTGAGATGTACCCGCCCGACGCGGATAAGTTCTGGGACTGGGTTTCCTGTGACTGGCTTAGGCCTGAGCTGCTGGAATGGCGTAACGAAAAAGGCGAGCTATTGATAGTATCTGTCGTAGACCCCACTCCTGACGCCATGTCAGCCGTCTATACCTTTTTCCACCCTGAACATGCCAGGCGCTCACCGGGAACTTACGCAGTATTAGAAATGATTCGTCTGGCGCAACAAAGGAATATTTCCAGACTCTATCTGGGATATCAAATTGATGGCTGTAAAAAGATGAATTATAAAGCTCGATTTGCGCCATATGAACGACTGGTTGGCAATCATTGGAAAAAAGAGCTAAAATCGCACTTACTTTAAGCTTAAACCGAATATTAGAGGATTTTAATGGCGAAAGAAGACAATATTGAGATGCAGGGAACGGTTCTGGATACCCTTCCTAACACTATGTTCCGAGTAGAATTGGAAAATGGTCACGTAGTTACTGCTCATATTTCAGGAAAAATGCGTAAGCACTATATTCGTATCCTGACTGGCGATACCGTGACTGTGCAGTTAACTCCTTACGACCTAACAAAAGGCCGCATCGTCTTCCGCGCACGTTAATCCGCACAGAGGATTAAAAAAACCGGCCTTATTTAATGAGGCCGGTTTTTTCATTTACGGAAAACGTCGAATCAACCTTCGACAGTTTCGTTCTTGCTGTCGTAGTCAAACTGCAATCCGTCGTCATCGTCAACGCTAACTTTTACGCTGCCGCCGCGAGCTAACTTTCCAAACAAAATCTCATTCGCTAACGTTTTCTTCACATGTTCCTGAATAACACGGCTCATTGGACGCGCGCCCATTTCTTTATCATAGCCTTTTTCAGCAATCCAGCTGTGAGCTGATGGGTCAACCTCTAATGAAACGCCTTTTTTATCCAGCTGAGCCTGCAGTTCACAAATAAATTTATCAACAACCTGCTCAAGCACGTTTGCCGTCAGATGGTTAAACCAGACAATGCCATCCAGTCGGTTACGAAACTCCGGCGTGAAAGTATTGTTAATTTCTGCCAGCGCATCAAAGCTGTGATCCTGTTGCTTAAAGCCGATGGATTTACGCACGGTTTCGCGAACACCCGCGTTTGTGGTCATAACAATAATCACATTGCGAAAATCAGCTTTGCGGCCATTATTGTCGGTCAGCGTACCGTTATCCATCACCTGCAGCAGTATGTTAAAGACATCATTATGAGCTTTTTCCAGCTCATCCAGCAGCAACACACAATGCGGTTGTTTAATAACAGCGTCGGTTAATAATCCGCCCTGTTCATAGCCAACATACCCAGGCGGTGCGCCAATTAAACGACTGACCGCATGACGCTCCATATACTCCGACATATCAAAGCGCACCAGCTCAATGCCCATGGCTTTGGCTAATTGTTGTGTTACCTCTGTTTTACCAACACCTGTTGGGCCGGCAAATATAAAGGAACCAATAGGCTGATTGTCGTTGGCAAGACCTGAACGCGACAAACGAATTGCGGCAGTGAGTTTATCAATTGCCTCATCCTGACCAAATACCACCATTTTCAAATTACGATCCAGTTGTTTCAGCAAGTCTTGATCGGAACGTGAAACCGACTGTTCAGGAATACGGGCAATTTTTGCAATAATGGTTTCAATATCGGATACACCAACGGTTTTGCGGCGCTTGGAGGGCGGCAGTAAACGTTGAGACGCCCCCGCTTCGTCCATCACATCTATCGCTTTATCAGGCAGGTGTCGATCATTAATATACTTGGCAGACAGTTCTGCCGCCGCTTTAATTGCTGGCTGTGTATAGCGAATACTATGGTGACTCTCGTAACGCTCTTTAAGGCCCATTAAAATCTTAGTTGTATCTTCAACTGAAGGTTCAATTACGTCAACTTTCTGGAAGCGACGAACCAAAGCTCTGTCTTTTTCAAAAACGTTTTTAAATTCATTGTAGGTCGTTGAGCCAATGCATTTTAACTTGCCACTGGAAAGTAAAGGTTTGATCAAGTTAGATGCATCTAAAACACCGCCACTGGCTGCACCGGCACCAATAATGGTATGAATTTCATCAATAAACAGAATAGCGTGCTCTTTTTCCTGCATTTCCTTGAGTAACATTTTAAAGCGTTTTTCAAAATCTCCCCGATATTTTGTACCCGCGAGTAAATCGCCCATATCCAGAGAATAGATAGTTGCATCCGCCAAAATTTCCGGTACTTCACCTTCAACGATTCGATACGCTAAGCCCTCGGCAATAGCCGTTTTCCCAACGCCTGCTTCGCCTACCAGCAGTGGGTTATTTTTACGTCGGCGGCAAAGGATTTGAGCACAGCGTTCGAGCTCAAAATCGCGACCTATTAAAGGATCAATCTTACCTTTTTTGGCCTGTGCATTAAGATTGACACAAAAGCGTTGTAAATAGCTTTTTTGCTCCTCTGTCCCTTTTATAGTTTCCTCTTCGCCCATTTCTTCATCGATAGGTTCTTCATCATCAATACGAGAAATACCATGAGAAATAAAGTTAACAATATCAAGACGAGTAATATCGTTTTTATTCAATAAATAAACAGCCTGAGATTCTTGTTCACTAAAAATAGCGACAAGAACATTTGCACCTGTAACCTCGGCGTTACCCGATGACTGAACGTGGAATACCGCCCGCTGTAACACTCTCTGAAACCCAAGCGTTGGTTGAGTATCCGGACTTTCCTCTTCCGGGCCAAATAATGGCGTACTCCGGTCAATATAACTGAGCAGTTCTTCTTTCAGTTGTTGAAAGTTTGCCCCACAAGCCCGAAGCGCTTCGGACGCATCTGGGTTATCCAGTAATGCGACCAATAAATGTTCCACTGTCATCAATTCATGATTACGTTCGCGCGCTAGCCGAAACGCATCGTTTAGCGTTAATTCAAGGGCTTTATTCAACATAGACCACTCCTTACCAGCCAACTCGGGTTATTCTTGCTCCATGGTGCACAACAATGGATGCTGATTTTCCCGGGCATATTGGTTTACCTGTACAACTTTAGTTTCGGCGATTTCCGCAGAATATACACCACAAACGGCTTTCCCTTTATAATGCACCTGTAACATGGTGTCTGTGGCGCGCTCCTGATCCATCTTAAAAAATCTCATCAATACTTCAATCACAAAATCCATGGGCGTGTAGTCATCATTATTGATGATGACTTTATACATGGAGGGTGGCTTGAGCTCCTGCTTTTCCTCTGTGTCGCTAAGGTGCTGGTGGTCAAACTGACTCATTTATTAACAACCTGTCATAATAATAGTTTTAAATTTGCACTAAAACATTAAAAAACAACCAAAACATTAACAAGGTAGGTTGTTTTTTAAGCTTTGGGGCTTGACTAATCACTCACGTCACCTAGAGTTAAACATGGTGCTAAAACGGTGATTTTTCAAGCCAAAGCACCTAATAATAATAAACTATCTGTTGCAAAAGAAGGATGTAGAAGTATGGCTACCGGAAAAGTCAAATGGTTCAATAATTCGAAAGGCTTTGGCTTTATCGAAAGCGAGAACCGCGAGGGCGATATTTTCGCCCACTATTCAACCATTGATATGGAAGGCTATCGCACTCTTAAAGCAGGTCAGCCTGTGGAGTTTGAACTTGAAGAAGGCCCCAAAGGTTTGCATGCCAACAACATTGTTCCCGGTGCTGCCGATAAATAATATCGGCTAAACCAAACAATTTAAGTATTTTTAAAACGCCGGTTACCCGGCGTTTTAATTTACTTAACCACATCGCTTAACTATCTATACCCAAATAACGCCGTAATTGATCACGTAAATTTGGTGGTGTTCCATTAATGGTTAAGGTATCCGTCGCAGCATCGTATTGAACGCGTTCACCTAATGCGGTGTGATCAAACCCAACACTAACGCCTCCGCCTTGCCCCTGAAACTTAACCAACTTACGTAACGTCGACTTATCCGCCGGAAAATCATCAACTAATTCGCGAGAGTTTTGTTCGGCAAAATCTTTAGAAAAATTTTCAAAGCTTTTTTCTGCGGGGTATTGTTCGGCAAACTGTTCTGAAAGATCTTTAATTTTTACCGTATCACCCTGCTTCCATTGATCATCACAGTACTCATAAGCCGCTTTATTCAAAGCTTGTCGCTGCTCATTTTCCAGTTCCGATTGTTTTGCATACTCTTGAACAGAATCAACCAGCTGTTGGGTATGCGCCTTTGAGTTCAAGCGCTCAGTGCAACCCAGAAAATCAAGAAAGAAATCTGACACCTTACGCCCGGCACGGCCTTTAATAAAAGAAATGTACCTTTCACTTTCGGGTGATGTTTTCCATTCGGTTAAATCGATTCGAGCTGCCAGTTGCACCTTGGTAATATCTAACTGAGAAGAACGGTCAACCGCAAGATCAGGGTTAATTGTGACCCCTTCTTTTACCGGCAAAAAGCACACCAACAAATACTCGGTACTGGTATGTTGGTAGCGAGTCACCAACAAGAAGCCAGCTTCCAGCAAATTATAATTTTGCAGCTCTTCCAGCAGTAATTTTGCTGATTGCTGGCTAAACTCAACAAACTCTAACTGCCCGTTATACCAGGAACTCAGCTGTTCAGGGAAAGGACCAGGTTCACCTTCTTCTCCATCTTTAAGAAAACTGGCATAACCTTTCGCGGGTTTACTGGTGTAAACGTCGGTCAGTTCAACTAACAGGTCATGTAACTGAGCATCTTCGGTTAACGCTGAGGGAGCCAATCGCAGACCGACCTGCCCGTCACTCTGATAAAACTGGTGAATAATGCTTTCTTCTATGCGCAATTGCATAACGGGGACTATCCTTGCTGTTTTGCTGTGTTACTATGTTGGTATTGTAACACGAGACTGATGAACAATGGGAAAGTACCAACGTAGAGATAAAATCGCCCGATTAATAAGTTGGGGGCATTGGTTTACCTTCGCCAATATCATCCTTTGCTTATTTATTGGTCTTTTATATATTGAGGCGGCTCCCAAACCACCAACAGCCATTGGCAATATTTATATGCTAATCAGTTGGATTGGTCATTTTGCATTTCTGCCTTTCGTGTTCTTCATTATTCTGATATTCCCATTTTGTCTGATTGTTCATTACTCAAAAATACTTCGTGGGTTTGCCGCTTTAATTGCCTCTTTCGGTTTTATAGCGCTTATCGCTGATGCCCTGTTTTTCCGACAGTATGGGTATCATTTAAATACGTATTCTCTGGCACAAATGACCCGCGACGCAGAAGCCGTTTTCACCGGTGCCAGCTTTGTCATTATTTCCGCTATTCTTTTAGGTTTCCTGCTAATTTTTGGGCTGCAACTGATTCTTGCAAACTTGGCCTGGAAGCGTCTTGAAGACTTGCAGCATCGAAAATTCGGGGCTCCCGTTACCAGTCTGTTTGTTTTATGTTTTTTAATCAGTCATAGCCTCCACGTCTGGGCCGATGCTGCACTGTATGACCCCATCACGCAACAGGACGACATGTTTCCATTGTCCTACCCTACAACGGCCAAGACATTAATGGCAAAGCATGGGGTTATTGACGTTGAAACTTATCAGGCCAGACAGCAAATGCTAATGGCTACCGATCAGATAAAACTTAAGTACCCACAGCAACCGTTATTGTGCTCAAAAACAGATTCGCAACAGTCCACTACGCTTATTTTATTTGACCGTGGCAGCACAACCATTCAACAAGAATTGAAGCAGTTAGCCGGTAACCATCAATTAGAAAAAACTAAACTGCAACTGTTGGCTCACCCCAGCCGCGATGGCGGGCTATTTCAGGTTCTTTACGGACTCCCCGATTTTTATCAGGAGTCTATTGAACGACAGCAGTTAAAGCCGGCCTACCTTAAGCCGCTTAGTGATTTCAATTTTGATGTACGCTGGTATCACAGCGATGGCTGGGACAACGCGTTAAGCCTGACTCAATTCAATCGTGACTGGAACAGTGAAAACCTAAGCGAATTTAGCGCAAGTAACCAAAATCAAATTAATATTGTTTTCATCACTGAAAATGACATTTCGGCCCTAAGTTCTGTGCTTCAGCAAACTGAACAGCACCAGTTACTATTAACCTCCTTGTCTCCGGCACAAAGTGATGGGTTACTGGGAAATAAGCAGTTTGCCCTTAATAATATGCAGGTGCCACTTTGGCAGCGTCATTACCAACTGGCGAGCCAACCTATTGCCGGGCTTATGGATATCATTCCGACCATGCTTGAAAGTCGAATTTCCTGCGCCGGTTCTCATAAAAATTATACTAATGGTGAGAATTTACAAACGCTCAAACGTCGCTGGCCGTTAGTTGAAACTTACAGTCCTTATATTGTGATTTACGATGAAAAAGAAATTACTATTTTGGACAACAGCGGACAGTTTAGTGTGTATAGCAGTTCTGATTTTAAGTTAAAGAAACAGGCAGAGCCGCCGGTTCCGGTGCTTATTGACGCACTTAAAGATTTAAAACGCTTTAGTAATACTGAAGAAAACAACTAATTGTTGAAAATAGCAGCAGTTAAGCGCTTTAAAGCGTGTTCCTGCTTGCTAATTGAGGCTAATCGAGTAACATAGCAGTCCTCGGTCGGCGTGTGGCGCAGCTTGGTAGCGCACTGTCATGGGGTGTCAGGGGTCGGAGGTTCAAATCCTCTCACGCCGACCAATTCTTTACTCTCTCAATTCCTGGCAAAGTAGCATTTAGCGCTACTCGGGCAAACTCAACTGTTCCCCTATTTCAGTAGTTACTCTCCAGTAACCTCCTCTGGCAGAGCCTTCTCGAATTAATAGCCCTTGTTCCTTCAATTTGGAAATGTGCTTTTCGACGGCCCGGGAAGAAATATTAATCACCTCCGCTACTTTTGCAGCACTCCAGTCTGGTTGTTCATTTAACAGTCGAAGAACCATCTTTCGCGTACTAATTCCCGAAAAAACCTTCTTATCCGAACCATTAACCGAACCTAATAACGAACTTTTTACCGAACCTAACTCTTGTCTATTCGTTGAAGTATCAGAACCAGCTTCTGCGACACTGGCCCGGGCCGTGTTTTTTTCCTCTTCTAATGTCTGAGAAATCGTCAATTGCAGACAGTGAAGAATAAACTCCACCATAGGAACTCTGTCGTTTTCGCTAATTGAGCGCCGTAAGCAATCAAGATACTCATCTTTATTAGCTTTAAACGCTTCCTCAAAGGTTAACCAGGCAATAGCCGGGTGCCATTCAGCCAGAATGAGACTGAGCCAGAGTCGGCCAATGCAACCATTGGCAACTGAAAACGGCTGGATAAACTCAAACTGTTGAAGAAAAATGGAAGCTTTTAGTAAAGGATGTTCATGACTTTGTTGTAGCCATGCAAGTAATGCCCGGACTGACTTTCCGGCCTGGCCTGCAGGTGCCGTCATATGAACCAGTTTATTGTTCCGGTAGACACCCATTCCTGTTGCCCGATAATCCCCTGCACTGGAGGTTACTGCAGCGCAAATTAGCTGATGAGCATGTTTTAAATCACTTTCCGAACCAAACCGCCATTCGCCCAGTTTTCGGTAAGCCTCTTCTAAACGAACTTTTTGTAACTGTTCTGGCTGTTCTTCAAAACCGACAGATGCAAGAACCTTGACTGGCATCTGTTGGGCTTTAAAGGCTGATAAATTGCTGCTATCAGATTCTAAGTACCCTAACCATTGTCCGAAGTCGGTACTAATTTGCGCCACTAAATTAACGCATCGACTGGTAATCGAATAATCAGGTGCTGCCATTATTCATTAGTAACCATGGGGTTACTCTCCATTATTTATTCTAATATTTTTAAGCTTTAGGCCGATACAACAACTATCAGCTTAACGCATATCTAACCGGTCCGGTAACTATTTAAGGTTCTCATGAATTTACAGAATAAATTAACTCTCAGTATGGCTATTGCGCTAACGACTTTACTTGTCATAGCCTTGGGTATATCAACCTTTATGATGCGTTCCTTAATAGAAGAACGCGTAACGAAGCAAGAGTTACCTGCTACTCTGGGCGAAATTCGTGGTGAAGTCGGTCAACTCATCGCGACACCAATGTTAGTTTCACAAGAACTCGCCAATAACCAATATTTAATTGATGCTCTTAAAAGTGGAGAATCCGCCACTGCTCAAAATGAGATAGTTCGTTTTCTTAATCGAATATATCAACACAGAAATGCCGTTGCAGCCTTTACTGTTAGTGCAGAAAGTAACAACTATTACACGGCTGATGGTCTGTTTAAAACCGTTTCTTCTAACGAAGAGAAAGATCAGTGGTTCTTCGATTTTGTAAAAAATGATGTCGAGCAAGAGCTTAACTTTGACATTGATGAACAATCCGGCATACCGACCGTATTTATCAACGTTCGTATTAGCGATAACGGGCGTATGCTTGGCGTCGCCGGTATAGGAAAAAGTCTTGAGGCGCTGCAGAACGCCATCTCTGACTTTAATGTCGGCGAGAATGGCGTAGCCTATTTGGTCGACGCAGAGGGGCGTATTCAAATCCATCCTCGCCTGTCAGACTTCCGCCAATTATCAGCCGAAGTTGGCAGCGAGGTTGCCAGTATAGTGACCGTTATCGATACCATTGAAGGCATTTCAGAACAGACCAACTTACTGGCATTAAATGCGGCAATTGAGTCTGCCCGGGCAGGTGAAGCCGGGCGAGGTTTTGCCGTTGTCGCTGATGAAGTGCGTACACTGTCTCAGCGCACAAGCCAGTCAACTGAAGAGATTCGTCAGAAAATTTCACGTTTACAACAAGGCTCCAAAGCTGCCGTATCAGCCATGGAGACCAATCGCACTCAAGCGGGAAATACCAGCGAACGTATTCGATCGGCGAATGAAAAGCTCAATGATCTCGTCGTCTTAATTCAGGACACTGCTGATATGAGCACTCAAATTGCGACAGCAACTGAAGAACAAGCCTCTGTCAGTCAGGACGTCGCTAAAAACATTCAGGCTATTGCTGACTTCTCTAGTCAGGTATCAACGGCGGTTAAAAGTAGTCATAACGAATGTGATCAAATGTCATCACTTGCCGATAGCTTACGCAGTCAGCTTGAGCAATTCAAAACGTAATATCGGCAAATAATGACTGCAGCCTGGCAACTTCACTCTCTTCAAGCGGTTGCATCGGCTGCTTTCCCCAGACCGGCGCAGGCCAGGCTACATCTGTTTGAAAACGAGCCAGATGATGCACATGCAGTTGCGGCACGTGATTTCCCAGCGCCGCAATATTGAGTTTATCAGGCTGATATTCAGCCTTTAACCAATGGCTTAAAAAGCGACTCTCATTTAATAGCTGCAATTGATTGTCTTCGGTAAGGTCGATAATTTCCCTCACGTCCGCAACTTTCGGAACCAACAAAAACCAAGGGAATTGTCTATCATTCATGACTCTGACCCCACATAATGGCCAGTCTGTTAAATGGTAACTGTCTCTGGCCAATTCTGGAGCTAACTTGAATTCCATAACAACCTACCTTTAATACGTTTGAAGAAACTCTTTAAACAGTGCGTTAGTTTGGTCCAGGCTGTCAACTAAACGGTGATCATCATCCAGCACATCTAACTGGGAATGAGTTCGTTTGGCATAACGCCAGCTGTTTTCAACCGGCACAATGGTATCTCTCCACCCGTGAACAATTTGTATTTTGCATTCTGGGGTTATTGCATCGAAATCAGCCTGGCCACCCAAGTAGAACGCCGGAGCCATTAAGAACAACCCTTTGCAGACTTTTTGTTCGGCCGCGACTGTCGCAACATAGCCCCCCATGCTAGAGCCAACCAACAAAAAGGGTTCTGATAACGGCTTAACGTATTCCAATAACTTTTCTACACGCGTATCCGGGTCGCTCATTCCCTGATAATCAATACTATTAACTTGCATACCCAGATCGTTCGCACTTTTCGCTAATACTTTGATCTTTGTGCCCCAGGGACCACTTTCTTTACCGTGATTAAAAATAACCTGCATTTAGCAATTGCCTATTGTTCTTTGCTTAGATAGATTGAGTATAAATGTTAAACATCAGGTAATAATGTTAACAAATACCATGATAGTAAAACCAATCAACATAAAACTGATTATCTGTTTTTTGTTATTGAGTGGAAACACACTAGCTCAGGAAGAGGAGCTATCGGCACCACTGATTTTTGGTGTTAATACATCTCCCCCCTTTCATATTACTCAAGGCGATGAAGCTAATAATGGATTCTGTGATGTATTAGTAAAAACTATTCAGGCCGAATTACCAAATACTCAGCAAATTATTCAAATTGACAGAGTTGATTATACCATTGACTACGAAATGATGATCCCATCATATGAACGTAACAAGGAGGATTTCGAAAACGACGAATCTCTGGCTTTTATTCCAATAACAGAATATGAAGGAAAAAGAATTCGGGGAGCTATTGGTTGCAGTAATAATGAATGGGGTAAAAACGCAACCCGACTTATTGATCGAGTCATTACAGATATTCGAAATAACAATGACTTTCAGCAGAGTCTCGACTATTGGTTAGGTAATGACAGACCAAAACTCAGTGAGTCAGAACAATGAGAACAGACCTGAATACTTTAAAAACCCAACTTGTTGGGTTGTTTACCGCTCTATTATTTTGCACAACCAGTTTTGCTGAAGACGAAGACATTATCTGGGGAGTCAATTCATCGCCGCCTTTTCACATCTATTATGGAGACTATAAAGAACAGGGCTTTTGCGATGCGTTAGTCAGCAGTTTTCAGCGCCAGCTACCCGAGTTGTCTCATCGCATAAGAAAACTACCTTCGCGCCGCATTACCATGATAATGAAGAAAAATAAAAACCTCTGCTTCCCCTGTTTAATAAAAAAAACCAGTTACAATTCTGACTTCAATTACACAGAAACAACCCATCTTTATGAGCCTCATGGCATCATCACCCGCACGAATATAGCCGCAGAAATCATTGAAAAGTACGGTGAACCCGTCAAGTTTTTAGCCTTAGTTAAAAATTCTGATTTACGCTTTGCGCAACCCGCAGAACGACGTTACGGGCAGTTACAAAGTTTGATTGAGACACACCTTATTGACTCTGAAAACTTCAGCTTTATTAGCGGAGAAAACGCTCACGTTAATCTATTAACCATGATAGTTAACGATCGCATAGACTATACGATTGACTATAGAGCCATCATGACTTACTACAACGAAACTAAAGCAGAGTTTGAAGACAGTGGTTTAGTTTTTTTGCCAATAGAGGAATACAGCGGTTTGCTCATTGAAGGAGCGGTTGGTTGCAGCAACAACCAATGGGGCCACAATGCTGTCAAAAAAATGAATGAAGTTATTGAGCAACTAAAGGCCGACCCTGACTTCCAGCGTATTTTAGATAAGTGGATGGGAAATGATCGGCCTAAACTGAATTAAGCAAAATGCTTTTGTAAATACTGATTAATGTCGTCAGATTCGTACATCCATTGCACGTTATCGCCCTGCTTTATCCGTAAACATGGCACTTTAACTCTGCCACCACCATCTAACAGCTCTTGTCTGTGCTGTTCATTATTCTTCGCGTCTTTCAATTCAAGGTTCAAATTAAGGCGGGCTATTTCTTTACGAACTTTTACGCAAAAAGGACACGCAGCGAATTGATACAGAGTAAGCGACTTACATGCTTCGTCCACTTTTTGTTGTGCTTCGTCAGAACGACTTTGCCCTTTTGGCGTAGTCAATTTTTCAACCAGCAAAACAATGGGCGTTAAAACCAGCCGCAAAGTACGGAAAAAATAACGAATTATCACTCTCATAAGTATACTACCAAACAGCTTGTCTAAGATGCCGATATTCTAACGTGTTCAGAACAAACAGTCAGTCTTTTAGCAAAGGCATTTTAATTTTCACGTAATACCTCAGCCGCAACCTCAAAGGAGTGCAGCCGCAGTAGCGGCAGAAGCAATGACTCCCCAAAGTCCCGCCTTCCGTGACAGGCGCTAAATCGAGAATCGAATACTTTATCGCTAATTACATCTCTTGCTTTGTTGGGCGAATGATCAGTTCATTCACATCAACTTGCTGAGGTTGCTCAATGGCAAAAGTAATTGCGCGGGCAATTGCTGCTGAGTCAATGGCGTCAGAATAAATATCATCAGCCATGGCTTTAGCATCTTTGTCGCTAATATGATCAGTCAGCTCGGTAGCAACAGCGCCGGGAGAAATATTGGTTGCACGAATTTCACCATTTGACTCCTGACGGATACCTTCAGAAATAGCTTTTACAGCGAACTTAGTCGCACAATAAACCGTTCCGCCGGCAAAGACTTTGTGACCAGCAACCGATGACAAGTTGATAATATGACCCACATGCTGTTCACGCATGGTCGGTAACACCGCCGCCACGCCATAAAGTACACCTTTAATGTTCACGTCAATCATGGTGTCCCATTCGTCCACTTTCAGAGCATCGAGCGGCGCCAGCGGCATTAGCCCGGCGTTATTGATTAACACATCAATGCGACCGAATTCAGCTTTAGTGTCATCAGTCAATTTCTGAACAGCGGCTTTATCGGTCACATCTACAATCCTGTAGGCTGCCTGTCCGCCCTCTTTATTAATTGAATCGGTAAGCTCTTTTAAACGATCTTCGCGGCGTGCCGCTAACATCAATTTCGCGCCTTTTGCTGCAAGCATACGTGCGGTTTCTTCACCCAGACCACTGCTTGCACCTGTAATAATGACGACTTTATCTTGTACTTCTGACATAATTTTATCTCCGGTTACTATTATTAGTCAGCTGCCCCTAACTGCTTTAAAATCATTTCTTCAAAGCGCAATAGTGGCAACATAGAACGTTGTACTTTGGCTCGCAGCAATGAACCCTGCCAACCAGAAAGGATAAATGCGCCCATCTGATCGGTGTCAACATTCTGCCCAATTTGTCCCGCTTCTTGCGCGGCTTTCAGACACCGTGCAATACGTTGTTCCCAGTCAGAAAAAATAGCATCTAACCGTTCGCGAAAAAGCGCACTTTGCGACGCCATTTCCTGACCTAGGTTGCCTATCAGGCAGCCCTTAGAAAAATCACACGACTTCAAATCCTCAACCGAGCGGCGTAAATAATTACGCAGACGATCAACGGGCTGTAGTTCTTCGTTTGCCAACGTTTCACTCATGCGCGCTTCATAGTCCTGAGCGTAAGTTTCAATCACCGCCAGACCAAAATCATTTTTACTTTTGAAGTAATGATAAAAAGATCCTTTAGGCACCTGTGCTTCGCTTAGGATTTTATTCAGCCCGGTGCTGCCGAACCCGTGTATTGAGATAAGGTCAGCACCAATTGCAATGATATGTTGTCGTGTGTCGTTCTTTGTCATGTCGCCAATATTAGACCAGTCGTCTAGAAAGTTCAAGTTAAACCGTTAAGGCCTTATTATAACGCTTCCGCAATAGGTTCCGGCCAGACGCTGCATTGAACCTTAGCAATATGGTCACTTTGCAGTATTTGCATAACCACACGCGACTGCCCTATTCCTCCGCCAATGGTTAAGGGCAACTCTCCCGCTAATAATGATTGATGCCAAGGTAGTTGAAGCTTCTCTTCTTGCTGACAAATAGCCAACTGATGCTTTAATGCTTGCTGGTTCACACGAATGCCCATTGATGACAGCTCCAGCGCGTCACCTAATGCCGGGTGCCAGACAAGAATATCGCCATTGAGTCCGGTACTGCCCTGCTCGTTGACTGAACTCCAGTCATCATAATCCGGTGCTCTGACATCGTGTGCATAACCATGACTGAGCTCCCCGCCAATGCCGACCAAAAATACGGCGCCATACTGTTTAACGACTTCACGCTCACGTTGTTTGGCGCTCAGCGTAGGGTAAGCCTTTATCAAGTCCTCTGCATGAACCACCTTAATTGTGTCTGGCAAGTTGCATGCGCCACCGTATTGTTCAATATACTGCTGCTCGGTTTGCTGCAGAGCCGAATAAATGCGTTCAACGGTCTGAATTAGAAATTCCAGCGAGCGCTGTTGTTGGGTTATTACCTTTTCCCAATCCCACTGGTCAACATACACCGAATGCACAGGACTCAGATCTTCCTCGTCCGGTCTCAGTGCTTTCATCTGGGTAACGATGCCTTCACCGGCACCAAAACCATAACGCCCCAGGGTGTAACGCTTCCATTTGGCTAACGAGTGCACCACTTCATATTTCTTGCCGGGAACCGCTTTCACGTTAACCGCAACCGCTTTTTCCCAGCCCGACAAATCATCCTGAACGCCACTGCCATGTTCACTAAGTAGTGGTGACTGCACTTCAATAAGCCCCAGTTGCAGCTGCAACTCTTCGGTAAAGCTGTTTTTGACACATTGAATTTTTTGCTGCTGTAACATGTACTGTGATTTCATAAGTACTCCAATCATTAATAAAAAGCGAAAAATACTATTCAATTAACACCTTAAACGACTTTTTATTCAATAAGCTTTAACAAAAATAGCTTTCATTATTGTTTTTCGTTAGTTTATAGGAACATTATTTAATAAAGCTTTAATAAAACATGAAAAAATCGCCTGAAAATTATCAAATCGATGATCTAGATCGTTCAATACTCCAGAGCTTAATGGAGGATGCCCGTACTCCCTATGCAGAACTTGCTAAACGCTATAAGGTAAGCCCTGCAACCATCCACGTTCGCGTTGAAAAGATGAAACGCACGGGGATTATTGATGGCACGCGTTTACAGATAAACGCCAAACGCTTAGGCTACGATGTTTGTTGCTTTATTGGCATTACCTTAAAAAGCGCGGGGGATTACCCAACCGCAATCGAAAAGCTGGAGAGGCTGGAAGAGGTCATAGAAGCCTATTACACGACGGGACAATACAATGTCTTTATTAAAATTATGACGCCGTCAATTAACGAATTACAACATACACTGATTAACCGAATTCAGGCTATTGATGAAATACAATCGACAGAAACGCTCATTTCATTGCAGCAGCCCATTAACAGAGACATACAACCATGAGTCACAACATTAAGTTAACTGAATACAGCCACAGTGCCGGCTGCGGCTGTAAAATATCGCCGCAGGTGTTATCCACTATTTTGCAAAGCAAACTGGACATAGCACCCGATCCGAAATTATTAGTAGGCAACAGCACCCGTGACGATGCGGCTGCGTACGACATGGGTAATAATCAGGTGGTATTAAGTACCACTGACTTTTTTATGCCCATTTGTGACGACCCGTTTGATTTTGGCCGCATCGCTGCAACCAATGCCATTAGCGACATTTACGCCATGGGCGGAAAGCCGTTAATGGCTATCGCCATTTTCGGCTGGCCAATCAACAAACTGCCAGCCGAAGTCGCGCAACAAGTTATTGATGGCGGTCGGCAGGCCTGCGCCGATGCCGGCATTATGCTTGCCGGCGGACACAGTATTGATGCACCCGAACCCATTTTCGGACTGGCAGTAACCGGACAGGTCGAGAAACAAAAACTCAAACAAAATGATACGGCCCGCGCCGGCGATGTACTCATGCTGACCAAACCTCTCGGTGTTGGTATTCTGACGACCGCACAGAAGCAGAAAAAGCTCTTACCCGAACATAGCGGCATCGCAATTGAAACAATGTGCCAACTGAACCATATTGGCAGTGTCTTCGCTGATTTAGACGGTGTTCATGCCATGACCGATGTCACCGGCTTTGGTTTGGCCGGGCATTTAATTGAAATGGCTGAAGGTGCAGACCTTTATGCAACCGTTCAATTCGATGATATCCCGACTTTACCTCATGTTCATGATTACCTGCGCCAGGGGTGTATTCCCGGCGGTAGCTTGCGTAATTTCGACAGTTACGGACAGCATATTGGGCCGGTACCTGAACACCAGCGCAACCTGCTCTGTGACCCACAAACCTCCGGCGGTCTACTCATTAGTGTTGCTAAAGAAGACGTCGAAACGCTTTATCAAGTTTGCCGTGAACACAATCAACCTGTTTACGTTATTGGTGAGCTATCTCAGCACGAATCACAACAACATCGGGTGGTCGTTGAATAAATGACGAACCAGTGGATAACTCAATCACAATTTGACCAACTTTTTATCGACAATACCCCGTTGCTTGACTTGAGGGCGCCTTCAGAGTTTAAAAAAGGCGCCTTTCATTCAGCCGTCAATAAACCTTTAATGACAGATGACGAGCGCGCAAAAGTCGGGACCTGCTACAAACAACATGGCCAGAAAGCAGCTATTGCTTTGGGTCATGAGCTGGTCAGTGGCGACACTAAGCAACAGAGAATAGATGACTGGAAAGCTTTTTTTGTAACTCATCCTAAAGGCGTAATCTATTGTTTTCGGGGCGGTCTACGTTCTCAGATAGTACAACAGTGGTTACACGACGAAGGCGTTGAACGGCCCCGTGTTGAAAGCGGGTATAAAGCCCTGAGGCAACACCTGATTCAACGTACCGAAAAGCTGGTTCGCAGTTTTCACTGGATTGTGGTTAGCGGTCGTACCGGCTGTCAAAAAACGCAATTCATTAAGCGCAAATCTCACTCCATTGATTTAGAGGGGCTAGCGCACCACAGAGGCTCAGCGTTCGGACGGCACCCCGAGCCACAACCGACCCAGATTGACTTCGAAAACCAGTTGGCAGTTGAACTTCTCAAACTCAAAGCTCAGGGTGCCAATACCGTTTATATCGAAGATGAAGGCAGTCACATAGGGTCTGTCTCCATTCCTGAATGTTTACAGCAGGCGACTCAAAAAGCCGAACGTCACCCCATTGAGTCAACTCTGGAACAACGTGTTGACGTTATTTTTCAGGAATATGTTGTTGAAACAGAGAACCGCTATCCATCACGCGAACAATTCGAGCACTACTTATTAGACAGTTTAAGCCGCACCCGTAAACGTTTAGGTGACCTTCGTTTCCGCCAGCTATTCAGCAAGCTCCAGCAAGCCTTAAAGCACAACAGTCAGGCGCTCCATAAACAATGGATAGAAGGGTTACTGGTCGACTACTACGACCCTATGTACGACTACCAAATGAAAAAGCGATAAGCATCGCTAAAAATCTGCGACTTGCCGAAAACTACAGTCATCCTGCGCACCTTTTGTTATGGTGATGGAATAATAACACCAAGAGGATTTATCTATGTTGAAGCGAATGTTAAGCCGCATTACCGCGGCCGCATTGGTCGCCGTTGCACTGCCCTCTCTGGCAGCAACACAAGACCTGTCGTATTACCTGCCACAAGATGTCAGTTACAACCCTGAAATTACCAAACCCAAAGATGTACTCGGTTACCAGGTTGGTCAGTGGCACGCCCGTCCTGAACAAATTGTGAAATATATGGAAGTTCTGGCCGAAGAGTCAGACCGCATTACATTAGAAATGACAGGTCGTACGCATGAGCAACGCCCACTGTTACTGCTGACGGTAACGTCCGAAGATAATCATAACAATATTGATGATGTGCGCGAACGTCACCTGGCGGCTGCCGATCCAAGTCGCGATGCTGACCCGGACAACACGCCGGTAGTTATGTACATGGGTTACAGCATTCATGGTGATGAATCCAGTGGCAGTAATGCTGCGATACTTTTCGCTTACTACCTTGCGGCTGCTCAAGGCGAAGCCATTGATGAGCTTTTAACTGACTCAGTTATTTTGCTAGACCCGGCGTTTAACCCGGACGGTTTAGCCCGCTTTGCACAATGGGCAAACCAGCATCGCAGTCAAAACCTGGTTGCCGACCCTCAACATCGTGAGCACGTACAGCCTTTTACCCGTGGTCGGGTTAACCATTACTGGTTTGATATGAACCGTGACTGGTTGTTATTGCAGCACCCAGAATCACGTGCCCGTATTGCTAACTTTCAGAAATGGAAACCAAACGTACTGACCGATTACCACGAAATGGGAACCAACAGCACCTATTTCTTTCAGCCCGGCATTCCTTCGCGCAAAAACCCGTTAACACCGGATGAAAACGTGCGTTTAACCGAAATTTTAGCCGCTGAACACGCTGATTCGCTGGATGATATTGGCAGCCTATATTACACCGAAGAATCATTTGATGACTTTTACTACGGCAAAGGCTCCACTTATCCTGACATTCAGGGGGCCGTCGGCATATTATTCGAACAAGCTTCCAGCCGCGGACACTTACAGGATTCCGTTAACGGCGAGGTCAGCTTCCCGTTTACTATCCGTAACCAGTTTGTCGCCTCACTCAGTACTATTTATGGCACGCATAAAAACAAGAGCCGTTTTATTGAGTTTCAGGAAAGTGCCTATGACCAGGGGATGGAAGCCGCTAAAGCAGCCAACTTTGAAGGCTACCTAATTGGCGATTCAAGCGATCCCTCCCGGGTCGAAGGTTTACTGGAAATATTTAAACAGCACGGCATTAAAGCCTACCGAGTAGAGAAAGATATTGAAAAAAATGGTACTCAATTTGAGGCCGGCAGCAGCTATTACGTGCCTTTGGCGCAACCACAATATGGCCTGATTCAGGGTATTTTCAGTACCCGCAAGAACTTTCCCAATAACACCTTCTATGATGTATCAGGCTGGACTCTGCCACTGGCGTTCAATGTGCCCTTTGAGACTCACCGTGGACGCATTCAAATCGCTGATAATGCCTGGAATGCGCCAAAACGTAAGACATCCGCATTAACCGACGCCTATGCTTACGCATTTAACTGGAACGATTACCATGCGCCAGGCCTGTTACAGGAGCTGTTAGAACAAGATATTCACGTTCGTCAAACCACTAAACCTTTCACTGTGCAAGCAGAGCAAGGTCGTCAACAGTTCGCCGCCGGCTCTATTATTGTGCCGAAAGCGTATCAGCAACATAACTGGCACGAGGTACAGCGTCGTCTTGCAACTGCCGCTAAAGCCAAAGGCATTCACGTAACCTCAATTGAAACCGGTTTAACACCCGGGGGCGTTGACCTGGGTAGCCGCAATATTCAGCCGGTAGAAGAACCCAGTGTCATGATGCTAACCGGCTCAGGGGTAAATCTTTATGAAGCAGGCGAAACCTGGTACTACCTTGACCGCCATGTAGGCATTCCACTTTCTATGGTCGATACCGAGCGCCTGGCAAGAGCTGACTTAACGCGTTACAGCCATATTATTATGGTTGACGGCCATTACCGTAATATTGATAAAAAGCTGCGTAATAAAATCCAACAATGGGTTTATCAAGGTGGAACTATCATTGGCCAACGTGGCGCAGCTGAGTGGCTGGCAGAGAATGAAATTCTGCGCACGCATTTCATCGATGACAGCGTCTTTGAGGATGCGTTTGCTAAAAATCGTTTAAGCTACGATGACCGCGACGACTTTTATTCCGAGCAACGTATTGCCGGAGCCATATTTTCAATGGATGTAGATACCTCTCACCCACTGTTTTTTGGCTTCCCTCGTGAGCAAATGCCGGTGTTTAAAAACTCAACGGCAGCCATGGAAGAGCCTGAATCACCTTTTGTTTCGGTTGCCCGTTATTCAGAACAACCGCTTATGAGTGGTTATACCGATAAACGCAACCGGGAAATATTAAAAGGCAAAACCAATATTGCCGCACACCGCCTCGGCGACGGTCAGGTTATTGGGTTTGCGGATAACATAAATTTCCGTGCTTACTTCTGGGGAACGGCAAAACTGCTCAGTAACGCAATTTACCTGGCTCCTCGTATTCAGGTTTACGCAAAAAAACTGGACGATAAAGCAGCGGCAGATGCGGCAGCTGAAGCCCATTAATTGCTAATATGCAACCAACAACAAACTGCTAAGACGAAAAAGTCTTAGCAGTTTTTTACACTTCTAAATACTGGTTATTCCTTCAATCATGATCTAGCTTACTTATTGAAACTTATCAATAATCAGTGAGGTACATATGTTACGTTGGGTTCTTACTTTTCTCGTCGTTGCAGTAATTGCCGCTATTCTGGGATTCAGCGGTATAGCTGGTGCCGCGGCAGAAATCGCTAAAATTATCTTCTAGGATCTTTATTATTCTTTTCGCAGTTTCTCTGGTTGTTCGCTTATTACAGGGCGGTAAAAGGCACTAGCCTTAATCGGTATTAGACATTGGTCGTATGCCATCGGTTATTGAATCTACGCTACAATAACTCGTATTATTCTGTTATCTGTCTAACACTACAACAATGAGGCTCATGCCATGAACGCAATTGCAATGATGGTTCTGGGTTTAGGCGCTATGTTTCTCGGTTATGTCTTTTATTCAAAATTCATTGCTGAGAAAATATTTAAGCTCGATCCGAACTTCAGAACACCCGCTCATGAACTCGAAGACGGCGTTGACTTCGTCCCTACCAATAAATACGTTCTCTGGGGTCACCACTTTACTTCTGTTGCTGGCGCAGCACCCATTATAGGCCCTGCTATCGCAGTTATCTGGGGCTGGGTGCCGGCTTTTTTATGGGTCATCTTCGGAACCATCTTTTTTGCGGGCGTGCATGATGCTGGCGCTATTTGGGCCAGTAACCGTAATAAAGCAAAATCAATCGGTAACCTCACCGGCGATGTCGTTGGCAAGCGCTCTCAAACGCTTTTCATGATCGTCATTTTCCTTGTTCTGTTAATGGTTAATGCCGTTTTTGCCACAGCCATCTCCGGCTTACTCATTAAATTCTCAGGCTCGGTTGTACCCGTTTGGGGCGCCATATTTGTCGCACTTATTATCGGCCAAATTATTTTCCGTAAATGGCTGGGTCTCGGAGTGATATCCATCATTGGTGTTCTCGCACTTTATGCCCTTATATGGGTCGGCCCGTCATTCCCTGTCCAGTTACCTGAGACCGTTATGGGTGTTAGCGATAACGCTCAATGGGTTCTCATTTTATTCGGCTACGCAGCCATCGCTTCATTACTGCCGGTCTGGGTGCTTTTACAGCCCCGCGATTACATTAACGGTCTTCAGCTATTTATTGGTCTTATTCTGCTTTACGGAGCGACTTTTTTACTGGCTCCCGAAATATCAGCTCCGGCCTTCAACAGTGACGTCCCTGAAGGCACTCCTTCCATGATACCTCTGCTATTCGTAACCATAGCTTGTGGCGCTATTTCAGGTTTCCACGGGTTGGTCGCATCCGGTACAACCTCTAAACAATTGGATAAAGAAACCGATGCACGCTTCGTTGGTTACTTTGGTGCCATTGGCGAAGGCTCTTTATCTCTGGCAACTATTATTGCGGCAACGGCCGGCTTTGCAACGCTGGCAGATTGGCAAGCAGTGTATTCTTCTTTCGGGCAAGGGGGCGTCTCTGCGTTCGTCCAGGGTGGTGCAAATATTATTAGCCAGGGTATTGGTCTGGATGTTGGTATTTCAGAAACCCTGCTTACGGTCATGGCGGTGCTTTTTGCCGGCACAACTATGGATACAGGCCTGCGCTTACAGCGTTACATTTTTCAGGAGTGGGGAAACCTGTATAACATTAACTGGATGCAGAAGGCCTTACCAGCAACTCTGCTAGCGGTTGCTAGCTGTTTGTTATTAGCCTTCGGTGCCGGTGGCGCAGACGGTGCCGGCGGCTTAGTTATCTGGCCTTTATTTGGTACCACAAATCAGTTGTTGGCCGGTTTAACGCTGCTGGTTATTACCGTAATGCTGGTACGCTTAGGTCGTCCAATGTATTACACCCTGTTACCTTTAATCTTCTTGCTGATAATGACCGTATTTGCGCTTATTGTGCAGCTGAAAGGTTTCTACGATAGCGGCGACTGGTTCTTAATGGGCCTGGATTTAGTGGTATTGGTTGCCGCTATATGGATTGCACTAGAAGCCAGTGCGGGTCTGACGAAACTCCGCAAAGCGCAAAAAGCCCAGAAACAAGAGTAAACAGGAGTGAGTAGCATGAACATTCAGTCAATTCGCCGTTGGTTCAGTCGGGCAAGTGACTTAGCCAATGAATTTTACAATGCGCCCTACCGCTCAGCTATTGCCCGGGCAAAGCGCGATGAAGACGATTTGTTCATGCTACTGGTTTTTTCTGAAATGATGGGCGTGCCGAATCCGGCCGCCTATTACACGCTGGAACTTCAACCGCTGATGTTAGAACGTTTCCACGAGTGGCATCAGCGCATGGGAATGGAGCACTCACCGCTCGATCATTTCCGCTGTTGCTAATTGCAACGCCCGCAAAAACAGAGCTCATTTTTCATGTTATTAAGCGATAAAAAAGTTCTACTCATTGGTGGTAAAGGCGGTGTCGGTAAAACAACGGTCTCTTCTGCTTTAGCGGTTCTTGCCGCCCGTAATGGTAAAAAAGTTTTGTTAGTGTCAACCGATCCGGCGCACAGTCTGTGCCGATGTATTTGATCAAAAAATTGGAGACCGCAAAACACTGATGCGTGAAAACTTAACCGCATTAGAAATTGACCCTGACCACGAGGTCAAAGAACATATTGATCGGGTCAGTTCACAAATGAAACGTTTTACCAACCCCGATCTCTTTCCTGAAATCGAACGTCAAATGCGTTTAACACAGCAATCTCCAGGAGCTCAGGAAGCGGCGCTTTTAGAGAGAATCTGCAATATCATAGACGAAGCAGAAAACGATTATGATTTATTGATTTTTGATACCGCGCCCACGGGTCATACTTTACGTCTATTGACCTTGCCAGAGGCTATGGCCGCCTGGACACAAGGAATGTTGCGATCGCAAAAACGCTCGCAAGATTTTGACTCGGTACTGGAGCATTTATCGCCCAAGTCGGGTAAAGATATTAACAACCCCATGGCAGATCCTAAAGAGAACGCAAGTGACGGCATGACTGACCGGACCAAGGCAATTACCGAACAATTGCTAAAACGACAAAGGCTGTTTCAGAGAACCCGACGGCTATTGCAGGATAATAACTACACCTCGATTCTATTTGTGCTAACGCCAGAGCGCCTGCCGATACAAGAAACCGCTCGAGCACTGCAGTCCTTAACGGCAGAAAATTTACCGGTAGGTGGCGTGATCATTAACCGCATTTTGCCCGAACAAGCCGATGGAAGCTTCCTTGCTAAACGGCGTACGCAGGAAAAGTCTTATTTAGAAGACATAACAAAACGCTTTGACGCCTGGCCAAATTACTCCCTTTATTTGCTGGAAGAGGATGTTCAGGGATTACCGGCACTAGAAGCCTTCGCCAATAACCTCGAACAGGCCGGTTTTTCTTCTTAATGACCATTTTACGGTTATTGAAGAAGTAAAAAGACCAATAGAAAAATTGCCTTAACTGCTGCCGATTCGTTTTACAAACATACATGGATGTATGTATAATTCCGATATTAATTAATAGGCCAGAGGTAATTTAATGAACACGCGTTTAAGGTTTACTCCCATTTTTGCGGTGAGTTTTCTGTTAGCCGGAGCACTAACCGCCTGCAGCGACCCGGCACAACAGCAACAAGGGCAACAACAAGCGGCTCAAGTTGAAGTTATTACCGTAACGCCGGAATCAATTAGTTTAAGTGCAGACTTACCAGGTCGTACAGCGGCGTACCGGGTTGCACAGGTTCGTCCTCAGGTCAGTGGCGTGTTATTGAAACGAACGTTTGAAGAAGGCACTTTCGTTGAAAAAGGCCAACAACTTTACCAAATTGACCCGGCTGTTTATGAAGCTGAACTGGCTAGCGCTGAAGCTGAAGTCGAAAGCGCCAAAGCGATATTGCACAGCTCCAGATTACGCTACGAGCGTTTTCAAGAACTCTTAGAGGAAAACGCAGTAAGCCAGGACGAGTTTGACAGTGCAGAAGCGACGTTTTACCAGAATAAAGCGGCGGTATCACTGGCCGAAGCTAAACTCAAAAACGCACGAATCAACTTGGAATACACCAAAGTCAATGCACCTATCAACGGCATTATTGGTCGTTCAAACTTCACTGAAGGTGCCTTACTTACCGCTTCACAAGCTGAATCTCTGGTCAGTATTAATCAGTTAGATCCTATCTATGTCGATATTAATCAATCCAGCAAACAGTTTATGAAGTTACAAGCGGATATAAAGTCGGGTCGTATACAAGCCAACGAAAAAGGTAACGCGCCAGTTCGACTGAAGCTCAACGGTTTAAACTACGATCAGAAAGGTGAGTTACTTTTCTCCGAAGTGAGTGTTGACCAGGACACGGGCGCAATTTTACTACGTGCGGAGTTTCCTAATCCAGATAAAACTCTTTACCCGGGCATGTTCGTGCGAGCTGAGGTGAGTGAAGGAACCATTCGGGATGCTATTCAGATACCACAAAAAGCAGTAACCCGCGACCCAAGAGGACGCCCTTACGTGATGTTGGTTACTGATGACAACAAAGTGGAACAGCGCATGATAACCACTGATCGGGCGTTGGGTAGCAACTGGTTAGTAGCTGATGGTCTTGAAAAAGGCAACACCATAGTCACTTCGGGTTTACAGAAGATTCGCCCGGGCGACAGCGTCACTATAGACTCGTCTAACTCCGCACAGCAGCAGTAAGGAAAGTCAGTCATGGCTAAGTTTTTTATTAATCGCCCTATCTTTGCCTGGGTTATCGCCCTGCTGACAATGATGGCTGGTGCTATTGCTATGTTGCAGTTACCCATAGCACAGTACCCGACTATCGCTCCGCCAGCTGTTGAAATTCAGGTAAACTATCCCGGCGCGAACGCCGAAACGGTTTCTAATACCGTGACCAAAGTTATTGAACAGAACATGACGGGTATTGATAACCTGATTTACTTCTCGTCTCAAAGTAATTTTGGTAATGCCACTATCAGCCTGACTTTTGCTTCCGGCACCGATCCCGACATTGCGCAGGTACAGGTTCAGAATAAGCTTTCTCAGGCAACCCCGCAGTTGCCACAGGAGGTTCAGGCGCAAGGCATTACGGTCAGTAAATCAAGCAGCTCATTTCTGATGGTTGCGGCACTTGTCGCGACAGATGACCGTTACTCCCAAACCGATTTAAGTGATTATATAGCGTCTAACATCCAGGATCCGATAGCGCGCACTACCGGTGTTGGTAATGTGCAGCTATTTGGTTCTCCCTATGCCATGCGAATTTGGGTAGATCCGTCTTCGTTGGTTAACTACGGCATGACAATGGCTGATATCAAACAAGCCATTCGGGCACAAAATGCTCAGGTTGCTGCCGGTGAGCTTGGCGGTACGCCAGCGGTTGACGGACAACGCCTTAACTCGACAATTATTGCGCAAACACGCATGTCAAATCCGTCAGAATTTGAAAATATTACATTGAAAGTGATGCCTGACGGTTCGCAAGTGCGCCTTAAAGACGTTGCTGAGGTTGAAAAGGGTGCTGAAAACTACTCAGTACGGGCCAATTACAATGGTAAACCTGCGACGGGCCTTGCGGTTAACCTGCAAACGGGAGCTAATGCGCTTGAAACCGCGGATGCTGTAAAAGCACGTATGGCTGAGCTGGAAGAGTTTTTCCCGGATGGAATAGAATTGGTGACGGCTTATGACACCACGCCATTTATTAAAATTTCAATTTCAGAAGTTGCTCAGGTTCTGATTGAGGCCATTATTCTGGTCTTCCTGTTAATGTTTGTTTTCTTACAGAACTTGCGCGCCACCCTAATACCGACGCTGGCAATTCCGGTCGTTATTTTAGGGACTATGGGCGTTATGTCGTTAGCCGGGTTCTCGATTAACACCTTAACCATGTTTGGTATGGTGCTCTCGATAGGCTTGCTGGTTGATGATGCCATTGTGGTGGTCGAGAACGTTGAACGTTTAATGTCTGAGGAGGGTTTATCGCCCAAACAGGCAACCATTAAATCGATGGGACAAATAACCGGGGCTCTGGTTGCCATTGGTGTCGTTATGGCTGCGGTATTTGCTCCTATGGCGTTCTTCCCCGGCTCTACCGGCGCCGTTTACAGACAGTTCTCGTTAACCATTATTACCTCTATGGGTCTGTCGGTTCTGGTCGCTATTATTTTTTCACCGGCATTGTGCGCTACCCTGCTCAAGCCAGTTAAGCATGATAAAAACGATGGCTGGGGGCCGCTGGGTTGGTTTAACCGGACACTTGAAAAATGGACGGTTAAGTACACTCACTCCATTCACTCAATATTGCGCCGTACTGTCCGCTTCGGTTTACTCTATTTGGGTATCATAGGTGTACTTGCTTATTTATTTACCCAACTCCCGTCAGCTTTCTTACCTGATGAGGATCGCGGTGTCTTTCTAACCCAGATGCAGTTACCGGTTGGCTCGACCATTGAGCAGTCAGTGAATACGATGGATAAAATTGAGGACTACTACCTGAATCAGGAAGATGCAGTTCAGTCCGTATTCTCAGTTGTTGGCTTTAGCTTCTCCGGCCGTAGTCAGGCCAATGGTATTGCTTTCGTGCGGTTAAAAGACTGGGGAGAGCGTGACGAGAGTCAAAGTGTTGAAGCGGTTATTGGAAGAGCTTTTGGGTTCTTTGCAACCATCAAAGAAGCCATGGTTTTTGCCTTTAACCTTCCCCCCATACCTGAGCTTGGGGTGTCCAGTGGCTTTAACCTGTTCTTACAGGATCGCGGTAACCTGGGCCATACCGGACTGGTTGAGGCGCGAAATCAATTGCTCGGCATGGCTTCACAGAATGAAAAACTGGTTCAGGTCCGTCCTAACGGGCTGGAAGACGCACCACAGTTACGCATTGATATTGATTTTGAAAAAGCACAAGCTCAGGGACTGACCATTGCGAGTATCAATGACACTTTAAGCACCGCCTGGGGGTCTTCTTATGTCAATGACTTTATTGACCGCGGAAGAGTGAAAAAAGTCTACCTTCAAGGTGAAGCTGAATCGCGGATGCTTCCGGAAGATATTAACGAATGGTATGTAAGAAATAACCAGGGCGACATGGTGCCTTTCAGTTCGTTCTCAAGCTGGAAGTGGACTTACGGTCCGCAACGAGTTGAAAGTTATAATGGCGTTTCTGCAATGGAAATTCAGGGACAAGCTGCCCCGGGCGTTAGCACCGGTGAAGCGATGCTTGAAATGGAGCGAATGATCGAACAGCTACCACCCGGAATAGGCTTTGAGTGGACCGGTATTTCGCTACAAGAGCGTCAATCTGGTAACTTTGCGCCAATTCTTTACAGTGTATCCCTAATTGTTGTGTTCCTGTTTCTTGCCGCACTTTATGAGAGTTGGTCAATACCTTTCTCTGTCATGTTGGTTGTACCTTTAGGTATTTTAGGTGCGGTTATTGCCGTTATGCTTCGGGATATTTCTAATGATGTTTACTTCCAGGTGGGTCTGTTAACAACCGTCGGTGTGTCAGCACGAAATGCAATACTCATCGTCGAGTTTGCAAAAGACCTGCAAGCTCAGGGGAAAGAGCTGCTGGAAGCCACTTTAGAAGCTGTACGTTTGCGCTTACGCCCTATTCTGATGACATCATTAGCATTTGTATTCGGGGTTATGCCGTTAGCGTTAAGCGACGGTGCCGGCGCCGCAAGCCGTAATGCCATCGGAACCAGCGTTATTGGCGGAATGATAGGCGGTACTGTACTGGCAATATTCTTTGTTCCACTGTTCTTTTATGCGGTGCGTCGAATTTTCCCACCCAAACAACCTGAAGAGTAATAAACACAAAAAAACCGGAGGTTTAAACCTCCGGTTTTTTTCATTCAAGCACTAAACCTTCTTTTTTAAGGTTTTTTATCCCGATCTTCTTTAACCTCGTATTCTCCATCAATAACCGATCCACTATCTTGCTGAGTATTTTCATCGTGTTCTTGTTGTTTTTGATGTTGTCGTTGTTGCTCTTGATAGTGTTGCTTTGCCTGTTTACGCATACGCCAAACTTGTTTAATGGTATGCCGTTGCCGCCATAGCATCGGAATTGCCAGCAGCACTAAGACCGCCGCAATAACCATCCCAAAAGCTAAACCTAAACCAACCAAGACCAACAACAAAAAAAGGCCCAGCAATCGGCTGAGCCAATTGCCGGAGGATTTCCCCCCGGCACCTGAACCCTGATTAAAACGGACATAAACTTTATCTCGTTTATGAGTCATAACTGCTCCTAAAAAATGACTACAATGTTAAGACAACATCGGTCTCAGACCGTTCCGGCAGGGTTATCTTAACCTCTATTTACGCACATCCCCGGTTGCCTTACGGGCAGCTTCAAACTCATTTCCCGGAGCCCATTGAGGCCAGTCGCGGGAATTTGCTAACTCTTTGCCGATTGAATAAAAAACTGACATGTCCTGCTGTACACCACGTAGATCCCAGTTTTCATTATATTCATCGGCTGGCTTGTGATACGCATCACGATTGAATATCGCACGCTGTTTTTCCGTCCATTCACGGCCTTTCTCTACGTGGTCATTGCCGCCTTTCGCATACAGCATCGGCACCCCTCTTTTCGCCAGATTAAAGTGATCGGAGCGATAAAAAGATCCAACTTCCGGATTCGGTTCAGCTGCTACATAACGATCTTGGGCCTTTACGTAGCGTTTCAAGTAGTTTTCCATGGTTGAGTTTCCATAACCGACCACTACCATGTCTTTCATAGGGCCATAAACGTTCATGACATCCATATTGATGCCACCAACCGCTTTACCTAATGGCAACATAGGATGCGCGGCATACCAGTCAGAACCCAGTAAACCACTCTCTTCAGCACCTACAGCGGCAAAGACAATGGAACGTTCCGGTTGCGGGTCTTTGGCAAACTGCTCGGCCATAGCCATTAACGCTGCCGTACCTGACGCATTATCTTGTGCACCGTTATAAATAGGGTCGTCTTCACGAACCGGGTCGGTACCCAGATGATCGTGGTGAGCCATATAAATAACGTGTTCTTCCGGGTATTTAGAGCCTTCGATATAACCAATGACATTGTTGGTATCTAAGTATTCAAACTTATTATTAACCGTTAACGATGCCTTTATATCTAACGGTTCAGGCTTAAATTCTCCACTTAGCGCCAGTTCCCGCATTTGTTCTAAATCTTTGCCCACAGTCGCAAATAAGGCATTGGCGCTCTCTTCAGTCACCCAACCTTCAATAGCTGAGCGATCCATATTCTTATTTTCACGCTTTAAATCAAAGCGCACTGGTGAGCCACCTGCAACCACGCCCCAACCATAACCTGCGGGACCTGTCTCATGTATCACAAAAACAGCCTCTGCTCCCTGACGAGCAGCTTCTTCAAACTTATACGTCCAACGACCGTAGTAAGTCATTGCGTTGCCATTAAATAAATCAGGGTCGCCTGTCGCGTAGCCCGGGTCATTGACCAACATAACAACCGTCTTACCTTCAACATCCAGACCCTGGTAGTCGTTCCAGTCGTATTCTGGAGCAACAATGCCGTACCCGACAAAAACAACGTCACTACTTTCAAGCTTTACTTCGTCGACCACTCTTGGTGTCCAGGCCATCATCTCAGTGCGATATTCCATTGACTCCGGAGCTGACTCACCGCTAAAGTTTAAGGACGTCACTTTATATGGCATTAACTTAACCAAGGGTACCGGTTGACGATAGCTGTCAGTCTCTTGATCGTACGGTTTTAACCCCCACTCGCGAAAATGGTTTTCGATAAAGCTCACCGTTTTCTCACCACCGGCCGATGCTGGTGCTCGTCCCTCAAACTCATCAGCAGATAACGTTTTCAGGTAGTTCCGATAATTTGGGTTAAACGCTGAGTCTTTTATGTCAGCAACGGCTTTATCCGCTTCCTTGTTTGAATCATTTACCGGTCCACAGGCCGCTAAAACACTTAAGCTAAGTGCTCCTATCATGACGTACTTCATGGTCTCTCCTCTTATCTATTATTATTTTTGTCGCTTGCTGGCGAGCAATTGTCATTTTCTGCTTTTCTTAACTGATCACCCATACGAATTTCATTTTCCGCGAAAAATCCCGCGTTAACTTCAAGCACACTCCAATAGCTTTTCCCCGGAGAATAGCTTCGGCAATTGCGCGGATCTTCACTTTTGCACGGACGCATCGTAAAAGTTTTAACAATACGGCGATTTTTATCAAGGTAAGCAATATCTAACGGCATCAAGGTCTGATACATCCAGAAACCACTGTAGCCAGGGCGCTCATTACCGTATCGAAACCACATACCTTCGTAGGCACCCAGCGATTCACGTTGCATTAACCCCCGTGCCTGCTGCGCTTGAGAATCAGCCAGCTCAACCTTCAACGGTTGCTGAATATCTCCCAGGCAAACTTCGGTTTTATCGAATTCCTGTGGCTCAGGGACATTCCATTGCTGAGCTACACCACTAAAAGATATGACACTTAACAGGATAAAAAGTCGTTGATGCTTCATTAGATTAACCTTGTCATAATCACTGTCTCCGATTTTGTCCTATCCAGCGGGAAATCGCAATTTAAACCTCAGCTAGAGCAGGACAGCTGTGACACTTTTTCCTCAGCTGCGGGCGGCTTAGCCCATCGGCTTTCACGTAAGCTGTCCGAAAATGGATTGAATAACGCAGCAATATAATCACGCAGTAAATCATCGTTTCCCGCTTCAGAAGCTTCTATAACCTGTTGTGCATGATGGTTTCTGACAATCACCCAGGGGTTCACCTGTTTCATAAGGGTCACTTCACTATTTTCTCCAATCGCGGCTTTGTATTCTTGCCACCAGCTTTCGCCACTATTAGACAGCAGGCCTTTAGGCTCTCCTGATTCAATAGAGTCGATAAGATCACGGAACGACAATTGATAATCGGCATTATTGACCTCGAGCAAGCTCAACCAACCGCCAATTAAAGACATTCTCTGATCGGCCGGTACAGACGGTATCCCCAGACGCTTGGCCATCAAATTTAAATAGGCACTTCGAAGCTCTGCTTCATAATTATCCAGTGCGGGTTGAAGCTCGCCGGCTTTAGTTAACGGACTAATAGCCTGAGCCAGTTTCCTCAAGTTCCAGAGTCCTACGCCCGGCTGCTGCAAAAAGCCATAGCGTCCACCCGCGTCAGTATGATTAAAAATTTTCTCCGGCTCATACTCATCCAAAAATGCGTAAGGCCCAAAATCAAAGGTCTCTCCTGCTAAACTCAAATTATCGGTATTCATCACGCCGTGAATAAAGCCATAAGCCTGCCAGGCCGCTATCATTTCAGCCGTGCTTTTAACCACCGCAGAAAACTGATCCGCAATACTGGCGCCAGCTAAGTGTGGCCAAACCACTTCTATGGTGTCTTGCCATAGGTTCTTCATGGTCTCTTCCAGGCCACGATGAAAGCAGTGTTCAAAGTGACCGAAGCGAACGTGCGTAGCGGCAGTACGGGCCAGCATTGCGCCAGGCTCAACCCGCTCCCGCTGTATTTTGCCTTCTGTCTTAATCAGCGCCAGGGCCCGGGTTGTGGGAATGCCAAGTGCGTGCAAGGCTTCACTCGCCAGCAACTCACGAATCGATGAGCGCAATACGGCTCGACCATCAGCGCCCCGACTGTAGGGCGTTGGCCCGGCCCCTTTTACGTGAATATCCTGTAATTTATCGCCTACTGCGACCTGCCCCATTAAGAGCCCGCGGCCATCCCCTAAATATGGATTAAAATGCCCGAACTGGTGACCCGCATATTTTTGTGCAATCGGCTCTGCACCTGGCCACGGCTCTAAGCCGCCAAGCCAGTCAGCGAGGTTATCCGGTGGTTGTTCACCCGCTGACAACTCAGCCCATAAATCGGTATTTAACCACAACAGTTTTACTTTACCGTCGGGCTGTATCGGTTGATGGGTTATTATTTCCGGGAACTTACGGGCAAAGCGGTTATCAAAATTTATTGGCATACATCCTCCTGTTATTTAGATTGTTACACAGTCAGCGAGGCTTGCATAACTCATAATAAATCAGCTAAGGTCGCAACGTTTGGTCTTTGGCAGCAAAGGAAGCCGCATGCAACTGCATTCGCTACGACGTATCACCGCAATAGGCGGTGGTCACGGACTCGGTCGAGTACTGTCGACTCTGTCGTTTATGAAACATAAGTTAGTTGGTATTGTAGCAACCACAGATAATGGCGGTGCTACCGGCCTGTTACGGGAGTCTCAGCATTGCATTGCCTGGGGCGATATTCGCAATTGCCTGTCACAGCTTGTTGAACAACCACTTGCCGCCGAAGTATTAAACTATCGATTTGACTGCTCTTCATCACTGCATGGTCACAATTTTGGCAACTTATTGCTATACACACTGGATCAGCTCAGCGCTCGGCCGTTAGATGGCATTCAACTTCTCAGTCGCTTATTAAATGTCGACAACCGCATTCTGCCGATGTCCGAATGCCCGACCGATCTTATCGCTACCACCAATGATGGCATCCAGTGCCACGGTGAAATACGCATTGATAAACTGCCCATTATGCCCCGCAAACTCTATTTGTCGGGTACGGTAACCGCAACACCAGAAGCCATACGCCACATTCAAAATAGCCAGTTAATTTTATTGGGTCCAGGCAGTTTCCTGACCTCGGTGATGCCACCTTTGCTGGTCAATGGTATTCGCGATGCTTTACTGACAACTCAGGCCAAAGTGGTTTTTATTGATAATATGGTGGACGAAAATGGTCCAGCCGGTGAACTGACCCTCGCAGACAAAGTTGCCTTTATAGAGCAGCAATTAGGACAGCAGATTGTCGATTTAGTACTCAGTAATAAGCAGGAAAAAAACCTAAAGTTACCGGTTATTGGCGGCCTGGAGAGCGATAAAGAGATCTACTACCGCCATAACACAAATAACTTATTGGCGAAACTGGAACAGGCAACAAACCAGCTCTTAATTGAAAGCGCTTAGCCGCCGTCCGCTGAAATACGTGAAGCAACCACGCTGTGTTGATCCCGATATTTTGCATCTTCACGTTTATTATAGGGTCTTGCACAAGGACTGCTGAGCTTTTCAAAACTGATAGCACCAATTTTCATACCCGCTCTCAGTGCTAATGGTAGTTTCCCACTGTTATAAAACTCCAGAACAATTTGCCCCGACCAGCCCGGGTCAATTCTATGGGCTGTCACATGTACCATCAGACCTAAACGCGCCAGAGATGAACGGCCATCTAACCAGCCGACTATATCGGCGGGCAAAGTAATAGACTCGTGGGTTACCGCTAAAGCAAACTCTCCGGGATGAATGAAAAGTGCCTGATCGTCCTTCAGTACAATTTCATCGCTCATTACCTCTCGAATCGCTTCTTCGATAGCCTCACGAGAACCACTTATGTCGATGAAAGGCACCGCATGGTCCTGCAAAACACGAAAATCATTGCCCAGGTGAATATCCAGCGTAACGCCAGAAATATTGCTGGTTTTGGGTGCAGGTTCGACACCTATAATTCCGTCTTTCAAGTGTTGTTCTATTTCAGTGTCGTTTAGGCGCATTATTTTTCAATCTCCGTGTTGTCATTTGTCCGTACTATAACGAATTTTTCTGCTGATAATAAAGGTTTGCAGCAACCTGTTGCGCTGAATTTAAAATCAGCTGACTTAACGGGTGTTGTGGCTGCGCTAATAACAGCGGCGTATCACCATCGAGGCTTTCGCGTAACTCGCTGTTTAAAGGCCATTGGCCGAGTAACGGCAAGTTATGCTCTGCTGCCATAACAGCGCCACCGTTCTTACCAAAAACTGAATCCTCATACCCACAGGATGGACACTGGTAATAGCTCATGTTCTCCAATATACCAACCAGCGGAATATTCAGTTTTTCAAACATGGCAACACCTTTTTCTGCGTCCTTAAGCGCCACGGTTTGTGGTGTGGTAACAACCACTGCGCCGGTAACTGGTAGCTTTTGTGCCATGGTCAGTTGAATATCGCCGGTGCCGGGCGGCATATCAACAATAAGGTAGTCCAGAGCCGGCCAGGCCGTGTCGTTATAAAGTTGCTGCAAAGCGCCACTGGCCATGGGTCCCCGCCATATGGTTGCGTCGTTATCGTCGACTAAATAACCGAGCGAGTGCACATAAAGCCCATGGCGCTGTAAAGGCTGCATTTTATTGTTTTTGGTCAGCTCCATTGGCAAATCGCTGCCACCCAGCATGGTCGGAATAGACGGCCCGTAAATGTCCGCATCGAGTAATCCGGCCCGGGCTCCTGACTGAGACAGCGCTAAGGCTAAATTGACACTCACCGAAGACTTACCGACGCCGCCTTTTCCGGACGAAACCACAATCACGTTACCGGTCGTTAGCGGCAATTCGGGCTGAGAATTTTTTAACTTTTTAACCTGACAATTAAGCTGCCAATCAAACTGCCCTAGTTCAGCATCCTTCCGAATAGCTTCAAGCAGGCTTTCACCCGCCGTGAATGGCAAGTTTAGTACTCGTTGTTTACCGGAACCTGTTACCCAGTCATCGGGAATGCCATGGGGCAATAAGGCGTGAGTAAAATCTGTCATCATCAACCTCTGGGATCTGTGTATCAGCCAACACCTATGCTAACATGGCCCACATAAAACTTTGGGATTTAGATCCAATTTATCAACCAAACGGAAGCAGATTTTCGCATGAGCCAATCCGCACGTAAAATACTGGTTACTAACGCATTACCATACGCTAATGGTCCTATCCATATCGGTCATATGCTCGGTTACATTCAAGCCGATATATGGGTACGCTTTCAAAAGCTGCGTGGTAACGAATGCCACTTCGTTTGCGCCGACGACGCTCACGGCACGCCCATTATGCTGAAAGCCCAACAGCTGGGCATAACACCGGAGCAAATGATTGGCGACATGCAGCAGTCACACGAAGCCGACTTCAGCGACTTTTTAGTGGGTTTTGACCACTATTACAGCACCCACAGTGACGAGAACAAAGAGCTGGCTGAGACAATATACACGCGTCTTGATAAAGCCGGACACATTAAAACCAAAGTTATCGAACAACTTTACGACCCGCAAAAAGAAATGTTTCTGCCGGACCGCTTCGTTAAAGGCGAGTGTCCGGATTGTGGCGCAGAAGACCAATACGGCGACAACTGTGACGTTTGTGGTGCAACTTATGCGCCTACCGATCTAAAAAATCCAAGGTCGGTCGTCTCTGGCGCTGAACCGGAATTGCGGGAGTCAGAACATTATTTCTTTGACCTGCCGGCATTTGGCGACATGCTCAAAAGCTGGACTCGTTCGGGGTCATTACAAAATGAAATGGCAAACAAGCTTAACGAATGGTTTGAGCAAGGCTTGCAGCGCTGGGATATTTCTCGCGACGCGCCTTATTTTGGCTTTAAAATTCCTGGCGCTGAAAACAAATATTTTTATGTCTGGCTGGATGCTCCAATCGGTTATATGAGTAGCTTTAAAAACTATTGCGAGACCACCGGAAAAGCCGACTGGGATACATACTGGCAAGGCAATAGTGAAGCTGAACTTTATCATTTTATTGGTAAGGATATTATCTACTTTCACAGTTTGTTCTGGCCTGCCATGTTAAAAGGCGCAAACTTCCGCCAGCCGACCAATGTTTGGGCACACGGGTTTATTACGGTGAATGGTACTAAAATGTCCAAGTCCAAAGGGACATTCATTAAAGCTCGTACCTATCTTGAGCATCTTGACCCAGAATATCTGCGTTATTATTTTGCGGCTAAGTTGACCAGCCGCATCGACGATCTGGACTTGAACCTGACGGATTTTGCTCAGCGAGTAAATTCTGATCTTGTTGGTAAAGTCATTAATATTGCCAGCCGTTGCGCCGGTTTTATTCAGAAAAAATTCGATGGCAAACTTTCAGCTAATATCGCAGACTCCGCTTTATTGGAGGACTTTCAGTTAGCTGGTGATAATATCGCCGAGCTTTATGAGAAACGTGAGTTCTCCCGGGCTACGCGCGACATTATGGCGTTGGCTGATAGGGCAAACCAATACATTGCCGATAAAGAACCGTGGCAGTTAATAAAGCAAGAAGGCAGTGAACAGGAAGTCCATGAAATTTGCTCACTGGGTATCAACCTGTTCCGGACTTTAATGGTGTATTTAGCGCCGGTCGTACCTAAGCTGACCGAAGAAGTGCAGCACTTTCTGAACGACACCTTTACCTGGGAAAGCCATAAAACCGCTCTAACCAATCACCCAATCAACAAATTCAAAGCGCTGATGCAGCGTGTTGAAATGGATGATGTAAACGCCATGATTGACGCTTCAAAAGAAGAACAAGCTTCACAAGCCCCTGCTGTCGAAGCCAATGATGAATTGAAAAAAGAGCCCATTGCAGAGCAAATCAACTTTGATGACTTTGCTAAAGTCGACTTACGGGTCGCTCTGATTGCTAATGCAGAGCATGTTGAAGGTGCAGATAAATTACTGAAACTGACACTAGATATTGGTGGTCAGACCCGTCAGGTATTTGCTGGTATAAAATCAGCCTATGACCCTGAAACCTTAAAAGGTCAGTTAACCGTTATGGTGGCAAACTTAGCTCCTCGTAAAATGCGCTTTGGGTTATCCGAGGGCATGGTGCTTGCGGCGGGCCCGGGTAAAGATGAAATTTATATTCTGAACCCACACGACGGAGCAAAACCGGGCATGCGAATTATGTAATGGCCAGGCTGTCAGTCCATTGAAATAATACGACAGCCTAAAATAGAATTTCCGCTGTTGTCGTCCAGTCGCTGACTGTGAACGACTTCAGCGTCTATTTTTAACGGTGCAACTGAACCCGACGAGAGAATTTCGACAAACAGCTTATCGCCTGTCTCTAAACGTTCAGGCAACTGCAACGAAACGCCTTCTGCGCTTAAGTCCTGGCACACACCGGCCAATTGCTGTTTACCCTTATCACTTTTCAGAGTAACTTTTACCTCCGCATTAACAGCCATTCGCATAAAGTGTCGATTTTCTGGCGATTCCAGCATGTTGCCCTCTATTTTTCTTATAAAGTGTAAATATTACTTCAGTTTTAGCACGTCTTGGCCGATAAAAAAACAGTATCGGATAACAAGGAACCGTCGTCATGGTAGAAGCTAAATTTTCAATAGGTCAACTTATTACTCACAGTCTTTACGGTTATCGTGGTGTAATTATTGATGCTGACCCCTGCTTCACATTGTCTGACAGTTGGTACGACAAAATGGCAACCTCTAAGCCGGCGAAAGACCAGCCTTGGTACCATATTCTCGTCAATAACTCGTCCATTCAGACTTATGTCAGTGAAAGCAGTTTAGAAGCCGACTTTTCAGAACAAGAAATTCAGCACCCTATGATCGACTTGCTGTTTTCAGGAAAGTCAGCCAGTCAATATAAGCTGTCAGAGAATCTTAACTAAATTTGCCGATACCCGTTACTATGGTTACCATAGAATAGAACCATACAATGAGGGATCGAAAATGGCAGAAGAAACAATTTTCACCAAAATTATAAACCGTGATATTCCCGCAGAGATTATCTACGAGGATGACCAGGCGCTGGCGTTTAAAGACATTAATCCGCAAGCCCCGTTCCACTGTTTGGTTATTCCCAAAGACCCCATTGCAACGGCAAACGATATTAACGAAGACAACGCAGCTTTGGTCGGTCACTTGTATGTAATAGCGGCTAAATTAGCCGTTGAACATAACTTTGCTGAGGACGGCTATCGGTTGGTTATGAACTGTAACGAATACGGTGGCCAGAGCGTGTATCACATTCACCTGCACGTATTGGCTGGTAAAAAGCTCGGTTGGCCACCTTATACGGATAAATTAAAACAAGTCTGAATAATTAAGGGCGGTACCTGGCATCAAGAATTTTATCGACAACCCAGCGACCGTCCTGCTGAATAAGTACCACGTCGCGGCGGTCCTTAATGTTATCTCCGTTGTAAGTTCCTTCGAAAATAACCGTCGCCCGTAATTCATTCGAATTGTTTAAGTAGTCAGTCAGGGAATCACTGGCTACTTCAATTTCAACCGTGTCAAAATAACGTCCAAGAACATAGCGTTGTACCTGACTGACTGCACCATAATGCGTAATTAAATTAGCCATTCGGGTTGAAGAGAGTTGTTTGGCTTTGTCTAAGTCATCTTGTTCGTACACAGCATTGTAAAAACTAGTGACAATCTCAGCAGGCTTTGCGTTTGAAAAGTCAGTCGGATCTTCACTGCCACAGGCTGAAACAGCTGCCGCCACCAAAACCAACAAAAACATCCTTACTATTACCATAATCCTTTATTCTCCTTTTGCCACGCCTTCACGACGTGGGTCAGCGCCACCAATTAAGATGCCGTCAGGATTGATACTTACTCCGTGTAAACCACTGTTTAAATTGATAACTTTTACCTCATGCCCTCGCTTTTCCAGTTTAACTTTAAGTTCACTTATTTCCCGACCCTTTTCCAGCGACGTATAATCGTTTCTGTTGGTCACATGACCAAGGTTAATCGCTTCTTGCACGTTAAGGTTCCAGTCCAGCAAACCAATCAGCGTCTGGGTCACATAATTAATAATACGGCTACCACCGGGAGAGCCCACTGCGTGCAGAACCTGTTCGCCACTTTCATTCAGTACAATAGCCGGAGCCATTGAGCTACGAGGCCGTTTTCCCGGCTCTACTCTGTTAGCAAATTTTTCCTTACCATTACCCGGCGCCAGAGAAAAATCGGTCAGCTGATTATTAAGCAGAAAACCGCCAACCATAACAGTCGAACCAAAGCCCATTTCAATACTGGTTGTCATAGACAATACGTTACCGTCAGCATCGACAATGGAAACATGGCTGGTATTCGGCAGCTCATAAGCAATATCTTGTTCATACTCTGGTTGTAACTGAATACCGGGCTGGGCTTTACCCATGTCGTTATCAGAAATTTCGTTTGCCCGACTCGATAAATACGCTTTTTTCAGCATGGCTTCAACCGGTATGCCGACAAAGTCAGGGTCTGCTATCCATTGGTTCCTGTCGGCGTAAGCCAATCGTGACGCCTGGCTGAATAGATGGGCAAACTGTTCTGAATTTGGTTCAAGCTCACTTAAATCAAAGTTTTCTAATATACCTAAGGTTTGCAAGGTAGTAATACCACCAGAGCTCGGAGGACCCATACCACACACTTGATATTCGCGATAACCATTACAGACGGGCTTGCGCAACTTCGCCTGGTACTGACTTAAATCTTTAAGGCTTAATACTCCTGGTTCAATAGCGCTGTTTTGCACGGCATTGACAATTTTATCTGCCAATTCACCGGTGTATAAAGCATCCGCACCTTGCTCCGCAATTAAGCTCAGGCTTTTTGCATATTCCGGATTCTTTAGCAGGCTTCCCGCCTGAAGCGGCTCGCCATCAGGGAAGAAGTAATTACTGGCAGCCGGCATTTTCCTGACCCCGGGGTTAATCTCCATTTCAACCAGCTTAGCCAGTCGCGAAGACACTTCGAAGCCCTGCTTTGACAACGCTATAGCGTTACTAAAAAGTGACTCCCAATCTGCTTTACCCCAACGCTTATGCGCCAGTTCTAATCCCCGTAACACGCCCGGAGTTCCTACCGAACGACCACCGACTACAGCATCAATCCACTGAGGTGCATTGCCTTTTTCGTCTAAAAAAAGTTTTTCTGTTGCAGCCATCGGGGCGGTTTCCCGCGCATCTACGCTGTATAACTTTTTATCATCGTTATCCCAGTACAGAATAAAAGCGCCGCCGCCAGGCCCTGATGACTGAGGTTCAACTAACCCCAACATCGCCTGCACAGCAATTGCTGCATCAACGGCCGAACCACCGCGTTTTAAGACCTCATAGCCCGCGTCAACCGCATGCGGGTTAGCCGCAGCAACCATAAATTTATTGGTGGTAACAGCGGCTTTATCAGAAAATCCGGTCGCTGCTTCGGGTTCACGAACTTCTTGTTCTGAAACAGGAGAGCATGCACTCAGTACGCCTGCAGCAATTATTGTGGGTAGCCAGAACTTCATAAGGCCTCATTCATATTAGGAACAATTTACCCTATCATACGAAGCACAAACCAATGACGCAATGAAAAGGATCCCGAATGGAGAGGTTTAATCGATACTGGGCAGGGCTTATTCTGGTTCTGATGCTCTCGGCATTTCTGCAACTGATGCCTCAATGGCACCCCCTGCTGACTTTTAATTCAAGCAATGTCATGGCTGAAGGTTGGCCACTAATCAGTACCCACTTTATTCATTTAGACTGGTGGCACGCGCTGTTTAATTTTATCGGTTTGGCACTTGTTGTTCTCATTTGGCGGGAATACTGGAGCACACGTTGGCTGGTAAACGCTTTATTAATAAGCGGCGTCCTAACATCCGTCGCTCTCTGGATCATTCCCGTCAATTTGAGTTTTGTCGGTTTATCAGGCGTTTTACACGGATTGCTGGCTTATTGTCTTATTAAGGATATTCGCTCAGGTAAAAAGTGGATGTGGTTAATACTGGCGGCCCTTATCGCAAAAGTGGTTGTTGAGTTGGTGGGCTGGCAACCGGCGCATTTTATCGGTGAGCATGTCAGCTACATTCATGCCGCAGGCTTGCTCAGTTCGTTAGCGCTTTATAAATTGGAACGGCGCCGCATTAGCGACGCCGTTATTGATGGTGAATCGAAATAACCTTTATTTCAGGTTTTCTTCAAATAACTTAAAAATGCGACGGTATTCGTTCAGCCAGCTTTCTGGCTGGCGAAAACCGTGCGGCTCCACCGGATAAACCGCTGTTTCCCAGTCTTCTTTCTTCAGCTCTATTAAGCGTTGCACAAGGCGCACGCTGTCCTGAAAGAAAACATTGTCATCAACCATTGGTGAATTGATCAGTAACGCATCTTCTAAGCCTTCCGCAAAGTAGATAGGTGAACTGCGACGATACGCAATGGCGTCATCTTGTGGCAGATTCAGAATATTCGAAGTGTAACCGGTGTTGTAATGAGCCCAGTCGGTAACCGGACGCAAAGCCGAACCGGCTTCAAATAATCCGGGCTCTTTAAACAACGACATAAAGGTCAGGAAACCACCATAAGAACCACCATAAGTACCCAGTTTGTCGCCATCGACATTTAAGTCACTCTCTAAATAACCGGCAACATCGACCAGATCTTCAACTTCCGGCGTTCCCATTTGACGGTAAACAGCTGTGCGCCAGTCACGTCCGTAACCTTTGGAACCGCGATAGTCTAAGTCCGCCACAACGTAACCGTGTTTATTCAGCAAGCTATGGAACATAAACTCCCGGAAGTAGCCTGACCACCCCATGTGCGCATTCTGCAAATAACCTGCGCCATGAATGAACACAACCGCCGGGTATTCTTTGGCTCTGCTCTCATCAAAACCTTCAGGCTTATAGATACGCGTATAAATTGGCTCATCAACGTGCGAAGAATCAACACCAACCAATTCAGGCGCAGTCCAGTCAATGCTCAGGAATTTTTCCGAAACGGTATGAGTCAGACGTTTTGCCGTGTCAGAAGATCCAACCGCCTTATGGTAAAGCTCTGGCGGCATAAGCGGCGTTGAATGAGTCAATAATAACTCGTTATCTTCTGGATTTAACGCAAATGCTGTCATGCCATCAAGATCGGTCAACGTTTCCGGTTCACCACGACCATCGGTTTTCACCCGATATACTTCGTATATTCCCGGGTGTTCGATATTCGCCTGAAAATATAAATAATCGCCGCTACTATTTAATTTAGCCGATTCGACAACATAACTGCCTTGGGTTAGTTGCCGCCTATTGCCTTCAATACTCTTTGCATACAGCTGAGAATAGCCATCGGCTTCTGACATAAACCACAATTCACTGCTATTTAACCAGCCAAATTCATTGTGGGTATAATTGATCCACGCATCATCGTGTAAGCGATCCTGTGAAACCAGCTTTTTAGCGGCGGTATCAACAGTGACCAGCCAACGATCTTTGTTGTCCCAGGCTTCCAGCATTACTGCAACTTCACTACCTTCTGCATTCCACTGAATAGCGCCGTTATCCCAGCCCCAGTCAGCCATTAGCGTAATTGCACGTGGTTTTTCTTCAGAGCTATAAGTTTCACCACGCGCTTCATAGTTTTCACGTTTTACCTCAGCCAGGACATCTTCGTTCCAACCCGGTAAAGTATTGTAGGTCAGCGTCGACTGACTGCCGTCGGCTAAATTTAACAGTACCAGCTGATGTTCCACTGGCTTAGCATCGGCCACACGGCGCCGGACATTTTCACTTTTTACGCGCCCGTCTTCGCTGATGTAATTCGGCATAATATCGCCTTCGTCACGCCAGCTTTGTGGATCGGTGATAGCTACTAACAGAAAGTCACCTTTTGGTGACAAACTCGCCGATACCAGCTCTTTATTTTCGGGCAAGTAAAACGGCTCTGGCGCAAGGGTAGAGTTTCGATTTTGTAATTCAGAGCGCTCGGCAAAGCGCTCTTCTGACGCCTTCCGCTGCTTTTGAACATACTGAATTAACTGTTGCTCTTCTCGCGCTAAATAATCCTTTGGTTCTTCATTTGCTTTAGGCTGGTCTTTAAAAGCTAAAGCTGCGACCTGACGGCTTAAGCCGGAGTTCACATCGATAACAAAAAAGTTATGGCCCTGCTGGTAGCTCAACCGACCATTAGTCATCGGTTGTAAATTATGTTGTTTAGCGTCATCACGAGTTAACTGGCGAACAGTCCCGTCATTAAAGCGAACAAAAACATTGCCTTCAAAGGTATAAGCTAAAAAAGTGTCATCAGCAGCATGCACTTTTTCATCGGCAACATACTGGTGCAGGTTTTCTACGGCGACTTTTTGTGGTTCACCGACACCGTTTTCCAGCATCATTAAATCACGAATGTCACTGCCTTCGCGCTTTTGATAAAAAAGAACATCGTCGCCGTCCATGCTCCAAAACGCTCGTTCCGGAAAGCGCCCCATCCAGTCCGGATCAGCCATGATTTGTTCCATGGTTAATTCGGCTGTTCCTTGCGCGCTGGCAAGAGAGTCCGCTTGTAAGGTTGCTGTGTTTTTCTGCGTGTTGGTAGCTGTTGTGTTCTGAGGAGAGGTCGATGCGCAAGAGGCGACAAACAATGTCGCCCCAATGGCCATCACCAGACGTGATTTCACCATATTATTATTTTCCTTTTTAGGAGTCCTGAATTATTGTGCATCCGCTTGATTTTCAGGCCGTGATTGCTGTACCGCGTCAAGCGCTTGCAAACGTTCGTACACTGCCACCAATGTTGGATAAGGCGATATATTCAAATTAAAGCGCTGCGCATTGTACACCTGAGGTATCAAACAGATATCCGCCAATGTTACCGAATTACCGTAGCAATAATCACCTGCATATTCGGTCAGCCGCTGTTCAAATGCGGTGAAGCTTCGCTCAACCCAGTTAGCAATCCATTCTAAGCGTTGCTCGTCACTGCAATTGAGCTCACCGGTTAAATACTGCAATACTCTTAAATTGGTAACCGGTTGCAGCTCACAGGCTAAGTCATAAGACAATGCTCTGACTCGTGCTTTATCAACGGGGTCGTTGGGCAGTAAAGGTTTTTCCGGATAGCACTCTTCCAGGTATTCAATAATGGCTAATGACTGATTTAACTTAACATCGCCATCTAAAAACGTAGGAACCAGCCGTGCAGGATTAAGCTTACGATAAGCTTCACTGTGCTGTTGCCCGCCATCTTTCACTAAATGAACGGGTTCATACTGGTAAGATAAGCCCTTTAAATTTAAAGCAGTACGAACCCGGTAACTGGCGCTTGAGCGCCAGTAGCCGTAAAGTTTCATCACTTGTCTGAACCTTCGTATTGAACAACTTTTTGATGAATGGCACCGAATATTGACTGGCCGCCGTCATCTTTCATTTCCATTTTGATGGTATCACCAAATTGCATAAACTGAGTTGCTGGCTTGCCATCACGAATGGTTTCTATCATACGAACTTCAGCAATACAGCTATAGCCGACACCACCCTCATCAATTGACGTTCCGTGGTCAGTACCTTGCTTATTAGACACTGTACCTGAGCCAATAACAGCCCCGGCACCTAAGTGACGAGTCTTCGCCGCGTGAGCCACCAACTGACTGAAGTCAAAGGTCATGTCTTCACCAGCGTTTGGTTTGCCGAACGTCTTGCCGTTGTATTCTGACAATAACGGTAAATGGACTTTATTCGCCTTCCAGGCATCGCCCAGCTCATCCGGTGTTACCGCTACCGGCGAGAAAGAAGACGATGGCTTACTCTGGAAAAAGCCAAAGCCTTTACCCAGTTCGCCCGGAATTAAACCTCGCAATGACACATCGTTGACCAACATCAGTAATTTAATATGCTGGCCGGCACTTTTAGCGTCAACGCCCATGGGCACATCATCAGTAATAATGGCAACTTCGCCTTCAAAATCGATGCCCCAATCGGGGCTGGCCATTTCAATGTCATCATACGGGGCTAAAAAGTCATCCGAACCGCCCTGATACATTAAAGGATCTTCCCAAAAGCTGGCTGGTATTTCAGCGCCTCGCGCGCGACGAACCAACTCAACATGGTTCACATAGGCACTGCCGTCGGCCCACTGATAAGCACGCGGTAAAGGTGATTCACATAAGGCTTCATCAAACTGAACGCTGCCATCAATACCGCTATCATTAAGTTGCTGATAGATTTTTTCCAGTTTAGGGGCAATGCCTTCCCAGTCATCCAGCAGCTCCTGCATACAGGAAGCGATAGCCGGAACGGCTACTGCTAAACTTAAGTTTTTGCTGACAACCATTAATTGGCCGTCACGAGTACCATTTCTATAAGTGGCGAGTTTCATAAGTTGTTATTTCTCCTGCCAACTGTAAACGTAGTCCGGGTTTTCAACCGCTAATGCCTCGTCACTTGCTTGTAAGGCATCGCGAGTATCAAGCATAACCGCAACTTCGTCAGTGAATTTCTTTTTGTGTTCACGCCCGGCTTTAAACGCTTTCGGGTGTGGACCATGAGTAAAGCCTGCCGGATGGAAGGTTACCATACCGCGGTCAATATTATCACGACTGAAAAAGTCTCCTTCGTGATAGAACAAGACTTCGTCGTAATCGTCGTTATTATGGTAGAACGGTACTTTTAAAGCTCCCGGATCCGATTCAATAGGACGCGGTACAAACGTACAAACTACAAAACGCTCGGCAACAAAAGTCGTGTGCGCCGACGGTGGTAAATGATAACGATGGCTCATCAGCGGCCTGATGTCGCGCCAATTGAGACGAACCGGTGCCAGTTCACCGTGCCAGCCAATGGCATCCAACGGATTGTAGGGGTAGGTAATGACCGACACTTGCTGGTGACGTTTTACATACACCTGCCATTGATCCTCGCTGTATTGCGCCTGGAACGCCTCATCGATATCTGGCGTGTCCAGTACAGCGGGGTCAAAAATGGCATGGTTACCGACCAAACCTTTCTCTGGCAAACCGTAAGAACCATTGGTTGCTTCAATCATCAGTAATTGCATGGTTTCATCCGGCTCGAGGCGCCAATTCGTAGAACGGGGGATCAGAAAATAGTCCCCTTTAACTAAATGAATATGGCCGTAATCACAATACAAATGGCCGCTGCCTTCATGCACAAAAAGCAGATCGTCGCCGTCGGCGTTACGCACTAGATAGTCCATTTTGCTATGGCAGTGCCATAACCGAAAACGGCAGTTATTGTTGTGCAGTAAATCCGGTGTTAACCAGGGATTTCCCGGAGCTATGGCTTCTAGCTTATTAAAGTCAAAAGCCCGTGGGCGCAACGGCCCACGCCACTCCGACCAACCGGTCGGAGCATGCTGATGGTGAAAATGCGTGGCCGGGCCAAAAAAGCCACTACGGCCAGCTTCACGTTCATAAATGGCTTGCTCCGGAAAGTCAGCGTGAGCTTGTCGGGAAGACTTACCCACCTGCTTCGGAAAGCTGATCCATTTACGCATCGCTTAACACTCCCCGGCGAATTTGGTCTTCTTCAATGCTTTCAAATAACGCTTTGAAGTTGCCTTCGCCGAAACCTTCATTGCCTTTACGCTGAATAATTTCAAAGAATACCGGACCAATTACCGTTTGCGTGAAAATTTGCAGCAAAATACCATCTTTTGTCGGCGCGCCATCAATCAGAATGCGTTGTTCGCGCAGTGCCTCTAAGTCTTCCTGATGGCCTTCAACACGGTCATTCACTTTCTCGTAGTACGTTTCTGGTGTTTCCATGAAATCCATACCGATAGAGCGAAGGTCTTTTACAGTTTTGTAAATATTGTCACTGGTCAAGGCAATGTGCTGTATGCCCTCGCCTTTATATTCTTTCAGATACTCTTCAATTTGCGATTTTTCATCATGAGATTCGTTAATTGGAATCTTAATTTTACCGCAAGGAGCTGTCATAGCCCGACTTAGTAAGCCGGTTAGCTTGCCTTCAATATCAAAGTAACGAATTTCGCGGAAGTTGCCGATACGCTCATAAAAGCCAGCCCAGGTATCCATGTTGCCGCGGAATACGTTGTGCGTCAGGTGGTCAATTTCAAAAAGTCCGGCCGCGTGGTCGCCCATTTTCGCTTCCCAATTTTCGTAAAAATTGAAATGCTGATTATAAATTTCATGGTTTTCGTAATTATCGACAAAGTACAGAGCACTTTCGCCAATACCAAATACAGCTGATACGTCCTCCGCAACACCTTTATCGGCCGGAAAAGCTTTAGCGCCATTCTCGAGCGAATGCTGTAACGCATGAGCTGCGTCTTCAACCCGCCATGCCATACCGCAAACGCTCGGCCCGTGATCTTTAGCGAATTCTTCTGCCTGACCGCCCGGCTCAGCATTAATGATGAAATTAATGTCATTTTGTTTGTATAACCAGGCTTGTTTGCTTTTGTGCTTAGCCACTTCGGTAAAACCGAGCTTGTCGAACAAATCTTTCAAAGCATCAATGCCATTTTGATCTGGAGCGGTGTATTCGACAAATTCAAAACCGTCTGTATTTAACGGATTAGTCATTTTATCTGTCATGGTTATTTCCTCTTATTATTCGGTTATTAACACCATGACTGTAGCGGTACTTGTGGGTAAAAGGCGAATCTGAACAGAAGATAGGTAACGGTGAAATTTATCATGTAAACGTAAAGTTAATGATACAGGCTGCATGCTTGCTTTGAATCAAGGTACAGCCCCTATTAAGTGTAAATTTTCTGTTACAAAGTTATTTTTTTGTCCGCTCTGCTTTACGAATATGTCCTTTGCGTTGCTTGCCAATACCATAATCGCGCAGTTTATTAGCAACCGCAGTATGTGAAAGCTCTAAACGTTTAGCTAACTGACGAGTGCTCGGAAAGCTTGGGTAAAGTCGACGTAAAACATGGCTTTCAAAACGACGTACGGCATCATCCAGGCTCATATCGTCGATATCCAGTGCCAGTTGATCATCTTCCTGATTCAACTCAGGTAAGCGTATATCCGCTGGCTCCAAAGTATAGCCTTCAATCATAGAGACAGAACGGAACATGGTGTTTTCCAACTGGCGCACATTACCCGGCCACTGATAACGCTTTAGTCGTTCTTTTGCCGCCCGGCTTAAGCTCACCATACTGCGTCCCAGTTTCTTACAAGCCTGCCCGATAAAATACTCTGCCAGCAACAGAATATCGCTTTGCCGCTCACGCAGCGGAGGGACACTAAGCGCCAACACATTCAAGCGGTAATACAAATCTTCACGAAACTCGCCATTTTCAACCAGTTCATACAAATTGCCCTGTGCCGTACAAATAACCCGCACATCCACACTGACTTCGAGCTCTTCGCCAATACGGCGAAAAACACCGTCTTCAAGAAAACGAAGCAATTTTGCCTGCAAGCCAATCGACATTTCACTGACCGAATCTAATAACACGGTACCGCCTGCAGACTGCTCCAGAACACCGGTTTTACGAGTATTTTGTGCGCTTAAGCTCCCTTCTCCGTGGCCAAATAATTCGCTTTCAGCAACATTATCCGGCAGTGCTGCACAATTTATCGCCAAGAAAGGCTTGTCTTTACGCAGACTGGCTAAGTGACAAGCTTTTGCTAATAGTTCTTTTCCAACACCGGTTTCGCCTTCAATCAAAAGCGGTGCATCAAGCTCCGCCATGCGTTGCGCATCTTTAATAACCCGTTTCATGGTGCTGTTGTCAGTCAATAAGCGTTCAAAGGCTTTTTCATTACTTTGACTCTGCCAGGTTGCCGTAACCGGCTCTGATTTACAGGTCATTACAGCACCTGCAAACGCAGTACTGCCCACTTCGTCATTCACCCAAATAGGCAAAAGCTGGGCATAATATTCAGAATTACCAATAGTGACCGCTTCATAAATTGGGTCCTGAGGTTTTTTATCCAGCCATCGCTGCAAAGAGATACCATGTACATAATGCATCAAAGGTTCACCTTTTAAACTGTCCTCGTGTCCAGCCAGCAAGCGGAATCCTGCGTCATTAATGATGTCAATGTAACCTTTATTGTCAATTGACAACACCGGGTCCGGTAAGGTACTCAATAGCAAACTGAACTCGTAATGCTCACGCTCAAACGGCATGTAGGGAATGGTTTTAACATCAATAATATTAGGGATGCGACGAATTTGAGGCATTAAATGCCGAAAGTCGTCAAAAGCAACCTCGGGAAAGTTGAGAAAGATTTTACCGGCAGGATCGACTTCAATACCACGCAAATCAATTTCGTGATCTCGTAAAATTTGCAGAACATCCTGACAGATACCCAAGCGGTCATCACACGTTATCTCAAGTCGCATAAACCCAACTGCTTCGAACTAAATGTAAAGCAAATAATACACCATTGTTATCGCTGACAAAACAAAAACCCCAGTCAGCAGACCGGGGTTTTATGGTGTTCATCGACAAAAAGCCAGTTATGCGTCAAGCACGCCGTCAGTTTTTGCCGCCATAATAAAGTCATTTTTATGCAGACCATCAATGGCGTGAGTCCACCATGTGACTGTTACTTTCCCCCATTCGGTAGTCATTTCAGGGTGATGCTTTTCTTCTTCAGCAATCTCCCCAACGCGGTTGGTAAAAGCCAACGCTTGTTTAAAGTTCTTAAACTTAAACTCGCGCTGTAGCATCATAACGCTACCTTTTGTCACCGGCGTCCAGTCCGGGATTTCACGCATCAATTCTTTTAATTCGTCGTCGCTGACTTGTGGTGCGTCAGCATGGCACGCTTCACAACGTGCATTTTCCAAGTTTGACATATTTTAATACTCCTTTGCCTTAAGCTGCATCTTTTGGTGGAAATTTCGGTTCAAACAACCCTAGCTCCATGGCTTCGTGAACCAATGCCATAATATCCATATCGGATATCTGGAACAGTTCGTCCACACTCTCTATGGTGTAGTAGATAGGTTGAATGATATCAATTCGATAAGGTGTACGCAGTGCATCTAGTGCTTTCAGCGGTTTCCGCTCTGGCGTATCACTATTAACAGCATATTCGGTTTCCGCAGGTGACGATAAAATGCCGCCGCCATAAATGCGGATGCCCTCTTCGGTTTTTAACAACCCAAACTCTACAGTAAACCAGTATAAACGAGCCAGATACACCCGTTCTTTTGGCGTTGCCGCATAGCCTAATTTACCGTATTGGTGCGTAAAGTGTGCAAATGCCGGGTTGGTTAATAACGGGCAATGCCCAAATATTTCGTGGAAAATATCCGGTTCCTGCAAGTAATCAAACTCTTCCTGCGTGCGAATAAAAGTAGCGACTGGAAATTGCTTGTTTGCCAGTAAACGGAAAAATTCATCAAACGGAATTAATGCAGGAACAGCTGCCATCTGCCATCCGGTTTCACGTTCCAATACATCGTTGACTTCATGCATTTGTGGCAAGCGGTCCTTCGGCAAGTCGAGTAATTCCAGTCCCTTCATATACTCATCGCAAGCTTTACCTGGTATGCATTCCAGTTGACGCTCGACCAAGTCTTTCCAGATTTGGTTTTCTTCGTCACTCCAGTGAATAATGCCGTTTTCATCCGGTTGCTTTGATACGTATTGACTTTGTTTACCCATAATTCAGCCTTGTTACTTTCTCATTAGTGTAAGATCGTTATTGTTATTATTCGTTCAAATTACGCAGATTGCTGCCACTGCACGCGACACGCTTCCAACGCTTGTTCAAGATCCGCTACAATATCGTCTGCTGCCTCTAAACCGACAGCAACTCGGATTAAAGTATCAGAAATTCCGGCTTCAGCTCTTGCTTCAGGTGTATAGGGAGAGTGCGTCATTGAGGCCGGATGCTGGATCAAGGTTTCAGCATCGCCCAAACTGACTGCCAAAGCAATCATGCGTAACTGATTCAAAAAATAACGCGCTTTTGCTTCATCGCCTTCCAGTTCAAACGCAATAATTGCACCATGACGACTCATCTGCTTACCCATTAAAGCTTGCGCTTCATGGTCCGGTGCGCCCGGATAGTAGATCGTTTTAATATCACTGCGCCCGGCCAGAAATTGGTAAACCGTGTCCGCGTTTTCACAGTGGCGCTGCATACGAACATGCAACGTTTTTAGCCCGCGTAGTATTAACCACGCATCGTGCGGACTGATGGTCGCGCCCATGTCTTTTAAGGTTGTACTTTTAATGGTATTTATATCGTCTTCACTACCGCAAATAATACCGGCTACCACATCACCATGGCCATTAAGAAATTTAGTCGCGCTGTGCACAACAATATCAGCGCCATGACGTTTGGGCTGCTGCATTAATGGTGTCATAAAGGTATTATCAACCACCAGACGGATATTTCGATCAACGATTACCGCATGAATTTTCTCAATATTCACGACTTTTAATTGCGGGTTAGCCGGGGTCTCAAGAAATACCAGACGGGTATTTTCTCTTAACGTTTTTTCCAGCAGACCGTCTTCATTTAAATCGATAAAGTCAGCTTCTACACCAAAGCGTTCAAACAGCTCACTGAATAACGCAAAACTACAGCCATAAATAGCATCGGACACTACAATATGGTCACCACTTCGCACAAAGGCCATAGTCGCAGCGGCAATAGCTCCCATACCGGTTGCAGCTGCAGCCGCTGCATCATAACCTTCAAGGGTAGCCATACGGCGCTCAAGCTCTGCGGTAGTTGGGTTCCCTAAACGGCTGTAAATATAGCCCTCTTCTTCGCCGGCAAAACGGCGACTCCCCTGCTCAGCAGAAGAAAAACAAAACGTCGATGTCTGATAAAGCGGCGTTGTTAACGCACCATGAGGGTCATCATGCAATGAACCGGCATGAATCACCTGAGTAGCTGACTGCCAATTGTTTTTGTTATGTGCTTTTCGATCAGAAGACATACAATTTTGCTCGTTTGTCAGAATTTTGTTAACGAGTAACAGAGTGCAACGAGCTTACCTTCATTAGCAATATTTGCGCTGCGTCAACGTTAGGGGGAGCTGTAACGCTAGTTTTCCACTTCTTGTTCCGTAGCTGCTTTAGCCTTTGCCTGACGAGACTTATAGACAAAAGGTAAAACGTTTTTTAATTGGCTCAGTAAATCTTTTTGCAGTTTTAAATAACCCGGCTTTTTTACTTTTTCAAAGGGCATGGGTCGGCACAATTCTATCACTTGATAGCCTAACCGCGCAGTAAGCAAACCGGCACCTAAACCCTGCCCCGCGCGGGTTGATAAACGGGTTAATAATTCAGCACTCACCCACTGTGCGCCCAAATCAACGGCAACTTCACTCAGTCCGGCATAAACAATATTCGCAAATACCTGGCGCCATAAACGCACTCTGGCCCAATAGCCGAGTTTGACGCCATAAAGCTCAGCTATGCGCGATATCATGCGTTGGTTACGCCACACCAAAATCAGCATATCCAGCAAGGCAAATGGGCTAACCGCTACCATGGCTGCTGCTTCTGCTGACCAGCGACTGATAACTCGCGTGGCCTGCTGATCAACCCGGCTTAAAACATCCACCTCAAAGCGTTCACGCTCTTCATCCGCAGACCAGTAGGGTTGCTTTATTTGTTGCCAGCGGTGTTCTAAATCCGGGTGTTGCAGAAGTTTCAATTGTTGTTCAGGCTTTGGCTCCCCGGCTTGTTTCTTCCAGCGCCTTTTTAACTTTTGTAGTAGCCAGATTTCGCGCACCATGAAACTCAAGAATGCCAGCGCAATTATCCCGAAGCCAAGAGCCCATAAACTGCCTAAAAAAATGTTTTGCTGAAACCGTTCAGCCACTATCAATACCGACTCAATAACCGCAGCCGATAAGGCAAAAACCAAACCAAGTACCAGCCACTTGCCCCAACGCCCTGACTTTACCCTAGCCGTTCGTTGCGAAGAATCGGTTTCATGCCCGGGTACCTCAGAAGCTTCTTTATTATCTGAAACTTCAACCGCCGGTTCATCCATAGAATAATAGGTTAACTTACGCGAATCAGTCACTTCAGTTTGTCTCCCAATACGTATTCAAGTAGCTGATCCAATCTAATATGCGGCAGCGGCGAGTCCTGCAAATTAAAATCAGGCTGAAATTTCGGATAAACATAACCGCGTTGCCAGTCTGTGGAGGAAGGTATCCTTTCCGGTACATCAGGCGCACCAACCCGAACAAACTCCCGATGCTCATTCACTCCATCCAGTACCTTGGTACCGTCATTCAGTTTTTTAATTTGGCTGGTCGCAATACCGGCAACGCTAAACACCTGATGCGGAATTTGGTCAAACTGCAACTCCTGGCGTTGCTTTTGTGTCATTAATTGCAACAGCTGAGTCAGTTTTTGATGATCTTGTGGAGCAATATTGTCTGCTTTGGTGGCAACCAGAGCTACTTTATCGATAACGGGCGACAGCAAGCGCTTGAGTAAGCTGTTATTACCATAAGAGAAACTCTTCATCAGTTCGTTAATCGCCAACTGTAACTCGGCAAAGTGATGTTCACCATTTTGTAAAGCCTGCAACACGTCAACCAAAACCAGCTGACGATTAAAATGCTTAAAATATTTTTGATAAAATGGAGCAATAACAGACTGCTGATAGTAACGATATTTCTCCTGCAGACGTTTCGCCCAGGCCTCAGGAATTTTCTCTGATAGCGGCCAGGGGAAAAACTCAAGAGCCGGAGCCCCTTCAAGCTCGCCAGGTAACACCATTCTGCCCGGCTGCAATATCAGTAACTTGCGTTCTCTGCACTGACGTAAAAAACAACGGTAACCAACAGCTAAGTCACGTAACTGCTGCTCAGCTTTCTCTTCTGACGCTACCTTTGCCGTAGCTTCAACTTGATCCAGCCAGGCGCTTGCCAATTTATGCCGCAATTCCGCTTTCAATAAACGCTGTTGTTGCCGACTCCATTGGTCGTAACTCAGTTGCAACAACGGTAAGTCCAACAACCATTCACCAGGATAATCAATTAAATCCAGCGTTAAACGGCGGGTATCAAGAACGCGTCTGGCCAAGCCCCGGCGTGGCTGATATTTTATTTCTACGCGTATTTCACTGACATCTCGGGTGGACTGCGGCCACTTTGATGTTTCCCCGGTTAAACAGTCTATAGATCCTTCGTAGTCAAAGCGTGACACCTGCCAGTTACTGCTGGTGTGTAATCGACAGCCGTTCAGCCGTTGTTGCTGTCTTACTTTAAAATAAGGCAGCTGCTGTGTTTCATTCGCGTAAAGCAGTTGCTCCAGTATACCGGTAATTAATGCCGTTTTACCGGCACCACTGAGCCCCGTTACCGCAAGACGAATATGGCGATCAAACCCGCGGTGAATAACATCGCGGGTTTGATGTTGTAGCTTTTGAAAACGGCTCACAGACGATTGAATTCTCGTTGAAGATTATAGTGGTTCGAGGTTACGTATTTTTCCATTGATTGCAACTGTTCTTCCAACTCATCAAACTCGCGCTTAATATCACGGAAAGCCTCTCTTGGCGGCTCTCCGCCTTGCCAGACCTTGGTTTTTACATCAACGTTGTGGTGACCACTATTAGCTGGCTTTTTATCCAAAATTAACCACCCAGCCATATAAAGCACGAAAAAAAAGCCGCTGGAAAAAATGAGTCCAGTGAAAAATACCACCCGAACCAACCAGGGTTCCAGGTTCAGGTAGTCACCAAGCCCGGCGCAAACGCCGGCAATTTTGCCTCGTTCTGAGTCGCGACGTAGTTCCCGCTTTGGAAATTGTACACTCATTGTCTGTCCCTCCAGCCCGGATCGTCAGCATCCAGAATACGTTCCAGTGTCTGCACGCGCTCACGTATCCGTTTGGCCTGATCGGCCAGTAACGCCAAAGACTCCCGTTCATCTTGATTCAGTCCCTGATTCATTTGTCGTTTACTGCGATAATGAAGGATGATCCAGATAGGCGCGACCACCAAAACAAACAGAATAATAGGCGCCATCAACATCCCTAAAATTGCTTCCATATCCATTGTGTTCAGCCTGCTTTAAGAGTCTTGTTTGGTTTTTTTACTCATACGAGCGCGCAACGCTTCCAGCTCGTCATTAACTTTACTCTCGTTTTCAAGCTCTGCAAATTCATCGCGCAAGGTTCTTTTACCCATATCATAAGATTCAACCTGGGCTTCCAAATCATCAATTTTCGCTTCATAACGGTCGAAACGTTGCATGGCGTCATCCACTTTGCCATTATCGACTTGTTGCTTAACCTGCAAACGGCTGTTTGCTGTTTTCTGGCGCATAAGAATGGCTTTTTGACGGGACTTGGCGTCGGCCAGTTTTTCCTGCAGCTGGCCAATTTCGTCATTGAGTTTGTCCAGATTCTCATTAACGCGATCCATTTCTTGCTGTAACGCATCAACCCCCTGCTGTGCTTTTTGCTTTTCAATCAATGCCTGGCGGGCTAAATCTTCACGCTCTTTGGTTAACGCCAGCTCAGCTTTGTTTTCCCATTCCTCAACGTCGTTCTTCATGCGTTGCTGCTGACGCTGAATGTCTTTCTTTTCAGCTAACAAGCGCGCTGAAGTGGAACGCACTTCTACCAACGTATCTTCCATTTCCTGGATAATCAGGCGTACCATTTTCTGCGGATCTTCTGCTTTATCCAATAAAGAGTTGATATTGGAGTTCACGATATCGCTAAAACGTGAAAAAATACCCATAATAATAACCTCATACTGGTTTAATAAACGATTCAGTTATTTATCATTCAAGTATCGAGCCAACTTTTATTTGTTTTACAACAAGCTGTTTTATAAAAGTTTTTTTGATTTTACGCTCTTTTAGCTCTTGCACGCGTTCGTAAAATAAACTAATAATTAGCAAAAATAACTATAATATAAGGCATTCCCCATGCGCCCTGAGCGAAAACCCGATAATCTCATTGGACAATCTAATAGTTTTTCCGATGTGCTGGAACAAGTTTCGCAAATTGCGCCGCTCAATAAGCCCGTTTTGATAATTGGGGAACGGGGTACCGGTAAAGAGCTTATCGCCGCGCGTTGTCATTACCTTTCTAAACGCTGGCAACAACAATATATAACTCTCAACTGCGCAGCTCTGAATGAGAACCTGCTGGACAGTGAGCTTTTTGGACACGAAGCCGGGGCCTTCACTGGTGCCGCTAAAAAACACGAAGGTCGCTTTGAACGCGCCGACGGCGGCTCATTGTTTCTGGATGAATTAGCAAATACCTCGCTGCGGGTTCAGGAAAAGCTGCTGCGCGTTATTGAATATGGAGAGTTTGAACGCGTTGGTGGCCGTCACCCGGTAAAAGTGGATACCCGACTCATTGCCGCCACTAACGAAGATCTTCCTTCTCTTGCTGCCAGCGGTCAATTTCGTTGGGATTTACTCGATCGCCTTGCCTTTGATGTTATTACCTTACCTCCGTTACGCGAGCGCCGCGAAGACATCATGTTACTGGCTGAACACTTTGCGATTGCCATGGCTCGGGAGATGGAACTGGAATTGTTTAGTGGCTTTTCTGAAAAAGCGCGTAAGACATTGCTGGACTACCATTGGCCTGGTAACGTACGCGAACTAAAAAATACCGTCGAGCGCAGTTTGTATAGATTGGGGAGTGGTCATGTTCCCATCCATGATATTGTGCTTGACCCGTTCAACAGTCCGTTCCGGCCAAAAACATCCGTTACCAATGTCGCTATGCCAGAACCGATTCAGAACGAACAGAACACTACTGATAGCAGCGAGTCTCTCGATAGACCTCAGCTCAACGCTGACCAGCCAATAGACTTCAAGCAAAAGTCTCAAGAGTATGAAGTCGATGTCTTGTCACAAGCATTGCGTTTGTGTCAGTTTAATCAGAAGAAAACGGCAAACTTTCTTGGGCTGACTTATCATCAGTTACGAGGTTACTTAAAAAAGTATCAGTTATTGGAAGGGGCTTCAGCGGCTAATGATTAAAGCATACGTCACTATAGCAGCAATTTCTGCATTGCTGGTATCTGGCTGTCAGTCGGAAGAGCCCGAGCCTGCCCCATTGGCTAACGGAATTATATACTGCTCGGAAGGAAACCCGGACACATTTAATCCCCAACTAGTGACTTCTGGCACCACCGTTGATGCCACGGCCGCCCAACTCTACGACCGCTTAATTGATTATGATGCCGAACAACAACAGTTTATTCCGGCTCTGGCGAAGCGCTGGGAAACGTTGGATAACGGAACCCGGTACCGGTTTCATTTGCGCGAGGGTATTCAGTTTCATAGCACCGGCTACTTTCAACCAACCCGGGCGTTGACCGCTGAAGATGTTCAGTTCAGTTTCAATCGCTGGTTAGACGAAACAAGTCTCTATCATCCGGTTAGTGGCGGGAGTTATCCCTTTTTCAGTGCAACCGGCCTGGATCAATTAATTCAGAAAGTTGTCAAAATTGACGAAATGACTGTCGACATTGTACTCAATAACGCAGACAGTTCTTTTTTGGCGAACCTGGCTACCGATTTTGCTATTATTTTATCGGCTGAATATGCACAGCAACTGCTGGTTAACGATCACCCTGAGCAAATCGACCTATTACCCATAGGAACCGGTCCGTATCGCTTTGAAAATTACCGCAAAGACGTGTTGATCCGCTATTCACGCCATCCTGAATACTGGCGTCAGGGCCCGGGCATAGAGCATCTTGTTTACTCTATTACCCCTAATGCTAACAAGCGTATGCTGAAGCTGGTTACCGGCGAATGTGATATTATTCCCTACCCTTTGGTCAGCGAATTAAACGCATTAAACAGAGAGCAACTCATTGTGACTAATGAAGTTAGCCCTAATGTTTCTTTTTGGGCGTTCAACACGCAAAAAGAGCCGTTTGATGATCCTATGGTGCGTCGGGCCTTAAGCCACGCCATTAATCGTGAAGCCATTATTCAGACCATTTATTACGGCAACGCCGAGCTTGCACAATCGATACTGCCACCAACTTCCTGGGCCTATGACAACAAGGGTATTCAGTATCAGTACGCTCCAGAGAAAGCAAAACGCTTACTAAAAGAAGCAGGCCATTCAGACTTAAACATTACTATATGGGCTATGCCGGTGCAGCGTGTTTACAATCCCAATGCCCGCAGAATGGCCGAATTAATGCAGTCAGACCTCGCGCAAATTGGTGTCTCTGCACGTATTGTTTCTTACGAATGGAATACCTTTCGCCGGCGCCTTTCCCGCGGTGAGCATGACACCGTACTAATAGGCTGGTATGCCGACAATGCCGATCCGGATAATTTCTTCCGACCGTTACTCAGCTGTGCAGCGGTTGCTACCGGTGGCAACCGTGCGAACTGGTGTCATCCGGGCTTTGATCAGTTGTTGTACAGCGCCATAGCAACAACTAAGCCTGAAGAGCGCAAAGCGTTATATCAATCAGCCCAACACTTATTAAATCAGCAGCAACCCTTGCTGCCAATAGCTCATTCTAAGCGCTTCCAGGCACAGCAAAGAAATATCAGCGGCGTAGAGCTGCCTCCTTATGGCGGCATTAATTTTCGTCTGGCAACAAAAAGTACCGCGGAGGACGAAACTCAATGACCCGTTATCTGGCAGGCCGTTTAAGCGTATTTATTATTGCCGTATTTTTGTTAACGGTTTTTAGCTTCAGCCTTAATTACTTTTTTCCCGGCGACCCGATAACCAATATGAGTGGTGTCAGGAGCTTTCAAAGTAGCTACCCTTTAATAATGGAAATGCGCGGGGGGAAGGAAAATATTGCCACTCAGTACATGCATTATTTGCATCATCTGTTTACCGGTAATTGGGGACAGTCACTTAGTAACGGTACTCCGGTATTTGATGACGGCATTCAACACTTTGTGGCATCAATGGAGTTAATCATTCTTGCCCTGTTAGTTGCTGTGACTCTGGGTTTGCCTTTAGGCGTTTTTGCTGCTTCACGTTTTAGACAAGGCTCAGATAAAGCGGTGGTAAGCCTTGCTATGGTCGGTTATTCAGTTCCTGTATTCTGGCTGGCTCAGCTAATGATATTACTGTTTGCCATAAAACTGGGCTGGTTCCCTATCACCGGTCAAATTAATCCTCTTTACGGCGTTGAGCCACAAACAGGCTCTATCTTCATTGATGTGTTTTTAAGTAACTCAGAATATAAGGCAGCGGCCCTTCAGGATGCCATTAACCATATTGTCTTACCGGTGATGATACTGGCAATTATGCCGATGATGCTGTTGCTCCGACTGATGCGAAATGCGACCCAGGAAATGCTGCAAAAACCGTTTATAAAAGCAGCACGCGCGCGGGGATTAAGTGAATGGCGGGTGCTGGTAAAGCACGCCATTCCAAATGCTTTGCAAGCTGTACTGCAGCAGACCACTTTGCTTTTCAGTTTGATGTTAACTAACAGCATTGTTGTTGAGTCAATTTTTAACTGGCCGGGCATGGGTAACTGGCTCATTCGTAGTATTTTCGAACGCGACTATCCCATCATTCAATCAGCGGTTTTGATGTTTGCTTTCGTTATTCTATTTTTTAACCTGCTGGTAGAATTATATCATGGTTGGCGGTTCCCAATAGTGAGGCACGAACAATATGCCACACGTTAATCTCTATCATCACGACGAAACACCCTCACCACTGCAACTGGTCTGGAAAAGCTTTCGGGCGAGGTTCCTCTCGATGGCCGCGTTGTACCTGCTACTGGCAATGATACTGCTTGTTTTGGTATCCCCTTTATTGGCACCCTTTAATACTTCAACTCAATTCTCTGATGCCATCGCCCTGCCACCCTCGTGGGTTGAAAGTGGCAATATGCAATATCTATTCGGCACGGATGATCTTGGCCGGGATATGCTGTCCAGACTGTTAATTGGCGGGCTCTACAGTTTGGGATTGCCGATATTAATGGTGGCTGTATCTTCATTAATTGGAATGAGCATTGGCGCACTGGCGGGTATTGACCGGACCATCAAATACCAGAGTCTGTCGCGCTTATTTGATACCTTACTGTCGATACCCTCATTCCTCATGGCATTGATTATTATTGCCATTTTAGGAACAGGTTTTAACAACGTTGCTTTTGCCATTACGCTGTCGCTGATCCCTCAGTTTATTTTTGTCACGCGTAATGCCGTTCACGAAGAGTGGCACAAAGATTACGTTACCGCTTCACGGTTGAATGGTTGCTCTAAAGCCTATTTACTCTACCGGGTGATATTGCCTAATGTTACTCCAACTCTGGTCATGCAGTTAACGGTATCACTTTCAGTTGCCATTATGGATATTGCCGCACTCAGTTTTCTTGGATTGGGTATTCAGGCTCCCACGCCAGAGTGGGGCAGTATGCTCGCCCGCAGTCTCGATGAAGTTTACTTATCACCTTGGTCAATGGTGTTACCGGGCGTTACCTTATTTGTTACGATAATGACGATAAACGTTGTCGGAGACAGCTTACGCCGCGCCTTAAAAGAAAGGGTCAACAGTTAATGCAGTTACTCGATATTCGCAACCTAACGGTTGAAATGCAGACACCACAAGGCATTGTGCGTGTACTTGATAAAGTAAACCTGCAACTGACTGAGGGCGAAATTCACAGTATTGTCGGAGAATCCGGCTCCGGTAAAAGTTTGCTCGCAAAAGCCATAGTCGGGTTTATTAACCCCAATTGGCAGGTCACAGCTGATCGTCTCTGGTGGAATGGCAAGGACCTGCTGGCAATGTCACCGCAACAACGTCGACAAATAACCGGCCGCGATATGGCGATGATATTTCAGGATCCCAACGCTTATTTAGACCCTAACAGCACTGTCGAGCAACAAATTGTTGAGGCTATTCCTCAGGGGGATGTTCGTGGCACTTTTATGCGCCGGAGGGTTGACCGAAAAACCCGGGTTAAAAGACTGCTCCACCGAGTCGGTATTCGTGACCATGAGCCTATAATGGACAGCTATCCATTTGAATTGTCGCAGGGGGTTGCGCAAAAAGTCAGTATCGCTATTGCTATTGCCCACCGGCCTAAACTGCTTATTGCGGATGAGCCAACCACCGCAATGGAACCATCAACACGATTACAAATTCATCGGTTACTCGCTCGTCTGGCAGTCAGTCAACAAATGTCGGTGGTACTCATTTCCCAGGATGTTGGTTCAATTCTGCCTGAAACCAAACGTTTAACCATGCTTTACTGTGGTCAGTTAATGGAAACCGGGCCCGCAAAAGATATTTTATCAGAGCCTGCGCATCCTTATACCGATTCAATGATCCGTATGTCGTTGCAAACACAACAAGAACTTCCGCATAAAGCCAGATTACCGACACTGCCCGGCGCTATTCCGACACTACGCCATATGCCCATTGGCTGCCGGTTGGGCCCCCGATGCCCTCACGCTCAAAAAACCTGTGTCAAAGCGCCCACAGCAACTCATGAAAGACAACGTGTTTACCACTGCCACTTTCCATTATTGGTTACCAGCTCATGAGTCATTTACTCGAAATTCATAATCTTGGTAAAACCTTTCGTCCCCGTAAGGGATGGCCATGGACACCTCAGTCAGTGGCTATAGAACCGTTGTCATTTACTTTAGAAGCCGGCGAAATACTTGCTGTAATGGGTGAAACTGGCTCAGGAAAATCAACACTGGCAAAGATAATAGGAGGCGTCGACACTGCAACCAGCGGAGAAATTTGGCTTAACGGCCAGAAACTTCACAGCAATAAGTACTCTCAATTATGCAACAACATTCGTATGATTTTTCAGGATAGTGAAAACTCGCTAAATGCCCACTTAACCATAGGCAAACAGCTGGAAGAGCCTTTGTTATTCAATACCAAACTCAATGTAGCGGAAAGACAGGAGCGCGTTAATGTGACACTGCAACGTGTGGGAATGCTACGCGAACACTGGGAGTTCTACCCTCACATGTTATCGAGTGGTCAAAAACAAAGAGTTTGTATTGCGCGGGCGATTATACTGGAGCCCCAAATTGTTGTTGCCGATGAGGCTCTGGTTGGATTAGACCCATCTGTCAGAGCTCAAATCATTAACCTAATGCTCGATCTTCAGGAAGATATGGGTATTTCTTACATTTTAGTGACGCATTCACCGCAAATCGTGAAACACATTGCCGATAAGATCTTAATTTTATATCGTGGTAAAATGATCGCGTTTGATAAAACAGACATAGTCCTAAAGGACACACAGCAATCTTATGTTCAACAGTTGCTGCATGAACACTTAAAACAGAACATTCAATACAGCAGCGACACAAGCGCTAAGATCGCTGACTAATAACTAAAAAACAGGAGTTTAATGTGGAAACAGGTACTCTGATATCACTAGCGCTCTACTTTATTGTTATGCTAGGTATTGGGCTTTATGCTTACAAAAAGTCCACCGATTCAGTTTCAGGCTATATGTTGGGCGGTCGGGGCTTAGGCCCTGCTGTTACAGCATTGTCCGCAGGTGCATCTGACATGAGTGGCTGGATGCTGATGGGTTTACCCGGTGCAATTTACGTGTCTGGCGTATCACAGCTGTGGATTGCAGTGGGTTTGGTCGTTGGCGCCTTCTTAAACTATATTGTCGTAGCGCCTCGCTTGAGAACTTATACTGAAGTGGCTAACGACTCAATTACCATTCCCGACTATTTTGCCAATCGTTTCACTGACGAAGGCCGGCGGCTGCGTATCTTTTCTTCCGTCGTTATTATTATCTTTTTCACCTTGTACACTTCAGCCAGTTTAGTTGCAGGGGGTAAACTGTTCGACAGTTCCTTCGGCCTGGATTACACCACTGGTCTCTGGATAACAGCCGGAGTGGTATGTGCTTATACGTTGTTCGGGGGCTTCCTGGCGGTCAGTATGACCGACTTCGTGCAGGGCTGTATTATGTTTGTGGCCTTGGTTCTGGTACCCATTGTGGCCTTTCTTGACCTTGGCGGATACAGCAGCGTAGTTAGTCAAGTTGGCAATATCAACCCCGACTTCCTCCAGTTCTTTAAAGATGGAGAAACGGGTGAAATGCTCGGATTCCTGGGTATCATTTCATTACTTGCCTGGGGACTCGGCTATTTTGGTCAACCACATATTATTGTGCGCTTTATGGCCATTCGCTCAGTGAGTGATGTCAAAGCGGCGCGCCGTATTGGTGTTTCATGGATGACCGTTTCTATTATCGGTGCCATGGCAACCGGTTTTGTTGGTATTGCTTATGTTGCAAAAACCCAAATGGGGCTACCCGACGCAGAAACTATTTTCATCATATTCTCGCAGTTCTTGTTCCACCCATTAATCGGTGGTTTCCTGCTAGCCGCTATTCTGGCCGCCATTATGAGTACCATCTCGTCACAATTGCTGGTTAGCTCAAGCTCTTTAACAGAGGACTTTTACAAAGCCTTCTTGCGAAAAAATGCGAGCCAAAAAGAACTGGTTTTTGTCGGACGCATGTCGGTTCTGGCGGTTTCTTTAGTCGCTATTTGGTTGGCATGGAACCCGGAGAACACCATTTTGAGTCTGGTCAGTAATGCCTGGGCAGGTTTCGGCGCGGCCTTCGGTCCTGTGGTTATTCTTAGCCTATTCTGGAAACGTATGAACCGCCATGGTGCATTAGCCGGTATGTTGGCTGGTGCTATTACGGTTCTGTTCTGGATTTATGGTCCAACCTTTGGTGGCGAGCACCTTTCTGCTTACGTGTATGAAATAGTGCCCGGCTTTATCCTCTCCACTTTGGCGGTTATTATCTTCAGTAAAATGACTGAAGAGCCAAACAAAGAGCTTCAGGATAAATTCGAAGAAATGGAAAGCGTCATTGATGAGTACTACCATGGCGACAAAAAAGGCTAAAATTTAGCTTTCGCTATGTAACTGATAAAAAGACCAGCCCATCGCGGCTGGTCTTTTTTGTTTCAGGAGTCCAGCCTATAGTAATAAAAAACAAAAAAGGCAAACACTATGGCTAAACTCAATATTATTGCATCCGCTGCTATCGCGTTTTCTTGTGCTGCGGCAACTCTACCCAGTAATGCCAGTGACCGCATTACTGGCCATCATTTTGCAACCCGTTCCGAAGTTATGGCTCCGACAGCCATGGCCGCCACTAGCCAGCCGTTAGCAACTCAGGTAGCACTGGATATTATGCAACAAGGCGGTAATGCCATCGATGCCGCCATTGCTGCTAACGCCGTACTAGGTCTGGTTGAGCCTACTGGCAACGGTATCGGTGGAGACTTATACGCTATTGTGTGGGATGCTGAATCGGAAAAATTGCACGGCCTTAATGCTTCCGGTCGTTCACCACAAAGCCTATCGCTCGATTACTTTAAAGAAAACGGATACGACTCAATACCAGCACGCGGGGTACTGCCCTTATCAGTTCCAGGTACAGTCGACGGTTGGTTTGAGCTTCAAAGTCGCTTTGGTCAGTTAAGCATGGACTCTATTCTGCAACCAGCCATAAACTATGCTGAATCAGGCTTTCCAGTCACCGAAGTCATTGCTTATTATATGGAGCGTAACGCCGAGGTGTTAAAAGATATCCCTGGTTTTGCCGACGTTTTTATGCGCGATGGTGAGGTTCCTGAAAAAGGTGAACGCTTTAAGAACCCCGAGCTTGCAAACACGTATAAAACACTGGTTAAAGAAGGCAGAGACAGCTTTTACGAAGGTGAAATTGCACACACCATCAGTGATTTTGTTGAAGAGCACGGCGGCTTTCTTTCCTACGACGACTTAGCTCAACACAGTTCAACCTGGGTTAATCCGGTGTCAACTAACTACCGTGGCTACGACTTATGGGAATTACCACCCAATACTCAGGGTATCGCCGCACTTCAAATTTTAAACATGCTTGAACAATTTGATATTAAAGCAATGGGCTATGATAGTCCTGAGTACATTCATCACTTTGTTGAAGCCAAAAAGCTCGCCTTTGAAGACAGAGCTCAATATTACTCCGATCCAGATTTTAATGACGTGCCTGTCGAAGGACTCATCGATAAAGACTACGGCAAAAAGCGAGCACAACTGATTAACTCCGAACGGGCCGGACGCTCCTATGAGCCAGGTAAGCCACCAACCGACGGGGATACCATTTATCTGACTACCGCCGATAAAGATGGCAATATGGTGTCACTGATTCAAAGTAATTATCGCGGTATGGGCTCTGGTGTAACACCAACAGGATTAGGTTTTGTTTTGCAAAACCGCGGCGAACTCTTTGCTCTTGATCCAAATCACCGAAACGTATTTGAGCCAGGTAAGCGCCCTTTTCATACCATTATCCCCGCATTTGTGACCAAAGGTGGTAAGCCGATTATGAGTTATGGCGTTATGGGTGGTGCCACTCAACCTCAAATGCATGCTCAAATTCTTATTAACCTCATTGATTTTGGTATGAACCTGCAAGAAGCCGGCGATGCACCCCGTATCTTACATACCGGTTCCAGTCAGCCAACAGGTTCTAAAATGAATGATGGTGGTGTTGTCCGTCTGGAAAATGGTTTCTCAAAAAACACCCGCCGTGAACTCATTAAAATGGGACATACACTACAAGAGGCAGTAGGCCCTTACGGTGGTTACCAGGCTATTTGGAAGGATCACGAACAGGACGTCTATATTGGTGCTTCTGAAAGCCGCAAGGACGGATACGCTGCAGGCTACTAGTAGCAAAAGCAATGGCCGTTTCACTTCATTTAGGTGAAACGGCTTTTTTCTTTGAAACTTACTTAGCCTCGGCGCTCACGATAGAGTTCAATTTCTTGCATGATCAAATCCCGCATCCTTGTCGTTGTATCATAGCCAATATCAATAGCCTCCTGCCCGCGGTAAAACTCCATTATGCCTATGTGACCGAGCTTGGGCTGCACTAATATATCGGGCGGATCGCCTGCCATCCGCGCTTTGGTAATACGTTCCTGCATAATATCAATGGAGCTTGCCATAACACTGAACATACCGGGCGCTTTGTCCCCATTGCTTCTGAAGCGGCTTTTAAAGCTGTCTAAATATTCTTTACTGCCTGACCACATATTGTCGAAAAAGCCATTTTCATTGTCCTGAATTTCCATCTCCGCTTTTTCTTTTTCAAGCTGCTCGTTTTCTGTCTGTGGTGGAATACTGCGGCCACGCCGCTGTAAGGATTTAGAATTCAACTGTGAATTCAGATGCACTGCAATCACAAAATCAGCACCTAACGCTCTGCATAAAGAGACCGGCACAGGGTTAACTAAACCGCCATCGATTAACCACCGACCATCAAAAAACTTAGGAGATAAAACTCCCGGCATAGCACAAGACGCTCTTGATACATCATAAAGGTCCCCTTCACGTAGCCAAATTTCACGACCGCTGTACAAATCGGTAGCTATTGCACCATAAGTAACCGACAAATCCTCAATATTACGTTTACCAAACTCTTCCCTTGCGCGATTAAATACCTTTTCACCACCGATGATTCCACCGTGGCTAAACCCAAAATCCAGTAAATTAAAAACTTCCCAGCGGTTCATTCCCTGTACCCACTGCTCTATTTCAGCCAGTCGTCCTGACGAATAACCCGCTCCGACTAACGAACCAATTGAGGTTCCGGCCACCACGTTAATACGGACGCCCATCTCTTCCAGCGCTTTTATGACACCAATATGTGACCACCCCCGGGCGGCTCCGGAGCCCAGAGCTAAAGCGACTTTCACTTCCGACATCTACTTTTTCCTACTTTTCTTAATAATGTATCTATCGTACTATGATTACTCATTCGTCAACAACATCACTGAGCAGTTAGATGATTTGGACAGAACGCCAGTCAGGTATATCAGAACAACGCCCCCACGACACCCGAACCGCTTTTCAGCGTGACAAAGCTCGTATTCTTCACAGTGCGGCATTCAGACGATTACAGGCTAAAACTCAAGTAATGTATGTTGGAATGCATGACTTCCCGCGCACACGGCTGACTCATTCACTGGAAGCCAGTCAAATAGGTGCCAGCATGGTTGTTCATCTAAGCAATCAACACCCTGATTTAGCGAATCAACTTGAATTATCTGAACCCTTGCTCGAATCTCTGTGTCTGGCTCACGACATAGGCCATCCGCCCTTTGGGCACGGTGGTGAAATTGCTCTGAATTATATGATGCGCAATAACGGTGGTTTTGAAGGTAACGGTCAGACATTTCGTATTGTCACGCAACTAGAGGCTTACACGCCCAGGCACGGCATGGATCTAACCCGCCGTACCCTGCTCGGTTTGTTAAAGTACCCTGTATTGGCCAGCAACATTAGGCAAAGTAAACTCCCGGCTGACGTTACCAATTTCCGCCATTTACAAACTCGGGAGTGGCTTCCGCCCAAGGCCCTGTACGATGATGACTCAGCTCAATTAAACTGGGTTTTTGAAACGCTCAGTGGCAATGACAAGAAAGTTTTTCAGACGTTACTGCAGCAACCGTCAGCAAGCACTCATGGCAGAAGTGCCTTAAAAAGCGTTGATGCGTCTATTATGGAAGCTGCAGATGATATAGCGTACGGCGTGCATGATCTCGAAGACGCTATTGTCGTTGACTTAATTCATCGACATCAGTGGGAAGAGGACATGCTCTCTGATTTAAAGCAATTAGAGACACAATTAACCAATTTCAGTGCAACCCGGTTAACAGATGACTTATTCTCCGGCAGCCACCACCTTCGCAAGCAAGCCATTGGCGGGTTAGTCAATAGACTGCTTACTTCAGCCAGACTTGAAGCAACCGATTACGACTTTGACAGTCCTCTGCTGCGGTATCAAGTTCAATTAGGGGCAGCGGAAAAAATTCTGCTGAACGCATTAAAGCAATTTATCTTCAAATGGGTCATTCGAAAACCCGAAATGCAAGCTCAGGAATTTAAAGGTCAGCAGATTGTTATGGAACTCTTTGAAGTTCTGGCTGTAGAGCCTGAACGCTTACTGCCTGAAAATACCCGAGTGCGTTACATTCAACAGCGACAAAAAGACGGTAATGCCTTTCGGGTTATTTCAGATTACCTTTCCGGTATGACCGATGGTTACGCCGCCAAACTTTACCAGGAGTTATTTTCAGTTAACTCTCCCAAAAGCGCTTTTCAGTAACATCTAATAGCAAAAAGCCGGAGTAAAAACCCCGGCTTCTGTAACTTCAATAGAACAAATTAGCTTATGACAAACTAATGTCATCTTTCTCGCTATTTTTCTTGTCACTTTTCCTATCGTTCTTTGCTTCGGTTTTCGCATCTTCTCTCGCTGTAGCACGATCAGCTTCACGATCTTCTTTTGTTCTTTTTTCGGGCTTGGACAACAGAAGCTCACGAATGCGACCTTCTAACTCGTCGGCAATTTTAGGGTTTTCTTGTAAAAACTTCATTGAGTTCGCTTTACCCTGACCGATTTTATCGCCGTTATAGCTGTACCAGGCACCCGCTTTATCAACCATTTTGTGCTTAACACCTAAGTCGATAAGTTCACCTTCTTTAGAAATACCTTTGCCGTATAAAATTTGGAAATGTGCTTCTTTAAAAGGTGGTGCAACTTTATTTTTAACCACTTTAACCCGGGTTTCGTTACCGACAACTTCATCGCCCTCTTTCAACGCACCGGTACGGCGAATATCCAGACGAACAGAAGAATAAAACTTCAGTGCATTACCACCGGTTGTGGTTTCAGGATTACCAAACATAACACCAATTTTCATCCGAATTTGGTTGATGAAAATACACATGGTGTTTGACTTTTTAATGTTTGAAGTCAATTTACGCAACGCTTGAGACATTAAGCGGGCCTGTAAGCCAACATGGCTGTCACCCATTTCACCTTCAATTTCTGCTTTTGGTGTTAACGCTGCAACCGAGTCAACAATCACAATATCGACAGCACCGGAACGGACCAACATATCGCAAATTTCTAATGCCTGCTCACCGGTATCTGGTTGCGATATTAATAGATCATCGACATTAACACCTAACGCTTCGGCATAAATAGGGTCTAATGCGTGCTCGGCATCAACGAAAGCACAGGTTTTACCCATTTTTTGAGCTTCTGCAATCACTTCCAGAGTCATCGTTGTTTTACCACTGGATTCCGGGCCATAAATTTCTACCACCCGGCCAAAAGGTAAACCGCCAATACCCAGAGCAATATCCAACCCCAGCGAACCGGTTGAAACAGAATCAACATCCATAGTCTGGTTGTCGCCCAGACGCATGATAGAACCTTTACCAAATTGACGTTCGATTTGTCCGAGCGCTGCATCTAAAGCCTTTTGACGATCATTGCTCATTATAAGCTCCGTTATTAATTACTGATTTTATAAACAGTATACTGTACACATTTACAGTATCAAGCGTTGTCCCGTTTTTTTCCCGAGAACATAAGTAAGCTACTGTAATTCAATTATATTTATAAATTTCTTTAAAACTGCATTCAGGGTTTGCAAACGAATTTCGCGACGGTCGCCTTTCAAATTATCAGACCATGCATGACATTTCTCGCTGTTCGCTATAGCCATCCAGACTAAACCGACGGGTTTATCTGCAGTGCCTCCGCCGGGGCCAGCCACCCCGCTTACCGCAATCCCCCAGTCGGCATTGCATGCGACGAGAGCTCCACGCGCCATTTGTTCAACGCAAGCCTTTGAAACCGCTCCCTGCTCATTAAGTACTTTGCCGTCAACCGATAACAATTTTTGCTTGAGCGCATTAGTATAGGTGATTATTCCACCATTAAACCAAGCAGAACTTCCCGCAACTTCGGTAATAGCGTATCCTATTCCTCCTCCGGTACAAGATTCTGCGGTGCAAACTGTCTGCTGCTTCTGCTGTAGACAAACACCTAATTGTTCCGCGAGTTCAAAGGTTTGCGGCGTAATCGCCGTGGTTGCTAACATAACACTGGCTCCAGATAAGAATAATCGACTATGTCTGAATTGTCCGATAAACAGATCCAATCACATACCCCAATGATGCAGCAATACCTACGCATAAAAGCAGAACATGCTGACATGCTTTTATTCTATCGTATGGGGGACTTTTACGAACTGTTTTTCGAGGATGCTAAACGTTCAGCTCAGTTGCTTGATATTTCCCTGACGGCCCGGGGTCAAAGTAATGGCGAACCTATCCCTATGGCCGGGGTACCGTACCATGCCGTCGAAAATTACCTTGCACGTCTGGTCAACATGGGTGAATCCGTTGCCATTTGTGAGCAAATAGGTGATCCCGCAACCAGCAAAGGGCCGGTTGAAAGAAAGGTCATTCGTATTGTCACACCGGGAACCGTGACCGACGAATCTCTGTTAACCGAAAGACAACAAAATCTTTTGGTCGCTATTTGTCCTTTAGACCCTAAACAGCCAGAAGGCGAGTACGCTATTTCCAGTCTTGAGCTTAGCAGCGGCCGTTTCTGGTTAACGAAAGCTCAGTCAAGCGAGCAGCTGGCCGCAGAAATGCAGCGTCTTGAGCCCGCAGAGCTGCTTTATCCCGAATCGATTTCTCTGGCAGGACTGCCACTGGCAAACGCTAAATGTAAGCGCCGCCCGGCCTGGGAGTTTGAGCAGCAAACCGCTTTTATGCTGCTGACCCGACAGTTTGGAACCCAGCATTTAGAAGGTTTTGGTCTCAAAAATAATGAACCAACGCTGGCCGCTGCGGGGGCTATTTTACATTATGTAAAAGAAACACAACGCGCCGCTCTACCTCATATTCAGGCGCTGGTTACAGAGCATCCACAAGACGCTATTATTCTGGATGCGGCAACGCGCAGAAATCTCGAACTGCAACAGAGCATGGGCGAAGGCAACACCCATCTCTCTGCCGTACTGGATAAAACCGTCTCGGCTATGGGTAGCCGCCAGTTTCAACGTTGGCTGCAACGCCCTATTCGTCATCATAACGAATTGAATAAGCGTTATGATGCCATAGACGCTCTAATGGAAAATAATAATTTTGAGAACATACAATCAGCTTTAAAAAAGTTAGCTGATATTGAACGTATTATTGCCCGCATTGGATTAAGAAGTGCCCGACCGAAAGACTTTGCCCGTTTGCGGGACAGTTTGGCTCAGATACCCGATATTCGTAATTTTCTATCGCATCGCTCGCTTAATTACCTGCAGCAGAGCATTCAGCCTTTTCCGGAAACTGTGACCTTACTGACAAGCGCTATTATTGAACAACCGCCCCTTTTGATCCGCGATGGCGGTGTTATTGCGACAGGCTATGACCAGGAGCTTGATGAGCTACGTGAACTTGCAACCGGTGCCACCGACTATCTGAAACAACTGGAGCAGCGCGAGCGCGAAAGAAGCGGAATAGCCACGCTAAAAGTTGGCTACAACAGAGTTCACGGTTACTTTATTGAAGTCAGTCGACAGTCTTCAGAGTCTGTGCCTAGTGACTATCAGCGCCGGCAGACACTTAAAAATACTGAACGTTATATTATTCCTGAGCTGAAAGAACATGAAGACACAGTTCTGAATGCACAGGCACGGTCACTAGCCAGAGAGAAATGGCTTTACGAGCAGCTTTTTGAGCACTTATTACCGCAGGTCAATAAACTGCAACAAAGTGCCTCTGGTCTGGCTCAGCTAGACACTTTATGTTGTTTTGCAAGGCTGGCTGTTAATAGCCATTACTGCCGCCCACAACTGCAAGAAAACAGCAGTCTCATTGAACTGAGCGCAGCGCGCCACCCGGTCATCGAGCAATTGAGCGACGAACCCTTTATTGCTAACCCTATGTCGCTCACACCGCAACAACGTATGCTCATGATCACCGGCCCCAACATGGGCGGTAAGTCAACCTACATGAGACAGGCCGCTCTTATTGTGATTCTGGCTCATATGGGCTGTTTTGTGCCGGCTGATAAAGCCGTTATTGGTGATATCGATCGCATTTTCACCCGTATTGGCGCTTCAGACGATTTAACCTCAGGCCGTTCTACCTTTATGGTAGAAATGACAGAAACCGCTAATATTTTGCACAATGCCACAGCAAAAAGCCTGGTTTTGATGGATGAAATTGGCCGCGGAACTTCAACTTATGATGGCCTGTCGTTGGCCTGGTCCTGCGCTGATTATCTGTCCCGTCAGCTCCAATGTTTAACCTTGTTTGCGACTCACTACTTTGAATTAACCGAACTTGCGGAAGAATTACCGGCGACCGTCAACGTGCACGTTGATGCTAAAGAACATGGCGATACCATTGCGTTTCTTCACCGAGTCAGTTCGGGTGCGGCAAGTCAAAGCTTTGGCTTGCAAGTTGCCAAATTAGCCGGCGTTCCTGAGCATGTCATTAACAACGCTAAACACAAGTTATCAGAGCTTGAAGAAACACACCATGGCGCTTTAAATGAGCCGAAACAAAAAACCATGGAACTTATCACTCCGCCAAAAGACGTTCCTGCACACCAGCCAGAAAAAGAGCACCCAATGTTTAACGAATTGGAGCAACTTGACTTAAATGAGCTCACGCCGCGACAAGCGCTGGATATTCTTTACCAATGGCAGCATAAACAAAAAGGCTCAACCTATGGTTGAGCCTTTTATTAAAAAATAACGTTTTAGTTTTTACTGAGCACTAAATAAAGAGTCAAGTGTTAAGCCTTGCTGCTTTAACAAGTCTCGTAATTTACGCAAAGCTTCGACTTGTATTTGTCTGACCCGCTCTCGCGTAAGGCCAATTTCATAACCGACATTCTCTAAGGTAGAAGGCTCATAGCCCAACAGTCCAAAACGACGTGCAAGCACTTCCCTTTGTTTCTCATTTAAAGATTCCAGCCACTGTGTGATGTTGCCTTTCAGGTTTTCGTCCTGCAGGACACCTTCAGGCCCGGTATCTGCGTCATCCGTTAAGATATCCAGCAGCGCTTTATCGTTATCGCCACCAATAGGGGTGTCTACAGAACCAATACGTTCATTCAGACGCAGCATTTTAATAATATCGCCTACCGGCTTATCGAGGCTTCTTGCTATATCATCAGCTGTCGGTTCATGATCCAGTTTATGAGCGAGTTCACGAGCAGCACGGAGATACACATTCAGTTCTTTAACGACATGAATGGGCAGGCGGATGGTACGCGTCTGATTCATAATAGCGCGTTCAATAGTTTGTCGTATCCACCAGGTGGCATAAGTTGAAAAACGGAACCCCCTTTCCGGATCAAATTTTTCAACGGCTCGTATGAGTCCTAAATTACCTTCTTCAACAAGATCCAATAAGGGTAATCCCCGATTAGAATAGCGGCGGGCTATTTTTACCACTAAACGCAAGTTGCTTTCAATCATCCGGCGACGAGCTGCCTCATCGCCTTTTAGAGCGCGACGAGAATAAAAAACTTCCTCTTGAGCAGTGAGCAGAGGAGAAAAACCAATTTCTCCCAAATAGAGCTGTGTCGCATCCATTTTTTTCTGATACTGCGTTGATGACGATAATAATGCCTCTTCCAGTTCCTCTGCGGCACCATCAGGACTATCAACAATAGCTTCTTGCTCGTTGACTTCTTCTACATTGTCGACTGATTCTTCCTTTATACGGCTCATAACAAGCTCCCGTTATACTGAACACCGTGTTACAACACACGTCGACTTCCTTATCTTGTTATTATTATTCCCACATAACTAGCGAGACTTTGGTAAGTAATGCCTCGGATTTACCGACTTACCGCGGAAACGAACTTCAAAATGTAATTGCACACGCGGACTCCCTGAGTCCCCCATTCGGGCAATTGTTTTTCCTACGTCCACCCATTCTTGCTCTTTAACCAGAATGTCCTCGTTGTGGGCGTAGGCAGTAATAAAATCATCGTTATGTTTCAAAATGATTAAATTACCAAATCCACGTAATGCGTTTCCAACATAAACCACTTTTCCTGCAGCCGCAGCGTTTACTGAATCACCACGTTCACCGGCAAAATCAATGCCTTTGTTACCCGGTTCACGCAGCGAAAAGTCAGCTGCTATTCGGCCGCTCGAAGGCCACCGCCAAACAATTTTATCATTACTCGGTTGCTCCAATTCAGGTCGTTCAATTCGCGGTTTCGACTGACTCTGACGACCCTTATCGACTTGTTTTGCAACTGTTTTTTTAGCGTTTGTTTTTTGACCATACTCTTTCTGTTCAGTATTAGCAACGGAGGTTTTTATATTATTTTGTGCGTTATTCGAGGTTTTTTTATTCGGTTTAGCGCTAGTTGTTTGTTGTGTCTTTCTGGCTGAGGTGACACCAAGTTGCGGCTTGCTCACCAAACTCAATTTCTGTCCCGGATAAATCGTGTAAGGTTTACGTAAATTATTGATTTGGGCAATATCCTGAACATCCAGATTAGCCCGAAACGCTATTGAGTAGAGTGTTTCGCCCGGTTGAACTTCGTACTCTTTTTCATTTAGCGAGTTGGGTTCGAAATCGCGGTAGGTCTTGCCGGTATAAAGTTCTTCAACGGGTGCAGGCGCTGATCGGCCGCTGCAAGCCTGAAGCAGAATTATCACAAAAATTAATAATATCGATTGTTTAACTGCCCCGGACGCTAGAAACATCATTATTCCAATTGCGCTATTACGTACCCAATAATAACCAGTATTACCAGTGTCCAGCCAATACGGTCAACATATTCACGAAGTTTTACGCCCATCTCCGGGCCGCCAGTGCGCAACAACCAGGCAACCAGATAAAACCGCATGCCCCGACTAATAGCCGACGCAATAACAAAAGGAAAAAAGGCTATCTGCATCACTCCCGCCGTTACGGTGAATAACTTATAAGGAATGGGTGAGAAACCGGCAATAAAGACAATCCATACTCCCCAGTCTGCAAACCAACTTTGTACCGTTAACAGTTTACTTTCGTAACCAAGTGCTTCCACTGCGGGCACAACCACAGATTCATAAGCCCAATAGCCCAGAAAATACCCCAAGATACCACCAGCTACCGAAGTAACCGTGGTTAAAAAAGCCAGCCGCCAGGCTTTTTCAGGTTGGGTCATAGCCATTGGCGCCAGCATGACATCGGGGGGAATGGGAAATATGACGGATTCAGAGAAACTTAATAAACCAAGAATAATGTTCGCTCTGGGATGTTGTGCCCATGATAATACTTTATCGTACAACGCTGAGAACAACTTCAAATGACATCTCCCCTGACCAAAGGTACAAAGCGAACATCGCCAATGCGCTGTTGCTCCAGTGAGTCACCAAACCGGCGCATTACCACCAGGCTTTGCGACTCATTCTGTTCGCCCACCGGAATAATCATGACTCCGCCATCAGCAAGTTGATCCACTAAATGCGGTGGAATATCGCTGGCTGCGGCCGTGACGATAATACCGTCAAACGGACTCTTACTGCGCCAGCCTTTCCAGCCGTCGCCATGACGCATAGAAACATTATGCAAATCGAGCTGACGCATACGCCGTTTGGCCTGATACTGCAATGTAGCAATACGTTCAACACTAAATACTTTATCCACCAGCTGCGCTAATACTGCCGTTTGATAACCTGAGCCCGTACCTATTTCAAGCACGTTTTTACAATTATGCTGCATTAATAGCTGCGTCATTGTCGCAACCATTAATGGCTGCGAAATCGTCTGCCCGTTACCAATGGGTAAAGCGGTATTTTCATAGGCTTTATGAGCCAGAGACTCAGGCATAAACAAGTGCCTTGGCGTTTCAGCGATCACGCGCAAAACGTCTTTATTCGTAATGCCCAACTCTTCCAGTTGTTGAATCAGTCGCTTTACCCACGACTGTCCATTACTAGTCATCATTTTTGTTGTTCTAACCAATCTGTCAGTGTGTCGGTATGGCGTTGTGCCGTCATATCCAGACTTAACGGCGTAATGGATACATAACCTTCGTGTATTGCTGTGAAATCGGTATTTGGCTCTTCGCTGGCATGGTGACCAATTGGTCCGTACCAAAATATTTCGCTACCAAAGGGGTCACGGTCATGAACCATAGTTTCAGCACGATGCCTGCGACCTAACTTAGTCACCCTGGTACCTTTAAGTTGATCGTAAGTTGTGTATGGCACATTAATATTCAGCACTGTATCTAACCGCAACGGATCATTTTCCATACCTGCCACAATCTCTGCGACAAAACGCGCGGCCGTATCGTAATAGTCGTGGCCGCGTCCTCCCATAGAAACAGCGATAGACGGAAGCCCCATAAAACGGCCCTCCATTGCCGCCGCAACTGTTCCGGAATACAGCACATCATCCCCCATATTGGGGCTGTCATTAATACCTGAGACCACCAGGTCAACGTCTTCTGCCATCGGTGAATTGGTGCCTAAATGCACACAGTCAGTCGGTGTGCCGTTAACCGAGTAAAATCCGCTATCCAGCCGACGCACACGAAGGGGGTTATGCAGCGTCAATGAGTTACTGGCACCACTGCAGTTGCGATCAGGAGCAATAACCCGTACTTCTGCCACTTCTTTAAGTGCTTGATGCAACGCGCGAATACCTGGTGCGTGTACACCATCATCGTTACTTAATAAAATTTTCATCATTTGGAGTCACCACTTAAATCTACAATTTCATTTAATACGGTCGTCGCATAAGCGCCGGACGGAAGCGTAAACCGCAACTCGGCATGGTTGCCCTGCCAACTTATTTCCGGCGCTTCTACCCGCAAAAGTAAAGCTCTGCGTGAAGTATCAACCCGAAGTTTTTTCATAGCCTGTAACCAGCTTTCATAAGGCTGTAATAAACTGGATTCAAAGCTTTCGGCTTCGTCTTTGACCAAAGGTTTATTGCTACTACCGGGTAACGGCGCCGTTAAATATATGTCGTTATTTAACAGGCGCTGTTTCAGTTCATTGTCCCACTGTTCCACGGTAAACACCGATTGCGAGCCTTTTAACATGACACAGTCACCAGCCAGCATACCTTGAGCCCCAAACTGGCGTATTCGTCCGGCAACAATTTGGTTAAACAGATAACTGCGCAACGCGGACAAATACAAACTGCGTTTATTCCGACGAATACGAGCGGGACGTGCAGCCATAAGCCAACGTTCCGCCTCAGCGACATTATCGCCGGCACGGCCAAAACGCTGCTCACCAAAATAATTAATAACGCCCTGCTCAGACACCGATCGCCAAAGCGTTTCTAAAGCTTCTTTCGAACTGACATTGGCTAATCGAATAACAAACCGATTGGCACGGTGAAAACCGCTCTTTAACTTTTTTGTTCTGCGTATAACCCGTTCAACCGACATTTCTTCATCATTCAACTCATTCCAGTTAAGCGTTTCTTTGCCCGGTAGCTGAATGGAAAACCACTGCCAGGTAACCGCCTGACGATCTTTTAACCCCGAATAACTGACATTTTTAGGTGATACACCAGCAAACCGAGCTATTTTCTCCGCACAGAAGTGAGTGTTCGCGCCTTTTTTTCTGACCCAAAGCCACTGATGCTCGCCCTCACCATCATCCTCAACATCCAGTTGTTCAATGACCTGAAAGTCCTGTGGCGTCTGCTTAAACTCAGCTTTTGGTCGTTCGCCCTCATTCAAGCGCGGTAAATCAGCCAGCGTCACTTGCAGAGGAGCCAGCATTAAACCGACTCCATCAGTACCACGGCGTGACAGGCAATACCTTCTTCACGCCCGACAAAGCCTAACTTTTCGGTGGTTGTCGCTTTAACATTAACGTTATCAACGCAGGTGTCTAAACAATGGGCAATACTGGCTTGCATATCGTTAGTATGCGGTGCCATTTTCGGCGTCTGCGCCACAATAGTCACATCAATGTTGCCGGTTCTGAACCCTTTGTCTTGGCACAGCTGTACTGCGTGACTTAACAACTCCGCACTATCAGCCCCGGCATAGCGTTTGTCGGTATCAGGAAAATGCTGACCAATATCGCCTAAGGCTAATGCCCCTAATACAGCATCGGTGACCGCATGTAATACGACGTCGCCGTCAGAGTGTGCAACTAAGCCTTGGTGATGCTTAATTTTAACCCCGCCTAACATTAGCGGCTTATCAGCTCCCCAACGATGAACGTCATAACCATGCCCGACACGAATTTTCATCAACCACTTTCCTCTTTATTATTGGTAACAAGTAACCAGTCCCGAACGCATTCGAAATCTTCCGGATGAGTTACTTTCAAATTGCGGACAGACCCCGGCACCAGCGCAGGCTGAAATCCACACCACTGCATAGCCGATGCTTCATCGGTTAACTGAGGATTGAGCGCCCCCATATGTTCAATTGCCTGCTGCAGCCGCCCGGCGTTGAAAACCTGGGGTGTCTGAGCTTGCCATAACCCTTCGCGGTCAACACTGGACTCAATACGGCCCGTGCCGTTTTCACCTGAAGGGTAAGTAACACAACGTTTTAAAGAGTCTCTTACAGGAATAGCTAAAATAGCGCCCTGAGGGTCACTTAAACCGGCATCGATAACAGCCTTTAAAGCAGATTCGGGCAGACATGGGCGCGCTGCATCATGAACTAACACATGGGTAGCCCCTTGCGAAGTTGCCGCATCAATTCCGGCCAAAACAGATTCGGCCCGGCTGTTTCCCCCTTTAACAAAATGAATCTTTGTGAATTGCTTTTTAATACCAACCAAATAATCAGCTTCGGGGTCAGAAACGGCAATAAACACGTGCTCGACACGAGGATCCCGGGTCACCGCTTCAATACTGTATTCCAGCAAGGTTTTTTCAGCTACGGTCAGAAACTGTTTAGACACCTTAGATTGCATTCGGCTGCCATTACCAGCTGCCGGAATCACCGCCATGAGCAGACGGTTTTCATTAATCACTGTGTCTTTCGCTGCACTATTCACCTTGTTTGCTCTCTCACGCTAGGGGTTGCGATCGGGAACAAAGCGGAAAAAAACTTCATTTTTCTTTACCATCCCTAGTTCATTGCGAGCACGTTCTTCCAACGCATCTTCGCCTTCACGCAAATCTTCAATGTCTGCGTAAATCAATTGATTGCGCCTTTCCAGGTTTTCATTTGTTGTCCTTTGATTACTGACTTCTTGCTGCAACCGCCAATAATCCGGTAAGCTGTTTTTACCAAACCACAAGCGGTATTGTAACGCAAGAAACAAGGCCAACAACACGACCAGAGTCACCCGCATGCTCAGCTCCGTTGTTTTTTCCTGTTATCATTATGAAGACTAATGACGTGACTGAAAAGCCGTTTTCAGAATTTACAGACAAAAGAGGTTCATTTGGAGTATTTTGCCGCCGCATTGGTGTTCTTTTTTGCTGCTTTACTTCAGGGTGTCAGCGGTTTCGGTTCGGGGTTGTTAGCCGTGCCAATTCTTGCACTTTGGTTCCCTATTAGTGTTCTCACACCGGCTTTATCGGTTATTAATATTATTGTTGGTGGCTGGATTTACTGGAAAAACAAGGAAGCGGCACGACCGTCTCAATGGAAATGGCTGATTTTTTCGGGCGTTATTGCTTCGCTGGTATCCGGCTCGTTATTGTTAACCGTTAACGAGCAGTTTATTAAGCTCATCCTCGGTTTTATTATTCTTGCTGTCGCGCTTATTTTAGCCAGCGGCAAACAGCTGCCAACAGCCGAACATGCGCCGGGTCATATTGCCGTAGGTGCCGGGTCAGGACTGCTTAATGGACTAATGACTTTAGGCGGACCACCCATCGTTTTGTTTTTAGCCAATGCCCGTATACCTAAACAACAGTTCCGTGCAACGCTCAGCTTATTCTTTTGCTGCATTGCCATAGCCAATGTCGCAAACTTTTCACGTCAATCTATTTACGCAGAAACACATCTTTATCTTATTTTAGCGCTGTTGCCTTGTGCTCTTATTGGCGCCGGTATTGGCCATAAACTTCAGCATCACGTATCAGAACAACGTTTTCGACAACTCACTCTTTTACTTATGGTACTTTCAGGACTGAGTGTTGTAATACAAAGTATCAAATAGTCGTAGTACTCAATACTGCGGCTCTTCTGACCAAGTCGAGGTTGAAATCGTTTTTTGCGCGTTTAAGCGCCATCGAGTTTGCTGTTGTCATAACAGCTCATCAACTTAAACTTGAGTTGACTGAAAGTCTGCTTATGGAAAACATTCTTGATGTATCCTTCGTCTTCAATATGCTGGATCGCGCATGTTCAGCAAACCCTTACCCGAAACCTGAAACAGCGTTTTCTTTATTAGGGCGTGTTGATCTTTGCTGATTAGATTTTGTTCGTTCTGGCGACGTTTTGATCGCGAAACGAGGAACGAAGTTTAGTTATTCTAAATAAGCGACGAGTGACAAAGAGCAAAGCGTCGCCAGACGAACCCTTCGGGCAGCACTTGGCTGACATTTCTACGGCGTTATCGCTTGTTCATGTAGAATAACTACACATCATAAGCTCTGCCTTGTATAAATATCAGCCAAGCTGCTGCAAAAGCAATCAGCAAAGATCAACACGCCCTAAAGACAGCCAATAAATTTTAACGAAGCTGGCTGTCTTTACTCGCACGACGGTTAAAGCCGCCCTTTTCTGAATTTTGTTTATCCTGTTCCGCCTGACAACTAACGCATAAGCGAACACCCGCAATGGCTTTACGCCTGGCTTCGGGTATCGATTCACCACATTCTTCACAATACGCCAGACTCTCGCCAACTGACAATTTACTGCGTACACGCTTTACTTCGTCTTCTGTGCTGGCATCAATCTGCTCCTGAACTGCGCCGTCGTGCGACCAGCCACCGGCCATAATTAACCCCTTAAATTAAAATGGAGAACACAAACTAACGATGAGTCTGATACATTAACTGTAACTTACGAAGCAATAAAGATTGGAGTTTACTCTTAAAATTGCCTATGAAACTTATTTATACTCACGAAAATAAACTATTAGTGGAAAATGCCCGTAACCTACTGCAGATGGAAGGTATTGAAACTGTTATAAAAAATGAGTTCTCCAGCGGTGCCGCAGGTGACTTAGCCCCGCTGGATACCTGGCCTGAGTTATGGATTGTTGAAGAAACACAATTCGCTAAGGCTAAAACATTGATTGATGATATAGAAGCGAAGGCTAATGGTGCTGACTGGCGTTGCAATAATTGCCAGGAAGTGAACGGAGCCGCTTTTGAAGTTTGCTGGAGCTGCGGAAACCCGGCTTAAAATAATTAAGGGATATGAGTATATGCTGCTTTGCATCCCAGACTTTACGCTATTAGGCAGTTTGCGAATTAGTTCGATAAATACCCCCTCTTAATTTTGAAAGGAGAAAAAAATGAACGGAAGTGAAACTTACACAATAGCCTACTGGGGCGTACTCATTGCACTGGTTATCCTGTTGGTTCAGTGGCTTATTGCCAGTGGCCAAAAAGCTAAGCAACCGGGAGCTGTGCCCGGCAAAATCGACGACTCTTTGAGTCATTCCTCTTTTGTATTTCGTGCTCATCGCACACTTATGAACTCTCTGGAAAATTACCCATTGATGCTGGGAACCGTGTTCCTTGCCTTCTTCGTCGGTGCCAGCGCGTTCTGGACAGGCTTATTTATCTGGATTTTCGCTATTGCCCGCTTAATCCATATGATGCTTTACTACGCGATAGCTACCGAGAAAAACCCAAGCCCGCGCAGTTACTTCTTTATGATTGGTTTGGCCGCAAATGTCGCTTTGCTTATCTTGTGTGGCATTACTCTGGTGTAACAACAAAATGGGCTGATCAAACATCAGCCCATTCTCTTAACAGGTTATGAAATACCTTAGTCAGTCGGTCAAAGTTTTCAGATTTTCCATTGGCGTCAAACTCGGCTTTCACGGACTGTTCAACATCAAATAACAGCTCTCTGTGACTGGGTTGTTTAATCAAACTTTGTACCCACCCTATCATCGCCAGTCTCGCCCCTTTGGTTACCGGATTAACCCTGTGCAGGTAATGACTGGGATAAATCAGAATATCGCCAGCGTCCAGCCGCCAGCTTCGCTCTCCGCTTGGGTCTTCGATGACGAGCTCACCACCCTCAAACTCAGTTAAAGCTGATAAGCCCAGCGTAAAAGATATATCGGTTCTGGCACCATTCATTAAGGAATCGTCCATGTGCGTACCGTAGTATTCGCCTTGCTGATACCGATTAATACTGGCCCGCGCAACCTGTTTAGGCCTCATAACCGACTGCACCAAACTATTTTTTTGCAACCGGTCCAGCAAAACCTGAGTCGCCGCCTGTGACTTTTTGCCCGACAACTGCTGATTATTTTTCACATCTTTTGCCGCCCAGCCTGCGGTAGCTTTACCGTCACTGAACTGACTGTCATCCAGCCCTGAAACAATATTCTTTACAGTCTCTGTATCAATGGCATTACTAATTTGTAGTATCATTTTCAGTTCACTTAAACTTGCGAATAGTTATCATTTCTGCAAATATACAGAAGTTAATTCACTTAAAAAAGCTTACTAAGGTTTTTCTATGTTTGAAAAGAAAAAAGTTTGGCTGAGTGTTGGCAGCGTTTTAGCCACCACGGTAACAGCGTCGCAAATCTGCGCAGCACCACTGACTCAACCCAATGCCGCACCGGCAATGTTTATGGCAGCTCCCATGGCAGAAGGCGAAATGGCCGCTCCTGAAATTAACTTAAACACCAATGACACAGCTTTCCTGGCTCAGCTCGGTTTTATTCGCGGGCACTTATGGGTGGGCATGAAACTTTATGAGCAAGGTCACATTGAAATGGCAAAAACTCATATGAAACACCCCGGCGACGAACTTTACAGCGGCTTAACAGAGGCTTTTGAAGCGCGCGGATTACCCGGTTTTGCTGAGCCGTTGAATAGGCTGGCAGAAAGTGTCATCAATGATCAAAATGAAGACACGGTGATGAGTAATTACAACGCGCTGCTGGAGTCTATCAGTGCTAATGAGCCTATTACTGAAATGTCGGCACAAGACGTCATACTGAGCGTTTCATCTATGTTAATGGTAGCGGCTGACGAATACGCTATTGGTATTCAAAATGGCGAAGTCGCAAATGTTCACGAGTATCAGGACGCTATGGGCTTTAAGGAAATTGCGCTGGAACGTTTGAATCGCATTAATGATAAAGAAGCTGAAAAAGCAAAAGAAGCGATCAATGAAACTCGCCAGGTAATTAACAACCTGAATAACCTCTGGCCGACCACCACCCCAAAAGGTGAATTCAAAGGCGACCCCAGTAAAATTTACGGTGCAGCGTCGCGTATTGAGTTAGAAGCTCGTAGCATTTAAACATTAACAGCAGTTGCATTCGCTCTAAGTTTTTGTTCCACTAAAAAAGAATCTTGTCGGAGTGCCTGTTGCTTTTCATTCTTAAAGCGACAGGCTGAGACCGCAACTGCGGGATCCGTTGAACCTGATCAGGCTAATACCTGCGAAGGGAACAAGAGAGCACCCGCTTAAATCTATCGCCATTTCTGCGTTGGTGTTCCTTTCAACACTCCTGACAAGCATCTCTAACCAACAAAATGAGAGCATGCTATGTCATCAACAAACCGCATTAACCGCCAACAGGCTCAGTCATTTCTGTCCTCGCTTTCCGGGGAATATTACCCAAGCTCTACTCGTGAGTTTTTATCGGGCAGCCGTAGCGATATTCGTGTGCCCTTTCGCCGTATTCATTTAAGCGAAACTCTGCATCAACCCACTCCCGGTGCAAAGCTTCCGCCCAACAAACCGATTGATGTTTACGATAGCTCCAGCGTCTATGGCGATTCGAAGGCCGGCATCGATGTTAAATCTGGCTTAGAAAAATTACGAATTGACTGGATAACCGAGCGTTACCAAGACAATAAAAAATTTAGTCTCGGAATAACGCAGTTAGCCTATGCCAGACGCGGCATAGTCACCCCTGAAATGGAATTTATTGCGCTGCGGGAAAATATGGGACGCGAACATTTAGCGAACCCTGTAACACCAGAGTTTGTCCGCGACGAAGTGGCCAGCGGACGAGCCATTATTCCTGCCAATATGAACCACCCGGAATCTGAGCCGATGATCATTGGCCGTAATTTTTTGGTCAAGGTCAACGCCAATATCGGCAATTCGTCGGTCAGCTCTTCCATTGAAGAAGAAGTTGAAAAGCTGGTCTGGGCCACGCGCTGGGGCGCAGATACCGTGATGGATTTATCCACCGGCCGTAATATCCATAAGACCCGGGAATGGATTTTACGAAACAGCCCGGTGCCCATCGGTACGGTGCCGATTTATCAGGCACTGGAGCGTGTTAATGGCACTGCCGAAGATCTGAGTTGGCCAGTCTTTAAAGACGTACTGCTGGAGCAAGCTGAACAAGGTGTGGATTACTTCACCATTCATGCCGGCGTGCTGCACGACTTTATCAAACTGACCGCAAACCGAGTTACCGGCATTGTCTCCCGTGGCGGTTCTATTATGGCTAAATGGTGCATGGCCCATCAGCAGGAAAGCTTTCTTTACCAGCACTTCCGCGATATCTGCAAAATTTGCGCAAAATACGACGTGTCCTTGTCGTTAGGTGATGGTCTGCGCCCTGGTTCCATAGCTGATGCCAATGACGACGCTCAGTTTGCTGAACTCCGAACTCTGGGTGAACTGACTCAAATTGCCTGGGAATACAACGTGCAGGTAATGATTGAGGGACCCGGACACGTGCCGATGCATAAAATTCAGGAGAACATGGACGAGCAGTTAAAGCACTGCCACGGTGCGCCATTTTATACACTCGGTCCGCTGACTACCGATATTGCCCCCGGCTACGATCATATTACCTCCGGTATTGGTGCTGCGATGATCGGTGCGTTTGGCTGCGCCATGCTCTGTTACGTAACCCCCAAAGAGCACTTAGGCCTGCCCAATAAAGAAGACGTAAAACAAGGAATGATTGCCTACAAAATTGCCGCGCACGCTGCCGATTTAGCCAAAGGTCATCCGGGCGCTCAGGCGCGTGACGACGCCATGTCAAAAGCCCGCTTTGAGTTTCGCTGGGAAGACCAATTTAACCTCGCGCTGGACCCGGTTACCGCACGGAGTTACCACGATGAAACCCTGCCGCAGGACTCCAACAAAACTGCGCAGTTCTGTTCTATGTGCGGGCCTAAGTTCTGCTCCATGAAAATTTCACACGAAGTGCGGCAGTATCATGCGGACAAGCGCATCGATGTAAACGTAAAAGACGCCGCTGCTGAAGGGGTTGAGTAATGTCGGTACCTGTTGTCTGGACTGTCGCTGGCTCTGACAGCGGCGGTGGCGCGGGTATTCAGGCAGACCTCCACACTTTTCGTAGTATGGAGGTGCATGGCTGCAGCGTGATAACCACGGTCACTGCGCAAAACTCGGTGGCAAGCATCGGTCTCTTTCCTTTAACTGCTGATGCTGTCCGTCAGCAGTTGGACTGCCTGCAGCAGGATATGCCCCCAGCTGCGATAAAAATTGGGTTGCTCAGCAATGTTGAGCAACTGCGGGTTATTGTGGATTTCCTGAAAAGCTGGCCTGAGACCCTGCCCAGCCCTTTTGTCGTCTGGGACCCGGTCGTTGTCAGTACTCAGCAGGATACCTTGTCCGAACTTAGCCCCGAACATTGCACTGAGTTAATACCTTTAGTGGATATTATCACGCCAAATTCAGAGGAACTGAGTTGGTTAACCGGCCTTACCGTTAAAGACTCTGAGTCCCTGCAAAGCGCCGCAGAAAAACTTTTACAACAAGGCGCTTCCGGCGTGTTGGCAACGGGTGTGTGCTTTGCTGATCCACAAAGCATTTGTGATCATTATTTTAGCGCTGACGTGCCAATCCAATACTGCCAACAGCGTTTAGATACGCTCCACAATCATGGGACCGGCTGCACCTTGTCGTCAGCTATTGCAGCAGCAATGGCGCACGACTGCCCACTGGACGATGCTATTACGCTGGCTAGTACTTATGTGCATAAAGGTCTTTTGCAAGCATGCGGTGTTGGCGATGGTCCAGGCCCTGTGGCTCATACGCATTGGCCGCGACAGCTCAGTTATTTCCCAGAAGTAGTCATGCCGTGGTTGCCTGACAACGGTTTACAGTTTCCTGAACTGCATCAGGAGCCGGGACTTTACCCCGTGGTTGATTCCGTTGAATGGATAAAAAAACTGCTAAAACTGGGTATAAAGACACTGCAGTTACGTATCAAGAGCCCGGATGATCCAACATTAGAATCAGCTATTAGAGCCAGTGTTCAATTAGCGCAGGACTATTCTGCCCAACTGTTTATTAACGATCATTGGCAGTTGGCGATAAAACATCGGGCTTATGGCGTGCACTTAGGCCAGGAAGATTTAACCGACGCCAACCTGAACGCCATTCAGCAGGCAGGGTTACGGCTCGGGATTTCCACCCACAGTTACACCGAGCTTTTAATTGCCTACTCATATCAGCCTTCTTACATCGCTTTAGGTCATATTTTCCCGACACAGACTAAAGCCATGCCTTCTAAACCGCAAGGGCTTAAACAATTACGACGCTACGTTGAGCTATTAGCACCGACTCACATACCCACGGTTGCTATTGGCGGCATTTCCTTAGAATGCATAAGCGCAGTGAAAGCGACCGGAGTGAACGGTATTGCCGTAGTCAGTGCTATTACCAAAGCCAATAACCCGGAGCAGGCAGTTCGCGAGCTACAGGCTGAAATTAAGGCTGAAACGGAGGCTGCTTGTGGTACACAATAAACTCAATGACGAACAACTATTGCGTTACAGCAGTAACATTCTCATGAAAGAAATTGGCGAAGCCGGACAACAGCGTCTGTTGAAAAGTCATGTGTTGATTATTGGGTTAGGCGGTCTGGGCTGCCCCGCCAGTCAATATCTGGCGTCGTCGGGTGTGGGTCAACTGACACTGGTGGATCACGACACCGTTAGCCTCAGTAACCTGCAACGGCAGACACTGTATTCGGTAACCAACATTGGCTTACACAAAGCTAAGCAGGCCGCTGATTGTTTATTAAGGTCGAACCCCGACATTAATGTGACAGCAGTGACTGAAAAAGCTTCTCAGCAGAATCTGGAAACGCTTGTCGCGGCGGCTGATCTAGTACTCGACTGTACTGATAACCGCAAGACAAGATACTTGATTAACCAAAGCTGCTACCGCCTGAAAACTCCTCTCATTTCGGCGGCGGCCCGGGGTTTTAATGGACAACTCATAGCGCTTAACCCTGAACATGATCACGGCTGCTACCAATGCCTATACCCGGATAGCGTCACCGAACCACTGAATTGCAGTAATGCCGGTATCGCTGCGCCAGTAGTCGGCATTATAGGGGCCAGTCAGGCCTTAAACGCTATTAATTACTTAACCCTGGATACCATAACCCCGAATGCATTAACAATCGACAAGCTGCCCTGGGGTTATCTGCAAAGTTTTAACGGCTTAACCCAACACTGGCAGACACTTTATTTACCACGGGATACGTCCTGCCCCGTATGCGGAGGTGAACATGCGCATTAAAATTAACGATCAGGGTCTGGAGCTGACGGAACAGAGCTCTTTAGCGGAACTTTTATCGGCACAGAATATTGATACCACGGCCATTGCTGTTGCACTGAACGGGAAAATTATGCATCGCGGACACTGGCAGCAAACCAAACTCAACGACGGCGATACCATTACTCTGGTTCAGGCCGTTGCCGGGGGATAACCATGTTCAGAATAGCCGATCGTGACTTTCAGTCGCGCTTATTAATAGGCACCGGCAAATACAGCAGTGCCAATGTGATGCAGGAATCGCTAGCCGCTTCGGGCAGTGAACTCGTAACACTGGCGTTAAAGCGTGTTCAATTAGACCGTCCGGGCGATGACATTGTGACACCTATCCAAAATTTAGGTTTGCAGCTACTGCCGAATACTTCAGGTGCAAAAACGGCACAGGAAGCGATATTTGCCGCACGGCTTGCTCGTGAAGCTCTAGGTACGCACTGGCTGAAACTGGAAATACACCCAGACCCCAACTACCTGTTGCCGGACCCGATAGAAACGTTAAATGCTGCCGAGGCCTTAGTAAAAGAGGGGTTCACCGTACTGCCCTACTGCGGCGCTGATCCGGTGCTTTGCAAACGTTTGCAGGACGTTGGTTGTGCCGCAGTGATGCCACTGGGGGCTCCCATTGGCTCAAATCAGGGCTTACTGACCCGCGATTTCTTACGAATTATCATCGAACAAGCTTCGGTGCCTGTTATTGTCGATGCCGGTATTGGCGCGCCCAGCCACGCCGTTGAAGCCATGGAAATGGGTGCAGATGCGGTGTTGGTCAATACCGCCATTGCCACCGCTAATGACCCGGTTGCTATGTCACAAGCCTTTCGCAATGCTGTTATTGCAGGCCGCATGGCTTATGAAGCCGGGTTAAGTCAGAACGCGTCGTTGAAAGCCACAGCCTCCAGCCCCTTAACTGACTTTTTGGAGTCGTTATGAGCTTTTATTCCGTTTGGGAAACACTCAGTTGGGACGATATTCGCCTGCAGCTATACAGTAAAACCCGCAAAGATGTTGAAGTGGCTTTGAGCAAACAGCAACTCAATACCGATGATTTTATGGCATTGCTGTCACCCGCAGCAGAACCTTACCTGCCCGCCATGGCGCAGCGCTCGCAGCAACTGACCCGGCAACGCTTCGGTAATACCTTGCAGCTGTTTATTCCGCTGTATCTGTCTAACCTTTGTGCGAACGACTGCAGCTATTGTGGCTTTTCTATGAGCAACCGGCTGAAGCGCAAAACGCTGTCGCTGGCTGAAATCGAAGAAGAATGCAGGGCTATAAAAGCCAAAGGCTTTGACACTTTGCTGGTGGTGACCGGCGAACATGAGAGTAAAGTGGGCATCGACTATTTCCGGCAGGCTTTACCCATTATAAAACGCTATTTCAGTTATGTGATGTTTGAAGTGCAGCCACTCAGCTCCGACGAGTACCGCGAGCTGCGTCAACTGGGACTGGATTCGGTGATGGTCTATCAGGAAACCTATCAGGCCAATACCTACGCTAAGCATCACTTAAAGGGAAAAAAACGTGATTTTCGCTGGCGACTGGAAACGCCCGATCGTCTGGGCGAATGCAGCATTGATAAAATGGGGTTAGGTTCGCTGATTGGACTGGAGGACTGGCGCATCGACAGCACTTTCACTGCCATTCATCTGGAGTATCTGAAGCGGCGCTACTGGCGCAGTCGCTATTCACTTTCTTTTCCACGATTGCGCCCGTGCGCTGGCGGTGTCGATAACATACAGAGCATGTCTGATAAGCAACTGGTTCAGCTAATTTGTGCGTATCGGCTGCGCTTTCCGGAAGTTGAACTCAGCCTTTCCACCCGCGAAGAGCAAAGTCTGCGTGATGGATTATTTAATTTAGGCGTGACATCGGTCAGCGCCGAATCAAAGACTCAACCCGGTGGTTACGCAAATGAACAACACGAGCTCGAGCAGTTTTCCATTGATGATGACAGAACCGTCAACGAGGTCGCTAAAGCGATAAAAGCGAAAGGATTACAACCGGTATGGCAGGACTGGCTTAACGAGCTATCCGCAATGCCACCTGAAACTTTTTCCAGTCCAGAGTAGCAACCAGTAACAGCTCACGCAGCGTTAAGGTGCGTGGGTTGATCCGGCCTTTATGATTCCACTGATGGCCGCAACTGGCGGCAGTCATAATGCGCTTGTTGGGTTTGAGTAAAGTCTCCTGACTATGCTCACCCTGCCCGGTAAAATCAAACCAGCCACGGTAATTCAGGTGCAAGCGCTTTTTATCCTGATCAACGCGATCGATACTGTCCAGCATAATGGTGGTGAATTCCGGCGTTTGATAGCGAACCGGAACCACCAAACCTAAAGCCGCATTTTTTGCGAACCACTGGCTCTGACCTTCGGCAGATATACGGGCGGAGGGAACTTTTGTTGGCTGAGGAGCCTGCCAGCTGGCGTTCTGAACATCCAGCTTTAACGGCGAATACTGCACGGCATTAATACAGCCATGAGCGGCGTGACGTATATAATGCGGGAGACTTGCCAGACGACGTTGCAAAGCCGTAACCGGCATATCATTTACCTGCGCCAGTTGCGGTAATTCGCGTTCATACAGCGCTGAGCACAGCTCGGCGAAATCGCCCTGCTGTGCCAGCGGCTGGAATATGTCCGCCTGTTGATTAGCCAGCGTTGACTTCCTGTCGTCCGCGGTAAGGCGCTTGGCCATTCAAATCGCCCTCTATACGCAATAATTGGTTATACTTAGCAACCCGGTCAGAACGACACAAGGAACCGGTTTTAATCTGGCCCGCTGCAGTGCCTACCGCCAAGTCCGCAATAGTCGCGTCTTCAGTTTCACCCGAACGGTGAGAAATGACCGCCGAATAACCGGCTTCGCGCGCCATTGCAATGGCTGCTAAGGTTTCTGTCAGGCTACCAATTTGATTAAATTTAATCAAAATTGAGTTAGCAATCGACTTATCAATGCCTTCTTTCAGAATACGCGTATTGGTCACAAACAGGTCATCGCCGACCAACTGTACTTTGCTGCCCAGCTTCGCGGTTAATACTTTCCAGCCGTCCCAGTCGCTCTCGTCCAGGCCGTCTTCAATAGAAATAATGGGGTAGCGGTCGCAAAGTTCAGCCAGATAGTCAGCAAACTCTTCAGCCGTGAATGATTTACCTTCACCGGACAATTCATACTTGCCATTGCGGTAAAATTCAGACGCCGCACAATCGAGCGCCAGGGTAATGTCGCGGCCCATTTTATAGCCCGCGTTTTCAACCGCTTCGACAATGACCTGCAAAGCTTCTTCGTTAGACGCTAAATTCGGTGCAAACCCCCCTTCGTCGCCAACAGCCGTGCTTAAATCACGCTTTTGCAGAACCTTTTTCAGTGCATGAAACACTTCAGCGCCCATCCGCAAGCCTTCTTTAAAGCTCTCTGCGCCAACCGGCTGGATCATGAATTCCTGAATATCGACGTTATTGTCTGCATGCTCACCGCCGTTCAGAATATTCATCATCGGCAATGGCATACTGTATTTGCCGCTGGTGTTATTCAGGTTCGCAATGTGCTCATAAAGCTCAATGCCTTTGCTCAGGGCCGCCGCTTTTGCAACCGCTAAAGACACTGCCAGAATCGCATTCGCCCCCAGCTTTTCTTTGTTGTCGGTACCGTCCAGTTTCAACATGATGTTATCAACCGCTTCTTGATTAACCGCATCAATACCGTCTAACGCTTCGGCAATAGCTCCATTAATATTCGCAACCGCCGTTTCAACGCCTTTGCCCAGGTAACGCGACTTGTCACCATCGCGCAACTCTAAAGCTTCACGTGAACCGGTCGACGCACCACTAGGTGCCGCCGCACGGCCCATGTGACCCGACTCTAAATACACGTCAGCTTCTACGGTCGGGTTCCCGCGGGAGTCCATAATTTCACGACCAACAACTTTAACAATCTTACTCATTCTTAAATCCTGTTTTTTGCTTCATCATTAGCCGGGTTATTAACCCAAACGCTGTTTATGAAATTCGCCGGCGGCTTCGATAAAGCCTTTAAATAACGGATGTCCGTCACGCGGCGTTGAAGTAAATTCCGGATGGAACTGCACTGCTACAAACCACGGATGCTTCGGATTCTCTAAAATCTCAACCAGCTGTTTGTCGTGCGAATAACCGGTAATTTTCAAACCCGCCTTTTCTAAGGCTTCAACGTAATGGTTATTCACCTCGTAACGATGACGATGACGTTCTTCTATCACCTCTTTACCGTACATTTTCAGGGCTTGAGAAGCTTCTTCTAAGTGACACTCCTGCGACCCCAAACGCATAGTACCGCCGAGATCAGAGTGCTTATCGCGCAGCTCTTTCTGACCACTGGCGTCCATCCACTCGGTGATAAGGCCAACCACAGGGTCGCTGCAGTTCTCATCAAACTCAGTACTGTTAGCACCAGCTAAACCGGCGACATTACGGGCAAACTCAATCATTGCCACTTGCATACCTAAACAAATACCTAAGTAAGGAATGTTGTTTTCACGCGCATATTTTGCGGCAATCAACTTACCTTCAATACCACGGTCACCAAAGCCTCCCGGCACCAGAATGGCGTCCACGTCTTGCAGTTTTGAGATGCCTTTAGCTTCTAAATCTTGTGAGTCAATATAACGAATATTCACGGTTAAACGGTTTTTCAGACCAGCGTGAGCCAATGCTTCGTTAACCGATTTATAAGCGTCAGGCAGTTCCACATACTTACCGACAAATCCAACGGTCACTTCGCCGTTCGGATTAGACTCCTGATACAACACTTCTTCCCATTCGTGCAGGTCGGCTTCAGGGCAGTCCAGGCGAAAACGTTTAGTGACAATATCATCCAACCCCTGAGATTTGAGCATCGACGGAATTTTGTAAATACTGTCAACATCACGCAGACCAATAACGGCACGTTCTCCTACATTGGTAAATAAGGCAATTTTTGAACGCTCAGTTGCCGGTAAAGAGCGATCTGAACGGCAAATGAGTATATCTGGCTGAATACCAATAGAACGCAACTCTTTCACTGAATGCTGAGTCGGTTTGGTTTTCACCTCACCCGCAGCACCTAAGAACGGCACTAAAGTCAGATGCATAAATAACGTGTGGTCACGACCAATTTCCGTGCCCAGCTGTCGAATTGCTTCAAGAAAAGGCTGTGACTCAATGTCACCGACCGTACCGCCAATTTCAATAATGGCAACATCGAAGTCTTTACTGCCGTCAAGTACACGACGTTTTATTTCGTTGGTAATATGCGGAATGACCTGAATGGTCGCTCCTAAAAACTCACCTTTACGCTCACGGCGGATAATGTCTTCGTAGACACGACCGGTGGTAAAGTTATTGCGGCTGGTCATACGGGTGCGGATATAACGCTCGTAATGACCCAGATCGAGATCAGTCTCAGCGCCGTCTACGGTGACAAAAACTTCACCGTGCTGAATTGGACTCATGGTACCCGGATCTACGTTAATGTAGGGGTCCAGCTTCATGATAGTTACGTTAAGGCCCCGTGCTTCAAGAATTGCCGCCAGGGAGGCTGCAGCAATGCCTTTACCCAGCGAGGATACAACTCCGCCGGTTACGAAAATATAGTTTGTCGCCATGTGATACCTAGTTGGTCAGAGCAAATTTGGGATTGGATTCAGACGGGAAAGTAGTATACCGAAAGACGCCCGTAACAACAAATAAAAAGCGCATAACCTAGTCATTAGCAAAGCACTTTTGATAGTATTACGCCAGTCAAAATACACCCTCGGAGTTATTTAATGTCATCATGCTGTGATAGTTCTTGCAGTAGTACAGCTCAGGCACAAATGGACAAAACACAAAAGCGATTGTTGTGGACAGTCCTACTTCTTAACGGCGTGATGTTCTTTGTTGAATTTACCGCAGGATGGCTCGCCGAATCGAGCGGTCTGATTGCCGACTCACTGGATATGCTGGCTGATACACTCGTTTATGCAGTCAGCCTGTACGCTGTGGGAAAAGCTATAAAATACAAAGCCAATGCCGCGATTTTTAACGGCACACTGCAAACCGTATTAGCGTTTGTAGTATTGGCAGACGTGCTGCAACGATTAGTGTTTGGCAGTCAGCCTAACGCGAATATGATGCTTTGGATCGCTTTTCTCGCTCTTGCCGTTAATGTCTTGTGTTTTGCCCTGCTATACAGCTCGCGTAATGGCGATATTAATATTCGCGCCAGCTGGATTTGCTCCCGCAATGACATGCTGATGAATAGCGGTGTGATTATCTCTGCACTGCTAGTCGCCCAGCTTGATATGGCCTGGCCGGATTTAGTCATCGCCACCGCTATTGCTTTAATTGTGCTGCGCTCAGCAATCCGCATTATTCACGACGCCCGCGCCGTGAAAGCCGGTGAGAAAACTGATATTTCTGGATGTTGCGGGTAACTAAAAAGCACGCCGTTTAACGGGCGTGCTTTTGAATAAGCCTTATTAATTAGCTTTGTGGTTGCCTGAACCGGCTAACTAAATAATAAAGCGCGGGCAATACCACCAGAGTCAGAAGCGTTGACGAAATAATACCGCCAATAACAACCGTGGCCAGTGGACGTTGTACTTCGGCCCCGGTACCGGTATTAAATGCCATAGGAACAAAGCCTAGACTTGCCACCAGCGCGGTCATCAATACAGGCCTTAAGCGCTGTTGTGCCCCTTCGAATACGGCGTCTTTCAGCTCTAAGCCATCCCGAAGCAATTGCCGGATAAAGGACAGCATAACAACCCCGTTAAGAACCGCGACACCGGACAAGGCAATAAAACCAACCGCGGCAGAAATGGACAGCGGCATACCTCGCAATGACAAAGCGAAAATACCACCAGTCAAAGCCAATGGCACGCCGGTAAAGATAATCAATGCGCTGCTTAAAGAACCGAATGCGCTATACAACAGACCCAGAATCAGCAGTAGCGTTAAAGGAACCACCAGACTTAACCGCTGTGAGGCCGATTGTAGCTGCTCGAAAGTACCACCATAGTCAATCCAGTAACCACTTGGCATCTCCAGCTGCGCATTTAAGTTTTCACGGACGGCCTGCACAAAGGAACCTAAGTCACGCTCGAAAACGTTAGCGCTGACAATGACATTGCGCTTACCACTTTCGCGGTTAATTTGATTAGGGCCATTGGCCAGAGTCAGTTTAGCCACTTCCCCCAGAGGCACGTACTGGAGTTCCGGGTTATTTGCTGCAGGCACATCCAGCGGTAGTTGTTTCAGTTTATCAATGCTTTGTCGCCAGTCATCATCCAGCCGAACCATTAATTTGAAACGCTTGTCACCTTCATAGATAACACCCGCCTCAATGCCACCGACAGCGCTCTGCACGGTATTTTGTACATCAGCGACCGAAAGCCCCAGCAACGCCAAATGGTCGCGCTTTGGCTCAACAGACAGAATCGGCAAACCTGTCATTTGCTCAACCCGCACACCGGAGGCGCCGGGCACCTCTCTGATAATCGCCGCTGCCGAGTCACCCAGTTGCTTCAGTTGGTCAAGATCATCGCCGTAAATACGCACGCCCAAATCAGCCCGGACACCTGCAATCAGCTCGTTAAACCGCATTTCTATGGGTTGGGTAAATTCGTACTTGTTACCCGGTAACTCTTTTACCGCTTCACGAATTTCGCTGACCAGTTGTTCCTTACTTTTATCCGGATTAGGCCAGTCCTGACGTTCCTTCAGCATAATAAAAGTATCAGCCACACTTGGTGGCATGGGGTCAGTTGCCACATCCGGCGTTCCGATTTTTGAAAACACCCGTTTCACTTCCGGAAATTCGACAATCACAGCTTCTACGCCTTTTTGCATATTCACTGACTGCTGCAGGCCGGTGCCCGGAATCCGCAGCGCGTGCATAGCGATATCACCTTCATCCAGCTGCGGCAAAAACTCGGTACCCATACGGCTGGCCTGAAGTAATGAAACCGCAAACAAACCAAAACCGATAGCAATAACTAACACAGGGAGTTTTAACGCCCCTCGTAATACCGGTTGATAGGCTTTACGCGCACTGTGCATGACTTTGTTTTCGTCGTGTTTGATATTGCCCCGTACAAATATCGCGACAGCGGCAGGCACAAAGGTGACAGAGAAAATCAGGGCCCCTAATAATGCGGCAACCACGGTAAAGGCCATCGGATGGAACATCTTTCCTTCTACACCGCTTAGCGCAAAAATGGGTAAGTACACCAGCATGATAATCGACACACCGAATACCGCAGGGTTAAACACTTCACGGGTGCTTTTCGTGACTTCGATTAAACGTTCGCGGGTATTCAGCACCCTGCCCAACCGTTGCTGCGCATTGCCCAATCGCCGCAAAGCATTTTCCACCACAATGACGGCACCATCGACAATAATGCCAAAGTCTATTGCGCCCAGACTCATCAGGTTGCCGGACACCTTGTTTGTGACCATTCCGGTAATAGCGAAAAGCATACTGAGAGGAATAACACAGGCGGTGATCAAGGCTGCTCGTATATTACCCAGCAGAATAAACAGAACCACAATAACCAGAACGGCCCCTTCAAACAGGTTTTTCTCGACCGTGGCAATGGTTTTATCCACTAAGGTCGTACGATTATAAATAGGTTCGGCGACCACACCTTCAGGCAAGCTTTGTTGCACGTGTTCCAGTTTTTCGGAAACCGCTTGCGCTACCACGCGGCTGTTTTCACCAATCAACATCATGGCCGTACCCAGCACCACTTCTTCCTGATTAGACGTGGCCGCACCGGTGCGCAATTGTTCTCCCCATTTGACTTCGGCAATATGACGAACCCGAACCGGCGCATCATCGCGTTTTGAGACAACCACATTGCCAATGTCTTCCAGCGATTTTAACTGACCGGGCGAGCGCACCAGCCACTGTTCACCGTTCTTCTCTATATAACCGGCGCCAGCGTTGCGATTGTTTAAATCCAGCGCTTTGAGTAAGTCCTGCATGGTCACTTTATAGGCCAACATACGACCCGGATCAGGCGCCACCTGGTACTGCTTCTCATAACCACCCACACTGTTTATTTCAGTAACGCCCGGTACTTTTACCAACTGCGGTTTGATGATCCAGTCCTGGATAGTGCGCAGGCTTTCCGACGTGTAAGGGTTACCGTCAGCGTCGGTTGCGCCCGGTTCCGCTCTTACCACGTAGTTAAAAATTTCCCCTAAACCCGAGGCAATAGGCCCCATTGTCGGTTCAACTTCCTGTGGCAGTTCCCCCCTAACCTGCTGCAGCCGCTCACTAATTTGCTGCCGAGCCCAGTAAATATTGGTGCCTTCTTCGAACACAACGGTTACTTGCGAGAGTCCGTAACGGGAAATTGAACGGGTATAATCAAGTTTCGGAATACCCGCCATAGCGGTTTCGACCGGGTAAGTAATACGTTGCTCCGTTTCCAGCGGAGAATAGCCCGGCGCTTCGGTGTTTACCTGTACCTGCACATTGGTAATGTCCGGTACTGCATCAATGGGCAGTTTCATGGTGTTATAGACACCAACAGCCGCAATCAAAAAGGTCGCAGCCACCACCAGCCAGCGGCGTTCAACCGCAAAGCGAATAAGTGCATCAATCATGATATTCCCCTTAGTGGCTGTGGCCTGCGCCTTGCTTGAGAATGTCGGCTTTAATCAGGTAGCTGTTGCCCACAACATACTCTGCGCCTGGCTCAAGCCCTGAAAGTACCTCCACGTAGTTACCCGATTTGCGACCGACTTTAATCTCGTTTGCTTCAAAACGGTTGCCGTTGCGGATGAAAACCACGGTTTCTCCGTTTAAAGTCTGAATGGCGTCAGACTCTACCGCGACACCGGCAGTAAAAGTGTCGGTTATAACATCGGCTTTGACGTGCATTCCGGGTCGCCAGTGTCCTGACTGGTTGGATAACACCACGCGCGCCCGGGCAATATGCCCGCCTGTCATTTGGGGGGCAATGTAAGATACCGTACCGCTTACAGTTTTATGGTGATGCAAACCGTAAACATTGACGGTTTGACCTTCCTGCATTGCTTCAACGTTTTCAGGAAAAGCCGACAGCTCCACCCAGACTGAAGCGGTATTAATGACCTGAAATAACGGCTGCTGCTCAACTAATTCACCGACATTGGTAAAACGTTCAGACACCTCACCATTAATCGGGCTGATCACGTCGAATTTAGTACCCGTGCTAACGTTTTCGACCACAGCCAGAACGTCGCCCTTTTTAACTGAGTCGCCAATATTTGCATTAAGCGAACTTACAATGCCTTTATAGCGAGCGCTAATATGCGCAATATTGTTGTTCTTCGGGGCAATCACACCAAACACGGTTTGAGTCACCGCCATGCGCTGTAGACCAACCTGTCCCATAGTCAGCTCTGCATTTTTAATGGCTTTATCGCTCAGTTCGGTATGACGCTTTTCATGTGGGTCATCTTCCGACGCCCACACCGGTTGTGTATAAGCAAAGACCGCTAACAAAGCGGCGGCTAAATAATAGGTTGGTAACTTCACTGCGGTTCTCCTAAAAATGCTTGTCCGGTCATACGCTCCAGTTGAATCACATCACTGTAAATGGTGTGCTCCCGTGAAATTCTTTGATACTCGAGCTCGGCTAGCTCATTCTGCGCATCCAGTACCTGCAATAGCGAGTGGGTACCACGCATATAGCCCTTATTCGTTTGTTCAAGAAGTTGCTGTGCCAGTGGCAATAATGTGTTTTTCACTTTAGTCAGGTAGCTTTGATGGGTTTGCAGGCTGTTTACTAACGCCAGTGCCAAAGAGCGTAATTGAGTCCGCACCAGCTTTTGTTGTTGCAAGTTTGACTGATGCAGCACCCGGCGCTGCTTAATTCGCCCTATGTTCGGGTTCTGCAACTGAAGCGGCATTGAAGCTTCCACGACAAAACCGGTATCGTCTAACTGGTTGTTATAACGCAAGCCAAGACCCAGGCTTAAATCCGAGGATGAATCGGCTTTCAGGGCTTTAGCCTGAGCGCGTAATAAGCGTTCAGAATCTAACAACCGCAAATATTCGGGAGCCTTATTTACGGCACGTAAAGCCTCTGACTTTTCCGGCAAACTCAAAGGAAAACGAAAATGCCCTGACACTTGTTGAAAGTCAGGCTCCTCAGCCCACATAGCGCTGAGCTTTGCTTGCGCCTGAGCTAACTTGCCTTTCATTTCATCTCTATCCGTTAGCTGCCGTTCACGTTGTAATTGAATTCGTGTTACTTCAGAGTGAGCCACGGCTCCGGCTTCGGAACGCTCGCGAGCCGTTTTTAAAAGGCTCTCAGTTCGGTGAAGCTGCTTTTTGCTGAGATTGATCAACTCTTGCAACTTCATGAGCTGGTAAAAGCGTTGCGTAGTTTGCGCCAGCACCTCAATACGCTGGTATTCAAACTCTGCTTGTTGCACTTTTTCCTCAGCGGTGGCTGCATTAACGCGCTGTTGGCGTTTTCCTCCCAATTCAATGACCTGAGAAAACGACAAGGTCATCTGCGCATTATCCAGACCAGAGTTTTCGCCCGAACCGGCAAAGTTTTCGACTTCCAGTCCAACTTTCGGATTAGGCGAAAATTCAGCCTGCAGAGTTAACGCCTCAGCCGCCTGCCGTTGGTATTCGTACTTTTGTAAATCAGGGTTACTCTTTAGCGTGCGGCTTAAGGCATCGCTTAAGGTTAGATCAGACGCGGCAGCATTAACCGGGAGCACCAATAAGATACCCAAAAACGCTACCACGAAGCTCAAACGCTTCATGTTTTTCTCCAATAGTTCGTTATTTAGAAATGACAGTAAAAATGGAGATTAAGCGTTTGGTGGGGGAACCGGCGGTTGGTGAGCTAAGCTTTTATCAAAAGTAACGGACGTTGGCTGCGCATCGGTAATAACAGGGCAGGCAGAAAAACAAATACCGTAACCGGTAATGCAACTAACGTGTGCGTGAAACTGATGATCATGGCTAACCTCATGACTTGCCTCAGAATCGGAACGATGCTCTAAATCATGGTTAGTATCAAACACAATATCCACGCTGCTGTGGCTTGAGTCTTCCATATGACCCACCGCCGCCGCACAGGTGAAAAAACTGTGTATCAGTATGACAGTAATAAGTAACCATGGGATTTTCATGCCCGCTACTTTATCGAATTTAAACCATGAGCACCAGCACCGAGTTTAAATTCGATAGCTCAAGATATCGAAGACTCACTATGGTATCCACACAGGATTCGTCCAGGCCATACTGCCGTCTTTATCTTCAACTTCCAGACTCACCCAGGTTTCAGCTTCCTCTGGAATTGATAAAGTCAGCTCGAGTTTCTGTGGTGCGTCTTCCGGGGTAATCGTTTTGATGATTTCGCCACCGTGACTGAGCATGCGCACTTCTTTTACGCCATCCACTGCAACAACTTTTACCGGCCATTCATCGCCCGTCTGTGCCTGCTCGCCAAACATAATTTTTTGCGGGTATAAAATAGGCCCTTGTGTCGCATAACCATGGCCGGCTTTCAGAGCTTTAGCAAAGTTGAGCGGTGTCAGTTCACCAGCCACATGAGCCATCATCCGAATACTGCCCGATAACTGGTTCCAGGCGTCATGTGTATCAGTGCCGGCAGTGAAGTACATTGCTTCGCCGTTATCCCACAGTTCGTGGGCTTTTTTCAATGTCGGTTCGTTATCAACGGCAATATTCAGCTCTAACAAATCAAAGGCATCGGTTGCGCCACCGGGCACATTGTTATTTGCCAGATTGGTATAGTAACCATAGTCGTTAAAAGGATGATTCATGGGAATGACTTCCGCTCCCATAGCCTTCATGTCCTTAACCAGAGCTTGCACATCGTCGGTGCCCGGATCCGCAGTCAGTTTAGCATCTGCATCTATAGGAAACGGGTTCATATGGCCCCAGGAGGGTGACACTTCAATGGATGGAATAAAAGGAACCTTACGCTGAGCAGACAGTTCACTGAATATTTCCTGATTAACCGTAGAGTCATGCTCACTGATAAAGGTCAAATCCAGTGCTGCAGCTAACTGAGAGCGCACCACGGTTTCTGGGGGTGTTACGGCCTCTAAAATATTGCCGTGATGGTGCAGATCGGCTCCGTACCAGTGTTGTTGGTTAGGATAAGTCACCTGCTCTATCTTGACGTTTTGCTGACTGGTTTTACCAGACGCCAGTTTCACATCTAACGTTTTCATCTGGCTGATAAAGCCCGCACCAGAGTCTATACTTATGGTGTACTCGCCGGGCGCCAGCTCTATTTTTGCCTGACCGATTGGCAACAGTTCAGTAAAGAAGGAACGTTTACCCAGAAACGCAACAGGCGGCTCCTGGCCTTCAACAATACTAACACGTGCATCTTTAGCTATGCCTGAGCTTGCCTCTTCGACACTCACAGAGAGTGTTCCCGGTGCTGCCAGGTTAGTGAAATTTAGTGTTTGTGTGCCGTCAGCCTTAACTTTGATATTTTCTACTTCACTGTTCGCGTGACCGGTGGCAGTACCGTAAACCTGATATTCACCTTGCGGCAACGCTATGCTGTATTCACCCTCTTTAGCTAAGGTCCAGCCATACAGTTCATTTTCTTTTTCGATTATAACAATGGCGTCATCCGGAATGCTGCCCTCGTTTGCACGCAATTGTCCGGTAATGCTCCCGGTTGGCTCGCCACGGCGTTTCGCCTCCGCTTCAACCACAGGCGCAAGATCACCATTTGGCACAACTTGTAACTCAGCTTCAAAGGTTCGGCTTTCACCGGCTTTAAGACTATGCCCGAGATACATATCACGACCGCCGTAGGTATTGCGGTCAAAATATGGCGCATGCAGCGCAAAAACCCAGTCTCTGTCATAGCCTACCGTGCGATCCGATAGGGTTTTATTGGGGCTGACGGCTCCGTCTTCCCCCAGGCCGGGCACCGCAAACATAGTGCCCGCATCTGGCCATAGCGTGAACCCCGAAGTTAGCTCAAGCTTGTCTTTCCCCTGGTTCGTCATCACCGTCTTTAATTCAATAGCATCAGAACCGGAAGCCAAAGTGTACCAAGTGGTTATATCGACGTTACCAAAATTACGGCTTACTTTAATGACGGCTCTTTCATTCGTGTTTTCAATAATATACACAGACTTGCGACTGTTCGGCCAGGCAGACCAGCTATTGGGTATAAAGTCAGCAAAAGCTATGCGATCAAGATCCAATTGACCGTTTTTCACCGCGGCTAAATCAACCAAAGCACCACGCGGAACGCCCCACGGCGCACTTGATTCGACCGCTAATGCGAATGCAAGGTGTTCATTGCTTACGGTAATGTCTTGTAGGTGGGTAGCTTCGCCATCCGGAATCATCGTTTTGCCAGTGGTGACGGTGACATCCGCATATGTAAGGGAGCTTAGCATTGAGCCCAATAAGAATGTTATCGCTGTGCTTTTAAAAATTCGCATGAAATGACTGCCTTTATAACCAGAGTATTGTTCGAGCTTTGAATGGTATTGTGCTTTAAATTAATTGAACGTTCAATTAACTAATAGCAGAGAATGAATCGCGGCAATGTACTAATAGTGTCCTCGCCCTTCTAATATATGGCTTTGCTGGATGTTTTAGTTATTATGGTTGTTGACGGTAGAACTGACACAATAACCGATAAACCTCAGGCATGTGTTCTTTCATGTTTTTTGGCGCTTCAAAAAACGTTTCGCTGCAAACCGCAAAGAACTCGGCGAGATTGGTCAGCGAATAGCCATCTATTGGCAAGGGTTGATGGGTATGTAAGTCATTTTTCAGCCGGTTCCAGGCGGCGGAAAAAATATCATGCCATTCACCCGGTCGCATATCGGGATGTATTGGCGGTGCGCCGTTAGCACCGTCACGCAGCATATCCAGTTTATGAGCAAACTCATGAATCACAACATTGCTGGCTTTGCCATTGCGAGTATAAGGTCCAGTGTGACATACCGACTGCCAAAATCGACTTCCTTCGTTACACTACTGCCTGCAGCTTTTACGAGCTTGGACACGCTGTTTCCGTAAGGCTATTAGCGCAGAAATAAACAGTGAAGCAAAGGTTAGAATACCAAACCATGCCAGTATTCCGTCTATCGGATTGGGCATTAAGCTTGTACAGACTAGAGCAATACTGAGCAGGATAAAACCGGTGATTTTATAACTTTGCTCTGCACGTTGGCTTAAAGGTTTCAAATAAAATAGCTTACGGTGACGGGCTGTCACAATACACAATAGCCAAAAACCCACCAAACTAAGCAACCAAATAATGACGGATATCATGATGTCACCTCACTGGGCGCTGCTAACTGACCCGAATTGTGAGTTTGCAGCTGCGTAAAGCCAATAGACAAGGCAATTCCAAAAACCAACAGTATAAGGCTTGTTTTCAGTAGTTTTCGAGTGGCTATAATCCACATAACTAACCCACAGTAGACACCAAAGCTCAGCAACATCATCCACAACAAGCTTGTCGCTTTGTTCCAGCCGAAAAGCCATAAAAACAGCTCAGGTGTAAAAACCGTAACAATGAGAGTAAAAATAAACCCGCCGAAAGTCGCCAGCATAATGCGGTAGGTTATCTCCAGCCGGGTCGGTGCATTGGCTTCCTTTTTTCCAAATATCATTTTGCACTCTCCTTTTTATCTTCCTTTCGGAATAAGTATCGGGTCAGTCCTAAAAAGAAGATGGCCATAACCCAAAAGCTGATGTCCATGCCAAACAAGGGCCAGTCGCGAGGGTACTGGTAACTTGCCAAATGGCTCGATACCGTGGCAAAACTAACGAAGGGTAAACTGAGATAAGCCACACCATTGATTAATGCGCCATCTCTCCATGTATGTTTTGCACCGCGAAGCAACGGATAAACAATCATGAACAGCCAGGCAAAAAAGAAGCAGCCTATTTCCAGTTCCGCACGATTATCTGCACTGACAGAAAGCAACCGGTTACTAAGGAAGTAAACGGCAACGGCAAGTGGCAGCCCCATAATAAAACCAGCGTTTAGCCCGCTGACTAAGTAATGACCAAAAGAAAGACCGCCTGCGGCTTGCAGTTTTTTCTTTCGCTTTTCAAACCATAGCACTAAACCACTGGCTATCATCAATGTGCCCAGAATTCCCGAAAAGAAGTACAACCAGCGCAGTTGTGTGTCGGCGAAACGCCCGGCATGCAGGCCTATCATGGTGCGTCGTGTCAGTTCTGCGCTATTTTCAACAGGCTGGGCATGCAACTGCTCGCCACTGACGGCTGAATAAGTCAGTGTCGTATAGTCAGACATGAGCGATTGGGTAGGCGCTTCGAGAAAACGAATGGTGGCATTCTCATCACCGGGATTACTAATACGGGCCAAACGAATTGGATTACCGTTTATGGCTTCTCGTGCCTTAAAGTAAAGATCCTGCAAGTCAGTTAAAGCTGCACTCTCGCCACTTGCCTGTAACGCAGGTGGCTGGGACTGTATGGCGTTAGAAAATTCGCCCCTGTCACCATAACTTAACGATACCGCCGAGGACATGTACATCATCATTAATGTCACCAAACCGGTGTAGGTGATCATAAAATGAAAAGGTAAAGCCAGCACCGAGGTGATGGTATGTCCGTCCAGCCAACTACGCGGCCCTTTGCCCGGTTGAAAGGTGAAAAAATCTTTAAATATTTTTTTATGTATAACAACGCCGGTAACAATTGCTATCAACATAAGCATGGCGCAAAGACCAACCAGCCATCGGGCCACAATAGTCGGCATATAATGTAAGTCGAAGTGAAAGCGATAAAAAAAGTTTCCGCCGCGAGTCTGGCGCTGCTCAATTTTACTGCCGTTACCATCAAGAACGGCGTAATCAAAACCACGGCCGCTGCTGGCGTTAGGATCACGCCAAATAACTCTAGTGGTAGTGGAGCGTTCATCCGGCAAAGTAATGGACCAGCCTGAAGAGTCTGGGGCATGTTCTTCAAGATAACGTTGCGCTTGTGCAACCGCCTTTTCAGGGGTGGCGTTCTGCTTTACTTCGGGCAGCATCCATTGAGTAATTTCGAGTTGAAAATAGGCTAATGTTCCGGTCAGAAAGACCGCAAATAAAATCCAGCCCACCACTAAACCAGCCCACGTATGGAGCCAGGTCATACTATCTCTGAATCGTGTTTTCATAATAATGGTGTTTCTTATTTTTGACAGAGCCGTATTAAATCACAAAAAACACAGTAATAAAAACCATTATCATTTGCATTAGAAAGCGCATTAATGCAGCCGCGAACAAGCTGGCTTGTCATATCCAGAAACGGCAGTGTCGCCAACGGTCATCGTCGGGTTATCTGTCTCCCTGTGCATAAACAGTAGCTGCCGTAACTGACAGGCTTCTCGAAGCAAAGCTACAGCCGCCGGATGCTCTGGCGACAACCTATTCTGCAACTGCTGAAAATTGCGTAACGCACGGTTTAACAGAGAAATGCAACAGTTCGGGCGACTCTGCCGATAATATGTATCAGCTAGATTCTGTACAGCAATTGACAGGCAAATAATAACCTCGCCAGCGTCCTCATGTTGCTGTTCAAGAATTTCACTTAAATGTTGCCGTAGCAGCAAAATACTGTTCATGTAGTAATGACTGGCGTTTTGCCATTGCCCCTGTTCAAACTCATAATTACCGATACGTTGTAACGTTTTCCAATTCTCAATAAGTTCCATAACGACCTCCTGTTTTATTCATCAGCATGCCTTGCAATTTAATTAAATGCAAATGATAATGATTGCCGTTAACTTCACCTTTATAAGGAGTAAACTATGTCATTTGAATTACCCACATTACCCTACGCTTACGATGCACTTGAGCCTTATGTCGATGCGATGACTATGGAAATTCATCACCAGCGGCATCATCAAACTTATGTCAACGGACTGAACCAGGCACTGGCCGACAGTGATTACGAAAAATGGGATTTATTTGAACTGTTACGACAGATTCAGAGTATACCTAGTAATATGCAGCCTGCTGTGCGTAATCATGGTGGTGGTCATGCAAACCACTCATTATTTTGGCAAGTCATGTCTCCTCAGGGTGGTAGTGAGCCAACAGGCAAACTCGCTAAAGCTATTGAGAGCGACATAGGTGGTTTTCAGAATTTCAAAGAACAGTTCACCCAGGCAGCGGTCAGTCGCTTTGGTAGCGGCTGGGCCTGGTTAGTTATTAATGCTAATGAAAAACTTGAAATAACCAGCACAGCCAATCAAGATAGTCCTTTAATGGACGGGCAGACTCCCATCCTCGGGCTTGATGTATGGGAGCACGCTTACTATTTGAAATATCAGAATAAACGTGCAGACTATATTGCAGCATTTTATAAAGTGATCCACTGGCCAGAAGTTGCCAGGCGTTTTGAGGAACATAAATGAAAGTGATGGCATTAATTCAACCGGGTTGGCGGCGAGGAAGTAAGCTACTCGGTTGGTGCGCTCTAGTTTTGGCTGTTGGCTATGGTCTGCAGCAACTCATTTTGCTAATGCAGCATCACGACCATGTGCGTTATGCGTTTTACGCCGGAATGGTGGCTGCGGCGGCTACCGCTGCAGGCACCCTGCCCGCGCTGTTTTCACGTGGGCTATCCACTCGCTTACATGCCGCCATGTTGGGTTTTGGTGGTGGCGTCATGCTGGCAGCCAGTATTTTTTCTCTCATTGTACCAGCGTTAGATTTATTTGAAGTAACAGCACAAACTACCTGGCAAGGTCCTTTGAAAGTAGCGGCTGCGATTCTTCTGGGCTCTTTTTTAATGATGGCTTTGGAGCGCAGTGTACCGCATGAGCATTTTATTAAAGGGACTGAAGGACATCAGGCACTGATATTAAAGCGCAGCTGGTTGTTTGTCATTGCAATTATTCTGCACAATATTCCTGAAGGGCTTGCCATAGGCGTAGCTTATGCAGGCGACGATAACGTTGGAGCCTCTACTCTGGCAACCGGTATTTCTATTCAGGATATACCAGAAGGCTTTGTCGTAGCTATGGCTTTACTGGCTGCCGGTTACAGTCGTAAGCTCTCAATTGGGGTCGGCTTGCTATCTGGCTTAGTAGAACCACTAATGGCTGTTATTGGTGCCATTGCATTGACCAACTCCGCCGTGTTGCCCTGGGGGCTGGCAATGGCTGCCGGTGCTATGCTGTTTGTTATCAGCCATGAGATGATTCCCGAATCACACAAACAAGGGCATGAAATGTCCGCTACTAATGGTCTTATGCTGGGTTTTGTGCTGATGTTTGTACTGGATACCGCTTTGGGTAGTTAGCGCTCAGCTTACATTAACGCGCTATCAAACAAGCAGATTCATCTCAAAAAGAAGCTTTCGGATGCTCTGCCTGGAGTCCATAACCAATAATAACTCGATTCTACTTTCGATCTTGTTCACTTTATAAAGAACCAGATTATGTTCATCAATCAACAATTGCCGATAATCTGTTAGTCCCAAATCAAAAAGTCGTTCGCTAATGGGAGCTATTTGAGGATTGTCCGGCAACTCTGTTTGAATGCGAAACTTTATTGCCTCTACGGTTTTTAAAGCTGTAGACTCTGAATACTTACCTTTTAAAAAAGCTTTAAAGCGTTGCAGTGATAACCTGAATAGAGGCGAAGCAACCACAGCATAACGGCTATTCGAAGGCTTCATCCAGACTCAAAGCCTCCTTGCTTAAAGATTTTTCGGACAATTTAAGCAGTTTAAGTAAAGCCATAGTTTCCTGCTGAAACTCATAATCAGTATAAGACTGCACTACATACGCAGGCTTACCTTTTTTTGTGACTAGCAAATCCTCTTGCAACTCGAGGGAATTCGCATTTTCTTTTAAATAAGTAACCGTTTCCGTTTTCATAACAACCTTTAAAAAGACTTTTTAAGGACTGATTGAAAATATAGCAGATTTTGCGAAATTAGAAAACTGAATCTGACCACTTTTCGCTTGAACAAGAGAGCCGAGTTTACAGCGTCTTAGCCTGTCGAACTTCGTTGCGAATACCTTCAAATAATTGGTCGTATTCATTTTCGGTCGGTACAGTCATTATTTCTTCACTATGAGCGTGTTTTATTTATCGAGTAACAACATGACTGTCAACGGCAATCTAATTTTGACCCACTTAGCGGTAAAGTAAAATTGACCCACCCTTAGCGGTTTACGCTCAAACAACCTGCCCGATGAAAGCTTTGACTTGTTATAGTTTTTATACCAAAATATAATATATATTGGTAATTTTGAGGTGATGTATGGCTAAAAACACAAGTATTAGCTTGGGTAACCATTTTGATCAGTTTATTGCACGACAGGTAGCTGATGGACGCTATGGCTCTGCTAGTGAAGTAATTCGTGCCGGACTGCGTAAGCTTGAGGAGGATAACCAAAAGCTTGAAACACTTCGCGCGCTTATACAAGAAGGTATAGCCAGCGGTACCGCCGAATACAGTTATGACGGTTTGATGGCTGAGCTTGATGACGAACTTGGTAAATGAGTTTAGTTTTAGTTTCAAGGGCAGCGCGTGCAGACTTAAAAAATATAGCGGCATATACCCAAAAGACATGGGATGCTGAGCAGCGAAGATCCTACATAAAAGAACTTGATCTAGCCTTCCTTTTTTTAGCAGAAAACCCAATGTCTGGCACTCCTTGTGGCTACATAATCTCTGGCTTAAGAAAACACCGCCATAAAAGCCATACCATATTTTATGAAAATAAAGATAACTCAATTTTGATTGTTCGTATTCTTCATAAAAGCATGGATGTTGAATTACAACTTAAACAACTGTAACGCCCCCCTGCGCGGTTGCTTTGTAGCGCCATCGGAAAAGCAGTCCGACAACAGCCGCTTGTTACAACTTGCATCAATTGTAGCATGCTGCTACAATCAAGAAAATCCAACTCTGGAGGTACAAATGGCTACGAACAGCATTCGCTTAGATCAAAACCTAATCGAAAAGGCAACTATTATGGCCAAAGCGCTTAATCGAACCCCGCCCAAGCAAATAGAACATTGGGCAAAAATCGGCGAAATAATGGAAGATAACCCCGATTTACCCTACGAGTTTGTAAGGCAGGCCATCATCGCGCAGGCAGAACGGGACGCCGGAAAGCTAGAGGCCTACGATTTTGGTTAAAGCCACAACTGTATTACAGACCCCTACATTCAAGAAAGCGGTAAAAAAGGTCAAGCCTAACCAGAAAGAGGACGTTGATTTAGCCGTGAAGGAGCTTATGGCCAACCCCAACATCGGAGAACAAAAGAAAGGGGACCTGGCCTTTCTGCGAGTCCATAAGTTCAAGATGAACAAGCAACTGACTCTACTCGGCTACAGTTTTGATGATGGCGCTCTTGTCCTTGAACTGATGGCCCTAGGCTCACACGAAAACTTCTACCGCGATCTCAAACGACCAAAATGACGTTGTAACGCCAGCCATCACCGGTGACAGAACCGCAGCGAAGCGGAGGTTTTGGCATCCGGTGCATGGCCTGTTATATTTTACCGTCGGCTCGTCCACGCTGAGCAGTCGATATGAGTAAAGCGACCGAAATCAGTTGGCTCGTTGTTGTCTGGAGCGACGACAAGCTCTTGCCCGCAATATGGGCAGAACCCAACCTCAACAACCGTAACCCAAATCGTTTCACCAACCTCCTCAAGTTGATGGTTTTCTTCTAAATCGTCTTCCGTCGCTTGCCTTTCTACAAACAGGCACCATACGAAATTTTCACGCCCTACATGATTCTTATCCAGCCTAATCGATACGCCGTGCTTCGGCATGCCGTCACAATCGTGAACAGCGTCTTGCCCACTACTCATTGATCTCGTCCACAAATATTTGTCGTTCAGTCACATCTTCAAGTAATTCAATATTCTCAAGTTTCATAGCTTACTGTCAGATTCTCCCAAGAACATAGACACAATGACTCCCTGCTCAAATGCTAGCCTCCGCATTTTCCTGGGTTAGCTGAAAGCCAGTGCCATAATTAGTTTGTTCAAAACTCAATCATTTGGAGGCTAGCATGAACAAACATAGCATGATTTTTATCGGATTAGATACTCATAAAGAGTTTCACGAAGTCGCCTATTGTGAAGAGCAACGAGGAGCTGTGCCCGCTCACTATGGCCGTATCCCGTCGTCTAAAGTCAGCCTGAAAAAGCTGATACGCCAGTTTGAATCCAAATACCCCGGCGCCACGTTGCATGTGGTTTACGAAGCCGGTCCCTGCGGTTACTGGATTTATCGGTTCATCACCAGCCTCGGGCACTGTTGTTATGTCGTTGCGCCGTCACTTATTCCGAAAAAACCGGGCGAGCGAGTTAAAACCGACCGCCGTGATGCGCTGAAGTTGGTAAAGCTTTTAAAGTCAGAGGATCTCACCCCGATTTATGTACCTGAGCCTGAGGACGAAGCCGTGCGTGATTTATCCCGGGCGCGCGAAACGGCGATGAAATGCGTATTCTGCACAAATTATAATGCTTGTCGGAAAGCCCGAGTGAGTCAATTTTCTGAAACTGTTCCATGAGGTTCCTTTAGTGCTGGTGGCGATATAAACAAAGCATTTCATTTCTTACTCTTGCTTGATTAACTCGCACTTTCGAACTTCATACTTAGCGACGGTGATTCCACCAAACTCTCCTTTGTGAGCTAACGCTCGGCTAACCAACCCATAACATTCAATAAAAACCTTTCATTTTGTTCGGCACCTTTAGATACCAAACCAATTTTTCTATTCGTTTTAGTATCTAGTTGAGACGAAAACATCATGCCTTCAGCAAACACAGCTATCCGCCCCTTTCCAATCTCTAATACAGCCCCCTGACTCCAGCCGTTCATAGACATTCTAGGCGTGTCAGAATTTATTTGAAAAGGTATTTCAGGAACAACAGAAACAGCTCCCTTGCCTAGCTTTAATAGTGACGTAGCTTCTGGTGGCGTTTTAAAAGCTGAACCACCAAATGTTCTAACCCGCTCTATACGATTAGATTGAATCGCACTTTCAGTCATTCCAACTAAAGTGGAAGGTAGATATAAGCTTTGTCCTGCCTTACCTGTTCCAAGAGTAATGTCATGCTCACCGAGCGTTTTATTCTTGGCATAAAACACCGCATTGCCAACATGACCATTACTAAATTCAAAGCCAAATTCACTAGCTAAATTTTCAATGACTTTAGGAAATGGTGTGTGGTCTGCAACTAAAAAAAGCGAGCCACCTTCTAGGGCGTGTTGATCTTTCCTGTACATATTTTGTTCAGCAATACATCGGTAGCCACATCAATGAAAATGCCAGTGACACCATACTGGCATAATTTCTCGCTAACTTTTCATACCTGGTTGATATTGAACGATAATGTTTTATTCGTGCGAACGCATTTTCAACTAAATGCCTATATTTATACAGGCACCAATCGACACTGCATTTGTCTATATCCTGGCCATAATTACGTTTGGGTATGACTGAAGTCCCTCCTTTGACTTCAACATATTTCCTCAATGCGTCACTATCGTATCCTTTGTCGCCTACGAAAATGTTTACTTCCCTCAAATGGTCTACCAGACTTTGAGCCCGAGCTATGTCATTTCTCTGGCCTTCTGATAGTTCAAAATAAATAGGAAGGCCGCCACTATCCACGACTAAATGAATTTTTGTAGAGTTACCACCTCGGCTCTTTCCAATGCACTCATTATCCACGGTAGCCGCTCCGGTACTATGCTGATGAGCTTTAACAATAGAGCCGTCAGCAAAGACCCAATCGTAATCAGATAGTTTTGCTAACTCATTGAATAACATATTTAATAAACCTTTCTTCGACCACAAATTGAACCGGCGATAAACCGCGCTCCAATCACCAAATTCCGATGGCAAGTCACGCCACGGAATTCCGGTTCTCAGCCGGAATAATATCCCTTCAAACGTCATTCTGTGTTCTGTTTTATTGTAAATGCGGCCTGTGCTCTTCATTACTTGAAGTAGCTTTTTCCACCGCTTATCAGTTAGCATTAGTCTCGGCATGGTATTGAGTTGTTAGTTTATTTTTGGCGAAACAAATTATAACTCTTTACCATGCCGCTCAAAAACTAATCGCGAAAGATCAACACGCCTTAGTACCCATCTCTTAATATTTGAGACTTCTTCATTGGTTATAGCCTCAGTAAAAGGAGGGTTCCAGTCCCTTCTGCTTTTATCCAGTGCATTTGCAATAACTAATATATCAGCACTACTCAGGCTGTCTGATGAAAAACGACTTTTATTAGGTTTTACCGTATAACCATCACTTTTAAGAACTTGAGCAAACGGTCTATACCGTCCATTTACAGTTAAAAAATTATTGTGCGCTTCGTCTATAAATACCACAGGGCTATTTTGCTCAGAAAAGGTTTTGTGGGTATTTTGGGGGGTAAAGTCTGGATCGGCTTGTTGAGAGCTATCAGAACAAGCTAGTAGCAGAATCAAAAAGAACCCAACAAAGCTTGCCTTGAATAATCTCATCTATAGACCCCGAATAATGTACATTGATACGTTTAAAATGCATAAAAGTACACCGCTAAAAGTAACGGCAAATACAAAATGCAGCTTGCTCCAGCCATTACGCGCATTTTATTTTTACCCATAACCTCAGCAGCGTAAGCTAACTTAGGTGACCAAAAATTAGGTAATACAGACCATACTATGGCAATGACTAACCATCCCTGCCAGAAAGCAGGGGTAAGATAAACCGTGTCTGTAATAAAACCGTGAAAAGCGACTAACCCCAATGCCATAAATATGGCGTTGGAGAATTCTTCTACTTTAACGATCCTAGGGCTTTTATCCTTACCAGACACATACTCAAAGACCTTGAACGGAAGCGGCAGAACGATTAATGCAACCAGTATCCAGAAAGATACTTGCCAGAACATAATTTAACTCCTTTTACCGCCGCGCTAATGGCCGCCGCCTTTCGGCATCCTAGCAGGCGCAGTCTGAGCATTGAGCGCTTTGTTAGCTGATGCCTCCGATTTCGAAAGAACATCGAATGCCTTTATAATTTTATCCAAGGCGGATTTTTTATCGCTTGAATAGGGCATTTTGTCTGCTGCTACGACAGCATACCCAATAGATGACTTATTTTTTACAGCCTCTTCCACAACCAAATGGAAAGCATCGGCCTTGCTCCTTGCATAAGGAATTTTATCTGCTGCAATTACCGCCATGTTGAAATCTTCAACAGATAAGGCAGTTTTAACCAAGGAGGCAAGAGACTCACTTTTACTCTGAGAATAAGGCTGCGACATCGAAGCCTCATACATCGCGAGAAGTCAGTTTCTATCCGCCGAATACTCAGGCAGATCGAGACTGAGTGTTACATTAGCTTTTTCCTTCAATTTTGGAGTTTCCGCAGTTGTACCATCGCCATTCAGTTCCAAGAATTGAGCCGCTGCAATCACAGTTCCAATTATTGTGGCAACCGCTGCTGCCTTATATATTCCCACTAATTCTCCCTATAGCTGACGCCCGGTTAAGGGGTGAGCAACGCAACTACCAAATCACCGCACAATACCATAACTACTGAAATCAACGCATAATAAAAATGCCGAGCGTTGCGAATCCCTCTTTAACCGTTTGTTATGTGCGTGGTTGAGAGTGCGATTTGACGTACTTTTTCACCTTTTTCATCGCCATTTGACGCTTTAACGGTGAAAGATAATCAATGAATAAATTACCAGAAAGATGATCAATTTCATGCTGCAT
>NZ_JAKNDA010000020.1 GCF_023155095.1 Idiomarina aminovorans
GAGAACGATCACCACGGTGTGGTTCATGACTGGGGTGAAGTCGTAACAAGGTAGCCGTAGGGGAACCTGCGGCTGGATCACCTCCTTACAACGATTGCTTAACTTTTGTGTACACAAAAAATTGCGTTCTGCATTTTTTGTATACCCCACATCCGTGTGGGTAAGTGCCCACACAGATTGCCTGGCTTGATATTAGAAGAGAAGAAACTGGGTCTGTAGCTCAGCTGGTTAGAGCGCACCCCTGATAAGGGTGAGGTCGGCAGTTCAAGTCTGCCTAGACCCACCAAATTTAAACGATGGCTGCGTTGTTCGGGTACTCGCATACTGATGTATGCGTCGCACGCTCTCGACTTACCCTCCTTCAAATTCCCTTATCAGGGTTGCCGCGATGTTGAAAAGAGGGTTTCCTCGATGTTAGCACGCGCAGCATGAAGCTTCGAGAGCAAGGCGCACGTTGAGTGACTGAAGGAGCATACCTCGATGGTATGTGACTGATTGAACGAATCGCGCAACGCAGCTACCGGAGCTTCAGGCAAGCATTAGGGGGCCATAGCTCAGCTGGGAGAGCGCCTGCCTTGCACGCAGGAGGTCAGCGGTTCGATCCCGCTTGGCTCCACCATTTCTTCTCTTGATGTAACCGTTAGCGTTAAGTGTTCTTAAACAAGAATAG
>NZ_JAKNDA010000021.1 GCF_023155095.1 Idiomarina aminovorans
TGGTTTCAACGCTGTCACCGTTCTTATCGGTGATTGTAATGGTCACTTCTGTACCTTCGGCCATATCGGTGGAAGTACCCGATACCGTAATATTGCCGTCGGTAACCTCACTGGCTACCGTTAGATCGCCCGCCACATTATCCAGCTCGGCTGTATCTGTTGCGGTAACCGGGTCACCGTTATTATCCGTCGCAGACGCATCAATCGTCAGCTCACCATCAACCAGACCAGACACGTCGGCATCAATGGTATAGTTGCCGTTGGCATCGACCGTTGCGGTTGCAGTCACCGTGTCACCATTTGCATCGGTAATAGTAATCGCCACTTCCGTGCCTTCCGGTAAGTCCGAAGACGTACCCGACAAGCTCAGATTTCCGCCATCAGCTTCGCCGGCAACACTCAGGCTGCCCTCAACATTGTCTAATTCATCGTTAGTGGAAGCCGTCT
>NZ_JAKNDA010000022.1 GCF_023155095.1 Idiomarina aminovorans
CAAGCTTCTCTCTGTTACCGCTCGACTTGCATGTGTTAGGCCTGCCGCCAGCGTTCAATCTGAGCCATGATCAAACTCTTCAATTAAAAGTAGTTTAATCAACTCAATGAATTACGCGTTTTTGCTCGCTCCATTTCTGAAGCTTGCTGAACACTCATTCAAAAGTTGCAATACAATATTTCTTGTTTGCTTACTTCTGCAAGTGCCCACACAGTTTGCTTGGCTTGATAGTATTGTTAAAGAGCGTTCTCAGCAGCTAGGCTGCGAGAGGTGCGTATTCTACACACCGTGTGTTTTCCGTCAATACTTTTTTTGAAAAAAGATTTTTAGAAAACGTCTGTTTTTGGCGGCTTCGTTGCCTGCCTCGAACGTGGGGCGTATTTTAG
>NZ_JAKNDA010000023.1 GCF_023155095.1 Idiomarina aminovorans
CGACATTACTGCCTCATCTGGTGCGTTAGCTCAATTTATTTGAGAATAGAAAGAGCTGATTATGGCTGAAAAAGTGCCAGGGCTGCACGCGTTCAGAGTTGACAAAGGGAGTCATACCAACGCCCGGTTAAGGGGTGAGCAACGCAACTACCAACTCACCGCACAACACCGTAACCACTGAAATCAACGCATAATAAAAATGCCGAGCGTTGCGAATCCCTCTTTAACCGTTGGTTATGTGCGTGGTTGAGAGTGCGATTTGACGTACTTTTTCACCTTTTTCATCGCCATTTGACGCTTTAACGGTGAAAGATAATCAATGAATAAATTACCAGAAAGATGATCAATTTCATGCTGCAT
>NZ_JAKNDA010000024.1 GCF_023155095.1 Idiomarina aminovorans
ATCTAACGGTAGCCAGTGAGGTTACCGACGGCAATATTACGGTATCGGGTACTTCCACCGATATGGCCGAAGGTACAGAAGTGACCATTACAATCACCGATAAGAACGGTGACAGCGTTGAAACCACAGCAACTGTTGCAGCAGATGGTACCTATACGGTTGATGCCGATATCTCCGGCCTGGTGGATGGTGAGTTAACCATCAATGTTGCCGCTGAAGATAACAACGGTACTGAACAGACGGCTTCCACTAACGATGAATTAGACAATGTTGAGGGCAGCCTGAGTGTTGCCGGCGAAGCTGATGGCGGAAATCTGAGCTTGTCGGGTACGTCTTCGGACT
>NZ_JAKNDA010000025.1 GCF_023155095.1 Idiomarina aminovorans
ATGCGAGTTGTTCTCCAACGCAGCCATCGCGTGAATTTGGTGGGTCTGGGCAGACTTGAACTGCCGACCTCACCCTTATCAGGGGTGCGCTCTAACCAGCTGAGCTACAGACCCAGTTTCTTCTCTTCTAATATCAAGCCAAACAATCTGTGTGAGCACTTACCCACACGGATGTGGGGTATACAAAAAATTCAGGACGCAATTTTTTGTGTACACAAAAGTTAAGCAATCGTTGTAAGGAGGTGATCCAGCCGCAGGTTCCCCTACGGCTACCTTGTTACGACTTCACCCCAGTCATGAACCACACCGTGGTGATCGTTCTC
>NZ_JAKNDA010000026.1 GCF_023155095.1 Idiomarina aminovorans
ATTTCAAGAATCTGGCCGAGGAAAAAGACCTTCCGTATCAGAGCCTAATTAATCTCTATCTGCGCGACTGCGCACAGTCACATAAAGACCTTAAGATTGAGTGGCAATAAACTGTTAACAAACGGCTGCTGCCGGACAGGCAAAAGCTCCGGCCAAAAAACGGCCTCCACTTTTGCCTGCCGCAGAGCCGGGCGTTGGTATGACTCCCTTTGTCAACTCTGAACGCGTGCAGCCCTGGCACTTTTTCAGCCATAATCAGCTCTTTCTATTCTCAAATAAATTGAGCTAACGCACCAGATGAGGCAGTAATGTCG
>NZ_JAKNDA010000027.1 GCF_023155095.1 Idiomarina aminovorans
GGTCGGCAGTTCAAGTCTGCCCAGACCCACCAAATTCACGCGATGGCTGCGTTGGAGAACAACTCGCATAGCAGGCTATGCTTCGTCGTTCTCCGCCTTGCCCTCCCGCGAATTAAGAGGTTATCTAGCCTTGAAATTCCCTTATCAGGGTGCGTCGTACATACCGACAGACCTTGGGTCTGTGGGGCCATAGCTCAGCTGGGAGAGCGCCTGCCTTGCACGCAGGAGGTCAGCGGTTCGATCCCGCTTGGCTCCACCATTTCTTCTCTTGATGTAACCGTTAGCGTTAAGTGTTCTTAAACAAGAATAG
>NZ_JAKNDA010000028.1 GCF_023155095.1 Idiomarina aminovorans
AAAGTCGATCAATCTTTGTACACCTCCGGTACCGTCCACTCCCGTGGTTGGTCCGTGTTTGTACACCTCCGGTACCGTTCACTCCCGCTGTTGGTCCGTGTTTGTACACCACCGGTACCGTTCATTGTAAAGTCGATCAATCTTTGTACACCTCCGGTACCGTTCATTGTAAAGTCGATCAATCTTTGTACACCTCCGGTACCGTCCACTCCCGTGGTTGGTCCGTGTTTGTACACCTCCGGTACCGTTCACTCCCGCTGTTGGTCCGTGTTTGTACACCTCCGGTACCGTTCATTG
>NZ_JAKNDA010000029.1 GCF_023155095.1 Idiomarina aminovorans
GTGTCTGGTATACATGACCAAGATTGTTTGTTCTCGCTGTACACAAGTTCGATACGCCTCTACCGAATCGGTTGTTCAAATAGAGTGGCATTCTTACTTATTAATATTACAATCAGCTTTTCATGTTGTTAAAGAGCATGTAACGCATTGTTACCGGTAACTATTCTTGTTTAAGAACACTTAACGCTAACGGTTACATCAAGAGAAGAAATGGTGGAGCCAAGCGGGATCGAACCGCTGACCTCCTGCGTGCAAGGCAGGCGCTCTCCCAGCTGAGCTATGGCCCC
>NZ_JAKNDA010000002.1 GCF_023155095.1 Idiomarina aminovorans
GGCACCGGTGCCTGCTTTATCCTGGTTTCGGTACCTCGCTGCTCGCAAGTACGGCAACTGTACTTCGGGCGTACGTCGCGGATCACCTGTATCTTAGCCGGGATGAAGTCGAGCTTCTCGCTGACATCCTCGCCCATGCGATGCATGTCCGTGCCACAGCATTCGCAGGTTTTATCTTCATCGCTGATATCGTGAATGACTTCTTTACGCGGCAGTGATGCATCGAGTCGGGCACGGCGCGGTAGTTTACGGGTATAGGCAATGTGTTGCCCGGCAGCGACCTCTTCCTCATCAGGATTGAGGATGTCTTCAACTTCGTTGAACAGGTCGCCTTGACCCGGCAGACCTTCAGCGCTGGCCGCAAAACGCTTCTTCAGCTCAAGCTGCCATTTTTCGAATAACTGATAGAAGTCACGCTTCCAGCGCTCACTTTCTTGTTGCAGGCGAGTAGCTTCAGCCTGTTGCTCAAGCAACATAGCTTTGAGGGATTCAACATCGTCCGGAAGTGTGTTTTCATCAATCTTTTTCATGCGGACATTATACCGCATAAATCCGCGCTAAGCCGCAGTAGATAAAGGGTTTATTAGACCAATTGGTGATCGATAACTCGTGGTTTATACTTGATCCCTATATGGATAAAAACGATCACATTATCGAGCTAAAATGCAGCGGTTGATGGCCTTTCATGAGGGTAATATCCAGGCCATCCAAAAGCCATGCCCATTGCTGCTCAGTAAGGGTAATGGTGCTACCCGGCATTTTTTTCGGCCACTTGAACCTGGCCTTTTCAAGACGCTTATACCACAGGCAAAAGCCTGTTTTATCCCAATACAGAACCTTGAGCTTATCGCGTTGCCGATTGCAAAAGATAAACAGCGCACCGCTGAACGGTGATAGCGCCATTTCACTCTCTACAATGGCACTTAAGCCATTAATGCTTTTCCGAAAGTCGACCGGCGCTTTGTGTAAGTAGATTGCCGGTGGCTCAACGAACATCTTCATGCGCTGAGCTCTTTGACCAATTGCGCGACCCAGTGCGGTGATACCGACAACGGCAACACCAATTCGGTTTGGCCAAGACGAAGCTGCAGGGTTTGCTGCGCGGTCGCCGACTGAGGCACCGCTTGAGCAAAGCTTGTATCACAATCTTCAGCTTCGCGTCTAAGCTCTGCTCGACGTTGACTGAAGTAGTCAGAACTTATGCCGCGTGGCTCACAAAAGTCTTTCTGACTCAGCTTGCTTTGTTCAAATTCAGCAATGAGCTCTCGCCATTGCTCACGAGTTCGGTATGCCCGGCTCATGATGCTATCACCTTGTTGATTAAACTTCGTGGTAGCTTATGGCTTTAAACTATGGCTGAGTAGGTGTGATTGCAGTTACGCTTACAGTCTTTCCCGTCAAGATTTATTCTGTAATTAACAGGGAACACAACAGGGCCATCAAAGTGATTCGCAAAAGTTAAAGCCCATCTGGAGTATTGATAAAGCTCTAAAATCACTACATCATACAATTTACCTGACGGGAGCTGGATACGATTTAATATTTGAACCTTAGACGCCATGATACAGCCGTTAAAGTCTTCAGGGGCATCTAACACCCACTCTTCAGCTTTTTTTGAATCCAAACTGTATTGACAAGAATCTCCGGAGGCCAAAATGTATGCGTTTGAAGATCCTCTACTGTGAGTCGAGTATGAAATCCCTTCATACTTATAATAACCGGACTTCTCAAGCGCAGGGGCTAGCTGCTTACTAATTTCTGTAAGTGCCGATTCAGCATTAAGCTCTTTTGGCTCAACTAAGAATATAAAAGTAGGGTTCCAGTGCTGGGCTTCATCAATAACACCAAAAAAAGCACTCATACCAAAGCCTTGGGCGATACCACCGGAAGCGAAAGATAACAAAGTCCAGGCATTTTGTTCGGCTTCAGAAATTATATCCTGTGCATCCTCTGCTTTTTCTGCATCCATAATCCCATGTGGCTGAACTCCAATATTCGCCCAGTTTAAAGCTGTAGACTTAGAATCGTCCCACACGTAAACATCGCTTTTGTTATGTTCAAGCTTAGGAGGTTCTGTGTAAGTTGTCTGGCAGCCGACTAAAGCGAAAGATAATGCAGCTGTCGTGATTAATAGTTTTTTCATGGTGCTTTTTCCTCAAGTAATTAAATCAACTTGAGTGCTATTAAACCATATTGAAATAAAACGCGGTATGTGTATGATCCGGGTTTTTTGTTTCAATGATGTTGAGAGTTTAACAGTGAACGTATCGAAATACCTTTTACCTCTTGTAATTCCCGTAGTTCTTAGTGGCTGTTTGAGTACACCTAAATCTGCTGCGCCAAAGTATGAACCTACTGCTGAGCAGCGTTCGGCGGTTATGAAAGCCAGAAATGCATTTATTGAACGTATTGCGGGCGTTAAAAAACAGCAGCAGGTAAAGCAAGCTGAGCCGACAGTAACGATAGAAACTATTAGTCCAGCGGAGTTAAGCGCAAGCTATGAAAAGCTTATTGCTAATGGTAGAACGGCTAATTTTAGTATTGAAAACAAAGAATTGTTCATTGATGGACAATCATACCTAGACATGGAAGGTACTCTTGTAATTGCTGGCTTTGATAATAAATCGGGGAAATTCTCATATATTATTGAAGTGGGTAATGAAGAGTATGTCGCAAAAACTATGCGGGTAGGCTCAACGGAAGAGCCGTTGACGTTTGCAAAAATCACTAAAAGTGGTGATCGTATGGTGATGAAAACGGTGACTGGAGAAACGATTACTGGGGAGCGTGTTATCCCAACGTCTACCGGCTTCATAATGCCGAGAAGTAATGGCCTTATTGAGATACCTATTAATGATAAAGCTAGACCGATTGGTCTTCCTAAAGGGTATGTTGCTGCTGCAATGCAACGCGGAGATATTGGTACCACTAATATTATTTTATTGGAGAAACTAAAAGAAGCTGATAATGAAGGTGGTCTTTTTGATTTCAGTGAGATAACTAGCTCAATTGGTTTAACGGAAGATGATGACTACTTGTTTTTTGATCTTGAAACAGGCAAATCAACGGTTTTAAATGTGAGTCGTGAAGGCAAAAACGAGCAGCACATGTACAACTGCAAACGCCAAAATGACTATGTGAATAAATGCAGCGGAATGGTCAAGTACGAGTCTCTTTACACGAAGCTCGGAACGAAGAACACGCAGCATTACTTTTGGTCAATAGACTGGCTAAGCACCGATGAAGGTCCAATAGGAGTTATTAATACTGGCACCACAGTCGAAGTAATAGATTTAACTAATGACAAACAGTTTGTAGTGTTTGAACGGTTGATGGGCGTAAATGAATTTAATTTATTGCCAACTCAGGATGGCCGTTTAGGTATGTCAGTAAAGTTAGGGTTTTCCACTGAGGAAATCGATGATTTGCTAGCACACTTAAAAAGTCTCCCTGCAGAAAAAGTTAAAAGTACTACTAAATTATAAGATCACTTCTGATACTCAAGCCCTCCAAATGGGCTTGAGTAGTTTGGTTAAAATTGGCTTCCTGTCAGCTTAACCTTATAGATAAACCTCTCTCGGCGGCAATCTTTCATACAACCTCCTAATTAATCTGACAAGCGTATGAAGATCGGGTTACCGCCCAATCCCAGCTAAACGACTTTGGAGTAGCGGTTTTGGCCGTGATCGAGGTATTCGTCGAAGCAGGCGCAGATGCTGCGAACCCAGAGGCGACCTAAATCGGTGACGCGCAGCTTTTTGTCGGAAACGTCGACTAAGCCGTCTTCAATGAATGGCTTCAGTAGCGGTATGGCTTCGGCGAAATGAGACCAGAAATCGTTGATATGCCATTGGGCTTTAAAGTCTTCTATATCGAGTTCGAAGTGGCAAATGACTTGAGATATTAAAGCGGCGCGCAGTTTATCTTCGTCGGTTAATGCCATGCCTTTGATAATGGGTTTTTGGCCGCTATCAATCATTTTGTAGTAGTCGGGCAGGTCTTTTTCGTGTTGCCAAAGCACGCCGTTTACCTGGCTAATAGAGGAAACGCCAAGGCCCAGTAGCGCATCCTGACCGTCGGTGGTGTAGCCCTGGAAATTACGCTGCAGGCGACCTTCGCGTTGGGCTACAGCTAAGCCATCGTCTTTTTTCGCAAAGTGATCCATGCCAATAAACTGATAACCGGCTTCGCTAAGCTGAGTAATGGCTTGTTCAAGTAAGCTCAGTTTAACCGAAGGCTGGGGGATGGATTCTTCCGGTATCTTTTTTTGTCCGGCAAAGCGCTGGGGTAAATGTGCATAGCTGAATACAGAAATGCGGTCCGGGTCCATTTCAATGACTTGCTCAATCGACTTTCTGAAGGTTTCCGGGCGTTGATACGGCAGGCCGTAAATTAAGTCTAAGTTGATTGAGTCAAAACCCAGCTCTTTACTCAGTTTCAGCTGGTGCGCGATGAGCTCGATATCCTGTACGCGGTTAATGGTAATTTGTACTTTTTGATCAAAGTCCTGCACGCCATAACTGACACGGTTGAAACCTAAATCGCGCAAATGCTTTAGCTTTTCATCGCTGCAGCTGCGTGGGTCAATTTCGATACTGACTTCCGGGTCATCGGCGAAGGTGAAGTGCTGATGAACGAGTTCCATTAAGCGGGTTAACTGCTGCTCGGTCAAAAAAGTTGGGGTACCACCGCCTAAATGAATCTGGCGGATTTTTTTGTCCTTGACCATAAGCTGGTACATCGCCATTTCTGCAGCAAGATAATCCAGATACTTGTCGGCTTTATGCTGATGTCGGGTAACGACTTTATTACAACCGCAGTAGTAGCAAAGCTTGTGGCAGAAGGGTAAGTGCAAGTATAAACACAGTCCGTCGTCCGCACTTTTTAGTGCGGCTTCTATGCGACTCTCAGAAAACTGGTCGGAAAGCATCAACGCTGTGGGATAAGACGTATAACGAGGACCATTAATGTTGTATTTTTCTATTAACTCTTTATCCCAGGTAACTGTACTCATAACTACCTCTTTGACGCCAGTCAAAATGATTCAATTAAGTAGTCCGTATTCTTTCACCTTTCTCTTTATAAATAAATTTACAGAATTGGTCGGTTATTAAATATAGCGCTCTTTTAGCCTTTGATTTTCCTGAGTCGTACCTATTATTTTTTAAGGTTACCTATAATTAGGTAGTCTCTATTTTTGCGACTGACAGACCGAGTAGCTGGTTAATGATAACTGCAAGAGAGTTAGTGAAAACTTTTTTGACTCAGGCAGAATCCCTAAAGAGGTATCAATAGACTTTTGGTGGTATAGCGTTTTCTGGGCGCAGGGTTTAGCGCCATCGGCATGTTAATGTGAGTCTTGTCAGTAATCCTGCTTAAAGTACATTACCTTTTCCAAATATCGGCGACTTTCAGGCAGAGGATGCTTTGATGACGTTAAGTCCCGGTAGACTGTACCGGGCTGGCGCCGGTTTATTATCTCTACAGCCCTGTTGCGGTTAGAGGAAAAGGTTTTGAGTACATTACCGGCACCACCGTTGTAGGCCGAAACAATAGCGTACTCACGGCTATTTGCATTCCGTACACCTTTCAGATACTGGGTGTTGAGAATATATAAGTAGGCACTGCCAATATCAATGTTCTGTGCCGGGTTAAACAACTGTTGAGAAGTTGGCTGCCCGGGAATTTTACGAATACGCTCGAAGACATCGCGACCGGCAGTGGCTGCCACCACCTGCATCAAGCCGTAAGCATTAGCATGGCTGACGGCGTAGGGGTTAAAGCTGCTTTCTGTTTCGATAATGGCGTAAATCAGTTCCGGCTCCAGGTCGTAGCGCTTTGCTGCTGCAATGACATAGTCTGAATACTGGTGCTTGCGCAGTTCTTTATGGTCGTCCACCAGTGCAATTTGCACTTCATAAACGTCGTTTTCTTTGGCGCGGCGTTTGCGCAGCTTAGTCTCAACTAAGTACTCAGCAAAGCGGTTTGCCCGCCATTCGTATTCAACCACAACCTTGTCGTGGTCAACAACTTGCCCGCGTAAAAAGGGTTTTCCTGAGCCTTTGGGCTCATTCGCGGTAAATATATCAACCGCGGTGAGGTCGGCGGGGGTTAACAGTGTGCGCACAATAGCAGCCTGTAACTGTTGTCGGGTTTGGGCCGGGTCGTCGCTGTCATGCAAAGTGGCAACGGTCAGCAAACCCTGTTCAAAGTCGATAACCGCTTTAGCGTGAAAATCGTCACTGTACTTAACATACTTTTTCTCGCTGGGAACGGTATTCTCTTCTTCTCCCCAAATAGCCTCAGCAACCGTGCGAAGGTCCCGCAAGGCTTTGCGCAAATCCTCAATGTCGGTAATAAGCTGGTGCGGATTATTACGGTAGCTGCGTAATCGTTCCTTCGCCAGCGACTCAATGGCCGCTGCCGGGTCATTGCCACTGAGGACACCCGATGTCACCACCCGCTGAACTTTATGGGGCGTAATTTCGCAGCCAGCGAGTATGAGTGTCGTGGCTATAGCCACCGCTAGCGAGATTAATTGGGTCTTTTTATTCATAGTGCCTAAATTGAGCTTCACTTCCCTTGTGCAAGCTTTTACATTAGGCAGACAGAAAAAGAAACCTTAAGCATTGTTTTGCAGTGCATAAAACAACAGGAATGAAGATGCGCAGTCTCAAATTAGCGACGCTGATAGCCGCCTCGTGGTTAGCAATGCCCACTCACGCACAGCAGCTTTCTGGGGAAAGCTCCTTACTCCCCGAAGCCCGTTACAGTGACTCCGAAGTGACGGTAGAGCAGGTGCTTGGGTACCCACTCGGCACCAAAATAACCAGCCCGGCGGATATGAGTCGCTATTTTGAAGCTCTGGAAGCGGCGTACCCTAAGCAGGTGAAGCTTTTAGAGTACGGCGAAAGCTGGGAGGGGCGTACGCTTTACTATGCCGTTATTTCCAGTCAAGAAAACATCGCTGACTTTGATGGTTTTGTGCAGGGAATGCAGGCCTTAGCTGACCCACGAAAAACTGACAGCGATGACGCCGAGCCGTTAATCGACGAATTGCCCGGAAGTATTTGGTTGTCCTATGGGGTTCACGGAAATGAAATTTCGTCGCCCGAAGCGGCGATGATGACCGCTTATCATTTACTGCATGACCAGCGCGAGCAGACGCAGCGTTGGTTGGATAACACCATGGTCTTTATTGACCCCCTGCAAAACCCTGATGGCCGCGCGCGTTTTGTCGATCGTTATTACATGAGTGTCGGGCTGGAGCATTCGGGCGATCGCCGCAGTGCTGAACATAATGAACCCTGGCCCAGCGGACGCACGAACCATTATCTGTTCGACATGAACCGTGACTGGATTGCGCTGACCCAACCTGAAATAAGTGGTCAAATTGAGGCTCTGTTAAAATACTACCCACTGGTATTTGTTGATTTGCATGAAATGGGTGGTGACTCTACCTATTACTTCACGCCGGAAGCGCGTCCTTACAACCCCTTGATCACAGAAGCACAGCGAGAAAGCTTGAGCTGGATAGGTAAAAATAACGGTCAGTGGTTTGATGAAAAAGGTTTTGATTACTTCACCCGTGAAATTTTCGATGCCTTTTACCCGGGGTATGGTGCCAGCTGGCCGCTGTATCAGGGTTCGGTTGCGATGACCTACGAAATGGCCTCGGCGCGCGGGCATTTATTTGATCGCAAAGACGGCGATGTATTGACCTACGCCGATGGTGTTCAACAGCATTTCATTGCGTCACTTTCAACCATTCAGACAGTTTCGGAACGCCGCGAAGCGTTATTGCAAAAGTTTTGGAAGTATCGAAAATCAGCAATAGAAGCAGGCGAGAACGGTGATGTCCGCGCGTTAATTCTGCCGGCAAAAGATGACCCGGCTGCTGCACGTAAACTGGCGTCTTTGTTGGTTGAACAGGGTGCAGAAGTACAACAGGCTGAACAAGCTTTCGATGTTTGCGGAACCGATTATGAAGCCGGCGCCTATATTATTGATATGGCGCAACCGGCTCAGCGCATGCTCCGTACCTTAATGGACAAGCAAGTGGACATGGCGGATGACTTTCTGGCTGACCAAGAGCAGCGCCGTAAAAACAACCTGCCCGATCAAATTTATGATGTCACGGGCTGGTCATTACCTCTGATGTTTAATGTTGATAGCCATGCGTGTGACGATCTGCCCGATGTAAACACTGCGTTTGTCGCTGAAGGCCGCATTGATCCGGGTAAGCTGGTTAATCCTGATGCGAAAGTCGCCTTTTTGGTGCGCTGGGGCGATATGAATGCGGGGCGTTTTTTAACCGCAGCCTTGCGTGAAGGACTGGAGGTTCGTCAAAGCGAATTAGCCTTTACCCACGAAAGTGCGGGTAAGTTCCCCAGTGGTTCGCTTATTCTGACTCGTGCTGACAACCCGGGCGGTTTGCAAGCGAAGCTGCAACAGCTGGCACAGGAATCAGGTGCCACGGTTGAAGGGGTGGATACAAGTTGGATGACCGAAGGCCCGAACTTTGGTTCGCACAACGTCAGCAAACTGGAAGCGCCGAACATAGCGATAGCCTGGGACCAGCCGGTCAGTGCTTATAATGCCGGGCATACGCGCTTTGTTATTGAGCGTCAAATGGGCTATCCGGTGACGGCTATTCGCACCATGCAGTTGCTTCGTTCTGATTTGGACGGTCTTGATGTACTGATTTTGCCTGAGGGCCGATATGCCGATGTATTTACTGAGAAAGTGGTTGCTAAGTTAGAACAATGGGTAGCCGATGGTGGTGTTTTACTGACGTTAGGCAGTGCGTCTGCCTGGGCTGTTGATGCGGGCTTATTGAATACTAAACTGGAGCGAAAAGTGCCGGAGAAAGGGGTTACTGAGCCAGCGGAAGAGCTCAAAATTGACGGTAAAGTCATTGATAGCAGGGAACAGTTCTTAACGGAAATTAAACCACACGGCGCTGATCCAGACTGGGTGCCGGGTGCGCTGTTGAATGCCGAAGTTGACACGAACCATTGGTTAAGTGCCGGCGTTAAACCGCAGGTTGTCAGTATTTATAACGGCAATGATGTATTTACGCCGATTGATATTGATCATGGTCGCAACATTGCCTGGTTTGCTGACGCGGACACAGTGTTAGCCAGCGGCTTTTTATGGGACGATATTGCTCAGCAATTACCGTACAAGCCGCTGTTAATGTGGCAGCCAAGCGGCAAAGGGATGCTCATTAGTTTTACCCAGGAGCCAACTTACCGGGCGTATATGGACGGTTTAAATACCTTGCTGATGAATGCCTTGTTCCTGGCACCGGCAAAAGCACAATAGGGGGCTGATATGGCGGAATTTGGTGTCATAGGTCTGGGGCGCTTTGGCGCCCGAACCTCAAAAGAACTGCTCGACATGGGTCACCGGGTTATTGGTATTGACTCAAATGAGAAAGCTGTGGAGGCAATGGCTGATGAGTTGACCCATTCTGCTATTGCCGATGTGACCGATGAGAAAGCGCTGGAGGAACTGGATTTAAGCAACTGCGAAGTGGTTTTGGTGGCTATTGGCGAAGACCTGCAGGCCAGTTTACTGTGTGTTTTGCACCTGAAAACTATTGGTGTAAAAGAGATATGGGCAAAGGCTATCTCGAAATCCCATCATCAAATTTTGTCCAAACTTGGGGTTAACCGTATTGTTCACCCCGAGGAAGAAATGGGCATCCGAGTAGCACAATCACTGAACTACCCGGTGGTTAATGAATACATGTCGCTGGGGCATAACTGGTTCTGCGTTGAAATTAGTATTGGTCAATATCTTAAGGGCAAAACCTTAGACTATATTATGCCGGATGACAGCGAGTTCTTTCATGTTTTATTACTTAAGCGCCGCGATGACGTGACGGTGAAGCCGGCTTTGTCGGTGACTTTGCAAGGTAACGAAACATTGGTCATGGCGGGCAGTTTGAAAGCACTTAAATCGGTTGCACCTAAGCTAAAAGAGTCCCCATGAAACAGTGGCTTGCCTCATTAGCCTGGTTATACCGTCGTCCGGAACGAAAAAGACGTAAAGCGTTTCGTGCCAGCCCTCCAATTATCTTATCAGGTGGCTTTGCCTGCCTGATTTTATTGGGAACCCTGTTGTTAAAACTGCCGTTTGCAACCGAACAATCGATAACCTGGCTGGAAAGTCTGTTTACGGCGACCTCGGCTGTGACTGTGACCGGACTGGTTGTGGTTGAAACCGGCGCCACTTACACGCCATTTGGAATGGGAGTTCTGGCTTTACTTATTCAGGCCGGGGGGCTGGGTTTTATGACCTTTGCCGTGTTGGTTGCGATTTCTTTAGGTGGGCATGTAGGCGTTCAGCATCAGGTTCTCGCCAAAGAGGCAATGCAGCAAACCAGTTTAGCCAGCATTGGGCGTACTGCAAAGGCGGTGGTATATCTGGCTTTGGTTGTCGAAGCTATTGCTGTAGTAGGTTTGACATTAACCTGGTGGCAGGAAAAAGGTTTTGTCGATGCCTTTGCCGAAAGCATTTTCTATGCTATTTCTGCGTTTAACAGTGCCGGCTTTGTGTTATCGCCTAATGGTATTGTGGATTACGCGGACAGTATACCAGTAAATCTTATTGTCAGTATTTTGTTCGTTATTGGCGGGCTGGGTTTTTCGGTTATTACCAACATGTACGAACAACGCCGTTGGTATAAATTCTCGGTTTATACCCGGTCCATTTTATGGGCAACCTTAATCATTAATGTTGTATCCGTCGCTATTATCTGGCTGCTGGAAATGAATAACCCGGCAACATTCGCCAGCTTAAGTTTTGGTGATCAAGCTCTGGCGGCCTGGTTTCAGGCGGTTACCCCTCGCTCCGCAGGCTTTAATACCGTAGATATTGGAGCAATGACTGACGCCAGTGCCGTTTATACCATGCTGTTAATGTTAATTGGTGGTGGTTCAATGAGCACCGCCGGAGGTATAAAGTTGGGCACCTTTATTGTCTTGTTGGTGGCAACTTACGCCTTTCTTCGCCGTCGCGAACATGTCACCTTGTTAAGCCGTACGGTACCGCAAGAGTTGGTTATGAAAGCGTTGGCGGTAACCTTAGTGACACTGACTTTGATGTTTCTGGGGATATTTGTCCTAATGATTTTGAATCCTCTGCCGTTTATAGATATAACCTTTGAAGTTTTGTCGGCGTCGGCAACGGTTGGATTATCGCGGGGAATTACGGCAGACATGACACCGGCTAGTCACTTTGTGTTGATTTTTCTGATGTTTGCCGGCCGTGTTGGGCCTTTAACCTTAGCCTACTTTTTGGCAACACCGCGAAAACGGCACGTACGTTTTCCGGAAACGGATATTCAAGTGGGATAATTTGATAAAGGTAATGATTACAAAAGAACGCTCATAAAAGAACGATAATAAGAGAATTTTCTAACATGTTGAAAAAATTAAAGTTTACGCAAAAAGTCATTATGGTTGCGTCATTAATACTGGTGCTGGTACTGGGTATTTTTACGCTGACCAACTTTCTGCAAATGTCGACTCAGACCCGAAGCAACTTGCAGCATCAGATGCAGGCGTTATCGGACTCTGTGTCTAGCAATATTTCGCAGTGGTTCAATGACCGCATGAGCATAGTGCAGGCAACCGCCGATGCCTACAGCGTTGAGGATTCGACCCGTCGGGCGCTGGAACGCGTGCAGCAGGCTAAGGCTGCCGGTGAGTTTAAAAATGTCTACTATGGTTTAATTGACGGAACCTTTTTGCTGGATGACCCGACCATTGATTTGCCTGATGATTACGATGCCCGCAGTCGTCCCTGGTACCAACTGGCGGTTGAGGAAGGACAACCCACTTATACCGTGCCGTATATTGACGTGACCACCAACGAGCTGACGATTACGGCGGTGGTGCCAATGCGCAGAAACGGTAATCTGGTTGGGGTTGCGGGCGGCGATATGATGCTCGATGAAATTTCAAATATTGTTAACGACATCGATTTTATGGGTTTGGGCTTTGCCTTTCTGGTCAGTGGCGACCGCAATATTCTGGCGCATCCCAATGACAGCTGGATTGAAAAATCCGTTAATGACTATGCGGGTCAGCCAGTGTCGTTAAGCTCTGACTTTTCTGAATACCGTATTGATGAAACAGAGCGCTTAGTCTCCTTTCATAAAATAAAGGGGATTCAGGGGGTTGACTGGTATTTAGGGGTGGTTATTGATCGCGAGCAGGCCTACAGTAATGTCTCCACTTTTGCCTGGACCGCCGTTATTTATCTGATCATTGGCATTATTGCCGTTGTTGTATCGCTGACCTGGTTGTTGCGGTTGTTGCTCAAGCCATTGCGGCGCCTGAATGAAGCGGTTACCGATATGGCCCGTGGTGAAGGCGACTTAACTCAACGGCTTCCGGTCGAGTCGGACGATGAATTTGGTCTGGTTTCACGCCGTATGAACGAGTTCATTGAGAAAATCCAACAAGCGTTGCTTGAAGTGAATGCGGCAGCGCAACAAGTGGAAAGTAATATTCGTAGTATGGTCAAGGCAAACGATAACTCTATGGATATTGGTAACGAACAGGCGGGTAAAGCCAGTTCAGTAGCAACTGCTGTTAATCAGTTGGGCGCCAGTGCCGGTGAAATTGCCGAAAGTGCCGCTAAAGCTTCGGAACAGGCAAGTTCGGGAACGGCTAAGGCGTCATCTGCACGCGATTCTTTACAACACAACAGAAAACAAATTCAGCATTTGTCGGAGCGCATGAATGCTTCCGGCGAAGCCATTCACACGCTGGATGACGACACGCAAAATATCGGTAAAATTATAGAGGTGATTAAAGGCATTACCGAACAGACTAATTTGCTGGCACTTAATGCCGCCATTGAAGCCGCACGGGCAGGTGAAGCTGGGCGTGGTTTTGCGGTGGTTGCTGATGAAGTACGCAATCTGGCACAACGAACTTCCTCTTCGGCGGCTGAAGTTGAATCGATGATAGAGCGGGTTCGGGCAGGCACCCAAAGTGTTGTTGAGGTCATGCAAGAAAGCCAGGAAATTAGTAACACGTGCGTATTAAGTGCAGAGGAATCGGCTGAGCATATGTCGGAGATTAACGCTATTATTGTGACGATTGACGATGTCAATCATTCGGTGGCTTCAGCAACGGAACAACAAACGTCAGTGATCCAAACGCTGGATCGTGACATTATGGATATTAGCAATATGAACGATCAAAGTGTCAGCAATCTAAATAATACCAAGCAGGCGTGCCGCGAGTTGAATACGGCGTTTGAGCGCTTGGAACAATTAGTGATACAGTTTAAACTCAACTGATACCTATCAATATTGGAGAAACCTATGAATAAAGCATGGATGATTGGCGCCTTAGCAATGTTAGGTGGCCCTGTTCTGGCCACGGCGCAGGCAGCAGAACGTACCGAAGCATCACAGGAAGCTCAGGCTTATATTATCTCTCCGCAAAATGGTGAGGTGGTTGATACAACTTTCAAAGTGAAGTTTGGACTGAGCGGTATGGGTGTAGCACCAGCTGGGGTCGATGTAAAACATACAGGACACCATCATTTGATGGTTGATATGGACGAACTACCTGCTATGGATAAGCCCATGGGCGGCGATATCATCCATTTTGGTGGCGGTCAGACAGAAACAACGGTGACATTAGAGCCGGGTGAACATACCCTGCAACTGATTTTAGGTGATAAAAGTCACATACCACATGATCCGGCAGTGATTTCTAAAAAAATTACTATTAGGGTGAAAGCAGACTAATCCAGCTCAAGTTCCAGCTGTAATTGCTCGTTGGGGTCAGGTAAAGTTGCACTGATCCCCAACAGCCTAACCCCTTTTCCTTTGCCACGCTGCCAGGCTTCACCTAATAGCTGATAAAACAGGCTGGGCGAAATAAATTGCGCACTGCGCGATACCGTTGTTTGGGTAAAGTCTGAAAACTTCAGTTTCAGTGTTTGACTGCGAATGGGTTGCTCCCGCCAATGGGAAATCTTCATGCGCTGACGTAGTTTGGGTAGTAAGTTGTCCTGAACATAAGCTTGCGCGGTTGATTCAAGCCTCATATCAGTGTTTAACGTCTGTTCAACCCCAACACTTTTTCTAATCCGTTCAGTGACAACCTCGCGGCGATCCCGGCCATGACAGCGCTCAAATAAAACGTATCCGGCTTTATCACCAAGAATGGCCTGCAACGGCTGCAGTTCAATATGTTGAATGTCTTTACCGGTAGTAAGCCCGTGGTTAGTCAGCACTTGCTGGCTTTTAGGACCAACGCCCGGAATTTGTTTTAGGTTTAAAGCCGCAATATAGGCAAGAACTTCGTCTGGGTGAACGACGAATTGCCCATTAGGCTTTCGCTCTTCACTGGCAATTTTGGCTACCATTTTTTGATTAGAAATGCCGGCAGACCCGGTTATTCCAAGGGTTTTAATCTGTTCCCTGACAAAGTTCATTGCCAAAGTGGCACTGCCTTTAAATGTTTGCAAATGGGTGAGATCAAGATAAAACTCATCGATAGAGGCGGGCTCAATGCGTGCGGTCAGTTGATGCAGAATATCCAGAACCTTGTTTGACAGTTCCCGGTAGTAGTTACCGTCAGGTCGGACAAAAGTTAACTGGGGGCATAAACGCCGCGCATGGCTGCCCGGCATCGCACTTTTGACACCGTATTGGCGAGCCAGATAATTTGCGGTTGCGACAACGCCTCGTTCGCCACCGCCACCAACGGCAAATGGGCGCGTTTTAAGGCTGGGATCGCGCAATTCTTCAGCCGAAGCAAAGAAGGCATCCAGATCCAGCAAAGCTATTTTGCGAGCAATTTCAGCCAAGTGTTTATCCTTTGCGCATTTGTGGGTATAATCTCATTCACGAACTGGGCGTGCAAGAACACCAGCCATTTGTAGGAGAGACCAGTGAAAGCTATGAGTTCATTTTTCGTTAAGAGCGTTTTAGGTACAGTTTCAATGCTGTTTGCGCTAAGTATTAGTGCCGCATCCGTGCAGGATGATATGTCACGCGAAGCGATAGCCGAGCGTATTAAGCCTGCCGGTAAACACTATGTCGCTGGTGAAAGTAGTGCAACTGAACAAAGCAGCGGACCGCGTTCAGGCCAGCAAGTTTATGATAAATATTGCACTGCCTGCCATACCAGCGGTGTTATGGGCGCGCCTAAAATCAATAATGCATCTGACTGGCAACCGCGTTTAGATCAGGGCATGGAAACCGTATTAAAACACGCGGTTGAAGGCTACAATGCAATGCCTCCTATGGGAACCTGTAGTGACTGTTCAGAAGAAGAAATTCAAGCTGCTATTGATTATATGACTGCCGATATCTAAAACCGGTTTTGTTTTAAGAATCATCACAAAAGGCTACCGAATCGGTAGCCTTTTTCGTGTCAATTGACGTTAATTCACTGTTAAAGCCTTCTTCGCTAATTATTTTTTAACCAGATCTTTTCTATTTTTTGACACCAGCCTATACTTTACAGCTGTTACCAAAATCAACAAGTGTTAATAAATGTATTTGGCGGCAAGAGGTGTCGGTGTTTAAAGGCAAAGCTGAATGACAGACCGTAAGGTAAGCAAGCAGCGGCTTCAGGAATTAGAAACTGAAAATGAACGCTTGCAAAAGGTCATTACCCGTTTAAAGGGGTTGACCCAAAAATACCGGTCGGCTGAGGTTGTACAAAAAGCGCTGTTCCGGATATCGGAACTGGCGGCTTCTGCGCGCGAAATGAATGTTTTTTATCAGTCACTGCACGCTATCATCGGTGAGCTGATGTACGCCCGCAATTTCTATATTTGCCTTTACGAACCACAAGCAGAACTTGTCGATTTTGTCTATTTTGTCGATGAAATAGATCAGGACACCTTATTCGAAAGCATTCCCATCGAGCAACTTAAAAAAGGTTTAACGGGCTATGTTTTAAAAAAAGGTCAGTCGCTTTTATGCCCGCCTGATGTGTACCAACGGCTCATTAACAATAATGAAATAGAAGGTTTAGGAGCTGAGCATCAGGACTGGCTGGGGGTACCGCTAATACGCGGAGATGTCACTATCGGCGTTATGGTTGTTCAGAGCTACAGCGCTGAGGTTCGTTATGACAGCTCCGATGAAGACTTGCTAACTTTCGTATCGCAACACGTGGTGAACGCGCTGGAGCGCTTAAACCAACGTGACCTGATGCAAAGTGAAATAGAGCATCAGACCTCAGAATTGCGCCATGCTAATGAAAGCTTGATGAGCGAAATTACGGTACGGGAAAGAGCCGAGCAGCAAACCTCGGTGCTGTTTTCTATTTCCGAATTAACCAATACCTCCGATAATATGAATACGTTTTACCGACAGTTGCACCGGCAAATCGGTAAACTGATTCACGCAGATAATTTTTTCGTTGCATTATTATCCGATGACAAAAAATTTATACACTTCCCGTATCATGTGGATGAAACGGGTGCCAAAGCCGAGCGCAGAAGAGTAGGTAAAGGCTTAACTGAATATGTCATTAAAATGCGTGAACCTGTTTTTATAGATGCTCCGGTACGACAGAAATTGCTCAAGAAAAACCAAATTGAGCTGGGTTACGGTGGTATGAAACTGGCTAAACAATGGCTGGGCAGCCCGTTAATGATGAATGGTCAGGTGTTTGGTGTTATTGCTGTCCAAACCTATGACGATGATTTTCTGTATCATAGTGACGATTTAGAGTTGCTTAACTTTGTTTCACAACATGTCGCTGTGGCTATTGACAGAAAACGCTCAGCCGAAGAAATTCAGCGCGTGAACCAGTTCCTTGAGAAAAAGGTTGCAGAACGCACCGAAGAGCTGGTTTCAGAAATAGAGCGGCGGAAGAAAACCGAATCGAATTTATTTCACGCTGCGCACCACGATAATTTAACCGGACTGCCCAATCGCATTTTATTCAATGAGCGATTACAGCAGGCGGTAGTACACAAGCGGCGACATACTGAGCATCATTTCGCGGTGCTGTTTGTCGACCTTGACCGCTTTAAGAATATTAACGACACCCTGGGCCATTCAGCCGGCGACGAGTTCTTGCTGGAAGTCAGTAAGCGCATTGGCAACTGCGTTCGTGACAACGACATGGTGGCACGTTTGGGGGGTGATGAATTCGTTATTTTGTTGGATACCATAACCAGTATTGATGACGCCAAAGACGTTGCCAAGAGAATGATTGAGCAAATGAGTGAGCCTTTTCAACTTAACGGTCAGGAACACTACTCCGGCGCCAGTATTGGTATAGCAGAGTGTCTGGAAGAGACCGATTCGGCTGATCGCTTGCTACGTGACGCAGATGCGGCCATGTATCAGGCGAAAGGCATGGGTCGTGGTCGCTATGTATTATTTGATGACAGCATGCACGAAAGCCTGGTTGATAGCGTTCGTAAAGAAACTGTTTTGCGTCATGCTAAGGTGGATAGAGACTTTGCCGTCAGCTACCAGCCGATAGTAAACTTAACGACCGGCGACGTAAAAGCGGTAGAAGCAAAGCTTGTGTGGGAAATTTCTCGTTACAATTTTGATAGTAAGGAGCTTTTGCCCCTGGCAGAGCGTACCGGCCTTATCGTTAAGCTGGATAGATTTGTTTTACGCACCGCCAGCCGCTGGCTAATCGATAATAACGTTAATGCCGATACGCAGTTACACCTTAACTTATCGGTGCGTCATTTATTAAAGGCCAGCCACTTAAACGAGTTGGTAAATATCGTTATGGAAAATGGTGCTAAGCCTGAGAATATCGCACTGGAATTTGATGAAACCGATTTGGTCAAAGACGGCAGACGGGTACTGGCCAGCTTAAGGCGCTTGTCGGAGTTTGGTTTTACGTTGGTAATTGATAACTTTGGTCGTGGTTCCGGGCCGTTGCAGTTCCTTTATAACTTTCCGTTTACCGTATTAAAGCTCGATCACCATTATATTGCCCGGCTCAGCAGTAATAACCGCGCTCAGGCTATGTTAAAGCATATTGTCACCTTGTGTCATGAGCTTAAGATTGAAGTTTACGCCGATGGTCTTGAAACCGAAACACAAAAAAATGAAGTAGAAAAACAAGGCGTTGCTATTGGTCAGGGCAGCTTTATTGACCAGAATTATGAAAACCGTATAGCTAAAGACGACGACAGCAGCTTCGTGTGCGCTTAATGACAACCTCTACTTGAGAGCATTTTTAAGCATTTCCAGCCCCTGACTTCTCTGTTCTTCCTGCTCTTCATCAGACTTCTGCTTGCGATGTTCCCACTCTAAATCGTCCTGCGGCAGCTCCAGCAAAAAACGACTGGGTTGCGGCTCCAGCTTTTCACCAAACTGGCGGCGTTCTTTCGCCATAGTGAACACTAACTTATGCTGTGCGCGTGTAATGCCAACGTAAGCCAGGCGGCGCTCTTCCTCAATATTGTTTTCATCAATACTGCTTTGGTGCGGCAGCAGGCCTTCTTCCATACCCACTAAAAATACCTGCGGAAACTCCAGACCTTTGGAGGCGTGCAGAGTCATTAATTGTACCTGTTCAAATTGTTCATCGTCCTCATTGCGCGACATCATATCGCGCAACGACAAGCGGCTGACCACCTGATCCAGTACCATAGGCTCATGCTCGGCATCGCCTTTAAGCATATCCGATACCCAGCGGTGCAGTTCGTACACGTTTTTAATCCGCATTTCGGCAGCTTTGGCGCTGGGGCTTTGCTCAAATAGCCAGTCTTCGTAGCCAATGTCGCTCAACAGTTGCCTTACTGCGTCGCTGGCATCTTCCTGATGGTCGGCGCGGCGAGCCAGAGTGTCTATCATGTCTCTAAAAACATCTACATGCTGGAACACGCCGGTGCTTAGCTGGGTTTTTAAATGGGGTGACTGACAAGCTTCAAATAAGCTACAACCCAGTTCTTGAGACAAACGGCCAATGCGTTCAACGGTTTGCGGGCCAATACCGCGCCGTGGGGTATTAATAATGCGCAAAAAGGCTGTGTCGTCAGTCGGGTTTACCAGTAAGCGCAGGTACGCCATAATGTCTTTCACTTCGGCGCGGGCAAAAAACGACTGACCACCGGTAATTTTATACGGAATGCGGTTGTTCATCAGCGCTTTTTCAAACAGCCGTGACTGATGGTTGCCCCGGTATAAAATAGCAAAGTGGTGGTAGGGCGTTTTGCGCAGGAACCGCTGTTTGACAATTTCGGCAATCACACGCTCCGCTTCATGCTCTTCGTTACGACCAAAAATAACGCTTATTGGCTGGCCGTACTGCATTTCAGAGAACAGCTTTTTCTCAAATATGTGCGGATTGTTTTCAATAAGAATGTTCGCCGCTTTCAGAATACGCCCGTGTGAACGATAGTTTTGCTCCAGTTTCACCACTTCAAGCTGCGGGAAGTCCTGCTTCAACAGCGCCAGATTCTTTGGCTGCGCGCCGCGCCAGGAGTAAATGGACTGGTCGTCGTCACCAACCACGGTAAAGCGGGCACGCTCACCCACCAGCAATTTAACCAGTTGGTACTGACTGGTGTTGGTATCCTGATACTCATCCACGAGTAAGTACTGAAACTTTTTCTGCCAGCGGGCGCGAGCGTTGTCATTGGTCGCCAGCAATAAGGTCGGCAGGCGGATCAGGTCATCAAAATCGACCGCATTACAAGCACTCAAATTATTCTGGTATTGCTGATACACTTGCGCGAAGGCATTCTCCTGCTCGTTACCGGCTTTTTGCAACGCCTGGTCTGGTGACAGCATGGCATTTTTCCAGTGGCCAATTTGGCGCTGGCAGGCTTGAATCAATGCTTTGTCGCCCTCAAATACATCTTCAGTGAGGGCGTTTAGTAGGGCATAAGTATCCTGGTCATCAAACAGCGAAAAGCCGGGTTTAAAGCCCAGCGTGCTGAGTTCGCGCCGGATAATATTCAGCCCCAGAGTATGAAAGGTACAGACGGTTAAACCGCGCAACTGAGCTTTAGGCAAGGTTTGCGCGATACGCTCTTTCATCTCTTTGGCGGCTTTATTGGTAAAAGTTACCGCGCCAATTTGCCGGGCGGTGTAAATTTGCTGGCGGATCAGGTAAGCAATTTTTTCGGTTATTACACGGGTTTTACCACTACCGGCACCGGCCAGCACCAATAACGGACCTTGGATGTAATGTACAGCCTGGTTCTGGCGATCGTTCAGCATGGGCGCCGCAGAGTTCCTGATTCGTGAAAAAGCCGATAAGAAGCTCGGATTTTACCTGAATCTCCTGCTAAGCTAAATGAATTAGCAACGATTTACACAAAGAGAGACTTATGGACAACAAAACGATTGAAAACATCGCTCGCCAAATTAACGACAACATGCCCGCCGGCGTCAAAGAACTGGCCGGCAATATGGAGCAGCGTGTTAAACAAACCCTGCAGTCGCAACTGTCTAAACTGGATTTAGTCACCCGCGAAGAACTGGATGTTCAGCAGCAAATGCTGTTACGCCTGCGCGAACGCGTTGAACTGTTAGAACAAGAACTGGAAGCGACTAAAAACGAAAACAAGGACTGAGTCAGCCGTATGATCCAATGGATTAGTGGAAAAGTGGTCGAGAATTACCGTTGGAGTTCTGGCGTTTTCAGTTTGAGGGTAGTAGCAGAGCCGTTTGATTTTAAAGCCGGGCAGTTTGTGCGTTTAGGCTTGAACATTGGCGGCGAACAACTGCTGCGTGCCTACTCACTGGCAAGCGCGCCGGGCGAAGCCGTACTGGACTTTGTGATCGCCGAAGTAGAAGACGGCGAAGTCAGTACGCGGTTAGCTCAGTTAAAGCCCGGCGACAATGTCGACATAACCCAACCTGCCGGTGGCTTTTTTACACTGGATGAAGTGCCGGACGGCGACAGCCTGTGGATGCTTTCCACCGGAACCGGCATTGGCCCCTTTATTTCCATGCTGAGAACGGAAAAGCCCTGGCAGCGGTTTAAACGCATAAACCTCGTGCACGGCGTTCGACGGGCAGAAGATTTGGTTTATCAGGGGCAAATTGAGCAGTGGCAACAAGAGTACCCCGGACAACTCGGTTATCAGCCGGTGATTACCCGAGAAGCTATTCCCGGCGCATTCTCTGCACGCATACCTGAATTGATTAACTCAGGTCAACTGAGCGATGCACTTGATACCCCGCTAGATACCAACGCACAAGTCATGCTCTGTGGTAACCCCGACATGATAAAAGAGTCACGCGCTGCATTAGCAGAGTTAGGGTTGGCTAAGAACACCCGGCGCAAACCCGGTAATGTGACTTCGGAGAACTATTGGTAATGACTCTATTTAAAGTCATTTCCATGTGCTTTCAGGGCGGCAAACATTTGCCTTAAAAACGGCAAACCACCGCTTTTTTTATTGCCAGCATCAATAACTTCCCCCTTCGAAGTTTAGAAAAAATGAATGTGCTTTGTATTCCGCACTCTTAAGCTCGAATAAAACTTGGTGCGTAACTTGCTTGTTAATTTATAAAGCATAGTAACTTTGACAACAAAAGCGTTGGGGGATTTATGATTGTATCAAGGACTGAACATTTTCTATCGTCATTAACTTCGGATAAATTGCTTGCTAAAGATAACCAGCAGGGGAATACCGCTACTGACGCTAACAGTGAGGTGGAATTAAGCGCTGAAGGCTCCAAATTGAGCGAAGTGTATGACGAACTTAAGGGGAAATTTAATGCCCGTGCTATGTCTCCTAATGAAATGGCCGACCTGGCGCATCACCTTGAGTCTAAGGGCATAATTAGCTCATCTGAGGCCGCTGTTATGGCTTTTCATTTGGATCCTTCACAAATGTCTCCTGAAGGGAAAAAACTTGACCGGGATAAACCGATTGATCAATTGGAGCGATGGACGGGGCATCTTGAGTTCGCAAGGAATCATAATATGACAGACAGTATAGAAACTACCCAAACCATTGTGAATATATTAAAAGGCCTCGCTTAATAATACGCGAGGCCTATGGGCTTTATTTAATGTAAATTGAATCAGAGGACGTTCCATACGGAGCTGCTACTGAACTCGATGAGGAAGTGAAATATCCACCCTGGCTATTAGTGAAAGTGTAGAAATACATAAAGCCGGTTATGGTTTCACCGCCGGTGCAGCGGTGGAAATTTGCGAAAGAGCCACAATAAGCGTCTGATTTTACACTGGTTGGTTGTGTTGCCCCTAAGGTCCCTCCGTTAGGTTGTTAAAGTTGACCAATAATTCGCCGATATAAGGAATTAACACAGGAGGTGTTTATGAAACCTTTAACCATCAGCGACTTTTCTTTTACCATCAAACAGCCTACGCAGAAAGTGCCCGCAGAGCCTGTAAAACGGCCGGAAGCAAAAGACGTTAAGCCTTCAGAAGCGCCTGTTGATACCGACAAACTTACCGATGAACAGGCTGAGAAGTTCAAAGGGTTACTGTCGGTTGACCCTGAAAATGCCCAAGATATAACCGTTGAAGAGTATATGAATCTTGCTGAGAGTTTAATAACATTCAAAGAAGAAACACAAGAGAATTATGATCGCTATCGTAATGATATTGCACTGCATAGATCTTTAAGCCAACTTCAATTGAAAATAGATTTTGATAGCTCTTACAGTGAGAAAAAACCGAGTTCAGTATTTAACGAGCTATTTGAGCAAGCGACTAAAGATGCGCAATATGACAGTTATGCTTTAGGGGGCTTAAGATCCGCTGAAAGTCACCAAAAAGTGGCGACGGAAATATTAAATTCAGAATATTTAACTTCGCTACAAAGCGAGGTGATGGAATATCTTAAAGAAAACGACGAACAGCTTGTTGATGAAAAAGCGTGAATAAAAGAGACTAACGCAAAACCTATGCAAAGGGAAATTGCTGCTTCTCATGCATTACGCGCAAAACTCGTATGTTAACTCCATCAATGGAGTAAGGGACAAGCATTGAAACATCGGGGAGGATTAAAAGCCTTCCCTTCATATTTTCACGTTTAACACCAATATAAGGTTGCCCAAGTAGTGTTTCGGCGTTGCTTTGTATGAACGCGTCGGTTTGTTCAGCTACTACCGGGTTAAAATTGTGAAGAAACTCGAAAATCCTTTCTCTGTCTTTCAGGGCATCCTCTTCCCAATAAATCATTTGTGCGCCTTATTTTCGAAATTGAGCTTTAAATTTTTCCATACGGCTTTTTGCCTGGTCGTTACCCATGAACTCAGACTGGCCTGACTCCAATTTCTGGAAAGCATGATTCACTTGCTCCGTAAGCCAGTTGTCGTGCAATAGCTGTTTCCGACGCTCCGCTGCCAGCTGCTCTGCCAGCTGCCGACACGCATCACTCAAGGTTCGGCCTTCACTCTGCGCCTGCTGCTGCGCTAAGTGCTTTGTTTGTTCATCGATACGAAACTGAATTCTGGTTTCCATGACGGTTCTCTTTTACTGGTGTACTCACAAATGTTAGTACACGTTGAAGACCTTATCAAATTATAGTGTTGAAGTCGCTATTTAACGTGGCAACTTGTAACTATCGTTATATTTCAAAAAATAGCAGGTCGATAGCCGCTGTAATTCTATCCCTGTCATTAGAATTTACGACACGCTGTCGCTGAATGTCCCGTTACGCTCAACAAACTGGTTGTAAGCTTCCATTGCGTCAGAATTCTCTTTCAACCACTGCGCTTGCGCCTGCAAACGAATTTGTTCTTTTAAGGCTGACTCAAGTGTCGCCGATAAATTGATATTAAGTGACTTTGCTTTAGCTAAAAGCTCAGCGTTAATGCTGACGTTTGTCGGCTTTTTTGAAGCAGAAGTGGTGTTATAGATTGCCATTTTATCACCTGTTAATAAAAAACAAGCGCATAATCCATGCGCATTAAATATGCACATGAATCATAGCAGAGCAAAACCTGGGGAGGTCACTCTTTACTTTTGAGAGGTTGTGTCAGCTTGAGTCTGAACGAACATCGATTAATCCAGTTCAAATTGCTTGGTAGCAATAGCCTCCAGCTTGTCATAAGGGATGTAACCAGGCGTTACCTGCTGACCAATGATAATGGTCGGTGTGCCGCGAAAGCCTAAGTCGCGAAATGCTGACATATTTTTGCGAATAATTGCTTCGCTTTCGCTGGATGGTGATAAAAAAGCCTCTGTGCCAGTAACTTGTGCAACGCTTTGCAGCGATTTAGCTGTGTGCATTCCGGATTTTTTCATCATCAGATTATGCGTTTCAAAGAAGGTGTTAGAGTCATTGCGCCACAGGTTCAGTGCATAAAGCGCTGAGTTGGTTTTTAGACCGTCGACCTGTTGCTGCCGTAACGGCACAAAAATATTCACCACCTGAATAGACGGGTACTCCTCAATCAATTTGTGCAGACCCGGCTCTAACCTTTTGCAATACGGGCAGTTATAGTCGGTAAACACAATGATTTTATGAGGGGCATCGATATCACCTATAACAGGGTTTACCGCCGACTCATAAAGCCATTCCTTATTATTAGCGAAGGCATTTTTTTGTTGACCCTGCTGCTCTAAAAAGCGATGCAAGCCTTGGTGAATATTAGAAATAAGCTGTGGATTTTCACGTAATAACTGCTCGACTTTTTCCAATTCTTGTTCTTGTTGCTGGTTTAAATTTTGTGCTGAAGCGTTGCTGCTAAACATAACAGCAACGATGAAAAATGTTTTATAGATAAAATTCATACGACTTTCCTACTTAAAAATTGGTTATTTCAAAAAACTGGTGAAACCAAAGGCGGATAAATAAACCGGGGGGGGTCGTTACGCCGGTGGTCGCCGATACAATGTCACCGTTTTCAATAATGATGATGGTTGGCGTAGCAGACACCTGCCAGGCATTAGAGACGCGGTTAAGGCTGTCGTTAACAATGGGGAACTCATACCCTTTTGCCTGCGCGTAGCTAGCGAGTTTCTCGTTATCACCGGAACGCAGCGCGACACTAACGGTGGGATAGTAGTTACCGATATAATCCACGGTGGGCGATACTGCCGGACAGATGGGGCACCAGGTGGCCCAGAAATAGAGTACGACGGGGCCGTTCTTGCTCATCTCGCGCAAGTTGTATTGTTCGCCGTTAATGTCGGTTAGAGAAGCAAGCCCGGCCGGAACAGACTCCGGCACATCACTATTACGGAAGGCATCAACCACGAACGCAACTGCTGAGAACAACACAATATAAAGCGCCGCTGTTCGTAGACGCTTTGCCCATGAGGTTTTTGGTTTGCTATTGCTCACGAGCATCCTCCAGCGCGTTTATGACCTTTTCTTTGCTGAGCACCACGGGCAGGACGATGCCATCGGGAGCGCCGGGTCCATAAACTTTGTTAAATGGCACACCAAAGGTGTTGTTGGCTTTCAGGTATAGAGTGATGTTTTCGTTGGCCTTGGTCCAGTCGCCGCGCAGGCGTGTTACATTTTCCTGACCCAGGGCAGTAAATACCGGATCCTGCAGCAATACGCCAATTTTATTAGCCTGACAGGTAACACACCAGTCCGCTGTGACATCCACAAACACGGTTTCACCATTGGCTACGGCTGCATCAATACGCTCTTGTGTGAGCGGCTGCCACTGATGATCCTGAGGGAGTTTATTAACCCAACGGTCAGCCGTGAGGAGCAGCGCAGCACCCACCACCGCAGCCAAAATCAAAAAGCCGCCTATGGATAAGAACAGAGCCTTGCGGCCATGCACTTTGCCAATAATCGCTAAGGTGAGAACCGATAATCCGACCGTCAGCACAAGGAATGCCTCGTTGCTGATAAAGTTTTTCAGTAGAGTGGTTAGCCAAACCGAGGTGGCCAGCATCATAATGGCAAATATCGGTTTTACCCACTGCATCCAGCGACCGGGTTTGGGCAGTAATTTTGAGCTTTTTGGGAATACCGCTATAAGCAGCCATGGTAGCGCCATGCCAACACCTAACGCCGCAAAAATCAGCAAAATAACCGATGACTCTGCGGCCAATGCAAAGGCGACAGCGGTGCCTAAGAAAGGCGCTGTACAGGGTGTTGCCAGTACTGTTGCCAGCATGCCTTGTAGAAAATGGCCTTTATAGCTGTTATCGCCGGTAGTCGCGGCGCTGGTATTCAGGGAAGACGGCAGCTTAAATTCAAAGGCACCCATTAAGTTCAGTGCGAACAGCCAGGTAAGAGCCACCAGCGCAGCAATGAAGTAGGGATTTTGGAATTGAATCCCCCAACCGACTGAGCCGCCCGACCAGCGAAGCACTATTAGCCCCAGCGCAATCACCAGAAACGAGCTGATAATACCCAGTGACGAGGCAAAAAACTGCTTACGCACCACGCTGGGTTGTTGTGCTCCCGAGAGCATTAAGCTTTGCACTTTTAAGCCTAATACTGGTAACACACAGGGCATAATGTTCAGGATTAACCCGCCAATTAAAGCCATCAACAGAATGATCCACAGCGGTGGTGCGCTTTCAGTAAGAGTGGAGACGGTGCCTGAGACTAATTTAACCTTATATTCTGCAGCGAAGTTGTCGTCACCGACAGTCGCGGTGAGTTCAGAACCCTTTAAGTCTGGCAATTTCAGCCAATGGCTCACTTCGATATACGCAGTCAGCGTGTTTCCTTCTACTTGAATGCCGGGCGACGAAAAGGTGGCATCTGCCAGAGTTTCATCGCTACTGTGGACAAACAACTGCGGGTCCTGCCAGCCGCTGTCGCGTTCTATGATGAGTTGAATACGTTGGTTTGCGTCTGACCAAATCGCCTGCTTCACATCATTGCGGTCATGTTCTCGAGGCACTTTACCCATCGCCTGATTAAAAGCGAAGGCGCGGTCACTGTCGACGGTCAAAGTGTCCAGATTAATGCGTAAATCAATGGGGTAATCCGTCAGCACGCAAATAGTGGTACAGGACGACATGGTCAGCGAACCGCTGATATGCCCCTGCCGGGTATCAGGGCTCAGCTTTATCATTAACGGAAAGGTCAAAGACCCCTGATACCCGACCGTATCAATGCCCTGAATACTGTAGCGCGAAGGCACTGGCCAGTGCCATTCTATCTCCCTGATATTGGACGAATCAGACCAGTCAAAGGTCGGCGGTATGCCACCCTCGCCGGGCGAGCGCCAGTAAGTCTTCCAGCCCTCCTCCAGCTCAACATGCAGCAAAGCGGGTACGAGGTTTCGCTCTGCTTTATAGTGACCGGTGAGTTCCAGTTTCACTTCCACCGGCGGATGGTCTTTATGACTCAGCCAACCGGTAGACGGTGTTTCTGCTAATGCCTGCGCGCTATAGAGTAATAACGCAGCTATGAGTGACATTAGCCATAACGGAAAAATTTTATTCATAGATGACTCCTGAAGTTAGTATTCCAACGATGAAAATCTGTTGGAAGCGCTACTCCAGAAAGCAACAAAATAGGGCGTGGGGTCGCCTTTTACAGGAAAAGAAAAGCGGTAGCGGTGGCAGATGTTTGTGAACAACTGCTGGCAGAGCCAAAACCAGAAGAACGAAGAAAGACAGTGCTGCGTAGGTGATATCCGGCTGGAACTGCTGCAACAAATGCGTGGTTTTGTCGCAGTCTGCCTTGGCACTTTCGTGTTTTGTATTTGTGCCAACGTGACTGTCAGTGCTCTGCTCCGCCGCTGAAGCTTGCTGATGCTTAGGACAGCCCTCTAACCAACCAAAATTTTGTCCCCAACACAGCGCAAAAACCAGCAATAGCAAGGGTGCTATATACCGACTTTTCTGACACTGTTTATTCAGCTGGTGGAACATGACTTGGGTGACCTTTGGTTCTTCGGCTTTTTCTTAATAAGGTGAAGATGATGACAGAAGCGGGGGTAAAATCAAGTTACGGGAGTAATGATTTCGGTCAGAGCTTCGTGTTATTTGCTTACAGACAGAGTTCCGTCAACGAATTATAGTTACGCCGTTGTTCAGTCATGGAGAGACAGATGGCGTTAGCGCGAGTTTACACCCAGGCATTGATAGGCATTCATGCGCCGGAAATTCGGGTTGAAGTGGATCTGGCAAGGGGAATGCCAGGCTTTACTATGGTCGGCATGAGAGTAGGGCGGTGCGACTGATGAGTCGGGGGGCTTGCTAATGATGATTATCCATTAGCAAAGTTGGACTTTTTTGTTGTAAAACAGCTTTTACTATTGCAGACTAATAATTAGTTATACAGAGAAAAACTGGAGCGCATTATGATCCTACGAGACGGATGGGAAGACATTTAAGAAAAGGATTTGGTAATGGATGCCAAAACGATAGTTTTAACTATATCGGTTATCATAGCCTTGATAGCCGTAATAAACCACGCAAGAACCAGCCGCAGACAAGCTACCATCGACTTAGTTATCCATCAAAAGAATGATGGGCATTTATCAGAATCTCGGTCTACAGTCACCCGATTAAATTCTGACAATGAACTAACCACATACGCTCACTCCCAACATAAGGGTACTGGTGAGAGAAATGCTATTCTTGCAGTTTTAAATAACTATGAGTTTATAGCGACAGGCATGAGGGAAAACGCATTCGATTTAAAAGCCGTATAAGCGAATGAGCTACTCAACTGTGATTAGCGATTGGAACGCCCTCAAGCCATTCATTTACGATCTTAGACGACAAGTTAAACGCGATACGATATTCCAAGAATTTGAATGGCTTGCTGATAAATTCTGCAATAATAGGCTAAAAACTGATAGAAGGTCTTGAACTTTTGCAGCCAGAAAAGAGTGGGCCGTATCATTGCTATCCGAATTAAAAGGGATTACCACCTTGCGGAGTGACGTCGCTTTTCGTGCTTCAGCTCAAATACTTTATCTTGGTAATTGGAGCCATGAATAATGGTCTTTTCAAATTCTTTATATCCGCGCTTCAGTATGTTGCAGCTGTCCAGGAATTGTAAATAAGAATTGAGAATCCCCCACCCGTTTGGCACCGCTTTACCCGTATCCATAAATTGAAGGCTTCGTACTGGCTCTATTACATCAATACCGAAGTTGCGCTTTAACTGTTTACTCAAAAATGGTACGCCAATACCATTACTATTCAAGTAACAAATGCTTCGTAAGGAGATAACTTGCCAGTACCGTTGTGGACAACCAAAGATCCAGCCATCATTTATGTCGCAGGTGTACCGAAGCGCATCAATATTCAACCAACCTAACTCCTCAATGAATTGTTCATAGTGTTTCTCAATAGCAGCCAAGTTCGGACATTTTGCCATGTGCGGGTTCATCCGTAATTGCCCAAATTGTTTCAGTTTATTCGTTATATCGCGTTTTATTTGTGCGCCCTTCGTCGCTCGCATAGCTTCTTGCGCGCTCAGTACTTTCTTAATGTATTTTTCAGCTCGGTCAGAACGACCCCAGCGCAACCTCGCCACAAATACACGCGGATCGGGCAACGATACTTCATTAAGAGTGAGGTATGACTTACCTAAATCTCCTACTGGACTCCCGCCAACCTGCAACGCAATAGGAAGTTTATAAGTCGCCCCTTTGTAGCTAAGTATCAGATCAAATCGACTATCCGTTATCTCACTGATTCCTTGCAACTCGAAAGCTCCGCCAATGGTCGGCGCTCCTGGTTTATCTACTGGATAGTCCTTACCATCTTTTAATTTGATGGTTTTAGCCAATATATGCGTGGGAAACTGGTACCGTGGTAAATGAATTTTCTCGCTCGATAATAGTTGACTCGAGATCTGCAGATGCCATTCTCGTATTGTCTCGTTGCGCTCAGCGACTAACGCGGTGTTTTCACTCTGGACAATCGACTGCAGGTGGCTCAATAGGCGTGAACTCTTATTTAGCCATTTGATACGTTCGGGGTGACATAAAGCTTGTTTAAGTTCATCAACACTTACCTTCGGTTGCTTTAACAAGCTGGCTAAATCAATTTCGATAGCAGAATAGCCACTTGCCTTGATTTTTATTGCTTTGTCATCATCAACTTTATGCGTCACGGCTATTTCGATGAGCAGTGGCTCCCATACACCGGCAACATCAACTTCACATCGTATGTCTGGCCGGTAAACATGCTCATTTAGCCAGACTTCTTCTTCAACGGTCTGGATACTTCTCATATGGCTGAAAAACGCATATTCAAACGTACGGGGTTCATTTAATATCGTTTTCAAGGTACTGGATTCACACTCAACACCAGGCAGATATGTACAATCATTGTTGAGGAAAAATTGTTTGGCAGCCAAATGAAGCGCAGTTTCCCGACAGTGGATATCTTCATCGGCTTTATAATGGGCAAAATGGTGCCGTTTTTCGGGACCTTTTCTGGCAACCAGAACCGTATGACAGGCTGGGCAGATGCAATTACAAGCAAGTCCACTAGATACGTCCTCAATAGACGTTACCTTTCGCTTATCTGCCTCAAGCGCCACAATAATGCTCATAAAAAGTCCTTTTCTATTATTACTTTTGCGTTTCCATTTCCATTAAAAGTTTAAAGGAGTCTGTAGGCAGCATGACACTCTATCAGAAGAGTTAAATTCTCTTGCAGTTTATTTTTCAATCAACGAAAAAGCAAACCTAAGTAAAATGGGACCAAGTAACCTACCACTTGTTGCGATCTTCAATTGGTTATCTGCGGTTTCAAGTTCTTTTTAAAACTTGCCCAGAATTCGCTATCATCTGGGTGATTATTTTTTCTGAATGACTGTAAAGTTCTGATTTTTAATATTTTTTAGTTTGTTTTTGCTTTGCCCCATTTTGGGGGGATTCCCTGTTTATGTGTGAACCCATCTCAATTAAAAATTTGCGGATGTTTAACCTGATGTCTTGGTAAAAGGGTAGAATATTAGAGCTATTCCCTAAAAAGGCGTACCAACTGAGCTTTACTCTGTTTTAGCTCATTTGTTTTACGACTCTTGTTCACGCAGAACTCAATATGCACGAGCTAGCCTATCAATAGAAAATTCAATTACTGAGAAGTTTGCGCTTAACTATAGCCTGGAGTCGTAGCGGGTTTTTCTAACGGGGGAGAACCCAAGATTAAATTGATGAAACCAAGGACGACTCAACAAACTTTGGCTAACAGTTCTAGCGGGAGGATCTCTTAAGGCGTTTTAAACACTGTCCTACATACGTAAGTCGGTTTTCTCATTATAGTTATGCTGTTGTTCAGTCATGGAGAGACAGATGGCGTTAGCGCGAGTATACACACGGGCATTGATAGGCATTCATGCGCCGGAAATTCGTGTTGAAGTGGATCTGGCAAGGGGAATGCCAGGCTTTACTATGGTGGGTATGCCAGCTACAACCGTTAAGGAGGCGCGTGACAGGGTTAAAACAGCGTTAATGAATGCAGGGTTTGAATACCCGCCGGCCACGCGTATTACGGTGAACTTGGCACCGGCAGACATCCCCAAAACCGGAGCCCGTTATGATTTAGCCATAGCAGTGGGGATACTGGCTGCGTCGGGGCAAATATCCGATACTATTTTGGAGCAGGCAGAGTTTTATGGGGAACTGGCACTAACCGGTGAATTGCGTGCTGTAAGTGGTTTGATTCCGGCGTTGCTTGCTTGTCGTAACAAAAGGCGTCAGGCGTTTGTGCCTATAGCTAACCAGCAGGAAGCGGGGTTAGTTCGTGAACAAAAAAGCTGGCTGGCGGCAGACTTAGTGAGTGTTTATGAACATTTGCATGATCACCAGCCACTGCGGGAATCAAAGCCGATAGATTGGGCGCAGCAAATTCCCAATGACGATGGTGATTTAGCCGACGTGGTAGGGCAGGAGCAGGCGAAACGGGCTCTGCTTTTATCGGCTGCTGGGAAGCACCATCTGTTGTTCGTTGGGCCACCGGGAACCGGCAAAACGATGTTAGCCCAGCGTCTGAACGGCATACTACCGCCATTGACCGAGCAGGAAGCTATGGAAATTGCAGCGGTTAAGTCGGTGTCTTTTAACTATCATGGTACTGACATACTGACCCAAAGAGCTATAAGAGCTCCGCACCACACCTGTTCTTCTGCGGCTTTGGTCGGGGGAGGTTCTCCACCTAAGCCGGGAGAAGTGAGCTTAGCAACCCGAAGCATTTTATTCCTTGATGAGGTGAGCGAATTTTCTCGTCATACTTTAGATTGTTTAAGGGAGCCTCTGGAGAGCGGTGAAATAACGATAAGTCGAGCCGCTTACCAGGTGAAATTCCCGGCTAATTTTCAACTGGTTTGCGCGCTAAATCCTTCCCCCTGTGGCCAGTTTGACGGTTCCTTAGCCAATTGCCGCTCCACGCCTGACCAAATCCTCAAATACTTAAACAAGCTGTCGGGACCATTGCTTGATCGCATTGATATTCAGGTAATGGTGCCAAGAGAAAGCGAATCCATGAGTTTAAAAGGTGCCACTAAACATAAAACTCAGACAATGAACTCCGCACAAGCAAAAAGTTTAGTTGAAAAAGCCCGGCAGTGCCAAATTAAGCGGCAGGGTTGCCTGAACAGCGAAATAAAACCCAAAGCGTTAAAACAAATATGTGAGCTTTCAGAAAAAACGGAAGCTTTTTTAGCCAAAGCCGCCGAAAAAATGAAGCTGTCGCACCGGGCCTACCATCGAACCCTTCGTTTAGCCCGAACCATAGCGGACTTAGCCGACAGCGACACGATAAAACAGCAGCATTTGGCTGAAGCTCTCAATTACCGAGCTCTGGACCGACTGATTGATCAAGTGCAAAGCTTGTGATTATTTTGTATATACAGATGTATTACGTTACAGTTCAACGGAGAAATTGTGCTGGAGAGTCGTATGAACAAAGAAGCGATCAAAACTGCAATTGAGCAAGATGAAAATTGGGATAGCGGTGAACTCGGCCAAGAAGAAGCTCATGTAGAGCGTGTGGAATTTGATCGGGCAATTGAAGATGCAATAAATCAATCCGCACGTCTGCGTCCTATATCTATTCGTATGGAAGAAGAGCTCATTGATGATTTGAAGACTATTGCAGAGCATTATAATCTGGGATACCAGCCCCTAATCAGGCAACTCCTAAAGCGTTTTGTCACATCGGAAAAGAAGATTCTGAAACAACGGGCTCAGGCCATGGAAATCAAAGGGCGAAAAGATAAAGTCGCCAAAAAAGCCTGATGCTATTGCATCAGGCAAAGGCATTGAGCCATTGTTTAAACAGCGTAATAAAACGCTTCAATTGCTCGCGGGTAACATCCAAATGGCACACCAGCCGCAGCTTTTGTCCGCCGGGCAGTTTAATGTCATGTTCTGCCATAAGTTCTCGTAAGTTATCGGCGGATAACGAATCGGGCAACTCAATAAAGGTCATATTGGTGCCCGAATAGCGAACACCAGCGTCAGTACCAGCAAGCAATTCTGAAAGTTGCTCAGCCAACCACGCCGCGTTCTCATGGTCTTCCTGAATGCGCTCAAACTGATGCGTTAAGGCGTAATCAATAGCAACGGCTACAAACCCAGCCTGACGCATACCGCCGCCAACCATTTTGCGCCAACGCCGGGCTCGCGCAATGAGCTCTTTTGAGCCGGCTAATAACGAACCAATAGGTGCGCCGAGGCCTTTTGAACAACACAAAGACACACTGTCAAAAGGTGCTGCAAGTTCTGCCATGCTGCGACCGCTGGCAACCGCGGCATTCGGTAAACGGGCGCCGTCTAAGTGCATTGATAAACCATTCTGATCGGCCAGAGTACGCGCTTTATCGAAATAGGCTTGATCAATTAATTGCCCGGCATGAGTATTTTCAAAGGCCAACAAACGTGTAATGGGAAAGTGCGGGTCGTTCGGTTTTATCCGTTTTTTAATGGTGTCCAGGGACAAACTACCGTCAGCTTCTACTTCAATGGTTTGTGGTACAATGCTACCCAAAACCGCTGCGCCGCCAGCCTCGTAGCGATAAGTGTGATATTCCTGACCGACAATGTACTCTTCGCTGTTACGACAGTGGCTCATTAGTCCCAGCAAATTACTTTGGGTACCGGAGCTGCATAGTAAGGCGTCTTCTTTGCCGAGTAATTCAGCGACTCGCTTCTCCAGCGCGTTAATGGAAGGGTCTTCACCATAGACATCATCACCAACGTTGGCATTGGCTATAGCGGTGCGCATAGCAGCGCTGGGAAGGGTTACGGTATCACTGCGTAAATCCAGCATAACAGCCTCTTCTGGGGGTGAGTTATAATCACTATTATCCGGTTCCTTAGCCCAAGGTTGTTTAACGGGCTCAGTCAAGGGATAATGCTCCGATATTGAACCAGACACTCGACAACAAAGCGAGCCAATATGAAAGTTTTTAATAATGTAATAGAAATGGTCGGTAATACTCCCATGTTGAAAGTTACTAATATGGATACCGGCCCGTGCGAGTTGTATTTTAAGCTCGAATTGCAGAACCCGGGTGGTTCTATCAAAGATCGTATTGCGGTGGAAATGGTTGAGCAAGCCGAGAAGCAGGGTAAATTAAAGCCGGGCGATACCATTATTGAGGCTACTGCCGGTAATACAGGATTAGGTCTGGCGCTTGTGGCAGCGGGTAAAGGCTATCCGCTCAAAATTGTTATGCCGGACAAAATGAGTCAGGAAAAAGTTAACAACCTGCGCGCGATGGGTGCAGAAGTCGTACAAACTCGCTCTGATGTGCAAAAAGGTCACCCTGAGTATTATCAGGATATGGCGGCACGTATGGCAGAAGAAAATGGCTACTACTACGTAAATCAATTTGAAAACCCGGCAAACGTAGACGCCCACTACAAAACTACGGGCCCTGAAATGTGGGAACAAATGGATGGCAAAATGGATGCATTCGTTTGTGGTGTTGGTTCAGGTGGCACCTTAACCGGTGTTGGCCGTTATTTACGTGAACAAAATAGTAACATGGATTTGGTTTTAGCCGATCCGGCGGGTTCTATTTTAGAGCCGCTGGTTAACCGCAACGAAGAAATAGAAGCCGGCAGTTGGCTTGCTGAAGGCATTGGTGAAGATTTTATCCCGACGATTTGCGATCTCAAACTGGCCAATACCGCGTTCGCCATTCCTGATAAAGAAGGTATGCAAACCGCACGTCAGGTACTGGAAAAAGAAGGCCTTATGGTCGGTTCATCCAGTGGCTACTTAATTGCCGCGGCGTTGCGCTATTGCCAACAACAAACCGAGCCAAAACGTGTAGTTACTCTGGCGTGTGACACCGGTAACCGGTATTTATCCAAGCTGTTTAACGACGACTGGATGCGTTCTCAAAACTTGCTGTAACGCTTGTTGTAAATTAAGGAACCTTAATAATGGCAAATGAAAAAACAATGAAATTCGCGACGCGCGCTATTCATGGCGGGCAGTCGCCGGAGCCAGTTACCGGTGCGGTAATGCCTCCCATTTTTACCAGCTCTACTTATGCTCAGGAAAGTCCGGGTCAGCACAAAGGGTTTGAATATTCGCGTTCACACAACCCGACTCGTTTCGCCTGGGAACGTTCTATTGCGTCTCTGGAAGGCGGTAAGCAAGGTTTGGCTTTCGCTTCCGGTATGGCGGCAACCTCGACCATTCTTGAATTGTTAGACAGCGGCGATCACATCGTTGCTATGGACGACCTTTACGGCGGCAGCTTCCGTTTGTTCGATAAAGTTCGTGGGCGTTCAGCGGGTTTGCAGTTTTCTTATGTAGATTTGGCGGATTTAAACGAAGTTGAAGCCAACATCAAAGACAATACCCGCATGATTTGGGTAGAAACACCCAGCAACCCAATGCTGAAGCTGGTCGACATTGAAGCCATTGTAAAATTGGCGAAGAAAAAGAACCCGGATATTATTGTTGTAGTGGATAACACTTTTGCTACGCCATTTAACCAGCGTCCGCTGGAAATGGGCGCGGATATGGTCATGCATTCAGCGACCAAATACTTAAACGGCCATTCCGATATGGTTGGTGGTATTGCGGTTGTTGGCGACAACGACGACTTGGTTGAGCGCATGTTGTTTTTACAGAACTCCGCTGGTGCCATTGCCGGTCCGTTTGACTCGTATCTTGCGCTGCGCGGCGTGAAGACGCTGGCATTGCGTATGCGTCATCACAACGAAGCGGCAATGGAATTAGCCAAGTGGCTTGAACAACACCCGAAAGTAGAAAAAGTTATTTATCCCGGGCTTGAAAGCCACCCTCAGCATGATTTGGCGAAAAAGCAGATGCAGGGTTTCGGTGGCATGATTTCTATTTTGCTGAAAGGTGATTTGGAAGCAGCACGCAAATTCCTGGAATCGGTAGAAGTGTTTGCGCTGGCCGAAAGCTTAGGTGGCGTTGAATCACTGATTGAACATCCGGCTATTATGACGCATGCCTCGGTTCCAAAAGAAAATCGTGAGAAGTTAGGCATTCTGGATAACTTTGTACGGGTGTCTGTTGGTATAGAAGATCTGAATGATCTGAAAGCTGACTTAGACAAGGCGTTGAACGCGTTTTAATCGTTACTAACGATTAAGAGCATGACGCTTAATATAAAAAGCCGGCCATTGAGCCGGCTTTTTGCTCTCTATTTCAATAGCTTATACAAAGTTTTACACTTTCGTCATAATTGAGTAAAGTTAGACAAGTCAGTAAAAACTGATCGAAAACAAAAATAAAAACGCAAAAGCGTTGCATAAAAAACGAGAAGGAAAGACTTATGCTATTGAGCCTCATGGTACTCCAAGGACTCGTAGCCGCTCTATTGTTTTATACTTTAGTGGGTCGGCATCAGAAGCAACCACTGTGGAATTTGTTAGCGGTTTTAACCGCTGGTTTTATTCCGCCGCTTAACTGGGCACTGTTGGTGTTCGCTATTGGTGTCAGAATGTGGCGTCGTTCGTCGCAAACCAAAGCAACACAAAACATAACGGCAAAACTGAGTCATTGAAGCTGTCACCAGCAGCTGTCATTAGTAAATAAGGCAATTTAGCAGTATGTCAGATACCACCAAAATACGGCCTTTTCATTTAGCTATTCCGGTCAGCTCACTGGATAATGCCCGGGCGTTTTATGGGAAGGTACTTGGGCTTACTCAAGGGCGCAGCAGTGATGAATGGATAGACTGGAATTTTTTTGGTCACCAGTTTGTCACGCATGTAGCACCCGATGTCGCTGGCTTAAAAAACCACAGTGGTGTCGACGGTCATTCAGTTCCGGTTCCGCATTTCGGAGTTGTACTGCTACGTGATGACTGGGAAGCGCTGGCTGAGCGCGTAAAAGCGGCTGGTATTGAGTTTGTGATAGAACCTTACATTCGCTTCAAAGGTAAACCGGGTGAGCAGGGCACCATGTTTTTCTACGATTATTGCGGTAATGCGTTAGAATTCAAAACCTTTAACGATGACAGCCATATTTTCGCGACCTAAGCGAACGACCTGCGCAGCTTCTCGCTTTGCGGCTGCGCTGCAACATTACCTCCACTTAAAACCAGACCCACTCGTTTGCCTTCAAACAACGTTTTATTTTGTATTACGGCGGCTAAGGCAATAGCCGATGAAGGCTCCACGATAATTTTCAGATGATGCCAAATGAGCTGCATGGCTTTTAAAGTATCCTCATCTCTTAGCATCAAAATTTCACTAATACGCTTTTGAATAATAGCAAAGGGCCGTTCGCCAATTTGTGTGAGCAAGCCATCGCAAAGACTTTTAGCGGGCAAAGCAGGTTGTCGTTTCCCTGCTTTTAGTGATAACCAGGTATCGTTAGCCAGTTCCGGCTCCGCGCCGAAAACTTGTATATCGGTCTCCTCACAGGCAAGGCAAGCGCCCGATAATAAACCGCCGCCGCCTAAAGGGGTGATCACTGCATCCAGCCCGTCAGTCTGTTCCAGCAGCTCAAGTGTTGCTGTCCCCTGCCCGGTAATAATATCGGCATGATCATAAGGAGGAATAAAATGGCTTTCGCCTTCTGACTGCCACTTGCTAACAATGGCTTCGCGCGCTGCCATGCCGGGCTCTATATCGGTAATATTGGCACCGCCGGCTTCTATATTTTGTCGTTTTACGGCTGGCGCGTTAGTAGGAACGCCGACCTTAACGGTAACGCCGAGGGCTTTACCGGCATGCGCTAAGGCTGCACCATGGTTACCTGACGAGACGGTAATAACACCGTGGCGGCGTTGTTCCGTGGAGAGTTTCAATAAGGCGTTAGTGGCGCCCCGGAACTTAAAGGCCCCGGTGCGTTGCAGATTTTCACACTTGAAAAATAATTTGCAGCCGAGCTGTTGGTTTAACTGAGGGTTGGTTAACACTGGTGTTTTAACGATATAGCTATTGATTCTCTGTTGCGCCTGTACAACATCGGCATAGCAGGTAAGCGATAACTTCGGCATAATACGGCCCTCAATAAATAAAACGACACAGTGATAAGCATACACTGTCTGGAGCCAGAACGTGAGTCAACTCGATACCTTTCAGCGCATACGCCAACTGCCGCAAGAACAACAAATTGTGATGGCGTTATACTTGTGTGAACGCATGGTTCCGAACTACGACTTCTTTCACCAGTTAACCGGCTTTGGTGACAGCAAGCCCTTGCACGGTACCTTAAACGCTTGCTGGGACTGGATCGCGAACCCTAAAAAAACCAAGGTAAACTTTTCTCGTTGGCAGGAGAAGGTTGATGAGCAAACGCCCAGTGAGCATGGGCATGACATGTTAGGTGTTTATCCTGCAATGGATGCCTGTACCGCTCTGAGTACCCTATTGCAGGGCTTGTTGGACGATAATGCCGCCAACTTCCTTGACGTGGCTAAAATATCCCAGGCCAGTGTGGCGAAGTTTATTGAACTTAATGACGCCGAGGCAGTGGGCACTGAAGAGTTAAAAGAGCACGTTCAGAACCATGAGCTGATGGAGTACGAAATTGCCATTCAGCAGGCCATGATCAATTTCCTTGAGCAACAGCCTGCGGTTAACCGTGCATTAGTCAGTCAGCTTAAAATGATGCTTAAAGACGAGGGGGTGTCGAATCTTGGTCTGGCTTTGGACGCTGAAGAATAGACAGCCAGGCAAAAATACCGAACGCCAGAATTTGCCAACTGTCGCCTTTGCGCCAAGGGTATAACTCTTTCATGGTGGCAACAAAAATGCCGAGTAACAGCAAATGCGTGATAATCACAATGGCTAATAACAGGCTGAGCAAACCAATGGATTGAGTGCTTAGCTCGCCGTTTGCACCGGCAAGCAGAGCAAAAAGGCCTAGCCATATAAGGGCAAAAACAACTTTGCCGGCAATAATAATAACTTTCATGCTATGTCCTTAGTCAGTAAGCGAAAGCAAACTTGTCCGTGTGTCTTTTCTTTAGTGACACGCCAGTTTGCTGGTAATTTTAACGGCCATTCTTTTTCGGTTTCCAGATAAACGGTGTTGTCTGCTGCCAGCCAATTTCCTTGATCCAGCAGTTGTAACGTTCTATCGGCCAGCCCTTGACGAAATGGCGGGTCGATAAAAACCATGTCATAGGGTGTTGCTGATTGTGTTTCGAGCCAGCCTAAAGCTTCGTACGTGATAACTTCAACAACCTCGGTCTTTAACAGCGTCACATTATTTTGCAGTTGTTGGCTAACGGAGTTTACTGCTTCCACCAGAGTCACCCGAGCCGCACCGCGCGATGCCGCTTCAAAGCCTAAGCTGCCGCTGCCGGCAAATAAATCCAGTACCCGGGCGTCGCTGATATCCCATTGCAGCCAGTTGAAAAGGGTTTCGCGAACCCGGTCGGTGGTAGGACGTAAGCCCGGGCTGTCAGCAACCGGTAAACGTCGGCCCCGCCATTGTCCGCCAATAATTCGATAGTCGCCGCTGGCGCTTGTCTGGCGTTTTTTTCTCACTCTGTGGCTTCCTTTATTCAGACCGTCGTCAGTTTGTTAACGGCATGGTAAACTAAAGCCTATAGTTTAACGATTCCTGCGTGTCAGTTCCAAGGAAACCAATATGTCGATGTTTTCGCTGTTTAAGAAGAAGCGTAATGAGAAGGCACCTGAAGCCAAAGAAAAGAAAGAAGATGCGGTAGTAGAAGAACAGGAGCAGCCAGAGTCTGAATCAGAAACGAAGCCGGAGTCGGAAGTTAAGCCGGAACCCGAACATCAGACTGAGCTGGCACCTGAACCAACTGAGAGGCGCGAAGAATTACCCAGTGCCGCAGATGACTGTGCGCAAGTGACAGCAGAATCACATGCGGCAAAATACGCTCCCGAAGCGAAAGAAGCGGCTCAACCTGAACCGGTTGCCGAGCCTGAGCCCATAGTCGAAGAAACGCCAGAATCTAAGCCAGAACCAGAAGCCGCACCAAAAGAGAAAGGCGAAAAGAAAGGTTTCTGGGCACGACTAACCCAGGGCTTACGCAGAACTTCCGGCTCTATTGGCTCCGGTCTTATTGGCGTATTTCGCGGTAAGAAAATTGATGACGACCTGTTCGAAGAACTGGAAACACAGTTGTTAATGGCTGACCTGGGGGTGGCAACCACCACCAAAATTATCGATAACCTGACAAAGCAGGCTGACCGTAAGCAGTTAAAAGACGCAGAAGCGTTGTACGAATTGCTGCAGGAGCAGTTAGCCGAGATTCTGAAACCGGTCGACAAGCGTCTGGAAATACCCGAGTCCGACTCGCCCTATGTCATTTTAATGACCGGTGTGAACGGTGTGGGCAAAACCACCACCATTGGCAAGCTTGCCAAGCAGTTTAAAGCCGAAGGTAAATCGGTGATGCTGGCGGCGGGGGATACTTTCCGTGCTGCGGCGGTTGAGCAATTGCAGGTGTGGGGCGAACGTAATGATATTCCGGTTATTGCTCAGCATACCGGGGCTGACAGCGCCTCTGTATTGTATGACGCCTTGCAGGCAGCGAAGGCGCGAGACGTCGACGTACTGATTGCCGATACCGCCGGCCGCTTACAAAATAAAGCGAACTTAATGGAAGAGTTGAAAAAGCTGGTTCGCGTAATGAAAAAACTCGATCCGGAAGCACCGCATGAAGTGATGCTGACCCTGGATGCCGGCACCGGTCAAAATGCGATGAGTCAGGCAAAACTCTTTACCGAAGCGGTAGGGGTATCGGGTATTGTGATGACCAAACTGGATGGTACGGCAAAAGGCGGTGTGATATTTGCGGTAGCGGATCAATTCGCTATTCCGATTCGTTATATTGGTGTTGGTGAAAGTTTAGAAGATTTACGTCCATTTGTAGCAAAAGACTTTATAGCGGCGCTATTTGACCGTAACGTAGAGGAATCAGAACAAACCACAGCGAGCTAATCATGATCCGCTTTGAGCAAGTCAGTAAAACTTACCGGGGAGGCCATCAGGCGTTAAGCCACGTGGACTTTCATGTGCAGCCGGGCGAAATGGCATTTTTAACCGGCCATTCCGGTGCGGGTAAAAGTACTTTGCTTAAACTGATTAGCTTAATGGAAAGGCCAACCGCAGGCCGGGTACTGATTAACGGGCACGACCTGCGCAAAATTAAACCTGCGCAAGTGCCTTATGTACGCCGTGACATTGGTATGATTTTTCAAGATCACCGTTTGCTGATGGATAAAACCATTTTTGATAACGTGGCGTTGCCTTTAATTATAGAAGGTTACAGCGTGCAAGAAGCCCGCAAACGGGTGGTTGCGGCACTGGAAAAAGTCGGTATAGCGGACAAAGCAAAACATTATCCGTATATGCTGTCCGGCGGCGAACAGCAACGTGTCGGTATTGCCCGCGCCATTGTCACAAAGCCGCCTTTGCTGCTGGCGGATGAGCCTACCGGTAATCTGGATCCTAAATTATCGATGGAAATTATTCGCTTATTTGAAGAATTTAATAAAGTGGGTGTTGCGGTATTAATAGCAACTCATGATTTAGGGCTGATTGCACGCCTGCGTTACCGCACCTTAACCTTAAAAGACGGACGTATGATTAATGATGGTCTGGAGGACGGTGAACTATGAGTTTATTGTTCCGTAATCGCAGCATCGAGAAAGGTGCCAGTAGTCGCGGGCGCTTGCCCTGGTGGCGCCGTTTAATTATGGTGCCGGTGCATCACGCTCAGCAGGCAATAGCCAGCTTAGGCGAGTTGTGGCGTAACCCGTTTGCTTCGTTTATGACCATGGCGGTGCTGGGACTGAGCCTGACTTTACCGTCATCGCTTTATGTTCTGGTAAAAAATACCAGCACTATTGCCGATAACTGGCAGCAAGCCTCCGAAGTGACCTTGTTTTTAAGAAAGGACTTGCAGCAATCTGAAATTGACACACTAAAAACCCAGACCGAACTCTCAGAGGGCGTTAAGTCCGTAACGTTAATTCCGAAAGAGCAGGGGTTAAAAGAATTTAAAACGCAGTCTGGTTTTGGCGAAACGCTGGATTATTTGTCGTCAAACCCATTGCCCGATGTTTTGGTCGTAATTCCGGCGGAATCGCATCGCTCACCTCAACGTGCCGAAGAATTACTCAACCGGCTGGAAAAGCAGCGTGAAGTAGCTTACGCAAAAATGGACTTAGACTGGCTTAATCGCCTACAGGGTATTCTCAATTTAATTGAAGACATTTTGGGTGCTCTGGCTGTGGTGCTTTGCTTGTCAGTAGTGCTTATTGTTGGCAATACAATTCGATTAAATATTCTTTCTAAGCGTGACGAAATTATGGTGATGAAGCTGGTTGGGGCTACTAACGCCTTTATTCAGCGGCCGTTTCTATACACTGGGGTATGGTACGGAATTATTGGTGGATTGGTAGCCTTTTTGGCAACAGCGTTGTTGATCTGGTGGGTCGAAAGCGCCGTAGTAGAATTGACGGAACTCTACGAAACGCCGTTTCAACTAAACGGTCTGACCTTAGGCGAATTATTGATTGTATGGTTGGTTGCTGTTGGGTTAGGTTTAGCCGGTTCTTATTTGGCTGTAAGACGTCACATACAGAGCATTGAACCTGAATAAAATAGGGTTGCGAAAGCTATAGGCTTAGTTATACTAAATTACCTGATCAACAACGATCATAATAGAACTTTTAGACTCAAAAAGGGTCTTAAAAGCTGGCTGAAAAGCAGTAATTTAAGTCGGTATTTTAAGTAGAGGTTGTTAAATGAGCACTGAATTAAACACTATGGCATTATCGGTTCCCCAAGGGGGAGGACTGGACGGCTATATTCAGTCAGCCAACCGTATTCCCATGCTCACCGCCGAAAAAGAAAAGGTGTTGACAACAAGGCTTTATGAGAACAGTGACCTTGATGCTGCGAAAGAGCTCATCATGTCGCATCTCCGCTTTGTGGTGCACGTAGCCCGTAGTTACTCTGGTTATGGTTTGCCACAAGCTGATTTAATTCAGGAAGGCAATATTGGCTTAATGAAGGCCGTTAAACGCTTTGACCCATCATTTGGTGTGCGCCTGGTATCATTTGCCGTTCACTGGATTAAAGCAGAAATTCATGAATACGTGCTGCGTAACTGGCGCGTTGTTAAAGTGGCGACCACCAAAGCACAACGTAAGTTGTTCTTTAATTTGCGTAAAATGAAAAAACGTTTAGGTTGGTTCAGCCAGAAAGAAGTTGAAACCGTCGCTAGCGAACTGGGTGTCAGCACCAAAGAAGTGCAGGAAATGGAATCTCGCATGAGTGCTCATGATCAGGCGTTTGAGTTGAGTTCAGACGATGATGATTCAAAAGAAGGCAGTGCCTATTCGCCGGCAATGTATTTAGAAGACAAGCGTTCAGACCTGGCGGCAGAAATTGAAGCTGAAGACTACGAGAGCCATACGCAGCAGAAGCTTCTGGGTGCTATGGGTCATCTGGACGAACGCAGTCAGGATATCGTCCAGGCTCGTTGGTTAGCGGAAGATAAAACCACGCTGCATGACTTAGCCGCAAAATATGAAGTGTCGGCAGAGCGTGTTCGCCAACTTGAACAAAACGCGATGAAAAAACTTCGTCACGCAATGACCTAAATGAAGTGCCGCATTGGTTGCGGTGCTTGCTGCATAGCCCCCTCAATTAGTTCTCCCATCCCCGGTATGCCAAATGGCAAACCGGCGGGTGTGCGTTGTGTCCAACTTGACGATGATAATTTGTGTCGCCTGTTCGGTAAGCCAGAGCGCCCGCAAGTGTGTGGTGAATTTTCAGCAGATAAGGATGTTTGTGGTGATACTCGCGACCAGGCAATTATTTTGCTGACGTCACTGGAAGAAGATACCCATTCTGGTTAGTGAATTTTGTTAATTCGGATACAAACACCAGTTCAATTCCTTGCTTCTCTAATTGGGGCAGGTGTTGTTGCAAAAAGTTCAAGGTTTCCGGGTAGGGATGCGCAATACCAATAGCCTGGCCGTTTTTTCTGGCCATTCCCAGCAATTGACTAAACTGCTGTTGTAGGTAGCGCTCATTAACTTCGTTATCCAGAAATACGTGGCGGCGCGAGCTTTTCACGCCAAACTCTCCGGCAATCTGTTCAGCCACACTAAATTCTGAGGTTCGGCTGTCAATAAAGAAAAGTTGACGAGAGGCTAAAGTTTCCATAATTGCCTGCATAGGAACCGCCAGCTGAGTCAACTTACTCCCCATATGATTGTTCACTCCAGCCACATAGGGAATGGAATCGAGCGCGTTAACCAGTCGCAACTTAATTTGAGTGCTGGTCATATCGGCAGTTACTACCCCGGGCCCCGGACGGCTATTCTCAATAGCTTCCATTGGCATATGCAACAGCACTTGTTTTTTCTGATGATGAGCGCGCAAAGCAAAAGCACGGGCGTAAGGTGTGTAAGGAAGGACTGCAAAACTGAGATTACCGGGTAAAAGAGCCGCTCTTAAATCACTTTTACTATTACCCATATCGTCAATGACAATAGCGACTTTATTGGCGTAAACCGGGCTCGCCAGAAAAACCAGTAACCCCAGAGTCGTAAGAAACCTTAACATTAATGTATCCAGTTGCTTGGATTTTGTGGACGCCCCTGATGGCGTATTTCAAAATACAGAGCGGGTTTATTACGAGAACCGGATTGGCCCATTAGCGCAATTTCTTCATCCTTACGGACTTTTTCACCAACCGCCTTAGTTAAGGTTTGATTGTGGCCATAGAGGCTCATATAGCTCTCGCCGTGATCAACAACAATGACTAAACCAAACCCTCGTAACCAGTCAGCATAAACCACTCGGCCATTTGCGATAGAACGAACCGGTTGCCCGTTACTGCCTTCTATTAACACGCCTTTCCAGTTAACCGGGCCTTCCCGGCGTTTTCCAAATAAGCGTTTGACGTCGCCGCTGCTGGGCCAGTTAAGTTGTTTTTTTACCGCTTGCAGGCCAACCAGCCGAACATCTTTTTGCTGGGCTAATGCGTTTTCAATGGCACTTAACACCTGCTCCAGTTGTTCGCGGCTTTGCTCCAATTCATTAACCCGGGAACGATCTTTGCGTTGTTGCTGCTGTAGCTCTGCTAACTTATCTTTTTGTTGGTGCTGTTGCTGTTCAAGTTGAGCACGTTGCTTTTGCTGTCGCTGCTTTAGGCTTGCTAATTGGTTTTGCTGTTGTTTCAGCTTTTCAGCCAAGGCGGTAATTTCTGCTTGCGTGTGCCGTATGACTTTAATTTCCTCGACTCTTGCGGTGTTCAAATATTGGTAATAACTCAGCATTCTTTCAAATTGCGCCGGATCTTGCTGATTTAACAGCATTTTAAGGAAATCGTGGTTTCCGTTCATATAAGCGGAAACCAGTTGGTCTTCCAGCAAAGCCACTTGTTGCTTTTGTTTCTGCTGAAGCTCTTTACGGCGTTGCTGAGAATCCGTAATTTGTTGATTAATTTTCTTAAGTTCGGTTTGAGTGTGGCGTAATGAGCCGGCGATTTCTGCTGTTTTGATTTCCAGATCCCGCAGTTGCCGTTCGGTTGAATTCAGTGTGCTACTGCGTTCTTCTATAGCTTTAATACGCTCCGCAAGCTCTTCGTTAACCGCTTGAATTTCGGCTTCGGTTGAGGCTTTATCGTCCTCGCTATAATCTTGCGCTAAAGTCGGGCTGGCAATAGTCAGCCCGACTAAAATTAAGAAGAACGCCTTTCGTGGCATGATTAATCCTGCTTTAGCGTCATAAGCGAAGTGCCGGTCATTTCGTCAGGCTGCTCCATACCAATAAGGTGCAGTATGGTCGGTGCGACATCTGACAGGCGACCATTTTGAGCTTTGGCGGGGCGACCAACATAAATAAACGGCACCAGTTCGTTGGTATGCGCAGTGTGTGCCTGGCCGGTTGTGGCATCACTCATCTGCTCAGCATTGCCATGATCTGCTGTTATTAAACATTCACCACCAACGGCTTCCAGAGCTGAAACGACACGTCCGACACTATGGTCAACGGCTTCACAGGCTTTCATGGCAGCGTCTAAGTTCCCTGTGTGACCAACCATATCGCCATTAGGGTAGTTGCAAACAACAACGTCAAAAGCTTGAGACTCAATAGCTTCAACCAATTCATCGGTGAGTTGCTCTGAGCTCATTTCTGGTTGTAAATCGTAGGTTTTTACTTTGGGCGAAGGAATCAGCATCCGTTTCTCGCCTTCAAATTCCTGTTCGCGGCCACCGCTAAAGAAAAAAGTGACATGCGCGTATTTTTCCGTTTCAGAAATGCGCAACTGAGTTTTGTCATGTTTAGCCAGCCAGTCACCCAGCACATTATTTAATGGCTCAGGTGGAAAGGCGCTGGGTGCCTTTAGTGTGTCGGCGTATTGGGTCAGCATAACAAACTCGCTGATGTTTGAGCGTAAACCGCGATCAAAGCCATCAAACTCGTCATCGGTAAAAGCTTGAGTCATTTCGCGGGCGCGGTCAGCACGGAAGTTCATAAAGAAGACTGAATCGCCGTCAGCAACCGGCGCAGGTGAGCCGATAATGACCGGTGTGACAAACTCGTCGGTTTCACCGCGCTCGTACGCGTCTTCCAGAGCGTCTGTTGCATTTGGTGAAGCAATGCCAGAAAGTCCGTGATAAATGGCTTTGTAAGATTGTTCTATGCGTTCCCAGCGCTTGTCCCTGTCCATAGCGAAGAAACGACCGCTTAGTGTCGCAAAGCGACCTTTTCTCAAACGTGCAAATAACGCTTCAAAACGTTCAATAGAAGCAAGTGCTGATTTTGGCGGTGTATCACGACCATCCAGAAGTGCGTGCAGATAAATGTCCTCTGCGCCTTGCTCTGCGGCCATCTCGACCATTGCCATGAGATGGTTTTCGTGACTGTGAACCCCGCCCGGAGACAGTAAGCCCATAATATGAACGGCACCTTCGGCCGTTTTTGCTTTGTTCAAAGCCTTACAAAGTACCGGATTGCTGTAAAAACTGCGGTCAGAAATGGCTTTGCTAATGCGGGTAAAGTCCTGATAGACAATTCGGCCTGCGCCTAAATTAACATGACCCACCTCGGAGTTGCCCATTTGCCCATCCGGTAAACCAACGGCAGCACCAGAACCATCAACTAAGCAATGTGGGTAGTGTTCCCATAAGCGATCCATTACCGGTGTGTTAGCTTTTGTAATCGCGTTATCCGGCGCATCTTCGCGGTAACCCCAGCCGTCCAGAATCAACAGTACTAAAGGTTTTATCGTAGGAGTCATAATGGGCCTCATTGCTCGATATTTTCAGTGACGAAATTAACCAACATTCTACTCGATTTCCGTGGCTTACGCATCCACTCAAGATTTTTCTGGAAACTGCGATTTGTACAGGTATACTCTTGACCCGCAATTCTTTTCTGTTAGCCACGACTACTGGTAGGTCTTATGCAAGAAATATTGGAATTTGTCAGAAGTAATCCCATGATGAGCGGTATCTGGGTCGTTCTGTTAGTCGCATTGATTGTGACCTCTGTTCGCTCGGCTATGTCGCCGAGTAAAGACTTAGAACCGCAAGAGGCTACGGTTTGGGTCAATCGCGGTAATGGGGTCTTTGTTGATATTCGCAGTAAGGATGAATTTAAGAAAGGGCACATCCATGGCTCAATATCATTACCGATGGAAAAAATTAAAGAAAAAGAACTTTCAGCTGTTGAAAAGTTTAAAGAAGCCCCCATTGTGGTAGTCTGTGCAACAGGAATGACGGCAAAATCGGCAGTCAGTCAGCTAGCAGCTGAAGGCTTTAGTCAAGTGGGTGTGCTGCAAGGTGGTATGAACACATGGCGCAGTGCCAAATTGCCGGTTTCGCAGAAAAAATAAAAAATTCGTCTAAAACTTAAAATAAATAGGAAGTAAAATCATGGCTGATGAACAGCAAGCAAACGGCGCTGCCGCAGAGAACGAACAACAGCAAGTACAATTCGCAATTCAGCGCATTTACGCCAAAGATATTTCATTTGAAACGCCAAGTTCTCCGGCTATTTTCCGTAAGGAATGGAAGCCAGAATTGAAATTGGATTTGAATGTTAAACACGAAAAAATTGAAGACGGTGTTTACGAAGTTGTACTAACATTAACTGCAACCAACAAAGTTGAAGACGACGTTGCTTTTCTTTGTGAAGTACACCAAGCCGGTATTTTCACCATTGGTGAAGAAGTTCAGGAAGGTCAGCTGGCTCACATGCTGGGTTCTTTCTGCCCGAACATTTTGTTCCCATACGCTCGCGAGTGTGTGTCTAACCTGGTTAACCGTGCAACATTCCCACAGTTGAACCTGGCTCCTGTTAACTTTGATGCGATTTTCCAGCGTCACATGCAGCAGCAAGCTGAACAAGCTCAAGGTCAACAAACGGCAGACGCGTAAGCGAATACAATAATGCAAACACCTCAGGTGACAGTATTAGGGGCGGGCTCTTACGGGACCGCCCTTGCTATTTGCTTTGCCCGCAAAGGCATTCCAACCACACTGTGGGCGCGCGATGCCGACAAAGTAGCGGTAATGCAAACTGCGCATGAGAATGAAGAGTATTTGCCGGCCTGTCCTTTTCCAGAATCGTTAACGGTCACCGCTGATCTTGGTGAAGCATTGCGGGATGTTAAGAATGTCGTAATGGTGGTTCCGAGTCATTCCTTTTCATCTATGCTGAAGCAGGCAAAACCGTTATTGGCTGAATATGCTCGTGTTGCCTGGGCAACTAAAGGGCTGGAACCTGATAGCGGTCGTCTTTTGTATGAGGTAGCAGAAGAAATTCTGGGTGAGGGACATTTGTTAGCGGTGTTATCCGGGCCCACTTTTGCTATTGAAATGGCCAAAGGTTTGCCAACGGCAATTTCAATGTCATCGACGAACCAGGCCTTTGTCGATGAACTTTCCGAGCTGTTACATTGTGACCGTTCCTTCCGGGTTTATACCAATAACGATTTCATTGGTGTGCAACTGGGCGGAGTGGTAAAAAATGTGATTGCTATTGGTGCCGGTATGGCAGATGGTATTGGTTTTGGGGCTAACGCGCGTACGGCGCTTATTACCCGCGGACTGGCCGAACTGACCCGGCTGGGTCTGACTCTCGGTGGTAAAAGCGAGACTTTCACCGGTATGGCTGGGCTCGGAGACTTAATTCTTACCTGTACTGACAATCAGTCGCGCAATCGTCGTTTTGGTTTGGCTTTAGGTCAGGGTAAAGGGGTTGAGGAAGCTCTGAAAAGCATCGGGCAATCGGTTGAAGGTTACCGTAATACTCGTGAAGTGGTTGCACTGGCTAAACGCAACAACGTTGAAATGCCCATTTGTGAACAAATCTACGCGGTTCTTTACGAAGGTAAAAAACCGCAGCAGGCAGCTATTGATTTATTAAGTCGTCAGCGTAAAACGGAGTAATCTGTTTTACACAGTAACCCGTTTTACGCACTGACTAATTGTTGCTCCATCACCTGCCATTGCGCCGACAAATGCTCGGTGGGTAAACGCTTAAAGTTAGAACGAACGAACTGACTGATTTTACCATCAACGTAGCTTAGCAGCAGGTTTGCTAATACCGCTTCGTCGACAATAAAGCGTTGTTGTTCGCGCATCGCTTTCTCGCGCAATATTTGTTTAATTGAACTTTCTATACGATTGAATAAGTCTTCCATACGACCACGTAAACGGTCGTGCTCTCCCATTAACGCATCACCGGTCATAACTCGTGTAATACCGGGATTACGCTCCGCAAAGGTTAATAATAACTGTAAAATAGCATAGCAACGGGAGAGCGTATCTTTTTCTTCGTCCATGATCATATTAATGCGGGTGAGTAAGGTGTCTTCAACAAACTCAATCAGCCCTTCGAACATGCGTGCTTTTGAAGCAAAGTGACGGTATAAAGCGGCTTCAGAAACACCTAAGTTAGCCGCCAGTTTGGCCGTCGTAATACGCTGACCTGGGCTGGTTTCCAGCATTGCCGCTAAAGCCTGTAATATTTCCTCACGACGGTTACGTTTTTGTTCTGCCATGCTAGTAACTTTCCTTATTTGAGAGGCCGTAATTGTGGAGGTTCAGAATTACGAACGACCAGAATGACCAAAACCACCTTCGCCACGATCACTCTCGTGAAACTCATCTACAATTGACATCTTTGCCTGAACAACAGGCAGAATGACCAGTTGTGCTACGCGGTCACCGGGTTCAATAGTGTAGGCTTTGTCGCTGCGATTCCAGCAAGAAACTTTAAGTTCTCCCTGATAATCAGAGTCAATAAGTCCCACTAGATTACCCAGCACCAGGCCGTGTTTATGACCTAAACCTGAGCGCGGTAAAATGGTGGCTGCGTAGTTAGGGTCGCCAATATACATAGCGATTCCTGTGCCGATTAGCTGTGTTTGCCCCGGCTCAATGGTCAATGGCCGATCCAGGCACGCGCGCAAATCCATTCCGGCTGAGCCCTGGGTGGCATATTCAGGAAGCGGAATAGACTGGCCAATACGGTCATCTAAAATTTTTACTTCGACTTGCGTCATGGAGTTCTCACTTTCTTTTTACAGCCCTGACTTCAGGAGCTGTATTATCAAAAATAGCGTTTGGCTATGGCATCAATAATGGCAAAAGCCATATCACGTTTGCTCATTGTCGGAAGTGACTGCTCACTGTCCTTGCTCAAAATTAGAGCGTTATTGCTGTCGCTGTTAAAACCCAGCCCAGCCTGGCTGACGTCGTTGGCAACAATCATTTGTAGCTGCTTCCGTTCCAGTTTGCGCAGCGCATTGGCTTTCAAATTTTCAGTTTCAGCGGCGAAACCCACGGTAAAGGGTGGTTTTTTAGCGTTGGCAACGTGCTGCACAATATCCGGGTTTTGCACCAGTTTGAGCTGCGGTGGCTGATCGTTTTTTTCTTTTTTAATTTTTTGCGTCGCCACTTCAGCAATGCGATAGTCGGATACAGCAGCGCAGCCAATAAACACATCACAAGTTAGTAGTTGTTGCTGCACCGCAGCCAGCATTTGTTCAGCGGATTCTACGTCTATTCGCTGAACTCCGGCCGGTGCTGGTAGCTGTGTCGGGCCGGATACTAAAATGACGTTAGCACCGGCATGCGCTGCGGCTTCTGCCAGGGCATAACCCATTTTTCCGGAGCTGTGATTACTGATGTAGCGAACCGGATCAATGGCCTCGCGCGTTGGGCCCGCCGTTATTACGAAGGTTTTACCCTGCCATTTTTGCTGGGTTTCAGGTGCCTGTTTAATTAACGTCTGAACAATTTCGGTAGGGTCACTCATGCGGCCGTAACCAACATCGCCACAGGCCTGTTTGCCGCTTTCCGGGCCTATCATTTGAACACCGCGGCTTAGCAGAGTCTCAATGTTTGCCAGTACTGAGGCTGCTGCCCACATTTGCTGATTCATTGCAGGAGCAATGGCAAGTGGCGCTTTACTGGCTAAAACCAGCGTACTTAGCAAGTCATCGGCAAAACCGTGAGCGATACGCGCAATGGTGTTGGCGGTTGCAGGCGCAATAAGAATGAGATCGGCCCATCGTGCCAGTTCAATATGGCCCATGGCGGCTTCTGCTGTCGGATCAAGTAAGTCGTCATTGACCGTAAAGCCCGACACCGCTTGTAAGCTAAGTGGGGTTACAAACGCCTTGGCACTGTCGGTCATCACCACACGAACTTCTGCGCCCTGCTCGCGCAAACGGCGCACCAGGTCAGGTGCCTTATAGGCAGCGATACCACCGGTAATACCTAAAAGTATGTGTTTGTTCTGCAACTGTGCCATGCGAACCCCTCTGTGTTAATTCTTGTAAAGATAACATGAGACCCTTTAACAGGGTAGATGGTCGTTATACTTCTCGTGTCAGAATTAGCCAGACAATTAGCCAGAGATTTAGGGAGAAAACGATGAGCGTCAAGGAATGGCCTGTTTCGGAGCGACCACGAGAAAAACTGCAAAGTCAGGGTGCAGGCTACCTGAGCGATGCCGAACTATTAGCTATTTTAATGGGCAGTGGCAGTCAGAAACAGGACGTGGTGAGTTTTGCCCGTTACCTGTTAAGCGAATTTGGAGGTATCGGCGCGCTGTTAACCGCAACACCGGAAAAACTTCTGTTGTGCAAAGGTATTGGCCCAGCGCGGGTTAATCAGCTTCAGGTAGTGATGGAGTTGTCACGACGCTACCTAAAATGGCAGCTGGAGCGTTCTGATGGCTTTACTGAACCATCCATGGTGAAAGATTATTTAACCGCGCAGCTGCGTCATCAGGGGCGGGAAGTCTTTGCTCTTCTGCTGCTGGACAGCCAGCACCGACTGTTACGTTATGAGGAATTGTTTCAGGGAACCATTAACGCGGCGCCGGTGTATCCGCGTGAGGTAATTAAACTGGTTATGCAGTATAATGCCGCTGCGGTTATCCTCGCACATAATCATCCATCGGGCGTTGCAGAGCCCAGTCAGGCTGACCAGCGAGTTACTGAGCGGGTGAAAAAGGCACTGACTTTAATTGATGTCGCGTTGCTGGATCATTTCGTTATAGGCGCCGGCGATCCAATTTCTTTTGCAGAGCGCGGATTGTTGTAGTTTTGCACTGGCGGTTTGATTAAAAATCACGTAAAATCCGCACCGAACGATCGATGATGATCAAATTTCCGTCGTATTAGCTTGATTAGAAGGGCAGTTTGCTGTATAAAATGCGCCCTCGGATTTATAGGCAAGGTCACGTTGGGCGACAGGCGAGCTTGCAGCAATTTTGGAGTAGAAACATGTCACAATTATGCCAAGTTACAGGTAAGCGTCCGGTAGTCGGTAACAACCGCTCGCACGCACGCAATGCGACGAGACGTCGCTTCCTGCCGAACCTTCAATCGCACCGCTTTTGGGTAGAAAGCGAAAAGCGTTGGGTTAAGTTACGCATTTCTACTAAAGGTATGCGTATCATTGATAAAAACGGTATCGATACGGTATTAGCGGATCTCCGCGGCCGTGGTGTTAAGGTTTAAGGAACTAAATTATGCGCGATAAGATTCGTTTAGTGTCATCTGCTGGTACAGGTTATTTCTATACCACAGACAAAAACAAACGCACCATGCCAGAAAAAATGGAGATCAAAAAATTCGATCCAGTGGTTCGTAAGCACGTGATCTTCAAAGAAGCTAAAATCAAGTAATTGGTTTCAGAGCTTACAAAAAGACCCAGCTTCGGCTGGGTTTTTTTATGTCTTCTACCCTAGATTAAGGATCTTTTTATTAACAAACTATTAAGTTAAATTAAAGAGCTGCCGATAAACATCGAGTACAGGTACGAGAAAAGGAAAATGATATGAAAGTCGGTGCCACTGAAACTGCTGCCATGTCTCAAGTTGTATCGAGTTCAGCAGCCAAAGTTACTCAATCAGAAAATAGTAAAGACACACTTCAAAATGCGGTAAAGCAGTTGGCTGAGGACTTTTATCAGAAAGAAGATGCCCAAGATGCATCTCCCATTTACAGTCGACCGATGAATATAGTCTCAGATTCTCATAAATTGACTAAATCAGTAGAAGATACTTTAAATGGATACATGAAAGAGCTGTCGTTGGCAACTGCTCATTTGTATTTGCCTGGCGGAAATGTGCCTAAATCAGTAGAAAAAATGTTTAATCAATACAGTACAATTGCGTCTGAATTGGTAGGCGAACAACCATCCTTATTGGACAAAAATTGGGGTATTTCTATCAACCAATCCGGCGAGCTGGAAGTTTCAGGCACACTCACTGGCGATGAGAAAACTTTTCTGGAAGCCAAGTTGAATGGTAATGAGGAATTTGTCGCAGCAGCTAATGATTTTAAGTCCAATTATTTAAAGTATATTGATGCGGAATATAAAGGCTGGGCGAGGTACGACGTGAATGCAGATAATTTTTCTGAGGTCTTTGACTTAAAAGAGATGGTCGAAAACTCGCAAGGTGACGAAGTCTTTCAGAAGACTTGGGGGAAAGATTTTAGCTGGCTAGAGCTCAATGACAATATATCTTCTCAGTTACGACGTCATGCCCCTAAAAATTAACTTTGATTAAATAAGGGCCTCTCATAAGAGGCCCGAAGCAACATTATGACGGATTACTGGATATAAGATCCTGATCGCAAATATGACCAAAGGTTACCGTAGTAACATTTTCTCCTCCCACGCCTATTATGTCGGGATTGCCGTTTTCATCGAATCCTTTATTAGTCGGTATTTCTAAGCGCCAAGCACCAACTTCTACATCCGACCCCCATACGTTTTTATATCCGAAACTGTATTCGGTGTGCTGAACAGAAGGAATATTAGGGTTACAGAAAGTTAGGTTTATTTGTTCTGATATCTCTCCATTTTCATCAGATACAACCTCATAGTTCGTTAGTGTATTTTCAACATCCGCTAAGTCCTTAATAAAGCGAAAAATCGCTACAGCCCCCTCAATTGGCGCGCCTGTAGAATCTTTTAGTACCACTGACCAGTTCAATTCATTATAGGCCTGCGTGGTAAGATAAGGGTCACTTTGTGCTGAGTAAGGAACGCGCGTCACATTGCTTTCACCAGAAATGATATGATCAAAAGATGCCACTATGGAAGCTACCGTTAAAGTATAATTATTTTCGGGGTTCGCTGGTAGAGAGGTATTTGGTGTGACGCGTAAATTGATTTGCTGATTAGCCTGAAGTCCTGTTATAGACTGATAAGTGTTAACTGGAAGTGGCACCCATCCGCTGTTATAAATTTCGAAGAAATATTCATTACTAAGATCATCTGTTAAAACAACTGATAAGTTTTGGCCTCTCACCGCTGTAAACTGATAGTAATCGACATCGTTGATGCTATCCATATTACCGACAATTGTATTCTGCTTATCCGGTAATATTGTTGACGTTGCGACAGTGTCATTGAATTCATGTTCATCCAGATTTGTCACAACTGTCGCACCAAAATCAAAGGCTGAGCCATCTGAGTCAATCACTTCCATAAACCAGTAATAGTGACCGGGTTCAGTCAGCGCTATAACCGCTTCATCCTGATTACCGGTATTGGTGGAGATACCGATGGTAGTAAAGGTATCATTGGGGTTATGCTCAAGAATACTGAGGTTGACGTCTGTTCCCGTTGATTGCCCTACCAATAAGGCGGTTGTTTTACTTCTATCTGTAATTTCAAAGTGATAACAAATGCTTTCTCCGGCTTGTGAATTGCTCAATGTATAAAGACAGCCATTGTCTAACGACTCATAGGCGACTAACGTGGTGGGTCAATAATGCCGGAAATACTGGCGTTGATGCGGAACCAGCCGGTAATACTGAAGCGTTCACGCTCTGAGCGTTGCACTTCATGCACAAAGCGGTCGCTTAAAAACACCACTAAACGTCCTTGTTTGGGCAGTACCGTTTCCAGAACCTGTCCTTTGTCACCATAAATGACCAATTGCCCACTATCTCCTTGTTGCCATTCCGGGTTCAGGTAAAACACGGTCGTTAGCATGCGGTTGCTGCGGCCTTTAAAGGCATCCAGATGCTTCTTATAAAACGCGCCGTTGGGGTAATGCGCCAGATGACATTCGTAATCGAACAAGCCAAGGAATAGCTCACGGTTAAACTCGTTTCGTAATTCATCCATAATGTCGAGGTAGTCTTTGTGACGCGGCTCTTCCTGATTCAGCCAGTAAATACGGTCGTTGCGAACCATGGTATTAATGGTCTGGTTTTGTTGGCGGCCTATTCCAGCCAGGTTCCAGTATTGCGCGGGTAATTGCTGAGCGTATTGATAAAGAGCCTGCGCGCGTTCTGGCTGCAGAAAATCATCGATAATGCAGTAGCCGTGCCCGGCAACTTTGTCGATAATGTCAGATAGCGGCATAACGCAATAAAGCTCTGTATTTTGTTGTCGCGCGAGAATATAGGGTATTCTGTCTCCAGTAACAAGAAGCAAGGCAACAAGAAAATTATTCGATACGTTAGCACAAAGAGCGCAAGCCAATGAAAGTGAATGAAAAACGGAAAATATTTGGACTGAGTATGACCCGTAAGGCGTGGAATAACGTTTTAGTGTACGTCATCTTAATTATAATGGTGGTGTTCTGGTACGTTGCTCCACCGGTTAAGGAAGAAGCCGAAAGTCGTGTTGCTGAAGAGACTGTATCGGCTGACGTTATTGGTCTTATTCCCAATGACAGTAACCTGAGATTTATACAAATTGATCAGCTTAAATTGGTACTGAACGAGCAGCAGTGGCAGTGTCAGGCACCTTGTCGCTTGTCGGAAAAAGCGGCTCAAAGTGTTGCCGAGAACTGGTTAGCATTGACCATGGAACCAACCGATAAAGCGGAGGCAAACTTAATTACGGAAATTTATTTTCGTTTTGCCGGGGGCGAGGAAGCGCGTGTTGAGCTTTATGCTGAACCCGAATTAATGATTCGCCTGCCAAATCAGCAGCAGAATTTTCGAGTGAAGGAATTTACCGCCAGTCAGTTACTGGGCCATTAAGGAAGTTTGACGTTATGCCGGAGTTACCCGAAGTTGAAGTGAGCCGTTTAGGCATCTCTCCCCACATTGAGGGCCGCACAATTAAAGCGGTCAAGGTTCATGATAAGCGCCTGCGCTGGCCGGTGCCGGAAACGGTGCATCAATTAGAAGGGCATGTGCTGCGTTCGGTCAGCAGACGCTCAAAATATTTGTTACTGCAGACTGGTAATGGCTGCCTGATATTGCATTTAGGCATGTCGGGTAAGCTGCGAGTGGTTCCGGCGGAGACAACTCACTATAAACACGACCATATTGATATTGAGTTTGATAACGGCCAGACACTGCGACTCAATGACCCGCGCCGTTTTGGTGCCTTGCTTTATAGTGACAGCGATGCTGCCGAACACGAACTGCTGAAACAACTGGGTCCTGAGCCTTTAACTGATGCGTTCAGTCTGGATTATTTATTTAACCGCTCCCGTGGCCGAACTCAATCGATAAAAACGTTTATTATGGACAATAAAGTGGTGGTGGGTGTCGGCAATATTTACGCGAACGAAGCTTTGTTTAAGGCGGGAATTAACCCTAAACGGGCGGCGGGTAAAATCAGTAAAGCGCGCTACCAGAAATTGGTTCCGCTGATAAAAGAAACCCTGGCAAGCGCAATAGAACTGGGCGGAACCACCTTAAAAGATTTTACTCAGGTTGATGGTAACCCCGGGTATTTTGCTCAAAAGCTTCAGGTGTATGGACGAGGCGGCAAAATGTGTATGGTTTGTAGCCAGCGTTTAAAAGAAATTAGACTGGGCCAGCGTAGCACTGTGTACTGCACCCGGTGCCAGCGTTAGTTTAATGCTTAACGGCGCTTAGCAACTCACTGACAAAACGCTCCGGTTCTGAAATAAACGGGGCGTGCGAACTTTTGTTGAATACCACCACTTGCGAATTGGGCGCCAGATCGGAAATGTCATCAATGGCGCGCTCCGGAACCAGGCTGTCCAGGCGGCCGTAGAAGCGATTAAAGGGCACCTCAATGCTTGGTAGTTGCTGGCGTAGATCCGCAGTTTGTAAAATAGTTAAGGCGGCTTTGAGAACCTTTGAATTCGGCAATGGTTTAGCGAAGATGAGCTGCTTCACTTGTTTGACTTGTTCGCGGGCATCCTCGCTGCCCATAGCCTGAATGGCTAAGAAACGCTCTATGGTCTTTTTAAAGTTACTGTCCAGTTGCTGTTGAAACTGTTCCAGAATATCCGGTTTAATCCCTGACCAGTTGTCATTTTCTGCAAAATGTGGTGATGATGCGACCGTGCTCAATGACAAAACCCGTTCGGGATAAGCAAGCGCAATCTGTGTTGCAACCAGTCCACCTAAAGACCAGCCCAGCAAATGAAACTGCTGAGGCAGGGCCGGCAAAATTTGCTCAACAAAGCTCTCCAGCGATACGTCGCTTTTTGATGACCAGGTTGAATCGCCAAAGCCGGGTAAGTCGATACAGTGCAGTTGAAAATGCTCACTTAATGCAGGCACTACCGGCTGCCAGATATTGGCATTCATGCCCCAGCCATGGAGTACAACAAAAGGTGTTCCTGTGCCACAGCACGTTATCGAAAGGCTCACTATACTACCTGTTCCGAGTTTTTGATTAAGAGGTGTTATGCTAGCGTTTTTACGCAGTCTCGCCAATGCTTTTGAGTTAGGTCAGTGCTGGAGTTGTGGTTGTTCAAGCGCTGGCGCCGACAGTCTCTGTCCTTATTGCGACGAAGCATTGCCGCGCTGGTATCCGCGTTGCTGTCAGCATCTGTCTGATATCGACCAACATCTACCGGAAGAGCAGCGTCGATGTCGCTATTGGTATGGTGCATTGCGGTGGGAGCCTCAGGTACAGCATTTGGTGACCTTATTTAAGTTTCGCAATAAATCGGAATTAGCGCCGTTATTGGCGAATCAACTGGCGGCCCATTTACTGCGATGCTACCGGAATCAAGCATTGCCTGACTGTATTGTTGCCGTGCCGATGACCGAACAAGCCTGGCGCCGGCGGGGTTTTCATCAAACCGCCTTATTGGCTCGTTATTTGTCAGTCGTGCTACAGGTGCCGTATATCACTGGCGGGTTGCGTAAGATACGGTCTGTACCTATGCAACATATGGCGTCGCAGTCATTGCGATGGGAGAACAGTCAGCGCAGTCAATTAGCACTTCGGGACTTTACGGGTTACACCGTAGCTGTTGTTGACGATGTACTGAGCACCGGCGCCACTATGATGGCCGCGGCTGATGCGCTTTACAAAAAAGGCGCTAAAGCGGTCGATGCGTGGGCAGTTGTCTATAACCAACACGACTAGAAACTGAGGGGTATCTCAGTTACACTATACCTTAGTAATTTACTCAGGTATAAGCCGTGAGGTCAGTATTTATGATTCGTATTTCAGAAGCAGCGCAGTCCCACTTTAAAAAGCTATTAGCCGACCAGCCCGATGGCACGTGTATTCGTGTATTTGTGGTAAATCCGGGTATGGCCAATGCAGAGTGTGGTGTTTCTTATTGTCCGCCAGATTCAGTTGAACCTGATGATGAGCGTTTGCCGTTTAACGGTTTTGATGCGGTGGTGGACTCCGGCAGTGCACCGTTTTTAGAAGACGCCGCCATTGATTTTGAAGAGCAGGAAATGGGGTCTCAGTTAACCCTTAAAGCGCCTAATGCTAAAGCGCGTAAAGTGGCTGATGACGCCCCCTTAATTGAACGGGTAGAATACGTTATACAAGCTGAAATTAATCCACAGCTGGCCAGCCATGGCGGGCAGGTAATGATTTCGGAAATTACCGATGACGGCGTTGCTATTCTGCAATTTGGTGGCGGCTGTAACGGTTGCAGTATGATAGACGTAACCCTGAAAAACGGCATTGAAAAGGAATTGCTTGAGCGTTTCCCGGAAGAAGTGAAAGGCGTGCGTGACATTACCGATCATGAACCGGGTGAGCATTCTTACTACTAAGGGCTGTTGATTTTTTCTATACATTTTTCAATCAGCCACATGATAACAAAAGCATTTTCAACGAGGTGGTGATATTTATAAAGACAGCAGTCAATATGTTCATTGCTGGATATCTCCATCGAATTGTTGACTCAAGAAAGTAGCACATACCGAACTTGTTTAACTATAACAATTGGGGGAAAAGTAATTAGCGGCAAGTTGACGATTTTACACTAATCCCAGGATTCTCTTATTAGAATCGAGTGTCGAAGATCATTCCTGTCGTTGACATATCCTACTTACAGATAAATAATGATAATTATTATCACTTACATGTAAATGAGGCTCTATGCTAAAAGTTAAAACCTTTTTTCCAATACTAATTTTATTTGTACATACAACTGCTAACGCATCGTTCCGGATTTGTGATTCTTCGCGCGATGCGACTTTTGCTTTAACTCATTACCCAGAGTTATCAATTAGGTCAGAAGTTGAAATAGCTGCAGCTACAGAACCAAGGCTGGTTGACCGAATCGAGTGCTACTATGATTATAGATGTGAGGATGCCAGCGTTCCTAACGATGAGTCTGTTTGTTTTCTATCTGATACTGAAATATATAATGGTGCGTTCATAGTCCATACCGTTTCAGATGATAGCTTTTATTTGGGTGAATACTTTTAAATGCGAAAATTTTTTTACTTCAGTTTCAGTGTCATCATCTTAGTGGTAATTGCTAGTCTAGTATTCTTCGGCTTCTCAGATCAAAAATCAAAAGTACAGTCCGCAAATGATGATATAAATAAGATTGTCGAGCTCCATCGGGAAGCCGCTAAGCAGGAGTTTGATAAGGATCACAGCTCTCTAAATTCATCTATCGAGCGAATCGACGAGTTAGTGCTACAGCGAGATATGGATAGGGATATGGCTGTCATCAATGCTTGTCAGCATTTACGCTCTCAGCCAAAGGTACTGACAGAAACAACGTCGTTGATAACTGCTGATAAGCTACTGCGACGCTGCCGTCGCTATATGAACTTACAACATGCCAAACAACCTCAATGGGATGATTATATCGCGGCACGTCAACTGCTTAAGCAGCAAGGTTGGCAAGCGGTGATTAACCAGCTACAGCAAGGACAAATCAGTAGCGACGCAAATCTACTCGCGGATCAAAGTATGGGACTACATTACTTATTTGCCGCCAATGGTGTTAACGATGTGCGAGCTTATCAGCAGTTGAGTAATCATGGCGTGCGTTTTAACGATAAAGCGTTGGAAGTTGCCTTAGTGCGTTCACCATCGTTGGTGACCATTTTATTACAACTAGATCCCGCGGCGTCAGCGCACGATATGGGGTATTCACCTGCAACCTTAGCCGCAGCCTATCAACGGCCGGCATTGGCTCTACAATTAGTCGCGCAAGGCTATGATGTGATAGATAGTTTAGACCGTGATTTACTCGCCTCGGCGATGTCCAGTCATAACCCGTTAATAACCCCAACGGCTTGGTTAAAGGCAATAGAAGCTGGCGATATCGGCGTGAATGAAACACATCGCCAACTGCTGCCGGTAGCCAAGCAAAAAGATTGGCCTGCGTCGCTAATTAACGCTATTGAGCAGCGGTTGCCAGGTGCTCAAGCGACTATTATGCTGAATGAAAATAGCGATGGATCGTTTAATCGTGAATAAAAACAATAAAGGGACTGATTGAAAAATGCACAGAAAAGATCAACAGCCACTAACGGTTGAGAAAATTAAAATAGCTCTCGACAGAAAGTCTGACTCGGAAATTCGACGGCTCTGCCGAATCGAATCAAATCTTGAACACTGCTTGAATTCGTTCGACCTACAGTGTTTCTAATATCTTATTCCTAAGGCGTGTTGATCTTTCGTGATTAGTTTTTGAGCGGCATGGTAAAGAGTTATAATTTGTTTCGCCAAAAATAAACTAACAACTCAATACCATGCCGAGACTAATGCTAACTGATAAGCGGTGGAAAAAGCTACTTCAAGTAATGAAGAGCACAGGCCGCATTTACAATAAACCAGAACACAGAATGACGTTTGAAGGGATATTATTCCGGCTGAGAACCGGAATTCCGTGGCGTGACTTGCCATCGGAATTTGGTGATTGGAGCGCGGTTTATCGCCGGTTCAATTTGTGGTCGAAGAAAGGTTTATTAAATATGTTATTCAATGAGTTAGCAAAACTATCTGATTACGATTGGGTCTTTGCTGACGGCTCTATTGTTAAAGCTCATCAGCATAGTACCGGAGCGGCTACCGTGGATAATGAGTGCATTGGAAAGAGCCGAGGTGGTAACTCTACAAAAATTCATTTAGCCGTGGATAGTGGCGGCCTTCCTATTTATTTTGAACTATCAGAAGGCCAGAGAAATGACATAGCTCGGGCTCAAAGTCTGGTAGACCATTTGAGGGAAGTAAACATTTTCGTAGGCGACAAAGGATACGATAGTGACGCATTGAGGAAATATGTTGAAGTCAAAGGAGGGACTTCAGTCATACCCAAACGTAATTATGGCCAGGATATAGACAAATGCAGTGTCGATTGGTGCCTGTATAAATATAGGCATTTAGTTGAAAATGCGTTCGCACGAATAAAACATTATCGTTCAATATCAACCAGGTATGAAAAGTTAGCGAGAAATTATGCCAGTATGGTGTCACTGGCATTTTCATTGATGTGGCTACCGATGTATTGCTGAACAAAATATGTACAGGAAAGATCAACACGCCCTAGATTCAACTAATAACTGCAACACTCGCTCATAGCCTGTTGCAATTGCTCTTTAAAAATTATGTCTGGCTGAATAAAGCCCAGGGTTTTCCTGGGACGTAAATTCAAGCGCTGCTGATATTTAGCCATCAGCTTGTTGGTTACCGAGCGTAAGTCAGTGCCTTTTGGCACGTATTGACGCAATAACCCGTTCGCATTTTCGTTCGCGCCGCGCTGATACGAAGCATACGGATCTGCAAAATAAACGTCGGTATCCAGCGATTTTGCTATGCGCTCATGATCAGCGAATTCCAGGCCATTATCCGCCGTAATGCTGTGCACCAGAGCTTTAAAGGGCTGCAGCATTTCTATAGTTGCTTCAGCAACGGCATCAGCCTGTTTGCTTGTGACTTTTTTCACCAGATAAAAACGGCTTTTACGCTCTAAAAGCGTAACGATAGCTCCGGTTCCGCGTTTACCGATAACGGTATCGATTTCCCAGTCGCCATAGCGTGTCCGGTCATCAATAATTGCTGGGCGGTCGTGTATCGAGCGACGGCCTAAAATGCGACCTCGTTGCTTATGCAGGCGCTTTTTATAGCGTCTTAACCGATGGCGAAGGTGAGTAAATAAACCACCACCGCCGTAAAAATCAGCCAGGAAATAATTGTAAATCCACTCGTGACTGACTGGATAACCTAAGCGTTTACAGATAGCTAATATCTGCTCCGGGCTCCAGTCCATCTCGAGCATAAGCTCTACGGCGTTTCGGGTATTCTCGCAAACCCGTTTGGGCTTTGGCTTTGAACGCCGTTTTAACGTGCGCTCCTGAGCCAGTTGAGGGTCATAAGACCCACACAAATTGTTGTTACGCCGCAACTCCCGATGAACAGTCGAGGGCGCGATGTTCAGCTTTTTTGCAATCTCTCGTTGTGAAAATTCTTCTGAGAGCAACGCAGAAATCTGGTATCGTTGTCCCTCGGTCAGCTGCCGATAACTCATGTTGGAACTCACTTTTTTTGGTCGAAAAGTAAGACTATCACATGTTGGTAGCTGACCTCCTTCCGACCTATCCCATTACATGAGTGTTGCGGTTATTATCTGAATTCAGGATTTACTTTTTTATCAAATTTTCATATTGGTCACGAGAGTCGCTCAATTTTCTAAGTTGTTCCTTACTTAGCTCGCCTTCTCTGGCGAGCACATCAATTTGACCACGCCTACGTTTTAAACGATTTTTATAACCTATTAAGTTAGCTCGCTTGTCGTTACTTTTTAAAAGCTTGGCAATATTCTCATGGTCAACTGCGCCGGTAACATGTGCAAAAACTTGATTAATGTTTTTTTTGTTAATCCGATAAGAGTTAGTCGCTTGAGGGATCTCCTTTCTTACCATTGAGATAAGGTTGGGATTGCCATTGATTAAGCCTTGCATCAAAAGATCTTCATAATGTTCTGAGCCTACACCCGCCTCAATTTTCCATTGCTCTAAAACCTTATCATTGGTGATTTTTGCCATAGCCATGAGTCCTACAAATGAAGCATCGACGTTAGCGCCAAGATCGATGAACTTTTTAAATTGGCTCTCTGTTAATTCGCTACCCGAAACCAGAGCGGCAAAAATAGGAGTGTAGTGAGTCGCTCCCCTCCTAAGCGATTCATTGATTCCAATAGTGCCGTTTTCTACCAACTTTAACAGTAGTTCCGTACTATCACCGCGGATACGACCATCTGTAAACAGGTTTTTGGCGATTTTTTGGGGTATATAAGCCATATACTTGTCGACCAAACCAGGAAATACAGATTCCGCTTCAGAAGCTTCCTTATAATCAATACCCGTATTTTCATCTTCTTTAGATTCTAGTGTTGGCTCATAGGTAGGATCTTAAGGAAATAAAGCTTGAATGCATGCTCCAAATTTGATCAGATGTTTATCGCCAAACAAACAACATGAGTCAAATTTGAAGACATGCCTAAAAATAATACCGAGCTTGCGACGATAACGAAAGTCCTGAATGAATTTAAAATTAATGATATTGGCCAAAGCAGTGGGTTTTGTACCCGGAAGCGGGTGGTAAGGCCGTTTGAGCTGGTGATGTCGTTAGTTACCGCATTAGGTGATAAAACCGTTGATTCCATCAGTGACTTACATCGTTATTTCACCAGTCTGACCTTCTGTGACGTGCAGTACAAGCCATTCCACAACCAACTCAGTAAACCTGAGTTTGTCGTCATGATGAAACGATTAGTCCGGATGGCGATGGCAAACTGGCAGCAACAAGTGTTGGGAACTGAGGTGAATTTGACACAGTTTGAACAAATTGTTGTTCAGGACGGCAGCTCTTTCGCCGTACACAATGGTTTGCGAGATGTTTTTAAAGGTCGTTTCACGACAATCAGCCCTGCCGCGATAGAAGTCCATGTCACCTGGGATATGTTGCGCAGTCAGCCGGGCACCGTATCAGTGAGCGCTGATAGTCAGGCAGAATACGATTACCTGCCGAACGCAGAGACGTTGAAAAACCAACTATTTTTGGCAGACAGAGGGTACTTCAAACTGTCGTATTTGCGAGAAATTGGTGCGGCGGGTGGATTTTATGCTGTTCGGGCAAAGACGACGAGCAATCCGCGTGTCCTGAACGCTTTTACGATAACATGCTGATTTAAAACAAACATGGTGCTGGGCAATGGATTATCTATCCCGATACGCTAAACGGGCGCACCCGGACAGAGACAGGAAAACCGGGCGTTTGGCGCCGGGTCTGGTGCCGATTATTTCTTAATGTCCAACTTATGAGTGTTGGCTTGGTTATAACAGATTTGGACGCATTGTTATTTTTTGCCTTTATCGATTCTGAACGAATATTGTTCTCTGCATCGACTGCTTTAAGCTGATAAATACCTATAGCAATCACTATCAAAGCAATAACAAGCACGATTTTTTTATTCATAAGATTCACATCCAAACACATGATTACCAATGCATAACCTCTCGAGCGTAGATAAGATTTAATAATTCTGCTGATGAAAGCATTAATTTTAAACCCCTTTGAAAGAAATCCGGAACAGCAGAGAAGTCAAACAATGTAAGTTCAGCATCTTGGCGCCACTTGTATGGAAATAGTTAACAATACTGGCCAAACCAATAAGTAACTTCATACTCCCAACAAAGTTTTTAGGAGCGACAAAAGCAACCTAATTTTCAGCATATATTAATAAGAATTATTATCACTACAGGGGGGGGATCTGCCTGTCAAAACATAACTTAGCAACTCGTTTGGTGCATAAAGACTGAGGCAGAGCCCGGCGTTTTTTAATCATTGTAAAAGAAGGGAACCTTAAAACACTTACTTGAAAATAGAAATAGTTCGCATTATTATCTGATCGACATAATTAGTGGAGAAATAATAATGCGAACTTTTAAGTACTCGTTACTCACGAGCAGTATTTTACTACTTACCGCCTGTGGTGGAAGCAACAGTGATAACGGTATAGCTACAGAAAAAGTCAGCGCCAACTTAGCAGAAGATAGCCAATGGCAGAGTGAAGTCTTATTCAACAGCACAGCTATTGTCATCAACGATGCGAGTAATGGCAGCTTAAGTGTGTCAGACCAAACTGTGACCTACACGCCTGCTCAAGACTTTAATGGCGCAGATACAGCGACAGTTGAAGCTGACAATACACGCTACAAATTTGAATTTACTGTGACGCCAGTCAACGACGCTCCTACCGTTAATAGCTCTCGGATCAGCATCATTGATAGCTCCACCTACGAAGGTGAGCTCGCTATCAGTGACATTGATGGTGATAAGGTCAGTGTTAATGTAAAAACACAACCTAATAAAGGCACTGTTGCGCTGGGAAATGACGGTATCTTTACTTATACTCTTGAAGACCTCTCACTTCCCGCCGAAAACTTTGTTTTGAGCGCTGATGATGGCACGACAAAGGTTGATATCACCATTGACCTCATACCGGCGTACAGCAGTAATACGGAAAAAGCAGCCTATTACTACCGCTCACAACATTCTCACTTAAAAGCGGCGGAGCAACGTCTACAAAATGTGAGTGATGAAGTAACCGCGCAACCATCATTCATCGCACTTGCTAATGGCTACTTAACCGCAAATCTTAACGAGCGTAGTGATGAAATCATCCAGCAACACATTACGTCACAACAGGGGAAAGCTGAGGCTTTCAAAGAATTAGCGCGTACGTACGACCGTTTTGGTAAATCCTCGCAAGCACACGAGCACCGAGTCAGTAGCTTTGAGCAACAACGTAGCTACATTGCTGACAACGGCCTGAATAACCTACGTCCGGACGATAGCCAATTCCTTTTAGGGCTGATCAACGATTTTAATGATGCCAAAGATAGTGAAGGTGTTGCCCAGGTTACAAGTTTTATGGACACCCTTGTCGATCAATTAGGCGGCATTGACAAACCCTACAGCACTGAGTTTGGATTTTTAGTTACCAGTTATCGCAATAACGCAGACTCTTTACTGGAGCGTTATTTTGAAAACCGAACCCAAGCCAATTTTGATGCGGCGTTCAACGCAGCTGCAAACGTATCTTCAAGCGTGCGTCAAACAGGTTATCAAGAAGAGAGTTCTGGTGAGTTTGAAGGTAAAATGAAGTATCAACTTGCCCCTCTTTACGGTAGCTTAGCAATCGAGTACTTCTTTATGTTGGGCGAATTCGAAGCCGCTAAAGACATGTTAGCGTGGACTTTATCCTACTATACCAACGCTGACTATGATCCTCAATACAGTTACTCAGCCAAACCGAACGCTGCGTTCTCGTTACAGGAATACGATTATCCTCTTGTCGAAAGCGCACGCTACTTTGCGCTGTTATACCCAGAGCTAGAAAACTTACCCATAGCACTTATTCCAGATGAAAGCTGGAGTAAAAATCGCGCGCAAGATGCTGCTGCTGAAGCCGAAGCATTAGCGTTAATCATCAACAACAATGAGAGTGCTGACAGCATTGCGCAAGCTATCGAAATCATAGAACAAACCTATCCCGATGATCTACGTGATCGCCAGGAAGCATTCTCTGGGCGCATCGCAAATGTACCCTATACCGGAGGTATTCTTGCTCAGCTTAATTATCAGCAAGCAGCTAAAGCGATGTTAATTGAAGGTATTAATCTAATGCAGACCGATGCCTATTTAGCCGAAGAAAACTCGCGGCTTTATACGCTCAGTACTCGAGGTTGCCTAAAATATCTGCAATATGCCAATGCACTGACGTTAAGCGAAGTCGATGCTGAGACACTCAATAACACCATCGTATCGGCCTGCGAAACCATGACTGAAAAAGGCTTTAGCCAACCTGATGGGGTACTCGTAACCCGTGCCGATCAGGTTGCAGCTTATACCGACCTGGCCGATTTGTATCAGTTTATTGGAGCGACTGACAATCAACTCAGCACGCTGCAAAGCGCCACAACTTACCTTTCAGAGCTCGACTTAACAGATGATGAACAGGCTGAAGATTTTGATCAATTGAGTCTGCGCATCGCAAGAGCCTACGCATCTGCAAGTGACTTTTCTCGTTCCCTAGATGTTCTGCATCCAGTCGTAGCGCGCTGGACCAATGCTGAAGGCCCTCAATACCCAATACGTGATGAAGGCAATACCAACCAACTGGCGACAGTGCTGAAGCAGGTGCAAACAATCAACGGTGATGACGGAAGCGTGTTTGAACGTCAATCGATTACCGAACAGTTACGGAGTCATCCAAACCTCAACAATTTTGCGAGTATTTATCAACAACTGAGTAGCGATATAACTAAGCTGAGTGATGAGCTAGTGAGTCGATTCAATACATTACCAGCAAGCGCGCAAGTAAGTTCGGCAGAAGATGTCATTGCCGCCCTCGCCGCGAATCGCCAATACGCAAAGAGCGACCAGCTCGCCCAGCTTGATAGCTTTGGTGCTGCCGAAGTCGAAATCTTGCTTGCACTCATCAGTCAGTATCAAGCCCTTCAGGATGACTTCCCTGCTAGTATCATCGCAACTGTCGATACCGATCATGATGGCCTTGCCAACTTTTATGCAGAGAAAGCAAGCAGCGACGCCATAAATGATAGTGGAATTCTTGCTGACGAAGATGCTGATAATGACGGCATTAACGATGCCGAAGACCCTGAACCATTAACTCCACAATAGGAGGGTTAGCATGCTAGGTAGTAAAAAGCTGACCTTAAGTCTTATCTGTATCATGGCCGCACCTGCGGCCATCGCCAATCAACAGAGCTTAACAGAGGAAAAGGATGAAAAAGCCGAGGCGGTGGATGAGCGTATAGAAGTAGTCGGCTACCGCTGGTTTCCCGAAACCTTGGCACTGAGCGGACGTTACGATTTAAGCCGCGACTTTTTAGATTTTCGTAGCCAAGGCAATGGCAACATCACCGATATGCTCACTTTCTTACCCGGCATACAATTCTCTGAGAATGCCCTCAATGCCGACAGGCAAAAAGAAATCCGCACTCAATTGATATCAATATCGGGCGCTCAGCCATGGCAAACCGGGTTCTACTATGACGGGTTAAGCAATAATTCCCGAATAGACCCCAATGCCGCTTATCGCTCGCCCTCGTCCGTTAATGACGTCCAGGGCCATCCACAAAACCTATTTATCAATAGCGAGCTAGTGCAGCAAGTTACGGTGTTTGATAGCAATATCCCGGCTTCCTACGGCGGCTTTAATGGCGGTGTTGTCGATGTTGAATCCCGATCACTTAATCAATTACAACAACCGCAGATCAAGCTCAGTTACCGCCGTTCGTTAAGCAGTTGGAACGAATATACTTATTACGATTTCCGCGGTGCCTTATCAAATGAAGAATTAGAGCAACAAGCAGAAACCAAAGAGGATGTCGAGTTGCCTAATTTTGCTAAGCAAACGCTTGGTTTGAGTGTGGCAATGCCGATAAATGAGGAGCACTCATTCTACGCATCATTTAATCAAACCACGTCAACAATTGGTGAGGTGTCTTTGTTCGAGCCTATCGAAACTGAACGTGAATCACTATCTACTTTGATAAAATACAGCTACACACCTGCCGAGTTCGCGATATTCGATGAACTATCACTCAGCGCCAGTTATTCTCCGTATGAGGGTGAGTACGTACTCACCGATGTTAAAGACTCTCGGTATAGCCAAGAGGGTGGTGGATACCTAACAAGCGTGAACGTGCACAAACAGTGGCAAAATTGGCTGGGTGATTTACAAGTCGGTTATTCAAATAGTGACAACAGTCGCCAGGCGCCCAACGTATACCGCCCGTGGTTTCGCGCTCCGGGTAAAGACTGGGGAACCTTTGTCGGTAATCAGGCCCTCAGTATTGAGGGGGGCTATGGCGACCTAAACAAAATACAACAGGATACAAGCGCCAGTCTCACTTTGACCCGAGATACCTTTGACTTTATTGCTGCCAGCCACGATATCTCGTTAGGTATTAGCGCTAACCTACTTAATATTGAGCGTCTGCGCCCGAACACTTCCGTGGTTTATAACTCCCCCTTTAGAGATGCGAACTTCAATTGTGATAAACAAACGCTGGACTGCGTTGAACAGCAATATGAGATCCCGCTCGAACAACTCGCTGAACAGTTGGGTGGCAGCATCGACTTATCTAATCCCGAACATTTAAAAGCCTATCAAGAAAATCTCAATCAACGCGGTCAGTTTTTCCGTTATCGCCGAGTCTACCCTATCGAAAACATTGACGTTCAAATGCAGGAATACAGCGCTTTTGTAGACGACCAACTGCACTGGCAAGATTGGGATATGCGGCTTGGGTTGCGAGCAGACTACAACGACTTTTTGACCAACATCGATATCGCGCCGCGACTGCAATTAGGTTATCGTCCATTTAGTAATACGCGACTGATAGCTGGTTTGAACCGCTATTATGCAGCAAGTTTAATTACTTATAAACTACGTGAAGCTCGCCGGCCTTACCTGACACAGTTCCGACCACTAGAACAAGGTGTGGTGGGCAACTGGCAAACCTCTGCACAGGCCGAGCGTTTTCGTTACTCATTTAACGATGTTAGTACACCCTATAACGATGAGTTCAGCCTAGCGGTTAAACAACGTTTATTCGGTGGCGTATTTTCAATCAAAGGCGTTAAGCGCTGGCAATACGATCAGCTCGCTCGAGGTAGTACCCGCGCTGATGATGGGATCACTTATATTACCACCACAAATGCAGGCAGCGGAGAATACCAACGCTTAACACTGTCATACCAGTATCGTTGGAGGCAACATGAGTTTTGGTTCCATACAAGCCATAGCGAAAATTTAACCTCAAGTAGCTCTTACGATAGTAATGTAGATGCTGTGCCGGAGGACGAGATTGTTGCTTATGTATCGTCTGAAAATACCAATAATCGTTTTAAGCTAATCAGCTTGGATGACCTGGGGCGTCTTAATGATGATTTCAGTCGGCCATTAAGCGCTAACTTATCGATTCACAGCCAATGGACTGAGGATGTTAAGACGAGTCTAAACGTCAGTTATCAAGGTAAGTACACCAGTGCGGTCAATACTGGGCAATGGTATTTTGCCGAGCTAGACACCCTATGCACGCAGTGTGATGACCTAGAGTTGGCATACCCTGTGTATCAGGATACTAAGCGCCCTGCTCGTACGTTATTAAGTGCTAATTTGCAGTACCGATTACAAGCTTTTAACCAGGCACTTGAGTTAAATTTAGAGATAGATAACCTGTTAGGTCAGCGTACCTATACCGTGGCAGATAATCAGCAAGGCCTCGAGACGGGAAGGAGTTTTTGGGTCGGAGTTGAGTACACATGGTAAAGTGTTTACTTCAATCCTTGGTATGGGGGGCGGCAATCTTTGGTTGCATGATCTGTCACGCGCAACCTGCCAAGAGCATCGAGCAACAACGCATTGAGGCGCTGTGGAAAAGTTATTTACAGCCTCAAGCAGCTTGGCCTAAACGGCCCGAAGAAGCAACTGCCGATCTGGCGCCACTCCCGGATCCAGTTTCGTTACGCGCACAACTAAACGATAACTTAATCAAGCTTGGCGAGAAGCTATTCCACGACCCGCGCTTATCGACCACAGGCAAAGTAAGCTGTGCCTCCTGTCATCTTTCAGAAAATGCATTCGCAGACCCACGCCAAGTATCAATTGGAGTGCATCAGCAGCAAGGTCGGCGAAATGCGCCCGGATTAATCAACACACATTTATGGAAAACCTTTTTTTGGGATGGCCGCGCATCATCGCTAGAAGAACAAGCGGCCATGCCCGTAAGAGACCCAGTCGAAATGGCACATGAAACCAATATCATCGTGACAATGGTCGGTAAGAGCGATGACTATCAGCCACTTCTTATTCCGTTTAAGGATACACCAGATTCCGTTGATTGGTCGCTGTTGGCAAAGGCTTTAGCAGAGTTCCAACGCACACTCATGGATGACCCCACAACGCAGCCGTTGGATCGCTTTTTATTGGCAGTCGCTTCAAGAGACTGGAAGCAAGCAAGAGCCAGCCTGTCTGATCAACAATTAGTGGGGTTGCACCTATTCCGTACTAAAGCAGGCTGCGTGAAATGTCATAACGGACCACTTCTCTCGGATCAGCGATTTCACAATACAGGGCTGCATTATTTCGGACGTAAGTTTGAAGATTTAGGCCGCTTTGAGGTAACGGGCCGCAATATAGACATGGGCTCGTTTCGCACGCCATCGTTGCGCCATTTACTAAAGAGTAAACCATGGATGCATAATGGCTTATTTACTCAGCTGGAAGGGGTCGTTCGTATGTACGAACACGGAGGCGCTCGTCCTCGCCGACCGGAAAATTTATCCGCGAACCAACATTACCCACAGACAACGGACTTACTAACTCCATTTGAACTCAGCGATAGCGAACGCAAAGCTCTATTAGAATTTATCACATCTCTGTAACGTGTTCTTTGGGGTGCAGATCACCGTAGTAATCAGAAAACAGTTGTTAATTTTTAACCTAATCGCACTCAAGAACATCCGTTTCTCCTAGAGGCTGTTGATCGTTGTCTAATAAATAATCGGCATAGCAACAAGGTATAATTGTTTCGTCAAAAATAACTAACCGGAACGTTGTTATGCCAAGAATGATGTTAACAAATGAAGCGTGGGAAATCCTAAAACAACGATTAAAGGATAGTGGACGGGTTTCCAACAAGCACGAGCACCGAAAAACGCTGGAAGGCATACTCTATCGCATGCGTACCGGTATACAGTGGCGAGACTTACCTTCGGAATTTGGTCTTTGGAATACGATATTCAGGCGATTTAATTTATGGTCCCAAAAAGGCTTATGCAAAAATTATTTGAAAACTTAGCGTCGGACGGCGATCCGGAATCTCTGTTTATTGATGGCAGTATAATTAAAGCATATCAGGATAGCACTGGTGCAGCAGGTAAGATGAATGAGTCTATCGGGAAGAGCCGGGCAGGTAACTCAACGAAAATTCATTTGGCAGTAGATAGCGGAGGGCTTCCTGTTTATTTTGAGCTGTGGTGGTCAGGTAAATGACATCGTACATGCCGAGAGCCTGATAGCCCATGCACCTCAAGCTTGCCTCATCTGTGCGGATAAAGGCTACGACAGTGAGTCTCTAAGAGATTATATAAAAGAAAGCGGAGCAGATGCCAATATTCCACGTAAAGTAAATAACCAATTAGGCAACGCTGATATGGACGGGTGTCTGTATCGATATAGACATCTTGTTGAAAACGCTTTTATGAAGATTAAAAAGTATCGTGCGATATCAACGCAATACGATAAGCTGGCTCGAAATTATAGCAGTACCGTCGCCTCAGCGTTCATGATGAACTGGCTGCCAATGTACTGCTGAACAATTAATAACCAAAGATCAACAGCCTCTAGGATAAAATTACCATTAATTCACACATTAATTAGTCCCTTAATCAATGAAAGCGATTAGGTAGGTTAAGCTCCGCAAGCAGAGCTGATTTTATTTTTATAGCACTGATCTTGGAAAGTTGCTTAATATTCATTGTCGATGGATCCCAAAAAGGGTCGATCACGGCGATGATTTAAAGCGTATCTATCCGTTCAGTCACTTGAGCTATAAGTCGTTGATATTGTTCACGCGAAGTTTTAATTTCTGTTTTTTGCTCGGGAGTCAGGCTATCTTGTTTAATCAATACCTCTATTTGCCCGAGCCGTCGTTGTAATCGCGATTTATAGCTCATTAGATTTGCTTTTTTATGTGGGTTATCACTGTTTAAAATACGGGCCATCAAGTCAGCATTGACTTCCTGCACAACTGTAGTGTACGCCGCAACAACTACTTCATCGTTGTGGTGTGAAGTATCCGCCTCATGCGGTATTTTCTCCCGAATAAACGCGTCGAGCGTAGGGTTGCCTCTAATCAATGCATACAGAAGTAGATTGTCATAATGTTCAGGACCAACCCCTGAATGTTCTGCCCATAATTGCAATGTTTTCTTACTGTGTAACGCAGGCATCGCTCTCAACCATGGTTTTGATGCCCCAGCAAATGCACCGAGATCGAAAAACTGTTGCAGCTCCGCCTCAGTTAAGTCATTTCCGGATGCTAACGCTACATATAAAGGCGTATAGTGAGTAGCACCAGCTTTCAGTGACTCGTTAACACCAATGATGCCTTTTTGAATGAGCTCTAGCAGTAACGCTGTACTATTACCTTTTACTCGAACATCAGTAAATAACTCTACCGCTATTTGTTGAGGGGGGTAAGTGGAGAATTCGTCCAATATCTCTTGTTTAACGGCTTTAGGAGCCGATTTTTGCTCTCCTTTTACCATCGAACGGGTGGTCACTTTTTGCCCTGCTCTTTGCTGGCTTGAAATGCTGCTATTTATACCCTCTGTCGCCGCGTTCGTATCCTCATTTTCGGCCGAGTGTTCCGATCCTATATTAGTGAACAGGTAGAGGCCCGCAAAGGAAGCTATGGTTATCAGTATAATTGATACTTTTTTACTCATTAAAATTTCCATTTTCAGTCGCATTGGTCATTAAAACGGTATTCATAAGCGTCTGTTGGATAAGCATCAATATGCAAGCAAGCGTTTTCATGCCAGTATGAGCCTAAATAGCGATAACTTAGACGACCAGTGGACGTTAGAATCAGTCTTAGTCCTGTTTCAAATACTTTAGGGAATGCAGACAAATAATACCCGGTAAGTTCAATATCTTGATGCCAGAGGAAGGCATCTTCTGCTAAATGCTCTAGAACAAGGCCTACGGTTTCTTTAGGGTTAACTTTGAGCAACCAACCCACTTGAGAAGACTTTGCTGGGGATATGAATGACGCTAATAAGATTACAAGCAAAAGAACGGAAGCTAAGCGTTTCATCTATTTCCTTATGTAAGACAATCTATGCAATAAATAAGAATTATTATCATTTGAATCGTATTGTCTAGCCAGCATGTTGTCAACATTTAATTGACTGCCACTATAACAATCAAATAGATATCCGAAGGATAAGTAAAACGAATTTTCGCTGAGTAGAGACCTGTTGAATGTTTTGCACTTACTATGCTGTTTAGGATGTGTCCACTTCGCCTAAACTGAGACAGACTTAATTGGAGTTTTCTGCAATGATTAATGCAGGAGACGACAATGAAAAAATCACGTTTTACTGAATCGCAGATCATCGCTGTGTTAAGAGAAGTCGATGCGGGTATGAAGGTTGAAGATGGGTGCTGTCAGCACAGTATCAGCAACGCAACCTACTACAACTGAAAATCGAAATACGGTGGAATGGGGGCCTCTGACGTTAAACGGCTGAAAGAGCTTGAAGATGAAAATGCCAAGCTCAAGAAGATGTATGCCGATGTAAGTCTGGAAAATCATTCTATTAAGGAGTTGATGGCAAAAAAGGGTTGATGACAGCAGACAAACGAAAGTACTTCAGCATATTGGTTGGTGCGGGGTGGAGTATCGTAAAGGCTTGCCTGTTTATTGACATAGGCGGTTCGACCTTCTGTCGCCCCGAGTGAGACTGGCGAAAAGCAGATCCTGCTGTCATTGATGCCATCAATGCAGAATTGAAGAAGTCGCCACGGGCGGGATTCTGGAAGCGCTTGATCAGGTAAATCATCAATGGGCGTTGGATTTCATGTATGACACGTTGTATTGCAGTAAACGCTTTAGAACTTTGAATGTGGTGGATGAAGGAACATGGGAGTGTCTCGCCATCGAAGCGGACGCACGTACAACAAACCAGAGTACAGAAAACCGTGGAGGGTATTTTATTGGATGTGAACCGGGATCCCATGGAGAGATTTTCCGTCCGACTTTGGTCAATGGAGTGCCGTTTATCGTCGCTTCAATTTATGGTCAAAGAAAGGAATTTTACACAGTCTTTTTCGTACGCTGTCCCAACTGGCAGATAGCGAATGGTTGTTTATTGATGGCAGTATTGTCTGAGCTCATCAGCAGAGTACGGGCGCTGTAACGGCTCATGATTAATCAATCGGTAAGAGTCGGGGTGGTAATTCCACCAAGATCCACCTTGTCGTAGACAGCGGCGGATTACCGGTGTATTACGAAATCTTGTGCGGACAAAAACACGATGTTATTTACGGAGAATCGCTGGTTTTAAACTCACCCGCGAGTGAAACGATGATTGCCGACAAAGGCTATGATAGCGAAAAACTCAGAAGCTTTGTTCGTTAACGTAATGCAGATGTTGTTATTCTCAGAAAAAGCAATAGCTTGACAGGCAATGACGATATTGACTGGTGTCTGTATAAATATCGTCATCTTGTGGAGAACGCTTTTGGCCGAATTAAGCATTATCGGAGTATCGCGACCAGATATGAGAAACTCGAGAGGAATTATTACTCGATGGTGGCTTTAGCCTTCGCTATGATGTGGCTACCAATGTGGGCTGATTGAAAAATACAAAGCAAAGATCAACAGCCACTAATCGTCATTTTCAGTTAATCAGCTCCAGAAAAATACCGGAGCCAAAATGCCTGGGTAATACCACGCATTAGAAGAAAGCCGCTGAGAGCCAGCCACAACCCGTGGTTCTCCAGCGGCAATCCTACCCACCATAAAGGCAAGAAGCCAATCAAAGCGCTTAATATCATGGTATTACGCATACCACGACTGAATGATAATCCAATGAATACACCGTCAAACCAGTAGCTCCAGTGGGCAATTAGTGGCAATACTACTATCCAGGGTAAGTAGTTTTCAGCAACCCGGATAATTTCCGGAATATCGGTGATAAGCCTAATAATAACCCCACCGGCTAATGCAAAAACTAGCGCATAAACAACGGCAAAGAGTGATGACCACAATAAGGTAATTTTGCACCAATAGCGGATTTTATCGTAGCGCTTTTGACCTTTGGCCTGGCCGGCCAGAGCTTCGACAGAATAAGCAATGCCGTCGAGCCCGAGCGATATCAGCATCAGAAACTGCATTAACACGGCATTGACCGCTACCATGGTACTGCCATAACGAGTTGCATAGCCGGTCATAGTGGCCATACACAGTTGCAGTATCAGGCTGCGTATAAAGATATTGCCGTTAACCCCTAAAAACTGTCTTACTTGTTGAAACTTCAGCTGCCAGTGCGTTAAGTGCCAGCCCAGAGCCCGTGCTGTCCAGTAGAAACCGATAATAGCAGTTACCCATTCGGCACTTAACGAAGCCCAGGCGGCGCCTTTTACGTTGAGGCCAACACCAAGAATCAGTATCACATCCATAACCACATTGACGGCGTTAGTGACAATCACTAATAACATGGCTTTGCGACTGTTCTGGCGGCCCAGCAATACTCCCAAAGCGACCAGGGTCATCAGTGACGCCGGCGCCGACCATAAGCGTATTTCAATGTAGTCACGGGCATAACTTTCAAGCTCGGTGCCGGGGGCTACGACCCACATAGCTAAATCGTTAATCCAGGGGCTGGCAACAGCTATTAAGACGCCTAAGCCGAGCGCAATAAGAATACCGTTATTAAAGTGCTGGCGCTGTGCATCTATGTCGTCGGCGCCATAAGACTGGGCTATATAGCCGGTTGTGGCCATGCGCAAAAACACTGCCAGCAAATAAATAAAACTGACCACCATGGCACCTATGGCAACGGCGGATAAGTAGATAGCGTTCGGCAAATGCCCTATGATGGCTGTATCGACCAGACCGAGAAGTGGTGCAGCAATATTGGAAATAATCATTGGCAGAGCAATCGCGAAAACGCGGCTGTGATCGGACAACGAAAATCCAAACAGCTTGTGCATAACTTTCCTTAAGTGAATTCGGTTAATGACAGCTTTTATACTTTATCAGGAGTTAGTGTGAAGATGTTGAACAAAATAGCAGTCAGTGCTGCATCAGGTTTGTTGTTGGGGTGTTCGCCAGTAGCTCAGGCAGGCACTGCTGACAGTGTTGTGGTCTTGCAGTATCACCATGTCAGCGGTTCAACCCCGGCAGTGACTTCCATCGACCCGGAGACTTTTCGCCAACACCTGCAGTATTTGCAGGACAATAACTTTAATGTCATTGATATTACCAGCGCGCGCGATGCCATAGAGCAAGGCGGGGAACTTCCCGAAAAAGCGGTGGTAATTACCTTCGATGATGGCTACCAGAACGTCTATGAAAACGCTGTAGCGGCTCTGAAAGAGTTTGAAATGCCTTACACGGTGTTCGTTAACCCCGAATTAATGCGCAAGCACAGCGGGCACTACATGGGCTGGGAAGAACTTAAAGAGATTCAGAAGAACGGCGCGACCATTGCTAACCATGGACAGACCCATGCACACCTTATTCGTAAGCAGGAAGGCGAAAGCGACGAAGAGTGGCAGGAGCGCATGCGTTATGACGTTGTCACTGCGCAGCAAGCCATTGATGAAAACCTGGGCGAGCAGCAAAAGTATTTTGCGTATCCATACGGTGAATACAACAATGACTTACGGGAGCTGTTGAATGAGTGGGGTTTCTTCGCTTTTGCTCAGCACTCCGGGCCTTGGTCTAAATGGAGCGAAGATACGATGATTACCCGTTTCCCGGCATCGGGTATTTACGCTAACCTGAATACATTGAAGGCAAAGCTCAATTCAAAAGCAATGCCGGTAAGTGCTTACCAACCGCAAGAGCCTTTAGTCGCGCATGATAATACCAAGCCTACTATTAGCATCACGCTTGAAGAAGTGGATACTTTCGATGATATACGCACCGATGCGCTTCAATGCTTTGCGGGTGGTTCGGTATTAAAACCTAAATGGGAAAGTAAAACGCAGTTTAGTGTGACCTTAGAGCAGGATATTAATATTGGGCGCTCACGTATTAACTGTACTGCGCCCAGCGCATCAGAATCTCGGTATTATTGGTATTCGGTGGCGCTTATTCGTCCCGACGAGTCAGGCCGCTGGCCTGACTAATCGGCGATAATGGCAAAGTCTTTTGCCAATTGTTCCATGTCGACCACCGGAATTTGACCGCGCTGGTAGTCGGCATTAAAAATCGCTTTGCGATGACCGTTCGGGTTGACCAGTATAATTGCCGCACTGTGGTTAACCAGATAATTTTCCTCATCTTCATCGGGAATGGAATACATTAAACCTAGGTCTCGCACAAAGGGAAACAGGTTTTTATGTTCAGCCCGCACACCAACAAAGTTGTCACCAAAATAATTCACATACTGAGTTAAGCGTTCCATGTCATCGCGCTTGGGGTCCACTGAAATCATCCAGACTTTAACCGGCTCGGATACCTCTTCCTGTAACTCAGGCACGATACCTTTTAAGTCAGATAGGGTGGTTGGGCAAATATCGGGACAAAAGGTATAGCCGGTAAAGAGCAAGGTCCACTGGCCTTTGAGCGCATCGTTTTCAACACCCCCTTGCGCTGTACTTTCTAAGGTAAATGGCTTTAATGCCCGGGGCGGTTCATAAATTAATGCGTCCGGTTTTTCTTCCGGCCAAAAATTATAAACAGAAAAACCGGCTACAAGAGCAATAACTGCAGCCAGCAGCGTAACGATACGACTCATTTCTTACTCCATTCAGACGTAGTGATCGACCAATAAAATGACAAACAGCAACATTAAATGCCAGATAGAAAAGGCAAACATATTAAAAGCTGTTTTCTTGTTGGGTGCGTATTTTAGTTTCCAGGCGTAAGCCAGGAAAATGGCATTGAGCACGCTCACACCCACCAGATAGATCATGCCGGTCATACCGATTAAAAAAGGCATCAGGCAGACCACGGTCAGCAAAATGGTGTATAAGAAAATACAGGTTTTGGTGAAATCGATGCCATGTGTTACCGGTAACATCGGAACTTCTGCCCGCGCATATTCTTTCGCACGGTGTACCGCAAGTGCCCAAAAATGGGGGGGCGTCCAGGTGAAAACGATCATAACCAGCAGTATAGCGGGGGCGTTAATTTCATTAGTCACCGCAGTCCAGCCCAGAAGTGGCGGAGCCGCTCCAGCTAAACCACCAATGACGATGTTCTGCGGGGTTGCCCGTTTCAGGAACATTGTGTAGATAACCGCATACCCTACCATACTGGCAAAGGTCAGCCAGGCGGTTAACGGGTTAACCCAGCCATATAAAGTAACGAAACCAATAGTGCCAATAGAGGCCGCAAACACTGTCACTTTGGTTGGCGACAAGTTTCCCTGAGGCAAGGGGCGACGGAGCGTACGAGCCATTTTGGCATCTATGTGACGATCAACCAGATGATTAATAGCAGCAGCTGCGGCTGACATTAACCCAATGCCGATTAAAGCGGGCACCAGAACATTTAGCGATACGAGCTCTTCGGTGGCCAGACACATACCAACCACTGCGGTCAGCAACAGCAGGGCGACAACACGGGGTTTAGTCAGCTCCAGGTAGTGCCGCCAATGAGCGTTGCGCGTTTTTGTTATATTTTTTGTGGCAACGGATTCCATAATAACAACTCCTCTACGCTTTTCTGGACAGGTTGTAATTCAACCCAACCAGAGACAGCAGCAGCAAGGCTCCAACAGCATTGTGCGCTACGGCATTCCAAAGCGGCAATTGAAACACTACGTTACTAATACCGAGCAAAATTTGCAAAGACAATAACAAGCCAATAACAATTAATGAGCGGCGGAAAAAATGCGACTTAGCTTTTCGCCAGCATTTAAACAGTAAAGCACAAACCACTAAAAAGGTGATAATAGCCCCTATTCGATGCATAACATGCATGGTCATGCGATCGTTGTAGTCATGTGCTCCATATTGATAAGTGTCGGCTTCGGGTACGCTAAAAGCACCGGCCAAATCTAATTGAGCTGTCCAGTTGCCCTCGCAAAAGGGCAGCTCTGTACAGGCCACCGCAGCGTAATTGGCTGCGACCCAGCCACCTAAAGCAATTTGTCCAATAACAACCAGTAAGGTAAAAAAAGCCAAACCTCGATAGTGTCTTAATTCGGGGTCACCGCCGGCCAGCCGGAACGAGGATAGCCGCAATGAGAGCAGATAAAGCAGAGATATTACTGAAAAGCCGCCTAATAAATGTCCCATCACAATCAGTGGTTGTAAATTCATGGTGACCGTCCACATTCCCAGCGCGGCCTGAAATATCACCAGCCCAAGCAACAATGTGGGTAACTTAACCGGTGTTGGGTAATGGCTGTAATGACGGCTTTTCACCCAGGCCATGATGGCAATGGCCAGTATTAATAAACCTAAGGTACCGGCAAAGTAACGGTGCACCATTTCGTTCCAGGCTTTAGTGTGCTCCACAGGAGCATCCGGGAACCGTAGCTCAGCTTGTTGAAGGTGCTCAGCTTGTGAAGGAACGCCCAGGAACCCATAGCAACCGGGCCAGTCCGGACACCCCAGCCCCGCTTCCGTAAGACGAGTAAAGGCGCCAAGAACAATAACAACGAAAGCAAAAAAGACACTAATTTTTACCAGTACACGCATGCTATTTCCCTACCCAATTCTGGACAACTTAAGCAGTTTACGAAGATCCGCCAGTATGTTTTTACCTTCCGCTATCATTTTCTCTTTATCCGAGTGAGTTGGGTAATAAAGCATGACATTGTGCATTGGGTCGACAATAAATAGGGTGTTTTCGGGAAGTTCGCTAAGTTGTTCAATCAATTGCGGTGTGATCATTTGCGTAATGTGCGGCGCGCTATGATTAAAGTCAGACTGCATCGACTCGCTTTGATGCAGAACCACCGGTGTCAGACGATCGGTGTCTTTACCAATAGCAACATCCACCTGATTCATAACGTATAAGGTATTTTCACAGGTTGACCCGCAGTTTTGTGGGGCTATATAGCCCAGTTGCCAGCCCTCAGGAAGTTGATTAGCTTCTGTGTTTAAAGTGATAGGCGATTGCAATAGAGTGCCTTTATTAGTACCCACCTCATACCAGTTTTGCGATAAAAAAAGCCACGCAGCCAGTACTGGTAAGATAAAAGCAAGGAAAACAATAATCATGGAACGGTGAGAGCGATTCAGGGAGCTCATCGGGTCTCCTCTTTTTTTGGTTGTTTATTCAGTTTTATAACAGCAAATACAAAAATTACCAAGCAGGCAATGGCTAGCGAAAACCATTGAACGGCATAACCCTGGTGTTTTACCGGCGACATTACCTGAGGCTTCCAGTCGCGTTGCCAGCCTATGGTTTCTGGTGACTCAAGTAAAAAGGTGTAATCAGTTAATGAAATATCGAGTTTTTCAGCGACTGCATTGGGCTGAAATTCTTGTATCCGTATTCGATTTTCTGCTAACTCTGTTTCGTAGGTGTTACTGACGAATTTGTTATTTGAAGGAAAGTACAGGTAACCGGTCAGGCTATGCTGACCCTCGGTAATACTTATTTCAGGGAGTTCCTGCCTGGATGCCGGAGCGGGTAACCAACCCATGTTAACCGGAATATAATTATCGGGTCTGGCGTCAGCACGGAACAAGGCAATAACCTGATAACCGACAATTCCATTAGTCATTTTATTATCGAGAAAAAAAACCGGCTGTTTAACAAACTCGCCGTTCATTTTAACGTAACGAAAGCGGGCGGATTCGGGCGATACCGGCCCCAGCTGCGACAGATCGGTTGCTTCCCCTTTCAATTGCTGCTGTTCGTAATCGTTAAACAGCTTGCGCTTTTGCTCAGCGCGCTCAAGCTGCCAAAAACCCAGCTTGACCAACACCACAATTGCCAGCAGAGTGACTAAGGTAGCGACAAGAGGAAAACGTATGTTGGTCTTTTTTAAAATCATTATTGTACTACTACTGGTTTATATGGTGGTGAATCTGTTCCGGGCATTGTTCAATATGCTGCGGAACGACCCGGACAAACCACCCATGTCCCATTATCTGGGGAAGCGAGTGGGAGTAGCCGCCGTTATCTTTGTCATACTGATAGCGGCGACTGTCAGTGGTTTTTTGCCTTTAAATCCACGCCCCTACTAAAGGGGGGCGTTTCTTACAGAATGTAAACCACCACGAACAGGCACAACCAAACTACATCAACAAAGTGCCAATACCAGCTGGTCGCCTGAAAAGCGAAGTGGTTATTCGGTGTGAAGTGACCTTTTAACACCCGCAGGAACATGACAATCAACATGACCGTTCCTAAGGTGACGTGCATACCGTGGAATCCGGTCAGCATATAGAAAGTATTACCGTAAATACCGGAATCAAGAGTCAGGTTTAGATCCTGGTAAGCATGAACATACTCAGCACCCTGTAAGTAGAGGAAGATACAACCCAGAATGATGGTAATACCCAGCATTGCTGTCAGTTGTTTCCGTTTGCCGTGTTCCAGCCCTGTATGAGCAAAGTGACAGGTAACCGAACTAACCAATAAAATAAGGGTATTAATAGCCGGTAAACCATACCAGCCCATAGCCTGAGTTTCAGTGCCCCCAGGCGTTTTCACCAGCGGCCATTGAGCAACAAATTCCGGCCACAGAACGTCATTGGTCATGGCATTGTTACTGTCGCCACCTAACCATTGAACGGCAATTACCCGGGCGTAGAAAAGGGCACCAAAAAAAGCCGCAAAGAACATTATTTCGGAAAAAATAAACCAGCTCATACCTTGCTTGTAAGAGTTGCCTAGCTGGCTACTGTATTTTCCGCTCATGGACTCGTTAATCTGGTCACGGAACCAGCCAAACATCATAACCGCAATAACAATTAAGCCCGCGATTAACACCGTATTGCCGTAACCATCCTGCTCTTTGCTCATATCGATAATGGCGTGCGCCGCACCCCAGGCTATCAGGCCGAGCCCAACCGCACCGACAATAGGCCATGGGCTGGAAGCAGGAACATAGTAACTTTGTTGTTCTGCCATAACGTCGTTTCCTTATTCTGTTTTTAACAGCTGAGCAATTGCTTCAGCCGACGTATTGGCTGTCATATCGTACAGCGTGTATGACAGGGTAAATGTCGTAATATGATCCGGAATATCCGGGTCCAGATAAAACTGCATGGGCATTTCTGTATCAGCGCCTGCGGCTAACGGTTGTTGGTTGAAGCAAAAACATTCTACTTTATTTAAGTAAAGAGAGGCTTCAGCCGGCGCTACCGATGGAATAGCCTGAGCAATCATATTGGATGAGGTGGGGTTGTCCGCTAAAAAGTTGACCACTTTGACCTCGCCCGGGTGAACCTTTACTTGTTTGATTGAAGGTTCAAATTTCCACGGAATGCCTTTGGCATTGCGCGTTATAAACTGCACCGTTACCGTTCTCGATTCATCGACTTCGACCTCTTGATAAACCGCGGCTTCGTTGCTGGTACGGCCATTAAAGCCTGTCACTTCACAAAACACATCGTAAAGTGGTACCAGCGCGAAGCCAAAGGCAAACATCCCGGCGACTGTCAGTAACAGTCGCTTAACCAGAATGCTGTTGTCAGGACGCTGCTCAGACATAAGCCATTACTCCACTTTCGGCGGTTTTTCGAAGGTGTGATAAGGCGCCGGTGAGGGCACTGTCCATTCCAGTCCTTCTGCTCCGTCCCATGGTTTAGCCGCCGCTTTTTCGCCGCCCTTAACGCACTTGATAACAACCCAAAGGAAAATCAGTTGTGACAAGCCAAAGGCAAAACCGCCAATACTGGCTATCTGATTAATATCTGCAAACTGCGTCGCGTAATCAGGAATACGACGCGGCATACCGGCCAGTCCCGCAAAGTGCATTGGGAAGAACAGTACGTTTACAGAAATAAGCGATGTCCAGAAGTGAGTTTTCGCCAGTGTGCTGTCGTACATGTGACCGGTCCATTTAGGTAGCCAGTAATAAGCGGCTGCCATGATCGAGAAGATGGCACCGGTTACCAGAACATAATGGAAGTGGGCTACGACAAAGTAGGTATCGTGATACTGGAAGTCGGCGGGAATAATCGCCAGCATTAAGCCAGAGAAACCGCCAATGGTAAACAGAATCACAAACGCTAGCGCGAACAGCATGGGGGTTTCAAAGGTCATAGAACCGCGCCACATAGTGGCCACCCAGTTAAAGATTTTAACCCCGGTTGGCACCGCAATGAGCATCGTACAGTACATAAAGAACAATTCAGCAAATACTGGCATGCCCGTAGTAAACATATGGTGAGCCCATACCAGGAAAGAGAGCAATGCTATGGCGGCTGTGGCGTAAACCATGGAGGCGTAACCAAACAGCGGTTTTCGTGCGAAAGCCGGAATAATGGCTGAAATAATACCGAAGGACGGCAGAATCATAATGTACACTTCCGGGTGACCGAAGAACCAAAATATATGTTGGTACATAACGGGGTCGCCACCGCCCGCTGCATCGAAGAAGCTGGTGCCGAAATATTTGTCCGTCAGCAACATGGTGACAGCTCCGGCTAGCACAGGCATTACCGCAATAAGCAGAAAAGCTGTGATGAACCATGTCCAGGCAAATAGCGGCATTTTCATGTAACTCATGCCGGGGGCGCGCATGTTCATAATAGTGACGATGACATTAATAGCCCCCATGATGGATGAAATCCCCATAATGTGTACTGAAAACACGAACAGCGCGGTTGAATCGGAGCTGTAAGTGGTTGAAAGCGGGGCATAGGCTGTCCAGCCGAATGCCGGCCCACCGCCTTCCATAAACAAAGAGCCCAACAAAATGAGAAAAGCAAAGGGTAAAATCCAGAAGCTCCAGTTATTCATACGCGGCAACGCCATATCAGGGGCACCGATCATCATGGGGATCATCCAGTTAGCCAGGCCGGTAAAAGCGGGCATAACGGCACCAAAAATCATAACCAGGCCATGCACAGTGGTCATTTGATTGAAAAACTGTGGTTCTATCAGCTGTAATCCCGGTTGGAAAAGCTCAGCGCGGATAACCATTGCCATGGCACCGCCCACTAAAAACATGGTAAAGCTTAACCATAAGTACATTGAACCAATGTCTTTGTGGTTAGTTGTAAACAGCCAGCGACCAATACCGTACGGCTTATGATCGTGGTGTGTGTCGTGATGGGTATCTTCCACTGCAGTGCTCATCACCGCCTCCTTATTGGTTCATGACTTCGTTAATATCGGCGGCCTGAATCAGGTCTCCGGTATCGTTACCCCAGGCATTACGCTCATAGGTGATAACCGCGGCTAATTCGCGCATTGACAGCTGGCTTCCAAACGCTTGCATAGCGGTTCCGGTAACGCCGTTAACGACAATGTCGATGTGTTCATGTTGGGCTTCAGAATCAGCGGCAACGCCAGACCCTGCAAGAGCCGGGAATACGCCGTTAACGCCTTGCCCATTAGCCTGGTGACAAGCGGCACAGGTGCTGTTGTAAACTTTTTCACCGAGATCCATAAGTTCGTCTTTTGACATTTCCATGGCAAGCAACTCTTGCTCACGCTCCTGCGCGGCCTGTTGCTCTGCTTCTTTCTCGGTAATCCATTTTTGGTATTCAGCCGGTTCTTTCGCGATAACAACGATAGGCATGAAACCGTGATCTTTACCGCAAAGTTCCGCGCACTGCCCACGATAGATGCCTGGCTCGTCTACCTTAGTCCATATTTCATTGATAAAGCCGGGGTTGGCGTCTTTTTTAATGGCAAAGTCCGGCACCCACCAACTGTGGATAACGTCATCTGAAGTGACCAGGAAGCGTACTTTTTTATCGGTTGGTATAACCAGAGGCCGGTCGACTTCCAGCAAGTAGTTTTCTTCTTTCTCAAATTTATTATTGATTTGTTCTCGTTGCGTGGCTAAACGGCTGTAATATTCAACGTCGTTTTCAAAGTATTTGTAGTGCCATTTCCATTGTGAACCGGTCACCTGAACCGTCACATCGGCATCGGAGGTGTCTTCCATAGCAATCAAGGTGGTCGTTGCCGGTACAGCCATACCTGCAAGAATCAGCAGAGGAACAATAGTCCAGGCAATTTCAACTTTGACGTTCTCGTGGAAATTTGCAGGATTCGGATTTTTCGACTTTCGGTGCCGTATTATCGAAATAAACATGAGACCAAATACGATCACACCAATGACACAACAGATATAAAAAATGATCATGTGGAGGTCGTACACTTGGTTGCTTATTTCTGTGACACCCTGGGTCATATTGAGACGCGACTGAGCTGCAGCCGGTAGGCTCGTTAGCGTTAATAGTACCCACAAAGGCTTCATTTTCACGTGGCTTCTCCTCTTATTCTTCAATGAGACCGCAAAGCAAGTTTTGCTAGCCTGAATTAGAAGAACAAAGAGGTAAGTAGAAAAAAGAACCGCTTCTCCCCAGAAATCACTTTTTCTACTGACTCTTTGTTGTAGTTGTCGTTATTATATTATTTTTATTATTGGGTAATGCCTTTAGTAACGAATTTACAACCAAAAATCCAGATCAAATCCAACAAATGAGTAAAAAATAGACTAATCTGTTAAAAAAAGGCTGCAAAAGCAGCCTTGGGGGATAAAACACGCAAACAAGGTGGGATTAATGCAGGTGGGATGTCAGCGTGTTTTTATCAAACAGAAAATATTGTGTTTCACTTAATTTACTGGCCATTCGGGCACGCTGCCAGGTTCGGTTGGAAACGGAGTCGAGATAACCGATAACCATACTACTGGTTCCTGCTAGCAAAGCCTGTTCCAGCGCCCATTCGCAGCGCTCTGCTGAGTTGTTTCTTAACCAGCGAATCTGAGATTCCGCAACGCCACAAGCAATAAGTTCTTGAATCATATTTTTGTCACCGCCAATAACCGTTACCCATTGACTTGGCTTTTGCTGCAAAGCCTGTTGTACAACGGGAGAGAGGCTATCGACATCAATCGCGTTTTGAGTATTTTGCGCCTTTAACCGGAACGATGGTGCTGCATTTTCGGCAGTCCACAAACCCGGGTGATGTAATTTGCTTTGGTATTGAGTTTTCATAAGGTCGCTCCGTTTCTGATCACACCTACCGCCAGTCCTTCAATCGCAAAAACCTGGTCGGCGAGGTTGACAGTAATGGTCGAGAATTCTTCATTTTCGGGATGAAGCAAAACAGTTTTTCCACGTTGTTCAAAACGCTTTACAGTGACTTCGTCTTCAACGCGAGCAACGACTATTTGCCCGTTACGAGCCTGCTCTGTTTTGTGTACAGCAAGTAAGTCGCCGTCTAAAATTCCAATATTTTTCATGCTCATGCCGTTAACGTTAAGCAAAAAGCTGGCGGCAGGATGAAATAAAGATTCATCCACTTTGTAGTGGCCTTCAACATGCTGTTCGGCTAATAAAGGCTCACCCGCTGCAACTTGCCCTATTAAAGGGAGACCTTCGGCGATATCGTAATCATCGCCGATAAGGCGGATGCCGCGCGACATACCGGGAAGTATTTCAATAACGCCTTTACGGGCTAATGCTTTAAGGTGTTCTTCTGCAGAGTTTGCTGAACGGAACCCAAGCTTATGGGCAATTTCGGCTCGCGTAGGCGGCATGCCAGTGGCGTGCAGGTTATCTTTAATAAGCTCAAGAATTTCAGATTGTCTGGGTGTTAACGGGCGCATAATGTACCTGTTTATTTGTACAGTGATACTGTGAGTATATACAGGTAAATTCATTTCGCAAGTGATTTCTTGAACGACATTTTTAAGCGAAGTTGGTATCCTGTAAAGCTGTTTAAAACAGAGGTCTCTTTATGAAAGGAATAAGCCGTTTTTTCCCAATCTTTAAATATCCATTGCGCTGGTTAACGCGCTTTCAGGAAATTTGGGACGGTACAGAAGAAGAACACTCGGCAACAGTCGGCAAACCCGTTGTTTATGTTATGCGTTCGACTTCGAAAGCGGATTTATCGATTTTACAGCGGGCAGCGCTAAAACGCGGCTTGCCGGACCCCGTTGAACCCCTGGCGGTAAATGGAAAATCCTATAGCCGAATTATGTATCTTGAGGAATTGGCTAATGATGTCTCGGAACAGACGGTTTCAGATTTCCATCAGTTGCTAACCTTGCATAAAGACAAGCCTGAGCTGGATGTCCAACTGATACCGGCCGGCGTTTTCTGGGGGCGTCAGGCAGGGCAAGAGGCCCATGCCGGTAATACCATGACTGGTGACCTGGATAATCCGGGGCAATTTCGCAAGTTCTGGCTGGTGATGTTTTCCGGGCGACAAGTGTTGCTGCGTTTTTCGCGTGCTGTCAGCCTCGGTACTATGGCGCGCGAGCACGGCACTGACATGCGTATAGCGCATAAGCTGGCTCGAGTAGCGCGGGTTCATTTTGTCCGTATGCGGCACGCGGTGGCCGGGCCTAAACTGAGCCAGAGAAAAGAACTTATGTCGGCGTTAATTAATACACCGGCATTAAAAAAAGCAGTACGCGATGAAGCGAAAAGTAAAAAGATTAGTGAGGAAGCAGCCCGTAAGCGCGCTTTGTCTTATATTGACGAAATAGCGGCGAATTATAAATCAACGCTTATTCGGGTGCTGGATCGCTTTATGACCTGGATGTGGAATCGAATTTATAACGGCATTCATGTAAAAGGCGGCGATACTATTCGCCAATTGGCGCAGCAAGGCCACGAAGTTATTTATGTGCCCTGTCATCGCAGCCACATGGATTATCTGCTGCTGAGCTATGTCATTTATAAAGAAGGTCTGGTTCCGCCGCACATTGCCGCAGGCGTGAACCTTAACTTTTTCCCTATTGGTGGTATTTTCCGTCGTGGCGGCGCGTTTTTTATTCGCCGTAGCTTCCGTGGTAACAAACTTTATTCAGCGGTATTTCGTGAGTACTTGTGCTGGCTGTTTCAAAAAGGCTATCCGGTAGAATATTTCAGTGAGGGCGGACGTTCCAGAACTGGACGCTTATTACCCCCTAAAACCGGTATGTTGGCCATGACAGTGCAGGGCATGCTGCGTGACCAGCAACGCCCGGTATCGCTGGTGCCGGTCTATTTGGGTTACGAGCACATTATGGAAGTTGCTACTTACCTGAAGGAGCTTAAAGGTAAAGATAAGGAAAAAGAATCGGTTTTCCAGATTCTGAAAACGGTTGCCAAACTCAGGAATTTTGGTCAGGGCTTTGTAACATTTGGTCAGCCGGTAAATTTAAAACATTATTTAGACGAGGCCGCGCCTAATTGGCATGAGTCTGTCACCCGTGGTGCGCAAGAACCTGAGCGTCCAAAATGGTTAAATCCGGTGGTCAGTGGTTTAGCCGAGCAAGTCATGCAGGGCATAAACGATTCGGCTGCCGCTAATAGTGTTAATTTAACCGCGCTGGCGTTATTAAGCTCAGAACACCATGCGTTAATGAAAGAAGAGCTATTGGCGCAGTTGGATGTTTACCGGGGCGTCTTGCGGGAAGTTCCTTACAGCAACATGGCGAGTACCCCGGAAGAAACTCCGGAGGAATTGTGGCAACAGGCGTTGCGCACCGACAAGTTTACTGTCAGCAGCGATACTATGGGTGAGGTTGTATCGCTGGAACATATGTCAGCTATCGCTATGACCTACTATCGCAATAATATTCTGCATATGATGGTGGTGCCGGGTATTGTCGCTTCCATTATTATGGCGAAGAAGAAAGTCAGTGTGGCTGAAATTGCGGCGCGGACACAGGCAATTTATCCGTCCTTAAAGGCTGAATTGTATTTGAGCCACGACGTTGAGGATTTACCGCTCTGGACGGAAGCCTTAGCAGAAGAGCTGGCCAGACAAAATCTAATTACGCTTGAAGACGGTATTTGCACCATAGCACAGCGCGAGAGTGCGCAGTGGTTCCGCTTACGCTTATTGGCTAACAGTGCCAGCGAAACTTTGCAGCGTTACTGTATTGTGCTGGAGCTGCTGCAGCAGGCGCAGCCTATTATGCGTGCCGACCTGGAAAGGCAGTCAATTACCCTGGCTGAGCGTTTAAGCTCAATTCATGGCATTGACGCACCGGAGTTCTACGATAAAAAAGTGATGTCGACGCTCATTGCCAGTTTAAAACAGCAAGGTTTTGTCGAGATTAACGACGATGGTCGGCAAATTGCCGCACAACCTGTTGGTGAGCTCAGCGATCAGGTTGATGAGCTCATCGACGGGCCGGTACTGCAAACCATTCGTCAGTCAGTGCAGCAGTTTGTTCAGCAACTGAAAGAGTCCGCTGAAGACAAGTCGGCTCCAGCCCAGAATGAAGAAACGCAAAAGTAATCAGAACCAGTAGTGCAAGGCCAGGCCAACGGCGAAAACCATGCCAATGTAGTGATTATGCAGAAACGCCCGGAAGCACTTTCCGGGCTCTCTTTCGCGTATCAACCAATGCTGATAGGCAAATAACCCGAAAACACCGACCAGAGCCAGCCAAACCTTGAATTCAGCGCCGATAAGATAAAGTACCCACGCCAGCAAGGCTAAAGTGACTGTCTGTAAAATACCTATGATCAGGCGGTCAAAGTGACCAAATAAAATGGCGGTGCTCTGAAGGCCTAATTGCAAATCATCCTCCCGGTCAGCCATTGCGTATTCGGTATCGTAGGCTACGGTCCAGATAACATTAGCGACAAACAGCGACCCGGCAATAAGCCACTGTTCAGACGCCAGTGCTGTAAAGGCCATTAATATGCCGAAGCTAAAAGCGATACCCAACACTATTTGTGGTAAATGGGTCCAGCGTTTACAAAACGGATAAAGCGCAGCGACACCAACGGCCAAAAAGCTCAGCATCACGGTTTGTGTATTCAACTGCATAACCAGCGCAAAAGCAATTAACAGCAAAGCAATAAAGCCGATGATTGCTTCTGTGGCCGATATTTTCCCTGCCGGAATAGGCCGCTGACTAGTACGGCGGACATGACCATCAAAGTTTCGATCGGCGAAATCGTTAATCACACAACCGGCGGAGCGCATGATAAAGGTACCCAGCAAAAATATAACCACAATGCGCAGTGGCGGCTCTCCTTCGCCTGCTATCATTAACGCCCAGATAGTTGGCCAGGCAAGCAAGTAAGTGCCAATGGGCTTGTCGGCCCGCATTAACTGCCAAAAAGCGGCTAACCTTTGCATGGTAACTCCTTTTATAATAATTAACGATAAAGCGACGATGGCTCCAGAAATATTTCGCTGACCAACAGTTGCTCGCCGCTGGTTGAAAACATTCGTCGGCGGCCCAGCAATGGTCGTTTTTGATCAAACCACTGATGGTTTAACTGCGCGACTGAATGCGCCGAATTCACTGTGGCAACTTCAATAGGACCGCAGTACAAATCTTTGCACGCGAACAACGACTCACCCAAAGACTCATTTCCCAGCTTCTGTAAATTCAGTGTGCCTGAGCTTTCTGCACTGGGTAAAAACAGGCTGCGGGCAAAAACCCAGGGCACTTCATTACAGCATAGTAGAACTTCACGAATCACGACCGGACCATGGTGTTTGAGTCGTTCGCTCTCTTCTGCGTGAGGAGCAAGTTGTTGTTGGCCAAGTAATTTAACAGAAAATTGCTGACCTACTTGTTTCAGGCGTTGGGTAAGAGAGCCCTCGTAAAGCAGCCAGTCGGCCTGCTCAGGTGTTAATGCAAGTTGTTTTGGCGGCACCCAGCACAGCGTCTCGCTTACGGGAAAAACCGGGGTCGGGTAAAACTCTGTTATCATTTGTATTGGCGTTATTAAGCTCTGTCGCTATGATAGCAGAGAGAACTTAATTGAACAGCAATTGGGCCGGGTGGGCTATGAAACTTCTGATAACAGTATTGGCGAGTATTTTTCTGTGGTTTAGCAGTGTGTCGGCCGCATCAGCACAAGACGTTGCTTACTATGGTTTTGAGCCGGACATCACCACTAATTACCTGAAGGAGGGTAACGACTATCGGCTCGGGTTTATCCGTGTGGCTGTTGAAGTAATGGTACCGGATCCAAGTTACATTAGTGTGGTAGAGCATCATGCGCCTTTGTTGCGGAATGCCTTTGTTTCAATTTTAAGTACGGCAACCGAGCGGCAGGTAAGAACCATGACCGGACGCGATCAGTTGCGCCTAAAGTGTGTGGAAAGAGCCAAAGAATTGATGAAGCAGGAAACTGGCAACCCGGTTATCCGCGATGTTATTTTTACTAAATATCTTTATCAGTGAAGTTGTCGTATCTTTGGATTTAGCCAGCGCACGACAACGCCTGCAAGGCAGCCCGAAAGTAACCCTGCCAGGTGGGCTTCATTAGCGACATTGACCCACAGCATGTCGGTGTAGCCAACCACCAGCCATAGCAACATGAAAATAATCAGCCCCTGTGGCAGATAGAGCGGGGTCGGCCGATTAAAACTGTATAGCCAGCAAAAGCCGAGCAAACCGTAAACCACGCCTGAGAGACCGCCAAAGTTTGGTCCGTTAAACAGATACTGGATAACATTTGCTGTAATACCGCAGAATAACAGTAGTGCCAGTAGCCAGGATGTGCCCAGAGAACGTTCAATACGCCCTCCCAGATACCACCACCAAAACAGGTTAAATATCAGGTGCAGTGCCGTAAAATGCATGAGTACAGGGGTAATGAAGCGCCAGGGTTGATCATAAGGCAGGGCGGCAAAGTAGCGGCTAATTTTCAGCGTATTCAGAATGGTTTCGGGGGACACCTGAACAGCCATAAATACCAGCACTGTCAGTACCGCAACAATGCGAGTTAACCAACCACTTTGTTTCAGTAAATTCAAAGACAAAGGGGTTGAATGTGATGTTGCGGCAGGCCTCTCTTGTGCTGGCCCAGCGACTAACTCCGGGTTATCTTTAAACTGTTGAATCAGTGTTTTAGCAGCGGCTTCATAGCTGCTCTGGTATAACCATAACTCCAATTGCTCACCGCGTTCAGTAACGCTGACTGGCATACCTTGCTGGCGTAAATACTGATAAAGCTTACGCATCCAGTCGGAATCGCGGCTGCTGAGCAATCGTCGCATGGGTTACTCCTTTTCTGTGTCTTCAGACAACGTGTGTTCGGGAAACGACATAGACCAGGCCGTATAGCCGCCATCCATGCTGTGTACCTCAGTAAACCCCTGACTTGCAATGTAATCGGCAGCACCTTGACTGCTAATTCCATGATAGCAAACCACAACCACTTTCTGATTTTTCTGAACCGAGTTCAGGAACTGCGGCAAATTGTTGTTATCCAGACGTTGAGAACCCGGAATATGCCCCGCAGCAAAAGACTGCGGGTCACGAATATCAACAAATACCGCATCACCATTTTGCCAGTGCTCAACAGCAGTGGGTAATTTCATCAGTTGATAATTGCTCATTTTTTGGTTAATCCCAGTTCAGTATGATTTTGCCTGACTGGCCTGAAACCATGGTTTCAAAACCTTTCTCAAAATCATCAATGGGCATTTCGTGCGTCAAAATTGGAGAAATATCCAGGCCTGACTGTAGCAAACTGGCCATTTTGTACCAGGTTTCAAACATTTCACGGCCATAAATGCCCTTAATGACCAGCCCTTTGAAAATTACCTGATTCCAGTCAATAGCGATGTTTTCCGGCGGAATACCCAGCATAGCCACGTTGCCGCCGTGGTTCATAGCTTCCAGCATTTGTGAGAAAGCTGAAGGAACACCAGACATTTCCAGACCAACGTCGAAACCTTCTTTCATATCAAGCTCAGTCATTACGTCAGACAGGTTTTCTTTGCTGACATCAACCGCACGGGTTACGCCCATTTTGCGGGCTAAGTCGAGGCGGTATTCGTTTACGTCGGTTATGACGACATGGCGCGCGCCAACGTGACGGGCGACCGCCGCTGCCATAATACCAATTGGGCCTGCGCCAGTAATAAGCACGTCTTCACCGACCAGATCAAAAGCTAAAGCGGTGTGAACAGCATTACCAAAGGGGTCAAAAATGGAGGCCATTTCGTCGGTCACATCATCCGGTAATTTAAAGGCATTTTCTGCCGGTAGTGCTAAGTATTCTGCAAAAGCGCCCGGGCGGTTAACGCCTACGCCGTAGGTGTTGCGGCACAAGTGACGACGGCCGGCACGGCAGTTACGACAGTGCCCGCAGGTAATATGACCTTCGCCGGAGACCCGGTCACCAATTTCAAAGCCGCGAACACCGTCACCTATAGCGGCAACTTCACCCACGTATTCGTGGCCTACCACCATCGGCACCGGAATGGTTTTTTGTGACCAGTCGTCCCATTTGTAAATGTGAACATCAGTACCGCAAATGGCGGTTTTTTTTATTTTAATCAGTATGTCGTTATAGCCGCACTCAGGCTTTTCAACGTCGGTCATCCAAATGCCGGGTTTTGAGTGCAATTTAGCCAATGCTTTCATTCTTTACTCCTTAAATCACACCCAGCTCTTTACCAATGCGGGTAAAGGCTTCAATGGTGCGGTCCAGTTGTTCGCGTGTGTGTGCCGCAGACATCTGCGTGCGGATGCGGGCTTTGCCCTTAGGAACGACAGGGAAAGAGAAGCCAATCACATAAATATCTTCTTCTAACAGGCGGTCCGACATCTCTGAGGCCAGTTTCGCATCGCCAACCATGACCGGAATAATAGCATGATCGGCACCGCTTAAGGTAAAGCCTGCGTTCGTCATTTGCTCACGGAAATAACTGGCGTTTTCCCACAGTTGGTTGCGTAATTTATCGCCCTCGGCCAGCATTTCCAGTACGCGGATAGACGCCTGTACAATGGTCGGTGCCACAGAGTTAGAGAATAAGTACGGGCGTGAACGCTGGCGTAACCAGTCAATAACTTCTTTTTTGCCGGAAGTATAGCCACCGGAGGCGCCGCCCAGGGCTTTACCCAAAGTACCGGTAATAATGTCGACACGACCCAGTACATCACAATACTCGTGTGTGCCTTTACCACTTTTGCCTAAGAAGCCGGTTGCGTGGCAGTCGTCCATCATGACCAGCGCGTTGTATTTATCAGCTAAGTCGCAAATGCCTTTTAAGTCTGCAATAACGCCGTCCATGGAGAATACGCCGTCGGTGGCGATTAACTTGTGGCGAGCGCCGTCTGCGTCAGCTTGTTTTAACTGCGCTTCTAAATCTTCTAAGTTGTTGTTTTTATAACGGTAGCGCTTAGCTTTGCTTAAACGAATACCGTCTATGATGCTGGCGTGGTTGAGCTCGTCACTGATAATGGCGTCTTCCGGACCCATTAAGGTTTCAAATAAACCGCCGTTGGCGTCAAAGCACGAAGAATACAAAATGGTGTCTTCCGTGCCTAAAAACTCGCTGAGCTTTTGTTCCAGCGTTTTATGAATATCCTGCGTGCCACAAATAAAGCGTACCGATGCGGTACCGAAACCATGTTCGTCCAGCCCTTGTTTTGCAGCTTTAATTAAATCAGGATGGTTTGCCAGCCCTAAGTAGTTGTTGGCGCAGAAGTTGAGTACCTTGCGGTCGTTCACGGTAATTTCAGCGCTTTGGTCGGAACTGATAATACGTTCTTTTTTGTACAGGCCTTCGGCTTTCGTTTCGGCCAGTTGGTCGGCCATTTGCTGATAAAAGGCTGAGCTCATATTTTACTCCACTATTTGAAAACGTAAGTTACCCTTTAGTTTACTGATGTTAGTCGTAACTCGCATCCTTAATTTGAATATCGGGCTTTTGTTTGGTGTGCACTTGCGTGTACTCTTTACGGTATTGAAATTAATGAAATAAAAAGCTCAAGAATAACGGCCCAGGAGAGTCTATGCATCGCCGAGCAATTTATCCGGGAACTTTTGATCCTATTACCAACGGCCACGCCGACTTAATTGAGCGTGCTTCAACTCTGTTTAATGAAATTGTGGTGGGTATAGCGGAAAGTCCCAGCAAAAAACCATTATTCAGTCTGGAAGAGCGCGTACGGTTAGCGCAGCAGGTCACTGAAAAGCTCAATAATGTTACTGTGGTTGGCTTTTCCGGCTTATTGGTCGACTTTGCGCATGAATACGATGGAACGGTTTTGATTCGTGGACTACGGGCAGTTTCAGACTTTGAATATGAATTCCAACTGGCTAATATGAATCGTCGATTAGACCCAAATATAGAAAGTGTGTTTCTGACACCAGCGGAAGAAAATTCGTTTATTTCATCGTCGCTGGTGAAAGAAGTGGCGCTGCACAGTGGTGACGTCAGTGGCTTTACTGACGCCCGGGTGGCGTCAGCACTGGAACAGAAAATTTTAGGCAAGCGTTCGGGTAAAAGCTAACCCAGGCTTAACTAAAAGCAACGTGATAAAACACGATGCTCATTAATACCGGGCATAAATAGCGAATGTGCCAACGTAATAAAGTAAGTCCGATACTGCCCGCAGCAATGACTTTTAAGTGGTTGCTGCGGTGCCATAACCAGCCAACTACCAGCAAATAGAACAGTCCCGATAACGGCAACTGGAACTGTGTAACCGCAGTGACCACCCAGCCAAACAAAGGCTCAAAGAAAAGAATCAGCAGCAGCGAAAAGGTTGCAATAACGCTCAATGATAAAGCGGTTGCTAGCGGGCGATTCAGTTTACGTTCCTCTATGCAGTAGGATACCGGCACTTCTGCCTGAGCAATGGTTGAGGTGAGTGCGGCAATACTCAGCAGTATAAAGAACGCGAAAGCCACAAACGGGCCGGTAACACCCATGCTGTTAAACAGCTCCGGCAATACGGCAAAAATGAGCTGGCCCTCGCCAATGAGCTGAGAGCCCTCACCGACATTAACACCCAGGTGAATGCCTGCGTATAAAGCAGGAATAATCAGCAGGCCGGCTAAAAAGGCAATAAAGGTATCCAGCGCTGCAACCGATAAACTCAAACGCCCCAGATTAGCACCGGGTTTCAGGTAGGAACCGTAAATCATCATGCCGCCCAAACCAATCGACAGCGAGAAAAACGCCTGGCCCATTGCCGCGACTAAAATGCTGGTATCGGTCATTAAGCTAAAGTCGGGTATTAAGTACTTTTTAAGTCCGTCGTCGGCGCCGGGCAGGGTCAGCATGTAAACAATCAGCGCTACCAGTAAAACAACTAAGGTTGGCATCAGCCGCTTAGACCAGCGTTCTATCCCTTTCTCTACTCCCTGAAAAACGACATAGGCCGTAGCCAGTAAAAATACCACGGTAAAGATTAAATCGCGGGTTAGCGAGCTATTAAGCAAGAATTCGGCAGCCGTTTCAATGCCAAAGCCCCGGGCCAGAAAGCCCAGAGCGTGAACCAGCATCCAGCCGGCAACCACATGGTAAAAGCTCAGCATTAAGCAAGAGCCCAGCACATTCAGGTAGCCCATTAAGCGACCTATAGGGCGGGCACGACCTTCAGACAGCTGCGTTAAGGAGCGCACCGGGTTTGCCTGGGCACTGTGACCAATCAGCATTTCACTGTAAAGCGCAGGAATAGCAAGTATAAATATGACGCAAAGGTACACCAGCAAGAAAGCACCGCCACCGTGGTTTGCAACCTGAGTGGGAAAGCCCCAAATATTACCCAGCCCAACGGCCGAGCCTGCTGCTGCTAATATAAAGCCAATTCGGCTGTGAAAGGAATCACGCATAATTGTTCAAATACTCACTGCTGCTTGCCAAAAGTCAGGCAGGCATTCTAACGGACTGACAAAATTTTGCTCTATCTTTTTTAGCGAAATCAAGCTAACATTCGCGGCCTGAAAATTAGCCAGTAACCAAACCGTAAAATAGGATGTTTCGCGCGGTGTTGCTACTTGTTAACGATAACGAACAAGACCGTAATTTCAGGAGCCTTACGTCATGCCTAATCTGGATCTGAGCCGCTACGGCATCACCGATGTCGAAGAAGTAGTCCACAATCCGTCCTACGACCTGCTGTTTGAAGAGGAAACTCGCGATGACCTGCAAGGTTATGAAAAAGGAACGGTAACGGACCTTGGCGCAGTCGCTGTCGATACCGGAATTTTTACCGGACGTTCCCCCAAAGACAAATACATTGTTCGCGATGACACAACCCGCGATACCGTCTGGTGGGCTGATCAGGGCAAAAACGACAACAAACCATTATCGACTGAAACCTGGAACGAACTGAAAGGCTTAGTCACAGAACAGCTTTCTAAAAAGCGCTTGTTTGTGGTCGACACTTATTGCGGTGCTAACGAAGACACGCGCCTTGCCGTTCGATTTATTACCGAAGTGGCATGGCAGGCACATTTCGTAAAAAATATGTTTATTCGCCCAGGCGAAGAAGAGCTGGAAACCTTTGAGCCAGACTTTGTGGTTATGAATGGTGCTAAATGCATCAATCCTGACTGGCAGGAACAGCAACTGAATTCCGAAAACTTTGTGGCGTTTAACTTAACTGAAAAAATTCAATTAATTGGCGGCACCTGGTACGGCGGCGAAATGAAAAAGGGTATGTTCTCAATGATGAACTACTTTCTGCCGCTAAAAGGCATTGCTTCCATGCATTGCTCAGCTAACGTCGGCAAAGAAGGCGACGTCGCTATTTTCTTCGGCTTGTCAGGTACCGGTAAAACAACCTTGTCTACCGACCCTAAACGCGCCCTAATTGGTGACGACGAACATGGTTGGGACGACGATGGTGTGTTCAACTTTGAAGGCGGTTGCTACGCAAAAACCATTAACCTGTCCGAAGAAGCTGAACCCGACATTTACAACGCCATTCGCCGTGATGCCTTGTTAGAAAATGTGGCAATTGATAACAATGCCAGGGTCGACTTTGACGACAACTCAAAAACTGAAAATACGCGTGTGTCGTATCCAATCCACCACATTGAAAACATTGTAAAGCCGGTATCAAAGGCAGGCCACGCGAAAAAGGTCATTTTCTTAACCGCGGATGCTTTTGGCGTATTACCTCCGGTGTCTAAGCTGACTAAAGAGCAGGCGCAGTATCACTTCCTGTCAGGATTTACTGCTAAATTGGCGGGTACTGAGCGCGGTGTCACCGAGCCAACGCCAACCTTCTCCAGCTGTTTTGGTGCGGCCTTTTTAAGTTTGCATCCAACCCAATATGCGGAAGTATTAGTGAAGCGTATGGAAGCGGCTGGCGCAGAAGCTTACCTGGTCAATACCGGCTGGAACGGCACGGGTAAACGTATTTCGATTAAAGCGACCCGTGCAATCATCGACGCTATTTTAGATGGCTCAATTGAAGACGCTGAGTTTGTGCAACTGCCTCACTTTAATCTGGCAATGCCAACCGAACTGTCGGGTGTTGAGGACAGCAACATTCTGGATCCACGTAAAACTTACGAAAATGCCGGTGAATGGGATGTTCGGGCGAAAGACTTAGCCGAACGTTTTGTCGCAAACTTTGAGAAATTTACCGATACCGATAACGGTCAGGCGCTGGTAGCGGCAGGTCCGCAACTGTAACGTCACAGTTTGAAACAAATTAAAGGGCTCGTAACACTTGTTACGGGCCCTTTGTATTTCTAATATGGGCGTATCTTTAGCAATAACAGAAAAACAACATGCGCCTTTCAGTTAATAATGTTTCTAAGCGTTACCGGACCGTAACAGCGGTTGACGACATTTCCCTGGATATTCAACCCGGTAAAATACAGGCTCTGCTTGGTCCTAACGGTGCCGGTAAATCTTCATTAGTGAGAATGCTGGTCGGGTTAACCCAGCCTGATGAAGGCAAAATTCTGGTCGAAAATAACGGCAGCAGTATTGAGTTAAGCTACCACGATTTTGCTTATCTGCCGGAAGACCGGGGTTTGTATCAGGATCGCTCCATTCTCGATAACCTTAACTATATTGCCAGCCTGCGCGGATTAAAGCTCAGTGACATACGCGGCGATATTGACAACTGGCTGGAGCGGTTTGAACTGACTGACCGTAAAGACGAGCCATTGCGCCAAATGTCTAAAGGCAACCAGCAAAAAGTGCAGCTAATTGCGACACTGCTGCATGACCCACAACTGGTGATTCTGGATGAGCCCTTTTCAGGATTAGATCCGGTCAACCAGGAGCACGTGCTATCAGTATTGAATGAACTGCGCGAGCGGGGGAAAACCGTGGTATTAAGTGCCCATCAAATGGAACTGGTTGAGCGTTTAGCCGATACCATGTTGCTGATGGATAAAGGACGTGCGGTAGCGCAGGGTAGCTTACAGGAAATACGCGATACGCTTTTACCTAAGGCCGTTTATCGGGTAACGACCAATGCTCAGCTTGCGCTGGAAAACTGGCAGGAAGCAGAGCAAATAGACTCTATGCGTAAAATAAATGACCAACAAGTAGAAATAACCTTTAGTGCCGACACCAGAATTGAGCAGTTGTGGCCGCAGCTTGCACAGCAGGTACCGATTAAAGCTTTTGCGCCGATTCAACCCGGATTACATGATTTATATCTGGATACCATTCGTCGGCAAGTGAGCAGTCAGACAACCAGCAGGGAGGCGCAGGCATGAAACAGACGAACCCGGGGTATTTAAAGCAGCTAAAAGCGATTTCATGGTGGGAGTTTAAGCGTTTCTTTAAGTGGAAACAGGAGCTTCTGTCATTGGCACTTTTGGTGGGGATTTTTGCCGTAAGCGCTGGCTGGGGTGCCATTACCCAAGTTCTGTCCGACGAATATCAAGGCGCTATTTTTTACGAACAAGGCAAGCCGCAGGCATGGGAATTTGAGGCACCAAAAGATTTAAACCTTCGCAGCGCCGGCACCATGGAAGTGGAGAAATGGAAAGCGCAGCTACCGCAAGACTTAGATACACTTATTGTTATTACGCCGGAGTTAACCGCAAGGGTGTGGGTGAAAAAGTCTCAAACCTGGCAACAGGAGCTGCGTAGCAAGCTTCAGGAGCAATTGCAGGATTTGCGTATTAAGCAGTTGGCTTTAGCCCCTGAAGAGCGTTCTGTCATTGACGAAAAACCGGAGATCACTTTTGCCATTGAAGAAAGCGAAGACGCCTCTATTGATGACGCTAACGACAGTTCCGCCAGCATGCTACTGGTGGTTATTATGGTCGGGGTTTTCACCGGTTTTGGTTTGATGATGATGTCCATTACTGCGGAGAAGCAACAGCGAGTGACCGAGCAATTGCTGACCATTGTGAGCCCCACGCAATGGATGGATGGCAAAATTATCGGTATTACTCTACACAGCATTAAGTCCATGCTGTTTATTGGTTTAATGATCTTAGGCGTGAGCCTGGTCATTGCGGCGTTTTCAGAAAACGGCGGTTCAGGTCTGGACTGGGGCGTTGGAACGGCGTTGCTGAGTCTTATTTTTGTTTTATTGGGTATCGTATTAATTAACGCCATGCTGGCAGGTTTTTCGGCAACCATTGATGACCCCAACCATTCGTCCCGTAGTACCGTAATGCTGGTACCGTTGTTGCCGGTGTTTTTAAGCTTTAGCGTTATTGGAGAACCGGACTCAACGGTTGCTACGGTAATGAGCATTATACCCGTCAGTTCGTTTGCCATGATGCCCGCACGTTTGCTGCAAACTGATGTTGCTGTCTGGGAATGGTTGTTGAGTCTGGTTTTGCTGGGTGCTTTCGTTTACTGGATGCGCAGCGTGGCAGGGCGGTTATTTGCCATGGGTATTCAATACTACGGTAAAGAACCGGGGTGGAAAGAGATCTGGCAGGCTATTTCCGGCAAATAATAAAGAATAAAACAAAAAAGGGCCGGCAGCATCATAGCTTTCCGGCCCTTTTATATTAGATGACTCGCTTACTTCAGCTGTTCTGCGTGCGGCAACTCAAACGATGGTTTTTGCTCGGCTTTTTCTACCAGGAAAGTGTTCATCCAGCGCATAAAACGCATGCTGTAATCCAGCTGTGCGGCCACCTTGCGGTTACCGTGACCTTCACCGGGGTACAACACTAAACGCACCGGAACGTTGCCGTGAGTTTTCAGGTAGCGATAAAGCTCCATTGACTGCGACGGGTGAACACGAGTGTCTTCTTTACCATGCATGATCAAAATAGGCGTACGCGCCTTTTCTGCGTGGTAAATCGGACTGCGTTCTAAGTACCATTCCCACTTGTCCCACGGATAGCTGCGGGCGTGAACGGCATGCATTTCTTTAGCAATGTCGGTGGTACCAAACTTTGATAAGTTGTCGCTGATACCGACGAACATAACGCTGGCCGCAAAATGCTCAGTTTGTGCGGTTGCCCCCCAGGCTGACGCATAACCACCGTAGGAACCACCGGTGATACCCACGAGAGACTCGTCGGCTAAGCCAATGTCAACCAAGTGTTTCTTGGCATCAACAATGTCGTCAAACTCTTTACCGGCATAGTCGTTCTGACCCAGTTTAGAGAACTCAACACCACGACCGGTGCTGCCCCGGTAATTTGGGAAGAACAACGCATAGCCATTAGCGGCAGCGTGTTTAACCGGCGATGCATAGCGATCTAACCAGCCGTTGCTGTAGTGCGACTCAGGACCACCGTGAATCACCATTACTGTCGGGTAGCTTTGGCCTTCTTCATAGTTATTTGGGTAGACAACAATGCCCTCCAGCTTAAGACCGTCGCGGGCTTCGTAGGTAATGGTTTCCTGACGCGGCATATCAATGTCTGCCAGCCAGGGGTTTGAATCCGTTAAACGCTCCAGCTGACCGTTGCTGTATTTAAAGGCTTCGCTTGGGTGGCTTGGGCGGTGACCGGTGAGTACAAATTCCGATTTACCGGCTTCGCCGTCCAGGCTGGTGAAAACGGCTTCGCCCAGTTTTAACAGGCTGCGGCTTTCTAAAAACTTCAAGGTTAACGCCTGAACTTCTGTTTCGGTGCCGCGGTGACCCAACCAGATAATTTCTTCATCGGTACGCCAGCTAAAGTCTTTGATAGCACCGGTGTAGTCGGGCAGAACATTACGGTGCTCCTGCTCGCGGATGTCATAAACAAATAAGGTGCCGGCTGACGGGTCATTGTAATCTGCCGCGCGGATCATTGCTAAGTAACGCCCGTCTGGTGAAAACTCAGCGCGCCCCAGCTTACCTTCGCTTTTAAATGACGTGACCACTTCACCATCCAGGCCGATTAACTGGTACTGACTGCTCATGTAGTTGTCGTCAATAAGCGAGGTTGGCGCGGTGCGTACTAACAGTTGCTTGTTATTAGGGTGAAAATCAACCGACAGTGCGTGTTGGTCGCCAGTAGTTACCGCTGTGGCTTCTGCATTCTCATTGTTTAAAGAAACGTGGTAAACCTGTGTGTAGGTTAAGTCTTCTTCGTAAACCTCAGCTTTAAAGCCTTTTTTTGCCAGCTTCTCTTTGTCGCTGTCTTTTGCGCCTGAAGACAAGAACACCAGCTGTTCGCCATTGTCGCTTAGTGCATAACTACCAATATTACCGTCAAATTCAAAAACCGACTGAACACCACCGCCGCGTACTGGTATACGGTAGAGCTCCTGATAGTCATCGCCTTCTTCTTTAGCGGTAAAGTAAAGATACTCGCTCTGCGGACCAAAGCTGACGCGGCTGAACTTCTTATCCTTACTCAGGTAGGAGGTTTCTTCACCTTTGGCGTTAATAAGCACTAACTCACTGTCGTTAGAGCCATCCTCGTCTTCGTAAGGCGTGCGGGGAATTGAGCGGATAACCGCAGTGAATTGACCATCCGGTGACAATTGAGCAGAGCGAATGGCTTTGGTGGTTACGGTGTCCATTAATGACATGTCGCGGGCGTCTATATCTGCCGCCCATGCCGCTAATGCGATACCGCTTACAGCACGTAAAAGCATAGTAGTCTCCAGTTTTTGTTTTTTATGGTTGTCGTTTTAGTAATCGGCGAGTTGCTTCGGCGCCCCTGGCAACTAAGCGAACTTGCTGAATGGTTTTTTCGGTAATTATTTCGCGTGCTTCCTCGTCAACGTCAAAGCAGTCTGCCCCGGCGCTGAATACAATCTTAGCAATGGTGTCAGATTGTAGCTCGGCCAGCTCGCGGGTAAAGGACTGCTCGTTGACCAAATAGTCTTCCAGTTCGGCCTTAAAATGATCAATTTCGCGCACTACCGCTAAACGGAAACTGCGTGAACGACCGGAACGCTCCTGCAGCAACAACCGGAAAGTAGCAGTATTGTCGGCTACAAACTGCATAAAGGTTTCTATTGAGACCCGGATAATAGACCCCCCGGACTCGATTCGCTGTCGCGCCTGGCGCAAAAGTTGACGCAGAGATAAGCCGCACTCATCCACCAAAGTGAGTCCTAGCTCATCCATATCACGAAAGTGTCGGTAAAATGAGGTGGGGGCAATACCGGCTTCGCGGGCGACTTCACGCAGGCTTAAACTGGAGAATCCGTTTTCGGCGCTTAATTGGTTCATTGCCGCGTTAATTAACGCTTGTCGGGTTTTCTCTTTTTGCTTTGCGCGAATTCCGGCCATAGTGGTTGATTCATATTTGCTTATGTATCAAGAATGATAACACAGCTTTTTACACTTTTACCGCTTGTAATTTTCACGCGAACCACGTACATTCAGCGTACAGGTGTACGCTGTCTTGTTACCTGCTTTTATTTGATTGGTTTAGGTTATATGTATGCAACAAAACTCTGAAAAACCCCCTATTATCTGGTTAAACACCTTAGTTTTTGCCATCACCTTTATTGTCGCCGTTGTTGGCGTGCCTTTATACGCTTACAGCGTGGGTATTGCTGCCGCGTTCTGGTGGGTTATGTTAGGCACGGCGTGCTTCGCCGGGCTATCAATTACCGCCGGGTATCATCGTTTGTGGGCGCATCGCACCTACGACGCACACCCTGTTATTCGCTTTATTTTTGCCATTGGTGGTGCGGTTGCCCTGCAAAACAGTGCCTTGCACTGGTCTTCTGACCATCGTGAGCATCATAAGCACGTGGATGACAATGACAAAGACCCGTATTCCGCTAAACGCGGTTTCTGGTACTCGCATATTGGCTGGATGATCCGGGAATATCAGGCAAGTCGGTATACCGACTACGATAACGTAAAAGACTTGCAGAAAGACCCTATCGTTATGTGGCAGCATAAGCATTATCTCGCACTGACACTGACGCTGAACTTCGGCTGGCCAATTTTAGCCGGCTTTATGCTGGGTGATGCCTGGGCTGGTTTGCTAGTGATTGGGGTACTGCGTTTGGTACTGAATCACCATACTACTTTCTTTATTAACTCGCTGGCGCACATTTGGGGCAAACAGCCTTATACCGACAAAAACACCGCGCGCGATAACGGCGTTCTGGCATTTTTGACCTTTGGTGAGGGTTATCATAATTACCACCATATTTTTGCCGCCGATTATCGTAATGGCATTCGCTGGTGGCAGTTTGATCCAACCAAATGGTTAATTGTTGCCGGTAAATGGCTGGGGCTGGCCCGAAACCTGAAACGCAGCTCGCCTTACCAAGTTGAGCGGGCGAAACTGCAAATGCAGTTAAAAAGGGCGCAAGACAAAGCCAAAGTGGTACCCGAGTCGCTATTTAACCGGGCTCAGGAACACTATGAACAGCTTGGGCAACAGTTAAGAGCGTATTACCAGGCACGTAAAAAACTGCTGGATATTAAAACTAAAGCGCTAAAAGATCATGTGAATCATGACATTGACGTGCTTAAACAGCAGGTAGATGAAATGAAAGCTGGTTTAGAAGCACAGAAACGTTCGTGGAGAGACTTGTTGAATCAAATTCAACAACATGCCTAGCGTTAAGTAATAATTGCGACGAATGGTACGAGTCATTACTTGATCATGTTTAAATTATGACCGATACTAAGTTCTACATTCGTAGTAACACACTGTGTGTGTGGGAGGAAAACGATGGAAATTGGTGCAGCAATGAACTCAGGCTTGCAGGGTATGCAGCGTGCAAACCAGCAAGTATCACAAGCGAGTCAGGAAATTGCTTCAGCTTCTACATCGGGTCGTAACGATGTTCAGCAGCAAGACAACGCGAATATCAATGGTGGTGAAGTTGCAACGGAAGCGGCAGCAGAAACCAGTCAAAGCGTAACCGCTGCAAACACAACCGATTCGCTGGTGTCTCTGAACCAGGGACAAACTAACTTCGAAGCCAATGCCCAGACGGTAGAAACTGCCGACGAGATATTGGGTACAATGATAGATACCAACGCTTAATGTTCTAATATGAATATCTCACCAGCGTTACCGTCTATTCCTGTAACATCGGCACTACCTGCGGAGTCGATGAGCCGAGATAATGTGCAGCGGCCGCTGGTGAATGAACCTGCCAAATCTGATCAGTCTAGTAATAAAGCCGATACCCAGGCAGATCGTAAATCTGACACTAAAGCCGACGGTAAAACTGAGAAAAAGAACGCCACCGACCAGGCCGGTAAAGACGTCACCGATGACGCGGAAAAAAATCAGCAGCGGTTAAGTGAAGAAGAAATTAAAAAAGTTGATGAGCTGAAAAGCCGTGATCAGGAAGTTCGTGTACACGAGCAAGCGCATGCCGCGGTTGGCGGTCAGTATGCCGGTTCCCCTTCTTATGATTACGAACGTGGGCCAGATGGCAAGTCTTATGCCGTAGGTGGTGAAGTTCAGATTGACGTTAGCCCGGTTAATGGTGACCCCCAGGCCACTATTCAGAAAATGCAGGTAGTGCGTCGTGCCGCACTGGCACCAGCGCAACCGTCTGCGGCAGACCGTGCTATAGCGGCTGAAGCCACGAATAAAGCCACTCAGGCCAGAGCTGAATTGGCTGAAATACAGGTTGGGGCTGCTGAGGGCGGCGAAGAAAGCGAGAATCAAAACCCCGATATCAGTATTAATGCCCCGTTTAATAAAAGCCTGGAAGGTGAAAAAAAAGGTGATGGTGATAGCCAGTCTGCGTCATTAGGCGCTGTAGCACCTGCCGAAGAAGGTAGAAAGACCCTATCGTCAGCTGAGCGCAGCGAAATGATTTCTTCGTTTTACGATAAGCGCGTTCGTCCTTCCGTGGACACTTTCAGCGCTACCGCTTAATTCTCTTTATTCCAATCTACTCTTTTTTCGCTTTTGCGAGAGCATCTGCCAAAGCACTACCCATAGCTGAATTTTGTGGTTGAGGCGCACGACCACCATTGCGATTATTGCCTGAAGGCTTCTTCTTAGAGTCGTTATTGGTTTTTGCTTTTGGCTTATCGCCTGCCGTCTTATTGTCGGTATTGGCTGGCATTTCATCGCTTAAACGCATGGTTAAACCAATACGCTTACGCTCAATATCCACTTCCAGCACTTTGACCTTAACAATGTCACCGGCTTTGACGACTTCACGCGGGTCGCTGACAAACTTGTCAGCCAGTGCTGAAATATGAACCAAACCGTCCTGATGCACGCCAACGTCTATGAAGGCACCAAAGTTTGCCACGTTAGTCACTACACCCTCTAACAACATGCCCGGTTTTAAATCACTGACCTTTTCCACGCCTTCTTTAAACTCTGCCATTTTGAATTCAGGACGCGGGTCACGGCCCGGTTTTTCCAGTTCGGCTAAAATGTCCGTGACCGTGGGCAGACCAAAACGTTCGTCGGTGTAGTCTTTGGCGTTCAGGGTTTTAATCAATTGCTGGTTACCAATTAGCTCCTGTACCGGTAGGGAATTTTCTTTGGCAATACGCTCAACCACGGTATAGGCCTCCGGGTGAACCGAAGAAGCATCCAATGGTTGTTCGCCGTTACTAATGCGTAAAAAGCCTGCCGCCTGTTCAAACGCTTTGGGCCCCATGCGAGCTACATCTAACAATTGTTTACGGTTAGCAAAAGCACCGTTAGTATCGCGATGTTCAACCAGGTTCTTCGCCAGCGTTTTGGATAGACCCGAAACACGCTGCAACAACGCCGAAGAGGCCATATTGGCATCCACACCCACCGCGTTTACGCAGTCTTCGACCACCGCATTTAGGCTCTGCGCCAGTTGCGACTGGCTGACATCGTGCTGATACTGGCCCACGCCAATAGACTTAGGTTCGATCTTCACCAGTTCGGCCAGCGGATCCTGTAAGCGGCGGGCAATAGACACCGCGCCACGCAAAGATACATCCATATCCGGAAATTCTTGTGCAGCAAGTTCAGACGCTGAGTAAACCGACGCACCGGCTTCGCTCACAATGACCTTAGTCGCTTTTATTTCGCTGTGTTGCTTCAGCATATCGCCGACCATTTTGTCGGTCTCGCGTGAGTGAGTGCCGTTGCCAATACTGATAAGCTCAACTTTGTATTGCTTACACAGCGTTGCCAGCGTGCGCATGGCTTTGTCCATCTGGTTTTGCGGCTGGAACGGGAATACCGTGTTGGTGGCAACCGCTTTACCGGTTTCATCCACTACTGCGACTTTAACACCGGTACGAACGCCCGGGTCTAAGCCCATAGTGGCTTTGGCACCGGCGGGCGCCGCCATCAGCAAGTCTTTTAAGTTGCTGGCGAATACTTGAATCGCCGCTTCTTCAGCACGTTCGCGCACCCGCGCCATTAGTTCGGTTTCCATGTGCAGCGACAGTTTTACCCGCCAGGTCCATTGAATCACCTGACGCAGCCAGTCATCGGCAGCACGGGCTTTATGCTCAAAGTTTAAGTAATCGGCAATAATGACTTCACAATGCGAGCCTGCCGTTTTGTCTTCACTGCCCGGGTCAGCGTCCATCGACAACTGCAAAAAGCCTTCGTTACGGCCACGTAGCAACGCCAGTGTGCGGTGCGACGGAATGGTTTTAAACAGCTCTGAAAACGCAAAGTAGTCGCGGAATTTCGCGCCGTCTTTTTCTTTACCGGCCGCCACGGTGCTGGTTAAGTGCGCGTTCTGCCACAAATGCGTACGCAAACGTTTCAGAAGCTCGGCCTGTTCGGCAAAGCGTTCCATTAAAATAGCGCGGGCTCCGTCTAAAACCGCTTTGGTATCAGCAAAACCTTTGTCGGCATCTACATACTCTGCAGCAGCCTGCTCGGGGTTTTGACTCGGGTCTTGCCATATTAGATCGGCCAGTGGCTCAATGCCTGCTTCAATGGCAATTTGCCCCTTGGTGCGGCGCTTGGGTTTGTAAGGCAGGTATAAATCTTCCAGCTCGGTTTTCGAGTCAGCAGTTTTAATGCTCTTTGCCAGCTCGTCAGTCAGCTTGCCTTGCTCGTCAATGGATTTCAGTATCACCTGGCGGCGGTCATCCAGCTCGCGCAGATAGTTCAGGCGCTGATGCAACTGACGCAACTGCGTGTCGTCTAAGCCACCGGTTACTTCCTTACGGTAGCGCGCAATAAAAGGCACCGTTGAGCCTTCATCCAGCAATTGAATAACGGACGAAATTTGGCGCTCATCCACCTTTAGTTCATTAGCGAGTAATTGCGGTATCTGGCTCATAGTACATCTCTTAGTTTGAAAACTTTACGGCAAATAATGGGGACGAATGCTATCACGAATTGACTACGCGGGCTGCTGGTAACTTATCTTATTAATGAACCAGGTTTTAGTGCCCTGCGGTGTTGTTACCTCAGCCTCGTCGTCGACCTGCTTTTTCAGCAACGCTCGCGCCATAGGGGAGTCAATAGACACCGCGTCTTTACGGTCGTAAATTTCATCCGGGCCGACAACTTGAAAGGCACGAAGGTTTGCGTCCTCGTCCTCAATTTCCACCCAGGCACCAAAGAACACCTTGCCGTCCTGCTGCGGTGAGTAATAAACGATTTTAACCTGCTCCAAGCGCTTAGTTAAGTAGCGAATGCGGCCATCAATTTTACGCAGCTTCTGCTTATTATATTTATAATCCGCGTTCTCAGACCGGTCACCGAGGCTCGCCGCCCACGACACTTTTTCAACCGTTTCCCGGCGTTCAACCCGCCAAAGGTGCTCAAGCTCCTGCTGCAACTTATCGTAACCGCCACGGGTAATTAAATTGGTTTTCATACGCTGATTTGTTATTGCCTGCGTTAAAGATAACCCATGATTTTACTGGGTTATGGCTCTGAAGGAAATGGCAGCGAGGAGAATGGTAGATTATCAATCGCACTAGGTAAGGATGAGCCGACACCTTTTTTGTTATCATCAGCTTGTATCTTTAATGCCTCACTCATTCTAAGACCGCTACCGTAAAGCAACTCGATAACTAAGCGATTACGTCCGTTTAATTGGCTCAAAATATCGATAACTTCGCTGGGCGATAAAACAACAGGTAACTGTCGCTGCTTGGTTGCTAAATTGAAGTTTAAATCGCCGAGTTTTTTGCCAAGAGCTTTATGATACAGATAGACCAAAGCATTAAGCGCCGTTTTCTGAGTATTTATGGCGACATGGCGTTCGTTAGCTAGCCAACTTAGATACTCTCGAACTTCATTACTACCCAGTTTTTTAGGATGCTGCTTTTTATGAAAATAAATGTACTGACGAATCCAACCTAAGTAGGACTTCTCTGTTCTTAAGCTCTGTAACCACGTAAACGCATATCAGCGCGCAGCTGTTCAATAAATGGGCTAGGCATAAATTCTCATCCTTGAGCTTTGAAATTAGCCATTAACTTTAGCCTAACTTGCGGCTCACTTTTGTCAGCAATATTGCATAGTTTATTGTTGTATTACGTATGTAACTCGTTTAATGTCAACTACATAATAAAAACAAAAAGTTAGATATTGCGCACTCGCCAGATTAGAAATGAGCATGCTCGAATTGGTTTGTCTGTTTTTGGTGGTTTTTTTGAAAAATAAAACGAGTTATTAAAGGGTTGCAAAAAAAGCAGCAATTTAATGAACGACCAAAGTGCGCACGCACAATATACAAATGTTATACGGCATCGCTCTAGTGTGCGTGTTCCACCGTAAGCGGGCATTGGTCGAAAAGTAGAAAAAAAATAATATTAAATGTAAGTCCCCTTGTCTTTGGTCCGTTTTTTAAGGTCTTGATACATGAAAATTACTTCCTTCGCTTTAAAGAATTACCGGCGGCTAGCCGATGTAAGCTTAGTGCTTGATGATAAAACAGCGGTTCTTGTAGGTGCTAACAATAGTGGGAAAACGTCTTGCATTGGTGCTCTACATACATTTCTAAAAAGTCCGGAAAATCTCAAGGTTAGAGATATATCTAAGAAGAATTGGAAGCACATCCAAAATCTGGGTAAAGAAGTCGAAGAAGAGTTTCCCTCCATCGAGAAAATGCAGGAGCTATCTGATGCTCTTATCAGGTTATTGCCTAGTTTAGATATCGAGATAACAGCGGAAGCGAGTGAGGCATATAAGGTTCGTGACATCCTACCAGACCTAGAGTGGAAAGGTGGTGCTCTATCCGTTCGCATAAATTATGAAGTGATTGATGTCTCCAAACTATTTAGTGAGTTTGTTGATACGAGAGTGGTAGTATCCAAGCATCAAGGTGAGGTAAGCCTATGGCCTAAAGATCTCTGTGATTTCTTAGAGAAAGGCCGGAATTTCAGTAAGTTCATAAAGCAAAAGCACTACGTTTTGAGCAAAGAGGCTGAGCCTAGTTCGAACGAAATTTTACAGCCGCTAAAATATGAAGCTTTGAAAAAGTTAATTCGAGTAGACGTTATATCCGAGCAGCGGGGGCTAGGTGCTGAAGATAACGCAGATCAAAAAGGGCCATATTCAGAAAAGCAGCGGCTCAACAAGTTACTTCGAGACTATTATGAGCGTATTTTGAACCCAGAAGATTACCCAGAGGCTGGCGACCTCAAAGTCTTGGGGCAACAGCAAAATTTAGAAAATGACTTCACCAAAAGATTGAACGATCAGTTTGAGGCTCCTTTCGAAGAGTTGAAAAGTATGGGTTATCCTGGTATCGGTGGTAATCCAACTGTTGAAATTTCCGCGCAAATTAGCGGAACGGATGCGTTGCAAAAATCGTCATCGGTACGATACCGTTTTGATAAAAAAGATGAAGAGTTTCTTCCCGAAAGCTACCTAGGGCTTGGCTACCAGAATCTCATCTATCTGACCTTTAGGCTTCTAGAATTCCGCGACAAATGGATGCGTGTTGGTAAATCGGCTTCTTCAGGACACAATGTCGAAGAGCAGATTGAGCCAATTCACCTGGTCTTACTTGAAGAACCGGAAGTTAATCTTCACGCGCAAGTTCAGCGTGTTTTTGTATCGAAAGCTTACGATACTTTGCGGAATCATCCCGATTTGCGCGACAAGAATACCAAAAAAGATAAGTCTGAATACCAGACACAGCTCGTGATTAGCACCCACTCCAGTCATATTATTAATGATATTGACTTCAAAAATTTACGTTACTTCCGGCGGAACGATGCAAATACGTTCATCGCAATGGACCATACAACAATTGCAAACATGTCAGAGCTTTTTGCGAATGCGAAAGATGAGCTTTTGTTTGTAAGTAAACACTTGAGGCTCACTCATTGTGACATCTTCTTTGCCGACGGCGTTATATTCGTCGAGGGGCAAGCAGAGCGTCTTTTGGTACCAGAGTTCATTTTCAATAGCTTCCCGGATTTATCTAATCGGTACATCTCGATGCTCGAGGTGAACGGTGCTCACACGCACAAATACAGAGCGTTAGTCGAAAAGCTTGGGGTCACGACTCTAGTGCTGACGGATCTTGACTCTGTTGATAACAACGGGAAGTCTTGTTTTCCGCAAAGAAACTCTGATCAAAAGAGCAACAATGATACTTTGAAGATCTGGCATCCACAGAAAGAAACGTTGGATGAGTTAGTAGATTTGCCGAAAACGGAACATATGACAACAAGCGAAGGTGCGCCGCTTTACATTGCTTTTCAGAAGCCGGCCCAGATTTCTGAGAAGGAGGTTTTATCCCGAACATTTGAAGATGCTTTGATTCTGGCTAATTTTGACCAAGAGTATTTTCAGAAGAAACCCAAACTCGAAACTGCAAAATCGGCCCATGAAGATGGCAGTAAGTCGTTGTCAAAGTCACTTTATGAATATGTGCAAGGTTTAAAAAAGGGCGACTTTGCCTTCGATTGCCTATTCCATCTCGCGGATAAAGAGTCGAATAGCTTCAATCCCCCTGAATACATGAGCGATGGCCTTAAATGGCTGGCAGTTCAGCTTTCACCAAAAGAATAGGGGGGAAGTTATGTCAGAAGAATTCTACTTGGCGGAAACCAAACCCATAGATCATGACAGTGATGTTGATGAAGCTATTAAGGCGTGCCTGCGCATAGGGTCACGAAAAAGCTTTATTACCTTCGCTGGGGCGGGATCAGGAAAAACCTACTCTCTAAAAAATGCTCTGGATTTCCTGAAAAATCAACACTCTGACGACTTTTCTCGGCGAGGAAAGCAAATTGCCGTTGTAACCTTTACTAACAACGCTGCAGATGAAATCAAGGACAGAATCGAGCAAAACCCGATCTTCGCGGTTTCCACGATTCATAGCTTTTGCTGGGATGCAATTGGCGGCTTCAATGAGGAAATTCGCAAGTGGTACTTGGAAAAAATTCCCACCGATTTAGAAGATCTCAAGGAAAAAGAAGATAAAGGCCGTGCAGGCAAGGCATCCGATGCCCGAAAAAGGGATATCACCCGCCTGACTAAGAAAATGGAATGGTTAGCGCAACCTCGCTCATTCGATTACGATCCAAACGGCATGAACTCCTCCCCAAAAGCCCTTTCGCACGCGGATGTTTTGAAGATTTTCTCTAATTTATTGACCACCAAACCGATGATGGCGGAAGTCATAGTAAATAAATTCCCGTTCATATTCATCGACGAAAGCCAAGATACTAATAAAGACGTAGTTAGTGCATTCTTTGAGCTGCAAAAAGCCAAATTGGATAAAGTTGTTATCGGCCTGTTTGGAGATACGATGCAGCGTATCTTTGGCGGGGGAGAACCTGAGCTGGGTAAGACTAAGCCCAGCGGTTGGACTACTTTCGACAAGAAAATGAATCATCGATCAGCACGGCGCATCGTTGGTTTGGGGAATCAAGTTCGTAGTGAGGATGATAAACGTAACCAGTTTGCCCGAGATGGAGCAGCGGAAGGTTATGTTCGATATTTTTTATTGTCGCACGGTGTTTCAGACAAAGACCAAGTCGAAGAGAAAATTCGTGAGACTATGGCGGGAATTACGGGTGACACGGACTGGAAAGATACTCAATCCAAGGAAACCGCTATCTTACTTTTGGAACATAAAATGGCTGGACGTCGACTTGGCTTTGGTGAGCTTTGGGACACGCTTTCAAGATCAGACAAAATTAAAGATCGGATTGCTGAAGGTGCAAATACCGAACTTAAATTCTTCTCTAGCATTGTTTTTCCTTTGGCTGAGGCGAGCCGGAAGGAAAGACGAGCCGAATTGATGTATATCTTGAGAGAAAACAAGTCTCCGCTGTTGGAAGCCATTGTGCTTGATGCAAACAAGGACGATCCGCTCGCGCTTGCCCGAGCCGGGGAACATGCATTTAGAGATGTGGTTTCAAATGATAAGGTCAGCTTTCGTGAAGTTCTAGAAGTAATTGCTGAGCACAAGCTACTTAGAATCCCAGAAAAATTGCAGTCGTTTGTGGCGGATTTAGAAGAAGCAGAGACTGAATCAGAGTCAGGCCAAACGGGAGCTGGCCCGGAGGATGAACCAGAACCTAGGGAGCGGGATGATAGCGAAATTGCTGCTTGGGCTGAAGCCTTAGAGACTGGTTTCTTCCAGATTAAAAACTATAAAGACTACATCGATGAGAACTCAATTTTTCAAACCCACCAAGGCGTGAAGGGTAACGAATTCGAGCGTGTAATGGTTGTCATGGATGATGATGAAGCTGGCGGGTTCTTATTTTCCTACGAGCAGTATTTTGGCGCGAAGGAGCTTTCTCAAGCAAGCCAAAAAAAACGGAATGCAGGTGAAGAAACTGGTTTGGATCGAACCCGACGATTATTTTATGTCACATCTACTCGTGCGAAGAATAGCCTCGCTCATGTGATTTATACTTCCGATGTGACTAAGGTAAAGGAAAGTCTTATGGGAAAAAAATTAGCGCGAGAAGGTGAAATTATCAAGTTATAAAGTCACCGTTGAAACCGTATTTAATAATGAGTTTTGCACTTAAGAGTCAATAGGAACGAATGTGATCCGCAGAATTATGATGTTCTGGGAAATTTAGTGAATGACCGCTTTCGGCCGAATGAGGGCAGCGTGAGGCTAGTTCAAGTTCCGTATAACACATATGAGCCTCCCTGAGGTCAATAGATAAAACAAACCTTCTGGCCGTGTGAACGGTCAGTCAGTTGTCCATCAGCAAGACAGGTTGCTTCATCTGTCATTAGAGTTGCCAGGCAATAGTCTGCAACAAACACATATCGGGGCTCTCTTAACTCATGCTCAATGAGTGCCTGCTGATTTCAGCGTCCTTGCTGACAGCAGGGGCACCAGACATTCATCGGTTAACCTGTTGCCGGCACTATTCAAGGTGACGGGCTCAATGCCAGTTAGTTTCAGGCTCGGCACAGGTGCAAACTATCTTGCTGATAGTAATGCGCGGCGACAAGGTGTCTAATCAAAGCGCTCTGGTTACGGCAGTGTGCCAGAAGGCCGGAATTCAGGGTATTGCTACGGGTTACTCAGTCTTCATTAGGCATCAGCCATGGTGTCCCAGTTAGAAGTTCAGCTCACCTTGCCCCGCGACTTAACCGGCTAAGAAACGTTTTTCATCGAACACCTTCTTATTTTTGAGCATGTAGTACACACAACGACCCACTTTATGTGCCAGGGCCGAGAGAGCCTTGGCTTTGCTCATGCGCTTTTGCAGTCTGAGCAAGTATCCTTTCGCTTTATCATTGCCGCGCAGGTAAAGCACCGCAATCTCGCCGAAGGCCCACTTCAGATGGGCATTACCAATTTTGTTGCCCTGGGTACCGTAAGTTTTGCCGGCTGATTCGGCTTTACACTTAATCAGCCGACTGTAGGATGCAAAGTCCTGCACGGTATTAAAACGACTGATGTCGCCAACTTCGTACAGGATAGTCAAAGCCAGAATGCGGCCAATGCCCGGGAAGCTGGTGAGAATATGATAATCACTGCCGTTATGATGCTTGGCATGCTTTTCGATAAAGCACTCGATAGCGCTGAGTTCATGGCGATAAAACGCGATGATGTTTAAGTCCAGATCAATATTGCGCTGCACAAACTCATCTTCAAAGCAGTTACGCATGGCTTCTCGAGCGCACGGGTATTTCAAATCCAGGTTATTAGGCGGTAAGTTGTACTGACTGGTGGTGTTTTTTACATGCGCTTTTAAATCAGCGCCATGGCGGACTATCCGTGTGCGGCGGCGTAGTAAGTCACGAGCAGCGCGCATTTCTGGCGGATAAACATACGCCATTGGGAAATTTCCTCCACGGATAAGGTGAGCAATTTTATAAGAGTCGATCCGATCATTCTTCGCTTTGCCGCCATGTATCGCTTTCATGTATAACGCATGGCCGAGAATAAAATCGATACCGTGTTCAGCACAAAAGTCGCTGACTCAGTACCAGCAATGCATGCACTCAACACCAACAACAATATTGCCGATATAGGGTGTTAATAAATCCAGCAATGGCTCTGGTAATGCCTTGATTTCACGGTGTAAGATGGTTTCACCAGCATCATCCAGGATGCATACGTACAGAGAACGGGCATGCAAATCAATTCCACAATAGTACGGATGTTGTGTAGTATAAAATCTCATTGGGTCTTCTCCTTTTTTGGGTTTAGTCGCCTTCCAGTTTAGCCAAACCGGCTAGACTGGGGAGAAGGCTCAATGAGTATCAAAGCGCTGCTGTCGGACAAGTTTTCCGCTGCGCTACAAATTTGCCGCAGAGCGCGGCGTTAAATGCCATTGCCAGCCCAGGAGTTTTCTTTGAAGACAGATGCTAAGTTTTCGGCTTGTAGAAGCTACCGATATGTGCTTTGGCGCGTATGGGATGACGCAAAACTTTATGTCGCAATCATTGGTTTGAACCCATCAACCGCCGATGAAGTGCAGAATGACCCCACTATCAACCGTTGCATCTCTTTCGCTCAGTCTTGGGGTTATGGCGGTGTTTGTATGGTCAACTTATTCGCTTTCAGGGCAACAGTCCCTGCGGATATGATGAGTGCGAAAGACCCAGTAGGGCCTGACAATGACAAATGGTTGGTAGATATCGCAAAGACGGCTGGTGCTGTCGTAGCTGCATGGGGAAACGATGGTTCGTATTTGGGTCGGTCTTCCGCGGTAAAAGAATTGATTCCAAATCTGTGCGCATTAAAAATCAATAGGGCTGGCGAGCCCGCTCACCCTTTATACTTGAAGGGAAGTTTAGTGCCGGAGCCGCTGGGCATTTAACAATGCCAGGCACAGCGACGGCTTTTTTTCGTTGCGGCTTCGCCTCCACTACAAAGCCGCGCGAGCTGGCGGCGTTAAACGTCTATGGAGCATCAATGGAAGAACATCTAATCCCAAGAGCTGGGCAGCACCGATTGTATGATCTGACTTCAGAAAATACATCTGCAGAAACCAAGGCGAGCACAGCAAGGTGGTATGCCGAAATGATGATTGACCTGTTCTTTAGTGAAAAAGGAAAATCAAGGGTGGGTGCTGAAAAGTTCAATAGACTTTCGTTGGGTGAGAAAATAAAGATCCTAAAAGAAGATTACTCAAATGGACTAATTGACTCTCTTAATCTGATTAAACAGTTTGGTGATATGGCATCTCATTATCAATCAGGCCGAACGATAGAAGCGGAGTCTGTTGAAAACGTTATCAAAAAATCGCTGTCACTTTTTGATTTTGTTCTGATTGGCTTGATGAAAGATAATGGAATTCGAAAGACAGAAGTAACAGCTACGTTATTTTCAACCTTTTTACCATCGATAAGAGTAAGAGTTCTTAAAGAGATCATTGATCTTGGGTCTGTGAGTGGAGATTCAGATAATGACATGTTTCTTCTAGACAAGCTTGTACTGGCGCTGACTAAGAATGGAGAAGGGAAAAAAGCAATTCGGTTACTTGAGAAATTAAAAAAGCAAGAAAAGATCGGTGATTATCATGTGAATTTCTGGAAAGAGAAAATAGAGATAATACAAGGAAAGATCGACGAGGGTGTGTTGCCGATACCTGAAAATATCTCTGATTGCAAAAGGAACTTTGACGATGTTTTTAGCCAGCTTTCAGATGATGAGAAAGCTCAGAATGATAGCTTGATTGAAGTTTTTAACACTATGTTTGATCAAGTAGAGCCAAGTAAAATGGGTGACAAGCAGCCAAGTCTTATGGTGTTAATGTAAGCACGTTTAACAAGGCGCTGCTACGGAAAATTTACTCGCTAGCGCTCCCAAATTTCCGCAGAGCGCGGCGTTAGCTATACAAGGAGATATCAATGGGCACTGAACAGTCGGTACCAAATCCCCGAGCTGGGTTGGCGGGTATTTTGGATCGGTTCGTAGGCCCCGGTGCGACGCCAGCGGAATTGGTGCTTCAGTTTGTGTTTCCGCTAGGGGCAGCGGTGGTTGCAGTCGCTTATGCGGCTTACACAGTAGAGACTTGGTCAAGCGCTCAGTATGTCCTTTGCGCGGTACTAGCTTTCGATATTGTGGGTGGCATCATCACCAATGCGACCTCTTCTGGGAAGCGATGGTATCACCGTGATGGGCAAGGCTTTCCGCAGCACTTCGGCTTCATTACGTTGCACCTTGGGCATTTAGCACTTGTATCATGGGTATTCCTCGGGTTTGACTTTGTGTGGCTAGCCGCTGCAGGTGCATATCTCTTGATTGCAGGTTTCGGGATCATCATGTCCCCTCTGTATCTTCAGCGTCCGGTTGCGCTGTTAATGTACGCTGGGAGTGTTCTTCTGGCTTTGTACGGACTTGCGTCTCCAATTGGTATGGAGTGGTTTTTGCCGCTATTTTATCTGAAGTTGTTCGTAGCGCACCTTCCAAAAGAGGAGCCGTACCGACCAAGCGATAGTCCTAGTGTGAATAGTCGCTAACAAGTTGCTGCACTCGGAAAAATTACTCGCTGCGCTCCTAATTTTTCGGTGAGTAAGGCGTTACACCTCACTGATTAGCCCTTGATACCCGTACGGCAGAGCCGTATAGTTAAGTGTATGCTATTCATCGAAACCTCAACGTTCACCAAGCTATTGCCGAACTACCTCACGGACGAGGAATACCGTGGGCTTCAAACCTACCTTCTGCAAAAGCCAGATGCCGGGGAGCTGATTAAAAGTTCGGGTGGTGTTCGTAAAGTTCGATAGGCACCAGCGGGTTCGGGAAAGAGCGGTGGTATCAGAGCGCGCTAGTATTCCTGGTCACACGCTCAAGCAAATAGCGGAGGCAATCAAAAATGGGTGACAGAAACCTTGGGGCAGAGATCCTTGGCGGTATCAATGAAATCAAGAAATTCAAGAAGGGTAAATTGTCCCTGCGGACGCATGAACTTTCAGAACCTTCACCGCCCAAAGTGATCAGGCTGAAACTGCACATGTCGCAGTCAGCATTTGCCGGTCTTATGGGTGTGAGTGTGCGAACCCTTCAGGACTGGGAACAGGGTCGGCGCGAGCCGCAGGGACCAGCGATTGCACTTCTGCGCATTGCTGAGCAACACCCGGAAATTTTTAGTCAGCTCCACTGACCAAAGCGAAGTGTAACCAGGCCATACACCGGATGCAAAAACCTCTGCTTCACTCCGGTTTCGTCACCGGTGACGGCGGGCGTTATAAATCACTCTAGTCTTGAATGCTCGTATGTACTAAAATGTATTACAAGCGAGTACAGGAGGGCGTTTCAATGAGTATTACAAGTATTCGGCTAGCAGATGACATAGATAAGCCACTTGAATTTTTAGCTAGCAAGCTAGATAGAAGTAAGAATTACCTTATAAATCAAGCGGTTAAAGAGTTCTTGGCAAGGCAGTCCGTAGAGGAGTCTCGGTGGGCAGACACCCTGGAGGCTCTAGAGTCTATTAAAGCAGGTAAATCTATTGCTGAAGCAGATGTGAATGCCTGGTTAAACAGCTGGGGCACTGGTGAGCGCAAAGAGCGACCGAAATGATAGAGGTTGAATATTCCCCGGAGTCGATGAGAGACCTTCAACGGGTTGTCGAGTTTGTTGAGGTTAAGAATCCTTACGCCGCACGAAGAATCGCAATTGATCTTCAAGAAGGAATTTTCAAACTAAAGCAATTCCCTGAAATTGGCTTGCCGGTTATAAAAGCGCCTGATCCTGAAAAAATCCGAGATCTATATATTGGTGATTACACCGTCCGGTATTTAATCACCAGTGGTATTATTTATATTTTGAGAGTTTGGCACAGCAAGGAAAATGAGAAAAATTTATAACAAAACAAAGCAGCGGATTCGCTACGCTGCTTGCGGCGTTATGTTTCTCCCCTCGAACACCTTGCTTGCTGCCAGGTAGCGTTGTACTCCTTGATGTACACGCAAGCGTACTTAAGGTGATTCCATGTCAAGGGTTCGTGTAGATGAAGATATCCGTCCGCTGTCTGAATTTCGGGCAGGGGTAGCCACATTTGTAAAGCAGATCCATGAAACCCGCCGCCCTATGGTGTTAACACAAAGAGGCCGTGGAGTTGCTGTATTGGTGGATGTTCACGAGTACGAGAAGATGCAGGAACGTCTGGAAATACTGGAAGAGGTCTACAAGGCGGAAGAACAGATAGCCTCAGGCGATGGTATTGCGCATGAAGACGCGAAGGCCAGGGTTCTGGCGGGCTGACCCAATGAAGATAGTTTGGTCTCCGCTTGCGTTGGAGCGTGTCGAGGATATCGTCGGTATATTGCAGAAGACAACACGGATGCTGCGGTACAGTGGGTTGATGATTTATTTGCCACGGTCGAGCGGTTAGCTGAGGTTGTGACGCCGCCATTAGATCTGCATTTGAGCACGCTGAAGGTGATGATATCCGTATAAATTCGGATTGGTTTAATGAAACAAAAGGCGACTCTTTGAAACTTACTGGAACATATGGAATTAAAGTGTTCGGCTTAAAAATCACGTACTAAAATTAGAAAAGTCGGGTAATGATAAATGGTATGTTACCCAACCCAAATGGGCTGAGCTGGGCGTAAACCGACTGGCAACTATTGGCTTTCCAACAGATTATGGCTATCTTGCCCCTGCCTTAGAAGATTACCTAATTGAGCGGTTAAACCCACCGGTGAATAGAGTGGGGAAACGAGGTAAGTTAGTCTCGGATCATTTAGTGCAACTACCTGTATTGGGGTTCTAACCAGATTTTACGAGAAGCGACAACGCTCTTCACAAAAGAGTCGTCCCGCAAACTTTTTAGTGAAAGCTCGGAAATCCAAAGTGGTAAAAATAAGTAAATCCAGTTTATTGCGGAGTCAATATGAATCAAATTAATCCAGCCAAACTGCGTAATAGTAAATGGACTGCAGTAGAGCCGCTCAATCGGGAGAAGCATTTTTTGGTATCAGAGGTTGAGTATGATGAAGACGGCTCTGTAATTTCGTGCATAATCGAATCCGTGCTTTCGAGAAATGAATATTCAATCAATTGGCTTGAACTTAAAAGTGAAGAGAAGTGGATTCAAGGTTGGAAATGAGAAAATGAACGTTTCTTCCCGCGTCCGGAGAAAATTTCGAGGGGTACAGTACAATAGCCAGACTGGCGGGCAGAACTTATGTGCATTCTGAAGTAAGAGAGATAATTATAGCAGCCTATAAAGAGCTGGAAACGACTCAACCAGGAAAAGTGTATAAACACGCAGAAACTGGATACAAAGGCGGGGGCAGTTTAAGCCACATAAAACCCATAAAAATGGGCTGTCGGTAGACTTTATGGTTCCCGTTGTAAACGCCAATGGCGAGTAATATTTGACCCGGAGTTGCAATCGAATTTGCTTAAAACTCGATATTCCGAGTATCTATCACAGTATGTCGAGTTTTCAAAAAAGCATTCCTGGGTTAGGCATGACGAGCACTACCACGTAGATTTTGAAATACCCTGTAAATAGCCGTCGCCTTGCGTGGCCTCAATTGCGCTGTACTGTGCAAAAGAACATAACCCGTTGTAAAAAAGGAAAATAGCATTATGTGGATTCGGTTCGTATTAATAGTCTTGTTAATATCACCTATTCTGGGTTGCTCTGAGCCTGAGCCTGAGCCTGAGCTCGATAATTCAACGGAAGAGCGGTTGAGGTCATCTTCGCAGCAGGTGCGACAAACCGTTCCTGAGTCGAGAAAAACGGAGTTTGATGAAGCCCTAAAGCTTCTGGTTAATCAAGTTTTGGAGCAAAAAAACACGTCGTTAGAAAATGCTGAACTCCAACGTATTGCAGAGCAGATGCACACCGAGCTTAGTGGAAAAACAGCGGATGAAGTATTTGCTGAGGCAACGAGAGTTCGCGAGCTACAAGAGCTTTTACGGCTTGAAAGAAAAAATCTGGCCCGGCAAGCTCAAATTGATATTAATAATGAGCTTAAACAAATAGAAATAATGGCTCATGAGCTTTATGAGTTTACCCCCTCTTATGACTTTACTCGTCGCAATCAAGAAAGAAATGACGAGATTGAAAACTTTGGCGTCATGTTTTACGACTACATTTTTTATAATGCCGGAGATAGCGTACCAGTATTTGATGTTACTTTTAAAAACAGTACAGAACGCGCCATATATTCTGTGCAGCTGCTAGTGACTGTTTTTAGTTCAGCGAGCGTTTTTCCTTTTTTCGAACAAGTGTTTGTTTACCCTATGCCAAATGGGCTTGAACCTGGCGGTGTTGAGCGAGTTACATGGGCCATAACTCCGTCGTCTTCTATTTTCAGGAACCCCCTGGATGTCAGTTCAGATAAGGGATTTGAGTTTATTGTAGAAAGCATTGCTGTGAGCGTGGGGCCCGAGGGCGAGACTTTGCTTGAGTACTCTCAAGTTGAAGATTTAGATACCGACAGGCTGCTAGCGCTAAAACGTAAATACGGCCTCGAATAAATAGTCGCGATAGATTTCCTATGTTCATTAGCCTGATTGTATTTCCGTTTTAACTTCTGGTCTGGTGAGCAAATAATCTAGGCGAGCAGAGCGTCTTTGAGTAACTGTGCCAGCCTCGGCTTCTTCAAATATATAAAGCCGAGGCTGCAGGTGTCCGTTGAGGTAAAGTAAAGCCGTGTTAAATCAAAACGGCTTTTTCGCAAAATGAAGCTTTACTTGTCTGACTTCTGCCTCTGGTGGTTCCTGATAGTATGTTAAAGGAAACTTGTCGCTATTACCTTTAATGACAAACTGCTGATACCAGGCCTCGGGAGCGTCTACTCGGCGCAGTTGTAACTCTGTTGATGGTTTTAAGTCATGAAAAGCTTTGTCACTCCAGCGTCCGGATGATCCCGGGTAGTCGGCGTATTGATCAAGAATATAATAAGAGCGATCGCTGGATCTTGTTGCAATAATCCAGCCTTCATCTGTTGGGGTTGCGCTCGCTTGCGCATTTTTTTGTTGAATACTAGTAACATCTTTGGCTAACGGAAGCGTGACAGGAATAGGCTCTACCGCAGGCATGTAGTCCATAACTGCCGTTATGCTGGATATGTTGCTCAGGTCAGTTTTCTCCCAGCCAAGCGGAACTAAGTAAATGTTCATCTCGCTGGCCCCAGAGTAATTGGGCTCTATTGATCTAAGCATCATAGGAATATTGAGCTTATTGCCTTGTTTGTCCATTAGAGTCAGGGAGTTGATGGCGGTTAATCCACCCATAACCTTGTCCTTGGGTCCAACAAAATCAAGCTCCAGCTCTAAGCTGTTGTCCTTTGGGTTAATGGCGAATGCCGTTTCGGTATGAGCAACAGGGTCACCAACAAAGTCAAAATCTGGCGGCTCACCAGTAGAGCTCATAGAGAGCTCATATGAACCGCTATTCTCAGCGAGGAAAGTTGCCATTTCAAAAGGAGCCAGAAAGTCATCCGTGGAGCCAACTACCAGTTCGCTTTTTCGCCTTAATACGAGTGTCGTATCAATTTCTTTGGAGGGGCTTCCTGTGACGGCTTTCTGAGTTGTAATCAGTACTAAGTTTTCAATCCAGCCGTCGTCGCGGCTAATGCGCATACGGCCGTTAACTTCTGACCACCTTACCTTCAGGCTGGGGTCGTGACCCATCACTGGCAGGGCATCCGCCGGGGCTTTGGTCTCTTTGGTAATATCAACAGTAATGCTATTTTCATCAATGCTATCAACTTTGAGAACTAACGAGGGGATATTTTGAAAACTATTAAGAGTCACCGATTTCCCTTCAACCATCGGCAGAGCCCAGTTAACAACCGGAGACAGGATAACTTGCTGCAATTGCTCTACCAGTTGTCTGCTTTCTTCATGAAGGTCACGGTTCTCTTGTTTTGCGCTTACTGTTGTTCTTCCCGTTTTCCGGTTCATCGTCTGGTCGAATCCTGACGAAATCAGTTTTCTAACCGGTTTTTCCAAATTGCGTTTAGGGTTTGAGCTGCTGAACTGAACGCTCTCATTAAACGAAAATGTCAGTGCCTGGGGAACGACTCGGACATTAATATCAGAGTCCGTCTTATCTACGCGGTAATGTAATATACTATGCAGCGATGCTGTGTCTGATATTTGCCAGTCCCGGTTGTTTATATCTAGTATTCGCGTACGCATATCTAAACGGTATTGCTCGGTTTTACCGACATTAGCTTCAAAACGGAGAAACTTTGTTTTCTCGGGCAAAAGAGCCGTTACACTAATAGCGACAATTATTATTCCGATGAGAACTGGAACGGCTTTGCGTGACAGAAGTTGCATCTGACATCCTTGTTTAATGACTGTTTTATAAGATAATGAATTATACCAAATAATAGAGAAATGCGTGATATTCTCGGCTTTGAAGCCTTTGTTGAATTCCCGTTTTAGCCTTGGCTTGGCAATCTTAAAATAAGGAAATAATGTGTTAAAACTAGCCGGTATTGTTTTGTTGAGTCTACTCACTTTTCACGTAGCGGCGTCAGAAATGCTGGAAGTGAATGGCGGCTCTATCGAATATGAGATGAAAGGCGGTGGCGACACTGTCGTGTTATTTGATGCTGGTGCGTTATCCGGAATGTCGGGTTGGGACTCAATATGGACTGACCTGTCTGCGGAGATTACCGCAGTTCGATTCTCTCGTTTAGGCGAAGGCAACTCAGGCGCCTGCCAAGGACAACGAAGCGCTTCAGATTATGTGGATGAGGTTGATCAGCTGCTTGCCAAATTAAAAATCGAAAGGCCTATTGTTTATGTTGGACACTCTCTTGGTGGAATAACGGCGCGTAATTTTGCGACCACTCATGCCGGTGATGTCAAAGCCATGCTCATGGTTGAACCGGCAATCCCTCGCGATGTCGATATTGTTACTCAGCTGAATCCTGCCAATGGGCAAGAGGAAATTGACGAAATTAAGCAAAACGATTACGCAGCGGGAGAGGGCAAGTGGTGCTTCCTGGATGTCATATGGGATAAATCGACAATCCCGGGGTTTGCGGAAATTGGTGACATACCGGTAACTTTGATAGCGGGCGTTAAAGTACCGGAAGAGGCGCCAACTGTATTCCAGAGTCGCGAAGGGCGTCGACTCTGGGGGCACTATCAGCGCGAGTGGGCTGAGCAGTTTCCTCAAGGGAAGGCCGTTTTGACAAATAAGAGTGGGCATTTTGTTCAGGACGATGAGCCTGAGTTAGTCGTTAGCGAATTAATTAAGTTATTGGATAGACTGTGATTTCCTTAAGTGATAAGGAGAATGAGCAGGCTATGAATACGCTGGTTGAGAAATACGAACCTGAACTTCTCGATGCCCAGGATGTTATGCCGCCGGACTATCAGTCAAAACTCCGCCAGGCTGTTGTCGGTTTTAAAATACTAGTTGATGAAATTCAGGCCAAAGAAAAGTTAGGGCAACATCGTAAAGTGGCGGATCAGGAAGGTGTTTTTTCAGCACTTAACGAGAGTGGTCATGCGGACGCTGCCGCTTTAGCTTCGTATATGCAAAAGCGCAAACTTGGGGTTGGCAATTAAAAGTGTGCCACGCTTGGTGTGGTATCGATTAATTAAAAAATTCAGAAGCAATTAAGTAACTATAGGTGAGCATGTAACTCATGTTTAAAAGAAAGCAGCAACAGACTCATCAGTTGGAAAGCCAGAAAATAACGGTCTCTTATGATCGCCTTACAAGCCGCTTTCTCATTACATCCAACAATGAGGTGATTTACAGTCGGCTGCTCTTTTTTATTCCGTTTTTGACATTAAAAGTGACCATTTCGGACGAAACATACCGACTCAAAGTTTTGTCCCTCATTATATGGCGCGCGAAGCTCGAGAAAAATGGTCACTTAGTTATTCCTGAATTGCTTGAGCGAAGACGATCAAAATCCATTGGTTCTTTTGTATATGGTTCGGTAATGGGTGTGCTGCGATTTTTAGGTTGAGCGTTTTGGGCTTTATCAACGAGCGATACTGGAAGAAAAAATTTGAAAATTACACCTCAGCTAATCAAATAGAGATAATAACGCCTTGCGTTATTAATGGGGCGTTATCATGAGTATTAACCGGCAGTTTCGGTTGTGCTTTCTATGGACTAACGCTGGTGCGAAAGACGTCGAAATAATCGATTATCATTAGGGGGGGGGGAGTTCATGCGTAAAGTAACGGCTGTAACGCCCGGTGAGTTACTAAAAGAGGAATTTCTCGAGCCGATGGGCATTTCTCAGTATCGCTTGGCGAAGGAAATAAGTGTCCCAGCGCAGAGGATAGGGCAAATTATTGCAGGTAAGCGTTCTGTTACCGCTGATACCGATCTTAGACTGTGTCGTTTTTTTGGTTTATCTAATGGTTACTGGTTGCGGGCTCAGGTCGCTTATGACACTGAGGTGGCGCAAGAACAACTGAAATATGAGCTTAGAAATATTCGACCCTGGAATTCAGCTTCAGAATTCGGCGACCGAGCGTAACTGTTGACTGCGCAGCGCCCATTAGTTGACCATGAGTATGGTATATAGCGGAATTTGTCTTTTAGTTTAAATTAGCCAGGGGTAATAATGCACGGAGAATATAAAGTACCAGGCGGTAAGCTGGTGGTTGCTGATGTTAAGTTACAGCAAGGTTGCCTCAGTGAAGTCAGTATTTCCGGTGACTTTTTCTTAGAGCCAGACTCCGCGTTAACCTGTATTAACGAGGCTTTAACCGGGCTACCTGAAAGCTCCAGTTACCAAACCCTGGTTACTGCAATTAAAGACGCCCTCAATGAAGATGTCATGATGTTCGGGTTTTCTGCGGAAGCTATTGCTACTGCAGTACGACGAGCCTTAGGTAAGGCGAGTAGCTGGCTGGACCATCAATTTACCCTTATTCCGCCAGTGACATTGCCCGCAGCAGAACATGCCGCTTTAGACGAAGTGCTGGCAAATTCGGTTGCTAACGGTTTGCGTGGACCAACGCTCAGATTCTGGGACTGGGATGATTCGGTGGTGGTTATCGGTTCTTTCCAGTCGGTAAAAAATGAAGTGGACATGGCTGCTGCCAAAGAGGCTAACGTACAAGTGGTGCGGCGAGCGACAGGTGGCGGCGCTATGTTTATGGAGCCGGGTAATTGCATTACATATTCATTAACGGTGCCTACCTCATTAGTTGACGGCATGAGCATTGAAAAGTCTTATGAGTTTTTAGATGGTTGGGTGTTGGAGGCGTTAGCCGAAGTTGGTATCAAAGCGTATTACAAACCACTAAATGACATAGCTTCTGCGCAAGGAAAAATAGGTGGGGCAGCACAAAAGCGTTTTGCTAATGGTGTTGTCGTGCATCATGCAACCCTTGCTTACGACATTGATGCCAACAAGATGCAGCAGGTATTACGCACTGGCCGTGAAAAGCTCTCTGATAAGGGCATAACCAGTGCGAACAAACGAGTTGACCCTATGCGTAGCCAAACCGGTTTAGCCAGAACAGCCATTATTGATGCTTTTATGAACCAATTTTCCCAAGCTTATCAAACCCAGGTTGGTGACTATTTGCCACAAGAGTTATCGTCAGCCAAAGCACTCGTGGAAAATAAATATTTGACGGAAGAGTGGTTATACAAGGTAGTTTGAGCATGGCAAGACTTGTCAGTGTGTAAAGGTTATCCCCAGACAGTGATAGAAAACCCTGTTATACCAACCTATTAGATTTAGCTATATTTTACGGACTGATGAAGTATTTTTGTATAAACCTTGACCTGAGGTTAAATAAAGGATACGAATATCCCCTATGAATATGAACCGAAAAGAAATGACTCTAATCATGACCACCATTATTCCTCCCGAATGATGGCCGTTGTGGTGTGGATAAAAACCCCGAGGCCAACAGCCCGGGGTTTTTTTTTACGCAGTGAACAGTAGGAGACAGGTACATGCAGGTCGTTAAATTTGGTGGGTCGTCGTTAGCCAGCTGGCAACGTGTGCAGCAAGTTACTCATATTATTAAAGAAAAAAGTAAGACGACACAGTTGGTTGTGGTTCTGTCGGCTCCGCAGGGGGTAACCAATTGTCTTGTAAAAATGACCCAACTTGCGGCTTGTGGAGACAACTACCAGCCTGAGTTTACCCGCTGGCAATTGGTGTATCAGAGTTTCCTGAATGCGTTTCCGGACGGGCCGCACAAAGACGCTTTAGAAACCGTTGTGAAACAGCAAGCTGAACGGGTTGATCGTCTGCTGACTGGAGTGAAGTTAATTAAGCAGTGCCCTGAGCCTGTTCAGGCACAAATTATGAGTTGTGGAGAATGCTTTAGCATTGCATTGCTGAATTCGGTTTTACAAGTTGAACATTTGAATGTTGCTACGCTGTCTTCTGAGCAATGTTTTCGTACCGATAAGGGCTGCCTGCAGGCGGATCTGGATTTTGCGGTTTCAGCCGAACAAATTACTCACCTCGTTGAGCAACAATCTGCGCAAATTTATTTAATGGCTGGGTTCGTTGCCAGTGACAGAGACGGTCGTGTAACGCTGTTGGGTCGCAACGGGTCAGACTATTCGGCGGCTATTGTTGCTGCTGTTTTACGGGCGGAATGCTGCGAAATTTGGACTGACGTTAATGGCGTGTACAGTGCTGACCCCAGAAAAGTAAAGCATGCACAGCTTATTGGCGCATTGTCGTACGATGAAGCGATGGAGCTGTCTTATTTTGGCGCAAAAGTACTGCACCCAAAAACCATAGGGCCGCTGGCGCAATTTCAGATCCCGTGTTTTATCAAAAACACCCTGCAGCCCGATGAAGCCGGAACCCGCATTGATAGAGCCGGTAACCCGGAGCAACTGATAAAAGGCATTTCCAGTTTGCAGGGGTTGGCTTTGGTGACGGTTTCCGGCCCTGGTTTAAAAGGGGTTGTTGGTATGGCCAGTCGGGTATTCGCCAGCATGGCAAAGGCGTCCATTTCGTTAAACCTAATCACTCAGTCGTCGTCCGAATTCAGTATTAGTTTTTGTGTTGCTGAAGAATATGTAATAGCCGTTCAGCTCGCCTTGCAGAGTGAATTTGAGCTGGAGCTGAACGCGAATTTGCTGCGGCCAATAGAAATAACGCCGCATATGGCTATTGTCAGTCTGGTGGGTGATGGAATGCGTAATCAACGCGGACTGGCCGCTAAGTTTTTTGCGTCTTTAGCTCAGGCTCGGGCGAATATTGCTGCTATTGCTCAGGATAGCAGTGAGCGCTCTATTTCAGCGGTGGTGTCACAATCGCTGTGTCAGGACGTGGTCAACGTTTGCCATGAAAACTTCTTCACTCATATTCCCAGTATCGATGTGTTTTTGGTGGGTTGCGGAACGGTAGGAAGCGAATTGTTGCGACAAATTGAAGTGCAGCAGAGCTTCTTAAAAAAACGTAACGTAAAGCTGAACGTTTATGGTATTGCTAACAGTCGTCGGTTTTTGTTGAGTGGCGACGGAATAGCGCTGAACGAATGGTCTGAGCAACTGGCGCAGGCCACTGATACGTTTTCTTTACAATCGGTCAGTGATTTTGTCAAACGGCAGCATTTGATTAACCCGGTTGTTATTGATTGCACCAGTTCACAAGCCATTGCAGAGCAGTACGCCGACTTTTTGTCGGCAGGCTTTCATGTGGTCACTCCGAATAAAAAAGCTAATACCAGCAGCATGCAGTATTACCAACAACTGCGTAAAGCGGCTCAGTCTCAAAATCGACGTTTTTTATACGAAACGACCGTTGGCGCCGGGCTTCCGGTAATAGATACTTTACAGGGCTTGTTGAATGCCGGTGACGAGCTGGTGGGTTTTGAGGGTATTTTATCGGGCTCCTTGTCTTATATTTTCGGTCTGTTAGAGCAGGGACTGAGCTTGTCCGAAGTTACCGCGCAAGCCAAAGAAAAAGGCTTTACAGAGCCTGATCCAAGAGATGATTTATCGGGTATGGATGTGGCGCGGAAGCTCTTGATCATGGCGCGGGAAGCTGGCTTACAGCTTGAACTGAGTGACATTGATATTGAATCGGTATTACCTGCAGACTTTGATGCCTCAGGTTCAGTCGATGAGTTTATGCAAAAGCTACCGACAGCCGACAGCGCTTTTTCTGAGCGGGTTCAAAGTGCCCGTGATGACAATAAAGTGTTACGTTATGTCGGAGAGATCAATGATGGAAAGTGCCAGGTAAAAATAAAAGCATTGCCTCAGAGTCATCCCTTGGCTCAGGTTAAAGAAGGCGAAAATGCGTTGTCATTCCACACCCATTACTATCAGCCTAAACCCTTTATTTTACGGGGTTATGGTGCTGGCGCAAAAGTCACGTCTGCGGGCGTGTTCAGCGATTTAATGCGGACGTTATCGTGGCAGCAAAGTGCCTAAGGAACTCAAGAGCATGATGAAAAGTTACTTTGCGCCGGCATCTACGGGCAATCTGAGTGTCGGTTTTGATTTAATCGGTGTTGCGTTGCAGCCGGTATCGGGTGAGTGGTTGGGTGATATTTTGCACATTAAAGGTCATTCAGAACAAACCTCGCTGACCTGCAGTGGGCGCTACCAGCATCAGTTGCCCGTAGCGGATACCGATAACCTGGTTATACAGGGCTATCGTCTTTTTAAAGCCAAAGTGGCTGAGGTCAAACCCGAACTCAATTTGCCCGAACTGGAGCTGCATCTTGAAAAACGTTTGCCGGTTGGCAGTGGTTTAGGGTCAAGCGCCTGTTCGGTGGTGGTGGCTTTGTATGCGTTTAACGATTATTTTCAACACCCGTTGAACCAAACGCAGTTGTTACGGCTCATGGCTGAGGTTGAAGGGTCGGTCAGCGGTAGCTTGCACTATGACAACGTGGTTCCGTCGCTGCACGGTGGTTTGCAGCTTATTATCCCGGACAGCGCGGCTAAAACCCGGGCGTTGCCGTGGTTCAGACACTGGCGTCTGGTGGTGAGTTATCCTGGCACAGGAATATCGACGAAAGCCGCACGGGAAGTGATGCCAAAGCAGCTAACGCTGAAAGACAGCGTCGCTTTTGCTGGTGAACTGGCCCGGTTCATCAGTGCACTATACACGGGGGATGAAGCCGATGCTCTGGCTGCTTTAAAGGATGTTGTTGCAGAACCCGCACGTATTGCGTTAATGCCCGAGCTACCTCAGTTGCGTAAAGATCTGGCTGTTTATAATATTGCTCATGTGGGTATTTCAGGCGCCGGACCAACCCTGTTTGCGGTGTGCACCAATGACCAGCAAGCGCAATTGTGTGCCAGTTATCTGGCTCAGCATTACAGTAAGAACCAGGATGCGATGACGCATATTTGTCAGGTAAGCGAACTTGGAGCGCGTCAAATTGAATCATTACCGGGGTCGTCATTATGCGTTTAACGAATCTTAAGGTTGCTGAACAAAGTGTCAGTTTTTTACAGGCGGTGCAAATTGGTTTAGGTAAGCAGCAGGGCTTATTTTTCCCTCAGAGTTTTCCTCAACTGCCCGTCGACAATTTGCTCGCGATGCCTTTTCAACAGCGCAGCCAACGTATTATGCAGGCATTGATAGGCGACGAACTCAGCGACGCTGTTATTGGCAAACTGGTTGAACAGGCGTTTACCTTTGCGGCACCGCTGCAGTCAGTCAAAAACAACCTTTACTGCTTAGAATTATTTCATGGTCCGACTTTGGCGTTCAAAGACTTTGGCGCGCGCTTTATGGCACAAGCGATACAGCAGGCACGCGAGCTTGAAAAAACAACCATTGTTACCGCTACCTCGGGTGATACCGGAGCGGCTGTGGCTGATGCGTTTTATAAACAGCCGGGAATACAGGTGGTGGTGCTTTACCCCGAAGGCAAAGTCAGTGCCTTGCAGGAAAAGCAGTTCTCTACGCTGGGTGATAATATCCTGACACTGGCCGTTGACGGCGATTTTGACCAGTGTCAGAGTCTGGTTAAGCAGGTTTTTGATGACCAGGAAGTGGTTTCTGCTTTGCATGTGAATTCGGCCAATTCAATCAATATCAGTCGCTTGCTGGCGCAGGTGTGTTACTACTTTGAAGCGGTTGCGCAGTGTCCGCCGGATAGCCGCGAGCAGATTGTCTTTTCGGTTCCCAGCGGAAACTTCGGCAATTTATGCGCGGGTCTGATAGCGAAAGCAATGGGGTTACCTTTCAAACGTATAATAGCCGCTACAAACAGCAACGACACGGTTCCTCGCTACTGGAATGAAGGGTATTGGCAAGGCAAACCGACACAGGCAACGTTATCTAATGCGATGGATATCAGCGAGCCAAATAACTGGCCCAGAATAGAAGCGATGCTTACGCGCGGACTCATTGCCAGAAGTGACATTCATGCGTATTCGGTCACAGAAGCCGATACTGAGACCGCTTTACGGGCTCTGGACAAACTGGGTTATGTCAGTGAGCCGCACGCTGCGGTTGCTTACTCAGCCTTAGAGCGTGACTTAGCCGACAACGAGGTGGGTGTTTTTTTAGGTACGGCACATCCGGCCAAGTTTAAGCAATCGGTTGAAGAAATACTGGGTAAAACCATTGAGTTGCCGGGGGTATTAGCGGCTTGCCAGAAAAAGGACAGTTTGAGTGAGCGTATTCCGGCAGATTATCAACAGTTGCGCAAGCGTCTGTTGCAGTTGCGTTAACGCTCTGTCGCATCGCGCAACTGTAACGCGTTCTCTTCATGCTGTTCCAGCGATGCGACGACGACTAACTGCAGCTTGATAACAACCATTCAGGAGCCATTTATGCTAATTCATGTCATTTAACCGTTTGGCAATGGCATCAATTTTTTCACTCATTTGACTCAATTGATTAGAATCATCGGCATTACTGGCTGTAAGCGCTTGCAGTCGATTAACAAACTGACTTAATTCGCCCGATACTTTTTGTTGCTCGCGGGACGCTTCGGCTATCTGAGTCGCTTTTTCAGTTATTTGCGAGAAGGCTTCAACCACTTGTTGCAGATGTGCTGATGTTGATTCAGTTAACTCAACGGCATTGTTAGTCTGGCTTTGTCCATGCTCCATGGAAGAAACAGACTCTTTAGAGCCCAGCTGTAACTGGTTGAGTATGGCTTCAATTTCTACGGCAGAACTTTGACTTTTAGAGGCCAGGTTGCGAACTTCATCCGCGACAACCGCAAAGCCACGACCACTCTCACCGGCTCTGGCGGCTTCAATTGCGGCATTTAACGCTAACAGATTGGTTTGCTCGGCAATATCGCGAATAGCGCTCAGCATGCCGTTAGCCTGCTTACTGTTTTCATCCAGTTTCAGAATGTTCTGTTGGGCATCGGCAATTGCTTTAGCCAACGTTTGCATGGTTGCCGTTGCACGAGCCATTTCCTGACCACTATTTAGTACGTCCTGATGAATACTTTCCACCGTGGCTTTGGTTTCATCAGCGAAGTTAGCAACCTCCTGAGAACTGGCGCCCAGCTCTTCGGTTGACGCAGCCAGCGTGTGGTTTTCATCGCTGAGACTGTTGGCTTTATTCAAAAACTCATCGCTGAAGTTTTTGAGTTTGTCGGCGTCGTAAACCAGGCTATTGGATTCATTATGAATTTCGTCCAGCAAGGCTTTTAGCTTATTGCCGTAGGCATTAACCGCCTGGCGCAATTCTCCTATCTCATTAATTGTGCCAACTTCCAGAGCTTGCGCATTGCCGCCGCTAGCGAGTCCTAAAATTTGCTCGGTTGTTTGCTGTATTTTAGCCAGTAGGTTACGGAAAAAGAACGCCGCAAGAATACCAACGGCCAGCAGCAGAGCGCCAATAGCCAGCATCAGGAAAAGCCCCATATCCTGAGCCACCGCAGTCATTTTGTTTTTCGGTACAATCAGCCCAATGGTCCAACCCGTTTGTGGGTGTTTTATCAGGTCAACGTGTGCGGCTTCATCTAAAATAGCGTCTTCTTCCAGCTCGATTGTCTCCGTACCCTGAAGGTTAACTGCCGTATTCAGAGTCTCTTTTAGCCATGTTGCTTTGTTCGCCAGTTCACTGGCGGTCATGAGGGAATCGTCGCCTTTTACTATCTGAACGGAAGATTGCGGGAAGCTAATCATTTGGCCCGCTGAGTCGAGCGCAAAGACATAACCTTCATTGTCTTTTCCGTATTGTTCAAATATTTCAGTGATACCATCAAGCATCATGTCTATTGTGGCTACCCCAGCGAAACGGTTGCTCTCCTGAATAGGAACAGTGCAAGTAACCATGGGGGTCTTCGTAAAGGGGTCAATGTAAGCTTCTGACCAACTGCAGCTATCAACAGCGGCTCCTTCACCCGCTTGATACCAACTTTCATTGTGATAGCCGGACCCGCCGGCGACGTTATAGTCATCCAGATATTCTATGCCACTGTCAGTACGCGCCCAGAAAAAACTGCGCCGTTGGACACCTTCAGTAAAGGCTCCTGGTTCAGGCCAGATACCGCCGCCGGAGATAGCTGAGTCGCCGTGGTTATCGATAATAGAGGGGAAAAGCCGCTTAAATAAACTTTCCTCTTTGGGAAGCTCCGCAGCGGCTAAGGCTAATGTACTTGTCAGTAGCTCGATTTGACCCAGGCGAGCTGTGAGTAAGTCGGACAATGCGGTTTGATTGACCGATATCTGTTGTTTCTGTTGAGAAATAAGTTCAGGTTTCACCTTCATTTCTACAACGGCGAAAATGACAGCCATAGCCAATACCAAGACTATCACAGACCCAAGGTTGATTTGCTGACGAATCATTAACGTTGCTTTGGTCATAGAAGCTAATCCCGAAAATAAGGTAAACTTATAACAAGTATTAACACAGATGTTAAAAAGTGCAATGACTCCAGCAATTGATTTTACAAGAAAAAGCCAGGTTTCTTTTAAGGTGCATGAATATAGCCATGAACCGGCGAGTGAATCTTATGGTCATGAAGCGGCTGAAAAACTGGGCGTTCCCGAGGAACAAGTATTCAAAACGCTAGTTGTGAGCCTCGATGGTAAAGAGCTGGCGGTCGCTATTATTCCGGTTTCATTAATGTTGAGCTTAAAGTTGATGGCTAAAGCGTTAAAGGCAAAAAAAGCGACCATGGCGGTTAAAAGTGATGTGGAACGCGCTACGGGTTATGTTCTTGGCGGCGTAAGCCCGCTTGGCCAAAAGAAGCGTCTCAGAACCGTCATTGATGCCTCCGCGAGGGACCATTCTTCGATATTTATCAGTGCCGGACGCAGAGGCCTGGACATGGAGCTAAACCCTGAAGATTTAAGGACTTTGCTGAAGGCTGAATTTATTGAGATAAGTCAGTAATATCTGGGCAGTAACATTTTTAACCGGCTGGGCAATATTCAGCGTTTCGGCACGGCCGCAGCCACTGCCCGTTAACGAACGAATCTTATAGTTCGACCAGTGGGTCGGCCTTTCTGTTTTTATCGGGAAAGCCGCTGATAACGCCAATAAATGACGGCAAGCATCGCACCACAAAACGCAACTAAGTAAAGCAGGTGTAGCCATAGGCTTTGCCCCAGGCTTGTACCGATAACAGCGTGTGCAAGCTGAGCGTAATGGTATGAGGGTAACGCATAAGCGATGTAGCTAACCGTGTCAGGTAAAAACTGAATGGGTACCCATAGGCCTGATAGAAATGCCATCGGTAAATAAACCAGGTTAACCACTGCCGGTGCTGCTTTATCAGATAAACAAAGCCCCATGAATAAGCCAATTAAGGCAAACGGCAGGGTACCAATCAATAATACGATGAATAACAGGGTCCATTGCCATAACCACAGCTGCACTCCGGCAAAAACAGCGGCAGTAATAAACAACAGCAGCGCGATGCACGCGGCAAAAACCAGGCTGCTAAAGAACTTGGCCACCACATAGGCTGAAAGCGGCATCGGTGAAACTCGTTTGAGCGTGAGCCAGCCATGCGCGCGGTCGCTGGCAACCGCCGTGGCGTAATTAAACAAGGCAGGCCCCATCATGCCAAAGCAGGCGTAGGACACCAACATGTACTCGCCTTGTGCGGCGCTGAAATTAAAAACAATGCCGAAGAATACGTAAAACACGAGTGGGAATAACATGGCCGGCAAAAAGAATGCGGGCGTGCGCCATAAGCTGAGCAAATCATAACGACTTTCTTTGAAGTAAATAGCACGATTAAGCATGAGCGGGCTCCCGAATAAGTTGTAAGTAAGCAGATTCCAGAGAGCTATAGTTGCCTTTAATCTCGCTGACAGTTCCTTGTGCAATAATCCGTCCTTCCCGCAGAATGGCGACACGATCGGCGAGGCGTTCTGCTTCTTCAATGTAATGCGTGGTCAAAACTAAAGCGCAGCCTTGTTGTCGACGCTGCTTAATCTGCTGCCAAAGCCCATGGCGCGCTTCAACGTCCATACCGACGGTTGGTTCATCAAGGAACAGTAAGTCGGGGTTACCGGCGACAGCAATAGCGAAGAGTACCTGCTGGCGCTGCCCTCCGGAGAGTTTACCGAAACGCTGCTTCGCAATAGCGGTTAAATCAAACTGCTCTTGTAGTAATTCACCGGTAGTACCGGCGGGGTAGTAACTGCAAAACAGAGCCAACTGTTCAGCGACTGTTAAATTAGCGTTCAGGGTGCCAAGCTGCATCATAACGCCAATACGCTGGCGTATGTTTAGTGGTCGATGTTGGTTTCTAAGCGGTGTGCCCAGAACTTCTAAATGCTTAGCCGTGTAATTGTGCATACCAAGAATACTATTGATTAAGGTGGTTTTACCGGCGCCATTTTTTCCGAGTACAGCAAGCACCTCGCCGGCATAAGCGGTAAGGCTGACGTCAGTAAGCGCCGTTTTAGAGCCGTAGGTTTTACTCAAAAATTGTACGTCGAGATTGATTTGACCCATTATAAATTCCTGTGGATTCATCGTTGAAACGAGTTTAGCCAACAGTCATCCGGACGGGCAGTGGCTTATGTCACCGATTCACAATGACATTTGTCACTGGTGCGTTCCCGACTGGGCAGCCATAATAAAAGCATTGAATAACAATTAGCGGTGCTATTTCGCACTACGTGAAACTATGTCGCACAGCCAACTGACGCGAGAACAAAAGCACGCCTGGATTTATCTTTTTAACCTGGGCTTCTATATTTTGCCGATGGTGCTTTTCCCTTATCCGGTTCGGGAAATTGTCATCATGGTGGTGGCAATGTTTGTTTTTGTCGGTTTTTATTACCGTTGTTATTTTGTGCCACGCGAGCAAATGCTATGGCCAATTCTTGGTATGTATTTTATTGCTTGTGCAGTGACTCCAATGAACCCAGGGTCTATTGCGCTTTTTAGCTATGTCGGCTTTTTTATCGCTTTCGCCTACAGTTGGCAGGTCGCTATTGCCGGTTTTAGCGGCTTAGTTCTAACTTTAGCGGTTTTTCATTTTGGTCCGGGTACCCGCTGGGATCTCTTCTTGCCCTATGGCGTTGCCATTGTCGGTACGGTTTCTGTTTTTGGTCGGGTAGAGCGGCTTAGACAACGCCATGCTGAGGAACAACAACGTGACGCGCAGGAGATAGAGCGCCTGGCAACCAGTGTTGAGCGCGAGCGAATAGCACGCGACTTGCACGATATTCTGGGCCATACCCTTTCCAGCGTTATTTTGAAGTCTGACCTTGCTCAGGCTCAGCTCGCGAAACAACGTTACGATGAAGCGTCTGTACAGCTTGCCGAACTCAGTGATATCGCCCGTGAAAGCCTGTCTCAGGTACGGCAAAGTGTGTCGGGTTATAGGCATGGCGGGTTATCGCTTGAGTTACGGCGGCTTGAGCAACGCTTAAAAGACGCAGGTTTCCGTACTTTTATCACCGGCAAACCTCCTATTATTGATGAACAGCGCGAAACCGCATTAGTCTTAGCGATAACCGAATTGGTAACCAATATTATTCGCCACAGCAATGGCGAGCAGTGCCTCATTCACTTTGACGAAAGCTCCGACATTTACGTTATAAACGTAACAGATAACGGTAATTGCCAGACTGTTAGCGCAGGTAATGGTTTAAGTGGTGTAGAACGCAGAATAGAAAACTTGGGCGGTTCAATGGCAATATCAACCAATAAAGGTTGTAGGGTGGGTCTACAGTTCCCCAAATTTACGGAGCAATCCGTATGAGAATTTTCTTAGCCGAAGATCAAGCTATGGTAAGGACGGCCTTAGCCAGTTTACTGCGACTGGAGTCTGACTACGAGGTTGATGAAGCTGTTGATGGCCTTGATGCTCAGGAAAAGTTACAAAAACACGATTATGACGTGCTACTGAGCGACATTGAAATGCCCTATATGTCGGGTTTAGAGCTCGTACAGTGGGCACGACAAGAAAATCCTCAAATGCGCTCAGTTATTATCACTACTTTTAATCGTGCGGGCTATATTAAGCGGGCTATTGATGCGGGCGTCCGTGGGTTTCTACTCAAAGATGCGCCAATTAATGAATTGATCACCTCACTGCAGCGAGTTAGCCGGGGCGAACAAGTCATCAGCAATGAGCTTTTATTACAAGCTTTAGGCCAGCACGACCCGTTAACTGAAAAGGAGCGTAAGGCACTGCGTTTGGCTGGGCAGGGATTAAGTACGCAAGCTATTGCTAAGCAACTTTTTATTGCAGAAGGTACCGCGCGTAACTACCTTTCCGAGGCAATTAATAAGCTGCATGCCAGTAATCGTACTGAGGCAGCTCGTATTGCCCATCAGAAAGGTTGGTTATAATAGCCCGGTTTATAACTTAACTATTAGTTTGCCTTTGTTGTCACCGCTAAAGAACAGGTTCAATCCCTCAATGGCTGACTCCAGTCCTTCCAATACATGCGAGCGATACTGGATTTTTCCGGCTTGAACATATGGTGTTAATTTACCCAGTAAGCTTGGAACCTCGTCAAAATGGTCCGGCATGGTGAAGCCCTGAATGGTTAAGCGCTTTTTAATCACAGGTACCCAGCTTGGCCCCGGACTCGGCACGGCCTTGTCGTAGTCGGCTATCATGCCGCAAACCACTACACGACCGTGCGCGTTCATGCGGTCAATGACCCGGTTTTGAATGGGGCCGCCGGTGTTTTCAAAGTACAAGTCGATGCCGTCAGGGGTCAGTTTGGTTAGCTGGTCGTCTAAATCGCCGCCTTTATAGTTAATGGCACCATCAAACCCTAACTCGTTCACTATCCAGTTGGCTTTTTCGTCGCTGCCGACCACACCAATAACGGTAAGACCTTCGGCTTTAGCCAGTTGTCCGACGATAGAACCTACCGAACCAGCGGCACCTGTAACTACCAGAGTTTCGCCTTGCTGCGGTTTGCCGACATTGAACAGCCCCTGGGTAGCGGTTAATCCAGGCAGAGCAAATACCGACAGTACGGTCTCGTCAGGCACCTCGGCCTGCACCTTGTTAGTGCCCTGGCCATTACTCAGCGCATATTCTTGCCAACCCATCATGCCCATAACGCGATCACCCACGCTAAAGTCAGGATGGTTACTTTCAATAACCTCGCCGACACCCGAGCTGCGCATGACGGTGCCAAGTTCAACCGGTGGAATGTAACTTTCAGTGTCCGGGCTCATCCAGCCGAACATGGCAGGGTCGAGCGACATTTGAGTCTGTTTAATCAGCATTTCGCCCGAGCTGACCTCAGGCAGTTCCTTTTCCACGACTTCAAATACGTCGGCCGAGACCGGGCCTGGCTGGGGGCGTTTAATCAGGTTAATGGCTTTATAAGTGCTCATAGAGTTTCCTTTTTATTAAAATATGTATATTCCTTATATGGTTACTCTGATTGGTGAATGAAAGGTCAATCTTGTGAGATTTATCCCTTTCTTTTGTAAACAGTAGTTGCCGGATATTGTGAACTGCATCTAAGTCGATTAATATCAAAACGATAGTTGCTGTTCTGAAAAGGATATCAGGCATTGCGTAAACTGTGTTGGCTTATTCTTTTCTTACTATAAAAACTGTTTACGTTTATATAACAAGGAGATAAAAATGAAAGACGCACTATTTTTCAACAATATGCTGACACCGAAGATTATTACCTTCGTATACTGGATTTTACTTTTGGCTGCGGTCATCGGTGGAATCGGCACAATGTTTGCCGGGTTCGAAGGCTTTACTTTCAGCAGCTTCCTTATTGGAATATTTTATGCTGTAGCTGGTGCAGTGGGTGCCCGAATCTGGTGTGAACTACTGATAGTTCTGTTTAAAATGAATGAAGCTCTGCAGGACCTTCGGAAGAAATAAATTATAGAAATAAAAAACGAAAACACTTCTTCACGCAACTTTTCTATATGTTGCGCGGCCCTTTAATGGAAGGGCCTTTGTTTTGGGTGTTTCCCTCATGCGAAACCTTTTTGCTATTCTGGATTTAGACATTATTGCTGAGGGCGTGGAAACCGAAGCACACCTAAACAAGCTTCAGCAAATGGGATGCTTTTGCTATCAGGGATACTACTTTGCCCGGCCAGAATTAATCAGCTATTGGCTCAATACTGAAACATTTGCTAACAGAAGCCGACTTCTATAAAACCACCAGTCGGTGTATCTTTATGGTTAAGGCGTAGCAGCTTGGAAAACAAAACTGATGATGCAGGAAACATTAAAAATTTTGGTGGTGGATGACGACGCAAGACTACGCAGCTTGCTGGAACGCTATCTTACAGAGCAAAATATTCAGGTCCGGGTTGCACAAGACTCAGAGCAAATGGATCGCTTGTTGAACCGGGAAAACTTTAATCTGCTGGTATTAGACCTGATGCTGCCGGGCGAAGATGGACTGTCTATTTGCAAGCGTTTGCGTAGCCAGGGCAACAACCTGCCAATTATTATGTTGACCGCCAAAGGCGACGAAGTTGATCGTATTATTGGTCTGGAATTAGGCGCTGATGATTATTTGGCGAAGCCTTTTAATCCACGCGAGCTGTTAGCCAGGGTCAGAGCCGTATTGCGGCGCCGGGGAGCCGAGGTTCCGGGCGCGCCGTCGCAGGAAGATCAGGAGGTTACCTTTGGCGAGTTCCGGTTAAACCTGGGAACCCGTGAGATGTTTCGTGACGAGACTCCCATGCCTTTAACCAGTGGCGAGTTCGCGGTACTTAAAGCGTTAGTGAGCAATGCCCGGCAACCGCTCTCCCGCGACAAGTTAATGCATCTGGCTCGTGGCCGTGACTACAGTGCACTGGAGCGCTCTATTGATGTGCAGGTGTCACGGTTACGGCGTATGCTGGAAGTCGATCCCACCAAGCCCCGTTATATACAAACGGTCTGGGGTTTAGGTTATGTATTTGTACCGGACGGTCAACTGAAGTCCTGATGAAACTCTTTCCTAAGTCAGCATTTGCCCGCACGGTTGCGCTGCTGGCTTTAGTTTTGCTTATTAATCAGTTGATTTCTTACGTGATGGTCAGTAATTACGTTGTCAAACCTTCCATTGAGCAAATTAATGAACTGGTGGCTAAACATATCCGCACCATGTTTATCCCCCGTCAGCATCTTGCCGGAACTGAGCCGGAGTTAATGTCCCATTACGCCGAGGCTACCGGCATTGAGGTGTTCAACGATGCTGAAGCGGCGCAGCAAGGGCTGGGTAATTCGACGTATTATGGTTATTTGTCGGACGACATGAGCGACATGCTGGGCGGCGAATCAAAGGTACGAATTGCGCAGGGACAAGCGTTTTACTTGTGGGTTAAAACACCCCGGGCACCGAATTTTTGGATACGGGTGCCGTTGGAAAGTATGCAGCAAGGTCAGTTTTCGCCATTAGTGTTGTACCTGGTACTGATTGGGCTTTTGAGTGTTCTTGGCGGAATGCTATTTGCTAATTGGCTGAACCGTCCATTAAAAGCGCTGGAAGAGTCCGCTCGTCGGGTAGGGCGGGGCGAGTTTCCTGAGCAACTGGCTGAAAAAGGCGCAAGTGAAATCATGGCTGTAACCCGAGCGTTTAACCAAATGTCGCGTGGTATCCGAGAACTGGAAAATGACCGTAACCTTTTGATGGCCGGGGTTTCTCATGACTTGAGAACACCGTTGACCCGTATTCGTCTGGCCGCTGAAATGATGCCTCAGGAAGATGAATCCCTGGCACAGGGTATTGTCGAAGACATTGATGATATGAACGATATCATCGATCAGTTTATTGATTATGTTCGCCTCGACCAACAAGAGCACAGTAGTAGAGAGTCGCTGAATGAGTTGATTGAACAAACGGTAGCGAATGTGCCGGATAACTGGACGAAGCAGTTCGATTTAGAGTTAGGTTTGTTGCCGAGAGTTTGGTTGCGGCCGTTATCAATGAAGCGGGTACTCATTAATTTGTTGGAAAATGCCGAGCGTTATGGCAAGCACCGGGTTGTGATCAGTTCAGGGCACGATAAAAAACAAAAGCGGGTCTGGTTCCGGGTCGCCGATGACGGGCCGGGTATTCCCGAAAAGCAGCAGGAAAATTTATTTGAGCCTTTTACTCAGGGTGATAAAGCGCGTGGTGGCGTAGGCTCCGGACTCGGGTTAGCGATTATTAAGCGTATTGTTGACCGCCACGATGGCAACATCAAACTGCAAAACCGCCCGCAAGGCGGCTTATGCGTCAGAATAGAGTTGCCGCTGTATCAGCAGCGGCAATAATTTAACTTACTGCAGCAAACGATTAATACCGTTAAGCGCCGCTACGCGGTAGGCTTCGGCCATGGTCGGATAGTTAAACGTGGTATTAACGAAGTAGTCGATGGTGTTACCACCGTTCTTCTGCTCCATAATGGCCTGACCAATGTGTATGATTTCGGAAGCGCGCTCACCGAAGCAATGAAGGCCCAGCAGTTCGCGGGTTTCACGATGAAATAACAGTTTTAGACAACCGACATCAGCGCCTGATATTTGCGCACGGGCAAGGTGTTTGAACTGAGCGCGACCGACTTCATAAGGCACTTTCATTTCGGTCAGTTCTTCTTCGGTTTTACCGACTGAGCTAATTTCCGGAATGGTATAAATGCCGGTGGGGATATCACTGATTAACTCTTCGTCACAGCTGCCGTTAATAATCGCGGTAGCGCATATACGGCCTTGATCGTAAGCGGCACTGGCTAAACTGGGGTAACCGATAATGTCGCCTACGGCGTATATGTTATCGACTGCGGTTTTATAGTTTTCATCGACTTCCAGTTGTCCGCGGTAGTTTGGCTCCAGTCCGACAGCTTCGCAGTCAAGTTCTTCAACGTTGCCCGAGCGACCGTTAGCAAATAGCATACAGTCAGCGGTCATGGTTTTACCGGACTTGGTTTTCATAACCACTTTGTCTTCGTAGCCGGTAATGCTCTCATACTCTTCGTTATGGCGAATAACGACACCGCTGTTGCGTAAGTGATAACTCAGCGCATCGGAAATCTCTGCATCAAGGAACGACAACAACCGTTCGCGTTGATTAACCAAGTCGACTTTTACGCCCATACCGCGGAATATACTGGCATATTCGCTGCCAACGACACCGGCACCATAAATCAAAATAGTTTTCGGTTCGTGAGACAACGACAAAACTTTGTCGGAGTCGTAAATTCGGGGGTGCAAAAAGTCGACATCTTTTGGGTTATAAGGCCGTGACCCGGTGGCAAGGACCACGTGCTTTGTTATCAAATCATCGACAGAGCCATCCAGCTTAGTCACCCGAATTCGGTTTTTATCTAAAAATGAGGCACTGCCGTATAACACCGTCACACCATTGCGATCATAAAACGAACTGCGCAGTTTCACTTGCTTACGAATAACCGACTCGGCGTAATGCAGTATGTGGCTGAACGTAATGCCGCTTTGCCAGCCCGGCCCGGAAAATAACGGGTTATTATTGTATTCAATTAAACGGCTAACCGAATGTCGTAAAGCTTTAGAAGGGATGGTACCCCAGTGAGTGCAACCGCCGCCCGGGGCTTTGTGCTTTTCTACTATGGCTACGTTATAACCATTTTTGGCCAACTGCATGGCAGCGCCTTCGCCGCCGGGACCAGTACCAATGATAACCACATCGTATTCAGTTTCGGTTTCAGGCTGTATTGCAGTCATATTGTTCGCTTCACTACGGGGGGACAGGCTTCAAATAATAGCACTGTATAAGAAAAGCGTAAATTGACACTGTTTTCTGTGCGCAGAGTCGTTATAGTAAAGAGAGATAATGACTTGGATCTGTTGTATGAGTAAAGAAAAACAAGCCCCGCAAATTTTATCCCGCCGCGTTGTCGCGCAAAGCCGCCTAATGCGTGTCGAAGCGGTCGACCTCAAGTTCAGTAATGGGGAGCAGCGCCAGTTTGAGCGTATGAAAGGCAGTGGTCGCGGCGCAGTGATGATTGTCCCGTGTATGGATGATGACACTTTATTACTGATTCGCGAGTATGCAGCGGGTCTGCACGATTATCAGTTGGGCTTTCCCAAAGGGCTTATCGATCAGGGCGAAACCCCGGAACAAGCGGCTCAGCGAGAGCTGAAAGAAGAAGTTGGGTACGGTAGTCACGAACTTGAGTTTTTAATGGAATTGAGCTTAGCGCCTCAGTTTTTTTCAGCCAAAATGAGCGTGTTCGTTGCTCGCGATTTATACCCCGAGAGTTTGCCGGGCGATGAGCCCGAGCCGCTGGAAAAAGTCACCTGGTCTATCGGCGATATTGATAACTTGCTGGCTCAGCCGGACTTTTCCGAAGCCCGGAGTGTCGCCGCGTTGTTAATGTTTTTACGCAATCAGGCCGGGGAGCGGTAGTGGCAGCAAACATGCTGGAGCGACTCAAAGACATTGCGATAGAAGCCGGTGGTGTCGTTCTGTCGATGTATGAACGGCGCGACTACAGTACCTCAGAAAAAACCGATGACTCACCGGTAACCACTGCTGACCTTGTCGCCAGCGAACTGATTGAAGACCGTCTGAAGCAATCGTTTCCGGGCATTCCAGTTATTTCTGAAGAAAGCGAGCACCAGAACTATAACGAGCGTCGTCAGTGGAATGCTTACTTCATTATTGACCCGATAGACGGTACTCAGGAGTTTATTGCCCGTTCCGGCGACTTTGCCGTCAATATTGCTTATGTGGAAAACAATGAACCGGTTATTGGCGTTATTTTCTGGCCGGTCGGTGAAACCTTGTATTACGCCGAAAAAGGCGCGGGTGCATTCAAGCAGGATGCACTGGAGCACCAATCTATTCAGGTGCACAAATTTAATGATCCGCAAACCGATCCTATCACCATCGCAATCAGCCGGCAGCAGGCAAGAGAGCCCGTGTTTAATAGGTTACAGACAAAACGTGAAATTCAGGCGCTGCCCACCGGGAGTTGTTCATTAAAAGCCTGTTTTATCGCCGAAGGCAAAGCCGACTGCTTTTTACGGCTGGGGCCAACGGGGGAGTGGGATACGGCGGCTTGTCAGGTCATTGTCGGAGAAGCCGGCGGGCGTATTGTGAATGAAAACTTCGAGCCCATTACCTACAACCTTACCGTTAGCTTGTTAAACCCCAACTTTTTGGTTCTGGGTGACCAAAGTGTTCCCTGGAACGAGATATTTATTGCCCGTCAGCCCCGTTTCCGGTAACGCTGTCTTTGTCGACAACATCAACGCTCTCGTGCAATTCAGAGTAGACAATTACGGCAGCGCCGGATTTCAGCTGTTGCTTTAACTGCTCGACTTTTGTATCGAAGTTCAGCTCTTGACTGCCGTAATCGGTTCCTTCTCGCAGTACAATGGACTCCAGTAAATTGTCCAACGTTTCCTGATCAACTTCCTGCCACGGAATAATCATTTGTCCTCCGTTTGCTGTAACTTTTCCGTTAATTCTTCGAGTTCCTCTTCTGCCGTCATCCAGAGGTTTTCCTGATGTTGCAGGTCTTTTTGTGCCTGCGTCTGTTGGTCCAGCAACTTCTGCAACCTGGCTTTGTTAGCCTCGTCGTACAAACTGCCGTCACTCAGCTGCTGGTGAAGCTCAGCTAATTTCAGCTCCAGCGTGTGAATGCTATTCTCTGCTTTTTCTATTTGCTGACGCAGTGGTTTGGTTTTTTGTCGCGCTTCGGCTTCCAGCCTTTTTTGTTGTTTGCGATCGTCGCGTTGCTTCCCGGCCGATGACTCGCTACTTTTTTCGCTGCGTTTGTCGTTAGCGGCCTGTTGTTGCAGCCAGTCATGATAAGCATCTAAATCGCCGTCGAAAGTTTCTGCTTTGCGGTTGGCTACCAGACAAAATTCATCAACGGTAGTGCGCAGTAAATGGCGATCGTGCGAGACCACAATTAACGCGCCTTCGTATTCCTGCAAAGCAGCGACCAGAGCATCACGTAAGCCAAGATCCAGATGGTTGGTGGGCTCATCCAGTAACAACAGATTCGGGCGTTGATAAATAATAAGGGCTAATGCCAGCCTTGCTTTTTCACCACCGGACATAGGCTCAACCGAGCGCGTTGCCTGATCACCGGAAAAACCAAAGCCGCCCAAAAAGTCGCGCAGCTTTTGCTCACTGGCCTGGTTATCCATGCGTTGTAAATGCAACAGGGCAGAAGCTGACAAGTCCAGCGTTTCCAGCTGATGCTGAGCAAAATAGCCAATGCTCAGCCCCGGGTTAACCAACCTTTCCCCGGCCATAGGCTCTAGCTCACCGGCCAGCAGTTTAATCAGGGTCGATTTACCGGCGCCGTTTCGGCCAAGTAGCCCCAGTCGGGTACCAGGTACCAGGTTCAGTTTAATGTGCTCCAGAATGGTGGTGTCGCCATAACCCGCTTTGGCATCGCGCAGAGTGAGTAGCGGGTTGGGCAGTTTATCCGGCGTTAAAAAATGAAAGTCGATACCACTTTCAGCCCGAAGCGGTGCTTGACTGGGTAACTTCTCAATAGCTTTTAAGCGGCTTTGTGCCTGTTTGGCTTTGCTGGCTTTATAACGGAAGCGGTCAACGTAGGCCTGCAAGTGCTGGCGCATCACTTGTGACTTTTCATATTCGCTTTGCTGCTGTGCTATGTGTTCGGCACGCTGGTGCTCAAACTGGGAATAGTTACCGCGGTAGCTGTTCAGTTTTTTATGTTCAATATGAATAATATCGGTGGTAACAGAGTCGAGAAAATCACGGTCGTGTGAAATGAGCAGCAGGGTTCCGTCATATTGTTTGAGCCAGCTCTCCAGCCAGAAAATGGCATCAACGTCCAAATGGTTGGTGGGCTCATCCAACAGCATTAAATCGGCGCGGGCTATCAACACTTGTGCCAGGTTAAGACGCATGCGCCAGCCTCCGGAAAACGCTTTTACCGGCTGTTGCAGTTGCTCTTGAGTAAAACCAAGACCGGCCATGAGACTGGCGGTTCTGGGTTGAATGTCGTAGGCTCCGATGCCTGCAAGTTTGTCATGGCAATTGGCAATGGCTTCACCGTTATTGTCAGCTTCCGCCTGGGTCAATTGTGTTTCTAACTGACGAAACTCGGTATCACCGTCCATGACGTAATCAATGGCGGCCTTGTCTAACGCTGGCGTGTCTTGTGCCACGCTGGCTATGTGCCAGTTGGCGGGCAGATGAATATTGCCGCCGTCAGCACTGAGCTCGCCTCTTAATAAGGCAAACAGAGAGGACTTTCCACAGCCATTGCGGCCGACCAGGCCAACACGGTGTCCCGGGAAAACGTGTAAGTCGCTGTCTTCAAATAAAACATCACCGCCACGCAATAAGGTGATAGCTTCAGCACGGATCATAAACTACTCTTCATTTTGTGCAGCTGTTCAGCTGCGGTATCATAGAACTGTTCTGCTCACAATTCTAACACAGGAGCTGTTGTGGCTAGAGAAAAGAAACGATTTATTGCCGGGGCTGTTTGCCCTAAATGCGATGCCATGGATACGCTCATGCTGTTTGTCGAAAACGATACCGAACAAGTTGAGTGTGTGCAATGTAAGCACCGGTTCAGTGAGCCCAAAGAGCAAGGTGGTGGCAGCCAGCGTCAGTTTGACCAGGTCATTGGTGTGTTTAAACCAGACTAAGCCAACTATTCAGGAAGCCATTATGACAAATACCGATAACAACCAGTTTAGCCATTGCCTCTATCGCGTAGAGCAAGTGCAGCAAGGTGAAAAAAAAGCCGCTGAAGCCTGTTCAATAAGCATGACACAGTTAATGACGGCTGCCGGCAAAGCTGTTTTCCGACAATTAAAGCAGCATTTTCCGGCTCCCGCACGCATTGCCGTGTGTTGCGGTGAAGGCAACAACGGCGGTGACGGTTATATTGTCGCGCGGCTGGCTCAGGAAGCCGGTTATCAGGTACAGGTGTTTGCCTTAAAGCCAGATACTGAATTGCTAAAGCCGATAGAATCCGATGCGCACCGGGCTCGCTCAGCCTGGCGGGCGCAGGGTGGAAGCGAAAGAAGCTTAGCTGACTGCGCGCCGGAGCACTTTGATGTCGTGGTTGATGCGCTATTCGGTGTTGGATTGAATCGGGCGCTTGAGGGTGAGCCGGTTACCTGGGTGCAGCGCGTTAATGGCAGTACCACACCGGTGATTTCAATTGATGTACCCTCGGGGCTGAATGCGGATAACGGCCATGTCCCCGGAGCGGCTGTGCGTGCTCATCTGACCGTCACGCTGGTGGCACTAAAACGCGGTTTGTTGACCGGTAAAGCGCAAGATCACACCGGTGAGCTGGTGTTAGAAGATTTAGGCATTGGCAAGCGCTTTCAGCAGCAAAATGACGCCGACTGGTTTCGGCTGGACGCGGGCGCACCCGGCGACTGGCTGCCTGCCCGGGAGCGCTGCACTCACAAAGGTGAGCAAGGGCATGTGTTGATTGTTGGCGGGCAACCAGGCATGTCGGGGGCGGTAATACTGGCTATGCAATCGGCGTTGCGCGCAGGCGCCGGTAAAGTTTCAGTGGCCTGCCACCCCGATGTGCAAGCTACTGTTGCAGCAGCGCAGCCAGAAGCAATGGTGCATGGCATTGGTGACGTAGAGGCGCTGCAGCCTCTGTTGAGCCAGGCCTCAGTCGTTGCGCTGGGGCCGGGGTTGGGCCAGAGCGACTGGAGTCAGAATGTTTTTTCAAAGGTGATGAAAACCGACATATTGAAAGTCATTGATGCGGATGGACTGAATTTACTGGCCAGTAACCCCACCAAGTCGCAAAAACTATTGCTGACGCCGCACCCCGGAGAAGCCGCCAGATTATTGCAAACCACCACCGATGACATTGCGGCAGACCGTTTCGCGGCAACAACACAGCTGCGTGAAAAATACGGTGCTCAGGTGTTGCTGAAAGGGGCCGGTTCACTGCTGGTGACAGACAGTGGTAACTGCCTGATTGACAGAGGATCCCCGGCAATGGCGTCAGGCGGAATGGGGGATCTCCTGACTGGGCTTATCAGTGGTTTAGTGGCACAAAGAATGGCTCCGGCGCAAGCATTAATCGCCGGCACGTTATGGCATGCCATGGCGGGCGAAGCGGCAGGAAAAAACGGCGAGCGGGGAACCATAGCCTCGGATTTGTTGCCTTATATACGGCGTTTGGTCAATGGATATGGAAGGGACGATGACTGAGGTATATAAATGTGAGTTAGCCGATGAAGAGCAAACGCTGGCGCTTGCGAAGAAATTTTCAAGCGTTTTACGAGCGCCGTTGGTGGTCTACCTGAAAGGTGAACTGGGTGCAGGAAAAACCGCGTTTTGCCGCGGTGTTATTCAGTCTTTAGGCCATGAGGGTGCGGTTAAAAGCCCGACTTATACTTTGGTAGAGCCTTATCAGTTGCAGGGGTGGCGCATTCACCACTTTGATTTGTACCGGCTGGCCGACCCGGAAGAACTTGAATACATGGGAATTCGGGATTATTTTGCCGAGGATACGCTAAATTTTATAGAATGGCCCGACAAAGGCTTTGGCTGGCTGCCCGGGGCGGACATCGAGGTCCAAATCGAGTATGCTGGCAATGGACGTAAAATGACGTTCAGTGCGCGAACTGAAGCCGGGAAAAAAATAATTAGAACCTTATGATGAAGCGATTTTGGGTGTTTCTGTTTGCTTGTGTTCCTTTGTGGGCATGGGCAGATAACAGTGTAGACAGCGTACGGGTATGGCCATCTCCGGAGAAAACGCGGGTGGTCTTCGACCTGTCTGATACACCAGATTACTCGTATTTTACCCTTTATCAGCAAAAGCCTTATCGTTTGGTGATTGATTTTAATAATACCTCACTTAAAGCGCCCCTGGATAACTTGGGTAAAGAATCGCTGCTGGTCGATAAAATACGGACCAGTTCGCCTAAGAATGCACGCAGCACACGCATTGTTATTGAGCTGGATTCTAAAAGCGACGCTAACCTGTTTACCCTGCCCGCTAATGAGTCGTACAAAGATCGTTTAGTCATTGATTTACCCGGTAAGTCAATAGAACGCAGCGGCCCGGCAAAATCGGTTTCAGAATTGAAAGACAGACGTATAACCGTGGCTATAGATGCCGGACATGGCGGTGATGATCCGGGTTCTATCGGCCCGCGAGGCACCTTTGAAAAGCATGTCGTTATTCGTATTGCGCGTGCCTTGGCTAAGCTGATTAATGACGACCCCGGTATGCAGGCCTATTTGATTCGTACCGGTGACTACTATTTAGGCCTTCATGAGCGTCCACAGAAGGCCTGGGATGTTAAAGCTGACTTTTTTGTGTCGATTCACGCTGATGCGTTTCGCACTCCCCAGCCCAGCGGTGGTTCGGTTTGGGTGTTATCAAAACGTCGGGCGGAATCCGAGGTGGGTCGTTGGCTGGAGAACCGTGAACAGCAGTCGGAGCAACTCGGTGGTGTCACCGATATTCTTAGTAAGAACGGGCACGAACCCTATTTGGCAGAGACGTTGTTGGACATGTCAATGGACAGCTCTATTGCTGGTGCTTATGCGGCTGCGAAACATATTATTGACGAGATGTCGGTGGTGACAAAAATGCATAAAAAGACTCCACAGGCGGCAAGTTTTGCGGTATTGAAATCTCCTGATAAGCCTTCTTTGCTGGTGGAAACCGGGTTTATTTCTAACCCCCGGGAAGAACAATTGCTAACCAGTAATGCCCACCAGCAAAAATTGGCCCGGGCGCTTTATAACGGTATTCGCCGGTATTTCGTCAGTAACCCAATAGATAATACTTATTTGGCGAACCAAAGCAGTTTTACCTATACGGTGAAGTCGGGCGATTCTTTATCAGTGCTGGCTCAGCGTTACAACACCACGGTTAAAGCGATTAAGTCTGAGAACAGCCTGACCAGTAATACGCTGAATATTGGTCAAAAGCTCACGATTCCGAGTCGCTGATGACCATTCACCAGTTACCGATAGAACTTGCCAATCAAATTGCTGCCGGTGAAGTGGTCGAGCGTCCTTCTTCGGTGGTTAAAGAGTTAGTCGAAAATGCATTGGATGCTGGCGCAACCCAGTTAGTACTGGATATAGAGCAGGGCGGCAGCAAGCGCATAAGAATCCGCGATAACGGCAGTGGTATTTTTAAACAAGAGCTGACGCTGGCGTTAAGTCGCCATGCGACCAGCAAAATAAAAAGCCTGGACGATTTAGAGCATATTGGCAGCCTTGGCTTTCGCGGTGAAGCCCTTGCCAGTATCAGTTCGGTATCCCGCTTGCGTTTAATATCAAAACCACCTGAGCAAGAAGAAGCCTGGCAAGCGTGGGCTGAAGGTCGTGATATGCAGGTTAACATTGAACCGGCGGCTCATCCTGACGGCACCACGATTGACATTCAGGACTTGTTTTTTAACACGCCGGCAAGACGTAAGTTTTTACGCACAGAAAAAACGGAATTCAGTCACATTGATGACGTTATAAAACGCATTGCGTTGAGCCGGTTTGAGGTTGGTTTTCAGCTGAATCATAACGGTAAGTCGGTTCGACTGTTTCCGCCGGCGCTGAATGAAAAACAGCAGCTGCAACGACTGGCTAAAATTTGTGGTAGTGGCTTTGCCGGGCAGGCATCAACTATCGATGCGGTTGATGCCGAGTTTCATTTAAAGGGATGGCTGGTGCCTCCTGAGCATTGCCGGCACCAGGGTGACATCCAGCACTTCTTTGTGAATGGCCGTATGATGCGTGACAAGCTTTTGTCGCATGCTGTACGCCAGGCCTATGAAAAGTATTTGCCGAATGAGCGGGTGCCAACCTTTGTGCTGTATTTTGAATTGCCGGCTGAGCAAGTGGATGTGAATGTGCATCCGGCAAAACACGAAGTTCGCTTTCATCGCCAGCGGCAAGTACATGACTTTATTCTGGCGCGTATTGAGCAGGCGCTGGCGCAGTTGGTTTCATCAGAAAGCCCGCAGTTGGCGGTGAGTCATCAGCATCATTACGGCTCTCAGCCACCGGCATCGATCTCATCAGTAGGCTCATATTCAGGGGCTTCAGACTCAAGTTTTTTAGGTGAAAGAAAAGCGTCCGGGTCGCTGCTGCCAAATGCTGCGCAGGTACAAAATACAGAGCCAAATACTGAGCAGAACTGGCGGGTACTCACCGTTTTTAATGGCATTTATGCGCTCATCCGAAATGAACAAAGCCTGGCCTGGTTGAACCTCGCTAAGGTGCATACCCAGTGCGTGAGCCAAAAGCTGACTCAACAGCTGGAGGGCGGGCTCAATGGACAACCGTTGTTAGTGCCGGTTTCTGTCAATTTAGAGAACTTACCCAGTCCGGCGAGCCAGTGGCCGCAACAGGAGCTTAACCAGTGCGGGGTGGTGTATCAATGCCAGCGTGGGCAGGTCATTATTGAGCAAATGCCGGAAATGCTGCGTCAGGGTAATGTGGTGAGTGGCTTTACCGAATTATTGAAGTTACTGACTGAAGGCGCTGATTGCAAAGAACTGGCTAGCTGGCTGGCGCACTTTTCCGGCCTTGAGTCATACAGCTTGACCCAGGCTGAACACTGGCTTGTTCAGTGGCGTTCGCAGTTATCTGAAACACCGGGTGTACTGCAAAAATTGCCGCTACCGGGAGAAACGAATGCATAGCAAAGATGCGGTCATTGCTATTTACGGGCCCACAGCGTCGGGTAAAACAGCGTTATCGTTAGCGCTGTGTGAACAACTGGACTGCGAAATCATTTCGGTCGATTCAGCGCTCATTTACCGGGGCATGAACATTGGTACGGCTAAACCAAGTGCAGCAGAGCAGGCTCAGGTTCCTCACCATTTACTGGACATTCGTGACCCCTCTGAAACCTATTCGGCCGCAGACTTTCAAAAAGATGCCTCGGCATTAATTGAGGACATTCAGCAACGTGGCAAGGTGCCGTTGTTGGTTGGCGGTACCATGCTGTATTTTAAAGCCTTGCTGGAAGGTCTTTCTCACTTGCCTGAGTCGGATGTAGAAGTACGCAAAAAGTTGACGGACGAGCTGCACGAAAAGGGGTTAACAAAACTGCACAATCAGCTGCAACAAGTTGACCCGGTCAGTGCCGAACGTATTCATCCGAACGATCCACAACGTATATTACGTGCTTTAGAGGTGTATGAACTTTCAGGTAAAAGTCTGACGGAACTTACCAAAGAACGTCACGGCCAGTTGGATAAGCCCATTTATCAATTTGCGGTGGCACCGGCGGAACGGCATGTTTTACACGAGCGTATTGAACAACGGTTCGATCAGATGCTGGCGCAACCTTTCGAGGACGAAGTCAAAGAACTGTTTGCGCGGCGGGATTTGCATCCCAACCTTCCGTCTATACGCAGTGTGGGCTATCGACAAATGTGGCAGTATCTGGCGGGAGAGTTTAGCTATGACGAAATGCGGGAGCGCGGCATTATCGCAACCCGGCAATTAGCAAAACGCCAGATGACATGGCTACGAAGCTGGCCTGATGTTCATTGGCTGACGACGGGCGAGTCAGATATGGAAGCGAAAGTGTTTGAGGTAATACAGCAGCCCGCAAAGAAATTTGAGAGTAAGGATTGAAATTACTCGATTGAGGCCACAGATCCAATTGTCAATTAAACAAGTAATTATTACTGTTTTTTTGTTGCAAAAATTCTTTACTGGTCTAGTGTGTCTTTACAGGTAACTGAAAATTAGCAGTGCTGTAGCTTACTGTTTACACATTGGATATTAATAACGATAAAAAGGAATCCAAGATGGCTAAGGGGCAAACTTTACAAGACCCATTCTTAAATGCGTTACGTCGTGAGCGCATACCAGTATCTATTTACTTAGTTAACGGTATTAAATTGCAGGGACAAATAGAGTCTTTTGACCAGTTTGTTGTCTTATTAAAAAACACAGTTAGCCAAATGGTTTATAAGCACGCAATTTCAACAATTGTACCCGCGCGTATCCCGCAAAATTATTTGCCGCAACAAGCTGGCGAAGATATGGCTGAATTAGAAGATTAATGATTAAAGAGAGGTCTGGGCAACTTGTTCGATAGGTATGAAGGTGGCGATAACGCAATATTGGTTCATGTGGATTTGCCCGCAGAACTTGATCGGGAAGATCTCTCAGAATTACAACTCTTAGCTGATTCTTCGGGCGTAAAGACCATGGGAGTGATGACGACAAGTCGCAGCTCCCCAACTCCACGATATTTTGTGGGTAGTGGTAAAGCAGAAGAAATTGCCGAACAAGTGAAGCTGTTGGGCGCTAACATTGTTATTTTTAATCACGCATTGTCGCCAACTCAAGAGCGTAATCTGGAAGCTGTTTGTAAATGCCGGGTGCTAGACCGTACCGGTTTGATTCTCGATATTTTTGCCCAGCGAGCCCGAACTCATGAGGGTAAATTGCAGGTGGAATTAGCTCAACTGCGACATATATCCACCCGCTTAGTACGAGGCTGGACCCATCTGGAAAGACAGAAAGGTGGTATTGGTCTGCGTGGACCGGGTGAAACTCAGCTCGAGACAGATCGTCGCTTAATTCGCGGACGAATTAAAAATATTTTAAAGCGTCTGGAGAAAGTCCGGAAGCAGCGTGAGCAGGGACGTCGGGCTCGTAAAAAAGCTGATATCCCCACCGTATCTCTGGTTGGGTACACCAACGCGGGCAAATCAACACTATTTAATGTTCTGACTGAAGCCAATGTTTATGCGGCAGACCAGCTGTTTGCTACTCTGGATCCAACCTTACGCAAACTAGCGGTAGAAGACATTGGTGACGTTATACTGGCCGATACGGTAGGTTTTATCCGTCACTTACCGCACGATTTAGTGGCAGCGTTCAAGGCAACCTTACAAGAAACCCAGGAAGCGGATTTATTATTGCATGTGGTTGATGTCAGCGATGACCAACAGCAGAATAATATAGATCAGGTTGCTGAGGTTTTAGAAGAAATTGACGCTGGTGAAGTACCACAATTGACTATTTGTAATAAAATAGATCAAGTCGATGGTGCTGAACCGAGAATCGACTACGATGACAACCAAACACCAGTAAGAGTTTGGGTTTCAGCCCAGCAAGGTCGTGGTATAGAAGAAGTGATGGAAGCTCTAAGGCAGATACTTGGCCCTCAAATGGTCGAGTCGACTCTGAAAATCCCGCACTCAATGGGTAAATTACGTGGTACATTATATCGCTGGGATTGCGTAACATCAGAAGATGTTTATGAAAATGGTGAACTTGCATTGCAAGTACGCATGTCATCGGTAGACTGGCAGCGTTTACATAAAGCCTACGGCAATCAACTGGACGATTTGGTCGTCCAGCAATAATATTTTAGCAACAGTTTTATCAAAGACTTGGAGCATTCAATGGCTTGGAATCAACCGGGAAACGGTAATAATAATGACCGTGACCCATGGAAAAATCAAGGTGGCAAAGATCAAGGGCCGCCTGATCTCGATGAAGCAGTTCGCAAACTGCTTTCTAAATTCGGTTTTGGTGGTAAAAAAGGTGGCGGCTCTCGCGGTAGCTCCGGTATACCGGCTAAAGGCGTCGGTATTATCGCGATTATTGCTATCATCGTTTGGTTCATTTCTGGTTTCTACACAGTAAAAGAAGCGGATCGTGGCGTTGTTCTGCGTTTTGGCCAGTTCCATACTTTAGTTGAGTCTGGACTTCACTGGCGTCCGATGTTTATTGACTCGGTAGAAGATGTTGACGTCAATAATATTCGCTCGGATACAACCGATGGCTATATGCTGACTCAGGATGAGAACGTGGTTCGGGTTGAACTGGACGTTCAATATCGGGTTGTTGACCCGCGTTCTTATCTGTTTAACGTAGAAAACGCTGATGGCGTATTGTCGCGGGCGACCGACAGTGCCTTACGTTACGTTGTTGGTCACACCACCATGGACGAAGTGTTGACTCGTGGTCGTGAAGAAGTCAGAGCAAATACTTTGGAAGTGCTTGAACAAACAATGAATCCTTACACGGTTGGTTTGCAAATTGTCGATATTAACTTGTTGCCAGCACGTCCTCCGGAAGCAGTCAAAGACGCATTTGACGATGCTATTTCAGCACAGGAAGATGAAGAACGCTTTATTCGTGAAGCTGAAGCTTATGCTCGCGAAGTAGAGCCTTTGGCCCGCGGTCAGGTACGCCGCATGCTGCAGGAAGCGCAAGCTTATCGTGAACAAATCATTCTGGAAGCCCAGGGTGAAATTGCTCGTTTCGAAGAACTGCTGCCGCAGTATCAAAATGCACCGAAAGTCACACGTGAACGTATCTATCTGGATACATTACAGGAGCTTTATGCGAAAACACCTAAGGTACTGGTTGACGTGGACGGTGGTAATAACATGATGTATCTACCACTTGAAAAACTTCTCGAAAAGCAAGGTCGCAGTACGAATACATTTTCTCCAGCGCGTGTTCCTGAAAACGCTTCAGGCAATTCCTTAAACAGTGGAACACAGTCGCAAAATACGCGCAGCAGTAACCGCAGTGGGGGTCGAAACTAATGAAAAACCTAATCGCAATTATTGTTGTGGTCCTGGTCGTTCTGGGTCTTTCCTCTGTTTATGTGGTTAAGGAAGGCGAACGGGCTATCCTGATTCAGTTCGGAAAAGTAGAGCGGGACGCACAAACCGGTGAAGCAATGGTCTTTGAACCTGGCTTGCACCTGAAGATTCCTTTTATAGAGCAAGTGAAAAGACTGGATGCTCGTTTACAGACGTTGGACGGCGATCCTGATCGTTTTATCACTAGTGAGAAGAAAGATTTGATTGTTGATACCTATGTAATGTGGCGTATTAACGATTTCTCAAGTTTTTATCTAAGTACTAACGGCGGTAATTATCTGCAGGCTGAAGCACTGCTGACTCGTCGTATTAATAGTGGCTTACGCAGTGAGTTTGGTAATCGCACAATCTCAGATATTGTCTCTGGTGAGCGTGATGAGTTAATGCGCGAGGCTCTGATACAGGGCTCAGAAAGTGCCTCTGATTTAGGTGTTGAGGTTCTCGATGTTCGTGTTATGCAAATTAACTTACCAGACGAAGTCAGTCAGTCGATTTACCAGCGTATGCGTGCAGAACGTAACGCAGTAGCAACAGAGCACCGTTCTGAAGGTCGCGAGCAAGCTGAGTTCATCCGGGCTGATGTTGATGCTCGTATTACGGTAATGCTTGCTGATGCTAAGCGTCAGTCACGTGAACTGCGTGGTGAAGGTAATGCAAAAGCGGCGAAAATTTACGCTGATGCGTATCAAAAAGACGCAGAATTCTTTGCATTCATTCGTAGCATGGAAGCTTATAGCAGTTCCTTTGGCACCGGCAATGATATGTTAGTGCTGGATGCAAACAGTGACTTTTTCCGTTACTTGCAAAACATGATGGGAAAAATTGAAGAATAATTAAGATCGAGCGTCTGATGTGATCATCAGGCGCTTTCCTCCGATGTACAAACCTCCCGATAAAAGGTAAGATCGCTTCGATTTTTTTTATGCGGGGCAATCATGAGTCAGAACGTTGTAATTCTAGGCACCCAATGGGGTGATGAAGGCAAAGGTAAAATTGTTGACCTGTTAACCGATAAAGCGACAATGGTCGTGCGGTATCAGGGAGGTCATAATGCCGGGCACACATTGGTTATTGACGGTGAAAAAACCGTTCTGCATTTAATTCCGTCAGGTATTTTGCGCAAAAATGTTCAATGCATCATTGGTAATGGTGTGGTGCTATCGCCTGAAGCACTGATGGAAGAAATGGCGATGCTGGAAGCACGTGATGTACCCGTTGCTGAGCGCCTGAGAATTAGCAAAGCCTGCCCATTAATCCTGCCTTTCCATATTGCGCTTGACCAGGCCCGTGAACGTGCACGCGGTAAAGAGGCCATTGGTACAACGGGGCGTGGTATTGGCCCTGCGTATGAAGATAAAGTGGCTCGTCGGGGTCTGCGCGTTGGTGACTTATTTGATATGGAGCGCTTTGCTAAAAAACTGAAAGAGCTGATTGATTACCATAATTTCTTTTTAGTGGAATACTACAAAGCTGACGCCATAGATTTCGATACTGTACTAAAACAGTGTGAAGAGTTTGCTCAAGTATTAAAACCAATGGTAACTGACGTGCCTGCTTTATTGGATAAAGCGCGTAAAAATGCCGATTCAATTATGTTTGAAGGTGCTCAGGGCACACTGTTGGATATCGACCATGGCACATACCCCTACGTTACTTCTTCAAACACGACCGCCGGAGGCGTTGCAACCGGAGCCGGTTTTGGGCCGCGTTATATAGATTACGTATTAGGTATTGTGAAAGCCTATACCACCCGCGTAGGCAGTGGCCCATTCCCTACCGAGCTCGATTGTGAGGTGGGTCAGCACTTAGGTGAGAAAGGTCACGAGTTTGGTGCAACCACAGGGCGTAAACGTCGCACTGGCTGGATAGACGCGGTAGCTATGCGACGAGCAGTACAAATTAATTCTATCAGTGGCTTCTGTTTAACGAAACTGGATGTGTTAGACGGGCTTGAAGAATTAAAGATCTGTACCGGTTATCAGCTTTCTGACGGAAATGTAATAGAGCACCCTCCGCTATCAGCGGAAGATTACCAACTGGTTGAGCCTATTTACGAAACGATGCCAGGCTGGCAGCAAAGCACTGTGGGTCTATCAAAGCACAATGATTTACCACCTCAAGCTTTGGCTTATATCGCTCGTATCGAAGCATTAACTGGTGTACCGGTAGATATCATTTCAACCGGGCCTGATCGTAAAGAAACGATTATCTTGCGGCACCCGTTTGGGAAATAAGCGACGATAGTGTATGTTACTAAAATAAGGTCAGTTTTTATTCGATATAGATAAAAACTGACCAGTCAGAGCAAAAAAATTAAAAAAAATGCGCGCACCTATTGCACTATCAAATTTAGTACCATAGAATGCGCTCCACCTAACCGGGGTGCCGGCATAGCTCAGTTGGTAGAGCAACTGACTTGTAATCAGTAGGTCCCGAGTTCGACTCTTGGTGCCGGCACCAATTCTAATTGCAAAATGCGGGAGGGGTTCCCGAGTGGCCAAAGGGATCAGACTGTAAATCTGACGGCTCAGCCTTCGCAGGTTCGAATCCTGCCCCCTCCACCACGCAATTTCCCTGGTTTTGAGGTGGCCTCACAAAATTGTGAATTTGCGGGTGTCGTATAGTGGCTATTACCTCAGCCTTCCAAGCTGATGACGCGGGTTCGATTCCCGCCACCCGCTCCAAATTCCGTCAGTGCTGATATAGCTCAGTTGGTAGAGCGCACCCTTGGTAAGGGTGAGGTCGGCGGTTCAAATCCGCCTATCAGCACCATTTCAATTTAGGCCTCTAATAAACCTCGGTCATGCTTTTTCGCTTGGGTAACACACCGAAAGAATTTTATTAGAGAGGCTGCAATGTCTAAAGAAAAATTTGAACGTTCGAAGCCGCACTTAAACGTCGGCACCATCGGTCACGTTGACCACGGTAAAACAACTCTGACGGCTGCTATCACAACAGTTTTGGCAAAAGTTTATGGTGGTGCGGCGAAAGACTTCGCAGCCATCGATAACGCGCCGGAAGAGAAAGAGCGTGGTATCACCATTTCAACGTCACACGTTGAATATGACACGCCGACCCGCCACTACGCGCACGTAGACTGCCCGGGACACGCTGACTATGTTAAAAACATGATCACCGGTGCGGCGCAGATGGACGGTGCTATTCTGGTCGTAGCAGCAACCGACGGCCCAATGCCACAGACACGTGAGCACATCTTGTTGTCACGTCAGGTCGGCGTTCCTTACATCGTGGTATTCATGAACAAATGTGACATGGTAGACGATGAAGAGCTGTTAGAGCTGGTAGAAATGGAAGTTCGTGAGCTGTTGTCAGAATATGACTTCCCGGGCGACGACCTGCCGGTGGTTCAGGGCTCAGCACTGAAAGCGCTGGAAGGCGACGAAGACTGGGCGAAGAAAATTGTCGAGCTTGCAGACTCGCTGGATTCTTACATTCCGGAGCCAGAGCGTGACATCGATAAGCCGTTCATCATGCCAATAGAAGACGTATTCTCGATTTCAGGTCGTGGTACGGTGGTAACGGGTCGTGTAGAGCGCGGTATCGTGCGTACAGGCGACGAGTGTGAAATCGTTGGTATGAAAGATACGACGAAGACCACCGTTACCGGTGTTGAGATGTTCCGTAAGCTGCTTGACGAAGGTCGTGCCGGCGAGAACATCGGTGCGTTGCTGCGTGGCACGAAGCGTGACGACGTAGAGCGTGGACAGGTATTGGCGAAGCCAAAAACAATCACGCCGCATACGAAGTTCGAAGCGGAAGTTTACGTACTGGGTAAAGACGAAGGTGGCCGTCATACGCCATTCTTTAAAGGCTATCGTCCCCAGTTCTATTTCCGTACAACAGACGTAACGGGCGCAGTAGAATTGCCGGAAGGCGTAGAAATGGTTATGCCTGGCGACAACCTGAAATTCGTTGTAGATTTGATTGCTCCAATCGCAATGGACGAAGGTCTGCGTTTCGCTATCCGTGAGGGTGGCCGTACCGTAGGTGCAGGCGTTGTATCAAAAATCATGGACTAAAGCAGTCGAATTGATTTTAAGAGCCTGGCTTCGGCCGGGCTTTTTTATGCGCGGTATAGCGGACATAGCCGCCTGCTAGGCTTGCGTCAAAAAACATAATAGGTATAATACCGCGTCCAATCTTGCACCAATTGCAAGGTTGGATAATTTAGGGGCGTAGTTCCAATTGGTAGAGCAGCGGTCTCCAAAACCGACGGTTGGGGGTTCGAATCCCTCCGCCCCTGCCAGATTTTATTGATTCAAAGCGAAGACCGGTCGCAACTAGGATTAAAGAATGAGCGCAAATAACGAGACGCAAAGCAGTTCGTTGAACAGTTTGAAATGGATAATCGCAATCGCCCTTTTAGTTGTTGCTATTGGCGGTAATCACTATTACACAGAAGAATTGTCGGTTTTATACCGGGCAATTGCTGTCGTCATTTTAGTTGCCTTAGCAGGTTTCTTTGCCAGTACGACCATTAAGGGAAGAACTTTCCTGTCGTTTGCAAAAGAAAGCCGAACCGAAGTTCGAAAGGTAGTTTGGCCGTCGCGTCAGGAAGCGACTCAGACAACGCTTATTGTTGTTATTGCGACCGTTGTTGTAGCACTTATTCTTTGGGGCCTTGATGGCATCCTGGTGCGCATCGTTGGCTTCCTAACCGGACTGGAGTTTTAACTATGAGCGAACAGAAACGTTGGTACGTCGTACAAGCTTTTTCCGGTTATGAGGCGCGGGTTGCCGAATCTTTGAAAGAATATATTAAAATGCATAGCATGGAAGATAGATTCGGTGAAATTCTGGTGCCAAAAGAAGAAGTTGTCGAAATGCGTGGCGGAGTCCGTCGCAAAAGCGAACGCAAATTCTTCCCGGGTTATGTTCTGGTCGAAATGGACATGGATGAAGACGCATGGCATTTAATCAAGAGTGTGCCTCGTGTACTTGGCTTTATTGGTGGCAGCAGCGACCGGCCAACACCTATCTCGAAGAAAGAAGCTGACGCTATCTTAGATCGTTTACAAGATTCTGTAGACAAGCCCAGACCTAAAACCTTGTTTGAGCCTGGTGAAGTTGTTCGTGTTAACGACGGACCTTTTGCTGACTTTAACGGTACCGTTGAAGAAGTCGATTACGAAAAGAACCGTGTTACTGTATCGGTTTCTATCTTCGGCCGCGCAACCCCGGTTGAACTTGAATTTGGCCAGATAGAAAAAGCCTGATCGAAAAGTCAGCAAGACAATCATTGATCTATGGCGCGAAGTCAATTACAATTCGTGTCCTTTTTTAACGGGAAGCCGTTGGAGTAACTTTCCTCTGAAAAGTTACAAGGCGCTAAACCCACAACAGAGGTAATTATCATGGCGAAGAAAGTATCGGCCATTATCAAATTACAGGTAGCTGCTGGTTCAGCTAACCCATCACCGCCGGTTGGTCCTGCATTGGGTCAGCACGGTGTGAATATCATGGAATTCTGTAAAGCATTCAACGCACAGACCGACAGCTTAGAAAAAGGCGCGCCGGTTCCAGTTGAAATTACGGTGTTTGAAGACCGTTCATTCACGTTTATTACTAAAACGCCTCCTGCGTCTTTCTTGTTGAAGAAAGCGGCTGGTATTAAAAGTGGTTCAGGCGAGCCAAACACCAAGAAAGTTGGTACAGTAACTCGCGAGCAGTTAGAAGAAATTGCGAAGACAAAAGAACCAGATTTGACTGCTGCCAGCATGGACGCAGCTGTACGCACTATCGCCGGCTCTGCTCGCGCGATGGGCTTGAACGTGGAGGGTTAATCAATGGCTAAATTAACAAAACGCGCTCGTTTGATCGCAGAAAAAGTTGAAGCCCGAGATTACGATGTGAATGAAGCTATAACTCTATTGAAAGAGCTGGCAACGGCGAAATTCACCGAAAGTGTCGATGTCGCCTTAAACTTAGGCATTGACGCTCGTAAATCTGACCAAAACGTTCGTGGTGCAACTGTACTACCAAACGGTACCGGCCGTGATGTTCGTGTCGCTGTATTCACTTCAGGTGACAATGCAGAAAAAGCCAAGGAAGCGGGCGCGGATATCGTTGGTATGGAAGACTTAGCAGAGCAGGTTAAGAAAGGTGAAATGAACTTCGACGTCGTTGTCGCATCACCCGACGCAATGCGCGTTGTTGGTCAACTAGGTCAAATCTTAGGTCCGCGCGGCCTGATGCCTAACCCGAAAACTGGTACTGTGACTCCTGATGTAGCAACTGCCGTTAAAAATGCAAAAGCTGGTCAGGTTCGCTATCGTAATGACAAAAATGGTATTGTTCACGCAACAATCGGTCGCGTAGATTTCGATAACGATAAATTGAAAGAAAACCTTGAAGCGCTGTTGGCGGCCATTAAAAAGGCTAAGCCTTCATCGGCTAAAGGTGTTTATTTAAAACGCATCAGCCTGTCTACGACAATGGGTGCGGGTGTTAGCATTGACCAGGCAACTGTAGCAGCGGGTTAATTTGCGACAGTTAGAACGGACAATGTAATGGTTTATGGGTTGGAGCTGCCGTGGCGTTGCGAAAACGTAACAAAACAAGGCTCCCGTCCAAGACCGTAGGTGTACCGCGAAAATCTCAGAATATTGAGTAGCGGCACTTAATTTCCTACGCAGATGGTGATATCCGACTCAGACTCTCTGGGTAGAGAATCACCGTGACAACGCGGTGGGTTTTATCCCACCTAATTGTAACGAGGGGCTTCGGTCCCAAATTGAAAACGAGGTGATATCAGTGGCAATTGGTTTAGCCGGAAAGAAAGCCATCGTTAAAGAAGTTAACGACGTCGCTTCAAATGCGCTAGCCGTCACCGTTGCTGAATATCGAGGCATCGAAGTAGCCGATATGACTGCACTGCGCAAGAAAGCTCGCGAGCAGGGTATTTTCGTTAAAGTTGTGCGAAATACACTAGCAAAACGTGCTTTTGAGGGTACTCAGTTTGAAGACATGGGCGATGCACTTAAAGGACCTCTTGTTTACGGGTTTTCAATGGACGCACCGGGCACATCAGCTCGTTTGTTCCAAGACTTCTCTAAAGAAAACAAGAACTTGCAAGTGACGGCTCTGTCAATCGGTAATGGCATGATGGGTCCAGAAAAATTGGATGCAGTTGCCTCACTTCCGACTCGTGACGAAGCATTGGCTAAATTGCTCGCCACCTTCAAAGAACCTGTTAGCAAATTCGTTAAGACAGTTAACGAAGTACCTAGCAAGTTTGTTAGAACGTTGGCAGCAATTAAAGACGCTAAATAATACGTTGGTTTTTTTAACCATTTTTTGTAATTATAAACCCAGGAGTTTAGAGTAATGGCTCTGACTAAAGACGACATCTTAAACGCGATCGCTGAAATGCCAGTAATGGAACTGGTTGAATTGATCGAAGCAGCTGAAGAAAAATTCGGCGTTGACGCATCTGCAGCAGTAGCAGTAGCTGCTCCAGCAGCAGGCGGCGAAGCAGCAGCTGAAGAACAAACTGAATTTGACGTGGTACTGAAAGCAGCTGGCGCAAACAAAGTTTCCGCTATCAAAGCTGTTCGCGGCGCAACCGGCCTTGGCTTGAAAGAAGCTAAAGCTATGGTTGAGTCTGCACCAGTAGCAGTTAAAGAAGGTGTAAGCAAAGACGAAGCAGAAGAGCTGAAAAAGCAGCTTGAAGAAGCTGGTGCGGAAGTTGAAGTTAAGTAATTTCACTTTTGTACGACATACGGCCTTTTAGGCCTTGGGCTGGTGGTTAATTAATCACCAGCCCTTTTGCGCTGTATCGCTTGTATCATTTTGCCCGAGGTTGGATACGAATAAGCGAAAAAATAACAACGGGATCGACAGATAAAAGATTCATCTGTTTTTAACCATCGAACCACTCGTTGGTTAGGGTCATCAATCAGCTAGCTGAGGAACCCCATGGCGTACTCCTACTCAGAAAAAAAACGTATTCGTAAGGATTTCGGTAAACGACCTCAGGTCTTAGAAGTTCCTTATTTGCTGTCTATGCAGCTTGATTCATTTAAGAAATTTATTGAAGTCGATCCAGAGGCCAATAATGGTCTGGAAGCGGCTTTTCGTTCGGTCTTTCCTATTGCCAGTTATTCTGGTACTGCGGAACTACAGTACGTCAGTTATCACATGGGTGAACCTGCGTTTGACGTTGAAGAATGTCAAATTCGCGGCATTACCTACTCAGCACCATTGCGTGTGAAACTGCGTCTGGTACTGTTTGATAAAGAAGCAGCTGCCGGTACAGTTAAAGACATCAAAGAACAAGAAGTGTACATGGGCGAAATTCCGTTAATGACAGAAAACGGAACTTTCGTTATCAATGGTACAGAGCGAGTTATCGTTTCTCAGCTCCACCGTTCACCTGGTGTATTCTTTGATCACGACAAGGGTAAATCACACTCGTCAGGTAAAGTCCTGTATAACGCGCGTGTTATTCCTTACCGTGGCTCTTGGTTGGATTTTGAATTTGATCCTAAAGACAACGTTTTTGTACGTATCGACCGGCGTCGTAAATTGCCGGCGTCAATAATTCTTCGTGCACTGGAATACAGCACCGAAGAAATTCTTGATATGTTCTTCGACACCACGTACTTCGAGATCCTTAAGACAAAAGTTAAGATGCAGTTAGTGCCTGAACGTCTGCGTGGCGAAACCGCCAAGTTTGATATTAAAGGTGCCGAAGACGAAGTGCTTGTCGAAAAAGGCCGGCGTATTACCGCACGTCACATCCGCCAGTTAGAGAAACTGGGCATTAAAGAGATGGAAGTGCCGGCAGAATACATGGTCGGAAAAGTATTAGCGAAAGATTACGCCAATAAGAAGACAGGCGAAGTGGTTGGTCATGCGAACGAGGTGCTGACACTCGAGCTTATCGCTGAATTAAGTGAAGCTGGCATCAAGAAAATTGAAACGTTGTTCGTCAATGATCTGGACCATGGCCCATACATGAGCGAAACCTTACGCGTTGATTCGAGCACCAATCGCTTAGAAGCTTTAGTCGAAATTTATCGAATGATGCGTCCTGGCGAGCCGCCAACACGTGAAGCTGCTGAAACCTTATTTGATAATTTGTTTTTCAGCGAAGATCGCTATGATTTATCGACCGTCGGTCGTATGAAGTTTAACCGTCGTATCGGTCATGATGATCTAACTGGCCAAACCACTCTATCCCGTGAAGACATCGTTGATGTCATGAAAAAACTCATCGAAATCCGTAACGGCTTGGATGAAGTGGATGATATCGATCACTTGGGTAACCGTCGTATTCGTTCGGTTGGCGAGATGGCAGAGAACCAATTCCGTGTCGGCCTGGTTCGTGTTGAACGTGCAGTTAAAGAACGCTTGTCGCTGGGTGATTTAGATAACACCATGCCACAAGACCTAATTAATGCTAAGCCAATCAGTGCAGCGGTAAAAGAATTCTTTGGTTCAAGCCAGCTGTCACAATTCATGGATCAGAACAACCCATTGTCAGAAGTAACGCATAAGCGTCGTATTTCTGCTTTAGGTCCGGGCGGTTTGACACGTGAACGCGCAGGCTTCGAGGTTCGCGACGTACATCCAACGCACTATGGCCGTCTGTGTCCAATCGAAACGCCGGAAGGCCCAAACATTGGTCTGATCAATTCGTTGTCTACGTTTTCGCGTACCAACGAATATGGCTTTTTAGAAACGCCTTACCGCCGTATTGAAAACGGTTCGGTTACAGACGATGTTGATTATTTGTCCGCTATCGAAGAAGGCAACTATGTTATTGCACAGGCAAACGTAGGGCTAAACGATAAAGGCGAATTAACAGAAGACTTAGTGCCGTGCCGTCATAAAAACGAATTTACGCTAATGAGTAAAGAGCAGGTCCAGTATATGGACGTTGCGCCCCAGCAAATCGTTTCTATTGCAGCGAGTATGATTCCGTTCCTTGAACACGATGATGCTAACCGGGCACTGATGGGCTCGAACATGCAACGTCAGGCCGTACCAACCTTGCGGGCAGATAAGCCGTTAGTCGGTACTGGTATCGAACGCACTATCGCTGTTGACTCTGGGGTTACTGTCGTGGCTAAGCGTGGTGGTGTTGTCGATTTCGCAGATGCCAGTCGTATCGTCGTTAAGGTTAACGAAGAAGAGATGGTTTCGGGTGAAGCGGGTATCGATATTTATAACCTGACTAAATATACGCGTTCCAACCAGAACACCTGTATTAATCAGAAACCAACCGTTAATCCGGGCGAGCCTGTGACACGTGGCGACGTCTTAGCGGATGGTCCGTCAACAGATTTAGGCGAACTGGCATTGGGCCAGAATATGCGCGTGGCTTTCATGCCATGGAACGGTTATAACTTTGAGGATTCGATTCTGATTTCTGAGCGCGTAGCGCAACAAGATCGGATGACAACCATTCATATCCAGGAATTAAACTGTGTTGCTCGCGATACCAAGTTAGGCGCAGAAGAAATTACTGCGGATATACCGAATGTTGGTGAATCTGCATTAGGCAAACTGGATGAATCCGGTGTTGTTTATGTCGGTGCAGAAGTAAACGGCGGCGACATTCTGGTCGGTAAAGTTACTCCTAAAGGTGAAACACAATTAACCCCTGAAGAGAAACTCTTGCGAGCTATTTTCGGTGAGAAAGCGTCTGATGTTAAAGACAGCTCTCTGCGTGTTCCAAACGGTGTAAACGGTACGGTTATTGACGTACAGGTATTCACTCGCGATGGCGTGGAAAAAGATAAGCGTGCCGTAGCGATTGAAGAGATGCAACTGGCTAAAGTTAAAAAAGACCTGACGGAAGAGTTTAAGATTCTTGAGGAAGGTATTTATAACCGTGCCCGTAACTTATTGTTAAGCAATGGTTTTGACGAAGCTAAACTGGCTAGTCTGGATCGCGCAAGCTGGTTAACTCAGGACCTGGGTAACGAAGATGCGCAGGCTCAGTTAGAACAAATTGCCGAACAGTATCAACAAATTCGTGATGATTTCGATACTAAGTTTGAGACTAAGCGTCGTAAAATCACTCAGGGTGATGACTTAGCGCCTGGCGTTCTTAAAATCGTCAAAATTTACCTGGCCGTTCGTAAGCGCATTCAGCCTGGTGATAAACTGGCCGGCCGTCACGGTAACAAAGGTGTTATTTCAACCATCATTCCTGTGGAAGATATGCCACATGATGATGAAGGGAACCCGGTTGATATTGTCTTGAACCCGTTGGGTGTTCCATCGCGGATGAACATTGGTCAGATCCTCGAAACGCACTTGGGTATGGCTGCTCGCGGTATTGGTAGTAAAATCGAAAAAATGCTGAAGCAGCAACGAGCTATCAAAGAGCTACGAGATTTCGTGCAACAAGTCTATGACTTGGGAGAAAGCCGCCAGAAAGTCGATATTGGTGAGTTTTCTGACGATGAAGTGATGCGTTTAGCCGGTAACTTGAAAGGCGGTCTACCGACTGCTACACCAGTATTTGATGGTGCTGTCGAAGCGGAAATTAAGGCATTGTTAAAGCTGGCAGGCTTACCTGAATCCGGTCAAGTTCCGTTATTTGACGGTCGTACCGGTGATAAATTTGAGCGTGAGGTAACCGTTGGTTACATGTACATGCTTAAATTGAACCACTTGGTCGACGACAAGATGCACGCACGTTCAACTGGCTCGTACAGCTTGGTTACTCAACAACCACTGGGTGGTAAAGCTCAGTTCGGTGGTCAGCGCTTCGGTGAGATGGAAGTCTGGGCATTGGAAGCATATGGTGCGGCTTATACCTTGCAAGAAATGTTGACAGTGAAGTCGGACGACGTGAACGGTCGTACGAAGATGTATAAAAACATTGTCGACAACAACTTGCAGATGGAAGCGGGAATGCCGGAATCCTTCAACGTACTGTTGAAAGAAATCCGCTCGCTGGGCATCAATATCGAGCTAGAACAGAACTAAGACGCTGTTGCTGGAATAAATTGGGGGAGTGCTTGCACTCCCCGTAGGTTGAACTCCGACAGGAGATAAATCGTGAAAGACTTGCTGAAGCTTTTAAAGCCGACGAATCAGGCAGAAGAGTTTGATGGTATTCGCATCGCTCTTTCGTCTCCAGATATGATCCGTAGTTGGTCATATGGTGAGGTGAAAAAACCTGAAACTATAAATTACCGTACCTTCAAGCCAGAACGAGATGGTTTGTTCTGTGCTCGTATTTTCGGTCCGGTAAAAGATTACGAGTGCTTGTGTGGTAAATACAAGCGCCTTAAACACCGTGGTGTTATCTGTGAGAAATGTGGCGTAGAAGTTACGCTGACCAAGGTGCGCCGTGAGCGTATGGGTCATATTGAATTGGCTAGCCCGGTCGCGCACATTTGGTTCCTTAAATCATTACCGTCGCGTATTGGTTTACTGTTGGATATGACATTGCGTGATATCGAACGCGTACTTTACTTTGAATCTTACGTTGTCACCGAAGGCGGTTTAACGTCTCTTGAGCAGGGTCAAATACTGACCGAAGACGAATACTTAGATGCGCTTGAAGAACACGGTGATGAATTTGACGCGAAAATGGGCGCAGAAGCGGTTCTGGATCTGTTGCGCGCTGTTGATATTGATGGTGATGTTCAGACGTTGCGTGAGGAGTTACCTGAGACAAACTCAGAAACAAAGCGCAAGAAAATCAGTAAAAGACTCAAGTTACTTGAAGCATTCCAAGGGTCAAATAACAAACCTGAGTGGATGATTTTAAAAGTCCTGCCAATTCTGCCACCAGACTTGCGTCCGTTGGTACCTTTGGATGGTGGGCGTTTTGCAACTTCCGATCTTAATGATTTGTACCGCCGCGTTATTAACCGTAACAACCGCCTGAAGCGTCTGTTAGATCTTGCTGCACCGGACATTATCGTTCGTAACGAAAAACGTATGTTGCAGGAAGCGGTTGACGCATTACTAGATAACGGTCGTCGTGGTCGCGCTATCACAGGCTCTAACAAGCGTCCTCTGAAATCTTTGGCTGATATGATCAAAGGTAAACAGGGTCGTTTCCGTCAGAACTTGCTGGGTAAACGTGTTGACTATTCAGGTCGTTCGGTTATTACCGTTGGTCCTAAGTTGCGCCTGCACCAGTGTGGCTTACCTAAGAAAATGGCTTTGGAATTGTTCAAGCCATTTATCTATGGAAAATTAGAGCGTCGTGGTTTAGCGACAACGATTAAAGCCGCCAAGAAAATGGTTGAACGCGAAATAGCAGAAGTATGGGATGTACTTGATGAAGTCATCAAAGAGCATCCGGTAATGCTTAACCGTGCACCCACGCTTCACCGTTTAGGTATCCAGGCGTTTGAGCCAGTACTTATTGAAGGTAAAGCGATTCAATTACACCCATTGGTCTGTGCAGCATACAACGCTGACTTTGATGGTGACCAAATGGCGGTTCACTTGCCGCTGACTTTAGAAGCTCAGTTAGAGGCGCGTGCGTTGATGATGTCAACCAACAACGTATTGTCGCCGGCAAGTGGTGATCCAATTATCGTTCCTTCACAAGACGTTGTGCTTGGTCTGTATTATATGACCAAGGAAAAAATCAACGGCAAAGGCGAAGGCATGGTCTTTAGAGACCCGAACGAAGCTGAAAAGGCCTACCGTACAGGTAATGTAGAGTTACACAGTCGCATTAAGGTGCGTATCACCGATACGACAATAGACGAAGATGGTAACCGCAATACTAAGACAGAATTGCGCGATACAACCTGTGGGCGTGCAATCTTGTCTTTGATTATGCCAGAAGGGCTCTCTTTTGACTTAATCGACCAGGCTATGGGTAAAAAGCCTATTGGGCGTATGCTGAATACGGCTTATCGCGACCTGGGGTTGAAAGACACGGTCGTTTTTGCTGACCAAATTATGTATACCGGTTTCCATTACGCGATGGTTTCAGGTAGCTCGGTTGGTATTAATGACATGGTTATCCCTGAAGCGAAAAAAGAAATTGTTTCCGGGGCAGAAGAAGAAGTCGCTGAAATTCAGGAACAGTTCGAATCAGGTTTGGTAACTGCGGGTGAGAAATACAACAAAGTTATCGACATCTGGTCAACGGCTAACGAAAAAGTCTCGAAAGCGATGATGGATAACCTGTCGAAAGAAATTGTTAAAAATAAAGACGGTGAAAACGAAGAACAAGCGTCATTTAACTCCGTCTTTATGATGGCAGATTCCGGTGCTCGTGGTAGCCCCGCACAGATTCGTCAGTTGGCCGGTATGCGTGGTCTGATGGCTAAACCAGATGGCTCAATCATTGAAACCCCAATTGTTGCTAACTTCCGTGAAGGTTTGAACGTACTGCAGTACTTCATTTCCACCCACGGTGCCCGTAAAGGTTTGGCGGATACCGCATTGAAAACAGCGAACTCAGGTTACCTGACTCGTCGTTTGGTAGACGTTTCACAAGACGTTGTGATCATGGAAGAAGACTGTGGCACATACGAAGGTCTTTACATGAAACCGCTGATTGAAGGCGGTGATGTTGTTGAGCCGCTGCGTGAACGTGTGCTGGGTCGTGTTCTTTGTGAACCGGTTATGAAACCGGGTAGCGAAGAAGAGCTGCTTCCACGTAATACATTACTTGATGAAAAAATGTGTGACGTACTGGAAGAGAACTCTATCGACGAAGTTAAAGTTCGCTCGGTTATTACCTGTGATACAGACTTTGGTGTTTGCGCACACTGTTATGGTCGTGACCTGGCTCGTGGTCATATGGTTAACCAAGGTGAAGCGGTTGGTGTTATAGCGGCGCAGTCAATTGGTGAGCCTGGCACACAGTTAACCATGCGTACCTTCCACATCGGTGGTGCGGCATCGCGTGCAACAGCTGAAAACAACATTCAGGTGAAGAACCCGGGTACTATCAAGTTGCACAACGCCAAATGGGTTGTGAACAGCGATAAAGCACACGTTATTACCTCACGTTCTACAGAGTTAACTCTTACTGATGAATATGGTCGTGAACGCGAACGTTACAAAGTGCCTTACGGCGCAGTACTGAAAAAAGGTGAAGGCGACTCAGTTGATGGCGGCGAAACCGTCGCAAATTGGGACCCGCACACGCACCCAATCATTACTGAGGTAGAAGGTCGTATCAAGTTTGTTGATTTGATAGACGGTATCACTATGACCCGTCAAACCGATGAGCTGACAGGCCTTTCAAGCATCGTTGTACTGGAAACGGGTCAGCGTACCAGTGCCGGTAAAGACATGCGTCCAATGGTAAAATTGGTCGACGATAAAGGTAAGGATGTAAATATCGCAGGTACTGATATTCCTGCGCAGTACTTCTTACCGGGTAACGCCATCATTAATTTGGAAGATAACGCCGAGGTTAAAATTGGTGATACCTTAGCGCGTATTCCTCAGGAAGGTTCTAAAACTCGTGATATTACGGGGGGTCTGCCTCGCGTTGCTGACTTGTTCGAGGCGCGTAAGCCGAAAGAACCCGCAATTCTTGCGGAAAAAACCGGTACGGTTTCCTTTGGTAAAGAAACTAAGGGTAAGCGTCGCTTGCTGATTACGCCAACAGATGGCGGTACTCAGCATGAAGAGATGATTCCAAAATGGCGTCAGCTCAACGTGTTTGAAGGTGAGCAAGTGACTAAAGGTGAAGTTATTGCCGATGGTCCTGAAGCGCCGCACGATATTTTACGCTTGCGTGGTGTTAGCGCAGTGGCTAACTACATCGTTAATGAAGTGCAGGAAGTTTACCGCCTGCAAGGTGTAAAAATTAACGATAAGCACATTGAAACCGTCGTTCGTCAGATGTTGCGTAAAGCACTGATTTTACGCGCCGGCGATACGAACTTGCTGGAAGGTGAGATGGTTGAAATGGCCGAAGTGTTAGCGGCTAACGCAAAAGCGGAAGCTGATGGTAAAGTGCCAGCAACATTTGAACGTCAGTTGTTAGGTATTACTAAGGCATCGTTGTCGACTGAATCCTTTATTTCAGCGGCTTCGTTCCAGGAAACGACACGAGTTCTTACCGAAGCCGCGGTGGGTGGTAAGAAAGACAGTTTACGTGGACTGAAAGAAAACGTAATTGTTGGTCGTCTTATTCCTGCAGGTACAGGTTACTCATATCACAAAGAACGCATCCAGCGTCGGTTGGATGAACTGAATGTTGATATTGAGCCAAGTATGACTGCAGAGCAGGCTGAGCAACAACTTGCGGATGCCTTGAATGCCGGAAATAGTTCTGCAGGAGACGATTCTGCAGAATAATAAGCGAACGTTCTGAACGTTCGTGTACAGAAGCCGGTACTGTAAAAGTGCCGGCTTCTTTTGTATAGCCTTGACAGGCGAAAATATGACCATTAGAATTTCCGCTCCCGAATTTCGGGATCCGGCTTTCAATGGTCGGGAAAAAGCGATTTTTCACGCTCTATACACGTGGTAAAAAGCGACATCAACTAAACTAGGAGTAATGAATGGCAACAGTTAATCAGCTGGTGCGTAAAGGCCGTCAAAAGCCCGTTGTGAAAAGCAGCGTTCCGGCTCTTGAAGCGTGCCCTCAAAAACGCGGTGTATGTACCCGTGTTTACACAACTACGCCAAAGAAACCGAACTCAGCAATGCGTAAAGTTTGCCGTGTTCGTTTAACCAATGGTTACGAAGTTTCTTCGTACATCGGTGGCGAAGGTCACAACTTACAAGAACACTCAGTCGTACTCATTCGCGGCGGTCGTGTAAAAGACTTGCCAGGTGTGCGTTATCACACAGTACGCGGAGCACTTGACTGCTCTGGTGTTAATGACCGTAGACAAGGTCGTTCTAAGTACGGCGCGAAGCGGCCTAAATCTTAACGGTTCTCCGTTAGTAAGGCCAAACTGTCACATACGTTTTGGGTAATACCCTGAATTAATCGGAGAATATTGAGATGCCAAGAAGACGCGTCATAGGTCAACGTAAAATCCTTCCAGATCCTAAGTTCGGATCAGAATTGTTGGCCAAATTTATCAATGTCGTCATGGTTGACGGCAAAAAAGCAGTCGCTGAAAAAATTATTTACGGCGCATTGGACATCCTGGCCGAGAAGTCAGGTAAAGATCGGCTGGAAGTCTTTGATACAATACTAGATAACATTCGCCCAATGGTTGAGGTTAAATCTCGCCGGGTTGGTGGTTCTACGTATCAGGTTCCGGTTGAAGTTCGTCCGGTACGTCGTAACGCACTGGCTATGCGCTGGTTAGTTGATGCAGCGCGCACCCGTGGTGAAAAATCAATGTCGCAGCGTCTGGCAGGTGAAATGCTAGATGCATCAGAGAACAAAGGGTCTGCTGTGAAGAAACGTGAAGACGTTCACCGCATGGCTGAAGCAAACAAAGCGTTTGCTCACTATCGCTGGTAATTCACAGTTAACCTAGAAGGAGTTTATTGTGGCTCGTAAAACTTCCATAGAGCGCTATCGTAATATCGGTATTTGTGCTCACGTAGACGCCGGTAAAACAACAACCACCGAACGTGTGTTGTTCTATACTGGTCTGTCTCACAAAATTGGTGAGGTGCACGATGGTGCAGCCACCATGGACTGGATGGAGCAAGAACAAGAACGTGGTATTACTATCACGTCAGCAGCTACCACCTGTTTTTGGCAGGGTATGGACAAGCAATTTCCGGAGCATCGTGTCAACATCATCGATACTCCCGGACACGTTGATTTCACTATCGAAGTTGAACGTTCTTTGCGTGTTCTTGATGGCGCTGTTGTTGTACTTTGTGCATCATCTGGTGTTCAGCCTCAGACAGAAACTGTCTGGCGTCAGGCAAACAAATATGAAGTACCGCGCATGGTATTCGTCAACAAGATGGACCGTGCAGGCGCAGACTTCTTATCTGTCGTAGATCAAATGAAAACACGTTTGGCAGCTCAGGCTGTTCCAATGCAGTTACCAGTAGGCTCGGAAGACAACTTCCGTGGCGTTGTGGACTTGGTTAAAATGAAGTTCATTAACTGGAGCGAAGAAGACATGGGTACTTCATTCACTTATGAAGATATCCCTGCTGACATGGTTGATGACTGCGAACAATATCACAATGAGTTAGTAGAAGCTGCGGCTGAAGCTAACGAAGAGTTGATGAATAAATACCTGGAAGGCGGTGAGTTAACAGAAGACGAAATCAAGCAAGGCTTGCGCATTCGTACTTTGGCTAACGACATCTGCTTGGTTGCTTGTGGTTCGGCGTTCAAAAACAAAGGTGTTCAGGCAGTGCTTGACGCTGTTATTGAATACTTGCCATCGCCAACCGAAGTTAAGCCTATCACCGGTATTTTGGATGATGAATCTGAAGGCGTACGTAAGTCGTCTGATGACGAACCATTTTCTGCTCTGGCGTTTAAAATTGCGACTGACCCATTTGTTGGTACGTTAACATTCGTTCGCGTTTACTCTGGTATATTGAACCAGGGTGACGGTGTTGTTAACCCAGTTAAGAACAAAAAAGAACGCGTTGGCCGTATGGTACAGATGCACTCAAATAGCCGCGAAGAAATCAAAGAAGTTCGCGCTGGTGATATTGCAGCACTCATTGGTCTTAAAGACGTTACTACAGGTGACACACTGTGTGATCCAAGCAACAAAATCACACTTGAGCGTATGGAGTTCCCTGAACCGGTTATTTCGGTTGCAGTAGAGCCAAAAACCAAAGCTGACCAAGAAAAAATGGGTATTGCTTTAGGTAAACTGGCAGCAGAGGATCCATCGTTCCGTGTTAAAACTGACGAAGAATCTGGCCAGACAATCATCTCTGGTATGGGTGAACTTCACCTTGATATCCTCGTTGACCGTATGAAGCGTGAATTCAAGGTTGAATGTAACGTTGGTCAGCCTCAGGTTGCTTATCGTGAAGCGATTCGTGAGCCGATTGAAGTCGAAGGTAAATTCGTACGTCAATCTGGTGGTCGCGGTCAGTTCGGTCACGTTTGGGTGAAACTTGAACCGATGACGGTCGAAGAAGACGCCAACGGCGATGACATTATTTACAAATTCGTGAACGAAATTGTGGGTGGTGTTGTACCGAAAGAGTACATCCCTGCCGTAGATAAGGGTATTCAAGAACAGATGCAGCAAGGCGTCTTGGCTGGCTATCCTGTGTTGGGTGTGAAAGCGACTTTATATGATGGTTCATACCACGATGTCGACTCGTCTGAAATGGCATTTAAAATTGCAGGTAGCATGGCCTTCAAGAAAGGCGCATTACAAGCAAATCCTGCTCTGTTAGAGCCAACGATGAAAGTCGAAGTCATCACTCCTGAGGAATCAATGGGTGATGTCGTCGGTGATTTAAACCGTCGTCGCGGTCTTATTGACGGTATGGAAGAAGCTCCGGGTGGCTTGAAAGCAGTGAATGCTCAGGTACCACTGTCCGAGATGTTTGGTTATGCGACAGACTTGCGTTCGCAAACACAGGGTCGTGCATCCTATTCTATGGAGTTCCTGAAATACTCTGAAGCACCAAATAACATTGCTGAAAAAGTAATGGCTGAGCGTAATGCTAAATAAGTAAGGTCTGGTCCGGTTCTTTCGAGGCCGGGCTTTTAACTTAAGTTTGAGGATATATCATGTCTAAAGAAAAATTTGAACGTTCGAAGCCGCACTTAAACGTCGGCACCATCGGTCACGTTGACCACGGTAAAACAACCCTGACGGCTGCTATCACAACAGTTTTGGCAAAAGTTTATGGTGGTGCGGCGAAAGACTTCGCAGCCATCGATAACGCGCCGGAAGAGAAAGAGCGTGGTATCACCATTTCAACGTCACACGTTGAATATGACACGCCGACCCGCCACTATGCGCACGTAGACTGCCCGGGACACGCTGACTATGTTAAAAACATGATCACCGGTGCGGCGCAGATGGACGGTGCTATTCTGGTCGTAGCAGCAACCGACGGCCCAATGCCACAGACACGTGAGCACATCTTGTTGTCACGTCAGGTCGGCGTTCCTTACATCGTGGTATTCATGAACAAATGTGACATGGTAGACGATGAAGAGCTGTTAGAGCTGGTAGAAATGGAAGTTCGTGAGCTGTTGTCAGAATATGACTTCCCGGGCGACGACCTGCCGGTGGTTCAGGGCTCAGCACTGAAAGCGCTGGAAGGCGACGAAGACTGGGCGAAGAAAATTGTCGAGCTTGCAGACTCGCTGGATTCTTACATTCCGGAGCCAGAGCGTGACATCGATAAGCCGTTCATCATGCCAATAGAAGACGTATTCTCGATTTCAGGTCGTGGTACGGTGGTAACGGGTCGTGTAGAGCGCGGTATCGTGCGTACAGGCGACGAGTGTGAAATCGTTGGTATGAAAGATACGACGAAGACCACCGTTACCGGTGTTGAGATGTTCCGTAAGCTGCTTGACGAAGGTCGTGCCGGCGAGAACATCGGTGCGTTGCTGCGTGGCACGAAGCGTGACGACGTAGAGCGTGGACAGGTATTGGCGAAGCCAAAAACAATCACGCCGCATACGAAGTTCGAAGCGGAAGTTTACGTACTGGGTAAAGACGAAGGTGGCCGTCATACGCCATTCTTTAAAGGCTATCGTCCCCAGTTCTATTTCCGTACGACAGACGTAACGGGCGCAGTAGAATTGCCGGAAGGCGTAGAAATGGTTATGCCTGGCGACAACCTGAAATTCGTTGTAGATTTGATTGCTCCAATCGCAATGGACGAAGGTCTGCGTTTCGCTATCCGTGAGGGTGGCCGTACCGTAGGTGCAGGCGTTGTATCAAAAATCATGGACTAAAGCAGTCGAATTGATTTTAAGAGCCTGGCTTCGGCCGGGCTTTTTTATGCGCGGTATAAGTCGGTTAAGGCTTGTTGATCTAGTGTTGACATTTAGGGTTAAAAAATGAATTATTGAAGAAGATACTTAACCTATAGTTAATCAATTGAAATTAATCAGATATCTTTCTGTGATTACTTTTATCATGCTAAGCGAGTCAGCTTCAGCAAAAATACCTGTCTATGTGGCTGCCTACGAACACCCGCCTTATTTTTCCGGCGCTCTTGAAACTGATCTCACTCGGGAATTAATCCGATTATTCAATGAGCATCAGGACAGTTACCAATTCCTTATTCACGTGATCCCGCCAAGGAGTCGTTATGAAGCTTTAAGTGAGGGCGGCTGCTGCGATGCTATATTTTTTGAGTCACCGCTTTGGGGTTGGAGTAAAAGTGGCGTTGGTTACAGTAAGACCATTCCTTTAGTCAACGGAAAGGAAAGGTTAGTCGCTTTAAAAAGAGAAGGTATCGATCAGTCTTTTTTTAAATCGTACGAAGGTAAAACTTTAGGCGGTGTAAAAGGTTACCACTATTTGCTGGGCGGCAAACTTATCGCTACAAATGAAGCAAAAGAAAAATACAGTATTTATCTGGCCGACTCGCGAATCATTAATTTACGGATGGTACTGGGTGGTAGAGTCGACCTAACTGTTGTGAATGACGAACTGTTAGCAGCGCTACAAGGTTCACACCAGGTAAGAGTAGATAACCTATTGCTTTGTGAAAAAGCCAGCCTTGAGTACAATCTACACATGCTGGTTGGCAACGACAAAAGCATTGGTGCAGAAACGTTACAGCGGTTAATGAGGGAACTGGGACGCAAAGGTGAGCTCGATACCCTGTTTAAACGATTTAATATGGAGCGTTTCCAGCTATACCGTCCCTCAACAATCCGCTAGTAAACGCTCAGACCCAGTCTGTTAGCCAGCTCTCTGACCATATACATACCACGGGCACTGTTGCCAAAACTGTTTAATCTTGGGCTCCAGGTGCAAATTATACCGAAGTCGGGCACTACAGCAATGGTACCACCGCCAACACCGCTTTTTGCCGGTACACCCACCGTAAAAGCAAACTCACCACTTTGATCATACATGCCACTGGTTGAAAGCAGAGCGTTAATGCGCTGGGAGTCTCGTTTGGACATAATTTGTTTTTTGGAAAAAGGACAGATTCCGTCATTGGCAAGAAACGTAAAGGACTGAGCCAGGTTTTCGCAGGACATCGTCAAAGCACACTGCCAAAAATAATGATCGAGCAGTTCATCAACCTCAGCATCAATATTGCCAAAGCTTTTCATTAAGTGAGCAAGAGCCGCATTGCGATGGCCATGCTCTTTTTCGGAGTGGTGTACAACTTCATCAGCATATACATTGTCGTTGCCGCATAAGCTACGAACTAAACTTAAAACGGCATTTTTACTGGCGGAATAACGACTGACCAGCACGTCACTGACGACAATAGCGCCTGCATTTATCATGGGGTTACGGGGAATGCCTTGCTCCCATTCCAACTGCACTATCGAGTTAAATGCCTGGCCCGAAGGCTCCATTTTAACCCGCTCCCATAGTTCTTCGCCTAAGCGCTCCATTGCCAGCATGAGGCCAAAAATTTTTGAAATGGACTGGATGGAAAATTGCTCGCCAGTATCACCCACGTTAAATATCTCGCCATCCAGCGTGGCCAGGGTTAATCCGCAGAGCTCAGGGTCAACCTCTGCTAATGCCGGAATGTAGTTTGCAACATGCCCCTCGGTAATCTCCATCGCCTGTTGGTGAATTTCTTCCAAGAAACGATGAAGATCATCGGGGGCGTGTATCTGTTGCCCACCACTGACAAGATCACGCGTCAAGAGGGTGCTCCGGATGCGTTATTGTTGATAAACGCTCTTTTAACTGCTGGGATAGCTTCACAGAACGCTCCTGTTGGTAGTCAAAATAGACCAGCACTGTTTTACCTTTGGCGCACATCTTATCTTTTTGCCAAATTTCGGTGGTGATATCAAACGAGCTGCCACCTAAACGGCTAACGTAAGTCTTGACCGTTACGTGCCCTCCAAAGTAAATAGGCAGTAAAAAATCGACCTCAAGGCGTGCCACAATTAAGCTTTGCGTTTCGGGAGACATTTCCCCGAAGAAGTCAAAAATAGGCAAGCGGCCCGTTTCTATCCAGCCTGGAATGACTGTATTATTGACGTGCCCAAGCGCATCGGTTTCATAAAATCGTACTTTAAAGTCTTCCGTTAACATGTTGCATCCTTTTATGACTGCTTAATAAGCATAGGTTTCAAGAAACGAGCCGTATGTGAGCGCTCATTTTCACAAATTTCTTCGGGCGTGCCTTCGCACAGTATCTCACCTCCACCATGACCGCCTTCCGGGCCTAAATCGATGATCCAGTCCGCGGTTTTTATCACATCGAGGTTATGCTCAATAACCACGACAGTGTTGCCGTGGTCACGCAGACGATGAATAACCGCCAACAGTTGTTTAATGTCATGGAAGTGCAGACCGGTGGTTGGCTCATCCAGAATATATAACGTCTTTCCGGTATCACGCTTAGACAATTCGCGTGATAATTTAACACGTTGAGCCTCACCGCCAGATAGCGTTGTCGCTGACTGCCCTAAACGAACATAGGATAAACCCACATCCATTAAGGTTTGTAGCTTACGTGCAATAGCTGGCACCGGACTGAAGAACTCACGAGCATCTTCAATGGTCATATCCAGTACTTCGTGAATATTCTTGCCTTTGTATTGGACTTCCAGGGTTTCGCGGTTGTAACGCTGGCCTTTACAAATATCGCAAGGCACGTAAACATCCGGCAAAAAGTGCATTTCGACCTTAATAACACCGTCACCCTGGCAGGCTTCACAGCGACCGCCACGAACGTTAAAACTGAATCGACCCGGCTTGTAACCACGGGCTCTGGACTCTGGTACACCCGCAAACAGTTCCCGTATAGGAGTAAAAATACCGGTATAAGTGGCCGGATTCGATCGTGGCGTGCGGCCTATCGGGCTCTGGTCGATATCCACTACTTTATCCAGCAACTGCATTCCTTCAACACTCTTATGCGGAGCAGCTTCGCCGGTGGTTGCGCCGTTTAACTCATGGTGTGCAACATGAAACAGGGTATTGTTTACCAGAGTCGATTTACCGGAACCTGAGACTCCGGTCACACAGGTCATAACGCCCAGGGGTAAATTGAAATCGACATTTTTCAAGTTGTTGGCGCTAGCTCCGCGAATGGTCAGCCTGCGCTTATCGGGCTTATGCCGTTGCTTAGGTATTTCTATTTCTTTACGGCCAGCGAGGTAATCGCCGGTGAGTGAGTCTTTACTCGACACTATGTCGTCGACTTGCCCCTGAGCAATAATCTCACCGCCGTGAACGCCGGCGCCGGGCCCAATATCGATAACATGATCAGCCTGACGAATCGCATCTTCATCGTGTTCGACCACAATGACCGTATTTCCCAAGTCACGTAAGTGCGTCAGAGTGTTCAGCAGGCGTTCATTATCTCGTTGGTGTAAGCCAATACTGGGCTCATCCAGCACGTACATAACACCAACCAGACCGGCACCAATTTGGCTGGCCAGACGGATACGCTGCGCTTCACCACCGGACAACGTTTCTGCGCTACGGGACAGACTTAGATAGTTAAGTCCGACATTCACCAAAAACCGCAATCGATCATTAATTTCTTTCAGAATTTTTTCGGCTATCTGGGCGCGCTGCCCTTCCATATTCAGTTGCTGGAAAAACTCGAGGGCGTCGCCAATCGACTGCTCAACAATTTCCGGCAGAGTGGTATCCTGAATAAAGACATGGCGGGCTTCGGTACGTAAGCGCGTGCCACCACAACTTTTACAAGGTTGCGTTGCTACGTATTTGGACAATTCATCACGTACCGCTTGTGATTCCGTTTCGCGGTAACGGCGCTGCATGTTGGGAATAATGCCTTCAAATGCGTGCGCCCTTACCACTTTGTCGCCACGGTCGTTCATGTAGGTAAATTTAATTTCTTCTTTACCACTACCGAACAAAATTTTCTCACGGACCTCGTCAGGCAGTTGGTTGAACGGCTGCGACAACTTAAAGTCGTAATGTTTGGCTAAGGACTGCAGCATTTGATAATAATAGAAATTGCGTTTGTCCCAGCCACGAATAGCGCCACCGGTCAGCGATAACTCGGCGTTTATTACCACTTTTTCCGGAGCGAAGAACTGTTCAACTCCCAGCCCATCGCAGGTTGTGCAGGCGCCGGCAGGGTTATTGAATGAAAACAACCGAGGTTCCAGTTCCTGCATGCTGTAGCCACAGTGTGGGCAGGCAAAGTTTGCTGAGAAGATATCGGCCTCGGCCTCACCTTCCATCGGCACTACCAGGGCGGTTCCACCACTAAGGTCCAGTGCCGTTTCGAACGACTCGGCCAGACGCTGCTCCATACCCTCACGCACTTTAAAACGGTCAACGACCACCTCAATAGTGTGTTTTTTCTGCAATTCCAGTGTGGGTGGATCGCTCAAGTCGCAAATTTCACCGTCAATGCGAGCGCGAATAAAACCCTGCAATGCTAAATTTTCCAGAACTTTTAAATGTTCACCCTTGCGGTTCTGAATAATAGGAGCCAGCAACATGCGCTTTTCGCCTTCCGGCCCGTCTAATACGTTATCGACCATCTGCGATATCGTCTGCGCCGCCAACGGAACATCGTGAGTTGGGCAGCGGGGCTCACCGACCCGGGCGAACATCAAACGCAGGTAGTCGTAAATTTCGGTGATGGTACCGACGGTCGAGCGCGGATTGTGTGAGGTCGACTTCTGCTCAATTGAAATAGCCGGCGATAAACCCTCAATACTGTCTACGTCGGGTTTTTCCATCAGTGATAAGAACTGACGAGCGTAAGCGGATAATGACTCAACGTAGCGTCGTTGCCCCTCGGCATACAGCGTGTCGAAAGCTAGCGACGACTTGCCCGAGCCCGATAAACCGGTAATCACAATAAGCTTATTGCGCGGTATCGTCAGATTGAAATTTTTTAAATTGTGCGTGCGTGCGCCGCGTACTTCAATAGTATCCATAATTCCCGTCTGTTGTTCAGTAATTGACTGACGACAAAACGTTATTATCGCACAGTGTTAGGCATCTGGTACAATAGCAGCATCATTTATCATGTTACTGATTTAAAAGCAGTGAAATGACGCAGCAAAAACTCAATAAAACCGAACGAAAAGGCGCTTTAGCACTGGCGTCCGTATTTGGTATACGGATGCTGGGGCTGTTTTTGATCATGCCGGTCCTGGCCGTTTATGCGCAAGATTATCCGGATTACTCTCCGCTATGGGTAGGGATTGCCCTGGGGGCTTATGGTTTAACCCAGGCGCTGCTGCAAATTCCGCTGGGTATGCTGTCCGATCGCTTCGGGCGCAAACCCATTATTGTTGGCGGACTGCTGGTTTTTGTGGGTGGTAGCATTGTGGCGGCGCAGGCAGATACATTATTCGGGGTGTCTGTTGGTCGTGGCCTACAAGGTCTGGGTGCTATTGCGGCTGCTATATTAGCTCTGGCAGCTGATTTATCGCGAGATGATCAACGACCAAAAGTTATGGCTATCATTGGCATGTGTATCGGCTTGGCATTTGCCGTGTCAATAGTTGCCGGGCCGTTGCTGGGCGACATTATTGGTTTGTCCGGTCTGTTCTGGTTTACCGCTGCCAGTGGTGTGCTGGGTATTTTTGTGTTGTTGCTTAGTGTGCCTAAAGTGGTTACCACGTCGGCACGCCGTGAGTCTTTGCCCGTTTTGTCAGAGTTGGGGAACTTACTTAAACACAAACAGTTATGGTGCCTGAACAGTGGCATTTTTGTTTTACACGCTATTTTAACGGCATGGTTTGTGACTTTGCCAATGCAATTACAAAACGCTGGTTTCGAGAGTCAGACTCATGCCTGGTTCTACTTACCGACGCTCGCCGCTTCTATTTTGTTTATGGTACCGATGATCATCAACAGTTCACGAAACAATAACTCAGTGCAGTGGCTGCGGTTTTCTGTTGTGACATTAATTATGTCTTTGCTTATTATTGGTGTGGCCGGGCAGTCGGGATGGTTGCTGGTTGCCGCGCTGGTGATATTTTTCACCGGCTTTAATTTTATTGAAGCCAGTTTGCCTTCATTGTTGACCCGTATCGCGCCTGCCGGAAGTAAAGGCAGTGCCAGTGGCATTTATTCAACCGGACAGTTTCTGGGGTCCTTTGTCGGTGGCGTAGCGGGCGGTTCGGTCTTACAATTTTTTGGGACATCAGGCGTTGTCGTTTTCTGCCTGATCTTGCTAGTATGTTGGTTTCTCATTAGCTTAGTGATGGTGAATCCCGCAGGCGTTACCAGCATATCCTTATCATTGCCCGGATTATCTGAAGACAAAGCTATTAATTTAAGTGAGCGGTTACTTAGGGTAACCGGCGTGGCGGAAGCAAGATGGGTTGAAGAAGATCAGGCAACTTATTTAAAAGTTGATAAAAAGCACTATGACGAAAAGGCGGTTAATCAGTTGCTTGAAAAAGCATCGGTCGCCCAATAAATTGAAGCAGTTGTAACGCGCATAAGGAACAGGAGAAACTCATGGCCAGTCGCGGTGTAAATAAAGTTATTTTAATTGGTAATTTGGGCGCTGACCCAGAGGTGCGCTATACCCAAAACAGCACAGCGATAGCCAACCTGTCGATTGCAACCAGTGAAACCTGGAAAGACAAGCAAACAGGCGAGCCGCGCGAGCAAACCGAATGGCACCGTTGCGTCGCCTATCGTCGCTTAGCAGAAATTGCCGGCGAGTACCTGAAAAAAGGCTCTAAAATTTATGTTGAAGGCCGTTTGCAGACGCGTAAATGGACCGGGCAGGACAACGTAGAGCGTTATAGCACTGAAGTTGTGATGAACGAACTGCAAATGCTAGATTCGCGTGGCGGCTCTCAGGGTGGTGCTCCACCGCAACAAGGACAAGGCTTTGGCGGGGGACAACAAGGTGGCTACGGTGGTGGTCAGCCACAACAGCAACCACAGCAACAACAGCGTCCGGCACCGCAGCCTGCGCAGCCGCAAAATCAACCGTCACAGCAAAAACCGGCAGAGCCAGCGCCGTTTTCACCGGACAATGACTTTGATGACGATATTCCCTTTTAAGAGTTCTCGTTAGAAAACACGGTAATAAAAAGGCTCCTTTATGGAGCCTTTTTATTTGAGTCTTTTATTTCAATCCAAACCGCTGAACCACTTTGTCAAAGTATTCCAGATTTTGTTTGGCGTAGTCACGCTTTTCGACATAACGGCCCGGGAAGAAGTTTTTCTTGAAGCCATAGGCGACCATATCTTTCAGGCGTTTTAACGGAATATCAAAGTTATCAAGAGCTAACTGATATTCATTACTTACCGTAGTGCGCGAGACCAGGCGGTTATCGGTGCAAATGATAGTTGCCAGGCGATGATCCAGCATATGCTGGAAGTTGTGGTTTTTAATGTCACCAATTTCCGGGTTGGTTTGCAGGTTACTGGTTAAGCAAACTTCAACCGCTATCCGGCGGTCCGCAATATAAGAGGCCAGACTCTCGCCGTAAGCTTTTGGATCTTCAATGCTTGGGTCTTGTGTCATTTCAGGCGAGAACAACGAATAGCCGTGGCCTAAGCGATCAGCGTGGCATTGGGTCAGAGCCTCAAAAATACTTTCGGCGCCATAAGCTTCGCCGGCGTGCACGGTTTTTAGCAGGAAATTTTCGTGAGCGTACTCGTACACCTCCTTAAATTCACCGGCCGGGTAACCAATTTCCTGACCGGCGATATCCAGACCAACAATGGGCATACCCTCTTCGTCACGCATACGAACGCTGGCACGAACCAAGTCCATTGCGGCGGTTTTTATCACCTGCATAGGTTCAAAGTCACGCATTAACTGGAACATTTGCGTGTAATAAGGCGAAAACCCTTTTTTACCAAACATGCGCATGGCGCAATTGATAATGCCGTATTCAAACGGTGGCTTATCACCATTTTTCACGTCGGTCTGGTTGTTGTACTCTTTTTTAGCGCGCAACAAACCATCGTTAACAACATGCATGATGGTATCAAAGGTCACGCCTTTACTCGGATCCATCAGCAGCTGAGGCGCAAAGCGCACTTCAATATAATTAACGCCTTCATTTTGGTTATCGACAGCTAACTCATAAGAAGCTTGTTCCAAATTTTCTAAATCGCGCAAGGCTGCGCAGGTGTACTGAAAACCGTTAAGGTATTCACCCAAATTGTTGTAATGAGATTTAAATACGAGCTCAAACAAACCTTCTTCGGTGTAACTCGGAAGCTCGATATCAGCACGTTTGGCCATATCAATTAAGCTGCTGGCGCGGAGGCTGCCATCAAGGTGCAGGTGAAGGTCAGATTTAGGAATGGCTTTGATAAATTCGGGGGAATATTGCATGAGGAACTCCTGCCTTATGGTTGCTTTGTCTTATAATGCCATAAAATCGTGCTAATCTCTGCTCGAATCTAACCACATTAACTTAAAAAACAGAACAAATGGCTTCTCTATATTTTACGTACTCTGCAATGAATGCGGGTAAAAGTACGTCACTGTTGCAAGTGGCTCATAATTACGAAGAGCGTGACCAGCAGGTGTTACTGATGACTCCCGCACTGGATGATCGGGCCGGGAAGGGGCGTATCGCGTCACGCTTAGGTATTGGCCGCGATGCGATTTCGTTTACCCACAGAACTGATCTAGCGGCGGTTGTGCGTGCTCGCTATAGGCAACAACCAATAGATTGTGTGCTCATTGATGAAGCTCAGTTCTTGACCGAAGAACAAGTCTGGCAACTGTCGAGCCTGGCCGATACCGATAATATTCCGGTCATGTGCTACGGTATTCGTACTGACGCTTTTGGTAATGCGTTTCCCGGTAGTGCTGTTTTACTGGCGATTGCTGACAAATTGGCGGAAATGAAAACCATATGCCACTGCGGACGCAAAGCAACCATGTCTTTGCGGGTTGATGAGCAAGGCAATGCTATTCGCATGGGTCAGCAAATATCGATAGGCGGTAATGAGCGTTATGTTTCCTGCTGCAGAAAGCATTGGAAAGAAGCCATGGGGCTGCGCTAAAACGATTAAATAGAGTACCGAATATGGGTTTTAGCGAAGGCACTTGATGGTATACTGAGTTTCTCATTTTTTAGCCTGAAGTGACTATGCAAAGCTTAACAATTCCAAGACCTGATGACTGGCACCTGCATTTACGTGATGGTGCTATGTTGCAAACTACCGTACCTGCAACCGCAGCGGTGTTTCATCGTGCGGTGGTTATGCCAAACCTGGTACCCCCGGTAACCACAGTCGAAGCCGCACTAACGTATCGCGCACAGATTATGGCAGAGGTTCCTGCGGGTGTACGTTTTAACCCGCTAATGGCTTTGTATCTCACGGCAGATACAACCTCTGAAGAAATTGCTCAAGCTGCTGCGAACCAGCACGTTATTGGTTTTAAGCTGTATCCTTCAGGAGCTACCACAAATTCTGCCGCTGGTGTGAAATCGGTAGAAGCTCTGGCTCCGGTACTGGGAGCTATGCAGGAGCATCAGGTTCCTTTACTGGTGCATGGTGAAGTGACCGACAGCGATATTGATATTTTTGACCGCGAAAGAGTTTTCATTGAACGCCATTTAATTCCAATCACCGAGCGTTTTCCAAACTTAAAACTGGTGCTGGAACATATAACGACTGCGGACGCTGTTGAGTTCGTTAAAAACGCCAACAGTAATGTCGCCGCAACCATGACACCTCAGCATTTGTTGATGAACCGCAATGACTTGCTGGTTGGTGGTATTCGTCCTCACAATTATTGTCTGCCAATTTTAAAACGCCAGTCACATCAGCAGGCTTTGCAGCAGGCTGCTCTGTCCGGTAACCCGAAGTTTTTTCTGGGAACCGATTCTGCGCCGCACGTACAAGCCAGCAAAGAAACCGCTTGTGGCTGTGCCGGATGTTATTCTGCACCCGCTGCCATCGAGCTTTATGCTGAATTTTTTAGTCAGCACAATGCGCTGGATAAATTAGCTGATTTTGCCAGTGGTTATGGTGCTGACTTTTATCAGTTGCCCCGCAATACTGAGACCATTGAACTGGTTCAGCAGCCATGGACCGTTGCTGAAACGGTAGACACGGCAACAGGTCCTATGGTGCCATACTGGGCCGGGGCTGATTTGCAATGGAAACTGCGTGGCTAGCCGTTAAAGTTGCGTCGCAAGAAATGAGTTATTACGAACGTCATAAAGAACTTCAGACAAGTGCTTTTTGTGGTGAGCTTTGCAAAGTTTCTGTTAACATGGTTTTAAACTAAGTAAAGGGTGTTGTTGAGTGCTGGGACTTTCAAAGCAAAAAGAAAATGATCACCGCATTTGCTTTCAAGTAACGCAAAACAGCGTCCGTCTTCTTATTGTAAAAGGGTCAGGTAAAGCTCCTGAGCTGATTGTTAACGATCATGAACAAGTGCAGCAGGGCAGCTTAGCTAAATACGCAGAAACTCTGTTGCAAAAATATTCTCGTTTGTCATTAAAACACGCAAACGTTACTTTGGTGCTGGGAACCGATTTATACGAGTCGGTTCAGGTTGATCGGCCCGCTCTGGAGCCCGCCGAAATTTCAGGAAGCTTAAAATACACTTTAAGCGATTTAGTCTCTTTTTCGACGGAAGAAATTATTGCCGACTATTATGAGTTTCCCGAGCAGCCATCCGGCCAGGATAAACTGATTGCCGTTGCGGCGAACAAAAACTTTTTAATGCCCTGGGTTGAGTTATTTAACGAGCATGATTTGAGCTTAACGGATATCGCAATTACGGAATTGGCGCTACCCCGCTTAGCCGAAACTCAGAGTCACGCTGAACTCACTTTATATCAAAACCCCGCGGGCAATTACATTGCCCAAATTAATACTCCAAAAGGGTTGATGTTTACTCGCCTGCTACGCGGTGTGACCGAGGTGTCTAAATACACAGAGAGTGAAATAGAAGCGGGTGCTTTAGAGCCTCTGGCAACCGAGTTACAGCGTTCGGCCGATTATTTCGAAAGTCATTTGCGGCAGGCTCCCATTAGCCGACTTATTCTCGCTGTAGAACATATAACGCCGGAAGCTCTTGCAAAGAGTCTGGCTGAGCTGTTGGCAGTAGAGTGCACTCGCTACCAGTATCCGCCATGGTCTGCTGACCTGCGCGAGGGCGACTACTCCGATCTTGCGGCTTTAGGTGCGTTAGTTGAGGGCGATTTATGAAGCAATGGGTAAATCTGTACCGCAACGAGCTGAAGCCTGTAAAGCAGAGCCTCACACTAACGAAGGTAAGCTCTGTTTTGGGTGTTTGGCTGGCGCTGTTGCTCGTTGTGGTGGGTGTTACTCAGTGGCAAAATGCAACGGTTGTTGAAGAGAATGAGCGTTTGTCGGCTACTTTGAATAAGATAAATAATAAACTGGAAGGTAGCCGCGAGAGAATTTCCCGGCGGGAGCCAAGCTCGCAATTGCAAGCAGAAAAACAGCAGTTGCTACAAGAGTTGCAGAACGCCAGAAGTTTCAGTCAGCAAATTGCACAGTTTCGACAAAACCGGTCTTCATCCGTTAGTGAGTTTTTGCAGGAACTTGCAGATATCACCCCGGAAGACATTTGGCTAAGCGATTTTTCTATGTCTGGCGAAAATATCCGTTTATACGGGCAAGCGCTAAACAGTGAAGCCTTAGTGCTATGGATGGATAAGTTCGGGCAATCGAGCTTACTGGCTAATAAGCGTTTTGCGGTTGTTGAACTTAAGCGCAGTGAGCAGGGGTATCAGCAGTTTTTGCTGCAAAGCGTCAGAAGCACTGAGGGTGACTCAAACAATGAATAACGGGTGGTTACGCGCACAAGAAACCTTTAACGCTATGCCTGGGCGACAGCGAGCTCTTTTGTCTTTGGCCAGTTTTTTAATGATTACCCTGCCGCTTATGAGTTACGTTATTTCCCCAACGCTGGAGCAGAGCAAAGCGCTCTCTGTGGAAAATACCCGTATTGCTTCTCAAATAGAGCAGTCTGAGCAATTAGAACAGGACGTGCAGGCGCAGTTAGCTAATGATATTGATGCTCCGCTCCGGGCGGAAATTAAGCAGTTGAAGCAGCGGTTAGCTCAGGCAAAAGGCGACTTTTCACAAAGTCAGGTTTTGTTGCCCGCACAACAACGAAAACAGTTTCTAAAGAGTGTGTTGCGTTTTGCCTCAGAACTGGGAATGGATAGCTTAGAAGCTAAAGAGCCGACCGTCGTTTTTGAAACCGGATCTATTAAGCTTTATCAGCATGCTGTGCAGGCTGAATTTACCGGGCGCTTTTTTGCGATATCCGACTTTGTGGATACGCTGCAAAAAGAATATCCGAATGTACAGTGGGCGCGCTTTGATTATCAGGTAGGCGACTACCCGACAGCAACAGTCACCATAGTTTGGTATCTGCTAAGTACGGATAAGGAGTTTATCAGTGCTTAAAGGAATTGTGTTTTTACTGTTTATGGTCTCGGTTTCGTCTTTTTCGCAAGAGCGGGACCCGACTCAACCTCCGTTCACGGTCAGTCAGCCTTCCGTGGCAATGGATAGCTGGGGACAGAATATCAAACTGTCTCAGATTTATTATTCAGACCAGAGTCAGTCAGCGCGAATCAACGGCGAGTGGGTTAAGCCGGGCGACAATGTAGATGGTTTTCGGGTCAGCTCAGTTAACCCAAACAGCGTTACTTTAGAGAAGAACAACCAGAGAGTAGAGATAACTTTGTTTAAGCCGATAAAACAGAACGAAAAAGGCGACCCGGGGGCGGTACAATGAAAAAAGTTGCAGCAGGAGCATTATTGTTGGCACTGAGCGGCTGTGCTTATCAACCGAGCTATTCTCCAGATGAAGCCAATAAAGCGATGAAACCGGAAGCTTCTGAAAAGAAACAAACGAAACCTAAAAAAGAGCTGCCTGCAGAAGTCAGTAGCTTTTTAAATCAGACCGCTAATAAAGAACAAGAAGACGGCTTAGCCTTACTTGAGGAGCCCCGCTTTGTGCTGCAGGCTGATAACGTCGATGCCAAGGCCTTCTTTTATGGGTTGGCAGCCGATTCTCCTTACAATATTTTGGTTCACCCCAATGTCAGCGGCGAAATCTCACTGAGCCTTAAAGATGTCACGCTGGATGAAACACTCAATGCAGTGCAGGATATGTACGGTTTTGAAGTACGTCGCTCAGGCCGCACCATTCAAGTTTTTCCTTCCGGTGTAAGAACTCAGACGTTCTCACTGGATTACCTGTCGCTTCGTCGTTTTGGCATTTCGCAGACTGAAATTTCCGGTGGTGGTGTGAGCGAGGAGCGTAATCAAGGCTCGCGGAATAATTCTGGAAGCAGCAACAGTAATACTCGTTCCGAAGGAACCCCTTTGCTTGGTAATAATGATGGAGAGTACCGTAGAGACAGTCAGCAGAACCAGTTGCAAGGCAACGGCTCAAGTATTAATACCCAGTCAGAAACCGACTTATGGGGCGGTCTGAAGGACGTTATTGAAGGTATTATTGGTGGTGGTAATGTGGTGTTATCACCACAGGCCGGTATTGTCAGCGTAACGGCATCACCGGAAAAGTTAAGAGCCGTTGGTGATTTTATCGACAGACTGGAATCGCGTTTGCAACGTCAGGTGATTCTGGAAGCCCGGATTATTGAAGTGACCCTGAATGATGGCTACAAGCAAGGTATTCGATGGGAGAGCTTTGCATCAGGAAAAGTTGGATTTGATGCCACGGTTTCTCCTGGTAACTTGGCTTCGGCTGCCACTGGAGGTTTGTTTGGTCTGACATACAGAGACGAGTATAATGGCTTCGAGAGCGCTATAGAGATGCTGCAGACACAAGGCACAGTCCAGGTTCTTTCTAACCCCCGTGTCAGTGCATCAAATAATCAAAAAGCGGTCATAAAAATTGGTGAAGACGAATATTTTGTGACCGACGTTACCAATCGCACAACATCGGGAGTCGGAGATCTTACTTCATCGGATTCCGATATTGAGTTTACACCGTTCTTTTCCGGTATCTCGCTGGACGTAACGCCACAGATAAGTGACGACGGTGAGGTGATTCTGCATGTCCACCCCTCAGTGGTCGAAACCAGCGAGCAGGAAAAAGTGATTACTGTTTCAGGCAAAGAGTCCGTGCTACCGCTGGCACGCAGCAACATTCGTGAATCGGATACCATCGTCAAAGCCCGTAACGGTGAAATTGTGGTACTGGGTGGTTTAATGCAAACCACAAACACCGAAGAAGTTGGAAAGGTGCCACTATTAGGTGATATACCTCTGCTGGGTGAGCTTTTCACTAACCGTCGTAACCGTCAGGAAAAGAAAGAGTTAGTCATATTATTAAAGCCAACGGTGGTGGGGGTTGATACCTGGCGCGATGAACTCAAACGATCTCGCGAGCTTCTGCAAGAGTGGTTCCCGGATATTGAGCAATAGGCAGTATGTATTTATACCATTACGGCTTACGCGAACTGCCTTTTACCATAACGCCAAACACGCAGTTCTACTACGACTTGAATAGCCATCACGAAGCTTTCGAGGTGGTTTTAACGGCGTTAAAAACGGGTGAAGGTTTTATTAAAATTACCGGAGAAGTGGGTACCGGCAAAACCTTGTTATGTCGTCGATTATTGAACGACGTACCTGACTTTTTTAAAACCGCTTATATTCCCGACTCATACTTGGATCCGACAGAGCTCAGGCTGGCTATTGCGCAAGAGCTTTTGGTTGAGACTGAGCAACTGACTAACCAGCAGCAGTTGGCGCGGGCATTGCAGCAACGTTTATTGGATATCAATAAAAGCGGACAGGCAGTGGTGATATTCATTGATGAAGCACAAGCATTACCGGAAGAGAGTCTTGAAGCGCTGCGCTTGTTGTCTAATTTAGAGACAGAGCGGCGTAAATTAGTCCATATTGTTTTGCTGGGTCAGCCAGAGTTAGATGAACGTCTGGCGCAAAAAGCCTTCAGGCAGCTACGACAACGAATTAGCTTTTCACATAAATTAACCGCAATGAATGTCGATGAAACCGCTGCATATATTGCGCACCGAATGGACGTAGCCAACTACAAAGGTTCGCCTATATTTGACTGGAAGCTGGTAAAGCGACTGCACCAAAGCAGCCGCGGTGTTCCGCGTTTGGTGAACATGTTGTGCCATAAAATGCTGTTGTTAGCTTATGGCGAAGGTCGCCGTCAGTTATCGTTACAAGACTTGAAACTAGCGGTTAATGATACTGAAGATGCCGAATTGCCCCGGTCACTGAACTTACCGATTGCTTTATCGGTTTGTGTGTTTTTTCTTGCAGCGGCCGCGGTCAGCTATTGGCAAATGGGTGGTTTGCAATGAGTGTCATCAACAAAATGCTCAAAGATCTTGATCGCCGGGGGCAGCAGCCTTTCTCGAAAAGGGCGGCCAGCAGCGCGGTAGAGAAGCGAAATAGTCCCAAGCCAGGGTTATGGTTTTTAGGATTAATGCTATTCATTGTTCTGGCGTTGGTGGTTTTTTGGTGGCAGTCGTCTGATAAAAACATGATGACGGTCAGTGAAAGCAAACCTAATGAGCGACCAAAAGTCCAGGAACGAGTTGAGCCTTTAACCAAGGCCTCTGCGTTTAAAGCACCGGAAAAACTGGTGACTCCTGCTGAAAGCCGTTCGCCGCAACAAAAACAACCTGATACAAAAGATTTAGCTTCAGTTGAAATGCCCGAGCCTGAGTCTGAGCGCCGGTCTGAGCGGACTCAGAAAAAACAACCTGAACCACCGGAAACAGTAGCTGAAAATACCACTGAAGAGGCCAAAAAAGGCGGCGAATTCAGTAAGCAGTCAGTTCAGCTCTCGCCAGAAGAAATTGCCAATAAGCATATTGAAAAGGCTCAAAAAGCCCAGCAACAAGGGCGCTTAACCTTGGCGGAGGAGCACTGGCGCAAGGCCCTGGCTGTAACCCCGGACAATAAAGAAGTCAGAAAAAAGCTGGCGGCATTGCAGTTTGGTCGTAATAAAGTCTCGCAAGCTTTAACCACTTTAGAAGCCGGTTTTAAGCGCTCTTCAACAGACTTTGAGTTTCGTTTGTTAAGTGCTCGTATTCTGGAAAAAGAAGCCCGCCCGGCTGCGGCTTTAAGTCTATTAAAACAGGCCGCGCCCAGCGCGGGCGAATACCCGGAATACGTTCAAAAGCAGGCGTTACTGGCGCAGGACATGGGCGATTATCAAGCTGCTGCCGATGCCTACCAACGCTTAGTGCAAGCTGAGCCTGCGCAAGGTCGCTGGTATTTAGGAAAAGCCGTTGCAGAGCAAGAATTTGCGCCAGAAGTGGCGCTGTTGTCTTATAAAAAAGCATTAAGCCGAATAAAGCATCGGCCGACTCTGGAATTTATTCAGCAGCAAATTGCCTTGCTAGAGGCCAGTGAATTAGCAGGTGAGCAATGAAACGTCCACGTCTTAAAATGCGACTGGGTGATCTGCTGGTCCATGAGCAGATCATCAGCGAAGATCAATTACAAAAAGCTTTGGAAAAGCAACGTGTCAGTGGGCGTAAGCTGGGTGCAACGTTAACCGATCTTGGCTTTATTTCAGAGCAACAATTACTTGAGTTTTTGGCGCAGCAATTAAAACTGCCGTTAATCAGTATCTCTGAACGAAAAATTCCAGGGGAAGCTTTTAAGTTGCTTCCTGAAGTTCAGGCGCGTCGGCACCGCGCCTTGGTCATAAAAGCTGACGAAAATAGTGCCTTAGTCGGCATGAGTGATCCGGCCGATTTGTCGTCGATTGATGCAATAAGCCAGCTACTGACTCCGCGTCAGGTAGAACTGGCGGTTGTTCCTGAAGGCGAGTTGATGCAGGCCTTTGATAACTTGTATCGACGCACCAAAGAAATTGAAGGCTTCGCCAGCCAGCTGCAGGATGAATACGAAGACACCAGTGAGTTTGAACTGGGCAATCTCAGCCTGGATGACGACACCGATGAGGCAACGGTCGCTAAATTGTTGCAGTCTATTTTTGAAGATGCGGTACAAGTCAGGGCGTCAGATATTCATATAGAACCAGATGACCGGAAGCTCCGTATTCGTCAGCGTGTTGATGGCGTACTGCAGGAAAACGTACTGGATGAAACCAACATTGCCAACGCGCTGGTTCTGCGGCTGAAACTCATGGCCGGACTTGATATTTCCGAACGACGTTTGCCGCAAGATGGCCGTTTTAACATCAAAATACATAAGCACAATATCGACGTGCGGGTATCGACTATGCCGGTACAATATGGCGAGTCCTGTGTATTGCGCTTGCTGGATCAATCCGCCGGCCTGCTGTCATTAGAGCAAACCGGTATGCCCGAATCTATTATTAAACGCGTACGTAACCTGATTAAGCGCCCGCATGGCATGCTGTTGGTAACGGGACCGACCGGGTCTGGTAAAACAACCACTTTATATGGCGCGCTGAGCGAACTGAATACTGAAGGTAAAAAAGTCATTACGGTTGAAGACCCGGTTGAATATAGCTTACCGCGCATTTCACAAGTGCAGGTGAACAGTAAAATTGGGCTGGATTTCTCCCGGGTATTGCGTACAACGTTACGTCAGGATCCGGACATTATTATGGTGGGTGAGATGCGCGACCACGAAACCGTTGAAATTGGTTTACGCGGCTCCATCACCGGTCATTTGGTCTTATCGACATTGCATACCAACGACGCCATCACCAGTGCTATGCGCTTGATAGATATGGGCGCGCCCGCTTACTTGGTGGCGGCAGCGTTGCGCGGCATTTTAGCTCAGCGGCTGGTACGCCGGGTGTGCGATAAATGCGCTGAAGACTATCAACCGGATGAACCCGAAAGTCAGTGGCTGGAGCATTTGAAAGAAGGCAGCTCGGGGTATTCTTTCAAGCGCGGAGTGGGTTGTCAGACCTGCAACCACACCGGGTATCGTGGTCGTATCGGTGTATTCGAGCTGCTTGAAATGAACACGCCGATGATGGATGCACTGCGTGACGGCAACACACGCGAATTTGCCATAGCGGCTAAAGCTCACCCAGGGTATCAGTCTATGGCGACGGTAGCACTGGAGTACGCATGCGAAGGCATTACCACCGTTGACGAAGTTCTGTTCCTGGCCGAAAGTGTTGAGGACAGCATCTGATGAAATTCCGGTATCGCGCGCGGGACAAAACCGGCCAGTTGCAGCAAGGCTCATTAGATGCCAATGACGAGCGCAACGCTGCCGATGTATTAATGCGCCGGGGGTTGGTTCCGTTATCGATTAATCCGGTCGTTGGTCAGGGCTTTTCTTTAGCGAATAGTCGCTTTGGCGAAAGTCTGCAATCGGCGTTTCAGCAAAAAGTGTCGCTGGACGAATTGATTATATTCTGCCGACAAATGTACTCGCTGACGCAAGCCGGTATTCCAATGCTGCGTGCAATAGAAGGGCTGGCGGATACTACTCAGAATAAACGCCTGCGCAAAACCTTAAAGGATGTGCACGATCAGCTGGAAAAAGGGCGTAATTTATCGACTTCGATGTCGCAGCACCGAGGTGTTTTTCCGCGCCTGGTCATTGCCATTGTGCATGTGGGTGAAAATACCGGGCAATTGGAAGAGTCTTTTCAGCAGCTTTCGGTTTACCTGGAAAAAGAACAAGACACCAGAAAACGGATAAAAGCCGCCACTCGTTACCCCAGTTTCGTGCTTATTGCGCTGGTTATCGCTATATTTGTATTGAATATTTTTGTGATCCCAACCTTTGCCTCTATGTTCAGCCGGTTTAATGTTGAATTGCCGTGGGCAACCAGAGCGCTACTGGGGTCATCGCAGTTTTTTGTTTCTTACTGGCATGTGTTAATGGTTGTAATGGTGGGTGCCTTTTTCGGCCTTCGGTATTACATAGCAACAGATAATGGACGACTCAAGTGGGACAGTCTGAAACTAAAAATTCCGGTTATTGGCTCTATTTTAATGCGCTCTATGCTAGGGCGTTTTGCCCGTAGCTTTTCGGTCATGATTGGTGCCGGTGTTCCGCTAACTCAAGCTTTGTCATTGGTTGCCGAAGCGGTGGATAACGCCTGGATGGAGAAACGTATTATTGAAATGCGCCGCGGTATTGAACGAGGCGATAACTTATCACGGGTAGCCCGTCAGTCAGAGCTGTTTACCCCATTAATTTTACAGATGATATCGGTTGGTGAAGAAACCGGTCGGGTTGATGTTTTGTTGTTAGAAGTGGCTGAATATTACGAACGAGAAACCGATTACGATTTGAAAACCTTAACCGCCCGTATTGAGCCGTTAATGATAGCGGTTGTCGCGGTTATGGTGCTGATTCTGGCGCTGGGCATATTCACTCCAATGTGGGACATGATGAGCGCGTATCAGGGACGATAATGACAAGAACTACAACTGACGAACGTAAGGGGGTTCAGCGTTTACAGAATATTCTGGTGGTATTGTTGTTGTTAATACTGGCCGCCGTGGCCGCCAGAACGGTTTTGATAAACGGGCCACAGCAGTGGCGTCAGACCGAGTTAGATATTGCGGTATCGAGCTTTCTTGACTCGCTTTGGCTGGCGCGCACCGAATGGATGCGCCGCGGCAAACCGGCAGAAATTGCGTTGCTGAATGAAAGCCGGGAACAGCAAGCGAGAATAATGATGAACGGTCAGGGCTGGCCTTCGGTTGAGCAAGGCTGTTTGCATTTATGGCAGCAGTTGGGAGGTGAAATACCGACCAGCGCCTTGCAGGCAGAAGCAAGTAATGAATCTTGTCTTTATAACGTTAATGAGCGTGCCTGGTTCACTTATAACAGTAAGCTGGGCCAGGTAATTCAGAAATAACACGGGTGTCCCGTTTTAAGTGTTAAATAAATGTCATAATATGGACGCTACTGGAGTTTTAGTATGAGAGCTAAAAATGAGAAATAAGCAGCAAGGCTTTACCATTATTGAGCTGATTATTGTCGTGGTTATTCTCGGCTTGTTAGCGGCCGCTGCCATTCCACGGTTTACCGACGTGTCGTCGGACGCCGAAGACGCGGCTCTTGAAGGGGTTGCTGGTGGTTTTGCCAGTGCCGTTGGTATTGTGCGTGGTGAGTGGGAGCTCAGTGGCCGGCCAAAAGGTACGAGCGGAACGGGTGCCGGAGCCGAAGTGTCTCTGGACCAAATTCTGCTCTATGTCGACGGCAACACCGGTTACCCGGTCAGCGGCGGCAATGTCCAGGCGCACGATGAGAACATGACCGCAACGGATTGTGTCAGTATCATGCAGTCCATTTTACAGGGCGCGCCCACAGTGACCACCAATTTTAATGACCTGCAGCAAATACGTTATTTCACTTATGTGACACAAGACAGTGCTGCCGGTAACGATATGTGTGTTTACTATTTAGGTAACACCATAAAAAATGAAGCAAACGCGCCAGCGGACGACGATTACCTGACAATAGGCAACGCCTTCGTCTATAATCCACGTAATGGCGGCGTGAGTATTCACAGCAATAACCAGTAAGTTTTTTTATAACAATTGAGAGTTTTAATTATGCGCAATCAAAAAGGTTTTACCCTGATCGAACTGATCATCGTTATTGTAGTTTTGGGGATTTTAGCAGTAACGGCTGCGCCTCAGTTTATTGACTTTTCTAGTGATGCTCGTACGTCGACTGTAAAAGGGTTGAAAGGGGCAATGCAGGGTGCTTCGCAAACAATCTATGCAAGAGCAGCTATTGATGATGACTTAGGTAGTACAGGAAGTGTTAATAGCGTAGATACAGTTAATGGTTACCCGGCAGCTACTGAAGCCGGTATTGTTACTGCAGCAAATTTAGATGCAACAAATGTTGACCCTGCTGCTACAGTAATAACAGACTGGGCGTTTTTTGCAGATAGCGGTACTATTTCAATTGCCCCAGGCGACCAAGTACCAGATCCGACAACGGCTGTGGTAGGGGATATTACTGACACGAACTGTTATGTAGAATATTCAGATGCTGCTGACTCAGACACTCCTCCAGTAATAACTACTGAAACGTCTGGCTGCTAATTCGTGAGAAGCCTGCAGTTATAATATTGCGGGCTTCAACTTAAAGGTAAGTTATGAAGTCTCAAGGCTTCACTCTTGTAGAACTCATCATCATAATGGTGATCATCGGTATATTGGCGGTGTCTGCCAGCCCCCTTTTTATCAGTGACTCTGGCACAAAAAGCCAGGCTTTCCGTTTACAAGCTATGAGTATTTTGCGGGCTATTCAGCTGCAAGCTATGCAGGATACGACCAGTCAATATGTGGCCGAAGTATCACAAAATACCTTGGGTCAACCTCCGTTCATCGAAGAAAACAGCCGCCAGATAAGCGATGTAGAAAATGTTACCTTTTCGTTTTCAGAGCCTCTTCCGGCAACAATTGGTTTCGACGGTTTAGGTCGACCAACAGAACAATGCAGTGGCGGATGTACTATCACCATTTCCGAAAATTCAGGCTCTAGCCGTGATCTTTGCATAAACAGTGAGGGCTATATCAATGAGTGTTGAGCAACCAAAAGGTTTTACGCTTATTGAGCTAATCATCGGCATAGTCGTTATTGCAATTGTGACGCTGGTAGTAACTGCTGGTATGGGAACTTTGTCTCGTCAAACGGTGGACCCCTGGCAACAAGTGCGAGCGACTGAATTGGGCCAAAGTCTGATGAATGAAATTATGGCACGTAAATTCGATGAGGTAAATTCAGCAACGGTGCGTTGTGGTGAAGGTGCTGGAGCCTGTACCACGCCCGCAAACAGTTGTGCCGGGCCGGGGAATCTATTGCCAAATACCGATGGTGCTGAAACTCGCGAAGACTTCGATGATGTGGATGATTTTAATTGTCTGGGTATCAATACTACCGATTTAGATAACATTTTTGGCTCCGCCATTGATACCAGCTATTACAGCGGGTTTCGTGCAGAGGTTCGGATAAGTGAGTTGGTAGTTGACCAAGTCAAGCAAATCGATATTGTTATCATCACCCCGCAAGATCAGCGGATTGATTTCTCTGGAGTGAGAGGCAATTGGTGATGCGCACTAATGGTTTTACCTTGATCGAACTTGTTATTGTGATTATTTTGCTGGCAATTGTATCCATCTTTACCTTTCGTTTTGTTGGTCTAGGGTCAGAAATGTACGTTTCCGGTGCTGAGCGTTTAAAATTACTCGACCAGAGCCGCTTCACTATCGAACGAGTTACGCGAGAATTACGTAATTCGGTACCGAACAGTGCTCGCGTACTGACGTTAACGGATGGTAGTCAGTGTTTAGAATTTGTTCCTATTAAAGTTGCCGGTACCTATTACGACGCGCCGTTTGCTAATTCAGCAGATGAGTCACTCGAATTAGTTACCATGTCGACCACCTGGGATAGTATTGATGCGGGGCCGGTCAACAATGACCGGTTATTTGTTTACGCCACTCGACCAGACTTTATTTATCCGGATAAGATTGGTGGAGAACGCCGCTGGAGTCGAGTAGCCAGCAATCAAAACCACACGAATCAGCAAACAACAGTGACTCTGGAACCCGGGTTTTATTTTGCGGAGGAGTCACCACGTCAGCGTATTTATGTTGGACGTCCTCCCGTCAGCTATTGCGTTCAAACCGACGGTAAAATAAAACGCTACAGCAATTACGGCTGGAATCAGACACCGACAGCATCAACCAATGTGGTAATTGGCGAACAGATTATTAATTTGACGCCTGCGGGTACTCAAGTTCCTTTCGAAGTTAAGAATGCAACACTGTTGCGAAATAACGTGATCCACGTATTCTTAGAGTATGAAACGGCTGTGGGTGAACGGCTTTTCTTCAACCAAGAGATACATATTCCCAATGCGCCTTAATGCTCTAAATTCAATCCAACGTCAACAAGGCAGCGCTTTGGTCGTTGCCATCTTTGTGATTGTCGTTTTGGGGTTGTTAGTCAGCGTACTTTCAAAGTTAGTCAGAACAAGTTCTGATTCAACTGTTATTGAAGTACAAGGGAACCGAGCGTTTATGGCTGCGCAGAGTGGAATTCAACGCGCAATGCTCGAACTTTACCCTATTGGAGGCTCGTTCACCCCGTGTAGTGATGGTCTTCTTGCGGACTATGATTCTTTAAAGATTGCTGCTCCAATAGAAAAGTGCACCGCTAAAGTTACATGCCAAGCATATAACGAACCAAGTGACCCTGACTACGATGAAAAGATAGCCAGTCATTACCGACTAGAGTCTACTGGCACCTGCGAAGCCGGCAATACCATAACCACTCGCAAGTTGGCCATCGAAACGAGAGCGGTGGAATGAGTCGCTTAAACATAACATTAGCCATTTTTTTAACATTTTTGGCTGTGAGTTCGGAGTGTGTTGCAGAGACCTTTAAGATTCCTCCGCCCGGTAACTCGGGTCAACAAACGTTTCCGGATTGTGCCTTTAATCAATCAACTAACACTTATGTGTGCTCAGAAGATCTAGAGTTCGATAATAACGATGTCATCGAGTTAAGAGGTAATCCATCTTTGCCTATAACGTTCGATGTAGCTGGAAAAATTTCGTTTGGAAATAATGTGCGGGTTAATAATGGAGGAAGTCCCGGTGACCTGATCTTTGACGCGGAGGAAGGATTTGAAGTTGGTAATGATTCAGTGCTGGTTGGAACTATTAATGGAGCAACTGACGTAGATTTAGGTTCTAGAGTTCAAGGCGTTGGAAATATCATCAATGTGAATAACATTGATATCGATAACGGAAGTGAGATAGATGGTCGTTTAGAGGCAACTGGTGCAATAGAGTTAGGCGATCGAGTGACGATTGGCGGAGATATAAATGCTGGAGGGGACTTCGATGCAGGTAACGGTGTAAATGTTGGAGGTAATATAGATTCCTCTGGCGAAACCTCTGCAGGAGAAGATTTTATTCTAGGCGGAAGTATTTTTTCCGGTGATACGTTAGAGCTCGGAAATCGTGCGGATATATCTGGAAATATTGGAGCTCAAAACAGTATTGAAATAGGTGAGGACAGTTCGTTAAAAGGGAGCTTAACAACCTTTGGAGCAGATGAAGAGATCGATTTAGGAAATCGCACAACGGTGACTGGTAACATTAATAGTAGTGGTGACTTCGAAGTGGGCGAAGACTCAACTATAACCGGTAACGTAACTGTTGACGGAGAAGTTGACGTTGAGAATCGGACTACAGTAGAAGGTTCTCTTGACGCAGGGGACGAAGTTGAAGTTGGTGAAGACGTTTCAATAACTGGCAATATCAATGCTAAAGGTCCAGTAGAATTGGGTAACAGATCAGTAGTAGGCGGCTATGTTAATGCTCCAAATGGTGACGGCGATCTTGGTGATGGAACAGTAAATGGCCCGACATGTGACCAAAATAATAATGTTGGAGGGTGCTCCGGTAATACCCCTAATCTGGCGCAGTGTGCCGACGTTTGGCCCGAAGCCTCGGTTTACTCGGGTAACTCTATACCAAAGCCCATTGAATTACCGGAAGATGAAAATCAAAATCCATTGCCACAGCAGCTTCAACCTGTTGACTATTTACGGGTGGCTCCTGCAGGAGGCTTTACTGACGTTGGTGCAGATTATGAAACCAATGGACAAACATCGAGAGTGTATATTGAAGGGGATTTAACCATCCAGGAGGGGCGACAGATCAATGTAAGTGGGAGCCCGGATGAACTTATCTTGGTGGTTACGGGAGATTTGACGATTGAAAGGAACGTGGCTATCAGGGGTTACATCTATGTTGGAGGGAGTTTGTTTGTTCAGCGGGGAGCTAACGGGAATAACCAAATAGAGATAGAAGGTGCGATAAGTGTCAGCAACGAAAGCTTTTATTTAAGTGGTCCTGGCAGCTTAACACCACCTGCGATAGAGTATGTCGCTCCCGAGTTTCCGTTCAATGGCGGTCAATTTTGTTCTGTTGCGTCGCCTCAACCACCCTCCCCACTCCTCAACTGGAAGCTTAACGATGGCCCCTGGAATAACTCGCCAGCACAGGTTATTGACAGCAGCGGTAACAGCTTTGATGGAACCAGCAGTAGCGTCGAATGGAGCTCCAACACGCCTGCAATACCAACAAACCTTAGTGGCGAGGGAACTTGTGGCTATGGTGAATTCGATTATACGCAAAGCCATACAATACAAATTGCTGATGATGTCAACGGATTGAATGACCAGCTTGATTTTGGCCCGGGTGAGGAGTTTACAATTGGGCTATGGATAAAACCCAAGTCGTTTAACCCTTCATCGAATCTGATGACTATTGCCTCTAAAGATACAAATTATGAGTTTCATGTTCGCAATAATGGCAGCATTAATTGGTGGTGGAACACAGGTTCTGGCAATACAAGGCAGTTCGATAGCTCTACTGTGGTTAATGTTGGAGGCTGGCAATACGTCGCTATTCGTTATAAAGATGGCGAACAAAGCATTACAATAATTGATGATCAGTTTAATACGGTTTCAAAGACCACGGAAACCTACGGCGGAGGATTAACAACCAACGACCGCCCTTTCATTCTTGGTAATGACTTTAATCAGACTCGATATTTCGATGGTGATATGGATGAACTGTCGGTTTTCAATGAATCGCTGACAGACAGTCAATTACTGGCGGTTGCTCAGCAAACCACACTATGCGAAACATCAGGACCGGTGTGTCTTCTGCCGGATCTGGATGAAACATCATTTTCGGCGGATTGGGCCGTTATCGAAAGTGGTAATACGGTACCAGGAATAATTAATTCTGGCAGTCCTTCACCGCGCTTAAGGTTAACAGAGAACGCGCAGAATCAAACCACGGCAATTACCTTAAAGCAGCCGGTGGCAGCCGCAGGGAGTAAGGTTGAAGTAACTTTTAGGTTATATGCTTATGATGGGAGTGGTGCGGACGGAATTGCGTTGGTTTTGTCGGATAAAATCCCTGTTAATGCTGGCCAATTTGGTGGTTCATTAGGTTATGCCAATTCCAATAGTAACTCTGGCTTCGATGGTGGTTGGTTAGGTATTGGTTTTGATGCTTATGGCAATTTTGCAAATGCAACCGAAGACAGAAATGGCGGGATTGGCCGTACACCAGACAGCGTAACCTTGAGAGGTGCCGAAGATGCGGCGGCGGGGCGTCAGGAGTATCAATTTATCGGTACGTCTGGGACATTGGGTACAGGAATCGATGATGCGTCTGCCAATACACCCAAACCAGGCCATTTATATAAAGTTGTGATCGATAATACCGACACGAGCGCCGTTAGTGTCGAAGTGTTGAGAGACATATCGGGTCAGGGTAATAACTATATTTCATTGTACCAAAATAATGATATTTCGAATTTGCAGCCGGCAATTCCGAATGAATTCTATATCAGCTTTGCCGGCAGTACTGGTGGCTCTACCAATATTCATGAATTCGATTCGTTTCAGGTGTGTTCCAGTGATGATATTCAATCAGAATCCATCAATCATTATCGATTAAGTTTCCCTAGCTCTGCTGTTTCCTGTGTGGGGGCTAAAATTAGTGGTGTTGCCTGTGCCGACGCCAACTGTGGTATCTATAATCAACCCGCCAGTGCAACGTTTGAGTTACAACAAGGCGGCGCAGAATCGGGAAGTGCAATATGGACCAGCAAAACGGCAAATCTAGACAGTACTGTTAAAAACACGACAGTGAAAGATAATGCGGGTATCTATTCGGTCGCCCTGACCGGAAAAAGTCCGAGCGCACCCACGCGCTGTTTCGTTGATGGAGTTGAGACGGCAAGCTGTGAGCTGGAGCTTAAACAGGCCGGATTTATATTTAACGACCCAGCCTCAAGTGAAGGGTTGAATGAAATAGGTCGTAAGGTTTCAGGCGAAGATTATTCTGATGAGGATATAGACGAAAAGGTTTTTGTAAGGGCAGTAACCACCGACGATAACCAACTTACTTGTTCCGACTTCACTGAGAATCTGTCGAATTTACAATTGAGTTTTCAGTGCGTTAACCCATCAAGCTGTCCGTCCGCAAACGATACGAATCTTGGTTTTTATGTAAAAGATGACGAGAATGCAAGTTTTACACAAATAACTAATACTCCAGCTCCTGTACCCATCAATTTTGAGGGTTCAGAGGCGGGTTTCTATATGACCTACGGTGATGCAGGCGCAGTATCAATAACCGCAGGTGCAGAATATGCTGATGGCCTGTCATTAACGGGCACTTCTGATCCCTTTGTCTGGACGCCTGATAATATTAAAATTTCAGCAGAAACTGCTGCTGACGGTGACGGAGTACCATACGAGAATGGCATATTAGCTAAAGCCGGCCAAAACTTTACTGTTAAATTACAGCCGTTGAACGCCAATGGCGATCAAACGCCGAACTTCGGTAATGAAACAACAGTAAGTTACGAATTGGAGCTAGAGGAGAATCGTCACACAACTGCCGATCCGAATCGAGGTGAAGTTACTGGAGAGTCCTCTTTTAATAAGCCGGACATTAACGTTCCTGAATTTATTTCTAATTCAATCACTTACGATGAGGTGGGTGCCGTAAAGCTCGTTGCAGAGGTAAAGGGCAAGCAGTACTTACCACAATACCATCCATCAGACGGTTTTTTTGCCGGTGAACAAACAATCGGGCGTTTTATACCTGATCGGTTTGTTATGTATGACAACGAATTTGCTAATGTATGCGGTGGTTCAATGGGCGACCCCTTTTATTACATCGGTCAGCCACAAGAGCTCGCCGGCTATTTTGAAGCTCAGAATGTTGCTGGTGATCTCACTAAAAACTATGACGGTACACGGGCGCCAGGTGATGTAAAGTTGATGTATAAAGGTTTTGGTGGGCTAAGCAGTTCGCTGCAAGACGAGCAACCGCCATTAAGCGATGTCTTAAGTTTTGAATTGAATTGGAACAACGGCGTTGGTGAATTCGCTGATCCAGCAAATGTTGTTTACCCGCGAGCATCAAGTTACGACGAAACCGAACTATATGACTTTGAAGGTCCAATAGAAGACTATCAGTTGGGTGTTCAAATAGACGATGGTGAGGGTGGAAATTATTATTCAGTAATTGAGGGAGCCTCTCTGAGCAGTACTGGCGGTTTCAATTATGCCGTATTTGACGAAGCAGACCTGCTGTTTGGCCGTTTAAGGTTGAAAAACCTTATTGGGGCTGCGGTTGATCCATTACCTGTAAAAGCAGTGATTGAATATTGGGACGGCAGCTCGTTCGTTGTGAATGAAAGGGATAGTTGTTTTGACTTTGAGCAAAATGCGTTAAGTGTAACAACGACTACCAATCTTGAGGGAGTACCAATCGCGTCGACGCCAAATCTAGCAGCTAGCCCAGCAAGCAAATCGTTAACAAAAGGCTCGCTAGTAGCCGTTAATGCGAGCACGGCTATAAATGATTTGATCCGTTGGGAAGGGCTTACCGACCAAAGTAAGTTTGAATTTGAGTATGACTTAAGTAACGTTAAATATTTACGGTTTGACTGGCTCGGCGATGGTAACTTAGATGGTAACTTAGATGATGCCCCCCAAGCAGAAGCCTTAATTGGCATCTACCGCGGCAGCGATCGCCAAATTTACTGGCAGGAAGTGGGCTGGTAGGACGAATTATAACGAATAATCGACAATTCTATGACAATGCCTCTTGCTCTTTTGTTGACAAGCAAATAGCATAAAGCAGAGTTTAAACATAAAATGCGCGACGTTGACGAACGTTCAACATTATTACAATAACGACAGCGCGATTACAGCTTTGGCTTTTACGCCGCTTTGTTATTTTTTCAAGCTTGGAATGGAAACATGATGCGATTGGCTCGACTGGCCCTGGTAATGGCCTCTACATTGACATTCGCCTCGACGGCTCTTGCTCAGCAGGAGATGACTGTCGAAGAAATTGCTAACCAAATTTCGACTCTAGAGAGCGATTTTGAAAATTTTTCTGGCACCGTAAATACGCTTCAGCAAGAAGAGCGGGAATTGCGAGGAAAGTTACAAAGCTTGCGTGAGCGCAACCGCGAACTGGAAACGAAACGCGAATCAACATTGGCGGAAATGAATGACCGTTATCAACGCCTGGTGGAAGACCCAACAATTGATATTGCGGGCGCTCAAGAAGCTTACAAGCAAGCGGTCATGGCTCATCAGCAGAATAAAGCAGACATTAAGCAGCAGGTAAGTCTGGTTAGTCAAAAATCGCGTGAAGTTGAAGAAGCGCGTGTCAGTAAGCATAGCCTGATCAATGAAATTGAAACTTTAAAAGAACAACGAATCCTAGCCCGCGTAGAGCGCATCGAGAGCGAGTTTAACCAATCAGGTAATCTTGAGGTTAGTCAGTCAATTAGTTGTGATCGTGATGAAACACTCGGGCAGTGTGAGAACCGCGGTAAATTGATGGCCAAGCAAAAAGCTTCAAAACAATATTTAGATTCTATAATGAATGGGCTGAGTGAGGCATCTCTGGCGCGTGGGAATATTGATAAAGCGAGCCCTAATGTTCAAATTTTAGGTTCCAAAACGGTTAGCAATGGTTTCAGTGGCGCGGGTAACTACGGCGTTAAACTGGCCGTGGAACTTCGTGGTCAGTTACCTAAAAGCCAGGCGTGTACTTTGTTAAGTTTGGATATGCGTTACTGTGCCGCAAAGCAACGGCCGGGGGAGTTGCAAACGGGTGATGAGCAAACGGTTGATAGCTCCGTCATGCACCCGTTAACCATACGCTCTAATGTGTATGACGATGAAGTTGTTATCGATGGTGTGAGCTATGGTTCAACACCTTTAGAAGTCATGTTGCCAGGTGGTGAACACCAGGTGGAGATTCTTAAATATGGTTATTCTGCGTACGCCGAAAAAATCATTTTAAAAGACTCGACGTCTATTCGGGCGGAACTGGAAAAATCAGATTACTCCTTTACTCGTGGTGAAAAAATTCAGGATATTTTGTTCCGCGATGTACGAGGACCTGAACTTGTCGTTGTTCCAGCCGGTAAATTTAAAATGGGTGATTTGGTCGGTAAGGGCTTGCCGAATGAACGTCCTGCTGAAACACGCGAAATTCCAACGGCCCTGGGTATTTCCGACACTGAAATTACGGTTGAGAAGTTTAGTCACTTTGTTGAAGATACCGCCTATGTCACCGAGGCCGAAAAAAACGGTACTTGCGCAAGCCTGAATAATGGTCGTCCGCAGTTTAACGAAAAACTCACCTGGAAAAACCCTGGGTTTAAACAGTCAGACAGCTCTCCGGTTGTTTGTGTTAGCTACAATGACGCTAAAGCTTATGCGGATTGGTTAACTCAAAAGAGTGGCTTCAAATACAGCATTCCAACTGAAGCAGAATGGGAATACGCTGCGCGTGCGGGGTCTGAAACTGACTTTTGGTGGGGAAATGATGTTGGTTATGGCAAAGCAAATTGCCGTAATTGTGGTACCGATTGGTCAAACTCACGCCCGGCACCGGTAGGCAGCTTTCACCGTAACCCCTGGGGATTATACGACACTGTCGGTAATGTCTGGGAGTGGGCTGAAATTGATAATGGCGTGGTAGTCAAGGGTGGCGCCTGGAACTTTACGCCAAGTTTGGCCAGAGTTTCTACAAAAATGGAATTACCCTCAGATTTTAACTCCAACTACATTGGATTCCGTGTTGTAAGAGCCCAGTAATGAGTTACTGAGCTCTTTGCCGTCACTCTGTTAGCTATAAGTAGGGATATACCGCTTCATGTTTAAAAAAATTCGCGGCCTTTTTTCAAACGACCTCTCTATTGACCTTGGAACAGCAAATACGCTTATCTACGTCAAGGATGAAGGTATTGTACTGAATGAACCGTCTGTTGTTGCCATTCGTCAGGAACGTTCTGGTGGACCTAAATCTATTGCCGCGGTCGGTGCAGCAGCAAAACAAATGCTGGGTCGTACGCCGGGGAATATTCGAGCTCTCCGCCCTATGAAAGATGGGGTTATTGCGGACTTTTATGTCTGCGAAAAAATGCTTCAGTTCTTCATTAAGCAAGTGCATGACAGTAATTATTTCCGTCCAAGCCCGCGCGTCCTGGTCTGTGTTCCTTGTGGTTCGACTCAGGTTGAGCGTCGTGCCATTCGAGAATCTGCGTTAGGCGCCGGTGCTCGCGAAGTCTACCTTATTGATGAGCCTATGGCTGCGGCTATTGGCGCTGGTTTACCTGTATCAGAGGCCACCGGTTCAATGGTGGTTGATATTGGTGGGGGTACGACTGAAGTTGCTATCATTTCACTCAATGGTGTGGTTTATTCCTCATCGGTACGTATTGGTGGTGATAAGTTCGACGAAGCCATTATTAACTATGTGCGCCGCAATTTCGGAGCGTTAATTGGTGAAGCTACGGCTGAACGTATTAAACATGAAATCGGCTCAGCATTTCCGGGTGAAGAACTGAAAGAAATTGAAGTGCGCGGTCGTAACCTGGCGGAAGGGGTTCCACGGTCATTTACGCTGAACAGTAATGAGATTCTCGAAGCTCTGCAAGAGCCGCTCATGGGTATTGTTAGTGCGGTTATGGTTGCACTGGAACAGTCGCCGCCAGAATTGGCATCGGATATCGCCGAACGCGGTATGGTGTTGACTGGCGGTGGCGCTTTATTGAAAGATCTTGATCGCTTACTTCTTGAAGAGACAGGAATACCGGTTATTATTGCTGATGATCCGCTAACTTGTGTTGCACGCGGTGGTGGTAAAGCCTTAGAGATGATTGATATGCATGGCGGTGATTTATTCAGTTATGAGTAATTCATGAAGACGCTGTTTGACCGTGGTCCATCCTTACTTTCCAGGCTAGTGCTCGCACTAGCCTGTTCGTTTCTGCTTATCTTTATTGACCATCGTTTGCAGGCGATGAAGCCAGCTAGGTTGTTTCTGAATTCCTTAGTTGCCCCTGTCCAGTATTTGGCGATTCTGCCGGAGCAGATACTTGATGGGTTATCTGAATCGGTGAAAACAACATCCCAGTTAAGTGATGAAAATGAACGCTTAAAGCGAGCTATTCTTGAATTGCAGGGAGAGCAGCAACAGCTGCGGTTTCTGCGGAACGAGAACAAACGGCTACGTGAACTACTGGGGTCAGATGCCCATGATTCAGCCCGTCGCATGGTTGCTGAAGTGATAGCGGTTGCCTCAGAGCCGTTTTCGCAACAGCTGGTTATCAATAGAGGAACCCTAAGCGGCGTTTACGAGGGGCAAGCCGTACTGGACAGTAACGGAATTATTGGTCAGGTTCAGGATGTTGGCGGTAACACAGCTCGAGTATTGCTCTTGTCGGATCAAAGCCATGCGATATCGTTGCGCTCGGAACGAAACGATATTCGGGTTTTGGCTCAGGGAACGGGTGACATTGGTCGGCTCGAATTAATGTTTATTCCACACAGTAGTGATTTACAGCAAGGCGACTTGCTGATGTCCTCTGGCCTGGGCGGAGTGTTCCCTGAGGGGTATCCGGTGGCAACAATTAGCCGTGTCGTAAGAGATGAATCGCTGCCTTTTGCTACGGTGTTTGCTGATCCTGTTAGTGCTCTGGACCGGGTTCGCAATGTGTTACTGTTATGGCCAAGCCAAGGCAAACAGCAACCCATTTTTGATGAGGATGGAAAATGATAGTGGTAAAACGGGGCTTGATTACCTTGTTGGTCACTTACATTATTGCTTTGACTCTAATGATAATGCCGATGCCTGCTGCATTCGATATTTTTCGACCGGACTGGCTGACGCTGGTGATGCTATATTGGATTATTGCGCTTCCGCATCGGGTTAATATGGGCACCGCTTTGGTGCTGGGCGTGCTTAGCGATATTCTGCTGGGGTCTGTTGTTGGTGTTCATGCGCTTGGCATGGTGGTTGTTACCTATTTTGCGGCCCGGCATTTTCAGCGTATTCGTAATTTCGCCTTAATACAGCAAGCTTTAGTCATAGCGATACTGATTTTTATTAAGCGTTTTGTTGTGTTCGAAGCAAACGTATTTTTGTACGATGATGAATTTACCTTGTCTTATTTCTGGCCAGTACTAACGTCAGCTGTTTTTTGGCTTTGGGTCTTCCCTCTGTTACGGAAAGTGCGTCGTCGTTTTGGAGTGGCTTAATGCACTTACCTTTATATAAAACAGAGCAACTCTTGCGAATGTTCGAAATGACAGGTGAAGTCGATGAGCGTTGAAGTCTTAATGAATGTGACCCCGACAGAGGCTCGTGTTGTGCTTGTTGAGAATGGCATTCTGCAGGAAGTTCACATTGAACGACAAGCAAAACGTGGCCTGGTGGGTAATATTTACATGGGTAAAGTCTCTCGTGTGTTACCGGGTATGCAGGCTGCGTTCATTGATATTGGTCTGGATAAGGCCGCGTTTTTACACGCGTCAGATATTGTTGTGCAGGTAGAGGGGGATGATTTACCCCCGCTTGACGAAAAGCCACAGCAAAATATTACCAAGTTGGTGCATCAGGGCCAGCATATTATGGTGCAGGTAGTGAAAGACCCTCTGGGAACCAAAGGAGCGCGTTTAACGACTGATGTCACCCTGCCGTCTAGGTATCTGGTCTTTATGCCTAAGAGCGACCATGTCGGTGTCTCACAGCGCATTGAAGAAGGTGAGGAGCGCGAGCGTTTGCGTGAAATTGCCGCTGATGTCAGTGAAAATGACGGAAAATTTATTGTCCGTACGGCGGCGGAAGGTGCTTTAGAACAGTCGCTTCGGGGTGACGCCGAGTTTCTTTTCCGACTGTGGGAGAAGATAAAAAAACGAAAAAAATCTCAACGCAAAGTGGGTATGCTGTACGAAGATCTCAATCTTTCCTGTCGTGTCTTGCGCGACTTTGTCGGAGAAGAAATTGAGCGTATCCGGGTTGATTCCAAAGTTACTTTCGACACCTTGAAAGTCTTTACTCAGGACTTTATTCCTGAGCTGACCGAGGTGCTTGAATATTACAACGGCGACCGGCCTATTTTCGATCTGTTTAATGTTGAAAACGAAATGCAGCGCGCATTAGACCGCCGGGTAGACCTGAAATCCGGTGGCTCTTTAATTATTGACCAGACCGAAGCGATGACAACAGTGGATATCAATACCGGTGCCTTTGTTGGTCATCGGAATTTGGAAGAAACCATTTTTAATACCAACATAGAAGCGACTCAGTCGATTGCCCGTCAATTACGTTTGCGTAATTTAGGCGGCATTATCATTATCGACTTCATTGATATGCAGGATGAAGAACATAAGCGCCGGGTACTACATAGCCTTGAACAGGCGTTAGCTAAAGACCGAGCAAAAACAACCATTAACGGTTTTACCTCTCTGGGGTTGGTAGAAATGACCCGCAAGCGTATCAGAGAGAGTCTTGAGCATGTTTTATGCTCAGAATGCCCTGTCTGTCAGGGGCGTGGCAGCATGAAAACCGTGGAAACGGTGTGCTACGAAATTATGCGTGAAATTGTACGGGTTCATAAAGCTTACGAGGCCGATAAATTTGTGGTTTATGCGTCGGCTCAGGTAAGTGAGGCTTTACTGAATGAAGAATCTCACGCCTTGGCTGAACTTGAGCTGTTTGTTTCGCGTCAAATAAAGATACAAACGGAACCTTTGTATAATCAGGAACAATTTGACGTTGTAATGATGTAAAACCGATGCGTACTCTGTCGTGGATTTTAAACAAACTCTGGCTAACGCTGGCGATTACGCTGGTGCTGGTTGCTGTCGGTCTGAGTTTATTGCGCTACAGCCTGCCCTACCTGCCGGATCTCACTGAACCTTTAGAAAGTAATCTGGAACAACGTTTTCAGCAACCGGTCAGTATTAGTGACCTGTCTTTGGCCTGGACTGGGGAGGAACCTTCCATTGTTCTGAACAGTCTGGTTTTGCTGGAGCGCGAGCAATCGCCGGTACAGGTTCGTATTGGTGAAGTGCATGTGGTGTTGGATTTTTGGAAAACATTACTGGAACAACAGCTCATTGCGCAGCAGTTTATTCTGGACGAAGCGCGCATCGCCTTAGACATGCGAAAGCTGTCAGGCCTTGACGAAGCCGAAATGTTAGATCTGGACTACGTGAACCGACTCTTCCTGCAGCAACTGGAAAAGTTTTCTCTCAATAATGGTGAGTTATTACTGACAAACTTGCGCGGAGTAACGCGCAAGATAGATATTGATCGATTGTCCTGGACCAATAAAGGCAAAAAACACCAGGGAATTGGTCAATTTCGTATGGAAGACTTTGCGACAAACAGCCTGAACGTCATTATTGATTTACGGGGTGACCGATGGTCAGAGTTTAACGGTCAATTCTATGTGGACTCGCAAAATGTTGATATCAGTCCATGGCTTGAAGAGCAACTGGGAGACATTGATGTACAAGCATCAAATGTCAATTTTACCGGCTGGCTCGACGTCCGCAATGGGAAGCTTTTTGAAGGACTGTTGCAGCTAAGAGATAATCGCATCACCTGGCTGGATAACCATTCCAATCAATTAAACTGGTTGCAGTTACCGGCAGGAAAAATCGTACTACGACCGGAAGTGGAAGGTTGGTTAGTAAATAGCTTACCCATGACGGTAAATACCTCAGCGGGTCAGTTCGGGGTGCCGCGCATTGCGTGGCAGCAGTCGCAGGGGGTACATGATATTAGTGTGGACAATGTTGCGATTAATGAAGTGACGAACCTTTTGTCTTTGCTGCCACTGGATTCGGAAGAAAGTGTCGATTCGGTGGTGAGTCTGGGGTTAAAGGGTAAAGCCAGTTTACGTTATCGTCAGCATCCGGTTTCGGGCCAACAGTGGTCACTAAAAAGTCATAACTTGTCAGCGGATGGTAATGAAAGTTGGCCCAGTTTTAACGGGCTGGACTTAAGTGTTAACAGCATAGCGAACCAGGGGTTATGGCAAATTGAAGGCAGCAATGTTCGCCTGTCCGGCAAGAATTTGTCAGCGACCCAGTCCTGGGATATCGATAATCTGAAATTAACCGGCTCCTGGCTGCTTCAGCCCGGACACTGGCAAGTTGCTCTGGAGCAGCTGCAACTGAACCAAAACGATTTTCAGCTAGCCGGCAGTGGGCGTTTAGTTAGCACCGGAGACCGTACGCCTGAAATTGATTTATTACTGGCGACGGAACAACCTTTCTCTGTTGCGACAGCCCGGCAGTTACTCCCTTCCGTTATGGGTCAGAAGGTAAAAGCTTACTTCACCACGGCTCTTCAGTCCGGTCAAATCCGGGGGGCGGAGGTATTGTGGCGTGGTCCGGTGAACGGTTTTCCCTATGACGATAAAAAAGGCCTGTTTAACGCCCGGGTTGAATTCGAAGATTTAACGTACCAGTTCCAGCCGGACTGGCTGCCGCTAACCGATACTCCGCTCAATCTGGATTTTTACAATAAACGATTGTTAATGTCGGCCGCTGGCGGTCACATACAAGAGGCGGAGATAACGCGGGTTGATGCACAGATAGTAGATTTAACTGATGCCGAACAAGGCTTACAAATTCAAGCCACTATTAAAGCTGATGCAGAATCATTATTACCGATATATGAGCAATCTCCTCTGGACAGCGTGACAGAAACCTTGATTCAGCTGAGTCCTCGGGGAGAGGTGCAAAGTTCACTTGAATTAGACATTCCTTTCAATGATTCGCGTGAGGTTGGGGTGCTTGTCGATGCGTCATTAAGTGGTCTGTCGTTATCTGTAGATGCGTTGCAGCAAGACTTTGAAGTTACTGCCGGCCGATTAAAAATTGATAACAGCGATGTCAGCACCGAAGGTCTGCGTTTAAACTGGTACGGTATGCCGGTAGAAGCTCAGGTGTCAGGTGGGTTAAGCGGCGAAGATTACAATCTGAATGTCAGCACAACCATTGATTGGCAAAGCGAACCTTTATTCAAGCAATTTCCCTATCCGCAATGGAAGTCGTTTTTCTATGGCGCGGTAAATGGGGAAAGTCATTTAGCACTGACCTTTGGTGAGGGTGAAAATGAGATTGATGTTGAGCTTGAGTCGCAGTTTGATCTCACCGGTCTGGAAACGTCTTTGCCGGCGCCGCTGCAAAAAGACTTTGGAGAGAGCTGGCAGTTTGAGCTGAGTTTAAAAGGCACCGGTGAACAACTGCGTTTACAGGCGACTATCGATGAGCGACTGAGCTGGGACAGTCGCTGGCAGCCGGGAGACAACGGCTGGCAACAGGCGCAACTGAATATTGGTGACGTAGCTTCGGCTGGCGAGCAGCGCGGCTCTGCAGATTTTGCCATTATGGCCAACTTGCCCGAAACTGATATAGGCCAATGGTATTCGGTGTTGTATGCATTGGCCAGGAACTCTAATGCTGAAAATGCGTCAAGCAACAAGAAAGGGTGGCTACCTGATTCAATTAGTATCGAGACTCCCCGGTTGCAGTGGGGGCAGCAAAAATTCGGCCAGGCTGATATTCAGGTCTGGCCGGAAAATTCGGATTGGCAAGCCCGGGTGGATGCTGATAACGCAGTGATCAGTGCAACCATTCCGGAGCGGTTTGTACAAACAGGCATCACTATTAGAGCTGATTATCTGGCATTAACGACGGATATTGAATTGCCGCCGGACAACAAAAAAACCGACTGGGGCTGGCTTGAAAAGGTTCCGCGGCTCAACTTTCTCTGCCGCAGTTGTCGTGTTGATGAGCATGATTTAGGCGAAGTTGAACTCACGCTGTCCCCGCTTAATGATGGCTTCAGTATAGAACAAATGTCATTGAAAAGAGGCAGTGACCAGTTAGTTGTAGACGGCTACTGGCGTTACGCCGACGAACGGGGATTAAGTGGCCTGTCCGGCCGTCTGGAGAGCGAAGACCTGGGCGGTCTGCTGCGTGATTACCAGCTGGAAACCGCTGTGAGAGATAGTGCTGCTGTTATCAATTTTGATGTGAACTGGCGTGATCACTTATATCAACCGAGCCTGGGTTCGCTAAACGGTGATGTAACATGGGATTTGGAAAAAGGCTACCTGGCGGAGGTGAGCGATGGTGGCGCGCGTGTTTTCTCTTTGTTGAGCCTGGACAGTATTTTACGTAAGCTGACACTGGATTTTCGTGATATTTTTTCACAGGGCATGTTTTTTACCGACCTGACCGGCAGCCTCCAAATTAACCAAGGCGTTGCTACTACCAAAGACGCTCAGTTACTTGGCTCTGCCGGCGATATGGACATTCGTGGCTGGACTGATATGCAAACCGGGGAGCTCAATTATAATTTGACTTACGCCCCCAAGGTCACCTCAAGCCTGCCTGTTATTCTGGCATGGATGGTTAATCCGCCAAGTGGCCTGGCTGCGCTGTTGATTGATAAAGTGCTGCACGATGCTAAAGTGATCTCGAAGTTGCGGTATCAAGTGACCGGCACTATCGAAGAACCTGTGGTTGAAGAAATAGAGCGTGACAGCCGCCCGGTTGATTTGCCAGAATTGAAAGAGAACTCAACCGATTCAGAGGCAGATGATGACACAAGTTCAACTGACGGCGCTGCAAATGAGCAGTCGCCCGAGCCCGCAAGATAACCTGGCAACGGTCGCTAAGTTACTGCAACAACTTCCTGCCGCGCGCCCTCAACTGGTAGTACTCCCCGAAGCTTTTTGCTGTTTTGGTGCGGGTGACCGCGCGCAGTTAGAAATGGCTGAAACGTATGAGAAAGGCGAAATACAAAAACAATTGGCATTATTAGCTAAAGTTCATGGGATTTATCTGGTTGGCGGCACCTTACCAATAAAAGCCGGTGAGCGGTTTTCTGCTGCTTCGTTATTATTTGGACCCGATGGTTCTATCGTAGAGCGTTATGACAAAATTCATCTGTTTGATGTGGATGTTGCGGACAATACTAAAAAGTACCGCGAGTCAAAGTGGACCCAACCGGGGGTTGAAATAGTGGCAGCTGCAACCGACTTAGGTGTGGTTGGTCTGTCGGTATGTTATGATTTGCGCTTTCCAGAATTATTTAGAGCATTGCGTCAGGCGGGCTCCGATATCATTGTTTTACCTTCCGGATTCACCCAGGTTACAGGAGAAGCTCACTGGCATGCGTTGGTCAGAGCTCGCGCTATTGAGCAACAGGTCTTTATTGTAGCGCCGAATCAATTCGGGCAACATGATAATGGCCGGGAGACCTATGGCCACTCAATAATTGTGAGTCCCTGGGGGGAAATACTGGCCGAGCAGGAGCAGGGTGAAGGCATTATTTCAGCCAGCGTTGACTTAGCGGACGTTGAATCTATTCGTAAGCAAATGCCGGTGGCGCAACAGAATCAATTTGAGGTTGTACAAAAGACATGACACTAACTGACTACGAACTGTCACAAGACGACATAAGCGAAGCGTTATCCAGCCTTTATAGTGGTGATATCGACTTTGCCGATATTTATTTACAACACAGTGTCAACGAGTCCTGGGTGCTGGAAGACGGCATTATTAAAGACGGCGCATTTCATATTGAGACTGGAATGGGCGTCAGGGCGGTGCAAGGCGAAAAAACAGGCTTTGCCTATGCCGATGAAATTACGCTGAAGGCGCTGAAACGTACCAGCGAGGCGGCCCGGGGCATTGCACGTCAGGGACAAAGTAAAACCGTCGAGGCGCTGAAGTCGGTGCAGGCGCCGTCGCGTTACCAGGCGATAAATCCGCTGGACACCTTATCTGAAGACCAAAAAATTGAATTACTGAAAAAAGTCGATGCCCATGCACGAGCGCAGGATTCCCGCGTTAGCCAGGTTGTGGTGAGCCTGAGTGGCAGTTATGACGAGGTTTTGGTAGCTGCAACCGACGGTACTCTGGCTACCGATAAACGGCCGTTAATTCGGCTGAACTGTTCTGTGATAACTGAACAAAATGGTCGTCGTGAACGGGGCAGTGCCGGTGGCGGAGCCCGTGTCGGTTACGAACTTTTTTTGGAAGAAAAAAACGGCAATGCCTGTTGGCAGCGTTTTGCGGAAGAGGCCGTGCGACAGGGCTTAGTGAATTTAGAGGCACAGCCGGCACCGGCGGGCAATATGCCTGTGGTTCTGGGCTCGGGCTGGCCGGGCGTTTTGTTACACGAAGCGGTTGGTCATGGTTTAGAAGGTGACTTTAACCGTAAAGGTTCATCGGCTTATTCCGGCAAAATTGGTGAGCAAGTAGCGTCACCACTGTGTACTATTGTTGATGACGGTACGCTGGACGATCGTCGCGGCTCAATGAGTATCGATGATGAAGGCACACCCAGTGGTTATAATGTATTGATTGAAAAAGGCATACTGCGTGGTTACATGCAGGACAAAATGAATGCCCGGTTAATGGGCCAGGCAACAACGGGTAATGGTCGTCGTGAAAGTTTTGCGGATTTACCCATGCCACGAATGACCAACACCTATATGCTGGCCGGGGAAAGCAGCCCGGAAGAGATTATCGGCAGTGTGAAAAAAGGCATTTATGCGCCACAGTTTGCCGGTGGTCAGGTGGATATTACTTCGGGCCAGTTCGTTTTCTCTGCTTCCGAAGCTTACCTCATTGAGGATGGAAAAATTACCACGCCGTTAAAAGGTGTAACGCTTATTGGCAACGGACCAGAAGCCATGTCACAAGTGTCTATGGTGGGTAATGATTTATCGTTGGATGAAGGTGTGGGGGTTTGCGGTAAAGACGGGCAAAGTTTGCCCGTGGGTGTCGGTCAACCCACCCTAAAACTTGATTCAATGACCGTTGGTGGTACCGAGTAACTGAACAGCCCAGTGTTAACCGAGCAGTTCGCGTAAGTAGACAAACAGCTGACGGGCAGCAACGGGTGATTGTTGCTCAGTTTTTTGTTTCTCGGACAGACGGATCAACTGACGCAGCTGTTGACGGTCGGCATTGGGATGTTCTTCAATAAATTCTTGCAGAGCATTATCGCCTTCATTCAGCAGTTTATCGCGGGTGGTTTCAATCTCGTGAAAAATTGAGGTTTGCTGCTGGTGGGCATTTTTTAAGTTATTTAATGCTTGCTCAATGGGTTCAATATCACGTGAGCGCATGAGTTTGCCAATAAATTGAAGCTGGCGTCGATGGCCTTCGTGCTTATTACGAATTTTACGGGCAAGTAAAATGGCATCGCGCAGCTCATCGTCCAGTGGCATTTTTGCCAGCTGGGTATCGGTTAAATTAACAAGCTGAGTTCCAAGCTCCTGGCGTTCTGCCATGTCGCGTTTTTTTTGGGACTTGCTGACGAAGCCGTCAGATTGTTCAGGGTTTTCGGCTGGGCGTTTCGGCATAGGTTCGATTCATTAGCGCTATAAAGCCAGCAGTTTAGCAGTGAGGAGAGTTTTTTGATAGTACAACTGAGTGACTTACAGATTCAAATGAAGCAGGTAGAAGGTGCGGTTAAAGAAGCATTAAGGCTGGCAGAAGCAAAAGGTGTCAGTTCCGCCGAATGCTCCATCAGTCACAGCTCAGGTATCTCTGTCGGAACCCGTCTGGGCGATGTCGAAACCGTGGAGTTTAATCAGGATGGCGCGCTGGGTATTAGTGTTTACCGTGGGCACCAGAAAGGCTCAGCATCTACCACCGACTTATCCGAACAGGCCATTAGCGCTGCGGTGGATAAAGCTTGTGACATTGCCCGCTTTACTTCAGCAGACCCTTATAACGGCCTGGCGCCAGCGGAGTTGATGGCAACCGGGGTACCGGATTTGGATTTGTGCCACCCGGGCGATCAAAGTGCTGAGTACGCGATTAAACAAGCGTTGGCGTGTGAAAACCACGCCCTTAACTTTGACGAACGCATTGTGAATTCAGATGGCGCCCATTATGGCAGCCACACCGGTTTCCGGGTTTATGGAAACAGCCATGGCTTTATCGGTGGTTACCTGCAGTCGCGACATAATCTGAGCTGTGTTTTGATTGCCCAAGAAGGCGACAAAATGCAGCGGGATATGAGCTATTCGGTTGCCCGAAAAATGCAGGATTTAGACTCTGCTGAACATGTTGCAGAAGACGCTGCAAAAGAAACTCTGTCGCGATTAGGGGCGCGCAAAGTGCCAACGGCGAAAGTGCCTGTTATTTTCCGCGCGGATATTGCCGGTAGTTTGTTCGGGCATCTGGTCAGCGCAATAAGCGGTGGTAATCTGTATCGGAAATCCAGCTTTCTGCTTGATCATTTGGGTAAGCAAGTACTGCCAGAGTGGCTTAATATTCAGGAAAAACCGCATATTATTGGTGGTTTGGCGAGCTCGCCTTTTGATGCTGAAGGACTGGCAACAAAAGAGCAGAATATTATCACTGATGGGGTTTTGCAGACTTATCTATTAACCAGTTATGCAGCGCGCAAGCTCGATATGCAGCCAACTGGGCATGCTGGTGGCATTCATAACTGGCAGCTCACTCAACAGGACAATTCGTTAGCGCAACTGTGTCAGAAAATGGGAACCGGCCTGCTGGTAACGGAATTGATGGGGCAGGGTGTGAATATGGTTAATGGCGACTACTCACGCGGAGCCGCCGGCTTTTGGGTTGATAATGGCGAAATTCAGTATCCGGTAGAAGAAGTGACTATTGCCGGTAATTTAAAAGATATGCTGGCGAATATTGTCGCTATCGGTAATGACACGGATGAGCGGCATGCATTGCATACAGGTTCGGTGTTATTAGAGCAAATGAGTGTTGCGGGTAACTAACCCCAAAAAAGAATTAAGACAGTAATAAGGTTGCTGAGCCAAGGAAGGCGAAGATACCGACAACGTCCGTTATTGTGGTCAGGATAACCCCACCAGCCAGCGCCGGGTCAATTTTAAAGCGTTTCAGAATAAGCGGTATAGTGGCACCGGCGAGAGCCGCAGCTACCAGGTTCATCATCATTGCAAAGGCAATAATACCACCGATTAATAAGTCTTGTTTCCACAGTGCAACAACAGCAGCAATGAGCACTGACCAGATAATACCGTTTAAGAAGCCAATGGCGAGTTCTTTACCGATTAACCATCGCGAGTTACTGGTGCCTATGTGCCCCAGTGCCATCCCCCTTATTACCAGTGTCAGAGTCTGACTGCCCGCTATACCGCCCATGCTGGGCACGATGGTATTCAGAATAGCCAGCACGGCCATTTGTGCCAGAATGTCTTCGAACAGTGAACTGACCATAGCGGCCAGCAGGGCGGTCACTAAGTTAACTGCTAGCCATATAGTACGGCGACGGGTACTTTTCAATACGGGGGCGAAAGTATCTTCGTCATCTTCCAGACCGGCCATGCTCAACATGGAGTGTTGCGCATCCTCGCGAATAATATCGACCACGTCATCGATGGTAATACGGCCGACGAGCTGTTGTTCGTTATCGACAACGGGTGCAGAAACCCAGTCGTGGCGCTCAAACAGCTTAGCCACTTCGGTTTCGTCCATGGTGACGGATATGGTCGTAATCTCCGTCGACATGATTTCATCAATGCGGCGAGCGGGGTCAATAGTTAAGAGCTGGGTTAGTGTTATCTCGCCAATCATTTTTTCGTGGCGGTCAACAACATAGAGCTTATCGGTGGCTTCTGGTAATTCACCTTTAAGGCGCAAATAACGCAGCACAACATCAATAGTAACGTCTGAGCGCACGGTAATAGTATCGGTGTTCATGATGCCGCCGGCGCTGTCTTCAGCGTATGAGAGCGCCGTTTCAGCACGCTCGCGGTCGCTTTCGTCCATTGATTTTAGAACTTCCTGATAAATGGGCTCAGGCAAACCGCGCAGAACGTAGGCAAGGTCATCGGTATCCATGCCTTCAGTAGCGGCGGCCAGGTTTTTCGGCGCCATTTGACGAATAATGTCTTTCTGAACCTCTTCGTTCAGTTCTTCCAGGATTTCGCCATGCTCTTCAATATCCACCAGTTTCCAGACAATAGAACGGCTTTTTGGCGGCGAAGACTCCAACAACAGTGCCACGTCGCATGCCGGCATATTATGCAGCATGCGTCGTGCAGCAACGAACATACCATCGGACAGCGCGGAGTTAACCTGCTGAATGCGCTGCATGGCATATTCTTTGTCGGATAGTTCCGCGAACATGATTATTCGTCTTCCTCGAAGCGATCTTCAAATAAAATGCTTACGGCATTCAACGCCGCTTGTGCGTCTTTGCCCTCGGCACAAACCTCAACAGATTTGCCCTGCTGGCTTGCCAGTAGCATCAGACACATAACGCTGGCGGCATTAACGCACTGTTCACCTTGCTGTACGGTTATCTCAGAATCAAACTCTTGTGTCAGCTGCGCAAGCTTGGTGGCCGCACGTGCGTGCAAGCCTAGTTTATTGCGAATAATTAAATGTCTGCAAACTTTATTCATGCGACTTTAATTCCCGATGTCTGACCTGAACTTTTACTGTTTTTTGTTCAAAACGTTCCGCTAACTGCTGAGAGATGTAAACCGAACGGTGCTGACCGCCGGTACAACCTGTCGCTATGGTCAGGTAACTACGGTTGCTGCGCTGAAACTGCGGTAACCAGGTATCAAGAAAATTTTCCAGTTGATGAATAAACTTAGTGACTAAAGGTTGCTGGCGAAAGAAAATTTGAACGTCTGTATCCAGGCCGGTGAGCAACTTAAGCTCAGGTTGCCAGTGTGGGTTTGGCAAAATTCGAGCGTCAAAGACAAAATCAGCGTCTTTGGGCAAGCCATATTTGAAACCAAACGACTGAAATACAATAATCAGTTTCTTATCAGCTCGTCCAAGTACTCTTTCAGTCACTTGCTCACTTAATTGATGCAGAGATAAGTCGCTGCTGTCCAGGCGCCAGGTTGCCCGTTCCATAATCGGCTCAAGCATTTTATGCTCGGTTTGAAGCGCTTCTAACAAGGGCAATTCTTTTTGCGACAGGGGATGCAGTCGACGGGTTTCCCCAAAGCGTTTTAATAACGTGTTGTCATCGGCATCAATAAACAGAATTTCGGGCTCAACTCCCTTGAGCAAAAATTTCAGTGAGTCGAGTAATTCTTCTGAGTGTTCCGGTAAGTTACGAACATCAATGCTAATGGCAATTTTTTGATATTGCTCGATAACCGCATGAACCAGAGTTGGTAATAAGCTTATCGGTAAATTATCGACGCAATAAAAACCTAAATCCTCAAGCACTCGCAAAGCGATGGTTTTACCGGAACCAGAACGACCGCTAACAATGATCAGTTGCATGGCGACTGTTTACCTTCGCCAACAAATAAGTGATACAAAGCTTTGTCAGAGCCAGCCTGACGCAGGGCGCGAGTACAGTCTTTGTCATTCATTCGCCGGGCTACTGAGGCCAATGTTTGCAGATGATTCTCGTGTTCGGACTCCGGCACCAGCAGGGCGAAAATAATATCGACCGGTTGGTTGTCAATAGAATCAAACTCTATGGGTTCATCCAGCGTCAGTAAAACCGCGACCGGATGTTGTGCATTGGGTAACCGGCCATGAGGAATTGCGATACCTAAGCCAATTCCCGTGCTGCCCAGACGCTCACGGTTTAATAAGCTCTCAAAAATGTCATGGCGGGTAATACCTGACAGTTTCGGAGCTACGATTTGACTAATGGTTTCAAGCAGTCGTTTTTTACTTGCGCCCTCGACCGCACGCTTGGTGCAGTCGGGGCTTAACAATTCACTCAGTTGCATGGATTAATGTTGTTTCAGTTTCTCTTTGTGTTTAATCACCTGACGGTCCAGTTTATTAATTAAACCGTCGATGGCCGCGTACATATCTTCGTGTTTTGCGTCGGCAAAAATTTCACCGCCATTCACGTGCAGCGTAGCTTCCGCTTTTTGAATCGTTTTTTCAATATTCAGGATGACGTGAACATTAGTAATGTGATAAAAGTGTCGTTCTAACTTGGCAAATTTTGTGTCTACGTAGTCACGTAAAGCTTCGGTAATATCGATGTGGTGACCGGTCAAATTAATTTGCATAACGTCTTCCTTCTTGCAGTTAACAAAGTTATAACAGACTTTTGCGTTGGCTCGATGATGGAATGTTTAACGATTCCCGATACTTCGCAATTGTCCTTCTTGCTACTTGGATACCTTGTTCAGCTATCAGTTCAGCAATTTTGCTGTCACTTAACGGTTTATTGCGTTTTTCCGCTGCGACCATCTTCTTAATTAAAGCACGTATTGCTGTGCTTGAACACTCACCACCGCCTTCCGTACTGACATGACTTGAAAAAAAGTATTTCAACTCAAATACGCCACTGGGACAGTGTAAGTATTTTTGTGTAGTTACACGGGAAATCGTGCTTTCATGCATATCTACCGCTTCGGCAACATCATTAAGAACCATAGGTTTCATGGCCTCTTCGCCATGTTCAAAAAAGCCTTGTTGCCGCTGTACGATACAATTTGCGACTTTCAACAGGGTCTCGTTACGGCTTTCCAGGCTTTTAATAAACCAGCGAGCTTCCTGAGTATTGTTTTTTATGTACTGACTGTCAGCTGCTGTTTTTGCCGATTTACTCAGTGCCGCGTATTCTTCGTTGACTTTTAATTTAGGCACGCTGTCGGGGTTGAGTTCGACCATCCAACGGCCATTTTTTTGGGTGACAGCAACATCCGGGATGACATATTCAACGGGTTGTTGCGCAATTTGCTCGCCCGGATGAGGATGAAGTTGCTGAATTAACCGCATGATCTGGCGTAATTCGTCTTCCGATAATTTTAACTTGCGCTGAATAGTACGGAAATCGCGGTTGCCGAGTAAGTCCATGTACTCAGTCACCAGACACAGAGCGGTTTCCTTGTAAGTTGTGTCTTCGCTGAGCTGTTGTAACTGAATAGACAGACATTCACTAACACTGCGGGCACCTACGCCAATAGGGTCGAAATGCTGAATGCGTTTAAGCACCATGCAGACTTCTTCTTTTCCAACGTCGGGCAAACGTACCGCTTCTATGACTTCATTAATGTTGGCGGTTAAATAACCGCTATCGTCAATAGCTTCGATAATGGCTTCGCCAATGGCGGTGTCTTCGTCGGAAAAGTGGGACAGCTGCATTTGCCAAATCAGATGGTCCTGCAAAGACTCACTGGTAGACCCCTGGTACATTTCAAAGTCACCGTCAAAAGACTTACCGGAAGCAGCGGTACCATTGAGCGGCGTATGGCTGGAGTAGGTATCATCCCAACTGCTGTCTACCGGCAGCTCGTCCGGCATTTCCTGAGTTTTTAGCACATCCGAGGTTTCTCGCTGGCTGTCGTCTCGTTGTTCTGTATGACGATTGTCTGAACCATCAGACTCGTTATTGCTGTCACCTTCAACTTCCAGTAACGGGTTACTGTCCAACGCGTCCTGAATTTCAGCCTGAAGATCAAGCGAAGAGAGCTGCAGCAGACGAATGGCCTGTTGAAGTTGTGGCGTCATGGTCAGATGCTGACCAATTTTTAGCTGCAGACTCTGCTTCATAATGACTGTCCCGGCATCACGTTATAAGGTGAACTGCTCACCGAGGTAAACATCTTTGACTTGTTGGTTCGATAATATACTTTCTGCATTCCCGCTGGCAATAAGTTCACCATGACTGACAATATAAGCGTGCTCACAGACCGACAGGGTTTCACGTACATTATGATCCGTAATCAACACGCCAATACCACGTTGCTTCAGATGCTCAATAATCTTTTTAATATCAATCACTGAAATGGGGTCAACACCGGCAAAAGGCTCATCCAGCAGAATAAAGGTGGGTTCTGCCGCCAGTGCCCGGGCAATTTCGACCCGCCGGCGCTCCCCGCCTGACAGGCTCATGCCCTGGCTGTTGGCTATGTGGCCAATACTAAATTCTTCCAATAAAGCATCAACTTGCTCTTCACGTTCATTGGTGGATAGTGCTTTTCGGGTTTCTAAAATTGCCATCAGATTATCGCGAACTGTTAGTTTACGAAAAATAGAGGCTTCCTGAGGCAGATAACCAATACCTCTGCGCGCTCTTTCGTGCATTGGCAGCAATGTTAAGTCATTATCATCCAGTAATATCTGGCCTTTATCACTGTTGGCTAAGCCAACAATCATATAAAAGGTAGTGGTTTTACCGGCGCCATTAGGCCCTAATAAGCCAATAACTTGTCCCTGGCTGACTTCCAGGCTGACATCTTTAACCACCTGGCGGTTTTTATAACTTTTGGCTAAATGCTTAACTCGTAGGGTGGCCATATTAAGGGTTCTCGTTATTATTTTTGTCGGAATCAGTGTTAGCGTTTGGGGTGAAGATAGTAATAACGCGACTGTTTTCTTCACCGGAACTGGTTGCGGTTACTGTCTGTTTATCCAGGTCATAGGTAATTAAATCACCACTTGATCTACTGCTACCCTGAGATATCCGTGCGTTGCCGCTTAATTCGAGCCGCTGCTCACCCTGAAAGTAAGTAATTTTATTCGCTTCTGCATTAATTTGGTTACCGGCATCCAGTGTTTGGCTATAGGTGGCGGGGCTGCCCTCTGCAACAAAGGTATCGGCTTGTTCCGCATTTTCGCTGGCAGAGGCTTCTAGGCGATCCGCCCGGATTAATAGTGTACCTTGGCGGATGATAACATTGTCGGTTAAAACTAAGCGGTTATTTTTGATATCAAGCTGTTCCTGGCTTGATTCCACTTCCATGGGCTGATTAAAGTCAGACTTACCCTGAGCCAAAACCGCCGTTGGTATTAAGGTGACCAGAATTGCTTTACTCAGCAGGCTGGAAAATCGTTTTAACATGTCTTTTTAGCTCCATTCGTTCAGCTTTCAGGTCAGCACTCATACCATTGCCGCGTATTAATAACCGAGGCCCGTGAATGCTCACAGGATGCTCGGTGCTCATGGATTGATTGTTTAAATCAATAATCAGGTACTCGGTTAACACCTGTTTGATTCGAGTATCAGGCTCTAAAGCAAGGATTTCAACATCACCCTCTAAAATCAGGGTTTGATCATCATAGAATGTGCCCTGCGCGGAATTGACTCGCCAAATTTCTTTGCCTTGTTCCGAAAATACGGTGTAAACCGGTTGTTCAAGTTCGGTCAAACCAATTTGGTCATAATGAGCCATCTTTTCCGATTTAATCTTATGAGCCAGTAAACCATTGTTCTCAAAAATTCGGGTTTCCAGACCAAAAGCGGTAAAATCAGGCTGCATGGTTCGTGTTGCAGTGACATTACTGCCATCAGCATCATCGCCAAAAGGACGCCAGACGAGTAATAGCCCGGCGCCGAATAGCAGAATTAGAATGACAGTAACACGGCGACTCACACACTGGCTCCTGTTGCCAGATGCAATTGCCCCTGGCTGAGCATAATCAAGTCACAGATTTCACGTACTGCCCCGTACCCCCCGTGGCAACGGCAGATATAGTCTGCTTGTTGCTGTACCGACGGATGGGCATCCTGCACTGCAATTCCCATTCCGGCGGTCTTTATTAAGGCTAAATCGGGGGTGTCATCACCTACATAAGCGACTTGTTCAGTCGTTAGTTTGAGTTTCTCCAACAGCTCGTTAAAGGCGGCGGTTTTATCATTTTGTCCCTGATAAATGAAACCGACGTTCAAATGTTCCATGCGGTGTTCAACAATACCTGAGGTTCTGCCGGTGATAACAGCGGTTTCAACTCCGGACTTCTTTAAGGCTTTCATGCCAAATCCATCGCGGGTGTGAAAAGCTTTTAATTCTTCCCCGTTGTTGCCTAAATAAATGCGGCCATCAGAGAATACGCCGTCCACATCCAGCACCAGAAGTTTGATTCCGGAGAAACGCTGAAGCAGCGTTCTTTCAATATTGCCGTACCAGGTGTTAATACATTCCATTAAAGAACTCCCGCCTGCAGCAAATCGTGCATATTCATTGCACCGCATGGCTGCCCGTCTTTATTAGTGATGATAAGCCCGTTAATTTTACGATCCTGCATCAGCTTTAACGCTTCTGCTGCCAGCATATCTTCATTAGCAGTAATACAGGAGCGGTTCATCACTTCAGCTATTGGCGTCTTATGGACATCAACCCGGTTATCCAGAATTCGGCGTAGGTCACCATCGGTAAAGATACCGGCTAAACGTTGGTTGGTATCTACTACGGCGGTCATTCCCAGGCCTTTACGCGACATTTCTAATAAGGCATCGCTGATAATAGCGTCAGCCGGAATAACCGGGACTCTGTCGCCTGTATGCATGACATCGTTCAAACGCAGTAATAAACGTTTGCCCAGAGAGCCTCCCGGGTGTGACAGAGCAAAATCATCGGCAGTAAAGCCGCGGGCGTTGAGTAAGGCAACCGCGAAGGCATCACCCATTACCAAGGTTGCGGTGGTAGAAGCGGTTGGCGCTAACCCTAGCGGGCAGGCCTCTTGTTCCACGGCAATGCAAACATGGGTATCGGCAAGCCGTGCCAGAGTGGAGTCAGCTTTACCGGTCATTGAGATTAACGGAACGCCAAGGCGTTTTATGACGGGAATAATATTGAGTACTTCAGTGGTTTCACCGCTGTTAGAAATCGCAATCACAACGTCCTGGGCGGCAACCATGCCTAAATCTCCGTGACTGGCTTCACCCGGATGAACGAAAAAAGCCGGAGTGCCGGTAGAGGCTAATGTTGCTGCAATTTTTCCGCCAATGTGTCCGGATTTACCCATACCGGTGACTATGACTCGTCCTTTGCAGTTAAACAAGGTCTGGCAGGCGGCATCGAAGTTGTCATCTAAATATTGGTACAACCCGTCAATCGCCTTTTTCTCAATATCCAGTACGTGTTCGCCCAGTAGTCGAAAGTTCTGGGTGACTTGCTTCATTGTCATGCCTCTGGCGTTGTGCTTTTGCTCTGTATAATACGTCATTCAATGCGACTCTGCCTACCATACGCGGTAAATCTTGTATTTTATTGCAAAAATAATTAATATACCAACCAGACGGTTAATAAAGTCAGCTCAGGTAAAGTGAATACGCTATGGTAGAGAAAAAAGCAGCAGGCCGACCCAGTAACAGAGACGTCATTCTGGATGCGGCAGATCGGTTAGTCGCTGCAGAGGGGGCTGCTCACCTGACCTTTGATGCCTTAAGCCATACCACAGGTATCAGTAAAGGTGGTCTGCTCTACCATTTTAACAGCAAAGACTGCTTGCTTCAGGCGATGTTAAAACGCCGGGTTGAACGGTATGAAAATTTACGCGAGCAATATCACCGAAAATTCAGTGATGACCCAAAAGGAGAATTAAAAAGTATCTTGTTAGCAGCCCTTGATACTGACGCCGAGTGCTCGCGTCTGGGAAGCGGTATGCTGGCCGCTGCCGCCACCAATCCCGAGTTGTTGGGGCCGCTAAAAGAACACGTGGCCGGAACTTTACAGCGGCTGGAAAGGATTGCCGGTAGTAAAGTGGGCAAAACCTTATTTTATGCGGTGCACGGTGCGCGGTTGTTTGAGCAACTGAATTTGTGTGATGCCTGTGTGCATGAGCGTGAAGACTTTGCGCAATATTTACTGAAGCTTGCCGATGAATTGACAGAAATAGAGTCAATCCGCTGATAGGATTTGTGACATTTTTTCGGTATCAAATTTTTACCGACAGGCGCTAACATAGTGACTGATAAACTTGTAACAGGAAACTGCCGTGACAAACTTGGTAGAACTTAAGAATCTGACTTTTTCGCATGGAACCCACCCGGTTTATGACGGCCTATCATTAGCTGTGCCTAAGGGTAAAATGGTTGCTGTTATGGGTCCCAGCGGAATTGGAAAAACAACGTTATTGCGCCTTGTCGGTGGTCAGCTTAAACCTGAAAGCGGCAGCATTAAAGTAGCCGGACAAGAGGTTTCTGAGTTAAAGCGAAACGACTTGTATGAATTGCGTAAGCGCATGAGCATGCTGTTCCAAAGTGGCGCTTTGTTCACCGACATGTCGGTCTACGAAAATGTGGCGTTTCCTTTGCGGGAGCATACCGACTTACCAGAACAAATTATTCGCAGTGTGGTTTTAATGAAGCTGGAAGCCGTTGGTTTACGGGGGGCTCGTCATCTTATGCCATCGGAGCTGTCCGGTGGCATGGCCCGGCGGGCGGCTCTGGCAAGGGCTATTGCTTTAGATCCCGACTTAATTCTGTACGACGAGCCGTTTGCCGGTCAGGACCCTATTTCTATGGCCGTGATTGTAAAGCTGATTAAATCTCTGAATGAATCTTTGGGTTTGACCTCTATAGTTGTATCTCACGACGTAAAAGAAGTGCTGTCAATTGCTGACTACGCTTATGTCATTGCCGATAAAAAAGTGGTTGGTCAGGGAACGCCGGATGAATTGCGTCATAATGACACGGCAATTATTCAGCAGTTTTTAAACGGCGCACCAGATGGGCCGGTAGCCTTTCATTATTCAGACGACGATTTTACAACGGATTTGTTAAGGGGCGAGGGATGATCCAGTTTATACAATCTATCGGCCAGCGAGTGCTGGATAGCGTGGCCGGTATTGGATACGCCCTGGCTATGTTGCTGGGAGCCATCATCGGTAAACCGCAACCACGCAAGTCGTGGCCGTTGTTTATTAAGCAAATGTACGTAGTGGGCGTGCTGTCGATGCTGATTGTTATCGTCAGTGGCTTGTTTATCGGTATGGTGCTGGGCTTGCAGGGCTATACCATTTTGGTGGATTACGGAGCTGAGCAAAGCTTGGGACCGATGGTTGCGTTGTCGTTGTTGCGTGAGTTAGGGCCTGTAGTAACTGGTCTTCTATTTGCCGGACGTGCGGGCTCAGCGTTAACCGCAGAAATAGGTTTAATGAAAGCGACGGAGCAACTGTCCAGTTTAGAGATGATGGCGGTTGATCCGTTACGTCGTGTTATTGCCCCTCGCTTTTGGGCAGGACTAATCAGTATGCCGCTGCTGGCATTAATGTTTTCGGCCGTTGGTATTTATGGCGGTTATCTGGTTGGTTCGGGCTGGCTGGGTGTTGATGAAGGCGCTTTTTGGTCGGTCATGCAGTCGGCGGTCGACTGGCAGGAAGATCTGCTTAACGGCATCATTAAATCAATTGTATTTGCTTTTGTTGTTACCTGGATAGCTTTATACAAAGGCTATCGCTCAGTACCAACCTCTGCGGGGATCAGTGCCGCGACAACGTCGACAGTAGTGACTGCGTCGCTGGCAATTCTAGGACTCGATTTTATTCTTACAGCTATCATGTTTGGTGGATAACCATGGAATCAAGAAAAACACAGTTATGGGTAGGCGTGTTCGTTGTTGTCGGTATTTTGGCGTTAGCGTTTATCGCGTTAAGAGCAGCCAGTGGCAATATGACAACATCGGGTGACAGTTACACTCTGTATGCCAAATTCGACAATATTGGTAGTCTGAAAGTGCGCTCTCCGGTAAAAGTTGGTGGGGTCGTTATCGGTCGTGTTACCGACATATCTTTATCGGGCGACTACTATGAGCCAAAAGTGGCAATGAGTATCAGTAAAGATTACGACCAACTTTCTGAGACCAGTACGTTATCGGTGCTAACGTCAGGACTGTTGGGTGAGCAATATCTTGGGCTTCAACCCGGTTTTATTGATGAAAGCGTAGATACGCTAGAAGATGGCGATACTATTACCGATACAAAGTCAGCGTTAGTTTTAGAGAATTTGATAGGCCAGTTCCTGTTTAGCCAGGGCAACGATTAAGTGGTAGGGAGAGCATCATGGCAGTAAAACAATGGATAATAGCGGCTTTTGTAATGTTTGTATGGGTTGCGTCAGCATCCGCAGAATTGATACATAAAGATGACCCACGGGAATTGTTAAAAGCCGTTGCTGAAAAGACCTTTGACCGTATAGCGTCGGAGCGGAATAAAATTGATGATGACCCAAATTATCTAAAGGAAATCGTCAAAGACGAGATGATGCCTTACGTCGACAACATGTATGCGTCGAAGAAGGTTTTAGGGCGCTATTTGCGCGACACGACTAAAGAGCAGCGTGAACGTTTTTATCGTGTTTTTTATGACTATTTAGTGGCGACCTATGCCCGTGCCTTTACTCAGTATGACGAAGACATACATACGGTGAGTTTTGAACCCAGTGGTGAATTGTCCGACGATGCGCGTTCGGCAGTGGTGCGCACCCGGGTAAAAGAACAAGGACGTCCTGAAATTCGCATGGATTTTCGCATTCGTTATGACTCTGACGAAGAACTCTGGAAAGCTTATGACTTGGTTGTTGAGGGTATTAGCTTGCTGAACAGCAAGCAAAGTGAAATTTCGTCCGTCATCCGTGCTAATGGTATTGATAAAACCATTGATCTGATTGAAAAGAAAGCCGCTGAACCCATCAAGTCCGATGAGGAAGTTAAGAATCCGGCAGAGGAAATTTAATGAGCGCACAGCAAACAGACTTAGCTACCGTTAAAGTTAGCGATAATAAGACGTTAGAGTTTAGTGGCTCATTAACGCGTCACAGTGTTGCCAGTCTCTGGTCGCAGCGAAAGGACTGGCCGGTTGGAAGCGAAACCCGGGTTGATTTAAAAGACGTTGAGGTTATCGATACCGCCGGTGTTGCTTTCTTACTCGAAATTCTGAAATTAATCGGGGATGGAAAAGGACCTCTGACGTGTATAGGTGCCTCCGATCAGTTGAAACAAATTGCCCGCGTTAGTGGCGTTGAGTCACTGCTTTCGTTAAGCTAGGCGGTCTTATTAACTTTTAAGCTAACGGCAGATAAGAATGAATACAGAAGAACTTAAAAACGTGCTTAATGATGCGCTCGCTTTAGAAGAGCTACGGGTCAAAGTTGAAGGTGCCAATGCAGAAATTATTGCTGTCAGCGAAGACTTTAAAGGCATGAGTCGGGTAAAGCGTCAGCAGACAGTTTATGGCCCATTAAACCCTTTAATTGCAGATGGTTCAATCCATGCTGTTTCGATAAAAGCCTACACGCCTGAAGACTGGGCGCGTGATAAAAAATTAATGATGCCATAAGGTTGTTGGTTAGTTGATGGATAAATTTAAAATACGTGGTGGCCTGCCGTTAACCGGTTCAGTCACCATTTCAGGCGCAAAAAACGCCGCTTTGCCTATCTTAATGGCATCGCTGTTGCCTTCAGACAAAGTCACACTATCTAATGTTCCAGATTTGCACGACGTCGATACCACTCTGGAGTTGCTGGATTGTCTGGGTATTAATCACGGCAGTCTGAATAACAATGGTGTCTGTATCGATCCGACAACGTTAAACCATTTTAAAGCCCCTTACGACTTAGTTAAAACGATGCGGGCTTCTATTTTGGTGTTAGGTCCGTTACTGGCTAAAACCGGAAAAGCGGAGGTTTCATTGCCGGGTGGTTGCGCTATCGGTGCCCGGCCTGTAAATCTGCATATTGACGGTCTGCGCAAAATGGGCGCGCATATCGATGTTGAAAATGGCTATATCAAGGCGTCGGTCGATGGTCGCTTAAAAGGTGCTGAAATTCTGTTGGATACGGTCAGTGTTACCGGCACAGAGAACTTAATGATGGCGGCAGTACTGGCAGAGGGCGAAACCGTTATAGAGAACGCAGCTCGTGAACCCGAGGTTATCGATTTAGCGAATTTTTTGAACAGTCTGGGTGCAAATGTGCGTGACGCGGGTTGTGACACCATCCATATTACCGGCGTTGATAAGCTGCATGGTGGTGAATATAGTGTGATGCCTGATCGTATAGAGACCGGAACTTTTCTCGTTGCAACTTTAGCAACAGGCGGTTCGGTGCGCTGTGAAAAAACCGATCCGGCGAGTCTGGATGCGGTGCTTAAGAAATTAGAAGAAGCTGGCGCAAGTATTCATAAAGGTGAGGACTGGATAACCATAGAAAGTAACGGGCGGCCTAAAGCTGTTAATATTATTACCGCTCCGCACCCGGCTTTCCCGACCGATATGCAGGCTCAATTTTGTGCGTTAAATGCTATTGCACAAGGCACCGCCGGTATTCGCGAAACCATCTTCGAAAATCGCTTTATGCACATTCCTGAGCTAAGACGCATGGGCGCTAATGTCGAATCAGAAGGCAACACAGCTTTGTGCCATGGCGTTGAAGAATTAACCGGCGCAGAGGTTATGTGCACGGATCTGCGTGCTTCCGCATCTCTGGTTATAGCGGGTTTGGTTGCTACCGGCGAAACTATCGTCGAACGTATTTACCATATCGATCGTGGTTACGAGGGTATTGAGAAAAAGTTGAAGGCTTTAGGCGCTGATATGGAGCGAGTGACGGCTTAATAACAGCCGTCTTTAAGGTTTAACGAGGCAGCTCGGCAACAGTAACTGTGGCTGTCATGCGTTTGTTGTTACGGTAAAACTCAACGCCCAGTTCGGTACCGGGTTCGCTATTGGCGACTCGGTCCAGTCCCTCCGGCGCCGAACGAACGGGCTCACCACCAATAGCGACTAAAAAGTCATCTCTTTGCAGACCGGCTAATGCTGCTGGTCCGCCACTCTCAACATCGGTAATTAAAATACCTGATAAAGACTGCTCTTCACTGAAATTCGGGTTAACACTGATACCAATGTAGCCGCGCACTACCTTGCCTTCACGGATCAGCGTTTTCATCACCTTGCGGGCATTCTCATAAGGTACCGCAAAGTAAATTCCCTCGCCGCCGTCACCAAAAGCGGAGTTGTAGCGGGCGTTATTGATGCCTATTAACTCGCCGGCTGTATTGACCAGCGCCCCACCTGACGCTCCCTGGTTGATTACGGCATCCATCTGAATAAGGTCGGAGTAAGAATTGCTGACCCCAACCCGGCCGCCACTGGCACTAATGATTCCCTGAGTGATTGTTTGCCCGATGTTATAGGGGTTACCGATGGCAAGTACAATATCGCCGACTTGAATACGACGTGTTGACTGAACGGGAATAACCGGAAGGTTATCAGCATCAATTTTGAGAACAGCAAGGTCGGTGTAGCGGTCGCTACCGATTATCTGAGCCGCATAACGTCTACCGTCTTGCAAAGCAACTTCAACTTTATCGACATTATCGACGACATGATGAGCGGTGAGGATGTAGCCCTGAGAGTCCATAATGACACCGGAACCCAGGCGCCAGACACGCGATGACTGAGGCTGGTAATAAGAGCCCTGTATTTCGCCCATACTGTAAATATTAACGACCGCCGGAGCTGCTTTACGCACTGCCTGGTTAAAAGAGACAATTTCAGAGTTGGTTTGCCCCAGAGACTCTGATTGTCCCCAAAATGGCTGAGTGACAATAACAATGGCCGCAACAACAAGGCCTAAGCCGACTGACTGAAGTAAAAATCGTAGGGGTGAAGAGAGTTGCTGCATACCTGCTTCCGGTTAAATTAGGTGGTATCAGCATAGCACTGATACCACCGCACTGTCACAATGTCAGTTGGTGTTACGTAGCACGATATAGAGTGAGCTGTCGCCACGTTTTATATTCAACGCTATAACGCCTGCTTTGTCTTCTATGGCGCTCCGGAGTTCGGCCACATTATTGACTCTTACTCTATTAACACCTTGGATAATATCGCCTTTTTCCAGCCCAATTCGAGCCGCCGGAGAACGTTCGCCAAGTTCACTGACTTCGATGCCCTTACCTGCTTCAGTGGCAACCAGAGTTGCTCCCTCCAGGGCAGGGTGAATCGTGGCTGCAGTAACAGCGGTGTCTTGTGCACCTAGTCTGACATCAACCGATATTTCCTCGCCATCACGAATAATACCAAGTTCTATTGAATTGCCCGAACCTATTGATCCAACCAGTGCGCCAAGTTCTGAGAATGAACGAATAGCCTGCTGGTTAATAGATACAATAACATCACCGGATTCAATGCCGGCGCTGGCTGCCGAACTGCCGGGTACGACCTGCGAGACGAAAGCGCCGCGATTTATTGGAATGTTAAGCGCCTGAGCCACGTCGTGAGTTAAATCGTTACCACGCACACCCAGCACACCGCGGCGCACTTCGCCGAATTCAATAAGCTGTTGTACTAAGTTATTCATCATGTCTGACGGTATCGCGAAGCCAATACCGATATTACCGCCATTGGGTCCTAGTATTGCGGTGTTAATCCCTATCAACTTGCCATCTAGCGTAACTAAAGCGCCGCCTGAATTGCCACTATTGATAGCGGCATCGGTTTGAATAAAGTTTTCCAGTTCTTCAATACCGAGTCCGCCGCGACCTAGTGCACTAACAATACCGGAGGTGACTGTTTGGCCCAGCCCAAAAGGGTTGCCAATAGCAACAACAAAATCGCCGACTCGTAAATCGGATGAATTACCTAACTGAATGGCGGTAAGGTCTTTACCCTTTTCTATTTTAAGCAAAGCCACGTCACTTCGTTTATCGGTACCAATGACTTTGGCATCAAATTCGCGGCCATCTTTTAATGTGATCAGAATTTCTGTGGCGTCGTCGACCACATGGTTGTTGGTGACCACATAGCCGTTTTCAGCGTCAATAATCACTCCGGACCCCAGCCCACGAAACGGGCGCTCTCGCACTCGTTCTCTCGGAGAATCAGGGCCAAAGAAGAAGCGCAGTGCGTCCGGCAGGCGCTGTCGAACCTCGCGCTTACCTTTAACGGAAATATTAACAACAGCCGGGGTAACCTCTTCCAGCATTGGCGCTAGTGTGGGTTGCTCGTCGTCGTTACTAAAAAACGGAATACCGGCCTGAGCCGAAGTAATAGGCGTAAAGCTAAAAACGAAGAGTAAACTGAATAAAGCTAATACTCGTTTCATGGTTTGAGTGACTCCTTAATAAAGCACTAACAAGTGATTTGCAGTTAAGACCGCTTGTTAGTGCTATGAGTTCACTCTAAAAATGTTTCAAGATGTTTTTGAGGACTCTTCACCGGAATCTTCATCGAATTTTTCTTCGTAGCTGTTTGAGAATAAGCCGCTGGAACCTTCAGTGTAATCACGAGGAATATCGTTGCCGCTGTAGCTATCGCGACCAGAGCGGTGATCTTTATTCAACGAGTTTGCTACACGTAGCTGTTTGATTGTATCTTCTGCAAAAAAAGGTAAATCACTTTGCGTGTCACTCTTCTCCAGTAACTCTGCGCTTTGATTTAAGTAACTTTGTAAACGCTGTTGCGTATCCGCTAATTGTTCAACCATAGCGTTTGCCGTTATGAAATGCTCAGAGACTTCTCGCTGGTAGTCCGTTAAACGCTGCTGACTTTGCTCAACTTGCTCTTCTAGGTCGCCTGATTGCCCCTTAGACTGACTGTAACGAGCTGCAAAAAAACCAATGATTGCACCGGCAATGACCAACAGAATTCCAATAATCCAACTCATAATTAACTCCTGCACAAGCTGCTACAGCTGCGAATGATTGCTGCGCTTCGCCTTCATGATAACATATTACCTATTAGGATAATCCCAACTGAGGTGAAGTGGTAGTGTCCAAACAGCAAATGTCTCCACTAGAACGTTATCGGTATGATATCGAACACAATGGTTTCTCGGAAGATACAGCACAGCTTAATGCCGTTAAACATTTGCAAAGACTGCATGACGAGCTTATTGAGTGGAACAAGTATGACACTCTGTCCGGGTGGCGGAAATGGTTACGTAACACTCCGAACCGGCCTCAGGGCGTTTATTTTTGGGGCGGTGTGGGCCGTGGGAAAACGTACTTAGTCGATACCTTTTTTGAAAGTTTGCCAATTGAGCGCAAATGGCGCATTCATTTTCACCGTTTTATGCATCGGATCCACAACGAATTGAAACAACTGGACAAGCAAAGCGATCCGTTACGTATTGTTGCTGACAAGATTTCAGGTGAAGCACTGATTGTCTGTTTTGATGAGTTTTTTGTGCAGGATATTACCGATGCGATGTTGCTGGGCAAACTGTTCGAATATTTGTTTGAGCGGGGAGTGGTGTTGGTCGCTACCTCAAATATTATTCCCGACGACTTGTATAAAAATGGGCTGCAACGGGCACGTTTTATTCCGGCTATTAAGCTTATCAAACAACAGTGCGAGGTGGTCAATGTTGACAGCGGTATCGATTATCGCCTGAGAACGCTGACTCAAGCTGAAATTTTTCATTCGCCGCTGGACCAGCAGGCGGATAAAAATTTATGGCGATACTTTAAAGAACTGGCTCCGGAATTCAAAGACCGATACGAATCAGACTGCATTGACATAGAAGGCCGAAATATTGAGGTAAGGGCAGAGTGTGATGATGTGGTTTTCTTTGACTTTGCTGCCATTTGTAAAACGGCGCGCAGTCAAAATGACTACATGGAGATAGCCCGAATTTATCATGCCGTACTGATCAGCGATGTCGAACAAATGGGGGCTGGTAAAGATGATACAGCTCGTCGTTTTATTGCGTTAGTGGATGAGTTTTACGAACGCCGGGTAAAACTTATTTTATCGGCCGAAGAGAATATCGAAAAGCTTTACACAGACGGTCAGTTAACGTTTGAGTTCCGCCGGTGCGTCAGTCGGTTGCAGGAAATGCAAAGTCATGAATATCTGGCTATGGCTCATAAAGCATAAATTTCAGAAAATGCGTGATCTTTAACCTCATTTTTCCTATAATCCGCGCAGCCCACGTTACAGTCCGTTGCGTTGCAGCATGTAATGCAGCGGTTGCAGCAGATAACTAAATGATTTTTATCATTTTATTATTGTTGTGATTCGCGGGGAAGCCCGGAATTACTGTCCGTGAACTTTTAAAATGTAGGTTTTATACAATGAAAACATTTGTAGCCAAGCCAGAAACGGTAAAACGCGACTGGTACGTAGTAGACGCTGAAGGCAAAACTTTAGGTCGTTTAGCTACTGAAATCGCTCGTCGTTTACGCGGCAAGCACAAGCCTGAGTATACGCCTCACGTTGATACGGGCGATTATATCGTCGTCATTAACGCTGAGAAAGTTGCCGTTACCGGTAACAAAGCTCAAGATAAGATGTACTACTCGCACACTGGATTTCCGGGTGGTATCAAATCAATCAGCTTTGAAAAACTGATTGCTAAGAAACCAGAAATGGTCATTCAGAAAGCGGTGAAAGGTATGTTACCCCGTGGTCCATTGGGTCGTGCCATGTTCCGTAAACTGAAAGTGTACGCAGGTACTGAGCATAATCATACTGCTCAACAACCTAAACAACTGGATATATAATACGGAGCAAGAACACTATGGCAGATAATCAATACTACGGTACTGGTCGTCGCAAAAACTCCACGGCTCGCGTATTTTTGCGTCCTGGTAGCGGCAACATCAAAATTAACAACCGTGAACTGAAAGAATACTTCGGTCGTGAAACAGCTCAGATGGTTGTTCGTCAACCATTAGAGTTGGTTGAAATGACTGAAAAATTTGACATGTACATCACTGTAAGTGGTGGCGGTACTACCGGTCAGGCTGGTGCAATCCGTCACGGTATTACTCGTGCCTTAATGCAATACGACGAAGCTTTACGTGGTCCGCTACGTAAGGAAGGTTACGTTACCCGTGACGCTCGTCAGGTTGAACGTAAGAAAATCGGCTTGCACAAAGCACGTAAACGTCCACAGTTCTCGAAGCGTTAATTTGTCTTTCGTTATTGTGGCAAAACCCAGCTTCGGCTGGGTTTTTTTATGCCAGTATGAAATGGAAATACACTGATAAGGGCAGCTATTAAGCTTGTAAAAAGTGTGTCTTTTCATTATCATCTCAAAGCATTTTCTGTAATCCGCATAAGCGGAAAAAACAGCAGCTAATTCCCGACTTCACGACAACGTATCGTGGAGCGTCCAAAACTGGAGAGTAGATGGATGAGCAATGCGCCTGTAGATAAAGGCCGCCGTCGTTTTTTGACCGTTGCAACCTCAGTGGTAGGTGGTGTAGGGGCGGTGGCTGTAGCCGTTCCTTTTATAGCATCATGGAACCCGAGTGCCAGAGCAAAAAACGCTGGAGCGCCAGTAGAAGTAAATGTACGCAAAGCTGAGCCCGGTCAGTTAATCCGTGTGAAGTGGCGTGGAAAACCTGTGTGGGTAGTGCGTCGCACACCTGAGATGCTTGAGGGGCTATCGAAAGTAGAAGATCGACTTCGTGATGCAAATTCAGAAGAACCGCAACAGCCAGAGTATGCACAGAACCAGTATCGCTCAATCAAAGAAGAATTCTTTGTTGCGGTTGGCATCTGTACTCATTTAGGTTGTTCTCCATCTTATCTGGAAAATGGTATGGGAGACCACGTTGATGGCGTCAATTCCGGTTTTTTCTGCCCGTGCCACGGTTCTAAGTTTGATGTGGCCGGGCGCGTTTTTGAAGGCGTTCCTGCTCCATTGAACCTGGTTGTGCCACCGCACTATTTTATCGATGACAACACCATTCTGGTGGGTGAAGATAAGGGGCAAGCATAATGTTTAAGCGATTTGTAGAGTGGATGGATGCCCGCATCCCCATGACAAAAACCTGGAACATCCACCTGGCGCAGTATCCCGCTCCGAAAAACTTCAATATGTGGTATGTTTTCGGTTTTCTGGCAACCCTTGTTTTAATTAACCAAATATTGACCGGTGTTTGGCTTACCATGAACTATGTACCTAGTGCAGACGGCGCGTTTGCGTCAGTTGAGTTCATAATGCGAGATGTCGAATACGGTTGGTTATTGCGTTATATGCACTCTACGGGTGCGTCCGCGTTTTTTGTTGTCGTGTACCTGCATATGTTCCGCGGAATGATGTACGGCTCTTACCAAAAGCCGCGTGAATTGATCTGGCTGTTTGGTATGTTCATCTTCCTGGTGTTGATGGCCGAAGCCTTTATGGGTTACCTGTTACCCTGGGGACAAATGTCTTACTGGGGCGCTCAGGTTATTATCTCATTGTTCGGCGCCATTCCGGTTATTGGTGATGACTTAACCTTGTGGATCCGTGGTGACTACGTCATTTCCGGAGCGACACTGAACCGCTTCTTTGCCCTGCATGTTATTGCCTTGCCGCTGGTTCTGGTTATTCTGGTGTTCCTGCATATTGTTGCTTTGCACGAAGTAGGCTCCAACAACCCTGATGGTGTTGATACGAAAAAGCCGAAAGGCTCAGTACCGGACGAAGAAAAGCCGAAGTTCAAATTCCATGAACGCTTCACGAACAAGAAAGACATTGTTGATTCTATTCCGTTTTATCCTTATTACATTGTTAAGGATATGTTTGGCTTTGGTATCTTTTTGTTTATCTTCTGCTACGTTATTTTCTTCAACCCGGAAATGGGTGGATTTTTCCTTGAGCCGCCTAACTTTGAACCGGCGAATCCATTGAAGACACCAGAGCATATTGCTCCCGTTTGGTATTTCACACCGTTCTACGCCATTTTGCGCGCGGTACCGGATAAACTGTTTGGCGTTATTTTAATGTTTGCTGCCATCGTGTTTCTGGCCTTGTTGCCTTGGTTAGACCGTGGTCGAGTGCGCTCTATTCGCTATCGTAGCCTGTTGCATAAGCTGAACTTATTTGTCTTTGCTATCAGCTTCGTTGTACTGGGTTATCTTGGAACACAGCCTGCAACGCCGGTTGCAACTGTGTTTGCACAGATATTTACGTTCCTGTACTTTGCGTTCTTCGGACTGCTCTGGTTCTACAGTAAGCGTGAGAAGACTAAACCGGTACCAGAAAGGGTGACTTCGAAATGAAAAAATTGTTAATCGCTCTTGTAACCCTGGTTCCGTCGCTAGTATTTGCGGCGGGCCCTGACGTTCCATTAGACAAAGCTGACGTCGATTTACACGACAAAGCTTCGCTGCAGCGCGGCGCGCAGTTGTACATGAACTATTGCCTGGGCTGTCATCAGTTGGAATATCACCGTTACAACCGGACTTTTGAAGATATTGGTATCCCACAAGAGCTGGGAGAGAAGTATCTGCAATTTACCGGTGATAAAGCTGGTGACTTAATTACCAATAATATGAATTCCGATTCAGCCGCAAACTGGTTTGGTACAGCGGTACCTGATTTGACCAACGTTGCCCGAGTCAGAGGTGCTGACTGGATTTATACTTACTTGCGTTCATTTTATAAAGATGAGAGCCGTCCTTTCGGAGTTAATAATGCGGTATTCCCCAACGTCGGAATGCCCCATGTACTGGAAGAACTTCAGGGGCTTCCCGAGAAAACTTATGAAGAGCGCATGATAGACGGCGAGATGAAAGACGTTTACGTCGGCTTAAAAACGGATGGAGACGGTCGCTTATCGGAAAGCGAATACGATCAAGCAATGTTAGATTTGACCACATTCTTGGTCTACGTCGGCGAACCTATGTTGTTAGAACAGCGTAGAACGGGTTGGTTCGTCTTTGGTTTCCTGCTGGTATTCACTATTCTGGCATGGTTACTGAAAAAAGAGTTTTGGAAAGACCTGAAATAATCAGGGCTTATCAGTCTGTTAGACAACGGTTCAGGAAAGGGTGGCTTGCCACCCTTTTCACGTTGATATTATCTGGAGAAAGGAATGGCTGTTGCAGCAAATAAACGCTCAGTAATGACGTTATATTCAGGAAAGGATGACTTAAAGAGTCATCAGGTACGTCTGGTGTTGGCTGAGAAAGGTGTTGGTGTCGAAATTACGTATGTGACCGACGAAAGTACGCCGGAGGATCTGTTACAGCTTAACCCGTACCCAGAAGCTACGCCGACTCTTGTTGATCGCGAACTTGTACTCTATAACGCGCAAATTATCATGGAATATCTTGATGAGCGTTTTCCACACCCTCCGCTAATGCCTGTATATCCGGTTGCCCGTGGTAACAGTCGTCTTATGATGTACCGAATTGAACGGGACTGGTACAGCCTGGCTGAAAAGATTCAAAAAGGTGATGCGCAAGCAAGGCAAGAGTTGAAAGAAGGTATTCTTTCACTAGCACCAATTTTTGCCGATACGCCGTATTTTATGAGCGAAGAGTTCAGCTTGGTGGATTGCTATTTAGCGCCTCTATTATGGCGTTTACCGGCTTATGGTATTGATTTAGAAGGCCAGGGTGCGAAAGAAATCAAGCAATATATGGTGCGTTTATTTGAGCGAAAAACGTTCCAGGATTCTTTAACTGAAGATGAGAAAGAACTGGCACGCCATTAATTTCATCGACGTCGGGGAGTCTTACTATGACGCCGAAAAGACCTTATCTACTTCGCGGGTTGTACGAGTGGATCGTTGATAACGATCTGACGCCGCACTTGGTTGTTGACGCAACCATTGTTGGTACTGTTGTACCGCAAAACTTTGTGAGTGAGGGGCAGATTGTCCTAAATATTTCACCGACAGCCGTTCAGGGGTTGCAGTTAGCTGATCACGAAGTTCGATTTAACGCTCGTTTTGGCGGCAAGCCTATGCAGGTTATTGTGCCCATGACAGCCGCCTTAGCGATCTATGCTCGAGAAAACGGAGCCGGGGCAATGTTTGAAGCTGAACCTGAGCTGGATAAAATGCCTGCGCTTGATGAAGAAGAGCAAAGCAGTGAACAAACAGAGCAAAAATCTGCTAAGAAAAAGCCCAACTTAAAAGTTGTTAAGTAAAGCAAGTAAAGATTAAAGCACTAACGCTTTATGGTTAGTGCTTTAATGACCCGCTCGACACCGTTAACGTTCCTGGTAACGTCAACAGCCGTATCAGCTTCAGTCTGACTAACGTGACCAAGCAAAAAGACTTCGGCATTTTCTGTGACCACTTTAATATTGCTAGCATCAATTGATTTGTTGTTAGCAAATTTAAGCTTTACTTTGCTGGTTATCCAGCTATCTCCTGCACGGACAGCCGTTGAAGCTTTCGAACCAATGCGTAACTGGTTGAAAATTTTATTGATGCCGTTGGTGTCTTTAATGACATCCTCTGCTCTTCTTCTTAACGCTTCGCTGGGTACCTGACCAACCAATAAAACGTTCGTATCATAACTGATAGCCGACACACGAGAATCCTTAAACTGCTCGTCATTTCCTAATTTTGCGTTTGTTTTCATTTCTATGGTCTGGTCATCGACCTGGGTTCCTATCGTACGGGGATCGGTCGCCGACGATATGCCAACAGCGGCAGCACCGACAGCAACCGCCGCACAACCTTGTAAGCTTAATAAACCGATAAAAATGACGGGGAAAACAGCTTTAGATAAACTCATATGTATTAGTGCTCCTGCGGGAAAATAGTGTTTTCTATTTGTTCACATAGGCCGTGAACAATAAATAACTGAGTTTCGAGTATACGGGCTGGATTCAAACTGGGAACTCTTAATTCAATGTCATTGGTGCCTAACAGACCAGAAACCGAGTCATTGTCCTCTCCGGTTAAAGCGATAATCAGCATATCCCGGCTGATGGCCGTTTCCATAATGGAAGTGAGTTCCTCACTCTCCTGGTTATCCGCTATAACCAGCAAAATATCACTGGCCTGCCCCAGAGCCGCCAATTGTTTTTGTTTTCCTGCGTTTAGCGCCAGTACGGGAAAAGGCGGACGATCGAGTTTCATGCCTTCGGTCATTAGATTCGCAAAGTGCTGAGCGATAACTCCGGTTTTGTGATCACCGCAGCAAAATACACGCTGCCCATTCAACAGGTTAGCAACCAGCAGTTCGACGGTGGTTGCCATCTCATCCGTGAGGCTTTCAACCGCGGAAATTTGTGTCTGGATACTCTCCGTAAAGAGCGCCTTAATTAATTCGTCATTCATAGTCAGAATGCGTCCTTAAACCATTCAATTTTTTTTGACTCACCCACTATAGCGATAACATCAAAACGTATAGCGGCAGTATGTTCATCGATATTATTACTGAGTAAATAATATCGAGCTGTCTGTCGAACCCGGCGGCATTGCTGTGGCTGAATTTGCTCTAATACGGCGGCGAAGCTTTCGTGTTGCCGATATTTAACCTCGCAAAATACCCAATAAATACCATCGCGAGCTATGATATCAACTTCACCACCATCGATGCGGTAATTTTTGCAAATAATTGTAAGGTTATGTTTTTCCAGAAACTCGGCACAGAGTGACTCGGCTTTTCTACCAGTAGCGACTTCCTGCATTATTTGACTCCTCTGCTAAGGTGATTTTTCCTTCACTAAAGGTAGCCCAAATAAGCTCTCGTTGAACAACGGCGTCATTAATGTGGAGGTTGCCGCTAAGACCAGACCAGGTCAATCCCGGCATACGCCTCATCATTTTCAGCCGCTGTACTAAGGACACGCTGTCATAACCCATAGCAGTTAACCGGGCGAGCGACAGACCCCATCCGTTACGTAGTTTAAGCCATTGACTTAAAAGGATGTTGCTGCCGGAGTTAGAAACCAGCCAAGGGATATCGGAAAAGATAATGCCGTTAAGGTCTGAGTCACCTGAACGGTTTTTTAACGCATGAGTCGCTGAACTGGCATAGACTTGAATAGGGTCGGCGAAAGGTGAAACGCTGACATCAATAAAGGGTTTTAACAGACGTATTTGTTGTAGATTTCCGGGGAGGTAAATAGCGCTGATATCTCGGCGGCTGCGCTCTTGCTCCTCAACAATAATTTTACCCGCAGCAATTTTTACGGTGCGAATACGCTGCTGACTATCGGTTAAACCGAGTGATTTTTCCACCGTTAGCTTCATATCACTGCGCTCAGAAAAATAAGAAACGTTAGGTTCCCCCGTTTCTGTGTTGTTCCAGCTCGAATTAAAAGCATCGATCATTCTTTTCCCGCTGGAGGTATCTGCCGCTATCGCCAGCGCGTTCCTGGAACCTGAAAATTGTCGGTTGATTCGTTCAGCCGCTTGATGCGCTTCAGTATCTGGACTCAGGGCAAAAAAGACGTTTGCCGATGATGGTTCTATTGTATTTTCATCAACTTGGTTGAGGAATATCTGAGGAAAACCCAACAGGGGCTGCTTGACCCAGGCCGAAACTTTTTCTTTCAACAGCGGACCGATAATTCCCGCGGGATTAATTGCCTGTATTTGCTCTTTGTGAGCTTCGATATTATCTTTTTCGCTATCAATAAAAACAACTTTCAGGCCTCTGGTTTCACTCGTCCCCGCAATAATACCATCCCGGACTGCTTGACCCTGCTGCTTATATCGGCCGGATAACGGCAGCAAAACTGCAATAGTTGGTTTTGATGACACACTCGCTGCAGGCTCGGTTTGGGGCGTCTGCCAACGTTCCACTAATGGTAGCGCATCATGCTCCGGATAACTTTGTCGCCATTGATTCAGGTAGTCGTTAAGTTTGTCAGGGCGTGTCATCGCCTGATGATGAAAATTAACCAGACGCCACCAGCCTGCCAGAGCTAAATTGGTCGGACGTTGTTGCGGCAGTTGAGAGGCGGTAATTTGGCGAGCGACAGACCAAATTGTTTCGGCGTTTGGCTGTTCAGCAAAGCGTTGTGCATCGACTTGCCAGACCAGTGCTTGCCAATAATTTTGTTGCCGGTAAGCGGCCTGTGACAGCAGTTGCAGACTAAGAGAACGGAATTCTCGTTGATTAAACTGCGTGGGTATTCCCTCTAGTTCCTTTTCGACGACGAGCCACTGCTGTTGTTCAGCAGCCCAACGTGCCTTTGCCAGGCGGTAGTACTTTTGACTGTGGTGGGTAATTTTTTGCGAACTCAATTGAGATAAAACCGCCGCTGCCTGCTGCCATTTTTGCTCATTCTGAAAGGCGTTAGCGGCGCGTATCAGGGCGGAGTGCTGTTCAATATCGTTATCCGCGCGTTGTGCTGCCTGCAACCAGTCCTGCGCAGACTTTTCTTCGGTTAAGCTCAAATCGTGATCAGTGACATCCGTCGTTTTCTCTGGCTCTTGGGTTTGCCGACTGGGCGCCGACGTACACTGTGTGAGTACCAGTAACGCGAGTAATGCTAAAACTGCGAATGAATGCGTTCTAATCACTGTAAGGTTCCGCTTTGATGCCTGTTCAGTGATACTATAAACGGCATTGACGCTGGAAACAAACAGAGACTGATTATGGCAGAGCAGGGCATTCTTTATATCGTACCAACCCCCATTGGTAACTTAGGCGACATAACCGAAAGAGCAATAAAAACATTAACTGAAGTAGCCGCTATTGCCGCAGAGGATACGCGGCATACTCGCAAGCTCATGCAACACTATGGAATTCAGAACGAGGTTTTTGCACTGCATGAGCACAACGAAACCCAACGTGCAGATGCCGTTATTGAACGTCTGCAACAAGGCGATTCGCTGGCGTTGGTCAGTGATGCCGGAACGCCGTTAATCAATGACCCGGGTTACGTATTAGTGCATCGTTGCCATCAACAAGGTTTAAACGTCATTGCTTTACCTGGCGCCTGCGCAGTGACTGTTGCCTTGTCGGCTGCCGGGTTGCCCACTGACCGTTTTGCGTTTGAAGGTTTTCTACCTGCGAAGCCTCAGCAGCGAAGAGCGAAGCTCGAACAGTTGCAATCAGAAACGCGTACGGTTGTCGTTTATGAAAGCCCCCACCGAATTTTGCACACCTTAGCCGATATGGACATTACCCTGGGTAAGGAACGAAACGTGGTGCTTGCCCGAGAGCTGACAAAACAATTTGAAACCTATTTAAGTGGCAATGCCGCAGAGTTACTGCAGCGTTTAACCGACGATAAGAACCAGCAACGCGGTGAAATGGTATTACTCATAGCACCCCTGCAGCCAGAGATTGAGGCGCATACCGGCCCGGGAGAAGCCACTAAGCGGACATTACTGTTATTGCTTGACGAGCTGCCGTTGAAGAAAGCCGCAGCTCTGACGGCAAAAATTCACGACGAGCGAAAAAATAGGCTGTATCAGTGGGCGCTTGAAAATAAAAATAGTCAATGAAACAAAGATTGAGTTAAAGCCCGCCGCAGCGTAGAATCTCCATCGGAGAGCTGGCCAGACAATCGCCGCCTGTTTACAGGGGGAGGAAAGTCCGGGCTCCATAGGGCAGGGTGCCAGGTAACGCCTGGGCGGTGTAAGCCGACGACCAGTGCAGCAGAGAGTAAACCGCCGATGGCTGCTTGCAGTACAGGTAAGGGTGAAAGGGTGCGGTAAGAGCGCACCGCGCAACTGGTAACAGTTTGTGGCACGGTAAACTCCACCCGGAGCAAGGTCAAATAGGGGTTCTTTGGCGCGGCCCGCGTTGAACCCGGGTAGACTGCTTGAGGGTCAGGGTAACCTGATCACTAGACGAATGATTGTCCACGACAAAACCCGGCTTATCGGCCGGCTCTCCACCTTATTTTTGCCATCTTAAAACTGCCATTTACCTAAAAATTTAAGTAACTCCTTCAGCGGTAGCGGCTCACTAATAAAGTAACCCTGAGCAAAATCACATTGTTTTTGCTGCAGCAGTTCCCATTGCTGTTTGGTTTCTACACCTTCGGCAATCACATCAATATCGAGCGCTCTTGCCACTCGCAGTAATGCATCCAGCAGTGCGACTTGGACACGATCATCGGGCGCTTTATTTAAAAAACTGCGATCAATTTTTAAATAGTCGACCGGATAGCGTTGTAAATAATTCATACTGGAATAACCGGTACCAAAGTCATCAATCGCCAGTTTCACTCCCTGAGAGCGCAAGTAGCGCAGAATCTGTAATTGTCGCTGCTTATCGTTCATTAATAACGATTCGGTAAGTTCAAAAGTGATACTAGCGCAGGGTATGTTGTGCTGACGAATACAAGATAACCACTGCTTAGCAGACTCCATGTCGTTAAGCTCACGCTCAGAGCGGTTGATGGACATTTCAATTGGGTATCCTGATTGATCTATTATGTTCCAGTCCAGACAGGCCTGTTCCAGAACAAACTGTCCCAGTTCGTGAATAAGCCCGGTGCGTTCGGCAATGGGGATAAACTCAGACGGGGAAATCTTATTTCCATGTTCATCAGTCCAGCGCAGTAAGGCTTCACACTTATTAATTTTGCCGGTACTAAAGTCGACTATCGGCTGATACATCAGAGAAAACTCATGCCTGTTAAGTCCGTCACGCATTCGTTTGTGCAGGGCGTTTTGGCGTTCAGTTTGCTCCCGTAACTCGTCGTTAAAGAAATAATGCGTACGTCGACCGGCAGTTTTAGCTGCATACATGGCAAGATCGGCGTTTTTTAAAAGCTCTGTCGCTCGCAAGCCATCGTCCGGGTAAAGTGCAATGCCAATACTACAGGTCGTTTGTATTTGGTTCTGGCGTAGACTGAAAGGTTGACTTAAGTGACGGTTAAGTTGAGCCGCTAAATCATTAACTACTTGATGTGAAGTAAACCGATTAATTACCACAACAAACTCATCACCACCAATACGGGCGATAAAATCGGTGCCACGCAATTGGTTCTGCAGACGTTTAGCGACAGCAACTAATAAATCATCGCCGGCATCATGGCCAAGACTGTCGTTAACCTCTTTGAAATGGTCAAGGTCAATGAACAAAATAGCGAACTGTTGTTCCTGACCTTTTTGGGTTAATTGGGTAAGGTAATCGACAAAGGCACGGCGGTTGGGTAAATCGGTAATGGGGTCAAAATGAGCCTGATGGTCAATGGTTGTCAGTGCTGAGCGTAAGCGGCTTTGTGCCGTTACTAAGTTAAACATGAAGGCTATCATCAGAAATGAGAGAGATAAGCCTGCACCAACAATGATCCAATAAATGTTGTTACGCTCTGCCCAGACATTATCTTTTGGTGCAAGAGCCAGTAACCATGTTTCGCTCGATACGTTGACTTCAATAGCGACGTAGTCGTTCTCCCACAGTGTTGCATCACCAAAATCAAATAAGGTAGCGCTCTTATCAGTTTGCTTTTTTAAGGCAAAAAGGTAGTCATCCACAGAAGTAAGGCCGCTGCTAATAAGCAGCTTTTCGATATCGATAACGACCGCAATGACACCCCAGAGTTTGTTTTCAATAAAAACGGGAGCCCGGGCAATTAATGCTTGCCCACCTTGTACAAGGTTAACCGGGCCGGAAATAAAAATGCTTTTTTTGCTAATGGCTTTTTGCACGTTTTCAAATTGCTCCGGGGAGGAACGGTAATCAAAACCCAGCGCCTCTTTATTCGGTGCTAACGGATAGAGAAATTGAATAACCAGATTGGGAGATAATGCGACATGACGCACGGGCAGGTCGTCGGTAATGAGTTCCCGCATGAGCAGACGATAGCGTTCGGGTGAGATATCCGGTGAAATCTTAATTTCCGCCTGCAGCGCACGAGCGGTAGCTAAGGAAGAATTGATTTGTCCTTCCAGAGCCGCCCGCAGTTTGCCCAAGCGCTCTGTAGCCAAACGTTTATGTGATTCCACTATCTGAGCGTGTTGATTTTCGGCAAACCAGATAACGCCAGTGACCAGAATACAAAAGCTTATAAAGATAACCAATAAGTAGCGTTTCATTACGTATCGCTGCCTGTTTGAACTGAATTCATTATTGCATAAAAAAGATACACTCCCTAGCAGAAAACTATTTTGCATGTAGCATCAACCGCTTACTGTAAATTTCTGTGAAGGCCAGAGAAATAAAAAGGGTTTTTCTTGACAGTGGGAAAGAGTGACACCTAGACTGTAGCATTGTGGGGATTTGTGGATAATAGTGGATCACAATGATCAGGTGGGATCATGTTCCGAGGTGCAACAACATTAAGTCTGGATAGCAAAGGGCGGCTGGCCATACCGGCCAAGCACCGCCATGCACTATCGCTGGACTGTGAAGGCAAGATGGTTTGCACGATTGATATAAAGCAACCGTGCCTATTGTTGTACCCGCTTCCCGAGTGGCAAATCATAGAACAAAAACTCACTCGATTATCCAGTATGAATCCCGCAGAACGTCGCTTGCAGCGGCTTCTGCTAGGCCATGCCGATGACTGTGAAATGGATAAAAACGGTCGTCTGTTACTGTCAGCGCCATTAAGACAACACGCCGGTTTAGAAAAAAAACTGATGCTTGTCGGGCAGCTGAATAAATTTGAAGTTTGGGATGAAGACGCCTGGCATGAACAAGTAGCGCAGGATATGGATGTTGAACGCGAAGGTGACTTTACACTCAACGAACGATTAGAAGACTTTTCATTATAATGACAACAACGTCACCGCAACACGTTTCGGTGCTACTGGAAGAGTCGATAGAAGCTTTAGCGACTGATCCTCAAGGCACGTATATTGACGCCACGTTTGGTCGTGGCGGACATACTCGTGCGCTGCTTAATAAACTGGGCGACAATGCCCGGGTTATTGCTCTGGATCAGGATCCTGAAGCTATCGCTGCCGCCCAATCTTTTGAAGACGATCCTCGTTTTCAGATTATCCACACGCCTTTCTCAAACCTGCAACAGGTGCTTGATGAGTTACAGCTTAACCAACAAGTGACGGGCATTTTATTTGACCTTGGTGTGTCCTCCCCACAATTGGACGATGCCGAGCGTGGTTTTAGCTTTATGCGTGACGGTCCGCTGGATATGCGAATGAATACCAGCAGTGGTGAAACCGCCGCCGAATGGCTTAACCGCGCCGAAAAAGATGATATTAGCTGGGTTTTAAAAGAATACGGAGAAGAACGTTTTGCGCGCCGTATTGCCAGTGCCATTGTTATGGATCGCGAGAAAAAGCCGTTTACCCGGACTAAACCGCTGGCTGAAATGATTGCCCGTGTCAGCCCGGTGAAAGAAAAACATAAACACCCGGCAACCCGCACCTTTCAGGCAATTCGTATTCATATTAACCGCGAGCTGGAGCAAATAGAGCAAGCATTAGAGGCTTCTCTTTCCGGTTTGAAAGAAGACGGTAGGCTGGTGGTGATTAGTTTCCACAGTCTGGAAGATCGCCTCGTCAAACGCTTTATTCGAAAGCACAGTGAGGGCAAGCAGTTACCGCCGGGCTTACCGGTAACCGAAGCAGAACGGAATAAAGATAAAACGCTCGAAAAAGTCGGTAAAGCCATTAAGCCGGGTGAAGCGGAAGTGCAGGATAACCCGCGTTCGCGCAGCTCTGTGTTGCGAATCGCCAGGAGGGTTCGCAATGACTAAACGACGCTACCCAAGCCTCACTAAAATGTTACTGCAAGATTTGCTGCGGCACAAGTGGGTTGTCCTGTTAAGCGCGGTCATCATCGTCAATGCGCTCAGCATTGTTTACATCTCTCATTTGAACCGTAACTTAACGGCGGAACGTGACGATTTGTTGTCGTATCGCGACCAGCTTGATAGAGAGTGGCGGCATTTGGTCGTCGAGCAAAATGCACTGACCGAACACAGCCGGGTGGAACGTATTGCGCAAGAACAATTAGGCATGCGCGATGTTGAGCCAGAGCGAGAGGTGTTAGTCTCATGGCAGTGAACCGCCGCAATAAACACAGAGAACCAGTAGGCACGCGTTGGCGTTTTTACACGGCTGTAGTTTTACTGTTCGGTGTTTTTTCGGTGTTGATTGCGCGAGCCGCTTACATTCAGGTTATTAGTCCGGATGCGTTTTCATTGCAAGGTGATATGCGCAGTTTAAGATCATCCAGCGTTGCGGTTCAGCGAGGAACGATTGTTGACCGCAATGGCAGAGAGCTGGCGGTCAGTGTTCCGGTAGAAACCGTATGGGCAGACCCGAAACGAATTGCAGAAAGAGAGGCTCTGGCAGATGAACGCCGTTGGCAAGCGCTGGCTGAAACCTTCCGCATGAATCGTAATGAATTGGTCAATAAGGTCAGTGACCCGTCCAGGCGCTTTGTGTACTTGCAACGAAAAGTCACTCCGTCAGAAGCCGATTATGTAAAACAACTGAATATTCCGGGCGTCTATCTGAAAACGGAATCTCGCCGTTATTACCCAACCGGAGAGATCAGCGCTCATCTCATTGGTTTAACCAATATTGACGGCGCCGGACAAGAAGGTCTGGAGCTTCTGTATGACCAACATTTAACCGGCAAACCCGGTAAGCGAGTTTATCGCAAGGACGCGAAAGGGCGGGTTGTTGAAGAAATTAGTCAGACCGATGCACAACAACCAAAACAGCTGACACTGAGTATCGACCAACGTGTTCAGGCAACTGCCTATACCGAACTGAAAAAAGCCGTGCGCTACAATCAGGCAACTTCAGGCTCGGCGGTAGTGCTTAATGTCGAAACCGGTGAAGTGCTGGCTATGGTCAATAGCCCGTCCTTTAACCCTAACAACCGTGCGGAACTGCAATCTTTCAGAATGCGTAACCGGGCGGTAACCGATAGCTACGAGCCTGGCTCAACAATGAAGCCGCTGGTAATTTTAAGCGCGCTTGAGAACGGTCGGCATAAAGTGGGTGACAGCATTGATACCAGTCCCGGTTGGTTGCGAATCGGTGGGCGCCGGGTCAGTGATCCACGCGATTATGGTGAGCTCTCATTGAGCGAAGTGTTGAAACATTCGTCAAATGTAGGGGTTACTAAAATTGCGCTGGATTTAGGCATCGACTCTTTACTGCAGACCTACGTCGATGCCGGGTTTGGTAATGACACCGGCATAGCTTTACTGGGTGAGAGTATCGGTATTTTGGGTGACCGCCGGCGCTGGTCTGAATTCGAAATTGCTACGCTTTCATACGGTTACGGTTTTTCGGCAACCACGCTGCAGCTGGCCAATGCTTATAACATTATCGCAAACGGTGGTCTTAAACGTCCGCTGACAATTTTCCGTCAGGAGTCTCCGCTTCCGGCAGAGCCGGTTTTTAACCCGGATAACACTCGCGCTGTTATGCATATGATGGAAGATGTCGTGCGCGATGGTACCGCTAAAGCCGCCCAGGTACCCGGTTACCGCGTTGCCGGTAAAACAGGAACCACGCGTAAGACTAAAGCAACCGGTGGTTACGGTGATGAATACGTTGCATTATTTGCTGGAATTGCTCCGGTCAGTGACCCGAAAGTGGTCGTGGTGGTTACCATAAATGAACCCGGCACCGATGATTATTATGGTGGTACTGCGGCAGCCCCGGTATTCTCAAAAATAGTATCGCAAACCATGCGCCTACTGAATGTGCCACCTGACAACGTGCAGGATACTCAGGTTAGAGCGGCAGGCTTCGGGGGTGATGAATGATGAAATTGGCTGATCTCTTAACCATGCTACCGACATCATTTTCCATTCCGGACGTTACTGTCAGCGGGATAAAACTCGATAGCCGACAAGTCGCTAACGGCGATGTCTTTGTCGCTGTCCCTGGGTATGAGACTGATGGTCGTGCTTATATTGATGCTGCGATTGATGCCGGCGCAGTCGCTATTATCGCTGAGTCTCCGGCTCTTGCCGTCGAAAACCGGCGGGGAACGGTGGTGATAGGCTTTAATGGTGTGCGTGAACATTTATCGCATATTGCCGGAACCTTTTTTGGGCATCCTTCAGAGAAAATGCAGTTAGTGGGTGTGACCGGAACCAATGGTAAGACTTCAGTCACTCACATAATGGCTCAGCTGGCGAAAACTCTGGGTATGGAGTCTGCGGTTATCGGTACGACCGGTAGCGGACTTATTGGTCGGTTACTACCAGAGCGTCACACCACACCAGACGCCGTTACTGTTCAACAACGGTTGGCAACGCTATTCGCAGAAGGTGCTGAACTGGTCGCCATGGAGGTTTCTTCGCATGCATTAATACAGCGTCGTGTTGATGCTCTTAAGTTTTCAGCGGCAGCCATTACTAACATCAGCCGCGACCATCTTGATTATCACGGCACCATGGAAAACTATGTCGCTGCAAAACAACGTCTATTTGCTGATTTCGGTGTGCACAACCGGGTCATTAACGCTGATGACAACACGCTTTGCCGATGGCAAGAAGATAACCTCTCGGATTTATGGATAAGCGCGAATGACAGTTCGCTTGAGCCTTGTTTGCATGCAAGCGCACTTCAGTTTCATGAACAAGGGTCGGTATTTGAATTAAATTGGCAGGGTGAATCCTGCACTGTTGAGAGCCCCTTGCTGGGGCGGTTTAACATTTATAACTTGCTTTGTGCGGTAGCTGTATTGTTAAAACTCAATAAACCGCTGTCGGCCATTGGCGAGGCTTGTAGCAGCCTGCAACCGGTACCCGGCCGTATGGAAGCTTTTCATAATCATCAATCGCCGTTGGTGGTGGTTGATTATGCGCATACGCCCGACGCTCTGCATCAAGTACTGAGCGCGTTACGTCTGCACTGCAAAGGGCGGTTATGGTGTGTGTTTGGCTGCGGCGGCGATCGTGACCGCGGCAAACGCCCGCAAATGGGTAAGGTCGCTACCGATTATGCAGATGTTGTCGTTGTCACTGACGATAATCCCAGGACAGAGCCAGCAGAGCAAATTATTGAAGACATTCTTACGGGAATTGCAGATAAGCAGCCGGTGAAAGTTTGGCCGGGACGGCGAGAAGCGGTTATACGCGCCATGCAGGAAGCCGGGCAGGAGGATGTTGTGCTGCTTGCCGGGAAAGGACATGAAGATTACCAGGTTATTGGGACCACACGTGTGGATTATAACGAGCGAGCTGTAGTCAGCGAATGGCTACAAGGAGACTGCGCATGATTTCAGTATCACTGAAGTGGATTGCGGAACAGGTGGAAGGCCGCCTGATTGGTTCTGATTGCATCATCGATAATGTATCGACGGATACGCGGGCCGATCTGAAGGATGCCCTGTTTATTGCCTTAAAAGGAAAAAACTTTGACGCTCACGACTTTGTTGAACAGGCTATAGGCAAGGGTGCCGCCGCAGTTATTTGTGAAAAACCGCAGACCATCGACTGTCGACAAATTATTGTCGAAAACAGTCGCCATGCGCTGGGCCGTTTAGGCGCTGCTGTTAAGGCGAAGGTTGCGCCTAAAACCGTTGCCGTTACGGGCAGTAACGGCAAAACCACTGTGAAAGAAATGTTGTCGGCAATTTTATCAATTCATCACCCGGTACTGGCAACTCAGAGTAATTTTAATAACGACATCGGGGTTCCTTTGACCCTTCTGCGCTTGCAGAAACAGCATAAATACGCCGTGATTGAGCTGGGAGCGAATCATCCGGGCGAAATTGCTTACACGACAGATTTGGTCAAACCCGACGTTGCTATTTTGAATAATGTGAGTGCCGCACACGTTGAAGGCTTTGGCAGTTTGCACGGTGTTGCCCGCGCAAAAACTGAGATTTTCCGTGGTGTGGGGAGCCAGGGAACGGCTGTTACCCCCCGTGATTCAGAGTTTTTCTCGTGCTGGCAACGGGCATGCACAGGCATGAACTGGAAAACCTTAGGTTTAAATGACAGCGCCGATGTGTTCGCAACGGATATTGAGCTCAATAGTGAAGGGCAGCCTTCTTTTGCGCTGCACTTGGGTAAGAAAATCAGAACGTTAGAATTAAAATTAAGCGGTCAACACAATGTACTCAACGCCCTTTCTGCGGCAACGGCAGCGAATGAACTGGGTATTTCACTGGACGACATTGTGACTGGTTTACAACAGGTTCAACCCGCACAAGGTCGCTTAACGACTATAAAAGTAAGTGATCACTTACGAATTATTGATGACACCTACAACGCCAGTGTTGCCTCAACTAAAGCCGCGCTGGACTTGCTGGGGAGCTATTCGGGTTATCGAATTTTTGTTCTGGGAGACATGGGTGAGTTAGGCGCCGATGCGCGAGCGTACCACGAAGAAATTGGTGAACATGCGATAGATACCGACATCGATAATTTATACAGCCTGGGCGTACTCAGCCAAAGTGCCAGCGAGGTTTTTAACGGCCACGGCGGGAAACACTTTGGTAGCTTACAGTCGCTGGTCGAGTCGGTTTTACAAAGACTTACAGAACAGACCGGTAAACAGTCTGTCACAGTGCTGGTTAAAGGTTCACGTTCTGCTCATATGGAACGCGTTGTTGCAGCATTACAGCAGGCTGTCACGGATAGTGACAGGTTAGAGGATAAGCACGCATGTTAGTTTGGTTGGCGGAATACCTGACCCAGTTTGAAAGCGCGTTTAACGTGTTTTCCTACTTGACTCTGCGAGCAATACTGAGCGTTTTGACCGCTCTGGTGTTGTCATTGTGGTTAGGACCAACGTTAATTCGCCGTTTGCAGCGTTTGCAAATAGGTCAAATGGTACGGGACGATGGTCCCGAAAGCCACTTGAGTAAAAGCGGCACCCCGACCATGGGCGGCGTCTTGATATTGGCCGCGGTATTAGGTTCATCCTTACTCTGGGCCGATTTAGAGAACCGTTATGTCTGGGTTGTTTTATTGGTTATCACCGGCTTTGGTATCGTTGGCTTTGTTGATGACTATCGCAAAGTGGTGCGCAAAGACCCGAAAGGCTTAATTGCTAAATGGAAGTACTTCTGGCAGTCCGTTATTGCCAGTGTTGCGGCTGTTTACCTTTATTGGAGCAGCACTCAGGGAGCCGAAACGGCGTTGATTGTCCCCTTCTTTAAAGATGTTATGCCGCAACTGGGCATGCTTTATTTATTGATGGCGTATTTTGTCATTGTCGGCACCAGTAACGCCGTCAACCTGACCGATGGTCTGGACGGCCTGGCGATTATGCCCACTATCATGGTTGCCGCGGCGCTGGGCATTTTTGCTTATGTGTCCGGTAACGTGAACTTCGCCGAATATCTGCAAATTCCGTATTTACCCTTGACCGCCGAGTTGTTGGTGGTGTGTACCGCTATTGTCGGAGCCGGTCTTGGTTTCCTCTGGTTTAATACTTATCCGGCGCTTGTCTTTATGGGTGACGTCGGTTCTCTGGCCTTAGGCGCGGCGCTTGGCATTATTGCGATATTGGTTCGACAGGAACTGGTGCTGTTTATTATGGGCGGCGTGTTTGTCATGGAAACGGTGTCTGTGATGTTACAGGTGGGCTCTTACAAACTACGTGGCAAACGCGTTTTCCGCATGGCGCCAATTCACCATCATTACGAATTAAAAGGGTGGCCTGAGCCCCGGGTTATTGTGCGCTTCTGGATACTATCGTTAATTTTTGTGCTGATAGGACTCGCAACCTTGAAGTTGCGTTAAAAAAACAATGAAAAAAATAGCCTGGCAAAACATGAAATACATTATTGTCCTTGGCCTCGGAAAGACCGGGGTTTCGGTGCTGCGCTATCTACAAAACAAAAAACGACAGGACAAAAGCTTAAAAGATGTTCACATACGGGTGTTTGATTCGCGCAAGAACCCTCCTGGCCTTGACGAGGCAAAGCAAATACTGGGGGGTGCTGAGTTTCTGAATCGTCGCTGGCAGTTGGAAGATACCCTTGCCGCAGATTTAATCATTACCAGTCCGGGAATTGACTTAAGAGAAGAGTCTATTGTACTGGCACGCGATGCTGATATTCCGGTTATTGGTGATGTCGAATTGTTCGCGCAAGAAACAAAACTCCCAATAATTGCGGTAACCGGCTCTAACGGTAAATCTACGGTTACTCGTATGGTTGAGTTTATCGCCGCCCAATGTGGTAAAAGTGTGGTTGCGGCCGGCAATATTGGCTTACCGGTGCTGGAGTTATTGCAGCACAAAGACGAGCCTGATGCTGTGATGCTGGAACTTAGTAGTTTTCAGCTGGAATCGGTTGAAAGCTTAAAACTAAAAGCCGCAGCCTTAATGAATATTAGTGCTGACCACATGGACCGTTACAACAGTGTGGATGAGTACATAAAAGCAAAACAACGCATTTTCACTAACGCTAAAACCTGGGTGCTGAACCGGCAACAACAAGACACCTGGCCGCATCCTGTTACCGGTAAGCTAATGACCTTTGGCAGCGACTCGCACCCTCAGCACTTTGGTTTGCTCTCGGGTAATGTCGATCGTGTTAGTGGGCCTGTGGCGGTGACATCTCGCGGTAATGTAGTGTTAAGAGCTGACCAGTTACAACTACAGGGCATTCACAACCTGGTTAACCTGCAAGTAGCGCTGGCGTTGTGTGAGGCTATTGAAATTGATGTAAAACAAGCGGCTCATGCCGCCAAAGAATTTAAAGGCTTGCCTCATCGTTGCGAGTTGCTCAGTAATAACCACGGTGTTCTGTGGGTTAACGATTCAAAAGCAACCAATATTGGTGCCACTGCTGCTGCCGTTGAAGGTTTGCGGCCCATGGTTAGCGGACGCCTGCTGTTAATTGTCGGGGGCGTTGGCAAAGGCGCCGATTTCCGTGAACTACAGCCAACTCTGGAGCAAGTCGATATCCTGCTGACCATAGGTGAAGATGGCCCTCGTATTGGGCAATTATTTAGTGGTTCACGACAGGTTAAAAACTTACAGCAAGCGGTTGAGTTAGCATCATCTTTAGTTCAAACCGGCGACATGGTTGTGTTATCACCAGCCTGTGCAAGCTTCGACCAGTTTAAAAACTTTGAGCATCGTGGTGACAGTTTTCGTCAGGCAGTGGAGGCGAAAAATGTCGACCGTGCATGAAGAACAACTGAACCTGGAAATGCCGACTGCTGAAAGCCGCTGGCAACAATTGCTTAACTGGTTTCATCCTAAAACCAGCCAGCCGTTGTACGACAGGGTGTTGTTCACTCTGGCTATGTCGTTACTGGCATTTGGCTTTATTATGGTCACCTCGGCGTCGTTACCAACCGCCGAAAGACTGACAGGAAATCCATTTCACTTTGCGATTCGTCATGGCGTCTACATGGTCGTCAGTATGTTAGTGATGCTGGGAGCCTTACGCGTCCCCAGCGACACCTGGAATCGACATAGCGGAAAGTTATTGCTTGTTGGTTTGATGATGCTGTTATTGGTTCTGGTCATTGGACATGAAGTAAACGGTTCACAACGTTGGGTCAAAGTAGGGCCCATTACCTTTCAGGCGGCCGAAGTGGCGAAGGTATTTTTTTGCATCTATATGGCCAGCTATTTTTCCCGGCGCGAAGATGAAGTTCGGGAGGCGACGAAAGGTTTCATAAAACCCCTGGTGCTGCTGTTTGTCGCCTCGGTACTTCTGCTAATGCAGCCTGACTTCGGGACTGTGGTTGTGCTGTCAGCAACCACCGTAGCCATGTTGTTTCTGGCTGGTGCCAAGTTATGGCAGTTCTTTGCGGTGTTTATTACCTGCGTGCTGGCGCTTATTTTGCTGATCATTGTTGAACCTTACCGGATGCAGCGGCTACTTACCTTTTTAGAACCAGAGAAGGATCCTTTTGGATCTGGCTATCAGCTGATGCAATCTCTGATTGCTTTTGGTCAGGGACACTTAAGCGGTGCTGGTCTGGGTAACAGCATTCAGAAGTTGCAGTACCTGCCGGAAGCCCATACTGACTTTATTATGGCCGTGGTTGCCGAAGAGTTAGGTTTTATTGGCGTACTGGCGGTTATTGCAACCGTATTAATGCTGGTCTGGCGGGCACTGATTATTGGTCGTCGTTGCCTAATGCTTGAACAACGCTTTGGTGGTTACCTGGCCTATGGTATCGGCATCTGGTTCAGTATTCAGGCATTTGTGAATATTGGCGTCGCTTCAGGAGCACTGCCGACTAAAGGTTTAACCCTGCCGCTGGTGAGTTATGGCGGAAATAGTTTAATTGTTTCAGTGTTGTCTATTGGGTTACTACTGCGGATTGATCATGAGCGCAGGATGATTGGCCGTAAAGTGGCGCCTCGCGGAGGTGCCGAATGAGTCGCGTGTTGATAGCGGCAGCCGGTACTGGCGGGCATATTTTTCCGGCGTTGGCCGTTGCTGAGCAACTCAGGGACAACGGCTGGCAAGTTGATTGGCTGGGTACTCAGGAAGGGCGTCTGGAAAGCCGGGTTATCCCGGCGGCGGGCTTTCCGTTACACAGTATCAGTATGACGGGTGTGCGCGGCCATGGTCTGAAAAGAAAGTTGCTTATGCCATTAACCCTGGCGAAAGCGGTTTTGCAGTGCCGACGGTTATTGAAAGCGTTGCAACCTCAAGTGGTTGTCACCTTTGGTGGTTATGTCTGCGCTCCCATGGGGCTGGCGGCAAAACTCTGCGGCGTACCGCTAATGGTGCATGAACAAAATGCTGTACCGGGTATGACCACCGGCTTATTAGCATCCAGAGCGAATAAGGTGTTACTTGGGCTGCCGGTCGCTGTGCCACAGTGGCAGCAGTATGCGGTTGTTGGTAATCCGTTGCGCAAAGAGTTACTGGAACAAGCTGCCGGACAGCAAGACAATACAGAGATGGCCGGTGAACTCAATTTATTAGTGGTGGGTGGTAGTTTAGGCGCTCAGGTATTGAACGAAGCGGTGCCGGAAGCCGTCAAAGCACTAGCCGGTATAGAGCTTAATGTCGTGCATCAATGCGGTGTGGGTCGTGAAGCCACAACAGAACAGGCGTATGAGAAGGCCGGGGTGATTAAGAAACTGAGCGTCATCGAGTTTATTGAAGATATGGGTGAGGCTTTCAGTCGTGCTGATTTGGTCATTTGCCGTGCCGGTGCTTTAACGATTTCTGAGCTGGCAGTTATGGGTGTGGCGTCGATATTAGTACCTTTACCCCATGCGGTCGATGACCACCAAACCGCGAATGCGAAGGTTTTAGAAAATAGCGGGGCAGCAATTTTAGTACCACAGACTGAAGTAACCAACGGTGCCTTGAAACAACAGTTAAAAGGTTTATTGCATGACCGGCAACAACTATGGACAATGGCGCATTTTGCTCGCCGGAGTGCAATGCCGGAGGCAACGCAGCGACTGGTGAATGAATGTATGGAATATAAACAGGGCGATGACTAGCATGACCTCAACTAACGCACAGCCATTTACAATTGTGAACGTACCGGAAATGCGCCGGGTACAACGAATACATTTCGTTGGTATCGGCGGCGCTGGTATGGCGGGTATTGCGGAAGTTTTGTTGAATCAGGGCTATCAGATATCGGGTTCAGACATCGCCGAAAACGCCAATACTGAACGTTTACGCAGCCTAGGCGCGACAGTTGTGTTAGGCCATATGGCCAATAATATTGAAGGCGCCAGTGTGGTCGTAGTATCCAGCGCTATTAAAACCGATAACGCAGAGCTGTTGGCCTCACATCAGTTACGGGTGCCGGTGGTGCGCCGCGCCGAGATGCTGGCAGAGCTCATGCGGTTCCGTCACGGTATTGCGGTTGCCGGAACGCACGGTAAAACCACAACCACCTCTCTGGTTGCCAGTATTTTTGCTGAAGCCGACCGTGATCCAACCTTCGTTATCGGCGGTTTGCTCAATAGTGCCGGTTCTAATGCCCGTTTGGGCAATAGTAAATACTTGATTGCCGAAGCGGACGAGAGCGATGCCTCGTTTCTGCATTTGCAGCCTATGGTCGCAATAGTGACGAATATTGAAGCTGACCATATGGACACCTACGAAGGTGACTTTAATAAGTTATTAGACACCTACGTTGAGTTTCTGCATAACCTGCCCTTTTATGGTTTAGCGGTTATGTGCATTGATGACCCGGTGGTAACAGATTTAATACCTCGCATTGGTCGTCAGACAATGACTTACGGCTTTAGCGAAGCTGCAGACATTCAGGCTATTAATTATAAACAGACGGCCAGCGAAAGCTGTTTTACAATTTTGCGTAACGGTCTGCAACCGTTAGACGTCTGTCTTAACCTGCCGGGTAAGCACAATGTGCTGAATGCATTGGCCGCAGTAGCGGTAGCGACCGATGAAGGTATTAATGACGAAGCGATTCAATCGGCATTAAATAAATTTGAAGGGATTGGACGACGTTTTCAGCATTACGGAAACTTACCTTTACCGAATAACAAAGCGCAAGGCGAAGTAATGCTGGTTGATGATTACGGTCATCATCCATCTGAAGTTGCAGCGACTATTCAGGCGGCCCGGGAAGGTTGGCCAGAGAAGCGTCTGGTGATGGCATTTCAGCCACACCGTTATTCGCGGACGCGTGACTTGTACGAAGATTTCGTTAACGTGTTGTCGCAAGTCGATGTGTTGTTAATGCTTGAAGTTTACAGCGCAGGAGAAACGCCGGTAAGTGGTGCTGACAGCCGTTCCCTATGCCGTTCGATACGGCAGCGCGGGCAGATAGATCCTGTTTACGTGGCAACTGTCGAAGATATACCAGATGTTCTGGAATCGGTGTTAGCCGCCGATGATTTACTGTTGACTCAGGGCGCCGGAAACATCGGCGCACTGGCAAAAAATATTGCAGCAGAGGTGCTGAGCAATGAGCACTAATGGTTTTGGCAAAGTTGCAGTGATGCTGGGGGGTATTTCCGCTGAACGCGATGTGTCCCTGAAGTCAGGAATGGCGGTATTAAAAGGTCTGGTGGCTAAGGGTATTGATGCGCATGCGTTCGACCCGGCCGCGCATAACTTGCAGGAACTCGTGGACGATGGCTTCGAGCGGGTATTTATTGCTTTGCACGGACGTGGCGGCGAAGACGGCAGCATGCAGGGTGCATTGCAGACACTCGAGATGCCTTATACCGGCAGTGGCGTGCTGGGCTGTGCGCTGGGTATGGATAAAGTGCGTTGTAAGCAAATTTGGCACTCACTGGGGCTACCGACAGCTAACTGGCGGATGGTAACACAGGCAGATATAGAGCATGTGAATGCCAATACTCTGCTGCTGGAATTAGGCGGCCGGGTCATTGTAAAACCGGCCCGGGAAGGTTCCTCTATCGGCATGAGCCGGGCTGATAACGAACACAGCCTGGCAGCGGCGTTAAAGTACGCCGCAGAATTTGATGACGATATTTTAGTGGAACAGTGGATTGAAGGTGCGGAATACACTATTGGCATACTGGAAGGCCGTGCTTTGCCGGTTATCCGGCTACAGACGCCGCACGAATTTTATGACTTTGATGCCAAATATCAGGCAAATGATACCCAGTATCATTGTCCTGCAGGGCTCAGCGACGAGGACGAAGCTAAGCTTCGTGGTTTGGCTGAACGTGCATTTGCAGCAATAGGTGCCGATGGTTGGGGGCGTATTGATGTCATGCGCAACAGCCGGGGTGACTGGTTTCTGCTCGAAGCCAATACGGTTCCGGGGATGACGGAAAAAAGCCTGGTACCCATGGCGGCAAAAGCAGATGGGTTAAGTTTTAACGACTTGGTGGAGCGCATTTTAGCGCAAACACTGGAGCGCTGATGATGGCCGCTGAACAGCGCCTGCGCTCCGTCAATTTTTGGTCAGGTGTGATGGTATTATGCCTGACTATAGCGGGCGCACTGGTTGGTATCTACCAGTTAAACCGGGTGCTGACAGATGAACAGCAAGTGCCGTTAGCAGCATTAAATGTACAAGGCGAATTGCAGTATACCGGCAACGATGAAGTTCGGCAGGCGTTAACAGCCCAACCGCTGGGAAGCTTTTTTACGGCGGATGTCAATGACTTAAGGCGTCGGGTAGAGCAGTTGCGATGGGTACGAAAGGTATCCATTCGCAAAGTCTGGCCGGATAAATTATCGGTCTATGTGACGGAACATAAGCCGGTTGCCATGTGGAATGGAGACCGCCTGATAAACCAATACAGTGAGGTTTTCCGGGCTGATATTAAAAAAGTGGATGCCGGACTCCCACAGTTGTTTGGCCCGGAGAACGCTGTAAACGAAACTTGGGAAGAGTTTAACCGGGTGCAGCAAATGTTAGCGGTTAATGGTTTTCAGATAAGAGCTCTGAGGTTAACTGAACGGTTTGCGGTTAGCGTAGTATTGGCGCAGGGCATTGAAGTAAAATTGGGTCGTGAAGCGACATTAGAACGAATAAAACGGTTTATCGATGTGTTTCCCAGCATTGTTGAACACGAAAATAGTAAAAACAACGAAATCGATACTGTGGATTTACGATATGACACCGGGGCTGCAGTGGCCTGGCGTGAAGCAAAAAGTGAGAGTTAAAGGGTTATGCCGAAAACATCGGAGCACAATATGGTGGTAGGTCTCGATATAGGCACCAGCAAAATCACAGCACTAATCGGTGAGCTGCTGCCTGATAATGAGATCAGTGTTGTTGGCGTTGGTACAGCAACCTCGCGGGGTATGGATAAAGGTGGAGTGAATGACCTGAACCTGGTTGTACAGTCGGTCCAGCGCGCGATTGATGAAGCGGAGCTTATGGCTGATTGCCGTGTTGCGTCGGTGTACCTGAACATTTCCGGCCGTCATATTTCGTGCCAGAACGAGAGCGGCATGGTGCCGATTAATGAAGCGGAAGTGACGCAGGATGATGTCGACAACGTGATTCATGCCGCACAGTCAGTGCCTATTGCAAAAGAGCGCCGTATTTTGCACGTATTGCCGCAGGAATATGTCATTGATTCACAAGAAAGTATCCGTAGCCCCATTGGTATGTCGGGGGTTCGCATGGAATCGAAAGTGCATATTATTACCTGTGCTAACGACATGGCAAAAAACATTATTAAAGCGGTAGAGCGCTGCGGTCTGTCAATGGATAAACTGATTTTTTCGGCGCTGGCGTCAAGCATATCGGTGTTGACTGACGACGAGAAAGACCTAGGTGTTGCGCTGGTCGATTTAGGCGGCGGCACCATTGATATCTGCATTTATGCCGGTGGCGTATTGCGTCATACCGCGGTGATTCCCGCGGCGGGTAATCAGGTGACGAGTGATATTGCCAAGATATTCCGTACACCAACCAACCATGCGGAAGAGATTAAAACTAAGCATGCCTGTGCGCTGCGACAAATGGTCAGTATGGAAGACACTATTGAAGTGCCCTCGGTGGGTGGTCGCCCGTCACGGGTGATGTCGCGGCATACATTGGCTGAAGTGGTCGAGCCACGGTATCAGGAGTTGTTTGAACTGGTCAGGGATGAAATACAGCAAAGCGGGTTAGATGAACAAATTGCAGCCGGGGTGGTTATTACCGGTGGCAGCGCAAAGATGGAAGGATGCGTCGATTTTGCTGAAGAAATTTTTCAAATGCCGGTTCGTATCGGCGTTCCCTTGGGTATGAAAGGCCTGCGGGATTACGTCGAAGATCCGGTTTATGCCACAGCGGTGGGACTGTTACGGTATGGGCAGCAAGATGCCGCTGTGTCACAAAAAGAAAGTTCTAAAACTGACGTTATCGGACTCTGGCAAAAAGTGCAGAGTTGGTTCAAAGGTGAGTTTTAACTTGGGGTAGCACGTTAAAAGCAGGTAGGGAGAATTATTATGTTCGAACTGATGGACAATTACGAAAGCGAAGCCGTCATTAAGGTGATTGGCGTCGGTGGTGGTGGCGGCAACGCTGTCCAGCACATGGTTAAAGAGTCAATTGAAGGTGTGCAGTTTATTGCAGCCAATACCGATGCGCAGGCTCTGCGTAATCATACGGCGGATGTCACCATTCAATTAGGACAAGACATTACCAAAGGGCTTGGCGCCGGCGCTAACCCGGAAGTCGGTCGCCAGTCGGCAGAGGAAGATCGTGAAAACCTTCGGGTTCACTTAGAAGGTGCCGACATGGTCTTTATTGCCGCAGGCATGGGGGGCGGTACCGGTACCGGTGGCGCACCTGTGGTTGCAGAAGTTGCCAAAGAACTGGGTATTCTGACGGTTGCTGTGGTGACCAAGCCCTTCCCGTTTGAAGGGAAAAAGCGCATGGCTGTAGCAGAGGAAGGCATTAACGCCCTGGCACAAAGTGTCGACTCGTTAATTACCATTCCAAACGAGAAACTGTTGAAGGTTATGGGTCGTGGTACCAGCTTGCTGGATGCCTTTAGTGCGGCAAACAATGTGTTATTGGGGGCGGTGCAAGGTATTGCCGAGCTGATTACCCGTCCGGGTCTTATCAACGTCGACTTTGCTGACGTTCGCGCTGTTATGAAGGAAATGGGTACCGCCATGATGGGTACTGGTGTTGCCAGCGGTGAAGACCGTGCGCAGGAAGCTGCTGAAATGGCGATTAACAGTCCGTTACTGGAAGACATCGACTTATCGGGTGCTCGTGGTGTACTGATTAACGTGACAGCGGGTATGGACATGAGTATTGAAGAACTGGACACCGTGGGTAATACGGTTAAAGCCTTTGCTTCCGATAATGCCACCGTAATTGTTGGTACGGTTATTGATACGGAAATGTCTGACGAGTTGCGTGTGACTGTTGTTGCTACAGGCATCGGTGCTGAGCGCAAACCGGATATCTCGTTGGTTAATAATACCAGTCAGGCAGCGCCTAAACGTGAACCGCAATCTGCGTACCGTAGCGATATTGATCGCAGTGCTGCTGCACCTCGTTACGAAGAGCAGGAAGAGGTGCATTCAGAACCAAAAGCGGAACCAAAACGCCAACCTGCTACCAAAGCTAAGCAGGATAAAGAACTCGATTACCTCGATATTCCGGCGTTTTTGCGAAAACAGGTCGACTAAATTTAGCGTAACACTGTGTAAATATGCATAAAATTTGATCGAACCATGACAAATGTCGTATAATGTATGGCTGCATTGGTTTTAGACCATTGCGAACCGCATAGAAAAAGTAGGTGAACAAGTACCATGATTAAGCAACGTACATTACAGCAAGCAATATCAACCACGGGTGTTGGGCTGCACAAAGGCAATAAAGTCAATCTGACTTTGCGCCCTGCGCCGGCTAATACCGGTTTGATATTCCGTCGTGTGGACCTTGAACCTGTGGTGGATATTCCAGCACGGGCAGACTGGGTGCGTGATACGCAGCTGTGTACTTGTCTTATCAATGAGGAAAACGTTCGCATTTCTACCGTCGAGCATTTGCTCGCTGCGCTGGCCGGCGTTGGCATTGATAATGCGGTTATTGAAGTTGACTCGCATGAAATTCCAATTATGGACGGCAGCTCGCACCCGTTTGTTTACCTGCTTCAAAGCGCGGGTATTGAAGAGCAGTCAGCAGCCAAAAAGTTCATCCGGATCAAACAGCCGGTACGTGTCGAAGACGGTGATAAGTGGGCGGAACTGCTACCCCACGATGGTTTCCGTATCGACTTTGCTATCGACTTTGAACACCCGGCTATTGCAGACACAGGGCAAACCGTTAGTATCGATTTTAGTGCTAGTGCTAGTGCTTTTATCAAAGAAATCAGTCGTGCCCGTACTTTTGGTTTCGTGAAAGACATTGAGTTTTTACGGAAAAACAATTTGGCGCTGGGCGGTAGTTTTGATAACGCCGTTGTGCTGGATGAGTTCCGTATTCTGAACAGTGACGGCTTACGTTACGACGATGAATTCGTAAAACACAAAATGTTAGATGCTATTGGTGACTTGTACATGGGCGGGCACAGTATCCTGGGTCACTTGCGTGCTTACAAATCCGGGCATGCGTTGAATAATCAATTACTGCAGGCTTTATTAGCGCAAGAATCGGCCTGGGAATTTGTAACCTTTGATGGTGAAAAGGAAAAAGCCCCTATCGCTTTTTGGTCGCCTGCTACCATCACCGCTTAATCTTTGTCGTTGGCGGTAAACTTTGCCGCCAACGCTTTTAACTCCGACTTCAAGGGTTCATCACACCCTTCTGCCATTGTTAATAATCGCTCGGCACTCCCCGAAGCCTTCTGAGTTGTAACACTTTTGCGAAAACTGTTCATAGACGGAGACACCTTTATCGAAAGGCTGTGCACCGGCACCGTCGCATTGTGGCGAAAATGCGTTATAATGGCTGTTTGCTGAAGTTTTAGCCGGGTCGCCCAGCTGCCGTTATCTACCTGAATGATCATTTGACCATCACGGATATTCAGTAATTGGCAGTGTTGACAGGTGTTTTTATCAACGCATTGTTGAAACAATTGTTGCCAATGCGAGAGTTGGGCGGCAAACTGTGCATAATGTTGTAATGTTGATGACAATGTTTTTTGACCGGAACGAAGCCATTCTGATGGTGTTTTCGGGTGTCGCGACATAGTTGCGTAGTAGGCAAATTATAAGAGAGTTCAGATGAGTTTATCAGTCTTTTATCGAGGCTCCAAAATACGTTTTCGTATTCGGTTAAGTCGACGTCGGTTTTTCTCCTTTGTCGGCATTGCAGCCTTTATTGGACTTGCAACCTGGCAGCCATGGCAGTATCAGGGTATCGATCCCGCACTGGCTCAGAATAAGATAACCCAAGAACAAAAAAAGCTCGCCCTGCAGCAGCAGGCACTTAAAGGGCTGAAAGAAGATACTCAGAAAAGACTCGGTGCTATGACTGTTTATCTGGGCGAATTAAGGGCTCAGATGCGTCGTCTGGATGCTTTGGGTGAACGTTTAGCTGGCGTTGCTAACCTTGATAACGGCGAGTTCAATTTTAATCAGGATCTGCCTTTAGGTGGACCAGAGATAAAAGTCGCGGAACTTCCGCATAGCTCGGGTACGGATGTCATTACCGAAATCGAAAATATGTTGTCGCAAATCTCTGACAAACAAAAACAGCTATCGCTACTTGAATCTGTAATGATGAATCACCAACTTACTAATGATGCGTATATTGCGGGTCGTCCAATCTCAGATGGTTGGTTGTCTTCGCAATACGGTGTTCGCAAAGACCCTTTTAATGGCACACCTGCCATGCATAAGGGTTTAGACTTTGCCAGTTATAATGAAGACGTCAAAATTATTGCGACCGGCGCAGGGGTTGTAACCTGGGCCGGTGATCGATATGGCTATGGTAAGTTGATTGAAATTGATCACGGTGGCGGTCTAAAAACCCGCTATGGGCATAATGATGAAATCTTGGTTTCAGTGGGTGATGTCGTTACCCGAGGCCAACAAATATCTGAAATGGGAAGCACGGGTCGTTCAACCGGTCCGCATGTGCATTACGAAGTTTTGCGTAACGGCCGTCAAATTGACCCTAATCAATTCGTGTATCGTAAAGCCGACTCAAAATAACTGGGTAAATTAATTAGAACGTAGGCGGTACTCCGGTACCGCTTTTGTTGTTCAGGAAAGTAACACAGGATAAAAGAATCTCATGCTAGGCAGTCTGTTTCGAAAAGTATTTGGTAGTCGCAACGATCGCATTCTCAAACCCATGCAAAAAGACGCTGAGCGAATCAATTCGCTTGAACCCGAGTTTGAAGCCTTGAGTGATGCCGAGCTGAAAGAGAAAACCACCGAATTTCGTAAGCGCCTGAACCACGGCGAACACATTGAAAAAATCTTACCCGAAGCCTTTGCAACAGTGCGTGAAGCCAGTAAGCGTGTATTTGGCATGCGCCATTTTGACGTACAGCTTATTGGCGGTATGGTGCTGAACGACAATCGCATCGCCGAAATGAAAACGGGGGAAGGTAAAACTCTGACGGCAACCTTAGCGGCGTACTTGAATGCTTTACCGGGTAAAGGTGTTCACATTATTACGGTAAATGATTATCTGGCAAAGCGTGATGCTGAGTTTAACCAGCCTTTATTCGATTTCCTTGGATTAACCGTTGCTTTTAATATTCCGGGCATGGCTCCGGAAGATAAAAAGGCGGCTTATCAGGCGGATATTACCTACGGTACTAATAACGAATTTGGTTTTGATTACCTGCGCGACAATATGGCTTTTGCACCACAAGACAGAGTTCAGCGCGAACTCAATTACGCTTTGGTGGATGAGGTTGACTCAATTCTGATTGATGAAGCACGAACGCCACTCATTATTTCCGGACCGGCCGAAGACAGCTCTGAAATGTACCGCAAAATGAATGAGCTGGTTCCGCAATTGGTACGTCAGGAAAAAGAAGACACAGAAGAAGAGAAAGGTGACGGCGATTTCACCATTGATGAAAAAGCCAAACAGCTGCATCTTACCGAGCATGGGCAGGAGCATATCGAAGATCTACTGAAAGAAAAAAGTATGCTTGACGATGATGACTCGCTTTACTCAGCGGCTAATATCATTTTATTACACCACATTAATGCTGCCTTACGTGCTCATCACCTGTTCCAAAAAGATGTCGACTACATTATTAAAGACGACAAGATCGTTATCGTTGACGAGCATACCGGCCGTACCATGGAGGGTCGTCGTTGGTCAGAAGGCTTGCACCAGGCGGTAGAAGCCAAAGAAGGCGTGCCAATTCAGAACGAAAACCAGACGCTGGCATCCATTACCTTCCAGAACTATTTCCGTTTGTACAACAAACTGGCCGGTATGACCGGTACCGCCGATACTGAAGCCTTTGAGTTCCAGTCGATTTACGGTCTCGAAACCATTGTCCTGCCAACCAATAAACCCATGGTTCGGGATGACAGAGCCGATCTTATTTACCTGACAACCTTAGAAAAGTACGAGGCAATAGCCGAAGATATAGAAGAATGCCGTAAGCAGAAGCGTCCGGTACTGGTCGGTACGGTCTCTATCGAAAATTCTGAATTGTTGTCGCAGTTGCTGAAGAAAAAGAAAATCCCTCATGCAGTATTGAATGCGAAGTTCCACGAGCACGAAGCGGATATTATCGCTCAGGCGGGTCGTCCGGGAACCGTTACCATTGCCACCAACATGGCCGGTCGTGGTACCGATATCGTGTTAGGCGGGAGCTGGATGACCGAAGTTGAAAAACTGGAAGAGCCATCAAACGATAAAATAGAGAAAATAAAGCAGGACTGGCAGAAGTTGCACGACGCTGTTATTGAAGCCGGTGGCTTGCATATTATTGGTACCGAGCGCCATGAGTCACGCCGTATCGATAACCAGTTACGTGGTCGTTCCGGTCGTCAGGGTGACCCGGGCTCTTCGCGTTTTTATCTGTCGCTGGAAGATCCGCTGATGCGTATTTTCGCTTCAGATCGTATGACAACCATGATGAAGCGCCTCGGCATGAAAGAAGGTGAATCTATAGAGCACCCTTGGGTGACTCGCGCCATTGAAAACGCGCAGCGTAAGGTTGAAGGGCGTAACTTTGATGTGCGTAAACAACTGCTCGAATATGATGACGTAGCTAATGATCAGCGCAGTGTTGTTTACGAACAACGTAATGAACTGCTCGACGAAGGTGATATCTCTGAAACCGTTGTTGCTATTCGTGAAGATGTTATTAACAGTGTTATTAGCGAGTACGTTCCGCCTCAGTCTTTAGCTGAGCTATGGGAATTAAAAGCTCTGGAAGAACGTCTTCGTGGCGATTTCCATATCGAATTGCCATTACAGCAATGGCTGGATGATGAAGAGCATTTCCATGAAGAAGTTTTGCGTGAACGGGTACTGGAAGAGCTGGTGAAGTCCTATCAGGAAAAAGAAGAGATGGTAGGCCCGGAAGTATTACGGCGCTTTGAAAAATCCATTATGTTGCAAAGTCTTGATCAGCATTGGAAAGAGCATTTGGCTTCGATGGATCACCTGCGTCAGGGAATTCATTTACGCGGCTACGCGCAGAAAAACCCGAAACAAGAGTATAAAAAAGAAGCCTTTACACTCTTTACCGAGATGCTGGAAGCTTTAAAACTGGATGTGGTGACTATTCTGAGCAAGGTCAAAGTCCGTGCCCAGGAAGATGTCGATGCCGTTGACGAACAACGCAAGGCTGCCGATAGCGCACCTCGTGAATTTCGTCATGAACAAAACAGCCCGGCGGCTGAAGAACCACAGCAAGAAGCTGCTGAATCAAAGGGGCAGCCAGTTCGTAAAGGCGGAAAAGTGGGCCGTAATGAACCTTGTCCTTGTGGGTCAGGGAAAAAATACAAACATTGTCACGGTAAACTGTAGGTTACTATGAAAACCGAAAAATCGCCTGCTGTACATGTTGCAGTAGGCGTGATTGAAAATGAGCAGGGTGAGATTTTTATCGCCCAGCGTCATCCTGAACAGCATCAGGGTGGAAAGTGGGAATTTCCCGGCGGTAAAGTCGAGCCGGACGAGAGCGTCCAACAGGCATTACAGCGTGAACTGAAAGAAGAGTGCGGTATTGATGTTACCGATATGGCGCCGTTAACGGTGATTGAACATCAGTATAAAGACAAACGTGTTTTACTGGATGTCTGGTGGGTGCTTTCTTACGATGGTGAAGCGCGTCAGCTGGAAGGGCAAGATTGGTGCTGGGTTGATAAAAACCAACTGGATGCGTTCCAGTTTCCTGAAGCCAATCAACCCATTGTCGAGTGCATTATGCAGTCGCTAAACGCTTACTAAATTAGCTGTCCTGTTGTTCATTGCTGTCGTCATCATTAGCGACTAAAACAGGTTCCCCGGGAATTGTTTTCTCTTCGTTGGCCCATTCACCTAAGTCAATGAGTTTACAGCGCTCACTACAAAAAGGCCTGGAAGCGGATTTCTCTGACCATTCAACCTCTGTCTGACAGGTTGGACAATTAACCGTTATGCTCATGGACTGCACCTTGCGAGTTCAAATTTAATATCTTGCAGGGAGGTTTCTTTGTTCTCCCCGCCGGGTAATGGCATGAATCGTACCGTAAAACGTTGCCTATGCCCACTAACAACGGGATAAATACTGGCCGACTGCGGCACTTTAATTCGTAACATGGCCAGCAATTGCTCAGAACTTTCCTGTAAGAACCCATTTTGAATTTGCATAGGTACAAACACAGATTGTTCACGCAACAGTGTCAGTTTTAACGTTATCGCTAAATCGACAAAAGCCAGTGTTGTGCGCCAGCTTTCGCATTGTTGCTGTTTTGCCTGCGCAGACTGGCTCAACCATAAATGCAGCTGCGGTAACTCGAACAGACCACTCATTCCTGGTTGACTGAAACGCTGCCGGATACTGGCCAATAACGCATCGTCTTTTAATAGGCGTAAATACTTCGGGATATCCTGTAGCAGATTAAGGCAGTGCTCAATTTCATGGACAGTCTTACTTAAGGCATCGTGATTAACGTCAGGGTGCTCTTCCCATTTTTGCAAACGTTGCTTGTCCAGTTCTAAATCTTTACTCAGTTCGGTGCGGATATCAAAGCGTTCAAGTAACTCTGTAACGTCAAATAAGGCGTTAAAGAAAGGTTCTGCCTGTTCCTCAAGGCATTTCTGGCTGGCTTTCAATTGTTCAAAACCGTGCTCTAATCGCAGATAGGTTCGCATGCGCTCCTGAAGCGGATATTCATAAAGAATGTTGTCGTTATCAGTAGATGTCATGCGATTGCCAATTGGTGGAGTCTGTTCCTATAATAGCGTATTACTTTTCCTGTGCAATGATTGCCGCCAGATAGCGTTGATGCAATTGATTAACTTGTTGTTGAAGGCTTTCGATAGTGCCATTGTTATTCAGAATATCGTCCGCTTTTTGCAGCCTTTCAGCGCGGCTTAACTGGGCTTTCATAATAGCCTCAACTTCTTCTTTAGGACTGTTGTCGCGCTGAATCGTTCGCTGCAATTGTTTGGTTTCGGGAACATCCACGACCAAAACTCGGTGGCAGTATTTCTCTAGTTTATTTTCCAGTAACAAAGGGGCTGACAATATCACATAAGGCGATTGAGCCAGCTTCAGCTGAGTTAAAATTTCTTCGCGGATGGCAGGATGTAATAAGTGATTCAGCCACTCTTTATCTTCAGAATTAGAAAACACCCGCTGGCGCAGCGCTTTGCGATCAAGTTCGCCCTTTTCAGTCAGTAGCTCTGCACCAAAATGCTCTGCAATGGCACGTAGGCAAGGACTGCCGGGCATTACAACCTGTCGGGCAACGACATCAGCATCGACAATGGTAATACCCAGTTTTTCAAATTCGGCAGTGGCCGCAGACTTGCCGCTACCGATGCCTCCTGTTACACCAACCACATAGGTCATTTCAAACGCCTCCTAACCAACGCCAGTAGCCGAACAAGAGCTCGGTGCCGTAAAAGTAGCTAAGCAGCCCACCGCCAATGAGAAAAGGTCCAAAGGGTATTGGCTGTGACCGATTTTTCCGGCGCAACAGAATCAGGCCGATGACAGCACCGCCAACCGAACTTGCAAGAATGGTTACTGGTAAGACTGTTGCGCCGGTGAAAGCGGTAATACCTGCCAGTAATTTAAAGTCGCCATAACCCATGCCCTCTTTGCCGGTTATCAGTTTAAAAGCCCAGTACACACTCCATAAACTCAGGTACCCGGCGGCGGCTCCGATAATAGCTAAACTGGGTGTCATGGCACTGTTGTCAGAAAGAGACCAGAGCAAAGCAATCCACAGCAAAGGGTAGGTCAGTTGGTCCGGAAGTAACTGGTGACGGAAGTCAATGACCAACAGACAGATGAGGATTGAAAACACCGTGACATAAACCAGCGCAGTCATGCTGAATCCGTAGTGCCAGGCAACCAGCCCAAATGTAAGACAACTGATAATTTCTACCAGCCAGTAGGTTACCGGAATACGGGTGTGGCAGTGGCGACAGCGGGCGCGTAAAATCAGGTAGCTCAGCAGTGGTATATTATCGTACCAGGCAATGGTGGTCTTGCATTCAGGACAGTGTGAGCCCGGTGCCGCAATAGAAAAACGGTCTTTTTGCGTAACCGGGGTACCGCTCATTTCCGCACATTCGCGTTGCCACTGCTGCTGCAGCTGCACTGGCAAGCGAACAATAACGACATTCAAGAAGCTGCCGATAACGGCTCCCAGTAACAAAGCCAACACCAATGTCGGTAAAGACTCAGCAGCGAGCAAGTATTCCATGCTTCGGTTCCTTAATGATTAAAGTTGCTGCCCCATAGAAAACAGCGGTAAATACATAGCGACCAAAAGAGTGCCTATAATGCCGCCTAAAACCACCATCAGCAAGGGCTCAGCCAGGTCAATCAAACGTTCACAATTTTGCTCAAAGCGCTGTTGCCGAAAATCAGCCAGCACGGAAAAGGCATTATCAATTTTACCGCTTTGCTCGGCAACTTTAAGAAAACTAAGCGTACGAGGTTCGTTGAGGGCACTAACACGAAAGCTGTCAACCCAGCCATTACCGGACTCCAGTTGTTGCTGAACTTGCTGTAAAGCCAAACGATGCGGCAGCCAGTTCAGTGAAGATTGTGTACTGCTTAAGGCTTGCCGGGCGTCGATGCCGGCATGCAGGGCCACCGCTAAACGGTGAAATAACTGCTGCAGCTGACTGTCCTGTAGCAATTTTCCAATCATCGGTAAACGAGCCAGTGAGTGCTGCCAAAGCAGAGGTGCTCTGTTTCTGATAGCAAATATAATACCTGAAGCTACCACTATGATGCTGATAATTATGACCGCTTGTCCCCGTAAAAACGCTGAAAAATTTAACAAGGTAGCGGTTAACCGGGGCAATTCACCTTCACCGAACAGCTGTGCGAAACTGGGGAGCACCCAGCCCATCATCATCAGGCAGACACCCATAGCCACTATCAATACAATAACCGGATATCGCAACGCTTTAGCTAACTGCTTTTTTAGTTGCTGCTGCCGTTCAGCAAACCGGTGCAGCTGGTTCAACGCATCAGTAAGTTGCCCGTTTTGTTCAGCCCAGGCTATGGCGTTAATATCGGCTTCCGGCAGCCAGCCTCTGTAATCAGCCAGTGCGCGACTGAAAGACAGGCCACGTTCAATACTGCGAATACAATCTTCTGTTAGCCAGCGCAGCCCTTTCGACTGTGTTTCACAGATACTGTGTCGTAGTGCTTCAGAGAGCGGTAATCCGCTTGCTAACAAATTGGCCGTTTGTTGCAGTAATAGCGACCAGAGCGATAACTTCGGTTGATAAAGCTTCCGCTGCCGGCCCGACAGGCGTTTTATTTTTGTGTATCTAATGTGGTGCTGGGACAGTAATTGTTTTGCCTGAAGTGCAGAGTCCGCATGAATCAAGCCGCATTGATTATTGGCTTGCCAGTACCAGCAGTAACTAGTCAGACTCATAAGCAAAACGCTCCCTCTCAGTACTGCTGATAAGGCCAGCGTCAATATAATGCTGCAATGCTTGTGAAAAGTCCGGAAGCTTTAACTGCTGTAAATAATGGCGCAGATCGTTACTGTCTGTTTTTGCTTTCAATAGGGTTTCAGCCTGCTCTAACCAGGGCACCACTTCAAATACCGCCTGGCGTTTTTGCTCCGCGTCGGTTTGCGGTTCCCGCAGGGAAAAAAGGCGCTGGCTGACTATCAATTTTAATGAACTGCGGATATCTAAGGGGTTAACCCCCAAGGATTCCAGCCGCTTTATACTATCGATACAATTGTTGGTGTGCAGTGAGCTCAGAACCAAATGCCCGGTTTGAGCCGCCTGTATGGCAATTTTTGCGGTTTCTGCATCGCGTATTTCGCCAATAAGAATGACATCAGGGTCTTGTCTGAGCAACGTTCTGAGAATATACGCAAAGGTTAACCCCTGACGCGTATTCACCATTACCTGGCTGCAGCCGGGAAGGGGCACTTCGACTGGATCTTCAACACTGCAGACATTGCTGCGGTCGTTATCTAATTGATTCATTGCGCTGTACAGCGTAGAAGTTTTGCCGCTGCCGGTGGGGCCGGTGACCAAAATTAAGCCCTGACTTTGATTAAGGCTTCGAGCAAACCAGCGGTATTGTTCTTTCAGCAGGCCGGTCTGTTGTAGTGGTGTAATATTATCTGTTGCCTGCAAGCATCGGAGCACTAATTTCTCACCACCAATAACCGGACAGCAGCTTAAACGAAACTCATGCTGCCGGTTATCATCGGATAGCACTGACAATCGTCCATCTTGCGGTTGGCGCTGTTCCGTTAAGTCGAGGTTAGCGAGAACCTTAATGCGTGAATAGACCTGCTGACCAAAATTCGGCAGCAGAAAGTCCAGGCTATTTAATGCTCCGGCTTCACGACCTCTGACGACAATGCCATCGCGTTGTGGTTGCAGATGAAGGTCAGACAAGCTGTTTTCAGAACAGTGCAGTAGCAGTTGTTGGACGTATTCAATAGCCGATTCATGCGCCAGCTGAATACCGGAAAGTGCACCTTCGCCCCCAATAATCATCACTCGCTTATCGCTGTAGAAACTTAACAGTACCGCATCAACAGGCGGAAAACCGGACTGTTTTATTAATAGCGCCCAGTGTTCACTCTCGGCAAAGAGAAGCAGCCCGTGTTGCAGGAGAAAGGTATCATTCTCGCCCTTTGCCGCGCTCAAACGTGGGGCAAGGTGGGTCAGTGAACAGCGCGCGACAAAACTCATCAGTAGTTTACCTGCTGTTCACAATTTTGCACGACCGAACGTGCTTCGCCGAAGTCAGAGCAGGCAATGTTCCAGGCCAAGTGAGTCGTTGCCGTATTTGGAGTGAGTTCAATCTGCAGTGGTTGATTGTTAATATTGACGGAATTGAGCGTTAATCGCACAGCTGCAGCCTGAGTCAGGCTGAGATCACTGAGTTCATCGGGCAAAGGTGAAGGCACCGAGGGGATGCCATTATTGCCCGCTTGGTTACACTGGGTTAACTGGCCTTCAATTTGCCAGCATAAGGCAATGCCTAACTGTAATGGCTGAGCATGAGCTAAGGCTTTACTCACCTTAGCCTGCTGTGTGTAGTAAGTGTACGACGGAACGGCAATGGCCGATAAAATGGCAATGATGGCGACCACCACCATCATTTCAATAAGACTAAAACCGTTACCGGGAAAACGAATAACGCGTACGCGGTAAAAATGTGCTTCCTGCATAAGACAGCTCCCTGTTCAAAAACAGCAGAACTGTGGCTTACCGGAACCCATTAGTAAATTCTATTTTCCTGTAAGTTATTTGCTATCTATTGGTTACCTTCTGAAATTCTCATTGATAAATCAATGGCTTGAATGTTCTTGGTCAAAGCGCCGGAAGAAATAAAATCCACCCCCGTAGCCGCAAGTTCCGGCAAGCGGGCATCGGTAATATTGCCGGACACTTCCAGTTTAGCGGTGTGGGCTTCATTAGCTCTGCTTTGTTTCACTGCCTGTTCAATATCGACCAGGCTAAAGTTATCCAGCATAATTACGTCTGCTTGTGCGGCTAATGCCTGTGAGAATTCATTTAGGTTTTCGACTTCAACTTCCACGGTTTTGCCCGGGTTCAGTTGTTTTGCGGCGGTAACCGCCTGAGCAATACCACCACAGGCAAAAATGTGATTTTCTTTAATCAGATAGGCATCAAACAAACCGATACGGTGGTTCACTCCACCGCCGCAACGCACCGCATATTTCTGCGCTAAACGCATGCCGGGTAGTGTTTTACGGGTATCCAGCAGTTGCGTTTTATAATCCTTCAACAGTTGGCTGTATTGGTAAGTAGTGGTCGCGGTTGCTGATAACGTTTGCAAAAAGTTCAGTGCAGTTCGCTCGCCGGTCAACAGAATTCGGCTGGGGCCCTTCAGGCGACACAGCTCGGTGTTGGCTGTTACTTTATCGCCGTCTTGAACCAGCCATTCAATGCCGACTTCCTGCCCTAATTGATGGAATACTTGGTCAACCCAGTCGCAGCCACAAATCACGGCATCTTCGCGGGTAATAATGCTGGCGTAAGACTGACTCTGTTCAAGAATCAGTTGCGCGGTAATATCAAGGCGGGCGTCGTTACCGGATAAATCTTCCTTCAGTGCGGCGCTGACACTGTCTTGAATGGCAAGTTGCAGCTCGGGCTGACTCATAGATGGCTTTACCTTTTAGCGAACAATACGGATACTAGAGGGCAAACTTTACCGTTTTGTTGAGCCTGTGAAAAGCAACCCGATAAAAAATCATAAAATAACAACGGCAGTGCAATACTCGTCTCCGCATTACGATGAGCGCCCACAGACCAGCGAGATCAGTCTGCTGGTGATTCATTGCATCAGCTTGCCGGAGGGGCAATATGGTACGCCTTATGTCCGTCAGTTATTTATGGGCGAGCTGGAAACCGATACGCATCCCGACTTTTCTATTCTAAAGGGAGTTCGCGTCTCAGCACATTGTGTTATTCGCCGCGATGGTACGCTCGAACAGTATGTGCCATTTGACAAGCGCGCCTGGCACGCTGGTATGTCCCGTTACTGCGGCCGTCGGCGCTGCAACGATTTCAGTATTGGTATTGAGCTCGAAGGAACCGACGACAGCGCCTATACTTCACAACAGTATGAACAGTTACTTAGAGTCACCGAATCACTCATCGCGACATACCCGAAGCTGAATCGTCGACGCATTGTCGGCCATCAGCATATCGCCCCGGGCCGCAAAACCGACCCCGGTAGTGAATTTGACTGGCAAACCTACTTAAAGGCCTTATAAGGAGTCATGAATGGTCCTCATTGCGTTGCTGATAGCATTAAGCGTTGAGCGTTTGTATCACAGTCCGGCGTTTTTGCATTGGGCGTTTTATTTAGAACGCTGGCAACGCTGGACGTCGGTAAAGCTTAAAGATGAAAAATGGGAAAGCGACCCATTGCAATTGGTGCGTTTATTGATTCCGGCGCTGGGTGTGGGGGTTTTGGTGGTACTGCTGGATAACCTGATGGTCACTTTTATCGTCAGTATTCTGGCGTTGCTGCTGGCGTTCAATTGCGAACCTGCCCGTGAAGACTATAAGGCTTACTTAAAAGCCGCCAATCGGGGTGACGAAGCAGAGGCTAATAAACGCCAGTTAGCATTGACTGAATTTGCCGGTCATCATCAACCGCAACAACTCAGCGACTCTTTAATCTGGATCAATTATCGGCAATATATTGCAGTGATGTTCTATTTTGTGTTGTTTGGTAGTTTTGGCGCCCTAGTTTATGCCACTTTACGCTATGCTGAAAAGTGCGCCGAAAAACCATCAGAAGAACCGAATTCGAATCAGCCGTGGCAACAACTGGTCTGGTTTGCAGACTGGGTTCCGGCAAGGCTCTCAGCTTTTGGGTTGCTGCTCGTGGGGCATTTTTCAAGAGCGCTTGCGGTATGGTTACCTCAGACTCTGAACCCTCAGATAAACCCTGATAAGCTTCTTTTTGATGTTGCCGGTAAGGCGGAGGACAGTCCTCAGCATACCGATGACAGAACCGAGCATATTGCTTGTCAACTGCGCTTAATGCGTCGTCAGCAGATATTCTGGGTGTGTGTTATTGCCGTACTGACGTTGATTGGCTGGGTCAGTTAGAGGTTGTACCAGCTAAGAAAAACTTGGGCTCAGTGGTCAAATGATTTAGAATAAATGAATCTTTTGGTCTGACCAATTTACCGTTATGCCGGATTTACCCATAAAACAAACCAAGTTATCCGATACTATCGTCGCTCATCTTGAGCAGATGATAGTGGACGGGCGGCTGGGTGCCGGGCAAAAGTTACCGTCAGAGCGGCAGTTGGCTCAGCAGTTTAATGTGTCACGTCCTTCTTTGCGCGAGGCTATTCAAAAACTGGAAGCCAAAGGTGTGGTAGAGCGTCGTCAGGGGGGCGGAACCTACGTTGTTAACAGCATGAACGAGCAGTTGACCGAACCTTTGTTTGAATTGCTGGCCAAACACCCTGAGTCACAATTTGATCTGTTAGAGTTTCGTCATGCATTGGAAGGCATCTCATCTTTTTATGCGGCGTTAAGAGGCACCGAAGCCGATCTGGATCGAATCTCTGAGAGTATACAAAGCATAGTCGGTAGTCAAAAGAGCAGTACTGATGAACAAGTTCATGCCTTAGTTGAGTTTTACCATCGTATTGCTGAGGCCTCACATAACGTTATTTTGTTGCATGTTGTACACGGCATGCAGGAGTTGCTGGCGGAAAATATTCGTCAGAATCTGGAAATACTGGCTGGCCGCGAAGGCTTGCTGGAGAAACTGAATCAACACCGTCAGCAACTGGTCAGTGCCATTGTTGCTGGCGAACCGGAGCAAGCACGGGGTGCGTGTCACCAACATTTGGCCTATATTGAACAGACATTGTTAGACTTAGGCAAAGAACAGTCACGCATTCAACGTTCGCTACGACGTTCCTGAATTGCTAAAAAGGTAAGGAATAGCTATGAGTGAAGAATTAAATAAAGATGTCGACCAGCAGGAAACTCAAGAGTGGTTAGACGCTCTGGAGGGTGTGCTTGAGGCAGAAGGCCCCGAGCGAGCACACTACCTGTTAGAACAGCTGGTCGATAAAGCACGCCGTAACGGTGCTTATTTACCGTATAAGCCAACCACTGCGTATTTAAATACCATTCCGGCCAGTCAGGAGCCCACCATGCCGGGCAACCAGACTATAGAGTCGCGTATTCGTTCAGCGATTCGCTGGAATGCTGCGATGATGGTGTTGCGGGCGTCACAAAAAGGTGAAGAGCTGGGTGGACACCTTGCCAGCTTTGCTTCTTCAGCCATGCTGTACGATGTTGGCTTTAACCACTTTTTCCGCGCACCCAGTGACGGTGACGGCGGTGACTTCCTGTTTATTCAAGGACACGTATCACCGGGTATTTATGGTCGCGCCTTTCTTGAAGGCCGTTTAACTGAAGAGCAGTTGAACAACTTCCGTCAGGAAGTCGATGGCAAAGGTTTGCCATCTTACCCGCATCCGACCTTAATGCCGGACTTCTGGCAGTTCCCGACGGTGTCTATGGGCTTAGGCCCTATTCAGGCTATTTACTTAGCCCGATTCCTGAAGTACCTGACCGATCGCGGCATTAAAGACTGCTCGAAGCAACGCGTATACTGCTTCTTAGGTGACGGTGAAACCGATGAGCCAGAAAGCCTGGGTGCTATTGGTCTGGCCGCACGTGAAGAGCTGGACAACCTGACCTTTGTTATCAACTGTAACCTGCAGCGTTTAGACGGGCCGGTACGGGGTAACGGTAAAATCATTCAGGAGCTGGAAGGCAACTTCCATGGCGCTGGCTGGGAAGTCATTAAAGTTATCTGGGGGCGCTACTGGGATCCGCTGTTGTATCGCGATACCGAAGGTAAACTACGACAGCTGATGGAAGAAACCGTTGACGGTGATTACCAGAACTTTAAAGCCAAAGGCGGTAAGTTCACCCGTGAAAACTTCTTTGGTAAGTACCCTGAAACCGAAGAAATGGTGGCGAATTTATCCGATGAAGATATCTGGCGCCTGAACCGTGGTGGTCATGACCCGGTAAAAGTTTACTCTGCTTACCATAAAGCGGTGAACACCAAAGGACGCCCACAGGTTATTTTGGCGAAAACTGTCAAAGGTTACGGCATGGGCGCTGCGGGTGAAGGTAAGAACATTGCCCACCAGGTTAAGAAGATGGATTTAGACGCGGTTAAGCACATGCGCGACCGTTTCAATATCCCGTTTGAAGACAAAGAATTAGAAGACTTGCCGTACTACAAGTTTGACGACGACAGCGACGAAATGAAGTACCTGAACGAGCGTCGTGAGAAGCTCGGTGGTTACATGCCGGTACGACGTCCGGAAAGCGATGTCGATCTGGAATTGCCTGCATTGAAGGCTTTTGATGCCGTATTGAAAGGGTCCGGCGATCGTGAAATTTCATCGACTATGGCTTTCGTTCGTGTTTTAACGGCACTGCTCAAAGACAAGAAAATTGGTAAGCGTATTGTGCCGATTATTCCGGATGAAGCCCGTACCTTTGGTATGGAAGGTTTGTTCCGCCAAGTTGGTATTTACTCTCATCATGGACAGACATATACGCCGCAGGATAAAGATCAGGTGGCTTATTACCGTGAAGATAAAAAAGGCCAGGTCATTCAGGAAGGCATTAACGAACTGGGCGCGATGGCATCATGGGTTGCAGCGGGTACCAGTTATTCGTTAAACAACGAGCCGATGATTCCGGTCTACATTTATTACTCTATGTTCGGCTTCCAGCGCGTCGGCGATTTAGTCTGGGCGGCTGGTGATAGCCAGACCCGGGGCTTCCTGGTCGGTGGTACTGCCGGTCGCACAACACTGAACGGCGAAGGTCTGCAGCACCAGGACGGACAAAGCATGGTCCACTTTGGTACGGTGCCAAACTGCATCAGCTATGACCCGACTTACGGTTATGAAATTGCAGTTATTGTGCACGATGGCCTGAAACGCATGTTCGGCGATCAGGAAAATGTTTTCTATTACCTGACGGTAATGAATGAAAACTACCATCAGCCAGAAATGCCGGAAGGTGTTGAAGAAGGCATTATCAAAGGTATTTACGAACTGGATAAAGTGAAAGCTAAGAACAAAGCTAAAGGCGATGTTCAGTTGTTAGGCAGTGGTACCATTTTGCAGCAAGTCCGTGAAGCGGCGAAAATTCTGTCGGAAGACTGTGACATCAACTCTACGGTTTATAGCGTAACCTCATTTAATGAGCTGGCGCGTGACGGTCTGGATACTGACCGGCAGAATATGCTGAACCCTGAGAAAAAAGAGCAGGAAGCCTACATTACACAAGTCATGAAAAAGGCAAAAGGACCGGCAGTAGCAGCAACCGATTACGTCAAGCTCTACGCCGATCAGGTTCGTGCCTGGGTACCAACCTCTTACCGGGTATTAGGTACCGATGGCTTCGGACGCTCAGACAGCCGCGCTAATTTGCGTAAGCACTTTGAAGTGAATCCACAATACATTGTGGTTGCTGCGCTAAAAGAGTTAGCAGACCAAGGTGATATCGATAAGAAAGTGGTAGCAAAAGCTATCAAAGACTACGATATCGACACTGACAAGCTGAACCCACGTTTAGCATAAGGAGGTACTGAGATGGCCGATCAAATCGAACTCAAAGTCCCCGACGTGGGCGGCGAAGAAGTAGAAGTAATTGAACTTCTGGTCAGTAAAGGGGATACCGTTGAGCAAGAAGACGGTATCGTCACTGTTGAGAGTGATAAAGCGTCAATGGATATTCCCGCATCTTCAGGTGGTAAAATTACCGAACTGAAGGTGAAAGTAGGTGACACCATCAGCGAAGGCGATGTGCTGGCGATGCTGGAAGCTTCTGGTGAAGCAGATGACGCCGATGAATCTGACAGCGATAATGCTGAAGACAAAGACGAGAAGTCTGACGATAACGGCGAAGAAAAAGCATCAGAATCGAAAGATGATGACAAGGAAGAGGACAAGAAAGAAGAGCCGGAAGAATCTTCTGAGCCTGAGAAAAAGTCGTCAGGTGGCAGCAAAGTCATGGACGTTGCAGTGCCGGATATTGGTGATGAAGAAGATGTCGAAATTATCGAAATTCTGGTTTCCAAAGGCGATTCAGTCTCTGCTGAAGATGGTCTGATTACGCTGGAAACGGACAAGGCGACTATGGATGTGCCTTGCCCGGAAGACGGCGAAATTGAAGAAATGCTGGTTAATGTTGGCGATAAAGTATCGCAGGGCTCTGTCATTGCTAAGCTGAAAGTATCCGGCGGTGCTGATGAAGCTGAAGCAGAAGAAAAAGATGATTCAGCGAAACAGGAAGAATCAGCCTCTGATGAGGCTCCGGCTAAAAACTCTGATGACAAAGACCAGGACAAAGAAAAAGACAGCGGCAGTAGCGTCAAGCCAAGCAGCGAACGCCAGCCGCCGGTACCTGATCACCCCAGTCAGCGCAGCGACCGTAAAGAAGGCATTCTTCATGCATCACCTTCGGTACGTCGCGTGGCTCGGGAGTTTGGTGTCGACTTGTCGCAAGTTAAAGGTAGCGGACCAAAAGACCGCATCCTTAAAGAAGATGTCCAGGAATTTGTAAAATACGAACTGTCCCGTCCGAAGGCCGTTGCCGGTGCAACCGGTCAAGGTGGTGGTGGTCTGCAGGTAATAGACCCGCCTAAGGTCGATTTTAGCAAGTTTGGTGAAGTGGAAGAGGTTCAGTTATCGCGTATTCAACGCAAATCAGGTCCGAATCTGCATCGTAACTGGGTGACTATCCCGCATGTCACGCAATTTGACGAAGCCGATATTACCGAGCTGGAAAACTTCCGTAAGTCGGAAAACGAAGTGGCGAAGAAGAAGGACTTAGGCTTTAAGATCACACCACTGGTGTTCATTCTGAAAGCCTGTGCGAAAGCACTGCGCCAATTCCCGACCTTCAATTCGTCGTTGTCGGAATCGGGCGAATCGCTGTACATGAAAAAGTACGTGAATATTGGTGTTGCGGTTGATACACCCAATGGTTTGGTGGTTCCGGTTATTAAAGACGTTGATCAAAAAGGCATTTACGCGCTGTCAGAAGAGCTGGTTGAAATTAGCTCCAAAGCGCGTGACGGTAAGTTGAAAGCCACTGACATGCAGGGTGGTTGCTTCTCAATTTCCAGCCTTGGCGGCATTGGCGGCACAGCCTTTACGCCAATTGTAAATGCACCGGACGTGGCTATTTTGGGAGTCTCTCGTAACGAGATGAAACCGAAATGGAACGGCAAAGAGTTTGAACCGCGTCTGACGCTGCCATTATCGCTGTCTTATGACCACCGTGTCATTGATGGTGCCGAGGCTGCGCGTTTCACCGCTTACTTAAGTGGTGTACTGGGAGATATCCGCAAATTGGTGCTTTAAGCACCAATTTGGGCAGGAAATACGAAAAAATTCGCGCTACAATAGCGCCACATTTAGCGTTGACTAAGCGCAGCTGGTGGCTCAACCTGCTGTGACAAAAAAGGGGTTAACATGAGCGACAAAATTAAAACTCAGGTAGTTATATTAGGCGGTGGTCCTGGTGGTTATTCGTCAGCATTCCGTGCCGCTGACTTGGGCATGGAAGTGACCTTGGTTGAACGTTACGACACCTTAGGTGGTGTTTGTCTTAACGTGGGTTGTATTCCGTCAAAAGCGTTGTTGCATTTGGCTAAGCACATTGAAGATGCAAAACATTTAGCGGACGAGGGTATCGACTTTGGTGAGCCAAAAATTGATTTAGATAAAATTCGTAAGCATAAAGAAAAAGTTGTCGGTCAATTAACCGGCGGCCTTGGCCAAATGTCGAAAATGCGCAAAGTAAAAGTCGTGAACGGCCATGGTAAGTTTACCGGTAGCAACACCTTGAAAGTTGAAGGTGACGACGGCGCAACTGAAATTGAATTTGACAATGCGATTATCGCGGCTGGGTCTCAGGCAATTAAACTGCCTTTTATTCCACACGATGATGAGCGTATCTGGGACTCTACCGACGCTTTAGAACTGAAAGAAGTGCCTGAAAAGATGCTGCTTTTAGGTGGCGGTATCATCGCTCTCGAAATGGGGACAGTATACAGTTCACTGGGCTCTAAAGTTGATGTGGTGGAAATGACCGATCAATTGGCTCCTGCTGCAGATAAAGACATTATTAAGAACTTTAATAAGCAAATTAAAGGTAAGTTTGAAAATGTCATGCTCAGCACTAAAGCAACCAAAGTAGAAGCTAAAAAAGACGGCATTTATGTGACTTTCGAAGGCGACAAAGCACCGAAAGAGCCGGTTAAGTATGACGCGGTATTAGTTGCTGTTGGCCGCTCGCCAAATGGTAACAAAATTGATGCAGACAAAGCCGGTGTTAATGTTGATGACCGCGGCTTTATTAAAGCTGACAGTCAGTTGCGCACGAATGTTGACCATATTTTTGCCATTGGTGACATTATCGGTCAGCCAATGCTGGCGCATAAAGCAGTACACGAAGGCCATGTAGCAGCGGAAGTTATTTCTGGTAAAAAACACTTCTTCGAGCCTAAAGTTATTCCTTCTATCATGTACACAGACCCTGAAGTGGCATGGGCAGGTGTCACCGAGAAAGAAGCGAAAGAACAGGGTATTGAATATGATGCGGTGACTTTCCCATGGTCGGCGTCGGGTCGTGCTATTGCGTCCAATGCAGAACAGGGCATGACTAAGCTTATCTTCGATAAAAATAACCGCATTATCGGTGGTGCTATTTGTGGTAGCAATGCCGGCGAATTGTTAGGCGAAGTCTGCTTAGCCATCGAAATGGGCTGTGATGCAGAAGATATCGCGCTGACGGTTCATGCGCACCCAACCTTGCATGAATCGGTTGGCTTAGCCGCTGAACTTCAGGAAGGTTCTATTACCGATATGCCGAATCCTAAGGCGAAAAAGAAGAAGTAACACTTTGTTACGATAAATCATCGGTAAAACGACCACATTCATCGTGAATGTGGTCGTTTTTTTTGCGCTGAATTTCACAATGCGCTAGTTTAGGGAGGTTAAAATAATAGACACTAAAGAAAAGGTAACGACCAATGAAAAAATTGACCGCTGTAGCGCTTGGCGTTTCTATGGTATTAACGCTGGGTGCATGCTCACCGCAGCAGCAAGAATCTAAGCAACAAACCCAGCCGGCTGAAGAAGCAAAACAAGAACTGGGCTCTGGTGTTGTACTGGAAAACTTTGATCACAGCGTTAAACCGCAGAATGACTTATTCCGTTACGTAAATGGTACCTGGATTGATGAAGCCGAAATTCCTTCTGACCGTTCATCGGTTGGCTCGTTTTTTGACTTGCGCCAACAAAACCAAAAACGTTTACGCGACATTATTGAAAAAGCAGCCGCAAAGAACCCGGAGCCGGGCACAAATGAGCGCAAAATTGGCGACTTTTTCAATGCCTTTATGGATGTTGAAACACTGAACGAACTTGGTGCAAAGCCAATTGCTAATGACTTAGCAGCCATTCAGGCATTAGAAGATCATGACTCGGTAGCTGAGCACATGGCGCGGATGTTCCGTGGTGGCGTATCCATTCCATTTGGTTTCTATGTCTATCCGGATGCGAAAAATCCACAAACTAACGCTATGTACATTTCTCAATCAGGCTTAGGTTTGCCTGACCGTGATTACTACCTGAAAGACGATGAAAAATTCGAAGAATTTCGCGATGCCTACGTAGAATACGCGCAAGATATTCTCGGTATGGTCGGTGTTGAAGACGCTGATGACGCTGCACAGCGAATTCTGAAATTGGAAACTCAACTGGCTGAAGTTCAGTGGAGTCGTGTAGAGAGTCGTAACGCTGATAAAACTTACAATAAAAAATCAGCAGACGAAGTAGCCGACATGCTGGAAAGCTTCGACTTTAAACGCTTTATTGACACCTCTGAGTTATCTGGTGTTGAAGAAATGATTATTCGTCAGCCGTCTTACTTTGAAGACTTTGGTGAACTGTTCAATGAAGTAGACGTGCAGGCGTGGAAAGACTATTTGAGCTTCCGTCTGGTCAACGAATATGCCTCTGCACTGAGTGAAGATATCAGCAAGCGTCGCTTTGATTTTTATGGTAAAACCCTGCGCGGTACACCAGAGCAGGAACCTCGCTGGAAGCGCGCGGTTGATGCAACCAACAGTGTTCTGGGTGAAGTACTGGGTCAGGTTTACGTAAAAGAATACTTCCCGCCAGAAGCCAAAGCGAAAATGGAAATCTTGATCGAAAACCTACGCGACGCTTATGGTCAGTCTATCCGTAACTTAGAATGGATGACGGCAGAGACTAAAGAAAAAGCGCTGGAGAAGCTGGAGAAATTTGATCCGAAAGTGGGTTACCCGAGCAAATGGCGTGATTACAGCGAGCTACAGATCTCGGCAACCGATTTAGTCGCTAACTACAAAGCCTATGCCGAATTTAATTATCAAGAAGAAATTGCCAAAATTGGTGGTCCGGTAGACGAAGAAGACTGGGGCATGACGCCACAAACAGTTAACGCTTATTACAGCCCGGTACGTAATGAAATCGTATTCCCGGCGGGTATTTTACAACCTCCGTTCTTTGATATGGACGCAGAAATGGCGGTGAACTACGGTGGTATTGGTGCGGTAATTGGTCACGAAATGGGGCACGGTTTTGACGACCAGGGCTCTAAATACGACGGCGACGGTAACCTGAAAAGCTGGTGGACAGACGCTGACCGTGAAGCGTTTGAAAAGCGCGCTCAAGGGCTGTCTGAGCAATACAGTCAATATGAACCTATTGAAGGTCTGAATGTGAATGGCGACCTGACCCTGGGCGAAAATATCGGTGATCTTGCCGGTCTGACTATTGCGTACGAAGCTTACAAAATGTCGCTAGATGGTGAAAAAGCGCCAGTTCTGGATGGTTTCACCGGTGAGCAGCGTGTGTTTATTGGCTGGGCACAGGTATGGCGCGGTAAGTATCGTGAAGACGCGGTTCGTGAGCAAGTTATGAGCGATCCGCACTCACCAGCACAATATCGTGTTAACGGCACCGTTGTGAACGTTCCGGCGTTTTACGAAGCCTTCGATGTTAAAGAAGGTGACGAGCTGTTTGTTCCTGCTGAAAAACGCGTCACTATCTGGTAAAGACGTACGTAGCCTGACGTTCACGTCAGGTAATATGGGAACTATGAAAACACTAACGGTCATCTTAGTATTAGTTACAGCACTGCTGGTGGGGAGTTTTTCTTCACCAGCAGTGCATGCTATGCCTATGCCTATGCCCGATACCGTTAGTGCTTCTTCTCATGATATGTCACAACATGAATGTTGCGATGAAGCCGATCTGCCAATGGAACCGTCAAGCTGCGACAGCGAAAGTTCTTTTTGCCAACAGTGCGACCAACATTGTGCTGGCCAACTGGCACTGATGAATCCATTCAAACAACTCTCGCCAGCTGCCTTAACGCACGCTGCTGCACCTATTTATTCAAACCTTCCGGTTATTACAGAAACGCTGATACGTCCGCCGAAACACGCTGTTTAAGTCTAGTTTTTACGTCTTAAACCGTTTTCGAGGAAATACCCATGCGTTATTGGATAGCTGTATTTATCCTGATCCCATTTTTATCTTTGGCTCAGGAACACAATCATTCAGAGCATCAAGCTGAGAGTGAAAAAAGCTTTACCGTGCCACAGTCGAGTCAACAGGCTATCCGGGTAACTACAGCTTCGGTTCAGCGAAAAGATTTGCAGCCCCAACTCATGGCCCAGGTTCGTTGGCAGGAGTCCGCTCAACGGCATATTCATAGCTGGGCTGAAGACTGGGTTGAAGAGCCGCTGCTGATGTTGAAGGTCATTGGGTGGAAAAAGGTGATAAACTTTACAGCCTCTATGCGCCAATATTATAAGTCTTGGGGGGAGTGCCATTGCTATTGGTGCGCTGGTAGACGCCGCTATTGTCATGATTGAGAATACCCACAAGCACCTGCAGAACTACCAGCAGCGACACCAAATAGTGGCTAAAGGCGCAGCGTGACCATGTTGAAAAGTTAAAAACCTTACCCGGGATGTATTCACGGGCGTCCTCCGCAATGGTTCACTGCAGCCTCCAGCGCTCGGCATCCACCACCCCACCTGACGTGAACGTCAGGCAAAACTTTCCCAAATAGCATTAGCAGCCGGGCCGAGGGTTCTGTTGGCGGAGCGCACTAAGTGAATTTCCAGGTGTACTTGCTGGATGAACCCGGGAATGATGATTTCAACCAGCTTGCCTTGCTCCAACGCTGTATTGGCAATGTGCTTAGGAATAATACCCCAGCCAAAACCGGCCATCAGTAACTCAAACTGAGTATTGACTTCATTTACCCGTATACGCTGTTGACTGGGCAGGCGCAGTACCGAATCCAGGTTAATACCAATTTCCAGGTTCTGCGGTACCAGCATCGGCAGCTCTAATAAATCCTGACGGCTTTTTGGCGTACGGCCAAACTGGTTCATTAACTCCGCTGACATGGCAACAGTGAGTTCAAACGGCGCTACGGGCAAAGTTTCAAAGTCACCGTACTGACGAAACAGCGGCAGCCAGGGGCAAAGCGCTAAGTCGGCGGTACCGTTATCAATACGCTTTAAAGCGCGCAGTTGCGATTCTCCATCCACGTGCAGTTCAGTGGCGGGGTATTGCTGCTGAATATGCTGAATGCTGGGTACCCAAAGCTTGCTGTCACAGGTATGGTCATAACACAGGGTCAATAACGGCTCGGCGCCATGTTTCAACTGGGTTGCGAGCGACTGCAGGCGCTGCTGCTGGCGCACCACTTCCTCCGCTTGGCGTAAAAAGTGCCGGCCCTGCTCGGTCAGTTCCAGCCGGTAACCATCGCGGTTAAACAAGGCAAAACCGGCATTTTCCTCCAGCTTTTTTAAGGCCATGCTAACCGCTGATTGAGTGCGATTCAGTTGCTCGGCGGTTTTCTGCAGGCTACCAACCTGAGCAACGGTGATCATCATTTGCAGGTGGGATAAATTCATTAAGCTTAACTGATGCTCTTTTTAATTTTAATTCAATATAACTATAACTGTACTTGCGGTAAACTTAGTTTAATAAAATTTCTCGGAAAAATATCGGAACTTAAGCCATGCGTTGGTTACTCAACATTTACACGGTCGTTGCTCTGGGCGTTTTAGCGGGCTGCAGCGAGCAAACTGAGGTTAATGACCTTGAACAGCAAGCCAGGCCGGCACGCCTGATGCAGGTCAGCGAAGCCAAGGGTCCTCGTCTGCGTGAATTCCCGGCGGTTGTTGAAGCCGCTAAAGTTGCGCAGCTGACGTTCAGGGTAGCCGGCGAAATTGTGGAGTTAGCGGCTCGCCCGGGTACCGAAGTAAAGCAGGGCGAACTCATAGCTAAACTGGATCCAACCGATTATCAACTGGCTGTGGACCAGGCTAAAGCTCAGTATGAGCTGGCCTCATCGCAGTACGAACGAAATAAAGTTCTGGTCAATCAGGGCGTTATGTCCGAAGGACAGTTCGATCAAGTTGAATCCGAACGGGCGGTGGCTAAATCCAACTATGAAACCGCAAAAGCCAACCTGCGCTATACAAAATTAACGGCGCCGTTTGATGGTGTGGTTGCTAACCTAGCCGTAGAACCCTACGAAAACGTGCAGGCTAAGCAACCAATTGTCACCCTACAAATTAGCAACGCGATTGATATCAGCATTAATGTGCCGGAAAAGCTTTTTGCTAAAGTAAAAAAGCAAACTGACTACCAGCCCGAAGTTCGTTTTGATGCGGCTCCGGAGTTTACTTATCCAGCTCATCTTAAAGAATGGGATTCGCAGTCCGACGGCGCCACTAACTCTTATGAAGTCGTGTTTACTTTGCCAAAGCCGCAAAACCTTAATGTTCTGCCGGGTATGACGGCAACTGTTATTGTCGATATTAATCAGGTACTGCGCTCTTCTCAAATAGGGATGGTGATACCGGCACAAGCGGTCTTTACTGAAACCAGTAACACGTCTTACGTCTGGGTCGTGAATGACGACATGCGGGTGCAGAAGCGCAAAGTGAATACCGGACCAATGACCAACGATGGCCTGACGGTAATCGAAGGGCTGGAAGAGGGCGAAATCATAGTGATAGCCGGTGTTCACCAGTTGAAAGACAATCAGCAAGTCCGTAAATGGCAACGTGAACGGGGTCTGTAATGAATATAGCTCAGTACAGCATGGAGCGAAAAACCACCAGCTGGATGTTTTTCCTTATTCTGCTCATTGGCGGCCTGGTTGCGTTGTCTCAGCTTGGACGTCTGGAAGATCCTAAATTCACCATTAAACAGGCGATGGTGATCACGCCATATGCGGGAGCCTCGGCGCTTCAGGTGGAAGAAGAAGTTACTTATCGATTGGAAAACGCTATTCAGGAACTCAGCTACGTCGATAACGTAAAATCCATTTCTAAGCCGGGTTTGTCACAAATAACGGTCGAGATGAAAAGCACTTATCGGTCTGAGCATTTGCATCAAATATGGGATGAACTGCGGCGCAAAATTAACGACACTAAACCTCAGCTTCCTCCGGGGACCAGTGAACCTATTATTCGCGACGATTTTGCCGATGTGTACGGCGTTATGATGGCCATTACCGGGCCAGACTATTCGTATAAAGACATAGAACATTACGCTGATTTTTTGCGTCGTGAACTGGTGTTGGTTGACGGTGTTGGCAAAGTGACATTGGCCGGAGAGCAGCAAGAGCAGGTCGTGGTTGAGGTATCACGCTCACGTCTGGCTAACGTTGGTATGGCTCCCGGTCGCATTGCTCAGTTACTGCAAACACAAAACGCTATAGCAAACGCCGGACGGGTAACGGTCGAACAGGAAGCCTTGCGCATTGCTACCAGTGGTGAGTTCGCTACTGTCGAGGACATGGCCAAACTGGTTATTAGTAACCCCGGCGCCAATCAGCGTATTTATTTGAGCGACGTGGCGACTATCTATCGCGAAACGAAAGACATTCCGGATCATGTGGTGCGCTATAACGGAAAGGCTTCGTTATGGCTGGCGCTGTCGTTTGCAGATAACGTCAATGTGGTAGAAGTGGGTGAACGCCTGCAAAAACGAATGGACGAACTGGCATATGCGAAGCCCTTAGGAATGTCGGTTGAGCGTATTTACGATCAACCGCATCAGGTTGAAGGCTCGGTGAATGACTTTCTGCTGAATTTGGTTGAAGCGGTAGCCATTGTCATTATTGCGCTGTTGTTGACTATGGGCTTTCGCAGCGGTCTGCTTATTGGCACCGTGCTATTGCTGACTGTTCTGGGCACTTTTATCTTCATGCGTATAGGTGATATCAACCTGCAGCGTGTTTCGCTGGGCGCGCTGATTATTTCTTTGGGTATGCTGGTGGATAACGCCATTGTGATTGCTGATGGCATTATGGTCGGCATGCGGCGAGGCATGAGTAAAGTGGACGCCGCAGTTAGCGTGGTGAAGCAAAATCAGTGGCCGCTGCTGGGTGCAACCGTTATCGGCATTATCGCTTTTGCCCCCATAGGCTTGTCATCCGATGCGACTGGTGAGTTTGCCGGCAGTTTATTCTGGGTATTGCTCATTTCGTTGTTACTAAGCTGGGTGACAGCGTTAACGCTTATTCCGTTTTTGGCCGACCGTTTGTATTCGTCTAAAGACATTGGTAATAATGAAGGCGATGTCTTTTCTCACCCGGTTTACCGGGGGTACAAAAAAGCGCTATCGGTGTGCTTGAGTCATCGTATTATCAGTATGGTCGTCATGGTGGCGATGCTGGTGGCTGCCGTTATTGGATTCGGGCAAGCGAAGCAGGCATTCTTCCCGCCATCGACAACACCATTGTTTTATGTTGACCTATGGTACCCGCAGGGAACCGATATTCGTCATACCGAACAGGATTCAAAGCGCTTAGAAAACTATTTGCTGGAGAAAAGCGAAGTCACCTCAGTGGCAACCACCGTTGGTCGGGGAGCCCCGCGTTTCACCCTGACGTACCTGGTTGAAAAAAGCTATGAAAGCTACGCTCAGCTGTTAGTGCGGGTAGAAGACAAAGACACTATGGATACGTTAATGAAAGACATTCGGCAGCGTATTCGCGAACAACATCCGGACATTGAAGATAAACTGATACGGGTGGAAATTGGTCCGGCAACACCGGCTAAAATTGAAGCGCGTTTCTCGGGGCCGGATATTGATACATTGCGTCAACTCAGTCAAAAAGCCCAGGCCATACTTGCTGAAGATAAAGGTGCGGTAAATATTCGCTCCGACTGGCGTACACGAACCAAACTATTGCGTCCGCAATACGATGAAGCTGCAGGTCGGCGCGCGGGTATCACCAAAGCAGATGTAAACAACTTGCTGCTGGCGAACTTTGTCGGTCGACAAATTGGCGTTTATCGGGATGGCACCGACTTACTGCCCATTGTGCAGCGAGCTCCGGCCGCAGAGCGGGTGGACTTAGATAACTGGCAAGAGTTGCAAATTTACAGTCCGGTATTTGACCGCTTTGTGCCGCTGGCGCAGGTAGCACGCTCGGTTGATGTAACCTGGGAAGACCCTTTAATACTTCGCCGTGACCGTAAGCGAACACTCACTGTCATGGCCGATCACGACCTGCTCAGTGATGAAACTGCTGCGCAGGTTTTTGAACGTGTCAGGCCTAAGCTGGAAGCTATTGAATTACCTTTGGGTTACGAATTAACCTGGGGCGGTGAGCATGAGGCTTCCGGTAAAGCACAAAGTGCGCTATTTGGTGCCTTGCCGATGGGTTTCCTGGCGATGTTTATTATTACCGTGTTGTTGTTCAACAGCATTCGACAGGCCGCCGTTTTGTGGACTACGGTTCCGCTTTCTATTATTGGCGTAACCGTCGGGCTATTATTGTTGGATAAACCTTTTGGCTTTATGGCCTTGCTCGGTTTCCTCAGTTTATCGGGCATGCTGATTAAAAACGGCGTGGTATTGCTGGAACAGGTTAATGTTGAACTGGACTCCGGTAAAGAGGCGGTTCAAGCTTTAAGTGATGCAGCGGTGAGTCGTGTGCGCCCAGTGGGAATGGCAGCGGCAACCACTATTTTAGGTATGATCCCACTGTTGTTCGATGACTTCTTTGCCAGCATGGCAACCGTAATTATGTTCGGTCTTGGATTTGCCACCGTACTGACTTTATTTGTCGTACCGATAATGTACGCCATAGTCCAACGAGTACCGCGCCCATAACGGGCGCGTATTCACTCCGCTTATACCCTGAATTATCTGATTTATAGCCCTGTGTCATGGGAATTTAGCACCAAAATCCGTATAATGCGCCGCACTAGTGAACCGTCTAGAATTCATGCAAGCAAATGAGAGGTAATATCAGTGCTTAAAGAATACCGTCAGCACGTAGAAGAGCGCGCCGCAGAAGGCATCCCTCCGAAACCATTAAACGCCGAACAAGTCGCCGATTTAGTAGAGCTACTGAAAAATCCCCCAGCGGGCGAGGAAGATTCTCTGGTTGAGCTGCTGGCCGAGCGTGTACCGCCAGGTGTGGATGAAGCCGCCTATGTTAAAGCAGGCTTTTTAAGCGCCGTTGTTAAGGGCGAAATCGAAAGTCCGGTTATCAGTAAAGAATACGCCGTAAAATTACTGGGTAACATGCACGGTGGCTACAACATCGTTACTTTAGTGGAATTGCTGGACGATTCTCAGCTGGCTGAATTAGCGGCAAAAGAACTGAAAGAAACCATCTTAATGTTCGATGCTTTCCACGACGTGGAAGAGAAAATGAAAGCCGGTAACGCACTGGCCAAACAAGTCGTTGAATCCTGGGCAAACGCGGAATGGTTTACCAACAGTGACGAGCTGGCTCAGTCCATTAAAGCGACTGTCTTCAAAGTGACCGGCGAAACCAACACCGACGACTTGTCACCGGCACCAGATGCCTGGTCTCGTCCGGACATTCCTCTGCACGCTAAAGCGATGTTTAAAATGCCACGCGAAGGCATTACCGATGCAGGCAAACAGATTGAAGAGCTGAAAGAAAAGGGTCACCCGGTTGCCTTCGTTGGCGACGTGGTAGGTACCGGTTCTTCACGTAAATCGGCGACCAATTCCGTATTATGGAACATTGGTGAAGACATGCCGGGCACGCCCAACAAACGTGCCGGCGGTATCTGTATTGGTTCTAAAGTCGCGCCGATTTTCTTCAACACCATGAAAGATGCAGGCGCGTTGGTGTTTGAAGCCGACGTTGAAAAAATGAACATGGGTGATGTGCTGACTATCTACCCATACGAAGGCAAAATCGAAAATGAAGCGGGCGAAGTCGTTGCCGAATACGATTATGCTTCTCGCGTGATTTTAGATGAAGTACGCGCCGGTGGCCGTATTAACCTGATCATTGGTCGTGGCCTGACTGAAAAAGCGCGTGAATCTCTGGGCATGGGTCCATCAGACTTGTTCCGTAAGCCAGAGCAACCCGCCGACAGCGGTAAAGGTTTCTCGCTGGCGCAGAAACTGGTGGGTAAAGCTTGTGGTATGGACGGTGTTCGTCCGGGTGCCTATTGCGAACCTAAGATGACTACCGTGGGTTCTCAGGACACCACCGGGCCTATGACCCGTGACGAGCTAAAAGACCTGGCTTGCCTTGGCTTTAACTCTGACCTGGTCATGCAGTCGTTCTGTCACACGGCGGCATATCCTAAACCGGTTGACGTTGAAACTCAGCACTCATTGCCCGACTTCATCATGAACCGTGGCGGTGTCAGCTTACGTCCGGGCGACGGTATCATCCACAGCTGGCTGAACCGTATGTTATTGCCAGATACTGTTGGTACCGGCGGTGACTCGCATACGCGTTTCCCTCTGGGCATCTCGTTCCCGGCAGGCTCTGGCTTGGTTGCTTTCGCAGCAGCCACCGGTGTTATGCCACTGGATATGCCAGAGTCAGTACTGGTGCGTTTCAAAGGTGAAATGCAGCCGGGTATTACCCTGCGTGACTTAGTACATGCTATTCCTGCGTTCGCTATCAAAGAAGGTCACCTGACCGTCGATAAGCGCGGCAAAAAGAACATCTTCTCGGGTCGTATCTTAGAAATTGAAGGTCTGGATCACCTGACTGTTGAACAGGCCTTTGAATTGTCTGACGCTTCTGCTGAGCGTTCCGCTGCCGGTTGTACCATTGACCTGTCAGAAGACTCTGTTGCTGAGTACCTGCGTTCTAACATCACTATGTTGCGTTGGATGATCAACGAAGGCTATGGCGATACACGTACGCTGGAACGTCGCGCCCGTAAGATGGAAGACTGGTTAGAGAACCCGCAGCTGACTCGTGCGGACAAAAACGCCGATTACTCTACGGTTATTGAAATTGACCTGAACGATATTAAAGAGCCGATTGTGTGTTGCCCGAACGACCCGGACGACGCTAAGTTCCTGAGCGAAGTGGCCGGCGATAACGTTGACGAAGTGTTTATCGGTTCGTGCATGACCAATATTGGTCATTTCCGTGCAGCGGGTAAACTGTTAGAGAAAAACTCTGACCCATTGAATACCCGTTTGTGGATTGCACCACCAACGAAAATGGACAAAGCGCAACTGGAAGCCGAAGGTTACTACGAGATTTATGAGCGTAATGACGTTCGTACGGAAATGCCGGGTTGCTCACTGTGTATGGGTAACCAGGCACGGGTTGAACCGGGCGCAACGGTATTGTCTACCTCAACGCGTAACTTCCCGAACCGCTTAGGTGATGGTGCCAACGTTTACCTGACTTCCGCTGAATTAGCGGCTGTCGGTGCTATCGTCGGTCGCCTGCCAACCCCGGAAGAGTACCTTAAGTATGCACAAGACATTAACTCAATGGCTGGCGAAGTTTATAAATACCTGAACTTTGACCAAATGGATGCCTTCCGCGACGCCGAAAAAGCGGCCAAGGAAAACATCATCCCAACCATTAACGTGGCTTAGTGAGTGAGTGCTTAGGTTGCAAGGACTCTTTACGAGGACGCCCGTAAATACATCCCTGTAGGGCTTGGGCAGCGCCATCCATGGCGCTGCACACCTCGTTAAGAGTCCTCGCAACCCTTGAACGCACTCATTACCCACATTAATGTCTCCAAAACCGCTTCGGCGGTTTTTTTGTGCCCAGTTTGTAGCAGCTTGATGTTCACATCAGATACGATACTTAACTTGTCTGTGGTCTATTAGTGGTCTATATTTAGACTGTTCAGCCGGGAGAGAATCATGCAAATAAAAACCATCAGTTACATTAAGCAAAATGCAGCATCGCTGGATGTGGAGGAGCCTATTGTGGTCACTCAAGGCGGCAAACCTGTCTACCGTATCGAATCGGAAGCAAGTGCCCGGCAACGGGACGAAGCTATTGCGACACTTAAACTGGTGAATCTGGCTGAAAGAGATGTTCGCAATCAAAACTTGCTATCCCTTAGCGAAGCTAAAGAAAGGTTAGCGCGTGAACTCATTACAAAAAAGTTTGAGCTTTAGTCTTCAGTTATGAACTACGATGTTCATTTTACCGAGCTCAGTTATAAAACACTGGCCACTTTAACCCGCTATATGGAAGCTTTTCTTGGTGAAAAAGAGGCTATTAGATTAGGTCATCAACTTCTTGATTTCGCCACCAATAAATTCGGCGATAACCCTTTGCAATTCCCCATTTCCCATGAGCTTGAAACGCTGGGTATCACCGACTATCGAGTCGTGCTAGTGGATAACTATAAGCTCTTATTTCGTTTAAATGAGGAAGACCGGACGAGCTATGTCATGGCTTTCTTGCGGCAGAAGCAAAACATCCAGGAACTGCTCTACCAAATAACAATTTGGTAGCCTGATGCTATTGCATCAGGTGAGATCTTTCCGTCATAAACTGATACGTCATTGTTCTGTGTTGGTCAGCCGTGTGTGCGTAAGTCGATAGGGCAGGTTGTTCACTTATAAGCGTTATGAGTGTTGAGTACTTCTGTGGCGGAGTGTCGAAGGCCATAGATGACCTGAAAATGATAGAAATAAACAAATAGAAGCCCCGCTATCAGGAAGTGTCTGGCGCCAAGGATGGCGCCAGTCAAGCCTTACAGGGATGTACTTGCAGGCGTCTTCCTGATAGCGGGGCTTCTGTTTTATTTCTGTTCAGCTATCCAGTCGTTGATGTGTTGTTCCAGTACTTTCAGTGGCACGCTGCCGTTTTCAAGTAGCGCATCGTGGAACTCACGTATGTCGAACTTATCACCCAACTGTTGCTCAGCTTCAGCGCGTAAACGCTTAATAGTCAGTTCGCCCAGCTTGTACGAAAGTGCCTGTGCCGGCCAGGTGATGTACCGGTCAATTTCGGTTTTGACGTTATGCAGTGACAATGCCGTGTTATTAGCCATGAATTCCATGGCGCGCTCACGGCTCCAGCCTTTGGCATGCATACCGGTGTCTACTACTAAACGCGCGGCTCGCCACATTTCGTAGCTCAGGCGACCAAAGTTGCTGTATGGGTCTTTATAAAAGCCCGCTTCTAAGCCTAAGTACTCAGAATACAGCCCCCAGCCTTCACCGAACGCAGAAATATAGGTTTGTTGGCGGTACTCCGGTAAGTCTTTCATCTCGCCCGCAATGGCATTTTGTAAGTGGTGCCCGGGTACGGCTTCGTGCAGTGTTAACGCTTCCATCTGGTATAACGGACGGCGATCCAATGCGTAGGTATTGACCCAGTAAAAGCCCGCGCGGTCGTCACGACTGGAGCCCGAGTAGCGACCGGTGGTGTACTTAGGTGCAATTTCGGCAGGAACCGGTGAAATGCCGTATGGTTTGCGAGGCAAGGTTTTAAAGAACTTGGGTAATTCGCCGTCCATTTTCTTCGCTATCCAGGCGGCGTATTGCAGCAACTCTTCCGCGGTTTCCGGGTAAAACTGGTCGTCGGTCCGTAAAAATTCGACAAACTCGTCAAAGCTGCCGTCAAAATCGGTCGACTCAATGGCTTCCAGCATTTCACCGTGAATACGCGCAACTTCCTGCAAACCAATTTTATGGATTTCGTCGGCGGTCATATCCAGCGTAGTGTAGTGCTTAATACGGTTCTGGTAAAAGTCATTACCATTTGGCAGTTCGCTGGCACCAATAGTGTCACGAGCGTTTGGCAGATATTCGGTGACCATAAAGGTAAAGTAGTCGTCGTAAGCGGGCATAACCTGGTTATCAATGGCGGTTAGTGCATCTTCTTTCAATTGCTGCCATTGTTGGTTATCAATAAAATCGGGTTGCTGAGAAAACGGCGAGAAATACACACTGTTTTCAGCACTTTGCACAATATACGCCAGTATGCTCTCTTCAAATCCGGCCATAGCCGCCGCCGGTTGGGTATAACCTTCTTCAATAGCTTTACGTAACCAATGTGTTTGCTGTTCCATATAACGGGGAATAGAGCGTATCCTGGCAATGTAATTCTGATAGTCTTCAGCCGATGAAAACGACGTGTAAGAAGGCATAAAAGCTAAAGAGCTATGGAAACCGCCTTCTGCTGTTAACGGCATATAGTGGGCTTTAAAGCGGTATTCATCCACTTTGTTCTTTAATGTGTAGTGGATCATGGCATGGTTAATTTGATCATCCCGGCTGAGCGCTTTAAGGTTAATAGCGTTCAGCTGCTCAAGCCATGCCGAGCGCTGTTGGTAGCGTTGTTCTAATGCTTCTGGTGACATATCAGTCAGTTCGGTATCACTGGACTTATTCAGTCCTTCCCAGATAGTGTCAGCCAGCTGGTGAAACTCAGTCGCTGGAGTTTGTTGCTGAGCGGTGTTGCGCTCAGTCTGGTTGTTTGCTGTGGTTGCACAGGCTGTCAGGCCCAGCAAACCAAAAATAAGTATCAGATTACGCATGATTTTTCCTTGCGGTGTCATAACGAATACAGGCATTCTATAATGCCTCTTACGCTAATTAATGTAAAAGCGAATAGAACGAACCCACAAAAATAACAGTTAAACGGGAGAATAGGGTGGATAAAGCTCAGTCAGGAGTCTACGCGGAACCGAATCTGCATGGTCTGACATTGTTTTGTCACGTCATGAGCGACGACGTTGAAAGTTTGCGTCGCAAGTTAGCTCGTTTTCCAGCCATTTTACGCGATCTTGACGCCCGTTTTTCTGAAGGCATGTTAACCGGCTTTGTCGCTATCGGTGCTGATTATTGGGATGTATTATACCCGCATAAACGGCCACTGCATCTGCAGGCCTTTCCTGAACTGTCCGACGGCGACCGTGAAGCGGCAAGACACCCCTACGATCTTATCATTCAAGTTCGCTGCGACCGTTTTGACGCCAACTACCTGGCCGGGCGTACTCTAGTCGAATGGTTTGGTTATGACATTGAAGTGGTCGAACAAATTCGTTCATTCCGTTATCTGGACGGGCGTGACTTAACCGGTTTTATCGACGCACCGGATAACCCCAGAGCGATGCGTAAACGCAAGGTGGCATTAATAGACGAAAAAGACGACACGGACTTTGTTGACGGCAGTTATTTATTGGTACAAAAGTTTCGTCATGACCTGCGCCGCTGGGACTACCTGGGGCCGGAAAAACAAGAGCAATTAATGGGGCGCGAAAAGGTATCCGGAGCTCGACTGTCAGAAGCCAGAATTGAAGGCGTAACGCACGCTGCTAAAAGCCGTTTAATGGGTGATGACGAGCAGCCTATTGCGCTGTTACGGCAGAATATGCCGTGGGGAGATTTGCGCGAACAAGGGCTGTTGGCAATGTATTTTAGTCATACGCCTAAACAGGTCGTGCAGTGGCTGAAGAGTCGTTACTACGCCGACGAACAAGGCGCTTACGACCCATTACTGGACTATTCTCAGGCAGTGTCCTGCTCCAGTTTCTTTGTCCCCTCAATACGCTTTATGGCAAACAACAAAGACATACCGGCGCATGATTCTGAAGTGTCAGACTACGAAGAAGGCAGTACCGCCTGAGTAGCAAATAACTCCCGGACTTTTTGCAGTGTGAAGTCGATATCCGCAACCTTAAGTGGCGCAATAAAAATGGTATCGTCCCCCGCAATAGTGCCCAGCACGCCTTCCTTTTTACCGACGGAATCAAGTAATCGGGCAATTAATTGAGCGGCTCCGGGGCTCGTACGAATAATAACCATCACATCATTATGCTGAATATCCAGTACAAGCTGGCTCAATGGGGCGCGGGTAGAAGGTACTGCTAAATCAGGGGGTAAGCAGTAGACCATTTCCTGCTTGGCATTGCGGGTGCGAACCGCCCCTTGTTTGCTCAGCATGCGCGACACTTTTGACTGACTGATGTTGTCAAACCCCCCGGCTTTCAATGCGTTAACGATTTCTCCCTGCGAGCCGTAACGTTCTTCGCGGAGCAAAGTTTTAAAAGCTTCAAGTAACGTGTCCTGCACCATGATCGTATTTAATCCCTATACCGGTGACATGCTATAATAAGCACTAGTGTACTGTATTCACAGGCGCTGTTCGAGCCCTGAATGCGTAGTCGGTAAAGTTGTATTTTTAGCGATATAAGAGTACAGTTTTGCTCTAAATTCTGCATTTTTACGCAGTTTAAATTGATCAACAAAAACGGAGTCTGAGATGAAAGTAGCCGTATTAGGTGCGGCCGGTGGTATCGGCCAGGCATTGTCATTGCTTCTGAAAACCCAATTACCAGCCGGTTCAGAATTATCGCTGTATGACGTTGCGCCAGTAGTTCCGGGTGTAGCGGTGGATTTGAGCCACATTCCTACCGACGTTAAAGTCACAGGCTTCGGTAAAGACGACCTTGCGTCAGCATTGGTTGGTAGCGATATCGTATTAATTCCGGCTGGTGTCCCACGTAAGCCAGGTATGGACCGCTCTGATCTGTTCAATATGAACGCGGGCATTGTTAAAAACTTAGTACAAGGCGTTGCAGACAACTGCCCCGACGCTTGTGTTGGTATCATTACTAACCCGGTAAACACCACAGTTCCAATCGCTGCCGAAGTACTGAAGCAGGCAGGTTGCTATGACAAGCGTAAATTGTTTGGTGTGACCACACTGGACGTTATTCGCTCAGAACAGTTTGTTGGCGAACTGCGCGGCTTAAACCCCGAAAACGTGAATGTACCGGTTATTGGCGGCCACAGCGGCACAACCATTCTGCCATTGCTGTCTCAGGTTGAAGGTGTTGAGTTTACCGAGCAAGAAATTAAAGACTTAACTCACCGCATCCAGAACGCTGGTACCGAAGTGGTTGAAGCCAAAGCCGGCGGTGGTTCAGCAACCCTTTCTATGGGTCAGGCAGCAGCACGCTTTTGCTTGTCACTGCTAAAAGGCTTACAAGGCCAGGACACGGTTGAGTGCACCTACGTAGAAGGCCCTGGCGATAACGCTAAGTTCTTTGCGCAGCCAGTACGTTTAGGCAAAAATGGGGCTGAAGAAGTTCTGTCTTATGGCAAGTTAAGTACATTTGAACAAAAATGTATGGACGACATGCTGGAAGGCCTGAAAGGCGACATCCAGACCGGCATCGACTTCGCCAACTAAGCCTTCAGCAATCCGCCTCTGAAAATATTGGGGCAGGCCAGCATTGGCTGGCCATTGCAGGTTACCTTCCGAAAGACGCGTAGCCTGACGTTTACGTCAGGTTTGCTCTTCGGTTGGTAATTTGCACATCTCACCTGATGTGAACATCAGGCTATCTCCAGATAACCTGCAAAGGCTTTTCGCCAATACTCCTCGGCATTTTTTCTAGACTTGCGCTTAAGTATTTCAATCGACACAGATCATTGGATATAGCGTGTAATCGTTATGCCAATTACATGCCTTTTTTTTGGAAAGGCGTTAATCTGAAAGCTAGGTGGAGGGAACCTTAGGTTTGTTCTTTATTTTTCGTCATACAATTAATTAACATATAGATTTGGTCAATTAAGTACGCTAGTATCTTAGAGTTACCAAACGGTGTTTTTAGTACTACGGCATGTGAAGAGGATGGAGAAATGGCTAGGATATTTTGGGGCTGTTTTATTGTACTCATGAGCTTTTCGTCACAAGCATCTACTATTGTTAAGTCTTGTAATGATTGCTCTGATTTTCAGTCACGGCGAACTGCAGAAAGCATTATGGTGAATGGTGCTACGGTTGTAGTTGTTGACTCTATAAAAGCAAGTGTATCTGCTTACAGCATAAGAAAGTCTGTAATTGAGGATAATATCGATGTTTTTACTGCAACCCCGATTCCAGTTCCTGAAGAGATAAAAAGAACATTCTCTGAGACTGTGTCCTATAAAGAAAAATATATTAATGATGTGAAGAGTGATTTTAATTCTGACAATATTAAATTTGAACATATTGATTTTGACTCTGTGTCCCAGAATGTAGTTAAGAATATGCAGTACACAACTGCTGATTATGACCCGATAAATGCTTACGACTTCATGTCAAACTCGTCTTTGCGTAGACAAACATATGATCGGCTCACGATACTATACCCTAACTATATGAAGTTTAGTGAATCATGGAATGACACCGTAAATGCCATTGATATATCTTTTGGGCAAGGAGTAAATATACACGCAGACTTAAGCATTTTAACTTTCACTCCCACGATAGAATTTGCTGATGGCTCCTATGTTATTGCTGAGTACGATGTTGATTCAAAAACTTTTATCGTTAATAAAGGTGTTGATGAAGGTGGTAATGATATTGCAACAAAATCAAACTCAAGCCCTGGGGGCGTATATAACATCCGTGACTCAGAGCATTTGGCAGATTTTGAAAAGTATATGAATTATTACTGGTTAATTGATTTTAACGGAAGGGCAGGCCCAGGTCAGTCATGTACTAGTTCATGTCGCCTAATATCTGAAGAACGCTGGGAATGTACTGCTCAATGTAGATAAAACAATTAGACCCAGAACATTTACCAGAAGTTTAGTTATCAGGCTAGGAAATGGTTAAAAAGGGGCAGGTTGCTTACTTGTGAGCGTTACGAGTGTTGAAGGCCGCAACGTTGATTGGAAATGCCTTGGGGGATCGGGTTCTGTTTTGGAGGTGTGTAGCGCCATGGATGGGGCTACCCAAGCCCTACAGGGATGTATTCACGGGCGTCCTCCGAAACAGAACCCGATCCCCCAAGGCATTTCCTTCGCCTAAGCGACCCGGTCGACGGCCAGATGGGGTAGGGTGAGCAGGGCTTGTTTATAGTCGGAGTCGGGGAGTTCGTTTAAGGATTCTCGTGCTTGTTCAGAAGCTTCTAAAGCTTTGTCGCGGGTATATTGCAACGCGCCGGTGCGCTCCATAGCGCTCAGCACGGTTTGTAAGTGCTCACGTCCGTCGCCTTGCTCAATAGCTTCACGGATTAACGGTTGTTCAGTGTCGTTGCCGTGCCACATGGCATATAACAATGGCAGCGTTGGCTTACCTTCGGCTAAGTCATCACCGGCATTTTTACCCATAGAATCGCTGTTTGCGGTGTAATCGAGTAGGTCATCTACTAACTGAAACGCGGTACCCAGGTAGCGACCATAATCGGCCAGTTGCTGAGTCACTTTCTTGTCCTGCCCGGTTAACACGCCGGCCAGTTCAGTTGCCGCCTCAAACAGTTTCGCGGTTTTACCGTATATCACATTGAAGTAGCTGGCCTCTGAGGTATCCGGGTCATTACAGTTCATTAACTGCAACACTTCGCCTTCAGAAATAATATTGGTGGCATCCGCTAAAATACGTAATATCCGCAGGGAATCTAAATCGACCATTAACTGGAAAGCGCGGGTATAAAGGAAGTCGCCCACTAATACGCTGGCTTCATTGCCAAACACCGCATTAGCGGTTTTACGTCCGCGGCGCAATTCTGACTCGTCAACGACATCATCGTGCAACAGTGTCGCGGTATGAATAAACTCAATGATCGTAGCAAGTTTACGATGATCGTTGCCGCTATAACCCAAAGCCCGACAAGCTAATATGGCAAGCAGCGGACGTAAGCGTTTACCGCCACTATTGACAATATAAAGACCTAACTGGTTAATTAGGGCAACATCGGACTGAAGTTGTTCACCTATTAAGGCATTAACACCAAGCATATCATCTTTGGCTAATGCGTTAATGGACTGCATATCCATCATAGATATCTGTTTATTTACAAAATTTAACGGAAAACAGATGGTACACTATTTATAACCGCTCGGAAACTCAAACCGGGTTATGTGGCGGTGGCTTTAAGTTCAAATTAAGGGTTGCGATCGCTGATTGGATTACGTACAATTCGCGGCCTGATTTGAATTTGGATGCCCAATAGGGTTGTGGAGAATAATATGTACGCAGTATTCCAAAGTGGCGGTAAGCAGCACCGTGTGTCTGAAGGCCAAATCGTCCGCCTGGAAAAACTGGAAGCAGCTACCGGTGATGTAGTTGAATTCGACCAGGTTTTGATGGTTTCTGACGGCAACGATGCAAACATCGGTGCTCCGTTCGTATCCGGTGGTAAAGTGAAAGCGGAAGTGATTGATCACGGTCGTGGCGATAAAGTTAAAATCGTCAAGTTCCGTCGACGTAAGCATTCTCGTCGTCAACAAGGCCATCGTCAGTGGTTCACAGAAGTGAAAATCACTGGTATCAACAGCTAATTAAGGAGTAACGACATGGCACATAAAAAGGCTGGTGGTTCTACTAAAAACGGTCGCGACTCAGAGAGTAAACGTCTCGGTGTTAAGCGCTTCGGTGGTGAGTCTGTATTGGCAGGCAACATCCTGGTTCGTCAACGTGGTACTAGGTTCCACGCTGGAACTAATGTCGGTATTGGTAAAGACCACACATTGTTTGCAACCTCAGAAGGCAAAGTGTCTTTTGAAGTGAAGGGCAGCAAAAACCGTAAATTTGTGAGTGTTATTACTGACTAATAACGTAAACATAAACTGAAAAGTTTCGGTTCTGAAAGCCCTGCCTTACGGCGGGGCTTTTTCATATGTGCTAGAATTTTGCACAGTACTCTATAAGTGATAAGTAGCAGATTGCGATGAAATTCGTTGATGAAGTAGAAATTCGCGTAGACGCGGGTGACGGTGGTAATGGTTGTATCGGTTTCCGCCGCGAAAAATACATTCCCAAAGGCGGCCCCGACGGCGGCGATGGGGGTGATGGCGGTGACGTCTATTTACAGGCCGATGAGAATCTGAATACCCTGATTGACTATCGTTTTGAACGTTTTCATAAAGCTGAACGCGGACAAAACGGTATGGGCAAAAACTGCACCGGTAGGCGCGGTAAAGATATCGTGTTGCCTGTTCCTCCGGGTACGCGTGCTACCGATGTCGACACTGGCGAGGTTCTTGGCGATCTGACACAACACGGTCAGCGTTTAATGGTAGCTAAAGGCGGCTTCCACGGTTTAGGTAATACGCGTTTTAAAAGCAGTATTAACCGCGCACCACGGCAGAAAACCGATGGTACACCGGGCGAAGTTCGGCCGTTGAAACTGGAACTTATGCTGTTAGCGGACGTGGGTCTGCTGGGTATGCCAAATGCCGGAAAATCAACATTCATTCGTTCTGTATCTGCTGCGCGGCCAAAAGTTGCTGATTATCCGTTTACTACGTTAATACCTAATTTAGGTGTGGTGCGTCCTGCGCCGCATCAAAGCTTTGTTATTGCTGATATCCCGGGGCTTATTGAAGGTGCGGCCGAAGGTGCGGGGCTTGGCATACAATTTCTGAAGCACTTAGAGCGTTGCCGCTTATTGTTGCACTTAGTTGATTTAGCGCCGTTTGATGAAACTGATCCTGCCGAGCAGGCGCGTATTATCATCAGCGAACTGGAAAAATACAGTCCGAAACTGGTAGAAAAACCGCGTTGGCTGGTTATTAATAAAGTCGATTTGCTATTTAACGAAGACGTTCAGGAAAAAGTCGATGAGCTGGTTAAAGCACTTAACTGGGAGGGTCCGGTATTTCAGATTGCGGCTTTAGAAGGCCGTGGTAGTGATGATCTTTGTCGGGAAATAATAGCCTATCTGGAAACTCTCCCTGCGCCGAGTACTGAACAACATGAAGAAGCAGACCCAGTGGAGTTTATGTGGGACTCCTACCACGAAGAAGTTCTCGAACAAGAACTCGATGATGAAGATGATGACGACGATGATGATCATGATGTTGAAGTGATTTATCAGAAGTAGCCTGACATTCATGTCAGGTGAGATATGGATCCTGACGTAAACGTCAGGTTACGAACGAAGGATATGGTCGAATGAAGATCTCGCTTGTAGTGGCAATGGCAGATAATCGGGTCATTGGAAAAGACAATAAAATGCCATGGCATCTTCCTGATGAGCTGCAGTACTTCAAAAAAATTACCTTAGGTAAGCCAATTGTTATGGGTCGGCGCACCTTTGAATCAATTGGGCGTGCGTTGCCCGGACGAAAAAATATCGTTCTAAGTCATCGAACGAATTGTTCGGAAAATGAGGACAGTCAGGTCATTTGGGTGTCAGGAGTGCAACAAGCCATAGCGGCGGCAGGCCCTGTTGATGAACTCATGGTTATAGGCGGCGGAAAAATTTATGAAAGTTTTTTAGCCCTGGCAGACCGTTTATATGTTACTAAAATTGACCTAAATGTTGACGGCGATACCTACTTTCCTGACTATTACCAAGTCGCCGACTGGCAAGAGGTAGAGCGGCAAAAATTTGCCGCCGATGAGCGTAACTCACATAACTTTAGTACGCTTATTTTCGATAAGGTAAGTTAATAAGAAGTTATAAAATCAGATACTTACAGCAATTTTAGCCCATTGCAGAGGGCTTGAGTTCGTAGTATCATTGTGATGAATTTTTGAGCAATCTTGTGATGGGGTTTTAGATGAAAGCGATTGTATTAGGAGCCGTGATGGCTGCAGTTGCAGCAACAGGCGCAACTTTTTCAAAAAGCGCAGAAGCCAATGAATTAGCCTTAAGCTTGTGCACATACGTACAGGGTGATGACACTATGCGTATGCGTAAAAAATTGCGCGATTCTCGTGTCCGCGTACGCGATATCTACACCGGCATTAAGTGTAATGGTCAAAGCTTACTGCAGTTTGCTATGGCAAACGGTTCACAAGATATTGGCGAATTCATTGTTGGACGTCTTTCCGTCGATGAGTTAAAAAGCTCCGGCGATTATGAATGGGCTCAGGCTAATGGTCACGGCGGCAGCGCAATTGCTTCAGCGATTAAAGAACGCGCGGGTCTGTAACTAAAAATAGATTTCGTCCTTATTGAAAACCCGCAAACTGTTTTGCGGGTTTTTTTACATCTTCTAACAATTCAATCAGACACTTACCTTGTAATTCTCCCCTGTTCTCTACGACAATAGGCTCGTTACGTCTATAAACGGAATCGCTATGAAACAATGGATGGTATTATCGCTACTGTTGCTGGGAATACTCCCGCAAGTCAGCCAGGCGCAGACAGAGACCACTGAAGCTGCAAGTTGTTATTTGCCCGGTGTACAGGAACAGCTGCGCTGCGGTGTGGTGTCAGTGCCTGAGAATTATGAGCAGCCTGAGGGCAGACATATAGGTATTCATTATGCGGTGCTGCCGGCCGTGCAGGAAGGAGCACAACCCGACCCTATGTTGATTTTGGCTGGTGGCCCCGGGCAGGCTGCGACTGAGTTGGCACCAATGATAGCGCGGATGTTTAAAGCGGTGCGCGAAAAGCGCGATATTCTGCTGATTGATCAGCGTGGTACCGGCAAAAGTCACCCACTTGAGTGTGAGATTGAACGCCCCGACGAGTTGATCCGTTCCGACGACGAACAAGACTTGCAGGCCTTGAGCCGCGAATGCCTTCAGCAGTACCCGGACACCGACACCACTCAATATCACACGGTTAACGCCGTAAAAGATTTGGAACGTGTACGACAACACTTAGGTATCGAGCAACTAAATCTGTATGGCGCCTCTTACGGGACTCGTGTCGGACTGACTTATTTACGCGAAGCGCCGGAGTCGGTTCGTTCCGCAGCGCTGGATGCCATTGCGCCACCGCAGGTGGTTATCGGGCCTTTTGGACAGCACGGTGCCAGCGCATTTGATGCCATGCTGGAAGACTGCTCAGAGCAAAGCCTCTGTGGTGAGAAGTTTCCAAACCTTGAACAGGAATACTACGAGGTTATGACTGAGCTTGAAGCTCAGGATATCTTACTGGAAACCCGCGACCCGTTGTCGTTTGAACCGCTGCAAATCAAGCTGACGCCGGGACGCTTCAGTTCAATTATGCGAGTTGCTTTGTATCATCCCAATACTCGTCAACTACTGCCTTATGCTATTCATTCGGCTGCATCCGGGAACTATCACCCCATATTAGGGCTAATGGGCGGTACCTTGTCTCAGAGTAGTATCTATTTAGGGTTAATGCTCTCTGTTGTGTGTTCTGAAGATTTACCACGAGCAACCTCTGAATTGCTTGAGCAAGATGGCAATAATCGGTTTATTGGCAGCCGTACCGGCGATGCTTTCGTTGATATGTGCTCGGGCTGGCGCTCATCGAGTGTGCCCGGCTACTGGTCGGATCCTGTCGTCAGCAACAAGCCGGTGTTGTTATTATCCGGCAAGTTAGATCCGGTGACACCGCCTGAATGGGGTGAAATAGCTCACCGGACCTTGCCCAACAGTAAGCACCTGGTTGCGCGGAACGCGGGTCATACTATTGCCAGTCACACCTGCGCTAATAAACTTATTGCGGACTTCATTGAACAAGGTTCTGTTGAGAATATTGACGGCAGCTGTTTAAAAGAACAAAGGCTTAAACCCTTTGTGCTGAACCAGAATGCAGCGGGGCTATAAAACATGATAAATGTAGATGCACTGACAAAATCATTCAAAAATGTGCAGGCGCTCGACTCACTCTCTTTCCAGGCAAAAGATGGCGAAATTACCGGGTTACTGGGTCCTAATGGCGCCGGTAAGACAACTTGTCTGCGTATTATTTACGGATTATTACAGTCCAATACCGGTAAAGCTGAAATTGCAGGAGTAGATGCCAATCAGAACCCGATTGATGCACGCCGTAATCTGGGAATATTTCCCGATAAATTTGGTTTGTACGAACGTTTAACGGTACGTGAGCAAATTGCTTATTTTGCGGGACTGCACGGACTAAAAGGCAAAGAGCAAAAGCAGGCTGTTGCAAAGGTGATCGAAAAGCTTGATATAAAAGAACTGACCGACCGCCGTATGGCCGGTTTTTCACAGGGACAGCGAATGAAAGTTGCATTGGCGCAGGCGCTGGTGCACAGCCCCAGGCATTTAATTCTTGATGAGCCAAGCCGGGGACTGGATGTTATGAGTACCCGAATTTTGCGCGACATTTTGCGCGAGCAGCGTGCTCAGGGTACCTGTATTTTGTTTTCCAGCCATGTGATGCAAGAAGTAGCTGCACTGTGCGACCGAGTCGTGGTTATGGCAAATGGTAAAGTTGCCGCCGAAGGAACGCCGCAGGAACTGTGCGACATGGCCGGTGAACAACAACTGGAAGATGCGTTCGTGAAAATTATTGGTACTGACGAGGGGATAGCAGCCTGATGAGTGCGTTAACCTCTGTATGGAAAAAAGAATTTCGCGACGCGATTCGGGACAGACGTTCTGTATTGGCGGCCATGTCTTACGCTTTTTTTGGTCCGCTGCTAATGGCGGTAGCCTTCTTCTTCCTGATAACACAGCTGACCGATCAGGCCGATGTTGAGATCACGATTAAAGGGCAGGAGCACGCCCCTCAATTCGTTGATTTTTTAAGTGAACGGGGTGTTGTCGCTAAACAAGATGACTGGGCGAAAACCAAAACCCCCATTGTACTAACCCTGCCGGAAAACTGGCAGCAAAGCCTTAAAAAAGCAGAGCCGGTGGAAGTAACCTTACGTGCTGACTGGTCAGCGCAAAAGCAGCAAACCGATATTAAGCGAGTCGAGCAGGCGGTACAGGCGTACTCCAGTCAAATTACAGCGTATCGTCTGACCTTACGTGGTATTGATCCTCGGGTAACTCAGCCGTTACAGTTGCAGAAACAAGACTTGGCTACTCGCGGTTCAAAAGCGGCTTTGATTATGGGCAGTGTGCTGGTGTTTATTATTTTATCGGTGTTCTGGTCCGGTATGAACGTAGCAATAGATATTAGTGCCGGTGAACGTGAACGTAACTCGCTGGAATTTCTGTTGAGTCAACCGTTGAGTACCTGGGACATTGTCACCGGCAAAGCACTTACCGCCACCTCGTTTTCGCTGTTTGGTGCTATATTGTCGCTGGTGCTTATTCCCATTATTTTTGCGTACGTGCCTTTGCACGAAATAGGCATGAACGTGAACTTCAGTGTCGGCATGATGGTGCTGATGTTTATCTTGCTAGTGCCGCTGGCTTTATTTGCTACCGCTTTGCAACTGTTCGTATCCTTTCGGGCAAAGAACTTCAAAGAAGCACAAACCTATATTAGTTTCCTACTTATTATTCCAATGGCCGCCTCTTTCGGTGTCGAGTTCGCGCGTCTTAAAAACCCCATTCTCTACTACTTGCCATTAACCGGTCAGCATCAGGCTTTTCTGTCACTGATACGCGGCGAGAGCGTAAACGTGATGGGAACCGTAATAAGCGCAGTTGCCACCCTGGCAGTTGCCTTGCTACTGATGAAATACATCGCCCGAATGCTCAAAAGCGAAAAAATAGTCTTCGGCCTGTAGCGTCGTTGAATAGCGAGCGCAGAGGTTACAAGGGCTATTGCGGAGGACGCCCGTGAATACATCCCTGTAGGGCTTGGGCAGCGCCATCCATGGCGCTGCACACCTCCACAATAGCCCTCTGTAACCGTTATTCGCGCTCACTATCCAACAACGCTAATGCCATAATCATTTTATTCGGAATGACCAGGGGCAGGTTGTTCACTTGTGAGCGTTATGAGTGTTAAAGGCTTCTGTGGCGGAGTGTCGAAGGCCATGGATGGCCTTCGTCAAGCTCTCATGGATGAGCTCGTCGCGTCTCCGCCACAGAAGCCTTCAATGCTCAAGCGAAACAAGTGAGCAACCTGCCCCCGGTGTTAATCTCTTAAGCGGCCGTAGTGGTAGTAGAGCCATTGGCCGAGGCGGCGGAAGCGGGGCAGAGGGAAGGGTTTTAGTTGAGACTGGTAGTAGGGGAGTTGCGGCAGAGATTTTCCCATAGCGGCTTCTGCCAGCCGCTGTCCGGCTAGTGCGGTAAAGCTTACACCAGCACCGCAGTAGCCCATACTGGCGTAGATATTATCTTTTATTTTGCCTATTCGAGGGTAGTCATCCAGCGATACACTGACCCAGCCACTCCAGAAGTGTTCCCATTTATTAACATCACGCAGTTGCGGGAAGGTTTGATGCAGAGCGTGTAGCAGGCGCCTGGCATAAACGGGGTCTGCTGCATTCTTGCCTTGAATGGCACCGCGACCACCAAACAATAAGCGGTTGTCCGGCAACAAGCGAAAGTAATATTTCAGAATGCGTGTATCCATGATGGCGTATTGGGGCGACAGTTTAATGCGCTCTATTTGTTTCTGACTCAGAGGCGGTGTGGTAATAATGCTCGACAATACTGGCAGCGAACAACTGGCAAGGTCAGGCAAGAGTTGTTGTGAGCTATAGCCGTTAGAACACACTAACAGCTTACGGGCACGTACAAGGCCTTTTAACGTTTGCAGGTATACCCCTTTTCGACCCAGCGAACTCGCCGCATTCACCGGGCAATGCTCGACTAATTGTGCCCCCGCTGCAGCGGCCCGTCGTGCTGTAGCCGCAGCCAGTAACATGGGGTTCAGAGCAAAACAGTCGGTAAAGCGCAAAGCCGCGTGCGCCTGCGGGCTGGAGATTATATCCGTCAGTTGATCTCGAGAGAGCCATTCCACCGGCTGCTCAAACCGCTTTAACTGCTCGTATTGTTGCTTTAAAGGCTCAACAGCAGCGGGTTTGTGAGCAATTTTCAGGTAACCCCCGTTTTGGCGCTGACACTGCTGTGGGCATTCAAGCAACGTTTCCTCGACTAATTGCAGTGCTTGTTGATGCTCGTCTGCAATACCGCGAGCCATATTGTTACCTAAGCGCTCAGCCCAGGCTGACAACCCTAAGCGACCGGTACTTTTCATCACAAAACCGGCATTACGCGAAGAACAACCCCAGGCCAGCTGATTAGCCTCAAAAACAGCCACTGAATGCCCGCTTTCAGCCAAAACCCGGGCCGCATTTAACCCTGTATAACCTGCACCAATAATCGCAAACTCAACTTCCTCCGGTGCCTCTGTACAAGCCGGAAAATTAGCCTGAGTATGCTGCTGCCAATAACTGGCCTCAGGCGCATTATGTGGCCCCGGAGGAGAATTAATCAAAGGATCATACATAATCACCTACCTGATAAAGCGGAGAAGGAAGAAAGCGAGCGCTGAGGTTACAAGAGCTGGCGCGCTCACTCTCTTCCTCCCCAGATTATAATGCGGTTCTGAGCCGTTATAAGAGTAGCTAAGGTGGCAGGTTGTTCACTTGTGAGCGTTATGAGTGTTGAAGGCTTCTGTGGCGGAGTGTCGAAGGCCAAGGATGGCCTTCGTCAAGCCCTCATGGATGAGCTTGTTGCGTCTCCGCCACAGAAGCCTTCAATGCTCAAGCGAAACAAGTGAGCAGCCTGCCACCCAGTGCTAATTGTAACCTCAGCGCTCGCTACCTGGCGCCTTGCGTATCAAACCGCAGCAGCATTTCGCCGGCGTTGCAGTAGCAGGTGCCGTCGCAGACGGGGCAGTAGTAGCCGTCTTCTATTGAGGCTTTGTACCAGCGCTTTTCGTGCTGCTTGATCATTTCGCCACCGCAGCGGGTAAAATATTCGTAGGCACTGTTATTGGGGCTTTGCATCCAAATGTGGGCAACGCCACCCTGGCAACCGAGCTGTTTCGCTGCTTCAATACTGCGATACAGCAGCTCTTTGCCTATGCCTGAACCCCGTGCTTTTTCTGATACCGCGGCACACTTAAAATAGCACAGTTTATCGGCCGAAAGTGGCCAGGCGTCGGGGCTGCAAAAATCATCAATTGGCCATTGCCCGGGTGCAAGTGTCAGGCGTATGCCTAACGGCGTGTCATCTTGCAGAGCAATCCAGTTTAACTGCACATCGCCCACCGTTCCGCTAGCCAAATACTGCTGAAAACTGTCCTCGTTCAGGTAGTTGTCACCATGAACTTCATTGGCCAGATCAATAACGGCCGCCGAATCGGCAGCCGTTATTTGACGATAAATGATATCGCTCATTAGTAGCGATATTCGTCGGTCTTAAATGGACCTTCTGCATCCACGTGAATGTAGTCAGCCTGATCCGCCGTCAGCTTAGTGATAACACCACCAAAGCCCTGCACCATATAACGCGCAACTTCTTCGTCTAGTTGTTTTGGCAGAACTTCAACACGCAGGAATTCTTCCTGTTGCTTGGCGTCCATGTCCGCAAACTTCTGTTTAAACAAGTGAATCTGCGCCAGCACCTGGTTGGCAAAAGAACCATCCATAATACGGCTGGGGTGACCGGTTGCGTTACCTAAGTTCACCAGACGACCTTCGGCTAATAGAATCAGATAATCGTTGTCATCGTCAGAGCGGTAAATTTTGTGTACCTGTGGTTTAATTTCTTCCCAGCGCCAGTTTTTGCGCATAAAGGCCGTATCAATTTCGTTATCAAAGTGGCCAATGTTGCAAACCAAAGCGGTTGGTTTAAGTGCTGCCAGCATGTAGCGATCACAGACGTCCATGTTACCGGTTGTGGTAACAATCAGGTCGGTATTGCCGAGTAGGTCTTTGTTAATGTTCTCGCCATTACCGGTGTTTTTACCGTCAAGGTAAGGAGAAACCACTTCAAAACCGTCCATGCAGGCTTGCATTGCACAAATTGGGTCAATTTCTGTGATTTTAACAATCATGCCTTCCTGACGAAGGCTGGCTGCTGAACCTTTACCGACATCGCCGTAACCAACAACCAAGGCTTTCTTACCTGATAATAAATGGTCAGTAGAACGTTTAATGGCATCGTTCAGCGAGTGGCGGCAACCGTATTTGTTGTCGTTTTTAGACTTAGTTACTGCGTCATTAACGTTAGTGGCAGGAACCTTTAACGTGCCTTTTTCCAGCATATCCAGCAGGCGGTGAACGCCGGTGGTGGTTTCTTCGGTAATACCGTGTATTTTGTCCAGCATTTGCGGGAATTCATCGTGGATCATCAGGGTTAAGTCACCGCCGTCATCCAGAATCATGTTGGCATCCCATTGCTCACCATCTTTATGACAGGTTTGCTTTAAGCACCATTCGTATTCTTCTTCGGTTTCACCCTTCCAGGCAAATACTGGTACTCCGGCGGCTGCCATTGCTGCTGCAGCGTGGTCCTGAGTAGAGAATATGTTGCACGACGACCAACGTACTTCTGCACCGAGTTCCACCAGTGTTTCAATCAATACGGCAGTTTGAATGGTCATGTGAATGCACCCAATGATGCGCGCACCGGCCAAGGGTTTGCTGTCAGCGTATTTGCGACGAATGGTCATCAACGCCGGCATTTCAGACTCAGCAATCGCAATTTCCTTGCGACCCCATTCGGCTAAGCTAATGTCTGCAACTTTATAGTCTTGTGAATTTTCTGCACTCATAGTGACTCTCTTCTTCAGTGATTTTTTCAGTGAATTTTAATAAATTCAAACGTTTTCAGTATTAATAACTCGTTCAATTAATTGCTGTTGGCGTTGTTTATCTAACCGTGCGCCAAATTCAGTAACCAGCTCGGCTGCTGCATGGCTGGCTAAACGCCCAGCGTCTTCCAACGACATATCGCGTGTTAAACCATAGAGCATAGCACCGGCGAACATATCCCCGGCACCATTAGTATCAATGGCTTTTACCGGAACGCCCGGAACGTGAATCTGGCGTTCGTGGTTAGCAATTAAGGCGCCATCTTTACCCAAAGTGACAGCAACCGTATCTGCTTGTTTTAGTAATACGGATAAAGCCGCCTGAGGATCGTCTTTGCCCGTTAATAATTCGGCCTCTTCACGGTTGCAGAACATTAAGTCCACGCCACCATCAAGTATTTCGTCTATGCCGTCGCGGAAAAATTTCACCATAGCAGGGTCAGAGCAGGTCATTACCAGTTTGGTGTCGTTTTCGCGAGCCACTTTCTTGGCGTGCTGAATCGCACCGCGGGCAATTTCAGAAGTAATTAAATACCCTTCAATATAAAGATAGTTTGACGCGGCAATTGCAGCGTCATCAATTTCAACGGTGGATAAGTCGGCAGTAATACCCAAATGTGTGCGCATAGTTCGCTCAGCATCCGGGGTTACCATGACCAGGCAGTGGCCGGTAATACCAATGTTTTGCTGCTGTTTTAGATTGGTTTCGATACCTATTTGTTCTAAATCCTGACGGTAGAACATGCCCGCTTCGTCGTCTGCAACTTTGCAGCAATAGTAGGCTTTACCGCCAAACTGAGCAAAAGCCACCAGCGAGTTGGCTGCTGAACCACCGCCGGACTGTTTCTTTAATTCGCCCAGTTCACTCAGTTCGGCAATCAGAGTGTTTTGAGCATCCTCGTCAATAAGCTCCATCATGCCTTTTTTTAAATTGTGCTTTTTCAGGAAGTCTTCAGTGACCTCAAACTCTTGGTCCACCAGCGCATTGCCAATGCCGATTACATCAATGGTTTTCATAGTATCAAATGGTTGCCCTATTAGGGCGTGTAGTATACCTGATGAGTGGGTCAGGGTCGATAAATGAACAGGGCAAAAAATGCAATAACCAGACAACTAACGAAAAAGAATTGCCATTGCCTTTGCCAACGGCGGGCTCTGGGCAATAACAACTCGGCCGGGCGTCCGTCAAAACGTTGTCTTGCTAAGCGTATCCCCTCAACTTGTATAGGCCCGCCCAGAGTCACCCTGTGACAGTAACTGAAGCTTTGTAGCCAGCTCAGCAGCACGGTCGGAAACAGAAGATTTCGCTGCAGTGGCTGTAACTTTGGTTTGTTGGGCTGAAACAGCGTCATCAAACGGGCAACCAGCGACAAAAAGAAAGAAGGGAAGAAGTGCGTCAGGGTGTAAAGCCAGTGTGTAGTCAGGCCGAATTGCCGATAGCGCGCCTGCGCCACCGGCCACACCTGTGTCAGTTCCGCTATCGCACGCACGCCAAGAGCTGCCAGCGGGCCGCCAACAAACCAAAATAGCAAAGGAGTAAAGCGGTGTTCCAGAATGCTGGCTGCACGCAGTTCCAGGCTGGTTTTCGCAATTCCGTGTTTGCTGAGTAAGTCACAATCGCGCCAGGTAATTCGGCTTAGCCAGGCCCGGGCGGCGTTTTTTCGGCCACACTGCAAGTGGTTATCGGCTAATTTAACGGCGTGCGCCACCGGCTGTTGGCGTAAGCTGACCAACAATATTAGCCAGCCAATGGCTAAAGAAAGCTCAGCCCCGGCAAAAACAATAGCGGCGGGTAATAACACCAGCAACGACAGGGTTAGCCAGGCCAAAAAACCGGCCAGTCGTTGTTGACTGACAGAGCGGCCGGGTGGGTTAACCTTGCCGCTCATATAGGAAGCCATTAGCCGCAAAACGGCAAATGGATGCCATTGTTCAGGCCAGGGAAACCAGCGCTCTACCAGCAAAGCCAGCAGAGCCAGAGCAATAGGGGATGTCAACAGTTGGGCTAATAACTCAGTATTCATGGCACTATACTGCCATGGAGTGCATCACTGGGCAATCACGCTGCAATTGGCTGGTTGTCCTTATCTTTATTGGTGGGTACTGCCGCACGAACGTGTTCGGCCTGACGAATTTTACCATGAATATAGTCGTGCAGTTCGGCCAGGCGGTATCCGGGCTTAGCTTTAAACCGCAGGAACGGCAAACCGGCGGCGGCAAAGGTATTTTTTAGAAATAGGTTACGCTTTTGCTGATTCAGTGACGATTGAGCGGATTCCAGTTCAACGGCGGCTTTAATTTCCATGGTGTGAATATCACACAACACGTAGTCAAGAATGCGCTGACTGGCTTTGTTCTGAGCGTCTTTGCGAGCGGTTGCCGATAACCCGGAGCGTACCGAAACAATATCGCTTAAGCGAACCTTGGTGAAAATTCTGAAATCACTGCCGACAGATTTTTCCAGCAGCGTCAGAAATTGATCCTCCTGGGCGGTGCACAAGGCAACATCTTTCAGCTTATACGGGTAGGGAACATAATTTTCGGACATGCGGCTGGCAATAATAGCGACAGCAATTAGTACTACAACAAACAATAATAGGATAATTTCCATTTTCACACCTCATCAGAAAATTGACGCTCTGTGAGGTGTGAAGCAAAAGCTATGCCACTAATAGCCAATAATGGAAATTTATTGAAGCCTGATTATGCGGAGTAACCACCCGGAACACCTTTTGTCGTTACACTGACCGCATCGTGTGCGTGCAGTGACTCGTAATGATTAACCCGTAACCAGAAGTCACGGAAGTGAGTCATTTGATTTAACTGGTGTTGCAAGCGACGTGATGCGTCTTCGCAGAACATCAGGTTCTGACCATTTAACCGCGCAAACTCTTGCTCATCTTCACGCTTAACAGCCGCTTGTACCGGCGTTTTAAGGGCGCCTTCAACAGCGTCAATTAATTCCACGATAGGAAAGTCGTTAACGCTCTCGCTTAAGGCTACTTTCACTTCAGCAATGGAGCGTTGGCTGTGTGGTGTCGCAACAATACCTTCGGTTGAGCCTAACCATTCATGCAGAATGTTAGAATCTATTTGTTCCTGACCAGCGAATTTTTCGCTAAAGGCATCCTGAATGAGCTGACGTGCCAAGGCTGCTGAACACGGGCAGGTTGATGAGTATGGTACGTCAACCGACAGTTCCAGCTTAAGCTGACCGGCATCGTAGCGACCAGTCAAGCTGACTGGGTAGGCTTTCCAGCCCTGCTTTTTGCTGACTAGCGACTTACGGCGTAAGTGATAGTCAAAATCAAATTTAATAAAAGCCTGATCACTGATGTCTTTATGGCTTTCGATAAAGTCATTCAGTAACTGCTTCATCGAACCATGACTGAGCTCGCCTTCGGTCGACATTTTGTCCAGCAATAAGTATAAGCGAGACATATGAATACCCTTAGTTTTCGGGTTTTTTAGGTTGACGAAAGCTTCCACATGGGCTGCTACAGGGCGTTCGGACGCACCGGCTGCGGCCACCATCAATGGGACTTCTATATTGCTCATGCCAACCCAATCCAGGGCTCCTTCTGTTTGGGCCTGCGTTTGGTTGGCTATGTCGGGCATAACTGTTGGCATTCGTTGTGAACTCCAAGTCTCGTGAATATTGTCTGGCCGAGTTGATCTTGATCAAAGAGGCTCAGTCTGAAAATGGGCATTATATCGCAGAGTTTAACTAGGTGACACCGATTGCCCTAATCGATTCTATCTGCACAGCGGTTGACTAGAAACTTGAATACGCCGAGGATAGAGTTTTGGATTTGTGGAGCATAAAAAGATGACAGAAAAATCGGCGATAGATACCGAGTTATTGCAGCAGTACCTTGATACCTTAGGCGTCCAAGGCATCCAATCAACTTTGACGACATTTGATGGTATTATTCAGGGTTATGCAAAGTTGCTGCATCAGGCCGCTAAAAGTCGCAATGAAGACGAATTAAGAAAACAAGCGCACAAAGTCAAAGGTGCGTGTAGCTCAATTGGTTTAACAGCATTAGCTAAGATGATGGAAGAAATAGAAAAAGAAAACTGGGAATGGCCAGTAGCAGAGCGGAAATTAATTGAATGGGCCGATGCGGTCATTCCGCACCGGCAGCAAATTGACGCCTGGTTAGCGAAGCATCACTGAGCTTGCTGATCAACCTCACCAATAAACCGGTAACCTTCACCATGGATGGTGGTAATCAGGTTCGGTGTCTCAGGGTGTGACTCGAAATGACGGCGAATACGGCGAATAGCAACATCGACGGTGCGGTCGTTCGGGCGGAGTTCACGATCCAACATACGCTTAACCAAGGTTTCACGGTCCAGAATGCGGCCGGGGTTAGATAAAAATAATTCCAACGCGCGGTATTCACTTTTTGGCAGACGAAACATTTGATTTTCCGGTGAATACAAGCAACGACTGTCACTGTTTAAACGCCAACCGTGGAACTGGAATTCAACACTGTTGTTTTCGACTTGGTTGTTTGTGCGCGAAGAGTCAATGCGGCGGCACAGATTACGTACGCGAATAGTCAGTTCTTTTGGATTATATGGCTTGATGAGATAGTCATCAGCGCCCAATTCAAGTGCCAGCAGACGATCGTCTTCGCTGTCACGGCCGGTTAAGAATATTAACCCAATATTGTCGTTTTCGCGCAATGACTCAGCGAGCTCCAGACCATTTTTACCCGGTAAGTTGACGTCCATAATAACGACATCAATGCGCTCCTGACGCATAATATTTTCCATCTGCAAGCCATCAGCTGCATCAAAAACTTCGTAGCTTTCTTGCTGGAATAGGCGGGTCAGAGTCTGGCGAGTAACAACTTCGTCTTCAACAATCAGTATTCTGGCATTCATAAGCGTTGATTTTCCCGAAAAGTTCGTTGCTGTGCGTACGGTGTTGAACTTATAATGATAAAAGTTATGACGTTACATTATGACTTTTGTTTGAAATTTTTCAAGCTTTGCTGACTAAAGTAACAGGAAAACGAACAATAAATTCCACCCCGTCCTTTTCTTCACTGAAAAAGTGAATATTACCACCTAATACCTGAGTCACCAGGTTATAGACTAAATGCAACCCTAAACCACTGCCGCCCGAGCCGCGTTTCGTGGTTACAAAGGGGTCAAATATTTTACGACCAATGTCGCTCGGAACCCCTTTGCCATTATCGCTGTAAATCATTTCCAGTTCGTTGTCGCTTACCATAGTAAAGCTAATTTTAATGAGCCCTTGATCATAATGGTCAAAGGCGTGAACCATAGAGTTCCCAATGAGGTTAATCAGTACCTGATTGAGCGGTCCGGCCTTTGCACGTACAGTCAGGTTTTCCGGACAGGAAATTTCAATCGGAAACTTCTCTGTATCCAGACGTCGGGGCTTAACGGAAATGAGTACGTCGTTCATAAAAGATGGAATATGAACGTCACGGTCAATTTCTGATGACTGGTCAACCGCCACTTGTTTAAAGCTGGTAACCAAGTCCGCAGCGCGGCTTAAGTTGCGGTAGATAATTTGCAGGCTTTCGTCGCAGTCGCTTAAAAAACGTTCAAATTCAGACGTTGAAATACGTTTGTCATCAAACTTCTCCTGCATAATGGTCAGCTTATCCTGCAGCAGGGTAGAGGCGGTAACAGATAGCCCGATAGGCGTGTTAACTTCGTGCGCAATACCGGCCACCATGTCGCCCAATGACGCCATTTTTTCGGATTCAACCAATTGTCCCTGATATTGATGCAGCTGCTCAAGAGTCTTCAGCAGTTCACTGTTTGACTCTTTTAGTGCCTGTGTACGCTGAGTCACCTGACGTTCCAGCTCAGTGTTTAGCTGACTGGCTTCCTCTTCAGCGCGTCGCTGGCGAATAATGTGCTGCTGTACACGGTCCAGCATGGTATTAAACGCGTGCGCCATCATATCAAACTCAACCAACTGAGAAGGTGCCAGCCGCAACGAATAGTTTTTATCCCGGGCCACTTGTGAAATAACATCCACAACAGAATCCAGCGGAGTGACAATGGTTTTGCGTAAACGCAGAGTCACCAGCCAGCAAAGTAACAAGGTCAGTACAAATACCACTGCGGCCACACCAATAGAGCGCCACATAAATAACCGAGCTTGTTCTAGTGAAGCGCGCAAGTAAACGTAGCCAATAACCGCATCGTCCAGCACCACCGGTTGTGATACTTCAATGTAGCTATCGTTTATTTGCGGGGTGGTAAGCTTGTCCAGTTTAGAAAATTGCGCCGGAATGGGAGCCAGACCTTGTTTGTTATAGCTCGAGAAAAAGGTCAGTTCATTACTGGTTTCATCCATTTGGTAAACATGAACATGCTGAATAAAAGAGGTGTTCTGTAACGAGTCAAGCCGTTGCTTTTCTGTCGCATTGTCGTTGAAAACCAGGCTGCTGGCGGCGTTACCTGCAACAATTCGCGTATAAGACAATGCTTGCTCGTGCAGAGAATTCTGATACTGAACCACCTGGCTGACAATATTGATGGTAAAACCAACAAGAAGCGCGAAGCTGGTGACCAGCAACACGATATAAATCAGTATGCGCTTCAGTGAAATAGTATGCATTCAGTTTACTGCTCAGTCTCTGAAAAAATGATTTGTTTATTTATGTTAGCAAAGCGTTAACAAAAAGGGCATTGATTAAACAAAAAAATTCTTATTTATCGACAAGTTGCTTGGTAAACACGATAACGGCCATCATCGGTAAGCGTTTCGCAATGACCAAAAATGGATTCAATCACTTCTGGCCAGGGCAAAAATCGATTCGCAACAATTCTTAAAACGCCTTGCTTATTAAGGTGTTGCCGCGCAGTTTTAATAAACTGACGAGCAATCTCATAATCGGTTTTTTGACCGGTATGAAACGGCGGGTTACTCACAATGAAATCAAACTGGCCGGCATTTTCCGGTATACCATCGGCTAAACGTAAATCGGCCGTTATGGGTTCAGCTGACAGTGTCATCTGGCTCGCCGCAATGGCAATAGGACTGACGTCGCAGGCCATAAGTTCAGTTGTTAACGAAAGAACTTGTTTGGCGATAACCCCGGCGCCACAGGCAAAATCCAGCCCACGCCCTGTGGGAAGATCGTGCAGGTGCTGCAACAGCAATAAGGTTGCCGGATCAATATGCTCACGACTGAATACCCCCGGCAAAGTCACAAAGGTTTTCTGCTGTTGTTCCAGCTCATAAGTGATTATTCTGGCGTAGTTTTGCAGTGGTTCAGGCGAGTGAGGCTGACTACTGCGTGCACTGGCAAACAGCAAACAATGATTAGCGGAGGCGAGCTTTTGTGCCGGCTTAAGCCACTTTGGCAGCCTTTTCATGAGCGGTTGAATACCGGAGCGTTTATCTCCGGCAAACCAGATTGGCGTTTCAGCGGGCAATAAGGCTAACTGCTCCAGCAGGTAGTGATTCAGCTCTTTCTCTTTCGCCACCAGCATTAAAACGCCTTCGTAATCGCTTAAATCGGGTGCTTTTGCCTGACAATAGACGTGGCGTCCGGCTGCCTCCCAGCTCGCGGCGTGCCCCTTATGAAAACTCCAGGCAGAAGCATTAGTCAGGGACGACAGCTCGCCACCGCCAGGGTGAATAACCAATAATGAACCATTATTCCATGGTTGAGCAGATTGTCGCCCAAGCATGGATAAAATTGCAGATGACATCGTGATTGTTAACCGCTTAGACCAAGCTATCTACTCGTAGTTGTTTGTCCTGAAGTAGGAACATTGTACCATTTCGGTGCTCTTTAATGCGCAGACTTTTTTCTTTGAAAATAAACAAAACGCCCGGGAACACCTCTTTACTGACCATAGTACGCAGTACTGGGTGGTTTTCAAAAGCGTCCAATACAGAGTCAATACTAAGGCGGGTTGAGGCTATACGATCTTTTAGCTTTCGCAGTTCGCCTTTAAGCTTGGTCTGGTACTCAAGTTTCTTCGGGCCGTCTTCCAGCGTTGCGCACTTTTCCAGTCCTTGTTGTACGGTTTTTGCCCGCGCCATCGTTTTGGAAAGTAACCCGCGCATATTGTTTAAATGTTCCAGTGATTGCGGGTCGATCGGTGGCAATGACCAATAGATTCGTGTCTTGGTGCCGGCCAGAGCGCCTAACTGACCACAGTAAATATGGTCACAGGTTTCAATGGTGCCGCCGATGAGTTTACCGCGGGCGTTACGGCCATCACCGCCAATGGCTACGGGTCCGTTGGTTATCACATGACAGTGTGTCAGTTGCTTGTCGGTGTGTACGCTATTTTGCGCATCCAGATACGAATACTGTGCGTAGGCGCACCAGATAGAGCCACCGGCAACAAGTTTGGTAGAAACCTCCGGTATCCAGTCGTCGGCATCTTCGTTATTATCGCCGGAGTTAAGCAAGTGCCCAATACAGCCCTTACGAACGGTAATGTTACCGTCGGCGTGCAGCTCCGCAGAGTCTACATATCCGCCTACGGTAATATCGCCCGAGCAAGTAATTTTCATGCCCTCACTAACATTGCCGCTGACAATGACACTGCCTTTAAATTTTACGTGGCCGGTTGAAATATCCACATTGTTTAACTGCATTACATCGTCAACTTGCACGCTGCTGTCGTTAAAGCTGGGCATGCCGGTTCGGTCAGCGACAATCATGTTAGCATCAGTTTTGCTAATGCAAGTCCCTTCGCCTGGCTTCAATTCGCGGTTTTCACCGTCCACGGCTCCCAGCTCCTGGCCAAAGACAGTAAACCCGGAGCGACCCTTGCTGGGAGGGACTTTCTGCAGTAAAGGCTGATTCGGGTCGACCGTGATCTGGGCGCCTAAATCGCGCATATCCGCAGTACCATCATCGCGTAACTGAGGCCGAAGAACGCGTTTGCGGGCGTCCTCGGCCAGTGGCTTAAACTTAGCATTGCTGCCGTTAATGGGGTGTTTACCTTTGGCTACCGTTACCGACAGCTCGGCACCTGGCGGCGCCTCGTTGGTGTGCTCCACTAAAGCATCAATAGCCTTACGCTGGATGCCGGAGGTCACCATCTTTTCCTTTAGTTTCGCAATAATGACTTCTTGCGTGAGCGCTTTCCCGCCATAGCCAACAATTGCGCTGACCGTGGCTATCATGTCGTCGTCACTCACTTGTAAATTGAGGTCGGCATCAAAAATTTCAGCAATAGTTACCTGAAAAGGAATGCTGCTAGTGGAATCTTTACTGTAGTGTTGGGCGTATTTTGCGGCGGTTTGAGCCATCATTTGAGGATCTAACAGTTTTGCAGCCGAAAGATCAGAAGCCTGCCAGGCTTTCTGTAATTGCTCTGCTTTGACTTCTGAGGGAGACGTTCCCGCATCAATAATAATGTAAACGTCTCTTTCAGAAACCCGGAAATTGACCGGACTGGACATAAGGTGCCTATTTTCCGACTGTTGTTATCATTTATTTTAACGAATATTAAGCACTTTTCGTATTAATTTGAATCGTTGACTACAGATTCGTTGCAGTAGTTTTCAATTTTTTCGTTGACCATTTTCAAATGTGCATTAACTTGTCTGATAGCTTCTTCACGCTGCTGTCGGTTATGCTGTTGCCAGTCCTTGAAAAGTTGCGCCGCTCGGTGACTTAAGCCAGAAGCTCCAATGGTTGCACTTAAACTTTTCAACGTGTGCAACTGCAGACGCGCATTTTCAACATCATTCAATAATAATTCGTTGTTAAGTAAGCCACTGAACTGGTCAAGATAACAGTTCAGTACTTGCCGGTACAGCTCTTGTTGCCCATCACAATGACGTAATCCCTGGTTAAAATCAATCTTTGCTAAATTACTGCTCATAGGGTTTGTTTTCGTATACCTCAGTAAAAGAACCCACACTCTCGGTCGCATCTGACATGGTATCATTATCAAATTGCGCCACATTAAATAAGGCTTCGCCTTCATTGGCTACCGGAATATTGCTGCAGCCTATGATAATACCTCGCACAGGCGATTCAACCTCATCACCTTCACCACCATGTGGACTCACGCTTAACGCTAATACTTGCTGTTTCTGAATGGTTTGACCCAGCTCAACTTTTGGAATGATAGGACCATCCCGTTCTGCCCGAATCCAAGTTGAGCGTCGCGCAATAACCGGAGTAACACGGCGTCCGCGGCGGCGTCCTTTCATTATTTTTAGATGCTTCATGACGTTCTGTACGCCGGTAACGCCAGCGCCTATCGAAGCTTCATCAAAACGCAGCGCTTCGCCTGCCTCGTATAAAATTAACGGAATATTCAGTTCGTTAGCTAATGCCCGCAATGAGCCATCGCGTTCTTTAGAATGCAGAATAACCGGGGTGCTAAAGGCTTTAGCCATGGACAGCGCCTGCTCGTTTTCAACATCTACCCGAATTTGCGGCAAATTACTGCGGTTAATGGCACCGGTGTGTAAGTCCACAATGTGAGTCGACCTTTTAACCAGCTCCTTACTGAATAAGTACGCCATACGGCTGCCCATGGCCCCGCGTTCGGAACCGGGGAAGCAGCGGTTTAAATCGCGTCGGTCGGGCAGGTAGCGCGACTGCTGAATAAAACCAAATAAATTGACAATAGGCACGACGACCAGTGTGCCGCTGAGCGTGCGCGCATCAATGGTGTTAATAAGGCGTCGGCAACTTCAATGCCATTCAGTTCATCGCCATGAATGGCGGCGCTGACCAGTAATACCGGGCCGGGCTTAATGCCATAAAACACATCAATCCGTAAATCCAGCGGTGCGTCGTTGTATAAACGCAGCGCGGGCAGGGTAATGTGCTGGTGTGACCCCGGTTCTACGCATTGCCCCGCAATTTCAAAACGTTTCATTTTAGCCGCGTCCTTTGGTGCGCGTTTTGTGCGCTTTGGCATTGTTTTCCAGAAAACTGATAATTTGTGACGCGACGTCTTTATTGGTCGCTTGCTCAATGCCTTCCAGCCCCGGCGATGAGTTAACTTCCATCACTAATGGCCCATGGTTAGAGCGCAGAATATCCACACCTGCGACATTCAGACCCATGGTTTTAGCCGCTTTAACGGCCGTTGCCCGCTCTGCCGGCGTGAGTTTTACCAGAGCTGCACTGCCGCCTCGGTGCAGGTTTGAGCGAAACTCTCCTTCTTTGGCCTGACGTTTCATGGCAGCAATGACTTTATCGCCAATAACCAAACAGCGAATATCAGCACCACCGGCTTCTTTAATATATTCCTGTACCATAAAATGCGACTTCAGACCCATAAAGGCTTCTATGACACTCTCTGCCGCCTGACGCGTTTCAGCTAAAACCACACCAATACCCTGGGTGCCTTCCAGCAGTTTAATCACCAGTGGCGCACCGCCGACCATATCAATTAAGTCAGGAATATCCTGTGGCTGGCTGGCAAATCCGGTGATGGGCAGGCCGATACCTTTGCGCGATAACAGCTGCAGTGAGCGTAATTTGTCACGACTACGGGAAATAGCAACCGATTCATTCAGTGGGTAACTGCCAATCATCTCAAACTGACGTAAAACAGCGGTGCCGTAAAAGGTTATCGATGCGCCAATACGAGGGATTACGCAATCGTAAGCCGGTAATTCCTTACTTACCCAGTTGTAACCGTGTTTGGATCACATAGCGGGTTTCCGTGTGGCCGCCGGAGTCGGTTACTTCGCGTTTATCAAAAACCGGTGCTTCGCATATCTGCTCGCGCCGCGAACCCTGCTCCGGGTGCATAAAAATACGCAACCATTGTTGACCATTGCGTTCAAAAGGCTCAAGTTTGAAGGCATGTAAACAGGACGTTTTAGCTCCTGTATCTATTTTCATGTGAATAGGGTCAATATTGAGTTCAGGAAGTGCTCCCCATTCTTGCCAACCAATCGTTGTCATTGTCTTACCTTGTTACCAATCTTCAATCTTTAATCTTTAATACAGTATTTTAGTCAAAACGCAATTTTTATTGATCGATCGGATCAATTTTCACGTTTCTTTTGATATCTGCTAATGTTGATTGGATACTAAATTACGTGACTTTACTAAGGATGGCTTATGTCTGCATGCCTAACCTGCAACTGCCGGCAACCTCTGGGGTTTGGCATAAAAATGGCTTTTCAGCCCATTGTCGATATTTCCAGTCAAAGCGTATTTGCCTACGAGGCTCTGGTGCGCGGCGAAAACGGCGAAGGTGCCGGACAAGTACTGGGGCAAGTGACGGGAAAGAATAAGTATACGTTTGACCAAACTTGTCGGGTCAAGGCTATAGAAACGGCATCGCGTATTAATATACCGGGCGATTTAAGCATCAACTTTATGCCTAACGCAATTTACGAACCGGAAACCTGTTTAGCAACAACGCTGGAAACGGCAAAAACAACCAACTTTGATCGTAACAAGATCATTTTTGAAGTGACCGAACAGGAGCAAGTGGTGAGCCAAGAGTTTTTGGTTGAAGTGTTTGAAGCCTACCGCAAAGAAGGTTTCAGAACCGCTATTGACGACTTCGGTTCCGGTTATGCCGGGTTAAACTTACTGTCTGACTTTCAGCCCGATATTTTAAAAATTGATATGAAGCTTATTCGCGATATTTATCAGAGCAAAGTGAAGCAAACTCTGGTTCGCTCCATTCAGCAAATTAGCGAAGAGCTGGGCATTCAGTTAATTGCCGAAGGCATAGAAACCGAAGAAGAATACAAATACCTGCGCGACAATGGTATGACTCTGATGCAGGGCTATTACTTTCAAAAACCTCTGTTGGAAGCCATTCAGCACGTTAATTTCCCGTAATGTGGTGTTTGTTGCCTGACATTCATGTCAGGCAACCTCGTTACGGCTGGCCTGCAACTTCTGCAAATGTGCTTTAAAATCGTAAATATCGCGGTCCAGAGCACTTTCACTGACATAAAGGTCGTAACCAAGCAGTTCCCTCATTTGCTCCATGCGTTTACCAAATACCCCAATCAAGCCTTTATACACTGTACCATTGGGGCTGATATAGCTGTCAGGAATATCAAAGTAAGCGGTGTAATCCTGGCGATCAGGTGCCTGATGCCGTAACGCCATTGTCAGTAACTGGCGTTGCTCAAAGAGTAGCGCAGACGCCAGACGTGGTGAAATATCATTCAGCACTTCCTCCACATGATACAAGCGGAATCCTAAATAGGGCGCATCTTCCAGCTCCAGTAGCCGGTTTACCCGGGGAACATCGTAACGAATAATATTTTCCCAACGAATATTCCACTGCCCACGACGGTGTAAATAGCGAATGCCTTCAGGCGTTATCACCAGTGATATAGGGGGCTCTATAATTTTTCCTATGCCCAGCAACATCAAAATACCCGATGCAGCGCCGAGTATCACCGACAGGCCAACTGGAATGTCATCGCGAATTAAATGCAAAAACACCAACAACGCAAATAGCAGTACCGCTAATCCACAAAAGGTGAGTGCATTGCGCTTAGCGTGTGGGGTCACATTAAATTGCATAATTTCTCCTGTGGTTTATTACGCAAACATGCGCTGTAATATTCCGCGGGTAAAGTCTTTCTTCAAATAAAACCCGCGTGGGCGTACTTCAATAGTGGTCCCATCCGGGCCTATAGCCTCGGTTAACGCCGAACCATCGGCTGCCTTAGGCCTAATTTGCATGGCTTCCCCCTGGCGTGCGGTAATATTTTCAACCTGACCCAATGCAATGCGGTCCATATGTTCTTCCCAGTCACTGCGCAGCCCTGCTTCTTCCTCGGCGCTGGGTACCCATAAAAAAGCACTGCCGACTACGCGCTCTGCCAAAGGCACCTCGCGGCGACCATCAATGGGCAGCCATAACACTTGCTGCAACTTATTTCGTACGTTAGAAGTTGCCCACTGGACTCCCTGAATATTCATTAATGGCGCGGTACAGACAAAAGTGGTTTCAAGCGGCTCGCCGGCAGGCGTTACCGGCAAGGTTTTCAGCTCTACGCCTAATTCAGGAAAGTCCTGCGTAGGCTTGGACCCCGCAGTAGCACCAAGCTGTAGCTCCAGTAGCTGGCCCACCCAACCCTTATCGCGCCGCAAATCTTCAGGGACTTGTAAACCGGATTCTGCAGCCAGCTGTGCAAACGAACGGCCGGCTAAAGCGGCTGCTCGCTGAAACAATGCTTCGATGGATTGTGGGCGTTGTGGCTTGTCGGTCATGGTTTAAATCTTCGTAAATAGTGAATCAGCATTTGCCCGCAACGGGGCTTTATGGAAGAATCCACTATAACAGAGAATAATTGAGGATGCTCGCGTGATAGATGCAGAAGGGTTCCGGGCAAACGTAGGAATCGTCATCTGTAACGGGCATGGGCAGGTATTTTGGGCTCGTCGAATTAACCAGCAGAGCTGGCAGTTTCCGCAAGGCGGCATTCACGAAGGCGAGACCCCTGAACAGGCGATGTACCGCGAACTCTACGAAGAGGTTGGGTTAAAGCCAGAGCAGGTTGAAATTCTGTACACCAGCCGTCAGTGGTTGCGTTATCGCTTACCTAAGCGCTTAATTCGACGTGAACAGCGGCCCATGTGTGTTGGACAAAAGCAAAAGTGGTTTTTGTTACGGCTTAAATGTTGTGAAGAAGACGTAGATGTATTGCATTCAGGTCATCCTGAGTTTGACGGCTGGCGCTGGGTCAGTTACTGGTATCCGGTGCGACAGGTTGTATCCTTCAAACGCGATGTTTACCGTCGGGTGATGAAAGAGTTTGCCTCACAGGCTTTGCCATTTCGTAATTCGGGAGGGCGTCAGCACAGGCGCAGACGATAAACATGATGCTGGTTACACTGCAACGGATAGTAGAGGGCGTAAACAAAGCACCTGATTTTAACATGGCTTTAAGCACCATGGTGGGACAGGTGCGCGACGCCTTAGAAACTGACAGTTGCAGCGTATTTTTGGCCGATAACGACCAAAAGCAGTTTGTGATGGCCGCCAGCGATGGGCTGCGTGCTGAAGACGGGAACCCGGTCCGGGTGGACTTTGGCGAAGGTATCATCAGTTTAGCGGCGCAGCGTGAAGAGCCGTTAAACATTGCCGATGCCAGCAGACATCCCTCCAATAAAAAGCTCAGTGACACTAACGAAAGCATTTACCGGGGCTTGTTGGCCGCACCTATTATCCACCGCCGTAAAGTGCTGGGTATTGTGGTTGTTCACCAGAGTGTTGCGCGCCATTTCAGTCGCGAAGAAGAAGCTTTTATTGTTACGCTGGCGGCGCAGCTGGCAGCGGTTATCGCGCACGCCGACGCCAAAGGTTTACTGGCCAGTGAACATTCCCCCTGGATACACAGCTTGCGGGGGCTGCCCGGTTCACCGGGTGTTGCCATCGGTGAAGCCTATGTTTCAAGGCCGGAAGCGCGTTTAGATGAAGTGATACCGCGTCGCTCGGACAAACCCATTCACGAAATTCGCAAATTCCGTCAGGCAGTTGGTCGCACTCGTGCCGACTTAAAAGAGCTGTCTAAGCGTATGAGCGGGCAGGTACCGGACGATACCCTGGCTATTTTTGATGTCTACCAGGGCATGCTGGATGCCGCCAGTATGGGCGATGCCGTCGAGAACATGATAAAAGACGGCTGGCGTGCGCAAACCGCATTAAAGTATGTGGTGGAGCAGTTTGTCGCTCAGTTTGAAGCGCTCGAAGACTCTTATTTGCAAGAGCGTGCAACCGATGTTCGTGACATCGGCCAGCGGGTTCTTATGCACTTACAAAACCGGCAGCGCAGACGTAAACCCTGGCCGGAACATTTTATTTTGATAGCGGATGAAGTCACGGCGTCTATGCTGGCAGAGCTGCCGCACGAACAAATTGCCGGTATCATTTCGCTCAACGGTTCCAGTAATTCGCACGCGGCTATTATGGCACGCAGCATGAACATTCCGGCGGTACTGGGTGTTGATGACATTGAACTGCATTTTTTCTCCGATAAGTTGCTGGCGGTTGATGGTTACACCGGTGAAATCTATGTGGACCCGCCAGCTCAGGTGCTGGCCCAGTTTCACCAGCTGGCGGAAGAAGAAGAAGAGCTGCGTGACATCGTTGTCGGACACAGTCATTTGCCGGCAGAAACGCAAGACGGTGAGCGTATTAGTCTGCATCTGAACCTGGGGCTCGACGTTAAGCACGACTACTTGAAAAGCCTGAATATAGACGGCGTGGGTCTGTATCGTTCAGAAATTCCGTTTATGATGCGCGACCAGTTGCCCACCGAAGACGAACAAACCGAAATGTATCAGGAAGTACTGGAACAGTTTCCTGATCAGCCGGTGGTCATGCGCACGCTGGATGTCGGCGGTGACAAACCTCTGCCGTACTTTCTGTTGAAAGAAGACAACCCTTTTCTGGGCTGGCGCGGTATACGTTTAACCCTGGACCACCCAGAAATTTTCCTGATTCAAATGCGCGCTATGCTGCGGGCCAGTATTGGCAGAAGCAACCTGCGCATTTTGCTGCCGATGATCACCAGTACCAGCGAGGTAGACGAAGCGTCCCGGCTTATTAAACAAGCGTATTTCGAGGTGGCCGAAGAGCAGGGGTGTGAAGTGGGGGTTAATCTGTTTCAGCCGCAGCTGGGGGTAATGATAGAAGTGCCGGCCGCCATTTATCAATTGTCGGCTATGGCGAATAAAGTCGACTTTTTCTCGGTGGGCAGTAACGACCTCACACAGTATTTACTGGCGGTGGACAGGAACAACCGGCGGGTTGCCAGCTTGTACGACGCCTATCACCCGGCTGTACTTGCCAGCCTCGATGAAATTGCCCGACGCTGTGAAGAAATTGGCAAACCTGTGAGTGTCTGTGGCGAGTTGGCCGGTGATCCGGGTGGGGCGTTATTACTGGTGGCCATGGGCTACCGGCAACTGAGCATGAACAGTTACAACGTGGATCGGGTACGCTGGATACTGCGTAATGTGCGCTCCAGTACGCTGAACGTAATGCTGGCTAAAGCGTTGCAGGCGCGAAACCCCAGCCAAATTCGCAAAATGATAGCCGAGAAGATGGAAAGCATCGGACTCGGTGGTTTTGTCAGAGCAGGGAAATAAGCATGTTACTCACCACCTGGCTTTGGTGTATTGGCGGCGGTGCCGTGGCGGGTTTATTAGCCGGGTTGCTGGGTATTGGCGGTGGGTTAGTTATAGTACCGCTGCTTATTTACCTACTGCCTATTCTAGGTGTACCACCCGAGCTGGTCGTACCCAGTGCCATTGCCACCAGCCTGGCTACCATTTGTATGACCACCGCCAGCGCCTCACGCGCTCATGCTAAACATGGGTTAATGGAAAACTTTTGGTTAATTAGAGTGCTGCCGGGCTTGTCCATTGGCGCAATGACCGGCGCGTTTCTGGTTACTGTTATTGACCCGGACTGGTTAAAGCGCATTTTCTCAATCGTCTTAATTTTATTGGCTATTCGCATGCTTTTTCCGCAAAAAACGGGCGAGCCGCTAACTTCTGTGTCTAAACGGCTGGTGGCGCTGGGCAGTTATAGTATTGGCACTATATCGGGTCTTGTCGGTATTGGCGGTGGAGCGCTGACAGTGCCGTTTTTAAGCCGTATGCGCCTGCCGGTGCGTCAGGCCATTGCTATTTCTTCGCTGGGCAGTTTTGTTATCGGCTGCAGTTCGGTGGTGATGTTTATTCTGAATGGCTGGCTCTCAGGCCGGGAGACCGGGGCTTTTGGTTTAATCAATGTACCAGCCTGGGTCGGTATTTCCGTGGCCTCGGTGTTATTAGCGCCGTTGGGTGCTAAACTCGCGCACAAATTACCGGTCAAACAGTTGCAGCGAGTTTTTGCCGCGTTTTTAATACTGATCGCCGTACAGCTCATTTTTAATTAACCATAAAACAGGGAGTACAAGCAGTGCCGTCAAATGACTATTGGCAGTTTCCCGCCATCGACCCGGTAGCATTCAGCATTGGCCCGATAGATGTACATTGGTATGGAATAACTTACTTAGTCGCCTTTGCCTTTGCCTACTTATGGGGCATGCGTCAGACCAAAACCGACCCAAACTGGAACAAAGACCAGTTTAGCGACTTGCTGTTCTGGAGCTTCATAGGCGTTATTCTTGGCGGACGAATTGGTTATACGCTGTTTTATCAATTCGATCGTTTTGTTGATAACCCCTTGTACCTGTTTTACATACACGAAGGGGGTATGTCTTTCCACGGTGGTCTGCTGGGCGTTATGGCAGCTATGTATCTTTATGCCCGCAAAAAAGCGCGCACTTTTTTACAAGTGGGAGACTTTGTTGCGCCGTTAGTGCCCATGGGTCTGTTTTTCGGTCGCATTGGTAACTTTGTTAACGGCGAGCTTTGGGGCCGCGCAGCCGAAGTGCCCTGGGCCATGTACTTTCCCAGTGGTGGATCGGTGGCGCGACATCCGTCGCAATTATACGAAGCTTTGTTAGAAGGCCTGCTGCTATTTGCTGTTATTATCTGGTTCCAGCGTAAACCCCGTGGTGTTGGTGCGGTCAGCGGCTTGTTCCTGCTGGGCTACGGTATAGCCCGCTTTATTGTTGAGTTCTTCCGCGAACCCGATGCCCACTTAGGCCTGCTGTCGCTGGGTATGTCTATGGGTCAATGGCTGACAATCCCCATGATCATCCTGGGTGTCATTTTGATGATGCGTGCGAAGAAACAACCACCTGCGGGCTGACGCGGGATATAGCCTGACATTCATGTCAGGTGAGATGCTACGCTGACCCACATAATTTGCTTATTTTTGCATAGGCTTCCACGGGCAATATCGCACCTGATGCAATAGCATCAGGCTACAGCATCAGGTACGATATGAAACATTACGCACAACAAAATCTGCACAAACAATGAAACAATATTTAGAGCTGTGTCGCCGCATTGTCGACGAAGGTATCTGGGTTAAAAATGAACGTACAGGCATTAATTGTCTAACGGTCATAAACGCCGATTTAGAGTACGATGTTGCCAACAACCAATTCCCGCTCATTACCACTCGAAAAAGCTATTACAAGTCAGCTATTGCTGAACTTTTAGGTTACCTGAGAGGCTACGATAGTGCCGCTCAGTTTCGTGATATTGGTTGCAAAACCTGGAGCGCCAATGCCAATGAAAACCAAGCCTGGTTAAATAACCCGAACCGCAAAGGCGAAGACGATATGGGGCGGGTATATGGGGTACAGGGCAGGTCATGGCAAAAACCTGACGGAAGTCACTTAGATCAGTTGAAAAAAGTGATAAACAATCTGTCAAAAGGCATTGATGATCGGGGAGAAATAGTAACCTTCTATAACCCGGGTGAGTTTGAACTCGGTTGTTTGCGCCCTTGCATGCATACTCATAATTTTTCCTTGTTAGGTGACACGCTTTACCTAACCTCATATCAGCGCAGTTGCGATGTCCCGCTGGGGCTTAACTTTAATCAAATTCAGTGCTTTGTTCTTTTAGCTTTGGTGGCACAAATTACCGGACACAAGTCGGGTAAGGCCTACCACAAAATAGTGAACGCTCACATTTACGAAAACCAGCTTGAGCTAATGCGTGATGTTCAACTGAAGCGCGAGCCTTTTCCTTCGCCGCAATTGCACATTAACCCTGAGATAAAATCTTTGGAAGACATTGAAACCTGGGTCAGCAAAGACGATTTCACTGTCAACCGCTACCAATGTCACGACCCCATTAAATACCCCTTTGCCGTGTAATAGTTAACCTGAACCCGGTGTAGCCTGACGTAAACGTCAGCCTACATCAATAGCTTCAGGCTATAGCTTATGGTTAACCGCCTTGGCGCTAAGCCGGAGTCCGGCGGGAGCAAGCAGTTTTTCGACGATAGATAAACGCGGGTCGGTCTTGCCTTTTTCAATGTCGCACAATGTTCTATCGGCCACACCAAGAAACTTGGCGTAATGAGCCTGATTAAGACCATATAAGTTCGTTCTGATTTTCTTAATTGCAGTCCCGAGAGAGATATTGCCTCTTCTATATCGTTTATTATCGCTCTGCGTTCTTCTATCGATAAATCATCCATGGTCTACACCGAAATCTGCTAATTTACTGTCAAGTTTGTTAAAACCAATAGCAGGGAATTCCAGTATTTCGCGAGGACAACCATGTTGTTCTAATAAAACAGGAACATTAACTAACCTTTCCGCCCAAAGCTGATGTTGGCAGCGTCCCACCATTTTCTTTTGTTAAATAGCTGAAGCGTTACGTTTTTCATTAATAATCCGGTTGTTTGTTGCTGTTTATTGGCAGTATTAGCTCATAAATCGGAATCAAACTGCCGCCGCCGGACGTTCACATACATGGCGCTAAACGGCACCATAGGTTAAACTAAAAGTATATTTTATGATCGGAGCCTGAAGCCTATGACGCTAAAAGTTACCTTGTGTGATGATTCAAAAATGGCGCGTAAGCAGCTATTGCGAACCTTGCCGGATGACTGGGATGCCGAAGTGCATCAGGCTGAGCACGGTGAGCAAGCGCTTACTTGTGTCCGTGAAGGCCAAGCTGAGGTGTTGTTTCTGGACTTGAATATGCCGGTAAAAGACGGCTACGAAACCCTGCAAGCTATAAAGCAAGAGCAACTGGAAAGCCTGGTTATTGTGGTGTCCGGTGATATTCAGCCCGAAGCGCAAAAACGGGTACAGGCTTTAGGTGCCATGGCTTTTGTGAAAAAGCCCATGAAGGTCGAGGAAGTTCAGACCTTATTGCAACAATTTGGTTTGTACCAGCCGGCAGGCGGACAACTTAAACTTGCCGGTGAGCAAAGTCAGGCTCCGGGGAATCCGCTCGATGTGTACCGCGAGGTGTCCAACGTGGCAATGGGCCAGGCCGGTGATCACTTAGCCCGGGTGCTGGACACCTTTATTGAATTACCCGTGCCCAATGTCAATTTTATTGCCCCGTCAGAATTGCACATGACCATTGAGTCCATTGATGCCAAACAGCAGGTGGCCGCAGTCAGTCAGGGTTTCTCGGGCAGTGGTATTTTGGGTGAGGCACTCACTTTATTTAACGAGGCTGCGATTGACGATATTGGCACATTACTGGGCAGCAAACTGGGCGAAACTGGCTCGGTGAAGCAACAGCGTATTGAATCACTGATGGACGTTGCCTCGATTTTATCGTCTGCCTGCTTAAATGGTTTAGGCCAGCAGTTGCACGTAGAGTTTGTGGCATCACAGCCGGTACTTTTAGGTGAGAACCAGTCCATGCGCGATTTAATAAAGCATGGTGAGCAGCGTTGGCAAAAAATTCTGGCCATAGAAATTGGTTATCAGTTGCCGGAACACAAACTGTCGTTTGATTTATTGTTGCTGTTCCCTGCTGACGCGGTAAAAATTCTTGATCAGCAATTGGCACACTGGCTGCAAGGAGACGACGAATGATAGATGACATGGACGAGCTGCACAGCAAGCTGAGTATTCTGGGCGCCATTGATGTTGGCATTGTGGTGGTTGATAACGACAACAACATTCAGATGTGGAATGAATTTATGCAGAACCACAGCGGTCTTCGGCCCAGCGAAGTGCGCGACAAAAACTTATTTCGTTGTTGTGCAGATATCGATGAAGCCTGGTTTCAGCGTAAAATAGACCGTGTACGGCAGTTAAATTCCCGGGTGTTTATTACCTGGCAGCAGCGCCCATATGTGTTTCGTTTTCGCCATAGCCGGCCCATAAGCGGTCAGAGCGAGTGGATGTATCAAAACGTGACCTTAATTCCGCTGAAAAACCCACGCGGTGAAGTGCATCAGGTGGGCATTATTATTTACGATGTGAGTGAACAACCCAGTCATGAATGAAGTACCGGATCAGCGCTTTGGTGGTGTCAGCCGTGTTTACGGGCAACCGTCGTTAACGCATTTTCAGCGCTTGCATATTGTGGTTGCCGGGCTTGGCGGTGTGGGCTCCTGGGCGGTGGAAGCACTGGCCCGAACCGGCATTGGCAAGCTGACACTCATTGACTTAGACGATGTCTGCACCACCAATATTAACCGTCAGCTACCGGCCACTGATGACACCATTGGTCAGCTGAAAACCGAGGTATTGGCGCAGCGGGTCAAAGCCATTAACCCCAACTGTGAAGTTCGCGTTATTGATGACTTTTTGCTGCCGGAAAACTTTGAAGAATACTTAACCGGTGCCGATGCCGTGCTCGACGCTATAGACAGTGTCAACACCAAAGCGGCCTTAGTGGCCTGGTGCAAACGCCGGAAATTACGTTTACTGGTGTGTGGCGGTGCCGGCGGTCAGATAGACCCCGGTATGATCCGGGTGGGGGATCTCGCCAAAGCCAAACAAGACCCCCTGCTGGCTAAAGTGCGCTCACAACTGCGCCGTGACTATGGCTTTTCCAAAAATCCCAAACGAAAATGGGGGGTCGACTGTGTGTACTCCGAAGAACAACTGCGTTACCCGGTTATTTCCGGTGAGCAGGAAGGCGAAGTAACACTACAAAAACCCGGCTCCGGCTCCATGCGCATGGACTGCAGCTCCGGCTTCGGCGCCGCCATGGTGGTTACCTGCAGCTTCGCTATGCAAGCTACCGCTGTTTTGTTGAAAAAAGTGTAATTTGTCGGTGAGCACGACCGGCGGTTACAGGAGCTAATGCGGAGGTGTGCAGCGCCAAGGATGGCGCTGCCCAAGCCCTACAGGGATGTATTCACAGGTGTCCTCCGCAGTAGCTCCTATAACCTCAGCGCTCATTCACAACCCGCTGCTTCAGAGTTTTGGCGACTTGGTACAGGCCGTTGCTGCGCGAAGGGCTTAAGGCGTTGTCCAGGCCTTCCGCGCAGTAAAAGGCGTCAATGTCAAAGGCAGCTATTTCATCTACTGAGCAGCCATCCAGCCGCTGCTGCAATAAAGCGAGCAAGCCACGCACAATACGGGACTCCGAATCAAAGCGAATCACCACCGCCTCTGCATTAGAAGTATCCAGCCACAGCCACACTTTGGCCTCGCAGCCACCCACCAGATAATCGTCAGCGCGACATTCGGCCGGATATTCTGGTAGACTTCTGGCTTGTTGAACTAAATGACGAAAAAGCTGTTCCCAGCTGGCCATGTAAACTCTCCCTTACGGCAATAGAGTTTTATTCTCCCATAACTTGTGAGATCGACGCCAGTCTAGGATAATGGCACCATAATAAAGACCAATATTGAGAACATTCCAGAAAAAGGAAGACAACATGAAAATACTTGTCGCGGTTAAGCGCGTCATTGACTACAACGTCAAGGTGCGAGTTAAACCAGATCAGTCCGATGTCGATTTGGCGAACGTCAAAATGGCACTCAACCCATTCTGCGAAATCGCTGTAGAAGAAGCCGTACGCTTGAAAGAAGCGGGCACTGCAGACGAAGTTGTGGTGGTTTCTATTGGCCCGAAAGCGGTACAGGAACAGTTGCGCACTGCGCTGGCGCTAGGTGCTGACCGCGCCATTCAGGTTGAAACCGATAACATGCCGGACTCTTTATCCGCTGCCAAAATCTTAAAAGGTGTGGTAGAGAAAGAAGAGCCGGACATGGTTATTCTGGGTAAACAGTCTATCGACTCAGACAACAACCAAACCGGCCAAATGCTGGGTGCTTTAACTGGCATGCCGCAGGGTACTTTCGCGTCGAAAGTGGAAATGAACGACGGCTTTGTTAACGTTATTCGTGAAATCGATGGTGGCCTGCAAACGGTTAAATTGAGCCTGCCGGCGGTTGTGACTACCGATTTACGGTTGAACGAACCGCGCTACGCGTCGCTGCCAAACATTATGAAAGCCAAACGTAAACCACTGGAAACCACCACCCCGGACGAGCTGGGTGTGGAAGTCAAGCGTACGATTAAGCTGCTGAAAGTTGAAACGCCTGCTGAACGTAGTGCCGGCGTAAAAGTAGCCGATGTAGATGAGCTGGTCGATAAACTGAAAAACGAGGCGAAAGTATTATGAGCATCTTAGTGGTAGCAGAACACGACAATAACGCGGTTGATCCTTCAACCCTGAAAACGTTAGCCGCTGCACAGCAAATCGGTGGCGACATCGAGGTACTGGTTGCCGGTAAAGGGTGCTCAACCGTTGCTGAAAACATTGCAAAAGCTGACGGCGTGAAAAAAGTGGTTTTAGCTGATAACGACGCTTACGAGCATCTGTTGGCCGAAAACATCGCTGATCTGGTTGCCGACTTCGGTAAAGGCTACAGCCACATTCTGGCCCCCGCCACCACCACTGGTAAAAACTTTATGCCGCGTGTGGCAGCCTTGTTAGACGTAGCTCAGGTTTCAGACATTATCTCGGTAGAAAGTGACGACACCTTTAAGCGTCCAATTTACGCCGGTAACGCCATTGCCACCGTGCAGTCAGAAGATGAAATCAAAGTCATCACTGTGCGCGCAACCGCTTTTGACGGCGTTGCAGAGGAAGGCGGTAGTGGCGACGTTGAGAGTATCGACGCCGTATTTAACAACGAAAAATCGGAATTTGTGGGTGAACAGCTGGCAGAATCTGAACGTCCTGACCTGACTGCAGCCGAAATCGTTATTTCGGGTGGTCGTGGTATGCAGAACGGCGAAAACTTCCACCTGCTGGAAGACGTTGCCGACAAACTGGGTGCTGCCGTAGGTGCATCACGTGCCGCTGTCGACGCGGGCTTTGTACCCAACGACATGCAGGTAGGTCAAACCGGAAAAATTGTGGCACCACAGCTTTATGTTGCGGTCGGTATCAGCGGTGCTATTCAGCACTTAGCGGGCATGAAAGACTCTAAAGTCATCGTGGCTATTAACAAAGACGAAGAAGCGCCAATTTTTCAGGTGGCGGACTACGGTTTAGTGGCTGATTTATTCGAGGTACTACCAGAATTAAACAGTAAACTGTAATTTTTTTCGTACGTTTTTTGTACTCTTAAATCGCTGCTGGCGCCCTATTTTAAGCGTCAGTAGCGACACTTTCCCGCATTTTTTCCAACAACTTGTTATATTTTTGTGTTCTTACACTTGCATATTTTTAACTCATCGGACATGATTCAAGCATAACCGCCAAACAAGTTTAAAGGATTAGGTGGCTCACCATGAAAAGAAGAACAACTATGCTAAAAAAACTTCCTCTGGCTACGGCCATTGCACTGAGCTTTGCCGTGCCAAGCCAGGCAGCTGACTTTGAAGTCGGTGATTACGAAATTAAATTCGATTCTATTTTGTCTTACGGCGCTGCATGGCGCATGGAAGATCAGGCCAATCACCTAATGCACCCGGGGAACCGCGCCGGAGGAACCGCGCAGTCCAGTGTCGGTGACGACGGTAACCTGAACTTCGATAAAGGCGATTTAGTGTCATCGGTAGTCAAAGGCGTGCACGACTTAAGCATTGATGGTGGCGACCATGGTGCCTTTATTCGTTTCAACTATTGGTATGACTACGTGGTTTCAGAAGAAAATATGCCGCATGGCCATGCGGGTAACAATTACTTCCCCGACACCAAGTTAAACGATGACATTTTCGATGATTATTCGCAGGGTAAAGGCGTTGAATTGCTCGATGCTTTTGTTTATGCAAACTTTGATATTGGCAGCATGCCTGCGAACCTGCGGGTGGGTAGACAGGTTTTAAGCTGGGGTGAAAGTACCTTCGTATTCAACGGCATTAACGACATTAACCCGCTGGATGTTAACGCGGCACGTCGGCCGGGTGCAGAAGTTAAAGAAGCCTTGCTACCGGTGGGTATGGTCAGCACCAGTATTGGTTTAACCGACTCATTAAACCTGGAAGCTTTCTACCAGTACGAGTGGGACAACACCAAGCTGGACGGTTGCGGTACCTACTTTTCAAGCGTTGATATTATTGGTGGCCCGGGCTGCGGTAAAGTAACGCTTAACCCCGAATTAACCGAAGGAAACTTTTTAAGCGACTTCGAATCAGTACAAGCGGGCGCTTATATCGGCAGCAATCCGGTCTTAGAAGCCTCAGATAGTGGTCAATGGGGGGCGAACCTGCGTTATTACTCGCTGGATTTAGGTACTGAGTTTGGTATTTATTACCTGAACCTGCACAACAACACACCGATTATTTCGGCTTACAACTGGAAAGAAGACCCACGTCCCAGCCAGGAAGGTGTCTCGCCTTTAGACCTTGGTTTTACCTGGTCTTCCCCTAATGGTTACCCCATTGACGGGCCGCGTCTGGTGCTTGAGTATCCCGAAGATACCGAAGTTTACGGTTTAAGTTTTAGTTCAAACATCGGGTTATGGACAGTGGCTGGTGAGTACAGCTATCGCGATGGTGTGCCGGTGCAAATTAATACCACAGAGTTATTAACGACTGGTTTGCGTCCGAACGTGCCAAGCACGTTTTCAAGTCGCTTCAACAACACATCCATTGGTGGTGAAGGCTTAGCAAGTGGTTACGACCGCTTAGATGTCAGTCAGGCGCAGGTAAGCTTTGTGCGTTTTGTCGACCGCTTGTGGGGCTCTGACCGCATGACCTTTGTCGGTGAAGTGGCAATGAACAGCGTTCATGACATGCCGGGCATTCAGGAGCAGCGTTACGGGCGGTTGCCGTTATATGGTAAGTGCTTAACTCAAACCGACATGAACCCGCTAATTGGTGCGGCTGAGCAAGCGGGTCGCGAGGATGTTGCTGCGCTTATGCAAAGCCGGGTCGGTAACTGCGAAGGTTTTGCAACGTCAACATCATGGGGGTACCGCACCCGCTTCCAGTTTGAGTATTCAAACGTTTGGCAGGGCTGGAGCTTAAACCCAACGGTTCAGTTTAACCATGACGTTAATGGTTATTCGACCAATAACAACTTTATTGAAGGTCGTAAATCACTGGGTCTGGACCTGACCGCTGATTATCTGTCTACTTATAAAGTAACGCTGGGTTACACCATGTATTCAGACGAAGAGCTTGACCCGTTAGCTGACCGTGATTTTGCGTCAGTTAGCTTCTCTTACGCGTTCTAATACATTGATTCATACCATGAATCACGATAAAACCGTCTCTGTTAAGGCGGTTTTTTATTTTTCGGGAGAACAACAATGAAAAATTGGATAATAACAGCGGCTGCGCTGATGCTTTCGGGCACAGCGGTAGCTCAGGAAAAACTCCAGTTAGAGGACATATTTACTTTAGAGTATGCATCATCACCCAGCATTCACCCCAATGGTGAATGGACCGTATTTGTGCGTCAGTCTATGGACATTAACAACGACCGCAAAGTAGGTCGTTTATGGGCCAGCCTGCCCAACGGCGATATTCGCCCGTTAACCGGTGACCAGGGCAGCGAAAGCCAGCCGGCATGGTCACCCAGTGGCGACCGTCTGGCCTACGTATCCACTGAAACGGGTTCGCCGCAAATTCATATCTACTGGGTTGATTCGGGCGACAGTGCGGCTGTGACCCAACTGACGAAAGCACCATCAAGCTTAAGCTGGTCGCCCGACGGCAGCCAAATCGCTTTTTCTATGTTTACGCCAAAACCGCAACCGGCACCAGTAAGTTTGCCCGGCAAACCCCAAGGCGCGAACTGGACAGAAGCCCCGAAATACGTCGACAAAGACAACTACCGTTATGACGGTGGTGGTTACGCTAAAGACGGGCATCAGCAAATTTATGTGATACCTGCTACCGGCGGTTCGCCGCGTCAGTTGACCAACGATGAATTTAACCACGGCGGCGATCTGGCATGGTCAGCAGACAGTAAACACCTTTTCTTTTCGGCTAACCGCCACGACAATGCGTTCCGCAACCCGGTAAACAGCGAAATTTACCGGTTAACCCTGAACAGCAAAGAAATCACCGCTATTACCGAACGCGACGGACCTGACTCCTCGCCTCAGGTGTCGCCCAACGGTAAAAAAATTGCCTTTACCGGTTATGACGACACCAAAATGAGTTTTCAGGCCTCTAAGCTGTACGTGATGAACCCGGACGGGTCAGGCATTAAAGAGTTGACCGGCAATTTAGACCGCAGCATTACCGGGTTTGAGTGGGACACCGACAGCCAGGGTATCTATTTTACCTACGACGACAACGGCGTGGGTCGGTTAGCGCGTACCACCTTAAACGGTAAGCATAACAAACTGACCGATCGCGTCGGCGGGCTTTCATACAGTCGCCCATATGGCGGCGGTGATTTCAGCGTAGCCAAAGGTGACCGTATAGCCTTTACTATTTCTAACCCTATGCGCCCGGCCGAGCTGGCAATATGGGAAGATAATAATGTACGCCAGCTAACACGCTTAAACGAAGACGCACTGGCGCACAAGCAATTAGCCAAAGTAGAAGAAATTAACTACAAGTCGAGTGTTGACGGTATCGATTTACAAGGCTGGATTGCTTACCCGCCAAACTTTGATAAAGACAAAGAATACCCGTTAATGCTGGAAATTCACGGTGGCCCGCACACAAATTACGGCCCGCGTTTTGCCGCAGAAATTCAGCTGTTTGCGTCAGCCGGCTATGTGGTGTTGTATACCAACCCACGTGGCAGCACCAGTTACGGCTCAGACTTTGCCAACGAAATTCATCACAACTACCCAAGCCACGACTACAATGACTTAATGGACGGAGTAGACGCGGTTATCGACAAAGGTTTTGTTAACGAAGACCAGCTGTTCGTCACCGGTGGTAGCGGCGGTGGTGTATTAACCGCGTGGATAGTCGGCCATACTGACCGCTTTAAAGCCGCAGTAGTGGCTAAGCCAGTGATCAACTGGTACAGCTTTGTGTTAACCGCTGACATGTACAACTTCTTTTATCAGTACTGGTTCCCGGGTATGCCGTGGGACAACATGGAACATTACATGAAGTATTCACCTATCAGCTATGTGGGTAATGTGACGACACCAACCATGCTGATGGTGGGCGAGAACGACTACCGCACACCGGTGTCCGAAACCGAACAGTACTATCAGGCCTTAAAACTGGAAGGGGTCGACACTGCTATGGTTCGTATTCAGGACTCAGGCCATGGCTTGTACGCACAGCCCAGCAACCTGATGAACAAAGTTGCGTATATACTGCATTGGTTTGAGAAATATAGGTAGGATTAAAGTAAATCTAGATTTAGAAGCCTCTGTGATTAATGTCACAGAGGCTTCTTACAGGTTATAGCCAAATAGATAAAAGTCCGTATCGTAAAATTCAGATAAGCGCTCTGCGTTAGCTGTGGATAAGCTTTCTACTTTAGCACTTTTGTTTGTATTGACTTTTGATAGTGTACGGTCGACTCCTATTTTTTGGCAAATATAGTTAAAATCGGCATTAATGTTTTCGAACCGTCCAATGAAGTCTATCCCTATTTGCTTATCCTTTTTATTACCGGTGTAATTTATAAAACGATATTGTGGAGTGAAGTGTAGGCTTTTAAAATCATCTGGACTTTTTAAAAAAGCTTCGCAGAAATCGTTAACACCCTCAAATCTAGCCATTACCCCTTGCAATTTCCGGTCAGAAAGAAATGGACTGTTACCTTTCAAAAAGTTAAAACTAGATTCAAACCGGGTTAAAGGGTTTCGGACAAAACTAAATTTGAATAAAGACTCTGTTTTTTTGGGATCGCTAAAATAATAATCAGAAACTTTTTTGTGACCTACCTGATGACCATATAGTGTTAACGAAATAGAACTGCCTGCAGCTTTCGGTATATGAGTGAATAATGAGTTTTGATGTTTAAAAGAAGCGTGTAGTGGTGATGCAGTAAGCTTTCTTGGAAGCTTTTTCGCAAACAACTTGTTAAAAGCGTAAGTCATAGTTATCCCTTGAATTTAAATCGTACGGTCTCTTTTATCTTATTAAAAGGTCTTTTCTTTACCGTTCTTCTAGCAGAAATTTTTTGGATCTCGCTTAGTTCGCCCGATACATTTGCTACGTAGGGAATCAAGCCTTGGACCTTGATGTTTAGTTCCCAGGACCACTGTAAATCTACGTCAACAGGCCGAAAGAATGGTGGTCTATTTTTTAACAAGCGCTTGGCGCCTTCACGGCTTACAATCTGGGCAACGGTCCCGGTAGGCGGCTTTTTATAATCAACTAGAGATACGTTATCGCCTTTCGGAGTTTTTACCAACTTAGCTTCAGTATAAGGACGATGTTTAAATGGACAAGAAAGCTTCAAATAGTGCCATTCTGTTTCTATATTAGGAACAGACTCAATAACATCTTTAAAGTTCGGCTCTAATAATAAGTCATCTTCAAGAATTACAGCAAAATCTAAGCCATCTTCAATAATTTTTTCCCAGCACTTAACGTGGCTCAAATAGCAGCCCATTTCTCCTAGTGTTAAATCATAGTGGTAGCGTTTTTGAGCCATTTTGTCATCAAAAACTTTATTAATCAGTTCATTTTCTAGAGTCTTACCGTCAACGGCAGAGATCCGCTCGAAATCAACTCCGGCTGAATCTAGTTGCCCGGCCGCATTATTGAGACGCTCAACCGAGCGGTCCAGGTTGATAAGAAAAATAGAATAGTTCATAGAGTGGCATCCATTAATTAGCACAATGTATCTTGCCCAATTCTACAATATATTTATCAGAAACAATAATCCTAGCTGAGTAATGACATGATGTAGTCTTGCTTTCATACGGCTGGTAGTAAATGTGGGCTCGTTATCCTCTAAAAAGTTAGTTAGAATTAATCATTCTTCATTACAGATTAATTTGTTATGTCAAAGTTTTTAGTGACAGGTGGGGCTGGTTACATTGGTTCCCATACTGTTGTTGAGTTGCTTAAAAGTAATCACCAAGTAGTTGTCCTTGATAATTTAGCGAATGGCTATGAGTCTTGTTTGAGAAGAATTGCGCAAATTACAGGAAAAAAACCTGAGTTTGTTTTAGGTGATGTACGAGATGCTGAAAAAGTTGCGAGGATTCTTCGAGATAAACGAATAGATAGTGTCATTCATTTTGCTGGACTGAAAGCTGTCTCAGAAAGTGTGAATAAGCCCTTAGAATATTATGACGTAAATGTTCATGGCACTTTGGCTTTGTGTAAAGCGATGAAAAAGGCTCGGGTTAAACGTCTTATTTTTAGTTCATCCGCTACCATATATGGTGTTGAAGCTCCCGTCCCTTATCTAGAGTCGATGCCGCGAGGCAAAACCTCTAACCCGTATGGTGAGAGTAAGGCAGTGGTCGAACGGTTTTTAACCGATTTATCGCATTCTGATCCTGATTGGTCTGTTAGTTTATTGCGTTATTTCAATCCTATAGGGGCTCACCCAAGCGGCTTTATTGGAGAAGCCCCGAAAGGGATTCCAAATAACTTGCTTCCGTTCATCACTCAAGTTGCTATTGGCCAGAGAGAAGTGTTATCAGTTTTTGGGAACGATTATAAAACGGAAGATGGGACGTGTGAACGAGATTATTTACACGTTATGGACTTGGCTGAAGGGCATCGATTGATCGCGGAGCAGTGCGGTCCTAAGCCTGGTGTGCATATCTATAACTTGGGTACGGGGAAGCCTGTATCTGTTTTGAAAATGATAGAGCACTTTGAAAAAGTGAACAAAGTTTCAGTACCATTCCGTATCGAAGATCGCAGAGATGGCGACTTAGATGCGTTTTGGGCTGATGTGTCAAAAATTGAGCATGAATTGAATTGGCATGCTGAGCGGGGACTGGATGACATGCTAAAAGATGCGTGGCGTTGGCAGTTACAAAACCCTGATGGATACTCTTGCTAGACTAATATGGCCAGCTTAAAGGCTGAGAAAACATTAAGGAATCCATAATGCCCTGGAGCACTCTTTTAGCCGAAGAAAAACAAAAGCCATACTTTCAGCAGTTGTGGCAGCGCGTTGAGCAGGCACGGCAGGAAACTGTGGTGTACCCGCCCAAAGAAGACGTGTTCAACGCGCTGAAGCTGACCGAGCCGGAGCAGGTGAAAGTGGTGATTCTGGGGCAGGACCCCTACCACGGCCCCGGGCAGGCGCACGGCTTAAGCTTCTCGGTGCCCGAAGGGGTTAAGTTTCCGCCGTCGCTGCGCAATATGTTTAAAGCCATTGCTATGGACTACCCCGACACCGTACTGCCAAAACACGGCGATTTAACCAGCTGGGCACAGCAGGGCGTGTTGTTGCTCAATACCGTGCTTACTGTAGAGCAGGGAAAAGCCCACAGTCATGCCTGCTGGGGCTGGGAAACCTTTACTGACACCGTTATCAGCAAAGTATCAGCGGCGACCGAAAACGTGGTGTTCCTGCTCTGGGGCGCGCACGCACAAAAGAAAATACCGCTTATAGACGGCAACAAACATTGCATACTGACTGCACCACACCCCTCGCCTTTGTCTGCACACCGTGGTTTTTTCGACGCCAACCATTTTCGTAAAGCCAACGAGTATTTGCAGGACCATGGCCGCCAGCCCATTCGGTGGGCGTGATGGTATCTACAATTTATGGTCTAACTTTTTGACCGCGTTGGATAATCAACGTCTATAAAACGTAAATTCTAAAATTTGCGTTTTATTTGTTATTCTACTATATTAAAACTCAATTATTTGCTTTGGATAACAATAATGGCAAGGGTTAGAACGCCGCCCTCTATGGAAAAGTTATTTTCAGAATTTCCATCTAAAGCGGTTTTTAAAACAATGGAAACTTATAGTCTCACTAACTCGAAAGGTGAGTACTTACCGTGGGACAAATTCAAGTGGCGGGTTAATAAAGGAGATAACGCAGAACTCGCTTGGTTAGCAACCAAACTTGCGAGAACTAATGTGAGCCGGAATTTACCAGAGTTGTGCCTGACCAATGACGCCTCTTGTTTTAAAGCTTGTATCCCGGACTCTTTACAGGCCAAACTCCACTATATTGATAAGCTGAGCGGAGGTTCGCAAAGCGTTTCCGATCATCCTTTCTTCGGAAAGCAGGAAAAGAATGCCTATTTGGTCCAAAGTTTATTGATGGAAGAGGCGATTACGTCTTCGCAGCTGGAAGGAGCGTCGACAACGCGCAAAGTTGCGAAAGAGATGCTTGAATCGGAACGTCAGCCAAAGAACAAATCCGAACAAATGATTGCCAATAACTATCGTTTAATGAAGCGGGCAGTCAGTCTGAAAAATGATGAGTTAAGCATTCCTCTCATTTTAGAGTTACACGAGATAGCGACCCATAACGCTATCGATAATGACGCGGTTCCGGGTGAATTCAGAACCCGCGACGATATTGATATACGCGACCAGTATAACGACGTAGCGCATGTGCCACCAGCGGCACGTAGCCTACAGGAACGTATGGAAAAGCTGTGTCAGTTTGCCAATGAAGAGCACGGACAACTTGACTCGGACAACTTCATTCATCCTTTAGTAAAAGCTATCATTCTGCACTTTATGGTGGCCTATACTCACCCTTTTGGCGACGGCAACGGGCGTACTGCAAGAGCGCTATTTTATTGGTTTATGCTGAAGTCGGGCTATTGGCTGTTCGAGTATGTGTCCATTAGTAAACTGATTCAGGAAAAACGCACCGATTATGATCGGGCGTTTTTATACACCGAAACTGACGATAATGACCTAACGTACTTTCTGTATCATCAGGTAGGCATTGTGGTGAAAGCCGTTGATGCTTTGCGGGACTACATAGAGCGTCAACAAAAAGAAATATTCGAGTTCATGAATTGGGTAGAAAAAAGCTCTGTTGCCAAAGCTCTAAAAAGGGGGCAGCTCGACGTACTAAAAGAAGCTGTGAAAAATCCGGGGCGGATATTCACAGTGAAAACCGTCGCGAACAACCTCGGCTGCAACGACAACACCGCACGCACTTATTTGAACGACCTTGCCAAACGTGACCTACTACTTGTCGGCAAGGGCAGCAAAGGCAAAGCTGTGCGCTACATAGCCCCTGCAGACCTCGCCGAACGGCTGTAGCCTGATGTGATCGCATGCCCTCTGTAGCCTAACGTTCACGTTAGGTGAGATACTTTAATTCACGCGAATAGATGAATAAAGGTGGCAACGCACTTAAATTACTTTATTTTCACTGCATCTAATGAATTTTGTTGATTTAATACTATTTTACTCCTATATTCACTTTATCGAGTGAATTTGGAGGCGTTATGCTGTTAGAAGCAAGAGATACGAAGACTATCGGCAAAATTGCCAAAATCGTACGACAGCAGCAAGAGCTGGATCAAACCACGGCAGGCTCTTTCGCTGGCTGTGGTATTAATTTCGTCAGTCAGTTTGAAAATGGCAAACCCACCGTGCAGTTCGAAAAAGCACTAAACATATTGAATGCGCTTGGTATAAAAGTGTATTTAGATGTTCCCGACAGTTCGCACAGTGAGAAGCTCTCAAAATTAGTGGATGCCGACACACATGAGTAAGTCGATTATCGAAGAGCGCTTACTGGTCGTTTACATTAACGATGACATTATTGGGCAACTGAGAGAGCATAATGGCCTATGGGCATTTGAATACGCGCCTGACTGGATCAATCAACCCGGCAGCTTCCCGCTAACACCGTCGTTGACTCTACAACAAGAGCCTCATATTGATACCGGCACCCAGCGTCCGGTTCAATGGTTTTTTGACAACCTGTTGCCGGAAGAGAAGGCGCGGGAGGTTCTGGCAAAAGACTACCAACTGGACAAAGAGGACGCTTTCGCACTGCTGGAGGCTATTGGCTCTGAGTCAGCGGGCGCTGTTACGCTTTTAAAATCAGGCGAAGAACTTTCGCCAGGGGAGCTATTTTTGCTGCCTGACAACGAGCTCAGCGAACGAATTCGCAAACTACCGAAAACGCAGCTTAACAAAAAAGAGCGCAAACGAATGTCCCTTGCCGGGGCACAGCATAAAATGCTGCTGGTGATAAAAGACAACAGACGTTTTGAACCTGGCGGACAAATGCCATCAACCCATATCCTCAAGCCCGAACACTCTGATCCAGAGTCATACTGGTTTACGGTTCGTAATGAATACTTTGTGATGACTTTAGCTGCCAAATGCCAGTTAAACGTCCCCAATGTGGCTATCGATTATGTACCAGAGCCCGTTTATATTGTGGAGCGTTTTGATCGTATCGGTGGCTTGGAGAACATAAAACGGCTGCACGTTTTGGATGGTTGCCAAATTTTGGATATATCAGCGTCGGCAAAGTACCGCGCAAGTAATATCGATGCGCTTAAGCGTCTCATTCAAATGACAAGGGCCCCGGCGCAAACCGCCGTTCGTTTGTTTCGCTGGGCACTGTTTAATTTTCTGGTCGGAAATGGTGATGCTCACCTCAAAAACCTGACATTTTCCCACGGTTTGAACGACTGCCAGCTCATGCCGCATTATGATCTTTTGTCGACAGCTGTCTATGCCACAGCTCGCGAGCATATTAACGAGGAATTATCTCAGCCTTTGGGAACTGCTAAATATTTTGGACAAGTGACCCAGGGTGATTTGTTGGCATTCGCTCAGGAATTAAACCTGAATAAACGCGTTGCAGAACGTGAAATTTATTGGTTATGCAATAAAATGCAGCAGGAAGCGGATGCTTTAATACAACAGTTGGAAGAAAGTCCGGTCTATCATGGAAAGGCCGGTGAGCTTCAGCTATTGCGGAATATTCGATACCGTTGCATTGGCGAGTTTGTTGATCAGATAACCTCTGCGTAGCCTAACGTTCACGTTAGGTGAGATACCTATTAAGTATTACAGTTATGTATATAATTAATATTAGCGTTATAGTTATGTGGTAAATGTTATTTTATGCTACAGTTATATCAATAAAGGCACTAATAAGGCAGCAATATGGCTAAACTGTATTTCTCAACGACAACGGAGCAAAGCCGTAAACTGACTCGCCGTGAAAAAAAAGTGAATTAAAGCGTTTATACCGGGGCATTTATACTGACGCGAGTTACGAAAACCTGACTTCTCTTGTTCTAAAGGAGTGGGCAAAAATAGTCAATTATTTGCTGCCGGACGCCATAGCCGCTTACCGAACAGCGCATGAGCTTCGTCCTGTCGAAGGTGCGGTGTCTGTGGTTGATAATGTGACTGCCCGCCGGAAAATTGATATTGCGTCCATATTAACCATTTACATTTGGCCCGGTTCAACCACTGAGCTGGTTGAACCTTTTTTGCCAGAAATGAAACGCTCAGCACCGGCCCGCCAGTACTTAGAAAATCTGACGGTTAGCCGATCGACAGTAAAGAAAAGTCTGGGGCAACACTGGGTAGAAGAGCGGTTATGTATTGAGGTTAACCGTACAAATAATGAAGATAGATTAAACCAAATACGCGATGAAGCCCGCAAATTTGCAAATAATCATGGCTATGAAAGTGAATTTGAAAAGCTCAGCGCAATAATCAGTGCATTACTCACAACCCATTCCGGCGAATCCATTTTAAAAACGGAGGTTGGCCTGGCTAACGCACGACAAGAACCCTTTGACGCGCATCGCATCGCGCTTTTTAAAGACTTGGCCAATTACCTAAAACGCTGCCAGTTACCGAAGCTACCTTACCAATACAACAAGCTTGGCTGGAATCACCTGGCCTTTTTTGAAAGTTACTTCTCGAACTACATAGAAGGCACAGAGTTCGAAATTGACGAAGCTGAGCAAATTGTTTTTCAACGTAACGAGGTTAATAATCGTCATGCGGACAGTCATGATGTTCTGGCTGTCTATGATCAAGTGGTTGATTATGAGGGTATGAGTATCACTCCTGAAACCCCTGACGAACTGATTGAAAGCTTACAGCGCCGACATTTCGAGTTTTTATACGAACGTCCCGATAAAAATCCCGGCCAGTTTAAGTCGAAAGTGAACAAGGCTGGCAGTAGCACCTTTGTCGCACCCAATGACGTTGTGGGCACACTAACGCAAGCTTTTGATATTTATAAATCTTTGCCGGAAGGGCTCTCCAGGGCAACATTCATGCAGCTTTTAGTGTCGGAATGCCATCCGTTTGACGACGGTAATGGTCGTCTTTCACGTATTATGATGAACGCGGAGCTGCATGCAGCCGGTGAATATAAACTGATAGTTCCCACGGTGCATCGGGACAGTTATTTGAACGGTCTGAGAAAAGCAACGCGAGACGGAAACTTTAAAACTCTGGTAAAAGTCTTTTACCAGTTGCAACGCTACACCGCGTCTATTGACTGGGCCGACTATGGCGAAGCACGAGACAGCCTGGAAGCGCACAAAGCGCATTTGCTGCCTGACGAGGGCATCGCCGACTTTAATCGGCAAATTCGACAATATCGGTTTAACCCACCGCCAATACCGTAATTCGACATCAATCAACATTCATCTGATACCGTTCCCGAATTTTCGCCGCCAAAGCCGCGCGGGCATCATGCTCGCCATGAATTAGCCGTATGCGCTTAACCGGCTGTTCGGTGGCGTCAATAAAGTCCAGCAGCTCCTGTTGGTCGGCGTGGGCGGAGTAGCCGCCTAAGGTGTAAACACCGGCTTTAATCCATACCCGTTCATGGTCTAAATTAACGTAACCGCCGCCCGGACCATACCGCTGAATATTGCGTCCGGGGGTGCCGGCGGCCTGATACCCTACAAACAGCACATCGGTGCGTGGGTCGGGCAATAAAGCCTTTAAGTAGTTGAGCATGCGCCCGCCGGTACACATGCCACTGGCAGCAATGACAATGCAGGGGTCACCGCTGCTCTGCAGGTAATTCACAATGCGCTCGTGTTCGCTGTGGTCATCGACTGTCAGCATACGGTCAAAGTTGAGTGGGTGCCGGTCTTCGCTTAAGCGTTGGTGCGCGTCTTCGTCCCATAAGGCTTTCATGGCACGGTACTGTTTGGTGAACTGCGCTGCCAGTGGTGAATCTAAAATAACCGTCATTTTTTGCCACAGAGGTTCAGCCACCCCGGTTTTAGCCTCTTGTTCACGCGCCCGGTGAATAATGTCTTCCAGTTCGTACAGCAGTTCCTGCGTGCGGCCAATACTAAAGGCCGGAATTAAAATAACGCCTTTGTTCTCAACGCAGCGTTCCACCACCGCCTTTAACCGCTGCGCACGCTCAGTTCGCGACTCATGGTTTTTGTCGCCGTAAGTACTTTCCAGTAATAAAAAGTCGGCACGCTCAAGCGGTGTCGGGTCGGGCAGTAGCGGGGTATTTTTACAACCTAGGTCACCCGAGAACACCACACGGTAGTGGGTACTCACATTTTCAATTTCCACATACGAAGAGCCCAGAATATGTCCGGCCTGACGAAAGCGCAGCTTAAAAGGCTGTGAAGCAAATTCCGTCGGTAGCTCAGTCCAGTCATCATACGCCACCGGAATCAGCTGGCGCCGAAGCCGGGCAATAACCGCGTCGATAATCTCGGCATTGCGGGTTAAACCGACTTTTAAAGCGTCTTCAATAACCAGTGGCAACAACAAAGCAGTGGCTTTGGTGCAGTAAATGGAGTCGGTGAAGCCCGCAATAAGCAACCAGGGCAGGCGGCCTACGTGGTCAATGTGGCAGTGGGTCACTACCAGCGCTTGTACCTTGCTTATGTCAAAATCGATTTTCTGCGCGGAATTATCGTCTTTGCCCGCGGCATCCTCGCCCTGAAATAACCCGCAATCAATTAAAAGTGAGTGGTCACTGTCTAAGAATAGCTCGTGGCAAGAGCCCGTAACCCCTTCAAACGCACCGTGGTGAATGACATCCATGTTGTTGGTTCCTTTATTTGGCTATTTTAAAATTATGCCTGATGTAATCCTCAGGCTACTCTAAGCCTAAAGAAATCTCTAGCGTCAAAGAGAAGGAGATGTCGTATTCTGAACTCAAAATTTGACAGAAATATAATCAAAACTATTATTGAGCCGATTTAACCCTCTTGTTTTTGCAACAATAATGAATATTGCAAAATATCGCAAATTGCGATATTCTTTTGGTGTAGAAAAAACATACATCAGGGCAAATTGAAGAGGTAGTCGTTATGAATGCTCAACAGGATGATAATGTAGCACTCGGGGAAATTGCATCAGCATTGAGTGCTACGGCAAATAATTTTGAAGGAAGTGCCGCTGAGCTTTTCCGCTACACTTCTATGCCAATAGAATCAGAAACCGAAGTCCTCGAACGCGCAGAAATCATGGACTATTTAATGGACTGCGCGAAGCACGAGAGTGATATTGTTTTAGTCTTTGCTAATGCCATAGCCGACCGTATTGAGGAGTTTGAAAGAGAAATGGATATGCCTTCCGTTTCTGTAGCTGAACGCCTGCGCCTGTTGATGAATGAAAAGTCGGTTAAACAAAAAGACCTTAGTAACATAGCCCCACAAAGCGTTATCAGTGAAATTTTAAACGGAAAGCGCAATGTTAATTTAAAGCAAGCTAAAGGTTTGTCTGAGTTTTTCAAATTGCCGGTAGGGTATTTTGTCGCTTGATACTCACGTCAGAACCGATATCTCATCAGGCTACTTCAGATAACCCAAGTTTTGTAGGCGGTACTTCATAGCATCGCGCGAAACATCAAACTTACTGCTGAAAAGCTCTAGCAAGTTTTCCGTAGAAATCTTACGGTCTTCCTGCTTGAGTACATCTCGTAGATGATTAACTTCACGCTGTATCAATGACGCAGGCATTAGTAATTGAGCTGCAAATCGATTTGCACGGGTTTCTCTATATGTACTATTTTCATCACGGTTCAGCGTAACAATACTGTCTGTAATAACCTCATCGTAACGACTATCGTCAATATGGGGATATATATCATACACTAAATGCCCTAATTCATGAGCCAAAGTAAACCGCTGCCTAACCGGAGGTTCTGTCGGGTTAACCCATATGTGGATAGAACGCACCTGACCAAACTCATCCCTTTCCACTTTCACAAAACCAGATTTTGTTAGGTTTTCAAAGTTTAATTCACTGCTGAAACGAACTCCTTCAATCGCGTTTGCCAATGATTTTACATCAATAGGTAATTCGAGCTCTGCTACAGGCTTCTTGAAAATCTTTTCAAGAAGATCGTTAGCTGAGCGAATATTTTCAAGCTGTTGAACAGAGAAAGTCCTGTCTTGATATGCTGTTGCGGTCATTAGTCCTTCCTCCCTTCACTATCACTGAGAAAATCGATTTCATCCTTATCCGGATGAGCAAGTGGGTCACTTCTCTTTTTATTTACTTCGTCATCTAAAAATGACTTCAAATCCCTGCTCAGCTCATTGAATAATGATGACTTCATGCTATCAAGAGTTTTGTTAAAGTCTTCACTTTTCAGGCCTGCTGACAGGTAAGCTGCCATCTGTTCATTATTAGACAGTCGTTCTTTTAAACTTGTTTCAGCCTCGTCAATAACTTGGTTAACTTCTCGTTTTTTATAGTTTTTTATCAAAACAAAACCGATAACACCAGAAACAGCAACTAAAAGACCAATAACTGAAATAATGACGCTGTACCATAAAAGGCTAGAATCATACGTTGCTGCGTAACTTTGGCTTACAAGAAATTGTGACTTTTCTATTGAGTCAACTTTCCCTTCATATTGCGCACTTGCCAATTGTAGTTGCTGAACTTGATTTTCAAGCTCCGATATCTTGCTTTCAAGATCTGCTGCTTCCTCGTTGCGCTCTGACATAACTGCATCCTTTCAGTTGTGAATAAATTTAGTATAGCAAACTTTTCAGAGCGAGATCCGATATTGATTTAATCCATCGGCATCTCACCTAAACTTACAGTTAGACGAACTCAAACTTTCAATTGGACGACGTTCAGTTTACAAATAGACGATATTTAATCGAAGGTGATTAAAGACGGATGCGCGACCTAAACTGTCGTAGTCGAATGCTGTAATCCTTGCAATCTTTACAAAAATTTTGCAGTGTTGTGCGAGATATAACACAATAATCGCACTTAAGGATTAGGTATGGCGAAGTCGAGAAATAAGGACGCACATAAAAGTGCGACTTACACAACAATCGGTTTAGCGAATCAGGAAGTGGTGAACCGTGTTGGTGAGGCCAGTAGTGAATATATTATCGCTTACCGTGGTTTCAATAATGCAACAGGCCAGGCTTTGGAACGTGGGCATAAAACAATAAGTGCTTACAGTAATCCCAATGGTGCGCAAACTGCCCAGCAAGCTGGTTTTAATGCCGAAATAGCTGCAACCGCCCGGCGCAATAGCGAAAGTATAAAATCGGGCTCCACTATCCGAAGCCCACGCTCAGAAGACACTGGAATGGGCAGTAATCATCCTATTTACGATCACGTAAAAACACTAGATGGTGTGGTTGTGGAAGGTTCTGGCTCTCAAATGAAGTTCATTGCTGCGCTACCCAAAGATGCGCACGACCGCGCTAATAAAATTGATCAGCAAATCAATCGTATTGCAAAAGAGAACGGCAAACAGCAGCGGTATCAAGGTATACCACTTGATGTTCCTACTGATCAGGTTGAAACCTATAGAGAGAGATGCAAAACACTGGCGGAGCAATACCGAGAGCAGGCGAAAGGAGCCGCAAATGCAGGAAAGCCGGATATTGCAGCACAGAGGCTAAAAGAGGCAGAGCAATGCGAAGAACTCTACGAAAATATTCGTGATGCCGATATTTCAACGGAAGAAGCTGTAAATTATCGCCGTAATGCCGAAAAGATGACGGCAAAAGACATAGCTCGGAATTCGCACGAAGCCGGTCTGCAAGGTGCCAAAATTGGAGTGGTGATCGGATCTTGCGTTAGTCTAATTACCAATTCTTACCAAGTATTACAGGGCGATAAGAACAAAGGAGAAGCAATTTTCGACGTTGGTGTGGCGACCGTAAAAGCAGGTGGTCTGGGCTATGCAACCGGTGCTATAGGCAGTGCAATATCCGCAACAATGCAACAGTCGGCAAAAGAGACTGTTCGGGGGCTTGCTAAAACAAGTTTACCATCTCTCGTTGTTACGACTTGCGTCACACTTTCAAGTTCTGTCCATCAACTAGAGCGTGTTGATCTTTCCTGTACATATTTTGTTCAGCAATACATCGGTAGCCACATCAATGAAAATGCCAGTGACACCATACTGGCATAATTTCTCGCTAACTTTTCATACCTGGTTGATATTGAACGATAATGTTTTATTCGTGCGAACGCATTTTCAACTAAATGCCTATATTTATACAGGCACCAATCGACACTGCATTTGTCTATATCCTGGCCATAATTACGTTTGGGTATGACTGAAGTCCCTCCTTTGACTTCAACATATTTCCTCAATGCGTCACTATCGTATCCTTTGTCGCCTACGAAAATGTTTACTTCCCTCAAATGGTCTACCAGACTTTGAGCCCGAGCTATGTCATTTCTCTGGCCTTCTGATAGTTCAAAATAAATAGGAAGGCCGCCACTATCCACGACTAAATGAATTTTTGTAGAGTTACCACCTCGGCTCTTTCCAATGCACTCATTATCCACGGTAGCCGCTCCGGTACTATGCTGATGAGCTTTAACAATAGAGCCGTCAGCAAAGACCCAATCGTAATCAGATAGTTTTGCTAACTCATTGAATAACATATTTAATAAACCTTTCTTCGACCACAAATTGAACCGGCGATAAACCGCGCTCCAATCACCAAATTCCGATGGCAAGTCACGCCACGGAATTCCGGTTCTCAGCCGGAATAATATCCCTTCAAACGTCATTCTGTGTTCTGTTTTATTGTAAATGCGGCCTGTGCTCTTCATTACTTGAAGTAGCTTTTTCCACCGCTTATCAGTTAGCATTAGTCTCGGCATGGTATTGAGTTGTTAGTTTATTTTTGGCGAAACAAATTATAACTCTTTACCATGCCGCTCAAAAACTAATCGCGAAAGATCAACACGCCTTAGGTATGATCCAATCAGAAAATAAAGATTTATTTTTAAAGTTAGCGGCGATGATTTCGTTTGCGGATATTGCAGAACAAGAAGAAGAAAAAGCCGAAGACGATTCTGGCAGCGTTTTTTCAGGATTCATAGGTGCGAATCTCGAAAGAAAGAGAAATGCGATAGATGAACCTTTAAGTTTTATCAATAGAAAGAAAGAAGAGCGAGCAGCATTAAAGCTTTACGCAAAAGAAATGGGAATGGATATAAGAAAATCTGATATTAAAGCGATAGACAAGAGTGTATTGGAAGCTATTTTCATTGCTTCAGAGACCCTCAGTGAAAAGTTGTTCGCTAATGAGGAGCTCAGAAAAGAGTTTTTCCAGGATGGATTAGTTGAGTTATTGAGAAAAGAAACCGTTGAAGACAAGGCTATACCGTTAACGGAACGCAAAGTCATGTTGTTCGAGGCCATTGCTATGGCTTACGCGGACGGAGAATGCTCTGCGCTAGAACGTGCTGTATTAGAGAAGCTGGCAGAGCAATTCGATATCGATGTGGAATTTATTGACGAGGCCGGTGAGGTTATTCGCTCGTTTAACCGCGTAACCCAGGAAGGCTTAGAGCTTATCAACGAATAAGGACATTATTATGCCATTACCATTATTAGTTCCTGTTGCATTAGGTGTTGCTGGTCTCTGGGGCGCAGCCAAAGGCGGCAAAGGATTTTGGAATATGAGTGAGGCGAAAGATGTTAACGCCGCAGCGGAACGTCTTTTAAAAGAGCATCACGATAGTATTAATGAGCTTAAAGAAACATCGTCATCTTTGCTGCAAGAGTACGGCAAGAAAAAATTAGACACCATAACCAAAGATTTCGACCGCTTCTTGACGGTTTATAACAAACTTCAGGATATTAAGGTCAGTGACTTTAACGTTGAAGAGTTTACCTCTTTACCATCTACAGAGGCGGAAATTAAAGAGTTTGCTAATGAATTTTCGCGCATCGTTGAATCTGGAAAAGGCCTTGTCGCAGGTTCACTTGGTGGCAGTATGGCGGCTTTTGGCGCTTACAGTGGTACAACACTATTAGCTTCAGCGAGCACGGGAACGGCTATTTCTTCATTGGGTGGTGCTGCGGCAAGTAATGCAACGCTCGCCTGGTTGGGTGGAGGAAGCTTGGCGTCCGGCGGTATGGGCATGGCTGGTGGTACTATGGTTTTAGGTGTCGTTGCAGCAGGACCCGCCTTAGCGGTAATGGGTTTTATGGTTGGAGCTAAGGGCGAGAAATCGTTGAACGAAGCATTAACCAATCTTGAGAATGCTAAAACAGCGGCGAAAGAGCTTGAAGGTGCAGAAATACAATTGAAACATCTTATTGAAGTTAGCGAGTTAGCAATAACAACATTGTCTAAAATACGCTCTAAGTTTCGTCGTGCAACGAAACGCCTGGAAACAATTATTGAAAACAAAGGCGGATCAGTTGAAAGCTATAATGAGTCTGAAAAGGACACCTTGTTTACAACCTTTAAGTTAGCTCAGTTGGCTAAAGTGTTGGTTGATCAACCTCTTCTTAGCGATGAGGGAGAAGTTATTGAAGGGGCTAAAGCGAACTTGGAATCATTACGGGACACTTTATAGCCTAGTTGCAAGCGTTCGTAGCCTGAGGTTATTTACCTCAGGTGCGATACTTCCCCCCGCACCGACGGAACCAACCGCTCAAAATATCATCAAAAGTTAGTGACAAAGCCTTTGTAGGACAAGGCCTACATGCGCTATTATATGCGCTTGATCTAAATTCTGGTAACACACAAATTACAAAAAAGTTACAGCACCATCGGTCTATGGGAGCCGCACCCCATGGGCGGTAGCGTGCCCAACGGTTGCAGTCAGGGTTAAAAAATAATGAAAATTGCAGTAGCGGGTACAGGATACGTTGGTTTATCCAATGCGGTTCTGTTGGCCCAAAAAAATAATGTCATTGCTGTCGATATCGACGAAGAAAAAGTCGAAAAAATTAATAATAAACAGTCACCTATCGTCGATAAAGAAATTCAGCAATTTTTAACAGAAAAGCCCCTTAACCTCACCGCAACTACTGACGCAGAAACCGCCTACAAAGACGCCGAATTCGTCATAATAGCCACCCCCACCGACTACGACCCGCAAACCAATTACTTCAATACTAAAACTGTCGAAAGCGTTATCAGCCAGGTAATGGCCGTAAACCCTAATGCGGTTATGGTGATAAAATCGACCATTCCGGTGGGTTATACGCAGGCATTAAAAGAAAAGCTAGGCACCAATAACCTTATTTTCTCACCGGAGTTTCTGCGCGAAGGCAAAGCCTTATACGATAACCTGCACCCGTCACGCATTGTTGTGGGTGAGCGCTCAGAGCGAGCCGAAACGTTCGCGAACTTATTGAAGCAGGGTGCCGAAAAGCAAAATATTGACGTATTGTTTACCGACAGCACGGAAGCCGAAGCCATTAAGCTGTTCGCCAATACCTATTTGGCCATGCGCGTGGCTTACTTTAACGAGCTGGACACCTACGCCGAAGTGCACGGCCTGGACACCAAGCAAATTATTGAAGGCGTATGCTTAGACCCCCGTATCGGCTCGCACTACAATAACCCTAGCTTTGGTTACGGCGGCTATTGCCTGCCAAAAGACACCAAGCAGCTACTCGCCAATTACGACGACGTACCACAAACCATGATCAAATCGATTGTGGACGCCAACCGCACCCGCAAAGACTTTATTGCCGACCAAATTATTGCCAAGCAACCGAAAGTAGTGGGTGTGTACCGCTTGGTGATGAAGTCAGGTTCGGATAACTTCCGGGCATCGGCCATTCAGGGCATTATGAAGCGCATAAAAGCTAAAGGCATAGAGGTTGTAGTGTATGAACCAGAGCTTAAAGAAGAGCGTTTCTACAACTCCAGAGTCATAAACGACCTGAATAAATTCAAAGCCGAGTCAGAAGTTATACTGAGTAACCGGCTGGCCGATGACTTAAAAGACGTGCAAGCTAGAGTGTATACGCGCGACCTGTTTAATAACGACTAACTTATAAGAAAAGCCATGACACAAGACAGCCAAAACGAACAAAATAACCCACAGCAACCCGCGCCTTATAACCCTGGGCAGTATCCGCCTGGCTACTTTCCACCGCCCAATTACCCGCAAGACGACGAAATAGACCTGCGCGAGCTGTTCGGCATTATTTGGGCCGGTAAGTGGTGGATTATTGGCATTACCTTTGTGTTTGCGGTGGCATCGGTGTTTTATTCGTTAAGTTTGCCGAATATTTATAAAGCAGAAGCAACATTGGCGCCGACGGAAGAAGCCCAAGGCGGAGGCTTTGGCGAGGAGATGAGTGGCTTAGCGAGTCTGACAGGTATTAGCGTAGGTAAGCAGCAAGTTGATAAAGTGACGATGGCAATGGAAATTTTACAGTCACGCCAGTTTATTAAAAACTTTGTGCAAAGACACAATATTCTGCCTGAAGTTATGGCGGTTAAAGAATGGTATCAAGCTAGTGGTGAATTAGTTTTTAATAAAGAAATTTATAACCCGAAAACAAAAGAGTGGGTACGGGACGTTGAACCACCTAAGAAGCCTGAACCCAGTAGCTGGGAGTATGTTAACACTTTCCAAAATAGTATTCTTTTAGTCGAAAAAGACTCAGAGACTCCTGGCCTGATTAATCTCTCGGTTAGCCATCAGTCTCCTGTTATTGCTCACCGTTGGGTTGAGTGGCTAATTGAAGATATTAATGACCATATGCGTCAGCGTGACATTAAAGAAGCGCAAAGCAGTATGGAATACCTGCAAAAAGAACTGGGAGAAACCAATTTAAGCAGTATGCAGCAAGTTTTCTATCAGCTGATTGAAAAGCAAATACAAACTATTATGTTGGCGAACGTGCGGCCAGAGTATGTTTTTCAGGTATTAGATCCCGCGGTAGTGCCGGAACAGAAAAGTGCGCCTTCGCGCGCCTTAATTTGCATTATTGGGACATTCCTTGGCGGCTTTTTATCGCTATTAGTTGTATTTATCCACCACTTAGCAAGAGGAAAGAATAAATAATGGGGTTAGCCCAATTAGTAAAATTGGGTAGATCGAGCTCGCTCATAAGAGGGGCTGGTGTATATCTTTTTGCAAGCGTACTAAATGCCTCGATACCATTTTTATTACTTCCTGTATTAACCCGTTATCTTGAGCCTGTTGAGTATGGAGAAATAGCGGTATTTCAAGTTTGGATATCATTGATAGGGGCTCTTTGCGGATTAAGTGTTCACGGTGCCGCAAATAGAAAGTATTTCGACTACGAAAATCCTGATAGAGAAATGGGCGAGTTTATCGGAGCCTGCGTTCTTTTGCTAATAGTTAGCACCATTGCGTTGGCAATAATAGTTTATCCATTCCGTAGCATCATCATAGAAACATTAGGTATAAAAGAAACTTGGTTATGGCTGGCTATTCCTGTCGCGTTTAGTAATTTCTTAATCCAGTTACGCTTAGGGCAATGGCAGGTAAGAAAAAAAGCAGCTTTTTACGGTACCTTTCAGATATCAAGAAGCTTGTTAGACATGTTGCTGTCGTTAGTTTTAGTAGTAGTTTTTACTTTAGGTGTTACTGGTCGTTTATCCGGTACTATTTCTGCAGCATGCATATTTGGGGTGATAGCCCTCTTGTCGTTACGCTCGTCAGATATACTCAAGTTAAGTTGGCGGCCTGATTTAATGCGCGAAGCGCTTAAGTTCGGTGTGCCTCTTATCCCTCATATTCTAGGTGCTTTTTTATTATTAACAGCTGATCGCGCAATTATAAGCTCTAAACTAGGATTAAGTGAAGCTGGCGTTTATATGGTAGCTGCACAGTTAGCTATGGCGATGAGCATTATGCTTGAAGCTGTTAATAAGGCATTCAGTCCGTGGTTGTTCGAGCGGTTAAAACGAGATAAAGAGTCCGAAAAGCGTCAGGTTGTTAAGTTTAGCTATGGATATTCTGCTTTTCTTTTATTTATAGCCTTTGTAGCTTTAATTGTGGGTGATGACGTTCTCAGGTTGATTGCTGGTGATAAATATAGTGCAGCCGGGAAAGTTGTTGGTTGGCTTTTTCTAGCCCAGGCCTTTCGTGGTATTTATTTTCTTTTTACAAATTATATTTTCTTTGCAAAAAGGACAGGGGCTATTGCAAGAATTACTATCTTTTTCGGTGTCCTGCACATAGGGTTTCTCTATTCCTTTATCGACTACTTTGGTGTTGTGGGAGCGGCCTACGCACTGTGTATAAGTATGTTTCTCCAAATGTTAGGAACATGGTATACAGCAAATAAACTAGTAACTATGCCTTGGATGCTTAAGTGATTATTAAAGCTTTAAAATTTATTTTCAAAATAAAGAAAAAAATAAGAACTAAATACTGGACATTTCGCGTTAAAAGAAACTCGGCTTCTTCTGGAAAGGGATTAAAGGTTAACGGCCCCTCAAGTGTTACTACAAAAACCTACCTCGGTAGTAATGTTAATTTTAATGGTATGGAAATTGGTGGTGGCGGAAAAGTTAGTATTGGAGACAACTTCCACTCCGGTCCTGAATGTTTGATGATTTCGCAAAATCATAATTTTAACTCGGGAAAGGCAATTCCCTATGACTCAACTTATATATTTAAAGATATTATTGTAAAAGATAACGTCTGGCTTGGTAGCAGGGTGATAGTACTTGGAGGCGTGACTATTGGGGAGGGAGCCATTATTCAAGCGGGAAGTTGTGTTGTGAATGATATTCCGGATTATGCAATTGCTGGCGGACATCCTGCGAAAGTTTTTACATACCGAGATATTGAACACTATAAAAAATTAAAAGCTGCCGGGAAGTTTCATTAATAGGTTTTTTATGCAAAATATTTTGAATTTAATTGGGCGCACAGAGCCATTATTTACCGACGATATCTCGTTTAACGGAAAAGAGTTAAATGCGGCAGTGGGCTCGTCTTCATTCCTTGTTATAGGTGCTGCGGGCTCTATCGGTCAGGCCGTTACCAAAGAAATTTTTAAGCGCAATCCGCAAAAGCTGCATGCCGTCGATATCAGTGAAAATAATTTGGTAGAGCTTGTTAGAGATTTAAGAAGCTCAGTTGGCTATATCGAGGGGGATTTTCAGACATTCGCTCTAGATATCGGTTCATGGGAATACGATGCTTTCATAGAGAATGACGGGAAATATGACTACGTACTGAACCTTTCAGCGTTAAAGCATGTGAGAAGTGAAAAAGACCCTTATACGCTTATGCGTATGATAGAGACTAATGTTTTCAATACAATAAAGACCCTCAAGCAGGCTGAAAAGAAAGGAACGAAAAAGTACTTCTGCGTTTCAACTGACAAAGCCGCAAACCCTGTCAACATGATGGGGGCCTCAAAACGCATTATGGAAATGTTCCTTATGCAGGGTAGTGAATCTATTGAAATATCCACTGCTCGTTTCGCAAACGTTGCATTTTCAGATGGTTCTCTATTGCATGGTTTTAACCAGCGTATTCAAAAACGACAGCCAATTGTCGCGCCAAATGACATAAAAAGGTACTTTGTCACACCTCAGGAATCCGGCGAGCTGTGCTTAATGTCCTGCTTATTTGGTGAGAACCGAGACATTTTCTTCCCCAAGCTGAGTGAAGCCCTGCACTTAATTACCTTTTCTGAAATTGCCGAAAAGTATTTAATAAGTCGCGGTTATGAACCGTATAAGTGCAGCTCAGAAGACGAAGCCAGAGAGCTTATCAAGACTTTGCCAGAGCAAGGAAAATGGCCTTGCCTTTTCACCTCCAGCGATACTACCGGTGAAAAAGACTTTGAAGAATTCTTTACCGACAACGAAGTGTTGGATATGGAACGATTCAGTAACATTGGGGTGATTAAAAACGATGCAGTTTATGATGAAAAGCTGCTAGAACATTTTGCCGGTAAAATTAATGAGTTACGACGCGCGAAATCCTGGAGCAAAGAAGACATCGTTAAATTATTTCATGAAATGATACCTGCGTTCGGGCATAAAGAGACCGGAAAATATCTCGACAGCAAAATGTAAACAGAGAGCACTATGTCATACGATATTAGCGAGTTTATTCGTTCTCTTTATAAAACGAAGGAATTTATCCCTCTGCACGCGCCAACCTTTGGTGAGCAGGAAAAGCTGAACGTGCTGGATACCATTGAAACCACCTTTGTCTCCAGCGTGGGCAAGTATGTTGACGAATTTGAGCGTGAAATAGAACGTTTCACCGGCAGCCCGAAGGCCGTTGCAACAGTGAACGGTACGGCGGCACTGCATACCGCGCTTTATATGGCGGGTGTAAAGCGTAATGACTTAGTCATTACTCAAGCCTTAACCTTTGTGGCAACCTGCAACGCCATTCACCATATGGGTGCTGAGCCCGCATTTGTTGATGTATCGCGCGAAACTCTGGGGCTTTGCCCGGTAGCACTGGAAACCTTCCTTGAAGACAACGCTCGCGTAGAAGGTGAGCGCTGCGTTCATAAAACGTCGGGTAAAGCCATTAAGGCCGTGGTGCCGATGCATACCTTTGGTCACCCGGTGCATTTGGATGAAATACAAAACATTTGTAAAAAATGGCAGATTACTTTAATTGAAGACGCCGCCGAAAGCCTGGGCTCCTATTATAAAGGTCAGCACACAGGCACTATCGGCGAGTTTGCGGCGCTCAGTTTCAACGGTAATAAAGTCATCACCACCGGTGGCGGCGGTATGGTGCTGTGCGCCAGCGAGCCCGACGGAAAACGAACCAAACATATTACTACCACCGCCAAGGTGCCTCACCCGTACGAGTTTTATCATGACGAGCCCGGCTTTAATTATCGCATGCCGAATTTAAACGCTGCTTTGGGTTGCGCGCAAATGCAAAGATTACCAGTGTTTTTGGAGCAAAAACGGGAACTGGCAAATCAGTACCGCGAGTTTTTTAAAGGCTCCGGCTATGAATTTATTGACGAGCCGGCGCACGGGCGTTCTAACTTCTGGCTCAATGCCATACTCTGTGACGATAAAGCAGCACGCAATGCTCTGCTCGAAGAGCAAAACAGTGCAGGTATAATGTGCCGACCCATATGGCAGCTTATGCATAAGTTACCTATGTTTGCACAGTGTTTAAGGGGCGACTTGGAAGTATCTGAAGATATAGAAGCGCGCCTTGTAAATGTTCCTAGTTCACCAATTTAATCTTCTTGAATAAAAGCGAAATACAATACTATGAAGCGAAGAATTGCAGTCTTCACAGGCACAAGAGCTGAGTATGGTTTACTTTATTGGATCATCAAGGGTCTAAAAGAATCTAGTAAAGTTGATTTACTTTTATTTGCTGGCGGCATGCACCTGTCGCCAGAGTTCGGAAAAACGATTAACCAAATAGAAAACGATGGTTTTAAAGTTACAGAACAATTAGAGTTTCTTCTATCATCTGATAGTCCGGTTGGTATTGCAAAGTCGATGGGGCTTGCGATGATCTCTGCTGCTGATTCTTTTCAAAGAACCAAGCCCGATATGCTTGTGGTTTTAGGCGATAGATATGAGGCGTTAGCCGTTTGTCAGGCGGCCATGGCGGCGCAAATACCTATTGCTCATATACACGGTGGCGAAACAACTGAGGGGCTTATCGATGAGGCTGTAAGGCATAGTATAACAAAAATGTCTCACTTACATTTTACAGCCACCGAAGATTATAGGAAGAGAGTTATTCAGCTAGGTGAACCGCCTGCAACAGTTTACAATTTTGGTGCGCCCGGAATAGATAGTATAAAAAAACTTAAACTACTCGAGCGAAACGAGCTTTCAGACGCAATTGAATTTAATGTTTTAGATACACCGTTTATGGTTGTTACCTACCATCCTGTAACCCTTAATAAGGATGGTGCAATTAATGATTTTAAAAACTTATTGTTAACGTTAGAGAAATGTGAAAACTTCAAATTCATAATAACCTATCCAAATGCCGACACATTTGGGCGCTCGTTAATTGTTCTTCTAGAGGAATTTAAGGAAAAGCATCCTGATAAAGTGCTTTTAACTAAGTCCTTAGGGCAACTTCGGTATTTAAGTGTTCTTAAGCATAGCGAACTAACTATAGGAAACTCGTCCAGTGGTCTAATAGAAGCACCGTCTTTTAGAATTCCTACGGTAAATATTGGGGATCGGCAAAGAGGCCGAGTTGCCGGTGATACGGTAATAAACTGCGAAGGTGATGCCGAGTCAATTAACAAGGCTCTTGATAAAGCTTTGTCTTCAAGTTTTAAAGAAATGTGCGCACAGTCGAAAAATCCCTATGGTGATGGTGAGAGCTCTCGGAAAATTCTGAATACTCTACTGAATACCGATCTAGATAATCTAGTTTATAAAAAGTTTTACGATTTAAGTTAGGCAATATTTATGAAAATAGGTTTAATAGGATGTGTTCAGTCTAGTGAAAATGCATTAAAGACATTACTGGCAATACCTAATGTACAAGTCGCCGCTGTTGTAACTCGCAAGAGCTCGCAATTTAATAATGATTTTTGTGATTTATCTTCTGTATGTGAAGATAAAAAAATTCCTTATCATTATGAAGACCCAAAGAAAAAAGAGCTTTCGACTGAGTTCTTAAAAAAATTCAACCTAGATGTCATTTACTGCATAGGCTGGAGCTACTTACTTAATGAAGAGCTTTTCTCTATGCCTCGCCTGGGTGTGATCGGATTTCATCCCGCAAAGCTACCTCAGAATCGTGGGCGTCATCCCATTATTTGGGCGCTTGCTTTAGGTCTCTCTGAAACCGCCTCTACATTCTTTAAAATTGATAGTGGTGTGGACTCTGGGCCAATATTAAGTCAAGAAGTAATAAAGATAGATCGGAATGACGACGCAAATTCTTTATACAATAAAGTGATATGTGTTGCGGAAAGGCAAATAGTGGAATTCACGGCGGCTCTTGCTGAAGGTAAAGCTGAGTTTATAGAGCAGGACGAAGGTGAAGCAACATACTGGCGAAAACGCAGCAGAAAAGATGGACTTATAGATTTCCGTATGTCGGCAGAGGCTATTTATAACCTAGTAAGAGCACTGGCGCCTCCTTATCCTTGCGCTGAATTTTTATGTGATGATTTTTTTTGTAAAGTAGCTAAGAGCGAGCCAATAAACTCGGGGTATCCAAAAAATGTTGAACCAGGAAAGGTTCTTAAGGTAACCGGGAATAACTTGCTAATTAAAACTGAGGGAGAGGGCGCAATCTGGTTACTAGATGTTAATAGCCCTGCTATTCAAATAGGGGATTATCTTTAATGAAAACAGTACTTGTTATTGCCCCTCATGCCGACGATGAAACTCTAGGGTGCGGTGGCACTATGCTAAGGCACTTGCAGTCAGGTGACAAAGTTTACTGGTTGATAGTAACAAAAATGGCCACTGATTTAGGTTTCTCTTTGGAGCAAATAGAAAGAAGAAAAAAGGAAATCAATTTGGTTTCTAAAGCTTATGGTTTGACTGGTACATTTGAGCTTGACTTTCCTCCGGCTGGTTTAGATACGCTGGCAAAAGGCGACATAATAGGCGGACTTGGAAAAATAATAAAGGAGCTAGCTCCTGAAATTGTTTATACCCCCTACCGGAATGATGCGCACAGCGATCATGAAATTGTGTATGACGCAACAATGGCTGCAACAAAGACTTTTCGTTATCCGTTTATAGAGCGTGTTTTAGCTTATGAAACGATTTCTGAAACCGATTTCGGTTTAAAGCCTGAAGATGGTGGATTTCGCCCAAATGTCTATGTAGATATCAGTAGCCATATAGAGAAAAAGTTAGAGATATTGGAAATATTTGAATCAGAAATGGGCGATTTCCCTTTCCCCCGTTCGAGAAAAGCCATTGAGTCTTTAGCATTTGTCCGAGGTGCGCAGTGTAATAAGAATGCTGCGGAAGCTTTTATGCTTATTAAGGAGGTTTTATGACGTTGATAATTGCTGAAGCCGGCGTAAACCATAATGGTGACGCTCAGCTGGCCCGGGATTTAGTCGCGGCAGCCCACAAAGCAGGGGCTGATATTGTTAAATTTCAAACCTTTAAAGCCAAGAATATTGTTACAGAAAATGCGACTCAGGCAAATTATCAGAAAAAAAACATGGGTAAAGAAGAAAGCCAGCTAGCCATGTTGGAGCGCCTGGAATTAGGTCACGAACTGCATTACGAACTGGTTGCCTATTGCAACGAACTGGGCATTGAGTTTCTTTCAACCGCCTTTGACGACGAGAGTCTTGATTTTCTGGTCAATGACTTAGGTTTAAAACGATTAAAGTTACCGTCTGGTGAAATTACTAATGCCCCCTTAGTGTTAAAACATGCTCAAACAGGGTGTGATTTAATTGTTTCGACAGGCATGGCAACCATGGCGGAAATTGAATCGGTGCTGGGGGTTATGGCTTACGGTTACTTAAACCACAGCGCGAAAGCCGCAACCCACTCTGATTTTGAAGCGGCCTATGCCTCAGATGAGGGCCAGAAACTCCTACGCGAAAAAGTCACTGTGCTGCATTGCACCACCGAATATCCGGCACCGATGGAAGAAATCAATTTAAATGCAATGGACACCATCGCAGGTACCTTCCGGTTAAAAACTGGCTATTCCGATCACAGCAGCGGCATTACTATACCAATTGCCGCTGTAGCCAAAGGCGCAACGGTTATTGAAAAGCACTTTACCCTGGACCGAAATATGGAAGGGCCGGATCATAAAGCCTCATTAGAGCCGGAAGAGCTCGCCGATATGGTGTCGGCTATTCGCAATGTGGAAAAAGCCCTGGGCGATGGCGTTAAACGGCCGACGGTATCAGAAGTTCAGAATAAGAATATTGCCCGCAAAAGTCTGGTCGCGGTGCGGCCGATAAAAAAAGGCCAGATGATTACAGCCGAAGATATCGCCGTGAAACGCCCCGGCGGCGGGCGTTCTCCTTACGACTACTGGCAGGTTATTGGTCAGCAAAGCCAACAGGATTATCAGCCCGGGGACCTTCTCCTTGGCTAAGCCTTATATTGTTCTGGGTGGTGGTGGCCATGCGCGGGCGTTAATTGAAATATTATCGTCCCACAATGCTGTAGTAGAGGCAATGGTTGCTCCCGAGCTTATCCCCGCACCGGAGTTTAAATCGCTAAAGCATCTCACTCACGATGACGATATCAACCAATATCCGACAGCTAGTGTAGAGCTGGTTAACGCCATTGGTTCGTTACCTAAAGACGCAAAGCTCAGAGAAACTCTGTTTAAACGTTTTAAAAGCGCTGGCTATCATTTCGCAGCGGTGGTTTCCAAAGCGGCGATACTATCAAAATATGCAGAGCTGGCCGAAGGGGTGCAAATACTGCCGGGGGCAATTTTAAACGCTTGCCAGGTAGGGGCTAATACCATTATAAACACTGGCGCTATCGTAGAACACGATGTCAAAATTGGCGAAAACTGCCATATCGCTCCCGGCGCGGTAATTTGCGGTGATGTTTGTATCGGCAATAATGTCCATATTGGTGCCGGTGCTACGGTTCTTCAGGGCCTTAGCATCGCCGATAGTGCTGTGGTCGGAGCCGGTTCTGTCGTCACCAAAAACTTATCAGCCGGCGCGATAAATTATCCGGCGAAATCCTTTATTAAAGAGGAAAACGAATAGCATGAGTTATGATTGGCGCAATGTCGTTGTCGCACCATCAGTATCCGTTAAAGAAGTACTAAAAAGATTAGATACAGAAGCCCTACGTATCGTTTTGGTGTGTGATGATGGAATGAAATTACTCGGCGTAGTTACCGATGGCGATATCCGCCGCGCAATTTTAAACGGTGTCGGTTTGGAGAGTGATGTTCAAACAATAATGAATAAGTCACCAACGACCATTGAAAACTCGCTTTCTAGAAAAGATGCCATTGCTCTAATGCAAAGCAAAAGCATCTTGGCAGTACCTGTAATAGATGAAGGCAAGTTAGTTGGTCTGGAAACTCTTCAGCAGGTTAAAAGTCGGCAACATTATGATAACCCGGTTTTTATTATGGCGGGAGGATTCGGAACCCGCTTACGTCCACTGACCGATGATACCCCCAAACCTATGTTGAAAGTGGGTGAACGGCCAATTCTCGAAACTTTAATCGTCAACTTTATTAAGTCTGGGTTTACTAACTTCTATGTTTCAACTCATTACTTGCCAAGTGTAATTAAAGACTATTTTGGCGATGGCAGTAAATGGAATATCAATATTACCTACGTACATGAGGAAAACCCTCTTGGCACGGGCGGGGCACTTGGCTTGCTTCCTGATAGTACCCCTAAATTGCCGTTGATTATGGTCAATGGCGATGTACTGACAACAGTTGATTTTGAGCGCGTATTAGATTTCCATGTACAAAATGATGCTTTAACAACTATGTGTGTGCGTGAATACGACTACCAAGTGCCTTATGGCGTTATCGTTGGTGATGGGAAACGAATTGTTAGTATGGAAGAAAAGCCAATTCAGCGTTTTTTTGTTAATGCAGGTATTTATATTATTGAGCCGAAAGTTTTTAGTCGTGTAGAAAAAAATCAGCGGATTGATATGCCGACGCTTCTGCAGAGTTATATCGATAAAGATGAAGAAGTACTGATGTTTCCTATTCATGAATATTGGTTAGACATTGGCCGAATGGATGACTTTGAAAGAGCCCAGGCCGATATTAAAACGTTATGTCTGGAATAATGATGAGTGACTCTAGTAATACTATTATTGTCATACCAGCCAGGGGTGGTAGTAAACGTTTACCGCGAAAAAATGTGAAACCTTTAGCAGGCAAGCCGCTTATTTGCTGGACAATAAAAGCGGCAATAAAAGCCAACCTTGATGCTAAGATCATCGTAACCAGTGATGATGGTGAGATACTTGAATTAACAGATTCTTATAAAAACAAGGGCGTTTTTAAACGTAAGCGACCTGCTGAGTTAGCCTCAGATACGGCTAGTAGCGTTGACGCAGTAATAGACGTTATTGAGTCCGAAAGTGGATTAGGTAATAACCCTCAAACAATTATTCTATTACAACCTACCTCGCCGCTAAGAAACGAAGAAGATATTTTTAATGCGTTTCAACTATACAAAGATGAAACTACCAATGGCAACAAAGATACGGTTGTTAGTGTTTGTGAGGTAGAGCATCCTACCGCTTGGGTTGGCCAGGTTGATGAAGATATGTCGTTTACAGGAACCGAGCTTTTGAATAAACGGTCACAGGATTATGAAAAGGAATATAGGCTTAATGGGGCAGTTTATGTTTGCTCAGTTGAGCATGTCATGTCAGAGAAATCACTATTTACGAATAATTTAAAAGCTTCAATAATGCCGAGGCATCGATCTATCGATATAGATGAAGAAATTGATTTTAAAGTCTGTGAAGGGCTACTAAATGGTTGATAACTTATTTGTTGTTGAGTCACCTCTACAGGCTTTAGTTGCCTTAGAACTAAGTTTACGTTTCAAGGATGATAAAAACGGAGTTGTGTATCGTTTTGTAGAGGGGCGAGAGCGAAATAATAAGCAAGTAGAGAGTGTTTTAAGTCAAGGGGATTGGTCTTTTAAAAAAAGCTTATTATTTGACACTAGTAGCGGCTTGTCGACTCATAAAAGTATCCTTCGGGAATTAAATTACTTTAAAAAAACTTTTCCCAAAGGGATTAGACAATTATTTATTGGTGAATTTCGTTCGCAGTGGATGCATTTTATGAGGAGCGCTGTTTCCCCAGGTAAAACCATATTAATGGATGACGGCGCAGCAACATTAGCAGTTAAGAGAAAATTTATAGATAAAGGGATATACTTTCCGGAAGTTCTTTGGAAAAAAGGAAACCCTATCAAGAGGTTTGTGAAGCGAAATATGTATAGTCGCTTTATGAAAAAACGTGTACTTCAATCCAAGATATATTTTGCCTCTGCTTTTATTAAATCGGAGTCTCTGTACCCTATTGACTTCTCCTTTTTTAAAGAGATGTATAAAAGCGAACCCAAAAAATCTAGTAAAAAAAGTGTATTCTTTTTTGGTTCAAAATATAGTGAATCAGGAATAATATCCCAAGAGTATGAGTTAGCTTTTCTGGGGCGAGTGAAAGACTTCTATTCGTCATATGAATGTGATTTAGTTTATTGCGCTCATAGGGATGAAAGTGATGAGAAGTTAAATGTAATTAGAAATGAAGTTGGGCTGCAGGTTATCCTTCCAGACTCACCTGCCGAAATTTTCTTATTAGAGCATAGTGAGAATATTCTTGAAGTGTCAGGGGCATATTCTAGTGTCTTAAACAACGTGAAAGTGATATTGCCAGAAGTCATAGTAAGAGCATTTCAATTGGTTCCCGAAGAAATTTGCGTTAAGTATAGAGCGGATATAGGGCTTGTATACAGGTACTTTGATAGTGAAGGTGTTAAAGTAGTCTCATAGATCAGTTTGGTTATCATCTGAATTAATGAATAGAAAGATTATAGATATTAGAGAGATAATATGGCTTGTAGCAACTGTGATGCTGGTAATCACACACTTCGAAACTGTCCTAATAAAAAGCGATGTTCCGTATGCCATAAAGTAGGGCACAACGCGCAAACTTGTCCTGAAGCTAGACGGTGCCGTATTTGTAATGGTAGAAACCATGATGCTAGAAACTGTCCAATGAAATAGTAAAACTACGATTAAGATGATGATCGTATAATTATTTTAAGAATTAAGGCAAACAATGAAAGATAAAATTTGTATAATTGGAATGGGCTACGTTGGACTGCCATTAGCCGTAGCTTTCGCCGAAAAATATTCTGTAATAGGGTTTGACATAAATAGTTCACGTATAGAAGAACTGCGATCAGGCATTGATAGTACATTAGAGGTTGCTAACGAAGAGCTGCTGAGTGTCAGTGAGAATTTGGTTTTCTCCGAAAATGCATCGGACATAGAAAATACGAATATTTACATTGTAACAGTTCCTACTCCTATCGATAAAAGTAATAAACCTGATTTAACTCCTTTGGAAAAAGCGTCTGAAACGGTAGGTAAAGTAATAGAAGCTGGAGATATTGTTATCTATGAATCGACTGTCTATCCCGGAGTAACAGAGGAAGTTTGTGTCCCAATTCTAGAAAGGTTTTCGGGTCTAGTTTATAACAAAGAGTTTTTCTGCGGCTATTCTCCTGAGAGGATAAATCCAGGTGACAGAGAACATACTGTTAAAAACATTCTAAAAGTTACTTCAGGTTCCACGCCTGAAATTGCCAAAAAAGTTGATGAATTATATTCATCTATAATAACCGCAGGAACTCACCTTGCGTCAAGCATTAAAGTAGCCGAAGCATCAAAGGTAATTGAGAATACTCAGCGAGATGTCAACATCGCATTAATCAATGAATTGGCAATGATCTTTAATGAAATGAAAATTGACACTAAAGAAGTTATCGAAGCAGCAGCAACTAAATGGAATTTTATAAAGCTTATGCCTGGATTAGTCGGTGGGCACTGTATCGGAGTCGACCCTTATTATCTAACCTACAAAGCTGAGGAATTAGGTTATAAACCAAATCTCATACTAGCTTCTAGACAGATTAATAACGGTATGGGAAAGTATGTAGCTGATGCCGCAATTAAAGAGCTTATAGATAAGAGAAAGTTAGTAAAAGATTCTAAAATATTGATACTTGGCTATTCATTTAAGGAGAATTGTCCAGATACTAGAAATACTAGAGTTATAGATATTATCACTAATCTTAATAAATTCGGAGTGAACTGTTTTGTGTATGATCCATGGGTAAGTTCATGGGAAGAAAAGTTAATATTTACTCCGTTACGCAGTATTGATTTTACTAAAAGATATTATGATGCAATCATCTTAGCAGTAAATCACAATGAGTTTGAATGTTATACGAAAGGTATGTTGGAATCTATCGTGAAAGAGCCGTTTATACTCTTGGATGTTAAATCATTTAAAGGTTTTTCGACATGGAAATTGTGATTAGATATGCATCATAGAATATATGTATCTATTTTTTTCTTATATGATGCTCTATAGTTTTTATTCTTATTAATTGGATGGTTCCTACTTATGTTTAGAGTTTCTGGTTCTCAATTGGTAAGCATCATAATACCAACTTTTGGGCGGCCTTCTCAGTTGGATAGAGCAGTTTCCAGTGTACTAAAGCAAACTTATAAAAATATTGAGATAATTATTGTTGATGATAATAAAATTGGAGATGATAATAGTTTGAAATCTTTTTCAGTAATTAAAAGATTTTTAAATGACTATGATTTTATAAGATATGTTAAGACCTTTGGTAAAGTTGGGGGGGGGGAAGCTAGAAATATTGGTATTTCTGCTTCAAAAGGTAATTTTATTACTTTTCTAGACGATGATGATAGTTACTTGCCTGATAAGATAGAAAAGCAATTAAATGCTTATAATAACTCAAATCTAAAGAGTTTAGCAATAGTTTACTGCAGAATGTCAATGTATAAAGAAGGTACTAAGACTCTTCTGGCAATCACTAACCGATTATTTAGAGGGACTTACAGACCGTTAAAGGAAAATGTTTATGGCTGTATAGCTGGAACTCCATCATTGTTTATTAAGGCTGATGTTTTTAATTCTAGTTTGAAGTTTCGTGATGTTTCATCAGGTCAAGATTGGGTTCTTATTTATGATATTTTAAGAGAAGGCTATTCAATAGATTACATAGACGATAGCCTAGTTAATGTTTACGTGCAAGATTCAGGTAGAATTTCAACAGGTTTAAATAAGATAAATAGTTTGAAAGGTGAGATTTTACGCTTGAAAAAGGAAATGATTCATTCTCTCGATATGCATGAATTTGAAAATGCAATCCTTGCCAGTCATTATTATCAAATAGCTAGTGCACTAAAGTTTAATAAGAAAATTGAATCCTTAGGTTGGATGTATAAAAGCGCTAGATTAGAGATGAATGCTAGGCTTCTTATAAAGTATATTTCTGGGGTTTTTTTAGGATATCGTCTTAGTATTTTTTTAAAGTCATTGAGAAATCGTTTCTTTCAACGGGGCGTTTAGTACTTTCCGATATAGATTTTATCAGTAATATCTTTTTGGTTTAAAAAGGAAGAGTGGTTTTTGCGGGTTTATCAAGTAATCAATAGTTATAAAGGTGGCGGCGCTGAAAGTTTGGTGGAGGAGCTGAAGCTAGGTTTAATAAAGCGAGGAGTTTTATGTAATGCTGTAGTTTTTTCTGAACGTGCCCTTCATAATAACGATTTTTTTGACATTGAAGCTAATAATGGAGACGAATGCCTGAGTACATCTCCGCGAAGTATAAAAGCGCTTTTTCGACTTCGTAAGTTCATGAAAAAAGCCGAAAGCGAACATGGTCATGTGATTTATCATGCTCACTTAACTTGGCCGTTATATTATTTAGCTCTTGCTTCAATCGGTATTGATTGTAAGCTGGTATTTACTGAGCACAATACAAATAATAAACGGCGGCGTTTGCATTTCCTTAAGTTCTTTGAACGTTTCGTTTATGGACGCTATGATCGGATAATTTGTATAAGTAAAGGTGTTAGAAAATCTCTCGAAAAATGGCTTGGTGATGGATTTAATGGTAACTTTATCACTGTGTATAATGGTGCCCGATTGTTAGATAAGAATCGGTCAATATCACATCTGAATATACAGTATAAAGAGTATAAATTTATTTCTGTTGGATCTCTCACTACTCAGAAAGGCCTTGATATAGTAATTAAAGCACTTGCATATTTGCCAGCGGAGATCAATTGGTCTTATGCAATCCTCGGTGATGGCCCTGAAAGGTCAAGACTAGAAAGTTTAGCCGAGAAATATGGAATTAGAGATAGAATTAATTTTGTTGGTTGGTCGAATCAAGTTTCAGAATATTATTACTCTTCAGATATACAGTTGATACCCTCGGTCTGGGAGGGTTTTGGTTTGGTCGCGGTTGAAGGTATGTCAGCCGGATTGTCTATAGTAGCCAGTCGAGTAGATGGGTTAAAGGAGGTACTGGGAGATTCGATTGAATCTGTATTTTATGTTCGTCGCCAATCAGATACTCAGGAGTGGGTTGAAAGAATCGCTGAAAGCGTTAATTCTTTAAGTAGAAATGCGAAAATATTAAGAGAAGCCTCTATCTGTCGATCTCAGTTATTTTCCTTAGATAGAATGGTGGATAATTACTTGAATTTATATAATAAAATCGATGAATCCAATAATTAAAATAGGCTAAGGACTTTGTTAATTTACTATGTTACCTTTATTATACTTTTTATTTTAGGGTTTATTTATCAGCGACTAAATCTGATAGGAAGTGCTAGCCCTATAAGTGTCTCTATTGTTATAGCGACTTTGTTAATTATATATGGTTTTAGATTTGAAGTAGGTGTTGATTGGTTTAACTATATACGAGTTTACGACAGAGACGTTGCAAATTCACTAACCTTCACAACTCCAGAGTTAGGTTATAAGTATCTAAACGTTCTTTCTGACGCTCTCGGCGCGGGCATCCATGGAGTGGTGTTTGTGGCGACTCTAATGCTTTTAGTTTTTTCTTTCCTAGCCCCGATGCGACTCGGTATTAACCCCTTCTACTTTATGGCCTTAATTGCTCCTTACCATTTAGTAGTCGCTGGTATGAACTTAACTAGTCAATCTATAGCCATCTCTATTTTCATTTATGCGGTTACTTTCCTAATGCAGAAAAGAAAGGTGACGTATGCCTTTCTTATTTTATTTGCTGCGTTGTTTCATTTTTCCGCTATCTTGTTGTTGTCATTTTTGTTTATCGACTTCAGAAAAAGGTACCTCATTCCACCTTTACTCTTTATTTTCTTGCCGGTAGTGGCCGCAGCTTTCTTATTATATGGGCATTACTTTGAATCAGGGATGGAAAATGCCGGGGTAATTCTACGTGTTGGCTTTTTGTTTCCTGTCGCTTTTCTTATTCTGGCCCATAAGAAAAAGTGGCTTAAACTCGATAAAATCCGCTTTAGACTATGCTTAGTGACTGTTTTGATTGGCCCAATGCTGTTGGGCGCTTCCTTGCTTTCGTCCACGCTAGCTGACAGGTTTTCATACTATTTTATCCCGTTAGCTGTTTTGTTAGTCATGGAGCAAGTTACTCATTCTAAACGCAGACCTTATGATCTGATGACCTACGCTTCACCAATAATGTTTGTAACGGCGCTAACTTCTTTTGTAGCTTGGCATACTGCGAGCTCCTACATTCCTAAATACCAGTTTCAGCACTTGTTCTTTGCGGCGGCTAGCTAGTAATGAAGCGAAACCTAATAAAATTTTTAAATGATAAATCAAAATATAATGATTTATACCGAAAGTCTTTGATGACTAATTTGAATAAGTCTGGAGCAAAGGTTAGCTCTTTAGGGGTGTTTGAGTCTCTGGGTAGTGCGCTCTCGTTTTTGTCCCTTAACTTTAAGCATCACAAAATCGTTTCTTCTAATTTAAAAACCAACCTCTTTTCTTTATTGTTTTGTTTTAAGCCGCAGGTACTAATAATTAATGGTTTAGGCCGATATAGGACTAACCAAAAGTTTAGGCTTTTGCTACGAATGCTTTTGGATAATCGAAGTTCTGGTGTACAGGCGATATTTCAGAATTACGCGGATTACCGTTTTTATAGACGTTTTTGCAATGATGCCAGGGTTTACTGGGTTCCCGGTTCTGGCGGGGTATCACGAAAGATCGGGGCGAGCGAAAACTCTTTTGTCGCGATTCAGCGCGACAGTAAGTTGTCGTTAGTTGCCAAGTCTATTCAAGAGTGTACGAGTTTGATTCAAGAAGTTAAAGCGGGCGACTCGTTATCGTTCACATTAATTGGTTGCTCTATTGAAAATGAAGTAGCAAAAGCCCAACTTCCGAACTTTAAAAATGTTGGCCGATACACTCAAGATGACATTTTTATTGATGGAGGAAGCTTTATACAGCCTGAAGGTTATGGTGAAGGTATCCCTCATACGCTGGTTGATGCAATTTGTAGCAGCATGAAAATCTTTATAAAGAAACAGTGTTTCCTAAGGTATGGGCTACATAAGTTACATTGTGAATTTTATTGTATAGGTAACGGATGGGGTGAGTTAAGAGCGACTGCTAAGACTAGGGAAAAGGTTTCTCTAGAATCGGTAAACGAATCTTACATAAGTATAATATCCAGAATGGGTAAGTTTTAAATATGAAAGTATTATTAACTGGTAGTACAGGCTTTTTGGGAGCCTATTTAAATAAATACTTTCTTGAAAAAGGGCTGAGTACTGTAACACCCATTCGTAAGGCGAAAAGCGATAATGCGTCAAAAACTTATCTCCATCTTTCTAGTTTAAATGACCTAACGACTCAGGTTTTATCTTCCGAGAAGGTAGATACGTTCGTTCATTGTGCCGGAGTTGCTCATAAACACGAGATATCTGTAGGTGAGTTTTCTAGAGTAAATACTGATCTCACCTTGTTACTCGCACATCGCGCAGCAGCGGTGGGAGTAAAGCGGTTTGTTTTTTTCAGTTCAATTGGGGTAAACGGTGCTTCGAGCGAATCTCCTTTCAATGCACGTGATAAGGAAGCACCTTACGATGCATACACGGAGTCAAAATATGACGCTGAAAAAGGTTTAAGGGAAATATCGCTAGAAACGGGGATGGAGATAGTCATAATAAGACCCCCTCTCATCTATGGATCGAATGCACCGGGTAACTTTGCCAAATTCGTAAAATTGGCGAGTATTCCTGTTCCGAAGCCTTTGGGGAGTATTAACAACAAACGAAGCTTTGTTTCAGTCGAGAATTTATCTGACTTCACCTATTTATGTTTGACGCACACAGCTGCTGCAAATGAGACATTCTTGGTAAGCGACGGCGAAGACCTTTCAACCACGGAGTTTTTGCGGAAAATGTCGAACGCCATGGGTAAGCGCGCCATGCTCATTCCGTTTCCTGTTAGTTGGATGAGGCGCTTGGCTAGCTTTGTTGATAAGCAAAAGTTGATAAATAAGCTCGCCGTAAATGTACAAGTCGATATTGAAAAAAATAGAACTTTATTAGGTTGGGAGCCAAAAGTTTCGATTGACGAGGCTTTAAGAAATGCGCTTTCACAAGAGAAGCCATAGTGACTAAAGAGGCAATGAGTAGATGTTATTAAGAGCGTTTGATGTGGTTTTTTCTTTTGTGGGCTTAATTGTCGGGTTGCCCATACTTATTTTGCTAACCCTTATCGGCCTATTTGATACTGGCTCTCCTATATTCAGGCAAGAGCGTGTTGGAAAATATAAAAAACCGTTTGTTTTGGTTAAGTTCAGAACCATGAAAAAAGAAACTGCCTCGGTCGCCAGCCACTTAGCCAGTAGTGCATCCATTACCAAATTCGGGCATTTCTTGCGCCGCACTAAGCTGGATGAACTTCCGCAGCTTTGGAATGTTCTAAAAGGCGAGATGAGTTTAGTTGGGCCACGCCCCGGGCTTTTTAACCAAGAAGAGTTAACTCAGGCGCGCGAGGCAAAAGGCGTGTTTAACGTTCGCCCGGGCATTACCGGTTTAGCTCAGGTGAACGAGATAGATATGTCCACGCCGGAGTTGCTGGCAGAAACGGATGCAAAAATGATTAGCACACTGAATATAAAAAGCTACTTTCAGTACATTTTAATGACAGTGACCGGCAAAGGCTCAGGGGATAGAGTAAAATGAAGGTTTTAGTAACAGGTACAGCGGGCTTTATTGGTTTTTACACCGCGTTAAAACTACTTAAACAAGGCCACCAGGTAGTTGGCCTGGACAGTATTAACGACTATTACGATGTAAACCTTAAATTTGGTCGTTTAAAAGAAAGTGGCATAGAGCAAAGTAAAGTAGAATACGGCGCAATGGTTACGTCTGATTCGTACCCTGACTATTCCTTTATACAACTAAAACTGGAAGACAAGCCTGCGCTGGATGCTTTATTTGAACACGAACAGTTTGACGCCGTTTGTAACCTGGCCGCCCAGGCTGGCGTTCGTTACTCGCTGGAAAACCCCAATGCTTATATAGACTCTAACATTGTTGGCTTTATGAATGTGCTAGAGGCTTGCCGACATAATGGCGTTAAAAACTTGAGTTATGCGTCCAGCTCGTCGGTTTATGGTCTGAACGAGCAAATGCCGTTTTCAACCTCACATAGCGTGAACCACCCGGTAAGCTTGTACGCGGCTACGAAAAAGTCGAACGAACTGATGGCGCATACCTACGCGCATTTATACGGCATACAGTGTACCGGCTTACGGTTTTTTACCGTTTATGGCCCCTGGGGCAGGCCCGACATGGCGCCTTTTATTTTCACCAAGGCGTCACTGAATGGCGACACCATTAAGGTGTTTAATAACGGTAAAATGAAGCGCGACTTCACCTATATTGATGACATTGTCGAAGGCGTGGTTCGTGTTATTGAAACCCCCTGTAAAGCCAACCGGGACTGGAATGCAGCGCAGCCTGACCCTTCCAGCTCGTCTGCGCCTTATAAAATTTATAATATAGGTAACAGCCAGCCGATAGAGCTTATGCGCTTTATTGAGGCGGTTGAAGCGGCCGCGGGTGTAGAAATTAATAAAGACTTTCAGCCCATTCAGCCGGGTGATGTTGTTGCCACTTATGCCGATGTGTCCGAACTCGAAAATGATATGGGCTATAAGCCATCAACGCCGGTAACCGAAGGCATGAAACGCACCGTTGAATGGTACCGAAGCTTTTACGATAAGGCTTAAGCGGTTACTTTTCTCGGTTAACAAATTGCTGTATCTTACCTGTCACTTTGCTCAGGTTTTATTACTAAAAATAATTGAGGGTTATACCTTGCTGACTATGAATAAAAACGCATTGAATACCATGCAACTTTTTGCTCTAACGGTTTTTTTCGTAATCGTGACAGGCTTGTTTTCGACAAATGCTGTCGCTCAGGCCATGCCCAGCCAGCAGCAGTTAGAGCAGCTGCAAAGTCTGCCCCGTGCTCAGCAAGAAGCTCTGGCTCGTCAGTATGGTATTGACCCTTCAGCTATTGATGAATTTAACGCCGCCCAGCGCGACGGTGATTCCAGCGCGAAACAAGAAGTTGAGGTGGTGGGTGAGCGTTCTGCTAATGGGCAGAGTAATGAAATCGGTTCCTCTTTTTTGTCTGCCGACTTAGAAAAAGAATTTAACCGCGGCCGCTCCGAACTCAAGCCCTTTGGTTATGACATATTCTCCGGTGAGCCCGATACCTTTGCCCCGGTGGCTCATGCGCCTATTCCGGCGAGCTACTTAATTAGCGTAGGCGACGTGATTCACGTTGAAATGTTCGGCAAACAGGACGAGAGCTTTAAGCTGACTGTAAACCGTGATGGCAGCGTAGTATTGCCCGACGTAGGCGAGATGAAAGTAGCCGGCATGACCTACTCCCTAATGCAGGAGATGATCCACCACGAAGTGCAGGAGCGCTTAATTGGTTACAAAGCCGCTGTGACCATGGGCGAGCTGCGCTCTATTCAGGTGTTTATTGTGGGCGAGGCTTATAAGCCGGGTGCGTATACTGTTAGTTCGCTGGCCACTATAAGCCAAGCGCTGTACGTAGCCGGTGGCGTTTCCAATATAGCCTCGTTGCGTTCCGTACGTTTAATGCGCGGCGGCAAAGTGGCTTCTGAATTCGACCTGTACGATTTGTTGTTAAAAGGTGATGCCTCAGCCGACAAAATTTTGCAAAGCGGCGACGTAATTTTTATACCCGCCCGTGGCGATATGGTAGCCGTAAAAGGCGAGGTAAAGCGCCCGGCACTTTATGAGTTAAAAGGTGAGGAAACCTTAGAGGACGCCTTGCGTTTTGCCGGTGGTGCCAAAGACTCGGCCTATTTACAGTCGGCCGAGCTGCGCCGAATAGTCAAAGGCAAACGCTTAGTCAGTACGGTCGACTTAACCGCTGAACAGGATTTAAACCGTGAGCTTAACGGTGGTGACGCATTAACTGTTCGTCAGGTATCGCAAGAGCTGGGTAGCAGTTTAATGGTGGTTGGAGCCGTGACCCGCCCGGGCTACTATGAGTGGCAAAACGGCATGCGCATTAACGATGTGCTGCGCGATGTACGCCATGACTTACTTGATCAGGCCGATTTAGGTTACGGCCTGATTGTGCGCGAGCAAGGCCCGCGGCGCGATGTTAAAATTTTACAATTTGATGTTGCCGACGCTGTTAACGGCTTGGAAGGCGCAAACCTGCGCTTGCAAGAGCGTGATCAGCTGGTGGTGTTCAGTCGCTTTGAAACCAAGGCTGAAGAGCGGGATAACTTGTCGCGTTATACCTTGTCGGAGCAGGAACGCGAGTACCAGCAACGTCAGCGTCAGTTAGAAGCTTATCGCGATGCTTATTTAAATGACGTGGTCAACACTAAGCTTGCGGGCTCTTCAGAAAGCCCGGACGCCGAAAGTGAAGACAAAATAGTACCGTTACGAGAGCTGTTTACCGAAAAACAGGAAAAAGAGCCAACGGTGAAAGAAGAGCTGGCTATGTACTCGCGCCAAAACTTGCTGGAACCCATTATGCAGCGCCTACAGCGTCAGCGCACTGACACCGGTAATGCACCGTTTGTTTCAGTAGCCGGCGAGGTGATGCACCCGGGTATTTATCCGCTGGTTGAAAACGCTACCGCAGAAAAGTTATTAGCGGCTGCGGGTGGTTTAAAAAATGGGGCCTACGTTGAGCAGGCTGAAATTATCCGCTGGGCCATTGGTAAAGACACTGCCAATACTGACTATTTAAAAATTGACCTGGCGGCGGTGTTAAATGGTGAAGCGAATGTGCCCTTGCAGGGGCGTGACCGTTTAAATGTTCTGAGTATTCCTGAGTGGCAGAATACTTATGAAGTGACCCTGCGGGGTGCAGTTCGTTTTCCGGGCACTTACGCTATTAAGCGCGGGGAAACCCTGACCGACGTTATTAAACGCGCCGGTGGCTTTACTGACCATGCGTTTTTAGAAGGTGCGGTGTTTACCCGTGAAGAGCTGCAGCAGCAGGAACAAAAACGCAAAGAAATGCTGGCGCAGGAGCTGCAGCGTGAAATTGCCAGTAACATGATTACCGGTACCGGCGACGCTAACCAACCTTACGACCAAATGCGTACCTTGCTGGCCGACTTAATGTCAACGCCAGCGGTAGGGCGCTTGATTATGGACTTACCTAAAATACTGTCCATGAATGGCTCGCGTGATGTACAGTTAAAAGACGGCGATACTTTACATGTACCGTCGCGCAGTGACTCCATCAGCATTATGGGCGAGGTGCAAATGGCGACCTCCTACCGCTTTGACCCCGAGTTAAGTGTTGATGACTATATTAGCCGCAGTGGTGGCACCAAAGAAAAAGCCGATACCGACCGCATATATGTAGTGAAAGCGAACGGGGCTATTGAACCTTACAAAGGTGGCAGTAGCTGGTTTGGCTTTAGCAGCGGTACCGATTTAGGCCCGGGTGACGCTATAGTGGTGCCTTTGGATACCACTTATACTGAGAACTTGGAATTGTGGTCACAAATTACCGGCATTATTTATAATTCGGCAGTGGCGGTTGCGGCCATTACCAGTATTTAAAAAACTTGTTTGCAATTTGTTGCTTAGCAACATACTATGAAAGTTGCTGTTAAACGGAATCTTTCTAATTACAGCGATACATGTATCTATATCTCTGGAGTGAGGTGAATATTATGAAAACATTAGCATTATCAATTGTTGCCGCGTTAGGCTTAGCTGCCGCGCCAGCAATCGCACAACAAGGCGCTGCAGGCGCAGGCGCATCTGAAAGCGGTTTCGGTGCTCTTTCAACTGAAGCAATGGTGTTTGCGGGTGTCGCAGCAGCAGCAACTGTCGCTGTAGTTTCTGACAGCTCTTCAAGCTCAGCTATCGATGACGACAACGGCGACGAAAACCCAGAAGAGCCAGAAGGCCCTTCACATACAGTAACCGTTACGGGTACTGGCACAAACACTTCAACTATTACTGTACCAGTACAATAATAGTTGCGAGTTGAGTATTGCGAAGCGCTTCGCAATAGCTTCTTAATAATGATGTGATAAAATACCGCCGCTTGGCGGTATTTTTTTATCCATTTCTTACGTAATTCAAGAGACATTCTCATGTATCGTTATTGGTTTATTGCATTTGCTGCGTTACTGCTTACGGCTTGTACGGCAGTAACAGACGAAGTTAGGGCAACGGTTGAATACGCGTTTAAAGACGCAGAAGACGCCGAAATGTCTCCGCAAAAAATGAAAGAGTTTCCCTATACCTCGCTGTATGCTCAGTGGCAAGGCGACGCCAGAGCCCTGATAGTTCTTGGCTTTGTCAATAAGCCTAATGACTGGCACTTTATTACGTCAGAAAAAGAAACGCTGGTACTGCAAAACGGTCGGGTTGTTCGTACTCAGGGTTTAAAAGACAACCTCTTAGGTACCTCAAACTTAGAAAACGACCCGCTTAAGTGCCTTATTACACAGCCTGCAGACTGTAAAACCCAATGGCAACGTAACTACGATTATAAAATAAAGGGTAAAACCATAAGCCGCAGCGTTCGCTCTGAATTTACGGTACATAGCCAAAGCCCGATAGAAATGCCGTTTGGTCAGGTGTCTGCCACCTTAGTTGAAGAAAGCGGTACTTTCCTTTTAACTGGTGAGACCTTTATCAATAAATTTTGGCTTGAAGACGACGGGCACGTAGTGAAAAGTGAGCAGCATGTGTTTCCGGACAGCCCGCAATTGACATTGACTCAAGTGACCTGGATAGGTCGCGACTATACCGACGCCACCACCGAACAAACCCCGGAATGAGCCTGTTTATGAAAAATAATTTGTTACTCTCGGTTCTGTTGACCGCCGCAACTCTTACTGTATTGCCCGCAAAAGCAGAAACAAAAAAAATAGAATTCCAGGGGCCGGTGCGTTTGCAGAAGGCTTTATCGGCAATGGATGAGCAGGGGTTACTGCAAAATACGTATTGGCCAACCGCGCGACTGGTGAAAACCGATGAGCAAAGTGAGTTAGCCCGAAAAAAGCGGAAAACCCTGGCTGAACTGGAACAGTTAGCAAATTATTGGCGCAGTCGCAGAGAGATCGAAAAGGCTGAAGCGGCTGAGTTGGTAAGAAGCCAGGTTGCTACCTGGCAATTAGGTAAACAGTACTGGGGCGCACTCAGTTTTGAACAGGCAAGGCTTGAACTGGCAGGTAATCCGTTGTTACCCAAAGGGGACTACGAGCTGGTTGTATCTGAACGCTCGAACTTTGTGTATGCGTACGGGCTGGTAAGCGAGCCGGGTCAGTACCAGTTTCACTCGGGTAAAACACTGGCGAACTGGTTACACAGTATTGATGAAAAAGGTGGTTTACTAGCGGGCTATAATAAGTCACGGGTGACAAAAGTGTCGATGTCAGGTGAAGTCGAAGCCGACTGGGCGTATTTTCGTCAGGACGATGCGGAACTGTTACCGGGCGATATTCTCTGGTTAGGGTTTGAGCCTAACCAGTTGCCCGCAAAGTTTGAGCATTTAAATAATGATATTAAAGACTTGCTGAGCCATTTTGTTCAAGATGATTCGGTACGTACAGCCACTAATGCGCCCTTGCATAAAGTCAGTGCGGAGCCAACCTCAGACTGGCATTGGTCACGACAGGATCTTTCGCCCAGTTACAATGACTACGGCTCGGTGGGGTTGATGCAAAACCCCACTGCGCGTATGGCTAAAGAAGGCGAAGTGGCAATTTCTTATTCGGACATGGATGAGTATCGCCGTTATACGGTGAATATGCAGGTACTGCCATGGCTGGAAGCTACGGCGTTTTACACTCGTATGCCAAATCGAAAGTATAGTAATGTGCCTGACTTTAGTGGCGATACCATTTATACCGATAAAGGCTTTGATGCCAAGGTTCGCTTATGGCAGGAAAGCTACTGGCTGCCGGAAGTGAGCCTGGGTTTTCGTGATTTTGCCGGCACCGGTTTTTTTGATGCGGAATACTTTGTTGCCAATAAACGTTTTGGGCCACTGGATTTTAGTTTAGGCCTGGGCTTTGGTCGTATTGGTACGCACGATGATGTATCGAACCCGTTCTGTGAAGTGTCCGATGAATATTGTGACCGCAAAGGTGGGTACGGCGGCAGCGGCGGTACCGTCGATTATGACCGCTGGTTTACCGGCCCAGCCGCTATTTTTGCCGGGGTTGAATATCAGACCCCATGGGAGCCGCTAAGCTTAAAAGCCGAGTATGAAGGCAATGATTACAGTACCGACAGAGCCGGAGTGCCTATTGTTGCTGACAGCCGCTGGAGTTTTGGTGCCAACTATCAGGTGACCGACTGGTTTGACGTGCAGTTAAGCTATGAGCGTGGCAACACCTTCATGTTTAACTTTAGCTTAAGAACCAATTTTAATACCATGAATCAGGTTAAGGTTAAGCAGGATAAGACACCGCCACAACAGGCTTCTTCGCGCTCTATGAGTGAGGTTGACTGGCAGGGAATGAGCTCAAAAATGCGCAAGCAGGGTGCTTTCAGTGGGGCTCATTTCTACGAAAACAGTGATAAAGAAGTCACCTTATTTGCTCACCACAGACGCTACCGGAATAGTGATGAAGCCTATGACCGGGCTGCGCGAATTATGGCGGCAGAGCTGCCTGAGTCGGTAGAGACCTATAACCTGGTTGATATGACCTTGTTTGACCCTAATGTCAATTCAAAACTAGATGTTGTCGAGTTTAAACGCAGGATAAATAATGAAGACCCCGGAAAGTCGGTAGATGAGACGGCAGAGTTATTCAGCCGAATGGACTCTCCGGATATGCCTGCGAATGATGATGAAAGTTGGCGTTTGAATCCGGATTACAATTTTAAAAACAGTTACGGACTTAAACCTTTCTTCCAGCAGGATTTTGGCAGCCCCGAAAACTTCCACACGTATCAGTTAGGGGTTTATGCCTTTGGGCGTCGTTGGTTAACCGATAATTTAGAAATGTTCGGTGAAGTTGGTTTTAATTTGGCGAATAACTATGACGACTTTAACTTCTTAGGCGGTGGTAGAACTCAACTGCCGGAAGTAAGAACCAATGTGCGCCGCTACGTGAGTAATGATATCTGGCTAGAAAGAGCACAAATGACCTACTTTAAGCGTTTAGGTCAGGACTGGTTCTCTATGGCATACGCGGGCTACCTGGAGCGTATGTTCGGGGGCGTTGGTGGTGAAATACTGTATCGGCCGGTAGACAGTCGCTGGGCATTTGGTTTGCAGGCGAATAGAGTAAGACAACGTGACTTTAATGGCGGCAGTGGCTTTTTAAATTATGAAGTGACTACCGGTTTTGCCAGTGTTTATTATCAAATGCCCTGGCTGTCCGATACCATGCTACAGCTCGATTTTGGGCAGTTTTTGGCCGGAGATAAGGGTGTTAATGTGATGGCGCATAAGCGCTTTGACAGCGGCGTGGTTGTGGGGGCTTTTGCTGCATTCACGGACGTTTCTTCGGAAGAGTACGGTGAAGGGAGCTTTACCAAAGGCTTTTTCATTAATATTCCGTTTGATTTAATGAGCGTAAGACCAACCCGCGAAAGGGTCGGTATTTCATGGGCTCCGTTGATGCGAAATGGTGGGCAGCAGCTACATCGGCAGACCACCCTGTATGGTATAACCGACGAACGCGCGCCATTTTATCACCGTTAATATGACAGCAAGAGGACATTAAGCCGTTGAAACTCTTTAAGCTACTAATGCAGCTGCCGCGCAATTTGAAGCGCGGCATTGGCCTGACCGTCGATATTTTTTCGATTGCGATTGCCATGGTGTTTGCGTACTTACTGAGTTTTGACGCCATAATGCCGCTGCGTGCGTCGCAATGGCTATTATTGGCCGCGATTGTTCTGTGTGTGACTTTGCTGTTGTTTATCCGCATGGGGTTATACCGGGCGGTCGTTCGCTACGTGGGCTTTAAAGTACTGAGTCTGGTATTTGTGATCGTATTATTAAGCGGCGCTTTGCTGGTTCTGGGCGCCTTGTGGATGGGGATTTCGCTGCCGCTGACGGCGGTGGTGAATTATGTGTTGGTGGCCTTTATGCTGACCGGCGGCAGCCGCTTGATTGTGCGTGAAGGCTACCAGCGGGCAATGAACCGCAAAAAAGACCGGGTGATGATATATGGTGCCGGCTCTGCAGGTCGCCAGTTGGCACAAGCGTTGCTTAACGGTAACGAGTTTCATCCGGTGATGTTTATTGACGACGACACTGGCTTACAGAATACCTCGGTGCTGGGCCTGAAGGTAATAGCACCTAAAAAGATTGATCGCACAATTCGTGAGTTGGATATTCAGCGCATATTATTGGCATTACCCAGTACCTTGCGTTCCCGCCGTCGCCAAATTCTGGACAGTCTGGAGCAGTTACCGGTAAAAGTGCAAACGGTACCGGGTATGTCGGACATGGTTAACGGCGATATGTCGATTGACCAGTTGCAGGATGTGCGCGTAGAAGACTTGTTAGGGCGCGACCCGGTAACACCCGCTCCCGGGTTAATGGAAAGGCACATTACCGGGCAAACCGTTCTGGTGACTGGTGCGGGTGGCTCAATTGGCTCGGAACTTTGCCGGCAAATACTGCAACAACGGCCAAAAATTCTGGTGCTTTATGAGCTTTCAGAGTTTGCTTTGTATGCTATTGAGCGTGAATTAACGCAGCTTTGTGGTCAGCAGGGCCTGGGGGCAGAGGTAATTCCGGTTATTGGCACGGTGCAGCGCCGTAATCGTATTGAGACTGTGCTGAAAACGTTCAATGTAGATACCGTTTACCATGCCGCGGCTTACAAGCACGTACCCCTGGTTGAATACAACATGGTGGAAGGGGTTCGTAATAACGTATTTGGTACCTGGCATACGGCAGAAGCGGCGATTTCGGCCGGTGTTAAACAGTTTGTCTTAATTTCTACCGATAAAGCGGTGCGGCCCACTAATGTGATGGGTACCACCAAGCGTTTATCGGAACTGGTGTTGCAGGGGTTAGCTGAACGCGAGCCCGGCACCCGGTTTTCGATGGTACGTTTTGGTAATGTGCTGGGCTCATCGGGCTCTGTGGTCCCGCTGTTTAAAGACCAGATTGAGCACGGCGGACCGGTTACGGTGACGCACCCCGACATTACCCGCTTTTTTATGACCATACCCGAGGCTGCGCAGTTGGTCATTCAGGCGGGCACTATGGGGCATTCCGGTTCGGTATTTGTTTTGGATATGGGGGACTCGGTAAAAATTGTGGATTTAGCCCGCAAGATGATTCGTTTGTCCGGTCTTGAAGAAAAAAACGAGAAGAACCCTCATGGCGATATTGCTATTGAATTTACCGGCTTGCGCCCGGGTGAAAAGCTCTACGAAGAACTGCTGATTGGAGATAACGTAGAAGCCAGCGACCACCCTCGTATATTGCGCGCGAATGAGCAGGCACTAAGCTGGAATGAAATGGAAAAATTGCTGGGGCTGTTAGATGATGCCTGTCAGCGTTTTGCCATTGATGAATTGCGCCAATTATTGCTGGATGCGCCCGCGGGATACGCCCCGCTTGACGATCATATTTGCGATGTTATTTGGAACAAGCACCGTACGTGTAGCGATGATGAGTCGGATGTAACCTGACATTTATGTCAGGTGAGATATCGTTCCTGACGTAAACGTCAGGCTACGTAAAATGAAAACGGATAATGAAAACGGATAATCAGATGATAAAAAACGGACCTCACCTAGCTTTAGACACCAGTTACCAGAAGCTTTCAGTTAACGAGCTGTTGGAAACTGCCGGCCAGCGCTTACCTGAAAACTTTAATGACTACCGCGAACAGTTAGGCTGTGGAGAATACCGCAACGTTAGCGAAGACAGGTCGGTGACTCATATTTTGAGCCGCTCTGTTCATGCCGTAGCTAAACAAAGCAACCGTAAAACCCGCTTTGTCGACACCGTGCAGAAGCTGCGCTCCGGGCGCTGGTTAGGCAGCACCGGTAAACCCATCACCGACGTAGTGAATATTGGCGTGGGCGGTTCTGACTTAGGTCCGCAAATGGGTGCCTTTGCGCTAAAAGAGTTTGCCGATGATGCCGCTCTGCATGGCCTGCAAGTGCACTTTGTGTCTTCAATGGACGGCGGTCAGCTTTATGCGGTTTTGCCGATTGTTGACCCGGAAACTACGTTATTTATTGTTTCGTCTAAGTCGTTTGGTACGGTCGATACCTTTGCCAATGTCGATACCGTACGTCAGTGGATTGAACCCACTTTAACGCAAGAGCAGTGGCTGGATAAGCACGTGATTGGCGTTTCGGCTAATGCACAAGCCATGACTGACTATGGCATACCCCCGGCGCAGCAGTTTACCTTTGGTGACGGCGTAGGCGGTCGCTTTTCGTTGTGGTCAGCGTTAGGTCTGAGCATTGCTCTGACTACCGGTATTCGACCTTTTGAGCGCATGCTGGAAGGTGCCAATGCTATGGATGAGCATTTTTTAGAAGCGCCTCTGGAAGATAATTTACCGGTGTTACTGGCGCTTTATGGCGTTTATAACCGTGAGCAGCTGGGCATTAATAACCTGGCTATACTGCCTTACGATGGCCGCTTGCGTATGTTGCCCAACTACCTGCAACAGCTGGATATGGAAAGCAACGGTAAGCAGTCAACCGCCGATAACAAAGCCATAGATTACCCAACCGGCCCGATTATTTGGGGTGGTTTTGGGCCTAATGGTCAGCATGCATTTTTCCAGCATTTGCACCAGGGCTATGATGAATTTACCGCGGACTTTGTTGCCGTGCTTAAGCGTGAAGCCCCCGGGTTTGAACCGGCCGTGCAAAAGGGGTTAGCCGGGCAGCAACGGCTGGCTGTGGCCAATTGTTTAGCGCACCGGCGCTTAATGTGGCAAGGCAGTGACAATAAAGCCTCACCACGTGACCATTACCCGGGCGGACACCCGTCGAATTTATTGATAATGGATGAGCTGACACCAGAAAGTTTTGGTGCCTTAATAGCGGCCTACGAGCATAAAGTGTTTACTCAAGGGATTATTTGGGGCTTAAACAGCTTTGATCAGCCGGGTGTTGAAAAAGGTAAAAAGATTGCCATGGACGTACTGCGTGTGTTGGACGTTGAAAGCGATGAGTCTTTTGATGAAAGTACGGACACAGTGATTAAACGAATGGGAAACCAATGATTAGCGAAGAAAAGTTAACGCATTTAAAGGCGTTGGAATACGAATCGATTCATATTTTCCGCGAAGTAGCGGCGGAATTTGATAACCCGGTTATGCTGTATTCGGTGGGCAAAGACTCATCGGTACTGCTGCATTTAGCGCGTAAGGCGTTTGCGCCGGGGAAAATCCCGTTCCCGCTGATGCATGTGAACACCACCTGGAAGTTTCGCGAAATGATTGAGTTTCGTGACCGTATGGCAGAAAAACATGAATTTGAACTGCTGGAGCACATTAACCAGGAAGGCGTTGAAAAGGGCATTGGTCCGTTCAGCCACGGCAGTGCTTTGCATACCGACGTAATGAAAACCCAGGCGCTCAAGCAAGCACTGAACAAATACCAGTTTGATGCCGCTTTTGGTGGTGCCCGCCGCGACGAAGAAAAGTCACGCGCTAAAGAGCGTGTGTACTCCTTCCGTGATAAAAACCACCGCTGGGACCCGAAAAATCAGCGCCCGGAGCTGTGGAGTATCTTCAATGGAAAAGTGAACAAAGGCGAAAGCATTCGCGTGTTCCCTCTGTCTAACTGGACCGAACTGGATATCTGGCAATACATTTACTTGGAAAATATCGACATTCCTGAGCTGTACTTTGCCAAAGAACGGCCGGTGGTTGAGCGCGACGGCACCTTAATTATGGTGGACGATGACCGCATGCCACTGGAAGAAGGCGAAACACCGGCAATGAAAATGGTGCGCTTCCGTACCTTAGGTTGCTACCCGTTAACGGGCGCCATTGAGTCGGACGCGGCAACTTTGCCGGAAATTATTCAGGAAATGTTGCTGACCACCACCTCTGAACGTCAGGGCCGTGTGATTGATCGCGACAGTGCCGGGTCGATGGAAAAGAAAAAAATGGAGGGCTACTTCTAATGAGCCATGCGTCTCCTTTAATTGAACAAGATATTTTAGCTTACCTTAAGCAACACGAGAACAAAGAGCTGCTGCGTTTTATTACCTGCGGCAGTGTCGATGACGGTAAAAGTACCTTAATTGGTCGTTTGCTGCACGACAGCAAAATGATTTTTGAAGACCAGTTAGCGGCCATTACCGAAGACTCTAAAAAGTCCGGTACTCAGGGTAGTGAGGTTGATTTAGCGTTGTTAGTGGACGGGCTGCAGTCTGAGCGTGAACAGGGCATTACCATTGACGTCGCGTACCGTTATTTTTCTACCGATAAGCGCAAGTTTATTATTGCCGATACGCCAGGCCACGAGCAATACACCCGTAACATGGCCACCGGCGCTTCCACTTGCGATGTCGCGGTAATTCTGGTGGACGCCAGTAAAGGTGTGCAGACCCAGACTCGTCGTCACAGCTTTATTTGCTCACTGCTGGGCATAAAACATGTGATTGTTGCCATTAACAAAATGGATCTGGTGGACTACTCGCAGGACACGTACAAACAAATTCAGGCGGACTACCTGGAAATGGCCGGCTCGCTGGATATTCCGGACATTCTTTTTGTGCCTATTTCGGCGCTAAAAGGCGACAACGTGGTTAACACCAGCGAGAAGTTAAGCTGGTTCCGTGGTTCGACGCTAATGGAATATCTGGAAAGCATGTCCATTGAGTGTGAAGCTGACAGTGCAGAGTTCCGTTTTCCGGTGCAGTATGTAAACCGCCCCAGTTCCGACTTCCGCGGTTTTGCTGGTACCATTACCTCTGGTGAAATAGAAGTGGGTGACACCATTCGTGTGCTGCCTTCCGGTAAAATTTCCACCATTAAGTCCATTGTGACTTTTGAGGGCGAGCATCAAAAAATGCGGGCGCCTGCAGCGGTGACACTGACGCTGAATGACGAAATTGATATCAGCCGCGGCGACATGATTGTGAAGAAAGACTCACTGCCGAATGTTTCCAGTCGCTTCCGTGCGAAGCTGGTGTGGATGAACGAAGACGCGCTGCAGACGCACCGCGAGTATTACCTTAAATTCAACAGTAAGCTGACCACCGGTGAGTTTGAAGAGGTTCAGCATCGCATTGATGTGAATACCTTCGCCGAGCACAAAGCCGGTAAGCTGAAGCTGAATGAAATTGGTGAAGTGGATGTTCGTGTGACTGAAAAAGTCATGTTCGACGACTACCAGAACAACCCGAAAACCGGTGCCTTTATTGTCATTGACCGTATGACCAACATGACGGTTGCTGCTGGTATGATCGGGCAGGCGCTGTCGGACTCTGCTGAAGGTGATACCGCTAAGCGCGACCACAGCGAGTTTGAACTGGAGTTAAATGCCTTAATCCGTAAGCATTTCCCACATTGGGAAGCGAAGGATTTGTTGAAATAACCTTATGACATTGGCCGGCATCGGGCTTATCGCGTTAATGCTACTGATGGTGGGTCTGTTGATCCGCTATCAGCAGCGTTCCGCAATGATTTTTGCCGGTGCGATGCTGGTGTGCCTGGCGACAGGTTGGGTCGGTCAGGATGCGCTGCTGGATAACGCAGCGAACCCGGGCCTTGCCACTTTGGTAATGCTGGTGCTCATTTCCTACGCACTGGAAAAAACCAGTTTACTGCGCACCTTATCCCGTTATTTATTCAGCCCTTCGGTTGCGGGTACCACCTGGCGAGTGATGGGCTTTAGTGCGTTAGCGTCCTCGTTATTAAACAACACTGCCGTGGTTGCGGCTTTATTAAACTCGGTGCGGCGTAACCGGTTTGTAGCGGCGTCGAAACTGCTTATTCCTTTGTCTTATGCGGCCATTATGGGCGGCACTCTGACTTTAATTGGTACCTCTACTAACCTGATTGTTAACAGCTTATTGACCGAAACCGGCCACAGCGGCTTTACCTTTTTTGACTTTACGCTGGTGGGCGCGGGTGTATTAGGTGCCGGCCTGGTGGTGTTGTACGTGGTCAGCTGGTTTTTACCTAATATTAAAGAAGAAGCATCGGCGGGTGCGGATTACTTTGTTGAGGCAGAGCTGTCTGAGAATTCCCCCTTAGTGGGTAAAACCGTTGAAGACGCCGGGCTGCGTCATTTAGAAGATCTATTCTTAGCCGAGCTGCACCGGGACGACCAAACGCTGCGGCCGGTAGCGCGTTACGATGTTTTGCAGGCAGGCGATAAACTGATTTTTACCGGCGATGTCAGCAAGGTAAAGGTACTCACACAGTTTCCCGGCCTGGAGTTATTTGCTGAGCAAAAAGGTCTGGAAACGCACGAGTTGACCGAAGTGGTGATCAAGTCAGAGTCGGTACTCTGTGGGTTAACCCTACGGGATACCGGTTTTCGCGCACGCTTTGATGCGGCTGTGGTTGCTGTGCGTCGCGAAGGTGAGCGTATTAGTGGACGTTTAGGTTATGTGCACCTGCGAGCCGGTGATATTTTGTTACTGGCAACCGGCCCGGACTTTGCAGCACGCACCAACTTAAGCAAAAACTTTTACCTGTTAAGCGGGGTTAAACCCGAGAACATGCTGAGCGGCTGGCGCGAAAAGCTGACCTTATGGGGCTTTGTCGGCATGATAGCCGCAACCGTTATCAGCGGAGCGTCCTTGTTTATGGGGGTGCTGTTTTTGCTGGCGGTGTTATTAGCAACCGGCTGCTTGAGGCTGAATGAAATAAAGCGCCGTTTCCCGGTCGAAATTTGGCTGATAGTGACCAGCGCCTTGTGCTTAGCAACAGCCATGCAGTCCACCGGACTTTCCTCTGCCGTGAGTGACTTTGCCTCTACTACCTTAGCCGGGCAGGGTGTGTTCCTGACCTTTGCCGGGGTCTTTCTAATTACCTACTTGTTGACCGAGCTGGTCACCAATAATGCCGCCGCGGCGTTAATGTTCCCTGTAGCTTATTCGCTGTCTTTAGGTATGGGCGTTGACCCCTTCCCGATGATAATGGGCGTGGCTTTTGCCGCTTCGGCCAGCTTTATGACCCCTTATGGTTACCAAACCAACCTGATGGTGTTTAACGCTACGAATTACCGCTTAAAACATTTTATTCTTGCCGGCCTGCCAGTGGCCATTACCTACATTGCCATGAGTTTATGGCTTATCCCGCTGGTGTTTCCTTTTTGATTACATCTGAAACCAATGCCAGGTGGTATCGAGTGTAATGTTAATTATTCATTAATATTCCGTTACATTTTTCATTTACATTGTATTAACAGGTTAGTTATAGTGATATTCCTTTTCAGGGGAACAATAAAAAACGAGGTAAAAATGCCAATTAAACACTTTAAATTAACGGCATTATCAGCTGCTGTGGTTATGGGCTTAGCAGCCTGTGGCGGCAGTGATGATAATTACGAACCAACGGTTTCGGCGCAAATTGCCGCTGAAGGTAAGCAATGGATGCCGATTCAGGGCCAGGTGACTGCAACTGACCCGAATGGGGATGAATTAACGTATTCTGCTAGCGTTGTAACACCTGAAAGCGAAGACACCGCGCCGGGTTCTGTTGAAATCAGTAACGACGGTAGCTTTGTTTATACGCCTGTGCGCGCTGAACCAGCTACTATTAACATTAGCGTAAGTGACGGTGAGTTAACTTCTACGACTCAAGTGACTATTAATAACGTTAAGGGTGACCCTCTTGCTGATGAGCAGTGGCACCTGCGCAACACCGGACAAACCGGCTTTGCTATGGCGGATTCAGTATTTGAAGCATGGCGTGAACTGCGCGTTGCTCAAGGCTGGACTGAAGAGCAAGCGGAGTCGGTGTACTTTTTCGACGAAAGTATTTTGGTGCCGGGCGAAGATATGAACGTTGCCGGTGCCTATCAGCGTGGTATTACTGGTGAAGGTTCTATTTCTGTTGTGGTTGACCAGGGGTTAGCGATTGATCACGAAGATTTACAAATGAACGTTTTGCCAGGTCGCTCAGTTAACTTCATTGATGGTGCACGTGACCGCACTGACCCAACTGTACTGGGCGATGGCGGCGACCACGGTACGTCAGTATCTGGTTTGATTGCAGCTGAAGGCTGGAATGGTTTAGGTGGACGCGGTGTCTCACCTAACGCGAGCTTAATTGGTATGAACTACCTGGGTGGTCCGGGAACTCAGACCGATCGTAATATGATGATGGCGCATGGTATGGCAGGCTCTGGTATTGGTGTAACTGATAACGTGGTCAGCTTTAACCGCAGTTACGGTTCAACAGCACCAGTTATTTTTGCAACAGACGAAATTGATGAGACTATCGTTAGCTATCCGACTCAGGAATTGCGTAATGGTCTGGGTGCACTGAACATTAAGGCAGCTGGTAACTCATTTATTAGTGCGGGTAGTTATCCATCAGCCGGACAACTGTGCGATGCACAACAGGCTGGGTTAGTTGAGGGCGCAAGCCGCGTATTCAGTTGTTTTGATGGCAACTGGGATTCAAGTAACGCAAGCTTCTATACGCTTTCAATTGGTGCTGTAAACTCGGACGGTAACCACACCAGCTATTCTACTGGGGGTTCTAACCTGTTTGTAGCTGCACCGGCTGGTGAATTTGGTTATACTGAACCGGCAATGGTAACCACTGACCAGACAACTTGTACACGTGGTTACGCTGGCTGGGCGGCTTACGACAGCTTCATGGCTACTAACGGCGAATTCCTCGCTGCCATAGGTATTGGTGATTTTCACGAGCGTGTTTACCCGTTCAATAATCCTATGGGTGAGTATAATGACAGCAACTTAAGCTGTAACTATACCAACACCTTTAACGGTACGTCGTCAGCTGCTCCAAACACCTCGGGTGTGGTTAATTTGATTGCTGAAGCTAACCCAGAATTAAGCTGGCGCGAAATTCGTCACATTCTGGCGGCAACGGCGACTCAGGTTGATGCGGATAACGCACCAATTGAACTGACTGTTGGTGACGGCACTTTTGTTGCACACCAAGGTTGGGTTGAAAACGCTGCTGGTTTCAGCTTTAACAACTTATATGGCTTTGGTCGTCCTGACGCAGGCGCCGCTGTTGAACTTGCGATGTCTGGTTCGGTCGAATTACCAGAGTTAGTAGAAACTGAGTGGTTAGAAACTTTACTGGCAACACCGGTGGAAGTACCAGATAACAATGCTGACGGCGCTGCAATTGAAATTACCGTAGAAGAAGATGTAACCATCGAAGGTATGCAATTTGGTTTGTCAGTGCGCAACATGGCAATGGCTGAAACTTACCTGGAGAATATTCCCGGTACTACAGCAGGTTCGGATATCGCTATTGAAGTGACCTCTCCTGCCGGTACTAAGTCAGTTATTGCTACTTCACGTACGTCGCTAGGCGTTTTAGGCTTAGGTTCACTGGGTGGCGATTTGGATCACATTTATCACCCGAGCAGCCCATTATTAACTAACGCGTTCTTAGGTGAGTCGTCTGCCGGAACCTGGATAGTTCGTGTGGTTGATACGAATGGTCAAGACCGTGGTACGTTTCTGAATAATACGGAAAACAGCCTTGTTGACCAGGTTAATGTCCGTCTGTTTGGTCATTAATAACAAGGCAAAGGAGAAGAAGTTATGAAATTAACAATGATGTCTTTAGCTGCATTGGGTTTATTGATGACAGGCTCTGTTGTTGCTCAGGAGCAGGCTGTTGATGACCGCCTGACTACTGACAACCAAAAGAGTGCCAGTAAAGCAGAGCTTCCTGCAACGGTATCTGACACACGTGCGTTTGGCACTTACCGTATGATGGAAAAAAGCGCTAATGTAAAGGCACCTAAGTTAACGGGTGGTGTTGAAGTGTATAACGAAGTCACCCGTAACGTTGCCACTATCAGTGGTAACTTGACGGTATTAGCTGGCGAGCAAGGTTTAGCTGCCGTTGCACAAGAATTTGGGCTGGCCATTGTCAGCGAGGATTCGCGTGCTGGTTTGGGTTTATTAAAAGCACCAGAAGGCGCTGACCTGAACGACCTGGTTGAACAAATGCGCGGCAGCGATTTAGTTCGCGCGGCCCGTATTGAGGTGATTGAACCTCGCAACGAGCTGCACGTCATTAAGCGTTAGTTCTTGTTGTAGTGAATAAAACCGCATTTTGGCTCTGCCTGAATGCGGTTTTTTTGTTTTTGGGCTTTGCTTTTTTGACCTACACTCTAAAACCCTTATAATTGTAAAGGTTCGTAAGATTAACGCAGCGACATAAAAGCTGTTTTTAAAGGAGATTTTTTCACATCAAAACTGGGAGAACCCATGTTTAATTATAATAAGTTGAGCTCTGCTATCTTTATAGCATTAGCTGCTTCTTCGTCAGCAGTTGCACAAGAACAAAATGCGCAACAAGAAGAGGCAGAAAATTCTAAGCAAATTGAAACCATCAACGTTACCGCAACCAAGCGCACGACGAATATCCAACAAACCCCTACTGCCGTACAAGCGTTAAGTGGCCGCGATTTAAAAGAACAGAATATCGGCAACTTTGACGACTACGCGCAATATGTACCGAATGTTACCTCCAGTGGCCGTGGGCCCGGTCAGAACGACGTATTTATTCGTGGTATGTCCATTCAGCCTATCAGTGTGATGCTGTCCGGTGCACAAGGCACAATGCCAAACGTGGCGCTTTATGTTGACGAACAGCCGGTTACGGCACCCGGACGAAACCTCGATGTTTACGCCACCGACTTACAGCGTATTGAGGTGTTACCCGGACCGCAGGGCACACTGTTTGGCTCCAGCTCTCAGGCAGGTACCATTCGCTACATTACTCAGAAGCCAATTTTAGGGGCGTTCGAAGCAGGCTTTACCACCGGTTTTGAAACCATGGCTGAAGGGGAGATGAGTAGCTCCGCCGAGGGTTACATTAATATTCCGGTAACCAGTGACTTAGCGGTGCGTGGCGCATTTTACAATGTTAACCGCGGTGGTTATATTGACAATGTGGCCGGCGAGTTCTCGATAGACCCGAACAATCCTAACTACCGTCCAATGGATCCGTCCATGGAAGCTCTGGTTGATGACGGTACTGAGTTTACCAGTGGGTTTAACACCGACCTGGCTGAAGAAGATTTTAACGACAGTTACTACAAAGGTTTTCGTCTTAGCGCTAAGTACATGATCAATAACCAGTGGGAGTTGTTATTGCAGCACCAGGCGCAGGACTTAGGTGCCGACGGTGTTTTTGACTACGATCCAGAAGTGGGCGATTTAAAGGTTGAGCGCCACTTTCCGGACGAGCTGGAAGACAGCTTTGACCTGACCACCTGGACGTTAGAAGGGCGCTTAGGCGCACTGGAAGTGCTGTATACCGGTGGCTATTTAGACCGCGAAATTGAGCAGTCTGTGGATTATACGGGTTACAATACGTCGGGTACCTTCATCGTTTATTACACCTGTAATTACGGCGATGATGGCATGGCGGAAAACTGTGTTGACCCAACTAAAGGGTTTAAAGGTTTTCAGGAGCACACGCGTATTACCCAGGAAGCTCGTATTAACTACGACTTTTCTGACAACGCGCGTATTACCGCGGGTGTGTTCTACGATGACTTTGAAATTGACACCCAGGATGACTACGTTTACTTCTCAAATCCTGAAGAGTTAGGTTTTGTGCCGAATGCACCCATTGACGGTGTTTACGCTAATAACCCCAATACTCGTCCGGCGGGTGTTGGCTTCTTTAACGACATTACCCGTACTGAAGAACAAATTGCGGCCTTCGGTGAGTTCACTTACGACTTTACCGAGCAATGGTCAGCGACCCTTGGTTTGCGTTGGTACGACATGGAATCTGACTTTTACGGTCAGTCCAGCTTTGCCTCAAAAGGCACCGACGGCGATGCCGGGCGTGACTACAACTCAACCGCTGGCCATACCGACCAGCCGCTTGAACAAGACGACGTGATTCCGAAGTTCAGAGTAAGCTATCAGTACACGCCGGAGACCTTGTTCTTTGCAACTTACTCAGAAGGCTTCCGTCCGGGCGGATTTAACCGCGCTGGTGGTGCAACCAACGATGCCGGCGAATCGGTTAACACCGTTTATGAGTCAGATGACGTGGTCAACTACGAGTTTGGCTGGAAGTCATTGATGCTGGACAACTCATTGCGTTGGAATGGTAATGCGTACTTTGTTGAGTGGAACGATATGCAAATTACGCGTCTGGATACCGACATCTCAATTCTGACCTTTGTTGATAACGCAGCCAGTTCAGAAATTCGTGGTCTGGAAACCGACTTTACCTGGCGCATGACCGACAACTTTACCTTTAGCGGTGCGTTGTCGTATAACGATACTGAGTTGGTTAGTACCGGTCAGGGCATTGTCCGTACCTTACCTATTGGCTCTGAACTGCCGTTGACACCTAAGGTGCAGGGTAATCTTCGTGGTCGCTACACCTGGACCCTGGAGAATAGCTGGGACGCTTTTGCTCAGGTCGGCTGGATTTACGCCGGAGACACCTATCCGTCGCTGGTTGCAGCAGAAGTTGAGCAAGCAGGCGGTAAGCAGGACTCGTACAATATCGGTAACGCATCGATTGGTGTGATGAAAGATCAGTGGAGCGCTAAGCTTTACATTCAAAACATCACGGATGAACGTGCTGAGTTGTATACCAACACCCAGGACGATATCTTGAGAACGACAACGAATCGTCCGCGGTCAATTGGCTTGTCAGTATCTTATTCATTTTATTGATAAGATAATTTGATGACAGGGGGCCTGCTTAGGCCCCTTTTTTCATTGTGAGGAACTAACCGTTGTATGGATCATATAAAAAAACTCTTGGCACGAAGTCAATTTGAGCAGGCACTGAAGCTGTTGCAGCAAGAGCGTGATGAGCTGTCAGGCGACGCTTATAAAGAGTCGCTGTATTATGAGGCGGTGGCTTACCGTTACTCAGGCAAACTGGAGCAAGCGGCAACCACCTCGCAGGCGTTACTGGCGGAATGGCCCGAGTACGGGCGCGCGTTCCAGGAGCTGGCTCACACCGAAAAGGCTCAGGGGAAAAACGCGGAAGCCTTAACACACTATTACCAGGCCATTCGGTTAAACCCGGCGTTACACGCCAGCTGGACTGCTGCCGCAACGCTGGAAGCTAAACATGGTAATGCCGGGCAGGCGAAGCGCAACCAACAACAAGCTGACTTTTTACTGCGTCAGCCTAAAGAGGTTCTGGCCGCATTGAACCTGTACCATGAAGGTAAATACTACAAAGCTGAAAAACTTTGCCGCGCTTTCTTACAGCGTAACCCGCACCATGTTGAGGCCATGCGCACGCTAGCGAATATCGGTGCTCAGCTGGACGTATTAAACGACGCTGAGTTTTTGCTGGAAAGTGTGCTGGTATTAAAGCCCGATTACGACTTAGCCCGGTTTGATTACATTAAAGTACTGCAGCGCAGACAAAAACACAGTGATGCTTATAATCACGCTAAAACCTTGTTTGAAAAAGAACCGAACAATCCGTTGTACAAAGCCCTGTTTGCGAATTTATCAGCGGCTTTAGACTACGACGAGCAGGCACTGGCTTTATATGACGAACTGCTGACGGAACGAGTGACTGAGGATATTGCCGGAATTTACGTGGCTAAAGGCCACTTATTAAAAGCCATTGGCCGGCAGCAGGACGCCGTACAAAGTTATCAGAAGGCGTATTCAGAGCGTACTGATTTTGGTGATGCCTACTGGAGTCTGGCGAATTTAAAAACGTATCAGTTCAATAACAATGAAATAGCTGCAATGCAGCGCGCCGAGCAAGACTCTGGTACCTACTTGAATGACCGTATTCACTTGTGTTTTGCGTTGGGGAAAGCGTTTGAGCAACAGGGTGATTACGAGAAAAGCTTTCGTTTTTATGAGCGTGGTAATGACTTAAAGCGCGAAACCAGCCACTTTAAATCGGAAGTGCTGGCTCAGCGCATTGAAGCCCAGCGCGATTACTTTACTGAGCAGAAGATAGAACAAATTCCCCGTATTTCGCCCAACACTGACGCTACGCCAATATTCATTGTTGGCTTGCCGCGTGCCGGCTCTACTTTGGTGGAGCAAATACTGGCGGCGCATTCGAAAATTGAAGGTACGTTGGAGTTGCCGAATATTCCGGCCATAGCGCACGGCCTTAACGGACGCCAGGTGCAGTCAGAAAAGCCGAAATACCCGTACGTACTGGATGAGTTAACAGCGGAAAAGCTGGAGCAGTTAGGACAGCGCTACCTGAGCGAAACCGAAGTTTACAGAACCGGCGCTCCGTTTTTTACCGATAAAATGCCGAATAATTTCCGCCATATTGGACTGATTAAAACCTTGCTGCCTAATGCGAAGATCATTGATGCCCGCCGTAACCCCATGGACTGTTGTTTTAGTGCCTACAAACAGCTATTTGCCGAGGGTCAGGAGTTCAGTTATGGCATGGAGATGCTGGCGGATTACTACCGTGACTACGTAGAGCTGATGGCGCATTGGAATAGCGTGTATCCCGGAGCCATTCACACCGTGGTGCATGAGCAGTTGGTGGAGAACCCGGAAGCCGAAATTAAAGCGCTGTTTGAATACCTGGAACTGCCGTTGGAGCCTCAGTGTCTGCAGTCGCACAAAGCCGAACGCCGGGTGAAAACCGCCAGTTCTGAGCAGGTAAGACAACCCATTAATGCCAAAGGTATTGGCCAGTGGCGCAAGTTTGAAGCGCAGTTAAAACCGTTGCAGGATGCGTTGGGTGGGGTGGTAACCTGAGGCTACGCAAGGTGTCGCATTTGCGGTACAATTTAGGCATTATTTTTTGAAAGAAATAACCAATGACGGAAAATATTGTCTGGCACCATGCCGCTGTATCACATAGCGACCGCGTAGCACAAAAACAACACCAACCGGCGCTACTTTGGTATACCGGCTTAAGTGGCTCTGGTAAATCGACTATTGCTAATGCGGTTGACCGTAAGTTGTTTGAATTGGGCTGCCATACTTACTTGCTGGACGGCGACAACGTGCGTCATGGTCTGAATAAAGACTTAGGCTTTAACGATACCGATCGTGTGGAGAATATTCGCCGCATTACCGAGGTTAGCCGGTTATTTTTGGACGCCGGCTTGATTGTGGGTACCGCGTTTATTTCCCCTTTTATTGCCGACCGGGCGCAGGCGCGTGAGTTGGCCGGTAAAGCGTTTATTGAAGTGTTTGTGGATACGCCGCTGGAAATTTGTGAGCAGCGCGACCCGAAAGGTTTGTACAAAAAAGCACGCGCGGGAGATATTCCCCACTTTACCGGTATTTCGTCACCGTACGAAGCACCAAAGCAACCTGAAGTGCATTTAAAAACCGCTGAAATGGACATTGAACAAGCCGCTGAGCAAGTGGTGCAGTATTTAAAGGATAACGGGATTATTTATGCTTGAAGAGATTAAAAAAATTGCCCGCGACGCTGGCACGGCCATTATGAATGTGTATGAAAGCGATGACTTTGATGTGCAGAAAAAGGGCGATGACAGCCCGCTGACGAAAGCTGATTTGGCCGCGCATAATGTCATTTGTGATGGCTTACGCGCTCTTGAAACTCAGTACCCGATTATTTCGGAAGAGTCGTCCGACATTAGCTGGGAACAACGTAAACACTGGTGCCGTTATTGGTTAGTTGACCCCTTAGATGGCACTAAAGAGTTTATTAAGCGCAATGGCGAGTTTACCGTGAACATTGCCTTAATTGAAAAAGGCGTGCCTATTCTGGGTGTGGTTTACGCGCCGGTACTGGATGCTATGTACACCGGCGAGCGAGACCGTGGTGCGCTTTTAAACGACAAGGCCATTTCGGTAGCAGCCAAAGAGCCGGAAACCTTACGTGTTGTGGGTTCACGCTCTCATCCGTCGCAGGAAACTGTCGACTGGCTGGATGCTTTAGGCAAGCCTTATGAAATGTTGCCCATAGGCAGTTCGCTGAAGATTTGCTTAGTGGCTGAAGGTAAAGCCGATATCTACCCGCGTTTAGGCCCTACCTGCGAGTGGGACACCGGTGCCGCGCATGCGGTATTAAGTGCTGCGGGCGGGCAGGTAACAACCATTAATGGCGAAAAGCTGCTGTACAATCAGAAAGAAGAGTACCTGAACCCGTATTTTATTGCGCGGTGATGCAACGCTGACGTCAGAGGTCTACATCCGCAAGGTCCTGTGCCAACAGCTTTCTGGCTTTTCCTTCGGGCAGTAAGTTATCTAAATAGTTGTACACACTAGCCGGTGTATTAGGACCCTGGACAGAGATTGCCAGCGCGATGGGAAAGCCGTTTTCCCGCCAGTGTTGTTGGTACTCTATTACAGGAAGTTTGGTTTCTTCATTCAGACCTAAATGACCAATAGCAGTGTCACCATAGCGAATATCAATGGAATGCAGCATTTATACCCACTCCTCGCTGGCTGAATTTGCCTCTGTTGTTAACTGAATGCCTAACCCTTTTAGTACTGAAAACGTAGCTGCCAAAGTCGTATTGGGATTACCGCGTTCCAGGCGGGACAAGGTATTTACGCCCACACCGCACAGCGCTGCGCAGTCACGAAGTTTGAGGTTCATACCGGTACGCTTAGCTTTGATAAGTTGCCCTAGTATCTCTGGGGTTGTAATGGCAGATACATTGGGGGCTTCTGTTGCCTTGACTCGTTTAGGCATAGGGTCTCTTTTTTTTATTCACCGATTTAAGTGATTATAGAGAGTGGGTAGGTTTTTTCAAGGTAAATTAGTCGGTATCGGTTATTAATTGATTTTTTAATGATTTACTCATAAAAAAACCGGTATCGGTGAATATTATAAGGTTAATGTAAAGTGAATCTTATTTTAATGTGGCATTGACCAAGACTGTCATGGAAGGTGACGACCATTAATGGCACGTGCGCGGTACACCATTAAAAATTTGACAAAACGCCTATCACTAACTAAATTGATTTATAAGTAACTCATTAAACTGTTTAAAAGTTTATATATAAATCATTATTATGCCAAAATCGATAGTGCGGACTTACTCAAAATACACAAAAGAAGCTCTGACTCTGCTGTCCGGGCTTATTCGATCTGCGCGCATTGAACGCAAGCTTAGTGCACAAGAAGTTGCAGAGCGCGCGGGAATTTCAAGAAGTATGCTCCAACGTATTGAAAAGGCTGATCCTAAGTGTGAAATAGGCGCCGTATTCGAGGTGGCCAGCATTGTCGGTTTAGCGTTATTTGATGCAGAGTTGTCTTCTTCGAAACTCGCCAATAACATCAAGCGCACCGAAGAAAAACTTGCGCTACTGCCACAACGGGTGCGTAAATCTAAAAAGGCCGTTGATGATGACTTCTGAGCCTAATTACAAAGAAGCTTATGTCTGGATATGGTTGCCCGGCGAAATCACACCGGTAGTGGCTGGAAAGTTAGAATCGGACGGCGATAATCTCTTTTTTAATTACGGGAAAAACTATTTGGCACGTATTAACGACGAGCCTGGCGCTATTCCAATTTACGAACCTGAACTCCCATTAAAGTCTGGAAGACTTCCAAACTTACAAGGTTTAACCATGCCTGGGTGTATCCGCGACGCGGCACCGGATGCCTGGGGGCGTAGAGTCGTTATTAATAAACTGCAGGGAAAACGGGGAGAGGGTGTTGATACTGCAGTGTTCCATGAACTGACCTATCTGCTAGAGTCTGGCTCAGATAGAATTGGGGCTCTCGACTTTCAGTTGTCGCCAACCGAATATGTGCCCCGCTCGGCGAAAAATGCCACTATGGAAGAGTTGATTGATTCGGCTGAGCGTGTTGAAAAAGGGATTCCGTTAACACCAGAACTCGATCAGGCTCTTTATCATGGTAGTTCAATTGGTGGAGCTCGTCCGAAAGCACTTATTGAACAAGATGGTATAAAGTACATTGCAAAATTTGCAGCTTCTAACGATCTTTACAGTGTTGTAAAAGCAGAGTTTATTGCTATGCGTTTAGCTTTGTTGGCTGGGTTAAATGTCGCACCAGTAAAAATGGCACAAGCGGCAGGCAAGGATGTCATTCTTATTGAACGTTTTGACAGAGCGCATAGTGAAAGTGGCTGGAAGCGCAAATCAATGGTTTCGGCCTTAACGCTGTTTGAACTTGATGACATGATGGCTCGTTATGCGAGTTACGAAACACTCGCTGAAATTATTCGTCGTCGTTTCAGTAAGCCGAAAGAAACGCTTAAAGAACTGTTTTCCCGATTAGTCTTTAATATTTTGTGTGGCAACACGGATGATCATGCCAGAAACCATGCGGCTTTTTGGGATGGCAATAGCTTACAACTGACCCCAGCTTATGATATTTGCCCACAGGGGCGTACGAGGAATGAGCAGGGACAGGCAATGCGTATTCTCGGTAACAATAATGCCAGCCAAATAAGTACTTGCCTGCAAGCTGCTCCCAACTTTTTGTTGAAACAGGATGAAGCCTTGGCTATTTTTGAGAGTCAGAAGTCAGTAATAGAGCGAAATTGGCATAGTGTATGTAATGAGGCTGAATTGAGCGAAGTTGACCGAAATCTATTTTGGGGGCGCCAGTTTCTTAATCCGTTTTCATTGCGGACGTGACTCTGCTCGCATCTATCCATACAGTGTAAAAGACCCGCCGTTTAAGGTGGGCCTTTAGGATCTGACTTGACAGAAGTGCTTGGTTACTCCGTATCGGTCTCGACTTCAGCTTCTTCTACTTTGATGAACTGCTGTTCAACCCAGATACCTTCTATTTCAATAACCGCACCAACTTCAAGGGCGTCGAAGAAGGTTTGAAGATTAACCTCTTCATCGTTTAGCTTAAACTCAGTGTCTTGGCTAAAGCTCAGTTCTTTTCCATTAACAACGACCGAGTCGCCTTCGATAGACTCAACAGCACCTTCAAATTCGACTTTGCCGGTGTTGTCAGCGTTATCATCGTCATCGTCGTCTCTGCCGCCCTTAACATCAACTTCGACTTCTGTGGCAATTAAGGTATCGCCGTCGTACTCGCCTTCAACCTCAACAATTACTGCAGGGCTGTTCTCAACCAGCTCGATAAAACGCTCAATGCTGATGTTGTCGTCGTCACCTTCAAATTCGGTGTTTTCGTTGAAAGCTACAGAAATGTTGGCGACGGTCATACCTTCAGCGGTGACATCAGCTGCGCGACCTTTAATTTCACCTTCACGATCGTTTTGGTCAATGCGTTTTACTTTTAAAGCCAGGCTAGTGCCCTGGTCATCTTGACGCGAAACCACTTTAAGCCAGTCGTTAACGGCAATGTTATCGTAGGTAAAACGACGCTCATCTGAGTCCGATTCGTCTTCGTACTGGGTTTCTGGTGTAGCGCTAAAGGTTGTGTTATTAATCACAAAGGTTTCGTTCTCTGTATTAATATCAGTGACTTGCCCTTCGGTTTTACTACGTGCGTCAGTGGCCTTAAATTCGATCTCTTCAGCAATAAGCTGGTCATTCTCAAAGCGACCTTCAACTTTCACGATGATGCCATTGGCAAGCGTGTCTAAGCTGCCGTCGTCAAATTCGGTATCGTCGTTAAGGGTAAACTCATAGCGATTAACGGTAAATACACCGCTTTCACTGTCGTAACCTTTAACAATACCGGCAATGGTGACTTCTTCAGCGTCGTCATTAATGTCATCGTTTTCTTTGTTCTCAATGCTGGTGGCGATAAGAGTTTGAGTCTCACTGTTGTACTCATCACCTTCTACTTTAATGAACAAACCGTTGGCTAGATCGTCAATTGTCATGTCGTCATACTCGGCAGCGGACGAGTCAATGGTCAGTTCAGACAATGAAAGGGTTTGAGCATCGGTATCCAGATTGGCTATTTCACCTTTTAACTTAATTTCAGTTTCGTCTGTTTCCAGCTCAACAAGCGTGGAGTAGAAGTTACCCTGATCGTTGATGTAGCCGCTCACTTCAATGAAGTCACCGACAGATAATGTGTCTATGTCGGTCTCATCAAATTCGGTCAGGTCATCAAAAATAATGGTCTGGCCCAGCAACTCAATTTGCCCGGTGCCGCGGTCAATAAACGAAATAGGGCCTTGTAAGTGTTCTTCGTAGCGAATTTGTTGTGCTTCCGGGTCTTCACCATTGTCAGCTTGAGAAGCCGCTACGGTGACCACCATACCCACTTTTAACTGTGCTTCGTCTGCTGCAGGAGAATTGCCCACGGCTATTTAGGCACTTTCTGAGCGATAACGTTTGCCGTTAACATAAACGCTGCCAAAGCCGGTGATCACGCCTTCACTGACCACCGTTGTTGTGGTGGTTGCCGTGCCGTCGTCAGTATTGTTGCCGCCACCGGGTGTGCTGTCGGTGGCGGAATCACCTGAACTTCCGCCACAGGCGGTTAGCGCACCAGATATTGCTAAGACTAAAAGAGACTGTTTAAAACGCATAGTTGTACCTCTTGTTGTTTCTAAAACACCTAAATTGCAGTGTCGGTACTTTCCACCTTAGCGGATGGTTCTGGGCAATACCAGAGGAACGTTTGAGTATTTTGAATGTTCGTTACGTTAGGTTTTTGTTACATTATCTGGTAATCGCAGACGCATTTGATCCTGTGTTATTGCAATATCTGATCATTAAATACGCTTTTACCTGATGATTCCAGAGTGACACCTTAATACCATTTCAATTTAATTTTTATTTATTTATGGTATATATTTAATGTTGTCTTTTGAATTTGATGGAGCAAAAAGTTTATCAAACTTGCAAAAGCATGGAATTGATTTTTACTCTGCTCAATCTCTTTGGAATGATCCAGAGTTAATTGAAATTCCAGCTAAAACTCAAGATGAAAGACGTTATTTAGTTATAGCCAAGTACAAAGGAAACCACTGGTCAGCTGTGATTACTTATCGATTAAGGGCTATTAGGATTATCTCTGTCAGGCGCTCTAGGTATAGCGAGGTGAAGCTTTATGAAAGCGAGTGAATTTGACAAAAAATTTGACTCAGATGAAGACGTTATTGATGAGCTTGAACTGGAAAAAGCGGAAAGGCCTTTGCGCAAGCAAAAACGGGTAAACGTCGACTTTCCTGAATGGATGCTAGACTCTTTAGATGAGGAGGCTGCTCGAATTGGTGTAACTAGACAATCTATTATAAAAGTTTGGTTGGCCGAGCGGCTTGAGCAAATTGACAGGAATGTATAAGAGGGCATATGAAATTATTTTTAGCTTTTATAACAACGCTGTTATTGGCCGGTTGCAGCAGCGCAGAGTCAGCGCCGGATGGTCCCGTAACTATGGCAGATATAAAGAGTTTAATTGGCACTCCAAAAGCGCAAAGTATTGATAGCTGTAAAGTATTGCCGGTAGGTAAGAAGGCTTGCGGCGGCCCGGAAGGCTATGTGGTGTATAGCAGCGAGACAGTTCCTGACGAGCGTTGGTTATTAGATACTATTCACCGTTATAACGAAAAAGCGAAAGAAGAAGCAAAAACCGGATATTCAACCTGTCAGCATATACCTGAGCCTGAACCTGAATTTAAAGGCGGTGTTTGCTGGATACCTGAACGCTGATAAATTAATGAATGCTATCAATGGTATGTATTGCGGAGCAGGCCGGTATGTAACGCCATGGATGGCGTTACTTAAGCCCCCAGGGATGGGTTCACGGCGTCCGGCCAGATCCGCAGTATATGCCCAAGCATTCATTAATTTTCCTTGCGTTCGGTAGCAAAAACGGGTAAAATCCACTCGCAACATGAATCCAGTCACGGAGTGTTGCAGATGCTGCGAATATCCCAAGAAGCCCTGACCTTTGACGACGTTTTGCTCGTACCCGGTCATTCCGAAGTTCTCCCCCATACGGCCGATTTACGCACGCAATTAACGCGCGGAATTTCGCTGAATATTCCTATGATTTCATCCGCAATGGATACTGTTACCGAGTCAGCACTGGCGATTGCGCTGGCGCAGGAAGGCGGCATTGGCTTTATCCACAAAAACATGACCGCAGAGCAACAAGCCGCGCACGTTCGTAAAGTGAAAAAATACGAAAGTGGCATGGTCTCTGATCCGGTTACTGTGCAACCGACAACTACCATTGGTGAAATTAAAGAACTAACCGCCGAGCATGGCTTTCAGGGTTTTCCTGTTATTGAAGGTAACGGCGACCTGGTGGGTATTGTTACCGGTCGTGATACCCGGTTTGAAGACGAAGATAGTAAAGAAATTTCTCATGTCATGACCGGTAAAGATCGTTTGGTCACTGTGCATGAAGCGGCAGAAAGCGAAGAAATTTTGCAGCTTATGCACAAATACCGTATTGAAAAAATACTGGTTGTGGATGACGCCCACAAGCTAAAGGGTATGATCACCCTGAAGGACTTTGAAAAGGCCGAAAACAAACCTAACGCCTGTAAAGACGAACTGGGCTCACTGCGCGTGGGTGCCGCTGTCGGTGTTGGTGCCGGTACTGAAGAGCGCATTAAGTTGCTGGTTGAAGCTGGTGTTGATGTGCTGCTGATTGACACCTCGCATGGACATTCCAAGGGCGTACTGGAGCGGGTTAAACAAACGCGTAAAGACTACCCGAACCTACAAATTATTGGCGGTAACGTGGCAACAGCGGCAGGGGCGAAAGCCTTAGTTGAAGCCGGTGTGGATGCGGTAAAAATAGGCATTGGCCCGGGTTCTATTTGTACCACTCGTATTGTGACCGGTTGTGGTGTACCGCAAATTAGCGCGATTAGCGATGCGGTAGATGCGATTAAAGGATCGGGTGTGCCAATTATTGCCGATGGCGGCATTCGTTTTTCGGGTGACATTGCGAAAGCTTTGGCGGCCGGCGCGCACTGCGTCATGGCTGGCAGTATGCTGGCCGGTACTGAAGAGTCACCGGGTGAAGTGGAGCTTTATCAGGGCCGCTATTACAAGTCATACCGTGGTATGGGCAGCCTAGGGGCCATGGATCAGCTTAATGGCTCGTCTGACCGCTACTTCCAGAAAAGCGATGAAGCCGACAAGTTAGTGCCGGAAGGCATTGAAGGGCGCATTGCTTACAAAGGACCTATTGCTGCCATTATTCATCAGCAGATGGGCGGGTTGCGCTCAGCTATGGGCTTAACCGGTTGTCCGACTATTGAAGACATGCGTACCAAACCGCAATTTGTGAAAGTGACCGCCGCCGGTATGGGCGAATCACACGTACACGATGTGCACATTACCAAAGAAGCACCGAATTATCGTAGCTCGTAACAGGATAAATAATGACTAGAGATATCCATGATCACCGAATATTGATTTTAGATTTCGGCTCTCAGTACACCCAGCTGATTGCCCGCCGTATTCGCGAAATTGGCGTTTATTGTGAGCTTTGGGCCTGGGATGTTGATGAAGCCGACATTCGTGATTTTGCGCCAAAAGGCATTATTTTATCCGGTGGTCCGGAAAGTGTGGCTGAAGAAGGGTCTCCCCGTGCGCCGGACTATGTGTTTAATGCCGGTGTACCGGTATTTGGTATTTGCTATGGTATGCAGACCATGGCGCACCAGCTGGGCGGTTCGGTTCAGGGCTCGCTGGAGCGTGAATTTGGTTACGCACAAATTGAGCTGGTAGAGCAAAGCCCATTGTTTAAAGCCATTGAAGATGCCGTTTCTGAGTCGGGTGCGCCTTTGCTGGATGTGTGGATGAGCCACGGCGATAAAGTAGAAATGATACCGGAAGGTTTTCATACGGTCGCTAAAACTTCCTATTGTCCTTACGCAGCTATGGCCGACGAAGAGCGTCAGTTTTATGGCGTACAGTTCCACCCGGAAGTCACACATACCCGTCAGGGTTTGCGGATGCTGGAGCACTTTGTCAGCGATATCTGCGGGTGTGAGAAGCAATGGACCCCGGCAAAGATCATTGATGACGCTATTGAACGCATCCGCGAGCAGGTAGGTACTGATAAAGTCATTTTGGGCTTATCGGGCGGAGTCGATTCGTCAGTAACGGCGATGTTGCTGCACCGTGCCATTGGTGACCAGCTGACCTGTGTGTTTGTGGATAATGGTTTGTTACGCTTAAACGAGGCGGAGCAGGTGATGGAAATGTTCGGCGACCATTATGGCCTGAACATTTTACCGATTCGCGCCGAAGACCGCTTTTTAGATGCTTTAAAAGGCGAGAACGACCCGGAAAAGAAGCGTAAAATTATTGGTAATACCTTCATTGAAATTTTTGATGAAGAAGCCGGTAAACTGACGGAAGTAGACTGGCTGGCGCAGGGCACTATTTACCCCGACGTGATTGAGTCTGCCGGCTCCAAAACCGGTAAAGCGCATGTCATTAAGTCGCACCACAACGTGGGTGGTTTACCGGAAGACATGCAGCTGGGTTTGGTTGAGCCATTACGCGAATTGTTTAAAGACGAAGTGCGTAAAATTGGCCTTGAGTTAGGTTTGCCGCATAGCATGCTTTATCGTCATCCGTTCCCGGGGCCGGGGTTAGGTGTTCGTGTGCTGGGTGAAATTAAGAAAGAGTACTGCGATTTACTGCGCCGTGCCGACGCCATCTTTATTGAAGAACTGCACAATGCAGGCTGGTACGACAAAGTTAGTCAGGCCTTTGCGGTGTTTCTGCCGGTACGTTCGGTTGGCGTAATGGGTGATCAGCGTAAATACGATTGGGTTATTGCCATTCGTGCGGTAGAGACTATCGACTTTATGACCGCACGTTGGGCACATCTGCCGTATGAGTTGTTAGAGAAGGTGTCTAACCGGATTATCAACGAAGTGAACGGCATTTCCCGCGTAACCTATGATATTTCCGGCAAACCACCGGCCACTATTGAGTGGGAATAATATGTAGCCTGATGTTCACATCAGGTGAGATATCCCACCTGACATGAATGTCAGGCTACGCGATTTATTTGACGGATATATTTGTCATTTTTTAGTTTTAGGCTAATATGACAGATATAACTGTCAAACCTAGATTCAATAATGGTGTCAAAACCCACTGTAAGTGGATATCGACACCATAAAAAACGTAAATATACGTAGAATCAACTTAGAAGTGGTAAGTCACGCCTAAATGTACTTCGTTATCAACGCTGTTGAAGTTGCCACGGAAACCAGCGTCAGCAGAGAACTGCTCAGTAAAGGCGTAGCGCAAACGTGCACCAACTGATGCGAAACCGTCTAAGCCCCAGTCGTAACCTGCATCTACAATAGCGGTGGTTTGCTGGCTTAACTTGGTCATAGCGCCAATACCGGCGTACGCGCTGGTGTCGTCGTAGTTGCCAAAGTCATAGTGGCTAACACCGCCTTTCAGGAAAGTGTTGAATTGTTGGCCAGCTCCCATATCCAGAAAGTATTTAGCTCCTGCACGAAGTGAGTAGTCACCCATATCAGTTACTTGAACGTCACCCACCCAGTTAGGGGCGATGGTTTTGGAGCCTTCTACATAGAAGTCGGAATCATAGAAATCGTTGAAGCCGCCGCTCACGTAGTTGAAATCATCAGCTTTGCTGGCTGCTGAAAACATAAGCGAACCGCTTGCAAGTAACGCTGTTGTGAGTAATAGTTTTTTCATGGTTTACCTCCTTGGATACAAGGTTTGCATTATCGCACCTAAGGAGGATTTCAACAGCCCTGCAACTGTAAAGCTTCAGTAAAATAAAGGGCTATAGCCTGATATTCATGTCAGGTCAGATATCGTTCCTGACGTGAACGTCAGGCTACTTGACAATATCTAACCAAACCAGACGATGGTCGGAAGAGGCGCTGCGTTTCTGCATGAGCTCGCTACCGGACTCATCATCCACCGGCCAGAACACCCCCGCGTCTTTTACAATTAAGTCGTTAGACGGCAGTACATAATCAACGCGTTTACGCCAGGCGGCAGTATGGAACTGCGCTCCTTGTTTGTCCGGAGAATGCTGTTGCCCACCGCGGCTTTGCGGCTTTACATCGTTAACGCGTGGGTGCTCCAGTAACTGTTCTATAGCACCATCGACGCCACCGGAGCCCGCTTCAGCGTTCATATCACCCATTACGATAAAGCTCTGGTCTGCGGCTAGACCACCTCGCGTACCTTTGTCGTCGTAGAGATAATTGCCGCTGCCGGGCGTGAGATAATCGGCAAACAGGCGAATTTCGTCAAAGTTACGCATGCCATTGCTGTTTTCGGGGCCGTCAAATGCCGGTGGTACCGGGTGTGCGGCTAATAAGTGAATGATTTTATCGCCGACTTTTACCGGTAAGTCCCAGTGCGATTTTGAGCTTAACGGGTACTGCGCCATAATTTCATCAGAGTACCATTGTTCATTGGTGGCCTGGCCTTGCTCGTTTATGACATAAGGAATGTGACGACCGGGCATGTCTTGCCACAAAAAATGCTGAAAAGTGCGGACTTTATCGGTCAATAATGGGTATTTGGATAAAATAACCATGCCGTACTGACCGGGGTACCAACCGAAACCCCAGGCGTCGATGCCGGTGCCTTGCGCTTTGCCGTCGCGGTTTAAGTCAAAAGCCGAGGGCACACCGGTGTTAACCGGAGCGGTATAAGCGTAAGGGTACTCAATGGCTTGCTGCCCGTTTTGTGAAACAGCTAAGTAATTTTTCTGAAAAACATTAACGCCAACTTCAGGGTCAAGGTAGTCAAATTCGTTTAAGAGAACAATGTCAGGACGAACGCGTTGGAGAATTTCGGCAATACCACGAATTTGTTCATGATTCTTTTGCAACACCTCCGGTAAAGGCGATTCAGTTAATGCCGGTAATTCGCTTTCATTTAAGTAGTTAGAGGCATCCATACTGACATTAAAGGTCGCAACCCGAATGGTTTCAGGTTCATTTTTGCCGTAACCAGCTACTGCATTAAAAGAGACAGGAATCATAAAGACAACGAATGTTAAAAATAATAAAAACCGCATAAAGCCCATGGAATAACCGTTAGAGAGCAGCCTAAGACAATGGGGAAGAGTAAAGGTTCCCGAATGACTAGGCAAGGGCGAATATTTTGATTAAAATATGTCATATATCTGACACAAAAATGTCTTAGAAGCGTAATGAAATCAGCCGCATCCCATACAGCTCGGACCTCTTGCCGTACTCTTGATTCCTATCAGGTCATGAGCTTTCCGGTAATGAACCAGCTATTGTGCCGCGGCTCTTCATCCAATTCTAAGCGAAAGACTGGCTCTCCTTTTCTGTCTTCGGCAAAAAGTTCCATTGCTTCACACATTTTCATTAAGTTGTCACATTTCTGCTTTATAACTTCTCGTCCATTAAGAAACTTTCTTTTTATCGTTGCCAAAAAACTAGGAAATAACTCATGAGATTGAACTCCAAAGTGAGTCGAATTTCTGCGGCTGTTGCTTTAGCTGTAGGCCTTTCGACAAGTGCTTTTTCTCAAGAAACCTCATCGTCTATGCGTGGTGTTATCACAGGCCCTCAGGGAAATCCTGCAGCAAACACTAAAGTGGTTATTATTCACCAGCCAACGGGCACAGTGAGTGAATTCACAACCAATGAGGACGGTACTTTTACAGCAAAAGGCTTACGGGTTGGCGGACCTTACCAGGTAATTCTGGATTCTGAGCAATATCGTGACGCCGTTCTTGAGGGGGTTTATCTTGACTTGGGTGATACCTATCGTGTGAGTCGCCAGTTAGAAGCTGATGATATGGAGCGTTTGGTTGTTTCTGGTACGGCCCTGTTGACTGAAAGTGGCGGCGCGAGCAGCAGTTTTGGTGAAGATACCATTGATAATATGCCCAGTCTGAACCGTGACTTAAAAGACGTAGCGCGTATTAACCCGTTAGTCACCATTAATGGTTCCGGCGAAATGACTATTGCCGGTGGTGATCCGCGCATGAATAGCATCACCGTTGATGGCATTGGTCAGAATGATGACTTCGGCTTGAACTATGGTGGCTACCCGACTGAACAGCCTCCCGTATCGCTAAGTGCTATTGAGCAAATTTCAGTTGATGCCGCACCGTTCTCGGTAAAAAAAGGCGACTTCTCAGGCGGTACGATTAATGCAGTAACTAAGTCTGGAACTAACGAGTTCGAAGGTGAATTTTTCTACGAGCACTCAAGTCCTGATCTTAAAGGTGATGTTGCGCAAATCAGAGAAATTCGCGATGAAAACGACGATCCTGTTCTTGATGAAAACGGTTATAGAACATATCGCGAAGAGGACATAGAACCAAACCGAACAATATCAACGTTAGGTTTCTCGTTCGGTGGACCCATTGTCGAAGATTCTTTATTCTTTTTCACTAACTATGAAGAATGGACAAACGAGATTGATTTAGACTACGGCTTTCAGGGCAGTGGCGCAACAAATGAGTTTTATGTAACGGAAAGCCTATACAACGATTTTATCCAAATACTCGATGAGCAATACGATATTCAAGACTCTTTGGGTGGAGATCCAGAAGACAAAGACCGTAAATGGTTAACTAAATTAAGCTGGAATATTAATCAAGCTCATCGTCTTGATGTGACTTATCAGTGGCAAGATAACTCTGATGCTCGCAACTTTGCTACAGGTGAGACTGATGAAGTGTCTTTGGCATCAAGCCGATATACCTACCACACGCGCATGAATAATATTAGTGCTCGTTTGTATAGCGACTGGACGGCTAACTTTATCACCGAAATGGGTTTGACCTACAAAGATGTTGAAGCAAACTCGCTCACTAATTCAAATATAGGGCAAGTGACTGTTGAAGAAAGCTATAGAGGCCCATCGTTTGTTTTCGGGCGCGACAAGTATCGCCATTCAAACGTTGCTAAAAACGACAACTTAACGTTCAACTTTGATGCTACCTACCTTATGGGTGAGCATGAAATCGTATTTGGTACCCAAGTAGAGCAATTGAGTTTATATAACAAGTTCGTGCCAGACTCGTTGGGAACTTGGGAGTTTGATGACTTTTACGGTTTTGAAAACGGTATTGTTGGAAACTTTAGCGGTTCTTGGGATTTTGACTACCAAAATGCCTACACAAATAACCCTGAAGACGCAGCTTATGAAGTTGAAAGAACAACTTTGGCGTTATATGCGGGCGATACATTCTACGCAACACCAAACTTGGAAGTTAATGCGGGTTTACGATACGAGCGTTTAAGCTCTAGCGACACGCCGACTTTAAATGAAAATTTCCAGGAAGCTTATGACGGCATGACCAATCAGGAGAACTTGGACGGCTTGGATATTTTCCTGCCTCGCTTTAGCTTTAAATATTATACCGATAGCAGCTTGGTTGTTCGTGGTGGTCTTGGTCGCTTCTACGGTGGCGTTCCTAACGTTTGGTATACAAACCCATTCACCAAAGACGGTGTGACTCTAGTTACAGCACCATCAAGTGTAATAGCCGAATATTATGAAAATAATGTAGTTAGCGGCTTCGATAGCATTCCTCAGGAAATCCAAGACGCTATGGAACGTGGCAACGGTAGTACAAACTACACCGCTCCAAACTTTGAGTTGCCAAGCGATTGGCGAGCTCAGTTAGCATTGGATTATGAATTAGACGTTCCTTACTTAGGTGACATGTTTAATGCGACCACGTCATTTATGTATAAACGCATTGAAGATCAGCCTGTCTGGTATAACACAGCTATCCAGGAAGTTGGAAGAGCAGCTGATGGTGAGCGTATTATTTATGAGTCTCGTTATGAGGGCGACCGCACTGAAAATTACGACATTATGCTGACAAATGCAGCAGAAGATGGACGTGCGTTCATCTTCTCGCAGTCGATAGCGAAGCAGTGGAATAACGGTTTAAACTTTACAGCGAGCTATACCTATCAAGACGTTGAAGACAACGGTGCTGGTTCTTCTTCACAGGCGGCGAGTAACTACAAACACTATGTAGCAAAAAGCCGAAACCAAGCTTTTACTGCTACAGGTAATTTCGAAACTGAGCATAGCCTGAAAATTACCTTGGGTTACAAGAAAGAGTTCTTCGCGGACTATGAAACTCGTTTTAATCTCTTCTTCGAGCGTCGCTCAGGTCGTCCGTTTAGTTACATAATGAGTTTCTATAATGACAATGCCTTTGGTGATAATGAGGCTGGTGGTGACTATTTCAATTCGCAGTCCGCTTATTTGGCTTATATTCCGTCAGGCGAGAATGATCCTAACGTAGATTGGGATAACTCAATTAGCTGGAACGAGCTTAAACTTCTACTCGATAATGCGGGTATTGCTTATGGTGGTGACGGTTATATATTAGATCGTAATACTCATAACCAGCCTTGGGTTACTGACTTAGACCTGAGTATTCAACAGGAAATACCTGGCTTTATGGATGGACACAAGGGTATCTTATATTTAACCATCGATAATTTTGCTAACTTGTTGAATGACGACTGGGGTATTGAACGTCGCCTAACTTACCCTCAAATCTCATTGTATGACTTTGGCGGGCTTAGTGATGAAGGGAAATATCAAATTGAACAGACTTATCAGGGGTACTATCCGAATAATTACAGTACTGTTGACATGAGCTCTTCCTGGAGCGCTAAGTTAGGTGTTCGTTATACCTTCTAAACCGTTAAACAGAGCCTCACAATTTGTGGGGCTTTTTTTTTGGATAAAGTTCATAGAATTGTCACAAATAAGCTATACCCTTATTTGTAGTTAAAACCAAAACAAAACCGGGAAGAACACACTATGTTTAACTCTACTTTTAAGCGTACGGCTGTTGCAGCTGCTATTGCTATGGGCCTTAGTGGCACTGCTCTGGCTCAGGAAACGTCATCCAGCCTTCGTGGTGTTGTGACCACTGAGTCTGGTCAGATTGTTTCAAATGCAACCATTCAGCTACGCGACGAGCGTACCGGAAGCATTAAAACGTTAAGCTCGAACCAACAGGGTACGTTTTCGTCACGGGGGTTGCCGGTTGGCGGCCCTTACACCATAGTGGTTAAAGGCCCGGAAGGTCGCAACCAGGTAGTTGAAAATATTTACCTGACCCTGGGTGACTCTCAAAACGTCAATGTGCGTCTTGAGCGTGAAGAGATGGAAGTTCTGAGCGTAACTGGCTCTATGGTCAGCAACGCGCTTTATGGCAGTAACAGTCCGGCAGCAAACTTCAATTTACAGGATTTGGAAAATGCACCTTCTGCCAACCGCGACTTAAAAGACGTAATTCGTATTGACCCGCGTATTTACATTAACGAAACCAATGCTGGTGATATTCAGTGTGGTGGTGCTAACCCTCGTTTTAACAGTCTGACCGTTGATGGCGTTCGTATGAACGATAACTTCGGCCTTAACAGCAGTGGTTACCCAACCGAACGTATGCCGTTTTCTTACGATGCGATTGAGCAGGTTGCGGTTGAGTTTGCGCCTTTTGATGTTCAGTACGGTGGTTTTACGGCGTGTAACATTAACGCCGTTACCAAAACCGGTGACAATGAGATGTTTGGTGGTGTGTTTTATGACTACACCAACGATTCTTTGCAGGGTGATAAGCTGGAAGGCGACAGCATTAACGTGGGTGACTTCAGTGAAAAACGCTATGGCTTCAATGTTGGCGGTGCCTTCATTGAAGATAAGCTGTTCTTCTTTACCTCTTATGAGAAGCTGGAAGGCTCCGATACGTTTGACCGTGGTCCCGAGGGCTCTGGCGCAGCAACCGAAGTTGCAGGTGTGAGCCAGGCTGATGTTGAGCGTATTGCAACTATTTCGGAGAACATTTACGGCTATAATCCTGGCGGTTTCCCGGCCAGCTTACCGGTCGAAGATGAAAAATTCTTAGCCAAGTTGGATTGGTACATTAGTGATGCGCACCGTGCGTCGTTAACTTACAACTATAACGATGGTTTTTCTATCGCTCAGTCTGATGGTGATTCAGACGAGCTGGAGTTTTCCAACCACTTTTACGAGCGCGGATCTGAGTTCACGTCTTATGTGGGCGAGCTATATTCTGACTGGAGTGACAACTTCTCGACCGAAGTGCGAGTGGGTTATTCTGAGTTAGATGCTCGCGTCAACCCTCTGGGTGGCACCGACTTTGGTGAAGTTCAAATTGGGGTTAATGACGCGACGGTATACTTAGGCGCGGATGACTCCCGGCACGCGAATAAGCTGAAATACGATACCACTTTCTTTAAACTGAAAGGGACCTACTTACTGGGCGATCATGTTCTTTCTGCCGGTATTGAGCGTGAAGAATATGACGTGTTTAACCTATTTGTGCAAGAAGCAGAAGGCGAGTATCGGTTCGGTTCAATCGATGATTTTGAAGCAGGCACGCCATATAGAGCCACTTATGAGAGCGCGGCAGGCACTAATAACCCTCGCGATGCAGCGGCAGAATTTGGTTACGCGGTAAATACTGCGTACGTTCAGGATGAATACTATTACGCACCAATGGATATTACTTTCACTTACGGTCTGCGCTATGACTGGTACACCAGCGATGACTTGCCAGTGAATAATCCATTAAACCAGGAACTTTATGGTTTCTCTAACCAGCAAAATCTGGATGGTCAGGACTTACTGCAGCCACGCTTTGGTTTTAACTGGTTTGTTAACCCGGACTTAGAAGTTCGCGGTGGTGTTGGCTTGTATTCTGGCGGTAATCCGAATGTCTGGATTTCCAACAACTATTCAAACAATGGTGTGACGCAATATGAATCTCGCCGAAGCTTTGCGAATGAGTCTTTGTTTGATGTGCCACACACAGGCGAAGGACGTCCAATTTATGATGTTCCGCAGGAACTGTTCGACGAAGTAGCCAATGCCAGTGGCCAGGGCCCAATCAACACTATGGATCCTAATTTCGAGTTACCCAAAGAATGGAAATATGCGTTAGGTGCTACTTATACGCTGCCTGATAACTACATTCTGATGGCGGACTTTTTGTACACGGATAAAAAAGATGCTGCGGTTATCTACAATATGGGCCTTGAGCAGGTTGATACTGCGCCGGATGGTCGTCCTATTTTCGAAAAACAGTCGACTGATGGTCGTGGTCAAGGTGATGACTTCCTGTTGACCAATGTTGATGGTGATTCAGGCTCTCAAACTACGGTTTCGCTGGCGTTGAGTAAGTCGCATGACTTTGGTCTGGACTGGACTTTTGGATACGCTTATAACGAAGCAGAAGATGTTAACCCGATGACCAGTTCCGTGGCGTTTTCTAACTACACAAACCTGGCAAGATCTAACGCCCAGAACCCGGGGGTTGCGACCTCTAACTACGAAATACCACACCGCTTTACCTTTAAGGCGAATTACACGAAAGAGTTCTTCGACGGTTATGACACTGTGTTCACTCTGTTCGGGACACGCAATAAAGGTCGTCCGTTCTCTTACACAATGTCGGATATTTTCGGTGAAAGTTCATATAAAGGCTATAGCTTATTATATGTACCCACCGGTCTGGAGGATCCAAACTTCGCGATTGGCACCGACGATGACGGTAACCCATTTGAAACAGCTGCGTTCTTCGACTTTCTTGAAGAGTCGGGCTTGAGCAAATATGCGGGCGGTATTGCGCCACGTAATGAGTTCAACAGCAAGTGGTGGACCAAAGTTGATTTACGTATTGAACAGGAACTACCCGGCTTTATGGATGGACATAAAGCATCAGCGTTCTTCGTGATTGAAAACTTAGGCAACATGCTGAATGACGACTGGGGCGTGCTTTACGAAGCAAGCTTTCCACGTGCGTTCACTGTTGCCGATGTTGAAATTAATGACGCGGGTCAGTACCAGTACAACTCGTTCCGTAATACCTCTAATGTTCAGGCGCGTGCGGGTGAGCCGTCACTGTGGTCTGTACGTTTAGGTGTAGAATACAAATTCTGATAAACCCCACCTGACGTGAACGTCAGGTTAAGAGATGGCGCGTCAGTGCTACGAATAAACCGCCGTTGGTATTGCCCGCGGCGGTTTATTATTTTAATCTGCCGTTACCGACCACTAATTAGCTGACCCAATGGAACTGAGCTGGACCAGTCTTTTACCTTCCTTATTGGCAATTGTATTTGCGATTATTACCCGAAAAGTTCTGCTGGCGCTTATTGGTGGCATTATTTTGGCCAATATTCTGCTGTTCTGGCCTGCCCCTGAAAATATTGCTTTGGGTACGCTGGTAAGCACTTGGGATACCTTAATTGACCCCAGTAACATGCTGGTCTGGTTTTTTACCTTGGGTATTGGTGCTTTGTTTGGGGTGCTGGAAAATGGTGGTGCCTTTAAACAGTTTGTACTGAAACTGGAACGCAAGCAGTGGATAGAAAGCAAGCGGCGGGCGCGGTTAATGACCTGGGTTTTGGGCGTTATTGTGTTCATAGAGTCCAACGTTACCATTATGATTTCCGGCACAACGTCACGGCCTATTTATGATCGGCTGGGCATTGCCCGGGAAAAACTGGCTTACATTGTTGATTCTACCTGTGCTGCTATTTGTATTTTGATTCCGCTGAATGCCTGGGGCGCGTTTAATCTCACCTTAATTGCTAATCAGGGCGTTGAACAGCCACTGTTGGTTTTCATTCAGTCTATAGCCTTTAATTTTTATGCCATTTTTGCGGTATTACTGGCTTTGTTCGTGGCTTTATTCGACTGGAATATTGGTCCCATGAAAGCGTTTGAACAGAATGCGCTACCGGATCAAGTCTCGCAGAATACCTGGGGCGACGGGCCGGACGAAGAAGCCAGCTTCGGCAAAGGCACTGCGGTGGTAATGACCAGCTTAGTATCGCTGGTGGTGATGGTGCCGGTCATGCTGCTGGTAACCGGAGGTGGCGTACTAGTGGACGGCAACGGTACCTTAAGTGTGTTTATTGCCATTTATGTGGCTTTGGGGCTGGCGGTCGCTGGTACTTTAATGACACAACGGGTTGGTTTAATGGATGTGGGTCGCTACTTGTTAAAAGGAGCGTGGCATATTCTGCCGCTGGCGGTCATTTTGTGGTTGTCGATAGCGCTGGGGGGCTTAACCCGCGACTTAGGTACGGGCGAGTTTTTAGCGGCGGCATTAGATGGTTCTGTGCAGTTGTGGATGCTGTTGCCGCTGATTTTTGTGCTGTCGGCCATTACCGGCTTTTCCATTGGCTCCAGCTGGGGCACCTTTGCCATTATGCTGCCACTGGCTATTCCGTTGGCTATGACGCTGGGGTTGCCGGCGGCAACGTTTATTGCGGCAGCCATTTCCGGCGGCATTTTCGGTGACCATGCATCGCCTATTTCCGATACCACCATTATTGCCTCTATGGCCTCGGGCGTGGAACACATTGACCATGTGCGAACGCAGTTACCTTATGCGTTATTAGCCGGGCTTGGCGCAACCGTGGCTTATTCAATAACGGGTCTGCTTATTTAGCGTTGACCTTGGCAGATGTTCGGCGGGCGCGGAAAAAACGGCGTAGAATATCGCCGCATTCTTCTGCCAGAACACCACTTTGCACTTCCACTTTGTGGTTCATGGAGGCGTGATTAATAACTTCAATGGCGGTGCCGGTGGCTCCGGTGCGGGGGTCGGTTGCACCAAACACCAGGCGTTTAACGCGGGCGTGAGTGATTAACCCCGCGCACATAGCACAAGGCTCCAGCGTGACGTACAGGGTGGAATCGACCAACCGATAGTTATCGGTAGCCTGGCCTGCAGAACGAATGGCCTGTGTTTCAGCATGAGCGGATGGATCGGATAAGGAAATAACCTGATTATAACCTTCACCCACAATTTTATCGGCCATAACCAACACCGCGCCAACGGGCACTTCGTCGGCGGTTTGCGCTTGTTGGGCGAGTTCTAAGGCTCGCTGCATATAGATTTCATCGGTTGTCATGGCAGCGATTTTAGCGCAGGATATTAGTCAGTACCAGAATAACAATCCGCACTTATGCAGGAGAGAACAATGAAAAAGCTCGTTATTAGCTTAATACTGGCCAGCGGCCTGGGTTTCACTACCCATTCTGCTGCACAGCAGTCGCCGGTAAAAGTCAGCAGTGACTTAGAAGCTCAGGTTATTGAGTGGCGTCGTCATATTCATGCCAACCCGGAATTGAGTAACCGCGAATTTGAGACCGCTAAAATGGTGGCTGAGCATTTGCGTTCTCTGGGTATGGATGTAGAAACGGGTGTGGCTCACACCGGCGTTGTGGGCCTGCTTAAAGGCGGTAAACCGGGCCCTACCATTGCGCTGCGTGCGGACATGGATGCATTGCCGGTAACTGAACAAACCGACGTGCCATTTAAATCAACGGTTAAATCAGAATTTCGGGGTAACGAAGTGGGCGTGATGCATGCCTGCGGACACGACACTCACGTGGCTATGCTAATGGGTGCGGCAGAAAAATTAGCCGAAGTGAAAGGTGAACTGGCCGGTAACGTGATGTTTATCTTTCAGCCAGCAGAAGAGGGCGCGCCGGAAGGTGAGGAAGGTGGCGCTGAATTAATGTTGAAAGAAGGTCTGTTTGCTGACCTAATAGCCGAAAACAAACCAGAAAAAGTTTTTGGTATTCACGTGTGGGCTGGTTTCCCGACAGGCCATGTTGGTTACAGAAAAGGCCCGCTGATGGCTTCTGCAGACCGGTTCGAAATTAAAGTTAAAGGAAAGCAGGCGCACGGCTCAGCCCCATGGACCGGGGTTGATCCTATTGTGACTTCAGCACAAATTATTAATAACGCACAAACTATTATCAGCCGCCAGACCAATATTACAAAGGCACCGGCGGTGCTGTCGTTTGGTATTGTCGATGGTGGTGTGCGCAATAACATCATTCCTGACGAAGTGACATTAATTGGCACCATCCGTAACTTTGATATGGATATTCGTTCGGATATTCACGATAAATTAACGCTTACCGCAGAGAAAACGGCTGAAGCGAACGGTGCAGAAGCGCATGTTCACGTTGATTTAGGCTACCCGGTCACCCGTAACGACGAAAACCTGGTTGAGCAAATGTTGCCGATAACCCGAGCCGTTGCCGGTGCTGATAAAGTGCAGGAAGTGCCATTAGTGACAGGTGCGGAAGACTTTTCGTACTATGCACTGGAAGTGCCCGGTATGTTCGTGTTCTTAGGGGTTACTCCACCAGAGCGTGATATGGCCAGCGAGCCCAGTAACCATTCGCCGCACTTTTATGCGGATGAAGATGCGCTTAAAACGGGCGTTGCGCTGTATGTAAATTGGGCTCTGGAATCACTGTAATATGCCCAAATCTGCAGTATCGCTGTTCGTTTTTTTGTGTTTTGCCGTTAGTCTGATAACGGCCTGCACGCCTCAGACCCGCCCCAATGCCATGACCGTGGTTCAAGAACGTCAGGTATTGCGGGTGGGAACCTTAATTAATCCGACCAGCTATTACTTTGACCACGACCGTGAGCAAGGATTTGAGTATGACTTAGCCAAACGTTTTGCTGCTCGCTTAGGTGTTGAGCTGGAGATGGTACCACGGTTTGACGTGAACGACTTGTTTACCATGCTGCGTCGCGGCGAAGTGGATATTGTTGCTGCGGGTCTTGACCGCACTTCGACGCGTGCCCGGCTGTTTCGTTTTAGTCCACCCTACGACATTATTAGCCAGAAAGTGGTTTTTAAGCAGGGATCGCGGCAACGTCCGCGTGACCTGCAGCAAATTACCGATGGGGAAATTGTAGTGGTGGAAGGCAGCTCGCACCATGAGTTTTTGCAAAGCTTAGGTGAAAGCATTCCCACCTTAAAGTGGCGCACGACGCGCGATCACGATGCGGTGGAATTGCTGCAAATGGTCATTAAAGAAGAGATTGATTACACCATTACCGACAGTACGGCGCTGGATATTCAACGCCGTTTTCATCCGGATTTAAGTGTAGCTTTTACGGTAAAGCATGATCAGGATATTGCCTGGGCGTTACCGCAAGGTACTGACGACTCGTTGTTCTCGGCGGTGGTGGAATATTTTGGAGAAATTCGTTCCAGTGGCCGTTTAGCGTATATCAAAGAGCAGCATTTTGGTCATGTAAAGCAGTTTAACTATGTGACTACCAGCTTATTTATAGAGGCGGTTGAGCGAGTTTTACCGGGTTATATCGAAACCTTTAAAGAGCATTCAGGCTCGCTTGACTGGCGCTTGCTGGCCGCCATTTCTTATCAGGAATCGCTGTGGAACCCAAGAGCGGTATCACCTACCGGTGTGCGTGGCATGATGATGCTGACTCTGCCGACGGCAAAGGCGATGGGTGTTAAAAGTCGACTGAATGCCGAGCAGAGTATCCGTGGTGGTGCGCGCTATCTGGAGCGTATGTTAAACCGGGTGCCGGCAAGAATTCCGCAACCCGACAGAACCTGGTTTTCCCTCGCGGCTTATAATATAGGGTTCGGTCATTTAGAAGATGCCCGCATTATCACCGAGCGTCAGGGAGGTAACCCCGACCGCTGGGTAGATGTGAAAAAACGCTTACCTTTGCTGCGGCAAAAGCAGTTTTACCGTCACACTCGTTACGGCTTTGCCAGGGGCGATGAGCCGGTTACCTATGTGGGTAATATTCGTCGCTTTTACGACACATTAAAATATTTGGATGAACAGGGGCGACTGTAATTCGCGTAGCCTGACATTCATGTCAGGCTTGGAATTGAAGTTCCTTGTAACTGAAGTTGGCTTTGACTTCTTTTTGCATCCATTCCAGCATGACAAAGCAACGCGATTCGCCATCTAATTTGATAATTTTAGCAAGGAACCCACGGAATGGCCCTTGCTGAACTTCGACGGTATCGCCCACTTTCGGTGCTTGCTCGTCGGTTAGCTGATCCACACCGCGCATTTGATCAACCCAGCTTTGTGGCACCTTGGGCATGTTGTCGCCAAAACGAAGCACCCCGGCAACGCCATAAGTGCTGCGCAGCTTATAGAACTGTTCGATAATGTCATCGGGCTTGACAAAGACATAGCCCGGAAACATTCGCTCTACCACCGATGTACGCACACCACGACGAACCTTTTTAACCGTTAATTCCGGCGCAAACACCCCAAACCCCTGATTTTCCAGATTCAGTATAGCCCGTTCTTCCTGTTTAGGTTTGGTTCGTACGATGTACCAGACATCAGATTCGAGTTCGTTCATAACAGGTCCTTTTGTTCGTGGGTGATGGATCGTTCCATATTCAGTTGAGTTACGCAAATTAGGGCTATAGGCCTCTTAAAAAATCATTGCAAAAAACGGGGGCGGAAAGGTAAGCTAATTAGGTATTTTGATGCAATAAAGGCCTAAGTCTATGCGAACCAACCGCCTCAGACGTGAAAACAACGAACGCCGCCGCGCTGTTATCCGCAAGCGCAGACAGCGCATTATCGATCGCCGCGAAAAGTGGTTTCGCATCGTTAACCGCGAAGGTACTTCAAAAGTCGAATAGCTTAACGTTTACGTCAGGTTAAATATTCGACCTGACATGAATGTCAGCCTACTGTATAATCTGCCAGCAAAAATCGTCCAGCTTTGGAGACCTTGCTTGTGGAAATCTACCGCGGTGCACCTGCCTTATCAGCCTTCAAAACAACGAAGCAACTTGAACAACTGAAACAGGCAGGCATTCCTGTCAAAGAGCTGTATGCTGAGTATCAACACTTTGTTGATTTGCATAATAAACTCAGCGATGAGCATCGCTCGGTATTAGTCCAACTGCTGAAATATGGTCCTGAACTGCCGGCGCATGACCCGCAAGGTGCCTTAATATTAGTAACCCCGCGCATTGGTACCATTTCTCCCTGGGCCTCAAAAGCCACTGACATTGCCCACAATTGTGGTTTAAAAAGCATCCACCGGGTAGAACGTGGCGTGGCTTTTTATCTGCAGGGTGATTTATCGGCTGAAGAACTGAAACAAGCGGCAGCCCTGTTGCATGATCGTATGACCGAAAGCGTTTTGTACGATATGGATGACGCGCGACAGCTGTTCCGCTCACAGGAACCCCAGCCGTTATCTTCGGTCGATATTCTGGCCGGCGGTCGCGAAGCCTTGTCAGAAGCGAACATCACGCTAGGGCTGGCACTGGCTGATGACGAGATGGATTATCTGGTCGATAACTTCCGCAAGCTGGATCGCAACCCCAACGACATTGAGCTTTATATGTTTGCCCAGGCAAACTCCGAGCATTGTCGTCACAAAATTTTTAACGCGGACTGGACTATCGATGGTGTCGAGCAGCCGAAATCGCTGTTCAAAATGATTAAAAACACCTTTGAAACTACGCCCAATTACGTGCTCTCTGCCTACAAAGACAATGCGGCCGTTATGGAAGGCCATGAAGCCGGGCGTTTTTATCCGCAACCGGACAGCCTGAGCTATGGCTACAGCCACGAGCCGGTGCATATTTTGATGAAGGTGGAAACTCACAATCACCCAACGGCTATTTCCCCATACCCGGGTGCGGCTACCGGCTCTGGTGGTGAAATCCGGGATGAAGGCGCTACCGGCGTCGGTTCTAAGCCCAAAGCGGGGCTGGTGGGCTTTAGTGTTTCTAACCTGAATATTCCGGGCTTTAAGCAGCCGTGGGAAGAGAATTACGGTAAACCGGCCCGTATTGTATCGGCGCTGGATATTATGCTGGAAGGCCCGTTAGGCGGCGCTGCGTTTAATAACGAATTTGGTCGTCCTGCTTTGACCGGTTACTTTCGTACCTACGAGCAAACGGTCGACAGCCACAATGGTCGTGAAACCCGTGGTTACCACAAGCCGATTATGATTGCCGGTGGGTTGGGTAACATCCGCGAAGCGCACGTGCAAAAAGGTGACATTCCGGTTGGTGCTAAGTTGGTAGTGTTAGGTGGTCCGGCTATGAACATTGGCTTAGGTGGCAGTGCTGCGTCCTCTATGGCGTCGGGGGAGTCTACTGAAGATTTGGATTTTGCCTCAGTTCAGCGCGAGAATCCGGAAATGGAGCGCCGCTGTCAGGAAGTCATTGACCGCTGCTGGCAATTGGGTGCCGACAACCCTATTGCCTTTATTCATGACGTTGGTGCTGGTGGCTTATCCAATGCGATGCCGGAGCTGGTGAGCGACGGTGGCCGTGGTGGTCGCTTTGAACTGCGTGATATTCCGAATGACGAGCCGGGCATGACGCCGCTGGAAATTTGGTGTAACGAGTCGCAGGAACGCTACGTTATGGCCATTGCTCCGCAAAATATGGCGCGTTTTGAAGCGCTGTGTGAGCGCGAACGCGCGGAATACGCGGTCATTGGTGAAGCTACTGAAGAGCTGACTATTTTACTCAACGACGCCAAGTTTTCGAATCAGCCGATTGATTTATCGCTGGATATTTTATTAGGCAAACCGCCGAAAATGCACCGCGATGTCGGCAAGGCTCAGGCTGAAGGTACGCCTTTGCATCTGGAAGCTGCTGAGCTGAACGATGCGGCTGACCGCTTATTGCGGTTACCAGCCATTGCCGAGAAAACCTTCTTAATTACCATTGGTGACCGCAGTGTCACCGGCTTGGTGGCGCGTGATCAAATGGTGGGACCGTGGCAGATTCCGGTTGCTGATGTTGCGGTAACGGCGGCCAGTTATGACAGTTACCATGGTGAAGCGATGGCGATGGGTGAGCGTACACCACTGGCGTTGTTAAACTTTGGGGCGTCGGCACGGATGGCCGTAGCTGAGTCTCTGACCAACATTGCTGCTGCTGATATTGGCGATTTAAAACGCATTAAATTATCCGCCAACTGGATGGCAGCTGCAGGACACCCGGGTGAAGACGCCGGTTTGTACGAGGCCGTTAAAGCCGTGGGCGAAGAGTTGTGTCCTGAGCTGGGTATTACCATTCCGGTCGGCAAAGATTCTATGTCGATGAAAACTCAGTGGCAGGAAGACGGTGAAGACAAAGCGGTTACCGCGCCAATGAGCCTGGTAATCACCGCTTTTGGGCGAGTGAATGATATTCGCACAACCTTAACGCCGCAACTGCGCACCGACAAAGGCCAGTCGCATTTAATTCTGATTGATTTAGGTAAAGGTCAGAACCGGTTAGGCGGCTCTGCACTGGCGCAGGTGTATCAGCAGTTAGGTCAGCGCACGCCGGATTTAGACGACACTGACGCCTTTAAAACCTTTTTCAATACCACCCAGCAGTTGGTGACCGAGGGCCGTTTACTGGCCTACCACGACCGCTCCGACGGTGGCTTGTTCACTACTGTCGCGGAAATGGCTTTTGCCGGAAACTGCGGTGCGACAGTCGCGCTGGACGAGTTAGGTGAAGACAACTTGGCGACTCTATTTAATGAAGAGCTGGGTGCTGTCATTCAGGTCAGTGATGAGCAATATCAGCAAGTGATGGAGGCTTACAAAGCCGCCGGTCTGGGTGACTGTGTTAAACGGATTGGTGAGCCGACCCATGAAGACGCTATTGTCTTTACTCGGAACGGACAGGATGTGCTCGCGCAAAGCCGCACACACTGGCGCACGGTATGGGCAGAAACTACGCACCAAATGCAGTGCCTGCGTGATAATCCGGTGTGTGCTGACGAAGAGTTCCGCTTGAAACAGCGTGCTGATAACCCGGGGTTACTGGCCGACTTAACGTTTGACCCTTCGGAAGATGTGGCGGCACCTTATATTGCTAAAGGTGTGGCGCCTAAAGTCGCGATTCTGCGTGAGCAGGGTGTGAATTCGCATTATGAAATGGCAGCGGCCTTTGATCGTGCTGGATTTGAAGCCGTTGATGTTCACATGAGTGATATTCTGGCGGGGCGTGTGTCGCTGGATGACATGCAAGCGCTGGCAGCTTGTGGTGGCTTCTCTTATGGTGACGTATTAGGCGCCGGAGAGGGCTGGGCTAAGTCTATTCTGTTTAATGACCGAGCACGCGAGCAGTTTGAAGCCTTCTTTAAACGAAACGATACGCTGGCTCTGGGTGTGTGTAACGGTTGCCAGATGTTATCCACGCTGAAGTCTCTGATTCCGGGGACTGAGCACTGGCCGCGTTTTGTAACCAACCGCAGCGAGCGCTTTGAAGCACGCTTTAGTCTGGTTGAGGTTCAGGAGTCTAAATCTATATTCCTGGGTGATTTAGCCGGTTCGCGGATGCCCATTGCGGTGTCTCATGGTGAGGGCCGGGCTGAATTTGCTAACCCTCAGCAGCAGTCGCAACTGGAGCAAAGTGGACAGGTCGCCTTGCGTTATATTGATAACTGGGGCGAAGTGGCGGAGCAGTATCCGGCTAACCCGAACGGTTCACCCAAAGGTATTACGGCTGTGACCAGTGACGATGGACGTGTCACGGCGATGATGCCACACCCTGAACGTGTGTTCCGAACTGTTGCTAACAGCTGGCACCCGGACGAATGGGGCGAAGACAGCCCGTGGATGCGCATGTTCCGCAACGCCCGCAAGCACATCGGCTAGCGAGTGCTGGAGGTTGCAGGCACTCGCTATCCTGCCATCCATGGCCTTCGACACTCCTACAGCAGAAAGCCCACGGGTTCTTGCAGCTCGCGCCTGTCTTGTAGACTGACGTTTACGTCAGGTACGTGCTGTTATTTTTATACCTAACGCTTTCGTTACAGCTAGTACACTTTTAAGGGTTGGGTTGCCTTTGTCACTGAAGGATCGGTACAACTGCTCTCTGGAGAGCCCTGTTTCCTGTGCTAACGCTGTCATACCTTTTGCTTTCGCTGCGATGCCGATAGCGTTAGCGATATAACCTGCGTCTTCTGTTTCCAGAGCATCGGCAACGAAAGCTGCAACAGATTCTGCATCCGCTAAATAAGAGGCTGCATCAAATTTTCTGAAAGTCGTAGCCATTGTTATTGCTCCAGTACTCGTAAAGTAAGTGCGCTTTTTTGATGTCTCTTCGCTGGCTCTTTTTGTCACCTCCGGCGAGGAGTAAAATTAGCACACCTTGATCTTCATAAAAGTAAACCCTGTAGCCTGCACCCAAATGCATTCGGAGTTCACTTAATCCGTGCCCAATAGGCTTTATGTCGCAAGACAACCCATCTATTAATTTACTAATATGCGAAATAATTCGGCCTTTTATCGTAGGGTCCTTTATACCTGACAACCATCGCCGAAATTTATTGGATTCATATACCGATAAGCTCATTGTAGTTTTTAAAATACACTTTGGCAAATAAGATGAATAAACTAACAGAGTAGTGAAAGCGGGTATGTAAGCTGAAGAATTGAAATAGTGTAATTGTTTAATGGCTATGTAGGCCGACATTCACGTCAAAGCCAGTTCTCACCTGATCTGAACATAAGGCTACCCTAGTTCATTATATCTGCTATAATAGTGACGATTATAGGTAAATAAAGGCTAAAAACATTACTATTATGACACTGATTCTTAACACCGCATACGATACTCAGCTTGATCTTAAAGAGCACATACAGCAACAGCGAAAATCACAAAAGCTGTCGGTTGAAGCTTTGTCGGAAAAGTCGGGCGTGCCTTATAGTACGATTCGTAAGTTTGAGCGCACAGGAAACATCTCTTTGCGCCAGTTTTTAATGCTGGTAGAAGCTTTGGGTGAACTGAATCAGCTGAGGCAATTTCTGCAGCAGGAAAAAGCGCCTAAAACCATTGATGAGGTTTTGAACAATGCTTGATACCCCACTTCAGGTAATACGAACCTTGTCGGATGGTAAAAGGATTGCTCTTGGCACTCTGGCTGAGAATAAATCGGGCGTTTATTTTCAGTATCACGATGACTATTTGAAGCAACACAAAACATCTTTGTCGCCGTTCAATTTAAAAGCGACAACTGAGCTTCAAAAAGCCCCACGGCAACCACATTATGGTTTACATGGTGTGTTTGCGGATAGCCTGCCTGATGGTTGGGGACTTTATCTGATGGACAGAGTATTTCGAAAAAATGGCTATAACCCACAGAAAATATCGGCACTGGAGCGACTGGCTGTTATTGGTTCGGACTGTTTGGGCGCGCTTTCTTATGAACCAAAAACGTCTTTAAGAGAGCTGAGTCGTGATGATATTGCTATAAGAAAATTGGGTCAGGAAGCGGTAAAGGAGTTTGAAGGTACTGAAACCGATCTTATTGAGCACCTGCAGGCAGCCGGAGGCTCGGGTGGTGCTCGCCCGAAATTAAATGCAACATTGCTTAACGATGGCCAATACTCGACTGATCCAAAGGCGAAAGGGCAGAAGTTGATTGTGAAGCTCACTTCGGAACGTTTTTTATTAAAACACGAAGAAAGTCTGGTTGAGTATTTGTATTTAACTATGGCGAAAAAACTCGGGATTGAGGTGCCGGAGTTTGAGCTTATTGATGCGGGTAATGGTCAATTCTGGTTACAGCAGACGCGGTTTGATTGTTCTGAAAGTGGCCGCTACCACATGTTGTCAGCCGCGGGCTTACTGGATGCTTCTTTCCGGGAACCTTCTTTAGATTATGTCGATTTAATTAAGGCCACACGGATTATGTGTGGTGTTGACGAAGCAAAGAAACTGGTTAAACGGGCATTATTTAATTATGTGAGCGTGAATCAGGATGATCACTCAAAGAACTTTAGCTTCCTTGCTAATGATAAAGATGAGTGGCGGTTATCGCCTTGTTACGACATTGTTTATAGTCCGTCTTCTTATGGCGAACATATGACAGCGTTTAACGGTAACGGAACTTATCCTGATAAGAAGGTTGCGTTAGAGCAGATGGCCGGACAGGCAGGGTTTGGCAACAGTAAACCGCTGTATCATATGCTGGAAGAAATTTATGAACAAACCCAAAGCTTTAAGACCGATGCTAAAGCTCTCGGAGTTTCTGCTAGCCTCATTGAGACGATCGAAAATGATATTGGTTCGCGTAAACGTCGCTTGACGTGAAATCACAACCGTCAGGTTACAGCACGACCGTGTTTTTATGTGGTGGGTTGTCAGCTAAGGTTTTGCGTAGAGCAGTTTCGTAGCTGGGTTTCAGGTGAGTAACCCAAAGCTCAGCAGGTTGTTGCTCTAAGCTTTTTAAGGCATTCTCCAGCAAACTCGGGGTCATGTGTTTGGTTTTTTCAGCAACGTGCAGTAATTCATCGGGAAACGCGCATTCCAGCATTAAGGTATCAATAGGGCCCAGGCGGTTAAGCTGCTCTGTCAACTGCTTGCCGGCGATGGTATCGGCAGAAAAAACAAAGTGTTTGCCTTGGTTTTTAACGCTGTAACCCAAGGTTGGCACACTGTGCTCTACCGCAAAGGCGTTAATTTCCATACCCTCAAGTTCAATACTTTGCCCCGGATGAATTTCCTTAAACTTCAAGATAGCGTTGGGGCCTTGGGTCATGGTACTCAGCTCAGGCCAGATGTCGCCGTTAAAAATGTTATTTTTGAGCTTTTCCAGGGTATGAGCCTGCGCGTAAACTGTTACGGGTAAGTGCTCACTTCCGTACTGATTACTTAAAAACGTGGGGAGTGCGGCAATGTGGTCCATATGCGAATGGGTCAGAAATACATGACGAATTTGGTGCATTTGCGCCAGACTGAGTTGATTCAGACCCGTACCGGCGTCAATCAAAATATTATGATTGAGCTGAATGCAGGTTGAACCGCCTTTGTTGTCACCGCTGAGCCCGCCGCTGCAGCCAAGCACTTGAATATTCACAATTCGTTCCCATCTTGGTTTACACTGTAGTGAAAGATTATCACATTAATACAGCCGAGGAGGCTACATGCAAAACGCACCCACGAAAAGCTCTCCCGTTATGCCGCAACTTATTATTTTGACCTTATTCTGGATTGGTTTGCAATTAGTGGCGACCTGGGTAAAAGACGACTTTTCTCATGTTAGCCAATACATCAGCGAAATTAATGCCACCAGCAGCACCGCAGCGGGTGCCTTTGGCTGGGTCGGTTTTATTCCGCTGGCACTCATTGCCTTCGGCGTGTTGCTCACTGCCCGGCCGCATCTACGAGTACAAGGTATTAGCCATCTGGGCTGGTCATTATTGTTCTTCTATCCGGTTGCTTACCTCGGCGCGGCGCTGGCGCCTTGCGATTTAGGCTGTCCTGCCGATGGCTCCAGTTCTCAGGCATTACACAATGTTATTAGCATAGTGAGTTATTTTGGTTTTGCGCTGGGTACCTTATTACTGGCGTTTACACCTAAAACGACCTGGCCGGTACGTACGGCTTTTGTGCTGTTGTCTGTGATTATTGCTTTAGGCTTTGTGTTAATGATTAGCCCGGAACTGGCTGAAGTGCGCGGAGCCATTCAGCGCTACCTGGAGCTTGGGCAGTTGGTGGTTTTCTGGTTGTTACTGTGGTTGAAACCGGCAGAAGCCAACGGAGGCACTGATGAGTAAATCCGTTCGTTTAAGTGTTGAAGGCATGAACTGCGCGTCCTGCGTGGGGCGTGTCGATAAAGCGCTGAACGCTCTGGACGGTGTTGAGGATGCGTCAGTGAACCTGGCCTCGGACAGTGCGGAAGTGACTTACTCTGACAAGCTGTCTGTTGATGATTTGACTGAGGCAGTCAAAGGCGCTGGCTATGATGCTCATGAAGTGCTCGATCGCGATCAGCAGATGCGCGAACAGCGTCAGCAACAAGCGCAGGAAATGGGAACCTTAAAGCATCAGTTATGGCTATCAACGCTGCTGAGTTTGCCGGTGTTTATATTAGCCATGGGCAACCACATGGTGCCGGTGTTTTCCGAGTGGGTGCATAACGCCTTTGGTTTACAAAACAGCTGGTGGGTGCAGTTAGTGCTTACTACGGTGGTATTGGCGTTTCCGGGCGCTCGTTTTTACAAATTGGGCATTCCTGCGCTAGCGCGTGGCGCTCCGGATATGAATTCATTGGTAGCCTTAGGCGCAACAGCGGCCTGGGGCTATTCGGTGGTGGCAACGCTATTACCGTCCTGGCTGCCAAGCGAGTCAGTGAACGTTTACTTTGAAGCATCGGCGGTTATTGTCACCCTGATTCTGGCCGGGCGTTTTATGGAAGCGCGGGCGAAAAGCCATACCTCAGATGCGATTCAGCGGTTAATGAGCTTGCAAAGTAAAACCGCGCGGGTAGTGCGCGATGGCGACGTGACCGAAGTGGATATCGCTGAGCTGGGTAAAGGCGATGAAATTGAGGTGCGTCCGGGTGAGCGTATTGCTCTCGATGGAGAGGTGTCGTCCGGCGACAGCTATGTGAATGAAGCCATGATAACCGGCGAACCCGAACCGGTGCATAAGCAAAAAGAAGACAAAGTGGTGGGCGGCACGCTCAATGAAAAGGGCACCTTGCGCTTTAAAGTGACGGCTACCGGTGAAGGTACGGTGCTGGCGCAGATCATCCGTATGGTGGAGCAGGCACAGGGCAGTAAACTGCCGATTCAGGACACGGTTAACCGTATTACCTTGTGGTTTGTGCCGGCAGTGATGCTGGTTGCGCTGCTGACTTTTGTGGTGTGGTACTTCGCGGCAAGTGAGTCAGCGCTTACTTTTGCGCTGGTCAACGCGGTGGCTGTGCTGATTATTGCCTGCCCTTGTGCCATGGGGCTGGCGACGCCGACTTCCATTATGGTGGGGACCGGCCGTGGCGCTGAAATGGGCGTGCTGTTCCGTCAGGGCAGTGCCTTGCAGGCGTTGCAGCAGTCAAAAGGTGTTATTTTTGATAAAACCGGCACCCTGACTGAGGGCAAACCGACGATTACCGACTGGATCACGCTGGGCAATTTTGATGAAAAAGAAGTGCTGCGTCTGTCGGCATCGGTTGAAGCGAAGTCAGAGCATCCTACAGCAGAAGCTTTGGTTAAGTATGCGAAAAAGCAGGACGTAAAAGTTTCGGAAGCGGATGCCTTCGAGGCCATTTCTGGTTTGGGTGTTACCGGTAAGGTGGATGGAAAAACGCTTTATATTGGTACCAGTGAACTGATGCAGGATCAGCAAATCAGTCTTGATAGTGACCCCGCCGAGGCGAAAGAATGGCAGGGAAGCGGTCGTACACCCATTTATGTGGCTGTTGATAGCAAGTTAGCAGCGGTTTTCACTCAGGACGACCCGATAAAGTCCAGCGCCAAAGAGTTGATCAAGCGCCTGCATGCCGACGGTTTAAAAACCGCAATGGTTACCGGCGACGCTGAATCTACTGCAAAACGCATTGCCAAAGAACTGGGCATTGGCGAAGTGGTGGCGAACGTAAAACCTGATGGCAAAGTAGACGCGGTGCAGCGTCTGAAGAAGGCATGGGGGCAGGTGATATTTGTCGGTGACGGCATTAATGACGCGCCGGCACTGGCGTCTGCCGATGTGGGTTTTGCAATTGGTACCGGCACCGACGTGGCCATTGAGTCTGCCGATGTGGTGTTAATGTCCGATAACCTGACCGTGGTGCAACAAGCGTTTGCGCTGTCGGAAGCGACCATGCGTAATATTCGCCAGAACTTATTCTGGGCATTCGCCTATAATACCGCGCTGATACCGTTGGCGGCCGGTGTCTTGTATCCATTTTTCGGTATTTTGCTGTCACCGATGCTGGCGGCAGGCGCCATGGCGCTCTCCAGTGTGTTTGTGATAACCAACGCGCTGCGTCTAAAAACCGTGAGTTTAGAAACATCAGCTGGCAAGGAATAAACAGACATGAAAGTCGGAGTTTTTGATAGTGGTGTCGGTGGCTTAACGGTAGTCCGGTCGTTGCAGCGCAGTGGTTGTTTCAGCGAGCTGTTGTATTACGGTGACACCGCGCGAGTGCCGTATGGCAGTAAAGACAGCAACACGGTAACCCGCTACGCACTGGAAGCGGTAGAATTTTTTAACGGTGCCGACGTTGACTGCTTGGTGGTGGCCTGTAATACCGTGAGTGTCACCGCGCTGCAGCAAATGCAAAAGTTCTCGAATAAGCCGGTGTATGGTGTACTGGAGCCGGGTGTAATGGCACTGCAGCAGTTGCAGGGCATTGATACCAGCGCTCGTGTGCTGGTTATTGCTACACGTTCTACCATTAATTCTGGTGCTTACCAGCAGCAAATTCACGCGCTGGGTTACAACCAGGTGGATGCGATGCCCACGCCATTATTTGTGCCCATTGTTGAAGAGGAACTCTACGACGGCCCCATACTGCAGGAAACCTTCAAACATTATTTCAGCCAGCTGGAAAGGCCTGACGTGGTGCTGCTGGGTTGCACGCATTTTCCGTTAATTGCTGAGAGTATTTCGGGCTACTTTAATGGTGCAAAAACCATTCATTCCGGCGAAGCCATGTTGGTCTGGTTAAAACAACAGCTGGACTTAAGCGCCCAGTTTGAAACCACCCCATTGCACATTATTGCTACCGAAAACGTCGACGCTGTAAAACGTACCGCTACCCGCTGGGGGCTGGCGCTTTAGCTGAATGAGTGCTGCAGTTGAAAAGGCTCTTATGGAGGACGCCCGCAAGTACATCCCTGTAGGGCTTGTGCAGCGCCATCCTTGGCGCTGCACACCTCCGCAACCTGCCTGCGTACTCATCCAGCGAGGTTTCATCTAGCGCATAGCCGTTGAACTCCTCAAGTCCCGGGCTCTTTCCTTTATCGCCTCTTGCCGGCAAAGCCCGCCCGTGAATTCATCTAACCACTTAATCCTTTTCCTATTGGATTCTTCTTACTGATCTCTATTCTTAACTTATAAAAAACAACTTTCCCAAAACGGGAATTTCATTGACAAAAATTCTTTTTTTCCCATAATGGGAAATTACTGGTGGGGATAATTTCTTTTATGAGAATTGTATCAAGGGCGACTCTTCGGGAGTTTTGGGAAAAGCCTAACTACAGGGATGCAGAGCAACCTCTTAAAGCTTGGTTTGATGAAGCAAGATATGCCTCATGGAAAACACCTCAGGAGATAAAAGAGCAATATCGGCATGCGAGTTTTATAGCTAATAATAGGGTTGTGTTTAATATTCACGGGAATAAGTATCGACTTATTGTCGCGGTGAAATATGAATTTTCGATGGTCTATATTCGCTTCGTTGGTACGCATGAACAATACGATACAATTAATGCAGAGACAATTTAGAGGTAAGGGTATGAATATAAAACCCATAAAAACAGCTGAAGATCATCAAAATGCGCTGGTTCGTATTAATGAGCTTTGGGATGCTGAGCCAGACACAGAAGCGGCTGATGAACTGGATATTCTGGTGACTTTGGTCGAAGCCTATGAAGAAGCTCAATATAAAATTGATGCTCCCGATCCTGTCGAGGCGATTAAATTCAGAATGGAGCAGGAGGGTCTAAATGACTCTGATTTGGTTCCATTCTTAGGCCAGAGGAGTCGGGTTAGTGAGGTATTGAATCGAAAACGACATTTAACGCTTCCTATGATTCGTCGGCTTCATAGCGGGTTACATATACCGCTGGAATGTTTGGTTTCTAATTATGAGTTAGATAGCGCTAAAGGTTAGCTATTGCAAGTTTGAGCCATTGCGTCGGGTAGGATTTTAAATAGCGAGTGCGTTAAAAGGTTATCAGGGGGACTTTGGAGGTGTGCAGCGCCATGGATCGCGCTTCGTCGAGCGTTCAAGGATGAACTTGCAGCGTCTCTGACATAAGGCCTTCAATGCTCAGGCGAAACATGTGAACCGGCCGCCGTGTTTTGTTATGCTATTCGTATTACTTTTGCTTTCAGGAGTTTGTACTTATGCCGCAAACGCAGCGCCCGCTTTATATTCCGTATTCTGGTCCCAATTTGCTGGAAACCCCGCTACTGAATAAAGGCAGTGCCTTTAGTCGGGAAGAGCGTGCTGCGTTTAACCTGACCGGTTTGCTGCCGCCCCGTTACGAGAGCATTGAAGAGCAGGCCGAGCGGGCCTACATGCAGTACCGCAGCTTCGAGACGCCGCTGAACAAGCATATTTATCTGCGAGCCATTCAGGATAATAATGAAACCCTGTTCTACCGTTTGCTAACGGATCATCTGGAAGAGATGATGCCGATTATTTATACCCCGACGGTGGGTGATGCCTGCGAGAAGTTCTCGGATATTTACCGAAGCTCGCGCGGCTTATTTATCTCTTATTCCGAGCGTGACCAGATAGACGATATTCTGCGCAACGCCACGAAGCAAAAAGTGAAAGTGATTGTGGTGACCGACGGTGAACGCATTCTGGGTTTAGGTGATCAGGGCATTGGCGGCATGGGCATTCCCATTGGTAAGTTGTCGTTGTATACGGCCTGTGGTGGCATCAGCCCGGCGTACACTCTGCCGGTAATGCTGGACGTAGGCACCAACAACGAAAAGCTGTTGAACGACCCGATGTACATGGGCGCACGGCATAAGCGTATTAATCAGGACGAATACGACGAATTTCTGGATAAGTTCATTAAGGCGGTGACACGTCGCTGGCCGGGTCTGATGCTGCAGTTTGAGGACTTTGCTCAGCCCAATGCTATGCCGCTGCTACGCCGTTATCGTGATGAAGTCTGTTGTTTCAACGACGACATTCAGGGTACAGCGTCGGTGACGGTAGGCACATTGTTAGCCGCTTGTCGGCAAAAAGGTAAAAAGCTTAGCGAGCAGAAGGTGGTGTTTGTTGGTGCGGGGTCGGCCGGTTGTGGTATTGCCGAGCAGGTATTGATTCAGATGACCGCAGAGGGCCTGACCAAAGCACAGGCGAAGAAGCAGATTTTTATGGTCGATCGCTTTGGTCTGGTGGTGGACGCCATGGAAGGTTTGCGTGACTTTCAGATGGCGCTGGCGCAAAATGCGAAAGACTTGGCCGACTGGGAATACAGTGGTGATTATCCATCGCTTCTGGACGTGATGCATTGTGCTGAGCCGGATATTTTAATTGGCGTGTCGGGTAAAGCGGGGTTATTTACCGAGCAGGTGGTTTCGACCATGGCAAAAAATGTCGAAAAACCAATTATTTTCCCGCTAAGTAATCCGTCCAAGCATGTGGAAGCGCATCCGGCTGACGTTTTTAAATGGACTGAGGGTAAGGCGATTGTGGCAACCGGGAGTCCGTTTGGCGAGGTTGAATATAACGGTAAGATTTATCCTGTAGCGCAGTGCAATAACAGTTATATTTTCCCGGGAATTGGCTTGGGTGTGTTAGCGGTTAAATCGGAACGGGTTAGTGATGAAATGCTGCGTGTGGCCAGTAAGACCCTGGCCGGTGCCTCACCCAGCGCGAATGGTAAAGGTGAGGCGTTATTGCCGGCCTTTAATGACTTAACTCAGTTAAGTAAAGACATTGCTTTTGCGGTAGGCAAAGTGGCTCAGCAGGAAGGCCTGGCATTGGAAATTGATGACGATACGCTGCGCGAGCGCATCGACAATAATTTCTGGAAACCGGAATACCGTTTCTATAAGCGCGTCAGTATTTAAGCGTGCGCACTGTCGATGGCCTGTTGTAAGTCAGTCAGCAGGTCATTGGCATTCTCAATACCAACCGACAAACGCAGTAAATCCATCGGTACCGGGGTATCGGGGCCTTCTATGCTGGCGCGGTGTTCAATCAAGCTTTCGACCCCGCCTAATGAAGTGGCTCTATGCCACAATTGAGTTTTCGCGGCAACGGCAATAGCGGATTTTCCACCACCGTTTAAGCGAATTGACAGCATGCCGCCAAAGCCACCCTGCATTTGTTTCATTGCCACGTCATGGCCGGCAAAGCTTTTCAGGCCGGGGTACAATACTTTAGTAACCTGCGGGTGTCGCTCTAGCTGATCCGCCAGGTACTGCGCACTTTGACAGCTTTCCCGCACGCGTAAAAATAAGGTTCGCATACCGCGTAATAATTGTGCGGCGTCCTGAGGTCCCGGGACAGCGCCGGATTGCGCCCGAATAGCCACCAGTCGTTGCCAGAATGCATTATCTTCCCGGGCGGCCAGAGCCCCGGAAATTACGTCAGAGTGGCCGTTGAGATATTTGGTGGCTGAATGCATAACAATATCAGCACCTAAGTCCAATGGTTTGGTCAGTAACGGGGTGGCTACCGTTGAGTCAACAGCAAGCAGAGCGCCGCAGTCGCGAGCCATATCCGCTACTGCTGTAATATCGGTAATTGTCCAAAGCGGGTTACCCGGGGTTTCCAGCCAAATCAGCGTGGGCGATTTTTCGTCAATAGCATCGCGTAATTCGTCCAAATTAGCGGTGTCGACAAAACGAACGTCCAGTCCGCTATCAACGCCAAACGTCTGCAGCCATTTGCGCAAAGCCCAGTACATGACTTTGGGCGCTATGACCGAATCACCGGGTTTCAGTGCTTGAAAAACGGCAGTAGCCGCGGCCATACCCGAGGCAAATAAGCGTGCGTCGCAGGCATTTTCCAGCTCTGCCAATAGTTTTTCTGCCGGTCGGTAAGTCGGGTTGTCAGCCCTGGAATACACCCGTCCTGTACGATATTGATTATCGTCATCACGCAGATATGTCGTTGAGGTGTATACTGGAGGGATAATTACTCCACTTTCGTTGGCAGAGTGGCTGCCGCCCTGAGCCAGGAGTGATTGCGGCGAAAAAGAAGGTTTTGTCATATAAATTCTCGTTAAAGTAATCTCAATGCGAGATATCACGTATAAGAAAGGGATATATTTCATACTAACCGAAGAGGTATTGCAATGCGTTACATAATTTCCACGCTACTGGGTTCCATGTTGTTTGTCGCAAACGCTGCACAAGCTAACGAATGTGAACTGACCATCACTGGTAATGACATGATGAAGTTTGATAAAACAGAAATGTCGGTACCGGCAAGTTGTGATGACGTTACTGTCACCTTAATTCACTCAGGTAAACTGGGTAAAAAAGTGATGGGTCATAACTGGGTACTGAGTGAAGCTGGCAATATGCAGTCAGTTGTGCAGCAAGGCATGTCTGCTGGTATGGAAAGCCAGTACGTACCGGACTCTGATACTGTTATTGCGGCTACTGATGTCATTGGTGGCGGAGAAGAAACATCAATAACTTTCTCTACTGAAGGCATGAGTGCAAACAACGATTATAAATTTTACTGCACCTTCCCGGGTCATTCAGCCATTATGCAGGGCAGCTTTGCAATTAAAGGTTAATTGTAGCAAAATTGTCTTTTGGCTTATTGATTAATCATAACTGCAGCCCTCAGTGGCTGCAGTTTTTTTGGAGCATTCTTTGAGCGTTATGAAGTTTTTACTCATTGTTTTCGTTTTCGCACTGTCACTGAGTGGCACTGTTAGTCAGGCCCAGCAATTTGGTCCTCGTGAAGCCCTGGTCAATGTAGAGCCGGTGAGCTTTGAGCGTGAACGTAACCGGGTAGAAGCTGTCGGTACGGCTGAAGCTGTCCGCTCCATTACTATTTACCCCGCGGTCGGCGACCGGGTAGTGGCTGTTAATTTTCAACCGGGCGATGAAGTTGAAAAAGATGAGTTGCTGGTTGAACTGGATGCCCGACGTCAGCAAGTTGCCGTTGAGCAAGCACAAATTAATTTGCGTGATACAGAGCGCACGGTCGATCGCCTACAAGCCAGTCGTGAACTGGGTGCTGTGCCTCAGTCTGAATTAGACAATGCTATTTTACTGCGAGACTTGGCGCGAGTTGAGCTGGATAACGCCAAAATAGAATTAGAGGATCGTTTTATTCGGGCGCCTTTTGCCGGAATTATCGGCATTACCGATGTCGAAGTCGGTGATCGTATTGAGCAACAAACCACAATTGCCACATTAGATGACCGTTCGACTTTATTAATTGATTTTCGCATTCCTGAAGCTGCGGTTTCATTACTTCAAGAGGGTGTTGAACTTAAAGTTCAGCCCTGGCGTTATTCTGGTACGCCAGTAATGGCCGATATTGTTGAATTGGATTCGCGCATTAACCCGGAAACCAGAATGTACCGGGCTCGTGCAAAAATTAGTAACGAGAACGATAACTTTTTACCCGGAACCAGTTTCAGAACTTCTATTGCGTTAGATGGTGAAGAGTTTGCTTCGATTCCGGAAGCGGCCTTGTCGTGGGGCGTGAACAGTCCCTTTATCTGGGTGGTTGAGGGAAAAAATGCGAAGCGTATTGAAGTTCAGATAGAACAACGATTGCCAGGACGAGTGCTGGTTTCAGGAAATATTCAGCGCGACGACTTACTGATTGTGGAAGGTGTGCAAAGCTTGCGCGATGGTCAACCGGTTACCTTCGACCGGACATCGCTTGATAGCGGGAAGTTGGGTGAGTAATGTCAGATAATCCGATGAATTCTCACACCGAAGCAAACGACTTACCGTCAATTTCTATTCGCAGACCCGTTCTCATTGTCGTTCTTAACGTTCTCATTGCCATAGCGGGTATTGCTGCGTTGATGGGGGTTGAGGTTCGCGAGCTGCCTGATGTTGACAGACCGGTTGTTGGTATTAGTGCAACCTTGCCTGGTGGTGCGCCGGAAACCGTTGATGCTGAGGTTACCAGCATTCTCGAGGGCGCCGCAGCGCGAGTATCGGGCGTTAAGTCTATTGAGTCCCAGAGTGAAGAAAATAGTGCGCGTCTTTCTGTCGAATTTAGTCCGGGAGTGGACCTTGACGTGGTAGCGGCTGAAGTCAGGGAAGCGGTGAATCAAATACGGCGCGAGTTACCGGACGATGTTGAACAAATTAATGTGCGCAAAGCCGATAACGATGCGCGTTCGGTGCTGGATATTGCTGTTAGCAGCGATACCTTGAGCATGGCTGAATTAACACGTCGGCTGGAGACAGATTTGTCGCCCGAGTTTATGGCGATTAATGGTGTTGCCGACGTTCGTCTGAACGGCAACCGTGAACGGGTAATGCGGGTTGATCTTGATCCGTTGAAATTGGTCAGTTTTGGTATTGCGGTTACCGATGTTGCAAATGCTCTGCAACAGGCACCCTTTGATGTTCCTGCCGGTAGTTTAAAGTCGACCGACCAACGGTTAATTATTCGTGCCGATGCAACCGCGGTGAATGAAGAGCAGATTGAGAACATCATTATTCAGGATGATATTCGCGTTGGTGATGTGGCGCAGGCGTATTTTGCACCTTCGGATGCCAGCAGCTTTGTGCGCTTAGACGGCAAGCCCGTTATTGGTTTAGGGGTTATCCGGCAGGCAGGGTCAAATACCATTGAAATTTCTGATCGGGCACTGGCGGTGCTGGATCGTTTACGTGACCGGTTTCCGGATATGGAAATGAGCATTACCAACGATGATGCTCAATTTATCCGGAAATCGGTTACTGAAGTGGTGACCACTTTGGCTATCACTGTGGCTTTAGTTGTTGCCACCCTGTGGGTGTTTATGGGCTCGTTCAGGGCGACCATTATTCCGGCGTTCTCTATTCCGGTGGCTTTGTTTGGTGCGATAGCCGCTATTTGGTTAATGGGCTTTTCAATCAATATTTTAACCTTGCTGGCTTTGGTTCTGGCAACGGGTCTTATTGTTGATGATGCCATTGTTGTTACCGAAAATATTCAACGCCGACGAGGCATGGGCCTGGGCAGCCGGGCTGCGGCGGTACTTGCCACCAGAGAAGTTTTCTTTGCCGTGGTAGCAACCACTGCGGTATTGGTTGCTGTCTTTGTGCCTATTGCGTTTTTACCTTCAACCGCGGGCCGACTTTTCCGTGAATTTGGTGGTGTACTTGCGGCAGCTGTGGTTATTTCGTCCTTTGTTGCGTTGTCATTGGTTCCGGCGTTTACGGCGCGGCTCCCAAAGTTAGCCGGAAAAAATAACCGGTTTGCGAAAGTAGGGCATGTTTTTAAAAATTTTTACCGTTATACCCTGCATAAAGCATTAAATGCCAGCTGGGTGGTGGTGGTGTTTTCACTTCTGGCTGCGGGCGGCGGTGCTGCTATTTTTCAACAAATTGACAGTGAACTGGTACCCGATGAAGACAGAGGCTCGATTCGGGTTTTTGCCCGAGGGCCTGATGGTGTTGGCGTTAAGTTTATGGATCGGCAAGCCCGGGAATTAGAAGAAACTCTCATTGAGCAAAAAGAAGCCGGAACCATTGAATCCATCTATACGGTGGTTGGCCAGTGGGATCCAAACATTGTTTTTATCAGTGCTAACATGAAGCCATGGGAAGAACGGGATATTAGCCAGCAACAAGTCATCGCTGAATTAAGAAAACCATTAAGTCAGGTTCCCGGTGCCCCCGGACGTGCATTTGGCGACAATAGCCTGGATTTGCGTGGTCAGGGTGGCGGCATTGAAATGGCCATTACCGGTGAAAGTTATGATGAGATCTTCAAAGTCGCTCAGGATTTCACTGCTGAAGTGAAACAGAAAATTCCGGATCTAGGAAATTTGAATATTTCTTATCAGCCAACACAGCCCCAGTTACGGGTTAAAATTGATCGTCGGCGGGCCGCTGAGTTGGGAGTTTCACTCAGTGACATATCGTCAACACTCAGAGCGGCCATTGATGGTGATGATATTGCCGATTTAAATGTGGGTGATCAACAAATTCCGTTGATTCTGCGCACTCGTAATAACTTGATACAGTCGCCGCAGGATATGCAAAACCTGTATGTCTCTTCCAGCAATGGCGGGTTAGTCCCCATTTCCAGTGTGTCAGAAATTATTGAAGAGGGCGTGTCAGCAGAGTTGGAACGGCAAGCACAACGGCGCGCCATAGAAATCGATGCTGAGTTGCCTGAAAATCTGCCAATGTCGGAAGCGGTTGAGCAATTGCGGCAGGTCGCAGAAAATACGTTACCGGGCAGTATGGGGTTGGTCTTTTTGGGTGAAGCCGCAGCCTTTGAGGATACATCTCAGGAAGTTGCAATGACCTATATTCTGGCATTCCTGATTGTGTTGCTGGTATTGGCGGCTCAGTTTGAGTCTTTAAACAGTGCCGTGGTGGTTATGCTGACGGTACCTTTTGGTATTGCTGCAGCTATTTATGCGTTGTTCCTGACAGGCACCTCAATGAATATTTATTCGCAAATAGGATTGGTGATGCTGATAGGCTTGCTGGCCAAAAATTCAGTGTTACTGGTTGAGTTTGCGGACCAGTTACGAGACCGGGGAGCCGGGGTTCGCGAAGCCATTGAAGAAGCAGCCCTGATACGTTTACGGCCGATAATGATGACGTTGGTTTCAACCATTCTTGGTGGGCTGCCATTAATCTTGTCCACCGGTGCAGGTGCTGAAGCGCGTAACGCCATCGGTTGGGTTGTGTTTGGTGGTTTGGGTCTGGCAACGCTGTTTACTCTGTATTTAACACCGGTACTTTATTTGTGGCTGGCACGCTTTACTAAACCGCGTGCCGACGAGGCGGCTCAACTGGAAAGCGAGATGGAAGCGGCAAGAGAAGGTGGTCACTAAAGATTGTCCGGGGGAATTATCCCGTGCCGGATTTTACCAGAAAACTAACCGGTACGTTAATTTGCGGTTGCCGGTGAGCCAGTTGCCATACCTATCTCTTCGGCATGGGTGCCGGCAGCCGTCGCATTTAAGCATCCGTAACGTTTAATTTGGCACGGATATAATCAGCGTGGCTGATATAAAGTAAGTCAGCGAGTTTTCGCAACATGCTCTCCTCATGCGGATCGAGCTTATTATCAGCGTAGGCAACGACCCACAAAGTTTCCAGTAATTCAACGCGCTGTTCATACCTCAATGCTTTTAGCTGTGCGGTAAAATCGTGTAATGAGGTGGCTTCCCTTACCGCCCCAACGGCTTCTTTAATGGCATTTTCTGCTTGATTATCGGTAATATCATATTCGTTCTCCAGCTCATGCAATAAATGGTCGTGCTCTTCGTCTGAAAGCTTACCGTCAGCCAGACTGATCTCAGTCATTAACACCAGAGAAAGAAAAGCGTTGTTGGTGAGTCCCTCTACCTGATGCAATGTGGCTTGTTCAGCGGTTGTCGGGTTTTGTTGAAAGAAGTTCTGCAAAGCTTTTAGCATACAACATCCTATTTGGGTAAATCGGGTAAGAAAAATGAAAATTCAGTGCCTTCGCCCGGCGTTGATTGGACAGAAATTTCGCCGTTGAGTTTCCTTGTCACCAGGTTATAAACAATGGATAAGCCAAGTCCGGAACCGCCGCTTTGTCTCGAGGTGGTAAAAAATGGCTCAAAGATATTTGTCAGTGTTTCAGCGTTCATGCCCTTACCATTGTCATTAAAATAAAAGTGCACGCCTTTGTCTTTCTGCTTGGTGGTAATGCGAATTTGATGATTGTCATCGGGTTCGGTAAAGGCGTGGTCATTGGTATTACTGACCAGGTTAGTCACAATTTGTGCCAGAGCACCCTGATACGTGCTTAACACAATACGGTCATCGCAGTTGATGTCTATGGTGACTTTTTTCTTTTTCACTATAGGGGTTAGGCTTAACATCAGTGCATGTAAGTAGTTATTCAGTTCGCAATTGACCAACTCAAAACTGGATTGATCAACGGCGGTTTTTTTAAAATTCTGGATCAGTGTTGCAGCACGTTCAAGGTTGCTGCTGAGCAACTGATAGGCCTCGAATGTATTGCTGATAAAGGTTTGCAAGTGTTTGCGCGAAATAGCACCGTCGCTAAAGCCCTGGTCTAGCTTTTTTAAACGGTGCTCGCAATGGGTAACCGCGGTAACCGAAATACCCAGCGGCGTATTGACCTCATGCGCGACACCGGCCACCAGTTTACCCAGAGTTGCCATTTTCTCGGTTTCAATTAAGCGTTCCTGGGCCTGCTTAAAGTTATCCATAGCTTTGGTCAGAGACTGTGTGCGCTCTTCTACCATGCTTTCCAGCTGTTCATTCTGGCGTATTAATAAAGACTCAAAACGCTCACGCTCGGAGGCACTCACGGCACGACCATAGATATCGGCCAGCATACCGACAAAAGCGACTTCATCGGATGTCCAGCGGCGCTCAGGTTTGCGGCTCTCACAGCACATAACCCCAATCATGTCGCCTTTATGACGTAAGGGAACATCGAGCATTCCGTAAACGCCGTTTTCTTTTAAATAGCCATTATTAAGTTCCACTGTGGCGGGGTGGTTACGGGCATCATTGACAATAATGATGCGTTCGGTTTCCAGTAAGCTGAAATAAGACGGTAATTCCGATTTGCGTAAAACGGGAATTTCACGGTCTTCTAATTTTGCATCAATGAGTTTAGCGGCAACCATACTCTGCTTGTCCGGCTGTAAAAGCCAAATGCTGACCCGGGTAATATCAAGCCCGTTTAGCGCTGATGTTAAAATCAATTCTGAGGCTTTTTCCAGGTCTCCGCCGTCGATATCCGGCGACTTTGATACATCGAGAAGAATGTTTTCTAAAGTGTCTTTCATATTCAATCCGTGTTCTGAATATTTTCTCACTGTAACCGACAGACTTTCAAAGTTCATTAACCCAGTGTTAACTATTATTTAACGTTAGCCACGGTACATTTGGATCTTAACTCTCTACAAAGGGAATACATTTTTAATGAGGCAATACCATGAAAAAGACAACATGAATCTTAGCGCGACCGAACTAAAGGGCTCTGGTGCGGAGTTGCTTGCCGCCTGAGCCTTACAGCAACTAAGAAGCTGCCGCAGTCTCGGCGACAACCTGCCGGAACCAGCGGTGGCCTGCGTCGTGTTGCAGCAGCGGCGACCAGATCATGGTCAGGGTGAGCCCCGGTATGTGAAACGGCGGTTTTTTCATGACCAGTTGACTGTCCTGCGAATAAAGCTCGGCAGCGCGCGTGGGTAAGGTAGCAACCAGGCCCTGACGTGCCAGATACATGGCCACGTGATAGTTACGGGTAAACACTTTAATTCTCCGGCGTTTACCCAGTTTATCTAAGGCGTCATCTACCCAACCGAGTTTTTGCACATCGTGCGGGTCCATACCGACACCCACACCAAACCCAGTTTTGCTGACCCAGACGTGCTGGGCTTTTAAGTAATTATCCAGTGTATAATCTTCAAGCAGCTTGTGATCTTTGCGGATCAGACAGGAAAACTCATCGCTCCACAAATTCTTTTGGTGGAACGACTGTGGCAGTTGTTCAAAGCGGTTAATAGCTAAGTCGACTTTGCCGTTTTCCACGTCGTGAAAACTGATGTCACTGGGGGTCATAATATCCAGTGATACGTTAGGTGCCTGTTCGTCGAGTTTTTCCAGCAGTTTCGGCATGAGCGTGGAGGCGGCGTAGTCGGACGCCATAATACGAAACACCTGATCACTGGTTGCCGCATCAAACTCACGTACCGGCTGGATCATTTCTTCTACCGAATAGAGCATACCGCGCAGAGCTTCCTGCATATCAAGCGCCCGTTGCGTAGGTACCATACCTTCGCTGGTACGCACTAAAATCGGGTCGTTCAGCAAGTTGCGTAAGCGCTTCAAGCCGTTACTCATGGCTGGCTGGGTTATATTCAGCTGCGCCGCCGCGCGGGTGACATTTTTCTCCCGCAGCAACACGTCTAAGTAAACCAGCAAGTTCAGATCAATGTCTTTAATGGTATTCATGACTATCCAAAATAAGTGGAATATGAAAAAACTGTTGAAATTATAAATAGGGTGAATGTATAACGCCAGAGTTGTTTGTTGGAATATTTATGAAATTGATTTGCTTATTTCTATTAATCCACCATAATCAATCTAATAGATAATTAAACAGTTATTTTTGGTGGTTTAAATGCTTGTGGCTGAAGAGTTCTTATCGACGCTGGGTCAACTTATCAAACATCAGCGCTCGCTTACGATGGATCAGTCTGAGTTCGCGAAACGCCTGGGTTGTGGTGTGAATACGGTTTATCGTATGGAAAAGGGTAAACCAATAAACTCCTTGACTCTATTGTCGGCATTAGAACTGCTGGGCTTGTTAGAGCATTTTGCGACGATACTTGATGGTCAGTATGCACGTGTTGCTAACGGCCCTCAACGTAAGCGCCGTAAGTTGGGCGAGGACTTTTCAAATGACTTCTAAAGCCTATGTTTAAGCATCGTAAATGAGTATGAATTCTGAGAATTTGGCGCGCATTATTCTCGAAGGCTTTCACAGCCATTACCGCCGTTTTCAGGCGTTGACGCAGGGCGCGCGTAAGCGCTTTTTGCAGCGTGACTGGAAGGCGGTAGTGTCCGCGTCGGCAGAGCGTATTCATTATTATGATCACCAAGTGGTAAGTACCGCGAAGAAAGTGGAACGCCGCGTCGGCAATGAACTGGACGAGAACCTTTGGCGTGCAACCCGGCAGCGCTATCAACAGTTGCTGAAGTTCCATCCGCAGGCGGAATTGGCTGAGACCTTTTATAACTCGGTATTTTGCCGGGTGTTTGACCGCGCGTACTTTAATAACGACTATATTTTTGTGGAAACCGTGCTGGCAAACCATATTCCGGTGCCGGTAGAAAACGAGTGCCACTCGTACTTTCCGGTGGTGGATGGTCTTGAAAGAACCTTGACTCGAGTGTTTGAAGATATCGGGCTAGGCGGTGAGTTCGAAAATTTTGAAAATGATATTGAGCAGCTGCGTGACAAGTTTTTTGAGCGGGCAACGGAGACCGATATTGAAGCCCATAACTTACGCATTGATGTGCTGAAGTCACCGTTTTACCGCAACAAAGCCGCTTACATTGTTGGGCGGGTGGTGACAGAAAACAATCATTACCCCTTTATTGTGCCGGTATTGATCAACTCGCAGGGTAAACTCTATGCGGATGCTTTTATTACCCGCTCTGATCGTATGGCGACGATTTTTGGTTTTGCGCGCTCGTACTTTATGGTGGAAACCGAGGCGCCGTCTGCGTTAGTTCGCTTTTTAAAAGATCTGATGCCTCAGAAAACTCTGGCAGAGCTTTACTCATCGGTGGGTTTCCATAAACAAGGAAAAACTGAGTTCTACCGGGAGTTTCTGCATCATTTGCACCGCACAGACGACCAGCTCATTGCAGCCCCCGGGGTTAAAGGCATGGTCATGACAGTGTTTACCCTGCCGTCTTTTCCTTATGTGTTTAAAGTGATTAAAGATAAGCTGGGGGGCACCAAAGCTTTTGGCCGACAAACGGTCATTGACCGCTACCGTATGGTAAAACGCCACGACCGGGTGGGGCGCATGGCGGATACGCTGGAGTTTGTTGATGTGGCATTGCCGCTTAAGCGTATCTCCGGTGATTTACTGAAAGAGTTTCAGAAAACTATCGCTAACTCCATTTCGATTGAGGGCGACACCTTGGTGATTCACCAGTTATTTGTCGAACGCCGAATGACACCATTGAACCTCTACCTGGAATACGCCAAAGAAGATGAAGTAGATGCGGCGATGGATGATTATGGTTGTGCGTTAAAAGAAATGATGGCCGCTAATATTTTCCCCGGCGATATGCTGTTAAAGAACTTCGGCGTCACGCGGCATAAACGTGTGGTGTTTTACGACTACGACGAAGTTCGCTATTTAACCGACATGAGTTTCAGACGTTTGCCCGACAATGACTGGGAAGTTTCCTATGCGCCCGACGATGTGTTTCCTCAGCAGTTGGGACAATTTGCGGTGCCGCAGGCCAAATACCGGGAGAGACTGTTAAAGCGTCACCCTGAATTGATTGATCCGGCTTACTGGTGTCGTGTACAAAAAAACATCCGTAAGGGTGAGCTTACGGATGTGTTTCCTTATGCGGTAGATTTACGTTTTACGCGGAAGGTTTAAACTGCTCTTCTTCGGTAGAGCCGGTCAGTGCCGTTACCGAAGACAAGCCGCCCTGAATGACGTTGGTCAGCTCGTCAAAGTAACCGGTGCCCACTTCCTGCTGATGTGCGACAAAAGTATAGCCTTTGTCTGCTGCTTCAAATTCCTGCTGCTGCAGCTTAACGTAAGCCGACATGTCGTTGCGCGCATAGTCATGTGCCAGCTCAAACATGTGGTACCACATATTGTGCACACCGGCGAGCGTAATAAACTGGAACTTATAACCCATTGCTGCCAGTTCGCGCTGGAACTTGGCAATGGTGTCGTCGTCCAGGTTACGTTTCCAGTTAAACGACGGCGAGCAGTTGTAAGCCAGCAGTTTACCCGGATACTTGGCGTGAACCGCTTCCGCAAACTGACGCGCTTCGTCTAAGTCGGGCTTTGCGGTTTCGCACCAGATAAGATCGGCAAACGGTGCATAGGCTAAACCGCGTGAAATAGCCTGTTCAATGCCCGGCTTCACCCGGTAGAAACCTTCGGCGGTGCGTTCGCCGGTAATGAAGGGTTTATCGTTCGGGTCAAAGTCGGAAGTCAGCAAGTCGGCAGCGTTAGCGTCAGTGCGGGCCACAATTAACGTTGGTGTTCCGGCGACATCCGCGGCTAAACGTGCAGCCGCAAGCTTTTGCACGGCTTCCTGGGTTGGTACCAATACTTTTCCACCCATGTGGCCGCATTTTTTCACTGACGCCAGTTGGTCCTCGAAGTGCACACCGGCCACACCCGCTTTAATCATGTTTTTCATCAGCTCGTAAGCATTCAGGACGCCACCAAACCCGGCTTCTGCGTCGGCAACAATGGGTGCGAAATAATCAATATAGCTGTCGTCTTCCGGGGTGACGCCTTTTGACCACTGAATTTGGTCGGCACGGGCAAAGGAATTGTTAATGCGCTCTACTACCGTAGGCACGGAATCTACCGGGTACAGCGACTGATCCGGATACATACTGCACGACGAGTTGTTATCGGCAGCGACCTGCCAGCCGGACAAGTAAATGGCTTGTAAACCAGCTTTAACCTGCTGCACCGCCTGACCACCGGTTAATGCGCCCAGAGCGTTGACATAGTCTTTGCCGAATTTTTCCTGCGCTTTGCCGTGTATCAACTGCCAGAGTTTATCGGCACCGTTGCGGGCATAGGTGTGTTCCGGTTGCACGCTGCCGCGTAAGCGAACAACTTCTTCTGCGCTGTACGGACGCTCAACGCCTTTCCAGCGAGAGTCGGTATCCCATTGTTGTTGCAGCTCTTTAACCTGTTGTGCGAATGAAAGATTTTTGGTTGTCATGCGTAAATTCCTTATTGTTCTATTATTTAATGCGAATTTTTAGGGTTATTTCAGTTGTTGGTAGCCGGGCAGGGTCAAAAAGTCGACCAGCTCATCGGCTGTGGTAATTTCTTCCAGTAAGCTCAGGGCTTGTTGAAAAGGCTCGTTATCCCAGCGTTGTTCACCCACTTCTTTTTTTACTTCGTCAGCTTCTTCCTGCAGATACTGTCGGAACAGCTTTTTGGTGACCGGCGTGTTGTCTGACAAGGTTTTGCCATGGCGGATCCATTGCCAGATTGAGGTACGGGAAATCTCTGCAGTGGCAGCGTCTTCCATCAGGCCATAAATAGGCACGCAGCCTTTGCCGTTCAGCCAGGACGCTATGTACTGCAGCGATACCCGAATGTTGGTGCGCATACCGGCTTCGGTACGGTCGCCTTCGCAGGGTTGAAGCAGCAACGCCTGATCAGTCTCGGTGTCGTTTTCGCGCAGTATGTGAAGCTGGTTATCGCCTTCAATACCATCGACAAAAATCTTGCGCACGGTATTGGCAAGTCCAGGGTGAGCTATCCAGGTACCGTCGTGGCCGTTGTCACGTTCCATGGTTTTATCGGCGTGAACTTTAGCAAGGATTTTCTCATTTTCAGCCGCGTCTTTGCTCGGAATAAAGGCCGCCATACCGCCCATAGCCAAAGCACCGCGCTGGTGGCAGGTTTTCACTAACAAACGTGAATAGGCATTGAGAAACGGCTTATCCATGCTGACCACCTGACGGTCCGGCAGAACCCGCTCCGGATGTTCTTTCAATGTTTTAATGTAACTGAAAATGTAGTCCCAGCGACCGCAGTTAAGCGCCGCGATATGATCTTTCATAGCGTGCAGTATTTCATGCATCTGGAACACCGCCGGCAGGGTTTCAATGAGTATGGTGGCGCGAATGGAGCTGGTTTTCAGGTTGAATTTTTGCTCGGTAAAATGGAAAACCTCGGCCCACCATTTAGCCTCATCGCTGTGCTCCAGTTTCGGCAAGTAGTAATACACACCAGAACCTTGCTGCAGGCGCTGTTGGTAGTTCAGCAAAAAGTACAGGGCAAAATCCATCAATGCACCGGGAATGTCCTTACCGTTTCGTTGTACGTGTTTTTCCGGTAAGTGCAGACCGCGGACCCGGGCAATCAGCAGTGCAGGATCAGAGCCGACTTCATAATGTTTGCCACTGTCAGGGTCAGTGTAAGCCATGCCGCCAATGTTGGCGTCACGCAGGTTAATTTGACCGTTGATCATGCCTTCCCAGGTGGGGGACTGAGAATCCTCAAAGTCGGCCATGTAACAGTCAACATTCGCATTCAGCGCGTTGATGACCATTTTTCTATCGACCGGGCCGGTAATTTCTAAGCGACGTTTTTTTAAGTCGGCGGGCAGTTCGGCAATGCGCCAGTTGCTTTCGCGAATATCTTTGGTGGCCGGGTCAAAACTGGGTAGCGTGCCCTGGTCAAACTGAGACTGACGTTGCTGGCGCTTTTCCAGTAGCTCGTTTAGGCGTGGCTGAAAAGTATCCACTAACTCCGCAAGAAACTCTTGATGCTCGTCGCTGAATAACACTTCAGCGTTGTTATCGAGCGGTTGGCTGAACTGAAAAAAATTGTTCATTTTTAAATCCGTTGTTATGGGTTTGTTAACACGGATTAAGGTTAGTCGCTGGTCTCACCATTAGTCTAATTTATGCGGTTGATTGGCAATATTTATTAGGATTATTTTAGTAGAGGGTGATTTTGTGACTAAAATTCGAACGGGGCCAGTCTGGCCCCGTTCATTGTTGAGATTTGTAACCTCACATTTATGTCAGGTTCGATATCCAATATCCATTTAAACTTTAAACCGTTCAACCAGCTCCTTAAGGTTAACAGCCAGGCGCGAGAGCTCTTCGCTGGAAGAGTTGGTTTGTTCCGCACCAGAGGCGGTTGAGTTAGACAGGTCGCGAATGCTGACTAAGTTTTTATCAACATCACGAGATACATTAGCCTGCTCTTCAGCGGCGCTGGCAATGGAGGTGTTGTGATTATTGATCTCACCGACTGCGGTTGCAATAAGTTGCAGTGCTTCACCTGACTCACGGGCGACATCCAGAGTTTTAGTCGCACGTTCCAAGCTGCTATCCATGGTGGATACTGAGCGGTCACTGGATTCATTAATGGCTTTAACCATGTCTTCAATTTCAACGGTAGATTGCTGAGTTTTATGTGCCAGTGAGCGCACTTCGTCAGCAACAACGGCAAAGCCGCGGCCTGACTCACCCGCTCGTGCCGCTTCAATAGCTGCGTTTAATGCCAATAAATTAGTTTGTTCGGCAATACCGCGAATGACTTCCAGTACTTTGGTAATGTTTTTCACTTTTTCAGCAAGTTCGGTAACGCTACCTGACGAATCACCAATTTCCTGGGACAGTTCTTCAATGGCACGTACGGTTTCCCGGACTCGGTCGTCACCGTGTTTTGCTTGTTTGTTGGCTTCTTCTGAGGCTTCTGAGGCGTTTTGAGCGTCTGAGGCAACCGTTTCGACAGCGGTTGTCAGTTCGTTAACGGCCGTTGCCGCTTGTTCAAGCTCTTCAGATTGTTGTTGTATGGTTCGGGTCGATTCTTGAGTAACCGAGCTGAGCTCTTCAGAGGTTGAAGCCAGTTGTTCTGACGATTCAGAAATGGTTCCTATGGATTCACGCAGCTGCTCTTGCGTGGTGCGCAGTTGGTATAATAACTGTGCGGGTTCGTCATTACCTTCAATTTCAATTGACTGAGTTAAGTCTCGAGAAGCGATGATTTTGGCAAAATCTACGGCGTCGCCTATCGGCTGGACGATGCTGCGAGTCAGTATCCATGCGAATAGAGTAAGCAGCACAATAACAACCACCAGCACAACGACAACGCCAACAGTAGCGGCTGATGCGACGTCCTGGGCTTCGACCTTGGCTTCGTCTATTAGTGACATTTCACGAGCTAACAACTGATCTAACTTGGCAGAGATTTTATCGGTCAGCGGAAGAATACTGTTTTCGCGTATGGAATCGATAGCGCCGCCAAGGCCGGCATCAACCAGTTTGTTGAATTGTTCATTGAGCTTCGCATATTCTTTATCTAACGCCATGTATTCTTCGAAAATCCGTCTCGCTTCGGGATCATTAATTGTGGCTTTATACTCATTTTGATTTTTTTCTAAAGCATCAATCGCCGCCGTTAGTTCTCCTTTGTATCTTTCCAAACGTTGCGGGTCGTCTATATACGCCGCGATATCCGCCGAATGAATGCGTACCCGCAGAAACTCACGGTCTAAGTCGTTGACGTTATCAACGGCAGGAACTTGTTCTTCACTAATGATACTCAACTGAGTTTCTATTGCTCCTATGCGGTTGAGTGCAAAAAGGCCCAGAATGAGTGTGAGTATTCCAATGAGTCCAAAAGCCGCGCTCGCACGAGCACCAATAGAGAGCTGTCGTATCATGTCGTAATCCTTGGTTAAATCAAATCTATTAGATAAAGTTGCTATCGGCAGCTAGTGCTGAAAACAATAGCTTTTTAATAAACTTTTTAGCTTTTCCTGGGTGGGTTTTATGGTGTTGGTTGATAAATACTCATTGGGCTGATGTGCTTGCTTAATTGAGCCCGGCCCCATGACCAGTGTTTCGCAGCCCAGTTGCTGCAGAAACGGTGCCTCAGTGCAGTAGTTTACCGCCTGTGCTTCGCTTTGCGAGATTTTTTCGGCAAGTTGCACCAATGCTGAGTCAATGGTTTGCTGAAAAGCCGGCACCGGGTGATGCAGTGAAAGCAGCTCTACAGAGCCGGGATAACGAGCCTGAATACCCTCGGTGGCTTTGTGCAGGTGAAGGTAAAGTTCGTCAACGGATAAGCCGGGTAACGGACGAATGTCCAGATGCAGCTCGCAACAGCCACAAATTCGATTGGCGTTATCGCCACCGTGAATGTGCCCAAAGTTCATGGTGGGTTGCGGCACAGCAAAGCTTGAATCTGAATATTTATGCTTAAATGTTTCTTTTAATTTCATCAGCGCCGAAATCACTTCATGCATCAGTTCTATTGCGTTAATACCCAAGGATGGATCGGAGCTGTGGCCGGAACGCCCGGTAATACGGACAACCTCACTCATGTGGCCTTTGTGGGCATAGACCGGGTGCATTTCTGTGGGCTCGCCAATAACGCAATAGTCAGGTTTCAGGTTGGCAAAGCGACTGACTTCGCGGGCACCGTTCATGGTGGTTTCTTCATCGGCCGTGGCTAAAATCATAATGGGTTTGATCTGTTGCGACGCATCTAACTCATTCAGCACCTGCAGTGCAAAAGCAAAAAAACCTTTCATATCAATGCTGCCAAGACCGTACCAGCGGTTGTCCTGCTCCGTCAGTTTAAATGGATCATAGTTCCAGCGGCTGGCGTCGTAAGGCACGGTGTCGGTGTGTCCGGACAACAGTAAACCACCATTTCCCGCACCTCGCCTGGCCAGTAAATTGTACTTGCCCTGCTGGCTTTCCAGCTCGTTGATTTCGCACTCAAAGCCAAGAAGCTCAAGCCATTCCGCCAGTAGAAAGATCACTTTTCTATTGCTGGTGTCCCACTTAGGGTCGGTGGCACTTATAGAGGGCAATGCAATGAGCTGTTGATACATGGAGAAAAAAGACGGTAAAGAACGGGCGGTTATCATGGTTTATCCTTAATATAATTATTCATTATTATTGCATAAGTATATATATTCGGTTATTCTGCATTTTTACTCAGAAACAGCAACAGGTTTTTTGGTGCTATGCCGTCTCAATCAATATACTCTCAATCAATAGAGTCTCAGACAGTCGCTATTATCGGCGCCAGTGGTTATGTCGGCGCCGAGCTTACCCGGTTAGTGCAACAGCACCCGGCGCTGAGTTTGTCAGGCTGTTATGTGTCTGAGCATAGCAGCGATGCCGGCACCTTGTTGAGTGATTTATACCCACAACACGCACAGTGTTTAAAGCTCCCCTTACAAGGCCTGAGCGATAGCGAAAAGTCCCGTATCAAGCACCAGGCCGATACTGTGTTTTTATGCACGGATCATCGTGTCAGTGTGGCATTGGCTCCCGAGCTTCTTGAGGCGGGCTTAAAAGTCATCGACCTGTCGGGTGGCTTTCGCTTAGAAAAAGCCGAGGATTATCCGGCGTTTTATGGATTTGAGCACCAACAACATCAGTGGTTACAACAGGCTGCTTACGGCCTGGCAGAATGGTATCCGGGCGAGATAGCGGCGGCCCGGTTAGTTGCCGTACCGGGTTGTTACCCTACGGCCAGCCTAATGGCGCTGCTTCCGTTAAAACAGGCGGGCTTACTCAGCGACAGTAAAATCATTATTAATGCGGTATCCGGTGTGACCGGTGCCGGACGTAAAGCGTCATTGACCAGCCATGGTGCTGAACTTTCTCTACAGGCTTACGGATTATTTGGGCATCGGCACACGCCGGAAATAGCGCAGCAGCTGCAACATGAGGTTCTGTTTACGCCGCATCTTGCACAGTTTCCCCGCGGCATTCTGGCCACTCTGTATGCTGAACTCAAAGACGATGTTAGCGAAGCAGAGCTGGATAACACGTACCAGTGCTATGCCCGGCAACCGTTGGTGCGTTTTGAAAAGCAGGCACGTCCGGCGATTAAAAATGTGGTGCAGCAGCCTTTTGCGGATATAGGGTGGCACCGGCAGGGGAACCAGTTAATTGTGTTGTCGGCCATTGATAATTTGCTAAAAGGCGCTGCCAGTCAGGCTATTCAGTGCATTAACTTGCAGCTGGGACGTTCGCTTGAGGAGGGCTTGCTGTGAAAGTGCTCAAGTTAGGTGGCAGCCTGTTGGAGCAACCGGAGGCTTTAAGTGCGTTGTTTCAGTCGCTTAAGCAAAGCAATGACGACACGCTGTTGGTGCATGGCGGTGGCGCACTAGTGCAACAGTGGCTGGCAAAAGCCGATCTGCATAGCGAAAAGCAGGACGGTTTAAGAGTCAGCCCGGAGCCGCACATGCCCTACATTGTTGGTGGTTTAGCGGGGGCGGCAAACAAAACCTTAATGAAATACGCCATTGCCGGGGGTATTAAACCGGTTGGCATCACGCTTTATGAAGCCGGCATTCATTGCGTACAACAATCTGACACCTTAGGTCAGGTGGGTGCTTGCCAGTTTTCTGAAGGTGAAGCGAGCCCCAGATTTATCAGTGACTTACTGGCGCAGGGCTATGTACCTATTGTCAGCTCTATCGGATTTAGCGAAAACGGCGAGTGGTTTAATGTTAATGCGGACGATGCTTCTGTTGCTGTTGCAGCGCTCTACAGTGCCGACTTGCTGTTTTTGACGGATGTTGAAGCGGTTCTGGACGGCAGTGGGAACCCCTTGAGTCATCTTACTTCAGATTCCATTCAGGAACTCACCCAAAACGGCGTCATTAAAGACGGCATGTTAGTGAAAGTCCGCGCTGCGCTGGAAGCGGAAAAACGCTTACGACGATGTGTGCGAATAGGCAGTTGGAACTTAATGAGTAACCCCCATTCAGGCACACAGATTAGTGAGTAATTATAATGAAACATTGTTTATCCGGGCTGGAGTTATCTTCAGCTGACACGTTGCAGTTATTGGCTTTAGCGCAGGCACAAAAAGCGCACCCTGAAAACTATCAGCACACCCTGGCCTGCAAAAGCGTGGTCACCCTATTTGAAAAGCCCAGCCTGCGTACGCGGTTGTCTTTTGACATTGGCCTGCAAAAACTCGGCGGGCATGCGGTTTATCTGAACGAACAAGGGCAGGGTATAGGCGTTCGCGAAAGCGTTGCTGATTATGCCCGTAACCTTTCTTGCTGGGCCGACGCCATTGTCGCCCGGGTGATGTCACACAACACTCTGGAAGAGCTGGCGCAACACGCATCGGTACCGGTGGTCAACAGCCTGTGCGATCGGTTTCACCCCTGTCAGGCATTGGCGGACTTTTTGACGTTGCAGGAGCAATACGGCAAGTTAAAAGGGCTGAAGCTGGTCTATTTAGGCGACGGCAATAACGTTTCACATTCATTGATGCTAACCGCCGCGACCGTGGGCACAGACTGCACCATTATTTGCCCTGAAGGGTATGAACCCGATTTAGCTCTTGTTGAACAGGCGCAAGCGCTGGCAAAAGTAAGCGAAGCAACCATTGTGGTCACGGACGATATTGCTGCGGTAGCGGGAGCAGATGCTCTTTACACCGACACCTGGGTGTCGATGGGTGACGATAAGCCACTCAATGAAGTGCGAGACATTTTCCATTCCTATCAAATTAATGCGCAGTTGGTTGAACACAGTGGTGCCACCTCGGTATTGCATTGCCAGCCGGCCCACCGGGGCTATGAAATCACCTCCGAGGTAATGGACGGGCCCTTGTCGCGCTGCTTTCAGCAGGCCGAAAACCGTCTTTACGCGCAAAACGCCTTATTAACCTTATTACTCAACCCAACGGCAGCGGTACTGCCTGAATCTATGGAGAAAGCCTCATGAGCAACGTCAAAAAAGTGGTACTGGCCTATTCCGGTGGCCTGGATACATCGGCCATAGTGCCCTGGCTAAAGGAAACTTACGGCTGCGAAGTGGTGGCTTTTGTGGCTGACGTTGGGCAGGGTGCGGAAGAGCTTGAAGGCGTTGAAGAAAAAGCCAAAGCGTCCGGCGCGTCTGAATGCCATGTGGTGTCTTTAAAAGACGAATTTGTTAAAGACTACGTGTATCCGACACTGAAAACCGGTGCCATTTACGAAGGAACGTATTTACTGGGTACCGCCATGGCCCGGCCAATAATCGCCAAAGCGCAGGTTGAAGTAGCGCGCAAAGTTGGGGCCGATGCGCTGTCGCATGGCTGCACCGGTAAAGGTAACGATCAGGTTCGGTTTGAGTCATGCTACGCCGCGTTAGCGCCCGACTTACAGGTAATAGCTCCGTGGCGTGAGTGGGAGTTGACTAGCCGTGAATCCTTGCTGGACTATTTAGCCGAGCGCAACATTCCGTGCTCAGCGTCGGCAACCAAAATTTACAGCCGGGATGCCAATGCCTGGCACATTTCGCACGAGGGTGGTGAGCTGGAAGACCCCTGGTGTGAGCCGACAGAAAAAGTCTGGACCATGACGGTGTCACCGGAACAGGCGCCGGATAAAACCGAGTATGTTTCTGTGAGTGTTGAAAATGGCGAAATTGTTGCCGTAAACAGCAAAGCGTTGTCGCCTTTTGAATGCCTGAATGTGCTGAATGAAATAGCCGCAGAAAACGGCGTGGGCCGGGTGGATATTGTTGAAAACCGTTTAGTGGGTATGAAAAGCCGGGGCTGTTACGAAACACCGGGTGGTGCGGTGATGATGGCCGCTCTGCAGGCTATTGATGAGCTGGTGCTGGATAAAGTCAGCCGCAGCTGGAAGTCACAATTGAGCGAGCAATTCGCGCAGTTGTTATACGACGGACGCTGGTTTACCCCGCTGCAGCAGTCGCTGATGGCGGCAGCGCAGTCCTTGTGCTCAACCGCTAGTGGGGAAGTGATATTGAAACTCTATAAGGGCTCGATCACGGCGGTTCAGAAGCGTTCACCGCACAGTTTGTACAGCGAAGACTTTGCCACCTTTGGTGCGGACGAAGTCTATAACCAGGCGCACGCCGAAGGCTTTATTCGGTTGTTTTCTCTTCCCAGCCGGATAGCGGCGCTACAAAAGCAGCAGAAGGGGTAGGTTATGGCGCTATGGGGCGGACGTTTTGCGGCAGGCCCGGATGTCGCATTTCAGCAATTTAATGATTCCTTACCGTTTGATTATGTTCTGGCTGAGCAGGATATTACCGGTTCGAAAGCCTGGGCCAATGCGCTGCACAAGGTGGGTGTGTTGAGCGGCGAAGAGTGTCAACAGTTGCAAAAAGCCTTAAACGAGCTGTTAAGCGAGGTTCGTGAAAACCCGGCCGCCGTGGCGGTTGGCGGCGAGGAAGACATTCATTCTTTTGTGGAAGCGGCGCTGATAGCTAAAGTGGGTGATTTAGCGAAAAAGCTGCACACGGGGCGCAGCCGTAATGATCAGGTGGCTACCGATTTACGCTTGTGGTGCCGTGAGCAGGCGGGTGCTTTGCAACAGGCTTTGCAGCAAAGTCAGCAGGCTCTGCTGGATTTAGCTGAGCGCGAACAGGGCACGGTGATACCCGGCTATACGCATTTACAACGGGCGCAGCCGGTATTGCTGGCGCATTGGTGTTTAGCTTACGTGGAGATGCTACAGCGTGATAGTGAGCGCTTACAAAATGCGACTGAGCGACTGAATCAAAGTCCGCTGGGCTGCGGTGCACTGGCGGGTAGCGCTTATGCGATTGATCGTGAAGCCATTGCCAGTGAACTGGGTTTTAGTGAGGCAACGCACAACAGTTTAGATTCGGTTTCAGACCGGGACTTTGTAGTGGAACTGCTCAGTACGGCGTCCTTGTCGATGCTGCATTTGTCGCGTTTGGCGGAGGATCTGATTTTCTATAATTCCGGGGAAGCCGGCTTTATTGAGCTGAGCGATAATGTGACCTCAGGTTCATCGCTGATGCCACAAAAGAAAAATCCGGACGCGCTGGAGCTGGTGCGCGGAAAAAGTGGTCGGGTAGTAGGCTCGTTAACCGGCTTAATGATGACCTTAAAAGCTTTACCGCTGGCGTACAACAAAGACATGCAGGAAGACAAAGAAGGGCTGTTCGACGCGTTTACTACCTGGCAGGCCTCGTTGGCAATGGTGACAGCCAGCCTGCAGGGTTTAACAGTAAATCGGGAAGCCTGTCGTAAAGCCGCACAGGGCGGTTATGCTAATGCCACTGAGCTGGCGGATTATCTGGTGTCTAGAGGTGTTCCCTTCCGGCAGGCACATCATCATGTCGGCGAATTGGTGCAATTGGCAATACAGGCGCAAAAACCGCTGGAAGAAATGCCGCTGGAGGCGTTTCAGGCGGTGGTACCGGTTATAGAAAAAGATGTTTATGACTGGTTGACGCTGGAAGCCTTGCTGGACAAGCGCTGTGCGCCTGGCGGAACCTCACCGCAACGGGTGGGCGAGGCTCTGAAAGCGGCACAGCAGCAACAGAAAATTCAAGTGCGGGACGCTAATTTGGGTGACATTGCTGCCATTCTGGCGTTGGTTCAGCACTGGGCGGGTGCGGGAGAGAACTTGCCGCGGGCGAAAGACGATATTGTGCATTCGATTAACGAGTTTGCTGTGACAGAAGTGGACGGCAAAGTCATGGGTTGCGCCTCACTTTATATATACACCACCGGGCTTGCTGAAATCCGGTCGCTGGGTGTTCATCCGCATACTGAAGTGCGGGGGCAGGGCCGTATGCTGGTGGCTTATTTATTGAAGAAGGCCCGGTTACTGGAACTGAACCGGGTCATCGTGCTGACCCGGGTGCCGGACTTTTTTGAACAGCAGGGTTTCAATCACTGCTCTAAAGACAGCTTGCCGGAAAAGGTGATGAAAGACTGTGAGATTTGCCCAAGGCTGGCCAACTGCGATGAGTTGGCCATGGAATATCACCTTGAGCCGCCGGATGAGCAGCTCATTTTTAGCACCAGTGCCTGATGCGATAAGTTAATAGAGCGTTGCTATCCAGCGCTCTTCGCTAATAAAAGACCAGCTCCAGTCATTCCATTTATCGCTCAGGCCCTGGGTTTTGATGTCATCAAGGGTCATTCCCTGTTGCTTCATGGTATCGACTTCCGCTTTGGTTTCTTTCAGCATAGCCAGAAACCCCCGGTAGTCGGCTTTGTCGGCTAAAGGACCGTGACCGGGAATAATGACGGTGTCATCCGTTATGCGATCTAATAAAGTTTCGACGTTAGCAATGTACCCGTCGACATCACCTCCGCTTTTAAGGTCAATAAAAGGGAAGCGTTTATTAAATAATAAGTCGCCCGTGTGCAACACATTGGCGCTTTCAAACCACACGGCACTGTCACCGTCGGTGTGGCCTGCCGGCAGATGGAACACATAAATGGTGTCATCGTTTAAGTGGAAGGTAATGCCTGAGTCAAAAGTAATGGCCGGCAACCCCATTTCGGCAAAGCTGTCGTCGTTACTTAAGCGTTTGCGGACATTGTCGTGAGCAAAAATAGTTGAACTTTGGTTGGTTGCGAACCACATATTTGAACCAACGTGGTCACCGTGGAAGTGCGTATTGAGTATATACTTCACTCCTTCACCGCTGAGCTCTTCAATTTTGGCGGCAATTTTTTCTGCTACCTGAGTGTATTGGTCGTCAACCAGAAAAACACCATCCTCGCCGGATGATATCAGCATGTTGCCACCCGCACCGGTTAGCATATAGATATTATCGGCGACTTCGTTGTGTTCTATGGTTACGTCTTCGAGTTGATTGGCTGTTGCTGTACTGGCAAATACTGGCAGGGTCACCAGTAGGCAGCTGAGTAATAATTTACGCATGGTATTTCCTTTGTTAGTTTTTAACTGCTGAAATAGATTACTTCTTCGACAAGCGCAAAGATCAAAGCGAAAGAGTTAGGTTACCGAATGGTGAATATTTTGTGACACTTTTGTGTTGTCACAATCTTGTCATGCAATCGTCTTAGTCTTATCCCGACTTAAATCACAACTGGACAACATCCAAGTCGGGAGAACCCAATGAAATTTAATACGTTATTCAAAATCTCTGCAGTAACAGCGGCACTTTTCTTAGCAGGCTGTGGTGGCGATATTAATGTGACACCTACCGTAAATAATAACAATGGCGGTTCAAATGCCGGTGGTGATACAGGTGGCGGAGATACCGATGCTTCAAACCCTTGTGCAAGTTATGCTGACATTCAGGGTGAATATGACGGTCAGGACTGCTCTTACGACAGCGATTTTGCCAGCGCGACTATCGAGATAACAGAAGACATTACCTTCGAAGAGCTATCGGACGGTGGTGTTCATGTTATCAACGAAGCGCTTCAAATTGGCGAAGACTGTGACACCACTACCGATTGCGAAATTAACCAAAACGGTCCGGTAATGACGGTTGAGCCGGGTGCAACATTAGCCTTTACCTCAGGCGAAGCCATTGTTCAGGTTGCCCGCGGCGCTCAGTTAAACGCTATTGGTACCTTTGAAAAACCCATTAAATTCACTTCTGCCAATGAGTTTGACCGTTTGAATGTCTCTGGTAATGCGCCTCGTTACGCTGACTGGGGTGGTATAATCATTAATGGTAACGGTATTACTAACGAATGTACCGACGCAGAGCGTGACGGTGGAACCTGTAACCGTGAATCTGAGGGTATTGTCAGTTTTTACGGCGGTAACGACAACACTGACGACAGCGGCTCCATGAAGTATGCTCAAATTTGGTACGCTGGTTCTGGTCCGCGTGACGGTGGCGACGGTGATGATTTGAACTCATTGACTCTAAATGCTGTGGGTTCAGGCTCTTCTTATGAGTTTATTCACATTCACCAGGGTTTCGATGACGGTATCGAATTCTTTGGTGGCGCTGCTGATTTGAAAAACATTGTGGTAACCGATACTCAGGATGATTCACTGGATATGGATGCCGGCTGGCAGGGGCGTGCTCAGTTTGTCTTCATTAAACATGGCAAAGTGGATGTTGACGGTAACACCAACTACATGGGTAACGGTGGTTTTGAGGCCGATGGCGAGAAAAACAATGGTCCCGATTACTCGCAAGCGCCAGCGTCTGCACCCATTATTGCTAATGTGACGACTATCACTACAGATGGTACTTCGGTTCGTGATAATGACCCGTCGCTGGGTGCCAAGTTTGATGATAATTTCCAGGGCAAAATGTACAACGTGCTGACCATTAAAGAAAACGGCACAGCGAACGATGGCTGTATCTCTTTCACCACAGACGGTGAAGCGGGTGTTGATAACGGCGAGCTGGATTACTTCAACTCAGTATTAGCCTGTGTCAACAACTTCCAGAATACCGGTGATAGCCTCTTTGCTGACGGTGAAACTTACACACAATGGTATGAAAATGGCGGTGTTAACGAAATTCTTGATGGTTCAGCTATGGTGTTGAATGATGATGGTATTTCGACCGATATGGCCTCTTCTATCACCATTGCAGCGAATGACCTGACATCATTAAATGATGACTTCTTTAACTCAGTTGATTTCATCGGCGCACTTTCTGACAACGATACCAGCTCTGAATGGTACCAGTGGGTTCAAACTGCGGTAGCAACCTCTGAGCAGGACTAATTTGAGTAGGAATGCGAATGAATAGGCGCAACACGGTTGCGCCTATTTTCCGATTTTATTGCAGGAGTTGGTTATGAACAATCAATACAAACTCAAACCTGTTGCTCTGGCAGTTGGTTTAAGCCTGTTGACCGGTATTCCGGCAGCGATGGCTCAACAAGCCGATGAAGCCGAAATTGAGCGTGAGTCGACCATTGAAGAAGTGGTTACTACCGGCAGCCGTTTGCAGGGCAGCGCAGCGGCAGTGATTGAAGAACGCCGAAATCAGGCTTTTGTTGCTGATATTCTGGGAGCAGAGCAACTGTCACGCTCTGGTGACAGTGACGCCGCTTCGGCTTTACGCCGTGTGACCGGTTTAACTCTGGTCGATGGTAAGTTTATTTATGTACGAGGTTTGGGTGAACGTTATTCCAGTGCCCGTATTAACGGCGCCAGTATTCCCAGTCCCGATTTAAGCCGCAACGTGGTTCCGCTGGATATTATTCCATCCACTATTATTGAAAGTATGGCTGTGCAGAAGGTGTTCTCTCCTTCCATGCCAGCGGCTTTTGGTGGTGGTAATATTGATATCCGCACACGCTCTTTGCCCGATGAGTTTGTTTTTAACATTGAAGCCGGCGTTGGCATGAACAGCAACGCTGACGAGGGTTTTACTTATAACCGTAACGATAATGGTATTCCGGCAGAAGTTAAGAATGCGATTGGTCGCTACGAAGGTGATTTTAGCTTACGCAACATTATTAATACCGATGGCTTAACGGGTGCGGGTAATAGCGCCGGTAATCAGGCCCGGGCAATTAATGCCTCACTGGCAAAACAGTTACCGCGTGACATGGTGTTGAAAAAAGAGTCCTTAGATCCGAATATGGATTTAAAAGCAACTTTGGGTAACAGCTTCGATGAATCGTTTTTTGGCGGCACCATAGGTGTGTTGGCAGCGGCCTCTTATGACAATGACTGGGACGTTTCTGAGCGCCGCAATGCGGTTATCAGTAACAACGCAACGGAGGGCTGTGCAACCACTCTGGATACACTGGAAAAGGTGAAAAACTCTTGTTACAACACACTTTCAGAAACAACGGTTACAAAAGAAACTGAACGCTTAAACGGTTTCTTTACTGCGGGCTATCAACTGGATACCCACAGCATCAGTTATACAAAAATTTATCTGGAAGATACCGAAGATGAGTCTGAATTTGGTATTAAGCAAAGCCCCAACGGCAGTAACCTGAAGACCATTGCAGGTAGTAACACGGCCAACCGTGAACATGAGTTTAAATACGAAGAGCGCGTGTTAAATGTCGATCAGCTGCGTGGGCAGCACACCTTCTTGGATTACTGGGGCATTGGCTTTGACTGGCAGTATACGGAGTCAAAAGCTGAAACCGAAATTCCTACTGAAGTCTCCTATCGTTTTGATGATATTTATAACAACGACGGTAGTTTCGACAGAACCCGGGTAACGGGTGACGATAACCGTGCCATTTTTCAATTTGTGGATATGGAAGATAACGTTAAATCGTATGGCGGTAATTTCTCGTTGCCTATTATGTTGTCAGGCATGGAGCTTGAGTTCAAAGCCGGTTACGACTTTATGGATAAAGCACGATACTACAACACCAGCCGATTTAGCCTGGATAACGCTTCCGGAACGCGTTTGACAGCCATTGATAATTTAGACGATATACTGGATGCAACCGGTTATCTGACGGATGGTGTTATTGAGCAGAACGATTTCCGTATTACTTACCGTGAACCCAGTGCCCCGAGCGCGGATGATTATCTGGCGGCTCAGAAAATTGACGCTTACTATGGTGAATTCGATGCGATTTTCGATAACACCTGGCGGGTTAGCGGTGGTCTTCGTTACGAAGACTTTAAGCAAGTGTCTTTAGGGACATCGAGCTTAATTTTTGACCAGCAGGACCTGAACAACTTCTTTAACCCTGAGCGCGTTGTTAACAGCTCTATTTCTGAGGATGATATCTACACGGCATTATCCCTAACTTATATGTCCGGCGAGAACTACCAAGTTCGCTTTGGTTATGGTGAAACTGTTGTTCGCCCTGATTTACGCGAAACCGTGCCGGTTGCCTATTTCGACCCAACCACGGACATTCGGACGTTCGGTACCGCCGGTTTAGAGAGCAGCGATTTACGCAACTATGACGCGCGATTTGAATACTATGCCGATAACGGCGACAACTACACACTTGCGGCTTTTTATAAGGACATAGAAAATCCGATTGAGTCGGTATTGAGGGTGGGTGATGAAGATTACACCTTAACCTATACGAACGGTGAATCTGCCGAGGTTTACGGTGTCGAATTCGAGTGGCTGCACGATTTAGGCTACCTGGCAAACGGCTTTTTTACGTCGGGTAACTTAACCTGGAGTGATTCGGAAGCGGTGATTGATCCGGCGCTGGCGGGGAACTTAACCAACCCGACCAAACCGATGACCGGGCATTCGGAATACGTGGCAAACTTCCAGTTGAACTATGATTCCGCAAACGGCGAACACTCTACCTCGTTGGTGTACAACGTATTCGGTGAACGTATTCTGGCCGCCGGTATCGGTGGCCGTGAAGATGCTTACGAACAGCCGTTTAACTCATTGGATTTGGTGTACAACTACTATCCGACTTTCAGTTCCAAAATTGGCTTAAAGGTAAAGAATATTCTTGGTGAAGATCAGGAAATTACCCAATCCGATATTTTGGTGCGCAGTAAAGAAGTCGGAACTGTGGTGAGTTTGAGTTACAGCTACGACTTCTAGAAGATACGTAGCCTGGGCAGTGCTATCCATGGCGCTGCCCACCTTCTCGATAGTTCATTGCAACTGTTTTGGCGATAAAGTCAGACGGCATCATTTTTACCGATTTCTCAATCTTCCTTTGTAATTTACGCAAAAAACACGTACATTGCGCGCTCAATTTTTACCCTATAGTCCTGGATGTTGAATACGTGATTTCTGCTGCAAATATCACCATGCAATTTGGTGCGAAGCCTCTTTTTGAAAATATTTCTGTTAAATTTGGTAACGGTAATCGTTATGGTCTGATTGGAGCCAACGGCTGCGGTAAGTCGACGTTCATGCGCATTTTGAGCGGTGAACAAGAGCCTTCGGCGGGCAATGTGTCGCTGGAGCCAAACATTCGTATCGGTAAACTGCGTCAGGATCAGTTTGCTTTTGAACAGTACAGTGTAGTCGATGCCGTTATTATGGGGCATGAAGAGCTTTGGGCCGTCAAAGAAGAGCGTGATCGTATTTACAGCAGCGGCGAAATGACCGAAGAAGACGGTATGCGCGTGGCTGATCTGGAGACCGAATTTGCGGAAATGGATGGTTACACGGCGGAGTCACGCGCCGGTGAATTATTGCTGGGCCTGGGCATTCCCGTAGAACAGCACTTTGGGTTGATGTCGGCGCTGGCACCGGGCGTAAAAATTCGAGTGTTATTGGCGCAGGTTCTGTTTTCTGAGCCGGATCTCATGCTGCTGGACGAACCGACCAACAACCTGGACATCAATACCATTCGCTGGCTGGAAGGTGTTTTGGCCGAAAAACAAAGCACCATGATCATTATTTCGCACGACCGCCACTTTTTGAATTCGGTGTGTACGCATATGGTGGACATTGATTACGGCGAATTGCGTGTGTACCCGGGGAATTACGACGAATACATGTTTGCCGCCACTCAGGCACGTGAGCAGCTGATGAGCGATAACGCCAAGAAGAAAAAGGAAATTGCCGAGCTGCAGAGCTTCGTTAGCCGCTTCTCAGCGAATGCGTCTAAAGCTAAACAGGCAACGTCGCGTCAAAAGCAAATGGAAAAAATTCAGCTGGAAGAGGTTAAAGCCTCTAGCCGGGTTAACCCCTATATTCGTTTCACGCAAGAGAAGAAGCTTTACCGGCTGGCGCTTGAGACTGAAAATGTGCGTAAAAGTTTTGATGATGAAGCGGTTCTGAAAGGCCTGAGTACCTCGATAGAAGTGGGTGAAAAAGTCGCAATTATCGGCGCGAACGGTATTGGTAAAACCACCTTATTGAAGTGTCTGATGGGCGAGTACACACCGGATTCCGGTACTATCAAATGGTCTGAAAACGCCAATATAGGTTACTACGCGCAGGATCACGCACACCTCTTTAAACAGGATATTACCGTTTACGAATGGATGTATCAGTGGAAAAAACCGGGTGATGACGAGCAGGCCATTCGCGGTGTACTGGGTCGTATGTTGTTCTCTTCGGACGACATTCAAAAGCCGGTATCGATTTTATCCGGTGGTGAGAAAGGCCGTATGATCTTCGGCAAGCTGATTCTGCAAAAGCCGAATATTCTGGTGATGGATGAACCGACCAACCACCTGGATATGGAATCTATCGAGTCATTGAATATGGCGCTGGAACAGTTTGAAGGCACCTTGCTGTTTGTCAGTCATGACCGCGAGTTTGTGTCGTCATTAGCTACCCGTATTATCGAGATAACCGACAAAGGCTTACGCGACTTTGCCGGTAGTTACGACGAGTATCTGAAACAGCTGGCAGCGGCTTAACGCTGCACCATTTTTGGGGCGCTTTTGACCGGTTCGTCAGGGTCGCCCATACGCTCCGGCAGCTGTGTAGAGTTCAATCATGTTTTTCCTTAAACCTTTGATGAATCACGCTCTTTCATACGCTCGTACCAGGCCTTTAGATTAGGCCAGCGGTCATCAACGCGAAGCTGAATCACCTTGGCAAAATCCACTGTGCAGAAGGCGTTAATATCGGCCGTGGTGAAACGTTCGAGTGCAACGAACTGATGTTCGGCTAAGTGCTTGTTCAGAAAGTCAAAGAAGTTGAGGGTCGCTTCGCGATTGGTTTCTCCCCACTCTTTAATGGGGTTTATACGGTGTTTGAAATAATCAGTGGTGTGCTGAAAACAATTGCCAATGGGCAGGAATAAATAGAAATCTACCCAGCGTGTCCATTGTTCAATAATGGCCTGCTCTTCAGCGGTATTACCAAGCAACGTTTCAGAGTCGGGAAAGGCGGCTTCAAAATACCGGCAAATGGCCATGGTTTCGCCAATGCAGGTGCCGTTATCCAGTTCCAGCACCGGTACTTTTTTCATCGGGTTTTTTTGCTCAAATTCCGGCGTTAGGTTTTCGCCTTTGGACAGGTTCAGCTCAATGCAGTCAACCTTGTCCAATAATCCTTTTTCTGCAAGAAACATTCGTACCCGGCGTGGGTTCGGGGCTTTAGCCATTTCATAAAGTTTCATTGAGCTAACTCTCTGTTAAATTGAATGTTAGTTCCAATTTACTCCGACTTTACCGAGATTGAAAGGTGTCCTTAAGGCTATTGGCGAAGGCGACAAATTTTTCTTTAATGGTTTGTTTTATTTTAACCTCGACAGACCCCAGAACTTGCAGACCTTCAATACGAAGGTGCGGTGCTTGCTTTAGACTACCCATTGAAGGGGCCTTGTTTTCCGTTGAACCCAAAATATTAAATACGTTGGTGCTAATAGTGATTTCTTCAGGTACGTAAATTTCGAGACTGGAAAGGCCTCCGATAATTTTTATGGTGACGTCCGGTTGCTGAAATATGGCATCAGTAAAATCGAGTTCGACCGAGCCGAGTAACGCATAGACAGTTATTTCCCGCGGAACTGTCCAGACACCACTACGCTCGTTGGAGGATAAGATAGACACCACATTTTCCGTTGGCTGAACACGCCCCTTGCCGTAATGTGGCGAAAACTGCTGCTCTTTTATGTTATCGTATGACGAATCGGGTTTAAGTTCCAGGTCTTCGACCAGTTCAGCAAGTTGTGCGTGTGCGGTGGCGTCCATAGCCTGATCAAGCCGACGTTCGAACGCTTCGGCGGATAGCTCGCCGTGGCTGTAATTCATGACCAGTTGGTCAATGGTTTCCTCACGCACTTTTTCTATTGGGCGGTCTTCAAATTTTACACTCATGTTGCTTCCTTGTTGTTCTTATCTTCTTATTATGGACAACAAAGCAATTATTAGGCCAAAAATAATATTAAATAAAATCAATAGGTTAAAATATCGATGTTTAACTTAGCTGTTTTAATCGACTAAATTTTAGCAAAATCGACGAGTCGATAAGAATTTTGTTAAACCAACAATGGCGAAGAGGCACTTTTATGGCGCACGGTGTGGGAATTGCGCAAGCCGAGGAAGCGTAACCTTAATTGCTCCGGCGTTTGAAAAAAGTTCGGGTGTTATGTCGTCATAACCACTGTTCTGCGTCTTGACCGCCAAGAATGGCCATTATTTCTACTTGGTTGCCGTTAATCCGAAAGTAGATGCTATCGGCACCGCAAACGCATCTTCTTTAGCCTTTTCGAATGTGATCGACAGAAGGATAGTTTAGTGGGTTATTGGCTATTGTTTCGAAGGATTGAAATAGACGATAGAAATAGTTGTCCGCCTGCCGTTCGCCAAACGTCAGGTAACCATAATTATAAATGCGATTAATATCAGCTTTCGCGTTAGTACTTAATTTATACGACGCCACGAGTTAACGCGCTAAATTAGCTTTGAACTCATGCAACATTTCTTCAGGGGACTGCTCGGTGAATCCGCTGACCTCTGCTGACTCGAGCTTTTTATTAATTGCTTCAGCACGGCGAGCACGTCGAATGAGGTCATTAACTAATTCGCTCTTGCTGTTGTATTCACCCACTTCCTGTACGTGCTGGCAAAGCCAACGATCATTTTGTTCGGTTAAGGTAATACTTTGTCTGCTCATTGCGTTCCACCTGCATGCTGTTGTGATGTAAAATTAGACCAGGCTGGTTCATTCGTACAGTGAAACTCTATTATTTGAAAAGGCTCACTTTGACAATCTACAAATTGCCGGGTGAATGCCGGGAAGCCCACTATGCATTCTTCACGAACCTGTTTACTCATTAGCACTAAGCATTAGCCAACTTTCAAATTGATACGCGTCCATGGGGCGTGCGAAAAAGTACCCTTGTCCTTCCTCACAACCCGTCTGTCGCAATGCGTCTAGCTGCCCCTGGGTCTCAATGCCTTCGGCAATGGTGTGCATTTTAAAGTTACCGGCAAGCTCTTTAATAGTGCGCGCAATAGTGTAGTTGGGTTGGTCGGCGGCGCTGCCGCTAATAAAATTGCGATCAATTTTTAGTCGGTTGAACGGTAAGTTGCGTAAAACGCTGAGGGATGAATAACCAGTGCCAAAATCGTCCATCGAAATACTGATGTTATGCTCGCGCAGTTTCTGTAATTTTTTAGTTACGCTGATAATGTCTTCTGCTGCAATAGATTCGGTCAGTTCAATTTCAATTTGATGGCCTGCAACCCTTTGCGCCTGCATATGCTGAATGACCGATTCAACAAAATCGTCTTCTTTGAGTTGTACCAGGGATACGTTAACGGCAACACGAAAGGTGTCATCAACTTTTCCACTAAGACTTGAACGCCAGCGCAAAGCTGTGCTGAGCACCCACTCGCCAATAGCGACTATCATGCCGGATTGTTCTGCTAATGGTATGAAACTGTCCGGGGGAATAAATTTGCCGTCGTCAGTTTCCCAGCGTAGTAAGGATTCCGCGCCAACAGTGACGCCATCCTGAAGACGAATAAATGGCTGAAAATGCAATTTCAAGCGCTGACTTGAAAAGGCCGCTCGCAGACGATTTAACATTTGCATTCTGTCTCTGGCTTTATCGGCCTGCTCTGTGGCAAATAAAACGGTTTTGCCGCGGTTAAAATATTTTGCCTGTTTGAGAGCGACCCCCGCATTTTTGATGAGTTCCGCCGCTGAGAGTGAGTCATCGTCAACTAAAATAAGACCGCTGGTCGCTGAAATTCGAAGCGACTCATTTTTATGAAGCGTAAAAGGCTCGGAGAAAACGGATTCAATGATTTGAGGCGTTAGATCCTTGTGATTGGCAAATACGCCGAAAATATCTCCACCGACTCTCGCAATACAATGGCTGCGTGGTAGATGTGTACACAATCGTTGTGCCACGGCACAGAGTATTTCATCGCCAAACGCATCATCCAACACGCTGTTCATGTAAGAAAAACCGTCTAAATCGATAAGTGCTAGGGCTTTTTTTGAGCGTGGGCTGTGGTTCAGCTGGCGCCCAATTTCCGTCATAAAACCGTTTCGGTTGGGTAGCTTAACTAGCGAATCCTGAAACGCGAGTTGTTCAATAGAACTGTACAACTGGAGGTTTTCGAAAGTCACAGCAATATTACTACAAAACACTTCCAGCAGCCGTTGCTCTGATGCTGTGATGGTATGCTCTGGCTCAACCAGTGCCGCTAAAGCTTGGTTATTGGCGCCGGGGAAATACACACAGATACCGTTATCAAAGATATGCTTTTTTGATTCTAACACTTGAGTTAACTGTTTACGGACACGTTCTTCCGGTAACTTCGCCAGAGGTTCACCTTCCCAGTCTGAAAAATGCCCGGCTGCTGAGAGAATAAAAGGGGCTTCCTTTGGCGGGTTAAGCGCCGCACAAATCAGGCATTCCTTTTCAATGTCGAGCAACGTACACAGATAGGTGATGACATCAGCGGCGAAATTATTAATATTGGAGAGACGACTCAGTGCTGCGGTAGCGACTAGCGTTTCTTGCAGACCTTTGCTGTTAGCCTCAAGCTGTTTAATTTGTGAGTAAGAGCGTATTGCGATAGCAATACTGGTAATAAGTCGCGTACGGGTGAGTTCGGACTTGGTTTTGTAATCATTAATATCATACAGACGAATGGTGTCACTTTCGGGCGCAAACCCCGGCTGTCCTGTGCGTAAAATGAGTCTAATGCTGTGATTATGAAGTTGGTCACGAATGGCCTGCACTAAACTTAAACCTGAGTCGTCATTCTCCATAACCACATCAATCAGGGCAACGGAAAAGTCGTTTTCCTGGCGAAGAAGCCTGAGTCCTTCTACAGCCGAATAGGCATCCACAAAAGTAAGCTCAGCATCTTCGATCGATAAGTCTTTTAAGGCTAACTTTGTTGTAACGTGAACATCAGGGTCGTCATCGACAATGAGTATTTTCCATGGCGTTAACTTCAGGCCGGGCGCTTCTTCCACTTCGTCAGCAAACTCGATCAGTTCGTCGTTGTTATCAATCATAATTCTACCCTCAAAACCAATTTTTAGAGCTGCTATGGAAATTCTGGCTTACTGAAAGTTAAAAGCAAGCAAGGAAGTGATACGCACGCTAAAATCATTTCAATTTAAATTATATTTAACAGGTAATTAACTAAATGTTATTAGTTAACGGTTAAAAGTTGAGTTTTGACTTTATATTTTAACAAAATTTCTAATATTAGTTTACGATGTGACTAAGGTTTTGGATTATGTCGAGGGTGGCATTAATGATAAGTAAACCGTTTTTGATGATTCGACAGCAAATCAACCTTGGGCTTGTGCTTGTTTTGATCATGGCGATTTTGATCATTGTTGCGGTAGTAGAGCTAAAAGTGAAACCCAATTTAATTGAACAGCAGCAGCAAAAAATTGCTGCAAACCAAAACGAGCTGGTCGACTTAATTAATGCGCGCCTGGGTCAGGTTGAAGTGCTGGCCAGTACACTGGCGGTTGTGACTACGACGCTTCCACATGACGAAGACATATTCAAAGACCTACTACCCTCAGTTATGGATAATCGTGGCGATGCGTCCATAGCCGGAGGAGGGGTTTGGCCAGAGCCCGGAGCTTTCACTAAAGGGGTGGAGCGGCGAAGTTTTTTTTGGGGCCGGAAAAACGGCAAGCTGGAGTATGTTGACGACTATAACGATCCCAGCGGTACCGGCTATCATAACGAAGACTGGTATCTGGCCGGTTTAGATGTAGCTGCCGATAAATGTCTCTGGTCGGGAGCTTACATTGATCCTTACACTAAGACCCCCATGGTGACTTGCACGGTGCCTATGCATGAAAGTGTCGATTTTGCCGGAGTGGCTACCATTGATGTGAAGCTTGATGATATTACGCGGATATTAGAGAGTCACGGTAATGAAAATGGCGGCTACGCCTTTGCTATTGATTCAGAAGGGCACATTATAAGCTTTTCTCAGTCATTGGTGGAAATTGAAAAAAAGAGGGATTCACTGTTGTCTGTCAGTGAGCTGAGTCAGCAACTACCCTGGCTTAAAAACAGTTTAACCCAGGCGAGTGCTTCACAGGAAAGGAACCTGATTGAATTACAGCAAGACGCTATTCTGCAAGAAGCGGCTTACTTAGACGTAATTAAGAACCCCGAAACTGGATGGATCATTGGCTTAGTGGTGCCCAAAAGCCGGATGACTGCCATGGCCGATAATATGGGGGTTTTCCTGATGCTGGCTATTGGCGGCTTATTAGTCGCTTTCGGTGTCGTCGCCGCGTTCTTGTTTCGTAATTTGCTTTACAAAATTCGACAAACAACAACGCAAGTGCGCGAACTCACCGAGGGCGAAACCAGGCGAACACTCAGACCGGGAACCATGAACGAAATTGGTGAATTACGCCAGGCGGTGAATGCTTACGGCGACAAACTTAAGTCTCTGTTACAACATATAGAAGAGGTACAGGATGAGCTTGTACAAAGTGAAAAGTTGGCGTCTCTTGGAGCGCTGGTGGCAGGAGTCGCACATGAGTTGAATACCCCCATAGGCAATGCGTTAATGTCATCGACCTATATACGGGATGCCAATAAACAGTTTACGAAGAAAATGAACCAAAAAATGACTCGGCGTGACTTAATAAACTATATTGAAGATATTACAGAAGGCGCTGACATTATTGAACGTAACCTGACTCGCTCAGCTGAGTTAATCGGGGCGTTTAAGCAACTGGCGGTTGATCAGACCAGCTCTCATCGGCGTGAATTTGAGTTAAACGGATTAGTGCAGGAAGTTAGCCTGTCAATGCGCCCCACATTACAAAAAACGCCGTATAGCCTGGAAATTGAAATTCCCTATAAAATCCATCTTGACAGCCACCCAGGTAAGTTATCACAAGTATTAATTAACCTGATTAATAATGCAGTGATCCACGCTTTTAATGAGCGTGATGCTGGCACTATTCGCATTCTGGCCCGCCAGGAGAAAGCCGGTAAGGTACGGTTAGCCGTGATAGATAATGGCTGCGGTATATCGGCAGATAAACAAAAACGAATTTTTGATCCGTTTTATACAACGAAATTAGGCAAAGGCGGTTCGGGGCTTGGACTGCATATAACCTTTAATTTAGTAACAGGCATTTTGGGAGGGCATATTGATGTGGAGAGCGACGAAGGTAAAGGCAGTTGTTTTGCTCTGACTCTTCCGGTCATTGCCCCGCATTTGGATGACGCAAAAAGGTGACCTTAAGCAGTTGAGCTGTTTGTGAGCTTTCTTGTTAATAAAAGCTAAAAACTGCCGATAAACTGAGATAGGTTCGTAACTTTTTACAAACGGATAGTGAAAAACAATGAGAATTGAACTTCTTGCCTTTGGGGCACTTTTTTTAGCCACACCGGCACAGGCAAAAATATTGTGGCAGGATGTTAGCGCCACTTATTTATACGGAGAAAACTACCGTGTTGGAGACAATCGCCGCGAAGTATTGACCTTTGAACACGCTGCAGGAGCCAGCTGGGGAGATAGCTTTTTTTTCCTGGATCATTTGCGTTCTCGCAGCGGCAGCCGCGAAAATTATGCCGAATGGTCACCGCGTTTGAGTGGCTGCAAATTAGGTATTTACTGCCCTGAAGAAGAGGGGCTGATTAAAGATGTGTTGTTTGCAAATACTGTTGAGATGTCCCAACAAGCAACTCACTTTTTACACGGCGTAGGTGTGGACCTGAACCTACACGGCTTTAACTACCTGGAATTGAATACCTATCGTCGTAATAATGATGGAGTAGAGGATAACTGGCAGCTGACAGCGACTTGGGCCTACCCTTTTTCCATTGCTGAGCAGTCATTTCTTTACGACGGTTTTCTGGACTGGTTTTCCAGCACTGAAGATCAGCGTGCGAGCCTTAACTGGACGTCTCAGCTTAAATGGAATGCCGGCGAAGCTATAGGGCTGGATAATCGTTTGTATCTGGGCATTGAATACGTGTACTGGCGCAATAAGTTCGGCATTGCTGATACGCTGGGCTTTCCTACCCATGAGTCCAACGTCAATCTGTTAGTCAAATTCCACTTTTAACCGAAGAGGCACAAACATGGCCAGACTTTCGATAAAACTTCGTATTCTCTTGTTAGCGGCTGTACCTACCTCGTTGCTGGGCGTTGTACTGATTCTTATCTCGGTAATATCAGCAAATGATATTAGCGAAACCAGTGTAGAGCAGCAGCAGGAAGCTCTGTATCAACAAAAACGCCAGGAATTAGACAGACTGCTGGAGTTGGCGATAACGGCTGGTAAAAAGGCCAGTAACCAAAACGAGCTAAAGGATATTTTACGTGAACTGCGCTATGACAATGACCAGAATTACTTCTTTGTTTATAACATGGAAGGAGTACAGGTTGTCAGTGCGGATGACCCAAGCCGTGAAGGTAAAAATTACTACGATAGCCGCTCCCCGGAGGGGCGCTACCTGGTACGCGAATATATTGATGCGGCTAAGCAAGGCGGCGGTTATGTAGAATACAATTGGCCTAAGGCGGGCTCCTCAGTGGCCAGCCCTAAGCTAGCCAAAGCTATCAAATACCCGGGTACGGACTGGGTTATTGCAACCGGATTTTACATCGATGACTTGCAGCAGAAGTTGTCAGAGCTGGAATCGGAACTTCAGTCCAGCACCAATAAAAGTGCCGCTTTTACGGTTATAGTGGCTATTGTATCACTGGTTGTGGTTATTGGACTGGGGCTTATTTTAGCTCGTAGTATTATTACGCCATTGAACCGGGCGGTCGAGGCGATGAGGAATATCGCCAGCGGCGAAGGGGATCTGACCCGACGCCTGGATGAGGATGAGGTGAAGGAGCTGGGAACCTTGGCGCTGGCCTTTAATACCTTCGCATCTAAAGTGGCCAATATGGTGGAGCAGCTTCGGGGCTCGGTGCAAACACTGGCCACATCCAGTCAAGAGCTCAGTACGATCATGGAACAGGCGGATGCGGGCGTAAAACGCCAGCATGATGAGAGCGAACAAGTGGCTGTTGCTATGAACGAGATGTCAACGACCGCTCAGGACGTGGCATCCAGTGCCAGTAATGCAGCCGGTGCCACCAGTGAAGTGGAACGACAGGTGCATGAAGCCAGCCAACGCATTGATAATGCCATTAATGTGGTTCGCGGTCTGGAGCAGAATGTGAATACGGGTGTGGATGTGATCTCTAAAGTCGGCGGAGAGTCCAAGAGCATAGGTGGCGTGTTAGAAGTGATAAGCGGCATTGCCGAGCAAACTAACCTACTGGCATTAAACGCGGCAATTGAAGCAGCACGGGCCGGTGAACAAGGCCGGGGATTTGCCGTGGTTGCTGATGAGGTACGCACGTTGGCGTCAAGAACTGCCGAAAGCACCGAAGAAATCAACCAGATGATCAGTCGTTTGCAAAATGGTGCTGAAGAGGCGGTGAGCGCCATCGACCAGATACGAGACGGCAGTGACCGCACGGTGTCGCAGACTCAGGAAGTGGATAAATCCCTTAAGGAAATTTATGAAGCCGTATCCACTATCAATAATATGAATAGTCAAATTGCTACTGCCGCTGAAGAGCAGACCTCGGTGTCCGAATCCATTAATGAGAACTTGCATACCATAGTCAGCATTACCGAGGAGTCGGTAGAGGGTACCAATAACGCTCGTAAGATAGCCGATGATCTCAGTAAGCTGTCCGGTGATATCGAGAGTTTAGTGGGACAATATAAGACGCAATAGCTTAGGGAGTCTGGAATGAGGGATCGGACCAGAAAGCTTAGCGTCGGACGGCGATCCGGAATGGCTGTTTATTTTGAGCTGTCCGATGGTCAGGTAAATGACATCGGACATGCCGAGAGCTTGATAGCCAATGCACGTCAAGCCTGTCTCATCTGTGCGGATAAAGGCTACGACAGTGAGTCTCTAAGAGATTATATAAAGCGAATATTCCACGTAAAGTAAATAACCAATTGGGCAATGCTGATATGGATTGGTTTCTGTATTCCTGTGGTCAAACGGATACCGTAAAAATGGTTAGCTACCCTCTCAAACAAGCTTACGGTTAGCAAACCTCTAATGTTTGGGTTTGGGCTTAGCCTCGCTAACTTCTCGAGCGCTTAGTGGTTTGGTGATTCTAGCCATTTTAGTAATAGGCCTTTAGTACACTTCATTCTGTGTTACTAAACAGTGTACTAAAAAGTGTGGATATTACTGAACCATAAAGGACGGCAAAAGACCGATAACCCGCTAAAGCTTTTGTTTAATAAGGGATTAAAGTACAAATGAGGACCACTTAGGAGGGGGAAGTGGTGCCCGGAGGCGGAATCGAACCACCGACACGAGGATTTTCAATCCTCTGCTCTACCGACTGAGCTATCCGGGCAACGAGGCGTATTAAACGTTTTTTTCAGTTTCGAGTCAACCGCTTTTTGTACCTTTTCTACTGTTTGCTCAGTAATTGCACATTAAGCGGTTGTTTCGGTGGATTATTCAACACTCAGGTAGGTGCTGCCGGCTAGACACTGCTCGTAAAAGTTGGTCCAGCGGACGCCTTCACGGGGAGCCAATGAGCCTTTGCGTACCTGACGGTCAATTTGTTTCTTCACGGTTTTGGCCATGTACTCGGTATTATACTGCATGGTTTGCAGTACTTTTTCGGCCGATGTACCCGGTACTACTTCTTCAATATAGAAGTCGCCGGGTTCGTCGTCGTGACAGTAAACATGCACTTCGGTTAAGCGGCCAAACAGGTTGTGCATGTCGCCCATAACGTCCTGATAGGCACCGGTGAGGAATAAGCCCACATGGTAGTTCTCGCCTTTGCGCAGGTTATGCATGGGAATATGGTCGCTAATTTCGGTGCCTTCAATGTATTTACTGAGCTTACCGTCGCTGTCGCAGGTAATATCGACAATAGAACAACGTACTTCGGGTTGTTCGTTCAGGCGCGAAATAGGCACTACAGGTAATACTTGCCCTATGGCCCAGGTGTCTGCCGCTGACTGAAATACTGAAAAGTTACACAGATACTGGCTGGCGAGCATGTCTTCCAACTCTTCCAGCTCCTGAATAACATAGGTATCTTTATCCAGCGCATGATGGATATCTGCCAGTATTTGCCAGTACATGGTGTCCAGCTTGGCCATCTCATTTAGCGACAAAATACCCAGCTTAAAAGCTTCATAGGCATTTTGTTTATAACCGGCGGCGTCGTTGTAACGTTCCTGCGGATGAAACTGGTCGCCGGAATTATGCAGCTCGCGCATGTTCTTAACCAAAATGTGTTCGTCGCTGCTGGCGCTGATATCGTACTGCGTACCGGCGGGCTTCATTTCACCAACGATATTGGTGACGACACAGCTGTGGTGCGCAGTCATGGCGCGGCCGCTTTCGCTGACTAAGTTCGGGTGGGGTACTTCTTCTAAATCACAAATTTGTTTAACGCCCCAGACCACGTCGGCAATATACTCTTCCGTGGAGTAGTTACGCGAAGAGTCGCTGGTGGTACTGGTACCGTCGTAATCTATACCTAAGCCGCCGCCGATATCCAGATACTCTAAAGGCACACCTTCCTGTACGAGTTTGGCGTACAGGCGCGCGCCTTCATTAACAGCTTCTTTAATTTTGCGAATGTCTGACAACTGACTGCCAATGTGAAAATGCAGCAATTTGGCGCAGTGCAGCATGTCTTCTTCACGCAGGCGTTCAATAACATTCAAAATTTCAGCAATGCTCAAACCGAACTTAGCCCGGTCGCCACTGGAGCCGGCCCATTTACCTGAGCTTTTCACCATCATTTTTGAGCGCAGTCCAATCATCGGCTCAACGCCCATTTGCTTGGCCAGCGGAATCAGCATTTCCAGCTCGCTGAACTTTTCAATAACGATGATCATCTTACGTTTAAGCTGACGGCCAAGTAGTGCCAGGGTCAAATAATCTTTATCTTTATAGCCATTTAGAATGGTCAGTGCATCGGGGTTATCGTTGTACGCCATAACCGCCACCAGCTCTGGCTTAGAACCGGCTTCCAGACCGTAATTATAAGGTTCACCGGCGTCCATAATCTCCTCGACCACTTCGCGCATTTGGTTCACTTTAATTGGGAACACACCGCAATATTTGCCCTGATAGTTTGCTTCATCTATCAACTTGCCAAAGGTTTCGTTAATAATTTCAACCTGCGAGCGCAAAATATCGTGAAAGCGAATAACGGCGGGAAACTGAATGCCCTCAGAGATAATTTCATCCACCACTTCTTTCATATCAATGGTGACATCCGGCAAACGGTGGTTCGGGCAAATTTGAATGTTGCCGTTTTCGCCAATGGAAAAATACCCTGCGCCCCAGCGGTTAACCCCGTACAATTCTTCTGCTTGATCAATATTCCAGTCTGACATCTCAGGCTCCTGACTGTTGTAATACGAGGAGTAATTCGCGCACAATTTTGGCCGCGAACACGTCGGAATTGCCGGTCGGGTCTATTTGTGGCGACAACTCAACCACATCAGCACCGACCAGATTTTTCTGGCGCAGAAGCTTCATTAAACTGATAAAAGAGTGGAAATCTTCCCCGCCGGGTTCAGGGGTTCCGGTGCCTGGCAAGAAGGAGGGGTCGAAGTAGTCTAAATCCAGTGTCAGGTATACCGGACGGTCTTGGGCAATAGCCTCAACACTATCGAGAAAGTCTTTACGCGAACTGCGGATGGTTTTGTGTTCTTTCATCCACTGATATTCATTGCGGGTACCTGAGCGAATACCGTACTGAATTAACTCGTGCTCCGGGCCAAAGTGGTCAACGGAACGGCGAATAATGGAAGCATGGGAATAATGGTAACCGAGAAAACCGTCGCGCAAATCCGCATGCGCATCCAAATGCAGCAGCACTAAATCCGGATACTGTTTCAAATATTTAACGATAGGCGCATAAGAAATAGAGTGTTCGCCGCCTAGGGTCAGCAGTTTGATGTTTTCCTGTGCTAAGTCGCAGGTGTCAAAAATGGCATTAAAGTCGTGAACGGCGTGATGCCACTGTTTTTCTTCATCTTCGTCAAAGCCCAAGCGCAAGTTGCCCAGGTCATAGAAGGTTTGGTCTTCTAGGTCAGCATCGAGATACGGTGAGTAAGATTCAATATCTTCAGAGACCGCGCGTAAACCGTCGGGACCTTCTTTGGTGCCTTTACGAAAACAGGCAGTACCATCAAAACCAAAGCCCAGAATATGAGTATGTCCCGGGTGTAAGTCGGTGCTGTGCTTTGCGCCAAAAAATGGGCGGCTTGGGTCATTTAATGGTACAGGTAGTGACGCTGTCAGTGGCGTTAGGGGCATGGTTGTTGCTGACCTCTCTTACTGTGTCGATTTTTTACGGTCTTTTTTAACCGGATTAAACAGACTTTGTTGGATATTAATTAACTCTTCGCTCAGTTTCTTACGCTTTGTCCAGGTATCAGCTAAAGGCGTTTCGCTGAGCTCATTTGCGGTAACCCCGGCCATAACGCCGGTTTTATTCTGACGCACCAGTTCAACTGCATGCACACCCAATCGGGTACCTAAAATTCTATCCATAGCAGTGGGTCGGCCACCACGCTGAACGTGACCTAACAAACAAGGTCGACAGGGTAAGTTAAGCCTGTCTTCAAGCTGTTCCGCCAGTCGCACTGCGCCACCGGGCCACTGGTTTTCGCATAACACCATCACGTAACTGGAATCGCCGCGAACCCGTTGTACCGATTCAATGTGTTTAACCAGCGCCTCCACCGTTAATGGCTTATCTTTTTGCAGCTCGGGTAAAATCATCCGTTCGGCACCACAGGCCAGGGCACTGCTAATGCCGATGTAACCAGCATTGCGGCCCATAACCTCGACAATAAAAACACGATCCATGGCTTCAGCCGTGTCCCGTATTTTATCCAGCGCATCCATAGCGGTTTCTACTGCTGTGTCATAGCCAATAGTGTTATTGGTGCCAAAGAGATCATTATCAATGGTTCCCGGAATACCAATAATCGGGCCTTTCCAAAAGTTGGCTAAATGTTCAGCCCCACGGAACGAGCCGTCGCCGCCAATCACAATAAAGGCGTCAATTTGATGCGCATCTAAATTGGTTGCTGCTTCCGTGGCGCCTTCCTCGGTTCTGAAACGCTCGCTGCGAGCGCTTTTAATAATGGTGCCGGAATATTGCAAAATGTGCTCAACATCGGCGCGATCCAGCTTTACAAAGTCGTTATTCAGCAGCCCTTCATAGCCATGGCGAAAGCCCAGCACTTCAATACCATAGTTTTCCGCAGCCAGAACCACGGCGCGGATAGCGGCATTCATGCCAGGAGCATCACCACCACTGGTGATAATGGCGATACGGTTTATTGTGTTTACAGATGACACAATCTTTACTCCTTGATAATGTCTTATGCGTAGCTTAAACGACCTACAGGCCGTGACCAAGAGGAAATTTCATGAGCACTGATGTTGTACGTTTTGATTATTCGGAATTATCGGACTGGGCATGTGCCTGTTTAACCGAAGCAGGGGCTTCGGGTGAAGTAGCGCGTAATGTCAGTTACTACCTGCTGGAAGGTGACTTGCTAGGGTTTAGCACTCATGGATTAATCCGGCTGTTAAACAATTGCCAATGGCTGCACAACGGTAAAAGTCTGCCGAAAGGAGAGCCGGTAGTGCTGAGTGAACGGGCTGCCGTGGCTAACTGGGATGCCCAATTCCTGCCCGGACCCTATGTGGTGCCGCAGGCCATTGACTCGGCGTGTGAAATGGCAAAGCAGGCGGGTACCGGAACCGTTGTTGTGCGCCGCAGCCAGCATGTGGCTTCGTTAGCGGCGTATTTAACCATAGCCACCGATCAGGACTTAGTCGTCAGTTTGATGTGCTCAACACCGGGGCAGCGTGCGGTGGCGCCGTTTGGTGGTAAAGAAGCGGTGTTCTCGCCCAATCCTTTTGCGGTAGGTGTGCCCAGCTCTAATGAACCTTTGTTATGTGATATCAGTTTTTCGATGACCGCCGCCGGCAAAGTGCGTCAGGCGAAAGCCAACGGCACAACGTTACCCTATAAGGCACTGATTAAGCCAGACGGTGAATGGACCGATGATCCGTTAAGCTTCTTTGAGACGCCGGGCAGTGCGATAGCGCCGTTGGGCGGCGAGCAACTCGGTTATAAAGGTTATGGCCTGACATTATTCAGTGAAATTTGGTCCATGGCACTGAGTCAGTACGGCCGTCGGCAGGGCACTGAGGATGGTGATGCAAATTCAGTATGGGTGCAGGTGATTGACCCGGAAGCCTTCGGCGACAAACAGATGTTTTTACAGCAGGTTGATGACTTACTGGAAGACAGCAGGAAAAGCGCGGCCGTTGATCCGGAACAACCGGTGCGTATTCCTGGAGAAGCGGCGCAGCAGCGTAAAAAGGAACAATTGCAAAAGGGCGTGCGTTACAGCAGCGCAACGTTAAAGGTGTTGCAACGCTGCGCTGAATTCTGTGGTGTGACCCTGCCTACGGCTGTAAACGAGTAATACGCCAGTTAGCGCCATCTTTACTGTACAGATAGCGGTCATGCAGACGATGTTGGCCGCCTTGCCAAAATTCAAATTGCTGTGGTTCGACACAATACCCCCCCCACTGACGCGGGCGCGGAACCTCAGTGTTCTCGTATTCCTTAAGTAGTGACTGATAGTGACTTTCGAGTACATCGCGACTTTCTACCGGACGACTCTGTTGCGAAGCAAGGGCCGCAACCTGACTCTCTTTAGGGCGTGAATGAAAATAACGATCGTTATCTTCGTCATCAAGCGGTACAGCCTTGCCAATAATACTGACTTGTCGCTCTAATGGCAGCCAGGCAAAGTGCAGAGCTGTTTGAGCATTAGCGCTGATGTCCTGACCCTTTTGACTGTTTTTATTGGTGTAAAAACGAAACCCCTGATGGTCATAAGCTTTCAGCAAAACCACTCGTTGGCTGGGTATCTGTTGAGCATTAACCGTGGCTAATGTCATTGCGGTAGGGTCGCTTAGCGCATCACTTTCTACAGCCTGCTGCATCCATTTTTCAAATTGCTTAAGCGGTTCTGACAGCAGTTGCTCACGATGCAGACTGCCCAACCCGTATTCCCGACGCATCGTTTGTAAATCCATGCCCACTCCCTAATTGCTGTGTTAATGTTTATCCAGGTACCGATGGCGTATCTTTTCCATGGCATCCAGGTTATCGAGCATCAGTCCGACCAACTCAGGATCGAAAAACTTACCGCTGTGCTGCAGCAGATAGTCAGCGGCATCCTCTGACTCCTCGGCGTCACGATAATTGCGTTGCGTGCGTAAAGCATCGAAATGACTGGTGATGCTCATTATGCGAGCGTTAAAATCAATATCTGTGCCGGACTTCTGGTTTGGAAAGCCAGAGCCGTTCCAGCGCTCATGAATGTCCTGAGCAATAACAGCGGCAAGTTTTGCGACGTTGCTATCTGTCTGGTTTAAGTAATCATGCCCCTGAATAACTTTTTGCATGATTTCTTCATAATCGTGAATGCTTAACGCATCGGCGCGTTGAGCTAATTCCATTTGTACTGAGACTTTACCAATATCGTACACAGAGGCGGCCTGTTTTAAGGCTTCGGCCTGCTCGTGTGTTGCTCCCGAAAAAATAACCAGTTGGCCGGCCATTTCGGCTGATCGTTTAACATGATGACTGATTTCATCAATGGAATGTTTTTCGATTGCCTCACCCACGCTATAAAGCAACTCACGCTGTGCTTGCCGTTCGTTTTCGGTGGCTTGCAGGTTATCAATAGCGATGGAGCTATTATTCACAAAAAGACCTAACAGGTTTTGATCAAGCTCAGATAAATCGCGAACACCACGAATAAAGAGCAAATATTGACGCGAACTGCTGGTCTTATAAAGTCCGTAGTAGTTGCCCTCAACAATGCGAAAATCAACATTCTGCGAGTTTTGTTGCATTGGGCGGACAATTTCCCAGTCAATTTCAGTTTTGACCGGTTGTCCGGCCGCATCCTGATATTCGCCGGTTCCACCAATGATCTCAAAAGGCTCATTAGTGTTGGAGCTGGCAGTAAGCGAATCCATGCGGCAATACATGGCATCGTCAGATAAGGTAATTAATGCTACCAACTGCTCAAGTATTCCCTGGCAAAGGCCTTGCATTGAACGTGCGGAAAACACTTCGGCAGAGGCATTAATCACTTTCTCCAGACCGCGCTTGTTACGTTCAATTGATTTCAAATCGCGATAGGCGCGCAGGCAGGAGTACATCAGAGTAACTAGTTTTCGGTAAGTCAGCTCGGTTTTTTCTTTATAGTCGTCGATGTCATAACGGGCTATAACGTCTTCCTCTGGCGCCTGGCCGGGTTGACCGGTGCGTAAAACAATCCGGACTAAGCGGTTTTTCCGTGTTTCGCGGACCCAGCGTGCGACATCCAAACCGGCGTGGTCCGTTTCCATCACCACATCTAACAGCATCATGGCAATGTCGCTATGGTCCTGCAAAAACTCAATAGCGTCTTCGCCGGAATACACTGAATGGAACTCTAACGGGCGGCCATCCAGTTTAAACTCACCCAGAGCCATTTTGGTAATGGTGTGTATTTCTTCGTCATCATCAACAATCAATACGTGATAAGGCTCTGCAATTTCTTCTTCAGCAATATCGGGTTCGTCTTCAGAAAATAAAAAATCATCGTTCATGCTGATATATCCTTCTTAATAGACTCGTTCACCGGCAACATAGGTTTGCTCTACCTTTGTTTGCCAGATATCACTGGAATCGACGGCAAAGGGGTCCTGTTCAAGCACAATAAAGTCAGCCCATTTACCGGGTTCAAGTGAGCCCAGCGACTTTTCCTGCCAGGCGCTGTAGGCAGCATCGATAGTAAATGAGCGCAATGCTTGCTTCAGGCTCATTTTCTCTTCGGCATACCAGCCGCCAGCTGGCATGTTATCGCGACTTTGACGAGTAACAGCGGCGTGAAGTCCGTAAAATGGATTGGCCAGTTCAACCGGAAAGTCAGAACCGGCGGCAACAACGGTGCCTTGCTCCAGCAATGTCTGCCAGGCATAAGCACCTACCATGCGCTCCGAGCCCAGGCGATCTTCTGCCATGTTTTTATCGCTGGTTGCGTGTGTCGGCTGCATTGAAGCGATAAGGTTAAGCTCGTTGAAGCGCTTTAAGTCATCCGGATGAACGATTTGTGCATGCTCTATACGGTTCCGTAAATTACGGCCACCCAGCTCTTGGTAAATGTCAGCCATATTATCCAGTACAATGCGATTAGCGCGGTCGCCGATAGCGTGTGTATTGACCTGAAAACCATGTGGAATAATCAACTCATAAAGGTCACGGATTTTCTCTTCAGAGGTCACCATCAGACCATGATTATCGTGGTCATCGCTGTAGGGTTCTATTAAAGCCGCACCGCGGCTGCCTAAAGCGCCGTCAGCGTATATTTTAACACTGCGAATGGTTAGCTTTTGGTCGTTACTTTCATAAGGGCCTTCTGCCAGTAACTGAGGTAATTTCGGTTCTGTTGCGGCTATCATGCCATAAACCCGAAGCGGCATGCGCCCTTGATTCTGCAGTCCTTTATAAATCGAAATTTCATCGGAATTAATGCCGGCATCATGAACGCTGGTAATGCCTAATTTAATGAGATGCTGAAACGCTAACTCGTAGGCCGCTCGCTGCTGCTCAAGTGTTGGCTCGGGAATGATATCCGCAACCAATTGCATGGCATTATCAACCAGCACCCCGGTCGGATTTCCCTGTTCGTCACGGATAATTTCACCGCCTTGCGGAGCAACTGTGTCTTTATCAATGCCGGCCAGACGTAAGGCCTCTGTGTTTGCCCAGCCTGCATGAGCGTCGACACGCATTAACCAGACCGGACGGTCGGTGACAACTTCATCAAGGTGTGCCGCTGTGGGAAAGACTTTCTGCTGCCACTGCTCCTGGTTCCAGCCGCGACCGGTTATCCATTGCATTTTGGGGTGTTCACCGGCGTACGTTCTGACTTTTTGTACCGCGGCAGAAACGGAGTTGGTGTCACGCAGGTCAACCTGTAATAAGCTGCTACCCAGACTCTGGATATGGCCGTGCGCATCGGTTAAACCAGGGAATACGGTTTTACCCTGCATATCGACCGTGTTATCGGCTTCAGTAAAACGCTGAACCAGAGCGTCGCCGCCAATTGCCTGAATTTTTCCGTTCTCAACCAGCATACTTGAGAACTCTTGTAATACCGCTTGTTCTCCGGCCGGGCTGGTCAGGGTGTAGCCTTTCATGTTGGTATATAAAGCATCGGCAATAGCCGATGCTGATAAGCTCAGGCCGATAATCAGGCAAGTAATATGTCGCATAGTCATAAAACTCCGTTAATGAAAACTCAGGCGCTACTATAGCGTTTTTTCTATACAAGCGCCTAGGCGTTGCCGGAAGTTTTTGTTAATTCAGTTAACATGGGTTCTGTTTGCGGGTCAGATATCTGTAAAAAACTTGCTGTCTGTTATATTTTAGGTATGCTAAAAGTTAATTGAATAATCATTATTTTGGATTTCAGGATGAAAGTTCTAATTATTGACCCGCAGTTTTTTATGCGCTCCGGTCTTATACAAATTCTTACTAATTATGCGAGTCAGCCTTCAATTTATGAAGCAGAGTCGTTCGAGATTGCGGAAAATTATTTATCGGCCGATAATTATGATCTGATTTTTCTCGAGATGGATTTGCCGGACGCAGAGATTCGACCTGCGCTGCAACGCTTGAAAAAAGTGGCGCCGCGCACACACATTGTGTTGTTTACGCGCCCACGATCGATTTCTGAAGTTCGCCAGGTATTGTCGGTAGGCGTACGCAGCTATTTGCCCAAAGACAGTTCGGCCGAGCAGGCCAAAATGGCCATTCGGGCGTTGTTAAATGGTGATCGTTACATTCCGGATGACCCGCATCTGAATGAGCCCCGAGATAAGTCAAGTGGAGCAGAAAGCTTTTTGTCACCACGGCAATTGGAAATTATGCAATTACTGGCACAGGGCTTATCAAATAAAGAGATCGCTAATATTCTGGGTATTACTGAAGGCACTATTCGCGTACACTTGTCAGCGATATTTAAAGCCATAAAAGTATCAAACCGTACAGAAGCGACGCTGTGGTATTTATTAAGACAAAAGAAACTGGTGGATTAAACTTCGATTTATGTCGTTAAACCGTTTAATTTCTGAGTTAGAAAAACATCAACATGCGCCCACGGAATTGTGGGACCCGCCCTATTGTGGCGAGCTCCCTATCCATATTGCCACTAACGGCGACTGGTTTTATCAAAACAGCCCGATAAAGCGGCAGGCGCTGGTTAAACTATTTGCGTCGGTACTGGTGGTGGAAGAGGGTGAATATTTTTTAATAACACCCGCAGAAAAAGTTAAAATCACGGTTGAAGATACTCCTTTTGTGGTTGTCGACTGGCAGCAATTAAAACAAGATGGTCAGCAATTATTGCTGTTAACCACCAACATCGGTGATACTCTGATACTAAGTTCTGAACATCCACTCACAATGAAACAGGGTGTACCTTACATTTTGATGCAAAGAGGATTGACAGCGAGAGTACATCGCAATGTATTCTATCAGTGGGTTTCGCATGCGCAGTCCCGGACTCTCAACGGGCAGGAACAATGGTATCTTTCCAGCGCGGGTGAAATCTTTGTATTAGGAAATGTGGAATAGGACGTTGCGGTAAACTCGTCTATGACAAAAACAAGAATAGTCTACCTGGTTGAACAGCAACCAGAGCGTCGTCAGCATTTTGAAACGGTATTAACCTTTATTGGTGAAACCGTTGAAGTCATATCTCCTTCAGACACTCTTGAACTTTCTGCTACAGAGGCACTTTGTGTTATTGCTGGTAACGGTGTGGGTAACTTACACCAATTAGCCGCCGATGTGCCGCACCTCCCCTTTATATGCGCCACGGGTGATCAGCAAAATGCGCTGCAAAAAGCCAATGTTATTGGTCCCTTAGAAGACTCCTTTGATTACACCAGCTTGTCGAACATGTTGCACTACTGTCAGGCTTATCACCAGCAAATGCCGGTTAAGACTTCTGGAAAAAGACATCCGGGTAGTGGCAAGCTGGAGCAAACGTTAATTGGTAACGGACGCCCAATGAAGCATGTGCGTCAGCTGATTGAGCAGGTCGCTGTAACCGACGCCAATGTACTGGTTCTGGGCGAGTCGGGCACGGGTAAAGAGGTCGTTGCCCGCGGAATTCATGATTTATCGGAACGCAGCAACGGGCCTTTTGTTCCGGTTAATTGTGGGGCAATACCGGGCGACTTGCTCGAAAGTGAATTGTTTGGGCATGAAAAAGGGGCTTTTACCGGCGCTATCGGCGCACGAAAAGGTCGTTTTGAACTGGCTCAGGGCGGAACCTTATTTCTTGATGAAATAGGTGATATGCCCATGCCTATGCAGGTAAAACTGTTGCGGGTTTTGCAGGAGCGAACTTTTGAACGGGTAGGGGGGAGCAAAAGCATTATTGCTGATGTGCGCGTGGTTGCGGCAACCCACCGTGAACTGGAAAAAATGATTATTGACGGTCAGTTCCGTGAAGACTTGTATTACCGCTTAAACGTTTTTCCGATTGAAGTTCCGGCGCTGCGGGAGCGTCAGGAAGATGTGTCATTGTTATTACAGGAGCTGACTCAACGTTTTAAAAAAGAACGTGGGGTCGGTGTTCGTTTTACGGAGCGGGCACTAGAGTCATTGTCGTATCATCGTTGGCCGGGCAATGTACGGGAACTGACTAACCTGATTGAGCGTTTGACCATTATGCACCCGGACAGTCTGGTCGATGTGCCCGATTTACCGCCTAAATATCAGCACGTTGAACATACGGCTCCAAGCCCTGATTATCCGGAAGAAATGCTGGAACGAGAAGCGCTCAGTGCTATTTTTAATGAATCCGATGACGAAGAGGCACCGGAAACCAGTGACTCTGAATTACCGGATGACGGTGTTAACCTGAAAGACATGCTGACTGAAATTGAGACAGGCATGATTGCTCAGGCTCTGGAGAAGTCGGACTGGGTTGTCGCTAAGGCTGCGGAGCTATTGAGTATGCGACGAACCACATTAGTAGAGAAAATGAAAAAATATGGAATTCAGAAAGACTAAAGCAGTAACGTCAGTCTTTTGACAATCATAAAAGCTCCGTAATCAACTGATAAATATAGAAAATATTCTGGCATCTATTTTGCATTAACTTGACTATAGTCGTTAATTGGAGATGTCAGTATGGCCACTTATCATCAAATTATTGATGCCATGCCTAATGCCGTTATTTTACTGGACAGTCATGGAGTTGTGGATTATTGCAATGACAATGCAACAAGCCTGTTAGGACACCCGCTGAAAAGTTACCTGTGGCGCGAGCTGGTCAGTGAATTTTTTGCGCCCAAAGCCGATGACTGGCATGAGGTGTCTCTTCGTAACGGACGCCGGGTTCGGCTGGATACTTCGGTAGTCAATGAAAAACCGGGGCAGTTAATTGTCCTAACGGACTTAACCGAAACCCGGCGGTTACAAAATCGTATCAGTCATCTGCAGCGTTTATCGTCTATGGGCAAAATGGTCGCCTCTCTGGCTCACCAAATTCGGACGCCCTTGTCAGCTGCTATCCTTTATGCCCAAAACTTGAAGCAGGGCACTATTTCCACTGTGAAGCAACAGCGTTTCTCGGGGAAGCTGCTATCCCGACTGCATTCACTGGAGCAACAGGTCAATGACATGCTGCTGTTTGCCAAAAGCGGTGAACAACCCATGCTGGAAGAGCTTAATACTCACAGTTTGATTCAGCAAGTGATGACAAATACCGAAAATCACGCTGACCAGAACCAGGTGAAAATTAATTGTCTCGATGAAAGTTCTGGTGCGGTATTACGAGTTAATCAAACGGCGTTGACGGGGGCGATACAAAACCTGATTAATAACGCAATTGATGCCAGTGAGCAGGGTCAGGAAGTCTTAATAAAAACGGATTCTGATGACGCTAGTTGGCGCGTGTCTATTATTGATGCCGGCTGTGGCATTGCACTTGAAAAGCAAGACAGTGTGTTCACGCCATTTTTTACCGAAAAGTCAAATGGTACGGGTTTAGGTCTGGCGGTTGTCCAAACCGTTATAAAAGCCCACAACGGTCACATTGACTGGGAGAGCCAGCCGGGTAAAGGCAGTCGGTTTACGCTGTCACTGCCGGTACATCAATGGTCTGATAACCTGTTGAGTGAGGTGCGTTATGGCTGAGCGACAAGTACTGGTTGTGGAAGATGATATCTCCTTGCGTGAAGCCATTGTTGATACGCTGGAACTGTCGGACTGTCAGTGTGTTGAAGCGGTTAACGGTGAAGAAGCGCTACTGACGCTGAAAAAAGAACCCGTGACTTTGGTTATCAGTGACGTACAAATGCCGGGAATTGATGGCTTGCAGCTGTTGCGCAGTATGAACAATCAACAGTATAACATTCCCGTCATTATGATGACCGCTTTTGCTAAGGTTGATGATGCTGTGGTTGCCATGAGGGAAGGCGCGGTTGATTATTTGACCAAGCCTTTTTCAATTGAAAAGTTACAGACATTGGTGCAGCGTTACTTGCCCGAAGGCGCAATTAACGACATTGAACCGGTTGCAGAGGCAGAGTCGAGTCAGGCTATTCTTAATATGGCACGCAAAGTTGCAGCCAGTGATGCCAGTGTCATGGTGACCGGACCCAGTGGTACCGGTAAAGAAGTGTTGGCACGTTATATTCATCAGCACTCTGATCGTGCTGACGAACCTTTTATTGCCATTAATTGCGCGGCGATACCTGAAAACATGTTGGAATCTATGTTATTCGGGTACGAGAAAGGCGCCTTTACCGGTGCTAATCAGGCATCTCCCGGTAAGTTTGAGTTGGCACAGGGCGGAACCCTGTTGCTGGACGAAGTGACTGAAATGGCCCTGCATTTGCAGGCAAAACTGCTGCGAGTTATTCAGGAGCGTCAGGTAGAGCGGCTCGGGTCACGGAAAACCATACAGCTTGATATACGTTTAATAGCGACCTCTAACCGGAATTTGCAACAAGCCGTGCGCGAAGGACAGCTACGGGAAGATTTAATGTACCGTCTGAACGTGTTTCCGCTGCACTGGAAATCTCTGCGAGAACGACCAGCGGATATTCTTCCTTTAGCTGAAAATTTATTGCAGCGGCATAAGCAGCGTTCTGGTATTAAAACGCCTGTCATTTTTTCGGCAGCCGCAGTACAGCAATTACAGGGCTATTCGTGGCCCGGTAATGTGCGCGAATTGGAAAATGTGGTGCAACGAGCGCTAGTTCTGCATCGTGAGGGAGAGATCCATCCCGGTGACTTGATGCTGGAACTGAACGACGTGGCTGAATCTAGCCGTGTGTTTCCGGAACAAGTGAATGCTGCTGACGATAAATCGGAAAACCTGGATGAATCGCTGTTTCACCAAGAGTACCAAATTATCAAAGAGGCGCTGCAACGCCACCAGGGTAAACGTCAGCCGGTTGCTGACGAATTGGGGATAAGTCCCCGTACCTTACGTTATAAATTAGCGAAAATTCGTGAACAGGGGCTGACTCTGACTGGCTCCTGAGTTTTGTTTGAGATACCCCCGAAACTCTGCCAGCCCTGTTTTTCAGGGCTTTTTTTACACTACCTGAAACTTGGCATTTAGTTTGCATAGTTAACCTTAAATACGGTCACTGATGAATTTTTGACGGGGTTAGTTATGAAAGTGGAAGCAAACGCACTTTACCAACAATTACAGTCGATGGCGACGCAGGCTTCTCAGCGTGACCAGCCAGCGAATGTTAATGCCCTGCAAGGCAATACTGCTCAGGCTGACTTTTCCAATATGCTGAAAAATGCAATGGATAACGTCAATGAACTGCAACAAACCTCAGGTGATCTAAAAACACGCATGGAGCTTGGTGACCCCAATGTCACTCTGGAGCAGACCATGATTGCCAGCCAAAAAGCAGGTATTGCATTTGAGGCAACGGTTCAGGTGCGCAATAAAGTTGTCGATGCGTACAAAGAAATTATGTCAATGCCGGTATAACCGCAGCAGCACTGGAGATATGAGTCGTGGCTGAATCAACAGACCTAATGGTACAAGATACCGATTTACCGGACAGCAACAGCGCAGGCAATGAAGACGGCGGTGGAAAGGCCGGCATTATGAACATGCTGGGTAATTTTGACATGCTGCGTCAGGTCATTGTCGTGTTAGCGTTGGCTATCTGCGTTGCAATTGCTGTTTTCATTATGTTGTGGGCGCAAGAATCAACGTACCGTCCGCTGGGTAAACTGGAAACCCAGGAGTTGATCAGTACGCTCGATTACATGGACGCCAATGGCATTGAATACCAGGTGAGTGGCAATACGGTGTCGGTTCCGGACGAAAATTACGAAGCCGTTAAGCTACAGTTAACTCGTGCCGGCGTGGACTATGGCAATTCAAGCAGTAACGGTTCTGAAATATTAATGAGCGAACCAGGTTTTGGAGTCAGTCAACGTTTGGAGCGCGAGCGACTCATTCACTCCCGTGAAGTGCAGCTGGCGCGGGCGATTGAAGAAATTAAGAAAGTGTCGGGAGCACAGGTGTTGCTTGCCGTTCCAAAAGAAAATGTGTTTGCCCGCCGGGAAAAGCAACCCAAAGCATCGGTCATGCTGAATGTGCGTGGCGGAACCTCATTAAGTGAGGAAGAAATCGCATCAATTGTTGATATGGTTGCGTCTTCGGTTACGGGTCTGAACACCGAACAGGTTACTGTAACTGATCAGGCCGGGCGTTTGCTTAACTCTGGCTCGCAAAGTGCATTAGCGGCACAGAGTTCACGCGAATACCAAATTGAACAAAAACGTGAAGAAAAATATCTGGAAAAAATAGACAGCATTTTGATTCCTGTACTGGGGTATGACAATTACACCGCCCAAGTTGATGTGACCATGGATTTTACTCAGCGCGAAGAAACTCAGCGTCAGTTTAATCCTGATATGCCCGCCATTCGCAGTGAAATGACGGTAGAAAATCGCTCGGTAGGTAGCGCAATTGGCGGAATTCCCGGTGCCTTGACCAACCAACCGCCATTGGAGTCTGACATTCCCGAGGAAGCCGGTGAGGGTTCTGCCAGCGGCGGCGGAACTGGCAGTAGCCATCGCGAAGCGACCCGCAATTACGAGCTTGATAACTCGGTCACCTATACGCGGAATCAAACTGGAACGATTGAGCGTTTAAGTGTGTCAGTTGCCGTTAATCAAAAATTGATAACGAACGAGGCCGGTGAAAATCAGCCACAGGCTGCCAGCGCGGAAGAAATGGCGAACATTCGTCGTTTGTTACAAGGCGGTTTAGGTTTTGATATTAACCGGGGGGACAGCATCGAAGTGGTGTCAGTGCCTTTTGCTCAACTGCCGGATTTAGGTACTGGCGAAGTGCCTGTCTGGGAAGAGCCCTGGTTCTGGCGTGCTTTCCGTCTGGTGATGGGGGCATCGGTTATCATAGTACTGATTCTGGCGGTGGTTCGGCCAATGCTGAAGAAACTGATGAACCCAGAATCGGGCGTTGAAGATGATGCTGAAGCCTTCATGGATGAGGAATCAATGGGCGATGAAACCATTGATCTGCTATCCTCACAATTTGATGAGAGTGCAGTTGGGTTTGGTGCTGATGGCAGCCTGCAATTACCCGATCTGCACAAAGATGAGGATTTGCTGAAAGCGGTTCGGGCGTTGGTTGCCAATGAACCTGAACTGTCTTCACAAGTGGTTAAAGCGTGGTTGAACGAAGATGCCTGATCAAGAGATGAAAGCCCAGGGTGGCAAAGTTGATTTTGATGTCGATACGTTAGAGGGTGTCGAAAAAGCGGCTATTTTGTTACTCAGTTTGTCAGAAGAAGATGCCGCCCAAATTCTGAAGCATTTGGAACCGAAGCAAGTGCAGAGAGTGGGTACGGCAATGTCGAGCCTGGAAGACTTTAATCAGGATAAAGTGAATGCTGTGCACCACTTGTTCCTGGACGAGATTCAGAAGTTCACTAACATTGGCTTCAAGAGTGACGAGTTTGTGCGTAAAGCACTGACCTCAGCTCTGGGTGAAGATAAAGCCGGTAACCTGATTGAACAGATTGTGATGGGTAGCGGCTCAAAAGGTCTGGACTCACTGAAGTGGATGGACTCCAAACAAGTCGCGACCATTATCCGTAACGAGCACCCGCAGATTCAGACCATTGTTATGTCTTATCTCGACCCTGAGCAGAGCGGCGAAATTATGGCGCAGTTCCCGGAAAAAGTGCGTCTGGACTTGATGATGCGCATCGCTAACTTAGAAGAAGTTCAGCCAGCGGCACTGCAAGAACTCAACGAAATTATGGAAAAACAATTTGCCGGTCAGGCGGGTGCTCAGGCTGCGAAGATGGGTGGTCTGAAAGCAGCTGCCAATATTATGAATTACCTGGATACCAATGTTGAAAGTCAGTTGATGGACTCTATCCGCGAGCAAGATGAAGAGATGAGTCAGAATATTCAGGATCTGATGTTTGTCTTCGAAAACCTGGTCGAAGTGGACGATCGGGGGATTCAGAGCTTGCTACGTGAAGTTGAGGGTGAAGTTTTACAGAAAGCCATGAAAGGCGCGGACGAAGGTGTTCAGGAGAAAATCTTTAAGAACATGTCTAAACGTGCCGGCGATATGTTGCGTGACGATCTCGAGGCTATGGGGCCTGTTCGTATCAGTGACGTGGAAGTGGCACAAAAAGATATTCTTGCTGCCGCACGGCGCCTGGCTGACGCCGGTGAAATTATGCTTGGTGGTGGTGGCGGTGACGAATTCTTATAAGGGCTTAGCGTATAATGACCGATGACAAACACGTAACCCATCGTTGGGATTTACCGGACATGACATCTGAAGAATTCAGACAGGGTTCTCAGAAGAATGCGTTAAATAAGCCCCGCCGTTGGCAGTATGAGCCGCCGGAAGCCGATAATGAAGAAGAAGAGGAACTTAAGCCTCTAACGGCAGAACAGTTGGAGGAAATTCGTCAGGCTGCGCGCGAAGAAGGCTATAAAGAAGGCTTTGATGAAGGTCGCAGTGAAGGTCTTAAAAAAGGCCACGACGAGGGCTACGAAGCGGGTAAAAAAGAAGGGTATGAAGCCGGTGAACAGCAAGGGGTAGAAGCCGGCAAAGAAGCGATGCAAGAACAACAGCAGCAGTTGAGTGCTCTATTACAAAGTTTGTCCAGGCCCAATGAGCGGATCACCGACTCGGTTCAGGAAGAATTGATTGAAATGGTGACCGAATTAACGCGCGTGATTTGTCTGGACGTGGCGGAAAACTCGAAAGAGTTAGTGGTTAATGCGGTACATGAGGCTATAACCGTTCTGCCTGTGACTGACCAACGGGTCATCATCCATCTTAGCGAAGAGGATTTAACCCTGCTGCAAACAATCTATGACGATGATCAGTTGAAAGAAAAAGGCTGGCTGCTGAATAAAGATGATTTACTGGAACCTGGCGGTTGCCGCGTTACTACCGAAAGTTCGACGATTGATTACACCCTGAGCAGCCGCATGGAAGACGTATTTTCCAAATTAAAAGGGTAACCCATGAGTGCTTCTGAACGCCTGGTTGAACAATTACGCAAAAAGCGGGAACGGATTCAGAAACCATCGGTGGCGGTATCCGGTTATTTAACGCGTGTGGTTGGTTTGATGTTTGAAGCGGTGGGTTGTCGGGCACCGATTGGGTCGAGCGTGGCGGTTGAAGCTGACAGCGGCGATATTGAAGCCGAAGTGGTAGGGTTTCAGGGAAACATTAGTTATTTAATGCCAACAGAAGATGCCCAGGGTGTAATACCGGGTGCTAAAGTACGCCCGCTGAACCGAAAGAATCAATTACCTTTGGGTATGGAGCTGCTAGGGCGGGTTATTGATGCACGCGGCGAGCCTCTCGACGACAAAGGCCCTATTTTTTCTGACGGTAAAACTTACCGCAGCAAACCCATGAATCCGTTAAATCGACGCCAGGTAAAACAACCTATGGACGTTGGTGTAACCGCAATAAACGCTTGCTTAACCGTGGGGCAAGGTCAGCGAATGGGCTTGTTTTCCGGTAGTGGTGTCGGTAAGAGTGTGTTGTTGGGCATGATGACTCGGGGAACTTCCGCAGACGTCATTGTGGTGGGTTTGATAGGCGAGCGTGGCCGTGAAGTTAAAGAGTTTATTGAAGAAATTTTGGGTGAGGAGGGTCGTGAAAAAGCGGTGGTTATTGCTGCTCCGGCCGATCAGTCCCCGTTAATTCGTTTGCGCGGCTGTGAAACTGCCTCCCAGGTGGCGGAGTATTTTCGTGATCAAGGGCTGAATGTATTGCTGTTAATGGACTCATTGACCCGCTATGCCATGGCGCAACGGGAAATTGCATTAGCTGTGGGTGAGCCGCCGGCAACGAAAGGCTACCCGCCTTCAGTGTTTGCTAAGCTGCCGGCTTTGGTTGAACGAGCCGGCAACGGCGGCGACGGGCAGGGCTCAGTGACGGCGTTTTATACAGTATTAACCGAAGGCGATGACTTACAGGACCCGATTGCAGATTCTGCCCGGGCAATACTGGATGGACACATTGTTTTAAGCCGCGAGTTGGCGGACAGCGGACATTACCCGGCGATAGATATAGAAAGCTCGATCAGCCGGGTTATGCCGCAGGTCGTTTCAGAAGAGCATATGCAACAGGCCATTCAGGTCAGGCAATGGTATTCGAACTATCGTCGTAACCGCGATCTTATCTCTATCGGCGCGTACACACGGGGCAGTGATGCTGCGATTGATCAGGCCATTGCCATGCAACCCCGGGTGAGCCAGTTTTTGCAGCAAAAGATGCAACAGATTGTGAGTTATGATGAAAGTTTATTGCTACTTAACCAATTACTGAATCCGAATCAAAAACAATCGCCAGCCGGAGGCCTGTAATTTATGGCTGATTTGACACAGTTGCAAATGCTGCTTGAGTTGGAACAACGGCGGGAAGAGAAAGCGGTTCAGGATTTTGTCCAGGTGCAGCAGCAAGTGCAGGAACAACAAATGCGTCTGGACGGTATGTCAAAATATCGACTCGATTATCTGAATCAGCTGCAGCAACGCGGCCAGAGCGGTATTGCTTCAATACAGGTTGGTCAGTATCACGCTTTTGTCGGAAAGCTGGATGAAGGTGTAGAGCAGTTGCATCATGACATTGTTAAATTGCAACAAGTGTTACAGCAACGCAAACAGCGCTGGCTGGCCCAGCGACGTAAACGCGAGTCGGTGAATTTCTTAATTAAAGAAAGGCAGAAGCGCGCGCAAAAAGTTGAGGCCAGGAAGGAGCAGAAAAACCTCGATGACTTTAGCAGTCAGCGATTTATTCGTGACAGGAAATAGTTGGAACAAAAATTGCTTGCTTATTGAGCAAGAAGATTAAGCGAAGCGTCAATAGGCACTTAATTCAGGAAAAAAATTATGCAACAGCTGCTCAATTTAACCGAATCCTCCGATACCTTTGCGCGCCTGGGTAAGGGCAAAGACTTATCATTGAAGACCGCTGAAGGCGATAGCAGTGAATTTTCGCGGTTGATGTTAAAGCAAAACTCCGGTGATAAGGAGCTGCAACAATTGGCCGCCAGGATAGAGGCGCATCAGTCGGACACTAGTGAAGGTAAGGGGGGGGATATCGATCGCAAAAATGTCGGTGAACCCGTCACCCGGAATTTATGGGAGCTGCTGCAACAAATGAAGCAGGAAACCGCCGATGTAAACACTGAAGACGCGGCAATTACTCTTGAAGAAACGCGAATTGAGACCGAAGGCAGTGAACTTGAATTAGACGATAAGCAGTTGTCGGAAATGCTGCAGGCGTTATTAGCGAAGTTAGATTCAGCAAGTGACGGCGACAGTGAACCGGTGATGACGGATGCTGAGCGGCAGAAGTTTGCCGATCAACTGTTAGCTGGCATGAGCGAAAATGATAAACAAGCATTGCAGGCTAAACTGCAACAGATGATACAAGCTGTTGAGTCGGGCAAGAAACCCGATGCCGCGGTTGAAAACGCCGGTAAGTTTATTGTTAACTTGCTTGAACCTATGTTGCCCAAAGAAGATGCCGATAAGTTACTAGTGGGTAATGAGAAAGCACTCACCCAGGCATTGAATGAAGCGGCTGATCGGGCTATTGCGCAGTTATCAGTGGATAACGGCAAGCAAAACCCGCAACGCTCTGAAGAATTAGTGACTTTGCTTAAACAACTGGAGCAACAGGTTTCAGTACAACAGTCTAAAGGTGAAAATAGTGACCTAAGTTTGAATGAGCAGAAAAAATTGCAACAGTTTACTGCTGAACTTCGTCAAATTTTAGCCAGTCAGAATAACGATACCGATAAGTCTCAAACTTTGAGTAAAGAGCCGTTGGCCAAAGCGGAACAATTATTGGCTGAAGTAAAACAATTGTTAAAGGGTCGCCGCGAAAGCGGAAGTACTGAAAAAGCGGCAGAACCGGTAATTAGTACGACAAATACAAAAACAACGGGTAAAGAAAAATCAGAAACCGACGTAAGTGCTGCTAAGAGCGATGACGTCAAGCAACAATTGAATAAACTGACTGGCTCAAATGCGCCGGTTGAAGCCGAAACCAAAGTGTCTGATTCGGCTCAGCAGGGGCCGGTCTTCCGCAATAATACCGATGCGCTGACAGATGCCACTGCGGCGCGGGCAATACAGGGGCAAATGGTGTCAACGTCACAGGGGACGGTAACGGCTAATGAATCCGGACAGGCAAATACATTACAAGCTTTGCAGCGACCATTAGAGCTTCAACAAACAGAGGCGTCACAGAAGCTGCAAGAACGTATCAATATTATGATGAGCCGGAATATTCAGCGTGCAGATATTCGTCTGGATCCGCCGGAACTGGGGAGTGTTCAAATTCGCGTTAACATGAATGGCGAGCAAGCCTCAGTGCAGTTTCAGGTGCAAAGTGCGCAGGCCAGAGATGCCGTAGAAACGGCGATGCCGCGCTTGCGTGAGATGCTCGAGCAGCAAGGTATTAGCCTGTCGGATACTCAGGTTGGCGAGCAAAGTAGAGAAGGTGAGCGAACGGCCGGTGGGCAGTCGGGGGCAGCTGAAACGTCTGAAGACTGGGCGGTAGAAAGTGAAATTGCTTTAGATCAAGGCCAGGTTGTTGTTGATGGCCAAGTTGATTTCTATGTTTGAAACGGTATAACTCAATTAGCTATCAAGCTATAGTAACTGTCTGAGAACGAGAATACAGGAAATAGAACATGGCGGACGATAAAGACGCTGAACAAACGGAAGAAAAAACCGGCGGGAAAAAGAAGAAAATTATCCTGTTCGGCATTATCGGTGTTGTTTTAATCATTACGGTAGTGTTGGTTTTATGGCTGTTCGGAGGGTCTTCGACCCAGCAACAGACAGCGTCCGGCGAAAGTGATTCAACAGCGCCGTCGTCATCGCCGCGTCCGGAAGTTGGCAATGCGCTGTATGTCGGAATGCCGAGACCTTTCGTGTTTATTGTTCCGGGTGACTCGCGTGAACGAACGGTGCAAATTAAAGCCCAACTTATGGTTCGCGGTGAGCAAAATGAGGAACTGGCGAAAAAGCATATTCCGTTAATCGAAGGAACCTTGCATGAAGTATTTTCGTCGTCAACAGCAGACAAACTAAAGAGAGCTGAGGGAAAAGGGCAACTGCGTGAGCTGGCTTTGGCAGAAGTTCGCACGGCGCTGGAAGACGTGACCGGCAACCCAGTTGTGGAACAGGTTTTATTTACCAGCTTGGTAATGCAATAAGTGAGCTATTATGGCTGTGAGTGACTTACTATCCCAAGACGAAATTGATGCGCTTTTACACGGTGTTGATGACGTTGAAGAAGAGGACACAGAGAAAGAGCCCGCCTCTGAGGATGCGCTCGATTATGACTTTTCATCGCAAGATAGAATTGTCCGAGGGCGCATGCCAACGCTGGAAATTGTTAATGAGCGTTTTGCCCGCCATATGCGGGTCAGCTTATTTAACATGATGAGGCGCACTGCAGAGGTGTCGATTAACGGTGTCCAGATGATTAAATTTGGTGAGTACGTACACACCCTGTTCGTTCCAACCAGCTTAAATATGGTGCGTTTCCGGCCGTTAAAGGGGACGGCGTTGATCACCATGGAGGCGCGTCTGGTCTTTATTTTGGTCGATAACTTCTTTGGTGGCGATGGGCGTTACCATGCGAAAATTGAAGGGCGGGAATTTACGCCAACTGAGCGACGCATTATTCAGATGTTGCTGAAGCTGATTTTCGAAGATTACAAAGAAGCCTGGGCTCCGGTTATGGATGTGGGTTTTGAATACCTGGATTCTGAAGTTAACCCGTCAATGGCGAATATTGTCAGTCCGACCGAAGTTATCGTGATTAGCTCATTCCATATTGAGTTGGATGGTGGCGGTGGAGATTTCCACATTGCTCTGCCTTATTCCATGCTTGAACCTATCCGCGAATTGCTGGATGCCGGTGTTCAGTCTGATAAAGAAGACACCGATATGCGCTGGAGCAAAGCTCTACGCGACGAAATTATGGACGTTCCGGTAGAAATGATCGCTAAACTGGCGCAAACCGAAATGTCTTTACGCGAAGTGATGGATTTGCGAGAGGGCGATGTTATCCCGCTTGAATTACCGGATAATGTTACCGTGTTGATTGAAGATTTACCCAGTTTCCATGCGAAAATGGGACGCTCAAGAGACAACGTGGCGTTGAAAGTTTCGGAAAAGATTAGGCGTCCGGAAACAGTTAAGTCAGATATCCACATGTTGACGCGTGGCGGTCGCCGAATTGGTGGTGATGCTGAGCTAAAACAGCTGGAAGAAGATATTGATTTATAATAATTGCTGCTTGAGAAAGTGAGGTTGCAACATGAGTAATGATGATAAAGATATGGATGACTGGGAAGCAGCAATGGCTGAACAGGAATCTGCTGAGGATGAAGAAAGTGGTGAATCAAAAGCGGATGAAAACGCTGAGAAAAAGTCCAGTCATTCTGGTATGGATAACGTGCAAGCAGCTGAATTAGAAGAGCTAAGCGAAGATAAGCCCGTTACCGAAGAAGAAAAACACAAGCTGGATGCCATTCTTGATATTCCGGTTACCATTTCAATGGAGGTGGGTCGTAGCCAAATTAGTATTCGTAATTTGCTGCAATTAAACCAGGGGTCAGTGGTTGAGCTGGAACGGGTTGCCGGTGAGCCATTGGACGTTTTGGTTAATGGCACCTTGGTTGCGCATGGCGAGGTGGTTGTTGTTAATGATAAATTCGGGATACGCTTAACCGATGTTATTAGTCAGATTGAACGTATTCGCAAGCTTCGCTAGTTTGCTGCTGTTACCTTCTGTTGCACAAGCAGAACAAAAGGCTGGCCTTATTTCGGGCAATGACATAGGCGCCATGGTTTTGGCGCTTTTTGCCGTTTTAGTGGTGATCGTGGTTTTGGCTTCGCTGTTAAAGCGCTTCAATTTGAAGTTTCAGGGCGCGTCTGGCATGAAAGTACTGAGCAGCGTATCTTTAGGAACCAAAGAGCGGTTAGTGATTGTTGACGTTGGCGGGCAGAAGTTATTGCTTGGCGTTACCCAACAACGAATAGAGTGCCTGAAAGAACTCCCTGACGATATCAACCTGAAAGGAAAACAAGAACAATGAACCGTTGGTTGTTGCTGAGTATTTTAGCCGTTTTGTGTTTGCTGCCTGAACAAGCTTTTGCCTGGCAGGATCTTACCGCGGTTACGGTAAAAACAAACCCGGATGGCAGCGAAGAGTACTCGGTGACGCTGCAAATTCTGGCGATAATGACGGCACTGACCTTCATTCCCGCTATGGTCATTATGATGACCTCATTCACCCGAATTATTATCGTTTTGGCTATTTTGCGCCAGGCTATTGGTTTGCAACAATCACCTTCTAATCAGGTGTTATTGGGTATCGCGTTATTTTTAAGCTTTTTTATTATGACGCCCGTATTAAATGAAATTAACGACAAAGCCTTACAACCTTACTTAAATGAAGAAATTCAGTCGATGGAAGCTGTCGACAGAGCGAAAGCGCCGGTAAAAGCCTTCATGCTGGCGCAAACACGGCTAACTGATTTAGAAACCTTTGTAGAAATATCCGGAACAGAAGGGGTTGAGGAGCCGGAGGATGTGCCGATGTCGGTACTCATTCCGTCTTTTATTACCTCTGAACTCAAGACCGCATTTCAAATAGGTTTCATGCTGTTTATTCCGTTTTTGATCATTGACTTGGTGGTCGCCAGTGTTCTCATGGCCATGGGTATGATGATGTTGTCACCCATGATTGTATCCCTGCCGTTTAAATTGATGCTGTTTGTGTTGGTCGATGGCTGGAGTTTAACAATGAGTACCCTGGCCGGAAGCTTCGGGGTCTAGGAGGCATTATGTCACCAGAAATGTTTCTCGATATTTTTCAGGAAGCGCTGAAAACCATTGTCATTATGGTGGCCTTTATCATTGTCCCCGGGCTCCTGGTCGGCTTAGTTGTTGCGGTTTTTCAGGCGGCAACATCGATTAACGAACAGACCTTGAGTTTTTTACCTCGCTTATTAGTCACTCTTACGGTTATTGGTCTTGGTGGTCACTTCCTGACGGAAACCGTGATGGATTTCACTATTGAGATGTTTAACCGGATACCTGAAGTGGTCGGCTGATGGATCTGGTCACTTCTGTTCTGCTTGAATGGTTAGAACAGCACCTGTGGCCATTGACCCGGGTGTCTTCTATGATAATGAGCATGGCGCTATTCTCCGGTACCATTGTTAATTCTCGTGTAAAAATCTTTTTGTCCTTAGCCATTATTATGGCGGTTTCACCGGCTTTACCAGAAGTGAACCCCGGCGTTGAAATGATGTCGGTGGGAGGTTTTTTGGTCACAGCGCAACAAGTGGTCATAGGGGTTGCGCTGGGTTTGCTTTCTATTTTGTTCTTACAAACATTTGTGTTAGGCGGGCAAATTATCGCCATGCAAATTGGTCTTGGTTTCGCCTCTATGGTGGACCCTACCAACGGTCAGCAAGTACCGGTTATTGCCCAGTTCTTCTTAATGTTGGCAAGTTTGGTTTTTTTGGCTTTCGACGGTCATTTATTAATGATTCATATGGTCGTTGCCAGTTTTGATGCAATACCAGTCGGCATGACCGGGCTGGATGCCGACGCTTTATTCGCGGTCGCGGAGTGGGGTGTCTATATGTTCTCCGCTGCTTTAGCTGCAATGCTTTCGGGTGTTATTGCGCTATTGCTGATTAACTTAAGCTTCGGTGTTATGACCCGCGCAGCTCCACAGTTAAATATCTTTGCAATTGGTTTCCCCATCACCATGGTGAGTGGTCTTGTGGTTGTGTGGCTGACCATGGGGGGCTTTATTTTTCATTTTGAAAACCAGTGGGCACGTGTTGTACAAACCATGTGTGAAATACTAGGCAGTCAATGCGCTTAAATCGATTCTCTCTGATACAAGGCAATAAGTATGGCGGAGACTGATCAGGAACGTACTGAAGACCCCACGGAGCGACGAAAACAGCAGGCTCGTGAAAAAGGGCAAATTGCCCGCTCTAAGGAAATGGGGACCGCGTTTGTGCTGGTCAGTGCTGCAGTTGCCTTTTTCTGGTTTGGTCGGGCTTTATATCTGGGCGTTCGCAATGTGTTTGAAACGATGTTCACCATTGACCGACAGCAAGCTTTTGACACCACTAAAATTTATGATGCCTTAGCGATAGCCTTTGGTGAAGTGATGTGGCCAATGTTGACTATTTTTGCCTTTATTGTGGTTTTCACTTTTTTCGGGAACAGTTGGCTTGGCGGAATTAACTTTTCTGCTCAGGCAATGGCACCCAAGTTTAACCGCATGAGTCCGCTTAACGGCTTTAAACGGATGTTTGGTGTTCAGGCATTGGTAGAGCTGGTCAAAGCCATTGCCAAGTTCATGGTAGTGGCTGTTTCTGCTTTTTTCTTATTGAAGTGGCAATTTGTCGACATTCTGCAGATGTCGATGGGTCAAATGCCGACCATGATTGGTAACGCGTTAGATACCCTTCTCTGGATGTTTTTGCTGCTGTGCTGTTCTATTTTTCTGATAGTTGTTATTGATGCCCCATTTCAGCTCTGGAAGCATAATAAAGACTTGAAAATGAGCAAACAGGAAGTTAAGGACGAACATAAAGATACTGAAGGGAGTCCCGAGGTTAAAAGTCGTATTCGTCGCTTACAAATGGAAATGGCAAATCGTCGAATGATGGAAGAAGTACCTAAGGCTGATGTAGTGGTGACCAACCCGACCCATTACGCTGTGGCATTAAAGTATGATGATGGTGGCGTACAAGCTCCGGTAATGCTGGCTAAAGGAACCGATGAAACAGCGGCGAAAATTCGCGAAATTGCGCTGGAGTATGAAATTCCTTTGGTGGCTTCCCCGGCACTGGCTCGCTCCATTTATCATACGACTGATTTGGAACAAGAAATTCCAAAAGGATTGTTCATAGCGGTAGCTCAAGTTCTTGCTTACGTTTATCAGTTGAGAATGTTTAAACAGGGACAGGCGAAACGTCCGAAGAAGCCACCGACGGATAAAGACATTCCTGATGACCTTCGTTATTAATCCATCATTTGCGCGTTGGCCCGGGCTGCTATATCATTCGCCACCATTCGGGCCGATATCGGCAATGGCAAATTTGGACTGAGCAGTTATGGCAAAACTTTCATTGTGCCTGGCACAGCTGGACTTTACGGTTGGCGCCATTCATAACAACACCGCCTTAATTTTAAAAACCTTGCGTGAGCAGGGTGAACAACACGACATTATTGTTTTCCCGGAGCTGGCTATTACCGGTTATCCGCCGGAAGATTTATTATTCCGCGAAGATTTGCATCAGGCGGTAGACAATGCGGTTGAACAAATTAGCGCGGCGGCCTCTGATTGTGTCGTTATCGTTGGCCACCCTCAGGCTGTGGGTGAAGAGTTGTTTAATGCTATGTCGGTTTTGCATCGTGGTGAATGTTTGTTGCGTTATTTTAAGCAACGTTTGCCGAACTACGGTGTTTTTGATGAGCAGCGCTATTTCATTCCCGGCCACCAGAGCCAGGTATTTGAATGGCAGGGGGTCCGTATCGGTCTGCAAATATGCGAGGACTTATGGAGCCCACAGCCACTGCAGCAGTTGCTGGACGATGACATTGACCTGGTTTTATCAATGAATGCCTCTCCGTATGAGCTTAATAAACATGAGCAACGCCTGGGGGTGCTGAAGCAACGTGTCGCTGAAGCGGGTAAACCCATTTTGTATTTGAATAATTGTGGCGCTCAGGACGAATTGGTGTTTGACGGTCACTCGCTAGTTATCGATGCTCAAGGTGAGCTTGTTGCTGAGCTGCCACATTGCCAGATGACCACCGCATCAGTAACTTACGAAGATAATCGTGTTACCTGCAGCGAATTTGATGCTCAGCCGGAACAAAATGACCTGGCTCATGTGTACGACGCACTGGTATTAGCCGTACGAGATTACGTGACTAAAAATGGTTTTTCCGGCGTTGCGCTTGGTTTGTCGGGCGGTATTGATTCAGCGTTGACTTTAGCGATAGCCAATGATGCGTTAGGAGCCGATAAAGTCCATGCGGTGATGATGCCATTTCGTTATACCTCCGATATGAGCCTGGAAGATGCCGAGCTACAAGCTAAAACTTTAGGAGTTCGTTACGACGTTGTGCCTATTGAACCCATGTTTGACGAGTTTATAAAGCAATTGTCGCCGTTGTTTGGCGAAACCGAAACAGATACCACAGAGGAAAATTTACAGTCACGCTGCCGTGGTGTTTTGCTGATGGCTTTATCAAATAAAACCGGTTCACTGGTGTTAGCGACGGGTAATAAAAGCGAAATGGCCGTGGGTTATGCAACCCTTTACGGCGATATGTGCGGCGGCTTCGCGCCAATTAAAGATATTCCTAAACTGCTGGTTTATCAATTGTCTGAGTTTCGTAATACCCGTGGTGCCTGTATTCCTCAGCGAGTAATAGACAGGCCTCCTTCGGCCGAATTGGCTCCGGATCAGGTCGATTCGGATTCCCTGCCAGACTATAGCGATCTGGATCGCATTCTGGCATTGTATGTAGAGAGAGACTGGTCGGTAACCGATATTATTGCCGCTGGTTTTTCAGAGGAAGACGTACGCCGGGTGATTCGTCTGGTCGATCTGAATGAATACAAACGTCGGCAATCTGCGACTGGACCTAAAGTGACGCCACGTAACTTTGGTAAAGATCGTCGTTACCCCATTACCAGTCACTATCGCCATGAATTACAGCGACAAGGTCAATAGGACAAGTACTGATGAAAAAAGTTGAAGCCATTATTAAGCCGTTTAAGTTAGACGATGTGCGTGAGGCACTGTCCGAAGTTGGCATTGCGGGTATGACAGTGTCAGAAGTTAAAGGCTTTGGTCGACAAAAAGGGCACACCGAGCTCTATCGTGGCGCAGAGTATATGGTCGACTTTCTGCCTAAAGTAAAACTGGAAGTTGTGGTTGCGGATAGCGAAGTTGAGCGTTGCGTTGAAGCTATTATGGAAACGGCACAAACAGGTAAAATTGGTGACGGTAAAATTTTTATCACCGATATTGAGCGAGTTATTCGTATTCGTACCGGCGAGGAAAACGAAGACGCGGTGTAAATCGCCGCGTCTGCTATATTCGATACTTTACTGGGCTGAAACTAACCGGCTATCGGGGAAGTTAGTCCGCAACACTTTCATTGCGTCTTCACGCAGCTCTGGCAATTCAAGTTGCTCATAGCTTTCTACCATCATCGCTAATGCGTTCTCAACTTCCGGCGTATCTGAAAAATGCTTTAAAATATAACGAGCGCGGTTAGCCGCTGCCAGGTAAGCCTGACGCTCCATATAATATTGGGCAATCGCAAGCTCTTTCTTAGCCAGACGGCTTTTTAAAGCAATTAAACGTTGTTTAGCATCAGCTGCGTATTCGCTGTCAGGGTATTTGCGTACTAATTCAGCAAAATCTTTAAATGCTTCTTGCGCCATGGATGAGTCGCGGTCGGAGCGGTCGACACCGGCCAGGTCATGTATGGCATTGTGTTCAGCACGTTGATTGACTAAGCCTCGTAGGTAGAGTGCGTAATCGACATCCTTATGATTTGGATTCAGACTGATAAAGCGATCAATGGCCGCTAAGGCTTCATCTGTATTATCGAGTTTATAATGCAGATAAATAAGGTCTAACTGAATTTGAAGTGCAAAAGGGCCGAAAGGGTAACGCTTATTGAGGCCTGATAACTGTTCCTTTGCCAAGTTCAAATTACCACTAGCTATACTCTCCTGAGCTTGCTCATACATGGCTTCAATTTGTGTCTTTGCTACCTGCTCTTGTTCGGACTGGCTGGAACAACCCGCTAACATTAATCCAAGAGCCGATGAAAAAACGACGCTTCGGCCTAATTTATTATTTAACATATTATGAAGGATTCCCTTTATTTTTTTGGCGCTGCACCGGCAAACGGTTACACTAGCATGTTCTTGCATTCTAACGCAGCCGTAAAGGCTTTGACAGTCGAAACCCAATATATGAACAAAAGCATTGAATTAGAAGCCATTGTTACCGAATCTCAAGCTGGGAAAAGGTTAGACCAGGCACTTGCAGACTTGTTCCCGGACTACTCTCGGTCGCGGTTAAAAAGCTGGATAACTGATGGAAAAGTAACCGTTGACGCACAAGTTATCGAAAAACCACGAGAAAAAGTGGCTGCCGGCGCCTTAGTTGCTGTTGACGCGGAAATTGAAGGCGAAGAGCGACATCAGCCGCAACCGGTCGAACTGGATATTGTGTACGAAGACGATGATATTTTAGTGATAAATAAGCCGGCCGGACTGGTTGTGCACCCAGGGGCGGGTGCACCGGACAAGACCTTGTTAAATGGTTTATTGCATTATGACCCTCAACTCGACTTAGTACCGCGTGCGGGTATTATTCATCGTTTGGATAAAGACACGACCGGATTAATGGTGGTGGCGCGCAATGTACCTGCTCAGACGCAGTTAGTAGCCATGATGCAGAATCGCGAAATTACACGTGAGTACGAAGCGGTGTGTAATGGCGTAATGACGGCCGGGGGGATGATTGAGCAACCTATTGGTCGACACCCAACGAAGCGAACCCATATGGCGGTGGTGCAATCGGGGAAGCCGGCAGTAACGCATTACCGTGTACTCGATCGTTACCGTGCACATACTTTGCTGCGGTTGCGTCTGGAGTCAGGCCGAACCCATCAAATCCGTGTCCATATGGCGCATATCCGGCATCCTTTGGTTGGCGATTTAACTTATGGCGGTCGGCCAAGACCCCCCAAACAAGCTGAAGGCCGCCTGTTGCAAACATTACGTGGTTTTAATCGTCAGGCTTTGCATGCGGCGTCACTCGGTTTGCATCATCCTATTACCGGAGACTGGCTGGAATTTAATGTTCCGCGGCCAACGGATTTTCAATATTTGATTGAAGAGCTGCGTGTGGATCATGAACGTTTCAAACAAGCATGAAGGGATTGTATTTCCGGACTGGAAACTGCCGTCAAATGTTCATGCGGCAGTAACCACCAGAGCCTTTGGCAACCTGGCGGCGCATGTGGGCGATGATCCCGCTGCGGTTATTTTACGCCGCCGCCAATTGCAACGAGAACTTGAGTTACCTGAAGCGGTCACCTGGCTGCAGCAAAAACACACCAATAATGTCTTGCAATGGCCTTTTAAATCGGCCGTTGCCGATGCCGCTTACAGCGATTCATCCAATAGTGTCTGTGCAGTATTAACTGCAGACTGTTTGCCTATTCTTTGTTGCTCAGATGATGGCAAAGAAATTGCGGCAGTGCATGCCGGTTGGCGAGGATTAGCGGGTGGCGTTTTGCAACATGCGTTGTCTCATTTTCAAACCGCAGCTGCTGATATCCGGGTTTGGATCGGGCCGGCTATTGGAGCCCCGTCTTTTGACGTTGGAAATGATGTCCGCGAAGCCTTTGTTGCCTGTCACGCATCGAATGTTGAACACTTTACTTCGTTGTCAGATAAATGGTTAGCCGATTTATCTTCTATTGCAGTTGATGATTGTCTGCGTGCAGGCGTTAAGAATATTACAAGAAGCGAAGAGTGCACGGCACGCAATAACATAAACTGGTATTCGTGGCGTAAGGAAAAGGCGGCAGCACGATTTGCGTCAATTATTTGGCGAAATTAAGCGCAGTCACTTGAAAGCGCGCAAAAAGTACCCACATTTAATATATCGAAAAAATTAAATGAGGAAGTATCGATGCGACACGATAGATTTACCAGTAAGTTCCAGATGGCTATTGCTGACGCTCAGTCAATTGCTCTGGGGCGCGATCATCAATTCATAGAACCGGTTCATTTAATGCAGGCGCTGCTGGATCAAAACGGCGGTTCGGTGCGTCCCTTATTCACGATGCTGGGTGTCGACATCCCCAAATTCAGGGCGGATTTATCTAAGGCGTTAGAGGCTTTGCCTCAGGTTGAGGGGACTGGCGGTGATGTACAGTTGTCACAGAATACGGCACAACTGCTGAATCTTTGTGATAAATACGCTCAGAAGCGAAATGACTCCTATATTTCTTCAGAGCTCTTTTTGCTGGCCGCAACTGAAGATAAAGGCAAGCTGGGTGATATTTTCCGTCAGCAGGGAGTTAAACGTGATGCGTTAGAAAAGGCCATTAACGATATCCGTTCCGGCGAGAAGGTGGATGATCCAAATGCAGAAGAAAAACGTCAGGCTCTTGATAAATACACTATTGATTTAACCGAGCGTGCTGAACAAGGAAAGCTAGATCCTGTTATTGGTCGTGATGAAGAAATTCGTCGTACTATTCAGGTACTGCAACGCCGTACTAAAAATAATCCGGTGCTTATTGGTGACCCTGGTGTCGGTAAAACGGCCATTGTCGAAGGTTTAGCTCAGCGTATTGTTAACGGTGAAGTGCCTGAAGGCTTAAAGCATAAGCGAGTATTGTCACTTGATTTCGGTTCGTTGTTAGCGGGCGCAAAATTTCGCGGTGAATTTGAAGAGCGATTAAAAGCCGTATTGACCGAGCTTTCAAAAGAAGAAGGCCGTATTATTTTGTTCATCGACGAGCTGCACACTATGGTTGGTGCGGGTAAAGCTGAAGGTGCCATGGATGCCGGGAATATGCTGAAACCGGCCTTGGCTCGCGGCGAACTGCATTGCGTTGGTGCTACCACACTGGATGAATATCGTCAGTTTATCGAAAAAGATGCGGCTCTTGAAAGACGCTTCCAGAAAGTGTTGGTTGAAGAACCTAATGTGGAAGACACTGTTGCTATTTTGCGTGGCTTGAAAGAGCGCTATGAGTTACATCACTCGGTAGAAATTACCGATCCCGCTATTGTTGCGGCAGCGTCGTTGTCACATCGTTATATCAGCGACCGCAAACTGCCGGACAAAGCTATCGACCTCATTGACGAGGCAGCGTCCAGCATTCGCATGCAGATTGACTCTAAGCCAGAAGATCTTGACCGTCTGGAGCGCCGCATTATTCAGTTAAAGCTCGAACGGCAGGCGCTGCAAAAAGAAAAAGATGACGCCAGTAAAAAGCGGCTGGAAATTCTGCATGACGAGCTTGATGATCAAGAACGTAAATATGGAGAGTTAGAAGAGGTCTGGAATACCGAGAAGGCTGCAGTACAGGGTACACAACATATAAAATCTCAGTTGGAACAGGCACGTACCGATATGGATATCGCCCGTCGTGCGGGTGACTTAAATCGTATGTCGGAACTTCAGTATGGGCGTATTCCGGAACTGGAAAGACAGCTCGACTTGGCCTTGCAAGCCGAAATGCAGGATATGAGCTTACTCAAAAACCGGGTTACTGAAGAAGAAATTGCGGATGTGCTGTCGCGATGGACGGGCATTCCGGTTAACAGAATGCTTGAAGGCGAGCGTGAAAAACTGCTTCAGATGGAAGAGCAATTACACGGCCGGGTGGTTGGACAAAATGAAGCGGTCGAAGCTGTTTCAAATGCTATTCGACGTTCACGAGCCGGGCTGGGTGACCCTAATAGGCCTATCGGTTCATTTTTATTTCTGGGGCCGACCGGTGTCGGTAAAACTGAGCTAACGAAAGCACTGGCAAATTTCATGTTTGATACTGACGATGCCATGGTGCGTATTGATATGTCAGAGTTTATGGAAAAGCATTCGGTCGCTCGTCTGGTTGGTGCACCTCCTGGCTATGTCGGTTATGAAGAGGGGGGTTACTTAACTGAAGCCGTACGCCGTAAGCCATATTCTGTGATTTTATTAGATGAAATTGAAAAGGCGCACCCAGATGTCTTTAATATCTTATTGCAGGTATTAGACGATGGACGTTTAACCGATGGTCAGGGCCGTACCGTAGATTTTAAGAACACGGTGATTATTATGACCTCAAATTTGGGGTCAGATTTAATTCAAGAGCATGCTAAAGAGCATACTTATGAGCAGATGAAAGCTGAGGTCATGGAAGTACTGGCTCATCATTTTCGTCCGGAATTTATTAACCGGGTAGATGAGACTGTTGTATTTCATCCATTAGGTGAAAATGAAATTCGCTCGATTGCGCAGTTTCAGTTGCAGCTTCTTTATAATCGCCTGGAAGAGAAAGAGTACCAGTTAGAGTTGGATGACCCAGCCTTGTCGCATTTGGCCAGAACCGGTTTTGATCCAGTCTTTGGTGCTCGTCCTCTGAAACGCGCTATTCAGCACGAGTTGGAGAACCCGTTAGCGCAAAAAATCTTGTCAGGGGAACTTGAACCCGCTAAACCGATCAAAGTAAGCGTTGAAAATGAGCAGTTAGTGATCACGCAGTAACTTAACCGGGCTTCGGACATTTCCTGTTCGAAGCCCGGTTGTGATAACCTGACTACTTTCTATTTAGTGACTAAAGAGTGTTTTATACATGAGTAATGACAGCTCAAATACTAGTGGCAAGAGCCGCGGTATCTATTTACTGCCAAACCTGTTTACAACTGCTGGCCTGTTTTCAGGCTTTTACGCCATTGTTGCGTCAATGAACGATCGCTTTATAGAAGCGGCAGTAGCGATATTTATCGCAATGGTTTTTGATGGCTTAGATGGCAGAGTCGCCAGAATGACCAATACCGAGAGCGACTTTGGGGCCGAGTTCGATAGTATGGCCGATATAGTATCCTTTGGTATGGCGCCGGCACTGGTCATGTATAACTACGCCTTAGCTGACCTGGGCAAAATGGGTTGGTTAGCCGCATTTGTTTTCGTGGCTGGCGGGGCACTTCGCCTGGCGCGCTTTAATACCAATTTAGGCTCTTCCGATAAGAATTTTTTTCAGGGGTTAGCGATACCCAGTGCAGCGGCTATTGTCGCTGGCTTAGTCTGGGTGGGTTCTGAGTATGGAATTAAAGGCGGTGATATTGGCGGTATTGCGGCCGTCATCACAATTTGCGCCGGGTTGTTAATGGTCACCAACTTTCGTTACCACTCTTTTAAAGATGTGGACTGGAAAGGGAAAGTGTCCTTTTTAGTGATTCTGGTTATTGTACTGGCTTTTGTGGTTGTTGCGACGCAGCCCTCAGTGGTGCTGTTCTCTATCTTTTTCCTTTATGCGCTGTCAGGTCCGGTATTAACGATAAAAAATGTGAAGAAGTTAAAGCTCGGTCATATTCTCGGTGATAACGACGACGACGATGATGCAGACTTTAATGATAACGAAGAGAAGAAAAAAGCAGCAGAAAAGCCTGAAAAAGAAGATTAAAGCAGCAAGTTGGTGATGATCTGAACAAACGATCAGGGAGAGCCAAAAAAGATCTTGCAAGGCTCACAGAGATCACTATAATTCGCCGCCGTTGTCATGACTTATACGCAAGGAATTCTGGCAACGGCGTTTTGTTTTAACCAAGCTTAAAAAGCTGATAAAAAATGGTTGACGAAACGTTCGGGAAGTGTAAAATACGCCTCCCTGCTTCGGAAGAAGCAACGTTCTTTAACAATACTATCAAGCCAAGCAAACTGTGTGGGCACTTGCAGAAGTAAGCAAACAAGAAATATTGTATTGCAACTTTTGAATGAGTGTTCAGCAAGCTTCAGAAATGAAGTGAGCAAAAACGCGTAATTCATTGAGTTGATTGAACTACTTTTAATTGAAGAGTTTGATCATGGCTCAGATTGAACGCTGGCGGCAGGCCTAACACATGCAAGTCGAGCGGTAACAGAGAGAAGCTTGCTTCTCTGCTGACGAGCGGCGGACGGGTGAGTAAGACTTGGGAATTTGCCTTTAGGCGGGGGACAACCACGGGAAACTGTGGCTAATACCGCATAATGTCTACGGACCAAAGTGGGGGACCTTCGGGCCTCACACCTAAAGATGAGCCCAAGCGGGATTAGCTAGTTGGTGGGGTAAAGGCTCACCAAGGCGACGATCCCTAGCTGTTCTGAGAGGATGATCAGCCACACTGGGACTGAGACACGGCCCAGACTCCTACGGGAGGCAGCAGTGGGGAATATTGCACAATGGGGGAAACCCTGATGCAGCCATGCCGCGTGTGTGAAGAAGGCCTTCGGGTTGTAAAGCACTTTCAGCGACGAGGAAGGGTGTTGTATTAACAGTGCAGCACATTGACGTTAGTCGCAGAAGAAGCACCGGCTAACTCCGTGCCAGCAGCCGCGGTAATACGGAGGGTGCAAGCGTTAATCGGAATTACTGGGCGTAAAGCGTACGTAGGCGGCGTGTTAAGCAAG
>NZ_JAKNDA010000030.1 GCF_023155095.1 Idiomarina aminovorans
TTAACCGTATTACCGGCCTCGTCGCTGGAGTTAACCACCACATCAAATTCAGTATCTGCAGCTAAATCGCTGCCGGCAACATCCACGCTCCAGGTGCCGTCAGCATTTACAACGGTGTTGTATTCAGTGCCGTTGATCGTCATCGCAACGGTATCGCCTTCGGCGATGTCACCACCGCTCGCGCTGCCAGTGACCGTGATGGTCTCGCCCGCTTCTTGTGCGTTGATCACGTCATCGGCGGTGATGTTATTCACATTGACGTTACCCTGCTCG
>NZ_JAKNDA010000031.1 GCF_023155095.1 Idiomarina aminovorans
GCCTTCGGCTGTACCGGTAACGGCGATCGTTTGCCCTGCTTCTTCCGCGTTGATCACATCATCGCTGGTGATGTTATTCACATTGACGTTACCCTGCTCGGCACTGGTGTCTAAGGTTGCGTTGTCGATTACGCTGCCCTCGTTACCCGCGGCATCGGTCACCGTCATGGTGACGGTTAATTCTCCGTCGGTCAGCGTACTCAGATCTTGTCCCGAAACGGTAACGTTACCCGCATCATCAACGTCAATGTCGTTCGCATCGACCGTGACGC
>NZ_JAKNDA010000032.1 GCF_023155095.1 Idiomarina aminovorans
ATGTCAGCGAGAAGCTCGACTTCATCCCGGCTAAGATACAGGTGATCCGCGACGTACGCCCGAAGTACAGTTGCCGTACTTGCGAGCAGCGAGGTACCGAAACCAGGATAAAGCAGGCACCGGTGCCAGCAAGCATGCTGCCAAAGAGCATCACTACTCCAAGCCTACTGGCCCAAATCATCACGGCTAAGTTCCAGTATGGCCTGCCGCTGTATCGTCAAGAAGCGATGTTTAAGCAGTTCGGCGCCGATATCAGTC
>NZ_JAKNDA010000033.1 GCF_023155095.1 Idiomarina aminovorans
GACTGATATCGGCGCCGAACTGCTTAAACATCGCTTCTTGACGATACAGCGGCAGGCCATACTGGAACTTAGCCGTGATGATTTGGGCCAGTAGGCTTGGAGTAGTGATGCTCTTTGGCAGCATGCTGGCCGGCACCGGTGCCTGCTTTATCCTGGTTTCGGTACCTCGCTGCTCGCAAGTACGGCAACTGTACTTCGGGCGTACGTCGCGGATCACCTGTATCTTAGCCGGGATGAAGTCGAGCTTCTCGCTGACAT
>NZ_JAKNDA010000034.1 GCF_023155095.1 Idiomarina aminovorans
CAGTGGCGAAGGCGGCCACCTGGTCAGAGACTGACGCTGAGGTACGAAAGCGTGGGGAGCAAACAGGATTAGATACCCTGGTAGTCCACGCCGTAAACGATGTCAACTAGTTGTTCGTGTCATTAAGGCGTGAGTAACGCAGCTAACGCACTAAGTTGACCGCCTGGGGAGTACGGCCGCAAGGTTAAAACTCAAATGAATTGACGGGGGCCCGCACAAGCGGTGGAGCATGTGGTTTAATTCGATGCAACGCGA
>NZ_JAKNDA010000035.1 GCF_023155095.1 Idiomarina aminovorans
CTCTGATACGGAAGGTCTTTTTCCTCGGCCAGATTCTTGAAATACGCAACGGTATCTTCATCCAGCCTAATCGTAACCTGCTTCTTGAGCTTTTTGGCATAAGGATTCTTAACGGAGTCTGAAAAATCGTAGTGATCACGCATACCTATACCCTTCATAAGTCTTTCGCTCTCGCTTATCAGCCTTTCGCGCAGAGATGATTCGGATGGTCTCACCGTCTCTAACGCAGTGGCACACCACCAGCAAACGAGAATG
>NZ_JAKNDA010000036.1 GCF_023155095.1 Idiomarina aminovorans
AGATTACAGCAGAGAAAGTTCAGGATATTGAATCGGTTCAGAAATTAATCGATGATATGTTGGAAACCCTATATTCAACTGATAATGGTATAGGTCTAGCTTCAGTTCAAGTGGGGCGTAAAGAAGCGGTTGTTATTATTGATCTTTCAGATAATCGAGATCAGCCATTGATATTGATTAACCCTGAAGTAGTGAGTGGTAGCAACAAAGCTTTAGGTCAAGAGGGGTGTCTTTCAGTTCCAGATTATTATGCTG
>NZ_JAKNDA010000037.1 GCF_023155095.1 Idiomarina aminovorans
GTGGTTGAGAGTGCGATTTGACGTACTTTTTCACCTTTTTCATCGCCATTTGACGCTTTAACGGTGAAAGATAATCAATGAATAAATTACCAGAAAGATGATCAATTTCATGCTGCATAACGATAGCAAGAAAATCATCACTTTCGATCGTGATTCGCTGACCTGTTCGATCTAACGCCGATACCACAACTGATGTATAACGTTCCACCTCAGCATAATAATCTGGAACTGAAAGACACCCCTCTTGACCTAAAG
>NZ_JAKNDA010000038.1 GCF_023155095.1 Idiomarina aminovorans
TCCTACGGGAGGCAGCAGTGGGGAATATTGCACAATGGGGGAAACCCTGATGCAGCCATGCCGCGTGTGTGAAGAAGGCCTTCGGGTTGTAAAGCACTTTCAGCGACGAGGAAAGGTGTTGTATTAATAGTGCAGCACATTGACGTTAGTCGCAGAAGAAGCACCGGCTAACTCCGTGCCAGCAGCCGCGGTAATACGGAGGGTGCAAGCGTTAATCGGAATTACTGGGCGTAAAGCGTACGTAGGCGGCGTGTT
>NZ_JAKNDA010000039.1 GCF_023155095.1 Idiomarina aminovorans
TCGATGCGAACGACATTGACGTTGATGATGCGGGTAACGTTACCGTTTCGGGACAAGATCTGAGTACGCTGACCGACGGTGAATTAACCGTGACCATGACGGTGACCGATGAAGCCGGAAACGAGGGTAGCGTAACCGACAACGCAACCTTAGACACCAGTGCCGAGCAGGGTAACGTCAATGTGAATAACATCACCAGCGATGATGTGATCAACGCGGAAGAAGCAGGGCAAACGATCGCCGTTACCGGTACAG
>NZ_JAKNDA010000003.1 GCF_023155095.1 Idiomarina aminovorans
CCATGATCAAACTCTTCAATTAAAAGTAGTTCAATCAACTCAATGAATTACGCGTTTTTGCTCACTTCATTTCTGAAGCTTGCTGAACACTCATTCAAAAGTTGCAATACAATATTTCTTGTTTGCTCACTTCTGCAAGTGCCCACACAGTTTGCTTGGCTTGATAGTATTGTTAAAGAGCGTTGCTTCTTCCGAAGCAGGGAGGCGTATTCTACACTTCCCGAACGTTTCGTCAACCATTTTTTATCAGCTTTTTAAGCTTGGTTAAAACAAAACGCCGTTGCCAGAATTCCTTGCGGATAAGTCATGACAACGGCGACGAATTATAGTGATCTCTGTGAGCCTTGCAAGATCTTTTTTCAGACAAACCGTTTAACTGCTTAAAAACCGTTCAACGATGATTAATTGCTTTTTATTTGTTGGTTTTTAGAGCGTCCTTGTTATTTTTTTGTGCTTTATTTGAACTATTGTTATATTTGAACACTCTAATAGAAAATAGACCTATTGAGGAGCTTCAATTTTATGCGCTGGAAATTACTAACGCTTACATGTCTAATAGTTGCAACTTTCAACCCTAGCGCAATACAAACGAGTTACGCTATGGCTTATGAGGTCAACACGCAAAACTCTGAATCCAATTTAAAAAGCACCTACCGAAATATAATTGATAACCACCTTCAGAAGAACTTCTCAATTATGCGCACCGTACGCATTCTAATAAATAATTACCCAGAACATGCAGCTTATATTGTTAATGCCGCTTTTGACGCCAAAGAGAGTCGAGTTAAGGCTATTGTTGTCGCAGCCATGCAGGCTGAACCGGCCGTTACTTACATCGTCGTAGATACTGCTATAAGCCGCTTTCCTGATTTGTGTGACACTATTGTAGAAGCAGCAATCCAAACCGAGCCCGCTTATATCGACGATATTATTGCTATTGCACTAAGCCGACAGCCTGACCAGGCTGAAAATATTTTAGGTAAGGCTATAGCATCTCATCCTGATTTTACCGAGTCAGTTTTGAGAACCGCAGTCAAAGAAGCACCTAATTCAATTCTTTCCTCAATAACGGAATCAATAAAAGCATTACCAGAAGCGGCGACATCACTTGTTGCTGCCCTTAAAAACTTTTTTGTAGGATCAAAAGATGCAAATTCTTACGAGTTAAATCAGGAAGATTGGAGACTACTTACGCTTGAAGCCAAGCAATCTGGTGTCACTCGTGAAGAACTTGAATGGTTGGTCAAAGCAGGTTATCTGAAACAGAAAACCTTTGCGCAAATTTTTGATGATGAAATGACAAAAAAAATAAATCGATAAATTTTCATCATTTCAAACACTAAAAAGCCGACTGCAAGCAGTCGGCTTTTTTTCTTCTTAAAGCTGTTATTCCGTAACTTCTTCAGCTACTTCTTCAACTTCTGGGCGACCAACTAATTCAATGTAAGCCATTGGAGCGTTATCACCTGTACGGAAGCCACACTTAATAATGCGAGTGTAACCACCTAGGCGTTCTTCATAACGCGGGCCTAATTCATTAAACAGCTTGCCAACAACCTCTTTGTCACGTGTGCGTGAGAAAGACAGACGACGGTTCGCAACGCTGTCTTGCTTTGCCATTGTGATTAACGGCTCAACAACACGACGTAACTCTTTTGCCTTAGGCAAAGTCGTCTTGATTATCTCATGACGCACCAAAGAGCTTGCCATGTTGCGGAACATTGCCTGGCGATGGCTGCTGTTTCGATTTAGTTGACGACCACTCTTACGATGGCGCATACCTATACCCTTCTCAGTAAATCTATTACTAAGGTGACCTTAGTCGTTATCAATTAAGCTAGCTGGTGGCCAGTTCTCAAGGCGCATGCCCAGAGATAAACCACGTGAAGCCAACACGTCTTTGATTTCAGTCAACGACTTCTTACCTAAGTTGGGAGTCTTTAACAACTCAACTTCGGTACGTTGCACTAAGTCACCAATGTACTGAATCGCTTCTGCTTTTAAGCAGTTCGCAGATCGAACAGTCAATTCCAAGTCGTCCACCGGACGCAGAAGAATCGGATCAAATTCCGGTTTCTCTTCTTTCTCTTCCGGTTCACTGATATCACGAAGTTCGACAAAAGCATCGAGTTGCTCAGCTAAAATTGTAGCTGCTCGACGAATAGCTTCCTCTGGATCCAATGTACCATTGGTTTCCATTTCGATAACCAGCTTATCCAAGTCTGTACGTTGTTCAACACGCGCGGCATCTACAGAATATGCAATGCGTTCTACCGGGCTGAACGACGCGTCGACAAGTAGACGACCGATTGGACGTTCATCATCATCAGTTGACTGACGTGATGCCGCAGGCACGTAACCGCGACCACGTTCAACTTTTACCCGCATAACGAGTTCATAGTCGCCTGTCAGATGACAGATAACGTGCTCAGGATTAACAATTTCCACATCACCATCGTGAGTGAAATCGCCTGCTGTTACAGGACCTGCTCCGGATTTATTCAAAGTCAAAGTCGCTTCATCTTTACCTTCGACGCTGACTGCCAGCCCCTTCAGGTTCAACAAAACTTCAATGACATCTTCCTGAACACCCTCTTTGCTGCTGTATTCGTGCAGCACGCCATCGATTTCAACCTCAGTCACTGCACAGCCTGGCATTGACGACAGTAAAATGCGACGTAACGCATTACCTAGTGTATAACCAAAGCCACGTTCCAGAGGCTCCAGTGTCACCTTGGCATGAGTCGGGCTGATTTGCTCGATGTCGACTAACCTCGGCTTTAGGAATTCGGTAACAGAACCCTGCATTGTGTCCTCTCTCTATGCTTAAGCTTTACTTGGAGTAAAGCTCTACGATCAACTGTTCGTTAATTTCAGCAGACAAATCACTACGTTCTGGAAGACGTTTGAATGCACCTTCCAATTTGTTGTTGTCTACTTCTATCCAGACTGGTTTCTCACGCTGTTCTGCAAGTTCCAGTGCTGCTCCGATACGTGCCTGCTTCTTCGCTTTTTCGCGAACAGAAACGACATCTTCAGGACGAACCTTGAACGATGGAATGTTCACTACCTGACCATTCACAACAACTGCTTTGTGACTGACCAGCTGACGAGCTTCTGCGCGTGTTGACGCAAAACCCATGCGATACACTACGTTATCCAAGCGCTGTTCCAGCAACTGCAACAGGTTTTCACCGGTATTGCCTTTCAGTCGTGCAGCTTCTTTGTAGTAGTTACGAAATTGCTTTTCCAGAACGCCGTACATACGACGAACTTTCTGTTTCTCACGCAACTGAACACCGTAGTCTGACAAACGGCCGCGACGAGCGCCGTGTTGTCCTGGTGCAGTCTCGATCTTACATTTAGAATCGATTGCGCGAACGCCGCTTTTCAGGAACAAATCGGTTCCTTCGCGACGGCTCAGCTTGAGCTTTGGACCCAAATATCTAGCCATGATCTTTCTCCAACTATCGATTCACGCCTTAAACGCGACGTTTCTTAGGCGGACGACAACCGTTGTGAGGAATAGGTGTCACATCGGTAATATTTGTAATTTTATATCCAAGGGCATTGAGGGCACGAATCGATGATTCACGTCCCGGGCCTGGACCATTCACAAATACTTCCAGGTTTTTCAGTCCGTATTCCTTCGCCATCTCACCCGCACGTTCTGCTGCAACCTGCGCTGCAAACGGCGTTGATTTCCGTGAACCACGGAACCCTGATCCACCAGCAGTAGCCCAAGACAATGCGTTACCCTGACGATCAGTAATAGTAATAATGGTGTTGTTGAAAGATGCATGCACGTGAGCCATGCCATCGGCGACTTGCTTTTTAACGCGCTTGCGAGAACGAGTCGGTGTTTTAGCCATTACTCAATCCCCCTATTTCTTAATTGGTTTGCGCGGACCTTTACGAGTGCGCGCATTTGTTTTAGTGCGCTGTCCACGTAGAGGTAGGCTACGACGATGACGAAGTCCACGGAAACATCCGAGGTCCATCAAACGTTTAATGTTCATAGATACTTCACGACGCAAGTCACCTTCTACAGCGAACTTAGATACAGCGTCACGAAGCGCGTCCAGTTTGTCTTCTGACAATGAACCAATCTTAGTGTCTTCAGCGATACCGGCCGCAGCAAGAATATGCTGTGAACGGGTATGCCCAACACCGTAGATTGCAGTCAAAGCTATGACTGCATGCTTATTGTCAGGAACGTTAATGCCAGCGATACGGGCCACTAACACGTCTCCTTTAATTTGTAGGCTTCAGTTGAAAAGCCCGTTAGGATACTCAACCGATTGCCGAATTGCAAATACTTCAAAGACTGCGGCCGTTAAGCCGCCAGTCTTTCCTTCGAATCAACCTTGTCGTTGTTTATGCTTAGCATCAGTGCAAATAACGCGAACTACACCGTTACGCTTGATGATCTTGCAGTTACGACAGATTTTCTTCACGGAAGCACGAACTTTCATTGCTACTCTCCGTTCTACCCAATCTTACCGGCCATAGCCTTTCAGATTGGCTTTTTTCAAGACAGAGTCATATTGATGTGACATCATATGAGTCTGAACCTGTGCCATAAAGTCCATAATTACAACCACGATAATCAATAATGATGTACCGCCGAAGTAGAACTGCACATTCCATGCAATCATCATGAACTCCGGAACCAAACAGACAAAGGTAATGTACAGTGCGCCTGCTAAAGTTAAACGCGTCATTACTTTATCGATGTATCTAGAGGTTTGTTCGCCTGGACGTATGCCCGGGATAAACGCCCCTGACTTCTTCAAATTATCTGCCGTTTCGCGAGGGTTAAAAACCAAAGCGGTATAGAAGAAACAAAAGAAGATTATCGCAGCCGCATACAATAACACATATAACGGCTGACCGGGAGACAATGTCATCGATACCTGTTGCAAAAAGTCTGCAACCATACCTTCACCAGAGCCAAACCAAGTGGCAATGGTACCCGGAAATAAAATAATGCTCGACGCAAAAATTGGTGGAATAACACCCGCCATATTCACCTTCAACGGCAAGTGCGTACTTTGCGCAGCAAATACTTTACGGCCTTGTTGACGTTTTGCATAGTTAACGACGATACGACGTTGACCACGCTCGACAAAAACAACGAAGTAAGTGACTGCTAAAACTACAACACCAATTAATAACAACAATAACAGGTGCAAGTCACCCTGACGCGCTTGTTCGGCTGTTTGGCCGACAGCGGAAGGTAATCCTGCAACAATACCCACAAAGATCAGGATAGAGATACCGTTGCCTATACCACGCTCAGTTATTTGTTCACCTAACCACATTAGGAACATTGTTCCCGTGACTAAGCTCACGATAGCAGTGAAATAGAAGCCGAAACCAGGGTCTATTACGAGCCCGGGCATTAAATTCGGTAAGCCTGTAGCTATACCTATCGACTGAAATGTAGCCAGTACTAAAGTACCCCACCGTGTATACTGGTTTATCTTACGACGACCAGATTCACCTTCTTTCTTAAGCTCAGCCAGGCGCGGATGTACGACACTGGCCAATTGCATAATAATCGAAGCCGAAATATACGGCATAATACCTAATGCAAATACTGAAGCACGTTCCAAGGCACCACCGCTAAACATGTTAAACATGGCAACGATGGTATCTTTCTGCTGTTCGAATAACTGAGCTAATACAGCGGCATCTATACCAGGAATAGGCACAAAGGAGCCCGCTCGGAAAACGATAATCGCTCCTAACACAAACAACAGGCGACGCTTAAGTTCCGACAAGCCACCTTGCGCTCGATTTGATTCCAATCCTGGTTTAGCCATTTGCTCTATCCTTCGATTTTGCCGCCAGCAGCTTCAATAGCTTCGCGAGCGCCTTTGGTGACTTTAAGACCTTTTATAGTCACAGCACGACTTAATTCACCTGATTTGATGACTTTAGCCTGTAGTACGTTCTTACGAACGAGACCTGCTGCTTTCAAAGTCGCCAGTTCAACGGTATTACCGTCGACTTTCGCGATTTCTGCCAAGTTTACTTCTGCAGCGACCATTGCCTTGCGAGAAGTAAAACCAAATTTTGGCAGACGACGCTGAATTGGCATTTGTCCGCCTTCGAAACCTGGCTTAACGGTACCACCAGAGCGAGATTTCTGCCCTTTGTGACCATGCCCACCAGTCTTTCCAAGACCAGAACCAATGCCGCGCCCAACGCGCTTTTTGCTGCTTTTTGCACCAGGTGCGGGAGCAAGTGTATTAAGATCCATGCGTTATCCCTCCACCTTTATCATGTAATTAACTCGGTTCACCATACCGCGGACTGCAGCAGTGTCTTCCAACTCTACTGTGTGACCAATGCGGCGGAGACCCAAGCCACGTAGTGTAGCTTTATGCTTCGGCAAACGACCGATAGAGCTACGCGTCTGTGTTACTTTGATTGTCTTATTCGCCATTGTTCACTACCCCAGTATTTCGTCAACGCGCAATCCACGCTTCGCAGCAACTTGCTCCGGCGATTTCATGCCGTTCAACGCTTTTATAGTCGCGCGAACAACGTTGATTGGGTTGGTTGAACCATATGCTTTTGACAGCACGTTATGTACACCTGAAACTTCCAGAACTGCACGCATTGCACCACCAGCGATGATACCTGTACCTTCTGAAGCAGGTTGCATGTATACCTGTGAACCTGAATGACGTCCTTTAACAGGATGCTGTAAAGTTTCGCCTTTCAGTTGAACGGTCACCATATTGCGACGTGCTTTTTCCATTGCTTTTTGAATAGCAGCGGGTACTTCACGCGCTTTACCATAACCAAAACCGACTTTACCTTTACCGTCGCCAACCACAGTCAGTGCAGTGAAGCTAAAGATACGACCACCTTTAACAACTTTTGCTACACGATTAACTGTAATCAACTTCTCTATCAGTTCACCGGTTTGAGCTTCTACATTTGCCATGTTCGTCTCCTAGAACTGAAGTCCGGCTTCACGAGCTGCGTCCGCTAATGCGGCTACGCGACCGTGGTATTTAAAACCACTACGATCGAAAGATACGCTTTTAACGCCTTTTTCAATCGCTCGTTCAGCGATAGTTTTACCCACGACTTTAGCTGCATCTACGTTACCCGTAGCTTTCAGCGCGTCGCGAATAGTCTTCTCTGCAGTCGATGCGGCTGCCAGCACTTCAGAACCGTTAGGTGCGATCAACTGCGCGTAAATATGCCGTGGTGTACGGTGAACGACCAGGCGATTTGCACCCAACTCTTTAATTTGTTTACGTGCGCGAGTAGCACGACGTAAGCGAGCTGCTTTATTGTCCATCGTATTACCCTACTTTTTCTTGGCTTCTTTACGGCGCACTTGCTCGTCAGCATAACGGACACCTTTGCCTTTATACGGCTCAGGTTTACGGTATGCACGAATGTTAGCGGCAACTTGACCGACTAACTGCTTATCTGCACCTTTAACGACGACTTCAGTCTGAGTCGGAGTATCGATTGTGATTCCTTCCGGAATCTCGAACTCCACAGGATGCGAGAAGCCCAGAGTAAGGTTCAGTTTATTACCCTGCGCTTGCGCACGGTAACCAACACCCATCAACTGTAACTTACGTTCGAATCCCTTAGTAACTCCGACCACCATGTTTTGCAACAATGCGCGCGCCGTACCAGCTTGAGCAGTTGAGTTTGCGACACTTTCGCGAGCGTTAGTGCGTAACTCACTCTCTTCTTTCACCAGTTCAACGGCATTGTTAACAACACGACTCAGCGAGCCTTGGGCACCTTTAATCGTGACTTCCTGGCCATTTAGCGTAACTTCAACGCCAGCAGGAATTTCAATAGGTGCTTTAGCAACACGTGACATTTCCTACCTCCTATTACGCTACGTAACCAATGATTTCGCCACCAAGGCCAGCTTGGCGAGCGGCACGATCAGTCATCAGGCCTTTAGACGTCGAAACTACTGCGATGCCAAGGCCACCCATTACGTTAGGCAACTCGTTGCGTTTCTTATAGATACGCAAACCAGGGCGACTAACGCGCTCGATTGATTCGATTACTGGCTTGCCCTCGAAATATTTCAATTCGACTTCAAGCTCAGGTTTAACAGTACTCTCAGCACTATAAGCAGTAATAAAACCTTCTTCTTTCAGAACTTGAGCAATCGCCACTTTCTGCTTAGAAGACGGCATTTTAACCGTTACTTTGTTAGCACCTTGAGCGTTGCGAATGCGTGTGAACATATCCGCAATTGGATCTTGCATGCTCATATTTGCTTTCTCCCGTGATTCGTGGCTTACCAGCTAGCTTTTTTCAAGCCAGGAATTTCACCGCGCATCGCCATCTCACGGACCTTGATTCGGCTCATACCGAATTTACGAAGGAAACCATGAGGACGACCAGTTATACGACAACGGTTACGTTGACGCGTCGGACTGGCATCACGTGGGAGCTGTTGCAATTTAAGTACGGCTTCCCAACGCTCTTCGTCTGATGCTTTAGGGTCATTAATGACCGTTTTCAGTGCGTTGCGTTTTTCTGCGTATTTTGAAGCGATTTTAGCTCGCTTCACGTCACGCGCTTTCATTGACTGTTTTGCCATAACTCTACACCTTACTTTCTGAACGGGAAGTTAAAGGCAGCTAGCAAAGCACGAGCTTCGTCATCTGTGCCAGCATTAGTGGTAATGGTGATATCCAGACCACGTACCTTGTCGACTTTGTCATAGTCGACTTCCGGAAAGATGATCTGCTCACGAACACCCATGCTGTAATTACCTCGGCCATCGAACGACTTAGCGTTCAAGCCACGGAAGTCACGGATACGTGGGATTGCAATCGAAATTAAGCGTTGCAAAAAGTCCCACATGCGCTCGCCGCGCAGAGTTACTTTACAGCCAATCGGGAAGCCTTCACGGACTTTGAAACCGGCGACAGACTTGCGTGCCACAGTACGAATTGGCTTTTGACCAGAGATAGCCTCTAAGTCAGCCACTGCGTTATCAAGTACTTTTTTGTCAGCCAGAGCTTCACCAACACCCATGTTAAGGGTGATCTTTTCAATCCGAGGGACTTGCATGACGCTGTTGTAGCTGAACTCTTTCATCAGTCCAGGAACTACTGATTCTCTATAAAAATCATGCAGTTTCGCCATCGTAAAACTCCAAGTTTGAATTAAATGATTGCGTTGTTCGATTTGAAGAAGCGAACTTTCTTGCCATCTTCAATACGAAATCCAACACGATCTGCTTTACCTGTCTCTGGGTTAAGGATCGCTACGTTCGAAATGTGGATGGCAGCTTCTTGTTCAACGATACCGCCAGATTCACCTGCGCCAGGATTTGGCTTTTGGTGTTTCTTGACTACGTTGACGCCTTCCACGATCACGCGATCTTTATCAGTAAGAACTTTAAGGACTTTACCTTGCTTGCCCTTATCCTTACCTGCCAGGACGACTATTTCGTCATCACGTTTAATTTTTGCCGCCATAATTGACTCCTTATAGTACTTCTGGTGCCAGCGAGATAATCTTCATAAACTGCTCTGAACGCAGCTCACGAGTTACCGGCCCGAAAATACGTGTGCCAATGGGCTGTTGGTTGTTATTCAACAACACAGCCGAGTTGCGGTCAAAACGGATGACCGACCCGTCTTGTCGACGGACGCCTTTTCTGGTGCGAACGACCACCGCATTCACTACATCGCCTTTCTTCACCTTACCGCGCGGAATTGCTTCCTTGACAGTAACTTTGATGATATCGCCGATGTTTGCGTAGCGACGGTGCGAACCACCTAGAACCTTAATACATTGTACGCTGCGCGCGCCGGAGTTATCGGCAACGTCCAGGGTAGTTTGCATTTGGATCATTTCAGTGCCCCGCTTAGTTAAAAAAACAGACCCTCTCGGGTCGTGCTGCCTTTGGTTTTTCCCTTATAAAAAGGGTCGCGAAGTGTAACAGATAAAATTTGTAAGTGGTAGGGTAATCTCAGAATTTTTCGTAGGTGTACGATGAACTTACTATGTTTAGGGCCAAGTTCAGTTGGATAAAAACAGAACCAATGGTAAATTCAACACTTTACGTTGCTCTAATAAGTATACCTGTTATATAAGAGCATAGGCTGACTTGGGACTTCTATAGTATGAATCTGTTATTCATTATTTTTGCCCCATTCTTTGGTGCGCTCTTACCGCTTATTTTTAAGCAAGCCTCGCGACCGATAAAGACTGGGATTACGTTACTCGTTCCTATTTTGTGTTTAATCGTTTTATTTCAGTATGCGCCTGCTACGTTAGCAGGTGAGGTACCGAAACAAATGGTCGAATGGCTACCCGGCATAGGGCTCGATTTTGCCGTACGTCTGGATGGTCTATCCCTCCTTTTTGTCGGATTAATCTTAGGAATTGGTTTACTAATCATCGCTTATGCCCACTATTATTTAAGCAGTAACGATGATGAATCCCGTTTTTATGCCTGCTTACTGTTATTTATGTCGTCAATGCTTGGCATTGTTATGGCCGACAACATTCTATTGTTATGGGTTTTTTGGGAATTAACCAGTATCTCGTCGTTCTTGCTGATTGGTTACTGGTTCCACAGCAGTGATGCCCGTCGCGGTGCTCGTATGGCATTAGCGACAACGGGGGCCGGCGGACTGGCTCTTTTGGCCGGGCTGCTTATTATCGGCCACATAGCCGGTGGCTATCAACTGGATACTGTGTTTGCTGCAGCAGAACAAATAAAAACCCACGCCTATTATGTACCAGCGTTGATATTAATGTTATTGGGTGCTTTTACTAAGTCGGCTCAATTCCCTTTTCAATTTTGGTTGCCCCATGCCATGGCGGCACCAACACCTGTCAGTGCGTACTTACACTCGGCCACTATGGTGAAGGCCGGTATATTTCTATTAGCACGATTTCACCCCGTATTAGCCGAAACTGAATTGTGGTTTACGTTAGTCACTCTTACCGGCTTAATTACGATGTTAGTTGGTGCTTACTTTGCGTTGTTAAAACATGACTTGAAAGGTTTGCTCGCCTTCTCGACAATAAGCCACCTGGGCCTCATTTGTATGCTTCTGGGGATAGGCACACAAGGTGCTGTTATAGCAGCGCTGTTTCATGTAATTAACCACGCCTTCTTTAAAGCGGCACTATTCATGACCGCCGGTATCATAGACCACGAGTCAGGCACACGCGATATGAGAAAGCTACAAGGCCTCATGAGCCTGATGCCAATTACAGCAACTCTGGCAATGATTGTAGCGGCTTCAATGGCAGGTATACCGCCCTTTAATGGATTTATGTCCAAAGAGCTGTTCCTGGATCAAGCTCTGCAGCAACATTTATTTGGCGGGTTATCCTGGTTTATTCCCGTTTTGGCAACCGTAGGCGCTATGCTCTCCGTTGCTTACTCTATCCGCTTTATTCACGATGTTTTCTTTAATGGTGAGTACAAAGAGCTACCCACGAAGCCTCATGATCCGCCACGCATGATGTCTGCGCCTGTAGTAGTGCTTGCTTTACTGTGTATTGCTATAGGGCTGGCACCTATGACTATGGTGTCCGGTATACTCGACCAGGCTGCTTCAGCCGTTACAGCGACTCAGGTTCAAGTTAAGCTATCTCTTTGGCATGGATTCAACCTACCTTTATTAATGAGTGCGGTCGCTGTCATTGGCGGTATTCTGATATACATGGCGCGGGATCAACTGTTTACGTTCAACCGTCAATTTGATGGTCAGGATGCTAAACATAATTTTGAAATCATCGTTCAAAAAATATCAGATGCCGCAGCAAATTTTTATGAACGGTTAGATACAGGCTCACTGCAGCGCTACATTGCATTTGTGCTTATCAGCGTTATCGTGGTTCTCATTCCTTCGTTAAGCGATTTAAATGTCGTTACCGGCGGCAAGCCTCAACTGCCTGTCGATATGGTCAGTATGGTTGGTGCATTGGTGCTGATTGGAGCCGCTTTCGCGACTGCAACCTTGCATCGTAATCGATTCGTTATGTTGACCATGCTGTCTGTTGTGGGGCTTATTGTTTCTTTAGCCTTTGCTCATTTCTCTGCACCTGACTTAGCCATGACTCAACTTGTGGTCGAGGTGGTAAGCATCATTCTGATGATACTGGCTTTGTTCTTTATGCCACAAAAGACCAATCGTGCGTCTTCTGGTCATAGAGTCTTCCGCGATATTATTATTGCCAGCTTTATAGGCGGTATTGTCGCCACACTAAACTTCGCAATACTCACTTCGCCTTTTGAAAGTATTTCAGACTTCTTCCTTGCTAATGCCAAGTCAGGCGGTGGCGGAACCAATGTCGTTAACGTTATTCTGGTAGATTTCCGTGGCTTCGATACCTTAGGGGAGATTACCGTATTGGCGATAGCAGCAGCGGGGATTCATAAGCTATTAAACAAACTCAAGCCATTTATGCCTTCAAGTGATATTGACGGGCGTCCCTGGCATCGAATTAAACATCCGCTGATGTTAACTACTGTGTCTAACATTATCCTGCCGATGGCTATGGTAGTCGCCGTCTATATTTTCTTTAGAGGCCATAACTTACCCGGTGGTGGTTTCATCGCTGGTCTCATAGTTGCGTCAGCCATGATCCTGCAATACATCGCTAATGGTGTCGACTGGGTAAAAGAACGCTTCGATGTAAACTACCAGTCTCTTATGTCGTTTGGTGTTATGACGGCGGCACTGACTGGTGTTGGCAGCTGGATATTTGACAAGCCATTCCTGACATCATGGTTCACTTATTTAGACTGGCCAGTAGTCGGTAAATTTGAATTTGCTACGGCTTTATTATTCGATCTTGGCGTTTTCCTAACCGTTATTGGCGCTACGATGATGATTTTAAGTAACTTTGGAAAAATGACCACACGTCATCGCCCAACGCATGAGGGACATTAATGGAAACTTTATATTCCGTAACCGTTGGTATTTTAACCGCATGCAGTGTTTTTCTCATTTTGCGCGGCCGCTCTTTTCCTGTAGTGGTCGGCATTACAATGCTGTCTTATGCCGTTAACTTATTTCTATTTTCGACGGGTCGCCTGACCATAGATGGCGCACCCATTTACGGCACCCAGGAAATCTATGCCGACCCTTTGCCGCAGGCTTTGGTTCTTACCGCTATCGTTATCGGTTTCGCAATGACAGCCTATTCAATTATCTTAGCTGTCCGCGCTCGCGGCGAATTGGGTACGGATGAAGTTAATCAACAAGATAACAGTACGGAGGGCAACCGCTGATGTGGCAACAACATTTGGCGATACTTCCTATTTTAGTGCCGTTGCTGGCTGCTTTATTACAGCTTTTGCCCTGGGGTGACAAGCCTCAGCCCAAGCGCAGAGCAATAGGCCTGCTTGCCAGTCTATTGACCTTGATATTGAGTGTTGCCCTACTCCTTCAGGTTAATCAGGACGGAATGATAGTTTACGCTCTGGGTGACTGGTCTGCGCCTTTCGGCATTGTGCTGATGGTAGACAAGCTTAGTGCTCTGATGATGCTAATAACAGCCATACTGGCACTACCAGTGCTTATCTATGGTTGCTATGCGGAAGATAACCTTGGCTCTCACTTTCAGGCGTTATTTCAGTTTCAGATAATGGGTATAATGGGAGCTTTCGCGACCGGTGATATTTTCAACCTATTCGTATTTTTTGAAGTGCTGTTAATTTCGTCCTACGCACTACTGATGCACGGCGGAGGAAAGTTCCGCTTACGTATCACCTTGCATTATGTGCTCATCAACCTTTTAGGCTCTTTACTCTTCTTAATCGGTATCGGTACCTTGTATGGCGTTACTGGTACGCTCAATATGGCCGACCTTGCCACGCAAATACAGCAACTCAGTGGCGATCAGGCGGCGCTGGCTAAAGCTGGCGGTATGATGTTGCTGATTGTATTCGGTATAAAAGCCGCTATTTTACCACTACACTTTTGGTTGCCTCAGGCTTATTCCACGACAACCGGTGTGGTCGCGGCTCTGTTCGCCATAATGACCAAGGTTGGGGTCTACTCAATAGTACGGGTATATACCTTAATTTTTGGTCCAGAAGCTAACGAGCTTGCACTAATTGTACATGACTGGCTGTGGGTAATGGGGCTCATTACTATGCTTGCCGGAGCTATTGGTATCCTTGGGGCACGCGATTTACGTTTGCTTGTAGCCTATTTAGTTGTGATATCCATTGGTACACTTATCGCGACCTACAGCCTAAATGGAACGGCGACAACTGGTGCCATGTTGTTTTATTTAATTCATTCAACTTTCATTACCGGTGCATTATTTTTGTTGGTCGACCTTATTGCATTTGAACGAGGCAAAACAGCGTCGCGTATTGTTTCCGGCAAGAAAATGGCTAACCATTCTACTTATTCAGTTATGTTTCTGGTGGCCGCAATTGCGATTATTGGTTTACCACCACTGTCCGGCTTTGTCGGAAAATTAATGATTATGGAATCGACCAGTCCAAATCTGATGAGCTTTTGGCTCTGGGGAGCCCTATTGACCGCTACTCTTATTATGCTGATTGCAGTAACCCGAGCGGGCAGCAAGATGCTTTGGCATACCCTCTCAGGTAAAGCCAACGACCAGTCAGCTCCCTTTGGGAAACGCGCTGCAGTCGCAATGCTACTGGCTTTATCATTACTGATGACGGTCTTTGCTAATCCCATAAGAAATTACACCGAGGCTGTTGCAGAACAGCTTTACGATATAGAGCAGTATCCATCACGTGTACTGACCGAAGGGAAGGAGTAATGATTATGAAAAATATTTTCCCGACGCCCTGGTTGTCACTGTTTTTATTAATCGTCTGGGTTTTACTGTTTAACTCAGTTGCTCCCGGCGTAATGGTGCTTGGAGCACTATTTGCGTGGTTTATTCCGTTTTTATTCCGGGGCGCTTGGCCCTACTTTGCAAAAGTTAAACGGCCGGACCTTGCTGTCGTTTACTTCCTAATTCTTTTGCAAGACATCGTTGTTGCCAACTTTAAAGTCGCCGCCCTCATTCTGAGGAAACCGCGTTCAATTAGACCCGCTCTTTTTGTTTTTCCACTGGATATGAAAGAAGAACTCCCGGTTACCATTCTGGCCAGCACTATAACGCTGACCCCCGGAACGGTATCCTGCGAAATCACTCGTGGCCGTAAAGGTATTCTCATCCACGCCTTTTCTGAGGAAAACCCGGAAGACTTAATTAATACCATTAGAAACCGTTACGAGCGCCGTCTGAAGGAGATTTTTCAATGTTAACCACGGTACTGCACATTGCTTTTTTATTATTCAGCTTATCGGTGTTAATGAACTTTTGGCGACTCGCTAAAGGCCCGGATTTACCAGACAGAATACTGGCACTGGATACCGTTTATATTAATTCACTGGCTTTATTACTATTGCTGGGAATGTATCAAAACACCCAAACCTATTTTGAGGCGGCACTACTCATCGCTATGTTTGGTTTCGTCGGCACTATCGCAGCAGGTAAGTTTTTACTGCGTGGCGACTTAATAGAATAAGAGGTAAAAATTATGGAAACATTGAATCAATTACCCGAGTGGGCCCAATGGTTAGCTTCCTTCTTTATTCTGTTAGGGGCTATATTTGCCTTTATCGGATCATTAGGGTTAGCCATACTACCCGACTTTTTTACCCGGTTACATGCTCCCACTAAAAACACGACAATTGGCATTGGCGGTATTGTTATTGCATCCATCATAATTACGTCAGTTCAAGGCACAATAAACTTAAACGAGTTATTGATTGCCATTTTCTTATTCTTAACAGCCCCTATCAGCGCCCACATCATGGCCAAAGCGGCACTGCATACAGAGCTAAAAATGTTTAACCGGACAAAAGACTTTCGGCAAGAAGGTGATTCATACGAACATATACTACCCAAAGAAAAAGACATGGAACCCTAGCCGGGAACCATGTCTTTCTTATTTTAACGCGCAGAAACTTTAGATTTAAAAGTAATAACCGAAGTTGATATTGAAACGGTCATTAACCTCGCCACCATCTGTTGCCGTATTACCACCAATAAACGGCTGGTTTTTAGCTCTTACATAATCAACGTAAGTATAAAAGCCACCGCCGGCGGCAACAGCTACCCCTAATACGTTCATCCAGGTATCGTCCTGATAGCCCATTTTATCGGTCATTAAGCTGTGGTCATTATAGAAAGTTAAGCTTGTCAGTGGACCAATGTCTACCGGCATTGTATAAGCAACGTTAGCGGTATATAACTTTGCTTCTGCAGGAATAGCGTCATAATACGCATAAGCCGCCATATAAACACCACGGTTCTCTAGCTTAATATCATAGTCATAGTCTGAATATTGCAGCTGAACATTCCACGGTCCGTTATTGTAAATACCATGTGCGGACCAGGCTAAACGGTTACCAACATTTTGGTTCTCAAAAGCTTGTGCTTCGGTAAAACCATCAGCCGCTGTTCCCGAATATAAGTTCCCACCCTGAACCGAAACTCCCAGCTCTAAGTTTTCTTTGTCACTGAAATTAAACTTACGTGCCGTACGGAACGCATAACTATTACTTTCTCCGACAGATAATCCTGGTTCGTCAAAAGCACCTTGTCCCGGTAGCCGAATACCGACCGTGTCGTAGTTGTAACGAGCGGTTCTGTCAGAGGTCGCACCGTCGATACCACCTTGTTCATCAGACTTTAAATAAGCCAGATCGAAATCCCAGTCATCTCCACGATATTTAAAACGGATACCATTGTCGTGTTCATCTTCTAAACCGACATAAAAGGTACTGTTGAAGAAATAACTATGGGAATTATAAGGCATGTTACCAAAGGGTATTTTAACAACGCCGACTTGTCCCTGGAGTTTGTCCGTAAAGTCATAGCCAAACCACGCATGCTTTACAACATCCTGGTAATTAAACCAACGATACTCAGCCGATAAAATAACCCCACCCATTTCTCCATCAAAATTCAGGCGGAAGATATCAAAGTCGAGATCTCCTGTCCGGTTCTCATTATCTGAGTCGTAGTTGTTGTACTCGTACTGAAAACGAATGGCGCCATGAACTTTTATTGGCCAGTTCTCATTTTCTTGAGTTTTCTGCTCTAATTCCTCTAAACGCGCATGTGCTCCTGAGTCATAGACTAAGGTTTGTCTCTTCGCATCTTTACCCGACGTTTCATCCTTTTCTATTTTTCGTTTCTCTACAATAACAACTTTTTCTTCTCGTTCTTGTTTTTCAGAAAGACGCTTTTCAAGTTCAGCCAACCGTTCTTTTAATGCCTGAATTTCCTGTTCGACTGAGTTAGCTCCCTGAGCAGAAACAACTACCGGACTTGCGGCAAGTACCGTAGCTGCGAAGATTAAACTCTTTGACATAGGTTGATTCCCTCTGAGTATCACGCACAGGTGTACGTTTTTATTATTAATTATTCAAAAATAATAAATTATTTAATTTCAGGTATTTGTACACAACCTATAAAGGTTTAGATCAAAAAAAAGGCCTCCGCAAGGGAGGCCTTCTAATTTTTTTATCGTTATCTGCGTTTAGACAACAGTAGCACGCTCTACGATTTCTTCCAGAGCCCAAGATTTATTCTTAGACAGCGGACGACATTCGCGAACAAGCACGGTGTCGCCAGTCTTACACTGGTTGTCTTCGTCATGCGCATGTACTTTAGTTGTACGCGTGATGTACTTCCCGTATACGGGATGCTTTACACGGCGTTCAATAGCTACAGTGATGGTTTTATCCATCTTATCGCTGACAACTTTGCCTTGCAGAGTACGAACACGGCTTTCTTCAGTCATTACGCACCTGCCTTCTCATTTAAGATGGTTTTAACACGTGCGATATCACGACGCACCTGTTTCATCATGTGAGTCTGATTCAGCTGACCGGTCGCTGCTTGCATGCGCAGATTAAACTGCTCACGACGCAAGCCCAGCAGTTCTTCCTGCAGCTGCTCAACGGTTTTTTCTTTCAGTTCACTTGCTTTCATCACATTACCGTCCGAGTCACAAAAGTGGTTTTGAAAGGCAGTTTACGTGCCGCAAGGCGGAACGCTTCACGTGCCAACTCTTCAGGAACACCGTCCATTTCATACAGAACGCGACCTGGTTGAATCTGAGCAACCCAGTATTCGACGTTACCTTTACCTTTACCCATACGAACTTCTAAAGGCTTTTTGGTAATAGGCTTATCAGGGAATACACGGATCCAGATTTTACCTTGACGCTTAACGTGACGAGTCATTGCACGACGGCCTGCTTCGATTTGACGCGCGGTCATGCGACCACGGTCAGTAGCTTTTAAACCAAAAGTACCGAAGCTGACTTTGTTACCAGACTGCGCCAGACCACGGTTGCGGCCTGTGTGAACCTTACGGAATTTTGTACGCTTAGGTTGTAACATATCGTCTCTCCTTTACTTACGGTTCTTGCCGCGCTTAGGAGCTGGCTTTTCTTCAGTTGGAAGTTCACCAAGAACTTCACCACGGAAAATCCAGACCTTAACACCGATGATACCGTAAGTGGTGTTCGCTTCTGAGGTCGAGTAGTCAATGTCTGCACGTAATGTGTGCAGCGGTACACGGCCTTCACGATACCACTCAGTACGTGCAATCTCTGCGCCGCCTAAACGGCCACCGACTTCAACTTTGATGCCTTTGGCACCCAAGCGAATGGCGTTTTGTACAGCACGTTTCATTGCACGACGGAACATGACACGACGTTCCAACTGACCAGCAATATTGTCAGCTACCAACTGCGAATCCAACTCAGGCTTACGAACTTCTGATATGTTGATTTGCGCAGGTGAACCTGTCAACTTAGATACTTTCTTACGCAGTTTTTCTACGTCTTCGCCTTTTTTACCGATAACCACACCAGGGCGCGCAGTGTGAATAGTCACACGAACACTCTTAGCAGGACGATCGATAACGATACGAGAAACTGATGCGTTGCGCAGTTCTTTTGTCAGGAACTTACGTACCTGATAGTCACTGTGCAGGTTATCAGCGAACTCATTTGTATTCGCATACCAGGTTGCATTCCATGGTCTGGAGATACCTAGGCGAATACCATTAGGATGTACTTTCTGACCCATAATTTATCTCCTAGCTATCTGACACGACCACAGTAATGTGGCTGGTGCGCTTAAAGATACGATCGGCACGGCCTTTCGCCCGTGGCTTGATGCGTTTCATAGTAGGACCTTCGTCTAAAAAGACTCGAGCTACTTTCAACTCATCGATATCCGCACCTTCGTTATGTTCCGCGTTCGCGATTGCTGACTCAAGCACTTTCTTGATTAAGACAGCAGATGCTTTGGGGCTGTATGCCAGGATATCCAGTGCTTTTTCTACTGAAAGTCCACGGATTTGGTCTGCGACCAAACGGCCCTTCTGCGCTGAAACGCGGGCAAATTGGTGTTTAGCAATTGCTTCCATCACTCTCTACCTCTTACCGTTTCTTCGCTTTCTTATCAGCAGCATGGCCGCGATAAGTACGGGTTGGCGCGAATTCGCCTAGTTTATGACCGATCATTTCATCTGTCACGTAGACAGGAACGTGCTGACGACCGTTGTGAACAGCGATAGTCAGGCCGATCATATCTGGGATGATCATTGAACGACGGGACCAGGTTTTAATTGGCTTTTTCTCCCCGGCTTCCAACGCTTTCTCCACCTTATTTAGCAGGTGAAGGTCAATAAATGGACCTTTTTTAAGAGAACGTGGCATGTTTTATCCTCAACTCTTATTTGTTGCGACGGCGTACGATGAATTTATCAGTACGCTTGTTTTTACGGGTTTTGTAGCCCTTGGTCGGCATGCCCCATGGCGTCACCGGATGACGTCCACCAGAACTTCTGCCTTCACCACCACCGTGAGGGTGATCAACTGGGTTCATCGCCACACCGCGAACGGTTGGACGAATACCACGCCAGCGGTTTGCACCAGCTTTACCCAATTGACGCAGCATGTGTTCTGCGTTGCCGACTTCACCGATAGTTGCACGACCTTCAGACTGGATGCGACGCATCTCGCCTGAACGTAAACGAACGGTAACATAAGCACCGTCACGAGCAAGAAGCTGGCAATAAGCACCCGCTGAACGAGCCATCTGAGCACCTTTACCAGGCTGTAACTCTACCGCGTGAACAACACTACCCACAGGGATGTTGCGCATTGGCAGGCTATTACCAGGCTTAATTGGTGCATCAACACCAGACTGAACACGATCGCCTACTGATAGGCTCTTCGGAGCCAGAATGTAACGGCGTTCACCGTCAGCATACAAAACTAAAGCGATATTCGCTGAACGGTTAGGATCGTATTCAATACGCTCAACCTTTGCAGGGATACCATCTTTATTACGTTTAAAGTCAATAACACGGTAGTGGTGTTTATGACCACCGCCAATGTGACGAACCGTGATACGACCGTTATTGTTACGACCACCAGATTTGCTGTTTTTTTCCAGCAATGGTGCGTAAGGCTTGCCTTTGTACAGGTCCTGACCGACGACTTTAACGACGTGGCGTTGACCCGGAGACGTAGGCTTACTTTTAACTACAGCCATGTTTATTCCTCCTGTTACTCAGCGCCGCCAGAGAAGTCGATGTCAGCACCTTCATTTAAGGCAACATACGCTTTTTTCCAGTCACTGCGTTTCCCGAAGCGAGAACCAGTGCGCTTGGCTTTACCCTTCACGTTCACTGTACGTACGTTTTTGACTTCAACTTCAAACAATTTTTCGACAGCCGCTTTGATTTCGGTTTTAGTCGCATCAACAGCTACTTTAAAAACAACCGTGTTGTTATTTTCAGCAGTATTGGTCGATTTTTCCGAAACGTGAGGTGCTAAAATCACTTTAAGCAAACGTTCTTCGCGCATCATGATAACACCTCCTCAAGCTGCTTGACGGCGTCAGCAGTCATCAGCACTTTCTCGAAAGCAATCAGACTGACAGGGTCAATGCCCTGAACATCACGCACGTCGACTTTATGCAAGTTGCGAGACGCTAAAAATAAGTTCTCATCAACTTCTTTGGTCACGATCAAAACGTCGTGCAGATCCATTTCTTTCAGTTTGGCTGCCAATTGCTTCGTTTTTGGTTCTTCAACACCAAACTTTTCAACAACAATCAAACGTTCCTGACGAATCAGTTCCGACAAAATGCTTTTAATCGCACCGCGGTACATTTTTTTGTTAACTTTCTGGCTGTGATTTTGCGGTTTAGCTGCAAAAGTCGCACCACCAGAACGCCAGATAGGACTACGGATTGTACCTGCACGGGCACGACCAGTACCTTTTTGACGCCACGGCTTCTTACCACCACCGGCTACTTCAGAACGAGTTTTCTGAGCTTTAGTGCCCTGTCGAGCACCTGCAGCGTAAGCTACAACTACTTGATGGACAAGGGCTTCATTAAACTCACGTCCAAAGGTAGCTTCGGAAACCTCAAGAGCGCCTTTTGCGTCTTTCAATGTTAATTCCATCACTATTCTCCTCAGACGTTACGCCTTGACCGCTGGTTTAACGATCACATCACTACCGGTTGCACCCGGGACCGCACCTTTGATTAACAACAAGCTGCGTTCTGCATCAACCCGAACTAATTCAAGTGATTGCGTAGTGACTTGCTCATTACCCATCTGACCAGCCATTTTCTTACCTTTAAATACTTTACCAGGCGACTGGTTTTGACCGATTGAACCCGGTGCGCGGTGAGACAATGAGTTACCATGAGTAGCGTCCTGCATGCCGAAGTTCCAGCGCTTCACGGTGCCGGCAAAACCTTTACCTTTTGAAGTACCAGTAACGTCTACTTTCTTAACTTCTGCGAAAATATCAACAGTTAGTTCAGAACCAACTGCGTAATCGTCGCCTTCGCCGTTTTTCAGGCGGAATTCCCAAAGACCACGACCTGCCTCTGTACCAGCTTTAGCAAAATGACCTGCTAAAGGCTTGGTTACACGGCTCGCTTTCTTCTCGCCTGTGGTCACTTGAAGAGCACGGTAACCGTCAGTGTCATCAGATTTAACCTGAGTCACACGGTTTGCCAGCACTTCGATCACAGTAACAGGAACAGAAGCGCCGTCTTCCTGGAAGACACGCGTCATTCCTACTTTACGACCGACTAGACCTATAGCCATTATTAAAACCTCTCGTGTGTAATCCTATTACTGCCCACTCAACCCAAACTAATCTGAACATCAACGCCAGCTGCCAAGTCTAAACGCATAAGCGCGTCAACCGTTTTGTCAGTAGGGTCCATGATATCAATCAGACGCTTGTGGGTGCGGATTTCGTACTGGTCACGCGCGTCTTTATTCACGTGTGGAGAAGTCAGCACGGTGAAGCGTTCTTTCCGAGTTGGCAGTGGGATAGGGCCACGTACCTGAGCACCAGTGCGTTTTGCAGTTTCAACTATCTCTGCAGTCGACTGGTCGATCAGACGGTGATCGAACGCTTTCAAACGAATCCGAATTCTTTGATTAGCCATAAATAAATCAAAGCCTCAATAAAAGAGCATTTAAAAAAGAGCACAGAAAATCGCAACCTCCCTGGCACATACCGGGGGTGCGATTTTCTACGTCAACCGTTCAGTCCCCAATCGGGACTGTTGTCGAACGTCTTTCACACGGCAAAAGCCGATAAACTCAAAAGACGAGGCCGCGAATTATACCGATTCACGGCCGGGTGTCAAGGCTTTAATGTACTTTAGCGTAGTCTTCCACTTGCTCCCAGACACGCATTAGATTACCACCCAGAATCATTTCAATTTCTTTTTCTGAGTATCCTCTGTCTAACAAACCCTGCACCAGGTTTGGATACGTGGATACGTCTTTTAACCCTACCGGCAATGAATCGCCTACACCATCGTAATCAGAACCAATACCAATATGCTCAACACCAATTAAATCACGAACATGGTCAATGTGGTCCAATACGGTATCTAACGTTGCGAACGGATAAGGGTTATTAGCTTCAATATCCTTGATACGGCGCTTCGCTTCATCACTTTCTTCACCATATTGCTCTTTTACTGCGTTAATCCGCTTTTTCATCATGTCACGATAGCGATTTGCCTGCTCCGCTAAAAATGACGAGCCAAAATTGATTTGGATAACACCTTTATTTTCTGCCAAAGCCTTTAGCATGTCGTCGCTCATATTACGTTCAAAGCCCGGAGTATAAGAACGCAGTGATGAATGCGATGCAATCACTGGTACTTCGCTAATCTCTACAGCCTGATAAAACGCATCATCGGAAATGTGAGAAACATCGACCATAACGCCGACTTTATTCATTTCTTTAACCAGTTCCTTACCAAAAGGACTCAAGCCATCCCATTGCCGGCGAATGTCATACGAAGAATCAGAAATGTGGTTTGATAATGAATGCGCCAGAGTAATGTAACGAATTCCCCGCTCATAAAACATATGCAGATTATCCAAATTACCTTCAATTGGCGTACCATTTTCCATACCTAAAGCTATCGACATTAAGCCCTGCTCTTTATGACGACGAATATCATCGGTGCTGTAAGCCAGTGCGAACTTGTCCGGAGCACGCCCAACCAGTGCTTCCATGCCATCAATGAGCTCATGAGCAAGCTGTATACTGCCACCGCTTTCTTCATAGGAAGCCGGGATATAAATTGACATGAAAGGCGCGTTAAGCCCGCCTTGCGCTGCTCTGGGGTAATCAAAATCACCCTCTTTGGTAGCTTCGGTAACGTCTTCCCATTTATTGTGAATTCGATATGGCACATCAATATGTGTGTCGATTAGAAGATACTCTTGCGCTAATCTATTGGCTTTATCACTCGCAGTATACTTCGCTGTTTCAGCGTCGCTTTCGGTTGATGGCGCAGCCGTTGCGCAACCCGTTATTACGGCCAGCACGGAAGCGGTTATCAGAGACTTAAACATACGTATTCCTCTTTTATTGTTATAACGAGATGTACGCAGAGTAGCAAAAGTCTAGCTATGCCGCATCAGTGATGCGCTGAAACTTATGACAGCGCCGACGACTAACGTTCCTAATACCGGCGCGGTCAACCAAATGAGCCACCATTGATCCAATAAAATCATGGGGACTCCTTACTGAGTTTTCTGGCTTTCTTGTTCAGACACCTTATATTTACCGAACGCTTTCATGATTTTCTCCTTTGAATAAATGACAGTGCGTTAGTTAAGTCGCACCAACTAATTCAAAGGTTGTGCCATCTTTTAAATATTTGTTAAGCCCCTAATTTCATTGTTTTTTCTATTGCAACGAAAAAACCATCTACTTTTTAAGTTAGTGTTTTTCGCTAAATTTTAGCGGGTTTATGAAGTTAATGAAGAAACATGTTGGCTGTGGTCATCACGAAACGTCAGCGCGCCATAAAGTAATTGCTCAGCACTATTGGCTCGCGGCCCTTTGACGCTCAAATACTGACGCCACCGTTTGCCGCCCGTCATTCCCTGAAATAACCCCAGCATATGGCGGGCAACATGCCATGCACGGCCGCCCTGACGAATATGATTATCAATGTAAGGGATCATGGCAGTAACCACGGCTTCCCGGGTCATAGTAGAACATTCTTGAGTATTTAACCGGTCCAGTTGAGTTAACAACCAAGGATTTTGATAAGCCGCCCGCCCTATCATCACACCGTGAACCTGAGTTAAATGCGCTTTGACGTCATCGATAGTCGCGATTCCACCATTCATAGAGATTGGAATATCGGGGTATCTCTGTTGTGCCCGGTAAACACGTTCATATTGCAGCTCCGGAATGTCTCTGTTTTCTTTAGGGCTAAGCCCTTGCAGCCAAGCTTTACGGGCGTGCAAGGTTAATTGGTCTGTACCCGCAGCAACAACGGCATCGGTTAGTTCATAGAGAAAGTCATCGGAATCCTGATCATCAATACCGAGCCGGGTCTTTACTGTTATTGGAATATCAGTAACTGCTTTCATCGCTTTTACACAATCAGCGACCTTTAAAGGTTGCGCCATTAAACAGGCGCCAAAACTGCCATTCTGAACTCTGTCGGAAGGACATCCAACATTGATATTCACTTCGTCATAACCGCGTTCTTGCGCCAAAGCAGCACAACGTGCCATCGCGTCCGGTTCGGAGCCACCTAGTTGCAGGGCTACGGGATGTTCCTCTGGATTAAATCCCAGAAAGTCCTGCTGGCCATAAATGATAGCCCCCGTCGTTACCATCTCGGTATAAAGAAGGGTGGTTTGCGTTAGTAAACGATGAAAATACCGGCAGTGACGGTCAGTCCAGTCGAGCATCGGGGCTACAGAAAGCCTGTAATAATATGGTAAAGCCAAAACATCCACCCAAAAGTTAATCGATAAAGCCTGCAATTGCGTGACTTATTTTAACTCAGAATGCAACACTAAGCAGCCTCTTCCGTAAAACCCTTTTCCTCGCCTGTAAAACTCTCTACAATGGCTAAATTGATTTTAAAACTGTAGCAACTAATGACAGCTCAAGAATCTCAACGACTGATACATAAAGCAGAAAAGCTTTGCCAACAACGCGGCGCCAGGCTGACAAACGCTCGTCGTGAGGTATTCGCTATTCTTGCAGAACATTCTGGAGCCGTCGGCGCATACGATTTACTGGATCAACTGCGCGAGGTTATGCCAAATGCAAAACCTCCAACCATTTATCGTGCTCTGGACTTTTTACAAGAGCAAGGTTTTGTCCATAAAATCACTTCGTCTAATAGTTTCGTCCTTTGCTCGCATTTCGACCACCAGCATCCCGTTCAAATGTTAATTTGCAATTCTTGCGGCGATGTTCAGGAAATACAGTCCGAAGGGGTTTACGAGGAACTGAAACATCAAGCTGAAGATCAAGGCTTTAAAGTTCAAAATCAGACCATAGAGGCGCATGGTTTATGCACTAAGTGCCATTCAAAATAGCGCCATTAAAAATAACAATAGGTAACAGAATGAAATTCAGTCATGCTATTGCTACAGCAGCAGTTTATTTTACCGTTAGTCAGGCAGCAACCGCTCAAGCCTTTGACGACAAATTCCGTCAACTTAATGACGATAAATTTCGCAGTCCCAATATCTACCGGACAGCTTCAGGAGCACCAGGCCACGCATACTGGCAGCAAGAAGCCGACTATAAAATTCAGGTTGCTTTAGATGACGAAAATCAAAGCATTACCGCCAAAAGCACCATTACTTATACCAATAACTCACCGGATACTTTGCGCTATTTATGGGTGCAGCTTGATCAGAACCGCTTTAATAAAGAATCCATAGGGCCCAAAAGCCGTGCCTCAGACGAGTTAGAGCGCGTTAGCTTTTCTCGTATGGAAAGTATGTTAACCCAGCAAAGCTTCCCTGCCGGATATGAACTTACCGAAATTAGTCTAGAAAATGGTGAACCGCTTGAGCATTACGTTAACGATACGATGCTACGGCTCGATCTCGATAAGCCGTTAAAAAGTGGCAGCAGCGTTACTTTCAATATTGGCTGGCAGTTCAATATTATTGAAGCCGAAGTGCTTGGCGGCCGTGGTGGTTACGAATATTTCGAAGACGACGGTAATTACCTTTATGAGATGGCTCAGTGGTTCCCGCGTATGGCCGCCTACTATGATGCCCAAGGCTGGCAGAATAAACAGTTCATTGGTAATGGTGAGTTCGCTCTGGAATTTGGTGACTACCGTGTCGAAATAACTGTTCCTGCCGATCACATTGTTGCTTCTACCGGCGTTCTGCAAAATCCTAATGACGTACTCACTTCAATTCAACGTCAGCGCCTGGAACTCGCCCGCAATTCAGAACAACCAGTGAAAATTGTCACCGAAGAAGAAGCTCTGGAAAATCAAAAAGAAGGCAGCAGCGACACCAAAACCTGGATTTTCGAAGCAGAAAAGGTTCGTGATTTTGCCTGGGCATCGTCACGTAAATTTATCTGGGATGCACAAGGTTATAAAAATAACGGCACCGATGTTTTAGCGATGTCTTTTTATCCTGAAGAAGGGAATCCTTTATGGGAGCGTTATTCAACGGCTTCTATCATTCATACTATTGAACACTATAATGACTACAGCTTCGACTACCCTTATCCTGTAGCTATATCAGTGAATGGCCCGGTTGGTGGTATGGAATATCCGATGATCACCTTTAACGGTCCTCGTCCATATGTTGACGAAGACTCCGGTGAGAAGTATTACTCCAAACGTACAAAATACGGTCTTATTTCGGTAATCATTCATGAAATTGGCCATATTTACTTCCCGATGATAGTCAATACGGACGAGCGCCAGTGGACCTGGATGGACGAAGGCATAAACACCTATCTGCAATTCCTGGCTGAGCAAAAATGGGAAGAAGACTACCCTTCATGGCGCGGTGAACCTCGTAACATTACCCGTTATATGGCAAGCAGTGACCAGATGCCTATTATGACTAACTCGGAATCTATTCTGCAGTTTGGTAATAACGCTTACGGGAAGCCGGCAACAGCTCTGAACATATTGCGCGAGACTATCGTTGGGCGCGACCTGTTCGATTTTGCATTCCGCGAATATGCACAACGCTGGAAATTTAAGCGCCCTACACCTGAAGATTTATTCAGAACCTTAGAAGATGCTTCAGGCGTTGATTTAGACTGGTTCTGGCGTGGTTGGTTCTACTCTACTGACCATGTCGACATTTCGTTAGAGCAAGTCCATCAATTAACCATTGATACGCAGGATCCGGACGTTGAAAAAGCCTGGGCAGAAAAGCAACATGATGCGGAGCCCGAGTCGTTAACGACCCAGCGCAACGCCAATGTTAATTACAAAATTCATCAGCAACCGCATCTAACTGATTTTTATAATGAAAACGATGAATTTACGGTGACCAACGCTGACCGTAATAAGTATAAAGAACTCATTGACGGCTTAAATGAAGAACAACAGCAGATGCTGCAAAATAGCCGCAACTTTTACGTGCTCGACTTTGCTAACAAAGGCGGCTTAGTTATGCCCATTTTACTCGACCTTCATTATGAAGATGGTAGTAAAGAGCATATCCGTATTCCTGCAGAGGTTTGGCGCCGTTCACCAGATAACGTCAGTAAATTGTTAATTCGTGATAAAACCCTGACTCAGGTCGTTGTTGACCCAAACTGGGAAACGGCTGACGTTGATACAGAGAATAATTATTGGCCTGCACGGGCTGTTCCATCAAGAATTGAGCTTTTTAAACGTGAAGACCGTAATAAGAGCATGATGGAAGATTTTAATCAGGAGCTGGAGTCTGATAGTAATGACTAAAGTTATTGCGACTCTTGCTGTGATTTTAGCGCTGGTACCCTCGGTATCAGCGCATCGTTACTTTTTTGGGCTAACAGAAATAAGCACCAACCCAAATACGCATGCCGTTGAAATTGTGCATCAGTATACTTTGCACGACGTTCAGCAGGCGTTGAAGAAACGCCTGGGTAAAGCGTTTAGGCTGGAACAAAGTGATGCAGAACAGCAAATTCGCGACTGGGTAAATGAAAAGTTTGAACTCACTGATTCTGCAGGAGAAGCAGTTGTACCAAGCTGGGTCGGTTTTGAAGCTGACTATCAGAAAATTTGGATTTATCAGGAAATCCCTGAGCGTGATAACTTGTGTCGTTGGGAGTTATCCAATACGCTTTTAATGAATAGCTTCTCAGCGCAAATCAATACGATCAACGTTGTTGATGATTATGGTAACCGTAGTCTCACTTTAACCATTGAAAACACATCAGGCACAATTAAGTGTCAGAAAGATATAAAGGGATAAAAGATGAATGCCGAGTTCGTAAACCCATTTCTTCAGGCACTGCAAAATGTCTTGTCGATGATGGCACAAATGGAATTGAAACCCGGTAAGGCGCAGCTTAAAAAAGATGAGTACGCTCGAGGCGATGTATCCGGCGTCATAGGCATGGTTGGTCCACAAGTTAAAGGCTCATTTTCCATTTCTTTTGAAGAAAACTTAGCCTGTGAAATTATGAATAAAATGCTAGGCGAATTACCGGACTCAATTAATGAAGACGTCTGTGACATGGTCGGTGAAATTACCAATATGGTTACCGGCGGAGCCAAAAAAACATTAGGCGAGAAAGGCTACGATTTTGAGATGGCAACCCCTATTGTCGTGTCGGGAAAAGATCATAGCATTTCGCACAAATCTGAAGGCTCAAAACTGATTATGCCCTTCAACCATGTCGCTGGAAAAGCCTATATTGAAATTTGTTTCGATAAAATCAAATAGCGACGATTAGTAACGATCGTCGCTGAAGTTTCGGGCATAATTATCGAATCTTGATAGCTGGCCGTGGAACTTAAGTTCGACTTTGCCAATAGGTCCGTTACGCTGCTTACCGATAATAATTTCGGCTAAACCTTCTTCCGCCGAATCAGGATGATAAACCTCGTCTCTATAGATAAACATAATGACATCTGCGTCCTGCTCAATAGAGCCTGATTCACGCAGGTCTGAATTGACAGGGCGTTTATCCGAGCGTTGTTCTAATGAGCGGTTAAGCTGCGACAACGCCACAACCGGCACTTCCAGCTCTTTCGCTAAAGATTTTAACGAGCGGGAAATCTCAGCAATTTCCAGAGTTCGGTTTTCCGACATACCGGGCACCGTCATAAGCTGCAGGTAATCCACCATAATCATAGATATACCTTTATGCTCTCTGTGAATACGACGCGCCCGGGAACGAACTTCGGTAGGCGTTAAGCCTGAAGAGTCATCGATATAAATATTATTTTTCTCGTTTAGCATGTTCATAACGGACGCAATACGCGCCCAGTCATCATCCTCAAGCTTACCGGTACGCACTTTATTCTGATCAACCCGGCTCAAAGATGCCAGCATACGCATCATTAACTGTTCGGCCGGCATCTCCAGGCTGAACACCAACACCGGACGATCATCATTCAGAGCAATATTCTCCGCCAGGTTCATCGCAAATGTGGTTTTACCCATTGAGGGCCGGGCCGCTATTATAATCAAATCTGAAGGCTGCAAACCTGCTGTCACCTGGTCTAAGTCGGTGAAGCCAGTAGAAACCCCTGTTACACCATTATTATTTTTCAGTTTACTTAACTGCTCAATACGGCTCACCGTACGTTGCAGAATAAGATTTATTCCCTGTGGGCCTTCACTTGAACTGACCCGTTTTTCTGCTATTTGAAAAACTTTTGATTCAGCTAAATCAAGCAGCTCTGCACTATTTCGCCCCTGGGTATCATATCCGGACTCAGCAATGTCATTCGCCGCGCCAATCATTTCTCGCAACACCGCCCGCTCTCTGACGATATTGGCATAAGCTAATATATTCGCCGCACTGGGTGTATTTTTAGCTATCTCGCCAAGGTACGCAAAGCCCCCAATTTGATCTAACTCTCCGGAGGTTTCGAGATTCTCTGATACGGTGACCAAATCCATCGGCTGGTTACGCTGAGAGAGTTCGTGCATCGCCTTAAAAATCAGTCGATGGGATCGATGGTAAAAATCTTCTGCTATAACACTGCCAGCGACATTATCCCAAGCGTCATTATCCAGCATTAAGCCGCCGAGAACGGATTGTTCTGCTTCAATTGAATGTGGAGCTGAGCGCAGTGCTTCTACTGAAGCATCGCGGTTTTTTGACTTTTCTGCCATGAGGAAAGTTGTCTCGCCAAGGGAATTGAATAAGAGGCGTTACTATACAAAATCCCCTCTTATTTAGAAAGCAAAGCGAGACTTAACCAAAGTATTTACTGTTTTTCCAGCGTAATTTGTCCGCTTACCGTTGTTGCCGACACGTTAGCACTACCCTCACCTACCGAAAAGTCCAACTGAGAAGATGGCCCCCTTTCAGCTTCACTCGGTGTATCCTCTGTTAAGCGGTTGGTAATTTCACCACCGGCATTCGACTTTATAGTAAAGCTTGAGTCAATTTCACCTATCCATTTAAAAGTTAAGTCACCACTCACCGAGCTGGATTCGAGTTTTGCGCTACGGTGTAAAGCGGAAGTCAATATGGCATCACCACTGACAGTTGTCAGTTTGGCTTCACGTAACATACCGGCTTTTACATCAATATCGCCAGATACAGTTTGCACGGTCAGTTCAGCAATGGAATCTGACTGGCTTGTTACACCCCCGCTTACCGACTGATAAGTAGCCGATTCTGAGCCATTATTAACATCCATAATAACGCCACTAACCGTTTCAAAACGAACTGTACCTTCAACTGCCTCAGCGTCTATATCGCCGCTTACCGTCTTCAGCAAGACTTGGTTTTTAATTTCTTTAACGTCAATGTTCCCACTGACTAAGCGAATTTCCAAACCGCCAGTAAATGCGTTTGCCGTCACATCCATAGAAACACCATTTACACGAATATCCATAGTTTCTGGCAAGTAAATTTTTAGATCAGAACCTTCCGAATCGCTCGACGAGAAATTAAAACCGCCTTGCTCAGGCGTCTTAACATTAATGTGAACGCCACTCCCCCGTTGTTCAAATATGAAACTTTCAGCTTTCTCATCAAGTTTACCAACGACTCGAACTTCATCTTTATCGTTCACGATGAGTTCAACTTTTCCTCTCATATTATCAATGGAAACCCTGGCCCCCGGAGAGACACTCAATGTTTCATCTACTTTATCTTGTGCTGCAACAACAGAACTCAGCATCAGCAGCGATAATCCGACGAAGCCAAATATCTTGTTCATTTTTAACTCCTGCTTAGATTTCTTGTATGGCAAGTGACAATAATGACAATGGCAGTATTGCTTTGTGAGTTTAGACGACATCAGACAAAGAAGGTTTACACCGCGGAAAATTTGCAAAAAAAAAGCTGCCAAAAGGCAGCTTCTTCAAAAAGTGTAATGACTTAAGCCGCTACAACTTTCAACGTAATGTTTGCAAATACATCGGAATGCAAGTGCAGTTCGATATCAAACTCACCCACTTCACGTAATGTACCATTTGGCATTAATACTTCGCTCTTCTTAACTTCAACGCCAGCAGCAGTCACTGCATCAGCGATATCGCGAGTACCGATAGAACCAAATAACTTACCTTCATCACCCGCTTTAGAAGCAACAGTAATTGTATCTAAAGCATTAACTTTCTCAGCACGAGCTTCAGCAGCCGCTAATTGATCAGCGACTTTTGCTTCATACTCAGCACGACGTTGCTCAAATAATTCAACGTTGCTTTTTGTTGCTGGTACTGCTTTCCCCTGAGGGAACAAAAAGTTACGTGCATAACCTGATTTCACACTGACTTGATCGCCAAGGCTTCCCAAGTTAGCAATTTTATCTAACAAAATGACATTCATTTCTCGCTACCTCTACTTTTGGTAATCGAACCGGTGCTAGCTTACTGATGTGAATCAGTATAAGGCAGCAGTGACAAATAACGAGCACGCTTGATAGCGCGCGCTAACTGACGCTGATACTTAGCGGATGTTCCAGTAATACGGCTAGGAACGATTTTACCAGTTTCAGTAATGTAGTTCTTAAGCGTAGCGATATCTTTGTAATCAATTTCTTTTACGCCATCTGCTTTAAAGCGGCAGAATTTGCGGCGACGAAAAAAACGAGCCATGATGGTCTCCTTAAATCAATTCGAGATGCTGAGCATGAAGTACCAAACGAGGTGAGCCACTGCTATCCTCGTGTCGGTGCAGAAAACCTTCTGCCAGAACTTCACAACCCACCGTCAATTTTTCTATCCAGTGTTGTAAACCTTCACCACTTAAAACGACTTGAATACGCACATAAGATTGGCGATTCATACCAGCTTCCGGTTGCATAGACCGATGTTCAATCACCAATTGTAAATGCTCAATACCTGAAGGGCTGGTTTCCAGCTTAGGTACTTTACTTAACGTTCCGGTTAAATGCAGTCGATTCATAGAGTTTATAGAAGGTCAGCAAGCTTACGCTGCTTCACTGTCACCTTTACGATCTTCCTTCGGCTTAGTCAGCGGCGAAGGCTCTGTAACAGATTCTTTCTTACGCATGATCATGTTGCGTAATACTGCATCGTTAAAACGGAATGCAGTTTCAAGCTCTTCCACAACTTCTGTCGACGCTTCAATGTTCAAAAGAACATAATGCGCTTTGTGCAGCTTGTTGATTGGGTAAGCCAATTGACGACGACCCCAGTCTTCTAAACGATGGATTTGACCACCACCTTGCTTGATCGTTTCGCTGTAGCGTTCGATCATGCCAGGTACTTGCTCGCTTTGGTCCGGGTGGACCATAAATACGATTTCGTAATGACGCATTACAGTTTCCTTTTGGTTCGTATAGCCTCAGTTTAGCTCAGCCGCACTAACATAGAAGCAAGGAACACATTCAGTAAAATTAAAATATGGCTGATTTAAGCCGCGAGATACTAACTAAAATGAATACCAATTGCAAATTAATCGGTGTTTTTATGGGCTTTTTCAATGCGGGAACTGAGTAACGCGACAACTCGGTCAGCTAATTCGTTAGCGACCGCTGTTTCGCCGCGCACGACAATATGGTCTACAATCTTCTCCCGGCGTCTCACGGTGGCGTCAATTTGTACCCTGTTCTGCTGTTCCTTGAACACCAGAGTGACCTGCCACTGTGCGGCACCATCTTCCACTCGATGCCATTCATGTCTTACATCCAGCCGATTGCTGATATCAAAAGCCATATTTTCTACCGACTTGGCGGCATTGCTCTCCAATTCAAACCGGAAAGCGACATAAGGCTTTTCTGAACGCAGCCAGGTAGAAGATTCCCAGTTGGGCGTCCAGCTAATGAACAAAATAGCAATCACAGCCAGAGCAATAGCTATTGGCAAAAGGCGGCGTTTAAGATCCATTTCGTTGTCTGACAACCTCAAATAAGCAGACGCCACTGGCGACGGAAACATTTAAGCTACTGACACTACCGGATAAAGGGATGGACACTAAGTCATCGCAGGTTTCGCGAGTCAGGCGTCTCATACCTTTACCTTCAGCCCCCATTACCAGCGCCACCGCCCCGGTGAAGTCAACGTCGAAAACAGAGTGAGTTGCCTCCCCGGCTGTGCCATAAACCCAGACACCCAGCTCTTGTAAGTCCCGCAGAGCTCTGGCTAAATTGGTCACAACAATCAAAGGCACATTTTCAGCAGCGCCGGATGCGACCTTACGAACCGTCGGTGTAATCTGAGCGGACTTATCCTTTGGCACAATAAAACCAGTAACTCCCGCCGCATCAGCGGTACGTAAACAGGCTCCCAAATTATGCGGGTCTGTCACACCATCGAGCACCAAAAACAATCCCGCTTGCTGACTTTCCTCCAGCAGTTCGGGTAAATCATGCTCGGTTAAGGTAGGAGGCGAATGCACCGTTGCTACAACTCCCTGGTGATTACCGCCCTCGGCACGTTTTTCCAAAGCCTGCTTAGGCACCCATTGCGGTCGAATTCCTACCGAATGGCATTGATTGACAATCTCCCGCACGGAGTCGTCCTGGCGCTCTTTGGAAACATATAATTCAACCAGACGATCAGGGTGTTTTTTTAATATTGCGCGCACCGCATGCAAGCCGAACACTGTCACTTTTTGACTCATGACTTATTATGCCCTTTGCCGCCGCGGTTGTTGCCTTTTCGTTGACTTCCTTTGCCCCGGGGTTGTCCTTTCCTTTTACCCTTTGCTGAACCTTTATCTGGCATAGTGCGTTTCTTCCCCCCCGGACTGGTTGCTTCGAGTAAGGTTAAATCTATTTTACGATCATCAAGATTGACGTCTTTTACTTTGACTTTTACATTGTCACCCAGACGGAAAACGCTGTGGCTATTTTCTCCAACCAACATGCCTTTTTGCTGATCAAAGTTATAGTAATCATTATCAAGGTTACTGATATGAATAAGTCCATCAATCTGGTAATCACTTAAGCGCACGAAGAGACCAAAATTAGTGACCGATGAAATAACCCCTTCAAACTCCATCCCCACATGGTCGAGCATAAACTCGCATTTCAGCCATTCATCAACCTGACGAGTTGCGTCATCGGCACGACGCTCGGTCATCGATGTATGAACACCCAACTCATCTAACTGCTTCTCTGAGTATGCCCATGCGCCAACTAATCCTTTTTCTTCACTCTCGCGCTTGTGCAGAATCGCCTTTATTGCCCGATGCAAAATGAGATCCGGATAACGACGAATAGGTGAGGTGAAGTGAGCATAAGACTTTAGCGATAACCCGAAATGCCCTTTATTCTCGGCCTGATAAACCGCTTGGCGCATAGAACGTAACAACATGGTTTCAATCAATTCATGATCCTGGCGTTCTTTAACTTGTTCCAGCAGTATCGCGTAATCCTTTGGAGACGGCTCATCACCACCTTCCAGATTCAGACCCAGCTCACCAAGGAAGCTCCGAAAGTTATTAAGTCGCTCATCAGCCGGAGTTTCATGCACACGGAACAAGGCACCCACTTCTTTATCGGATTCAATAAGTTGAGCAGACGCGACATTTGCCATAATCATGCATTCTTCAATGATTTTATGGGCTACATGCCGCTTAACGGGTTCGATATTTTCAATTTTACGCTCAGCATTAAAAATAAAGCGCGTTTCCTGCGTATCAAACTCAATAGCTGAGCGGCGCTTACGAGCTGCACTTAACGCATTGTAAAGTCGCTCCAGCTCCTGCACATTGTCCATCACATGCTGGTACTGACGCTGTAACTCTTCATCGCCATCAAGCAGCTTTTTCACTTTACCGTAAGTCAGCCGTGCATGGCTTTTCATGACCGCCGGGTAAAACTGAGTAGATTTTAGCTTACCGCGTGGACCTAACTCCATTTCTGCAACCATGCACAAGCGGTCAACATCAGGATTCAAAGAACATAATCCGTTAGACAACTTTTCCGGCAGCATCGGAATAACATTGCTCGGGAAGTACACCGAATTACCACGCTCAGTTGCCGCTTTATCAAGCATTGTATCAGGTCGCACATAGTAAGACACATCGGCAATGGCTACCCATAAGCGCCAGCCTTTATTTTCTGGTATACAGCAGACTGCGTCGTCAAAATCACGTGAATCTTCACCATCAATAGTAATTAATGGTAAGTCGCGTAAATCTTTACGCCCTTCATAGGCCTCAGCAGGCACTTCTTCGCTGTATTTCTTCAATTCTTCATCGACTTCCGCAGGCCATTCAGTCGGTATATCGTGTTCTCGAATAGCAACCTGAATTTCCATGCCCGGTGCCATGTGCTCACCCAACACTTCGCTCACCCGGCCAATAGGGCTGGTGCGTCGATTGGGTCTACGGGTAATATCAACCACTACCAACTGACCATGACGAGCGCCATTCTTATCGGCATCCGGAATCAGAACATCCTGACTGATACGGCCGTCGTCAGGAACCACAATACCTAAGCCATGCTCTATAAAGTAACGCCCGACAATATTACTGTCACGGGGCTCAGTGACTCGCACGATACGCCCTTCAGTGCGGCCGCGGCTGTCTTTCCCGCTGGTTTTCACCAACACTCTGTCGCCATGTAATACCGAATACATTTGATGATGTGGAATGAAAAGATCTTTGCCGCCGTCTTCGGTCTGACAGAACCCAAAACCGTCTTTATGACCAATAATACGACCTTTAATCAAATCCATACGCTCAGGCAAACCATACGCATTGGCTTTACTGTATATAAGCTGCCCGTCACGCTCCATAGCGCGTAAGCGACGTTTCAGACCAACTGCCTGACGTTCATCGTCTAAGCTAAAATGACTAATAAACTCGTCAAAATGGACCGGCTTATTGTTTGACGTGACGAGTTCGAGTAATTGCTCACGGCCTGGAATTTCAACTTCATATTCTGGCGTACTGTTGTGCTGTTGATTATCTGACATAGAATCCTATTGTAGTTTTACGGTTAAGGAGGACCGATGGGCAACAGTATACGTGTTGAATTTCATAATGTCAGTGCTTAGCTTGTATTTTGAACAAAAGGTACCCATATTCTATCTAATTGATAAAAATGAGTTGTCGAATTGTCTTGTATACTCTAATTTGAGAGCTGAAACATTTACTACGATCAAAGACATGCAAAAACACGCAGTACATAAAGCTAACTTAAACTGGCTCCAAAAAGGATGCTATCAGCTAGTGCTGTGCTTGTTGCTTATCCTACTTAATACCGCCAGCTATGTGGCATCCGCCGAAAGCGGCGATAAACATGTCACAAATCAGCCGGCCCCTGACTCAGTTTTCGTTGCCGATTTCTCGTCACCTGTTTTTGAGGTTCAGGCTGAAGAACCTGAATTCGATGAAGCAATAGATGTTTCAGCAAGAGTGTTTCAAAGCGTTCCGTCGCTTGCTCCTCTTGCTCAGGGGCAAAGTAAGCGGAAACTCACTCGGTGGAACTGGCATCTCGTTCGCGGACCACCCGCTCACCTTTAAAAATTCTGTTGTTTTCTAATTTTTAAAGGAGTATGTCATGAGTGAGTTTAAAGAAATTCAATGGTCTTCTGCAGCCGATACAATTGCAATACGCCACAACTATGATCACCAGCCAGTAGTTAGCTGGCACGATAGTGCTATGCAGGTTGTCGATGATTTTACCAAAATGTCTGCCCTCGAAATGAGGGAAAGCACCCTGGTTGACGACGCTGAGCAGAAGCTTCGAGGTGCCAGTCGTCGCTATGCCTGCATAGAAAACCCAAACGGAGAGATGACAGGTTTACTAGCACTTAGAGAGCTTCATGGACGCAAAGCGACCCAACTTAGTGCAGTCAAGCGAGTTAGATGGCACGAATTAGCGGTAAAAGAGTTGATGTTACCTCTGGTCGCACTACCACAGGTAAAACTTGAGGATTTAAAGAAAGCTAAAATCGGTGACGCAGCGGCAACGCTCAAAGCCAGTGGGCGCGACTTTCTTCTCGTGATTAACGATGGAGAAGTATGTGGCGTTGTGTCATCACTTAAAATAGCTGAATTAACAGGTGAATCTGTGAACGTCTATCACCTACCCTCAACTTTTGCTGAAATTATTTCAGCAATAAATCATCATGAGATTATTGACTAAAACAGGCTGCATGTCAGAAGTGCTTTTGTGCTTCTGGCAACTAACGAGCTACCAGCTACCTATAGAAGGCGCGTTTCATACTTTCCTGATCGCGATGGTGCTGCCAGTCAAAGATAGTATATATTATTCATACTTATTTCATAACTAAGATGTTGTCGTGTGACAAACTAGTCTGTTAACTTTAGTTTTTTACAAAAAACTTACGGAAAAATATGAAATTCACCACCAGTTACTATGAACTTGTTTTTGGGTTGACGTCTCCGATCGGGGTTAGCCAAGAAGAGACGATTAATTGCCTAAAGTCGCTTCTTCAAGACCACAATTGGCATTATCAAGTTGTCTCCACCTCTAACTTAATTCTGAATAAACCTAGCGAAGCTGAAAATTACTTGCCTGAGGCAGGCTGCACAGCATTCCGTTTACTGGAAAAACAAAAAAAATATCAAAAAAAACTAAATAAAGAGAATCCTTTCAATTCAATTAGCGCATCTCTCGCTATCGACAGGATTAAAAGCAGCAGGGAAGATAATCAAAAATTTTGCAAGGAGAACGCAAAACCAGGAACTGTTTATCTTGTAACCAATTTGAGCGAATCCAAAGATTCCGATTGCTTGAAATCTTTATACAAGGAAGGTTTTTTCCAATTTGGATTAACCAGTTCACCAGAAAGTAGAAGAAAAAACTTAAATCGAGTTCTCGACTCTTTAAAATATTCGACCAACCCAGAAAATGAATTTGCTAATAAGGTCGCCGAGAGTTTAGAAAAAAATGAAATATCAAAAGTTTTTGTCCAATCCGACTTTTTCGTAAATACAGAAGAAAACTTAAAGTCGACTATCGAACGCTTTATTGACCTCATACTCGGAGCTCCAAATATAAGCCCTACAGCAGAGGAACACTCGATGTTTATGGCTTTTATGTCATCTGTGAACTCCGCAGATCTCTCGCGCCAAGTTGGAGCAGTCATTACCTCGAAAGAGAATGACATCATTGCCACAGGTTCAAATGACGTCCAAAAAAGTGGTGGCGGAAAGTATTGGCCGGATGAAACTTATCTACCTTTAACAGAAGAAAATACCAACGTATTTAACGACAAAAGAGACGCAGCGCTAGGCTATGACGCTAACTCAAGAGAAATCTATGAGTTATCGAAACAAATAGCCCAATCGTTAATCTTTAATTCACGAATAAAAACTTCTGAGGCAGATGCCAGTTTAAAAGAAGAAGAAATTGTTAAAGTACTACGTGAAAAAACAAGGTTAAAAGATCTTACAGAGTTCGGCCGAGTTGTTCACGCTGAAATGTCAGCTTTAATGAGTGCGTTGCGAATTGGTGCTGACGTAAAAGGTACAACTTTGTTCTGTACTACTTTTCCTTGTCACAACTGTGCAAAACACATTATCGCAAGTGGTGTAAGCAAAGTTGTCTATATAGAACCATACGCGAAAAGTAAAGCAACAGAACTTCACGATGACGCGATATCCATTGAAGAATGTACCCCTGGTAAGGTAACCTTTTTATCATTTACAGGTGTTGGCCCTAATCGCTATTTAGATTTATTTTCTACTATGGGGCTAGGTTCAAGTGGCCGGATAAAAAGGAAGGATGCAGATGCTCAAGCAATCTTCACTAAAAAAGGTGAATACACTAATCCTCGCATTAAGACTCCTCTAGAAATCTATTCTCTCAGTGAGAATCAAGACGATATCTGCGTAGCTATTAAAACAGCAAAAGACATCGCTAGTTCAAAAGAAGAAGTGTTCAATACTAAATTTAAATCTCACATTAAAATTTATAGAGGAACCGAAAGCTTTAATATGATCAACAAAGTTGCTCCTTTAAGAAAGAATTACCCTTTCGATTATGGGTTTAAAGTGTCTTGTGTCGAACCTGATTATCAAGATAGTTTATTTGAAGGCTTAAGAGTTTATTTCAGGCTAAGTTCCGGAAAAAACAGTTTCCTACTTGCAAATTCAATAACACCCACAGTAGAGGTCGGTAAAACCTATGAAAATGGTGATATTCTACAAGGTGAAATCGTTAGCACCGTGAGAAAAACTAGTGGTCAGTGGTGGATTGACAAGATCAGCGATAATCATAAATCCGACTATAGGATAACAGATGAAGAAACAATTACCTATCTTGATGATGTTGATCCAGAAAAAGTAATATTTAAATTATTTAAAAATTCAAGAGGATATTATCATGTATCAGAAGTAGAGCCATTTATTGAATAATATTTCCTGAATTCAGATAATAACCGCAACACTCATGTAATGGGATAGGTCGCAAGGAGGTCAGCTACCAACATGTGGTAGTCTTACTTTTCGACCAAAAAAGTGAGTTCCAACATGAGTTATCGGCAGCTGACCGAAGGACAACGATACCAGATTTCTGCGTTGCTCTCAGAAGAATTTTCACAACGAGAGATTGCAAAAAAGCTGAACATTGCGCCCTCGACCGTCCATCGAGAGTTGCGGCGTAACAACAATTTGTGTGGGTCTTATGACCCTCAACTGGCTCAGGAGCGCACGTTAAAACGGCGTTCAAAGCCAAAGCCCAAACGGGTTTGCGAGAATACCCGAAACGCCGTAGAGCTTATGCTCGAGATGGACTGGGGCCCGGAGCAGATATCGGCTATCTGCAAACGCTTAAGTTATCCAGTCAGTCACGAGTGGATTTACAATTATATCCTGGCTGATTTTTACGGCGGTGGTGGTTTATTTACTCACCTTCACCACCGGTTAAGACGCTATAAAAAGCGCCTGCATAAGCAACGAGGTCGCATTTTAGGCCGTCGCTCTATACACGACCGGCCAGCAATTATTGATGACCGGGCCCGCTATGGCGACTGGGAAATCGATACCGTTATCGGCAAGCGTGGAACCGGTGCTATCGTTACGCTTTTAGAGCGTAAAAGCCGGTTTTATGTTGTGAAAAAAGTCACAAGCAAACAGGCTGATGCCGTTGCTGAAGCAACTATAGAAATGCTGCAGCCCTTTAAAGCTCTGGCACACAGCATTACGGCCGATAATGGCCTAGAATTCGCTGATCATGAGCGCATAGCAAAATCGCTGGATACCGACGTTTATTTTGCAGATCCGTATGCTTCGTATCAGCGCGGCGCGAACGAAAATGCGAACGGGTTATTGCGTCAATACGTGCCAAAAGGCACTGACTTACGCTCGGTAACCAACAAGCTGATGGCTAAATATCAGCAGCGCTTGAATTTACGTCCCAGGAAAACCCTGGGCTTTATTCAGCCAGACATAATTTTTAAAGAGCAATTGCAACAGGCTATGAGCGAGTGTTGCAGTTATTAGTTGAATCTAGGTTTTATAATTTTTAAAGCTAATTCAACGGACTGAGAATCTCGCCTGCTGAATTAGCTTTAGAAAACTCATCCAAAGATTGATGCTATTTAGCAGGGCAAATTAGTTAATGTTTCTCAAACTAAACTATTCTCACTTTGACAAGCGTGTCTTATAAGCCCGCTAATTTGACCTCAATTGAACTATTGAGAAAGAGAGGTTTGGTGGCGCTGGACGGACTTGAACCGTCACTCCCAGAAGGAACCTGATTTTGAATCAGGCGTGTCTACCAATTCCACCACAGCGCCATGCAGATAAGGTGAATGCGTTGCGCAACAAAGCAACGGGACAGGATTATACCCGTCAACCCTCGCTAATCAAGCAATAATTCACGAAAATACCTTAGAACCTCTCCAACTGTTGATTCCTTGTACAGCTAATCCAGATGTCACTGCACTTTGCTCATGGTATGATCACACTACGACTGATTTAAACGAGTTCCAGATGAGTTCCGAAGCACAAAAACTACACGCCAGTTTCCCCAGCGCAAGCTTTCCAAGACGTTTTGTCTCCTGGGTTTACGACTTTCTGGTAGCCGTTGCTATTATCATGCTGGCTTCAGCTCTGGCCTTGCTGTTCTCTGCACTGCTAACTGCTTTTAACTGGCTGGTCTTACCCGAAGGAATGGATCATGCGGCATGGCTGGCTCAAGGTCCCTGGTACAGTTTATATCTTGTTGCTATTGTCGCTGGTTTTTTCGGCTGGTTCTGGAAACGTTCAGGACAAACGTTAGGCATGCGGGCCTGGCGCTTAAAACTTCAAAACCGCGATGGTTCACGTTTGACGAACCGCCAGGTGTTAATAAGACTCCTGACATGTTGTGCGGGACTCGGCAATGTCTGGGTTTTGGTTGATTTTAAACACCGCCGTGCGTGGCAGGATTATGCTGCCGGAACAGACGTTGTTACCTTATCAAAAGAAGCCAACCAACTGTTTTATTGGAACGAGCTCTAACCTATCAGTAAGACCTGTTATCAGGCATTACGCCCTCGCATAAAATACACTGCAATACCGGCAAACAACAGACTGGGCAATAAAGCGCCCAAAACAGGCGGTATTTGATAAACCTGCGCCAGCGGGCCGAAAATCTCATTACTGACATGAAAGCCAAAACCGGTAATAACGCCCAGCAAAACTCTTGCTCCCATCGTAGTAGAACGAAGAGGTCCAAAGATAAAGGACAAAGCCACTAAAAGCATAACCGCCACAGTTATTGGTGCAAAAAGTTTACGCCATAGTGCCAATTCATAACGTTCTGCAGATTGTTGGTTACTTTCCAGGTAGGTTAAGTAATCCAGTAAACCGGTAATAGAAAGCGACTCTGGCTTAATGGTGACAACGCCGAGCTTATCGGGCGTTAAACTTGACTGCCAAACCATACTCGATTTTTCATCCTTTACCATTTGGTTGTCACTCAGTTTAGTCACGGTCACCTGTTGCATTCGCCATTTATCGCCGCTAAAACTCGCCGTACGAGCATAAGTCACCTGTCGCAACTCGCGGTTGTCGTTAAAATCGTAAACCAGCACATCGTTCAGACGACCCGTGTCTTCAACTTCACCAATATTAATAAAATCAGAACCATCTTTTGCCCAGACACCTTGTTGCGCTGAAATTAAACTACCACCTGAAATAGCTTGTGAGCGAATTGCCCGCCCCTGAGACTCCATTGGCGGCGCTATCCATTCGCCAATAGCCATAACTGCCACCATCATAATGATGGCTGATTTCATCACAGCACCAATAATGTTCAGCCTGGAGCGCCCGGCGGCCATCATTACCACCAACTCAGAGCTACTAGCCAGCATACCGACACCAATGAGCCCCCCAAGTAAAGCAGCCATTGGGAAAAAGGTTTCAACGTCTCGCGGCAAACTGTAAAACACGAATAGCGCTGCATCGGTAACATCGTAATCGCCCCGGCCGACAGACTTTAATTGCTCAACAAAACGAATTAATGAGGATAAGCCAGTCAGCACCGCTAAACTTAAAAGTGATGTGCGCAGTACCGCAAGACCAATGTATTTATCTAATATACTAAACATTAATGCCCCCGGGACGCGCCAAAGCGCAAGTTTGCCAATAATCTCAAACCGAGCGGCCGGTCTTTACCTACCAATACCCATCCAAACACAAGCAAAATAAAGTGTATCCACCATAAACCAATAGCAGGCGGAATAACGCCATCACGAATGGCCGACTTGGCCGCCATTAGCAATAAAAAGTAGCCCAGGTAAATTAATAAAGCCGGAGCCATTCGACCAAACTTTCCCTGTCGGGGGTTCACCCGGCTTAAGGGCACGGCAATAAGCGTTAATAGCGGCATTGCCAGAGGAATGGCAATGCGCCACTGCAATTCAGCAACGGCCGCAGGCTCGCTTTGCGACATCAGCTCAACCGTAGGGTAAGCCTCTAGTTTTCTTAATTGTTGGCTCGTCTGTTGTTCTTTAATCTGTAATTGGTAACGGTCAAACAACATCATCTGATAACTGTCGTTATCGCCGGCGTACCGCTTTCCTTGTCCAAGCTCTAACCATTGCGAACCAGTTGTTTCACTAATCACTTTCCCCGTTTTAGCCATAACCACGCTGCCCGACTGAAGTTCGCCCTGGCTATGAGAGTGTTGCGCAACAAACACTTCTTCAAGATCACCATTATCGCCAACACCCTGTACGAAAATAACAGCTTTGCGGTTGCTCGCCTGCTGAAAACGGCCTGGCATTAATGCCGTTAACCCACTTTCTGAACGCGCCTTATCTTCCAGTTTTTGTTCCTGCTCGAGTGACCATGGCACCAGCCATAACGTGAAAGATGCAGTGACCAGCGCCAGCACCAATGACAACACCAGAGTGACTCGGGTCACATACCACTCACTCACTCCGCAGGCATGTAAAACCGTCATTTCATTGTCTGCGTAGATGCGCCCATGAGCCAGTAAAATCCCGAGAAACAAGCTAAGGGGCAAAATTAGCGACAGTAGCGCCGGTAGGTTCAGCGACAACAGCTGAAAAATAATCGCTCCGGGAATATCTCCTTCTGACGCATCCGATAAAACACGGACAAATTTCTGACTGACAAAAATCGTCATCAGAATAAAAAGCACAGCAAGCTGCGACTTCAGGGTTTCACTGATCAAATATCGGAATATGCGCACTGGTGTTCACTCATAACTTAGGTTTTTACTGGAATAGCTGTGATTTTTAAGTAAACTTGTTATTTTAACAACAAAGTGTCTTTATAGCGAAACTATAGCAGGCATTGAAGCCACCTGAAACAGGAGCACTGTCATGGAGTTCAGCGTAAAAAGTGGTAATCCGGAAAAGCAGCGTTCAGCGTGTATCGTTGTTGGCGTGTTTGAACCTCGTCGTCTGTCGGGCGTTGCCGAACAATTAGACAAAGTCAGTGATGGTTATTTAAGCAATTTATTGCGCCGCGGAGACCTTGAAGGCAAATCAGGCCAGGTTCTGCTGTTACATCATGTCCCTAACATTCTTGCCGAACGGGTTTTGCTGGTCGGCTGCGGTAAAGAACGCGAGCTTGACGAGCGCCAGTATCGTCAAATTATTGCCCGCACTATGAACACTTTGAACGAAACCGGTTCAATGGAAGCCGTTTGCTTCCTTAGTGAATTACACGTTAAAGGCCGTGACACTTACTGGAAGGTACGTCAGGCAGTGGAAGCTGCGCGGGCAACATTGTACAACTTCAATGAGCTAAAAAGTAAAAAAGAAGAACCTCGTCGCCCATTGCGTAAGCTGGTTTTTAATGTCCCGAGCCGTAAAGAGCTCACTTTAGGTGAACAGGCTGTGCAACACGCATTGGCCGTTGCTACGGGTATGGATGTTTGCCGTAACGTAGCGAATATGCCGCCTAACATCTGTACCCCCCGTTATTTAGCCGACCAGGCCAAATTAATGGCCGATAACTACGACAATGTAAGCGTCACAACCGTTGAAGAAGCCGAGATGGAAAAGCTGGGAATGAACGCTTATTTAGCGGTTGGTCGTGGTTCAGAGCAGGAATCGGTTTTAACCTTGATGCATTATAAGGGTGCACCTGATGACCAGGCACCTGTTGTGCTTGTGGGTAAAGGCCTGACCTTTGACTCCGGTGGTATTTCAATAAAGCCTTCCGCCAACATGGATGAAATGAAATACGACATGGGCGGTGCAGCGGGCGTTTTAGGGGCGATGCAAGCCCTGGCCGAACTGCAATTACCGATAAACGTCGTTGCTGCCATTGCTGGCTGTGAAAACATGCCGGATGGCAAAGCCTATCGCCCCGGTGACATCTTAACCACCATGAGTGGTCAGACTGTTGAAGTACTCAATACCGACGCCGAAGGCCGGCTAGTGCTATGCGATACGCTTACCTATATTGAGCGTTTTGAACCTGAATCGGTCATTGACTTGGCGACGTTAACAGGCGCCTGCGTTGTAGCCTTAGGTGGCCATGCTTCAGCCGTACTCAGCCAGCACAATCCATTAGCGCATGAAATTCTCAATGCCGCCCAACAAAGTGGCGACAAAGCCTGGCGCATGCCGCTCTGGGATGAGTACCAGTCAATGCTGGACAGTCCTTTTGCCGACATGGCGAATATCGGTGGCCGCGATGCAGGCACAATTACTGCCGCTTGCTTCCTGTCACGTTACACCAGGAAGTATCATTGGGCGCACATGGATATAGCGGGAACAGCCTGGCAAGGCGGTAAAGACAAAGGTTCTACCGGTCGTCCGGTACCTTTACTGACACAGTTTTTAATTAACCGGTGCAGCGCTGAGGCGGCAGAATAAAATGCCGTCAGCCACTTTTTTCTTAATGCCGGACGAAGCTGAAAGCGAGCAAAATCGCCTTATTTGCGTTAAGATAGCAAGTTTGTACCGCAAGCATAAAAAAGTGCGGGTATGGGCTCGCAATCAACAGCAGGCTGAAGCGCTGGACGAGTTATTGTGGCAACAGCCGAGCGATGCATTTATTCCGCACAACTTGCATGGTGAGGGGCCGGCTACAGGTGCCCCGGTTGAATTTTGCTGGCCCGAGGCTGACGCGGTAAAAAGCCGACCGGGGTATGCGCTATTTAATTTGGCTGAAGACATTCCGGTACAAGCTCAACAAAGCCAACAGCTGTACGATATTGTTCCTGCTGATGATAATGGCAAAAACATAGCTCGCGAGCGTTACAAACATTACAGAGCGCGCGGTTGCCAAATGCGCACCGAGCCCCTGACATCCGAACAGAAGTAAGGTTACTATGGACAAAACATACTCCCCTGCCGCGATAGAACAAGATCTCTACCAACACTGGGAAGATGAGGGCTATTTCAAGCCTTCCGGTGAAGGCGATTCCTACTCAATGATGATTCCGCCGCCGAATGTAACTGGCAGCCTCCATATGGGTCATGCTTTCCAACATACCATTATGGATACACTCACCCGTTATCAGCGTATGGATGGCCGCAATACACTTTGGCAGGTCGGTTCTGACCACGCAGGCATCGCTACCCAGATGGTTGTTGAGCGTCAACTCGCGGCTCAGGAACAAACTCGTCAGGAACTTGGCCGCGACGCTTTCATTGATAAAATCTGGGAGTGGAAAAAACAGTCAGGTGGCACCATTACTCAGCAGATGCGTCGCTTAGGCGATTCGGTTGACTGGGATCGCGAGCGCTTCACCATGGATGAGGGACTTTCGGACGCCGTCCGGGAAGTGTTCGTCAAACTTCATGAAGAAAGCCTTATTTATCGGGGTAAGCGCTTAGTTAACTGGGATCCGGCACTGCAAACTGCGATTTCTGACTTAGAAGTTGAAAACAAAGAACAACAAGGGTCTATCTGGTACCTGCGTTATCCGTTGGCTGACGGCGCAAAAACCGAAGATGGCAAAGACCATTTAGTGGTAGCAACCACTCGTCCTGAAACTATGCTGGGTGACGTTTGTATCGCGGTTCACCCTGACGATGAACGTTTCGGTCCTTTGGTGGGTAAACACGTCGAATTGCCAATTGTTAACCGTCGCATTCCCATTGTTGCCGACCACCACGTTGACAGTGAATTCGGTACCGGTTGCGTAAAAGTTACCCCGGCTCATGACTTTAACGACTACGAAATTGGCAAGCGTCATCAAACTGGCATGATCTCTATTTTTGATGACACCGCTCATGTCATGGCAAAAGCCGGACTATACACCAGCACCGGTGAAGCTCTGCAAGAGCTCGATGGGTTTGATGGTACTCTGCCGGAGCAATACGCCGGTAAGGAACGCTTCCAGGCACGTAAACAGCTTATCGCTGAGTTCGAACAGCTTGAGCTATTAGAGAAAATAGAGAAACACACCAATAAAGTTCCTTACGGTGACCGTGGCGGCGTTCCTATTGAGCCGCATTTAACCGACCAATGGTATGTGCGTGTTGAACCTATGGCTAAACAGGCAACGCAAGCGGTCGAAGACGGGCGTATTGAGTTCGTACCGAAGCAGTACGAAAACATGTACTTTAGCTGGATGAATGATATTCAGGACTGGTGTATCTCTCGTCAGCTGTGGTGGGGACACCGTATTCCTGCCTGGTATGACGAACAGGGTAATGTCTATGTTGGTCGCTCCGAAGCGGAAGTGCGGGAAAAGCACAACCTGGGCGACACCCAATTGCAACAGGACGAAGATGTACTGGATACCTGGTTCTCTTCTGCGTTGTGGACATTCTCTACTCTGGGCTGGCCTAAAAATACCGATGATTTGAAAACCTTCCACCCGACCGATGTATTGGTCACCGGTTTTGATATTATTTTCTTCTGGGTAGCCCGCATGATCATGATGACCATGCATTTTATGAAAGACGACGAAGGTCAACCACAGGTTCCTTTCAAGAAAGTTTATGTCACCGGCCTTATTCGCGACGAAGAAGGTCAGAAAATGTCTAAGTCCAAGGGTAATGTATTAGATCCGCTGGACATGATAGATGGCATTAGCGCTGATGAGCTGGTGGCTAAACGCACAGCGAACCTGATGCAGCCAAAAATGCGTGAGAAAATCGAGAAGCGCACTCGTAATGAGTTTCCGGAAGGTATTACCGCCCACGGAACCGATGCATTACGTTTCACTTTGACGGCATTGGCGTCGACCGGTCGCGATATCAACTGGGACATGAAGCGCCTGGAAGGTTACCGTAACTTCTGTAACAAACTGTGGAATGCCAGCCGCTATGTCTTAATGAATACGGAAGAGTATGACTGTGGCCTTGAAAATGACGATATGACCTTGTCACTGGCCGATGAATGGATCATTGCCCGCTTTAACAGCACCGTCAAAGACTTCCGGCAGGCACTGGATAGCTATCGTTTCGACCAGGCAGCAGCCATTGCTTATGAGTTTACCTGGAACCAGTTCTGTGACTGGTATCTGGAACTGACTAAACCGATTCTGCAAAACGGTACTGACGTTCAGCAGCGTGGCACCCGTCACACGCTGGTCAACATTCTGGAGCAGTTACTTCGGCTGCTACACCCGGTTATGCCATACATTACCGAAACCATCTGGCAACGCGTAAAACCTTTAGTCGGCAATACCGATGATACCATTATGCTGCAACCATTCCCGCAGGTTGAGGACAATGTCAGTCATCAGGCCATGCAAGATATGGAGTGGCTAAAGCGGGTTATTCTGGCTATTCGTAATATTCGTGGTGAAATGGATTTATCGCCGAATAAGCCCCTGCCAGTATTGCTTTCAAATGCCGAAGCCATGGCCAGAGGCCGTATCGAAAATAATCAAAGCTTCCTGAGTAGCCTGGCTAAGCTGGAATCCATTGAGTTTATTGATAATGACGACGATGCTCCGGCCAGCATGACGGCGCTTGTTGACAGCTTGAAGCTGCACATTCCAATGGCCGGCTTAATTGATAAAGACGCTGAACTCCAGCGTTTGCAAAAAGCCATCGAAAAAGCGAATAAGGAATGGCAACGTCTGAACGGCAAGTTGAGCAACGACAACTTTGTCAGTAAAGCCCCTGAAGCTGTTATTGCGAAAGAGCGCGAAAAGCTGACTGAAGCTGAAACACTGTTAAAGCAACTGCAAGACCAGCACGAGAAGATTAAAGCGTTATAACGTGCTCGTCGTGTTTAGCAAACCATCAAAAAAGCCCGAATCTAATGATTCGGGCTTTTTTTCAACCAGCGCAAAAGTTTTATCAACTCAGGCGAAGATTATTCCTCCGCGTCATCAAAATCTTCGTCATCTTCAAGCTCATCATCTTCAATCATGGTACCCCAGCCGTCGTATTCAACCTCACATTGAGCGGCAATCGCAGCTATTTCTCTTACCTGACGGTTTAAAATATCGTTGTCGAGCCTGGCGCCTGTCACTGCCATAAATGCAAACCAACGCTTACCGCGTTCGTCTTCAAACTCATCAGCATCATCGACATGATAGCCTTGCTTAACCAGTTCAACAGCTGCTTTTTCCAGCTTAGTAAAGTCCTGACAGGCCAGATGGTGTTCTATTTCATAAAGCAGTTCAGTTTCTGCCCCGTCAGCAATCAACGCTGAGACGGTTTCCTCACTCTGCTGTAGCAAATCATTAAGATCTCGGCTCATGATTTATCCTTTTCTGTCTGTGCTTGCTCAATACTGGCATTTAATTGCTTGATTTTATCATCCATTAATTGATGACAATGACCACTTAATTCACGCAAATTCTCACGCTGGTAATTTGCTATCTTTAACGGTTCCAGAAAAGCAATTTTCAACACACCATTGTTCCAGCGGTTCATTTTCACTTTGCCGTGCAGCTCTGAGACACATACCGGAACCACATCCACCTGTGCCCGAAACGCAGTATGAAAAGCTCCATTTTTAAACGGCAAAAGGCCTCGTCCGTTGCTGCGGGTTCCTTCCGGAAACATCCACACAGAGATATCACGTTGTTTTATTGCGGCGGCTGTTTGCCCTATAGTGCCGTGCGCCCTGCCGGCATTTTTTCGGTCAATCAGAATATTACCTGACAACCAGTAAAGCCAACCAAAAAACGGTATCCAGCGTAGACTCTTTTTACCCACAGTAACGGTATTTCTTGGCAGCATTGCCGCAATCGTAAAAATCTCCCAACTGTTCTGGTGGTTGCAGACAAAAACATAAGGCCCATCTTTCTCTATATCCGGGTGGCGACTCACTTCTATCCGCATACCTAAGGCACGTATCGCCCAACCAAAAACATGGGCAAATCGATAAGTGTTATTGCGGTGAAAAGGTCGTATTATGCAAAAAAGACAACCAACCACACCAAACACAACAACAAAAATGCCAAGAAACAACCATCGCAACAAGGCTAACATCTAAACTCCCCAATTAATCCTTGTTCTCTTCAACCACTATATGGTCAACACGTTGCAGTCCTCTCGGCAGCTTATTGCCCCTGCGACCCCGTTCTCCGTAATAGTGTTCTAAGTCCGCCGGTTTGAGCGTAAGTTTACGTTTACCCGCAATCAACGTAATTGCGGTATCAGGCGCTGCCGTTGCCAGTGTAACCACATATTCTTCACGTGACTGTGCTCTTAATGCCGGGATACTAATCAGCTTATTGCCTTTACCTTTACTCAATTGCGGCAGGTCAGCTACCGGAAAGACCAACATCCGGCCTTCATTTGAAATAACAATCACTTTATCATCTTGTAAGTTATTCACTGTGTTCGGCGGCAGTATCTTAGCGCCTGTCGGCAGCGTAATAATCGACTTACCGTTTTTATTGCGGCTAACTAAGTCACTAAATTGACAGACAAAGCCGTAACCCGCGTCCGACGCTAACAACAAGTGACTTTCGTCTCTGCCCATTAAAACATGCTCAACATTTTCACCCGCGACTAAATTAAAACGTCCGGTCAGCGGTTCACCCTGACTACGTGCCGAGGGAAGCAGATGTGCTTCGCATGAGAAGCTTTTACCCGAGCTATCAAGAAAGACAACCGGCTGATTACTCTTACCTTCCGCTGACGCAAGATAGCTGTCCCCTGATTTGTAACTGAGCTTATTGCCTTCAATATCATGGCCCTTAGCAGAGCGTACCCAACCCTTTGTCGATAGCACAACGGTAACAGCTTCTGCTGGTGTTAAGTCGCGCTCATTTAAAGCTTTAGCTTCAGTGCGCTCAACAATAGGTGAACGACGTTCATCACCATAGTTTTCGGCATCGGCTAACAGTTCTTTCTTAATCAAGGTTTTCAAACGACGATCAGATCCCAGTAAAGTCTGCAATTTCTCGCGTTCTTTATTGAGTTCATCCTGCTCACCAGTCAGCTTCATTTCTTCCAGTTTCGCCAAATGGCGTAACTTCAACTCCAGAATAGCTTCAGCTTGTTTATCGGTTAACCCAAAACGACTTATCAGCTCTTCTTTAGGTTTATCTTCTGTACGGATAATCTCAATAATCTCATCGATATTCAGATAAGCAATGAGTAAACCTTCCAGAATATGCAATCGTGCCAGCACTTTATCTAAACGGTGCTGCAAACGCCGGGTCACTGTAGTCTGCCGAAACTCCAGCCATTCTTTAAGAATGCCCACTAGCGGCTTGACTTTGGGGCGGCCATCTAAGCCCAGGATATTCAGATTAACCCGATACTGCTTTTCCAAATCGGTGGTGGCAAACAGGTGGTTCATCAATTGCTCGGTGTCCACTCTATTAGAACGAGGAACCACAACCAATCGAGTCGGGTTTTCATGATCAGACTCATCTCGCAAATCGGAAACAAGCGGCAGCTTTTTCGCCTGCATTTGATGCGCTATTTGCTCTAAAACCCGCGCACCTGATGCCTGGTGCGGCAATGCTGTAATAACAATCTCACCATCATCAATACTATAACAAGCACGCATTTTAATGCTGCCACGACCGGTTTCGTACAGTTTGGTGATGTCTTCTACAGGCGTGATAATTTCAGCGTCAGTCGGATAATCCGGCCCCTTTAACACCGCCATAATATCTTCCAGCTGACTACCGGGCTTTTCCAGTAACATGGCGCAGGCATTAGCGACTTCACGGGCATTGTGCGGCGGAATATCGGTTGCCATTCCCACCGCAATGCCGGTCACGCCATTAAGTAAAATATGAGGTAGCCGCGCAGGCAGCACCTGCGGTTCTCTCATTGTGCCGTCAAAGTTAGGAATCCAGTCGACCGTGCCCTGACCCAGTTCGCTCAGCAAAACTTCACTGAATTTAGACAGCTTAGCTTCGGTGTAACGCATGGCAGCAAAAGATTTCGGGTCATCTGGAGAGCCCCAGTTACCCTGACCATCAACCAGCGGATGGCGGTAAGTAAAGGGCTGCGCCATGAGTACCATCGCTTCATAACATGCCGCATCACCATGGGGGTGAAACTTACCCAGAACATCACCCACGGTACGAGCCGATTTTTTATATTTTGCCAGTGCTGAAAGACCCAGCTCCGACATCGCATAAACAATGCGTCGCTGTACCGGCTTCAGCCCGTCACCAATGTTCGGCAACGCCCTGTCCATGATCACGTACATGGAATAGTTAAGGTAGGCTTCTTCGGTAAAGCGACTCAGTGGGCGGGTTTCTGTAACTTCCGTCGACATTCGGACTTCTCCTTGCTCACAAGTGCTTACAGTTCAGCCAAATCGGCCATATTGCCTTTGCTTTCCAGCCAGACCCGCCGGTCCCCGGCACGTTTTTTCGCTAACAGCATATCCATTAATTCTTCCATTACTTCGCCATCGTCAATGGTTAATTGCACCAATCGCCGGGTATTAGGATCCATAGTGGTTTCCCTGAGTGTTAACGGGTTCATTTCACCCAACCCTTTGAAACGCTGCACATTCACTTTGCCTTTACGCTTTTCTGCTTCAATTCTATCCAGAATACCTTGTTTTTCAGCTTCATCGAGTGCATAGAACACCTCTTTCCCCACATCAACCCGATAGAGAGGTGGCATGGCTACAAAAATATGGCCGTTTTCAACCAAGGGCCTGAAGTGTTTTACAAACAAAGCGCACAACAATGTGGCAATGTGCAGACCATCAGAATCGGCATCCGCTAAAATACAAATTTTTCCATAACGCAGTTTGTCTAAATCGACGCTGTTCGGGTCAACCCCAACCGCCACCGCAATATCATGAATTTCCTGCGACGCTAAAATCTGTTCCGGATCGACTTCCCAGGTATTCAGAATTTTTCCACGCAGCGGCATTACCGCCTGAAATTCCCGATCACGAGCTTGCTTTGCAGAACCGCCTGCTGAATCGCCTTCCACTAAAAATAATTCACTCCGACCGGGCTCCTGACTTGAACAATCGGTCAATTTACCCGGTAGAGCAGGACCTTGAGTCACTCTTTTTCGAACAACTTTTTTGCTGGCTTTCAAGCGCCGCTGCGCATTACTAATACAAACATCGGCTAATAGCTCTGCTTGATCGGTATGTTCATTTAACCATAGACTAAATGCGTCTTTGACAACCCCAGAAACAAAGCTGGCCGCTTGACGGGATGACAGGCGCTCTTTCGTCTGCCCGGCAAACTGAGGGTCCTGCATTTTTGTCGACAAAATATAACTGCAACGTTCCCAGACATCTTCCGGGGTTAACTTAACCCCCCGGGGTAACAAGTTACGGAACTCACAAAACTCACGCATAGCCTCCAGCAAACCTTGCCTGAGCCCATTGACATGAGTACCGCCCAGCGTCGTCGGTATTAAGTTCACGTAACTTTCAGACACCCCTTCGCCACCTTCTGGCAGCCAGGTAACCGCCCAGTCAACGCCTTCAGTCTGTGAGCTGAAACTTCCGTCAAACGGGTCTTCCGGTAAGGTTGGCACATCTTTTACCGCCTCGACCAAATAGTCAGTCAGGCCATCCTTGTAGAACCAGGTATCTTCGGTGTTATCAATTTTGTTGCGGAAGGTTATTTTGAGCCCGGGACAAAGTACCGCCTTGGCCCGTAATATGTGCTTTAACTTTGTAACCGAGAACTTGGCAGCGTCAAAGTACTGAGGATCGGGCCAAAAATGAACCCGGGTACCAGTGTTCCTTTTACCCACAGTTCCGGTGACTTCCAGTTCGCTAACTTTATCGCCGTTTTCGTAAGCCATTTCATAGACTTGGCCATCGCGCTTTATGGTCAGCTCAACACGTTTCGACAGTGCATTAACAACCGAGATACCAACCCCATGCAAGCCACCTGAAAACTGATAACTTTTATTAGAGAACTTACCGCCGGCATGCAGTTTACTCATAATCAGCTCTACACCGGAAACCCCCTCTTCCGGGTGAATGTCCACCGGCATTCCACGACCGTCATCGGTTGTTTCTAACGACTGATCAGGATGCAGAACAACCAGTAACGACTTGGCATGCCCCGCCAGCGCTTCATCGACACTATTATCAATCACTTCCTGACCCATATGATTCGGTCGGGAGGTGTCAGTGTACATACCGGGTCGGCGCTGAACCGGTTCCAGCCCGTTCAGCACCTCAATGGAATCGGATTTATAGTCTGTCATGAGTCCCTGTTTTTATTATTGGCCTGGTCACCGTAAGTGTGCTTCAATTTACCGTTAACTGCCGGTTATTTGAAGTCGTCAGGCATAAATTTCTGAATAGATTCACTCAACCGGGGGTGAATATAGCCCTGTTTCCGGCATAGCGTCAGCCAGTCAGCCAAAAACTGATTCACCTGACGTTTCTCATCCTGGTGTCGCATATCAGGATTAGGCTGCTGATAACGAGCCGCTAACCGGGTAACCCCCTGACTGGACATGATCTCCGCCATACGAACATCATGGTATAATCGCACCGTCATTTTGGCGTGTAAGTAATCTGCCCAATCGGGTTTTAACTGTTCAATTTCAATGTCTGAGGTATAACGCGCCTCACTGACTAAACGCAAGCTGAATGCCAGATGTTCGCCAGCATAAATGGTGACTTCAGTCTGAGCCTCCAGCTGAGACAACAAAGGCATCACCCCGGCATAGTTCAGTTCGTTCAGTCGATGCAGTTCCGCAACGTCGACAACATAGCGCTGTTGCATAATTAAACCTCAGTTTACCCCTGTTCAGAGAACACTCTATCACGATGCAATAACAACCATTGTAACCCAATTACGCTGGCGGCGTTGTTGATTTCTTCGCACTCAAGCATAGCGAAAGCCTGTTCCCGCGGCATTACATGCACTCGGATATCCTCATTTTCGTCGACTAACCCGCCGAAATCAGCAGCGGACTGACTGTCTACTTCAGCAATATAAATGGTTAGCTTCTCGTCTGTACCACCGGGGCTGGAGTAGTAACTTGTCGCGTAAATCAAACGTTTGGCTTTTAATCCCGCTTCTTCTTCCAGCTCCCGATTTGCCACTTCTTCGGCACTCTCATCAGCGTCGAACATACCAGCGACAAATTCAAACAACCAAGGGCTATTTTTATCATCCAGTGCGCCGACCCTGAATTGCTCCAGAACCACCAGTTCATCTCTGACAGGGTCATAAGGAATAACCACGACCGCGTGTCCTCTTTCCATTAATTCTCTGTCAATTACCGGACTCCAGTCACCGCAAAACAGACGGTGTTGTAAAGAGTACCGATAAACCGACAAAAAACCTTGATAAAGCGGGATCTTTTCCTTTACTTTCACATCATGCCGGTGAAAACGAACTGCCATACTTGTAGTGTCCTTTATTAAGAGTAACCAGAAACAAACATTCTGTTACACTTGAGCGAATTCTGAAACCATGTTTTTCTTAAAGTATTTTCGCAAATCATTTACACTGGTAATCATTCAACGCTGTATGTAAACTATAGGCAATCATTGAACAACAGCATGTCAAGTAACAGGAAACTGACTACCATGAAAAAGCATCTTTTGTCGGCAACTGTCGGTCTGGCATTGACCACAGTCACTTTTACGTCAAATGCTGAAGATTTGGCTCAAATATACCGTTTAGCGGTTGATAACGACCCGACCTTATTACGCGCTGAAGCAGAACGCAATGCGGCACAAAAAGGTATTGATATTGCCAAGTCAGGATTCCTGCCGCAAGTTACAGGTGAAGCCGGATACAGCGAGTCTACCCGCGAGTCTCCGGAATTTGTAAACTCTAGTATTCAGGTTTTTGACCGTGACAGCAGTGGCTGGCAAGCAGGTATTACTCTCAATCAAAGTATTTTTGACTGGAGTGTTTGGCAGAACTCAGATATTGCAGAGAAACAAGCGTATCAGGCTGAAGTTGCTTACAGCAATGCTCAACAGGATTTAATGCTACGTGTTGTCAACGCTTACTTCCAGGCACTTCAGGCCCGCGACGATTTGTCATTCGCAGAGGCTGAAAAGAAAGCAATTGAGCGCCAGCTTGAGCAAACCAAGCAACGCTTTTCGGTAGGCTTAACCGCCATTACTGATGTCCATGAAGCACAAGCTCAATATGACAGCGCCATCGCCCGTGAAATTCAGGCACGTAATGCAGTGGAAATCGCACTGGAAAGTATTCGGGAAATCACAGGCCAATACCCACAAACTCTGGCGGCATTAAATACTGAAACTTTTTCACCCAGCAGCCCGGCACCGGATGATGTTCGTCTGTGGGTTAAAAAAGCTGAGAATGGTAACCTGAATCTCCTAGGAAATAAGGTTCAGGTTGAGATTGCCGAGCAACGTATCAAACTGCGCCAGGGGGGTCATTATCCAACGGTGTCGCTTCAGGCGAGCTACTCAACTCAAGATACCGAAAGTACCATTGGTAACGAAGATCCAGTAAATTTACCGCGTATTGATAGTCAGTCAATCGGCTTAAATGTGAGCGTACCGATTTTCTCAGGGTTCCGTACCTCATCTGAAATTGCTCAGGCGCGTGACAACTATGTTGCCAGTAGCCAGCAAATGGTGCAGACACGACGCAGCATTGAACGCGAAGTACGTAACGCTTACTACGAAGTTACAGCCTCTATTGCCAGCATCAATGCGTTTCAACAGTCCGTTGTTTCCGCCGAAAGTGCTCTAAAAGCAACTGAAGCCGGTTTTGAAGTCGGTACCCGTACCATTGTAGATGTACTGGATAGCACCCGTAATTTGTACAATGCAAAACGTAACTTATCGGAAGCGCGTTATGGCTACATTCGCCAAATCCTTCGTTTGGAACAAGCTGCCGGTCAGCTGCAGGAGCAAAACCTGTTGGCAATAAACAGCAGCCTCTCTGAAAACATAGAAGGTACCGCTGCCGACTAACTGCGCAGACCAAGGCACTGCTGCTTATCGGCAGTGCCTTGTTGTAAAGGTTTTATGTTACTATCCACAATAAATAACGAATAATAAACGGCATCTGTTGTGATCGAACCTCCCAAATTTAAGTTCTATTTTCTCCATCCGAAGTTTTGGCTAACCTGGTTTGGTGTGTTCATACTATACAGCGTTTCCTGGTTACCTTACCGGTTGCAGCTTGCTATGGGACGAGGTCTGGGCTTGCTGTTTAAAAAAGTCATGCCCCGACGGGTTGGTATTGCGCGCACTAACCTGAAGCTTTGCTTCCCCGAGTATACCGATAAAGAAATTGAGACGCTGCTGACCGAAAACATGAAAAACACAGGCATCGCCTATTTCGAAGTCGGCATGGCCTGGTGGTGGCCCAATTGGCGAATAAAGCGCAAACTGCACGTTCATGGGGAAGAGAATCTTCGTCAGGCACAAGCAGACGGCAGTGGTATTCTATTGTTGCTGTTTCACTTTCTCAGTCTTGAAGTTCATGCGCGTATGCACGGATTCGTGGAGCCTGCGGTCGGTTTATATCGACCGCATAATAATGCTGTTATGGAGTTCCTTCAGACCCGGGGCCGCGGACGGTCAAATAAATATATGATCCAACGGCGTGATGTTAAAGCCATGATGGCCGCACTGACTCAAGGGGATATCGCCGGCTATCTACCTGACCAGGACTATGGTCGGCGTCGCGTCGAATTCGTCAAATTCTTCCATGTTCCGGATACCTCCACGACTTTAGGCACTATACTCTTTGCTCGTAATCCTAACTGTAAAGTACTGGTCAGTCGCTGCGTAAGACGGGCCGATGGTAGTGGATATGATCTTTATTACGAAGCCCCCCTTGAGAACTTCCCAAGTAATGACAACAAAGCAGACGCCGAGCGGGTTAACCGCTTAGTAGAAGATGCCATACGCAAAGCACCTGAACAGTATCTCTGGGTTCATCGCCGATTCAAAACCCGGCCCGACCCTGATATGCCAAGCTATTATCAGTCATCCGACAATAAATGATTCCAGCAGCTGGATACAGCCTGACGCTCGGTGTCCAGATTGTGTTCCTCCAGCAACTGTTCTCCTTGCAGAGCCAAGGCGTGACTTTCACACCGAAAGATCTGAAAAGCATTGATTAAATTCTGTGCGTCCACGTCGGATAATAAGTGAAGCTGTTGAGCTTCAGTTAAAAGCCTGACATTGTCACTATATTCACAAAGCCGCGGATATTCGTGTGCGTAGCGTAAAACCAGGTATTGAGTAATAAACTCAATATCGGCTATTCCCCCCGTATCTTGCTTTAAATCGAACATATTACGGTTACTTTGGGTCAGGTGCTTACGCATTTTCTTACGCATCTTGACGATACTCTCGCGCAGTTCTGTCTCATCTCTTGGTTGTGACAAAATACTCTGCCGAATATCCATTACAGTGTCTCGTAACGCAGGCACGCCAAATACCGGGCGGGCACGAACAAGTGCCTGCAACTCCCAGGTCCAGGCATCTTCCCTTAAATACCGCGCAAAAGACCTGACTTGAGTAACCAGTAAACCAGCCTGCCCGGACGGGCGCAAACGTAAATCTACATCATACAAAATACCGGCAACGGTGCGTGTGGTGAACAAATGCAGAATTCTCTGTGCCAGTCGCAGGTAAAATTGTTGCACCTCAATGGGTCGTTGACCATCTGTCTGCCCCTGATAATCAGCATCAGTGACAAAAACCAAATCGAGATCAGATCCATAACCCAACTCCTGCCCGCCCAGCTTGCCGTAACCCAACACAGCAAAGCCGGTATTATCAATACTGGTTCCGGCCGGCTTACCATGTTTTTGGGTTAGATGATGCCAGGCAAGGCCAACCACCTCAGAGATAATAGCTTCAGCAAGCGCGCTTAAGTGATCGCTCACATTCATCAGTTCCAACACCCCGCCAATATCCGCCGCTGCAATTTTTAATTGCAACGCCTGCTTGGCCTGCCGTAAAGCATCCATTTGAGTTTCTAAATCTTGCTCCGGAATACGTACTAAATATTCCCGCAGTACAGCCGCGTAATCTTTGGATTCCGGCAAACTATAGAGCTGTTGCGGATCAATTAATTCATCCAGCAATATCGGGTGCAAAGCCAACTGTTCCGATATCCATGGACTTGCCATGCATAACTTACACACCTGATCTCGTGCGCCGGGGTTTTCCGCCAAAAGTTCGATATAAGCGGTCCGGCTCATCACCGCTTTTATAATGGATAACAACCTTTCCAGCAGGCGTTCCGGGTGCTGGTGTTGAATGGCATGACGTAACATCATAGGCATCAATCTGGCTAAAGCTGAGCGGCCTCTGGGACCAGAACTGCGGCGTCGACTTTCCTGCCGGAAGTTTTTAATCTGTGTCCATAAAGCCCGAGGCTCGTTGACCCCTTCACTTTCTATAATTTCTATCGCCGCATCGTCATCCAGCATGTCTTGCCATAAAACCTGCAAGCTTTGTTCGTCTTCGTCGTCTTCGGACTCTGCTCCAACAACCTGCTGAAACTCTGTATGAATACGCGCCATACACTGATCAACTCTCTCTTGCAGAGTTTCCCAGTCAGGCTCATCTAACATTGCACATAAGCGTGCGCGACCTATTTCATCTGACGGCAGTTGCTGAGTTTGCTGATCATCGATTTGTTGCAGCCTATGTTCAATAACCCGCAAGTACTCATAGTCTTGCAGCAACTGCTGAGCTTGCTTTTGCCCAATTAAATCCAGTTCAGTCAATTCATTCATGGCCTTATAAACCGACCGCGTCTGCAATGATTTTTCCTGACCACCGCGAATAAGCTGATGTGCCTGAACAATAAACTCGACTTCCCTGATGCCGCCGGCACCTAGCTTGATATTATTCTTTACGCCCTGCCGCCGGGTTTCCTGGGTGATGAGCAACTTCATTTTACGCAGCGCTTCAATGGCTCCAAAGTCAATGTAGCGACGGTAAACAAAAGGTCGTATCAGCTGCTGAAAAGCTTGTTGGTATTGTTCTTCAGCACCTATCATACGAGCTTTAACCATAGCGTAACGTTCCCAGTCACGGCCCTGTTCCTGATAATAATGTTCCAGCGCATTAATGCTGGCCACTAAAGGTCCGGACTGACCAAAGGGTCTTAAGCGCATATCGACACGAAATACCTGCCCGTCAGCTGTTGTTTCATCGAGCAAGGCAATAAATGACTGCGCCAGGCGTTTGTAAAAAACATCATGTTCCAGGTTACGACCCGGCCCTTGCGTTTCACCTTGCTCAGGAAAGGCAAATATCAGGTCAATATCGGAGGAAAAGTTGAGCTCTTCACCGCCCAGCTTTCCCATACCAATAACTAATAAAGGCAGGAGTTCCCCTTCAGTATTGAGCGGCTTGCCATAGCGCCTGATAAAACGCTCAAATAACCATTCAAAACTTTTACTTATTGCTGCGTCAGCAAATGCGCTGTAATGAGCTAAAGATTCCTCGAGTGAAATCTGCTGCAATATGTCTGCTGCGGCAAGCTTTGCCATCCAGCAGTGGCGTAACTGACGCAGGCGCTTTTTGGCGCTGTCTTCGCTGTCCTGCTCAGATAATGCCTTTGCAAGGCAGGCATCATATTCACGGGTTGCAGGAAGCTTAACCGTGGTTTCGTTGCCAACAAAAAAGTCAGCCAGCAAATGTTCTGGGTAGCTTTCCGCAACGCGACCAATGAAAGGGCTAACAGCAACTAACGTCCGCAGTTGTTGCTGCTGCTCGCTGGTCAGGGTAATGTCAGCAGAAACCTCTTGATAACGCTGCCATGCAGCATCGCTCTCATCCATTAATTTAGCGTCAGCCGTCAGCATAACCACCTTTAATTCAACCAGTAGGGTTCACGTTTCAGTGCAGCTTTGCGTGAGTATTCCAGTGCCTTTAATAAGGATTCACGCTGTAGTTTTTGCCAATCCATTAACTTTTCATCAATTTCATCATCACGTTCTTTAATTTTTTCATGCAAAATGTGCAATGCAGTAATCTCACGAATGCCTCTGGCTAAGTCCTGCCATGGCAACCGAAAACGTTCTCTCAAATCGGCATCAAACAAATGCCCAAAACAAGTTCCCATAAGCAAACTATTTTGCAATGGCGTCAATAACTTCAGATAACCTTCTTCATTCAGTCGCTCATGTTCAGAAAAGGCGGTTTGCACTAACTGCCAGTCGCTTTTCAAAAGTTGGCTACTCCAGGGTAATACCGGCTGTTCCAGTTCTTCTGTCATTTCTTCCTTTAACAGAAACTCAGACAATTCCAGCACGGTTTTTTGATAGGTTGGCGAATGAACCAGTTCGGCCACTTCGTTCAGCCTAATCACATCTTCCTGACTATTAACCAATGACTCATACAGCTTATTGTAACGCTTCAACGCCCGGTGGTAGGCACCATCCTCAGCAGTCAATTCATCCAGCCCCTCAAAGCGCTTTAACCACTGAAGCTTGGATGCTATTTGCGAGATGCCCGTCAATAACCGACGTTCACCTACACCATTTTCAATAATCTGCTCCAGTACAACCCGCACCATCTGAATACCATCTGCCACTCCCTGAACAGCCCTTACACTGGGCTGTAAATCCAGACAAGCCTCATTGTGCTGCCAGTGACGTAACCCCGATTCCAATGAGCGATACAACGCCTGACCGACACTCTGGTCTGAATGTATGGGCACGTAATGTATTTGCGTAAAAGGCTCGAGAATACTTTTCCCGGCAAGCAAATAGCCTCTGGCGGCTTTGCTTAAGGAGCCGACTCTTGCCCCCGCTTTTTTGACGAGTTCGTTGGCAAGCCGGTAGGCTTCGGTCGCAGAACCACCCTGCAACTCCAGTTCAATTTCAGCTATCGGTTCACGTTTCTCTCCGGCTTCAATGTGACCCTCATCAAAAACCATCTCGATAACACCTTCACCGCTGGGCAAGCGCCAACGGGTTCGGGTAAAGTCCGTTACAAACAAAGTGTCCAAATCACGCTGAATGTCATAAACCGGAAAATCATCCGGCCAAATTTCATTATCAAATAGTGTTAAATCCGGTTTATCACTTTCCACTTCAATATTGTATTCTGGCCTTTGATGCATACCGCCCATGACTCTACCGGCCAGTTTAATCGTTTGTTCTTTATGATCTTTGTTGGTGCGAATCCGTAATCCAATATCAAACTGACGTAAACGTAAATCGGACGTATCGAAGTATGCGTTTTTGAGTTCAAACTGCTCTTTACCGGGTTTTGCCTGGTTAGTATCTGCCAGCGACTGGCACACTTCGAGCGCTTTGCTTCTCTGCCCCGGAGCAATCAGTAATTTGAGCTCAACTTCTTGTGACATAAATCGATTCCGATAGGTTTAATAAGTTAGACTAAAGGTACTGGCTTGGCGGCTAGCGGTCAACAATCACGGGCATTTAGTTCACTTGACACTACCGGTCAAAAGTTGCATCGTGAGATCAGACCACAAAGGGTCTTTACCCAAGCGAAAATAAGCTTATACTTGCGCCAATTCCCAACGTTGGGGAAGCACGCCGAGCTTCGGCCTGGCTAGACAGGAGATGCTATGTTCAAAGCGAGTGAGGTGCTATCCAAACAGCATCAGGCTGAGGACCTAAAGTCCTTACAGCAGGCAATTACTGACAATTATATTGTTGATGAAGACCAATATATGCGTGAGCTACTGCCGCTGGTTCCTGCCGATGATGACACGGTTAGTGCAGTTACCGAGCGCACAGCTAAATTAGTTGAGCAAGTAAGGGAACAGACAGATAACGGTGTCGTTGACGCATTTCTGCAAGAATACAGTCTGGATACGAAAGAAGGTATCATTTTAATGTGTCTTGCCGAGGCACTATTGCGGATACCCGATGGTTATACCGCAGACGCATTAATTCAGGACAAGCTTTCCGGCGGTGACTGGCAAAAGCATATGGGTCAGAGCGCATCCTGGTTAGTCAACTCCGGAACCTGGAGTCTGGCACTGACAAACAGTGTGACTAATCCAACCGGAAAACCAATGGAAACCCCTCGTGGTGCTTTCCGGCGCCTGATGCGCAAACTGGGCAAACCAATGATTCGCAAAGCGACTTACACCGCAATGCAAATTATGGGTAAACAGTTTGTGTTAGGCCGCTCTATTGAAGAAGCCTTGAAAGAAAGTCGCGACAACCGCGACAAAGGCTACACTCATGCTTACGATATGCTTGGCGAAGCCGCATTGACTATGGATGATGCCGACTACTACAAGCAGCAGTACGTCAACTCAATCAAGACCATTACCAAAGAAGAATTTAATAACCCGGACGCTCCACGACCGACCATTTCAATAAAATTGTCGGCGTTGCACCCTCGTTATGAAGCATCGAATCATAAGCGGGTGCTGACTGAGCTTGCCACGACTCTGACCGATTTGGTTAAGTTAGCGAAAGAAGCCGATGTTGGCGTGACCATTGACGCCGAAGAAGCGGATCGCCACGAACTATCGATGGAACTGTTTGAAAAAGTTTATCGTAGCGGTGTCTGTAAAGGATGGCCACGGTTTGGGCTGGTCGTCCAGGCGTATTCCAAGCGTGCTTTACCGACGCTATGCTGGATAACGGCTCTGGCAAAAGAGTGTGGGGACGAAATTCCGGTGCGACTGGTAAAAGGTGCTTACTGGGATAACGAAATTAAGTGGACTCAGGAAAACGGTCTGCCCGGGTATCCCGTATTCACCCGAAAATCACACAGCGATATATCTTATCTGGCCTGCGCTCGCTATTTAATAAGCGATGACACAGATGGTGCCATATATCCGCAATTTGCGACCCATAATGCGCAGACCTTTATGGCCATTCAACGAATGAATGAAACTCATCAGCGCCGTATTGAGTATCAACGCCTGCATGGTATGGGTGACAGTTTATATGACACTATCATGGAGCAAAACCCGGGTATGGTTGTGCGCATATACGCACCGGTAGGCCCGCACAAAGATTTGCTACCGTATTTAGTCCGCCGGTTATTAGAAAACGGTGCTAACTCATCATTTGTTCATAAACTGCTGGACGCAGATACACCAGTTAATGAACTGGTTAAGCATCCAATGGAAACCGCGTCTGGTTACGAAAAATACGCCAATGGCAAAATTCCACTTCCCCCGCAAATGTATGGGGATCGCACAAATTCGTTAGGATTGAATATGAATATTCACTCACAAGCAGATGATTTCATTGCTGCGGTTCAACAATACCGCGACAAACAATGGCAAGGTGGCCCCATCGTTGATGGAAAAACGGTTGAAACAGAACACCATGTCAGTATTACCAGCCCTCAGGAAACGGCTAAGCAAGCCGGTAGTATTTACTGGGGTGATAAGAAGCTAGCTGAACAAGCTCTGCAAAGTGCTAACGCAGCTTACAAAGCATGGCGTGAGGTACCGACCGAAGAACGCGCCCAAAGCTTAGAGAAATTTGCTGACTTGATGGAAGCCAACCGCAACGAACTGATCGCTCTATGTTCAGTCGAGGCTGGTAAAGGCCTGCAGGATGGTATCGACGAAGTTCGCGAAGCGGTTGATTTTTGTCGTTATTACGCCAATCAGGCACGCGAGCTGATGGGTAAACCTATTCAGTTACCGGGACCAACAGGCGAAGACAATCAGCTGTTTGTTGAAGGCCGTGGTACCTTTATTTGTATCAGCCCCTGGAACTTCCCCCTCGCTATCTTTGTCGGTCAGATTGCCGCAGCCTTGGTTACCGGTAACTCAGTTATTGCAAAACCAGCCGAGCAAACCGGGCTAATTGCTTACCGCGCTGTTCAGTTAGCTTTAGAAGCCGGTATCCCTGGCAACGTATTGCACTTTATGCCGGGAAGCGGCGCTGAAGTGGGTAGCTACCTGACCAGTCAGGAAGATATTGCCGGTGTCTGCTTTACCGGCTCAACTTACACTGCGCAGGCGATTAATCGTGCACTAGCGGCACGTACTGGCCCCATTGTTCCCATCGTCGCCGAAACGGGCGGACAAAACGCCATGATGATTGACTCCACTGCCCTGCCTGAACAGGTAGTGACCGATGTTGTCGCCAGTGCGTTCCAAAGTGCCGGACAACGCTGCTCTGCGCTTCGGGTACTGTTTGTGCAGGATGACGTCGCAGACCGTGTTATCGACTTACTGCGTGGCGCTATGGAAGAGTTACAGGTAGGTGACCCATTGTTGCATGAAACCGATGTCGGTCCGGTTATCGACGGTATTGCAAAAACCAACCTGGAACAGCATATTTCTGATATTCAGCAGGCGGGTCGTTTAATTGCCCGGACACCACTGCCAGATTACGCCATGGGTGGTACGTTTGTGGCACCAACAGCTATTGAAATTGACAGTATCAGTCAGTTGGTAAAAGAGAACTTTGGTCCCATTTTGCACGTTATTCGCTACAAAACCAGCGAGATTGATCAGGTTATCGACAGCATCAACAATACCGGCTTTGGTTTAACCTTTGGCATTCACAGCCGTAATGAAACCTTCGCTTACGATGTTGCGAGCCGTATTGATGTTGGTAACGTCTACATCAACCGTAACCAGATCGGCGCCATTGTCGGAGTGCAGCCATTTGGCGGACGCGGTATGTCAGGCACCGGACCGAAAGCCGGTGGTCCTCACTATCTAACTCGCTTCGTTACTGAGAAAACACGCAGTGATAACATTACCGCCGTTGGTGGTAACGCAACGCTGTTGTCTTTAGACGATTAACAGTAGCGAGATACAAAAAAGCCAGCGATTTTATCGCTGGCTTTTTTATGCGTCATTATTGTTAAACGTTATTTGGTAACCACCCAATTGCTCACTCAGTTGCTCACTAAGCACCACAACTATTTCGTGCCGATGCCCTTTTTCATCAGTGAAGGTTAATCCGGCTAAATCTTCTTCGTACTGATTTAATACCGGTGGACTTGTTAACTGATGCGTTCGTGGCGGCAAAATCAAACGCTTTTCTGTTAGCTCAAGGTCTCGGTAAAAAGCCGCAGGCTGCAGCGGTCTGAACTTAACCACAATTCCCATCACAGCTACCATGGTCAATAGTGCGCCCACAATAATAATCCATAAAGAAACTGCTTCACCAATATAGATTGCCATCCATATCGCTAAAAAGAAGCCGCCCCATGCCTGAGGGCGGCGACTGTCACGATAAAACGTCAATACATTGTCTTCTGTTTTTTCGTTTTTAGAAGTCATCATCGCTATGTAAGTAAAGGCTCTCACTGCCGTCTTTAATTGCTGCTGCCAGGCTATGAATACGTGGCAGAATACGTGCAAAATAAAAACGAGCGGTTTTTTCCTTAGTGGCAAGATAGGGTTTCTGATCGACCAGCGGCTCGGCCGCTATCGCCATTTTTAACCACAAGTAAGCGTACGAAACATAACCCAACAGGTGCAGATACTCAACAGCCACACTATTAACTAAGTTTTCATCACCGGCAGCTTTTTGCAGAACTTCTTCGCTGACACCATTAAGTGTATTCAGCGCCTGCTGCAATTGGTCACGCTGGATTATCCAACTTCTACCGGTTGCGGTATTATCTAAGAATTCCTGAATTTCATCGTTAAAAGGTTTTAATAACTTGCCTTGCGAACCAAACACCTTGCGCCCCAGTAGGTCCAGTGCCTGAATGCCGTTGGTTCCTTCATAGATCTGTGCAATACGAGTGTCGCGAACCAACTGTTCCTGTCCCCACTCTCTGACATAGCCATGACCACCAAAAACCTGTTGACCATGAATGGTCGATTCCAGCCCGGTGTCGGTTAAAAACGCTTTAGCGACAGGCGTCAATAGCGCCACCATAGCATCGGCTTTTTGTCTGTTCTGAGTATCTTCGGCGTATTTCGCACGGTCAAGCTGCTGACCAACCCAGGTTGAAAATGCACGGCCACCTTCGGTTAACGACTTCATGGTTAGTAGCGTGCGCCGTACATCGCCATGAACCAGGAGAGAATCTGCCTCTGCCTTGTCATCGCGGGTTGCTTTAGCACCACGCCCTTGTATGCGGTCTTTTGCGTATTCCAGAGCGTTTTGATAGGAACGTTCCGCAGCGCCAAGCCCCTGAATACCCACACCTAAACGCTCGTAGTTCATCATAGTAAACATAGCCGGCAAACCTTTGTGCGGCTCTCCTACCAGGTAGCCTTTTGCACCGTCAAAATTCATCACGCAGGTTGCCGAACCGTGAATTCCCATTTTATGTTCAATTGAGCCACAACCAACGGCATTACGTTCGGTCAGGTTACCTTGTTCATCAGATAAAAATTTAGGCACCACGAACAGTGAAATACCCTTAGTACCTGCCGGCGCATCAGGCAGTTTAGCCAACACCAAATGAACGATGTTCTCGGCTAAATCGTGTTCACCGCCCGTAATAAATATCTTCGTGCCGCTGATGGAGAAGCTGCCGTCTTCAGCCGGCATCGCTTTGCTGCGAATAATACCTAAATCGGTTCCGGCATGAGATTCTGTCAGGCACATGGTTCCGGTCCACTCACCCGATACCATCCGCGGTAAATAATGTTTTTTCAGTTCATCACTGCCGTGAGAATCAATTGCCATAATGGCGCCGGAGGTGAGCCCCGAATACAGGGAAAACGCAATATCGGCACTGCACAGCATTTCTTCGTACTGGGCAGACAGTGACTTAGGTAAACCCATACCGCCAAAATCTGGATTTGCGGTTACACCAACCCAGCCGCCTTCAGCTAACTGACGAAAGTTTTCTTTATAACCTTTAGGTGTGGTTACAACGCCATCCTCAAATTTAACCCCTTGCTCATCCGCTTCGCGGGCATTAGGTGCAACCAGGTTTTCAGCCACTTTTGCGCCTTCATCAAGAATAGCGCCAGCGGTTTCAACGTCCATCATGTCAGCGAGTTCCGGGGTTTGTTGCCAGTCGTCAGCAACACGGAATACATCATGCAGAACAAAATCCATGTCATCACGGGGGGTTCTGTAGTCAGCCATATCATTACCTCTTGTAGGAATTATACAGGTGTTCAAACTGGTAATTTAAACGCCCGTTTAAACTTTATTGCACAAGAGTAAGAATCCCTTAGCGCGATGTCAATAATTTCTATGGTCGCCAGTCTTCTAAAGCGGCTTGTGAAAACGCTTCTGAGTCCATCACCAGCACCACTTTTTGCGGTTCTATTCTCAAAATAGTCAGCTGATTTAACGCATCGCCCTCGTACAGCCGCAGGCCATTGAGTTCAACCCACCGTTGCGAGGCACTGGAACGGTACATATGGCTATCGTAACTAAACGCCGGTACTTGTTGCTGAAATGACTGCGAAAGCTCACTTAGTGGCGGAATCACGCTTGCACGGGCTTGAGTGTTATCATTCCCACTGGTGTCATTTACTGCCGCTTCAAAGCGCTGTAACAAGTCTGGCGATACCGAAGATAAGTCAAGTGCTTCACGCTGCACCTCCGCTTTCTCTGTCCAATTCGTCTGATTCTCTTCAGAGCGTTGCTGCTGGCTATTTACCGCTGCAGTTTGCTGAATTTCTTGTGCCGGTTCCGCGTCCCAGCTTATGGGCTCAACGCTTTGCGTTTGGCCCCAGCTAAAACGCTCTGCCACAAGTGCATCTGAAGCGGATGGCGCTTCATTCCAACGGGTAGCCCCAGCCCCCACAGCACCCCCCAGAATCAATGCTGCAGGCCACACTAACCACCCCCAACGGCGACTCCCGGTTTGGCTAGCCATTAAAGAAGCATCAAGTATAGAGGTCTGCTTTAATAACGGTGACTGTTGCTGTTTTAATGCTTTTAATAAAGATGACATTGATTAGCTCTCTTTGCTCAGTCTTGGCCCAAAATCAGAAGCTCTCGACGCCAGCCATGCCATAGTCGCTTTATCCAGCTTTCCGGTTATCCGTAACCCCTGGCTTTTCTGCAGCGCTTTAAACTGCGCTGTAGAAGATTTTTTATGCCACTCGGAACTTAAATGTCTCTTTAGCTGCTCTTTAACCCACTGTTTATGCGCTTCTGAATTATCAGTCGCTGGCTGCTGGTACAAAATTAGAAAAGCGCCATTCCAGCCATTGGTGTCTATTGCCGTACCGTCAGTTATCAAGTCTGCTGCTTTATCACGCTTATAAAGTAACGCGGGATAATTGATGCTGCGCAATTGCTGCAAACTTTGATTCAATTCCAGGCAGGCGAGAGCATATTGCTGAACCCACTGACAAAAATTGGCTTCCGCCGGTGGTTCAGGCAGCCCCCATGCGCGGGACAGGGCATTCGCTGCCTGATATTGATTAACGGCGTCGGCTTCCGGCTGTTTCTCGGCGTTGTTAACCAGGTTATAACTACCGGCTGCACTGGCTATTAGTAGCGCTAAAGCACCAGCCCATTGCCAAACAACCGAGCGCGGTTTGCGAGTTTTGGTTCCCGTAGTGCCGCTCAACTCAATGTGCGCTTGCTGTAAATGCCTTGGCAGTACTTCCGTACTCGACTCTGTATAAGCCGCCAATAACGCGCGGTCACAGTATAAATTCAACAGCCGGGGAATACCCTGAGTTAACTGATGTGCCTTGCGGGCTGCCGCGGCGCTGAATAAAGGTCGGTTTGCTCCGGCCACCTGTAGCCGGTACGCGATATAACGCTGAGTGTCTTGTTCTGTCAGCGGTAAAATATGGTAGCGAGCGGTAATACGCTGCGCCAACTGACGAAGCTCCTGCCGACGCAGTAAATCCTGAAGCTCTGGCTGACCAATTAATATCACTCGCAACAGTTTTCGGTCATGCGTTTCTAAATTGGTCAGTAACCTCAGTTGTTCCAGTACCTGAGGCCGTAAATGTTGCGCCTCATCAATAAGCACCACACATTGGCGGCCGTCATCATTGGCTTTCAGAAAAAACTGGCTGAGCTTATCGGTCAGGGTTTTACGAGTTGCCGCGCGCTTTTGATAACGAATGCCAAACTCATCGCACAAACTGGCAAGTAACTCGTCCTCATTCAGCATCGGGTTCAGAATAAATGCCGTTTCCGTAGACTCAGGTAACTGTTCCAGCAAAGCCCGCGATACCGTTGTTTTACCGGTGCCCACTTCCCCGGTTAATAAAATAAAACCACCACTGCCCTGCAACCCCTGAGTCAGGTGTGCTAAAGCTTCCTGATGACGATCACTCAGGTAGAGGTAGTTGGGGTCCGGGGCAATGGAAAAAGGCTCTGCCTGAAGACCAAAATAGTTTTGATACATATCGGTCCGTTACTGTACTGATGTTATTATTTGTTCAACAGTGTAACGACTTGCTTGCACATCGACCAGTGATTCGACATGATCGTGCCAAACAAAGTTGAGGTGAACAGTGGAAGTATACTTAGTCGGTGGCGCGGTGCGCGATAAACTCCTGCAATTGCCGGTACATGAACACGACTGGGTGGTGGTCGGTGCGCGCGCAGAAGAACTGCTGAAGCAAGGGTTTCAGCAAGTAGGCAAAGACTTTCCGGTATTTCTGCACCCCAATACCCGTGAAGAATACGCACTGGCACGAACAGAGCGGAAATCCGGCAAAGGCCATACCAATTTTGATGTTTTTGCATCCCCAAATGTGACACTGGAAGATGATCTCGCCCGCCGTGACCTCACCATTAACGCTATTGCAGAGAGCGAAAATGGAACCATCATTGACCCTTACCAGGGCGTAAAAGATATTGAAGCGCGTAAACTGCGCCATGTGTCAGAGGCATTTATTGAAGACCCTTTGCGAGTATTAAGAGTTGCCCGCTTCGCGGCTCGCTTTGCGCATATAGGTTTTACGGTTGCAACCGAGACACAGCAGCTGCTGCAGCATATGTCGGCCAGCGGAGAACTTAACCACTTAGTTCCTGAAAGAGTCTGGAAAGAATGGGAAAAGGCGTTATTAAGCGAAACACCCGCCGTATTCTTAGCGTTATTAAAAGATATTGATGCTCTGCCGCAGGTGTTACCCGGAGTCACGGCCAGTGATACGCAATTGCACAGACTGCAGAAAATGTCTGACTTTTCGGAGTCCGCTCACTTGCGTTTTGCTTGTCTGTTTATAAAACAAGCAACACCTGAAAATGTAAAGCAATTCTGCCGGCGACTGGCTATTCCAAATCATTACCGGGACTGTGCTTTACTGGCCAGAAATAATGAAGATTTTATTACCGCTACCGAGCTTCCCGGTAAAGAAAGTCTAGCAGACATGCTCAAACAAATTGATTACTGGCGCCGCCCGGAGAAACTTGAGCAATTACTGCAGTTGCGGCAAGCCGAGTTTAACCAGTCTGAGCAACAACAAAACATTGCTCAGCAGCACCGTAAATTGCAATTCGCAGCAGAAAAAGCCGCAGCACTTAATACACAAACTTTGCAACAACAAGGTTTCACTGGCAAAGCACTGGGTAACGCCTTACACCAACAACGTGAAAAAATCTTAGCGCAAGCGCAGGACTAATTGTCCAGCCAGCTGGTATCACTAATGGGTTCTAATTGCTGCGGCGCGTGTTTGTGCATTTCCTGATATTGCTGCCACAGCTGCTGATAGCTGACTTCTAATAACGGGTGCAGGCGATTTCCCGCAATTTCAGCTAACGGCCAGAGCACAAAGGCATTTTCAAGGATCTCACCGCGGGGTAATTGTGGTTGTTGTTCCCGTATCATGTCGTCATATAACAGCACATCAATATCTAATGTCCGTGGACTGTACTTGGCACTCCCCGGCACTCGCCCGTTTTGCTGTTCTATTCGCTTACACTCGGCTAACACCTCTGTAGCAGAGCGGTTGGTTTCAACTTCAACCACCAAATTGTAAAAATCACTGCCGGAAAACCCGACCGATACACTGCGAAATAGTCGCGAGCGCCGACACCAGCTAAAGCTGTCAGCAATAGCCTTTAAACCAGCCCGAATGTGTTTTTCACGATCCGTATTAGAGCCTATTCCGAGAAAAACTCTGGCCACAAACCTTCCCTCATTCACCAAAAGGCGTGTCGAAAACACTTCGGCGAACGGTTACGGCAACGGTCTTTGCATTAGCCACAGCGCCTGGCTTAGCAACCCGCACTTCAACGTTCTGCACACCAAACTCATTAACAATTAAAGTAGCGACACCCTCAGCGACGGTTTCAATTAACTGTCGTGGCTTTTCCTCAACCCAGGCCGAAACTCGTTCACTCACCAGCGCGTAATCCAGGGCGTCGTCAAGATCGTCCGTAGTTGCTGCGCGTTGATTGTCCCAGCTCATTTGAATATCCAGTACTAACGGCTGCTTTTTTTCTTGTTCCCAGTCATAGACCCCAATGATGGTATCGATAGTTAAACCTTCTATGCTAACGACATCAATATCCGCCTGTTCCATTTATGTTACCCCGTGGTAATTACTCTAAAAACCGCTTATTCTATGAGCATGAAATTTTTAATCGCAGTCTACCTTAACCGACAAAGGATTCGTACCCCATGACAGCGCTTACTTTACTGATGATACTTTCAGCCTACCTGCTGGGCTCTATCAGTAGCGCAGTCGTTATCTGTCGGCTTTTTGGGCTTTCCGACCCACGTAAAGAAGGTTCCGGCAACCCGGGAACAACCAATGTTTATCGGGTTGGTGGCAAAATCCCGGCACTGCTCACATTATTTTTTGATGTTTTAAAAGGTATGATTCCGGTATGGGGCTCTTACTTCTTAGGCATAGAGCCGTTTTTTCTGGGGTTAATTGCTGTTGCGGCCTGCTTAGGACACATTTTTCCGCTTTACTTTCATTTTCGTGGCGGCAAAGCGGTTGCCACAGCTTTAGGTGCTATGTTCCCGGTTGCCTGGCAGATGGCCTTGCTGCTTATCGTCACCTGGCTATTGGTCTTTCGCATCAGCCGGGTATCTTCTTTAGCAGCATTGGTAACCGTTTGTCTGGCACCCTTTTATACCTATTGGATAAAACCTCAATACACAGTACCCGTTATTATGATTTCACTCTTAATACTGTGGCGTCATCAAGCCAATATTTTACGGTTGTCATCCGGTGAAGAAAAAGCCTTTAAACGTCGGCGGTAATCTCTGCCATTGGCTTTAAGTCAGTCATTGGCCACCTTGGGTGGGTTTTTACTGCCAGTGATTCACGCTCTCCGGCTTCTAAACGCAGCGCTCCTGCCAGAGCTATCATTGCGCCATTGTCGGTGCAGAACTCTGTCCTTGGGTAAAACACCTGACCATTTTGTTGTTGTAATAACGCTTCCAGTTTGACGCGCAAATGTTTGTTGGCACTGACACCGCCGGCAACCACTAAGCGCTTATAGCCGGTTTCCTTCAACGCCCGGCGACATTTAATCACCAAAGTGTCTGCCACTGCATCTTCGAAGGCACGGGCGATATCCGCTAAAGTCTGTTCATCTTTGTCTTTTGCGGCCAGTGTATTGGCGGCAAAGGTTTTAAGTCCGCTGAAGGAAAAGTTAAGTCCCGGCCGGTCTGTCATTGGTCGCGGGAAAGTAAAGCGATCACTGTTACCCTGCCCGGCTAATGCTGCTAATCGCGGTCCGCCCGGATAATCCAGTCCCATCAGCTTAGCAGTCTTATCAAAAGCCTCGCCGGCAGCGTCGTCAACCGATTCTCCCAGTAACTTATAATCCCCAATGCCTTTCACTTGCACCAATTGGGTATGACCGCCCGAAACCAGTAAAGCCACAAAAGGAAACTCGGGCTGATTCTCTTCCAGCATGGGTGCCAGCAAATGACCTTCCATATGATGCACCCCCACGGTCGGCAAGTTCCAGCCAAAAGCCAGGCTGCGCCCAATACACGAACCGACCAACAAAGCGCCGATCAACCCCGGCCCTTTAGTGTAAGCAACACCATCCAGCTGCTGATGAGTCATTCCTGCTTCTTTCAGCGCGGCCTTAATAAGCGGCAAGGTTTTACGCACGTGATCGCGGGAAGCAAGCTCCGGCACGACACCACCGTAGTCAGCGTGCAATTTAACCTGCGAATAGAGCTGGTGTGCCAGTAATCCTTTTTCGGTGTCGTAAACCGCAACTCCCGTTTCATCACAAGAGGTTTCAATACCCAGTACGCGCATAATGCTAACCATTTTTATTCTTTAACGATAATTAGTGGCATTTTACCTGATTTTTAGCCGCGTGACTCGCCTTACTGCCAAAGTTATGCCACTTTAGATAAACATAAAAACAACAAGGGCTTTAGTATGAGACAACTTATTGCATTGCTGTTTATTCTGACCTTATCGGCTTGTCAGACAGCACCGGAACATCAAACAACATTCGCCTGGCAGTATGCCTCTGTCACTGAACTTCAACAGGCGATGACTGACGGCGATCTTAGTGCCGAACAGCTTACCCAGTATTATTTACAGCGTATCCATGCCCACAATAAACAAGGAGCCAAGTTGCGGGCGGTAAATAACCTAAGCGAAAACGCATTGGCTGACGCTAAACGGCTCGACAGAGAGCGCCAGCAGGGTAAGATCCGCGGACCATTGCACGGTATCCCGGTTCTTCTGAAAGACAACATTGATACTGCAGATGGCATGCCAAATACCGGCGGCTCGTTACTATTTGCGGAAAATTATCCGCAAGCTGATGCGTTTTTTGTACAACAATTGCGTGACGCCGGTGCCATTATTCTCGGTAAAGCCAATTTGAGTGAATGGGCTAACTTTCGTTCAACGCGTTCCAGTTCAGGCTGGAGCGCCATTGGCGGACAGGCCGTAAACCCTTACGACCGCACCCGTTCAACTTGTGGATCTAGTGCAGGCTCTGCCGCCGCCGTTGCTGCTGATTTCATCACATTAGCCGTGGGCACCGAGACTGACGGTTCGCTAATCTGCCCTGCGGCGGTTAATGGTATTGTGACCATAAAACCTACCCTGGGTCTTGTTAGTCGTGATGGCATTATCCCAATCTCGCACAGTCAGGATACCGCAGGTCCAATGGCACGTAGCGTAACGGGAGCTGCGTTACTGTTAGACGCCATGAAAGCTCAGGATATTGAAGACTCCGCCGGTTACCCCACTGAAACAACCTTCGCTTCGCATTTAAAAGCCGATGGTCTAAACGGAAAGCGCATTGGTGTCGTCCGCAATTTGATGGGTTACAACGATTTATTAGATGAGCAATTTGAGCAACAGATCAGTATTCTGGACGCTCAGGGCGCTGAGGTCGTCGATGTTGAAATGTCGACCTATGGTCACTACGGCAGCGATGAATTTACCGTCCTTTTATACGAATTCAAGCAGGATATGGCCGATTATCTCAAGAGCGCCAACCTTCCCTACAAAAACCTGGAAGACCTGATAGCCGGAAACAACAAACTCTCTGAGCAAGAGTTGTCACTATTTGGTCAGGAGCTTTTTGAAATGGCCAACGCTCAGAATGACAAAGAAGCTTATCAACAGGCCCTGGCTAACAGCAAAAGACTGGCGGGAAAAGAAGGCATAGACGCTATGCTCAGCGAAAATAACATTGATGTGCTGATAGCTCCAACAACAAGCCCTGCCTGGAAAATTGACCCTGTACTTGGTGATAACTATTCAGGCTCAGCCAGCTCACCAGCGGCGGTGGCCGGCTACCCGCACATAACGGTACCTATGGGTTATATTCAAATAGGCAGTGAACCCGCCTTACCCGTTGGACTCAGCTTTTTCGGTACGGCTCGTTCTGAAGCAGAGCTGATAGAAGCCGCGTTCGCTTATGAGCAGGCAACGAAACACCGTAAACCACCTAATCTGGTTGTAACTGACTAAGGCTAAGACGACGACTATCGAGCGGCCGGCCATCGACATCTCTGAGTGTCAAAACTAACTCCGGCTGCTCTTTCCACACTACCTCAATCTGGCCGTATCGGCTTTCAGCAAAGGCTTCTCCGTCACGGTAACTTGACGGGTAAGGTGTATCCCCGCCCAGATTGATGGTACCCGGCGTTACCTGCCATAGTGGGTAGGGAAGGAATTCATCAGACGTTGCAAATTCACCAAAAAACCGATCGCCACTAGCTAACAGTAAACCTGAAGGTTTCAGCTCAGCTAACAGTTCTTTTAAGCGTTTTTGTTCCCGTTTATAAAGTGCCCAGCTGTCATAACCATTTGCCGGTGCCAATACCGGCGTTGCACTCATAATGATGCGCACCTCAGCGGGCTTTTGTAATTGCTCAGCCAACCATTGCCATTGAGCATCACCGAGTAAGTCACCGGTATTATTGGGTTGGTAAGGGCCTAAATCCGCATTAAACCTACGCGTTTGGCGCTCTATCCAGCCCACGCTGCTGAGTGAGTCCCGATTCCAGCGGCCATCTAACACAATAACCTGTACCCGCTGGGGTTCATTGCCGAAAATAACGCTTTTAGCAATGCCATGTTTCTGGAACAGTCGTTCCGACGTTGCCGGCTCTCGCCAGAAGGTCAGAAAGTGGTTACGAACGGCGAAGCGATTAGGGTTGTTCTTCCCACTGTTGCCATCCAGGCTGTAATCATTAAGGTTCCAGACGGACATGACGGCAGAGTTTCGACGTAAAACTCTGGGGCCCCGATAACGGTTGAACACCTCGTAGGCATCCAGTAAGTCATCCATATCATCCGCGTTGACATCGACAGTATCACCGAGAAACACAAATACCTCAGGTTGGGCGTGATTAATCGCATCCCACACATCCTGCCGGCTACTATGGTCAATGCAACACCCAAACGCCACCCGTGTGGTTTGCTGTGCTGACACACCGCAGGCAACCATCAGTAACAAAAACAGCCAAGCGCTCCGTATAAGCATTAGAAATCCTCTTTATTGACCGCGCAATGTTGAGCTTCTTCTGCCTCTATATCGCCACGACCAACCAATTTCTTGAGTGCCTGATCGAGGGTTTGCATTCCCCGCTCTGACCCGGTCTGGATAGATGAATACATCTGCGCTACTTTATCTTCACGAATGAGGTTTTTGATTGCCGGAGAGGACAACATAATTTCATGCGCGGCGACTCGCCCGCCGCCAACGCGTTTCAGCAAGCTTTGCGAAATAACGGCACGTAAAGACTCCGACAACATGGAGCGAATCATGGGTTTATCGTCCCCCGGGAAGACATCGATAATGCGATCAATGGTTTTAGGCGCTGAGGTTGTATGTAACGTGCCTAACACCAAATGTCCGGTTTCAGCAGCGGTCATGGCTAAACGAATAGTTTCTAAATCCCGCATTTCCCCGACCAGAATGACATCGGGATCTTCGCGCAAAGCTGAACGAAGCGCCGCACCAAAGCTGCGCGTATCGCGATGCACTTCACGCTGGCTGACCAGACTTTTCTGGTTGTCGTGCACAAACTCAATGGGGTCTTCAATCGTCAAAATATGCAGCGAGCGGGTCTGATTTAAATAGTTCACCATTGCCGCCAAGGTCGTTGATTTACCCGAACCGGTCGGACCGGTCACCAGTACCAGTCCACGATTCGCGCTGACAATGTCTTTAAATATCGCCGGAGCATCCAGTTGCTCTAAGGTTGTTACCTCCGCAGGGATCATACGAAATGCCGCGGCAATGCCCTTGCGCTGCGTAAAAACATTGGCACGAAAGCGCGCGACGCCTTCAATTTCGAAAGAAAAGTCGCACTCAAACTTTTCTTCAAACTCCTGCCACTGACTTTTCGTCATAACTTCGGCTAGCATATCCTTTAACTCATCCGGCTTATGTTCCGGTTGATTTAGCGGACGAATGTCCCCATCCACTCTAATCATGGGTACACTGCCGGAAGACAAATGTAAATCTGAGGCATTTTGTTTCACACTAAAGGCCAGTAATTCGTTAACATTCATATTTCTTATCCCTGAATCAGTGAGATGACGCTAGCAATGACAACTAAGGTATCAGAAAAGATAACAAATAATCTTGCTGAAGTACGTCAGCAATTGCAGATTTTAGCCGAACAGTCACCACAGGAGCAGTCAGTACAGTTGCTTGCCGTGAGCAAAAAGCATTCTTTAGAGGCCATAAAGGTCGCTATTGCTGCCGGACAGATGCATTTTGGCGAAAACTATGTTCAGGAGGCCGTCGATAAAATAAATCAGCTTAAAGACCAAATAACTGAGCCGGTTCAGTGGCATTTTATTGGCCCGGTTCAGTCCAACAAAACCAAGGATATCGCTCAGCATTTTAATTGGGTACAAAGCGTCGAGCGGGAAAAAGTTGCACGCCGTTTAAACGAACAACGCCCCGACAACCTCGAACAACTCAACGTGTTGTTGCAGGTGAACATTGATGACGACGACAACAAGTCCGGCTTAGAGCCAGAGCAGGTCAACGCGTTGGCGGATTATGTTATGAGCTGTCCTAAGCTAAAATTACGCGGCCTTATGACCATTCTTAAAGCCGATACAACACAGCAGCAACGCCAGCAAAGCTTTGAACGTATGTTTGCTCTTTACCAGCAGCTTCAGCAAATTTATGGTGAACAGATTGATACCTTATCCATGGGCATGTCGGCTGATATGCGACAAGCGGTGCGTGAGGGTGCTAACATGGTACGTATTGGAACAGCAATTTTTGGAGAACGGGAGTCCTAATGAACGACATTCGCAATATTGCCTTTATCGGCGCCGGTAACATGACACAAAGTATTGTCGGTGGTATGTGCAAAAGCGGTTACCCTGCTGACAAAGTTTGGGTGAGTAACCCCAGCGATGCCAAATTAGAGAAAATGAAGTCCGAACTGGGTGTCAATACCAGTAATGACAACCTGGAAGTGGTCAACAACGCGGATGCTATCGTGCTGTCCGTCAAACCTCAGTTAATGGCGGAAGTTTGCGCTCACTTACGTGAAAACGTTCACAATTTGACGGACAAGCTCATTATCACCATTGCAGCCGGTATTCGTATTGCTAAGTACCGCGAATACTTAGGTGAAAACATCCGTATTATTCGGGTTATGCCCAATACACCGTCACTGGTTGGTCAGGGTATGTCGGGGTTAGTCACGGACAACTCCGTGGACGATGCCGATAAAAACTTTGTCACCGAAGCCTTTAATGGTGTCGGCGAGACACTTTGGGTCAGTGATGAAGATCAGCTTGATATCCTTGGCGCTGTGGCAGGCAGTGGTCCGGCCTACTTTTTTGAGTTTATGGACAGTCTGGCTAAGGCCGCAACCGAGCTTGGATTTGATGCCGAAAAGGCTCGCGCCATGGTTCAGCAGACCTGTTTAGGCGCTGCACAAATGGCCAAAGAAAGTGAACTGTCGCTGGAAAATCTGCGCAAGCAGGTCACCAGTAAAGGCGGCTCAACCGCTAAAGGTGTTGAAGCGTATCAGGATTCAGATTTACACGGTATTTCGGAAAAAGCTGTGAAAGCGGCGGTCAACCGTAATCAGGAAATGGCGAAACTCTTTTAGGAGTCACTATGAATAACGCCCTTACATTTTTGGTTGCAACTGTCATTGATCTGTATTTGATCATTGTATTGTTACGACTATGGATGCAGTTAACTCAGGCTGATTTCTACAATCCGGTCAGTCAGTTTGTTTATAAAGCAACACAACCCATTGTTGGCCCGCTGCGCAGCTTTATGCCAATGATGGGTAAGCTGGATACCGCCAGCTTACTGCTCGCGCTCATCTTAGGAATGCTTAAAGTAGCTGCTTTAGTCTGGTTGAATAACATCGCCGTTGGCCCGGGCATACTGACGGCCATTAGCAGCTTACTGTCGATGCTATTCTGGGTGCTCATTATTCGCGCCATACTCAGCTGGTTCTCACAGGGCTACAACCCAATAGAGGCTATGTTGCATCAAATTACAGACCCGTTATTGGCACCTGTCCGTAAAGTCATACCGCCCATTGGGGGTCTGGATTTATCCGTTCTGGTTGTCATTATCGCACTGCAATTTTTGCGTATATTAATTGGCGTTTAAAACGACTGGTGGAGGAAAAGCCATGAATAAAACATTCTTTATGAAAGCAGTAATAGCTGTATCACTCTTATTCTCAGCAACCCTCATGGCTGAGCAAAAAGAAACCCTGGGTGACTGGCATGTTCATTACAGCGCTTTTAACTCCACTTCATTAGCGCCGCAAATTGCGTCGCAATATGATCTGACCCGAAGCGCATCGAAAGGTGTGCTTAATATCGCGGTATTAGATAAGAACACGCAAAAAGCGCAAACTCCCGGCGTTAGCGGACAAGTTGCTAATCCGCTGGGGCAAGTTCAGGAACTTGAATTTCAGCAGGTGACAGAAGGCGATGCCAGTTATTATCTGGCACAGTTTGGCTACACCAATGCCGAAACATTGCGCTTTACCATTCAAATTGGTGAGCAGCAAACACTAAAGTTTAACCAGGAATTTTGGCTAAACGATTAGGGTTTGTTGCTCTTCGCGGAATCAATTAATATTGCCTTCGCGCTTGCCGGACGCGCTTGCGTAGCCACAGCCAAATACCCGCGATAATTTGTACGGCCAGCAGCATTGTAGCAATCAGGGCGGCAATTCTGCCCGGCGCACCAAGCATTGCGCCGGTGTGCAACGGCAGGGCGAGGTTTTTGACATGGTTCAACCCATTTTCGGCAAGCCATCCCTTGCGACCTAACAAATCACCATTAGAGGCGTCAATATAGAATTGTTCCTCCGGTCGGTGCCAGATGCCGTTGTCGGGATTGTGCCTAAAATCAGCCCTGTAACGCGATTCGTCGCTTTCAATACGAATTGATTCGAGCTGATAGTCCCTTCCTTTCGCGGGCAGCTTCGACCGTGCAGCGGTTGCAGCGGCATCGAAACCGATTGAGTGACCGACCTGCGTTGCAGGCATTACGCTGGGTTCGATGAAGAGCCAGTCTTCAAAGACAAGAATAATAGCGCTGGCAGAAAAGACGATGGCCGCACCGGATAGCCACAAGCCGCCGCCGCGGTGCAGTTGATAGCTCGAACGCAAGCGTGTAATGCGCCATCCGCGCGGCCATTTCCATCCGGAGCGTCTGCGCGGCAGACTGAGGATAATTCCCAGCGCACCACAAAGCAGCCACAGAATAGCTACTACGCCAAGGACGATTTCACCAATATCACCGGCCAGAAGTTTGGTGTGCAATCCCTTGATCGTGGGGATTATGCTGGCGCGAGTCAGTCCAATGTCTTTGTGTGGGCGCTCACCAAGTACCCGGCCGCTGGAGGGGTCAACGAAACGTTCGATTTCGTCCTCAGGATCATGCCTGCTGTAGACACGAACCCGTGCGGGAGAATTTGGCGACATTGGCGGATAAATCCGCGTAACCTCCTCCGCACCCCGTTGTTTGACAATGCGATGTGCAAGTTCATCCAGACTAAGCAAGCGCGTCGTATCTTCCGATCGATGTTTAACTTGAACATCAAGAAAAATGGGCTCCAGCTCGTCTTCGAAAAGTAGCAACGAACCGGTCAGGCACTGTAGGAAAAGAACCATAAACAGTGCCAGACCGATCCACCGATGCAGCTTTTTCAAAACGGACTGACTCAAAAGCGCCACTTCAAGCGTGCAAACACGTTACGATACGTAGGTTCCTGGGTACGCGTCACAGCGTTAACCACACCCGCTTCATTGAGCACTCTATCGATCCGATCTTCGGTCTGCCCCAGAAGATTGGTCGCGCTGAGAGACAGCTCTAGCTTTTCAGTCACATGACTTTTAATTGACAGATCCAGCCGGGTCCGTTCCTCGATTGATTGATCAAGAAACCCGTCATTGGCTAGATTTTGAATCTGCTCAACCGAAGTCGTATGGTTGATAGAAAGTCCGAAGGTCGTTTGCCAGGGCACGAAAAAGTAGTCGATGCCCAGATTTGCGACCGCGTCCGGCTGATTCAGAAAACGTCTGGATCCACCGTTGATCTGGTCGACGCTGGAATCGATATAGGTCGCATTGCCCCATAGTGTGGTTTTGCTTAATCCGAACAAATCAAGCGGCATACGGCCTGAAAGCTCGACTCCTGAAGCACGCGCATCTCCAACATTCCTCGGCGAGGCGACGAAACGTTCGTTAACTTGCTCGGTCAGCAATTCGATTTTGTCTTCAAATTTACGCGCAAAAAGATTCAGTGAAACGTAGCCCCTATCATTGGTGAAATAATGGTCCACGCCGATGTCCAGCCCCCAGATTGATTCGGGTTGCTGGTTCGGATTGCCCTGTTCATCCGGTTCTGCAGGAGTGCCGTCCTCTTCATCAATAGCTGGCGAAAGCGACCTAAGATCGGGTCGACGCAAGGTCCGCGCAACGCCCAGGCGCAGATTAGTATTGGGTGTGGCTGAGAATACCAGGTTAACTGAAGGCAGCAGAAATGTGACGTCCTCAGAGATAGTCGTACCGAAAAAATCAGTCGTTTCGGTATCCGAGCTTTCCAGGCGCAAGCCGCTGGTTACACCTAGACGCTCGTTCGCCTGCCAAACATCCTCCGCATACGCGAATAACACGTCTTCATTAATCCCGAATACACGGTCCTCCCGTGGCGACCGTAATTCACCGTTACGAATCTCGGAATTGGTTTCGTCATGTTCGCGCAGCTCTGCACCAGCACCGAATCTGAGGTCGTGGGCGCCGGCGGCAATATTCAGGGCGACTTCAGGTCGGATCAATGACAGGTCAATCAGCTCGGTACGCTGACGCTCGCGGTCGATACTGTCGTCCGCATTAAAACGGGTTTCATCGCGCCCGGTGTCGGTTTCACCCTGCTGCCAGTCGAAGCCCGCACGCAGTCGCGCGGACTCCCCGACCGCACGCTTCCAGTCAGCGCGAAAGCCGTAGCTTTCGCGAACCCTTTCGCGCCGCTCGTCGCTGACTCGGTCAATAGTCGCCTGGTCATCTTCCAGGTCGGTCTCGATATCGTCCCGGAATTCCTTGGTGCGCAAATAGAACGGATCGAATTCAAAGCGGCCGGCGCGCTCGGTTTGCAAAGCAAACCGCGGAATGAAGTTAACTTGGTCGAAGCGCCGTTCATTGAGTTCGAGCACGCCACCGTCGGCCACGCCGCCGGCGCCGAATTCAAATTCATCTTTGCTTTCGCTGCGCCGAAAGCGCTGCAATGAACCCGCCAGCGCTACTTCCAGTGCGCCGATTCTTTCGCCGTGCGAGAACGACGCCTCGCCCTGTTCACCGTTATCTTCCAGATAGCCTGCGCCGACCGCCAACTCAGTGTCCGACAATGAGTCCACACCATTCTTCAGCACGATGTTGACGGTGCCTGCCGCACCCTGAGCGTTGTAAATCGCCCGCGGTGAGCGGATCACTTCCACGCGCTCAACCAAGCCAGTGGGAATTCGGTCGACCTCGAAACTGCGTCGAGACTCGCCGTCAATCATCGGTCTGCCGTTAATCAGTACTTGCGTATATTCGCCGGGCAACCCACGTACCCGAACCTCGCGCGAGCGGTTGGCGCCGTCGAACGTAACGCCGGGCAACCGTCGCAGCGCGTCGCCGAGTGCCTGCTCGTTGAATTGCATTAGCTGCTCAGCGTCAATCACTTCCATTGCGTTGGGTGCGTCAGCTTTCAGCCGCATCGCCTCTTGAGCCGAAGTTTCGATGCCCCCCACTATGGTGATTGTCTCCATCACATCCGCCGCTGATTCGGCGTTGGAATGAGTTTCTTCCAGCGACTGTGCCATTGCATTTCCAGTTAAAAGTGTTGCTGAAATCATAGCCATTGCACAACGCCGCCCTGAAACGAACGAAAAATCTTTAAAAGTATGCATATAAATACCGGGGCCTGTAATGAGAATGATTTGTATTATAAAGATAGACCCCGAGCTGTCAATAGCTCGCTAATCTAGTTCAGTTTTCCGATAAATACGATAGACAAGAGTCGTGAGGAAGAAGCCCCACCAAGGTCAATAACGATTAGGTTTTAACTGGCTTTACACCAATGGATTCGATGTCACCTTTATCGCTGATTTTCCGTACGGTTAAGATGACATCGCCTAAGCGTATCATGTCACCGATAACCACACGTCGGTGAAACTTCTGTAAGAAATAATCAGCAATGGTCGTGCTCAATAAGCGGTCATCCAACTGTCCCAGAGGGTAAAAGCTACCAACATCGGCAAGGGTTAAGTCTCCGCGTAACGTAAAGTCACCGAAGAAGTCTTTTTCAGAAACTTTTAAGCCTTTACCGCCAGAGGCCAGAATTCTGCTTACCTCATCGATATCTTTTACCGTTGCGGCCACCATTAAACCATCACCTTCTTCTACTGTCGGTTGAGTTTCCGGCTGCAGCCACTCACCGTCACGAATCAGCCCGACAAAGGTTGCCGGCGCCGTTAATTTTAACTCTTTCCAGGTATGGTCACAGGCAGGTGAATTCTTATCAATGCGGTAAAGCCAAACCTCCAGAGCTTCCTTACTTGGAATAGAAGATAATGGCATACGCTGCTGCGGCCGGGCTTTTAATGGCACTTCTAACCCTAACCAACGCACGACCGGTGCAATACTCCAGCCCTGAATAACAAGCGAAATCATCACCACCACAAAAGCAATATCAAAATAAAGTTCTTGATTCGGTACGCCACTGAGCCATGGGAACAAAGCCAATATGATAGGAACCGCGCCTCTCAACCCGACCCAACTGATAAATACCTGCTCACGCCAGGGGAAACTAAACGGCAGTAAACTCACCACCACGGCAAAAGGGCGGGCAATAAAAATTAAGGTAAAGGCAATACCAATTGCTACGGGAGCGTTAGCCACTAAGTGAGAAGGAACGACCAGCAGCCCCAGAATCAAAAACATTGCTATCTGGCTTAACCAGGCAAGTCCGTCCTGCACCTGCAGTATATGCACCAGTTGAGGCAGCCGCGCATTACCAATAACAAAACCCATTAAATAAACAGCCAAAAAACCACTCGCGTGCAGTTTCGCTGTTAGTGCATAAATGGAGATAGCCGAGGCAACAGCCAGTAAGGGAAAGAAACTAAAGCTCAGCGGTAGCTTGCGAGCCGCAAGAATAAACAACCGCCCGCCTAACCAGCCTATCGTCAGACCACCAATGAGCTGCCAGACAATATCCAGCCCAATCCAGTACCAATCGGGGAAATTGCCACTGGCTACGGCACCGGTCATGGTTAAAGTCAGAATAACCGCCATTGGGTCATTACTGCCCGACTCTATCTCAAGTGTTGAAGCAACCCGCTCTTTAATCTGTAGCCCGCGCGACTGGAATATGCCAAATACCGCAGCGGCGTCTGTTGAGCTGAGTATTGCTCCCATTAGCAAGGCGGCCGGCCAGGGTAAACCGAACCAATAAACCGCAAGAGAAGCAACTAACGTACAGGTTAATGCAACGCCCACAGTGGCAAGACTAATAGCCGGCCACAGCGCGACCCTAAAACGCTCCGGGTGGGTTCGCATCCCCCCGTCAAAAAGTATTATGACCAGGGCCGAGGAGCCAATAAAGAATGCAACGTCTGGATTGTTAAATTCGATACCTAACACCCCTTGTTCACCGGCAAGCATGCCAATTAACAAAAAGGTCAGTAACACAGGGGCTCCTAGTCGATTGGATGCAACAGCCGCTAAAATGCTGACAACCAACAGCAAACCACACAATAAAATCAGAGTGTTAGCCGAATCCAAACGGAATCTCCTTATCTTTATCTCTGCCTATTAATCATAACAGGTTTAACTTAGAGGCTAATGTTAGATTTCAAATCCCACCAAAACCCTTTATCCTGTGCTTCTTAATACTGAGTGTACAGGTTCGTTTTATGAAGTCACAAAAAACCTTAGTGCTGGCTACCGGTAATGCAGGTAAGGTCGCCGAGCTGCGCCATATGTTCGGTGAAACAGCCGTTACAGCAGATTGGGAAGTTCGGCCACAGTCAGACTGGAGTTTTGCTGAAGCGGATGAAACCGGCACCACCTTTGTCGAAAACGCTATTATTAAAGCGCGCCACGCTTGTCAGCAAACCGGGCTGCCGTCCATTGCCGATGACTCAGGTCTTGCTGTTGCGGCTTTAAATGGCGCGCCTGGTGTCTATTCAGCCCGCTACGCTGGTAGCAACACTAAAGACTCCGATAATATCAATAAATTATTACAAGCTTTAGAAGGCATTGAAGAAAACCAGCGACACGCCAGTTTTCATTGCGTGCTGGTTTATATGCAAAGTGCGGAAGATCCAACCCCTATTATTTGTCAGGGCCGCTGGGACGGGCACATATTAACTAAACCAATTGGCGAACAAGGCTTCGGCTACGACCCGGTATTTGGGGTTACAGAAAAAAGTTGCTCTGCGGCACAATTAAGTAAAACCGAAAAACAAGCACTCAGCCATCGCGGTCAAGCCTTAACCCAGTTGCTGGAGCAGCTTACGTAATGAATTCTTTGCTGACGTTACCGCCATTATCACTCTATATACACATTCCCTGGTGTATTCAGAAATGTCCTTATTGCGACTTTAACTCACATAAGCTGAACGGTGACGTGCCAGAGGCAAGCTATGTCGGCCGACTTCTGGAAGATTTACGGGCTGACAGCGAATGGATGCAAGACCGGCAAATACAATCCATCTTCATTGGTGGCGGAACACCCAGTGTATTGTCTGCGCCAGCGATACAGCAATTAATGGATGGTGTCAGAGACATAGTGCCATTGACTGCCGACTGTGAAGTGACCATGGAAGCCAACCCGGGTACCTTCGAAACCGAAAAGTTTTCTGCCTTCGTTGCTGCCGGTATCAACCGATTGTCTATTGGTATTCAAAGCTTACAAGAACATCAGCTACAGCGTCTTGGCCGTATTCATAACCCACAGCAGGCAAAAGAGGCCGCAGCACATGCCAGTGAACTGCCTCTGTCCAGCTTTAATCTGGATCTTATGCATGGGTTGCCCGATCAAACAGTTGAAATGGCGCTGGATGATTTACGTCAGGTTATTGCCTTAAACCCGCCGCATATTTCCTGGTATCAATTGACTATCGAGCCTAATACCTTATTTGCCAGCCAGCCACCGGAGTTACCGGATGACGACACTCTGTGGGAGATTTATCAGCAGGGTCACCAACTTTTGGAAGCGGCAGGTTATCGGCAGTACGAAGTAAGTGCTTACGCAAAACCCGGTCACCAAAGCCGTCATAATAGAAATTATTGGCAATACGGCGATTATTTAGGCGTTGGCTGTGGTGCACACAGCAAAGTGACACTCCCGCAACAAAACCAAATTTTACGTTGCGAGAAGGTAAAACACCCTAAAGGCTATTTAGACTTAACCAAGGCCTTACGTTATCAGCTGAAAGAAGTACCAATGGATGAAAGGCTGTTTGAGTTTTTTATGAATCAGTTTCGTCTGTTAAAGCCGGTTAGTAAAACCAACTGTGAAAAAACCACCGGACTCCCTGCCAGTTTAGCATCACAACAATTAAGCGAAGCAAAATCGCTGCAATTGGTCATTGAAGATGAGCACAACTGGCAACTGACGCCGCGAGGACAGCGGTTCTTAAACTCGGTTTTGGATACGCTTCTGGATTAGCCCGCAAGCGGCTGCTTTATTTTACCTGAAACTGTAAATCCCACACACCGTGCCCCTTAACTTCTCCTCGAAGCTCAAATTTTGTTTTGGGGCGACTGTCAGGGCGCGGCACATAGTCTTCCGTAGGCGACAAATTACTTAAGTGAGTAGCACCGTTCATTACTTCTAACATATGTTCTGCGTAATTCCCCCAGTCTGTTGCCAGATGAATAGTGCCACCCGGCTCAATTTTTTGGGCTAACAACTGCACAAACCCGGGTTGCACTATACGACGTTTATGGTGCCGTTTTTTATGCCAGGGATCCGGAAAGAAAATTTGAACACAATTAAGACTTTGATCCGGTATGCACTGCTTAAGTACTTCAACGGCATCTTCATGAAATAATCGGAGGTTATCTACCCCGGTTTCCTCAACGGCCATAAGGCAGGTACCCACCCCGGGTTCATGCACTTCTATACCAATAAAGTCACGTTCAGGGGCTTTGGATGCCATTTCAACCAATGAATGCCCCATGCCAAAGCCAATTTCCAGAGTCACCGGAGCTTTACGCCCGAAGACACTGACAAGATCCAACGGACCTTTTTCCAGCGTTAGCCCAACAGTTGGCCATAGCCGTTCAATTGCAGCAGCTTGCCCTTTGGTCAGCCTGCCTTCTCTTTTCACAAAACTGCGCACTGTGCGGACATATTTACCCGCCGCAGCGGCTTCTTCGGCGCTTTTAAAATGACTCATGACGTTCCTGCAAATGACAAATTAGCTAATACGAAAAAAACAGGCCTGAAAAATCAGGCCTGTTTATAGTTACGCTATTATCGCTATTTCATGCAATCAATACAATCCGTACTAACGAGTTTTAGGTACCCGGTTAACGACTTTTAATGTTGCTTCAATGCGACGGTTTGTCTGGCGATCCGCTGCGTTGTTTTCACGAACTTTAGGCTGTGATTCGCCATGTCCTTTAAAATCAACGCGGCTTTTCTCAATACCATGTTGCTTAACCAGCGCATTAGCAACAACTTCCGCACGACGCTCTGATAACCATTGATTATACTTCGCTTCCCCCGTGCTGTCGGTATGTCCATGAATGGTAATAGTCAGTTGTGGGTGTTCCTTCATAAACTCAGCCATTTCGGTAATGTGCGAACGCTCACCACCGCGAATATTTGACGAATTTAAGTCAAACTCAACCAGTAACTCTTCAGTAATGGTCTCGTTTTCATAAAGAATACAGCCCGTTTCATCGACGGAATAGTTTTTCGGTGTGTTGGCACATTTATCTTTCGAGTCCACCACGCCGTCACCGTCAGAGTCTACCGACTTAGGCTCAGGTTGCGGAGCCGCTGGTTGAGGCTCAGGGCGTGGTTCCGGACGGGTTCTTGGTTCAGGACTGGTGTCACGACCACCAAAGAACCATTGCAAACCGACATTGGCAAACATTTCAGTGTAGTCTTCTTCCCAGCCACGCTGAGCTCCACCTTCTATACGCCATGCCAGGTTATCGTTAATAAAGCTCCGGTGACCTAACGTCAGTCGGGCAGCAACATCGGTGACATCACCAATTTCAGTATTATTCACACCTAAGCCAGCATAGAAATTGTTGTTAAAATGATAGAGCGCATCGACACCGTAACTATCACCATAACTACCACCGCCACCAACTAAATCAGCGTCCATATAGTCATAATAAATGCGGGCTTCCCATGCCTCGGTGAACATCATGCCCGCTTCAATACCCGAAGTTATGGTTTCCAGACCATCTTCAACGGAGAATACTTGTCCATTTTTTACCGCGACGCGGTCATCATCAGCGGCGAATGCACCTAAGCGCGCGCCTAAGTAAAAGTCGTTTTGCTCAACCTCGGTTTGTTGTGCGAAAGCTGGAGCGGTTAATCCAGCGGTTAGCAAAGACAGAGTCACTAAATTTAAAGTTTTCATTGCAAAGCTCCTTTTGACTGCAATAACAATCATGCTCAGAATATGAGACACTACATATGTTACTAATAGTACTACATTCCTCAGTTAAGTCATTTTAATTTGCAGAGATTTACAATTGACTCAAACATTTAGCTCTCAGGTTCTCAGTTGGTTTCAGCAGTACGGGCGCAAACATCTGCCGTGGCAAAAAAATGTCACTCCCTACCGGGTATGGGTATCAGAAATTATGCTGCAACAAACCCAGGTCACTACCGTCATTCCGTACTTCGAACGTTTTATGACAACCTTTCCTACCGTTCAGGACCTAGCCGCGGCACCACAAGACCGGGTACTGAATTTATGGACGGGGTTAGGTTACTATGCCCGGGCCCGTAACCTTCATAAAACGGCAAAACTTGTTTGCGAACAATGTAACGGTGAATTTCCTGAAAAAGTTCATGAACTTGAGCAATTACCGGGGATTGGTCGCTCAACCGCTGGTGCTATACGCTCGCTTGGACATGGAGAGTACGCTCCAATTCTGGATGGAAATGTTAAGCGTGTTTTAGCGCGTCACTTTGCTGTTGCTGGCTGGCCCGGTAAAACCAAGGTATTAAAAGAGCTCTGGCAACTGAGCGAACAGCTCACTCCCGAAAAAGATTCCGCCGCCTATAATCAGGCGATGATGGATATAGGTGCAATGATATGCACACGCAGTAAGCCATTGTGCGAACAATGCCCGGTTAACAGCACCTGTACCGCTAGAGAAACAGATACAATCGCACATTACCCGGGGAAAAAACCGCAAAAGGTTAAGCCGGTCAAAGCAACTCATATGCTACTTTTCCGTTACAACGAACATTTTTTACTGGAAAAAAGGCCACAAACCGGTATTTGGGGCGGGCTTTGGGGGTTTCCTCAAAGTGAAGAAGAAAATCAAATAGCTTCTTTCATAAGACATTATGGCTTGAGCGAACAGACTCGCCAGCAACTTCCCGGCTTTCGCCACACATTCAGTCATTTTCATCTGGACTGTTATCCACTGCTAATTGACGTTACTCCCGCTGACCATTCACTCAACGAGAATCATCACTTATGGGTCAAAGCTGACACTAATAAGGACTTGGGCTTTGCTGCACCAACCGTTAAACTGATGAAACAATTAATAACCAATAAGTGAGCACGCCATGAGCCGTACCGTATTTTGCGAGCATCTACAGAAAGACGCCGAAGGCCTGGACTTTCAGCTTTATCCGGGAGAATTAGGCGAACGCATTTTTAATCATATTTCTAAACAAGCCTGGGCTCAATGGCAGCAAAAGCAAACCATGCTGATAAACGAAAAGCGTTTAAATATGATGGACCCGACTGATCGGGCTTTTCTTGAACAGCAAATGACAGCTTTTTTATTTGACGGCAAAGAACCTCAAATTGAGGGCTACACGCCCCCGGAAAGTTAACTTATCAATCTATCAATTTTTAAAAGTAGCGCTTATTTCTGGTAAATTTAAATTACGACCTAACATATTGACAATAGGTATGCCTTATGAGTCTCGCTGGAGCTTAGACAGCCAATCTGTTAGACTATTAATGAATTCAAAAAAAGGGAGTCTCTATGAAAGCGCCATCCTGGCGGAGAGCCGTACTGAAGGTGGGAAGTGCGCTCATTGCGCCAGATGAAACTGGGGTTAGCACTAAATATCTGTTACCCATAGCTCGTTTTATCAACGAATGCAGAGAACGCGGACAAGAAGTTGTCATAGTCTCATCAGGCAGTGTCGCCGCCGGCCGTAAACACTTTCACTTTGAACATAAAAAAGTACCTGTTGCTGTACGCAAAGCAATGTCAGCTGTTGGTCAGAATGAAATGATGGGCTACTGGTCGCGCTTTTTCGATTCCCCCTGCGCCCAGTTGTTAATGACACACAGCGATTTACGCGACAGAGCACGTTACGTCAGCATTAAAAACACGTTAAACAGATTGTTAGAACACAACATTTTACCGGTAGTAAACGAAAACGATGCGCTAGCCACTGACGAAATGAAGGTCGGTGATAACGATAACTTATCGGCCATGGTTGCTACACTTGTTGATGCCGACGCGCTGTTTATTTGTTCTGACATTGATGGTCTATATGACTCCGATCCAAACCTGAACCCGGACGCGAAAAAAATTCCGGTAGTTGAACAAATTGACGAAAGCATTTACTCACTGGCCGGCGGTTCGGTCAGTTCGGTCGGCACCGGCGGCATGCGAACCAAAGTGGAAGCCGCTGAGAAAGCAACGTCACACGGTATCGACACATACATTGTCAACGGTCGCAAAGGTGAAACCTTTGAGTCGTTATTGCAGGGAGACATCCCGGGCACATTATTCCGTCGCCAGTCTGACCCAATCAGTAATAAAAAGCATTGGTTAAGACATACTCTGGTCGCCCAGGGCGAAATATTAGTTGATGAAGGTGCTGAAAAAGCATTAATTGAAAATGGTGCCTCACTCTTAAGTTCAGGCATTGTTGATGTACAAGGCGATTTTGATCGCGGTGACGCCGTCTTGGTTCGCAGCGCCAACGATACTGATGCTATTGCTAAAGGTATCTGTCAGTACAGCGCGCACGAACTGATGCACATTAAAGGGCAACAAACCGAAGATATAGCAGAACAATTTGGCTATAGCCCAATTACAGAAGTCATTCACCGTGACGATTTAATGATTTTGGAGGACGCATGAGCCAGCAATTAGCACAAGAAATTTCACAACGCGCTGCAAAAGCCGCACGCGCTGTTGCAACCTTATCTGAAGCAGACAAAAATAGCGTATTGCAGAAAATGGCAGACGCCATTCGGGCACGCCAGGACAAAATTATTGAAGTCAACAAGAAAGACTTGGTAGCTGGTAAAGAAAAAGGCCTGAGCGATTCGATGATGGATCGTCTTGAGTTAACACCAGAACGTGTTGAAGGAATGGCTTCAGCCATTGAGGAAATTATTGCATTAAAAGATCCGGTCGGCGACAGCTACCTGTTTGATGAACGTCCTAACGGAATGAAGATTGAAAAAATGCGCATTCCGCTGGGTGTTATTTGCATGATTTACGAAGCTCGCCCTAATGTTACTGCCGATGCAGGAGCACTATGCTTCAAGTCGGGTAATGCTGTAATTTTACGTTGTGGCCGCGAAGCCATTGAAAGCAGCAAAGCCATTGCTGAAGCACTTCACGAAGCATTAGCAGCCAGCAACTTACCGAAAGACGTTATTACCGTGGTACCAACACCGGACCGCGAACTGATGACCGAGCTTCTGCAACAAAAAGACTATATTGACCTGGTTATTCCTCGCGGCGGTGAAGGTCTCATTCACTTTGTCAGCGATACCAGTAAAATACCGGTCATTCAGCACTATAAAGGTGTTTGTCACCTCTACGTAGACAAAGACGCCGACCTTGATAAAGCCCTGGCTATTTTGCTTAACGGTAAAACCCAGCGTACCGGCGTTTGTAATGCACTGGAGTGCTTATTAGTACATCAGGACGTAGCAGATAAGTTCTTACCAATGGCAGCTACAGCATTGGCTGAGAAGGATGTCACCATTCATTCCGACAAACGCTCATTGAGTTACTTTGACGGCGCTGATGAAATAGCCGATGACGCTTTTGGTGAGGAATACCTTGCGCTTGAACTTGCCGTTCGTACGATAGATAACTACGAAGGTGCTATTGAGCATATTCAAGAGTTTGGTAGTGGCCATACAGAAGTTATCATTACTGAAAACGACAAAACCGCCAAACGTTTCATTCGTGAGGTAGATTCAGCCGTGACTATGGCGAACGTATCCTCTCGCTTCTCAGATGGTGGTCAGTTAGGCTTAGGTGCTGAAATTGGTATCTCTACCAGTAAACTGCACGCCTACGGCCCAATGGGGCTTGAAGCATTAACCACTGAAAAATTCGTGGTAACCGGCACCGGTCAAATCCGCGACTAACTCAGCGCTTAACATAAAAAGCCCCGGCTAATTCAGCCGGGGCTTTTTTTATACCTGAAATTACCGCCGATACCCCGTCAGTAACTCTGGCCAGTCCCGCGATTCCTTCCAGTAAAAGGTCTCATTTTTTTCTTTTTCTTTGCGTAAAGAGCGCAACAAACGCTGTATATTGGCTTCTTTCCAGTCGCCGTTTTCACGAAAGTCGCATTTATCAAAGTCAACAATCCAGGCTTTGTCATTATCATCCAACATAAGATTGTGGCAGTTTAAATCTGAGTGATAAACGCCGGTATCGTGCAACTGTTTGATCACGTTTCCAAGCTTTTGCCAAAGCTCTGCTGATAACTGCCTTTCTTTCAATAAACGATAAACATCAACTGCGCCGGGAATCACTTCCACCAAAATATCGGCTTTGTAACTAAAAACACCTGTTTTTTCCATTCGTGCTGCTACTGGTCTTGGAACCGGTAATTTAAGTTCCCTTAACTTCAGTAGCAAATCGAATTCATGAATCGCCCGGCTCTTGTCTGCCGGCTCTCGTAAAAAACGATCTTTATTAATTTTTCCGACCAGCCCACCACGGTAATAGTGACGCAACAACAGACCTAAATCGCCTTGCTGAATAAACCAGACCGTTGCGCGCCCCGTTGAATTGCCTGCAATCGCTTTTTGTTGTTGCCAGTACTGGGCTTTAAAGTATTTATCTTCAATGGTTTCAATTATGTCGCTATCGTAACGAAAAAGCCCTCGGGGACTCTGCTCTGTTTTTATCATACCGCTTCCTGTCAGAGTACATTCCAGTGCCCGTTTTAATATCCTTAACGTAGCACCCTGGTGCGTTTGTAAAACGCTTTTAGCCGCTTCATGTTGCGCTTTCACGACAGCATCCTGCTGCATTAGAGTCACAGCGTTCTTAATGTCATCGGCATTGTCTACCCAGCGTAGAGCACCAGCTTTTGACAATTCACCGTAAACTTGCGGGAAATTAAAAACATGCCGCCCGGACATAATATTGGAGCCTGCAGCAATAACTTCAAGGGGGTTGTGTCCTCCCCGCTCAATAAGACTGCCTCCGACAAAGCTGACCGAAGCGAGTTGTCCCCACAGCATCATTTCCCCCATACTGTCAGCCAGAAAGACATCGCAGTCTGCCGGTATCGTTTTATTATCGCTGCGTCGGGCCCAGTTTAACCCCGACTGCTGAATCAGCTGAGCAACCTTTTCAAATTGCTCCGGGTGCCGCGGTGCAATAATAAGACAAGCATCGGGTTGCTCTTGCTGAACCAATTTGTGGGCTTGCAGTAAAATTTCATGCTCGCCGGGGTGGCTACTGCTAGCCAACCAGACCTTTCTTGCCTGGCAACTTTGCTTCCAGGGCAGAGCTCTATCAATATCGTTATTGGAAAGTTCAATGTCGTATTTGAGGTTACCATCGACAAAGAGACGACTGTGCGGAACACCCAAAACTTTCATTCGGCGAAAGGTTTCTTTATTCTGAACAGAAATTAAAATCAGTTGTTTCCATATAGGCTTCATAAGCCAATGGAAGCGTCGATAACCCTTAGCCGAGCGTGCCGACAGCCGCGCATTCAATAAGCTAACCGGTATATTGGCTGTGGAAAGCTGATTCAGCATTTGCGGCCAAAGCTCTGTTTCCATTATCCATACAGCTTCAGGCTTTAATTTTCGCAGGAAACGCTGCGCCGCACCCGGTGTATCAAGCGGCCAATAGCGACTATCAACTGAACCACCAAAATGCTGCTGTATCAATGCTCTCGCGGTAGGGGTCATACAGGTAATAAGCACTTTTTGCCCGGGCTTTTTGTGCAATAACTGCTCAATTAGCCGTTTAGCCGCTAAAGTTTCACCAACCGACACGCTATGGATAACCAGGCAGCCCTGTAAGTTTTTATCAAAGGAATCTAATGCCAGCCTTTCTGACCAGTTTTGGCGATAGCGTTTATCCTTTCGACCACGCAGCCACAACCAGACAAAAACGGCTGGAGTCACCAGCCGCAATAGTATGCCATAGAGCCACAGTTTCATCTTTGTTAACGCCAGTATTCGGCGATCCACTGAGTTGGCAGAACCCTGCGATACCATTTACCACTGCGGCCTTCCAACGCATCATCCGGGTGTGGTTTGCCGTGAAAAATAATCACCTTTGCTTCTTCAGGTATACGGGGCTCCTGGAAAAAGCTTAACGGAAAAGGTCTCAAGCAATGACGCTTAAAGCTACGACACCACTTTTCCGGCCAGTATTCCAGCTTGTTCTGACGGTCGACGAAGTGAGTAATGTACTCTTGTTCATTCCGTACTTCAGCTGTAGCCGCTTCCGGGTCCTTCTTCAAATGCTCTAAAGCGTCCTCATGCGCACCAATATTAAAACGGAACACTGAGGTATTACCGGTAGCGTCTGATTTGTCCCACTCTTTAATCACCATGAAGTCACCTTCCGGCTCAAAGAACTCGTCCAGGCTACCAACAATAATAATATCTAAATCCAGGAACAGCGTCGGCCCCTCCAGATCATACAAGGGCTTTGCAAAACAGGTTAGCTTTAACCAGCCGTGACCTTTGCTCCACGGCACTTGCTCATCAAAATCTTTAAAACCAATTTTGGGAATGGCTTTTACTTCGATGTCGTCATTAATGCCGTCAAAGTCATCGGTAAAACACACAAAGCGGAAGGGTCGACTGAGATGCCGACTGACCATAGAATGCAAAGTATTGACGTAATCTGCGCCGTACTTTTTACCCCATTTAATGCAAATTACATTGACTGTTTTTTGCTCTGAAGAACCGCCGTTATCTGCAACCTGACTCATAATTACTCCTGGATCTTAAACTACCGCGCATCATGCCATATTTTAACTCATTTAGGTATGCCGATCTGAATTGTCCAAATGAGCGTATCTTGCTTGTATGTCTTTAACTTTTAGTGACCATGACCATGCATACCGTGCGTTTAATACTGGGCGATCAACTCAATCCCAAACACTCCTGGTTCAGGCAGAAGGACCCCGGCGTGCTTTATGTTATGATGGAGCTCAAACAAGAAACCGACTATGTCGTTCATCACCGACAGAAGGTTTTAGCCTTTTTTGCCGCAATGCGAGCCTTTGCTAAAGCATTAGATTCTGCCGGACACCGCATTCATTACATTAAACTTGATGACAGTAATAATCAGCAGAGCCTGACACAGAATCTTCAGCGTATCATTGAGCAACACGATGGTCCGCTTCTGGAGTGTCAGCAACCCGACGAATATCGGCTGGATCACCAAATTAAGAGTTGGGCCGGGGCCAATAACATTACTGTAAAATGGTTTGATACCGAGCACTTTCTTACCGGCCGTAACTCATTAAATGAATATTTCCCCGACCATAAAAACTACCTGATGGAGACATTCTACCGGCAGGTACGTAAGCAATACGATATTCTGATGAATTCGGGAAAACCCGAAGGTGGTAAATGGAATTACGATAAAGAGAACCAGAAGAAAATTCCTGTTACCCAGCAAGTAGAGCCGCCACTGGTGTTTTCCAATGATCTATCAGACATCGACGCTTTATTGAAAAAATGCGATGTCAAAACAATGGGAAAAGCAGACCCAACGCGACTGCTATGGCCAGTAAACCGTCAACAGTCAAAGCAGTTGCTTGAGCATTTTTGTCAGTTCGGTTTGCCTGATTTTGGTCGTTATCAGGACACCATGGCTACAGCGGATGCGTTTAATGAAACACACTGGAGCTTATATCATTCCAGGCTCTCCTTTTCGCTAAACACTAAAATGCTGCACCCGCTGGAAGTGGTCAGAGCGGCGATTAATACCTGGTCTGACAATCAGGACGACATTTCACTCGCTCAGATAGAAGGATTTTGCCGGCAAATTATCGGCTGGCGCGAGTTTGTGCGAGGCATTTACTGGGCCTATATGCCGGGCTATAAAAACCTTAATGAACTTGACCACAACCGTGCTTTACCGGAATTCTACTGGACCGCAGAGACCAAGATGAACTGCCTGCATCATTCTATTAAGCAGTCTTTAGACTATGCTTACGCGCATCACATACAGCGGCTAATGGTGACAGGAAATTTTGCATTACTGGCAGGGGTTTCACCGGATGCGTTGGACGACTGGTATCTCGGTATCTATATTGATGCGATTGAATGGGTGGAAATGCCCAACACCCGAGGCATGAGTCAGTACGCTGACGGCGGCCTAATTGCCACAAAGCCATACATTGCCAGTGCTAACTATATGCAGAAAATGGGGCATTATTGTAAAAGCTGTTATTATGACCCCAAGAAAAAGACCGGAGATAAAGCCTGCCCTTTCAATAGCTTATACTGGCACTTTATCGAACGTCATAAACAGAACTTTAAAAATAATCATCGAATGAGCATGATGTATCAGGTCTGGAACAAAAAGACCAAAGAACAGCAGCAAGCGCTCATAGAGCAAGCAGAAACTTACTTGAATGGTATTAATGAATTATAGAGAGAAAAAAATGAATAAATGGATCCTGTCATTACTTTTTACGTTTCTCCTCAGTGCCTGTAATTCGCAACCAACACCGGTTGCCGGGGTTGTTGAAGACTTTGACGCCGAGCGTTACTTAGGCAAGTGGTACGAAATTGCGCGCATGCCACACAGTTTTGAAGAAGGCTTACAAAGTGTTACAGCGGAATACCGTTTAAACGGTGATGGTACATTAGAGGTCACAAACCGCGGTTATCATACTAAAGATGAAGAATGGCAGACCGCTATTGGTCTGGCTGAGCCGGTTGAGAATATGAAAGCCGCCTATCAGGTCACTTTCTTTTGGCCTTTTTATGGTGGGTATTATGTCAGTTGGTTAGATGATAATTATCAACTGGCAATAGTCACTAGTGATTCACACGAGTATTTTTGGTTATTATCCCGAACGCCGGACGTTGCACAGGAAGATATAGATTACGCTTTAGCAAAGGCTCATCAATGGGGCTATAACATCGACCAGATGATCAGGGTTGATCATCCGGCCGAATTAAGAAGCGCTAATTAATTAAAGCGGCGCGCAGCACCTTTACCGGAGTTGCGCTTAGGACCGCCTCGGGCATCACGGTCACGCGGTGGACGCGGTGCTCGTTTAACTTGCTCATCACTTAGCTCAATACCCATTGGCTGCTGGCGCACGCGGGCTTTTTTCAGTACATGCACAATGTCTTTTGGCATACCTTTTGGCAGTTGCACCAAAGAGTGATTATCAAATAACTGAATTTGACCAATATACTTGCTGTCCATTGAAGCTTCGTTAGCAATAGCGCCAACGATATCCCCCGGACGAGCACCATGCTCACGGCCTACCTGAATTTTGTAGGTTTCAAAGTCTACGTCTGCCGCACGGCTCGTGGTGCGCTCTGCACGAGGTTTGCGCTTATCACCACGCTCACTGCGTTCATTACGACCAGAACGTTCGCTACGCTCGCTGCGTGCTTCACGTACCTGACGGTCTTCTTTCAGGAACAATGGACGCTGTTCGTTATGCTGAGCCAATAACGCTAATGCAATTTCTTCAGCATTTAACTCTGACTGCTCCAGCCACTGGGCTAACAATTTCTCTAACTTAGGTTTATCAGCGCTCGCGGTTTCCGGAGCCAATGATGCTTGCAGTTTTTCCAGTAATTGCTGCTGACGATACTTGCTTAATTCATTTGCGTTTGGCACGTCAAAAAACTCAACCGGTGCATTGGTTAAGCGCTCATAATGACGTAACAAATGACGCTCTTTTGCACGGAAGAACAAAATGGCTTCGCCTGAACGACCTGCGCGGCCTGTACGCCCAATACGGTGCACGTATGATTCAGTGTCACTCGGTAAGTCGTAGTTAATAACATGCGTAATTTCAGGAACGTCTAAACCACGGGCAACCACATCGGTTCCGACCAGAATTTCAATGTGTCCGCTGCGTAACTGACTGACCGTCTGCTCACGCTGAGCCTGGTTTAAATCACCACTTAATGGCGCCGCTTTAAAGCCGTTACGTTGCAGAAGCTCAGCCACATCCATGGTGTCCTGACGGGTACGTACGAAAATTAACGCACGCTGATAAGGCGTCACTTCTAATAAGCGCGTAAGCGCAGTCATTTTAGTCATTCCCTGGACTTTCCAGGCTTTCTGCTTAATGGTCGCTTTTTCGCGGGCAATGGCTTCAATCTGAATGTTCAGCGGATCTTTCAGGAAGGTTTTTGCCAGTTTACGAATCGCATTTGGCATGGTTGCTGAGAATAATGCGCGTTGCGCATGACCCGGCACAGCTTTCAGTATGGTTTCGATATCTTCAACAAAGCCCATGTTCAGCATTTCGTCGGCTTCATCCAGAACACCAACTTTCAAACCATCCAGCTGCAGAACATTTTTATTTAATAAATCGATTAGGCGACCCGGAGTACCGACGACAATCGAGGTGCCCTGTTTCAACGCTTTAACCTGAGGTCCAAATGGTGCACCACCGTAAACAGTTGCGACACCAACGCCACGCATTTTCGCAGCAAAACCTTCCAGCGCTTCAGCTACCTGAATAGCCAGCTCACGAGTTGGGGTAACCACAAGTACCTGAGTTTGTTTAACCGATGCATCAATTTTTGCCAGTGCAGGTAAGCCAAACGCAGCGGTTTTACCAGTACCGGTCTGAGCTTCGCCCAGTACATCCTGACCGTCAAGCAAGGCCGGAATAGCTTGCAACTGAATAGGAGTCGGCGTTAGAAACTGCATTTCGTTTAATTGTTCAAGCACAGAACTGGGTAGAGCCATGTCGTTAAACGACAGACCCGGTTGGATATCTGACATATTTATCTCACTTTATTCCCGTTTGCCCATTGGCAAACACAACAAAAAAGGGGTATGGCCCGGCAACAGGAATCAGTGTTCAGTCTCTAAACTGGCTGGACTGAAATCAGGCGCTGCAACCCCACGAATCAAGGGTGACCGCTGCCTCATCAGTTATGCGGTGTTCCTTGAGGAACCGCGAATTATACTTTTTTTTATCTGAAAAGCAACGCATTTGAGTTTTTTTCATCAAACACCGATAATTCCGTCAAAATTATCGAAAAAATTGAACCATTCCTGCTTATATTGCCTACATTAATAGAGTTATTCTCAAATTTGGAGGCATTATGTCAGCACATTCTATGTCATCGTTGACCATGAACGACTGCTTTATTGACGGTCACTGGGTTCCAACAGACAACCGTTTCTCAGTGACTAACCCCGCAACCGGCGAAGTATTAGCCGAAGTTGCCGACGCTGACGACGACCTAACTCAACGCGCCATTAATAGTGCCGAAACGGCGTTGCAAAAATGGCGCAGAACCACGGCCCGCGAACGTGCACTGTTACTGCGTAACTGGTACGAAGCCATGATGGAAAACAAGCAGGCGCTGGGCGAATTAATGAGTGCCGAACAAGGCAAACCCGTTGCCGAGGCAGTGGGCGAAGTTGAATACGGAGCCAGTTTTGTGGACTGGTTTGCCGGAGAAGCAGAGCGCATCAATGGTGATGTTCTACCGCTAACCGATAGCAGCAAGAAGGTTTTGGTTACCAAAGAGCCTGTTGGCGTTTGTGCCGCTGTTACTCCCTGGAACTTTCCCAATGCCATGATCACCCGCAAAATTGCGCCAGCATTAGCGGCAGGGTGCACTATCGTGGTTAAGCCGCCACAATTGACCCCGCTTTCCAGTCTTGCTTTGGCGCAACTGGCCAGCGAAGTCGGCATTCCCGATGGCGTCATTAATATCATTCCAACCAGCGATGCGAAAACCGTCGGCAAACGTTTAGCCACGTCACCTCAGGTTCGTAAACTATCTTTTACCGGCTCTACCGGCGTTGGCAAAATTTTGATGCAACAATGTTCTGAGCACATCACCAAGTTATCACTTGAACTTGGCGGCAACGCGCCGTTTATTGTCTTTGACGATGCTGATGTTGAACAGGCCGCTGAGCAGTTAATTGCCTGCAAGTTCCGCAATGGCGGGCAGACCTGTGTATCGGCAAACAGAGTGCTGGTGCAGCAGTCCGTCGCTGAAAAATTCACCAATGCTTTAGTCAGTAAAGTTAAAGCTTTAAAAGTAGGACCGGGCACAGAAGACAATGTCGATTTAGGTCCGCTTATCGATCAGGACGCGGTTGATAAAGTTCAACGCTTGGTTCTTGCGGCTAAATCTGATGGTGCAACCATAGTAACCGGTGGTTCAGTCATGACCGAACTGGGTGATCTCTTCTACGCCCCAACGGTCGTGACTGGCGTTACCGAGGAAATGGATATCAGTGCCGAGGAAATTTTTGGACCAGTGGTTGCTATCAACACCTTTGAAACAGAAGAAGAAGGCATAGAAAAAGCCAACAATACACCGTTTGGACTGGCGTCATATTTTGCAGCGAAAGATACCGCTCGTATTTTCCGCGTGAGTGAAGCGCTTGAATACGGCATGGTGGGTGTTAACACGGGCGGCATCTCACATGCTTACAATCCGTTTGGCGGTATTAAGGAGTCGGGTGTTGGCCGTGAAGGTTCCAAATATGGTATTGACGAGTATCTGGAATTGAAAACGACTACCATTGGCGGACTTGAATGAACCCGTTTGAAAAGACACTCAAACAATTAAAAAGCCATTTTGACAGCGGGCTCACCCGTCCGCTGTCGTGGCGTTCAAATCAGCTTGAGCAGCTTCAGCGTTTTCTCACCGAAAATGAAAAGTCGTTGTTAAAAGCACTCAAAAGTGACCTCAACAAACACCCTAGTGAAGCCCGCTTAACCGAATTACAATTTCTGCAAAGCGACATTAAACAGACCATTAAAGCTTTGCCGAAATGGAACAAAGCTCGAACAGTCAGTAACCCTTTACTGGCCTGGCCCGCTAACAGTCAGTTAGTTCCTGAACCTTTGGGGACTATATTAATTTTAGGTGCGTGGAACTATCCCTTACAGTTACTGCTTGCGCCGTTAATTGCTGCCATTGCCGCTGGCAATTGTGCGGTAATAAAACCTTCTGAACACGCCACAGCAACAGCCGACTTACTCGCACGCCAGTTGCCCGACTACCTGGATAATTCGGCGATAAAAATAGTCACCGGAGCAGTCACTGAGTCACAACAACTTACCGCACTGCCTTTTGACCATATTTTTTATACCGGCGGTGAACAAGCAGCCAAAGCAATTATGGCCGCTGCCGCTGAAAATTTAACGCCGGTTACGCTCGAGCTCGGCGGCAAAAGTCCGGCTGTCGTTTTAGCTGATGCACCGATTCAGGTCGCGGCCCGTCGTATTGTCTGGGGTAAATTTCTCAATGCCGGCCAAACCTGTATAGCCCCGGATTATGTACTGGCAGAAGACAGTATTAAAGAACAACTCATTGCAGCAATGAAGCAGGAGTTAATTAATTTTTACGGTAAAGATCCTCAGCAAAGCGATGGTTATGGCAGAATCATTCACCAAAATCACTGGCAGCGTCTGACACAAATGCTGGAAGACGAAGACGTGGTTGTCGGCGGCGATTCTGACAAAAACGAGTGTTACATTGCGCCCACCATAGTGGATGGCGTAAAAAACAATAGTGCTTTGATGCAGGAAGAAATTTTTGGCCCAATACTTCCGGTGTTAACCATTAAGTCGGCAGCAGATGCTATTGAAAAAATTCATTGTCATCCAAAACCACTGGCGCTTTACGTTTTTAGTAACAACCCGCGACTGCTCGATTTGTTTACCCAGCAAGTGTCTGCCGGTAATGTTTGTTACAACGACACACTCATGTTTATGCTCAATGATGAAATGCCTTTTGGCGGTGTCGGTCAAAGCGGTATGGGTCGTTATCATGGCAAATGGGGCTTTGATACATTTAGCCACCTAAAGCCGATAATGAAACGCAGTTTCCGGTTTGATGTTGCTTTGCGTTACCCGCCTTACAGCAAATTTAAAGACAAAATCTTGTCCTGGTTTAGTCATTAGCCATTGAAATTCCGAGCTCGTGTCTGCATATCCTTGGTAACCAGAATTAAAATGATTAAACAGTAACAGGAGCACACATAGCTAATGTCCGAATCCAATATCGTTAACGTTGACTTGCAAAATTTCCAGCAGGTTTTGCTGGAAGGTTCAAAAGAAAAACTGGTTATTATCGATTTTTGGGCAGATTGGTGTGAGCCTTGCAAACAGTTGATGCCAGTACTTGAAAAACTGGCCTCGCAGTACAGTAACCAAGTTATTCTGGCTAAAATAAACTGTGATGAACAACAGGAGCTGGCCGGACAGTTTGGTATTCGCAGTTTACCTACTGTCGCCTTTTTCAAAGACGGTCAGCCGGTTGACAGTTTCGGCGGAGTGAAAACCGAAGGTGAAATTCGGGAAATTCTTGATAAGCACCTGCCAAGCCCATCAGATGACTTAATTCAGCAGGCTCAGACAGCAATGGCTGAAGGCGATGCCAATCAGGCCTATACCCTGGTCAAACAGGCCTACGATATTGATAGCAACAATATGCAGGCGCTGAAACTTTTAGCCGAAGCCTCGGTGGACGCCGGCCGACTTGATCAGGCTAAAGAGCTCATTGCTAAAATTCCTATGGTGGAGCACGACAGCGATTATCAACGCATCAAAGGTAAATTTGAGTTAGCGGAGGATGCTGCTGACTCGCCGGAACTAAGAGCACTGCAAGAGCAAGTCAACAGTCAACCCAATGATTTAGCTTTAAAGCTACAGCTGGCTCTTAAGTTTCACGAAGCGCACCGCGATGAAGAAGCACTGCAATTGGTTTTCACCGTACTGAATAGAGACGTTAATTTTACCGACGCAAAAAAATATGCACTGGACATTATTAACGCTTTGCCTGACGGTGATCCGCTGGCTGCAATCTATCGTAGAAAGCTTTATAGCACTATGTATTAATGGCTGTTCACAGCAACTTTGGCCGACTTCCCCAGTCGGCTTTTTTTTATTATGACCTTTCACGATAATCGAGTCATGCAAGAAACCTATAACCAACAGCTTCGCTCTGGTGTACTGCAAGCCGATGACTATCAACACCTTGCTGTACAGGCCCTGCAGCAGCGGCTGAATGAACTTGCCCGGGGCAACAAAGTAGAAAGCCTTTATCTGTTCGGCCCGGTCGGCCGGGGCAAAACTTTATTGATGGACATGTTCTATCAACGTCTCCCCAAAAGTCAGGCGATACGACTGCACTACCACCATTTTATGGCCAGGATCCATCAGGAACTTAACCAATACCAAGGGGAAACCGACCCCATGCAGGTCATAGCCGAATTCTGGGCTCGTCGCTACTCTATTATTTGTCTTGATGAATTTTTTGTTGAAGACATCGGTGATGCCATGATTTTAGCGCGCCTTTGGGAACAACTGTTTCACCAAGGTGTCAGCTTAGTCACAACCTCAAATGCACCGCCGGATGAACTTTACAAAGGGGGCTTGGCGCGTCACCGATTTGAACCCACGATAGATTTACTGAATAAAGAGTGCGAGTGCCTGGATTTAGGTTTCGGCATTGATTATCGACGCCTCAAAAACACAGACTGGCCTTATTACCTGAAGCACGGAGAGCTAAAACAGTTACGCTCGGTTGCCGAAAAGCAGTTTGGCAAAACCAAACCATTATCGTCTGTTACGGTTATGAACCGGCAGGTTCACTGCCTATGGCGAAATGATAGCGTCATTGGCTTCGACTTTATGGCACTCTGCTCAGGCCCAAGAAGCCAACGTGACTATATGGAATTAGCCAATACATATTCTGCCATTGCTGTGCACCATGTTCCTGCGTTCACTTATTTACCCGACAAAGAACTGGTACACGGCGTTGAAGAAACCTATCAGCGCGAACATCAAGAAAATATTGTCAGCCGGCTAGATAACGAAGCACGGCGTTTTATTGCATTAGTTGACGAGTGTTATGACCGCAGGTGTCTGCTGATGATTACCGCAGAAACCGACATCGATAAACTTTATCAGGCCAAACAACTGGCTTTCCCGTTTAGGCGTTGTGTTTCGAGGCTTTTTGAGATGCAACAGTGGGAACATTCAGCAAAAGAAAACACGCTGGTAAAAAGACGCCAATCTGTTCCAGAGAGCTAAATTCCCTGTATTCACCAGCGTGTTAAAACTGAGTTATAAAAAGGTTATATTATTTCTAACAAATTCCAATATTACAATTGTAATGAATGTTAAAATATTTTTTGTTTCCAGGCCAAATTTCCCGCATTCTGCCGCACAAACAGCCATTCCTCGCTTGCCGTTAAATTGCCGCCTTGCTAGGATTGCTGAAATTTGCTGAACAGCAGCGCTTTAAAAGCGTTAAAACAATAACCAAAAAGAAGGTTCAGAATGAGCGAACAACGCGATCAATTTAGCTCTAAGATTGGCTTCATATTAGCGGCGGCAGGTTCTGCCGTCGGTATTGGTAACCTGGTTGGTTTCCCTGTCGCTGCAACCAAGAATGGTGGTGGTGCGTTTTTAATCATCTATGCGTTGTTCGTTGTTTTTATCTGCATTCCGGTCATGCTCGCCGAAATGGGTTTGGGCCGCCGTGCTCAAAAAAACCCTTTAGGTTCTTACAGAGCATTAGCGCCAAAGAATAACGGTTGGCATATTGCTGGCTTACTGGCTGTTATTACGCCGTTCATGATCGCCGTTTTCTACATGGTCATCACGGTTTGGATTTTGGGTTATCTATGGCATTCAATCATCGGCAATCTCGATATGCTTGCCAACCCGGAATACTTTTCGCAGTTTGTTAACGACTACGGTTTTGTCGGCTTTCTTGTGGCCGTCACTATCATCATCAACGTAATATTAATTGGTGGCGTCCGACAGGGAATAGAAAAGGCCGCCAAGTTCCTCATGCCAGCTTTGTTTATCATGCTTATTTTGCTGGTAATTTTTGTCCTTTCTCTGGATAACGCAGTACTCGGACTGGAGTTTTATTTAGTCCCCGACTTTTCAAAAATTGACGGCTCAGTGATAAACGGTGCTTTGTCACAAGCATTCTTTTCGCTGTCGCTGGGTATGGGCATTTTGATCACTTATGGCTCTTACTTTAGCCGCCGTGATGACATTGTCACTTCCGGTAAATTGGTCGCATTAACGGATACCGCGGTCGCCTTTACCGCCGGTTTAATGACGCTTCCGGCAATATTCGCTATTAACCCGAATACCAATCCAGACTCGCTGAGTGACTCATCGGTCAGTATGATCTTTTCATTCTTCCCCCAAATCTTTATCGCCCTGGAAGGGGTTGTCGGTTATATCGGCGCCAGTATTGCTGCTACGGTCTTTTTCCTGCTGACCTTTATTGCAGCCATTACTTCATTGGTTTCTATTCTTGAAGTTCCGACCGCAGCGGTTATCGAACAGGCTAAAATCAGCCGTAAAAAAGCCCTGCTTTTTATGGGATTAGCCGTTACTGTTTTAACCCTTATTGCCGCCACGTCTTTTGGATTCGTTCCGGCCTTTACCGAGTTTACATTCTACGCAGACACGCCTAAATCGGTTTTTGATGTCATTTATGACGTTTTTTACGATACTATTTTGCCACTGAATGGCTTATTGATTTGCTTGTTTGTCAGCTTCCACTGGCGCCGTAAAAATCTGGATGCAGAGCTTGCCGAAGGGAACCCGGGATACCCGAACACACTATTGGCTAAGTATGTGCGCTTATCCATTAGCACCTTTATTCCATTGATATTAGCAGCAGTCTTTCTTAATACGGTGCTAACTAAGTTCTTCGCAATCTCTATTTTCTAATATGCTAAAACGCAGCGGTTACCGAAAACTTGAACTGCTGCAAACTGCGAGCCTTTGGCGGCAACACTGCCAGGCTCGCTCTGACCTTTCTATCTATTTATCAGACACCGATAAACAAGCGGACGCCGCACTTTCACGTTACCGCGACTATCTGGGACATGAGTTTGAACAGGTCTTTATAGATTGTAATGAAAGTTTGCATGCCGACGCCATTGCCGCACTTTGCGGAACCGTAATGGCAGGCGGTCTGCTATCTATCTTACTCCCCCGTGAAGACAATCCGATGAGCCAGCGCATGGCAGATTTTACCACTGAGGTTTATCACAATAAGGTGAATGACCGCCCTCCGCAAATGCTTGTAAAAACAGAGGGGTCTGAAACGACACCGCACCTTACCAATGAGCAGCAAGCCATTTTACAGAGACTGAATAAGACCCGACACGATAAAGCCCAACAAGCAACAACACACATCATCACAGCTGAGCGCGGGCGCGGTAAAAGTACCTTACTGGGACAGGCTCTCGCCAACACCAAAGATCAGCAAACTATTATTGTAACGGCGCCGCGAAAAGCCAATGCCAAAGTTCTGCTGCAACAAGCACCAGAATCCCGATTCGTTGCCTGGGACAAATTACTGCAGAAACCGGATAACCCTGATATTCAATTAATTATTGATGAAGCGGCCGGTTTACCGCTGTGGGCAACTGAAAAGTTGTGCGAAAAATTCACGCCCTGGCTACTTGCAACAACGGTCGCTGGTTACGAGGGCTGTGGTCGGGGTTTCGCTGTTCATTTTACCGACTGGGCGAAAAAAAATTTACCGCAGGTAAGTGTGCACCAATTAACACAGCCACTACGCTGGCCTGTCAATGACCCGTTAGAGCAATGGTTGACGGAAACCTTCCTTCTGCATGAACAAGCCGTAACAGCTTCATCAGACTCAACAACAGGGACCTTTATTAAACCCGCTTCTGAGCTTGATGAGAATCTGCTACAACAATGCTTCCAGCTTTTGCTCAACGCTCACTATCAAAGCAGCCCTAATGATCTTAACCTGCTGCTGACCGAACCTGCTCATAGACTCGCCTACCAATGTGAACGCGGTAAAGTGATTGCGGTTGCATGGCTGATGAGCGAGGGCCCTGTCAACTCGCCGCTAAAAGAAGAAATTAAGCTTGGCAGACGGAGGCCAAAAGGAAATCTGTTACCGCAGGCTATTGGTTACTTTCTTCAACAAGAATGGGCTATGGATTTACGGTGGCTGCGAGTAGGTCGTATTGCCGTGCCTGAAAACAAAAGGCGCCATAAAGCAGGTTCAAAGCTACTGACCGACGTTTCGTTATGGGCAAAAAAACACAACTACCAAATGCTCGGGACCAGTTTCGCCTGGTCATCGCAGTTAGATAACTTTTGGAGACAAAACAATTACCTGCCCTGGCGCTTCAGCAGTCGTATTGATAGCGTATCAGCACGCCCTGCCGCCATCTATGTTTACTCTCTTTCCCCCTCAGTTAATGAGCAATGCCAGTTACTCAATTTATGGGGCCAACAACAACTGCAGTGGTTATCAAAAGGTAAAGAAGCACTAGACTCAACTGAGCCACTGGGTAGTGTCAGAACTGCTATCATTGAATCCTACGTGGCTAAAGCAGTTCCTTTCGATGCTGCTCATTTTGCTTTGGCACAATGGTTTTATTGGCAGCATAAAGAGCACCCTCTGACAAACTTACTGTGCCAACCGGACACTACCCTAAAGCACCTCGGTCATTATTGGGGCGGGAAATCACAGCGCCAGGCAAATGAAAATCTCTGTAAAGAAGTACGGTCACTGCAGTAATGAGCCTTGTCGTTTTATCAGCAAATTTCTATCATCAGCACAGAACCTCAACAGAACCCCATTACCATGACGCGTTATTCCGCTTTTATTGTTTGTGCAACGGTGTTGATACTGAGTGCGTGCAGCTCTTTTGAACCTGACGAGAAGCCGCCGAAAGGCCCTTATCCAGAAACAAAAACTGTCGACCAAAAGGATGACTATCACGACACTCAAGTTAACGACCCTTACCGTTGGTTAGAGCAGGATAACAAAGAGGTTAAAAACTGGGTTGATGCACAAAACCAGTTATCAACCCCTGCATTACAAAAACTTCCTGCATTTGCGGACATTAAAAACCGCATGACAACGTTATGGAATTACGAAAAAGTCAGTACGCCGTTTCGCTATGCAGATAGGTACTTTTATTTCTCTAACGACGGCTTACAGAATCAGGCCGTTCTTTATACAAAGACGGACTTAAACAGCGCCCCCGATGTGCTTATTAACCCCAACACACTCAGTGATGACGGAACCGTTTCATTAGCCCGCATTCGTGTTTCCCCCAAGGCGCAATATATTGCCTACGCTACATCAGATGCCGGTAGCGACTGGACGGAAATAAAAGTCCGTCATATTCAGTCAGGAAAAGACACTACCGATATTATTAAAGGTGTTAAGTTCACTGACGTAGCATGGCTTCCAAATGAGCGCGGTTTTTATTACAGCCGTTATCCGCAGCTCGAAGATGGCCGTTTTGATGACTCCAAACCGGTTAGCGTCTACTTCCACAAACTGGGCACTGAGCAAAGTGACGACCAACTCATCTTCGCTTTTGATAATAAACCAGACTGGAACCCCTACGCCAAAGTATCAGACGACGGTCAGTACCTGTTAATTGATGTGTTTAAAGGCTATGACGCCAATGCGGTATATATTCGCCCGCTAGCACAAGAGAATGCCTCATTTGAAGGTTTGTTCACAGGTTGGGACGACCACTACCAATACGTCACCAGCCACAAAAAGCAGCTTTACTTTAAAACCACTAATGAAGCAGCAACCGGGCGCGTTATTGCCGTTGACCCAAAACAGCCGGCAGTTGAAAACTGGACAGAAGTCATTGCCGCTAAAACTCATACATTAAAAGAAGTGAACGCCATAAACGGACAACTAGTTGCTCACTATTTGCAGTCAGCCCGCTCTCGAGTGGCTATTTTTGATATTGACGGCACTATGCTGCAAGAGCTGGCATTACCCGGTATTGGCTCTGTTGAGGGCTTCAGGGGCAGCAGCAAAGCACCCGACACATTCTTTACTTTCAAGGGCTTTACCGAGCCGGGAAAAGTTTATCGGTATCAAGCTGAACAACAGCGCACAACGCTATGGTATGAAACCAAAGTACCCGCCAACCTGGAGCCGTACACCACTGAGCAGGTAGTATACAATAGTGCTGACAGCACCGAAGTTCCGATGTTTTTAGTACACCACAAGGACATTGAACTGAACGGTCAAAACCCCACGCTTTTATACGGCTATGGTGGCTTCAATATTTCTATCACCCCTGACTTCGATACAACTCGCGTGGTCTGGCTGCAAATGGGAGGTGTCTTAGCTATTCCAAACCTTCGTGGTGGCGGGGAGTTTGGTCAAATGTGGCACCAGCAAGGCACGAAAGAGAAAAAGCAAAACGTATTTGATGACTTTATTGCCGCCGCAGAATGGCTAATAAACAACAACTACACCAATAAGGACAAGCTGGCAATTCAAGGGCGCAGTAACGGCGGATTACTGGTTGGTGCGACCATGACCCAGCGCCCTGAGCTGTTCGCCGCTGCACTGCCTGCTGTCGGTGTACTGGATATGCTGCGCTATCATCTGCCCAGTGCCAACGCGCGTGGCTGGAGTAGTGAGTTTGGTTTGAGTGAAAATAAAGAGCAGTTCAAAAACCTCTATGCGTACTCGCCGGTTCACAATACCCAGATCGACACCTGTTACCCGGCCACGCTCATTACCACCGGGACTCACGACAACCGCGTAGTTCCCTGGCACAGCTACAAATTTGCAGCAACACTGCAACGTGACCAAAGTTGTGATCAACCTATCTGGTTAAATGTAGAAACGCGTGCCGGTCACGGCGCAGGCACCCCTACCTGGATGCGCATAGAACAACAGGCCGAAAACTGGGCGTTCTTACAACAGTATTTAGGTATGAATTCAGAGGCTGTACAAAGCAACGCTTCTGAATGATGATTTCAGAAAAATATGCTATCTTTCGCAGCAATTTTAATCGTTAAAAGTTTTCTGTAAAGGATAGCATTCATGTCTAAAGTACTCATTATTGGTGCCGGCGGTGTTGCTGGCGTGGTTGTACAAAAATGTGCCGGTTTACCCGACGTATTTTCTGAAATTCACTTAGCCAGTCGTACGCTGTCAAAATGTCAGGCGCTGCAGGAAAAAGCCGGCAAAGATCGCGTTGTCAGTGTTTACCAGGTCGATGCTGATGACTCAGCCGAAGTTGCTGAGCTTATTCGGGGCATTAACCCGTCACTGGTTATTAACGTTGCGCTTCCGTACCAGGATTTACCTATCATGGACGCTTGCCTGGAAACCGGCGTACATTACCTGGATACCGCTAACTACGAGCCAAAAGACGAAGCCAAATTTGAGTACTCATGGCAGTGGGCTTATCAGGAACGCTTTAAAGAAAAAGGTTTAATGGCGTTATTGGGTGCGGGTTTTGATCCGGGCGTTACCAACGTCTTTACCGCCTATGCCGCTAAACATTACTTTGACGAAGTGCATTATCTGGACATTGTTGACTGTAACGGTGGTGACCACGGTCAGGCGTTTGCGACTAATTTTAATCCGGAAATTAATATCCGGGAAATTACCCAAAAAGGTAAGTACTGGGAAAATGGCGAATGGCATGAAACTGACCCTATCAGCGTGCGTAAAGATCTAGACTACCCAAATGTTGGAGTACGCCCTTCCTACCTGCTTTTCCACGAAGAGCTGGAATCATTGGTTAAGCACTTCCCGACCATTAAACGCGCGCGTTTCTGGATGACTTTTGGCGAGCAGTACCTGACGCATTTGCGTGTCCTTGAAAACGTTGGCATGACGTCTATTCAGCCGGTTGAGTTTGAAGGTCAGCAAATTGTGCCATTAGAATTTCTGAAAGCCGTATTACCAAACCCGGGTTCTCTGGCTGAGGGTTACACCGGCAAAACCTGTATTGGTACTTACGTTACAGGCATGAAAGACGGGCAGGAAAAAACCATCTTCATTTACAACAACACGGACCACGCCCAAACCAACGATGAAGTTGGCGCTCAGGCCGTGTCTTACACTACCGGTGTGCCGGCAATGATTGGCGCGTCGTTAATGTTACAGGGTAAATGGATGGAGCCAGGTGTCTGGAATATGGAGCAATTTAACCCGGACGAGTTCATGGAACGGCTGAGCAAATATGGCTTGCCATGGCAAGTAATGGAATGCGATAAGCCATTCGGCAAGTAACAGAGAAGATAACACATGAGTCAATATACATCGCCGGAAATTCCGTCGCCCTGCTATGTGCTGGACGAGAAGCTACTGCGAAAAAACCTGGAGCTGATGCAAAAGGTACAAGAGCAAAGTGGTGCTAATATTATTCTGGCGCTGAAGGGCTACGCCATGTGGTCAACTTTCCCGTTAATTCGCCAGTATCTTAAAGGCTGTACGGCCAGCTCTGTCTGGGAAGCAAAATTAGCGGCTCAGGAGTTTGCGCGTGAGGTTCATGCTTATGCACCAGCGTATAAACAGGATGATATTGACCAGTTAGTACCACTGGTCAATCACTTGTCCTTTAACAGTATTTCACAATGGCATAAGTACCGTGAACAAGTCGTTAAAGCTGGTGTTTCTATTGGTCTGCGTATTAACCCGGAGCATCAGGAAGCCGAAACCGAGCTTTATGAACCCAGTGCACCGGGTTCTCGCCTGGGTATTCGCGCCAGCGAACTTAAACAACACGACTTAACCGGGGTTGAAGGTCTGCACGTGCATAATCTATGCGAGTGCGATTCTTTTGCTCTGGAACGCACCCTGAACGCTGTTGAAAGCCGTTTTGGTGAGCAGTTAAAGCAAATGAAATGGCTGAACCTGGGTGGCGGACATTTAATGACCCGCACCGGTTATGACGTTGAGCACCTGATAAAACAGTTAAAGCGTTTACGCGAAACCTATGATCTGCAAGTGATACTTGAACCGGGTTCTGCGGTTGCCTGGCAAACCGGCCCGTTAGTCTGCGAAGTGGTGGATATTGTTGAGAATCAAGGGCAAATCGCTTTATTAGACATTTCAGCTACGGCTCATATGCCGGACGTACTGGAAATGCCTTACCGGCCGGCTATAACCGGGGCCGGTTTACCCGCAGAGAAGAAGTTCAGTTATCGCCTGGGCGGTAACAGCTGTTTAGCCGGTGATGTTATCGGTGAATACAGCTTTGATCAGCCGTTAGCCGTTGGTGACCGCTTAATCTTTGAAGATATGATGCATTACACCATGGTGAAAACATCGTTTTTTAACGGCGTTCAGCACCCGGCTATTGGTATATTGCGGGAAAGTGGTCAGTTTGATTGTGTGCGACAATTTAGTTACGAAGATTTTCGCAACCGCTTGTCTTAAGTGCTAAATAGCTAAGTAAAAAATTGAAAAAGCCACTTATTCCAGTGGCCTTTTTGCTTTTTCAACAACCGACGGTGGCATTCTTTCAGCCAACTTTGTCAGCTTTTGCTCGATATCCCGATGGATACTTTCAGTTGAGGTTACCGCATTATGCAGCCAATGGTAGGCTTTTTCGTAGTCATATGGACTACCCTTATCCGCTAACAAAATTTCTGCAAATCGTCTTTGCGCCGGTAAATTCCCAGAAGAGGCCGCTTCACGAAGATACAGGATGGCACGCTCAATATCTTTTTGAACCAGAACACCTTCATGATAATAACGTCCTAACTGCTCCAGAGCTTCCAGTAAACCATGCTGCGCTGCTTTTTCCATATAGAGCAGGCCAAGCTCAGGGTCGCGGTCGTAACAAATGCCCCAGGCCATCATGTCGCCATACAAAAACTGATACGTAGGACGACGTTCAAGTTCAGCCTGAGCCTCAATATCCTGCGCCAGTTGACAGCGATCGGTATCGCGCACACGTGTTAAGTGCGTATTAGTTGCAAACATCTCAATAAGTTCGGCATCCGAGTAGAGCTGCACCGCTTCAACATCCTGCGCCTGAACGTTATTTGCTGCGGTCAGTCCGGCTACAGCAATCAGCATTGGAATGACTGTTTTCATAAGTTTGCCCATGCTCTGTGAATATACTAAACAGCTATATGTTCAGGTTATCGGCACAGAGCCGTAATCCCTTAAATAACAAATCGTCGTAACGACGAAATGCCCAGGACAAAGTTCGCATTAAGTGCTCGCTATCGCCCCCGGTAACAACAATTTCAAAAGGTTCTTCAGAAAAATAACGGGCAGATAAATGAATGGCCTGTGCAATAGCGCCGGTCAATGCCGCTTCGGTTCCCTGCGCAATACCGTCATAAGTATTTTTACCCGCAGCAAGCCCATCGCGCCCAATATCATCTACCGTTATGCCTTTTAAGTTAGCCGCTCCCTGACCCAGAGCATTGAGTATTAACTGCCGCCCGGGCACTATCCAGCCGCCCATATGCTGACCTTTAGCGGTCAGCCAGTCGATGGTTAAAGCCGTGCCGGCATCCACTATCAAGGCATTCGCTTTTACCTGCTCATGACAACCCAGTAATGCCATCCAGCGGTCAGCCCCCAAACGTTCAGGTTGCTGGTTGTAACCGTTTATTACCCCAGCCTGCTCTGTTTTTGTCTTTTGCCAGAGCACGTTGATGCCCAGCTCAGCCAGTGAACTGTTCAATGTATCCATTACCTGAACCGCCGCGACACTGCAGCCAATAGCCTGTTGTTCATGCTGTATTTGCCGGCCACTTACCACTTCCAGCAATAAGTCTTTCAGCGGTTGGCTCAGGTCATTCAGCCAGCTCTGATGAGAGATGGCACCCAGCATTTCAATCTCGTCTGTGTGCGTATTCCACCAGGCAAATTTACTGCGAGTATTACCTGCATCAATTAATAGCATCTTGAGCCCTTAATGAAACTTCACCACCAAAATAACGGCGTACGCCGTGTTCGTCTTCCACCAGCAACGCACCATTTTCGTCAATGCCACGACAGGTTCCTAAACACACTCGCTGTCCCATAATAAGCTTTACCGGTTTATCTAAAAAGCAATCGTACTGCCGCCAGCTTTGCTGAAACGCAGCCAACCCATACTGTTCATATTGCTGCAACGCAGACAATACTGAAGACCTGACCTGTGCTGCAATGCAATTACGTGAAACCAACTGCGGTAACTCAGAGTTAAGATCCGTCCAGGCTTGATCGATATTCCTTCCGACAAACTCCGGCATTCTTAAATTAATACCCATACCAATAATACTGTGCGCAGCGCCTTCCGGTAAGGTTTCCAAATCCACCAAAATACCGGCCACTTTTTTTCCGTTAATATACACGTCGTTTGGCCATTTTACGCTTACCGCTTCAATACCTAACTCGGTAAAACATTCCGCCAAAGCAATACCGACCGCAAGACTCAACCCCATAGCGCCATGAATACCGTCTTCCAATGGCCAATAAACGCTAAAGTAGAGGTTACTGCCAAAGGGTGAAAACCAGTGTTTTCCTCTACGCCCGCGCCCCGCCGTTTGCGCTTCCGCGAAAATAGAAAAGCCAGCGTCTACAGTGCCATCCTGAGCCAATAGCTTGACCTGGTCGTTACTTGAGTCAACCACTGAACGCACCTCAAAGCCCGGTTTTTTGCGCCACTTTGTTGGTGTTTCCTCTTCAATAGCGGCGGCCTGCAGCAGTTCAATAGGCCGGGCGAGCTTATAGCCCCGCCCGGTGACTGAAAACAACTCCAGTCCCAGCTCTTCCAGTTTATGAATGTGCTGATTAACCGCCGCGCGGGATATCGACAATGACTCACCAATTGCCTGTCCGGAGTGGAATTCGCCATTGGCAAGTAAGCGAATCAACTGATCAAGACGTTCCGCCTGCTTCATTTTTCCAGCACCAATTGGATAAGACCCTGCTCTCCTACTAAACGAACCTCAGGCTCCAAAATAATTCCGCTTGCATCAGCCACTTGTTTCATAATGTTTAAAGCCAGTTGAGTAACATCACCACCAATGGCCTGCCCACAATTAATCAGTACCAGGGCCTGATTTGGATTCACCGCAGCTTCACCAACGGTCTCGGTTTTTAATCCCAAATGCTCAATTAACCAACCTGCAGCAACCTTTACCTGGTTTCCGGCAACCGGAAAGTAGACCATAGCCGGCCATTTTTTCAGTAAGTCATCAAGCTGAGCTTTAGGAACAACCGGGTTCTTAAAAAAACTACCGGCATTCGGTATAACTCTAGGATCCGGCAGTTTTTGCTGGCGCACCTCAATCACTTTATCGAAAATTTTCTGCGCACTCACACTACCACTCAATTCAGTAAGAGGAGAATAATGAGTAACGGGCTGCCAGTTTTTGGGTAATCGAAAAACCACCGATGTAATAAGCCAACGCCCCGGATGTTGCTTGAACACGCTGTCGCGATAGGCAAACTCACAACTATCCCGACTCATTTCAACCCAGCATTTTTCTTTAATATCCCACGCTGTAAGCCGCTCAATAAAGGTCGAAACCTCCACCCCATAAGCACCAATATTTTGCACAGGTGCCGCACCTACTGAACCCGGTATCAGAGCCAGATTTTCCAGTCCATCAATGTTACGAGCCCGCAAATCAGTAACAAAGTTATGCCAGTTTTCACCAGCAGCCGCTGTTACAAGGTAGTCCGTATCTTGCTCTTCAATACAAACACCAAGCAACTGGTTACAAATAACCGTCCCCTGAAAGTCATCGACAAACAAGGTATTACTGCCCTCGCCCAGCAAATAATAAGGCTCCTCAAATGACAGTTGTTCAATATCATCACTGCTGTTCAGTTCAACTAACGAGCGACTTTTGGTCGGCAGCCTGAATGTGTGTCGCTCAGCAAGTTCAATCAACTTATGACTCCTTTTATGACTTTCGGGTGCTGATATACTTTAAAAAAGCTTTTAGTGCGGCAGGTTTCGCCGGCTTGGGTAAAAATTGCAGATCATTTTTGCGCGCCGCCTGCTTAACCGCATCGTCACGCATTGCTGTTACTAATGCTGCTGGTATTTGCTGTTGCCAAATATGACGTAACTCCCCGGCCAATTTCAAACCATCACCATCGCCGAGCTGATAATCTAATAAGAGTCCCTGAGGAGCTTTATCACCGCGGTGCTCTTTTGCATAAGCCCGCGCCTTGCGGTAACTGTTAAAGGTCAGAGCTTCGCATCCCCACTTATTCAATAAGGCACTAAGAGCGCTCAGGTTTTCATTGTCGTCATCGACCACCAGCAACTGTAAACGTTCAGAAGGTGCGTCTTCAAGCTGTGCAGCGGACTTGCTGAGCACTTGCGCGGCATTGCCTAAAGGTACCCTCACTGAAAAACACGAACCTTTACCTTCAACCGATTCAACCTGCACCTCACAGTGTAACTGTTCACCCATGCGTTGAGCGACACTCAGCCCCAGACCAACCCCATCAACCGTCTGATTTTTTACACGGTAAAAAGCATCAAATACTTTATTTTGCTGCTGTGCCGCTATGCCGGGCCCGGTGTCCCATACCGCTATTTGAAGTTGTTCTCCGCGCTTACGTACCCCCAACAGAACACTGCCTTGCTGCGTGTATTTTATTGCATTAGACAAAAAGTTCTGCACAATTCGGCGCAAATAGGTCGGGTCGGTAGACACCGGTCTGTCTTTGTAAAAAGCACGAAAATCCAGTTTTCGCTGTTCTGCCAACACTGCGTATTCTTCAACTAATGGGTCCAGCACCGAACTCAACTGAACATGGCGAAACTGCGGTTTTAATGCCCCCTGATCCATTTTAGCGATGGATAACAAGGTGGATAAGAGATGCTCTGTTGACCCTAATGCCGTGTCCAGCTTACCGACTAAAGATAAGTTACGTTCCGACAGTTCTTTTTCCTGAATGGCCGAAAGGTATAACCGCGCTGCATTTAAAGGTTGTAAAATATCATGACTGGCCAGCGCCAGAAAACGTGTTTTCGAGGCATTTGCAGCTTCCGCTTCACCTTTGGCTTTGTTTAATTCCTTTTCAACCTGACGTCGACGGTCAATCTCGGCTGTGAGTTCCTGGTTAATCTCCCGGATTTCTTGTGTGCGAACATCAACCCTTTGCTCAAGATCAATATTGGCATCTTCCAGTGCCTGCTGCGTTTCAACATGCGAGGTAATGTCAGTAAAACTGGTAACAAACCCGCCGGTCGGTAACGGATTCCCCACCATTTCAATCACCCGGCCGTCGGCTCTTCGACGAATAAACCGATGCGCTGAGCCCCTCTGCATATAGCCTAAACGCTTATTGATCAACTCATCGACATTGCCCGGGCCACACTCACCACGTTCAGCGTTATAACGGATAAGCGTGGCAATAGGTTGTCCCGGTTTAACCATGCCCGGCGGATACTCAAATAAATCCAGATAGCGCTTATTCCAGGCAACCAAACGCAATTCCGCATCGACCACACTAATGCCCTGCGCTAAGTTCTCCAATGAACTGAACAAAATGGATTGCTGGGTTTGCAGTGCCTGGGTTGTATCATCAAAAAAGTGAACCACTTCTTCCAGGTTCAGTTGTTTATCGCGCAACGCGGCGTCGATCAAAGAACGGGCAGTCGCTGACCCCAGCACACCGGCAATCGCCCGCTCAACAAAGCTGATAAATGACTTTTCAGCAACGTCTTCCAGCTTAAGTTCGGTATTCTCCGGGCGTTGATAATACTGCATAAGTTGTTGGGCACGTTCAGCCCCCAGAAAAGTTTTTAACAGCAACAACATATCTGCGTTGGTTGCACTGCCATTTTTGTTCAGATGTAAGTCGGGAAGCGCGGCTCTGGGTTTAACAAAGGCGGTTGACTGAATGCGGTCCACTAAACGCGGTTTTGCTAATAGTGAAAAAACAATAAGGCTGAAACTATTAAGACCCAGTGAAACCACGGTTCCGCGGGTAATAATTTCAACGTCCGTTAGCTGCGTATTGGTATAAAGAGGAATGAGTACCGCCATAACCCAGCCTACTGAGCCTGCAGCTAACCCGGCATAGACACCGCGCGCATGACCTTTACGCCAATACAGTGCAGCCAGTAACGCCGGCAGCAACTGTAAAACCAATGAAAAAGCCAGCAAACCAATGCTAACCAGATTTGTTCGTGCCGCCCAAAAGTAGTAACACAAAAAGGACAGAACCATGGTCACAGCAATAGCTACCCGACGAATGAGTAGCAGAGCTCTGTCGTATTCACGGCGTCTGTGTTTTAGCGGCAAACGCGATTCCCGCTGCAGCAAAAGTGGCATGATCACATCATTGGTGATCATGGTACTTAAGGTAACGGAGGCTATAATTACCATAGCCGTAGCAGCCGATATACCACCGATGAAAACAACCAAAGATAGCCACAACTGATCTTTTAACAGTGGTAGCTGCAAGGCAAAGGTTGAACCGTCGGAGCTTGCTGACAAATAAAAGCTACCGGCGATAGCAATAGGTACTATAGCGGCGGCAGTTAACGCCAAATACAATGGAAACCCCCAACGGGCAGTACGTAAATGCCGAACATCCACGTTGTCCACAACCGCTACGTGAAACTGTCTGGGTAAACAGAGAATAGCGCCCGCCGCCATGAAGGTTTGGACGATGAATTCAAATTCGCCAAGCGCGGCAAAAGACCACTGAGGTTTACTGATATCATTAAATGAGCTGATTAAATCAGACTGCGCATCACCATGGATCAGTGACCAGGCAAATATACCCGCCGCCAGCAAAGCGACCAGTTTAATCATGGACTCCACCACAATTGCCAGCATCATGCCGCTGCGATACTCAGTCACCTCAACATGACGTGTACCAAACAGCATAGCAAACACCGCCATCAGGGCCGCTGCTCCTAACTCTTTGATTGAGAACTCCGCCATCATTCCGGAACTTTCCGTCAGTACGGCAAAGCTAATACCTACAGCCTTTAATTGCAGAGCGATATAGGGAATGATGGCAACCGCAGCAATGCCGGTGACCACGACAGCCAACCGCCGCCTTTTACCAAACCGGGAAGAAATAAAATCAGCAATAGAGGTGATATTTTGCTGTTTACTGATTAAAACCAGTTTTTCCAGAATGCTTAAGCCAAATAAAAACAGTAAAATGGGCCCCAGTAGTATGGGAAAAAAGGCCCAGCCATCAACCGCTGCGTTGCCCACCGCACCGTAATAAGTCCAGGAGGTACAGTAAATAGCCAGTGACATGGAATAGACAAAGGGCTTATGACTCATTTTATTAGCCCAGGACCCCGTGCGGTCACCCCAGGTGGCAACTGCAAACAGAAAAATCACATAAGCCAGTGAGGCGAATATCAGTAACCAGGTCATAACTGCAGGCGTTCAGCCACCAGAACTGCCTGGGTACGACTGTAAACGCCCAGTTTTCGAAAAATTGCAGTAATGTGCGCTTTAACTGTTGCTTCAGTTATTCCCAGTTGATAAGCAATTTGTTTATTCAGTAGTCCTTCGTGCAGAAAGTGCAAGACTCTGTATTGCTGCGGTGTGAGTTCGGAAACCTTACGCGCCAGCTGCTGGTCTTCATCAGAAATAGTATCCAGCCGTTCCCTGGTTTCTTTCGGAACCCAGGTGTCACCCTGCAAGATAGTGCCTATGGCTTCGGCAATTTCAGCAGAGGGTAATGACTTTGGAATAAAACCCAAGGCGCCAAAACCAATGCACTTAGCAACAATTGAGGACTCTTCACTGCCGGAAATAATAGCGACAGGCAACAAGGGGTAGTCTTCTCTTACGCGAATAAGACCGTATAAATCGCCACTACCGGGCATGTGCAGATCCAGTAACAACAAATCGACATCGTCGTCTTTGTTTAGCGCCGCCAGGGTTGAGTCTAAATCTTCTGCTTCGCGCAAAGTCAGCTCAGAAAAATAATTCGCGAGAGCGCCCTGCAGCGCCTCGCGAAACAATGGGTGATCATCTGCGATTAAAAATTTCGCCATGAGATTCCAAATTAAGTGACATTATTTATTCATTCGATTTTCTATCAAAGAATCTACCACACTTGGATCGGCAAGCGTAGAGGTGTCACCGAGGTTTTCATGTTCATTAGCTGCTATCTTACGCAGTATACGACGCATGATTTTACCGGAACGGGTTTTGGGCAAACCGGTTGTCCAGTGAATAAGGTCGGGCGTTGCAATTGGACTCAACTCAGAGCGCACCCAGTTACGGAGTTCCTTCGTCAGTTCGTCTGTTATTTCAACACCTTCTACCGGCGTCACATAAACGTAAATGCCCTGACCTTTTAAGTCATGCGGGTATCCAACAATAGCGGCCTCTGCTACTGCTTTATGTGCCACCAATGCGCTTTCAATTTCAGCGGTACCTAAACGATGACCGGAAACGTTCAGTACATCGTCCATACGTCCGGTTATCCAATAATAACCATCGGCGTCACGACGCGCTCCGTCACCACTGAAGTACATACCTTTAAAAGTCGAGAAATAGGTTTTTTCAAAGCGCTCATGATCGCCCCACAGCGTGCGCATTTGCCCCGGCCACGACTCTTTAATAACCAGACCGCCTTCAGCTTCGCCTTCCTGGATAATGCCTTCACTGTTCACTAATGCCGGTTCAATACCAAAAAATGGGCGAGTCGCAGAGCCCGGCTTCAAATCGGTAGCTCCGGGCAATGGCGTAATCAAAATACCGCCGTTCTCGGTTTGCCACCAGGTATCCATAATAGGGCACTTGCTGTTACCAATAGCCCGGTGATACCACTCCCAGGCTTCAGGGTTAATGGGCTCACCCACACTCCCCAGTACACGCAGGCTTTCACGAGTTGATGTTTTAGCAGCTTCATCCCCTTTCGCCATTAACGCGCGAATAGCCGTTGGTGCGGTGTATAAGATATTTACTTTGTGTTTATCAATAATTTCACCAATGCGACCCACCCCCGGGTAGGTCGGAACCCCTTCAAACATCAGAGTTGTCGCACCATTTGCCAGTGGTCCATAAACAATATAGGAATGGCCTGTAATCCAGCCAACATCGGCTGCACACCAATATACGTCACCTTGCTGATAATCAAACACATACTCATGAGTCATTGACGCATAAACCATGTAACCACCGGTGGTATGCACCACACCTTTCGGTTTACCCGTCGAACCAGAGGTGTACAGAATAAACAGCGGATCTTCCGCGTTCATCACTTCGGCCTGGCATTCGTCACTCACGCTGCCGACTAACTCATGCCACCAAACATCGCGCCCTTGCGTCCAGTCAACATCGGCATCAGTGACTCGACACACAATGCTATGCTCCAGCGATGGGCAGGCATCGTCCGCTATTGCTTTATCCACATTAGCTTTCAAGCCAATGGTACTGCCGCCACGTCGACCTTCGTCAGCAGTAATAATAGCCTTAGCCTGGCAATCGTTAATGCGGTCAGCAATGGCATTAGGTGAAAAGCCACCGAAGATAACCGAATGCACCGCACCGATGCGCGCACAAGCCAACATAGCGTATGCTGCCTCGGGCACCATCGGCATATAAATAGCTACTCTATCGCCTTTGCCAATACCTAATTTTTTCAGGCCATTAGCAAAACGGGATACCTCTTTATGCAACTCGCGGTAGTTAATATATTTGTCTACACTAGGGTCATCGCCTTCCCAGATAATGGCGGTTTCATCGGCTTTATCGGCAAGATGGCGGTCGACACAGTTATAACAAGCGTTTAAAGTGCCGTCCTGGTACCACTTAACGCTGACTTTGCCCAATTCGAAGCTGGTATTTTTAACTCTGGAGTAAGGCGTGAACCAAGTCATTCGCTGTCCGTGTTCACTCCAAAAACCTTCAGGATCATCAACTGACCGTTGGTAAAGTTTTTTATAACCGTCATTGTCAATTTTAGCTTTTGTTTTGATATGTTCAGGCACTGAATACAGTTGCGACATTACCTCTTCCTCCTTATTCGCAAGATGGTAACCGTTGTACGTTTTAAAGCGTTAAGACACTATTAGACCATAGTCTAGATTGATAAAAATTGACCAGTTAACGAAAATTAGCGGCGTGTATATTCGGCGTAATTATAAAATCTACAATCAAAAAACGAACACTTGGCTGACAGGGGAGAACACTATGGCCAAAACAAGTACCACAAAGAAATTCACTTTATCCGCAGCAAGCGCGGCTATTCTGAGTGTTATGAGCTTAGGGGCTCAGGCTGACCAAACAGATATCGATTTTGGCGGTTACGTAAAACTGGATATGTTGGTATCTGATTACGCTGATGGACTGGCCCCTGACAGCGCAAACATCGGTCGTCAACAATACATCCCGAGTATTACTCCTGTTGATGGTAACGGCGATGATCTAGCCACAGATTTCCATGCACGTCAGTCACGCTTCTTCCTGACCAGCAAGACCCAGCTAGATAATGGCGAAACACTGACCGGTCATATTGAAATGGACTTTCAGTTGACTCCAGATGGCGACGAACGTATTTCAAACTCATACAACCCGCGTCTGCGCCAGGCGTTTCTTAAATATGGTAACTGGACCTTTGGTCAAACCTGGTCTAACTTCCAGGATCTGAATATTTTGGCAGAATCGGTCGACTTCATCGGCATTACCGACGGTATTATCTTTAACCGTCAGGCGCAAATACGCTATACCTCGGGTGGTTTCAGTGCTTCAATCGAAAACCCTGAAACCACAGTAACCCCTGCTGGCGGCGGCCGCATAGTATCCAGCGACGGCTTTATTCCGGATGTTACCTTTAAATATACCGGTAAAGCAGACAACCTAACCTGGCAGGCGTCGGCACTCCTGCGTCAACTCGCTTACGATGTGACTGAAACTGGCGACGACGAAACCACTTTCGGATATGGTGTCAGCTTTGGTGCTAAATACACTTTTGGTATGGATGACATTCGTGCCTCAATCACAACCGGTTATGGTTTAGGTCGCTACTTAGGTCTTAACACCTGGAACGGTGCCTACATTGACAGTAACGGCGAGCTAGAAGCTATTGATTCTACCGGTGTTTCTTTCGCTTACCGCCATTTCTGGACCGAGAAACTGCGCTCTAATGTTGTTTATTCGCGAGGCTGGGCCGACAACGATGGTGAACTACTTGCGCTAGCAGGCGATATGACCGAATACACACAACGTCTGGCGTTCAACCTGATGTATTCACCCGCGTCGAACCTGACTTTTGGCGCAGAAATTTCACAGGCAAACCGCGAGACAGAAGCTAATGACGATGGTGATTTGAACCGCCTGCAATTAATGGCGATGTATAAATTCTAACTGGTTAAAAGCGCATCATTAATCTATACAGAGGCACAAAGAAATTACCTGACTTTGTGCCTCTATTTTTTAACAGACCAACAACTCGTAACCCAGCTGTTGTATGACCTTCGCTTCACCCTCAAGCTGCATTGCTAACACTGAATCTTCTTTAGCCGGACCGTTCAATACCAGTTTCAAAACACCCCCGTCGATAATCACGCTCTCCAGCGACATGCTGCTCTGCCGGTCACTATTTAGAACAACTCCCAAACGCATAATAATAACCATTTTAATCAGCTGGTTGTGGCTGAAAAGAATCAAATCAGGAAACTCGGTGGTCTGAATTTTTTTGCGAAAGAAGCGGACGACAGTCGATAAAAAGCGTTGCTCCTCGGCGTTAAAACCTGGCATATAAGCGTGGGCCAAAATATATCCAGAATGTTTTTGTACGCCACTGGCACTAATGCTCAAGCCTACCTCGTGCAACTTTGCAGCACCTTCTAGCAGCACTTCTAAATCGTGTCCGGTCAACCCCCAACCTTCAGCCACACCACGCCAGATTTGCTGAACCGTCGACAGCACCCGTTGAGCTTGCGCAGAGTCGACCGAGTAGCGCTGTGCCAAACTGCTAATCGTGCGTTCACGTACATCCTGATGCAGTAAAACTTCACCCGCTAACTCGTATAAAACGCCTTCTCTTAGCGCCGCGTCGTGAGGAATCAGGTGTTCAATTTCAAGTTCCTCAAAAATCCCCAGTAGCACAGCAACGCCCCCCGCAATTGACTGACGCCGCTCGGCCGATACCCACTCTTTATTTAAGTTTTTTATTGATTGAGCGGCGATAAGATCATTGCGGCAGGCTTCCAGCTGCGCTTGGGTAATTCCCATTGATTGTTCACCATCGCGTTTCACAATCCATTGATAAATGGCTTTGATTGTTCCTGAGGTACCAAACACGCTCTGTATTGGGTTATCCGCTAAATAATTCGCTATCGGTTCAACGTGTTGTCGGGCAGATACAATCGCTTTGTGAAAACGCTTTTGAGTGATTTTTCCGGATGCAAAAAATTCTTGCGAAAAAGCCAGGCTACCAATACTTCTGGAGCTTAAAAAGTTAGGCTGGCGCTTATTGCCAACAGCAAACTCAGTGCTTCCGCCACCAATATCAATAACCAACTGAGAGCCAGATTCAGAACTGGTTTCTGCTACCCCACAAAAAATTAAACGGGCCTCTTCACGGCCTGAAATAACCTCTATAGGAAAAGGTAGTACCTTTGCCGCCTCAGCTAAAAACTTTTTACGATTCTTAGCTTTACGCAATGTATGTGTCGCTACAACCTTAACCGTGTCCCGCTCGAAACCTTCTAGCCGCACAGCACATTGCCTAAGCGCTTCAACACCACGGTAAACAGCAGCATCACTCAAGTGGCGATTAGAAAGGCCCTCTCCAAGTTGTACGGGTTGCTTGAATTTAAAAATGGGCTGAAGCTGCCCTTCAACCAACCGCGCAATAATTAAATGAAAACTATTAGACCCAATATCCAGAGCTGCAAACTGCTGAGGCGACGATTTATTATTCTTTTTTCCGGCTTTCATACACTCTCTCACGCCGCTTAAGACAACGATGAATGGCCACCTGAGAAGGAACCAAAGCACGCGGTTTTAAGACCTTGCGCTCAGCTTCAAAGCAGTATCGGTTTGTTTGTTCGGCGTCAATTAGGCGAGATTTTGCTTTATCTTGCCACTGCAACGCAATTATCTTCAAAATATCAGCTTTGGCATCCGGGTCATAGACAGGAGCCGCAACTTCTACACGATGATCAAGATTACGAGTCATTAAATCGGCAGAAGCTATAAAGACTTCTTCTTTGCCACCATGCTCAAAAACATACACTCGGGCGTGCTCTAAATAACGATCAACAATACTCCGAATTTCGATATTCTCACTAAGATTTTCCACTCCCGGTCTTAAAGAGCACATACCCCGGACAATGCCCTGAATTTTAACGCCAGCCCGGGATGCCCGGTAAAGCTGAATAATTAAATGTTCATCTTCCAGATTATTGACTTTAAAAAACAGTTTAGCCGGCTTACCCGCTTTGGCTTGCTCTATTTCAAACTCAATAAGCTCATTAATTCTCTGGCGCATATTCACCGGCGCTACCATCAAATGATGAAAGTTGTGCGCTCGATAAGGTTGTTCAAGATAATGAAAAACCGATTCAACATCGGCACAAATATCAGGCTGACAAGTAAAAAGGCTAAAGTCGGTATAAATTTGCGCGGTTCCCTCATGAAAGTTACCGGTTCCAATCACTGCATAACGACGGTCAAGGTTACCTTCATTTCGATGCACCAGAACCAATTTTGAATGTACTTTAAGCCCCTGAATACCAAAGCTGACCCGCACACCTGAGTCGGTTAATTCTTTAGCCCACTCAATGTTAGCCTCTTCGTCAAACCTTGCCTGAAGCTCGACCATAACCGTAACGTGTTTGCCGTTTTGTACCGCGTCCATCAAAGAGCGAATTACCCGGGAATTTGGCGCCACGCGGTAAATACACATTGAAATTCGGGTTACCTTAGGGTCATAAGCAGCCTGTCGGACAAATTCGGTAAAGTGAGAAAAACGATAGTACGGATAGTACAACGCGATATCATTTTTTTGGATGGCAGCAAACACATTCTCAAAATTAGAGAACTTCGGATGAAATAACGACGGCAGCTCTTTGTGAATTAAAGAGGTTTTACCCAGGTGTGGAAACTTAACAAAGTCCCTGGTATTGCGATAACGCCCACCCGCCACGAACGAATCAAACTGAGTGAGTTCCAGCTTTTTGCTTAAAAAATCGAGCATTTCTTCAGGCATTGCCCGGTCATAAACTAAACGCACTGGGTCTGCTTTTATTCGCTGTTTTAACCCCTCTTCCATGCGTTCAAGTAAGCTTTGCTCGATATCATCTGAGGGTCGATACTCGGCATCGCGAGTGGTTTTAAACGAAAACGCGCGCAATTGTTCAAATGGAATGATCCCCTGAAATAAAACGTTTAAGTTTAACTGGAGCACATCATCTAAAAACAAAATTTTATGTTGTTTGCTGCGGCCGTTTGTGGGTAACTGAATAAAACGATCTATCTGATCAGAGGGCACTTCCAACAAGGCATAATGCTTTTCATCGCCATTGACGATTTCGACACAAAGGTAGGTTTCATCTTCACGAACAATATTAGCCAGGTTTCCTTTACCATTGACCCATATAGGCACAATAAAACGCTGTACTTTGTCTTTAAAGAATCGTTTGAGTCGGCACTTTTCCTCGTCATCAAGCTGCTCAATATTCAATAGAGAAATGCCATTTCCCCGCAAGGTTTCCAGGACCTCTTCCAGTACCTCATCAAAGCGCTTTTGTAACCGTGCAACTTTTTGCTGCAACTGCTCCATCAAATGCTCGTAATGTTCACGCTCTTCAACTGCCTGACTAAAGAAAATACGACGCTTTACATCTGCCACCCGAACTTGAAAGAACTCATCCATATTGCTGGAAAAAATCCCCAAAAAATGGATACGCTCAATTGCCGGAACATGACTGTCTGCCGCCTCTTGCAACACTCGTTCATTAAAGGAAAGCCAACTTAATTCTTTATTAAAAAATTTCATAGGTTAAAAATGGCAAAAACGCATCATATCGATAGCCTAACGTATTAGAATGCAATTTATATGACATTAATATGACAGTCGTGTCACAAAACACGACTGTCGACGTTAGCTTTTAAAGGAAGGTTATTTAACGACTTTTATTAACTGCTTACCAATATCGGTGTTGTCCATATAACCAACAAAGTTTTCGCTGTACGGACCGGTTGCAAAGATAGGAACATCAACACCGGTATGTCCGCTGGTCGTCCAGCCGGTACCGGTAATATCTGCGGTGATATAAACCAGTGCCTGGTGCAGCGCATCTTCACGCTCTTCGCCTTCTTGTTCGGCTACAATGGCTAATTCGTCGATATATTCCTGAGTCAGTTCAAAGTTGACTTTATTAGCGACATACTCCGCCCATTTACCTGAGTCCATGCCAAGCATTTCTTTACTCATATAAGCAATAGAGCTTTCAATATTCATGACGCGGTCAGAATACCAGGCATAATCGCCATCACGTCCAATGGTTAATCCACCGGTTGAGTGATCCGCCGTCATAACGACCAGCGTATTCGGATTATTTTCACGATACTCGCGCACAACTTTCAATGCCCGATTCAGACCATCCATTTCGTGCACTGCACAGGCAATATCATTGGCATGACCACACCAGTCAATTTCGCTGCCTTCAATCATTAAGGCAAAAGGTTGCTGCTTGTTACCCAGTAAACGCAGAGCGGTGCTGGTCATATCAGCCAAAGCGTCAACATTACCATCAATAGCATAAGGCAGGCCTCTCTCCGCAAACAGCCCCATAACCGGCAGCGTGTTAACTGAATTCAGCTGGCTCATATCGGTAACAATTTGCATACCGTGTTGCGGCAAAATTTCCAGCCAGTTTTTCTCGTCACGGTTAAAGAAACTTTCCCCACCGCCTAGCATCACATCAAATGACGGGTCGCCTTTAACTACCTGAGTCGCAATTTTATCCGCAATTTGATTGTATTCGTAACGAGACGGGTGGTGAGTGAAGAAGGAAGCCGGAGTTGCATGGTTCACTTGCGATGTGGATACAGAGCCCGTTAACCAGCCGTTTTCACGCGCCAGTTCCATAATGGTCTGCAGTGGGTATTTGTCGGAATTTACAGCGATAGCACCATTATAACTTTTCACACCAGTTGCCAAAGCTGTTGCTGCCGCAGCCGAGTCTGTCACCCAGGTATCATCGTCCGGGTAAGTGGTTGATGCGCCTTTGAGCGTGGCATCAAATTCAGTTTTTGCGATGGTTTTACTATCCAGATCAGACATGGCGTAACGGTAGGCCGTGATAAATTCAAACCCCATACCATCGCCGATAATATAAATAATATTGGGTTTTTGCTCTTCTGCGTGCACCACAGTTGATGCTATAGCCAGCCCGATACCAGCCACTAATGCTTTAAGTGTCATACCATAACTCCTTTTTAAATAACTGACTCAGTATAGCAAAGCCAAGATGTCAGGAATATGACAATAACCGCAGGATCATTGCCGTTTGGCGGCAATACTGCCGTCGGCCAGCCGGACTTCTATGGTGTCACCAACCCGCACCTGCTGCTCACTGCGCACGACCTCACCATCGTCGGTACGGACAATAGCGTACCCGCGTTCCAGAGTGTTCAGCGGGCTGACAAGATTCAGTGACTGCATCAGTTGCTGTTGCTGCGTTTTCTTATCTTTGAGCAACCGTTGCATAACCAGTGGCAGGCGCTGCTGTTGACTGTTCAACTGCTCTTTTAAACGCTGTAATTTTCTTTGAGGATGAACCGCCTGCAGCCGCCCGTGCAAATGAGACACTTGCTGTTGCTGACGTGCTAACCGATTTTGTAATGCCCGGTATGCGCGAGCCTGCAATTCATCGGCCAGTTGTGACTGCTGCTGCAACTGACGCTGAGGATGTTGCTGCTGAAGTCGGGTTTGCATAAACTGCCAACGCTGCTTTAAACGCTGTAACAGTCGTTGTTGCGCCAGAGCCAGACGTTGCTGAAGCGCTTGCGCTTTTTGTCGTTGCTGTTGTTGATCGCAAGTAACCAGTTCCGCCGCTGCGGAAGGAGTAGGAGCCCGCACATCGGCAACAAAGTCGGCAATGGTGAAATCAATCTCATGACCGACTGCACTGATGGTAGGCATGGGTGCTGTCGCTAAAAGACGCGCAAAATTCTCATCATTAAAACACCATAAGTCTTCCAGTGAACCGCCCCCACGACTGACTAAAAGTACATCCACGTCATTACGTTCAAAGGCTATTTTTAGCATCGACTGCAGTTGCGGCACGGCAGCTTCGCCCTGCACCGTGCTCGGATAAATAATAACCTCGACACTTGGGTCACGGCGCTTCATAACCGCTAATATGTCTTTTACCGCAGCTCCGGTCGGGGACGTTAATACGCCCACTTTGTGAATGTGCTCCGGCAAGGGTCTTTTACGTTCTGCCGCAAATAATCCTTCGCCCGACAATTTTTCTTTTAATTGCTCATAACGCTGCTGTAATAACCCCTGACCCGCATCTTCTACCTGCTCAACAATGAGCTGATAGTCACCCCTGGGTTCATAAACAGTGACCTTAGCCTTGACCAGTACCTGCATACCATTTTGCGGCCGAACTTTGGCGCGCTGGTTGGCATTACGAAACATGGCGCAGCGAACCTGGGCGCGTTCGTCTTTTAACGTAAAGTACCAGTGTCCGGAGCCGGGCGCGGCAAAATTTGAAATTTCACCCACCAGAGCGATTTGACCAAATCCCTGCTCTAACAGTTGGCGGATCTCAATATTCAATTGACTGACCGAATACACCATGAGCATTACTCTTGTTCGAAATTAATGGCCAAATCATACCACATTCACTCCGTATCAAAATAAACACAAATTCATTTAGACGTCTAAATGTCTTGACGTCTCTATTTCTATTGATTACAGTCTGAAAATGACTCATCAATGTGAGGTGAACTATGGTTCAGCCAGTTGCCTGCAGTTTTTATACAGAAACGTCTTTCGGACGCATTAAAGGTTATCGCTACGGTCCTGCCGATGCCCCTGCCATTATTGTTCAAGGCGGCATCAGTGCCAGCGGCAGTCTGTGGAAAGCTGATAAGAGCGGTTGGTGGCAATCGCTTCACCCGGTATTTTCTGAATTGAATGACGTACAAGTTATTAGCTTCGATTACCTTGGCGGACTGGGAGGTTCTGACTGCCCGGCTACTCCTTTAACCGTGAAACAACACAGTGAAGCCATACGCCAGGCAATTAGCCAACAGACTGACAATCTTCAAGCCTGGGTTGGCGGATCATTTGGTGGCGTTCTCGGGCTTCAGTTTGCAGCCGACCGTCCCACTGAATTAGCCCGCTTGTGTGTCATCAGCGCAGCCCATAGACCCTCTGTTCATTCCGCCTTATTGCGCTACTTCCAGCAGGCGCTCGTTCAACGTTGTAGCGATGATCAGTCGGGGATTATTCTGGCGCGGGCATTGGCAACGCTGAGTTACCGTACTGCTGACGAGTTCGAGCAACGTTTTAATGACACTGACGATGCGTTTAAGTATCTATTGTACCAGGGGGAAAAGCTGTTAAAACAAAATGGTAATGGCTGCCGCAGCTTATTCACGCATTTAACGCCTATATTGAATGACTACGCCATTGACCCAACCGGGATTCAGGCAAAGGTGCAGCTTATTGATTTCAGTAATGACGCCATTGCGCCGCCCAGTCTGGTCACTGAACTGGAACAGTTATTACCCAACAATATGGGTCGGCTGACAATTGAAACGCCTTTTGGTCACGACGGTTTTATTAAAAATGTCGAACAATACCAATCCGCTTTAACGCACTTTTTAACCAAATCTCAACTGGAGTCCGCATGAAAGACGAAACACTGGCCATACATCATGGCTACAAAACCGATCCGACCACAAAGTCGGTTGCCACCCCCATTTATCAAACCGTTTCTTACGAGTTTGATAACGCACAACATGGCGCCGACCTGTTTGATTTAGCCGTTGAAGGGAATATTTACTCACGCATTATGAACCCGACCAACGATGTTCTGGAAAAACGGATAGCCGAACTTGAACATGGTGTGGCTGCGCTTGCCGTCGGTTCCGGCATGGCCGCCATTGAATATGCGTTAATTACCCTGGCCAGCCAGGGAGACAATATTGTCACCACCCCCCAGCTTTACGGCGGCACCTATACTTTGTTCCGTCACATGTTGCCTTCCTTTGGTATCGACGTACGCTTTGCCGATTCAGACAAGCCGGAAGCTATCGCCAAACTCATTGATAGCAAAACCAAAGCCGTTTTTTGCGAAAGCATCGGTAATCCGGCCGGTAATATCGCTGATTTAGAGGGCTATGCTCACGTTGCTCATGAACAAGGCGTGCCGCTGGTGGTCGATAACACCGTTGCCACCCCGATACTCTGCAAACCGATAGATTTTGGTGCGGATATTGTTGTGCATTCGCTGACTAAATACATTGGCGGGCACGGCAACTCGGTGGGAGGCTTAATTGTCGACAGCGGGCGTTTTGACTGGACCAAAGAAAAACAGCGCTTTGCTCAGTTCAGTTCACCCGAGCCCGCTTATCACGGAGTGGTCTACACTGAAGCTTTTGGTCCGGCCGCTTTCATTGCTCGTGTGCGTACTGTGGCGTTGCGTAACACCGGCGCTTGTTTATCGCCGTTTAACGCCTTCTTATTATTGCAGGGTCTGGAGACTCTGGCTTTGCGCATTGAGCGTCATTGTGAAAACGCACTAAAAGTCGCTGAATATTTAAAAGCCCATCCAAACGTCGAATGGGTTAACTTTGCTGCGTTGCCGGAACATCCCAACCACCCGTTAGCGCAAAAGTATATTAAGAAAGGGGTTCCAGCTTCGTTACTCACTTTTGGTGTTAAAGGCGGCTACGATGCCGGCGTGACTTTTTATGACAAACTGCAGTTGTTTAAGCGCCTGGTGAATATTGGTGACGCGAAGTCTTTGGCCTGCCACCCTGCTTCCACAACGCATCGGCAGCTATCAACAGAGGAACAAGCGTCAGTTGGTGTAAAACCTGAAGCCATACGCTTGTGCGTAGGGATTGAGAATGTGGACGATATTATTGCGGATCTCTCACAAGCGTTAGGTTAAACGCTTATAAAAAGGCCACCGCGTTTTTCTAAGGTGGCCTTTTTCAGACTAAAACACAAGCTGCAGCAAATTAGTCGTTTTTCTTCAGGTGAACATCCATTTGCGGAAAGGGAATGCCAATGCCCTCTTCATCCAGACGATCTTTAATACGTTCCAGTAAATCCCATCGGGTGGGCCAGTAGTCTTCATTTTTTGTCCATGGACGCACGTTAAAATCGACCGATGAATCACCCAGATTCGTTACCGTCACCATTGGCTCCGGGTCTTTAAGAACACGTTCATCGCTGGTAATAACATCCATCAATGCTTTTTTGGTCTGCTGCAAATTAGCGCTATAGCTCACTCCGATAACCAAATCAATACGACGTAACTCTTCACGGTTATAATTGATAATTGGGCCACCGATAATTTCGGAGTTAGGCACAAAAACGACCTTGCGATCGGGGGTTTTCATAATGGTCTGAAAGATATTAATCTGCTCAACGGTTCCTGATACGCCGCCGGCGTCAACATACTCGCCGGCACGAATAGGCCGGAACATAATTAGCAATACACCCGATGCAATGTTGGATAACGAACCTTGTAAAGCCAAGCCTATCGCCAGACCGGCCGCACCTAATATGGCAATGAAGGACGTGGTTTCAACGCCGACATGCGACAGCGCCATCATAATAGCAGCAATGAAGATGACGGTTTTTATAATAGCCCCAACAAAGCTAATTACCGCGCCATCGACTTCGCGTTTGCGCATGCCTTTGCTCATCATACCGGTAACGGTGTTAGCAACAATTTTACCGATAATTAATATTGCTATAGCAATGATAAACTTAATCGAGAAGCCGATTAGCATGTCTTGGTTGTCATTAATCCACTGTACAATGCTGTCCATAAAATTCCTATTACACCGAAACTTAAACCAATAATTAATTACAGTAATTATAAACGCCTTCACCCACAAGTGAGATCATAAACGGAATGAGTAGCGCCCCCGGGCATCAGGCGTGCCCATATACTGCATCATTTCAGCCAGGCCCTCTGGGGTTTCAGGCGTGGGTTTGACCGTGCCTTGCGCACTGAAATTCTGGCTATTAATACGGCCATTAATTTCTAATCCCAGGCTATTATTACCATCCATCGCCAGGCTGACAGTGTTGTCAGCACTACACCCCAAATCAACCGGAAAATCTCCTAACGACTGCCATTGGTTGTTTACCAGCACACGAATTTGCTCGCCTGTTGCCTGACCTTCCAGCTCATCGCACCACCGCACCGGTCCGGGAGCGGTCACCACAAAGGTATCTAATGATAAGCGCCAGTTGCCGCCGGTTTTCAACGGTAAGCGAGTACCAACTAACTTCAATAACGCATTCACATCACCACTGGCTTTTACATCTTTAGCGCCAACTTTGGTTGAACCCGCTAATAACCGCCCGTTCAACGCAAAAGGGTTATTCTGAGAAGGCAAATCGACATCAACTACAAGCTCTCCCAAAAACACAGAAAAAACCTGCCAGTTCCAGCTGAGATTATTCAGAACAATACCATCGACGGCAACCTGCCCGGCAGCCCCTTGCCACAAACTACCACTCACCTGAGACAGCCGAACGTTATCCGGCAACGGAAACCAGTAAACCACTCTTGCCGGCAGCATGACCAGCATGGCCACCAGATACACGACAACTAACCAGGGTATCCAGCGTTTTAAATTCATGAAGCCTCTCTTACCAGTAATTTGCGCAGGCGCACTTGCCCGGGCGTATTTAATTTCGCTATATCCACCGCGCTCAGCGCCAGGCCTTGCTGCTGTTCCAGTTCAGCCAGAAAACTTAATAAGTCTGAAAACGCAACATCGTCAATACTCAACAAGTACTCCTGACCCTGTGGCTGCAAACGCGCAATTTGAATATCTTGTGCAGCCGCTGCACGGTTAATGCGCTGAACCACAGAACCTGAAGCGCTCTGTTGCTCAGCCGTGTTTTGTTCCCGTTTTTTATAACGCGCTATTGCTTGCTGAACCCACTGATATTGACTTTGTTGTGCTTCAAGTTTTCGCTCAGCATTGGCAACCGCCTGGGCGCCTGGCTGCCAAATAGTAAAATACAACACGGCAATACAAAGTACTCCGCCCAACACCGCTAACCAGCTTTGCTCTCGTTTATTAAACTGGCACCAGCGCTGCTTAGCTAAATCGAGGTAAGGGGTTAAATAATCTTTGAATCGGTTCATGATTGTTCTCCCTGACCATTGAGCTGAACCGTTAATGAGCCCGATACTTGGTCACCGCGATTATTCATCGAGCCGGTTTCAATGCTGAGACCTTCAGCTTTTACCGCTTGTTGGAAAGCTTCAAACTGAGAAAAACTTTTGCCAGTTGCCTGCAAACGCAGTTCATTATTCTGAAAACGTAGTAACTCAAGTTGCAAATCGGGCTGTGATTTAAAGGCCGGAGCCAATTGCTGCAATACCGTCAGTACTGACCTTTTATCGCCATTGCCAAGACCGAGACTCTCCAGCTGACGTTGCAATTGAACCTTTAAGTTCACAATACGCGTCTGGCCGGGAAAAGCATCCCGGTAGAGCTGCTCAGACTGAGCTTTTAAAACTTCACGCTGCGAGTCCAGTTGCCAGTAACGGACACCATTTAATAATACGGCCAGAATAAATAGCGCGCTTGCCGCAGCAGCCAGAGCTCGCCATGGTAAGTCGAAAGAACGTTTGGCCCGTTGCGAGCGATAAGCTCCCTGCCTCAAATTAATTCCTTTACCTGTCGCAACACTTTGCACGGCAATGGTAAAGGGGACTTCAATATCCGCTGCGCTCAACGGTGCCGGAGCCTGCGGCCAGTTAAGCGATCCATAGTGAATAATCTCTGTAGGATTTTCCTGTTCAGCAGCAAAAGACGGAGCGAGTTGTGCAAACTGGTTCTTCTCTATGGTAAAGCCCTGCCAAACTCCGGTTCTGACAAGCACACTGTCGGCAAGCTCCATGGCCTGCCAAACACCTTCCTGATGCGGGAGTAAAAAGCAGTCAGGTAACCAATAAGCAGAATCAATACCGGCTTGAGTTAATACTTGCAACCAGTCATTCATACGCTCTTTTGCGACCACTGCAACCGGCAATTCCGTTCCTTTGACATCCGGCCAGGCGAAATGTAACTCGTCAATATCACTTGCCAGTTCTTCTTCCAGTGCGAATGGAATAATGCGCTGCAAGTGCCTTTTGGTACCGGCAGGTAGTGTGACTTTAGTCATTAAAACATCTTGTCCCGGCAGGGCAACAATCACTTCGCAACGGCTGGCTTTGTCTTTTAACTGAGAAAGCTCTGCCGCTGAACTGAGTTCGCCGCTGGCAATTAGCTCTTGCTGACTGTTATGCCAGACCAGCCAGGGTATGGGTTCGTCGGTGCCAAAAGCCGGCAAACGCAGAATCAATGTTTCATGCATAAACTAGTCTCCCATCGCCCGGTACAATGTCTGTACTCGACCTTCATTTAAATGTAATACCGAGCGCGCTCTCATTTCTATCTCCCCCCACTGGATCAATGCCACCAGTTCGAAGTATTCACTGTGTACCGTCAATTCTGACAGTTCACTGTTTGACTCTGAGCGGACACTTGCAAGCTCCGCCAGCTGTGCAACTTCTTCATCAGACTCATAGCCTTGCTCCGGCCTGTTACTGATAAAAGCCATAGCGTCAGCAAGTGTTAACTTACCTTCTGTTACCCCGGTTAATACCGCTGCCTGTTCTTGTTCCAGAGTGTTTATATTGAGAGTTAAATCCGACTCATTAGGAATAACACAGGCAACAGGCGCTAGTGTATTAACGACTTTAGCGCTATATCCACGCACCATCCTTAACTCGCTCATCTCCATTAACTGGCTATTGGCGGCTAGATACGGCTTGGGTAAGCTCTCATAATCAGGGTCTTCTGCACCATTGCTGCCGGATAACTGACTGTCTTCATCCAGCCAGTCTACCAGACTGTCGGTTAAAATCTCTGCCTGATAGCTATCAATATTAAGCGCTTGCAGCAGAGCTTTATATTGCCGCTTCCGTTTCTCCAGAATCCCGGGGTCTTCGCTGTCAGAAACCAGGCTGTTCAAATTAAAACAGCTGTATAAGTCATTCACCCGCGCCGCAATTTGTCCGCCTTCAACAGGAAAAGGTCCATTCTGACCGGCCCAGTTCTGCTCCAGATGAGCAACACCGTCATTTTCATCTAATTCACGCTGAAGCACTTCTTTTAACACATCTTCAGCGCTTAACCACATCCAGTAACTCTGTTCAGCCTGCTGCAAATTACTCATACGTATAATCTGCAGCTGTAACTTCGCGCCCAAATTCACGGCAATAACTGAAACCAGAGCAATAACCAATAATACGGTGATAAGCGCAGCGCCTTGTTGCGAGCGATAATTCTGACTAATTTTCACGTCGCAACCCTCCGCTGGTGGTGTCGCCGGACACCCCTGCCGCAGCAATCAGGAACACGCGTCTAATGGTGCCAAAATTCTCACTGCGAATCGTCACTTCAACCGCCTTGGGTAAATCACCTTCAGTTTCCCAGTTATCACTCCAGCCTTGCTCTACGCCCTGGTTCGCATTGCTGGCTGTATCACTTCGATAGAAACGAAAAGAGAGCTCGTTCACATCCTCTACTAACGTCTGCACTGACGGATCAGCTGAACGGCCATTAATAAAAGTCTGCGTCACTCGCTGTAAATTGCCATCCCATAAACGGTAAACAACGGGTTGCAACTCACTGCGGGGCATCATATTACCCGGGTTATCAAAGCCACTTCTGACAAACGCCAATACCCCGCCGTCTGAATCAAAATAGCCCGGGTCATTACTCAAATATTGATGCACAACGTCTGTGCCGGAAGGACGCGTTGGTTTTGCAACCATTTGCCGAATGTCCTGCTGCATCAGTAACTGACTAAACTGCAGACGCTCTAATTGCTCACGTTGCTGCTGAGACTGCTCCTCGGTACTGACCATTTGGTTGAGCACCTGAAAGCTGGCAATACCGATAACTGCAAATATCACCATAGTTACCAACACTTCAACTAAGGTAAAACCCTTAGTCGCAGGGTTAACGTGCATTTCGCGTCCCCCCTGCTGAATCCGGCTTACGCACATAACGGGTTAACCGAAAATGTTCTCGTCCGTCTTCACTTTTCTGAACTTTCACGGTTACGGCAACCACGTTTGGTGTTACGGTTTCGGTTACCTGTTGCTGCCAGTACCAAGTGACTCCGGCCTGCTTTTGCTGACCTTCCCGGCCATCTTTTAAAGGCCACTTATTCTCAATAGACAATTCGGCTAATCGGTTAGAGGCAACATACTGAGCAAAGGTTTTGTCCTGTAATGCGCTTAACCCGGTCAGATGGCCACTGGCAGCTTGCAAGGCCGCCAGTGCCGCCAGACTGAAAACCGATAAAGCGACCATTACCTCAATTAAGGTAAACCCCCGCAGAAAACGCATAGTTATTCCGGGGCCTCTGCGGATATACTGATTAACCAGCTATTTTCTGCAATCAACCAGCGTTCCGCCTGAGGGTCATTTAAATGCTCAATATGAATACTGAATAAGGTCATTTCACCACTGGGGAGGATAAGAATATCGGGCACCTGCTTATTTTCATCACTCTCTTCCGAGAACAAGCCATCACTCAGCGATTCATTTTGCTCAAGTACTTGCAGGCCCTGGCTGCTAAACTGCCAGCGCAGCGGAAATTCCGTTTTTTGAGCGCGAAGACCGCGCGGGCTTTGTGTCAACCATTGTTCATCCTGCCAGAACAAAAACTCATAACCATCCTCATGAAACTTTATGCCAGTTGGTTGTTGCCGGACCATTGCGTATTCACGGGCATAATTTAACTGCTGGCGTAAGGTAACAGCGGCATTATGAGGGGAGTCTTTACCCCGTTCGCCACCAGGTAAAGTAAACACAACCGCACTGGCAATAAGGCCAAGAATAGCCATCACCAGCATCACTTCAATTAAGGTAAAACCAAACTGACAACGCTTATTGATCACGGTTGTTGTTGCCAATCATCCAGCTGCCAAAATCATCATCAGTGCCCGGCTGGCCATCCGGCCCGGGTGAGAAAATATCCACGTCGCTGTACTGACCCGGGTTCAGTAATAAGTACTCATTCCCATAGGGGTCCTGCGGCAAACGACGAATATAGCCACCACCACGATAACTGCGCGGTTGCGGATCTAAATTCGGTTCGTTCACTAAAGCTTCAAGGCCCTGCTCTGTAGTCGGGAACATGCCGTTATCTAAATGGTACTGTGCCAGCGCATTTTCTAAAGCGACAATATCGGCAATCACTTTTTGTTCATTTGCTTTTTCCTGGTTACCCAGCACATTGGGTAACACCATGGTCGCCAAAATTCCGATAATGGCAATAACCACCATTACTTCGACCAATGAAAAACCTGTTTGATGACGTCTCATAGCTAAAGCCCTACACTATTATTTAATTGTAAAATGGGTTGAATGATAGACAGTACAATAAAGAAGACAATACCGGCCATCGTTACAATCAGCACCGGTTCAAACACTTTTAAGCTGACCGACACCAAATTCTCAAACTCTCTGTCCTGGTTGTCTGCTGAACGCTTCAGCATTTGTTCCAACTCACCAGACTTTTCACCGGCCGCTATCATATGCAGCATCATCGGCGGGAATAAGCCTGTTTCCTGCAAGGCTCCCCGCATTGACGAGCCTTCGCGCACTCTATCTGCGGCTTCATCAACCGCTTGTCTTATTGCTAAGTTTCCAATCACTGATGAGGTGATACGCAAACCATCGAGCAATGGCACCGCCGAAGATGTCAGTATACTCAGGGTTCTGGCGAAGCGAGCGGTACTGACTCCTCTAATGACCTTACCCAGCATCGGCAGTTTTAACAGTCGCCGGTGATATTTAAGGCGGTTCTTTTCATTTCTGACCCATTGATTAAAAGCCACAAGCACCGCTGCAACTGCAATCAATAACCACAAACCCCAGTTCTGCAAAAACTCACTAATGGCTATCATAGCCAGGGTCGTTGGAGGCAGTTCCTGACCCATGGTCGAGAAGTTATCGACTATCTGCGGCACAATAGACACCAGCAGGAACACCACAATACCAACCGCCACCAAAGTCAGCATAAGCGGATAGATAAGCGCCTGAGTTAACTGGCTTTTCATGTGCTGCCGCTGTTCCGTGTAGTTTGCCAGCTCATCCAATACCGTATCTAAGTGCCCTGACTTTTCTCCGGCAGCAACCATGGCGGTATATAACGAATCAAAAACGCCCGGAAACTCTGACATGGCTTCAGCAAGCCCATAACCTTCGACCACTTTGCTACGTACCGACATGAGCAGCTTTTTTAAACGTGGCTTATCGGTTTGATCAGCTACCGCGAACAGCGCCTGTTCAATAGGAAGAGCAGAGCTCACCAGGGTTGATAGCTGTCGCGTAATTAAGGCTAAATCCTGCGCTTTCACCTTACGCTGAGGAAGCCCAAAACGCGGCCGTAAAGTTTTTTTCCTATCCTGGTCTGCGGCCGGTTCTATGGTTAAAGGCATTAAGCCTTTTTCACGCAATAACTGGCGCACCTGCCGTTCAGTATCGGCTTCCAGTACACCTTTTTTCTTTTTGCCGTTAGCTTCAACAGCTTGGTATTCAAATGCCGCCACCCTTTACTCCTCGCGGGTAACCCGCAGCACTTCTTCCAGCGTTGTTTTGCCTTGCAGTACTTTTGCTAAACCGTCATGGCGAATACCCGGCGTCGACTGTCTAATGTACTTTTCAATAGACTGCTCACCATGACCGTTGTGTACCAGTTCGCGGACGTGATCATCCACCACCAATAATTCATGGATGCCCGTACGCCCCCGATAACCGGTATGATTACAACGTTCACAACTACCGGCACGGTAAATGACACTATCATCTGCAGCGCTAAGCCCCAGCATATTTTTCTCTTCGTCGTCGGGCTGATGCGGCTGTTTGCATTCCGGGCAAAGTGTACGCACCAGACGTTGCGATAATACAGCCAGTAAACTGGAAGACAGCAAAAACGGTTCAACCCCCATATCTTCCAGGCGGGTAATAGCACCAGCGGCTGTGTTGGTGTGCAACGTAGATAAAACCAGATGACCGGTTAACGAGGCTTGTACGGCGATTTGCGCCGTTTCCACATCGCGGATCTCACCTACCATCACCACGTCAGGGTCTTGTCGAAGAATGGCCCGCAAGCCACGGGCAAAAGTCATGTCCACTCTGGGGTTAACCTGCATCTGACCAATGCCATCAATGGCGTACTCTATTGGATCCTCAACGGTCAAAATATTACGGTCTTTCGAATTAATTTCACTCAGCCCCGCATACAAAGTGGTACTTTTCCCGGACCCGGTAGGCCCAGTAACCAAAATAATACCGTGCGGCTTATAAATCAGTTCCTGAAAAATTTTACGATTCGCGTCGGTCATTCCCAGTTCGGTCAGATTCAGCCTTGCGTTGTTTTTATCCAATAAACGAAGCACCACCCGCTCACCATGGTTCGACGGCATGGTCGACACCCGAACGTCCACGGCTCGCCCGGCAATCCGCAAAGAAATACGGCCGTCCTGGGGCACTCGCTTTTCAGCGATATCCAGTTGCGCCATGACTTTTATCCGTGAAACCAGCAACGAGGACAGCTTTCGATTTGGCCGCAGCACTTCACGTAACACACCATCAATACGGAACCGAATTAAAAGTGTTTTCTCGAAAGTTTCGATATGAATATCGGAGGCCCCTTCTTTTATCGCCTCGCTCAGCATGGCGTTAATCAGCTTGATAATAGGAGCGTCGTCTTCACTTTCCAGCAAGTCTTCCGTTTGCGGTAATTCATCAGCTAATGAAAATAAATCGGATTCGTTACCAATGTCTTCCATCAACTGTTTAGCTTCGGATGAGTCGCGTTGATAAGCTCGGGTTAATAAGCTTTCAAAGTCACTGGCGGCGTGCTCTTGTAATGTTACCGGCTGTCCTAAAACACGTCTCACTTCCTGCAGTGCTGCTGCGGAAATACCGGCACGACAATGCAACACCATAGGCTCTCCGTGCTCTACCACAACACCAAAGCGTTTAGCAAAGCTAAAAGGTAAGCGGGTTGTTGCAATAGCGCTCGCTTCAGTCATTTTCTTGTCCGTTCGTTGCTGTTTCCGCGTCTTCGTTTTCCTGGCTTTCCAGATATTCATCAAAACCCGGCGGAAGAGCTAACGCACTGTCCCAGTCGTTTAACAACGGAGCGTCCTCGGTCGGCATCAGAGAAATACCACGCGCGCGCTCATCTAACTGTAAAGCCCGCATATAATTGTATTTAGCTGAGCTCAATTCACGCATCCGATTACCGTCACGCACAATCGTCGGACGAATAAACACCATTAAGTTACGTTTTTGCTGAGACGTTGAGGTTGAACTGAACAGCCTGCCTACAATAGGAATATCGCCCAGCAACGGAATTTTAGAAACCGATTCCTGCACGTCTTCGTCAATCAAACCACCAAGAACAATGGTTTCGCCGTCGTCAGCCATGACTGTCGTTTTCAGTTCACGCTTATTGATAATAACATCAACGGCTGTGGCACCACTTAAGCTGGACACTTCCTGCTCTATGGTCATTTGCACCGCATCCCCCTCGTTAATCTGAGGCGTTACTTTTAACTTAATACCTATCTCGGTGCGGTTAACCGTCTGAAAAGGGTTGTCGTTGTTATCACCCGTAGTAGAGCCGCTGATCGTTGGCACTTCCTGACCGACCAGAAAGCTGGCTTCTTCGTTATCAACGGTGACAATACTGGGTGTTGCCAGAATGTTGGAACGGGAGTCCTGAGTAACCGCCTGCACAACTGCGGCCCAGTCATTTTTAATGGTACCGAACATCATGCCGTTTACCGAACCCAGTAGATTGGCTAACAATGAGATATCACCTGGCTGATCAGGGTTCTGCGTAACAGCCCCGCCTTCGGAGACAACCGTTGACCCCTCTCTATCGCGAGCCTGATAAGCGCCGGCGGCCAAACTGCCGATAGGTACCTGGCTCCCGTCGTTGTACTGAACCATACCACCGTCTTCGCTGATCCACTGCACCCCAAAGTTAACGTTGTCGCCTTCCATAACTTCAACAATAATGGCCTCGACCTGAACCTGAGCCCGACGAATATCTAAGTCGCGAATTACTTCTTCCAGTGACGCCAGCATGTCTTTTTGTGCCGTAATAACCACCGAGTTAGTCGGTTCATGCGGACTGATACTGACAGTTTCATCACCACCACTACGGCGACGCTGTGTGGTATTTCCAGTACTTGATTGTTGTTCAACTTCGGCCTGAATAGATCGACTGACATCTTTCAGAACTTCAACCACTTCAGGCGCTTTCGCGTACTTTAAATAGAAAACCCGGGTATTGCCTTCGGTTTTTAAATCCTGATCAAGCTGTCTAATCAGCTTAACCACCCGCGCTCTTGCACGGGGTTCACCACTGACAATGACGCTGTTACTGCGTTCATCGGCAACTATTTTAGGAATCAGTAACGCCGGCACACCGTCATTATTCTTTTCAAACAACGACTGAGCAATCCGGACAATTTCACTGGCCGATGCATACTCAAGGCTGATCATGTCGACATCCTGATCACCGGCCTGATCAACCCGCTCAATAATTTCCACCAAACGCTGTACGGTTTCCGAACGCCCGGTCATCATAATGACATTGGAAGGATCGTAACTGACCACCATACCGCCGCCACTCTGATCATTTAACTGACGCAGCAGGGGCGCCAGCTCGCGTACCGAAACATTTTCGACCGGCACTACGCGGGTCACCATGGTATCGCCATAACCTCGGGCATCTCTGTCCAGAACAGGTAAGGACGATGTTTTTGCGTCTTTGTCGCGTATGACTTTAAGCACACCCGATTCCATTTCGACAATGGCGAACCCATAGACCTCGAGTACATTCAGGAAAAACTGATAATACTGCTCTTCGTTCATCACATCGTAACTGCGGACATCGATTTTGCCCCGCACGTTCGGGTCGATAATAATGGTTTTCTCAAGATTACGACCAACCACCTGAATAAATTCGTTAATATCCGTGTTTTTAAAACTGGCGGCATATTCTTCGCTGCTTAATGGCGAGCTCATAAGAGTCAATGCTAACCCCAGCGCTCCCAGCCATGCTTTTAAGCCACTCTTTGCCACTGTCATATTAATTATCCTGTTTTACCGGTAGCTCAAGCGACAGCTCCATCCGTTCACCGTCGCGCTCAATTTCAATGATGACCTGCTCTTGCCCGGACAGTTCCTGACTGGCCAGCATTGCTTGCTCCATGTCAGTCAGATCATAGCCATTAATAGCCACTGCCAAATCACCGTTTTGGAAACCTGCCTCCCGGAATAATTCGGGATTCTTTCCTGAATTCAATTTATACCCTTTTAACTGACCATTATTCTGCACCGGCGAAATGCTTACGTAATCAAGCAAAGACGAAGGGTTAGTGGCTACCTCGGCCAACTGCTGCTCAACCGCAGCATCAGTCGTGGTAGCCTCATCACGATCAGCTGAGCCTGAAGCTTCAGCAGCGTTAGCTGAATCATCAATAATAAGTGACAGCGCAGGTCGATCCTCGCCAATATCTTCCATCTGCAAAGTTTCTAAGCGTCCATTATTGTCAAGAATGACACGGTCAGCGTGAATCTCTTCTACAGTAACCGATGAACTTCCCAGACTCTCGCCTATAATATAGGTTTGTTGCTGACTACCTTGCTGAATAATAGCGGCTGAACGCTGCGGATTAGAACTGGCAGAAACGCCTATCAGGCGGACATTTAAGGATGTTTGTGGCGCATTCCGGGTATTTGAAGAACGATTCCTCCGCTCTGTTGCACCAAATAAGTTTAACGACTTTAAGGCACTTAAGTCGGTATTGACGGGAGCATAAGCATCCGCGGTGACTGTAGGCAGCGTCGCATTTACCTCAGGTTCAGCCGGATTGACCAAGGACCAGGTGAAACGCGCCAGCAGCACGGCTACTAAAAACCACGCAAAAGCCGTTAGCGCCTGCATTAATCGGCGCCACATTTGTGGATCTGTAAATATTTGTTGGAGTCGGACAGTCACTTTATTCTTATTCTTGTTACACTCACAAAAGACGATTCATGCATTCTAGCGCAGGCAACATGAGTCAACAATCGATTAACACACAGTTTATAACGAATTCGTTGCGTTTTTATGACAAATACTCAAAAAGAAAGCTCCACTCGTCTGGATAAATGGCTTTGGGCCGCAAGATTCTATAAGACCAGAGCCCTTGCCCGACAAATGGTTCAATCCGGCAAAGTACATTATGACGGACAACGTAGCAAGCCTTCTAAATTAGTCCAGGTGGGTGCTCTGATTACACTGCGCCAGGGTTTCGACACTAAAGAAGTAGAAGTAATGGCTCTGAGCCAGCAGCGCCGCAGTGCCAGTGAAGCCCAGTTACTTTATCAGGAAACCGAAGCAAGCATTGAAAAGCGCGAACAAAATGCTGAAGCGAGGAAACTCAATTCACTGTATAATCCGCACCCGGATGGACGGCCGGATAAAAAGCAGCGCCGTCAGCTTATCAGAATGAAAGACAGCGGTGAGTAAACCATCAGTTATTAATAAACAGGAGTGTCCATGGAATACCCAACGGATCAATTGTTACGTTACACCTTTGATGAGCACGATGTGCGCGGTGAACTGGTTCAGTTGACCAGCAGTTATCAAACCTTAATACGTGGTCATAACTATCCAGCTGCTGTTCAGGAGTTATTGGGACAAATGATGGCTGCCGTATCACTGCTGACTGCAACGCTAAAATTCCAGGGGCATATTGCGGTGCAACTCCAAGGGGACGGCCCGCTTAACTTTATTGCGGTTAATGGTAATCATAATCAGGAGTTAAGAGGTATAGCGCGATTAAAATCCGAGATTAATGCGACTGACATACAATCGATGATAGGAAAAGGTCAACTGATCATTACCTTAACTCCGGATACCGGCGAACGTTACCAGGGCGTTGTCAGTGCCGATGCCGACTCTCTGGCAGCCATGCTCGAAAATTATTTTGAACAGTCAGAACAACTGCATACTCAAGTTTGGTTACACGCCGATGGTGAACACGCCGCCGGTATGTTGTTGCAGCGCTTACCGGCTACCGGGCAAGACTTAAGCGGCTTTGAGCACTTAGCAACGCTTACCGATACCATTACCGCCAAAGAAATTTATACGTTGCCAGCCGAACAATTGCTACACCGGCTTTATCACGAAGAGAAAGTGCATTTATACCCGTCGCAAGCGGTCAGTTTTGTTTGTGGTTGTTCGCGTGAACGCACGTTAGAAGCACTGGCTTCAGTAAGCCCGCAGGAAATTAGTGAGATTTTAGCCGAGGAAGGCGAGATTTTAATGACCTGTGATTATTGTCTGACAGACTACCGCTTTACCCCTTCTGACTTCAATTAATGGATAAAGAAAAGCCTGCAGTAAATAGCAGGCTTTTCGTCATTCACAATTACTTTTTCTTCTTCAAAAACTTCATCAGTCGTCTGCGCTTGCGTTGCTGAGAAAGAGTCAGTTGGTTTTTCTTACCTTCATAGGGGTTAACCGGCTCGCGGAACTCGACTTTAATCGGTGTTCCCATAACCTTCATGGCCTTACGAAAGTAATTGATTAAATAACGCTGATAAGAACCGGGCAAATCTTTTACCTGGTTACCATGAATAATAATGCGGGGCGGGTTATAACCACCCGCATGTGCGTACTTTAATTTCACACGGCGACCACTGACCAACGGCGGTTGATGCTCTTCCTGCGCCATTTCCATTATTTTGGTGAGCTTTGATGTGCTAATACGTTGAGTCGCACTTGCATAAGCTTCTTCAACAGATTCAAATAAATGGCCCACGCCAGTACCATGTAAAGCCGAGATGAAGTGAAGTCGGGCAAAATCTACAAAACCTAGACGGCGATCCAGCTCTCGCTTGATTTCATCTTTATGGTCACTTTCCAGACCATCCCATTTATTCACTGCAATAACTATTGAGCGACCTGCATTTAACGCGAATCCGATGAGGTTGAGGTCTTGATCACTGATGGTTTCTCGCGCATCGATGACAATCAGAACAACATTGGCGTCTTCAATGGCCTGCAGCGTTTTCACCACCGAGAATTTTTCAATAGCTTCACCAATACGCCCACGGCGACGCACTCCGGCGGTATCGATTAAAACGTATTCGCGCTCGTTGCGCTGCATGGGAATGTAAACGGAGTCACGAGTGGTACCCGGCATGTCATAAACAACAACCCGCTCTTCACCCAAAATACGATTAATTAAGGTTGATTTACCAACGTTGGGTCGCCCCACAATAGCTAGCTTTAACGGCAGTTTGTCGTAGTCAATTTCATCGTGGTCGAGCTCTTCAGACTCGTTCTCTTTAGGCACAATAACATCGGGATAGTCTTCTACTATGGGCTTGAAACAAATCTCAAGTAACTGCTCAACCCCCCGTCCATGAGCCGCTGCAATACCGTAAAGCTCCCCCAGTGACAACGAATAAAAGTCCGCCATCGCCGAGTGTGCATCAATACCATCAATTTTATTACAAACCAGATAAACTTTTTTATTTTGTTTACGCAGGTGTTTTGCAATAGCTTGATCGCCAACGGTTACACCGTCGCGGGCATCCACCATAAAAAGAACCACATCGGCTTCATCAACGGCCAGCAACGACTGCTTAGCCATTTCCTCGTCAATGCCTTCTTCATCACCATGAATACCACCGGTATCAATAGCAATAAATTGATAACCATCGTAATTTGCCTGACCGTATTTACGGTCCCGGGTTAACCCGGGAAAGTCCGCTACCAGTGCGTCGCGTGTCCGCGTTAAACGATTAAAAAGCGTGGATTTCCCCACATTTGGGCGCCCGACCAGCGCGACAACAGGTAACATCTTTAATTAACTTCCTGATTGAATGTCGAGCGCGATGATATCACCGTCTCGGGTTTGCACATACATAATGTTGCCATCAACAACGGGCGCAACATAAACACCGTCACCACCCACTTCATAGCGACCGACAATATTACCGCTGTCGCTATCTAACCAGTGCAGATAACCTTCAAAATCACCCACAACGACATGATCGCGGTGCCATGCCGGGGCACTTAATTTACGACCGAACAGTTGAGTATTACTCCAGCGCTCAATACCACCGCTTTGCTCTAATGCGTAAACATGACTTTTAACATCGGTTAAAAAAATGCGGCCATTAGTCACCAGCATATTTTCAAACGCTTTATAGTCACGTTTCCAGCGTACTTCGCCACTCATCAGCTCCAGCGCAACTAACTCTCCGTTAAAAGCAACCATGTACAGGGTGGTTCCCTGAGTTGCTGGTTTCGCATCAACATCAGCTAAACGTTCGAGCTCTGTACTTCCGCTTGGCTTACCAATAGGCTGAGTCCATGCTTGCTGACCGTTCTCCGCAATAAGCACCATACCGACACCATTGCTGTCACCGACAACAATACCACCACTAATAATAGCGGGGGCCGAGGCGCCACGAACCGTAAGCATAGGTGTCTGATATTCGTATTCCCATTGCTGTTCGCCGGTTTCGGCATCCAGACTAATAACCTTTCCGCCCCCCGTATGCACAACAACCCGTCCTTCTCCGACAGCGGGATCGGACATGACTTCATTGTTCACTTCTGTATGCCAGACGATTTCACCGCTTTCAGCGTTAAGCGCTACCACATCACCATTTTCTGTCCCCAGAAAAACACGCTCATAACGAGCCACTAAACCACCGGATATACGCGCCGGGAAAGGGGTTGAAAAAATGCCGCTAAACCAACCTTCGTCGGTTGCTTCGTCGAATTGAATCAACTTGCGCAGGTCAATACGCCACAAGCGTTCACCTGTCGACTGATCAAATGCACTAACAATTCCATTCCTGTCTGCGGCAAAAACCTTGCCATACTCCACTACCGGATTAAGCCGCGAAAAATGCTCTCCTATGCCGTTGCCAACGGAAGCATCCCATAAAACCCGGGGCTGAACTTGCTCTGAAACAGCCTGTAATTCGGCAAATTTCGGTTCTTCATCATCACCAAAAACTGAGCATCCAGTAACAAGAATTGCAGCAGTAAAGAGCAAACTGCCTTTAGTAAAGCGTTTAATCAATTGCATTATGACTTAGCCAAGCTGTTGAGTTTCATTTGCAGCCCCGGAGTCAGTGACTCACCTGCCTGCAATGCGCGTTCATAGGCTGCACGGGCTTCTTCGGTATTACCCTGCTCAGCAAGAATATCGCCTTCCAGTTCCGCCGCAAACCCGACAAAAGCTTCAGGTAAAGACTTCTGAACCAAGTTTAAAGCAGTATCCAGTTGCTCTTTAGCGATTAACACTCGAGCCAGGCGGATACTTGCTAACGCGGACATATTTTTGTCATCAGTATTATCGACTACAGCCTGCAAAACAGTAACAGCCGTTGCCAAGTCAGCTCGCTGAGTTGCGTGCTTTGCTAATTCTAAAGCGACCAGTTGTGCGTAAATATTTTCTGGGTTTTCGCTAACAAATTCCTGAGCCTCAAGCACAGCATTTTCACTACCCTCAGACAGCTCTGTAGTCCATTGCTGGTAGTTTGCCGAAGCCCGCTCTTGGGTTTCCAGAGTGTGCTGATCGTAATAACGCCAGCCGTAAAACAAACCAAAACCAATAACAAGGCCAGCAATAATACCTTTGCCGTGTTCTTTCCAAAAGTCTTTTAAACGTTCTACTTGTTGTTCTTCATCCACCGGATTACCCTCTTGTCATTGGCTGCAGATATTCAAGAAGAGACTGCCAGCCCAGAGTTTGTTGTTCTTCAGCAGTACGTAATGGCTTTACCGTTACCTGCTGCTGTGCGATTTCATCAGCGCCGATAATCAGCGCAATTTCTGCACCCGACTTATCTGCTTTTTTCATTTGTTTTTTCATGGAACCACCGCCACAGTGGCTAACCAGCCGCAGTTCCGGTAAATCATTTCTCAGCTGTTCGGCAATGCGCGGGGCGTTTAGTTCCGCCTCTTCCCCGAACGGCATTAAGTAAGCATCCACGGTTCGTCTGGGAGTCAGTTTACCCTGCTCCTGCAATAACAACACCAGACGCTCCATGCCCATGGCAAAACCAACCGCCGGTGTCGCTTTGCCACCAAGTTGTTCAACCAGGCCATCGTAGCGACCACCGGCACAAACCGTACCTTGTGCGCCGAGGGCTGTAGTGACCCACTCAAACACTGTCCGGTTGTAATAATCCAGACCGCGAACCAAACGTTCATTCAAAGTGTAGGAAATGCCGGCGGCTTCTAAACGTGCGGTTAACTGCTCAAAATGTTCTTTCGATTCAGCGTCCCAGTATTCGGATAAACGTGGCGCTCCCGCAAGAATCTTCTGGGTGCTTTGATCTTTGCTATCCAGAATACGCAGAGGATTACTCTCTAAACGTCGCATACTGTCATCATCCAGCTCACTGCTGTAGTCAGACAAATAGCTTTTTAAGGCGTCACGGTAGTTAGCGCGAGCCTCATTAGAACCCAAGGAGTTTAATTGCAGCTCGACTTGATCAGCAATGCCAAACTCACGCCATAATCTGGCCGAAAGCAAAATCACCTCAGCGTCAGCATCAGCACTCTCTAAACCAAAGGTTTCAATACCAAATTGATGAAATTGGCGGTAACGCCCTTTTTGCGGGCGTTCGTAACGGAACATAGGCCCCATGTACCACAAACGCTGTATTTGGTTGTACAGCAAACCATGCTGATTCCCAGCGCGAACGCAGCTTGCGGTTCCTTCAGGGCGCAGAGTGACACTTTCACCGTTACGGTCGTCAAAGGTGTACATTTCCTTTTCGACAATATCCGTAACTTCACCAATTGAGCGCTTAAACAGTTGCGTGCTTTCCAGCACCGGCATACGAATTTCACTATAACCATAGCTTGCAGCAACACGTCGTATTGCTGCTTCAACCTGCTGCCAGGCTGGACTTTGCTCTGGCAACAAATCATTCATGCCACGAATTGCTTGTATTGTATTCGCCACGGAACCTTCTCGTCTGGTTATCGATACAGAAAATAAGCGGGTATTATAAGGACTTTGTCGATGCGGGTAAAATCAACCGTTAATTTCTTTTACGTCAATTTTATGAGCTTCAATAAACTTCACTTGCTCGCGAATTTGTGCTTCCAGTTCATCCACTAAATTATTATTATTCAATCTCAATTTCTGCCGTGCACCACCAATGTAAAGACCACTCTTGTTTTTGGCACCAGCAAGGCCAACCTCGGATATCAGGGCTTCGCCCGGGCCGTTGACCACACAGCCTATAATAGATACATCCATTGGAATAGTAATATCTTCCAACCGTTCCTCTAAAGCATTAACGGTACCAATAACATCAAATTCCTGACGTGAACAACTTGGGCATGCAATAAAATTGATTCCGCGCGCCCGAATACGCAGCGACTTTAATATATCAAAGCCTACTTTAATTTCCTCAACCGGGTCTGCCGCCAGCGAGACCCGTAACGTGTCGCCAATACCTTCCGCCAGCAACATACCTAAGCCAACAGAGGACTTTACGGCACCGCTACGTTTACCACCGGCTTCGGTAATCCCTAAATGCAGTGGCTGATCAATTTTTTCGGCCAGCAAGCGATACGACTCAACCGCTAAAAAGACATCGGATGCTTTAACGCTGACTTTAAAGTCGTAAAAATCGAGTTTATAGAGAATATCAACGTGCCGCATTGCAGACTCAACCAAGGCTTCGGCGGTCGGTTCGCCATACTTTTCTTGTAAGTCTTTTTCCAGCGACCCACCGTTAACACCAATACGAATCGGAATGTTACGTTCGCGCGCGGCATCAACAACAGCTTTAACTCTGTCTTCACGGCCAATGTTTCCCGGGTTAATACGCAGACAATCAGCACCATATTCAGCAACTTTAAGCGCAATGCGATAATCAAAATGAATATCGGTAACCAGCGGTACAGAACTACGTTGCTTAATAAATTTAAAAGCTTCCGCGGCTTCCATTGTCGGTACAGAAACCCGAACAATGTCCGCACCCGCCTGAGCCAATGCTTCGATTTGAGCGACGGTTGCATCAACATCGGTGGTTTCAGTATTTGTCATGGACTGCACAGCAATCGGTGCGCCATCGCCGATAGGTACATTACCTACGTACAAACGGCGTGAAGGACGGCGTTTAATTGGATTCTCGTGCATCATAACGTTAAATTGACCTCTACTATTCTTCAGACGGTACGGTAAATCGGGCTACCCGGCCACTGCGAAACTGACCCATATCAACTGTATTACCGTTGAAACTTATTTTAGCAGCTTCAGGTTTACACAGTGTCACTGAAAATGGTGCATTGCCCGGAACCGGCATCCGGTAGCCAGCGGCTTTTACGCCCACAGCCTGTGTTTCACCAGAAGCATCATCAATTTTGACCCAACATTCTTCATTAAATTCTAACACCAAACTCGCCGCACTGGCTTCTGCCGGCGCGGCTTGTTCTGTTGCCGCTTGATCAGCTTCTGCTGGTTCGTTTTCTGTCTGTTCGTTATTTTCAGCCGGCGACTCGTCAGTATCGGCTGTGTCAGCAATAGGTTCAACGGCCATTGGATCAGAACTACCAGACTCACCGCCAGCTTCTTCGGCTTCTTCTGTCGGCTCCTGAACTGACTCTACAGCAACGTTAGTATCATCCGTTTCCACTTCTGATTCTAAAACCGCTTCGTCTTCATCCGGTTGAATTTGTGGCTCCGTTGGCTGATTTGAAATTTTAATCCCACCAACACTGCCAGCTTCGTCATTTTCGTTCGCGGGAGCAACTTCGGAGCTTTCCTGCATTCCGGTTGCGCCTTCACTAAATCCAAGATCCGGCTCCTGCCACCACCAAATGACCAGAGCAATAACAATAATAATAACCACATAGGTGATCAGCATTAAGCGGTTATCATTTTCCTCATGCTTTTTTCGTCTTGAGAAGCTTTGCATCTGGCTGCTTTCAACTTCCTGAAAGCCTTTAGCTTTGTACGCTTTAAACAGCTCAGTGTCATCCAGATCAAGCAGTTTCGCATAAGATCTTAGATAACCTTTAATGAAGGTTGCCGTAGAAAAACTTGAGTAGTCGTCGGCTTCCAGCAATTCAATAATTTCTTTTCGCAAACGCAACTGGTCTGCCACCTCACGCGGGCTTAAACCTTTAGCTTCGCGGGCTTCTTTGAGTATTTCACCAGGACTTTTACTCGGCTGTTGTTTTGTTTCTTGTGCCGCTTCTGGTTCTGTGTTTTCGTTATCTTTGGTTGATTCGTTTTCAGCAGTCATGATTGTAAGGGGTTTCCCTGTTAAGGTTGAGCTGCATCGTGACTTATCTGAGCCAGACATTCAGCCCTATTGGCATCAACTCTGGCATGATGTGAATAGGCTGGATCCAATGTCACTTTATCAAAATACGTTAGTGCTGTTTTCCAGTCACCAGCCACACACAATGCAACCGCATAGTTATTGTACAATGCACCGCTCTTAGGTTGCCATGATAATGCCTGTTGGTAAAGTGACAAAGCTGAATCAATGTCATTTGTCGACAAATACCATTGCCCCAACGCCAGATTAGCGTCAAGAGACTGAGGATTCTTCGTTAATGCTGTTTGCAGATGCGGATAGGCAAGTTTTAGTTTCCCTTGCGCTAAATAAGCAAGTCCAAGCCGCAACCGTACATCTTTACCCTCAGCAACTGGCTTTTCGGGGTTAGCGGCACAACCGAATAGCGCTGCGGCTATCAATAATAAAACGGCTCGCATTATCACACTCCCTGTGTCTGCGATTCTGTTAATTTACGCGGTCTTTACAGCTATTGATTCCCCACCACGCTGCTTCTCCTGACGCTTCAGTATGCGTTTGGTACGATCAATGACATCACCAACCAATTGCCCACAAGCTGCATCAATATCATCACCGCGAGTTTTCCTGATCATCACCGTGAAACCATACTCCATCAGTACCTTAGCAAAGCGGTCAATACGCGAGTTACTGGAACGCCCGTAATCGGAGCCCGGAAACGGGTTAAACGGAATGAGGTTAATTTTGCTTGGGGTATCTTTTAAAGTTTTCGCCAGCGCATGTGCTTGATCGGTGGAATCATTCACATGGTCCAGCATGACATACTCTACCGTTACCTTATGCTGAGCTTTTGACTGCTCAACATAACGACGGCTGGATGCCAGAAATTGTTCAATATCGTACTTTTTGTTGACCGGTACTATCTCATTACGCAGCTCGTCGTCTGGTGCGTGCAACGAAATAGCCAACATCACATCAATACGTTCGCGCAGTTTTTCCAACGCCGGAACAACACCTGAAGTGCTCAACGTAACACGACGCTTTGATAAACCAAAGCCCAGGTCGTCTAACATCAATTCCATTGCCGGAACAACATTGTTCAAGTTCAGCAAAGGTTCACCCATGCCCATCATGACAACGTTGGTAACCGGTTTAATTCCGGTTTTGCCGTAAGCACCAAGTAGCTGGTTAACCCGCCATACCTGACCAATGATTTCTGCCACACTCAGGTTACGGTTAAAGCCCTGAGCCCCGGTTGAACAGAAAGTGCATTCCAGTGCACAGCCCACTTGAGATGAAACACACAAGGTTGTGCGATCACCTTCGGGTATCCAAACGGTTTCAACATCCTGACCGTCAAACAAGGTCATGGCAAATTTAATGGTGCCATCCGATGACTGCTGTTGTTCGCGAACCTCAGGAGCACGTATTTCGGCAACCTGCTTGAGTTTTTCACGCAGAGCTTTATTGAGATTGGTCATCTCATCAAAGTCATCGACACAAAAATGATACAACCATTTCATCACCTGTTCCGCACGAAACGGTTTCTCACCCATTTCACGAAAGAATTCTTTAACCCCTTCACGATTCAGGTCGAGTAAGTTCACTTTTTTATCAATTGCGTTGGTCATAAAGCTCCGGTTTTCTTACGTGTAGCCTGACGTTTACGTCAGGATGTGACCTGATGCAATAGCATCAGGCTACATCTTTTTTATGTCTTAGCGAGTGCGCTGGCAAACTTCTTCGTCACTGAAGAAATACGCAATTTCGCGCGCCGCAGATTCAGTTGCATCTGAACCATGTACCGCATTTTCGTCGATAGTTTCAGCATAGTCGGCACGGATAGTTCCTGCCAGTGCTTCTGCTGGATTTGTCGCACCCATGATGTCACGGTTTTTACGAACCGCATCTTCGCCTTCCAGAACCTGAACAACGATAGGACCTGAAGTCATAAATTCAACTAAAGCACCGAAGAAAGGACGTTCCTTATGTTCCGCGTAAAAACCTTCCGCCTGTTCTTTGCTTAAGTGCATCATTTTAGCACCAACAATGCGAAGACCCGCAGATTCAAAACGGTTGTAGATAGCGCCAATTAAGTTTTTTGCAACTGCATCAGGCTTGATGATTGATAGAGTACGCTCTAAAGCCATGGTTATAAACTCCAATAAATATAAGGGATAAGTTAGTCGCGCGGATTATACGTGAGATCAGCACAAAAATCGAATACCCAGTGATTGTTTTTTCACTGACTCTAAGCTAGGATGATATTACAAATTAGCCATATAGACGTCCATTTAACGATAAGGAGTTATTACATGGCGAGCAATGAATACGAACAAGCCACTCTCGGCGGCGGCTGCTTCTGGTGTGTTGAGTCTGCCTTCTTGCAAGTAAAAGGCATTCAGTCTGTTAAGTCAGGATACACTGGCGGTCATACAACTGATCCAACCTACGAGCAGGTTTGCAGTGGTGCAACCGGTCATGCCGAAGTCGCACAACTCGAGTACGATCCGGAGCAGATCTCTTACCGTCAAATCTTAGAAATCTTTTTCACCCTGCACGATCCGACTCAGGTAAACCGTCAGGGCAATGATGTCGGTACGCAATATCGCACATCAATTTTCTATCATAACGATGAGCAAAAGCGGGAAGCCGAAAAAATTATTGCAGAGCTAGAAGCTGACAATGCATTTGCAGACCCTATCGTAACCGAGGTAACGGAGCTGGGCACGTTTTATCCGGCAGAGGATTATCACGAAAACTACTACGCCAGAAACCCGGAAAACCCCTATTGTCAGGCGGTCATTTCACCGAAGCTGGCTAAATTCCGTAAAACCTTTGCGGGTCTGCTGAAAGACTAAGCAGCACCTCTTAAAGTACCGATAGTGCGGAGGATGAGTTCTACTGCACTGTCGATATCATCTTCGGACGTGTAACGACCGATACTAAAACGCAGCGAGCTCATTGCCAGTTCGTGTTTAACCCCTAACGCGCTTAAGACATACGAAGGTTCAACACTGGCCGAAGTGCAGGCAGAGCCTGAAGAGAGCGCGAGATCTTTTAATGCCATTAACAACAGTTCGCCATCGACTCCGGCAAAACTGATATTCGTAATATGTGGCACGCGTTGCTGCTCTGAGCCATTTAAGGTCACACCTTGCAACGGGCTAATTCCTGTCCATAATCGCTGACGCAAGTTTTCAATTCGTGCAGGTTCCAGCTCCAACTCATTACGCGCCATTTCCGCCGCCACACCCATACCAACAATTTGATGAGTGGGTAACGTACCTGAACGCATACCGCGCTCATGACCGCCACCGTGCATTTGTGCCAGCAAGCGAACCCTGGGCGCACGACGCACATACAATGCACCAATGCCTTTAGGTCCATACATTTTATGAGCGGAAAGAGACATTAAATCAACTGGCAGCTTGGCCATATCCATAGGCACTTTACCGGAGGCTTGCGCAGCATCCACATGAAACAAGGTGCCATTTTCGCGGCATGAATCGCCAATAGCCGCTATATCCTGAATAACGCCAATTTCGTTGTTCACCAGCATAACGCTGACCAGCACAGTATCTTCTCGCAAGGCTGAGCGGAACTTATCCATATCCAGCAAACCGTCACTACCAACGTCCAGGTATGTGACTTCAAAACCTTCTTTCTCCATCTGAGCACAAGTGTCCAGTACCGCTTTATGCTCGGTTTTCAAGGTAATAATGTGCTTTCCTTTAGCGGAGTAATACTGAGCTGCGCCTTTTATCGCCAGGTTATCTGACTCGGTTGCCCCGGAGGTAAATACAATTTCACGCGCGTCGGCATTGATAAGCTCCGCCACTTGATGACGACCAATATCAACCGCTTCTTCAGCCTGCCAACCGTATTTATGAGAGCGCGACGCCGGGTTGCCGAAAAGTCCGTCCTGAGTTAAACAACCCATCATTTTCTCTGCAACAACAGGATCAACCGGCGTAGTTGCAGCATAATCGAAATAAATCGGTAACTTAGGCACTGGAGGCTCCTGACAATCTAAAGGTGGTATTATAGGTGAGAGTTTAACTTAATCTCTTCTTCATTGTGATTATGCAGCGAGCTTTGTCGGTGCAGAACGTTACCAACGTCCTGCTTATTCATGAGTTCAGCTAACGTAATTCCATCCAGAAAGTCAGCAATTCTCTCACTCAGACCTTCCCACAAAGAATGCGTTAAACAACGCTCGCCGCCCTGACAATTGGCTTTTCCCTGACAGCGGGTGGCATCAATGGATTCATCTACGGCATGAATAACTGCTCCGACAGAAATATCTGTCGGCAAACAACCTAAGCGATAACCACCACCGGGACCGCGTACGCTGTCGACTAATCCATGCTTGCGCAAACGTGCGAATAATTGCTCCAAATAAGACAGTGATATGCCCTGACGCTCAGAAATGTCCGCTAACGGCACGGGGCCATTCGCCGTGAAAAGCGCAACATCCAGCATAGCTGTGACTGCGTATCGACCTTTTGACGTCAGGCGCATGATAGTTCCTCTGCTGTTTAATTGATTATTATTATTACTGGCAAATTCTACATTCCCGACTGTTTTAGTCAAGTATTACCTGTCGATTTATCAATCGAAGCCAACATACCCCGTAAAATATTAATTTCATTTTCCTCCGGCCGGGCGCGGTTAAATAAACGACGTAACTTTGTCATTACCTGCCCGGGGTGCTGAGGAACAATAAATCCAGTATCACCTAAGGTTGTTTCAAGGTGCTGGTAAAACCGTTCTAAATCTTCAGCTCGCGGGTATTCCGGCAAGTCTCCGGTAGCCCGTTGTTTCGACGCCAACCATTGCATGCGCAACTCGTAACTCACCGTTTGTACCGCCATCGCTAAGTTCAGCGAGCTGTAATCCGGGTTAGTCGGTATATGCAGGTGAAACTGGCTTAGCTGCAACTCTTCGTTAGTCAGTCCGCTGTTTTCGCGGCCAAAGACCAAAGCGACCTGATGTTTTCCTGCTTCATCTAAAACCTTGGTAGCACAATCCCGCGGACCCAGTAAAGGCCAGTCCAGTGTTCGGTTGCGGGCACTGGTTGCAATAACCAACCCGCAGTCAGCAATGGCTTCCTGCAACGTGTCTACAATAGTCGCCGATGCCAGAATATCCGTTGCACCTGCTGCTAACGCCGATGCATGGCTGTCAGGCTCCTGCACAGGGTCAACTAAAGTAAGTTTAGACAGCCCCATAGTTTTCATGGCGCGGGCAACAGAACCAATGTTTCCGGTGTGGGACGTGTTCACCAGAACAATACGTATGTTATCAAGCATCGCGTTTTCCTCAGGTTTTTCTCGGCTTATGGAAAAGTTTGGCATGATACCGTAACACTGGTATGATCCGCGACCGAAAATTGTTCTTTTACAGCACAGGTAATTGGTATGCATCCGATGTTAAATATTGCGGTGCGCGCAGCGCGTGCAGCCGGCAAAATTCTAGTTAAAAATTTCGACCAGGGAAGCCCCATTGAAGCCGAATCAAAAGGCTTAAACGACTGGGTAACAGATATGGATAAAGCCGCAGAACAGGCAATTATCAACACCATCAAAAAGTCTTATCCTGATCACGGCATCATTGCAGAAGAAAGCGGTACTCAAACGGGAAAAGACAACGATTTTCAATGGGTTATTGATCCGCTCGACGGCACCACCAATTACATGCGCGGTATCCCTCACTTTTGTATTTCTATAGCTTTGCTTCACAAAGGCTCTGTTCAACAGGCCGTTGTTTACGATCCTATGCGCGAAGAATTGTTCACCGCAACTCGCGGCGCGGGTGCGCAGTTAAATGGTCGTCGCTTGCGTATTTCACCTAAAGTAGAATTGAAAGGCGCCATTCTGGCCACCGGCTTCCCGTTTAAAATGAAAAGCCGTATGCCCGAATATTTGGAAATGTTCAGTACCTTGTTTGAGCATTGCGCCGATATTCGTCGTGCGGGCGCAGCCGCACTAGATTTAGCCTACGTTGCTGCCGCACGCCACGATGCATTCTGGGAAATGGGTCTTAAGCCCTGGGATATGTTGGCCGGCGAATTATTGGTGCGCGAAGCCGGAGGCATCGTCAGCGACTTTCAGGGCGGCCACAACTACATTCAGTCAGGCAACATAGCAGCCGGTGCGCCGAAAGCATTAAAACAAATGCTGGCACAAATTCGCTGAGCTCTTTGATAACTAAAGAGCAGTAAGCCGAAAAGCAAAAACGCCGTCTGAGGTTACCCAGACGGCGTTCTTTTTTATAATTCGATTTCTTCCAAATCGAGATCTAGCGAGTAGTCCATATCAGAGAGTTCTTCCCGTAACCGGTACTTTTCCTTCAGTTGTTCTATTTCACGCCACTTACGTTTTCCGGCGCGACCTTTACCAGACTTGTCATTTACCTTTTGCAGTTCTTCTGAATTATCCATGGTATGACCTCTGTTCTTTTTGATACAACTTTTCTAATTATGGTATTAGCGCTGTGACAAATCTGTTTTTTAACAAAAAAGCCACAATTCATAACTACCACACGCAAGGCCACATTAAAAGAACTTTGTTACTGTTTTGTTAATAAGTTATGGCAAAGGTGTGAAGAATTAGGTGATTAGCTCAACCTGAGGGTAGTTCGTCTTAAAGAAGTTCTGGACGGAATCAAATTGCTGAATTGGAAACACATAATGATGGCTGATTTGGTAATTAAAAGGGAAGCTCAAAATAGCGAAGTTTTTATCGTATTCACCAACAGCCACTCGCTTTAACTTTTTAGCTGGCACTTGCTCAAGACCGACCCGCAATTGCTCACCTTGTACATCAAGCAAGGCCATCATATTTTTTACTTCGCTTATGTTATGGGAGTTACTTGCAAAAGCGTCAGGGTGAATATAAAAAGCCAACAAAACCAGCATAGCCCCATATAACTGTCCCCAAAATCCTAAATCAAAATAAAACAAGGCCAAATAGGGAAGAAAGACCAGGGCAAATCGAAACCATTTCGGAATTTTTATAATGTATTGATTAAATTTTTCTTTGGAGCTTTGGTTTTGATTCATTTCTCTAGCACTTGTTTAAGCGTGATTAATTGCTGAACAACTTTCTCAAGATTCGCAGGCAGGCGTTTAGGCTGATAATTCAAAATATACTCAACCAAGCCTTTGCGCTCAATAACCGGTACACTGGGCGGAGAAGACAACTTAACCCGCGCGCTGCGGTGAGAGAAAAACACTACGCCATCTATCCAGGTTGATGCCCGGTTTTTCTTAAGATGCTCCGCCAAAACATGAATCTGCTTCTTTAAAAGCTTCAGGGTTTTTAATTCGCCTTTAGCACTCGAGCGCTTAGTGGATGCCGCACCAATAATAGCGAATAGATAAACTAACCCAATAATCCACCAGAAGTTTGGCAATTGATACACCCAAAAGCCCGCAATAGGAGCGCCGATAATAGCAGCCCATAAACGGACTTGGTTTACTTCCTGAGAAAGGCGATTTTTGGTTATGTACTGCGTGTCGGCCATGACAGTTACTGCTTGTTCCTGATATCGATTAGTCTTATTTAACCACCAAAGCGCCCAGTCGTCAGCTTCAATCAGAGGTTTCGTTAAGCAAAATAAAGATCCGATTAAAGCGCGTAAGCGTAACTCAATGAAAGCATTTAAGTGGGCTGTTTATGGAACTTACTGAATCGGAGCAATCCCGAATTATCGAAATGGCGTGGGAAGACCGCACGCCATTTGAAGCCATTGAAGAGCAGTTTGGCCTAAAAGAAAAACAGGTCATTAAGTTTATGCGCTCTCAGCTAAAACCCAGCAGCTTTCGACTCTGGCGCGAACGGGTTTCGGGACGCAATACTAAGCATCGCAAACTGCGTCCCGCTGGAGTGTCCCGCGGCTACTGTCCAACACAGTATAAACAGCGGTAGTTTATACCCGACTAAAGCATGCTCTTCAGAACATTATCTTTGCGAATAAAATGGTGATGCAAAGCCGCTGCAATATGCAAGGCAACTAAAGCAACCAATGCTAACGCCAGCCAGCCGTGCAACTCTCGAAAAAGCGCATAGGTCTGGATATCCACATTCAGTGCCGCCGGCAAGCGGAACCAGCCAAAGACATCAGCTGGCCGCGCCGCAAAATATTGCATTAGATACCCTGAAATTGGCATGGCGAACAACAGTAAATAGAGTAGCCAATGAGCAGCCTGAGCGACAAATTTTTGCAGATTAGATAAATCATTTGGCAATGCCGGAATCTGATGAAAAAAACGATTCACTAAGCGGGCAATAACCAGCACGGCAGCCACAACACCGAAGGCTTTATGTACCGTCAAAATAGTCAACTGCCAGGGTTCCAGTGAACGAACCATTAATAAACCCGCCGCCAGCATCGAAATAATCAAAGCTGCCATTGCCCAGTGAAACAAGCGCATCGATAACGAAAACTTTTGTGTATTACTCATTGCCCGGTTCCTCCAACTCACCCATTAACGCTTCTTTTGCTCTGCGTCGATAGGACTCCGCATAAGCAGCAGAGCGAGCTCGAAGTATCGGGTCGCGCGTTGCTTCAATACCCGTTGGCAGCACCAGTGGGTCGTAATTGATACCATGACATTCGCCCTCTAGCTGTGGCGTTACTGCGGTAATGACTACCTGCCCGGCAATAATCTGCTTTCGACTGTCCGGCCATGCCTGGGTCGGATTATTCTCGTCATCTTCATCATTTGCCAAGGTAAAAACCCAGTCAAAAACGACATTTTCTTTCGCTACCCGATGAGTAATTTCTTCATGCAGCGCATCCACGCCCTCTAAATTGTCAGCTGAGACAGCAACACTTGGCTGCATAGCCCAGCGCACGGCTTGCTTTTCACCCGCGGAGTTAACCAAATAAAACGCGTTAATGCTGTTGTAGATTTCGGCGGCAAAACTGCCACTAGGCTGGTACTGGGCTTTCCAATTCAAAAATTCGCTGGTTTCCGGATGCTCCGCAAAAAACGCTTGTATTGCTTCGGAGCCAGCCTGAATGGCCTGAATTTGCTGATAAAAAGTATGAGGATCTTTAACCGCCATAACTGGCGGAGTATTCATTGCAATACGCCATTGCTCGGTCGAGCTCGTGGCAAAGCTCAAAGCAAAACTGCGTACCGGAGCTTTCAAATCGGGCGCGGTTGGGTTATTACCGGCTACCGAAAACCGTCCGGTAAAAGGTATTGCGCCGGTTTCAAATAGCGACGCTTCTGAATACTCCACTAATTTTCCATTAGAGCGGAATTCGCCCGTGACACAAATGCCTTTCGCGTGCGCTCGACGAAACCCAGGGTGTGCTGTTTCTCCTTGCTGCAAATTCACAAATTGCTGTGCCGTAACTTTAGGAGCTTGCTCAGAGAGTTGTTGAGCTGCAACGCCTGCTATTGGTGTTAGCAGTAAGGCTAAATATCGCTTTTTCATGTTGAAAATACTCTTATTATAATTTTTTTCGGTTCAAGTATATCAGTCAATAGAGCACTGCGAGCAACGTTCTTTACCTGTTAAGAGCTTTGAAATGCGGTTGCGGTAGCGCGCAAAGAATAAGTAGGCTTTATCAGCAAACCAACGAATAGCTGGCCAGCGCAGCGGCGCAATCATCCAGCCTTTATCTACCTGCGACCAGGCAGCGTGGGTGACATCCAGTCCGTAAATCATTTCACCAGAGCGGCTCTGCCCGTGCAGATACTGGTTCGCTTTAGCGACATCCACCGCAGGGTAGCGCTGATTAAAGTCCGGCTCATTAATATTCTCAAACTGGATTTTTCTTTGTTCATCCAGTTTCCTTAAATGCCGCATCTCCTTAACGCACAAGGGGCATCCGCCATCATAAAAAATAACAAGTTTCGAGTTTTGCTCTGACATTAGAACCACCGTTTTTCGAGTTTCATGTTCTTATACGGTATTTTTTCGTATTCGATTCATGCTGTAGTTCAAAAGTCGGTTTGCAAGCTCTGCTCGGGAACACCAACCTGAGTTAATGGCGTTTTATGATACAGCCACCAGCGTTCATTAAGATGTTGCCTCTTTCAGAATACGACATTACCACGCTGCTAACTTTAATACCCAGTGCTAGTATCTAAACGAAACGCTGGCGCAGAGGCGCTGGAACTAACTGGAAAGTAAGGAGGCAAGGATGCCAAAACTCTTTAAAGTTCATCTCGTTTATGCAGTTGTTCTTTATCTCACCGCCTTTTTCGCCTGTCCGGCACTGGCTTTACAAGATTCACCGCAAACCCAGCTGGCAAAAGTGTATGAACAGGACACGACCACCCCGGTTAAAGACTACTTAGTCAGTGAAAAATATGACGGTATAAGGGCCATCTGGACCGGCGAACAACTGCTGACCCGGCAAGGCAACCCGATATCAGCTCCTGATTGGTTTACAGCGCCATTACCCGCGGTCTGGCTAGACGGAGAATTATGGACACAACGCCAGAACTTCGAAAACTTAAGCTCAATTGTGCGAACTCAGATTCCTGACAATAACGCCTGGCGTCAGGTCAGTTATATGGTGTTTGATATGCCCGATAAAGCGCTTCCATTTGAGCAGCGTTACAAAAACTACTCAAACCTTATCGGGCAAATAGATGCAGAACACATTAAGGCGGTAAAACAACAGCGGTTTCATTCCAACCATGCGCTAAGCGAACATCTTCAGGCCGTGGTTGAGCATGGGGCGGAAGGCCTGATGCTGCACTTGGCAAAGGCAACTCACCAAACCGGCAGAAGCAGTTCGTTATTGAAGTTAAAGCCCTATTTCGACGACGAAGCTGTAGTGATTTCGCATTTACCCGGCAAAGGCAAATATACAGATATGCTCGGCGCTCTGCGAGTGCGCAACCAACAAGGTATTGAGTTTTCTATTGGCACCGGATTCACCGATGCCGAACGGGCGAACCCTCCGCCTATAGGTAGTACAATAACCTACAAATACCATGGCTACACCAATAACGGAGTGCCACGCTTTGCCAGCTTTTTACGAATTCGGGAAGAGCCCGACGATGAATGACTTTTCGGGCAAGGTGCACATGCGTAATATGCAGAAGCTGGAAAAATTGACACCCGATACGTTACAAGTTACAGTTCAGTTGTGATCCGAAACTTCAAACACAAAGGTTTGGCTAAGTTCTTCAGGTTCGGTAGCACCGCAGGAATCCAGGCCGCTCATGAAAAGAGACTCCAACTTATTCTTGGTAGGCTTAATGCGGCATCAAGCGCTCAAGATATGGATTTACCAGGTCTTCGACTCCATGAGCTTTCCGGTAACCGCTCTGGAATTTGGTCAGTGACAGTTAGCGGAAACTGGCGCGTGACCTTCCGATTTGAGGATGGAGACGCCGAAATAGTAAATTATGAAGATTATCACTGAGGTATTCCTATGTTAATGCACAATCCACCCCACCCTGGCGAAGTTGTACGGGAGCTTTGTCTCGAACCTCTTGGCTTATCTGTAACCGCTGCTGCGGAAGCTTTGGGCGTAAGCCGAAAAACGTTAAGTGCTGTTCTGAACGGCAAGGCTGGTATTAGCCCTGAAATGGCTATCAGACTCTCAATTGCATTTAATACTTCGGCAGAAAGCTGGCTAAAGCAACAGTCCCAATATGAACTCTGGCATGCTGAGCAACATCGCAAAGAACTCAAGGTTAAGAAGCTGGTTGCCGCATAGTAGAGCAATTAACCGGTTGAACCCTACCGTTAGGGTATTATTTCTTATTACAAAAAGGCACTATATAAAAGCATTATCAGTCAGTTAAGGGATTAACACCTTTGTTAGTTTTCAATCAGGTCAGCCAGTACCACGGACATCAGTGTGTCTTTCGCAATTTATCCTTAACGATTGAAGCGCCCCGCGTGTGCGTTACCGGCCCCAACGGAGTGGGTAAAACCACGCTGTTGTTATTGGCCGCAGGCCTGATCACACCCCGGGAAGGCAATATTACCTTTCAACAGCAAAGTGTTGTTCTGCCGGGCAGTAAGCAAAACATTGGAATAAGCGCCAGCAAAGTCGCCTTACCCACTTTTATGACGCTCAAGGAACTCCTGAATTTTCATGCGCTTCAGTTCGGTTGTCGTGCTTACGAAACGTGGATAACAAAATTCGGGTTAGAGGAATATTTAACCACTAAAGTGGCAAATTTATCCTTAGGCAATTATAAGAAACTGAGTTTAATCACCGCTTTAATGCATCAACCCGGCTTATTGCTTTTAGATGAGCCCAGTAATGGGCTGGATGAGCGGTCCCGCGAGACACTTAAAGAGCTTATTATCAATTATCCGGGTCAGATTGTCATGGCAAGCCACGAAAGTGAGTTTTGGGATAATAGTGACGTGCAGCATATTCCGCTGCAAAACCTGATTAGCGGTGGCATGTGAGCTACTGGTTATTTCGGGTTAGAGTTTATCACCAGTCGTTAAAGCAATGGCTCGACAGCTTACGGCAAATTAGTACGGGCTTAGTGGCTTTGTTTCCTCTTGCTCTGCCCGCTCTGATAATGATGCCGCTTCTGTCGATAGGCGTCATGGCCAGCCCTGAAACCAGCGCTCCGGTCTTTCTGAACACGCTATGGGGCTATCTGCTCTTGCTGTTTAGTTGGGTGAGTTTTCAGCGTGCTGGCATTTGCGCCACTCATTACCAACTTTACCTGAAATCGCTTCCCATTAAGCCGGTGGTCAAATCCGCTAGTAATCTTGGGTTGATGATGTACGGCGCAAACTTCTTTATCCTCGGTCCATTAGTACTGCTGCTCATTGTGTTGTTTCAGCAAAGCGGCAGACTGATATCCGGCGACTGGGTGCTTTGGAAGGAGCTCATCCCTTTATCGGGTGTTGTGGTGCTCGCAGCTTATTACGCCATTATAGCCGTTAAAAATAAACTGCCATGGCTCAGCCTGCTCATTTTTCCGTTTCTTGCTTTCGTCTTACCTTATGAGCTGACTAAACCTGAATGGCTAATGCTATGGGGTGCCGTAATTGTAGCCGAACGGTTGATACCAACCTTCTCAATAAAGCTCGGCAACTGGCCAGAGGGGTTTTATCGATTCCTTTTACAAGCCGACATCGCATCACCTAACGGGGAGAAATTAAGACTGGTGTCGCTATTACTGCTTATAGCCCTGACCCGCCTCAGCGCCTCGCAGCTAGAGCCGGAGGTACAACCTTATCTCCTCAATTTAGTCAGCTTTGTTAGCGCATTATTATTGGCAAGTAGCTTATTCGGGACCCAGGCACTTAGAAAACAGTATCAACTGTACCTCACCAGCCTGCCCGAGAGTCAATCGGTGCAGTTGGGAAAAAGTGTTATTTACGCCTTTTTTAAAGCGCTGACAGGAACATTGCTTGTTCTGGCATCAGGGATTTTTACAGAAAGCCAATGGGTTTTATGGCTGTTGTTTTATATCAGCACTGCTACTGGCATATTGCTGCGCCCGCAATGGTTTCTGCTGTTCCCCTGCGTGGCAGCCCTTATCGTTTTTCTGGCGTCAGAATTTTTATGAAAAATTCAGGGAGCCTTTACCGCTGGCTCCCTGCACTTTAATGAGCAGAACTTAATTTTTCTTTTCAGGTAAAATCCTCATCAAAACTGGCGCAACACCAACCCGGGCTTACGGCTAGCCACCCGCATACTAATACCTGCCACTGTGAGCCAGCAAATAGCAAAGGTAAGTGCCGCGGCGCCTATATATAAAAATGCGCTTTGGCTTGCACGTACATTAAAGCCAGAAAGCCACCACTCAACTAAAAAGTAGGTGCCGGGCAATGCAACTAAAACGCTGATAGCCATAAGCACCATATACTCTTTAGCCAATGTATTGACGATTTGCATGCGCTTGGCACCAAGTACTTTTCGCATCGCGACTTCTTTGCAGCGTTGCTCTGCGCTGAATGCAGCAAGACCAAAGAGCCCAACGCAAGTGAGGAGTATCGCTAAGCCCGCAAACAGCATAATAATGGTACGCTGCCGCTCCTGGTTGTGGTACATGGCAGTAAAATCAGCGCCGAGCCAGGAGGTACGTATATCCATGCGGTTGAGTCGTTGCTGCAACATGGTTTCAATTTCCGCGCGTGTGCTCAGCGCCGTGGCGGGTTCCAGGTGAATGATCATATTGCCAAATGCCATCGGTGAACGTCCGGCAATGATAACCGCGGGTTCCATTCGCCGTAGCGCAGTGCCAACCTGAAAGTCATCAACAACGCCGACAATATGAAGTTCCGTCGGCATCATGTCATCAACCATCCAGTGCTTACCAATGACTTCATCCGGGTTATTGTAGCCCGCCTGACGCGCCAGTGACGCAGTAATAATTGCCGACGCGGTGCCTCGCAATTCGCCCGTGGTAAACCAGTCTGTCTGACGCTCGGAATCGAAGTCGCGCCCTGCCAGTAAACGCAATCCGATGGTTTCAGCAAAATTGTAGCCAGCACCCAAACTCGCCACGGGTGGTAAGCTATCTGCTTCGGTCTGACCCGGAATGCGCAGCGATGACACTTGAGAGTATGTTTGGGTAAGGTCAATATCCATTGCACTTGCTGCCTGCACGCCAGGTACTGCGGCGATATCCGTCATCAAGCTTTGATTGTCTGACCACAACAGTTGCTCGTTATTAATGCCATGCACCATCAGCCGCGTTTCGGTTTGATAACCCGTGTCCTGATTGAGCAGAATATCGAGCTGCTGCTGAAGTATCGCGCTACCAATCAGCAACGCGACGGTAATAGCGCCCTGCGCCACCAATAACCCCTTGCGTACCCACACCGCAGTGGTACCGCACTGCAAATCGCCGCTAAGTACCCGTTTGGCATTAAACGCCGAGATAAACAGCGCGGGGTAAATACCCGCTAACAAACCAATCATGGTACTGCACAGCAACAGCAACGCGCCGAAGCTCCCAAAATACTCAAGGTTAATCGGCCGGTTGACCAAACCACTAAAGGCACCAACACTGAGCTCTACTATCACCGCGGCAATAAAGCCGGCAATGAAAGTCACCATCAGCGACTCAACCATAAACTGACTAAATAACTGCCAGCGGCTAGCGCCTAATGTTTTTCGCACACCAACCTCTTTGGCGCGGTTACCCGAGCGGGCAATACTCATGTTGATAAAATTAATACTCGCGACCAACAGCAGTAACCCAGCCAGCACTGACGCCGTTAGCAAGGTTGCCTGCGAACCATTGGTTTTAAATTCATGCGCCAGTTGCGAATGCAGGTGAATGTCGGTGAGGCCGCGTAAGCGAATATGCGACATAGTCCGACCGTTATAGGCCTTATTATTCAGCGCCTGCGACACACTTTCCACTAGCCTTTCAAGATGAACATCAGCCGGAATCCGCACATACACATAAGCGTTGTTCAGACTCAAAGGTTCGCTGAGACTCTTGTCAGAGACTAAACGTAAGGAATCCACGTGAAAATGACTTTGCTCCGGAAACTCAACAATAGCAGCCACCTTGAACACCCTATTCTCACTGGTCAGTCTTTCGCCAACACTGTCGCTACGCCCAAACAAACGTCGGGACTGTTCGAGCGACAAGGCTATATAACCGGGGTCACTGAGCATCCGGTCAAAATCACCCGCGATAGTGTCAAAGGTAAAATAATCAGCAAAGTTAGGTTCTATGGCGAGGGAATCAAGCTCTAGTGGCAACCGTGCGCTTTGCGGACGTACATTCACCGAATCTTTAAACATTCGGGTGCCTTCAATGCGCGAGTCAAACGCCTGAAACTCATCAATGATGGCCGGGCTGCTGATGGGGAACCGTTGCTCCAGCGGCACAAAGAATTGTTCAACCCGATAGGTCTGCTCGGCCTCTGGGTGCATCTGGTCATAACCACGCTCGAACTGCACATAAAGCAATATCAATACAGCAGCGGCTAAACCTACCGATAGTCCAATTAAATTCAGCGCTAGGTGAACTTTTTGGCGCAATAGCGCGCGCAAGCCGGTTTTTATATAACTGGTAAACATAGAGACTTGCTCACGCATGGCTCACCTCACCAGCGACCTCATTGTTGCTATAACTAACGTTATCGCTCACGTTTTCAGAGACAATACGTCCATCCAGCATACGCACAATGCGGCTGGCATAACGGGCTTCATGCTCAGAGTGAGTGACCATAACAATGGTGGTGCCCTCTTTATTCAACTGCCGTAATAGCTGCATCACATCGTCACTGTTCTTCGAGTCGAGGTTACCGGTGGGCTCATCGGCGAGAATAACCGCCGGATTAATCACCAGTGCCCGCGCCACGGCCACCCGCTGTTGCTGACCGCCGGAGAGCTGAATCGGCCGATGGTCAGCACGATGATCAATGTTCATTCGTTTAAGAATTTCCTCAGCACGGGCGCGGCGCTGTTGCCGGGGCTGGCCAAGATATTGCAGTGGCAGCTCTACGTTCTCACGTACGCTCAGCTCGTCAATCAGGTTAAAACTCTGGAACACAAAGCCAAGCGCAGATTTCCGCAGATCTGCCAGCTTACGCTCATTATAAGCAGCAATGTCGGTACCTTTAAACTGATACGCACCAGAGGTTGGTGAATCAAGCATGCCTAAGATACTCAGCAGAGTCGACTTACCACAACCTGAAGGCCCCATAATAGCGACAAAGTCACCGGCCTGGATATTCAGGTTAATGGCATTCAAAGCCGTGGTTTCAAGCTGCTCGGTACGAAATACACGAGACACTTTATCCAGGCTGATGAGTGAATCTGTCATGGCGGTTATCCTTATTGTTGTAACTGAATACTATCGGCTTGTTGGAAGTCGCGATAGCTAGATGTAATGATTTTTGTGCCCTCAGACACACCTTCTAAAATTTCAACCCATTGCGGGGTCTGACGTCCCAGACGCACTGGAGTCCGCACAGCGCTAAGCGAGTCTTCGTCAAACACATAAACAAAATGCCCGCCACCTTCCTGTAAAAACGGGCCACGCGGAATCGCCAAGCGTTGCTGTTCATCTTTTTCCAGGTGCAACGTCAGGTTAAACGACTGGCCGCGGGTCATCTGAATGTCGTCGGTGAGGTTAAACTCGATTTGAAACTGGCTATTAGTGACCCGACTATCGATACGATCCACCTGTAAAGCCAGTGTTTTTCCTCCAACCTCAGCGCTGGCAGCCATACCCAATTGAATCCGGTTAAGATAAAACTCGTCAATGCTGGCGACCAACTTGTAGCGTTCAGGTAAATCAATCTGACCCAGGCGACTACCAGCTGCGCGCGATTCGCCTTTTTCAACGTTAAATTCACTCAAATAACCGCTAATAGGCGCACGAATCAGTAAGTTATTGACATTCTGGCGGGCAAACTCCAGGTTACGGGTCAGCATGCCGACACTGTCTTCAAGCTGGTTTAATTGCAGCTCGCGAATTGTTTCTTCCGTGTTTTGACGTTGACGAGCCAGTTCGAGCAGGCCTTGCTGGTAATCCAGTTTTTCACGCAGGCTGGTCAACTCTTCATCTGACACCATCGAGCGGGCGTGTAATTCCTCGCTTTGAGCAATATGGCGTTTTAGCGTCTGAATTTGATATTTCAGATCCAGAATGTCGCGCTGTAAGTTAAGCCGGTTGGTTTCCATGGTCATCTGGGTGTTACGCAGAAAGTTCATCTGTTCAGTGACCTGAGCTTCCCGACTAATAAGGTCCAACTGCAAATTGGTATTGCTCAGTTGTACCAAAGGTTCGCCCTTTTCTACGTAGCTGCCCTGCTGCACAAAACGTTCTTCTACTCGGCCACCATCGGTAAGGTCTAAAAATACGGTTTGCTGTGGTACGGCACTGGCACGCAGGCTGATACTTTCACGCAATACGCGCGGCTCGACAGTCGCAAGACTAATGTCCTGCATCGTGAGCGTGCTACGTAAACTACTTTCTGACGAATTGAGCTGCCACGCGACAACAGCAATCAAAATCAGGATGAAGCCGGTAATGCTAAGCTTCTTAAGGGGGAATCGGTTCTTCTCTAATTGTTTGTCCATAGCCTATCTCGCAGTAACATCATGCTGCGAGTTATACTAATTTCGTGCCAACTAAATAATTAATAAAAATCAATAAGTTATTGTTAACCACTCTTTCCAGGTGTCCACTAATAGCACACACTAGTGTCCATTCGTGGATACCTGCAAATCTTTCTTTGACCCGCTGACCAATTTCCGCTTAGATAGCTCTTTATCAAAAGCGTCAAAGATAAGGGACTGTATGCCTCGCGTGCTAGTGGTTGACGACAATCAGGATATTCTTACCGCGTGTCGACTGTGTCTAAAACACCACGTTGATGACGTGCTGACTTTAGCAAACCCAACCGAGTTGATGGGTGTGCTTAAAGTCAACGAGATTGATTTAGTGCTGCTCGACATGAACTTCACCCGCGATTCCAGCAGTGGCGAAGAAGGTATTTTCTATTTAAAACAAATCATCGCAGCCCACCCTCAGTTACCGGTGATAATGATGACGGCCTACGCCGATGTCAGTCTGGCAGTCAGAGCTATGCATCTTGGCGCAAAGGACTTTATTGCCAAACCCTGGGACAACCAGCAGTTAATTACGGCGGTAGACAGTGCAGTTAAGAGTGCGGTAAAGAATGCAGTTAAAAGCACCGGCTCTCAAACCCTTGTTGATCCATCATCGTCCTCCACTCAGGCCGACGGTGAAACGCCATTGATTGGCGACAGCGAGCCGATGCGTGCCGTTAAGCAGATGATCGAAAAAGTGGCGGGCAGTGGCGCCAATGTCCTGATTCTGGGAGAAAGTGGAACGGGTAAAGAAGTGGTCGCGCGGCAAATTCATCAATTGTCTCAGCGCAGCAAACAGCACTTTGTCAGTGTCGATATGGGTACCCTTCCCGACAACCTGTTTGAGAGTGAGCTGTTTGGCTATAGAAAAGGGGCCTTTACCGGTGCTGCTCAAGACAGTCCAGGACGCTTGGTGCATGCCAGTCAGGGCACCTTGTTCCTTGATGAGCTGGGTAATTTGCCTTTAGTTCAGCAAGGGAAGCTGCTCACCGCGCTGCAAAATCGCTCCGTTACTGCATTGGGAGCCACCACGCCAACACCTATTGATATCCGCTTGATCAGTGCAACCAACGAAAACCTGCATCAACAGGTTGCTGAAGGCTTGTTTCGTCAGGATCTGTTTTATCGCATCAACACCGTAGAGATACAGCTACCACCGCTGCGTGAACGTGGCAGTGATATAGACTTACTGCTCGACTGGTATTGCGATCGTTATACCGCACACTACGGTCGCAGTGGGTTGAGCATTAAAGATTCGGATCGCAAATGGCTACGTAGCTACCAGTGGCCTGGTAATGTGCGTGAATTAGCGCATAGCATTGAACGTGCGGTGGTACTAGCCGATGACCAGTATCTTGAGTTCACTCCCTCAGCGGGAAGTACAAAAACTAACGCGAATACACCTTCTGCTACCGACGATGCCGAAGCCAATCCATTCCTGCTTGAGTATGTTGAGCGTAAAACCATTCAGCAAGCGCTGCAGTTCTTCCGGGGTAATATCAGTCATACGGCTAAAGCCCTCGGCCTTACCCGCGGCGCTATGTACCGGCGGATGGAGAAATACGGCTTATGAAGGCCATGATGATGTGGTTGATGACTCTCATCGTTTCCGTTGGCTTGTTAGTCTCGGGAGTCATGGCAAACTGGCAACACTCTAGTCTTTATAACTCAATGGCCGAGCCAAACCCAATATTTGACCGTTGGTTACTGCCGGGCTCTGCTCTACTGACGTTATTTGGCATTATTGCGCTGACATCAATAGTGATGATTCGACGCCAATTTACAACACAGCATATCCAGATAGCACAAGTGCTAAAGTCATTAATTAACCGGGATACCAGTCTAAGCTATGCCAGTGCGCCAAACATTCAGCCTTTACTAACAGAAGTACAAGATGAAATTGCCCGCAGCCGGGATGCTGCAGAAATTCAGGCCAACTACCTGAAAGTCCTAATTGCACAACTGGATATTGCGGTACTCGAAGTCACTGACGAAGGCCACATTGACCAATCCAATCCAGCAGCGGAACGTTTACTCAGGTTAAGCTTTATTCATGCCTGGCAAGAAACACTTGCCGGAAATAGCAGCCCCACAACGGAAAACGCAGTGTCAACGTCAGGTCCCCACCACGATACTGAGCAAACACACAATCAGCGTAATATCGATAACATGCGTAAGCTTCTGCAGCAGCATAAAGCAAGCAGCCGTGGCGAGCTCACCTGGCACTACCCCAACCACAAAGAAACCTTTATCTACACTCTTATTCAGAGTTTTAATCAAGGTAAGCAACGCACCCTACTGACCTTGCAAAGCATTGAAAAGCAGTTGGTTGCGCACGAGGTTAAAGCCCACCAGCAATTGGTCAAAGTGCTCACTCATGAAATTGCAAACTCCATTGCCCCCATGGTGTCACTGACCCAAAGCGCAGAATCCATCAGTACAGGCATGCTCAACAAGGGTGTCGAAGGCAGTGAAGACCTGGTAGAAGCGCTGGCCACCGTAAGTCGGCGCGGCCAGCATCTGACACAATTTATTCAGTCGTTTAAAGCCCTCAGTACCCCCGTTAAAGCCCGACTCGAGGCAAATTTTTTACAAACTCAAGTTGAAGAGGTGTTGCTGTTAATGCAAGAGGAATGCGCCGGCGTTGAAGTCAGCATTGATATCTCCCCAACATTTGAGGTGATGACGGACCCGGGACTGTTCGAGCAAGTACTGATAAACCTGATTAAGAACGCGTGCGAAGCCACCTTGGGTCAGGATAATCGGCAAATCCGGTTAGTTGCACAACACATCGGGCAGGTCTCCTGTCTTGATATCATCGATAACGGATCAGGCATCAGCGAACAAGCCGCCGCCAGCATCTTCGTGCCTTTTTTCACCACCAAGTCAAACGGTACCGGCATCGGCCTGCCCCTCGCCCGCGCGTTGATGCTCTCGCAGGGTGGTAACCTGTTACTGCTCAATGAAAGCAAACAGGGGCACTTTCGGTGCGTATTTGGGTAGATTCACTCGCCCAGCGAATAGAAATCGTCTTCATTTTGGGTGCGCCCGCGTCATCAGATGACCTTCTGGATCACCCATTATGTCGGAATCCACCGGAATAATAACCGCCCCGGCCGAATTCAGCATGGCATTCAACTGCCGGATATGACGATGTATTTTCTGCTGGGGCGGGTTTTCCTCGGTAATGTTGCGCTGCACGGATAGAAAGTAGTCAACATCTTCATCTTTCAGGCGCATACGGGTAATTCTCCACTCCACCTGGTAAGAAGTGCCATCCTTCCGATAATTCCAGGTGCAACCTTCAAACGAATCGCCGGCGCGCAAGTTCATCACCAGGCGATCCAGAACCCCACGGTCGGTGTCTGGTCCTTGCAAAATACGGGGCGAGGCGCCCAGCAGCTCTTCACGCGTGTAGACGGTCATGCTCAGCATCGCAGCGTTAGCATGAACTATAGTCGGCCCTGGTGGCTCAAGCTCGACGGTGGTGATAAACACTGCATAATCGGGCTGGTCTATGGCTGTCTTTAGAACTTAAGGCTTGCTGCTGGACTTCATTTGTTTAGTGTCTCCCAGATGGTAATTACCACTCATGCGGCAATAGGTATTACATTAAATATTTTGCATTTTCAGTAAACTTTTTCGCTCGCCTTTAGAGTATAGCTCTTGAGTACGTTTATGCACGGCCTTCGGAATTGCTGCGGTCACGACTCCACAGAGGCCGATTTTCTCGATCATACCCTGGGCAATCGCACAGTTGTTATTGGCGACCGGATACTCACGGAAGTACTTCAGGGGTTTCGACATGAAAAAGACTACAGAATTGCCAAGAGTATTCTGGAGGAGTTTACCGTATTTGAGCTTCTCGGAAAGAAAATGGCTATAAAGAGCGCGGACAATTTCCGAAAGCTGCTCAAGAAAGGAATTACTATCTGGAAGACCGCCGACGTTATCATTGCATCGTACTGTATTGAGCATAACCTTCCTTTGCTTCTCTCAGATAAGGGCTTCCAACCCTTCGTGGAGCATCTGGGTCTGCGAAACGCAGTATACACATAAACACAATGACTTTCCCGCGTTGATAATAACCCGGCGCCACGTTGCATGGCCTGGTTATGTTTCGGTATCCGGTAATTCGAGTTGCCTCTCACTACGCCAGACTCGAATGAGCACAACCTCTGTTGTCTGCCTAAGGTATACCCAACGTTGCCTTGGCGTCCTCCAGCGATACGGTATTGCCCTCACGAACATCCATAAGCCCCTGAACAACAGCTATGCCGCGACCACGACTAGTAAGCAGGAGTGGACGATGCGTAGCCTGCGCTCGACCAACCATCTTTCCGGGGTTAATCTTCAGGTCTGATAGAGGAATGACATCCTCAGAAAATTTCACTTGCATAGTATTTACCCGATCAACGATTTAGTGCTATTAATAGCACCCGTTAACAGTTGCTATTAAGAAACCTAACGCAGAGCTTTGCGGCAATTTTGGAGCCGCGTAGCGGTGGAAAGATTGTCCGGCAACAGCGGCTGGTTATGCATTATTCGTAGTGACTCCAGAACCTGAGAACTTTCACTACCTGCTCGTTGCCGAGCACTTGGTAAACCAGACGATGCTGAATATTGATGCGGCGTGAATAAGCCCCCGCAAGGTCACCAATGAGCTTCTCAAACGGAGGCGGCTTGCGGTATGGATCTTCCCTTATCAGCGCTAACAATTCCTGGGCTTTTGGTTTGAGGCCGCTGGAAGCCAACTTCTTTGCATCTTTCTGGGCCTGCTTAGTGTAAACCAACTTCCATGTCACCAGTTCAACTCCTCATCGCATTCATCCACGGGGGTATCCATCCCTTCACGAATAGACGCCCGCATACCGGGTACGGAGAGCAGGTAAAGCGTTTCCTGAATTGCAGACCAGTCTTCCTCGGAGACCAAGACGGCTCTGTTCCGCTTACCCATGATGACGATTGGTTGGTGGGACTCGGCAGTCTCGTCAATCAACCGATAAAGGTTGCTGCGTGCCTCAGTTGCTGTGATTCCGGTCATGACGCACCTCTTGCGTGTTTAACTTTTAATCAAGTGTACGCCTATGAGTACGTACGTCAACACGAACGCCCTGCATAAGCTTTTAATATTGCGCATGCGCACTTTGTCATTCATGAAGTTGCTGCCTTTTTCTTCGCAACCCATTAATAAATAATTTATTTTTCTCGAAAAGTCCCTAGGGCGTGTTGATCTTTCGTGATTAGTTTTTGAGCGGCATGGTAAAGAGTTATAATTTGTTTCGCCAAAAATAAACTAACAACTCAATACCATGCCGAGACTAATGCTAACTGATAAGCGGTGGAAAAAGCTACTTCAAGTAATGAAGAGCACAGGCCGCATTTACAATAAACCAGAACACAGAATGACGTTTGAAGGGATATTATTCCGGCTGAGAACCGGAATTCCGTGGCGTGACTTGCCATCGGAATTTGGTGATTGGAGCGCGGTTTATCGCCGGTTCAATTTGTGGTCGAAGAAAGGTTTATTAAATATGTTATTCAATGAGTTAGCAAAACTATCTGATTACGATTGGGTCTTTGCTGACGGCTCTATTGTTAAAGCTCATCAGCATAGTACCGGAGCGGCTACCGTGGATAATGAGTGCATTGGAAAGAGCCGAGGTGGTAACTCTACAAAAATTCATTTAGCCGTGGATAGTGGCGGCCTTCCTATTTATTTTGAACTATCAGAAGGCCAGAGAAATGACATAGCTCGGGCTCAAAGTCTGGTAGACCATTTGAGGGAAGTAAACATTTTCGTAGGCGACAAAGGATACGATAGTGACGCATTGAGGAAATATGTTGAAGTCAAAGGAGGGACTTCAGTCATACCCAAACGTAATTATGGCCAGGATATAGACAAAGACAGTGTCGATTGGTGCCTATATAAATATAGGCATTTAGTTGAAAATGCGTTCGCACGAATAAAACATTATCGTTCAATATCAACCAGGTATGAAAAGTTAGCGAGAAATTATGCCAGTATGGTGTCACTGGCATTTTCATTGATGTGGCTACCGATGTATTGCTGAACAAAATATGTACAGGAAAGATCAACACGCCCTAAAAACAGAAAAACAATTCGAGCATGCTCATTAGCGTTCTAAGAAGTGCGCAATATCCAACTTTGATTATCTATTATGTCATTGACATTAAACGAGTTAAGCACGCAGTACAACAACAAACTATGCCATATTGCTGAGCTAAAAGTACTCATATCATCAGCAATTATTCAGTAGCGCCAGCGCTATATACGGTCTCCTAACTTCAGTTTTCCGCACCTCTCCGAGCCATTTACTTGCCAGCATATATCCACAAACTGTGCTTCACTGCTCAATAATCGGCGCAATTCATCGAAGTTGCTTTCCGTTATTTTTTTTGCCGTTAATCTCTTTCATTATTGCGGGTGCGGTAATCCCTAATTCCGCTGCATGTGAGTCTTCTGCTACCTGCTCTATCAAAGCGCCCAGCCTGTGTGGTTCGAGTACTAAGCCGCTGCGGTCGATATCCGTTTTATAACTAAACCGATTATTTTTCATAAGCGCAATAAAGCCTTCCTGGTAGTTAAAGTGCACATCGAAGTTCCGAAGTAGTCCGCTGCCAATCATCCCCACGCCGTGTTCATCTTTAAAGTAGGGTAAATCATGGGCTGCTACCTTTTTAAATTCTGCATCGCCCAGTCCAAAAAAGTTAATACGACTGGTTTTTAAGACCTGTTCGCCATCAAAGTTCTATGTTTTCGTTTCAAAATACTTAGTTGGGAACGCTATGTCAGCAGCGAGTTTTTCGTTCAAATAAATAGAGTCAGGCGCTCCGGTATCGACGACAAACGCATAGTTTGTTTTAGTACCGTTTTTGTTTTTCATGGTGGCATCAATATAAGGAATTCGGCCATGAACGGACAATGGCAAAGTAACCCAGTTATTGCCGCTGAATTCGCTTTTTGTGGTCTTTTCAGAAAACCGCAACAACTGCTCTGCGTAAAGCACCGTGATATTAAAATGATTCAATAAGTCGTAGCCAATTGCGCCATCAAAATAAGCCGTGTCATAGTCACTAAACAGCGGATTTTGCTCAATAGGAACATGAATAAAAGTCAGCTCAGTAAGCTCTATGTCACCCACCTTTATAACGCCATCATTTACGACGTCAACTTGCCGCCCCTGTAAATCAATTTGCCTTTCCACATTAAGTGGTACGTTCTTAGTTCGGTGCGTCTCAAAAAATAGTGTCGCAGAGGCCGCTGAGTCAAAAGCAAACCTTAATGACTCCGTATCATTAACCGCAACTTCAATAATAATGTGACCGTCATGCCAAACGAAAGGCACCGTGAAACTTTCTTCTTCACTTAACCACGTTTGGGATGCCAGCGCGTTGCCGCTTTGTAAGTTAATAATGCCTTTGGCCGAGCAACCTGCGGTTAATAATATGACGGTTACCAGCGCTATCAATTTAGCAGTAACCCAGTAGTGTTTAGTCAAGATATATACTCCCAATGAATGTTTGGGCTATAGTAGCTCGGGCAGACTATATGTTATTGAACGATATTGCGATTAGATGAAGAAAGTATGAAAAAGGCTTTGGCATAGCTCGAAATAAGTCAGTTGAAGGACGGGCAACTGATAAACGCCCGAGAACTTTTCATTTATGCACTTACTTGGGATAAGATTCTGCAATGTGCCAAAAGCTGCCATTGGAACGTCAACTCGCATGCGGCAGCTCCGTACGTATTTCAGACCTTCAGGCTTCTCAGAATTAAGCTACGTATCTACTAATATCATACGCGGTATATCTTGATTATTCGTTAATCATTCGGAATTGAAGGCTCTGCTTCACCATCCAGTGAAGCTTGAACAAGTGCCCCCAAGAATTTCGTGAAAGGCTCTATGTTTTGGTTTGTGCTCGCCTCTTCAAGTGCAACCATATAATCATTGCGCTGTTTCAGTGGCACAATCGTCCAAGGGTAGCCACCACTGGCAAGCATGGCATTCATCAAAAAACGCCCTGTGCGGCCGTTACCATCCATATAAGGATGAATATAGACAAATATAAAATGCCCTAGCACAACACGCACAGCGGCATTTTCTTCGGCTTTCAGCAACTCAAAAAACGCTGGCATAGCATCGCGCACAGCCTCTCGGCTTGGCGGTGTGTGCATGGAACGACGGATAAAAATGGGCGCATTCCGATAACCAGCAAGATCGGCAGGTTTATGAATACCAGCCGTCACTCCCGGCGCAAACATTTCGCGATACCATACGCGATGATCGTTATCGACGACTTCTCCTGCATTATGCCCATCGAGTATTCGATCTATACTATTGCGCACGGCTTGGTAAGCCTGCCAATAACCTCGGGCGGCCAAAACATTTAGCCGCTCTTTATCATCAGCGCTTTGTTCTGGATTCCAATCTCCAGTGCGAACGCGGGTAATCAACTCAGGCGTGACGCGATAGCCCTCAATAGAAAGCGAGTGATAGGCATCCGTTACATACACATCTTCAACATGCTGCATGTATGCGTTTTTATCGACTGTTTGCATCGGGGATGCTGGAAAGTGCGCTATCACAGTTTCCCGCATATGCTGCCACATAAGCCGTATACGATTTACGTATGGGGATTGCTCGCGCCGTGAGAAGCTTAGGCTGGATTGTTCCTCAAACGGGTCTGTTTCGCGCAAATCATACCCAGCCGCGCGCATTGTACCCATAATATCGTCAGCAATTTGAGTCCGGCCAATATTTCTGAATGCACCTGCTAAACGGCCAGCAATAGAGCTATGCCCACCTTCTAGCAATTGATCCAAAACTTCAGATGCATCACTAATCATAGATAGTCCCGCGCGCATATCTGTTGGGTTTTGAGTAAAGCGCTGTTTGCTACAGGCAATCAAAGCAGCAGGAAGGCTATATATGCGCAGACCGTTTTTGCTCGACACCTGAGCCGGTTCGGGGAGCGCAGCGCGAATATCTAATAGTGATGTACCGTGAGGCAATTCTGTTACATTGTTCCGTGCTTTGGTAGCTCGAACTAATAACTGTTTGGGCACAGTCCTATTTTCAGTATGAAGCGCGATAGATTGCTCAGGTGATAAGCACCAATCGTCGCCCTTTAAGTAGTTAAGGTAGGCTGCACAAAATTGCCAAAAGGAGGCATACCAAGCCGTGCTCTCCCCGCGTGTTTCATCTGGGCGTGCTGGCACATACCAGCCCTTGATGACTTCCTCAAGGAAGCCATTTTGAACGAGGCGTTCTCGGTGAGTGCGCGAGAGATCAGCAGAGCGTATGGCAACTGAACCATTGATCTGAAGATCGTGAAGTGCTTCTAAGGCATCAGCCAGTTTATCAGAAGGTGTTGCCATGGTGGTTCTACTCGCTTATCGTGCGTATCTACTATTCGCTTATTGTGTTGTACCATTTTTCGCTTATTATGTCGAACGATAATTCGCTTATTGTGCATAAATAGTGCGAGAAATTTAGTTTATAGGAGCTTATGGCAATGGAAATTCGCCCATTTTCAGTATCACCTTGCAAGCCTTGCCACGAGCTTTCATTCAGCAGTCTTTTGTTTTAAGTATCGACGGACACCGTTATGTTGTTCTCTGGTACTACCAGCACGCCCGCAATTTAAACTTCCGCCCCTTGTCTAAGGGAGCTATCTGTTCGCCAACTTCTTAACGTCCGAATGACTATATATCCATCCACTAGAATAATGAAGAAGGTGAATGCCAAAACAGAACGCCACATCGTTACACTGGATGTCATCGGTGACTCTCCGCCTCAAGTGCTTTTCGTTTTCTATAAGGCATAATCAATAGCCTCCAAACCCAATAACCGGTGGCCGATGCGTAAATCAGATTTTTGCCAAGAAACATCCAGTCAAAACCGGTATCTGGCCAGTAAAAAACAATGTCAATAATGTTCACTATGAAAACTATTGAACAAACTACGGCAACTAACAACAGAATAGATTCTTTCAAAGAATACACTGAAACACATCCTGGTTGGTTACAAAATATTAACACGATGATTTCTTTGCCCCAGAAAGGCAAACCTTACCAAACAGCACAGCTCTAAGGTAGAATACCCGCTCTTATCACTATTAAGCTGCACATTAATACATGACTTTTTCTGAACTCGGACTTTGCCCTGAAATTCTTGCCGCCCTGTCACGCCAGGGTTATACCCAACCAACACCCATTCAAGAGCAGGCCATTCCAACCGTGCTTGCGGGTAATGACGTAATGGCTGCGGCGCAAACGGGCACGGGTAAAACAGCAGGTTTTACCTTACCGATTTTAGAAAGGCTTAAAGACAACGAACGCGCCAAATCAAACACCGCACGGGTTCTTATTCTGACGCCCACTCGCGAATTAGCGGCTCAGGTGGGTGAAAATGTTGCGAACTACGGCAAGGACTTACCCTTAAACTACGCGGTGGTCTTTGGTGGTGTGAAAATTAATCCGCAGATGATGAAGCTTCGCAAAGGCGTTGATATTCTGGTCGCCACGCCGGGCCGCCTGCTTGACCTTTATCAGCAGAACGCCGTTCGCTTTCCGAAGCTGGAAGTCCTGGTACTTGATGAAGCCGACCGCATGCTCGACATGGGCTTCATTCACGACATTAAGAAAATTATTAAGTTGTTACCGGCAAAGCGCCAGACGCTGATGTTCTCGGCCACGTTTTCTAATGACATTCGTACTCTGGCGAAAGGCCTGGTGAACAGCCCGGTCGAAATTTCCGTGGCACCACCGAACGCCACGGCGGAGCGTATAGAGCAAATAATGTATGCGGCGCAGAAGAGTGAAAAGCCGCGTATGCTCATGGAAATACTCCGCGACCTTAACTTACCGCAAGTGCTGGTGTTTTCACGCACCAAACACGGTTGCAATCGATTAGTGAAGCAGCTCGACAAAGGCGGCTTCTCGGCGGCAGCTATTCACGGCAACAAAAGCCAGGGCGCCCGCACCAAAGCACTAGCCGATTTCAAGGCTGCCAATGTGCAGGTACTTGTCGCAACCGACATTGCCGCGCGTGGAATCGATATCGAAAAACTGCCGTACGTTATCAATTACGACCTGCCCCAGGTTGCCGAAGACTACGTGCATCGCATTGGCCGCACCGGTCGTGCCGGCCAGGTTGGGCACGCTATATCTCTGGTAACGGACGATGAATTCAAGCTCTTGAAAGCCATTGAAAAACTGATAAGCCAGCCTATTGAAAAGCGTAAGCTGGCAGGTTTTACCAACGTTGAGCTCACGGGCAAAAGTTAGAGCTTACTGACTGTTATTTTCCAGTGCCTGAATCTTTTTCCAGAGCTCATCGGCTTGCTGACTGATATGTGAGCTGTCGCGAAGATTACCGTTACGCTCCATTTCCAGTGCTTTCTGTTGCAGCTGTTTCAGTTCTTTGCGCATTTTTTTCGTCGGGTCTGACTTAAACAATCCAAACATTATGAATGACCTGAGGTTAACTATTGTGGTTATTGATACGACACAAAGAGATGAAAAGTTTTACTTCAAAGAAATGAATCCTTAATCCGAAAATCTGGTTGCAGATTCCGCCAGTGAGTTTTCAATATCTTTTTCTGTGGGTCAGCCATAGGCAACTCTGACAACATATTTGGCCAACGCGTTCTTGCTAACTCAAGCACCTCTTCTAAGTGAACTTTAACAGCCGGCCAGGGAGCACTTATGCGAGTTGCCAACGCTTCAAATGAGGCCATATCAACCTTATACCAGTTTTTGTTTTTTGCTATATTAAGCGCAAACTCTTGCTCGTTATCGACATAAGGTAATGTCGATACAATGTCATAGGCTGGCGATAAATGCGGCCTCACACCGCCTGAATAAATTAGAGACCAATTTTTCAAATGTGCGTCGCCGTTGGCTAATAAAATATTAACTAACAACCTTCGAGTCATTTGCTGAATATCTTGTAACCCTTTCGCGCCATACTGATACAAAGCATTAGCAATTTGCTCGTAATTAAACTTTTTATATTTATCATGAGAGTAAACCTGAAAAACCTGTGCAAAATCTTCGGTATGTATGCGACGCCCCTCATCTCGATCAAACCGTTTTATCGCATAAGCATGAGCTTCATTCGGCAGTTGAATGTCAGGCAGATTATCCAACTGCGAGAGTTCAACCAATTTAACTTCAGGGATATCAACACCTGCCGCTTGCGCCATTAACATGGCGGTATATTCATTATAGGGTACGTTCTTGTGCACCGTTGACGGTGTTTTAATTATCCAGCTATCACTATTAGCGTCTTCGCCAATATTAAACCGTCCTTCTTGTCCCCTTACTGACGAGAATTTCATTTGTACACCAGCCAGAGAAAACTTATTTTGACTCTGTGCGACATCAATTTGTACGGCTTCAACTTGCTGACGATGATCCAGCGCCCAATCAGGTACCTGACCGGCTTTTACCGCCTCGGCGCGTAGTGCTCCGGGTAAGTTTCCTCCCATATGAGCCAATAAAGGAAATTCATTCTCTGCATGAACTTTTAGTGAACGAGCCATCCACTCTCTTAATGCACCTTCCGGCAATAGGTTTGACAGAGTAGGTGTTAATCGCTGCGCGCTGATTAATGGCTGCTGTAGAAACTGCTTATTGGCTAATTGAGTCAGGGTTGTGGTCTGGCGCTCAGGTTCAGGAAGTGCAATATAATTGGGCGAAAATACAAAAATATTTTTGCCTCCGGAATAGTGCGTCAAAACTCCAATTTCCTGGCCGTTAATGGATAGTCGGAGCCCTTCGACATTTTCTATTCTTTTCGCGTCAGCCATAATTTTCAGTCCTCTAGATGCTTATGCTGACTTGACCAAAAATCATCAGCCGAGCGGGAAGGTTCAACGGTTTGACTGTTTTCTATTTGCTCTGGATCTATAATCGATAATTCAAGCCTCAGACCAGCCAGAATACGCAGTAAAGTTGAGACTTTAAGATCCTGGCCCGACTCAACTCGTTGGTATTGTTGCTGCGACATACCAATAAGCATCCGCATATCTTTTTGAGATAAGTTCTGCTTTTTTCGCTCTGCAATCAGTCGTTCTGCAATGTCTTCTATCGTTTTCATAAAACAACTTATAAATTGTACATAAAGCCAATATACAACATTAAAATTGTAAATCAATATAAAAACAACTCTTATATTGTTATTCTTATCATTTTACTCGGCTTCTATGATTCATTGGCTTGTTAAGGTTAAACTCGATAAGCCATAAACCCACGAACCACACGACTAAAGGTTATGACAATTCAAAGCAGCCCAGCCGGCATAACGCCAAAGATACCGAAAGATGCCCTAGAACACCTGCGTACTTGCATGAACCGTTATCATGAAATTACCGAAGGCTGCTGGCAGAAATTTCAGCAATTATTAACCTTTCGCGAGTACGCCCGTGCCGACTTAATCTACTGCGTGGGTGAACACCCTAAAAGCTTCAGCTTTATTCATAGCGGTTTAGCCCGGGTGTTTCATTTGGATGAAAACGGTCAGGAATATAACAAACGCTTCTTTAGTGAAGGTGAGTTTCCGGCCTGTATGACCGCGCTACTAACCAGTACCCGCTCGGCATTAAGTGTCGAATGCTTAGAAAACTCCGCGGTAATACACATTGATTTTCACGGTTATCGGCAGCTGTTAGAGCAAAGCCCGGATCTAATGCTTTATCATATCCGTTACTTAGAAAAGAACTGGCTGCTGGAAAAAGACGAGCGCGACAACGCCTTTGGCCAAACCACGGCCAGCCGCCGCTACCAGACTTTTATTGAACAGCTCCCTCACCTGGCAGGCCGGGTTCCGCAATATCACATTGCCTCACACCTCGGTATCACTCCCGTGCAACTGTCACGCTTACGCAAGCAGTTACAAAGCACCGAATAATTTTTTCGCTTATTAAACTATGTTAATGCGCCCTCTCTGAGGTATCTGAATAATAGAGCTCACTTGCTAAGAATATAGCTAAACAGGAGCTCTAAATGTACTTAGAAAAATTACAGCAATGGCGTTACGCAACCAACACCTTCTCTGACACCGAAGTGTCTGATGAGGTATTAACTCAGTTATTGAATGCGACTCGGTTAACGGCGTCGTCCTACGGGTTACAACCTTATCGCACGCTGGTCATTCGTGATAAAGCCATACAACAACAGTTGGTTCACTGCTCTTATGGCCAGCAGAAAGTTGCGGACAGCTCTGCTTTGGTCGTTTTTGCTACAAAAGCCGCCAGAGTCGAGGATATTGTGACTCCCTATATCAATGAATTAGCGCAGCAGCGCAAACTCACTGATGAACAGGCGCAAAGCACCCACGGCTATTTAATCGAACGCCTGCAAGCTATGTCCGCTGCGGAGCTTAAAGAATGGGCGACGCGTCAGGCATATATTGGCTTAGGCACGTTTTTGCTGGCAGCAGCAGAGCTGCAAGTGGATAGCTGCCCTATGGAAGGCATTGAGAAAGCACGCTACGACGACATTCTGTCTTTACCTGCCCGCGGGCTTAATACCGCGTTCGTTTGCCCGGTAGGCTACAGAAGCGAACAGGACGTTACTCAATTGCAGAAAAAAGTACGCCTGCCACTTTCGCAGTTCAGAGTCGCCTTATGACACAGACGGTACTTGTGATTATGGCTATTGCGGCGGGTATGTCGATAGCCATTCAAGCCAGTATTAATGCGATGATGGGACAACTGGCGCATAATACCTTTTTGTCTCTCACCATTGCTTTTACCATTAGCGCGCTGTTCTCGGCTATGGCTCTCTGGGGATTTAGCGAACGCAGTACGCTCACTTTTTCAAATTTACCCGGGTACTTCTGGCTAATTGCAGGCGTTTTCACCTCTTTTGGGGTGGGCACCATGTATTTCCTGATTCCGAAACTAGGCATTGGACAAGTCATGGCTTATGCCCTTACCGGGCAATTAATTGGTGCCATGATAATCAACCATTTTGGTGTGTTAGGCAGCCCCGCCATTGCACTTAACAGTTACCGTTTGCTGGGTGCCGGGTTACTTATTTCCGGTGTCTTCCTGATTAATATGGGAGCAAGACAATGACCACAGAACAACATCAAAACCTGCATAATTTACATCAGCTCTGGCGGCTTCAGCCTTATCAGGAGCTAACCACCAGCCGTGGTCTTCCTTTTTATAAGCTCGAACAATGGCCGGCAAGAGCTTGGTGCCAACCCGGTAATTACTCAGAAGCCGAGAAAACGCACCTATTTGCGGAGTTGAGCACGCAAATGTCGGCATCTCACACGTTATCGATGCCGGAAGCTCTGTTGCCTAAAGGCGAACCCGGGCTTAACTCGTTAGCCCTCAGTTTTAGTCAACAAATGATGACCAAAAACCTGGATGCCTCAGCACCCGGCTCTGCTTTTCCGCATTTAGCACTAGAGCCTACAGGCCCGCAACAGGCGCAGCAATGGGCTATTACCACCGGCAAGTGCTTTGGTTATATGGTCGCTGCATCGTCCGTAACCAACCTCCTGCACGGTCATGCCCTGCTTTATTTTATTGTTTATCAGAGTGGCATAGCCGGTACCGCTATGACCTTTACTCATAATCAGCAAATGGGCATTCATCAGGTCGGCGTTATTGATCAATACCGGGGCAAAGGGCTGGCCAGAGAAGCTATGCTCCTGCTTGAACAGCTGGCTCTGTCAGCCGATATCAACACATTACAACTGCAGGCATCGGCAATGGGCCAGCCTCTTTATCATTCATTGGGTTACCGGTCCCTCGGTGCTATTCATAACTATGTTAAGTAAGCGCAGAACCACGTTAATTGACGCTCTTCGGCTTTTTACGTAAGTTACGTAAACCTAACTAAAAACAAGGAAGAAACCATGTCTAAATTTACGGAATACAAAGTTGTTCATATTGCCGAAGGCGGTTGCGGTACTTTGCTGTTAGGCTCTAGTGGCCTGCCGTTAAAGAAAATTGAATCCACATTGAACCAGGAAGCGGCCGACGGCTGGCAATTGGTGTTTCAGGTTATTGAGCAGAAACGCTTTTGGTTATTCTGGTCTCGTGAGGCGGCCATTCTGACTCTGGGTCGATAAAAACGTTATGCTGAAGCGACTGCTTTTGGCATCAATTCGTTGGTATCAGCGGCATGGCGGCTCGCGTCGCTTTTTTAATACAGAATGTAATTTTGAACCAAGCTGTTCCGCCTATACTTACCAGGCCATTAGCCAATATGGTACGTGGCGGGGTTTTAAGCTTGGTATTGCGCGCATGCGGCGCTGTAATGACCCGGACTGCGTGCATAAAAAGCACGATCCGGTTCCTTAAACGAGGTGACTTCTATGTCTGATAAAATGTCCTCCCAACAGTTGCGTGATGAAGAAGAAGCGTTACGTTTAAAAATACGCGAGCTTTCTGACGAACAGCGAAAACAGTATTACCGCCTTGAAGGTCAGCGGATAAAAGATCCCGACACCTATGCGGTACTCAACTGGTTTCTGCTGGCGGGGTTGCATCACTTTTATTTAAACAACACCCAGCGCGGTGTTATCAACCTTTGTGTCATGCTACTCGGGCTGGCCATGCTGCCGTTTTTACCATTACTTGGCGTTATCATTCTGCTTGCCATTGTGATTATTGAGCTGCCTCAGCTGTTTAAATCGCAACAGATTGTGCATGCCTACAATAACAACCTTATGCGCCAGCTGATTGAGGAGGTTAAGTCCGGTCATACCTGAATAAGGCATAATTACGTATCAGCGAAATTACTTCAGCTTTAGGTGGCTGCTTATTGAATCTGCCAGCGTTTCCGGCACTTCATTCTCTTTCGCTAATTGCGGCCACTGAGCCACCGCGTTAATCACATCATCAATAATCGCATCAATTTCCTGTCGGGGTACTTTTGACAAATGCACGTCTGAAAGCGCGTAAAAATCGGCCCGGGAATGGTCACTGCGTTTTCCGTTTAGGGACATCCAGTGCTGCTCGACCCAGGGGTTCCCGGGCTTGTAGCTAAATGCCACGTCGTAGGCCGGACTCAGCCGCCACTGTGTGCCTTCCAGCATAACGCCAAAGTTCTTTGAATGGTCATCGTGGTTCGTCGCTACGTGGTTGAACACCATGCGTCGGAATAAATCTATCGCGTCTTCCCGTGGCAGCCGCAGCTGGCGGGCCACCTGAAACAGCTCCTCGTAAGAGAAAGAGCCAATATCGTGATAATTTACGTGCTTAATGGCGCCGTACCCCAGTGGGTCACCAAAAGTTTGCTGAGCCGGGTCTCTTTCTTGTACGCCGTCGAATTTTAACAGGGCAAAGAGTCGGCCAGCATACCGGGCAAGCCTCTGAAGGTATCCCAGTTTAACCCCGGAAACGAAAATATCCGGCCTTTTTCAGCGGGCATGGTTAAAGGCGCAAGGGGAATGTTTTTGTCGACAAATTCAGAAAAATATTCGAACCGCGCCGCCGTATCGCCTTTGCTATAGCTTAAGGCACCAACCGGCGCATCTTTTTATCTTACTTCAATGGTATTGATCACCAGTCCAGCTCCTCATTCTTAGCAGGCTGCACACGAGTTTTACCGCTCGCCCGTTTCTTTTGTTTGGTGCTGCTTTTTAGCAACTGCACAGGAGAAACGCCCTCGTCCGGGAAGGCCGCCAGTAAGTTATCGATATGACCTAACGCCTGAAGAATAGCGACATAGGTGGGCAACGTGCTTTTACCACTTTCCGCCGATTTAACCGCATTCAGTGAGACATTAGCTAAGGTAGCTAAATCCTCCTGGGTTAAGTCCTGATTCAGTCGGTACTGTTTAACTCGTTGACCAATGGCTGCTGGAACACGTTCATAATTCATATAAAGTACCTTTTATAGTCTTTAAATCTATGATTAGAGTTTAGCAGACTATTTATGGTACGCAATTTAACTTATATAAAAGACTTTATATAGGCTACAAAGTAAAATTTTAAGTTTAAAATTCATTTAGAAGGCTATAATACACAGCGAAAGAACTACCACGGTGTTTGACCTCGTTATGAGGTGTATTTTAGTGCATTATTTATTCATTCCCATTTTAAAAGCTTTAGGTAATGGACACAGCACAACTTGAAAATATTACTAGTGTCGCTATGACCTTGCCTGAGAAAGAGCGAGCTAAATTGGCACATGATTTGGTCGCAAGTTTAGATGGTCCGGCCGATACCAGTATTGCCGAGGCTTGGGACATTGAAATTTGTCTAAGAATCAATGACATTGAATCAGGTAAAACTGAGCTTCTTGATGCTGATGAAGCCATTTCACGCGCCAGAGCTCAGATTAAGGACTGAACTTGAAGGTAGCAGAAGCCGTTTGTTAACAGTTTATTGCCACTCAATCTTAAGGTCTTTATGTGACTGTGCGCAGTCGCGCAGATAGAGATTAATTAGGCTCTGATACGGAAGGTCTTTTTCCTCGGCCAGATTCTTGAAATACGCAACGGTATCTTCATCCAGCCTAATCGTAACCTGCTTCTTGAGCTTTTTGGCATAAGGATTCTTAACGGAGTCTGAAAAATTGTAGTGATCACGCATACCTATACCCTTCATAAGTCTTTCGCTCTCGCTTATCAGCCTTTCGCGCAGAGATGATTCGGATGGTCTCACCGTCTCTAACGCAGTGGCACACCACCAGCAAACGAGAATGGATGCTCGTTCCGAGGAGTATGAATCGGTCCTCGTCAGTAGAATGATCAGGATCCGCTATTAGGCGCCCGAACTCGTCTGTAAAGGCAGTTTTGGCCTCGTTGAACGAGACGTCATGCTTCTTTCGATTAGAGGCATCCTTGCGAGGATCCCAGTCAAAGGTGAGATGGCTCGTGAATTACATTGTAGTTACAGCGTAGGTATTGTCAAGGTGCCGAGTCATATACTGTTAACGCTAGCGGCAGAGGCGCGACGAACGGAGCGTCCCTTGACCGCCCTGGTTATATTCACTCGTTTTCATACCTCCAATGCTCATGCTTTATGTAAGGTACGCGATAAAGAAGTTCAGCAAAGTCAATCGGAGCCTCACCGGTAAGATGCTTTACATGTTCTTGTAGGGACGGAAATAGCGGGAACGATTTGTCGTAATTTACTGGCTTCGCCATTAGCAATGTGTTGTCAATTTCTTCTATGCATTGGAGCCTGATGCATACTCCAGAGTGCGAGTCTGCATAATGAGACCACATAACAACATTGTCGTTTTTTTCGCTGAGGCATATCACACGTGATCGATTTAGATCGTTGGTGATTAACGAATTTATATTATCTTGATATTGTTGAAATCGTGCCCCTGATTCTGCTACACCTTCCCGTAAAGTACGAAGCACCTCCTCTTTCGGAATCAAGTCTCTACGTTCCCTGAGCATTCGCACCATCAAAGACAGGCCAGTTTCTTCGACAAACACAGGCTCGTCGTCCGAATACACTAACCGTTCAACCTCGTCAGCTATAGCTGACGAGAATTGTTCCTGTGTATATGAAAAGTTGAACGACATTTGATGATCAAATGGATCATTAAACTGTTTAGGCTCCCTCCATCTCAGCGAACAATTTTCGAGTACTGCCGTGGCCGTATCACAAGGCATAAATTTGTAGAAGTAATCTCTATCGTGATTTCTGGGCACAAGCTTTCCTTGTTGCATCTAACGCTTCAATCAGCCGACGCGTCAGCGGTCGGCTGGATTGACTTGTTAGCCTCTCGTGTGACCAAAATGGGGGAAGTTCCTATACTTTTATATCCGTATATGGCTTTTGCTCTTTTTATCAAACGCTTATCCTCTGATAGGATTGCTGAGCAGTACGCACCCATTGCTATATGGCCGGCATCGCTCCTTACGTTATGAATTTTATTTAGTTTTCGGCATTTTTTCTCTGCTTGAAAACCTAATATATCAAGTACCGCATTGCATCCGATTATTCCGAGATACATCGGCCAGGACTCGTAACCTTGCTTTTCAATAGGATCAAAGCCAAAAAATTGATCGCAACTAATCTCAGCTCCCTGCATTGTTGGAGATATTATTTCCCATATTTTTTCGATCTCATTTTCTCCTGAAATGCTACCGATAGCGCCTTTCTCATCGCCAAAAGCGGCCCTAGTTTTCTCTATATTATTTCCATTCAAGATCATTTCATCGATCATGGAATCAAATTTGGGCTTTATAGACTTAACTTTGCCGGTCATTTCGGTAGTATCAAAAGGCAACTCAGAAGTTAGGCTGAGAATTTGGTGTGCGAATTTTTCGGATAGATCCTTTAATGGCCCTTCGTCTCCGCCACCGTTAACCCAAACCTGAAATGGGTCAAAAAGGGTATCGTCGAAATCCACATCTCTGTTTGCCTCAATATAGGCATCATAATGCTGATGAGGGGGTCCGCTCTCATTTAACCGGGCTTCACCAGTAATCTTCCAGTTCTCGTCGAGAACAAGATCCAATAATTTTGCATCTATAGCATCGAGTACATCTAAATATTTCGCGGGTTCATCAGAACGTCTAATCTCCGCAAAGTGTTCCTTTGAGTAAACCCAAGTTACATCATCCCGTTTAGCTAGGCTGATAATGCCCTGCAACTGCAGTCCGATGATATTCTGATCGATGTAAATTAAAGGCTTACTCATAAGTCTCCATGGAGGCTAACGCCCGCCATAAACGGCCGAGTGAAACGAGGTCCGGCGACCGAAGGGAGCGTATTTAATGGTTTGGTTATGCATTTCTTAGGTCTACCTTATGATGCCAAAAACCAACTGAAAGCGCTGCAATAGACCCTCCAATCGCAGCTGCAATGAGGTCAAGCCAGTCAAATACCCCAGTTCCGAGATGCGGCTGAAGAACTTCGTATATCACGCAACTCATAGCTAGAGCGATTGAATTACCGCGGGCCTTTTTGGGCGTCCTACTCAAGACTGGAGTAAGACCGAAAACTATGACAAATGCTCCACCAAAACTCCCAACACTATCGGCCACGCCATAATCGTTCACACCGTCACTATAGACCCATGGCCGATAAAGTGTTCGCATAATTTCCGTGGCAATAAAGAAGAATATTGCGATACTAAACATGACTATTCGTTCTTTTGTCACCTACCCTGCATGAGGATGATCTTAGTGGTGGATCGAATTGCATAACGCCGAAGCACAGCGGCGACCTTGGAGTGGCGACGAAGGAGCCACATAAAGGGCGTCCGGCGGCCACCGGCCGCGTACTGATACGCCTTGTTAAATGGCCCTGGGCACACGGTCCGCTCGAGCCACTGTTTGATTGAGTTGCCGGAGTTTGTTTAGAGAAACTTGAAACTGGCCATTACTCGGTAGCCGTTTACCTTTGAATTGCTCCCAAAAAAGGGCTCCTGGCCCGTTATAGACTTCCTCGAATGAACCGTCACGCAGGATCTTGATGATGATCGTATGCTGCGGCTGACTCCGGAACGCAACAGCGTTGGATTGCGTAGCCTTGATCTCAACTTCCAAGCCGGTTTCGGTGACAGCGTCATAGCCTTTGTTGGACGCTGTCTTCAGCTCCAAGTTGTATGCATCGGCCACAAGGCATTCACCCAAACTGCCAACCATATGACCATCCGGGGTGAAGTGCCTGCCTGGGAACATGGCTTCCAGCTCATTGACCGTTGCATAGAGCTGATTAACCAAGACCCGAAATTTATCGTGATCGATCATAGACATTTAACATTTATATATTATCCCTGCGCACTTTGTAACTCGTTAAATTGATGGCTACCGACTATTAAGTTGCTGATAAATAAAAAATTCCCGTATTTAAGCCCTCTAAACAAGCAAAAGCAATTTGAGCATGCTCAGTTACACTCTAACGGACGCACAATATCTAACTTGGATTTTTTTATTATGTATTTGACATTAAACGACTTAAATACACAAAACAACAAGAAAACGTGCAATATGGCGAGATAAGGGAGGTAGTCTGTTTAGCCCGCTAACCAAGGTTACTTACAACACGCTCTCCACCAATAAAAAAGCCCGCTAAAAAGCGGGCTCCATAGTCATGTCAGAGATATCGAACCTGACGTAAACGTCAGGCATCCCCAGCACAACCCTTACCGGTACTCTTCAATGCTCGGGCATGAGCACATCAGGTTACGGTCGCCGAACACGTCGTCAATACGGTTGACTGTTGGCCAGAACTTATCGTAGCCAACGGCTTCTACCGGGTAGGTCGCTGTTTTGCGATCGTATGGGCGGTCCCATTCAGCGTCGGTAATGTCAGCCAGTGTATGCGGAGCGTTAACCAGTGGGTTGTTGTCTTTTGGCCATTCACCGGCAGCCACTTTCTCGGCTTCGGCTTTAATGCTGACTAAGGCTTCAATAAAGCGGTCCAGCTCGGCTTTAGACTCAGACTCGGTTGGCTCAACCATAATGGTACCCGCTACCGGGAAGCTCATGGTGGGTGAGTGGAAACCGTAGTCCTGTAAGCGTTTAGCCACATCAATTTCGGCAATGCCGGCGGCGTCTTTCATTGGGCGCAGGTCAATAATGCATTCGTGTGCCACACGGTTGTTGCGGCCACGGTACAGAATTTTGAAGTGCTTGCTCAAATTTTTAGCCAGGTAGTTAGCATTTAAAATGGCAACTTCTGAAGCTTCACGTAAACCACGTCCGCCCATCATGGCAATGTACATCCAGGAAATGGTGAGAATGCTGGCACTACCAAACTGAGCACCCGACACCGCACCATTACCGGCTTTAGGTCCGTCGATGTTCACAATAGAGTGGTTTGGCAAAAACTCAGCCAGGTGCTGCTTTACACCAATAGGACCCATACCCGGGCCGCCGCCACCGTGCGGAATGCAGAAGGTTTTGTGCAGGTTCAGGTGCGATACGTCCGAGCCAATATAACCCGGTGACGTTACGCCTACCTGGGCGTTCATGTTAGCGCCGTCCATGTACACCTGACCGCCGTAGCTGTGAACCAGGTCACAAATGTCTTTAATGCCTTCTTCGTACACGCCGTGCGTGGACGGGTAAGTTACCATAACGCACGACAGGTTCTCGCCCGCTTCTTCGGCTTTGGCTTTCAGGTCATCCATATCCACGTTGCCGTGTTTATCGCAGTCGACCACCACTACTTTCATGTTCATCATTTGCGCAGAAGCCGGATTGGTTCCGTGCGCAGAACTTGGTATCAGGCAAATGTTGCGGTGTCCGTCACCACGGCTTTCGTGGTATTTCTGGATAGCCAGCAAACCGGCATATTCGCCCTGTGCACCGGAGTTCGGTTGCATCGAGAGGTCATCGTAGCCAGTCACATCAATCAACCATTCAGACAAGGTCGATACCAGCTCGTGATACCCCTGCGCCTGCTCTGCCGGGCAGAATGGGTGCAGCTGACCAAACTCAGGCCAGGTGACCGGGATCATCTCGGCGGTAGCGTTCAGCTTCATGGTGCATGAACCTAATGAAATCATTGAGTGGTTCAGGGCTAAATCTTTGTTTTCCAGTTTTTTGATGTAACGCAGCATTTTAGTTTCTGATTGGTATTCGTTAAATACCGGGTGCTGCAGATACTCAGAGGTACGCACTAAATCAGCCGGAATAGATTCAACATCACCACCGGCTACGCGGCTGTCCAGTACATCAATGTCTAACCCGTGGTTGTCACCAAACAGGGCTGAGAATAGCGCTTCAACGTCATCGCGCGTTTTCGCTTCGTCCAGGCTCAGGCCAAATACGCCTTCGCCATCAACACGTAGGTTAAGACCCAGGGCTTTAGTACGCGCCAGAATGTCGGCGGCGTTTTCTTTCATTTCAAAGGTTAAGGTGTCGAACCAGTGGCTGTTCACCAGCTTCACGCCTTTGTCCTGCATGCCTAGCGCGACAATGTCGGTTAAGCGGTGAATGCGGTTGGCAATGCGGCGCAGACCGTCCGGGCCGTGATAAACGGCGTAGAACGAGGCCATATTCGCTAACAGTACCTGTGCGGTACAAATGTTCGAGTTGGCTTTCTCACGGCGTATATGCTGCTCACGGGTCTGCATGGCCATACGCAACGCCGGACGTCCGCGCGAGTCTTTAGAAACACCGATAATACGGCCAGGCAGTGAACGCTTAAACTTGTCACGAGTGGCAAAGAACGCCGCATGAGGACCGCCGTAGCCCATAGGGACACCAAAACGCTGAGCGTTACCGAACACCATGTCGGCACCCATTTCGCCGGGTGCTTTCACCATCAGCAGGCTCATTAAGTCAGAAGCAACGGCAACAATGGTCTTTTTCTCCTGCAACTCACCAATCAGCTGCTCAATGTTGTGCAACTGGCCTTGCTTGTCCGGGTACTGCAACAACGCACCGAATACATCGTGATCGGACGCTTCACGCGCCGGACCGACGATAATCTCGAAGCCAAAGTATTCGGCACGGGTTTTCACCACGTCGATGGTTTGCGGGTAAACGTTGTCAGCAATATAAAACGCGTTCGATTTTTTGTTTTTGGAAACACGCTTCGCCATGGCCATTGTTTCAGCGGCGGCGGTGGCTTCGTCCAGCAACGAGGCACTGGCTAAGTCTAAGCCGGTTAAATCCATGGTCATTTGCTGGAAGTTAAGCAGTGCTTCTAAGCGGCCCTGAGCAAGCTCCGGCTGATACGGCGTGTACGCGGTGTACCAACCCGGATTTTCCAGTACGTTACGCAAAATAACATTGGGCACTACGGTGTCGTAATAGCCCATGCCAATGTACGAGGTGCAAATTTGGTTCTTTTTCGCGATAGTTTTAAGCCGAGCCAGAGCTTCACGTTCTGTTTGCGGCTCTCCGGTTTGTAGAAAAGGTTCGCGCAGAATGGTCCCGGGTACGGTGTCTTTGGTTAATGCTTCTAAAGAATCGACACCCAGTTCAGCCAGCATGGCTTTTTGTTCATCGGCGCTGGGGCCAATATGGCGGCTAATGAATTCATCGTGGTGTTCTAATTGCGTCAGGGTAGTACTGCTCATATAACTCGGCCTCGTGCATTTATCGGAAATTTACCGAAAACTTATCGGAAATAAGAAACAACAAACCCCGGCTAATTTCCGGGGCTCAAGACGCTCTGTGTCATCGGTGCAGCGCACCAATAGCCTCAGTCTTCGTCGATTGAAGCCTCGTAAGCGTCAGCGTCCAGTAAGTTTTTCAGCTCACTGCTGTCTTCGGCTTTAATACGGAATAACCAGCCATCGCCGTATGGGTCGTTGTTGACGGTTTCAGGCGCATCTTCTAAATCTTCATTAATAGCGATCACTTCGCCGGTCATCGGTGCGTAGATGTCTGACGCCGCTTTTACCGATTCAGCTACAGCAATGTCATCGCCTGTGGCAATTTCGTCACCAACATCCGGTAACTCAACAAACACCATGTCGCCAAGAAGTTCCTGCGCGTGCTCAGAGATACCAATGGTAAAAGTACCGTCACCTTCATCACGAACCCATTCGTGGGTTGACGCATATTTCAAATCTGCTGGAATATTGCTCATTTTACTGTCCTTCTAACCGGCGTAGCCGGAATGTATTGAATCTTGTTCGATTATAAAACAGATTGACCGTTTCTGACGAAACCTGGCTTAACTACCTTAACCGGCATTTGTTTCTTACGCATTTCCACTTCAGCTGTATCACCAACACTGGATGGAACGCGAGCCATTGCAACCGAGAAACCAAGCGTAGGCGAGAATGTACCAGAAGTAATGATGCCTTCGCCACCTTCAGTGGTCACTTTTTGACCATGACGAAGAACACCTTTCTCTTCCATGACCAGGCCAACCAGCTTGTCGTGGCCGTCGGCTTTTTTCTGCTCTAAGGTTTTGCGGCCAATGAAATCACGCTCAGCCGGTTCAAACGCTACACTCCAGCCCATATTGGCTTCCAGCGGCGTTATTTCTTCGTCCATGTCCTGACCATACAGGTTCATGCCGGCTTCTAAACGCAGGGTGTCACGGGCGCCAAGGCCACACGGAGCAACGTCTGCTTTTAGCAGTTCATCCCATAGCGCTTCCAGCTGCTCAGACGGAACCACAATTTCATAGCCTTTTTCACCGGTGTAACCGGTGGTCGCAATAAAGTAGCTGCCCACTTCTTTACCCACGAATGGCTTCATGCCATCAATTGGTGCATATTGCTCGGCGGTTAATACCTGCTGGATTTTTTCAGCGGTTTTCGGGCCCTGTAGCGCCAGCATACCCATGTCATCGCGTTCTTTAGTGGTGACATCAAATTTAGCGGCTACTTTTTCTATCCAGGCTAAGTCGCGGTCACGCGTAGCGGAGTTTACGACCATGCGGTATGAGGTGTCAGAAAAGTGATACACAATGAGGTCGTCAATAACACCACCGTTTTCATTCAGCATACTGGTGTACTGTGCTTTACCTTCGGTTTTCAGCTTGGCAACATCATTAGCCAGCAAGTAGCGCAAAAAGGCCTGAGCCTGAGGGCCTTTAACATCGACAATAGTCATGTGCGACACATCAAAAACACCGCAGTCACGGCGTACAGCATGGTGTTCTTCAATTTGCGAACCATAGTTCAGCGGCATGTCCCAGCCATGAAAATCGACCATTTTTGCACCGGCTTTAACGTGTGCTTCGTACAGTGGCGTTTTGCTACCCATACTGTGTTCCTTTTTTGTTCACTTTATGTACCATTTATGGTCGCAAATTATAGGCGTGATTCACTTAAACTTAAAATCAATAATGCTTATAATGCTATTAACCTTTTAAATACCTAACCAAGGTTTTATAAATCAATACAATGAAGCATTTATCCTTAGAAGCCTTACGCAGCTTTAGTGCCGTGGTTGAATTGGGCAGCATGACCTTAGCCGGAGAGCGCATGGGACGTTCCCAGCCAGCCATTAGTCTGCAGCTTAAAAAATTGGAGCAACAATTGGGGTGCGAGTTACTGACCCGAAACGGCAGCGGCTTTGCGCTATCAGCCGACGGCGAACTGCTGTTTGATTACGCCCAGCGCTTGCTGGCTCTGAATGATCAGGCCTGGGCGCAGTTTGAACCGCAACAAGTCAGCGGTAAAGTCCGGCTGGGTATTACCAGTGAATTTGCCTCCAGCCTGCTGCCAAAAGTTCTTGGTCAGTTCGCTCAGGTTTACCCGCAGGTGACGTTGCAGGTAACCTCCGCACTGAGTAAAGACTTACTGTCCGGGCTTGGCCAACAATTCGATATTATTCTGGCACTGCGCGAACAAACCAATAAAAGTGATGTGCTGATTCAGCGCGAAGAGCTGGTTTGGGTGGGCTTACCCGGCTTATTAGAGCAGCCCAGCTGGCCAATGGTAGTTGCCCCCGAAGGCTGTATTTACCGGCGCCGGGCAGAACAGAGCTTGCAACGCATTCGTCAGCCTTATCGAATTACCTATACTAATACGGATTTTTCCGGGTTGACCGCAGCACTGAATAGTGGCCTGGGTATGACCGTGCTGGCTAAAAGCACGGTACCGCAGGACATTCCGGTTTTAGAAAACTTTTCCGGTAACAAGCCCTTACCTGACGCTGGCTCGGTTAACGTGATTATGCGCCTGGCCGGCGGGGCTTCAAGCGCCGCTTCGCAGTTAGCCGATTACCTTAAGGCCAGGATTTAAGCATCTCACCTGACGTGAACGTCAGGCTACATGCGTTGGGTGCTCAGCAACGGGGATAGGTGGCGCTTATGATTGGTACCTGCTGGTCAGGGAGTGTGCGGCGCCATGGATGGCGCCGCCCAAGCCCCCCAGGGATGGGTTCACGGGCGTATCCTTGACCAGCAGGCACCAACCACAGCCGCCTAACTCCGGGGGTCAGTGCCCAGCGCAGTTTCAGCTAATTTGCGTTTTAGCGGAGTGAATTTATTTGGCAGTGCAAAAGCCAGGGCGCGTAGCCCTTTTACCAAAGGGTTAGCGGTACCAAAGCCGCGTTTGAACGTTTCCATGGCAGCAATCATTAGCTGGGTGTCGGCTTTTCGTTCACGCTGATACGCACTTAACGAACGCTGCAATTGCGCTAGTGAGGACAAATCAACGCCATCAAGCTGCGCAGTTAAAGCGTTCACATCACCAAAGCCCAAATTAGCACCCTGCCCGGCCAGCGGATGAATGGTGTGCGCGGCATCACCAGCTAACACAATGCGATGCAGATACCATTGGCGCACATACTGCATTCTCAGCGGAAAGGCTTTCGCATCGGAGACACATTCGCAGGCACCCAGTACCCGCCCTGATTCAGTCTCCACTTGCTTAGCAAAGCGCTCAGGCGTTTCCTTGAATAAGTCAGCAGCGAGCTCTTCATCGGCAGACCAGACAATAGAAACGGTATGAGCATCCGGTGTTGGCAGCAGCGCCAGCGGCCCGGTGGGTAAAAACACCTGCCGGGCAACGCCGTTATGCGGCTGTTCTGTTTTTATATTCGCCACTATACCTTGCTGACCGTAACCCCAGAAGGTTAACGGCAGTTCGGTGTATTGACGCACTTTCGAGCGGCCGCCATCGGTTCCCACCAATAGGCTAGCCGTGAGTAAACACTCACCCACTTTTATTTCAACCGGGCTATTCTCATCGCCCGCCTCAATAATAGACCATTCACCGGCCTGCAGAATCTCAACACCGGCCTGTTCCGCGCATTCCCACAGAAAGTGCTCAACCACATTATTTTCAGCAATAGCGCCTAAATCAGCGGCGTTAATTTCTGCGGCAGAAAATTCAATGTGCGCCGGGCTGTCTTTGTCCCACACTTGCATGCTTTCATACGGCCCGGTGCGGTGCGCCTGAATTTTAGTCCAGGCACCACAGCTCTGTAATAAACCGCGACTGCGAGCATTCAGTGCGCTCACCCGCAACGCCAGCTCATTTGAAAGTGCGGGTTGTTCATAGCGTTCCAGCACGACCACCTGCCGGTTTTTCTGAGCCAGCCGTATAGCCAGGCTAAGACCTATCATGCCGCCGCCAACAATCACCACATCCCGCTTTTTTCGTTTCATTGTCATGGCTGCATTCCCATGGTTAAGCGCGCAAAGGCTGACTTTAACGGTGCGCAGTGCTGCAACAGCATCAACGCGCTGTTACGACCAACTACGGTTGGCAAATAACGGTTCGAAAAGCCTCGCACGAGGCCATCGGTCAGTTTAATGATGGCCTGATAATCGCGCTCGCGGTTTTGTTCATAGCGCTGCAAGGCGCGGAAACTTCCCGGATCACCAGTGGTTGCCAGCGACTCACACAGAACTTCCGTATCGCGTAATCCCAGATTAAAACCCTGACCGGCAATGGGGTGCAGCGCATGCGACGCGTTGCCAATAATCACGCTGCGATGATGCACCGAGCGTTTTGCGCGGCGTAAAATGAGCGGGTAAAAAACACGTTTAGACACGCCGGAGAATAACCCGGCGCGGTAGCCAAAAGCCTGCTGACAATGGCGCAAAAACTCAGCGTCAGACCATTGTTCGGCGGCTTCACGCTGTGCTTCGGTGAAGCTCCACACCAGCGAGGCCTGCGAATTCTGCATGGGTAATAGAGCAATGGGACCGGCTTCGGTAAAACGCTCGTAAGCCCAGCCGTTTAAAGGTTGTTTCAGGTCCAGTGTGGCAATACAGCCAAACTGGCCATAGTCATAAACATCAGACTCTACTCTTAATTGTTCACGCACAAGCGAATTCTGGCCATCGGCGCCAATGAGTAACTTAGCCAGCAACGGCTGCCCGTTATCCAGGCTTAATTCAATATGCTCTTGCTGCTGCGTCACTTGCTCCAGCCGAACACCGGAACACCAGTTTAAATTCGGCTGCTGCCGGCAGCTTAAGTACAGGTTATTGACCAGCTCAGAGGCCGAAACAACCCGCCCTAAAGCCTCGACGTTTTCATGCTCAGCATGCAGTTCAGTGGCACCGGCAAAACCGCGATCGGAAATATGAATGTGCTTTATTGGTGTACTGTCGATACCATCAAGTGCCCCAAGGCTTTTCAACCGCTGCGCTGAAGCCGCTGCCAGTGCAATAATTCGCTTATCAGCAGGTGGCCCATCTGGCCGGGGTTCACAAACCACAATACGCCAGTCCGGCCGTTGTTGCGACAACATTAAGCCGGTTAAGGCGCCGACTAAGCCGCCTCCGGCTATGGCAACATCTGCCTGGGTTACTGGCTTTTCATCCATGCTTCAATCTCTTCAATGGTTTTGGGTACCCCGGCGCTCATGTTGTCAAAGCCATCAGCGGTTATTACCAGGTCGTCTTCAATACGAATACCTATGCCTCGCCATTTTGGATCTACGTCGGCATCTTGCGGAATATAGATGCCAGGCTCTATCGTCAGTGCCATGCCGGGTTTAAAGGCAACAGGTTTTCCTTCATTATCGCGATAACGACCCACATCGTGAACATCCAGACCCAGCCAATGACCCAGTCCGTGAATAAAATAGGTTTTCCAGCGCTGTTCTTTAAAGTTCTCTTCCGCATCGCCGGTTAAAATGCCCAGTTCGGTCAGTCCGTCACTAATAACTCTGGCAGCCGCTTCACTCGCCTTAACGAGATTACTGCCGGGCTTTATTTCGGCAAAGGCGGCCTGCTGAGCTTTCAGAACCAAATTGTAAAGTATGGACTGTGGCTCGTTAAACTTTCCATTAACCGGGAACGTGCGGGTAATATCCGCTGCGTAGCCCTGATATTCAGCACCTGCATCCACCAGCAGCAAGTCGCCGTTGTGCAATACGTCGCGGTTATCGGTGTAATGCAAAATACAGGCATTGGCACCGCCGCCGCTAATAATGCCGTATGCCGGATGCAGTGCGCCGTTCATGGCAAATTCGTGGTGTAATTCTGCGGCAACCTGATACTCGTGCTTTCCGTCCTCCACAAAACGCATAATACGGCGGAACGCCCCCGAACTAATACGCGCCGCTTCTTTCATCACCGCTACTTCATTGGCTGATTTAATCAGCCGCATGTCATCCAGCAGCGGTCGTAAATCGGACAAACTCTGGGGTGCCAGTTTACCACTGCGGCGCGCTTTAACGCTGACATCATCACGCGCATCACTGACCACTTCAGCCAAAACCGAGTCTTCACCCATAGGATAAAAAACCGATTCAATACCCTGCAGTAGTTCAGGCAAACGCTCCGGCAAGGTGTCGAGATCTTCTGCGTTATCTACCGCTAAGGCTTTAACCGCATTGGTGTAACCCAGACGCAACCCGTGCCAGACTTCATGCTTTGGGTCTTTGTCCTGACAGAATAAAACACTGCGCGGGTTGCTGTCGTTGATCAGCAGCAATACGGCGTCGGGTTCATTAAAGCCGGTTAAATAGAAAAAATCGCTGTTTTGGCGAAAAGGGTATTCGGTATCATTGCTGCGGGTGACTTCACTGTTAGCAGCCACCAGCGCCAATGAATGTGCCGGCAATGACTGCAGCAGCTGTTGCCGGCGTTGGTTAAATTCATCCTGAGGAATAACGTCTTTCATTAGCGACCTCAACTCCGCCAGTGATTAATGTAAAATTTGGGGTGGTTTGTTTGCAGGGTGTTCATTACGGCCCAGCTCGGCGTAGCACATCATGGCGGAGATACGCAGATACTCTACAATTTCAACGTAAGCGCGTTCTTCTTCTTCATCACCGTCATCGGTAAATTCAACCTTTGCCAGTTCAACCATGTCTTCTATGGCTTCTTTTAAATCACCGCTTAAGTTGGTCATGTTTTCCTGATTAACACCATAGCCTACTAAAAAGGCATTGACCCAGCCGGCCAGAGCACTTAAGCGCTCCGATATTGGTGCGCTGTCTTCGGGTAGCAACAATCGATAACCTAAATCCTCATCGCCCAGCGAGTGTTCGATTTCCTCAGCCTGCTGCTGTAATAAGTTTTTTAATTCCGTTGGTAATGCCCCCTCGTCGTAAGCAAAGTCTGACATCAAGGTTATTAAATCATTGCTTTTAGCATCGCTGCCGGTGGCTATTAACCCGGTCAACATGCCCTGCACTTCTGACGCACTTGGGGTCATCTCATACTGCGCATAAAGCTCAACTAATCGGTCATAATTAAAACGTGTCGACATGAACATTCTGCCTTTGATTCATTATGCCCTAATCCTAACACTGGCTTTACGTAATCGCTAGCTGACAAACACCGTTGGCTCATGCCATAATACGTTTATTAAGGCTGTTGAGTCAGTTGCAAGGAGTCTTTGAATGACCGCAAAAACCATGGATATAAAATTGCTGGAGCGTAACTATAAGGTGGCTTGTCCTGTCGGCCAGGAAGGCGCGTTACAGCAAGCGGCCGATGCTCTTAATGAAAGGCTCGAAGAAACCAAAGAACGAACACAACTGACTAATGTCGAACAAATAGCGGTTATGACCGCCCTGAATTTGTGTCACGAATGGATTCGCGACCAGAATGAACAATCTGCAAAAACAGCTAAACTGGAAGAGAAAATTCAGTTACTTCAGGCAACGATAGAACAGGCAATGAGTGAGCAGCGCTCACAACGCAGTCGTTAACTGCGGTATTTTTCAGCCAGAAGTAACAGAGTAACCCTTTTGCGGTTTCCTGGGGTGTTTGCCAGCAGGCTTATGTCCCTGAGCCGATGCTTGTATTAAAAGGGGATCACTGGCCTGCCATGAGCAAGCCCGGCATGCACCGGGAAGCCTACGGCAGATACCACTTGCTCCCCGCCTTGAACCAATGGGTTCAAGGGCTACAGCCAGCAGCGGCACCTTGGGAAACCACCCTTATTTTAGGCGTACGGCCTTTTCTTCAGCAACAATGGCTTTTACGTCCTGCAACAGTTGCTGAGCATCAAAAATCACGCCGTCTTTAATGGTGTACTGAACACCTTCGGTGCGCATCGGCTGGTTATTGCGGTCCAACTTGAAATGGCCAGTGCCGTATAGCACTTTAAAGTTGTCCATGGGGTTTTCGTTGACGATAACCATGTCGGCTTTCTTACCAATAGCGACCGAGCCAATCTCGTCGTCCATATTCAATGCTTCGGCACCGGCCAGGCTTGCAGCATGGATCACTTCTAACGCATTCAGACCCGCCTCACGCAGCAGTTCCAGTTCACGAATGTAACCGAAACCATAAATTTTGTAGATATACCCGGCGTCAGAGCCCACCGTAATGCGCCCACCATTTGTGTGGTAGTCCTTCAAAAAGGCCATCCATTTCTGGTAGTTATTTTTCCACGCAATTTCGTTGTCAGTAGTCCAGTCAAACCAGTAAGAACCGTGCGCATAACGACTGGGTTCGAAAAAGTCCCACAACCGAGGCAGGGTATATTCGTCATGCCAGATAGCCTGACGCTCACGCATTAAGTCACGCGACGCTTCATATATGGTCAGGGTTGGGTTGATGGTAAAGTCGAGCTCAATCAGCTCATCACGCACCGAGTTCCACTTTTCTGAGCCTGGTTCTGCCGCTTGTTTCCATAAACGACCGGCTTCTTCAAAGCGGTTCTGCTCATTGTTGTAATTATAATCGGCCGGGTAGTCCTGAATACGCTGGCCGTCGAACAAGGCTTCGGGTAAGCCGTACCAGTGCTCCATAGATGTTAGCCCCGCTCGCGCTGAGTCCAGCGCGTTCATTGACATTACATTCAACTGCGCATGATGCATCATGGTGCCTAAGCCCTGTTTATTGGCTTCGTTCAGCGCGGCTGCCATGACTCTGCGCGAGGCGCCAAAAAACTTAATACCTTTGGCACCTTCGCCTTTGATATAGCGAACCCAGTCACGCGCCTGCTCTGCGTTATAAATCGGTTCTTCCCGGCCTTGTCCGAAACCCACATAAGGAATAATTCGCGGCGCGGTAATGCGGTTGTCAGCGGCTCGCTGCTGGTGCCATTGCACCCAGTCCAGGCCGTTAAAACTGCCGGGTTCGCGAATGGTAGTAATACCGTGCGCCAGCCACAGCTTTAAAACATACTCAGCCGGAATACCTTTAGCGGAGCCACCAATATGCGCGTGCATATCGACAAACCCGGGCAAAATGTACTGCCCGCTGACATCCAGTTCTTTGTCGTTTGCAGTCGCTTCAGGACGTCCTGCGGGCTTAATCGGAACGCCTGGGTTACCCACACTGACAATATTGACGATGCGATCATCTTCAATGACGATATCGACCGGTCCGAAGGGCGGCGCACCCTCGCCGTTAATTAAGGTGCCACCACGCAAAATAAGCCGCTCATAAGGGCCTTCACCGCGGTCACGTTCGGATGCTTTTGGCGGCGCCTGCACAGCGTGCGCTGCAACCGTAAAGGCTATAGCCACTGTAGCTAAAGCTATCGTTTTTATTATTTTCATGGGTTATCCTCGGGCAATTATTCAGTAGTTTCTTTAAAGCAGACTCTAGCATGACCCGACAAGAACTCCGACATAAGTTACAGCAAGTTCGCCGCAATTTACCCGCTGAACAACAGCTGGCGGCGGCATTTCAGGTTGCTGATAAACTTGAGCAGCGACTGGAGAGTTTCGTGCCGCAGGAGACCACCGTCGCTGTATATAAGAGCTTTGCCGGTGAGCTACCAACCTCCCCCATTATTGAAAGGCTGTGGCAGTTGGGGTTTAAAACCGTTTTACCGGTGCTGCATCCTTTTGCTAAAGGGCACTTGTTGTTCTTAAGCTACACCTCAAAAACGCCCATGACGATTAATAAGTACGGTATTGAGGAACCCGAGTTAAATGCTCAAAACGTGATGCCATTGTCTGAAGTTCAGGTGCTGCTGATGCCTCTGGTCGGGTTTGACCACCAGGGCAATCGGCTGGGCATGGGCGGTGGCTATTATGACCGCACATTAGCTCAGTGGCATAACGGCAATAGACCCAACTTATCGCCCATTGGGTTAAGTTATAACGAACAGCAGGTTGAAAGTATTCCGGTTGAGAGCTGGGATATTCCGCTGCCTGAAATCATAACACCGGCTAAACACTGGCGCTTTTAAAGCAAAAGAAAGATCGATAAAACCCAACAGATTCTCTATACTGGCGCTTAAATAATCGACGCGGAGAAATGGTCATGTCAGGCAATGCTGATGCACAAAAAAAGGCGGCTGCAGAAGCTGCAATGCAATATATTGAGGACGGCACTGTGGTCGGAGTCGGCACCGGTTCAACGGTCAACTTTTTTATTGATGCCTTAGCCGAGCGTAAACATGACATTGAGGGTGCGGTTTCAAGCTCTGACGCTTCCACAGAACGACTGAAGTCTCATGGCATTGAGGTGTTTGACCTAAACTCGGTTGTCGAAGTTCCGGTTTACGTAGACGGTGCCGATGAGATTAATGAACACGGCCAGATGATTAAAGGCGGCGGCGGTGCACTGACTCGCGAAAAAATTATTGCGGCTGTTGCTAAACAGTTTGTTTGCGTAGCAGACGAGAGCAAAATGGTGGGCCGTTTAGGTCAGTTTCCTCTGCCGGTAGAAGTGATTCCTATGGCACGCTCTTACGTTGCCCGTGAAATTGTGAAATTAGGCGGTGACCCGGTCTGGCGTCAAGGCTTCACCACAGACAACGGCAACTGGATACTCGATGTGCACAACGTCGATATTATGGAACCGATGAAACTAGAAGCCCAGTTGAACAACATTGTCGGCGTAGTCACCAACGGGTTATTCGCCCAGCGCGGCGCTAACATCGCACTTATTGCTCGTGAAGACGGCGTACAAACTCTGAAGGTCAGCGACTGATGCAAAAGTCTCTGGCAAAAGACAAAATCAAGGTATTGCTGCTGGAAGGAGTACACGACAGCGCCATTCAGTTATTCCGTCACCACGGCTACCACAATCTGGAAATATTACAAACGTCACTCAGTGAAGACGAGCTTTGCGACAAAATTAAAAACGCTCATATTCTGGGTGTTCGTTCACGTAGTCAGCTAAGTGAGCGTGTGTTTGCAGCTGCGGAAAAACTGATTGCCGTGGGTTGTTTTTGCATAGGCACCAACCAGGTCGACTTAAGCGCGGCGAAAAAACACGGCGTGATTGTTTTTAATGCGCCCTTTTCAAATACCCGCAGCGTTGCCGAGTTAGTGCTTGCAGAAATTATTATGCTGCTGCGTGGCATTCCGGAAAAAAATGCCGGTGCCCATAAAGGCGGTTGGTTAAAGTCAGCTAAACAGTCTTATGAGGCGCGCGGCAAAATTCTGGGAATTGTCGGTTACGGGCATATAGGCAGTCAGCTCAGTGTATTAGCCGAACAGTTGGGCATGCACATTCGTTACTACGACGTTGAAGACAAACTGCCCATGGGCAATGCTCAGTCAGTAGCCACTTTGGATGATTTGCTGGCACAAGCCGATATTGTCACTCTACACGTACCGGAAACCGAGCAAACCCAGTGGATGCTCGGACGCCGCCAAATTGAGCGCATGAAGCCGGGTAGTCTGTTGATTAACGCCTCGCGTGGCACCGTAGTAGACATTGATGCGCTGGCAGAGGCTTTGTCATCAAAACACCTTGCCGGCGCCGCTATTGATGTTTTTCCGGTTGAACCGAAAAGCAACAGTGACGAGTTTATGTCACCTTTACGCGGTTTAAAAAATTGTTTATTGACACCGCACATTGGCGGTTCAACTTTAGAGGCACAAGAAAATATTGGTGTAGAAGTGGCCGGCAAGTTAGTACGCTACTCAGATAACGGTTCGACGCTGTCTGCGGTCAACTTCCCGGAAGTCAGCCTGCCTACGCACGCTACGGCACAGCGGCTACTGCATATTCATAAAAACCAGCCGGGTATGCTAAACGCTATTAACCGTATTATTAGTGATAACGAAATTAACGTGGCCGCTCAGTATTTACAAACCGACGACAGCGTCGGCTATGTCGTGATGGATATCGACAGCGACAATGGTGCGAATATACTGCAGCAGCTTAAGGACATTCCGGGCACTATCCGTACCCGGCGCTTATTCTAGTCTTTTTTGCCCATAACCGTGCGTTCCATGCTCTCTGGCGAGACATGGCGCACGTCCTTGCCTTTCACAAAGAAGATGATGTATTCAGCGATGTTCTGACAACGGTCGCCGATACGCTCTAATGAACGCGCCGACCACAGCACATCCATGATCTTCGGAATTGAGCGTGAATCTTCCATCATATAAGTCATTAGCTGACGTGTCAGCGCTTCGTACTGACGGTCTGCCTGTTCATCCTGCTGGTGCACGCCGTAAGCCGATTCCAGATCCATCCGGGCGAACGCATCCAGCACTTTACGCAACATGCTCAGCACGTGTTGTCCTAAGTTCTCCAGGCTAACTAACAGCTGTTGCTGGTCATTACTAAAACTTTCTTTCGCAACTTTAGCAATGCGCTCTGCTTCATCCCCAATGCGCTCTAAATCAGCAATAGTTTTGACAATGGATATTACCAGACGTAAATCGCTGGCGGCAGGATGACGCTTCGCAATAATGTGCACGCATTCTTCGTCAATTTGTACTTCCAATTTATTCACTTTATGGTCGCTGGTCAGTACTTTTTCCGCCAGGTCAATGTCACTTTTCTGAACCGCCAGCAGTGCGTCATGCAGTTGCTGCTCTACCAGGCCACCCATGCTCAGTACACGGTTACGCACAGCTTCAAGTTCGTCATTGAACTTACCCGAAATGTGCTTACCCATATTAATTTTGTCCATAATACTCTCCTTAACCGTAGCGACCGGTAATATAGTCTTCGGTTTGCTTCTCAGCCGGCGTAGTAAACAGAGTATCAGTATCGGCATACTCTACCAGTTTACCCATGTACAAAAATCCCGTCTGGTCTGATACCCGCGCCGCTTGTTGCATGTTATGCGTAACAATAACGACGGTATATTTTTCTTTCAGCTCGGTAATTAATTCTTCAATGGTCAATGTCGATATGGGATCCAGAGCCGATGTTGGTTCGTCCAGCAACAGAATTTCCGGCTCAATAGCAATAGAACGTGCGATAACCACACGCTGCTGCTGACCACCCGACAAACTAAAAGCACTGGCATTTAAGCGATCTTTCACTTCATCCCATAATGCAGCACCACGCAGCGACGTTTCTACCGCTTCGTCCAGTATGCGTTTATCTTTTACCCCCTGCAAACGCAAACCATAAACCACATTCTCATAAATTGACTTAGGGAAGGGGTTCGGACGTTGAAATACCATACCCACGCGGCGGCGCAACGCTGCAACATCCACCTTTTTGTCGTAAATGTTTTGACCATGCAGAGCAATTTCACCGTCAATGCGGCAAATTTCGACTAAGTCGTTCATACGGTTTATACAACGTAATAAGGTTGATTTACCACAACCCGACGGCCCGATAAACGCGGTCACGCGGTTATTAGGGATACGCATTGAAACATCATACAGCGCCTGTTCTTCACCGTAGTAAAGGTTCAGGTTTTTAATATCTAAAGCAGTCTGTTCTGCTGGCAAATTGTGTAAATCCAGCTTTTCTAAGTTGCTTGTACCCGGGTTGACCGAAATCATAAGTTCAGACCTTTTCGCTAATTCATCAAAACTTTATTGCTCAAGTGAGCGGTATTTTTCACGTAAATGGTTACGCACACCAATAGCCGTTAAGTTCAAACCGACAATAACGGTAATTAATAAAAATGAGGTGGCGTAAACCAGCGGCCGGGCCGCTTCAACGTTCGGGCTCTGAAAGCCAACGTCGTAAATATGGAAACCCAGATGCATAAATTTGCGATCCAGATGGAAGTAAGGGAAATTCCCGTCCATTGGTAACATTGGCGCCGACTTAACCACACCCACTAACATCAGAGGCGCTACCTCACCGGCCGCTCGTGCAACCGCCAGAATTAAGCCGGTCATAATAGCCGGCGACGCCATGGGTATAACGATGCGCCAGATAGTTTCCCATTTGGTCGCGCCCAGAGACAAACTCCCCTCCCGCAAGTTTGACGGAATGCGCGACAAGCCTTCTTCGGTCGAGACAATCACTACCGGCAGGGTCAGAATAGCCAGCGTTACTGCAGACCATAAAACACCCGGCGTACCAAAAGTAGGGCTAGGCAAGGCTTCCGGATAGAAAACCTGGTCGAGACTACCGCCCACCATATAAACAAAGAAGCCTAAACCAAATACACCATAAACAATCGACGGCACACCCGCCAGGTTAATAACCGCTATACGAATCAGCTTAGTCACTGCATTTTTACCGGCGTATTCGTGCAAGTAAACGGCCGCAATAACACCAAAGGGCGTTACAATAATCGACATTAACAGCACCATGAAAACGGTGCCGAAAATCGCCGGGAACACACCACCTTCGGTATTCGCTTCGCGCGGTGGTTCAGATACAAACTTGCCGATTTGCTGGAAGAAATGCCCCAGCTTGGCGAAAAAGCCCATGTCGTTCGGAAAGTTAACGTCCAGTACCTGATACATGGGCACCTTAATTTCCTCACCACGCATATCACGCATGATCACTGAGTCACGACCGGCCTCTTCACGCAGCGCAAACAGCTCTTTCTCATATTCCAGATACTCACTCTGGAGCGCCTCACGACGGCGCTCAAAATCGTCCAAAGCTTCCTGAGTCACATTGCCGTCGAGTTCCATGCTGCGGCGCTCAAGGTTTAGTTGATTTAACTGATAGTTAATCGCACCAATTTCATTTTCCTGTAACGCCATAGCTCGTTCGTTAAGTTCTACCGCACGCTCAACACGCTTGAACAACTCAGTGCGTAAATCGCCATCAGTGACAACAGGTTCACCTTGTTGCTCCAGGGCTATAGGATAACCATAAAAATTGCCGTCTTTGGTACGCTCAATAACCGCTAAGCCAGATGGCGTTTCATCCGAGCGAATAGCCGGACCAAGCACCCAGGCGAAATCCAGAGGTACGTACTCGCGGTTACCAATTTTCATCAAGTAGCGAGTCACTTCTTCTTCCTCGTAACCATCCATGATAGTGCCCGCATTACTGACTCTTAAGGTTGGCACCGACTCACTGTCATAAATTTCACCAATGAGCGAGCGTGTTGAGCCGTCAGCCTGCTCTATAGACATTTCATGAATAGCTGCCGGCCAGAAAAATGACAGCCCGCGCCAGCCAATCATAAGTATTAGGCCAATAACCGCTATCAGGCTGATACTGACTGAACCGGCGGTTAACCAGATCCAGGGCTTTCCGGATTTAAACCATGTCTTCATTGAATTAAACCTCTGTTCCGGAATTACATTGAGCTGTATTTGTCGCGCAAGCGTTGACGCACAAATTCAGCAATGGTGTTAAAGAAGAAGGTAAATATGAACAGTACAAATGCTGCCAGGAATAAGATTCGGTAGTGCGAGCTACCCACCTCAGACTCCGGCATCTCAACCGCAATGTTTGCAGACAAGGTGCGCATACCTTCAAAGATGTTCCAGTCCATAATGGGCGTATTACCGGTGGCCATCAGCACGATCATGGTTTCGCCTACGGCACGACCCAGCCCCATCATTACCGCCGAAAAGATACCCGGGCTGGCTGTCAGCAGAACCACTTTGGTCAATGTCTGCCAGGGTGTAGCACCCAGCGCCAGCGAGCCGTTAGACAAATGTTTAGGCACGCTGAATACCGCATCTTCGGCAATTGAGAAGATGGTCGGGATAACCGCAAAACCCATCGCGATACCGACAACCAACGAGTTACGCTGGTCGAAGCTAATACCTAATTCATTGGTTAAATAACCACGCACATTGCCGTCGAACAGGGTTTCTTCAACCCATGGGCTGAGACCGAATGAAAACCAGCCGACCAACAGCACAATAGGTATCAGCAGCAACGCGGCCCGGCCATCGTTTACGGTGTTACGGATCTTGGACGGTAGCTTCGACCATAAAAATGCCGTGAGTATTATTGCCGCCGGCACCAGCAGCAAAATAGCGATGACTCCGGGGAGATACCTTTCTATGACAGGAGCCAGCCAAAGCCCGGCTAAAAAGCCAAGAATAACCGTTGGCAGAGCTTCCATAATCTCAACCGTGGGTTTCACATACTTACGGACAGAGGGTGACATAAAGTAAGCCGTGTAAACCGCAGCCGCCAACCCAATAGGTATGGCAAATAACATGGCATAAGCAGCGGCTTTAATGGTTCCGAAAGCGATAGGCACTAAACTGAATTTCGACTCAAAGTCGTCCGAGCCAGAAGTGGACTGCCAGGTATAATCAGGCTCAGGATACCCCTCATACCAGACTTCCTGCCACATAGCGCTCCAGGTCACCTCCGGGTGCTCATTATCGACATCGAACACACTGAAGCGGTCACCACTTTGCATAATCAGGTAATTGGCGCGCGGGTCTACCATCACATTCTGGAGCTTGGCTTCCAGCGGTTTGCCGCGGTACAGGTCGGCTTCTGAGGTTGTATGGAAAATACCTAAGTCACCATTTTCAGACACGGTATAAAAGGTGCGACGGTAGTATTCCACCTCAATATTTTCTACCGGAGAACCGGCATCAAAAGAGCGGATGTACTGATACTTGCGCCCCTGATCAGTCGATACCTGGAACCATTGAGATATTAACCCGGAGTCATGAGTTAACAGCACTGAACTGGCACCTGCTAACAAATACATGCCGGTGGCATTGCCCTGTTCACGCGAATCAATAACCATCAATTCTCGTTCAGTGACATCACCGCCTGTGCCGACATCGAAAACATGAACTCGATTCCCCCGGCGCGCCATAACCTGACGCAGGTCGGGAGTAACAATCAAGTCATCGATGTTACCGTTCAAGCTGATTCGGCTGAAAATCGGCTTTAATGTCACCTCACCCGTCATGAAGTTCTCTTCAGCCGTGTATTTCGTGATCAGTAAGTTATTACCGCCCTGCACAGCAGCAAACAGCATGGCTTCGCCATCGGTATCATAAGCCAGCTGCTCTAATGGCTGGCCCTGTTCATCGACAACCAGCGGGTCGCCATTGTTTAAGGTTTCAATTCTAGGCGTGATAGTACGTTCAGTGAGCCCGGTTTCCGAATTTTCGGCAAAAGTCACACCAAACTTAGGTTGCAGAACCACCGCAGAGCCATCATTTAAACCATAAGCGTACTGTTTACTGACCGGCAAACTGCTGGCAAAACTGGTTATTTTAGCGGCATCAGCCACCTGATCTCCGCTGATGATATCGCCGGCTTTTCGTTCTACCGCGGGCTTATCGTGCAAAGCAAAAAACTGGAGCTCACCGGAACTCATCAGTCGATAACCAATTTCAGCCTGCTCTTCCATACCAACGGCTTTTACTCCGGCACTGTTTGGTAGCGAAAAGCTCTGTTCTTCAGTTAAGTCAACGGAGCGGAAAATTGGCTGCACAACATAAAGTAAGTAGAAAAAGATAAGCAACAGCGCTACCAGCACCATAATGCCACCTAAAGTGACACCATAGCGGGCGGCCCGATCTTTGAACAATCGTCCCCGGTTGGCGGCTAGTTGTTGGGCTGACAGTGATGCCATCAGAAACCTCAAAATTAATTACGCATGATTTATTACTGCAGACAGTTTAGCCGATAAATATGACAGTACTGTTACACCGCTGTCATATTTCTTTAATAATGCAGAAATAGCGACAAAAAAGCCGGTAGCAAGCTACCGGCGATATAATCACACCGATGGATTACTCTAAACCTAACTTCTTAAGTTCAGCATCAACTACTGCTTTTGGTAATGCAATGTAGCCGTCTTTATTGACAATATCCTGACCTGTTTTTGATAAAAGCATGCGCAGGAATTCACCTTCTGCTTTACCCAACGGCTTAGTCGGATGCTTATTCACGTACACATACAGAAAACGTGCTAGCGGATACTCACCCGTTAATGAGTTCTCGCGATTGGCTTCTACAAAAGGCTGGCCTTGTGCTTTCGCTAAAGGCACCGTTTTTATGCCCGAAGTCACATAACCAATACCAGAGTAACCCACGGCATTTATTGATGTCGATACCGACTGCACAACCGATGCTGAACCTGGCTGCTCGTTTACACCAGAGCGGAAGTCGCCATCGCATAAGGCTTCTTCTTTGAAGTAACCATAAGTTCCGGATACCGAGTTACGGCCATAAAGCTGCAAGTCACGATTCGTCCATTCATCTTCCATTCCAAGGTCACCCCAACGGCGAATCTGTTGGTTCAGGCCACACTTGCGCGTTGATGAAAAAATCGCATCAACTTCTGCGATAGTTAACCCGTCAATCGGGTTATCTTTATGTACAAAAACCGCCAGCGCATCAATGGCGACTCTTACCGCTGTCGGCTTGTAACCATGACGTTTTTCAAAAGACTCAATTTCTTTTGATTTCATTGCACGGCTCATAGGCCCGAAGTTTGAAGTCCCTTCGGTTAACCCCGGAGGCGCTGTCGATGAACCCGCAGCCTGAACCTGAAAGTTCACACTAGGGTACATGCGTTGAAACTCTTCGCTCCAGAACGTCACCATGTTAGCAAGCGTGTCTGAACCAACGGATGTCAGGTTACCTGACAGTCCACTGACTTTTTCATACTCGGGTAAATCGTCAGTGGCGGCGGCTAGTGAGCTAAAAGCCAATGAACCGGCAACAACTAAGCCGGTTAATGTTTTGTTCAAAGTTGATTGAAACATAGTGTATTCACCTCTAAGGGTTATTGAGCTGTTTTCGGATTATGGCCAGTTTAAGACGTTTTTGTGACAACTTTATGACAATGTGAAAAATTTATGACTGATTGACTAAAAGCCCGCTTGGAATGCGAAAAGAAAAACGGCTGCCCTTTGCTACTGAGCTATTAATATCCAACTGTGAGTTATGATGTTCTATCGCATGTTTGACAATAGAAAGCCCTAACCCAGTACCGCCACTGGTACTATTGCGGTCATCTTCAACCCGGTAAAACCGCTCGGTCAAACGTGGTAAATGTTCTGCCGCAATCCCTTTGCCATTATCTGTCACGCTGAACTCAGCTCCACCGGCTACAAGCTTCCAGCTAACTGTGACGATACCACCATCGGCGGTGTAATTAATCGCGTTGGTTATCAGGTTTTGCATAGCACTTCGCAACAAATTTTCTTTTCCGTATATTTTGACAGGAGCTATCTGAAATTCTATCTGGTGCTGCTTTACCTCGTTTAAGCGATTTGCCTCAGCCTGCAATTGTTCCAGCATAGCCGGCATATCAACTTTATGGTCGAATACGTCATCACTGGGGGTTTCCATGCGTGATAAAGTCAGTAACTGATCAACCAGATTAGACATTCGCGTACTTTGGGCATTCATGTTTTCCACCGCTTTTTTCAGCATAGCCGGGGGAGTCTGCTCGGGCTCGTCTACCATTTCCAGATAACCCTGCAATACGGTCAACGGTGTCTTTAATTCGTGTGAAACATTGGCTACGAATTCGCGACGTAAGTTTTCCAGACGCCTTAACTGAGTCACATCGCGGGCAACCAATAAAAACTGGTCTTCACTGTAAGGCATGATACGAATTTCAATGTTCAGGCTGTCCCGTATAGGCGACGGAATTGTCAGTTCTTGTTCAAACTTACCCTCATTCAGGTAAGCATGAAATTCCGGGTGGCGGATTAGGTTAGACAGTCGCTGCCCGGCGTCGTCTGGCCAGCGTAAACCAAAATAGAACTGCGCTAATTTGTTACTCCATAGCAAGGCTCCGTCATCGCGGAAAACGATAGCGGCATCCGGCAAGGCTTCAGCGGCTTCACGAAAACGGCGTAACAAACGCGCCAGCGCTTTACGGCGCCTTTGACTGCGACGCTGGGAGCGATAAATACCATCGTAAATGTAAGCCCAGCTGCCTGGCGCAGAAGGTGGCATTAAAGTACGGCTTTGCCACAACCATTTAATTAATTTTTGCTGGTAGTAATAATGCCAGCAGGCCAGACCTAATAAGGCCACTGCCATCACTATCCAAAACACGCCAAACAGCCAACCAACAAACAAAAAAGGCAGCAAAAATAGAAATAAACCAGTCAACGACTGCCAGTTAGAATAGTTCTTATCCATGCTAAATCAGCCTGAACTTAGCGATTTGAGAAGCGATAACCGACACCTCGCACGGTTTGAATCAAACGCTCATAACCGTATTCAGTTAACGCCTTACGTAAGCGCCGAATGTGCACATCAACCGTTCTGTCTTCAACGTAAACATTAGTGCCCCACACATGGTCGAGTAATTGCTCCCGACTGTAGACCCGCTCCGGGTGGGTCATAAAAAAGTGCAATAATTTGAACTCAGTCGGTCCCATATCAATGCCTTTCTCATCCACTGAAATACGGTGTGATACCGGGTCTAGTTGTAAGCCTTCAACCTCCAGTGGCTCATCCAGAACCGTTGGCGCAACCCGGCGAAAAACCGCACGCATACGTGCCATGAGTTCTTTTGGCGAAAATGGCTTGGTAATGTAGTCATCAGCGCCGACTTCCAGCCCTCTAATTTTATCTTCTTCCTCACCTTTTGCCGTGAGCATGATAATAGGAATGTTGCGGGTAAAATCATCGCCTTTAATCTTTTTAGCCAACTGCAGACCAGAACCGCCAGGAAGCATCCAGTCCAGCAACACCATATCCGGATATGGTTCAGCAATTTTTTCAACAGCAGCATCAAAATCATTAGCTTCTACAGCCTGATACCCATGTTGTTCCATAACAAAGCACAACATTTCGCGAATGGGGGCTTCGTCTTCAACGATCAGAATTCTGCGTGACATGCATTGGTTCCCTAATATGAACTGATGTTGCAATTATTACTAAATAGTATGACACTTTTATGAAGCCGGACACATTTGCGTAAAATTTCTTATATCAATATGCAGAGAGCAGCTGTAATAATTCGTAAACAATGGGCAGAGAAACAAAGGCAAACAGAATGCCATAACCCACCATGGCGGCCGACAGGCGTGGCGCCAAGCCTGCCATAATAGCAACAGCCCCGGCGGTTATCATGGGCGGCATAGCGCTTTCAAATACAGTGACCTGAATTAATGTGCTGTCGAAACCAAACCCATACAACAGGCCAATTGTCAGCGCCGGCATTAACACTAACTTGGTCAACAGGCCAACGGTTAAGGGGGTTTTACTGCCCTTAGGCAAGCGAAATTTCAATTGAAAACCGACCGCTATCATAATAACCGGCACCAAAGTCACCGCGAGGGAGTCAATCAGTCGCTGAAATACATCAGGATAAGTCAACGACTTTGTTAGCAAGGCAATAATCAACGCAATAAACGGCGGAAAAGTGCTGATTTGTCGGATAACGCTTAAAAGGGTCGGTTTTTCATTCTGTTCGCGGTACAGCGCTATAATAATGGTTGAATAGACGGCCAGGCCAAAAAAGGAACCGAACTGATCGTAAAGCAGACCGTAGACGATAGCATCACTGTCGTAAAAGGCCTCTATCATCGGGAAACCAAAAAATGAGGTATTACCGAGTGGCACACAAATAAGCAGTGCCCCGACCACTTCTCTTGGCCACTTAAACGCTCGCCCCAACAGCCATATAAAAACCGCGCTAACAAGTAATAAAACCCAGGGAATAATAACGGGGATTAGCAGGTCGGAAGAAAACTCCAGCGCCGGCACTTTGCTAAAAATAACACCGGGTAATGCCGCATAGATAACATAGAGGTTCAGAACTTGCGCGGTGTCATCCGGGAACTTGCGGCTGCGCTTCAGGATAAAACCAATGAGTAAATAAAGACCCAATACTGCCAGGTTGATCATAGCGTACAGATAGGTTAAGAGTGACCGCTATAGTGTAGCCTGACAACCTGAGTCAGGCTACTTTTGCGTTTTAAGCTTACCAGGAAAAGTCGTGCCGGATGCCCACAGCAACAAAGTCTTGCTCAACTCCCGGAGTCGCATTACAACCGCGGGTAGAAAACAAGGCGATGTCACATTCACGACCGGTGTACCAGGCATAGACACGGGTATCGCCACTGAAGAAGTAATCAGCGCCTAATGACAACGATGAATCGCTGTCGTCGGCAGCATCAACGACTTGATATTGCGCTTTAAACACCCAGTTTTGGTAAGGGTGCGCCGCACTCATTAAATAGCCATCGGAATCGTTAGAGCCGTTAATGGTTTCAAATTGCTGCAGCACAACCCCAACCCGAGTCTGACCCAACTGAGTGGCACCCGTCAGCTGAGTAATATCATAACCATTAACGTCGCGGTCAAAGGCCAGAGCCGCGTAGTAATTGGTTTTTTTCAGTTTACTGTCGCCATAAAGCAGGCCAAATGAAAAACCGTCATCCTGGTTGTCATTTTCTGACGCAATATAGGTGACACCAACCTTAAAATGGCTGAATGAGGGAGAATAGTAAGTCAGCGTATTGTCAGGGCGGTTTTCACCACGGAACAAGCCTTTCACATCAGCTTCAAAGTCTTTGAACTCGTCTACCGAGCCTTGAGAGTCTTTTAAAAAGGTATCGTAGCGGCCAATCATGACCTCACCGAAGTTACTGCGCAAACCGACAACCTGGTTCCGGTTGGACACGGCATCGTCGTCGTCATCGGAGTCGGCTAAATCGATACCAAACTCAATGTGATAAAAAACCTCTAAATTTGACTCCAGCTCAGCGGCGCCTTTAAAACCAAACCGCGAGGAATTACTGACAACCTCCGTGTCTGCACCGCTACCATAGTCATTGCTTTGTAACGACACATTTGCCCGGCCGTAAACCGTTAAACGGTCATCGTCGTTAGCAAAAACCGGAAAACTGGCCACAGTGGCAGCAATCAACAACGGTGCCGAGTACTTTTTCATTATTATCCCCATAAGACAAAACATTAAACTGTATAAATTCCGCGCACATTATAATGATCTCGCTAATTATTACAGTTTTTTTTCTCTTATGAGTTAATTGCATGATATTTTTGTTACAAAGCCGTTATCGATTGTTTCCTATTGTAATTTTGCCATTTGCTGTTGTTGTTTATGCTGACTTTTTGCGTATTTCAGCCATTGCTTTGCTTGCCGTTGGGTTGCTTCCCGGCCTCCGGCCTGCTCAAAAGACTCAACAGCCTGCTCGTAACGTTTTAAGTTCAGTAGCGCCATGCCTTCTGCCAGGTACAAATTACCTTCGTTGTCCAAATCACCTTTAGTGAGCGCCTGTTTTGCGTATTCCACGGCTTTTTCATTGTTATCAAGCGTTAAATAGAGCTGCGCTATTTGTGCTGCAAATTTTCCGTGTTCCACTCTGGCGGAGGCTTTTTTGTAGACACCGATGGCTTTTTCGTACTCTTTTGCCTGAGTATAGGCTTGAGCCACAAACTTTAAGTTATCCACGGATGCATCCACTTTTCCGTTAGCAATAGCTTCTTGCATGGTTTCAGCCGCTTTATAGGGCAATTCATTAAAGTAGTACGCCTGAGCCAGCTGCCGCCATTCACTGCCTTTTTTAACAAAGCTCTGCTGATGCGCCGCTTCTAAAACCGCCAGCTGCTTTTCATCCTGCTCTAACTGTGCGTAAACACCCGCCAGTTGTAACCAATATTCCGGCTTACTGTAATCAGCAACCAAACGCTCCATCACCTTAGCCACCTGCTTCGGTTGTTCCAGCTCGTAATGCAGTGCGCGTTTTAATATCAACCAATTTTCATCGGGCGTTTTTTGTCTTGCGTCTGCCGCGGCAATGGCTTTATCAATAAGCGGCAGAGCTGCGCGGTGATCACCCGCCTGATAGTTCGCCTGAGCTTTTAGTACCCAGGCCTGACTCAGCTCGGTTTTTTCAGCTAAGCTTTCCCACTGCCCTAAAAAAGCAATGGCACGCTTAAACTGACCATCACTTAACGCAAGCTGAGCCAGGCTGAACAGTGTACTTTTTTGCAAAGATTCAGGAATAGGAGACTCTTTCACCACCTTCTCAAAATAATTGATTGCCTGTTTGGTATTGCCTTGCTCGTAATGCATAAAGCCATAAAAGTTCCACATCATGGCGCGTTCATAGCTGTTCATGCTATCGGCTTTTTCTGCCACGTCGCTGAGTATCGAGAGTCCCTCAGCCAGGTTACCATTGTCAGCCTGCTCCTGGGCCCGTGCCAACTGACCATAAACTTTCTCCCGCAATGCAGGCACTCGTTCTGTTTGTTGCGCCAGCACCGGATGCGCAAAAGCCAGCCAACACCCGCAAACCGCCAACGCTATGAATTTTAGTTTCATAAGTCACCCATTCAGTTCATTTCAAAGGTCATGCGGTTGCGCACACCATCCACTTCTACCGCTTCACCATCTATAACCCGAGGTTTGTATTTGAACTTCAGTACCGCGTCCATCGCCGCCTGGTCAAAAATGCCTTCCGGTTCCGCTTCTACCACGACCGGGTCCCGCACCGAGCCTTGTTTGGTCACGCTAAACTCAACCACCACATAGCCTTCTATGCCACGTTGCAATGCTCTGCGAGGGTACGCCGCCTGAACCTTAACAATAGGCAGATACTCGCCATCGCTGGCTTGTAGTGACATGCCGTTGCCAATATCGGCACCGCTATCCACATTGGCTGAAAAATCGTAACCAGAGCCACCATCAGTATCCGCTATATCATTATTCATCTGTGGCTGCGGCAATTCTTCAGGCGGCTGCTCAGGCTCTGGCGGACGCTCGGGCTTGCGCTCTTTCTCCTGCACTTGTTCAGGTTCTGGCGTACGGACAAAGTCCAGAACACTGCCGCGTGGCGGTTCGCTCATCGCGCCTTCGCCGCCACTAATTAACGACTGCATCAGATAAAACAGTCCAATGGTGACAACAGCCGCAACCAATAATGCTGCCAGGAATCTCATCATTTACTCTTCATCCGTTGCTACAGAAACGTCGTAAACCCCCGCTGAGCGGGCCGCATCCATCACCTTAATCAGCACCCGCGTGTTTGATTCCTCATCAGCCTGGATCACCACAGATCCCTGCGGGTTCTCTGCGTACAAGCGTTCAATATTGGCCTGTACTGCGCGCACATCGACCTGGCGTTTATCAATCCAAATTTCATTGCTTTCACTTATTGCAATCAGAATGTTAGCGCGATCTTTTTGCACGGCAGTAGCGGCGTCGGGGCGGTTCACATCAATACCGGCTTCTTTCACGAAAGACGCCGTGACAATGAAGAAAATGAGCATAATGAACACCACATCCAGCATTGGCGTCATATCAATCGCACTTTCTTCTTCTTCAACTAAGTTGGCAAAATGCTGTTTCATAATCGTGTCCTCAACATCACCTTAGTGACGCTCTAATAAAATTTTGTCTTCCAGCTTCATGCGTTCCCGACGGGTTGTGCGTTGTAGCCACGTTGCTGCGAATACTCCGGACAAAGCCCCCACCATACCGGCCATTGTCGGGATGGTTGCTTTAGAGACGCCCGAGGCCATTGACCGCGCACTGCCAGTTCCGGTCACCGCCATCACGTCAAACACTTCAATCATGCCGGTCACTGTGCCCATTAAACCGAGCAAAGGACACAGCGCGACTAAGGCTTTTATGACGGGTAAATTGCCGCCTAACGCTATGCTGACGCGTGAAATCATGGCCTGCCGAATTTGCTCCGCGTTCCAGGAGGACTTATCTTCCCGCTCCTGCCAGCGTTTGCGTACTTCTTTCACATTGGTGCGATGGCCATTGAGATAGTAAAAAATGCGTTCCAGAATCATTAACCACATGGTAAAAATGAGGATTCCGATGACCAGCAGAACTTGCCCGCCGGCCTCGATGAAATCTCTAATCGCATTACTGAATTCAATGAGAAATAACACGGTTACTCTCCTCGCTCAGACCGCTCCGACCGTTCCGCAATAATGCCCGATGCTTGTTCCTGCAGAATATGAATCAGGTTTTTGCTGCGAGTATGTAACGTTGCGAACAGCAACGTCATTGGAATAGCAACGACCAGACCCAGTACTGTCGTTACCAATGCCTGCGAAATACCACCGGCCATCAGTTTCGGGTCACCCGTGCCAAATAAGGTAATTGCCTGGAAGGTTTTGATCATACCGGTTACGGTTCCCAACAGACCCATTAGCGGTGCAACCACTGAGATAATCTTAATAAAGGTCAGGTTGCGGGTTATCTTAGGTACTTCCCGGAGGATACCCTCACTCAGCTTAAGCTCCAGCGTTTCGGTATCTGCCTGCGGGTATTTGTCTTTAAGAAGCATAACGCGACCCAGCGGGTTATCATCACTGGGTTTTGCTTTCTTCAACTGACGCTTCACTTTATTGCCCAGTAGCATCAGTGACACCAAACGTTCCAGCGCGAACAGCAGACCAATAGCGCCTAATGCCAGAATGATGTAACCCACGGTACCACCCTGGTCGACACGTTCACTCAAGCTGGGAGCCTGAACTAATAAACTAAGAATGGAGCCGCCGGTTGGGTCTAACCCAAAGGTGACAATACCGCTGTCTTTTTGCTGAATGTCTTCAGCTGTGCTTAGATAACGCCCGGAAGGTTGACGCACCAACTCAGCAACCGAACCCGTCGAGCTCATACGTTCCAGGTACTTGCCGTCAGCCACTAAATTAAAGGCACCCACACGAACCACTTGCTGCTCGGCTTTGTCACCGTTTGCGGCGGTCACTTTTGTATTAAATTCCGCGACTTTGCCAGACTCAGTCATTTCTTGCTGCAAGGCAAACCAGACACTTTCAATGTCTTCAATGGAGGCCAGCTTAGACGAGGACCCCATACGTTCCGCCAGCTCAGACAACTGCTCTGCCCGACCCGGGTACTGAGCCGATATTACCGAGTTATTAAAATTACTGGAGGCGTCATTAGCAACCTGTTGCAGCACACCAAATAACTCTTTCAGTGACCCCATACGTTGCGTCAGGGTGTCACTCAAATTGCCTAAATCTACTTCGTTTTGCTCAAATTGTGTTTCTAACTGCTCTGCCCGTTGCTCCAGCCGGTTTCTTTCAGCAATAGCGTCGGCCAGCATCGCTTTTTGCTCTTGCTCTTTTTCACGAAAGCGCTGCTCACGCTGCTTGTTATTCTCTGACTGAGAAAACTGACCTTGCTGTAACTGCTGTAACAATTCGTCTAAGTTGATTGGATCCTGCGGAGCCGGTGCCGCCATTGCCGCAACCGAAGCGATGGTCAACGCCATTACCGAAAACCACTGTGCAATACGTTTTAAATTCATGGCTATCACTCCTTATTGGCCTGCGCTGTTGTTCGTTGAAGCGGTCGACTTGTTTGCAAACAACGGCATCATCAACAAGTCAGGTGCCAGTTGTTTTTTAGCAATACGAATGGCTTCTTTAATTTCAGGTAAGTACTTACTATCAAGCGCCTGCCAACTGCGTTGCTGCTGATTCCAGATACCCAAATGTTGTCCGTCGCGGGTCTTATAAATGAGCGCAACACGACCAATACGCAGGTAGGTAACATCTTGCTGCTGTCCGTTAATCTCATGTTCAGCGCTATAAGCTTCGATATTACGGCCGTAGTCAGCTTCTATCTGATACGCTTCCATTACCCGGCGAAATTTTTCAGAAACATCCACATTGGCTCTTTCCATTAAATCATTGAGATGTTGTAAGCGCTCACTTCGTTCGGTCTGCAAAAACGGCACATCCAGTTCAACAAAAGATTCCAGCGAATCAATCATTCGCAGCATCAGCGGTGTAATTTGGCGCTCGACATAACTGACCTGATCAATGGAGTTATTGATGTCCTGTTTCTCGCTTTCCTGACTGCCAATTTGCTGTTCAACCTGTGCGGTATAAACTTTTAGCCCATCAATTTCTTTCATGATGCGTTTATACTGTTGCAGTCGTTCCTGCATGTCATCAGAAATCTGATCGATGGTTAGCTGTGATTGACGAGCGGAATCATTAATCGAGGACGCCTGCTCTACCACAGGCTCCAGCGTATCCTGTTGCGAATAAACCGGTGCCGCAACTAAAGTAGCAATAGCTAAAGCGCCAGCAGAAGTAATAAACTTCATAATTAAGACCTTTGTGAATTAATTTATGGCGACTTTAGTGACTTTTCGTGACAGCTTCATGACTTTAATGTGTCATTTTTATGTCAATGCAGGGTATTGGCATTGACGGCCTTATTGCGTTATTTCATTCAATGAATTAGTTTACTCTTATTCGTTCAATTCGTGACTTCAGTTTATGGCAATCAAAAGTATTTCATCCTCCTTATTAACCCGGGTTCTCTCTGTCTATTTTTTGCTGACATTGATAGTAACCGCGGTGCAGATAGGCGCTGAATACTTTGATACTAAACGTGTACTGATTGCCGAACTGCAAAATCAGCAGAGTACCTTCAACGGCTCTCTGACCCGCTCGCTCTGGGAATTCAACAGTAATCAGATTGATACTATTGCCGACGGCCTTATTAGTATCCCCGCCATTGCCGGCGTTCTTATTCGCGACGACGCCGGAAATATTCTGGTACAGCTGGGCGAAACCACAGAAATGAGCGACTTACCGAATGACAACAGCGAAGGCATGTTATTACCAGAGCGCGAAGGTATTTTTGGTTACTACGACTCATTAATATTCGAGTTTTCCGGTCACTCTACCAAAGTGGGTGATGTCAGCCTGTTTTCAACGCGCGATATTGCTATTGACCGTATAAAAGTGAGTCTGGGCTTTATTATTGGTAACGCCATTATTAAAAGTACGTTCCTTATTATACTTTTCACCATTGCCTTTAACCGTATGTTAAGCCGTCCGCTGGGTGACCTGACGCAGCAAATTAAGGGCTTCCGGCTGGATAACCTGGAACGCTCAAGAATTCGCCTGAACAACCAGCACAATAACGAGCTGGTGTTAGTAGAGCAGGCTTATAACCAATTACTCGACAATATTGAAGAGTACCAGGGCGACTTAGACCGGACGCAAAACAAACTCAAAGCAGCCAACCGTCAACTGGACGAACAAAATGCCATACTGGAACAGGAAGTCGCGCGTAAAACATCACGTTTAAGTCAGGTTATGCTGGACCTGGAACAACGTAAAAACGAACTGGAAATGCGTCAGGACAAGCTGGAACGTGAAATTGGCCAGCGGCGTACCATAGAAAAGACCTTACGTCAGTCTAACCAACGTCTGGAATCTTCTTTGAATCACTTACGTGAAACTCAGCAACAGTTGATTGAATCAGAAAAAATGGCCTCATTAGGCGGCCTGGTTGCCGGCATTACTCACGACGTTAACACGCCGATAGGCATTAGTGTCACCGCCTCTTCTTACCTGCGCGAAAAACTGGATACGCTGGACCAGTCACTGCTTAATAAAGAGCTGACGCAGTCACAGTTAAAGAAATTTATTGAAGAGGGTCGCGAAAGCCTCAACTTATTAGACAATAACTTACACCGCGCTTCCGACCTTATCAGTAGCTTTAAACAAGTCGCCGTCGACCAGGCATCGGATGCCATCCGTGACATTAATCTGAAAAGTTATATTGAAGACTTGGTCCAGTCACTGCAACCTCACCTAAAAAAGACCAAACATCGGGTACAGCTTGAGTGCGCCGATGACATTTTCATACGTTGCCCGGCGGGTGCTTTGTCGCAGATTTTTACCAATTTGATCCTCAACTCGTTACGCCATGCGTTTGACGGTATTGAGGAGGGCATAATGACTATTTCTATTCAATTAGAGGACGAAACGATAGAGATTCGTTATTCCGACAACGGTAATGGTTTATCCGATTCTCAGCTTAATCGCTTATTTGACCCCTTCTTTACCACCAAACGAAACCAGGGCGGCAGCGGATTAGGCACTCATATTGTCAGAAACCTGGTAACCCAAACTTTATCCGGCGATATTAAAGCCGAAAGCCAACCCGGCGGAGGTTTGAGCTATTTCTTTTCGTTTCCTGTAAAGGTTTTACACTGACAGCTCAGTGCTAACGGGCTACAATCGCAAACCTTATCTTTGGTTTATTTGTTGCGACAGGAATAGCTTACCTATGTGGTTTAAAAATCTTCGGTTTTATCAATTCAGCGAGACCTTTTCACTGCCTGCTGACTTCTCTGAACAATTAGCTGAACACAGCTTCCATCCCTGCTCACGAACGGATCAAAGCTCGTTTGGCTGGAGCTCGCCGTTTGGTGCGGATAATGAAGTGCTGACCCACAACCTGGGTAATTGCTGGCTGCTGTGTGCAAAACGTGAAGAAAAAGTGCTGCCCAGCACCGTGGTTAACGCCCAATTAGAAGAGAAGGTCCGCCAAATTAGCGAAGCTGAAGGCCGTTCCGTGCCGCGTAAAGAGAAACAAAATTTAAAAGAAGATTTAATTCATCAGCTTTTGCCACAAGCCTTCAGTCGCTTTCGTCAAAGCTGGGGTTACATTGATTTGGATCGCCAAATTATTGCAATTGATGAATCAGCGGCTAATAAAGCTGAAGACTTTTTGGGACTACTGCGATCTTCCGTAGGATCTCTGCCAGTGCGTCCTGTCAGCCCGGGCGATGCCGTTGAAACCTACCTGACTCAGTGGTTACAAAGCAACGATTTACCCAACCCATTTGAGTTTGGTGATGAGGCCGAGCTGCGCTCCCCGCAAGCCGATGGCGGTATCATTCGTTGTAAGCAGGAAGATTTAACCCGCGACGATATTCAGGCACATTTAGCCGGCGGCAAACAAGTGACACGCCTGGGGCTCGTGTGGCAGGAAAACGTAGAATTTATTATTGAAGCTGACATGGCTTTAAAACGGGTCAAGCCCACCGATCGCCTGCTTGACGCTAAAGATGATCTGGTTGATCCCAGTCCGGAAGAGAAAATTGATGCCGACTTTGCCCTGGTCAGTGCAGAAGCCGGACTTTTATTCGACGATTTAAAACAGGCTTTTGGTTAAGACAATAATTTCAGCATTTGGCGGTAGGATTCCTGAACCGATTCCTGCTGCCAAAAATCATCGGTCTTAATAATCCCGCGCATTTGATACTCAACAACAGTCACGCTGTTTTTGTTCGGTTTTGCATTTCCGGTCAGCAGGCTGGCCAAATGCACGATATCGCAATAATTCACCGTTATTGCATCATCTAACTCAATACGACCTTTATGAAAATGCAGCGGCACTTGCACCAAGTTAGGTGTGAACTGCCAATAACGCAGAATATTGCTACCTAAGGGTGAACTAAATTGGGTGATGCATTCATTAATAAATGACGGATTGGCAAAACTGCTTTCAAACTCATCGGCCATACGCAGAATTGGGGCTATACCAATACATGAAACCATACCGGCTAACAGCGACACATCCTGATGCAAACGATGACCAATGCCTCTTCTCTGTAAGTCCTGGGTTATAACAACCGATGCTGCTGCAATTTCCCGACTTTCAGTAATAAACTGCTCAGAAAACATCTTTACAATGTCGTTGTCCGACTTAAACACCTGCTCCATCGCCATCGCCAATGCGAGAGTACGAATACGGCGCATACCAATACGCGTCAATGCCTGCATCAAGCTCTCGGCTTTACTTCTTCCGCCCAAATAAGCACTGTTTGCCAGACGGATCAGCCGCGCACTCAATACCGTATCCTGTTGGATAATATGACTGAGATCATGGAGGTTACACTCGGGATCCATGGTTGCGTTTCGCACTTGTTCTGCAGTTTCAGGTAAACTGGGAAGCTTAAGCTCATCGCGCTGTAGTCGCTCGTCAATTAGCAGATATAACGCATTTTGCGATGACATCTCGAATCCTTATTATTATGGTTTTCTTGATTCTGGAAAAACTTGGCAGTAGATTAACAGAAGTTTTCAACAACACAATTTAGACAAAAGTCATATTATGAAAAAAACACTCTTTAGTTTAGCCCCTCTGGCGCTGATTTTAATGGCCTGTAGCGATTCTCAACCCACTAATAACGAAGCAGCACAGAGTTATGAATTAGTTGCTCAAGCTGAGCAAAGACTCGACATTTACACACCTTATCAGTTACAGACTGACCTTTCGCACTTATCCAGTAACCAGCAAGAAATGGTCGGTTTACTGATAGATGCGTCCCAAATTATGGATAACCTGTTTTGGCAGCAGGCTTTTTCGGGTCATAAGGAAGAGCTTTTACGCAAGACAGAAGAAAAAGCTCGTCAATTTACCGCCATTAATTACGGGCCCTGGGACCGTCTTAATAATAATACGCCCTTTTTAACGGGCTTTGGCGACAAGCCCGAGGGTGCTAATTTTTATCCGGCTGATATGAGCAAAGCTGAGTTTGAAAGTGCAGACCTTGCTGACAAAAATAGTTTATACACCTTGTTACGCCGTGACGAGCAAGGTGAGTTAATAACCGAACCTTATTCTGAAGCGTTCGAAGACTCTTTGACTCAAGCCGCTGATCTATTACGTCAGGCGGCAGATTTAGCAGAAAGCCAGGACTTTGCCAAATACTTGCGTCTGCGCGCAGACGCTTTTTTAAGTAATGACTATCAGCCATCCGATATGGCCTGGATGGAAATGACCGACAACGATGTTGATGTGGTTATTGGCCCTATTGAAAACTATGAAGATCACCTGTTTGGTTACAAAACCGCCTTTGAATCTTATGTTTTAATTAAAGACAAAGCCTGGAGCCAGCGCCTGGCTAAATACGCAGAGTACCTGCCGCAATTGCAGCAAGGGTTACCTGTTGAGTCCGCCTACAAAGCCGAAGTTCCCGGAGCTAACGCACAGCTTAATGCCTACGACGCGGTGTATTACGCTGGCCATTCCAATGCGGGCAGTAAAACCATTGCCATTAATCTGCCCAACGACGAGCAAGTTCAGCTAGAGAAAGGTACCCGCCGTTTACAGCTAAAAAACGCAATGCAGGCAAAGTTCGACAAAATTCTGCTGCCCATTTCGGAACAATTAATGGTGCCGGAACAACGTGAAAACATTACCTTTAATGCGTTTTTTGCCAACACCATGTTTCACGAAGTGGCGCACGGCTTAGGCATTAAAAACACCCTAAACGATAAAGGCACAGTGCGCTCGGCGTTAAAAGAGCACGCGTCGGCGTTAGAAGAAGGCAAAGCCGATATTCTGGGGCTTTACATGGTCACTCAGTTATTTGAACAAGGCGTTTTAGCCGAAGGCGAACTGGAAGATTACTACACCACCTTTATGGCCAGTATTTTCCGTTCAGTCCGTTTTGGCGCCTCAAGCGCGCACGGCAAAGCGAACATGATTCGCTTTAACTACTTTGCCGACGCCGGTGCTTTCCAGCGCAATGAACAAGGCCAATACGCCATTAATATGAAAAAAATGCGCGAGGCAATGAATAGCCTGTCGGAAAAAATTCTTACCTTGCAAGGTGACGGCGACTACAAAGGTGTCGCTGAGCTGGTTGCAACGTTAGGTGTTGTCAGCCCGCAGTTAAAAGCCGATTTAGACAAGCTTACTGATGCCGGCATTCCCGTCGATGTCACTTTTGAACAAGGCAAAGAGGTGCTCGGGCTGTAGCATTGGTGGAGGATTGAACCACGAGCGCTGAGGTTACAGGAGCTAATGTGGAGGACGCCCGTGAATACATCCCTGTAGGGCTTGGGCAGCGCCATCCGTGGCGCTGCACACCTCCTCATTAGCTCCTGTAACCGTTGGGCGCACTCATGGTTCAGTCCTCCACAGACTTCCAATGGTAGACAGGGCCGGATGCTCATTTGTTTCGCTTAAGCATTGAGACTCCTGTGGCGGAGACGCTACGAGTTCATCCATGAACGCTTGACGAAGGCCATCCATGGCCTTCGACACTCCGCCACAGGAGTCTCAACACTCATAACGCTTACAAATGAGCATCCGGCCCCGACCTCCCGACTTTCTTGTTGCGTTGTTCATATATTCGATCTACCATATATATGGAATTTCGGATATATAGTGATACCCATGACCACAAACGTTTTATTTCTTTGTACCGCCAACTCGGCTCGTTCGTTAATGGCCGAAGCCATTTTGCGCCAGTTTGGTAACGATGAGTTAGAAGTTTACAGTGCCGGTACGGAGCCAGCTCAGCCCCGGCCAGAAGCAATAGAAGCTTTGCAAACGCTGGGAGTCAGTACCGAAGGGTTACGTTCAAAAGCGGTCTCAGACTTAAGCATTTCTGAATTCGATTACGTAATTAGTTTATGTGACCGGGCCCGTGCTGAATGCCAGCTTGACTATAAAAATAATCATTTTATTGCCTGGGATTTCCCTGATCCCGTTAACAGCAATCAACCAAATGCCTTTAAAAAAACCGCTCATGAACTGAGTGAGCGCATTAAAATGTTTTTGCTGATTCTGCGCAAAAACAACAGTAAATCGCATTTGTTTAATGCACCGGAAGACTTTTTCAAAGTCATGGCCGATCCACTACGCTTAACTATGATCAGTCTGTTGGCAAAACACAAAGAACTGTGCGTGTGCGAGTTTGTGGATGCTACCGGAATGTCACAACCTAAAGTCTCGCGTCACCTCGCTCAACTGCGCGAGTATGGGCTACTGACTGACCGCAAAGATCAGCGCTGGGTTTACTATCAGCTCAACAAAGCTCTGCCCGACTGGATGCGTAAAGTCATTATCACTACCGCCGACTACAACCCACAACTGATTAAAAATATCGACAATGGGTGTGTTTGAAGGTTTTATCGGTTTGGGTGGCGCTGCACAAGCCCTACAAGGACGTATTCACTGGCGTCCTCCACTGTAGTTCATGTAACCTCAGCGCTCTTGGTTCGGCATTTCACCTGACGCAATAGCGTCAGGTTACATCAAGAATACAACAGGAGTCTTTTATGACGATTAAAGTAGGAATTAACGGTTTAGGCCGTATCGGTCGCCTTGCGTTGCGCGTGGCGTGGGATAATCCTGAGCTGGAAGTTATTCAGGTAAATGACCCCGGAGCTGATGCTGCAACCTTTGCTCATTTGCTGAACTTTGACTCCGTACATGGGCGCTGGGTTCATGAGGCCAGTGCCGACGGTGACAACTTAGTTGTCGACGGTAAGCACATTGCCTTTTCACAACATAAAACCATTGCCGACAACAACTGGAGCGGCAGCGATGTCGTACTGGAAGCGTCCGGCAAAATGAAAACCGTTAATGTGTTGAATGAGTATCTTGAGCAGGGCGTGAAACGCGTAGTCGTTTCTGCTCCGGTGAAAGAGCCCGAAGCGCTCAATATTGTTGTTGGCGTTAACGACCACCTTTATGACCCTAATAAACATCAGATAGTGACAGCAGCTTCCTGCACCACCAATTGCCTGGCGCCGGTGGTAAAAGTTCTGCAGGACAAAATTGGCATTAAGCACGCGTCAATTACCACTATTCATGATTTAACCAATACTCAGAGCATTTTGGACGCGCCGCACAAAGACTTACGTCGCGCACGGGCTTGTGGCATGAGCTTAATTCCAACATCCACCGGCTCAGCCACCGCCATTGTCGAAATTTTCCCGGAGCTGAAGGACAAAATTGACGGCCATGCGGTGCGGGTTCCTTTAGCAAACGCATCATTAACCGACTGCGTATTTGAAGTCGAGAAGCCCACTTCGGTAGAACAAATTAACGGCTGGATGAAAGAGGCCGCTGACGGCGAATTAAAAGATATTCTGGGTTACGAAGAGCGTCCGCTGGTTTCTATTGATTACAAAACCGACCCGCGTTCCAGTATTGTCGATGCACTCTCAACCAAGGTGATTAACGACACGCACGTTAAAATTTATGCCTGGTACGACAACGAGTGGGGCTACGCGAACCGTGCGGTCGAGCTGGTAGCTAAGGTCGGCTAATGCTCAGTCAGTTCTCCCCTGCCATTCGCCAGTACTTAATCGTTACCGGTAATTACTGGGCGTTTACGCTAACTGACGGTGCGCTGCGCATGCTGGTAGTACTGCACTTCTACCAGTTAGGTTACAGCGCGCTGGAAGTGGCCATGCTGTTTCTGTTCTACGAGTTTTTCGGCGTCGTCACCAACTTGTTCGGAGGCTGGCTGGGTGCCCGTTGGGGCCTCAACCGCACTATGAACATTGGGCTCGGCATTCAGATTGTCGCACTTGCGATGCTGCTGGTGCCGCCCACCATGCTGACAGTTATTTGGGTTATGGCCGCTCAGGCACTCTCGGGTATCGCCAAAGACTTGAATAAAATGAGTGCTAAAAGCACCATCAAGCTGCTGGTGCCCGATGATAAACAAGGCCAGCTGTATAAGTGGGTCGCTATACTCACGGGTTCTAAGAATACACTTAAAGGTGTTGGCTTTTTCCTGGGCGGATTACTCCTAACCTTAATTGGTTTTCAGGGCGCGGTACTGGCTATGACAGTAATGCTTAGTCTGGTCTGGATAAGCAGCCTTATATTTCTGAAAAAAGAGTCCGGAAAAGCCCAGTTCAAACCCAAATTTAAAGACATTTTATCCAAAAGCCGGCCAATAAATATTTTATCTCTAGCCAGGTTTCTGCTGTTTGGTGCGCGCGATGTCTGGTTTGTGGTTGCGCTGCCGGTATTTCTTGCCAGTCAGCTCGACTGGAACCATTGGCAGGTTGGCAGTTTTCTCGCGCTCTGGGTTATCGGTTACGGTTTTGTGCAAAGCATTGCGCCTAAGTTTACCCAAAGCCGCAATGACGTCCCCAAAACCCAGGCCATTGTCTGGAACGCCTTACTTACGCTCAGTCCGTTAGCACTCACTTTGGCGTTATGGCAAAGCCTGCCTGTTACCCTCAGTATTGTCATTGGTCTGGGCTTATTCGGCATTTTGTTCGCCATTAACTCATCGTTGCACAGCTATTTAATTGTCGCTTACTCACGAGCCGACGGTGTTTCGCTGGATGTTGGCTTTTATTATATGGCTAACGCCGCCGGACGTCTGCTGGGTACCGTTTTGTCGGGTTGGGTTTATCAACAGTGGGGGTTAATGGCTTGTCTAATGATATCAACACTGTTATTACTACTCTCTACTGCGGCAATCAGTTTTTTACCACCACGCGAAGTTATTGAGGATACATAATGAAATATTTGGTCTTTTTAGGTACCGTCCGTGACAGCACCCCACCCAAGCCGGCCCGGTTAGGTGAGAGAGTTGCGAGGGCTTGTGTCCAATATCTGGAGCAAACCTTCGATAATGCCGAAGTTGAACTCATTGACCCATTAGATTTCTCGCTCGATGGTGTTTTTAAGCCTCATTTCGCCTATCACGAAAATAAAGTCCCCGAGCAGCTTAATGCGCTGGCGAAAAAGATTGAGGCAGCGGATGCCTACGTAATGGTCAGCCCGGAATACAATCACTCCATGAGTCCGGCATTGGCAAACTTACTGAACCATTTTGGTGCGTCTTTATATTCTTACAAACCCAGTGCTATTGTAACCTATTCGGCGGGTCAGTGGGGCGGCGCCCGGGCTGCAGTTAATATGCGTACCTTTCTTGCCGAGTTGGGGTGTTTGCCCGTATCAGCCATGATCCACGTGCCTAAAGCGCAAACGGTGTTTGAAGACAACGGAAAATTCACGCAAGCGGTTGAAGATACGGATCGCTGGGTTGGGTATTTCGGCCGCACGTTAAATCAGTTATTCTGGTGGGCTGAAGCTGCCAAAAAGCAGCGCGATGAACTTGACCCCCGAACGTTAGCGGCTGATTTTAAACGTGACCCGTCGCAACGTAATGCACCGGACGGTAACGAATAAACTATGGACGCAAACCAGATTCAGACGTTTAAAAAACAACTGGAAGAACTGAAGCAGCAATTACTGCAAAGCGAAGAGGCCAGTAAAGATGACACCAAACCGGTTGAGTTAGACCAACAAAGTATTGGTCGCTTATCTCGTATGGATGCCATGCAACAACAGCAAATGTATCAGGAGCAGGCACGCCGCAGAAAGGTTCAGCTGCAAAAAGTTGACGGTGCCTTACGCCGCATTGAGTCGGAAGAGTTTGGTGAGTGTTTTGTTTGTGGTGACGATATCAGCCTGAAGCGTTTACAGTTTGACCCTACTCAAACACGCTGTATTGAATGCATGGAGAGCGCGGATTAGCGCTCAGGCCCCCAACCTTTTCGTTGCAAAATCACGGCCTGAATTTAGACCCGCTTCGTACCCCTGCTGTAACAGTTTTTTATCCCGGGTAAAGCGTCCGACCTTAAAATCATCAGGTGGTGCTATAATAGTCACTTTACAGTCAACGGGCGGTTTTTCGAGAAATTCCAGTGCGTCATTATAGTTTTGCGAACGCTTTAACATAACCTCTTGTAAGGCCGGGTAATTTTTAAACAAACGTTTTATTAATGGTGTCATCCGGTCTGCTTTTTTTCGATAACCCAAAGGCCGTGAAAGCACCACTGTCAGCTCGCGCGCTCCAAGTTCATAAGCCTTTCTGACCGGAATAGCATCAGCGATACCGCCGTCAGTCATTGGCTCACCATCGACTTTGGGGTAATCGCGATACGCCAGAGGAATCGCGCAGGATGCCGGGAATATTTGATGCATATTCTCAGCATTCAGTATCGGATAATGCGCTTTCCCCGTCAGAATACTGGTTGTTACGACATAAAGCGGTATCTGGTGAGTTTGATAATACTCAAAGTCTAGCCAGACCTCGTCGTAAGACTGTCGCCATAGCCATTCAACGTCACAGAAATGGCCACCGCGAAGCCAGCGCATCATATCAATAAAGCGTTTATTGGTTGCAAACTCCGTAATGATTTTGTGACTGCGTCCTTTTTGCCCGCAAAGATAACCCACTAAATTAGTGGAGCCGGCAGAAACGCCTATCGCAAAATCAAAATCAAAAAAGCTCTGTTCAATGAAACCGTCTAAAACACCCGCAGCAAAAATGCCACGCATAGCGCCGCCTTCAACGATCAACGCCTTGTTATACACCGCCCAACTCCTCGACAACACGCTCAAGTACTAAGGTTTCGCGGTGAACGGAAAGCCCCATGGAATCGGGCTTAGCCTGAATTACTGCCTGGTTATGTTTAATGGCGTCATCCAGAGTGACCCACAGCGGCTTCATACCGTTAGCAATTTCATAATCTTCCATGGCTGTCGCCGTTTGCTCATCATGAATATCACACTCGTACCAATGCGACTTTTGATAGCGAATAGGCCATTGCGGCTTCCAGTAAGGAGTGTGTTCTGTAACAAAACCAAAGTGTTTCGGTTGTCCCTTAATCAGAACACCCGCTTCCTCTTTTAACTCGCGATGCAAAGCGATAATTTCGTCTTCCTGATCATCAATGCCGCCGCCCGGAAAGCTAAAATCGTCGTAGCGCTCGGTATATAACATCAGAATTTTTTGCTGTTTCATAATAATTCCCCGCACCGCTTTACGCTGCAGGATGTTACCTTCTATTTTATCCAGTGAAGGATGTTTCATATCTGCGAGTAAACGCATACTGCCTCTTACCTAAAATAATGAGTTATTGATGTATAAATGCGCTATAACACCCGCACCATAGCCAAGCGCAATAACCGGCGCCCATTTTAAGTGACTGGCAAACGTATAAGCACCTCTTGCCTGCCCCATTAACGCCACGCCGGCTGCTGAACCAATTGATAACAAACTACCACCAATGCCGGCAGTCAGAGTTATCAATAACCACTGGCCATGAGACATTTCCGGCGACATGGTCAATACCGCAAACATTACCGGGATGTTATCAATAACCGCAGAAATAACACCTAGCGCAATGTTGGCTGCCGTTGCATTCCATTCCAGATACAGAAAGTTAGACATAATAGAGAGGTAGCCCATAAAACCTAAGCCACCAACGCACATGACAACACCGTAGAAGAACAATAAGGTGTCCCATTCGGCACGTGATACCCGACTGAATACATCAAAAGGGACGACACCACCTAATCGCTCCAGCTTTTTCTGATCCCCCTGTCGCTCAGCCATCGCTCTTTTCCGGGCCAGTGACCCGGGCAAGGTCATACGCAGGAAATAGCCAAAGAACTGCAGGTAACCTAAGCCCATCATCATGCCGACAACCGGCGGTAGGTGCAGGAAGGTTTTTAACACCACAGCCGTTGCGATAGTGAATAAGAATAACGTCAGTATTCGCAGCGCCCCACGCTTTAATTCAACGTGCTCAACTAAGCTTGCCGGCTTGCGATCAGGAATGGCTAATGACATGAAAAATGCCGGTATCACATAACTGATCGCTGCAGGAATAAAGAGTGCGAAGAATTCCGTGAATTCAACCACGCCCGCCTGCCAGACCATTAGCGTGGTAATATCACCAAACGGACTGAAGGCACCACCGGCATTAGCGGCAACCACAATATTAACGCAGCTTATGGCAATGAATTTTTTATCGTCCTGAGCCACTTTCATAATAACCGCACACAACAATAAAGCCGTGGTTAAGTTATCCGCAATAGGCGATACGAAAAACGCGATAACACCGGAAAGCCAGAACAACTGTTTATAAGAGAAGCCTTTTTCCACCATCCAGGCTCTGAGCCCATCAAAAAGCCGGCGCTCTTCCAGTGCATTAATGTAGGTCATAGCGACCAGCAGGAACAGCATCAGTTCAGCAAATTCCAACAAGGTATGTCGGAACGACTCTTCGGTAACGCCAGGTACACCAGCAGACTGATAATACCAGGCAATGAGTATCCAGATGAGGCCAGCCGCAACCAATACAGGCTTTGATTTTCTTAAGTGGATCTTCTCTTCAAGCATGACCATGAAATAAGCCACGGCAAAAATCACCAGGGCAACAATACCCACGGCACTGCCGGTTAAATCAATAGGTCCTACTGCGGCATGAGCTGATACACTCGCCAACAATAACGCTAAAAAGACACCTAACTTCCGGTACATCGCTTTACGACTCTCTTAATTGATTAACGAAGAATTAATAACGGCGTTTTACTTTGTTCCAGCATAGAAGTGGTGGTGCTACCCACTAAAAACTGCCGGATTTTTGAGTGCCCGTAAGCGCCCATTATCATTAAGCCAATATTGTGTTTGTCCTGATACTCGTGCAAAGCAGATTCTACATCACCTGCAACAATGGCTGTTTTAACCTTATGACCACCGTCACGCAGTGTTTTTTCTGCCCAAGTCAGTTCTTCTTTATTCGTATCGGAATCTGCACCAACCATCACGACATGAATCGGCATACCCGAAAACAGCGGGCTTTTCGACAGCAGTTCGATTCCCCGTTTAGAAGTACCGCTGCCGTCGTAAGCCAGCATTGCGCTTTCTGGCTTGACGAAGATATCCGGGCTTAACAAAATGGGCTTGTGTACACGACGTAAAAGGGTTTCCAGCTGACTGCCAATATGGTCACCTTTGGCGTGATCTTCGCCGTGCAAACCCAGCACTAATAACCGAGTTTCCGGCTCCAGTGCCAACACGCTTTCGGTGAATTCACCGTGGCGCTGACGCATGGAAATATCGTGAACTTTGTCATTAGTCAAAGCCTGCTTTTTCGCTTGTTCAAGCAGATAATGACCTTCCTCTAACAAGAGCTTCGCTTTTTTGGCATCCAGTTCAGCGAGTTCTTCCATCAGTTTTTCTCTGCTGCCCAAACCAATATTGCCACTCATATCTTGCGGAGAGTTTGCGTTCCCTTCTTCAATCACATGAAGAAGGGTCAGCGGCGCGGACAGCTTTGCCGAAGCCCAGGCTGCAGAATCAATTACGCCTTTAGAGGCGCTGGAACCATCAATACAGGCAATTACGTTTGTCATCGTCTTTATCCTTATTGTTAGTGACCACCAAGAATATCGTCGGCGCCCGGTTTATCGTGCACGCCGAAACGGTCAACAATGGTTGCGCTGGCTTCGTTAAGTCCAATAACTTCAACATCAGCGCCTTCGCGACGGAACTTGACTACAACGCGGTCTAACGCATTTACCGCAGTAATATCCCAGAAATGAGCGTTAGTCAGATCAATCACCACATCATCCAGGGCTTCTTTAAAGTCAAAAGAAGCAATGAACTTCTCTGAAGAACTAAAGAACACCTGCCCGGTTACGTTATAACGACGGCTAGTTCCTTCAGCGTTAACTTCGGAGCGAATGTGCATGTAATGTCCCACTTTGTTCGCAAAGAACAAGGCGGCGAGCAACACACCGACACCCACACCAATAGCCAGGTTATGAGTTGCAACCACCACTACAACCGTGGTGACCATAACAATGTTGGTCGATAGTGGATGTTTCTTCAGATCTCGTATGGAACCCCAGCTAAAGGTACCAATAGACACCATAATCATCACCGCAACCAGTGCCGCCATCGGTATTTGTTTGAGCCATTCGTCCAGCACCAGAATCATAACCAGCAGAAACACACCGGCGGCTAGCGAGGATAAGCGTCCGCGGCCACCCGATTTAATGTTGATAATGGACTGACCGATCATCGCACAACCGGCCATACCGCCGAACAGTCCGGCACCAATGTTGGCAACGCCCTGACCACGACACTCTTTATTTCGGTCACTTGGTGTATCGGTTAGGTCATCGACAATGGTGGCCGTCATCATCGATTCAAGCAAGCCAACAACCGTAAGGCCGATAGAATAAGGCAGGACAATCCATAATGTCTCTAAGTTAAGCGGAACATCAGGCCACAAGAAAACAGGCAAGGTATCCGGTAACTGCCCCATATCAGCAACGGTACGAATATCCATATTCACAGTCATTGCAATGGCGGTTAACACAACAATACAAATAAGCGGTGATGGCAACAGTTTGCCAATGAATGGCAGGTAAGGAAAACCATAAATAATAGCCAGACCGCCTATAGTCATTGCGTAGACATGCCAGGTAACGTCGGTTAACTCGGGTAGCTGCGCCATAAAAATAAGAATACCTAGGGCGTTGACAAAGCCGGTCACCACCGAGCGTGATACAAAGCGCATCAACTCACCCAGTTTAAGGTAACCTGCAACAATTTGCAGGACACCGGTCAATAAAGTAGCAACTAGCAGGTACTCTAGCCCATGGTCTTTGACCAGGGTCACCATAAGCAGTGCCATTGCCCCTGTCGCGCCACTAATCATCCCTGAGCGACCACCGACCAAGGAGATAATAACTGCAATACAGAATGACGCATACAGGCCAACTTTAGGGTCAACCCCGGCAATAATAGAAAATGCGATAGCTTCAGGAATCAACGCTAAAGCGACCACGATGCCTGATAATAAATCGCCTTTAATATTGGAGAGCCAATGCTCTTTAAGGTGCTTAATCATAACGGTATTAATATCCAGGTTAATGTATGTAAAAACTCAACACGTTAGCCACTGACTTCGTCTTTAAAGTCAACCAGCTCAACATGACAAAACGTTTCTGTTGGTAACTGCTCCGTTTTTGGCTTTTTCAATTACCAGACTGAAGCCGTATTTTTGCAGGCTTCGAATAAGCATAGCCTCTACCTGAGGTTGTTGCTTTGGTATGAATACAGTGATGTAAACTGGGTTATTTTCACTGCCTTCTAATTTCGCGAGTTCTTCTTGCTCAACTGACTCGAGTTTTTTTAACCGTTTCATTTCCGCGACAGCCCACGCAGAAAATTCATTCGCATGGCGAAACTGTTTATGTGCATTATTCAAAGCCAATCGCAACATCACAGTTTGCATTGCACTGTATAGACTAATATCTAATCGGTGCATCACTTTTCTCGCTTCAAATGATGTTAAATTAAGCTGTAAATGTTAAAAAATTAAACATTAAAGCAGAGTTTTAATAAAAATATAACAATGAAAGAATTTCGCGCAGAAATGCGCTAAACACAGCGAAAGCCGTATTCTAGGGTGGCGTCAAATTAAAAGAAAAAGCCGTTAAATTTGCCATTTAAATAAAGTAAAACTTATATTAATGAGGGTTCGGCGCGGATAATACAGAAAGACACGAGAAAAGTAAAACTTTGTTCCAAATCAATGCGCATTAGGAAGCGCTATTTACTCACTTTATGCTAAAATATTGCTCTGTGTGTTTTATAACACGACAGTTCCCGATAAGCTTTTTAAGTGGTCACTAATGGAAGAGGATTTAAAGATGAAACATGTTGCTGCCTGTATCGATGGCTCTGCGTCAACATTATCCGTATGTGATTACGCCAGTTGGGCGGCATTGCGCTTAGAAACGCCATTAACGCTGTTTCATGTTCTGGATGAAACTCGATACCCCGCCGCCCCCGATATGACCGGAAACATTGGTTTGGGTAGCCAGGAGGCTTTGCGTGAACAATTAACAAAACTCGATCAGCAACGCAGCAAACTCGCGCTTGAGCAAGGTCATCATATGCTGGAAAGCGCAAAGCAACGGGCTATACAAAAGCGTGTTAAAGACGTTAACTTACGCCAGCGACACGGCGACTTAACGGAGTCTTTGCAAGAAATTGAAACTTCTATGCGACTGCTTGTAATCGGCCTTCATGGTGAAAACACAAGCCGCACTAACCGCGTGGGTAGCCAGCTTGAAACCGTTGTACGAACCATACACCAGCCTATTTTAGTCGCACCGGAAGAATTTACAGAGCCTAAAAGTGTCATGTTGGCATTCGATGGCAGTGACGCTTCCCGCAAGGGCATCCGCTTGTTAGCCGAGAGCCCAATTTTCAGAGGCTTGCCACTGCATCTGGTCATGATAGGTGCTGACACAAGCGACAGTCACGCCTCTATAGAAGCCGCAGCAAATCACCTGACTGAACGAGGACATAACGTACGCTTTGAGATACGCTCAGGTGACGTTGAACCGGCACTTCATGCTTATCAAAAAGAGCATAATATCGACCTTATGGTGATGGGCGCTTATGGTCATTCACGTATTCGCCAGTTTTTTGTGGGCAGTACCACCACCAATTTATTACAAACGACCAACTCGGCTTTATTGCTGCTGCATTAATTGCAGATAAGAAGACTTAAAGGAACATAATATGACGCCAGACTGGGAAGAGTTTGACCTCGATGACCGCCTAATTGCGGTTCTTCGGGAGGCCGAGCTAAATAAACCAGCAAAAGTACAGCAACAGAGTATTCCCACCGCTCTTGATGGTCGGGACTTACTCATCAGTGCGCCGACAGGAACGGGGAAAACCTTAGCCTTCCTGTTACCGGCACTGCAGCATTTACTGGATTTCCCACGCCAACAACCGGGTCCTGCACGTATTCTCATTCTGGCTCCGACTCGCGAGCTGGCTGAACAAATTCATCAGCAGGCAAAACAGTTTGAAGGCAAAACCGAGCTATCGTCGGTAGTGGTTACCGGAGGCATAAACTATGGCTCACAACTGTCGTTATTAGAAAAAAACCACGACATTCTGGTGGCCACCCCCGGTCGTCTAATGGATTTACTGGAAGCCGAGCAATACAATCTGGAAGGCATAGAATGGCTGATTATCGATGAAGCCGACCGTATGCTGGATATGGGCTTTGCCGGAACCGTAAAAGAAATGGCTTTACAAGCAAGGCATCGCCAACAATCGTTGTTGCTGTCGGCAACACTGAATAGCTCCGGCGTTATTAAGTTTTCCCGCGAGCTATTAACTGAGCCCGAATACATTGATGTACAACCGCCAAAGCGTGAGCGCGGTAAAATTATTCAATGGGTACATTTAGCGGATACCGATGAGCATAAACGAAAACTTCTTCTGAGTACGCTTCAGGCGCATTCCGGGCGACAGTTTGTATTTGTACGAACCCGCGAGCGTGTGGAGCTCATTGCCAATTTCTTGCGCAGCCAGTTTCGCACCTCTCGTAAAATTGTCACGCTGCGGGGCGATATGCCACAAAGTGACAGACAGCGCATTATGAACGAACTGAAGCAAACAACAGATATTACCTTAGTTGCGACGGATATTGCCGCGCGAGGGCTGGATGTTGATGACATCACTGTGGTGGTTAACTATGACTTACCCAAGCAGGCCGATGTTTATTTGCATCGAATTGGCCGTACGGCCCGCGGTGGGCAAAAAGGTATCGCTATTTCCTTAGTCGAAGCTCACGATGCTTTACTACTGGGGCGTATTGAACGTTATTTAGACGCCAAACTTGACCGAAGAGCCATTGACGGTTTGAAACCTCAGTATAAGTTTCCGTCGACAGAAAAGTCCAGGGCTAAGAAAAAAGATAAGAAGAAAAAAGACAAAAAGAAAAAGTCGCGTTAATGCATTTTTTTTCTCAGGTGATGCCAGATAAAGTAAGCAATAACACCACTGGCATCAGCGAGCCAATCATAAACATCGGCGCCGCGACCCGGCGCATAGGCCTGAGCCACTTCAATTAATAACCCATAGCAGGCCAGAAACAAAAGTGATAACTTAGCCGATAAAGCGAAAGCCCGGTGGAAGGTCAAAGCCAGCACAAAGAAAATCACAAAATGAACCAGTTTATCCAGATAAGGAATGCCCGGGGCTCCGGAACCTGGAAACTGCCACAAAAACAAGAAAGTCGCTATTGAAAGCAACACAAAAAATATGACTCTTGCCAGCATAATTGACTTCTCTTTAAATTAAGGCGTATAAACCGATACGTTGTTGTAGCCATTTTCGTGCAATAGCAAAGCCTGCATACGGCTCATAATACCCTGTTCACAATACAACAAATACTCACGACGTTGATCGAGTTCAGCAAATTGAGTGGCGAGTTTAAAAAAGGGAATTTCAATAACCTCTACGTCTACCGACAAAGGCGCCGCTTCAATTTCTTCATCATTTCGAATATCGACGATGGTTGTATGACTTTCGAGTTCCTTGGTGGTTTCCGGCAATGCCAGTTCTTCATCAGTTTGAGTAGCAATATCTTGCATACTGAGTACGTCAGCTGCCTGCACGACTTTATCCAGCAAGTCCTGATCGAGCTTCGCTTCTTCGGCTTCAATAACGGCCGGAATGGCTTTTACCGTCGGTTTATTCGAAATAACCCCACAGTATTCAGGAATCGACTTAGCCAGAGGCTCAGTACCAATACGTTTCGCTGTGTCCACAATTTCTTGTTTGTCTTTGGTAATCAGCGGCCGCAACACTAACCCCGAAGTTGCCTGGTCAATGATCCGTAAGTTTGACAGCGTCTGGCTGGATACCTGACCCATAGCTTCGCCGGTGACCAGCGCCTGCGCTTTGACATAGTTCGCTACTTTAGCGGCAACCCGGAGCATCTGGCGTTTTAGTACCACCCCCATCTGGCCTTTATCCACATTCGTTAAAATATCATCCACAACAGGCGCGAAATCGACACTGATAAACTGAATAGGATGTGACGAGCTATAACGTTTCCATAAGTAGTAAGCGATTTGCCGAACAGCAACTTCGTGGGCATCGCCGCCTAAGTTAAAAAAACAGAAATGAGTGCGCGCACCACGACGAATAAACTCATAAGTCGCCACGCCTGAATCAAAGCCACCACTTAACAGTGACAGCACCGTTTCCTGAGTAGGAATGGGGAAGCCGCCTAAACCCTCCATACGCTCACCGACTAAATGCACAACCTGATTGGTAATCTGAAGGGTGATTTCCTCGTCCGGTTTTGCGAGGTTTACCGATGCATCAGGAACGCGTTGCAGTAAATAACCGCCAACGTAGCGTTCTAACTGCTGAGAGCTGAACTCATGATGGCCTTTGCGCTTCACCCGCATTGCGAAGCTTTTACCGGGCAGACGTGCTAACCAATGCTCACCAACCAATTCTGTAATGGCGTCAAAATCAGTTAAGGGCTGTTCAATGACCTCGGCGAACCAAGAGATACCCGGTGTGCTTAGCAGAACATCTTTGATATCACTGCGCACCTTTGCATCGTCACTATCAGCGGTAACTTCAATACTATCCCATAACCATTTGACCGACACCGAGTCATCGACCGATGCCAGAATTTTACGCAAATTATTGGTTAATATTTTACCGTGACGCTTACGCACAGAGCGGCTTTTAATCGTAATTTCAGCGTGCAGGCGAACAACAAACTTCATAGAAAATCGTCAAGTCTCCGGGAAAGAGAGCAATTATACGTGTCCTGCCGGACAGAAACCAGCACTCAGTCGATAACGTCAATTGGATCGGATTCTGCCGCCTTACCCTGCATTATGGATATTTCAACACGACGATTTCGTTTGCGGTTCTCTTCTGAGTTATTCGGAACCAATGGCTTGGTATCTGAATAGCCCATGACCACCATGCGATCCTCGCTAAAGTCCTCGACTTTGAGCATTTCTTCCGCAACCGCAACCGCACGTTTGCTGGAGAGATCCCAACGCGATGAGTAAATTTCCGAGACCAGCCGTTCGTTGTCACTGTGTCCTGAAACCGTCACTTCACCCGGTATATCTTGCAACGCACCAGCAACTTGCTGAATAACCGGCCGGAATTGCGGTTGTAAAAATGCAGAGCCTTCAGGAAATGAGCCCTGCTCACGTATACGAATGATGACTTGCTGACCATGCTGCTCAAGCTCAATGGTTCCGGCTTTAATCTCATTTTCAAGCTGCTTCTCAATACGACGCATAAGCTCTTCAGACACTTGAGCCATCGCTTCAGTATTTTCTGATTCGGCCTCTTTTTGATCTTCCGCACTGTCCGATTCCTGACCACCACGCTCGGTTTGCTGACCACCGGCAAAATCCGATTCACCTTCCTGAAACTCCAGCATTTGCTGAGTCATTTCAACGGTTTGTTGCTGAATGGTTTCTATTGGGGTCGGTTCAGGACGCCCGGGCCGGAACTCCTTAGCAATAACACTGGTGCCTTTAGGTATATCTTTAACTTCAATTTTATTTTGTACGCCCAGAGCATACTTCATTGAGCCGGCAATTTGTTTAAACTTCATTACGTCCATTTCTGAGAAAGCCAATAACAGAACAAAAAAGGACATTAATAATGTCATAAGATCAGCAAAGGTTGCCATCCACATGGGTAACCCAACCGGCGGACAATTACAATCTTCTTCTTCTTCTTCTTTGGCTTTTTCTGAGGCCATAACTACGCGTCCTCATCCTCATTACCGATTCGTTTTGACTCGGCCAGATAATTACGCAAAATTCCCTCTATTACACGGGGGTTTTGACCATCCTGAATCCCTAAAATAGCGTCCAGTATGAGTTGTTGGTTCAGCTTTTCCTGTTCTGCCCTTAATAACAGTTTGTTGGCAAGAGGAATCGCAATAACGTTGGCCAGAAAAGCACCATAGAGCGTTGTTAACAAAGCAACAGCCATCGCCGGACCAATAGCCTTAGGATCATCCATGTTAGCTAACATCGCAACTAAGCCTATTAAAGTACCAATCATACCCATAGCAGGGGAAACGTCACTCAGTATTTTAAATACCCGGGCACCTTCTTCGTGACGCGAAAAGCTCATTTTTATATCTTTAGACAACGTCTGGCGGACAACTTCGGCATCGTGGCCGTCAACTAACATGTCCACGCCTTTACGAAAAAACTTATTAGAGATTTCGGCTTCTTCAAGTGCTAAAAAACCACCTTTACGTGCAGAGTCAGCCATTTCAACCGCGTTATCAATAAGTTCCTGTGGGTGCTCAATCTTAAAAGAGAACGCTTTTATCACCACCTTACCGGTCCCTAAAAACTGACTTAATGTAAAGTTAGACAAGGTGACAAATAATGATCCCCCAAATACAATGAATATTGAACGAGTATCTAAATAGAGCGTAACGTCACCGCCGAGAATCATTGCCATAATGACAAAGCCGATGGCGCCGATAATTCCTACGAGCGTTGCTATATCCACTCAGCTTTCCTCCCCGATTTACGTTTTCGCTTATGCTACTGTGCTTATTCTTAAACAATCGCAGCGTTCTGACAAGCGACATCTGATCATCTTACACAGGAATAATGAGATCATCGGCTGACATTCGGGATTCTTTATCGGATAATTAACTTTCATTCTAGTAGCAACGCGGCTCATAACAGATTTTAAGGCAGACTCAGCTATGGCAGAAGAACAGAAGCAACAATCCTTTGAACAGGCTCTGGAACAGTTAGAGCAACTGGTTAATGAACTGGAACAAGGCGATTTGCCATTAGAACAATCATTGAAAAAGTTCGAGCAAGCCGTTCAGCTGTCCCGCTCCAGCCAGCAGCAACTGCAACAGGCTGAACAAAAAGTCACCACCTTGTTGGCAGAGCAACAACAATCTGGCAATGATGAAAGCGATGGAGAACTGATGTGACGATTCATTCGTTAACAGCAGCAACACGGAAACAAGTCGACAGTTTTTTACAACAAAAGCTCGAATCGCTAACCTTAAATGAGCCTCTGCGCCAGGCAATGCAGCACGGTGTGTTGCTGGGAGGCAAGCGCATTCGTCCCTACCTGGTCATGACCATTGCGGATATTTGCGGTGCCAGCGAGGTTGACGCCATACGTGCGGCAGCGGCTATTGAGTTAATACACGCTTACTCATTAATTCATGATGACTTACCGGCTATGGACAATGACGACTTGCGTCGCGGTCAACCCACTTGCCACATTGCCTACGACGAAGCCACAGCAATTCTCGCGGGTGATGCGCTGCAGACCCTGGCCTTTGAAATACTGACCGAAACCGGCATGCAGCAGCTACCCGCTGAGCGTCAATTACAATTAGTCAGTGTATTAGCCAAAGCAAGTGGCGCTCGCGGCATGTGCGCCGGTCAGGCAATCGACTTACAGGCAACCGGCAAAGTTGTAACAGAGAGTGCCCTGCAACAAATGCACTTAAGTAAAACCGGTGCGCTGATAACTGCAGCGGCCAGTTTGGGGGTCTTATGTGGCAACAGCGACGCGCAGCAATGGCTGCAGAAATTCGAGCAATTTTCGCAATATCTGGGGCTGGCATTTCAAGTTCAGGATGATATTCTCGATGTTACCGGTAACACCGAAGCGCTGGGCAAACCGCAGGGCTCGGATACCGCATCTGAAAAATCCACTTACGTGCGTTTGTTAGGTATTGAAGGGGCTCAACAGCGCTTACAAAACTTACACGATAAAGCACTACAGTCATTAAACGATATCCCTTACAATACCGACATACTCAAACAATTTTCCGACTTACTGTTAAAACGGGATCACTAACTGAATGACTCAACAATACCCGTTACTCGATAAAATTAACTTCCCCCCTGACTTGCGTCGTTTATCACGCACGCAGTTACCGGACTTGTGTGCCGAAATTCGCCAATTCTTACTCACTTCGGTCAGTCAAAGTAGCGGACACCTTGCGTCTGGTTTAGGCACCGTGGAGTTAACTGTCGCTCTGCACTATATCTACCACACCCCTGAAGATAAACTTGTGTGGGATGTTGGTCATCAGGCTTACCCGCATAAAATACTGACCGGCCGTAAGCAGCAACTGCACACCATTCGTCAAAAAGATGGATTGCACCCTTTTCCGTGGCCGCAAGAAAGCGAATACGATGTCCTTTCAGTGGGACACTCAAGCACTTCTATATCCGCCGCTTTAGGCCTGGCTGTAGCCGCTGAGCGGCGAAATCTGGGGCAAAAAGTCGTGTCCATTATCGGCGACGGAGCCATGACCGCCGGCATGGCCTTTGAAGCTATGAACCATGCCGGTGACATAAAACCGGATATGCTGGTTGTGTTGAACGACAACGATATGTCTATTTCAGAGAATGTTGGTGCGCTGAATCATCACTTTGCCCGTCTTTTATCAGGGCGTTTTTATACCTCATTGCGCGAAGGCAGTAAAAAGCTACTTGGCCCGCTTCCGCCTATTCGCCATTTTGCCAGCCGTGCTGAAGAACACATGAAAGGCATGATGGCTCCGGGTACTATTTTTGAAGAACTGGGGTTCAATTATATTGGTCCTATCGACGGTCACGATGTCGAAACTCTGGTTAAAACCTTATCGAATATGCGCGACTTGAGCGGACCGCAGTTACTGCACATTGTCACGCAAAAAGGCAAAGGTTATAAACCCGCCGAGAAAGATCCCATTGGTTATCACGGGGTGCCTAAATTTGACCCGGCGGAATGCTGTTTGCCGAAAAAGGCCCCCGGCATTCCCAGCTACTCTGAAATTTTCGGCCAGTGGCTATGCGATACAGCCATTGACGATGTATTGCTAATGGCGGTTACACCAGCAATGCGTGAAGGCTCTGGTATGGTTGAATTCTCACAACGCTTCCCACAGCAATATTTTGATGTTGCTATTGCCGAGCAGCATAGCGTGACTTATGCGGCAGGCCTGGCGATTGCAGGGATGAAACCCATAGTTGCCATTTATTCCACCTTTTTACAGCGTGGTTACGATCAACTCATTCATGATGTCGCCTTGCAAAACCTTGACGTGCTGTTTGCTATTGATCGCGCCGGTATTGTCGGCGCAGACGGACCGACCCATCAGGGCGCCTTTGACTTAAGCTATCTGCGGTGTATACCCAATATGCTGGTTATGGCTCCAAGCAACGAACAAGAGTGTCTGGATATGCTGACCACCGGCTACCAGCACAAAGGTCCTGCCGCGGTTCGTTACCCTCGCGGAGCGGGCATTGGTATGGAGCTGAATAAAGGCAAAGCAATCGACATCGGCAAAGCAAGAACCATCCGTCAGGGCAAGGATATCGCGTTCCTCAACTTTGGTGCTTTGTTACCCGACGTCGAAAAAGCAGCCTCGGCATTTGACGCCACTGTCGTCGATATGCGTTTTGTAAAACCTTTGGACACCGACTGTATAGACGAGTTGGCCAATACCCATTCAGTGTTGGTAACTGTTGAGGAAAACGTTACAGCGGGCGGCGCGGGCAGTGCTGTCAGTGAATACCTTGTTAAGCAGACCAATAACTCTCGGGTATTCACCCTCGGATTACCGGATGAGTTTGTTAAGCACGGGTCGCAAGGAGAAATTCGAGCCGAGCTGGGACTTGATGCCGCAGGCATTGAACGTCAGGTAAATGATTTTATAAAGAAAGGCTAGAGCGCCTGCGGTCAGGTTTGTTTTAACCCAACAAACCTGATAACCACCAGCCTAAATGCAGCAGTACCGCCGAGAAAATCCCGGCTAATACATCATCCATCATAATGCCACTGCCGCCCTGCAGCTTTTTGTCTGCCCAGCCAATTGGCCCGGGTTTCCAGATGTCAAAAATGCGGAATAAGATGAACGCCGCCAGCAGCCAAAGAGGTTCCACAGGCAGTGCAAACATGGCGATGGCATAACCGACTATTTCGTCCCAGACAATAGAGGGGTGATCGTGCTCGCCCATAGCTTTGGCGGTGTATTGGCAGATCCAGATACCGGCGACAGTCATCACAACCAGCGCCAGCAGGTACTCCCACCAATTAAGCAATGCTAATAAAAAAACAAGGGGAATGCCGACCAGTGTTCCAAAGGTGCCGGGAGCTTTCGGCGCTAAACCAGAACCAAAGCCCAGAGCTAACCAGTGAACAGGATTAAACCAGGGCAACTTGGATTTAGGCATAATCGGGGAGCTCCTTAGTTTTCTTCCTGGTTCATGTCATTTTGCGAAAAGTGATTAAAACTTTTATAACCATCCGCAAGAGACCATTCATCGCCATGGTAACGAAGTTGAATTCCGCTGTGACCGCCATTGGTAACGCGACCTATACAAACCGGGCGAGTTTTATGGTGCGCCGTTAACGTTTCCAGTCGCCCCCGGTGCTCTTCCGGCAAGGTAAAGCAAAGCTCGTAATCATCGCCGGCGGTCAAAGCCAGAGCCAGAGCATCGTCAACGTTTAACGTTTCAGTTAAAGCCAGTGATAATGGCAGTTTTTCTAATTCTAATTGGGCAACCGCATTGGCAGCTTTCATTAAATGCCCTAAATCCGCTAACAAGCCGTCCGATACATCGATACAGGAACTGGCAACCCCACGTAAACTTTGCCCTAGAGCGACTCTGGGCGAAGGGTAATGCAAACGTTCAATAACTTGTTGCAAATGACGGCCGGTGGCACTGACTTTGTTCTGAGTAACTTGTAAACCAAGGCCGGCATCACCTAAGGATCCACTGACATAAATCCAGTCTCCGGCTTTTGCTCCTGAACGGGGTATCGCAGTGCCGCCGGGCAGTTGACCATGAGCGGTAACAGTAATTGTCAGCGGGCCTTTGGTGGTATCGCCACCGATAAGCTGGCAATCGTAGTAACTACAGATTTCATCCAGTCCACCACTAAACTCCTGCAGCCAGTCTTCATCCATTTTTGGCAGGGTCAATGCCAGACTCACCCAGCAAGGTTGAGCCCCCATTGCTGCCAAGTCACTTAAGTTAACGGCTACGCTTTTATGGCCGACTGAACGAGGTGGTGTTGTTTTATCAAAATGCACATCTTCAATCAGAGTATCAGTAACAATAACCAAGTCATGCTCAGGCATTGGTTGCACAACCGCTCCGTCGTCTCCAATACCCATAACAACATCGCCCCGCTTTGCGGAACGATGAGTGAAGTATTCATTGATTAGCGAAAATTCATCGCGGGGCATGAGTTACTGCCTGGTTGGACGAAGCGTATCAACCGCTTTATCAAGTACGCCATTAACAAAGCGGTGACTGTCATCTGCACCGAAAGATTTGGCCAACTCTATAGCTTCATTGATAGCCACTTTATAAGGAACATCAACTCGCTCACGTAACTCGTACGCAGCCAGTCTCAGAACAGCCAGCTCAATGGGGTCGAGTTCTTTAACAGGTCGGTCCAAAAACGGTTCTAGAGCCTCGTCCAGTGTCCGGTAATGCCCGCCAACACCACGAACCAACTCTAAAAAGTAGTCAACATCCACTTTGCTGGTATCGTTATCGGTTAAAAATTGAGCCTCAATATCGCCAAAGTTGTTTTGCGATAACTGCCATGAATAAATTGCTTGCACGGCCAGTTTGCGGGCCTTTCTTCTTGCTGCGGGTTTCATTTGCTGCATCTCAGAGTTGTTTCAGTACATTAACCATTTCAAGCGCGCTTAGTGCTGCTTCCGAGCCTTTATTGCCCGCTTTAGAGCCACTACGCTCAATCGCTTGTTCTATCGTATCGGTAGTAATAACACCAAATGCCACAGGTAAATCAAATTCTGTAGCTACCCGTGCCAAACCACTGTTACATTCGCCGGCAACAAACTCGAAGTGTGGTGTTCCACCACGAATAACAGCACCGACCGCAATAATTGCGTCGTATTTACCAGAGCTTGCCAGACGCTTAGCCGTGACCGGCATTTCATAAGCACCGGGAACCCGCACAACAGTGATGTCCTCATCGGCTACTTCACCGTAATGTTTAAGCGTTTGCACAGCACCGTCGAGCAAACTCTCTACCATAAAATGGTTAAAACGAGAGACAATAATGGCAAATTTCTTACCAGCTGCGTTAATTCCGCCTTCAATTACCTGCATGAGATTTCCTTATTAACCGTTCGTTAATTGCGCGCGATGATAGCACAATGTGGGACTATTTGCGTGAAATTGCGTAGGAGAAATACTTTTCTTTAGCATCTAAGTCACGACCCAGCGACCGCGCGCTGCTACTTTCCAGCAACTGTAAGGCTGTTTCGTTATTTTCTGATGCGGGGAATAACACTTGGCGCCAGGGCCAGCTTGCCTCTAACCAGTTCGTCAGTAAAGCAAAAAAATCGTTATGCAAGTTATCGTTAACCGCAGATTCCAGTAACCACCAACTGACTTCTGCGTTGTATGAGCTTTGTGGGATACCATTTCTTTCTTCGCGGCTGGCAGCTACCGGAACCATATAAACCGCACCGATAATGGACTTATCTTTTTTGTCGATGACCAAATACGTAAAAGCCGTTTTTTCTCTCGCTTGCTGCAAATGGTAATTGACCATGGTTTCATTCTGTTCCTGGCTACTTTTCTCTGAAGGCCAGGCCCAGCCGAGGCGATTATAAAGCCATTTTTGCGAGGTCATATAACTGTGAAAAAAACGAGCAGTATCGGAAGACTCAATAGGACGAATAATTAAGTTATTACCTTCAGCGTATTCAGGTACTACCCACTCCTGCTGCCAAAAATCGGCGGCGACCGATGAGTATGAAAGCGACAAAACAAGCAACAGCAGGCAACATCGAAGAAGGGCTGTCAAGAGACTTCTCCCCTCTTGCCCTGAGCGTGCTCAAAGTAAGATTTAACTCTCGCCAATTCTTTTTCAAGTTCATCGCCGATCATTAGTGCAGGACCAATATCAACAGCTTTACGTGCGTAGTCAAAAACGATTGGGACAACGGGTACTTTTGCTTGTTGCGCCATATGTAAGAAGCCTTTTTTCCACTCCTGCACGCGCTTACGGGTGCCTTCCGGAGTTATCACCAGAATGAGTTCGTCTTTTTCTCTGAACTCCCGCACCATATTGCCAACCAAACCATTGGCGCTGCTTCTGTCTATAGGAATTCCACCGAGGTTTGTCAGCAACCCTTTTAGCGGAAAGCGAAACAAGCTGCTCTTGGCCAGATAATTAAGCTTCAACCCCATGGCTAACATAACGCAGGCGCCGACTGGGAAATCCCAGTTAGAAGTATGCGGAGCGACAGGAAGAATCGCTTTTTTTACATTCGGCATTTCACCGTTAACTTTCCAGCCGCCCAGAACCCGCAAACCAAGCCGGCCAACCCAACGCAAAAAACGGTTATTACTAACCGGGAACTCGCCTTTTACAAATTCCGGAATTACTTGTTTCTCAGTCATAGAGTTATTGTAACGCTCGTTTTATTTCACGTAACTTTTCTTTTACGCGCTCAATATTTTCCGGTCCCATACGCAGCAACTGCTTTTGCGCTGCCGGTAAAGACTCGTACGAGTTATCGGTATAAGTGTACATGACGCTGTCGTCATCTACCTGAACCAGACCATCGGGTACCGGTGTTTCAAGCACAACGTCGATAGCTTTTAACAAAGTATTATCAAAATCAGACTCTGGGTATCCAATTTCCGCATAAGCTTCCTGCACGAGAGGCTTAAACTGCTCATAGTTTTCGGCTAGTGCTTCCGGTTCCAAACTGATGAACCAATCCACCAACGTATCGTAGCGGCGGTAGCTGCTTTCATCGATATAAAGCTCACCGTCTACTTCTAACACACTAAAACGACCATCGGGGCGTTGAACAATCGTGCGTTCACGTACAATACTGCCGTTACTGATGTTATCCATTAAAACCACCGCGTCCCGAATCAGCTGCGAGCTTTTCAATGGGCGGATATTAACCTCTATGGAATCCAAACTCTGCAATACGGTTGGCGTGCTGTTGTCCAGCTCCGGTAAGGCAATTGGCTCAGACTCAGGTTCAGGTTCAGGTTCTGATTCAGGAGCAGTCGCCTCCGGCCTTGGTTCAAATTCTTCCGAAGCCGGCTCTGGTTCAACCTCAGGTTCGGGCTCTACTGCTTCGTCTTCATAGCCTTCAACCTGAACTTCCGTAGATTGTTGCTGCTCAACTTCTACGGTCTCAGTCGGCTGCTTTTTGTCGTCTGAAGCCGGTAACCACCACCATACAATAGCGGCGATAACTGCCAGCACAATCAGTATAACAACAACCCAAGTCGTTTTTCGACTGGCCTCTTGAGTTGCCGGTGATGTTTCAACCTGCTCGTCACTCATTGTGCGCTCCTTTATTTTTGTTCAGTACGACAAAAAACTAGCTCTTTGTCACTCGACATGGCTTCATTATAACAATAGCCACTTGCATCAAACTCTTTCAGATCAGACACGGATTTTGGCTTTTGGTTCAGGATAAATCGCGCCATCAACCCCCGGGCTTTCTTGGCGTAAAAACTGATGACTTTGTATTGACCATTTTTTTCATCTTTAAATACCGGAGTGACAATATCAGCATTAAGTGCTTTAGGCTTAACCGCTGAAAAATACTCATTAGAGGCTAAATTCACTAGTATTGAGCTTCCCAAATCCGCTAAATCGTCGTTTAGCACTTGGGTAATGGTATTCCCCCAGTATTCATATAAGTTTTTACCCTTTGGGTTCTGCAGCCGGGATCCCATTTCCAGTCGATACGGTTGCATAAGATCCAGTGGTCTTAAAACACCATAAAGGCCGGACAGAATACGCAGCTGCTTTTGCGCTGTATCAATGGCATCAGGGCTCAGGCTTGCGGCATCAAGGCCAGTATAGACATCACCATTAAATGCAAACACAGCCGCTCGTGCATTTTTTTCAGTAAACGGCCGTTGCCATTGTTCAAACCGAGCAGCGTTCAATCCTGCCAGTTTGTCGCTAATTTTCATTAACGACCCCAGTTGCTGTGGACTGAGCTCGCGACACACTTTAACCAGTTGCTCAGCGTTATCCAGCAAGCGCGGCTGGCTAACATTCAGGTTTGGTAAGTCACTTTCATAATCCAAATTTTTAGCGGGTGAAACAACGGCCAACATGTCTAATACGCTCCATTACAGTAATACTTGATACCCATATTAAGGCAGAGGATCTTGATCCGCGCCTTCTTTTTCAACTTCTGGCGGCATTAAATCTTCACGGCTAACACCAAATGCCAGAGCAACGGAACTGGCGATATAAATTGACGAGTAAGTACCAATAACCACACCAAACAATAGCGCCGTTGCAAAACCATGAATTAACGGTCCGCCCAGAAAGAACAAGGTTAATAGCACCAGTATGCTGGTTAACGAGGTGACTAATGTGCGGCGCAACGTATCGGTTAATGCCCGGTTAGCGGTCTGAACAGGCGTTAACTTTGCAAATTTACGGAAGGTTTCCCGAATTCGGTCACACACCACCACCGTATCGTTAATCGAGTAACCTATAACGGCGAGCAACGCTGCCAGTACAGTCAGGTCAAACTCAAGCCCGAGTATTGAGAACAAACCTAAAGTTAAAATAACATCGTGCCCCAGTGCTGCAACAGCACCAACCGCCAGGCGCCACTCAAAACGCATCGCAATGTAGAGCAAAATACAAATTAACGCGGTTAGCATAGCTAACCCACCTTGCTCGATGAACTCGTCACCTACATTCGGACCCACGAATTCGATACGGCGCATTTCAACGGTTTGTGCAAACTCGGTGCGCAAAGATTCCAGAATATTCGTTCCCAGCTGCTCGGCTTTAACCCCTTGACGCGGTTCCAGTCGAATCAGAATATCTTCCTGTGTCCCGTAATTCTGCACAACCGCATCGCCGAAACCTTTCTTATCCAGAGCGCCGCGAACACGGCTTAAGTCAGCAGGTTTCTCAAAACCAACCTCAAGTAACGTTCCGCCGGTGAAATCAAGCCCAAAGTTCAGCTTATTTACTGACAAGGAGACGATGGAGGCCACCACCAGTAACGCACTGATGATGCCCATAACCCCACGAAAACGCATAAAGGGAAGTCGTTCGTCTGTATTTATTATGTCTCGCATGGCTCCCCCTAAATAGACAGTTTAGACAGCTTTTTGCCGCCCCAAACTGAGTTAACAATGGCACGGGTTCCCACTATCGCCGTAAACATGGACGTGATAATCCCGATAGCAAGAGTAATGGCGAAGCCTTTAATGGGTCCGTTACCAATAGCGAACAATATTAACGCGGCAATCAAGGTCGTGACATTCGCATCGGCAATGGTTGATAAAGCACTGTCGTAACCATGATGAATGGCTTGCTGGGGGCTGCGCTTCGCCTTAATTTCTTCGCGTATACGCTCAAAAATCAGTACGTTAGCATCTACCGCCATACCCACCGTCAGAACAATACCCGCCATACCCGGCAAGGTCAGAGTTGCTCCCGGTATCATCGACATAACGCCAATAATAAGAATGAGATTAGCTGTCAATGCGCAGTTTGCCACAACGCCAAACTTCTTGTAGTAAACAACCATAAAGGCCAGTACTAAAACAAAGCCCCAGAAAATAGCCTGAGTGCCTGAATCGATGTTCTGCTGACCTAAACTTGGCCCGACCGTGCGCTCTTCAACAATTTGTATGGGTGCAATAAGGGCACCAGCGCGCAATAACAACGCTAAATTCTGTGCTTCGTTAGCACCAACACCGGTAATTCGGAAATTGCTGCCTAACCGCGATTGAATCGTCGCCACATTGATAACTTCTGCATTTTTAGTGAACTGCAGGTTCCCTTCGGCATCACGTTCGTCGGTGGCTTTATATTCAATAAAGACTGTTGCCATAGGTTGACCGACATTGTCTTTGGTTGACGCGGACATTTTATTACCGCCAACACCATCCAGAGTAATATTCACCTGAGGCCGGTTGTATTCATCGTAACCAACACCCGCGTTAACAATATGATCGCCGGTCAAAATAACGTCTTCTTTTAACAGCTGACTCGGACCGTCGCGCATTGGCATTAACTCACTGCCAAAGGGTACTCGACCGTTTTGCGCATCGCGAACGTCATTTTCGGTATCAACCATGCGGAACTCCAGCGTGGCTGTCGCTCCTAAAATTTCTTTTGCACGGGCGGTATCTTGCACCCCCGGCAATTCTACAACAATGCGATTAGAACCCTGACGTTGAATAAGAGGTTCCGCAACACCCAGCTCATTCACCCGGTTTCGCATAATGGTAATGTTCTGAGATACGGCGTAATCACGTGTTTCGGCAAGTTTCTGATCAGTCATCTGCAACTGAAGTAACTGATTTTCTTCGTCTTCTACCAGATCATATCCCTGATACTGACCATCCAGATAATCAGCGGCTTGCGCATAAGCTTCTTCATTACGAAGTTCAACTTCTACGGTCGTGTCATTAACGCGAACGGCGCTGTAACGAATGCGCTCTTCCCGCAGCTCAGCACGTATCGTGTCTTTCATACCATCGACAATTTTACGGATAGCTTCGTCCATGTCGATTTCCATTAAGAAGTGCACACCACCACGTAAATCAAGCCCCAGTTTCATTGGTTGGGCACCGACACTGTTAAGCCATTGCGGTGTCGCCGGAGCGAGGTTTAACGCAACGATATAATCGTCCCCTAAACTACCCAGAATTGACTCCCGGGCTTTTAACTGTTCATCATCGGAATTAAGGCGAACCAGTAATTGCTCTTCTTCTAATGCAATACTTTTTGCTTGTATGCCAACGTTTTCCAGACTGCTTTTTACGCGATCCATGGTGCTGGTATCGATGGTCGCATTTCGGTTTGCGGAAACTTGAACTGCCGGGTCTTCACCGTAAATATTTGGCAGCGCATAAAGCGCTGCCAGTAAAACGACGAAAATAACCAGCAGGTTTTTCCACAACGGGTATTTATTTAACACGTCGTGCCCCTGTTTCTAATGTCAGAGATTAGAGAGACTTCATTGTTCCTTTCGGAAGCACAGAAGTCACAGAACCTTTCTGGATGGTTACTTCTAGTTCGTCGGTTAAAGCAATAACCAGAAAATCCTGCTCTTCGCTTACTTTCGTAATTTTACCAACCAAACCACCTTGAGTAAGCACTTCATCGCCTTTACTCAATGAACCCATCAATTCTTTATGCTTCTTAACACGCTTTGCCTGTGGACGGTAAATCATGAAATAAAAGATTAAGGCAAACATCACCAGCATGAAAATCAATTCCATGCCGCCACCACTTGAGCCACCGGCGTCTTGCGCATAGGCAGAGCTAATAAAAAAGTCCATAAAATTCCCTCAGTTAATTTAAATTTATTATTAATTTCAGAACAGCTACCTCACGATATGGGGACAGTTGTTTCAAAATACAATTCAGTTTTTATAAGCCGGTTATACTATCAGAAAGTTTAACCGCTCTCAGTATTATCAAATATCATAGCCTAAACTTTTCAGCCGGCGTCTTAAGCCAATCTGCGAGACTTGTAAATCCCACATCATTTTCTCTGTATCTGAGCGGTTCAGCTCATAACTTTGTTGAATCTCATCCTCGGATAAGTCTTGTGCTGTGCGGACACCTTCAAAACGTTGAATCAGCTGGTAAACCGATGCCCGGGAGATGCCCAGCTTTTTCGCTGTCGCTTGTAATTCAAATCGGCAATCTCGCAGGGTTTCTAACAACTCTGCTCGACTGACACTGTTCGGCTTGCGTTGAACCCCAGGCTCTTCTTCCCCGTGTCCATTCTCGGTGCCAGGCTTCAGCATAGACAATAACTGAGGATCAAGATGCAACTGCGCTTGTTCCCTGCTGTCGATAGCCACCTGCCGCGCGACATTCCGTAACTGACGCACATTACCCGGCCAATGGAAAGCCAGCAACTGACTCATCAACTCGCCTGGAATTTTAACATCATGAGCACGGCCACTATAAAGTTTTTGCCATTGTTCCCGCACAAAATAATCAAATAACAAACCGATGTCTTCCCGACGCTCTGACAGCGGAGGTATAAATAGCAGATAAGCGGATAGCTTTTCGATCAACATCGACAAAATTGAGTTTTCTTCAATACCGGCAGGATCCTGATGACTGGTCAGTATAATACGGCAATTAATCGGAATAGCCTGGTCGGCGCCAACCGGAACCACTGACTGCCGCTGAAGGATAGTATAAAGTAAGCGGTGCACGTTAACCGATGCATCCTCTATATCTTCCAGCACAATTGTGCCGCCATTAGCCTGTTCAAAATAACCAAGTTGCCGGCTTCCATTACGGTCACTCCCCAATAATTCTGCCTCAGCAACGGCGTCATGAATTGCCGCCAGATTGACACTAATAAAAGGCTTATTCTGACCTTTACTGGCTTGATGAATCGCATAGGCCGCCTGCTTTTTGCCGACGCCTGCAGCCCCTCTTATCATGACCGGCAACGTCATTTCTGCAAGCTGCCCGACGCGTTGCCTGATAGCCTTAATATCCGAGCTGATACCGAACAATATGTCGTTATCATCAACCGCCGAATCATGCAGCGGTAGTAATTTTAACAGCAGAACAATACGATGGTTTAAGCCAATAACCACGCCATTGTCCAATTCTTTTTCTTGTAGAAAATACTCGTCCTGTACGTCCAGCCCGGCAATGGTTACTGTTGTTTTTGTACTATGAGTTTTGAGCCTAATGCGGCCAGCAGGTTCACGCTGAAAAATAATAGGAGATCGGCTAATAAATTCATCCAGCAAAGCTCTGCCGACATTCCCATTTTTAGAAAATTCTGGCTTCACCCGGCTTAAATAATCGTTATCCTGATTGTATAAATCCAGCAATGCGGCACGTTCACCAATTCGCGTTCGGTCAGGATGCGTTGCAATAACTAACATTGGAACCCGCTGGTCATTATTAACGAGTTCATCAACGGCGTGTTTGGTTGTGTACTGAGTTGCACTCATTGTCGCTATTCCTTAGCCCAACAGACTCTCTGAAGTTGGTGCAATCATAAAATTATGAGAGGCAAATAGCCAATCAATTTGTGCTGGGAATCAATAAAGGTTAATGACAAACTAAGTTATACCATCGCTACTTTTTGATTACTCATGGATTTGATATTTTACTGGACTGACCATGCTGGTGTCGCGGTTTTTGCGATAGCTGGTACGTTATTAGCGTTTCGTAAGAAAATGGACGGTTTTGGGGTATTGGTTTTAGCGTCAGCAACCGCTATTGGCGGCGGCACCACCCGTGATCTCATTCTCGGTTTACCCGTTTTCTGGACTCATGACCCAAACTACCTGTATACCATCATTATTGCCGCCTTACTGACCATTATTTGGTTGAGGTTTAAAGCCTATATTCCTATAAATACGTTGATGGTTGCCGATGCCTTTGGGCTGGCATTCTTTGCGACTATGGGTGCGGAAAAAACCTTATCTGCCGGCTTCCCACCTTTTATCGCCATTATTATGGGCACCATATCCGCGTGTTTCGGCGGCATGTTGCGGGACGTACTGGCACGTGATATTCCCATGGTTTTAAAAAGTGAACTCTATGCCACTACCTGCATAGTCGGGGCGACGGTGTATGTGCTACTGGTTCCCTATCAACCTTTGGCAGCACTGGCGGCTGGTATGACATCAACGCTTCTTATTCGTCTTGGAGCCATAAAGTTTAATTGGTCGCTAACGGTTTTTCGTGATCACCAGGACCACCATTAGTCATGTTAAGCATTGAAGTCACCGTTTTTGCAGCCATTGCCTATTTAACAATTCTGTTCAGTATTGCCTATCGCGGTGACCGCTCGACTTCCAATCGGGTAAAGCCTTATCGGTACTCATTAGCTCAGGGTGTACACTGCACTTCATGGGCATTTTTTGGCACGATAACTCAATCGGCTTATTATGGATGGGCTTTCGCGCCCACCTACGTTGGGGCAATTATTGTTTTTATTGTGCTCCACGGTTTACAGTTGAGACTACTCAATTACTGTAAGCATCAGAATATTACCTCAATTGCCGATCTCATCGGCGCTCGCTATGGCAAATCACCTTTATTAGCCGGTGTTGTTGCGGTTACAGCCTTTATTGCGGTTGTGCCTTATATTTCCCTGCAACTGCGTGCCGTCACATCAAGTTTTGCAGCGGTTACCGGGTTTGATAACAATCCTTCCTGGTTATTTGATTTATCGTTTCTGGTTGCTTTAACCATGATCGGCTTTGGTTTTCTGTTCGGTACACGCCGTTTAAGTCTGGCAGAGCAACATTCGGGCTTAATGGACGCCATTGCGTTCGAATCGCTGGTGAAACTGGCGGCTTTCATTATTGTTGGCTTATTTGCCAGCTACACCGTATTCGATGGTTTGACTGATCTGTTTCAAAAAAGCTTTCAAACCGCCCATACTCAGAATGTTCTGTCGGGACGCGAACAAGGTAGTTACGTCTTTGCCGTGCATATGCTGCTGGGTGGGCTCTCTATGTTTTGTCTGCCACGGCAGTTCCATGTCGGTTATGTCGAGAATACTCACTCTGACGAATTAAAAACGGCTCGCTGGGCTTTTCCGCTTTACCTGTTCGCTATCAACTTTTTCATACTGCCGTTGGCATTAAGTGCCCTGCACCTGGCTCCTGAACAGGCCAGCCAGGATACTTTTCTGCTTGCCATTCCACTCATGACGGATAGCCCGGGTATTACGCTTATCGCTTTCATCGGTGGTCTTTCGGCCGCCACCAGCATGGTGATTATTGCACTGTTGGCGCTGAGTATTATGGTTTCTAACGATGTTGTCATGCCGGTCTGGTTACGCATGACCCGACAAAAGTTACGACAATTTAGCTTCACACCCACTCGTATTTTAACCATTCGCCGCATGACCATGGTGGCGGTCATGTTCATGGCCTACTTATACTATCAAGCCACCATTGAATCGATGCCATTGGTCAATTCCGGGTTGCTGTCACTGGCCTTGCTGGCTCAACTGGCGCCCGCTATTTTAGCCACTGTTATATGGCGCAAAGCGACACAAACCGGCGTGCTCGCCGGTCTTGCGGTGGGTACAACACTCTGGCTTACTTTACTACTCATTCCGTCGATTGGACGACAGCCGCAAGTCACCGATATCGATATTGCCAACGGAGTTCTGATAAGCCTGGCCACAAACATAGCCTGCTTCTGGCTCTTTTCTCTTATTAGCCGCAATGTTCAGACAGAAGCACCTCCGGTTGACAGCAATAATAGTTACGCGCAACAACCCAGTCTCACCTGGGCTCGGTTGCGCTCACTGTTGTCACGATTTTATGACGACCAGCAGTTAGCGGCTATTCAACAGCGCTTAAGGGTGGATCTGTTAACTCCTGAGAGTCAATCGATGGTGCCCGCCCCGATGTTAGTCCGTATTGAGCGCGAATTGTCTGCCGTTATCGGCACCTCAGCCAGTCGGTTATTGCTCGATACCGTGTCTGAACAACAGGAGTTTCCGGTGTCCCGGGTCGTTGACTGGGCCACGGAAGCATCAAAACTGTATCAATTTAACCGTGAGTTACTACAAGCTTCTGTCGAAAACATACCTCAAGGCATCAGCGTTATCGACCAAAAACTCCGGCTGGTCGCCTGGAACCGGCGTTATCTGGAGATTTTTGCTTACCCTGAGGGTTTGGTTCGCTCCGGTATGCCGGTTGAGGAACTGCTGCGTTACAACGCCAGCCGAGGTCTTCTCAGCACCACGGAAAACAACGATGCAGAAGGTGAAATTCAGAAACGCCTTAACTACCTGCGTACCGGAAGTGCCTACCGTTATCAGCGCCAGCAAGGAGCCTTAACCATAGAATTGCAGGGCAACCCAATGCCGGGTGGCGGCTTTGTCACAACCTACAGCGATATTACCGAGCGAATTGAAGCGCAAAACCAACTGCAAAAAATTAACCAGGAGCTGGAGCAGCGGGTCGACGAACGCACTCGTCAGCTTTTGTCTGCTAAACAAGCCGAAGAGCAGGCACACGAAAGCAAATCGCGTTTTTTCGCAGCAGTAAGCCACGATTTAATGCAACCATTTAATGCAGCCAGCTTATTTTGTGAAATGCTGCAATCCAGACTCCCCCAGCAATATTTACCGCTGGCAGCAAACATTCATCGCTCGCTCGAACATGCTGAAGAGTTGCTCACAATGTTACTCGATATGACCAAGCTGGATGCGGGTAATCTGCAACCCGACTATCAGAACTTTTCGATTGATCAGGCACTACAGCCTTTAGTCGAGCGTTATCAAATGATGGCTACAGAAAAGCAGTTACAACTGAACTATCACAAAAGCTCTGCTTTGGTGAACACGGACAGAAAACTGCTGACACGCATTGTTCAAAATTTGCTTTCTAACGCGCTGCGTTATACCGAGAACGGCCGGATTATACTGGGCTTTAGGCGACATGGGGAGCATTTAACCATTCATATTATTGATACGGGTTCAGGTATCCCTGAACACAAACAAGAGAATATATTCCGGGAATTTCATCAATTGCAATCCAGTGGTGATAATCCGGGGCTTGGTCTTGGACTCTCTATTGTTGAGCGTATGTGTCGACTGTTAAAAATAGAGTTAAGCTTGTCATCAACCTTAGGTAAAGGAACCGCTTTCAGTCTGACCTTACCGGCTGTGGGTTGGGAAAAGGCAGCAGCGCCATTAGCCACTCATCAGCTCGCTGTTAATGAACAGTTTCTACAAGGTGTTCGTGTGCTGGTCATTGATAACAATGCCCGGGTATTGGAAGCAACAGCCGGTTTATTAGCCGACTGGGGAGCCGAAACGACGACCGCTACTGACCTGCAACAAGCCCTTCTGCATCAACCCTGTGAGCTGATTCTGGCGGACTATCATCTGGACAATGGCGCCACCGGAATTGAATTGGTCATTGCTATGCGAAAAGCGTGGAACGCCAATACACCGGCTATTATCAACTCAGCTGACCCAGATGAGCTATTAAGGGAACAGGCTTTGGAGGCAAATGCCCATTTTATTCCAAAGCCCTTAAAAAGTGGTGCTTTAAAACGGTTACTCAAACGTATCCGACGTATCTAACATTTGTCGAAAGAGAATGCCGGCTTGCGTTCGATTCACACATTTTAGTTTACGTAAAATAGCTGAAGCATGCTGTTTGATCGTTGTTTCCTGCACCCCAAGCTCATAGGCAATTTGCTTATTGAGCAGCCCATCGGCTATACATTGCAGTACTTTGAACTGTTGCGGTGTCAGTTGCTCCAGTTTATTCGCAAAGTCACTCATTTCAGCATCAGGTTCAGAGAGATTCATGGTTAGCATTGACTCGGGTAACCAGTTGTCTCCCGACAATACCGTGGTCACAGCAGTTTGCCATTCGGGTAAAGGTACCGATTTAGGAATATAACCACTGGCCCCCAGAGCCATGGCCTGACGTATCACCCGGGTATCTTCATTAGCAGAGACAATCACCACCAGAATATCCGGGAACTGGCTGCGCAAAACGCTCAGCCCGGTCAAACCCCGGTTACCCGGCATGGAGAGATCAAGGAAAACCAATTCTATTTGAGGAAATTGCTTTAGCTGTTGTTCGAGCTGTGAAAAGCTTGAAGCTTCAATAATTTCGCTTTCCAGGCTGTCGCTGAGTGCTTGCTTCATTGCCGCCCGAAAAAGCGGGTGATCATCAGCAATAATTGCTCTGGCCATAGTTCCTGCTGGATTTAACGATTGTTTGGTGACCATGCTAACGGCTTAAGAGAAAAAAGCCAGCGTTACTGGTTAATCCAGCAACGCCGGCAAAGCAGTTAAAACTGATAACCGACAGACAGAGATACCGTGCGTGGGTCGCCGTAGTAGCCTGTGACGATATTTTCGACGAGATCCGATCCGAAGTTGTAGCCTGATAAACGGTACTCTTTGTCAAACACGTTCTTGGCATGCAAACCGACCGTCCACTGACCTGAGTTCGAGTACCACACTAGACTCGTATTGGTCAGGCTGTAGCCGTCTTCGTCCAGTGGCGACGGTAATTCAAAAATTTGTGTATCATCACGATAGGAGATGCTTGTTGACCAAACCATTGAACCGCTTTCAAGTGCAAATTCCTTTGTAAAACCCAGGTTTGCAGTCACTTCTGGTGTGTTTTGGAAAGACCACAAATCAGACACATCTTCAACTTGTTGAGTGTCACTGTTAAAAAATTCAACCGAGTTAAACTCGGCATCAATATAACCAAGAGAGCCGGTAAAATTTAAAGTCGGCGTTGCGGCAAAGGTTGATTCGAGTTCAAGGCCTTGTACGGTTGAATCGGCGGCGTTCAGAACCTGAGAATCAATGCCACCGCCTTCAATCGCTCGTTGCACAGTCACCTGCATATCCTGGTAATCAGAGAAGAAGGTCGCAGCATTTAAACGCAAACGTCCGTCAAGCAGCTCACTCTTCACACCGAACTCAAAGGTATCAACCGTTTCAGGGTCATAAGGTTTTGAGGCGTCAGGGTTTAGCGATACATCGGCTCGCATATCAACACCACCTGATTTAAAACCGTTACTGTAGCTTGCATACAGCATAACCGCAGGGTCGACTTGATAACTCACACTCGCTTGTGGGCTAAACTCACTCCAGTCAGCCTGAGTTGTAAAGTCTGAATTAACCACAATGGGATCCGCAGAGTAATCGCCTCTATCAAGGAACTTTACACCAGCGTAGGTATACCGGAAAACATCGGCATCCTTCTCATCTCGAGTATAACGGCCGCCTAAAGTGACAGACCACTGGTCATCTAAACGATAGGTCGCCTGCCCGAATAAAGCTTCACTTGAGGTATCAACGCAGCCACCGGTATCGATAGACAGGTTGAGCAAACCTAACACCGTTCCGAACTCACCACAGGCTTCACCTTCATAAAAGTACAGGCCACCAACAAAATCTAAGCGATCGTCACGATACATAAACTGAAACTCTTGCGTCGTTTGGTCATCTTCATAGACTGCCGGCACCAGCAATACAGGGTTTACTGTAGAATCGAAGTCGATATTCGTGTTGGTGAAACCTTCTCGGTAGGCGGTAATTGACTTAAACATCCAGTCATTATTGATTGCCCAGTCGACAGTCAATGAATAACCTTCGGTTTCAACTTCGTTCCAGGTGGGCATTGCGCTATATGAATCGTACACATCGGTTAAACGAGGCTTATCGCTCAACAGCGACTCTTGCTCCCGATGACCTCCACGGGCGTTTGAGTCATCTTGTGTCCAGTCGGCTGCAAATTTAACGTTGATGTCTTTATTAACAAGCCATTTAGCATTAAAACGACCGGTCATTAATTCTTTGTTGTAGTTTTCAGCGCCAGTGTTAACAAACTCGCCGAAACCGTCGCGATTTAGCGTGGCGAACGCACCACCAACATAAAAGTTATCGGCTAAAGCGGTCTGACCGGATACTTTTAGATCTCGCTGGTTGAATGTTCCAACAGTGCCTTTAATTTCAAATTCGTTATAACCCGTCAATTCACGAGTCACATACTTCATCGCACCGCCGATGGTGTTTTTACCGTACAAGGTTCCCTGCGGGCCACGAAGAACTTCCACACGCTGAACATCCAGGACTTCTAAAACCGCCCCCTGAGGTCTGGCAACATAAACATCATCGATATAAATACCGACGCCGGGCTCAAACCCCCATAACGGATCTTGCTGACCAATGCCCCGAATATAGGCGGTTAATGTTGAGTTAGTACCGCGACTGACCTGAAACGTGGTATTCGGCATTTTGTACTGCAGCTCAGTGATATCCTCGATGCCATCTCGCTGCAGTTCACCTTCGCCAAAAGCCGATACCGAAACAGGCACTTCCTGCAAGCTTTCATTGGTGCGTCGGGCGGTCACTTCAATTCGCTCAAGTTTGCCGTCCTCAGCTTTTGCGTCTTCATTTTGCTGCGCCAAAACGGCAGGGCTGCCGAGCAAAGTGGCTACCGCTGCTGCAATCAGTGATTTCTGAAAGTTGGGTTGTTTCATGGTTGTTCCCCTGACAGGTTATTTCGTTTGTATTTGTTATTTCCGTTTACAGCAATTTAACGGTTCAGAGTCATGGTTGCTTACTAACCTAGCGCAAATTGTTAAGATTGTGATCTGTACCATAGTACTATAGGGGCAGATTCCTTTATCACGCACAATACATCCATGCAGCGATTCAGAGCATGGTCCGTTTTCTTTTCGTTGCGAGGTAACTCATGTTAAGTATGATTGGTCTGGTTGGCGGCCTTGTGTTGTTAATCGTACTCACTTTAAGAGGGATGAACCTGTTTATCAGTGCCCCTCTTTGCGCCGTTGTTGTAGCTTTATGCAGCGGCGTACCATTACTCACGGGTGACGTGAACTTTGTCAGTGCCTACATGGATGGCTTTGCCAGCTTTGTTGCCGCCTGGTTTTTTATGTTCTTGCTGGGTTCAATGTTTGGTAAGTTCATGGAAGACACCGGCGCGGCAGACAGTGTCGCGCGTTGGATCATCAATAAGCTAGGCCGTAAACAAGCGGTTCTGGCAGTGGTCCTTGCCTGTGCTATTTTGACCTATGGCGGTGTCAGCGTCTTCGTGGTGGCATTCTCGGTTTACCCAATGGCTCTAAGCCTGTTCAAAGACGCTAACTTACCCCGCCGCTTTATTCCGGCAGCTTTAGCCTTTGGCTCCGTCACTTTTACCATGACTTCGGCCGGTTCACCGGAAATCCAAAACTGGATACCGGTTAAATATTTAGGTACCTCGCCCTATGCCGCCTGGGAAGTGAGTCTGGTTGTGGCGATTTTAATGGCAACTTTCGGCTACTGGTGGTTAAGAAAGATCATTAACCGCGCCATTGCAAACGGTGAGCAATTTGAGGCACGCGAGGGTGATCCGGTATTGCTGGAACGCAAGCTACCGTCACCAATTAGCGGACTTATTCCATTATTAGTGGTACTAGGACTTTCATTTACCTTTCACGATACCTTGCAACAAAACGCACTCATTGTTGCTCTGCTAGGTGGTGTTATTGCTATAGCAATCATCAACTTTAAGCATTTTCATAAGCCCCAGACCGCTATTCACGAGGCCACAACCGGCGCATTAGTCGCTATTGGTAATACCGCCGCCGTAGTGGGGTTTGGCAGTATTGCCAAAATAACCCCAGCCTTTGAAGCGGCGGTGACCGCCATGACCAGTCTGCCCGGCAATGAGTTAGTTGGTGCGGCCGTTGCTGTCAGCGTCATTGCTGGTTTAACCGGTTCAGCATCAGGCGGGCAGGCCATTGCTTTACCGGAAGTTGGCCCGCACTACCTGGCGGCTGGTGTTAATCCGGACCAACTGCACCGTATTGTTTCGATTTCTTCAGGTGCGCTGGATTCGCTGCCGCATAATGGCTATGTGGTCACCACCATTCGCGCCATTTGTAACGAGAAACACAGCGCCGCCTATTGGGCCGTTGCCGCTGTTACCGTGGTTGTCCCTCTCATGGGGCTGGCCGTAGCTATTAGCTTATTCATGCTGTAACCCGGCAGTAAGGGAATTTGACCATGTTAGGAAATATGATGAAACGGCCGTTGCAAATTATCGATTTATTGAAATTTGCAGCCAACCGTCACCCAAAGCAGGAAATAGTCACTCGCCGACTGGAGGGTGATATTCACCGTTACGGTTATGCCGATTGCTGGCAACGCAGCGGACAATTGGCGCACGCACTGAAAAAGCTGGGTGTTGAGCCGGGCGAGCGAGTTGCCAGCCTGGCCTGGAACACCTATCGCCACATGGAGCTTTACTATGCGGTCAGTGGCAGTGGGGCTGTGATGCATACGGTAAACCCGCGTTTGTTCGGTGAGCAAATTACCTGGATCCTGAATCATGCTGAGAGCGGCTGGGTGTTTGTGGATTTGAGCTTCATCGAGCTGTTAGAGTCGATTGAAGCTGAGTTACCCAAAGTAAAAGGCTATGTGGTGATGACAGACAAAGCCCATATGCCGGAAACCAAGCTCAGTAAGGTGCTGTGCTACGAAGAACTTTTATCGCCAGAAGCCACAGATTTTGACTGGCCGAATGTTGATGAAGACAGCGCGGCTCTGCTTTGCTACACCTCTGGAACCACCGGCAACCCCAAAGGTGTATTGGCCTCGCACCGCGCCATTGTGTTGCACGCACAAGCCACTGTCAGTGCCGATATGCTGGACTTGCGCAGCGACACTGTACTGATGCCAATGGTGACCATGTATCATGTAGCTGCCTGGGGCGCACCTTATGCCGGTCCTTTGTCCGGTTGTAAGTTAGTCTTCACTGGCGACGGCACATCGGGCGAAGCAATGGCTGACTTGATACGCAGCGAGAAAGTCACTGTTGGTTTAGGGGTGCCCACCATTTGGCTCACCCTGCACAACTACTTGAGTGAAAATAAACTGGATATTCCGTCACTACAACGCGTCTGTGTCGGTGGTGCCGCCTCACCAATTGGTTTAGTGAAAACTTACGATACCCAGTACGATGTTTACTGGCAGCCCATATGGGGAATGACCGAAACCGGGCCGCTGGTTCATTCCGCTCCGCCACAAGCGGATATTATTAACCGCCCCAAAGAAGAACAATACAAACTACAAACCACCGCAGGGCGCCCGGTATTCGGCATTGAACACCGCATTGTCGACGCGGAAGACGAGCCACTGCCTAACAACGGCGAAACCCGCGGAGAATTGCAGGTTCGGGGCCACTGGATTGCTTCCCAGTATTTTCGTAATGACGACTTAAGCAGCTTTCCTGACGGCTGGTTAGCCACCGGCGACATTGCCGTTATTGACGCCGAAGGCTTTATGAAAGTGGTCGACCGTAAAAAAGATGTCATTAAAAGCGGCGGTGAATGGATAAGCTCTCTGGACATTGAGAATATTGTCAGTCAGCACCCGGCCGTCAATGAGTCTTGCGTCATTGGCGTGAACCACCCTAAATGGGACGAACGTCCTCTGCTGCTGGTGGTATTGAATAAAGGCCACCGGCTATCTAAAGAAGACATCAAAAACTTTTTAACCGGCAAAATTGCCCGCTGGTGGATGCCGAATGATGTGGTATTTGTTGATGAATTACCTCATACCGGCACTGGCAAGCTGCTGAAAAACAAATTGCGCGAGCAATATCAGAATTACCTACAGGAGAATCAGTCATGACACGATTATGGACAACTTTTATCAGCCTGGTGGTGCTGGTCATCAGCTTACCGCTCAGCGCTGACACTCAACCCGACCAATGGGTCGAAAAGCAAAGCTTCAGTATGGACACTTACACCACCCACGGCGGTGTAACCATTAAAGACGTAACAGTAGGCTGGGAAGCCTATGGCACACTGAATGAAGCAAAAGATAATGTGGTACTAATCACACACTTCTTCTCCGGTAACAGCCACGCCGCCGGTAAATACAGTGCTGATGACCCGCAGGCGGGTTACTGGAATGCCATTATTGGCCCCGGCAAAGCCCTAGATACCGACAAGTATTATGTCATTAGCGTTGACTCTCTGGTCAATGCGTATCCCAACCTTCCTAATGTGATCACCACAGGGCCTGCCAGTATTAACCCGGACACCGGCAAACCCTATGGTCTCGACTTTCCGGTGGTCACCATTCGCGACTTTGTTAACGTTCAAAAGGCGCTACTGGAAGATTTAGGCATTAATAAACTGCATGCCGTTGTCGGCGCATCAATGGGTTCATTACAAGCTATCGAGTGGGCTGCCGCCTACCCCAACTGGGTGGAACGCATGGTTTCTGTCATTGGAGCCGGCTCGTTAGACGCCTGGACCATTATGGGGCTGGAGCAATGGGCACAGGCCATTAAGTTAGACCCTAACTGGAACGGTGGTGACTATTACAATGGCGAAGCGCCGCTGGACGGTGTGACTATGGCTCAGGCCATGATCACTCATGGCGCTATGCACCCGGAATACATTAACCAAGCGGTGCCTAAACAGGAAACCCTGCCCCAAAAAGGTTTGGAATCGGTGACTAACGAACTGCCGGCTGTTGAATGGTTATACGGTGCCAGCCGCGCCCGCGCGCCTTTGGCCGACGCTAACCATATTCTCTACTTAGTAAGAGCCAATCAACTGTTTGTAGCAGGGCATCAGGAAACCCTGGAAGATGGGCTAAAGAATATTTCCGCAAAAACATTATTTTTGCCATCCAGTAACGATTTGCTGCTAATGCCTTACATGGCAGAACAAACTGCGAATAAACTTAAAGAGATGAACAAACGTGTTCAGTATGAGGAAATTGACGGTCCATGGGGGCATTTAAACGGGCTGTTTTCTATTCAACAAAAAACCGGGTTACTCAGCGAGTTCTTAGCAACTGAATAACCTAGCGTCAGACTTAAGAGTCGCCAAACAGGCGGCCCTTAAGCTTGTCTTTTAAGCTGTCTTTCAGTTTCGTTTTTAACAGCTGTTCCAGTTGTTTGCTCGTTTCACCTGATTTGTTATCCCATTGCGTTAAGCTTTCCAGCAACCCTTGCTGGCCATCCAACTGCTTTGAAACTTTAGCCGTAAGCTCAGCCTTTATTTCAGCGAGTTTTTCGTCCGCTTCACCCATCGCGCTCTGCGTCAGTAAATCTGCCAGTTGATTATCCAGGTCTGACTCAAAGCTCAATGACGGCTGCTGAATATCGCCCGCGATATGGGTTGTAATATCCAGTCTCTGTAACTGTTGCAAAGCACCGGCAATGGTAGAGGTCAGTTTACTGCTGCCTTCTGCGGCCAAATCAAGCTCCAGCATCCGCACCATGGCTTTACCATCGAGCTTATTTTCACGCACCAATACAGTTCCGTCACTATCCAGCAACGACGAGACAACCCGTGCGCTGAGCTCGCTACTATCGCTTAGACCTAAGTTTTGTAATTGTGCGCCTTTTAACTGCCATTGCTGTTTTGCATCAATACCCAAATCGGTCAGCGACAGCTCGCCATTCAGGTTAAACGCATTCCACAAGTCACTATTATCGGCCCGGGCCTGATAGGTTGTCGGTTGACCCAGCAAGTTATGCTGATGAGTAATGTTCTGCCAGTCAACATCGATAACCGTGCCGCCTATCATAAATTCAGTGCGGGCTTTTTTAATTAAAAACTCTGGCGGAGCATTGTCATCGGCGAACGAAATTCTCTGGCCTTCTCCGCGAACCGGTTTTACCGTCGCAGCATTATCTGAGCGAGCCAGCATAGGACCCAGCTGCTCATACGCCAAAAGTACATACTTACTCCACTCGCGAGCTTTTTCTCCCATAAGCAAACCGGTTACATTCTGCAAACCACTGCCGTCTGTACTGAAAAATGACTTTATCCGTTCAATGTCGTTACCCGGCGCATTCTTAAGCTCGCTGATTTGCTGTTGCACAACATCCTTCGCTTGCTTGACTTCATCGCGAAAGTTACTGACCGCTTCTTTGTCAGCGCGAATCGATGCTTTTAATTCATCTAAGGCTTTTTTCCTGGCCGCGAGATCCCCAAGGCCGTCTATTTTACCTTTCGTTATCCGCTTTATCTTCTCTTCGTATTCTTTTAAGTTTTCTTTGTTGGGTAAAGCTTCCTGAGCCGATTTCACTTTTTGTTCCTGCTGCTCATAAGCCACTTTTGCGTCAGCAATCACTTTTTCCGTGCGCAGATCAACCTGACTGACAATTTCATCCACAGACGGTAGCGATGTGCTCAAATTATCCCAGGACTGATTGGCCCAGCCTTGCATGTCTTCTTTATCGGGCAGTACATAAACCTCACCCTCACTTTCCCGGGGGTGGTTAACACGTACGCCAGTCATGGTTAGCTGTTCGATTAAGGTTCTGCCTAGCACAATTTCTGCCGGGCTGATGTCAGCCGATGCCTCTTCAGCCTGCACACGATTATTGTTGGGCGCGTTAGGATTTGTAATCTGAATACCGGCTACGGTAAGTGAGAGCGGGACCCAGCTGTGCTCAACGCGCTCAATGTTAACTTCAGCACCGTTCAGTCGTCCCAGCGTGTGCTCTAATGTGACTTTGATAATGGCATCCAGAAACAGCCAGGAAACAGCGACTAAAAACAACACGACCCCGGCAAAAACAGCCAACCCCGGCCAGCGAATGATACTGCGTTTCATACTCACCCCCTCAAGTCCGTATAGATCTGCCAGAAACGGCTGCCACGAAGAACCTGCACAACACGCATTTTCATTATTCTGGCCTGAATCCGTTTCCGGTAATTGGCAATCACCCAATAGCTCACGGCGGCCACTACTGGTGCTGCTATCAAAGCGATGACAAAACTGCCCATGGTAATGGTGTGGTTAAACATGGACAGGCGGCCTAGTGCGGTTGCATAAACGGCTTCATAAATCCCTTGCCAGCTGGACGCTTCTAACACGCTGAGCCCAAGACTATGGAACCAGGGGTCTAACAAATAAGCGAGGCCCGAAAAAATAGCAAAAGACACAATGAACAAACTGAGGTTGACGCGAAAGACCAACGCCGCCAATAAGATAATTAAATTATGAATTCGCCATAACGGGGTTATCCCCATAAACATTCCGAGCACCACAGCTAATGCTAATGCCCAGGCACTGGTTTCAGAATTCAAAGCCTTTAACAACTTTGCCAGAATTGTCAGCATTCACCTGACTCCTTTGATAAAGATAAAGCAGCAAGTCTGCTTGTTATCTGTGGTCTTTCTAATATAGTGTGAGGGGCATTTATTAGGCAAATAATAAGCAAATAACTCACCTGTTTTTTGATGGCTTTTGTGTCACTGGTATCAAAATTGTGATTTCGAAACGGTTGATACCCTGCCCAACTATTGCGATGACGGCAGCGACGGTTCTAAACTGGGTTTTACTTTTTATCCGGAAAGTCTGTAAATACTCCCTCAACACCGGCTTGTTTTAACCACTCCCGTAATTGAGCGTGAGATTCCACGCCCTTGGGTAAATTATCGGCGCGCAACGTATAAACGTGAATTTTTAAGCCTTTTGCTTTTGCCGAATGCAAAGCATCGCCCCATTCCGGTTCGCCGTTTTCTGTGACCCCTGTCAATACATGACCCAGCCATAAACCAACACCTTCGGCATAACTTTTCACCGACTCCAACCCGGCTTTAGTGCGCATAGCACTGTAATCGATATCTGTCTCACCCCATTTGTTATCGCCAACTAACTGGATAAGCGGAAAATCCCAGTTAAACTCGCGCTTTAAACGACGCAAAACTTCAGGGTCGAAAGACTGTAAATAAATTGGAGTGGGTCGCGTATCGTGATAACCATTTTGCGCCAGCACTGACATAACTGCTGAGGTGATATCGTACCCCTGCTGTCGATACCAACGCGCAGCTTTAAGCTCCACATAAATACCGGTCGATAATTCACGAACACGGTTCAGCTCATGAATCAGCGTAATCTGTTCATCCAGGGTTTGTATTGGGAAGCGTACCTCAGGGTGAGAAAAGCGCCTGGGGTAAACCAATTCATAATCTCTATGGCGGGCAACAATTGTTAGCTGCTTTAACTCATCCAGAGAGAAATCAACCACATAATACTTTCCATCGGGTCGATGTTTGTCCGGGAATACTTCCGAAACATTGGTCACCTGATCCAGTTTCGCATCATGCAAAACCACCGGAACACCATCGCGGCTCAGCTGCACATCCTGCTCAATAAAGTCCGCCCCCAGTCCATGAGCCATAACGGTGCTGGCCTGGGTATGTTCAGGTAAATAGCCGGAGGCACCACGATGCGCAATATCCAAAAACGTTGGAACTTTAAGCTCATGAAACGGAGCCTCTGGTGTTACTTCCTGCGCCTGAACCGGTGTTATGGCTACCAGTAATAACAAACACCTAAAGGCAAATTTACTCATTATTCCAGTGAACCTCTAATACCTTGTCGCCAAGCTCACCATAACGTTTCATTAATGCTTCAATAGACTCCGGCTCTGGGTTCAGGTCACGCCCACGCAAATACTCCGGATTGTACAATTTACTCACAGAGCGCTCACCTAAGTCGCAAGAAAACGTCACAATTCTTTGGCCGGGGCCTTTTCGCAAAGCCGCCGCCAAAGCACCGGCTACATTAAGCGCAGAACTGCTGCCCAGAACAATACCGTCTTTATCGCGGACATAACGCGACAAGGTCACTAAATCTTGATCCGGCAGATTAACCGCATGGTCAATACGAGCCTGGCGAAAGTTATCCACTAACCGCATTATGCCGATACCTTCGGTCATTGAACCACCTTTCGACACGTACTCTCCGCTGCGAAGAAACTCATAAATACCCGAGCCATCAGGGTCTACAATCCAGACATCAAGGTCCGGGTTTTGCTCTTTCAAAAAACAAGAATTACCACCAAGAGTCCCCCCCGTGCCTGCGACCGAAACCAACGCATCAACTTTGCCATCGGTTTGCTCCCATATCTCAGGTCCGGTATGAAGATAATGGGCCCGCGCGTTACTGGTGTTTTCAAACTGGTTAGCCCACCAATAGTCATCGCGCTTTTCTGCCAAACGACGTGCCGTGTGGTAGAAGTGGTTTTCATTTTTAAAAGGAACCGGGTCAACCGCCATTAGTTCGCCACCATGCAGGCGTATCATTCGTTCCTTTTCCGGTGTCTGGTCGTTTGGCATGACCGCTAACATACGCAACCCGTATGACTTTGCGACGACCGCAAGTCCTATTCCGGTATTACCAGCAGTACCTTCAACCACTGTCATACCCGGCTTTAACTCACCTCGTTCGATAGCATCATCAATCAGCTGCTTGGCAGCTCTGTCTTTTATTGAGCCGCCCGGGTTCTGGAACTCGCACTTAATAAAAATATCGCATCCGGTTAAATCAGACAGCGAAGGTATCCGGAGTAAGTCCGTCTGCCCGATAAGATCGCTCTGTCGTGCGCCAACTCTCATGTTACTGCACCCTTAATCATTCGCTACTGTCAGTAAATAGTATCCCCTCTGTACTCTTTAGGTTCAATAGCACTTTTGGTGCATTGCACAGAGGGGGCGCACAATCTTTGTGCAGGAAATCATCAAAAATACAATTTATTATTTAATATCAGATAGTTAAATTTTGGCACGTTTCATGAAATAGAGGGTTGCTTAACACCATTTTAATAAAGGAAAGCACTATGAAAATGCTCATTGCGTTAATCAAACCCTTTAAATTAGAGGATGTAAAACAGGCACTGTTTGAAATTGGCTGCAAAGGCCTGACGGTTACTGAAGTACGTGGTGTCGGCAGACAAAAAGGCCATACCGAACTTTACCGGGGCGCCGAATATCAAGTCGATTTCCTGCCGAAAATGAAAATTGAACTGGCCGTTTCCGACGAAACCGTTGAACGCGCGTTTGAGGTAATAACTGCCGCCGCTCATACCGGCAATATCGGCGATGGCAAAATATTCGTTATGCCGCTGGAACAGTGTGTTCGCATACGTACCGGTGAAACCGATCAAGACGCCCTTTAAGGAGCACATCATGGAATCACAAGACTTACAACAACTGACTTTTGCGGTAGATACTTTCTATTTACTGATATCCGGGGCGCTGGTTATGTGGATGGCGGCCGGGTTTTCAATGCTCGAAGCGGGTTTGGTCAGAAGCAAAAATACCACCGAAATCCTGACCAAAAACATCGCGCTTTATGCCATTGCCTGCATTAGCTATTTGATCATCGGTTACCAAGTTATGTACCCGAATCCATCCGTTTCGGCATATTCGGCGGACGCCAACTTCTTTTTCCAGATGGTGTTTGTTGCTACCGCTATGTCGATCGTTTCAGGCGCAGTTGCAGAGCGTATGAAACTAATGAGCTTTTTAGTATTTTGCGTGGTGCTTAGCGCTGTCATTTACCCGGTACAAGGTTTATGGACCTGGGGCGGAGGCATGATTTCCGAATGGGGTTTTGTCGATTTTGCCGGTTCCAGTATTGTGCATTTAACCGGAGCCTCGGCCGCATTCGCAGCCGTTCTGTTGCTTGGCCCACGCTCAGGTAAGTATCTGCGTGACGGCAGTATCAATGCCCTGCCGGGATCCAATATGCCACTGGCTGCGCTGGGTACGTTTATTCTTTGGTTTGGCTGGTTCGGTTTTAACGGAGGCTCTCAGTTAGCGCTAAGTTCAGTTGACGATGCCAATGCCATTTCACGCGCGTTTGTTAATACTAACACCTCTGCCGCAGCAGGCACTATCGCTGCTTTGTTATTCACCAAACTACTCTGGAAAAAAGCCGATTTAACCATGATTTTAAACGGCGCATTAGCTGGCTTAGTAGCCATAACCGCACAGCCCGTTACTCCAGCCCCCTGGCTTGCTGGTGTTATCGGTTTTATTGCCGGGCTCATTGTTATTCTCTCAATTATTGGTCTGGATAAACTTCATATTGATGATCCGGTCGGCGCTATTTCAGTGCACGGTGTGGTTGGTGTTTTCGGTACTCTTGTGGTTCCTGTCAGTGATAAAAGTGCCAGTTTTCTCATACAGTTAGCCGGCGTCGGTACCATTTTCTGCTGGGTGTTTGTCAGCAGCCTTATTGTCTGGGCTTTACTGAAGCTCGTATCGGGCATTCGTGTCACCAAAGAGCAAGAATATATTGGCTTAGATCAAGTCGATTGCGGCGTTGAAGCTTATCCTGAGTTTACATCTAAAAAGGATGGTTAAGCGGCTATTTATTGTTAGGTTCGCCTATTCTTGATAGTATTCCTCACCATTATTTTCAGGAATGGGCGTAAAAAGTATGGCGACATCACGAGAGTATGTTGAAGAGCTTTTAGCTAAAGCAGATATTCGGATTAATGGCGACAGAGCCTGGGATATGCAGATTCACGATGAATCTGTCTTTGACCAAACTTTATCCCGGGGCAATCTGGGGCTCGGTGAATCCTATATGGCACGCCTCTGGGATGCTGAATCACTCGATCAGTTTTTCTTTAAACTACTGCGCTCCGGTATTCAGGATGAAGTTAACCCAGCCAGCTTAATATTCCATTCTTTAAAAAGCCGCATTTTTAATCTGCAAACCAAATCAAAAGCCTGGGAAGTTGGCCAACACCATTATGACCTGAGCAATGCGCTTTATGAAGCGATGCTTGATGAACGCATGGTTTACACGTGTGCTTATTGGGAAAAAGCCAACGATATTGATGAAGCTCAGCGAGATAAACTTGAACTTTGCTGTAAAAAATTAGGCTTAGAGCCTGGCATGCGAGTTCTTGATATTGGCTGTGGCTGGGGCAGCTTCATGCAATACGCAGCCGAAAACTATGGCGTTGAATGTGTTGGTTTGACCATATCAAAAGAACAAGTTGAGCTTGGCAACGAGCGTTGTAAACACCTGCCGGTAGAGTTCCGTTTACAAGACTACCGCGATGTCGACGAAAAGTTTGATCGTGTTATTAGCATCGGTATGTTTGAGCACGTTGGGCAAAAAAACTATGACGAATATATGGATGTCGCCCTGCGTTGTACCAAAGAGGATGGTCTGTTTTTGCTGCACACCATTGGCAAAAATGTCAGTGATACTGCGGCTGACCCGTGGATAAGCAAGTATATCTTCCCCAATGGAATGGTGCCTTCTGTTGCACAAATTGGCGATTCAATAGAGAAGAAGTTTATCTGCGAAGACTTCCACAACTTTGGACAGGACTACGATAAAACCTTAATGGCCTGGTTCGAGAACTTTGATAAAGCCTGGCCAGAACTGAAATCTGAGTTTGATGACGAATTTTATCGTATGTGGAAATACTATTTGTTGTCCTGTGCCGGTGCGTTCCGTGCCCGCGACATTCAGTTATGGCAATGGGTGTTGTCACCTAAAGGTCAGGTTGGCGGGTATCAACGGCCTCAGCTTTAAGAGGCCGTACTCAAACTCTAGGGCGTGTTGATCTTTGCTGATTAGATTTTGTTCGTTCTGGCGACGTTTTGATCGCGAAACGAGGAACGAAGTTTAGTTATTCTAAATAAGCGACGAGTGACAAAGAGCAAAGCGTCGCCAGACGAACCCTTCGGGCAGCACTTGGCTGATATTTCTACGGCGTTATCGCTTGTTCATGTAGAATAACTACACATCACAAGCTCTGCCTTGTATAAATATCAGCCAATCTGCTGCAAAAGCAATCAGAAAAGATCAACACGCCCTAGAATTCCGTCATAAAAATATTCCAGAATACCAAAAACAGGGCTGCAACCAGCGGCCCTAAAACAAACCCGGTTATGCCAAATAACGACAAACCACCCAGGGTCGAAAACAGCACCAGGTAATCGGGTAGTTTCGTATCACGCCCCACCAGAATCGGACGCAATACGTTGTCCGCCAAACCAATAACTACGGCACCATAAGCTACTAGTATGGTCGCGGATATCCAGTTTCCTGTTGCGTATAAATAAATGGACACCGGCAACCAGACTAAGCTAGCCCCAACGGCTGGAATTAATGACAAGAACGCCATTACAACGCCCCATAGCAAGGCTCCCGGAATACTGAGCAAGGCGAAAATAATACCGCCTAACGCGCCCTGGACTATGGCAACGACCAAATTTCCTTTCACCGTTGCTCGCGTTACTTCAGCAAACTTGGTAAAGAGTTTATGCTCTCGCTCATCGCCTAAAGGTAATGCTTTAACCATCAAATTAATTAACCGATGACCATCTCGCAGCAGGAAAAAGGTAAGATAAACCATCAAGGCCAGACTTATAAGAAAAGAGAACGTATTCTGACCGATGCTTAACGCTTCCTCGGCTAAAAATTTACTGCCACTGACCGCTGTCGAGGATATTTTATCTCGCACATCGCTCGCTTTAATGTCAAACTGAGCCAATAAATCATTAATAACCGGAAAAGCTGTTTGAATCTCATCAAAGAGTTTACCGGGCTTAATTTTTCCTTCATCCAGCCGTTGGTAAAAGCTCACTCCCTCTTGCACAAAGGAATACGAAATACCCAGCACCGGTATCACTACAATAACAAGAGCAATCAATAAGGTCACAAGTGCCGCACGATTCGGTTTGTCACCGAATTTTTCCTTAAATCGTTGCTGTAGCGGAGAAAAAATAACAGCCACCACACAAGCCCAAAAAATGGCTCCCCAAAAGGGTATTAGCACCCAGGCAAAAGCAATACTGACCAGAGCCAAGGTGAGTAAAAACGACCGTCTTTCTAATGATTCGCGCATACTTGCTTCCTTGGCATCAATAATTCTTTACACAAAAACTTGACAGACTTCATATTAGCTAACAATCTCAAAAGAGTTAAATACATAATTTATCACAACTGATAAGAATAAATGCCTAAACCCAATGATTCTTACAGCTTTAACAGCTGGTGCAGAGAAAATTTAATTAGCGTTACAAAGATGGACGCCGAAAAACAGGTGTTTATCGGTTTTGTTTTGGCTATTTTCATTGCAGCTTTTATCCGGGTCATTGAAATGACTGGAGGACTCCCAAACCTCTATGAGCATTTACTGTACTTTCCGCTAGTATTAACCGGACTGCTACTTGGCCCTCGTATTGGTGCGCTGGCAGGACTCATGTGTGGCATCTTACTCAGTCCCTTTTCTTTTTCTGACACTGTAATAAGCAGCAACGAAATTGCCGGCGGCTGGGTGCTTCGTCTATTGGCTTACACCTTCGTTGCAACTTTTACCGGAATCATAGCCCGAGTGGTTAAAAATCTAAACGGCGCCGAACAACGTGCTAAATTTAAACACCAGGGCACAGACTTGCCGAATATTCATGCCTTATTAGAACAATTAAAAACGATTGGAAACAGTAAAGACGGCTCTGATGATGATTTGGTCGATATTTTTAATTTCCGTTTACAAAATATGGAAAAAATTCAGCAGCAAGTCGGTACAGAAAAAGCGAATGAACTCGTAAAACAAATGGCAATTCAGTTAAAAAAACTGCTGGGTGACCAAATACAGGTTGGCCAAACCTCAAAGAATGAATTGGTTGGTGTCAGCGCTGATGCAGAACAAAACACCGAGGAATTGCAAAGCAAAATCGAGAATTTTTTAGAAAAACCCATAGTGGTTGATGGCGTTTCTTATCAAATGGACAGTGCGGCAGGTGTGCTGAGGGTTAAAAAGGATCAGCTCAAAGAAAATCATCAAAAAGTTTTCGATGAAGCTCAGGCGCATGCATTTAACGCGCTTCAGAAAAAACAACAGTTTTCGTTTTTAGAACAAAATGACGACGCTATTGACCAAATTGAAGAAATCACTTTCTCCCGCCAGTTTAGCGAGGCCATGGAAAACGATGACATACAGCTTTATTACCAACCGCGCCTCAACACCAATACGGGTTACTTCTCAGTACTGGAAGTCTCTGCAAAATGGGTGCACCCGAAACGGGGTGGCATGAACTTAAATGAGTTCAAACCCATGATAGAAGAAGCTTCTCTAACCCAGCAATTCACATCCTGGATGCTCCAACGCACATTTAACGACCTGAAAATTTGGCAAAAACAAAAAGCCACTGTACGAATTTCTATTAATATCACTATTAATGATACCGTTGATCCTATTGTACTAAACGTAATGGCTCACGAACTTCAGGAAACAAAATGTCCAGCCCGCAACGTTTATATAGAAGTCAGCGAACGTGCATTAATGTCACTTTCAGAAAAATCCAGGCTTTACCTGGAAAAGTTACGCAGCGTTGGCTGTAATGTTATTGCCGCTCATTTTGGCGAAGGGCGCTCGACCATACAGTCACTTTTCGTGCTCCCGGTGGATGCCGTCAAGTTATCTGAAGAGTTGGTTCAAAAAGCAACATCAAACAGCGATAAAAAACGCGAACTGGCGTCTATGGTCAAAATGGCCAGAGCCCGCGGTTTAACAACCATAGCCACAGGCATTAATGATCGCGCTAAATTACTGCTGTTAAAGCAAATAGGATGTGAAGAACTACAAGGATCGATTCTCAGTCAGTCATTGAAGAAAGCAGATATACCCTGGGCCCGGATGAGATAATGAAAGACAAGATAGATTTAGCAACATCAAAAAAGTGGCACATTCCGTTCTTACATCGCCCGGAAGTGATGCTGGTGCTTGGCTATATACTTGCCACCAGTGTATGGGGTTTAGGAACTTATGCTGTTATTTCCTATTTAACGCTGGAACCTAACGTCAAGCAGATTTTCGTTCAATTGAGACTCTGGGGACTTGTTGCTTTCTCCATTATTTTTCCGTTTGTCTTTATCCGTAGTTGGGTCTTACGACTCAACAGATCGCGTCAATTACTGTACAGCTATCTTGAAAACAGTCCGACCGTTCATTATGAACTTTGTGCAAATGAATCTGAAATTCGCATTGATTGGGTCAGCCCAAATTGCGAGCGCATTATAGGTTACACAACAGAAGAAATTAAAGCCCCCGGCTGGTGGCAGCAGAATATTCACCCTAACGATTTACAACTGGCAAAAAAGACAATTTTAAGAGGCATTGAAGAAGCTCATTTTTTTTACGAATACCGTTTCCGTCACAAGCAGGGACATTATGTATGGATACGCGATGAACTGCGCCGCACGAATAAACGTCCGCTCAGTTTTCAGGGGGTTTGGACGAACATCTCTGCAGATTATATTGAGAGCTCTAATGGGAATACCGGCGATATCTCGGAGCACGGTGTCTTGTGCGGCATTGCTTTGCTCGATAAACATCGTAGAATCATTAGTGTCGATACGTCGTTTACCGAAATTTCAGGAATGAATGAATCCATAAGCCTTAATTCAAAGCTGGAAGAATTGCTGACAACAACCGACATCGACGATCTTGAGAGTCATTTCCCCTGCAACCAAAACATTTTAATTGTTGGCCGCAACGCTGACAATAGACGTTATTCGGCTAATTTGACAATTAAGGAAGCCATTCAAGGTTTTTCCGAGCGGGCTGTTTATATCGCTACATTAAGCGATGTAACCCGAATGAAACAACAACAGCGGCAGTTACAAAGGTTAGCGTTTTTTGACGATTTAACCAGATTACCAAACGGTAACTCGCTAACTTTAGATTTGTCCAAATTGCTGGATGAACTGCCCAGTGATCGACTCGCTGCGGTATTAGTTATGAATATCAATCGTTTCCACCAGGTCAACGATAAGTACGGTCATCACATTGGTGATAAAATCTTACAGCGTCTGACCCAGAGACTCAAAGAAGTCACGCCTTTTGGCACTAAGCTATACAACCTGGGTGGCGATGAGTTTGCCATTGTTCTGAATCATGTTGTCGAATATATCGATATTCAGAATATTATTCTGCAAATTCAGAAGGCGTACGAGCGTCCCTTCGTTCTCGCCAGTAATGATCAACAGATTGAATTGACCGCGAGTATTGGCGCCAGCGTCTATCCGTTAGACGGCTACGATGCTGGTAAACTATTAGCTGAGGCCAACCTGGCAATGAACTCGGCCAAAGACCAGAACAACGAAAATCAGACCTATTTTAAACAGGAACTTGAGCGTCGCTCTTACCATGAAATTCAGCTGGAAGAAGACGTACACAGCGTTCTCCAGAATCACCAAATGCAACTGGTCTATCAGCCCGTACTGAATATGGATAAACAGGTTGTAGGGGTTGAGGCATTGCTGCGCTGGGAGCACCCCGAGCTCGGCACCTTGTACCCGGAGCAATTTTTATCCCAGTTTGACGCAAATGGCATGCTCGATACTCTGGGCATATGGGTCATAGAAAACGTGGTTGCCCAAATTGGTAGCTGGCAACAGCAAGGTATCACTCCGGGCAGGGTCGCCGTTAATTTGGCCACTGAGCAAATATCAAAACGCCTCTACCAGGCCATGAGTCGGTTAAATATAGAAAACCCTCAGCTGTTGGCTAACATTGAATTCGATTTAAGTGAAAGTAGCCTGAGTGAACCACTGCCGGACACACTGGATATTATTGAACAACTGCAACAGTTAGGTATTACTCTGGTCATCGATCGGTTTGGTAAGGGCATCGGCAGTATGCTGCACCTGAAAACCATGGCGGTTAGCAAAATTAAAATTGAACGTGAATTTATCCGGGATCTGGATACCAACGAGCGCTCCCGAAACCTGGTCAAGGCGATTAGTCGCATGACCTCAGAGTTAGATTTGGAAGTGCAGGCGGTTGGCGTAGAAAATCAGGCTCAATTCGATAAACTCAAAGAGTTCGGTTGCCATTACTGGCAAGGGCAGCTTTACAAGCTACCACAAGCCGCTGATGAGGTGTTTATCAATGACTAAGTGATTCGTCGCCTACTAACGCCTCATAAATCTGAGTAATATGGGGGTCATTCACGCCCATTTGCTGCAACGCTAGCTGAAGTTTCACCAAATATTCAGCGTTGGCTCCGCTGGGCCCCGAAGCCCTGGCAATGTGAGCCGCTATTTCAGGCTCCGGGGCATCTCCCAGAAAAGCTTCGTTATCTTCCGTTGCTATATAAACCAACCCTTCCTGCTGCGAACCGTCACTAAAGGTCATTGCCGTTGTAAAACGCAGGTAGCCATTTTTTTCCCGGTGATCTAAATGTTCAAACACCTTTGGTGAGACTTTATACGCCATCCCCGTACAGACTTCGCCCGGTGTTTCAATTAACGTCAATACCCTGCCGGGCGTCTCTGGCGTACCCCGGTGGTCGTGAGAGCCCTGCCAGAAACGCCGCGACCAGCCTTTTATAGAGGCCGGCGCTCGTTCCAGATAAGGAAAGTCGACTTTGTAAATAAGTGACCCGTAACCAAACAACCAAACCGCGTCCAGCCCACTTAAATCCTGCCGCTCTTTATTTATCGCCATGGTATTCTGTGACATAAAGCTCGCCTGCTACTTTATTTGATTAAAATCAACGGTCTTTTTCTGCTTCCGTTTCATCGCCTGATTCACGTTCTTCCTGTTGCCGCAAATAGCCCGCCGCTTCGTCATCTGAAACCTGCTGTTTAGCTTGTTGCAACTTTTCCTGACTGGTCGGAATGGCTCGTGTCTGTTCGTTCAGCTGGTGTATCTGCGAGGCATTACCTAAGTCTCGGTTGCTGGTAATAGAAGCAATAGACTCACGGTCTTTAAGAAAGTCGATAACGTCTTTGCGAATCGATGCCATATCACCATCCGATTTGTGCATTTCCAGAATATGCCGCGGATGTTCCAGGTTTTTCATTCCCGTTGCCGCAAAAGTTGTCGACACAATATGCGACACAATAACCCAGGGAGTGATACTGCTGCGGACTAAGGTGTTTTCTGAACGGGTACTGTCATGAATAGCTGCACCGGTTGAAATTTTCGACTCAGTAAAAGTACCTTCGCACTTGAAGTAAATCAGCATCGATTCAAACTGAATCTCCGCGTAAAACAGGTGCGCAATATTTGCCGCCAAACGTGCAAAAGCGCGCAGGACATAACCAATCAACAGAAAATGAATTGCCGTCATGGCAACACCAGCCAACATCATTACGTCGGAATAAGCCGTGTTTTCTGACAGCCGATAGTTGATGCTATCCAGCACTTGCACCACATCTACCGTGGCATAGGCTAAAAAGAAGCTAAAAAGCACACCTACAATGAATAAGCTATTACCCAGCAATAAACTGATAAAGCGGAACTTTTCAAATAAAGCACCCAGCCCCATCGGTTTTACTTGTGGCTGAATTTCCTGAATCATTTCCCCACTAAATGCGCCTTTACCGTCTACGTGCTCCTGTAAATTAGGGTCCAGCTCACGATAAACCCGGTTAGGTACTTCCCGGTAACGCCGGTTTGCCATGACCAGATTATCCAGATTAATGAAGATTTCTTTAGGGTGTACCGACTCCTGCCAGTTTTCACGCAACTCGGACACCTCTGCAACCGGATTCGCATGGGCTAAACGTTTTTTCAGCAGCACGACGGTAACCACCGTGCAAACAATAGCGCCAACAAAAATGCTCAGTAAATACCATCCGGCGTGAAAATTAGGTAAAGCCGCAAACCGTTGCTCAATTGTCGCAGCGGTTAAGTCAGCAACATTCATCCACCAGCTGACCATCAGACCCACAACAACCGGCAGCAATAATGCAAAAGCAATGGTTTTCGCTAAATCGCCACTGCCCATTGGCTCAATAGACTGCTCGGCACCACGGGATATAGCTTTGCCGGCGGCTTTCCAGACATGCATGATATATAGCGTTAACAACACGGTGTAGACGGGAAAAGCGAGCATTCCAGCATCACCGGCAAAACCAGCCAGCGACACAAATGCCGCAAACCCAAAAGCGACCATAGCCGTTAACGTTTGCACCCAGGCACCGAACAAGCCCTGTGCCATATTTCGAATGGGGTAAGGCATAAACAGTAGTTTGGGAAATACGGTATGGGCAATGCGCGCCAACAACCCTTTTGGCTCTATAAAAGTGCTGTTTTTACGGCCCATCAGCATTTCTTCTAAAGCCTGATCGTTATAAGCAACGTACTGCGACTCTTCCTGCGCCGTACTGCGCTCCGACTTACTGAAGTTGCGTGCCAGTGACGTAGGGTGATTACGACCCACAAAATAGCGCAACATGGCCATTATACCGCCACTTAATACTTTAATACCGCCAGCCAGTAATAACAGTCCGAAGACAGCTAAAACCCAACCGGTAATAGCATCCGCTTTGACAGCACCCGCGCCGGCAATCAGTAAGTAAATACCAAACAGCGACTGCACCAAACCACGAATACTGGTTACTAAGCCTTCGGTTTTAAACGGGTTCTTTAACCCCAGATCGATCGAACCGTAATCAAACGCCACCGAACTTCCCCTATTCAATACCCAATAAAAATAAAGGCTTTAGGTTAACGGTAAGTTAACCGGCGGGCAATAGAAAAAGTTAAAGACTCGTCGTAATCAAAACAATAAAATCATAATGTGGCTTTTTAAATAACTGACTTTATAATCACAAAGATGCCCATCAGAACCAGAAACACCGCAAAACCTTTTTGTAGCTTTTCTTTCGGTAAACTGCGACCTAATTTTGAACCAAAAATACTACCAAACACACCACCCGCTATCATAATAGCAATGATTAACCAGTCGAACTGCACATCGTTTGCAGACATCACCGCATAGTATTTAAAAAAGCCTGCAATTGATTTAATCACAATGATTAGCAAGCTAGTACCAATTGCTATGGGCATAGACAAACCCGCTAACAAAACCAATGCAGGAACAATCAGAAACCCACCCCCGACACCGACAAAACCGGTGATAATACCAACAACAAGGCCTTCCAGAGTTACCTTTAAATAATTGATAGTATTAACCTGAGAGGGGGGGTTTGGTTTGCTTCTCCACATTAAAGCTGCAGCAACAATCATTAACAAAGAGAAGGTTAAAAGCTGCCAGCGGCTATCAACCAGAGTTCCTGACCAAGCTCCGCCATACGTCCCTATCATGCCAGGAATACCAAAAACCCAAAAGTGCTGCCAACTTACGTTCTTACGGCGAATATAGGATATAGAACCAAATAAACTGATGCCGGCGACAATTAACAAAGAGGACGCGATAGACTCTCCGGCGGGCATTTCAACTAAGTACATTAGTACCGGAACGGTAAGAATCGAGCCCCCAGAGCCAAAAAGTCCTAAACTCAAACCAATTAAGATAGCCCCGAGTATTGCAAGCAGCATTTTCAACTCCGTATATTCTTAAAAAGAATATAATTATAACCAAAATTAATTACAAAAAAAGGCCGGGCTATTTGCCCGACCTACTTTTCATTATTTCCGAAAAAAAATCGTACGGTTATTTATTTAAGTCAGTCAAACGTAAGTAAGGTCGCAGTGTTTCCCAACCTTGTGGGAATTTCACTTTCGCATCCTCGTCAGATACGCTTGGACGAATAATAACCGTTTGGCCTGGCTCCCAATCCGCCGGACAAGCAACTTCCTGCTCGTCTGTGGTTTGTAAGGCATCAATAACACGCAGAATTTCGGCAAAATTACGGCCTACTGCCATTGGGTAAGTCATGGTTAGACGAATCTTCATATCTGGGTCGATGATGTAAACCGAACGGATTGCCGCATTATCATCTTCACCCGGGTGAATCATGTCGTATAACTCAGCGACTTTCTTGTCTTTATCCGCAACAATCGGAAACTCCAAAACGGTATTTTGAGTTTCATTGACGTCTTTTATCCACCCTAAGTGCTCTTCAACCGTATCGGTTGAAAGGCCCAGTGGTTTCACATTACGCTTGGCAAACTCAGGCGCCAATTGAGCAGTGCGTCCCATTTCCGTCGTGCAAACAGGCGTGTAATCTGCTGGGTGACTGAAGAAAAACGTCCAGGAACCTTTGGCCCAATCGTGAAAATCGATGACTCCGGTTGTGGTTTCAATTTTGAAATTTGGTGCGATACTACCAATGCGTATACTCATTATGTTTTCCTCTTTTAAAAATAGTGTTAATTAAAATTTATTAGCTGGAATTTTGAAGTACTGTTCTCCATCATTCTCAGCGGGTGGTAACTGACCCGCTCGTAAGTTAACTTGCAGGGCATGTAACATTCTGTCCGGCAAAGCTAGTGTTTCATCACGCTCATCGCGCACTTTCCGGTATTGATTTTCTGCCACACCACCGGACAAGTGAACATTCGATTCTTTGTGCTGAGCAACCGTTGCTTCCCACTGAACTTCACGCCCATTTTTGCCATAATCATGGCCAACGAAAAGTCGGGTGTTATCCGGTAAACTCAAGATCCGCTGAAGCGAATCCCATAGCTCCTTAGAGGAACCTCCCGGAAAATCCGCACGAGAAGTGCCACTGTCGGGGTACATGAAGGTGTCGTGGACAAAGGCTGCATCCCCAAAAATATAGGTGATTGAACCCAGAGTGTGTCCCGGTGACAACCATACTTGAACGTCGAGTTCACCGACGTTAAACGTATCCCCCTCTTCAAAAAGGCGGTCAAAATCTTCTTCAGGTTTAAATAACCCCTGTACGTTATAGTAGCCAGCCCAAAGCTCTGCAATTTCACGAGTCTTTTCACCGATAGCATTTGGCGCGCCGGTTTTTTCTTTCAAGTAAGACGAAGCCATTAAATGGTCGGCGTGAGGATGGGTATCTAACACCCACTCAATTGTTAAGCCATTATCTTTAGCTAACTGCAAAATTTCTTCGGCACTCTCGTATGACGAGCTGGCACTGCGTGGGTCGAAATTTTGCACGACATCAATGAGTGCGGCTTTTTTTGTCGATGGATCGGCAACCAAGTATTGCACGGAGCCCGTGTCCTTTTCATAAACCCCCCAGACATCGGGAGACTGTTTACCCGTCGATGGACTATTACGAATAATGCTTGTCATAATCACCTCCTTTACTTTGGTTATAAGCATAGAACAAAAAAGAATTTAAGCAATAATAGAAATGCGATTTAAAGACGATTAGATTAATCGGAATTTTAGATTAATTATATTGTTCTAATAGAACGGTAAGCTATAACATATCGTTATTTGATCGTGGTCATTATTAGGAGTACATTAAAACTATAGTTATATACTTATTACTTTTTGATATATTGAAGAGATTTAGAGATATGCCACAGCAACCTATGGTTAAACACTTTTTCGATGAACCAACCAACACTTATAGTTACGTTGTAAGAGACCCCAACTCAAAACATTGCGCTATTATCGATTCAGTGCTGGATTTTGATTACGCGGCGGGCAGCACTGACACTCGCTCTGCTGACGATATTTTAGAATACGTCAATAAAAATCAATTGACTGTTGACTGGATTTTAGAAACTCATGTTCATGCTGATCATTTATCGGCAGCGCCTTATTTACAGGAAAAGACTGGCGCAAAACTGGGCATCGGCGAGTACATAAAAACCGTTCAGGATACCTTTGGCAAAGCCTTTAATGCGGGTACTGAGTTCGCTCGTGACGGCTGTCAGTTTGACCGCCTATTTGCCGATGGTGATAGTTTTACTATTGGAGAGCTTCAGGCTAGCGTATTGCACACTCCCGGTCACACACCGGCCTGCCTGACTTACGTTATCGGTAACGCCGCTTTTGTTGGCGACACACTTTTTATGCCTGACTTTGGTACAGCCCGCTGCGACTTCCCCGGTGGTGATGCGACAACATTATATCGATCCATTCAAAAAGTGTTCGCACTACCGGATGAAACTCGGTTATTTATGTGCCATGACTACAAAGCACCGAACCGCGAGGATTACGCCTTTGAAACCACCGTTGGTAAACAAAAAAATAACAATATTCACGTTGGCGGCGGCAAAACAGAAGAGCAGTTTGTGAAAATGCGTACCGAGCGTGACGCCACTCTGGCTATGCCACGCCTTATTTTGCCCTCGGTACAGGTCAACATGCGGGCTGGTCAATTACCTCCTGCTGAAGATAACAATCAACGCTACTTAAAGATTCCTCTGAATCTTTTTTAAAAAGGGAGAGCGCTTATGGATATTCACAAACTCAGCCCCTTTATCAGTGTTTCTCCTCAAGTCAGTTCAGATGATGTCGGTGTTGCTGCTTCAATGGGATTTAAAACCATTGTTTGCAATCGGCCTGACAATGAAAGTGAAGAACAGGTAAATTCAGACACCATTAGACAGGCCGCAAACAGAAATGGCCTTTCATTTGAGCATTTACCGGTAGTCTCGGGACAAATTACAGACACGGATGTTGAAGCGTTTCAATCTCTTATGCAAAAAGCGCAAGGGCCCGTACTTGCTTACTGTCGAACCGGAACACGCTCATGTACTTTATGGGCTTTAGCCGAAGCAAAACATTTAACCCCCCGAGTCATTATCGAAACAGCCCAGCAAGCTGGTTATGACATCCGTGGCCAGCAATCGCGTATTGAAGAACGAAATCAACAACCACCATCAACAGCAAAAAGCTCAATTCATCATAGCGTGGTTATTGTCGGTGGTGGTGCCGGAGGACAAGCCGTCGCAGCTAGTTTATTAAAGCGACAACCGAATCTTGACATTGCTATTGTCGAACCACAGCAAGCTCATTATTACCAGCCAGGCTGGACTCTGGTTGGTGGTGGTGTTTTTGAACGCGAACAGACGAAGCGTTTGATGAGCTCTGTTATGCCGAAACAAGCGAAATGGTATCAGACTGCAGTAAGCCAGTTTCAACCTGAGCAGCAGCAAATCGTGCTAGAAAACGGTGATGTTGTTGGATATCAGGCACTGGTCGTGGCCACTGGACTTAAACTCGACTGGGATGCGATACCTGGATTACGCGAGAGCCTGGGTCAGCATGGCGTTACCTCAAACTACCGTTTTGAGCTGGCTCCTTATACGTGGAAGCTTACCCAGTCACTAAAATCGGGAACTGCGCTTTTTACACAACCGCCAATGCCAATTAAGTGTGCAGGAGCCCCTCAAAAAGCAATGTATTTGTCCTGTGACGAATGGCGGCGCAACGGCACACTGAAAAATATCTCGGTCGAGTTTTGTACTGCAGGCGCAGCGCTTTTCGGTGTTAAAGACTATGTTCCGGCTTTAGAAAAATACGTTGAGAAGTACGGTATTAACCTAGCATTCCAGAACAAATTGATTAAGGTTGACGGATCCAATAAGCAAGCGACATTTGAACTCACTGACCTTGGCGGTAACACCCAAGAAGTGGTCAAATCTTTTGATATGCTTCATGTTTGCCCACCGCAGACTCCACCAGACGTCATTGCTTCAAGCCCAATTGCTGACTCCGCAGGATGGGTGGATGTTAGCCCTGAAACTCTTCAGCATAAACATTTCGGCAGTATCTATGCAGTAGGCGATGTTTCAAATTCACCTAACGCCAAAACCGCTGCAGCTGTTCGCAAGCAAGCCCCCGTTGTGGCAGAAAACCTTCTTTCAACAATAGAAGGCAAACCCGCAATGGCAGTTTACGAAGGTTACGGCTCATGCCCGCTGACTGTTGAACGTGGCAAAATTGTATTAGCCGAATTTGGTTATGGTGGCACATTGCAGCCTACCCTACCCCGCTGGTTAGTTGACGGCACAAAACCTTCCCGGTTGTCATGGTTTCTTAAAGAAAAGATGCTGCCCTGGATTTACTGGGATCTCATGCTTAAAGGCAAGGAATGGTTAGCGGCTCCGAAGCATCTGACTCATAAACCAGAGCCCCAGTCAGCCCCTGAGGCCTGTGACTTTAAAGACAAAAAGAAATAACTTAGCAGTTCCCAACCTTGTGGCGGTTACTATTCTCCCCGGTAGCTGTCACTTTTTTATTCTCCCTACAATATAATGCTCTGTCCCTGGGGAATATCAGCACGAATATCGTCTATATTCACATGACTTATAATAATCCATGTTTTTTTCGGTGATTGTGAAACCATCCGCTCCAGTATGGTTTTTACTAAATCACGTTCAATACCGGCAAATGGCTCATCGAGAATCATCACGGGCTTGTCTTGTAAAAGTACTCTGGCCAAAGCCAGACGACGCATTTCTCCTCCCGATAATTGAACTCCATGAGAACCAATCAAAGTATCCAATTTATCACTTAGAGAAGCCGTTTTTTTATCCAGGTTGACTTGTTTCAATACGCTCCAGTAGTGGCTTTCTAAAAAAGGTAAGCGTTTAGGGTTTAAATTATCACGAATTGATGCGTCAAATATTTCCGTTTCTTGTGTTAGGTAACCCGCCTCATTGAGCAAGTTCGTCTTGGGTTGCGTTGTAATTTCCCCCTGCACACTGTCTGCCGGATAAAACCCCATTAACACTTCAGCCAAAGTGCTTTTACCGATTCCTGAAGGGCCTTCAATCCAATGCACTAATCCTGGTTCAAACCTTACACTTAAATTCTCAATAATAGGACGACCTTGACGCCAGACCATCAGATTATCCAGCTTTATCGTTATAGCCGTATTGTTACTCGTAATGTCAGTTGCCTGCGGATAGTCGGCCGCATGCTCTCCGGCAGATTTTGACTTTAATAAACGCCTCGCTGCCGCAAGCGTATTACCATAACCCACCCATTGCATGGGCAATTCTCCGGCCAACTCCTGCCACGCAATAGCTGATAGCACTAACATTACCGCTACCGCCGCCCCAATTTGCTCTTGCTCAAACTGAATTAATGTCAGCGTTAGCACGAGCAAAGTTACTATCTGAGAGGCACTATCGGTGAGTCGTTGTATTTTTTGCTGGTGTTTTAATTGCTCTATTTCAAGTTGCTCCAGCTGTTGCGTGCTCTTTAAAATCCGTTTGCTTTGCGCATCATAGTGACCCCAGGCAGAGAGCTCAGTGATCGAGTCAGTAAAATTCATAGCGTTCTCACGAAGTCTTTGCTGTTGTCTCAAAGACTTAACCGCTAACGGCCTGCTTTTACTTGCCAGTGTCCATGAGAAATAGACTACCGCCGTGGCTCCAAGCACTAAAATCAAACTCAGCCAGACATTATAAAACGACCAAAATACAAACAAGAACATGGTCGCCAAAGAAAACGTCAATGCGGGTATTATCAATCTAATGAATAAGTTATCCATCGCACTTAAATTGCACGTCAATTGCTGTACTGTATCGGATACCCGAAACGTCAACGTTTTATGCAACGGTGTTTTTTGAAGCAGGCGAAAAAGAGCCACTCGCCAGTGAGCCTGAAGCTTAAGCACTAAGTCATGATTTAACAGCCTTTCCAGATAACGACTGACTGTGCGTGCAATAGCAAAAAAGCGTATCCCTCCGCCTGGCGTATAGATATCAAACCCAATATATAAGGCTGAAGCGGTAATAAACCAACCTGAAAGCGATAACAATCCAACCCCGAATAATGCAGTAGCCAAAGCTAATGCAATGCCCAGTAACAACTGTATTCGGTAGCTGCCAAGTTGTTTCAACCAAGGTTTTAATAAGCGCCAATCGCTGACTTTCATGACCGCCCCCGGGAATTGTCTATCAGCACTGACTGATCTGAAATTTGCTTTAGTTTGGGGTCGTGGCTTGCCGCTATTACCGTCACTCCGCTCTTACTAAGACGCTTAAGGTTTTTGCGAATGGTATCAGCGGACTCATCATCCAGGTTTTCAGTTGGTTCATCCGCAATAATCAATCGCCGACCTGATAATATGCAACGCGCAAAAGCGACACGTCGACGCTCTCCTCCCGATAAGCCCACACCTTTTTCACCAAGTTGCGAGTCCAGACCTTGAGGCAGTTGCTCCAGTAACCCGCCCAGATTTAATTGCCGAAATGTTTTGATGATTTCAGTGTCACTGTGTTTATCGTATAAATTCACATTATTACGAATCGAACTTGCCGTTAAGAACGGCTGTTGAGCGAAATACGCAATATCGCCATTTTTCACCAATATCCTATTCAGTTTTAACGCACCTGAATAAGGCATTTGGCCCAGAAGTACCCGAATTAAAGTACTTTTACCACTGCCTGAGGGGCCGCTAATCACTGTTAATGTGCCCTCGTTAATGTCCGTATCAGGGTAAGAAATCCGCAACTCTGGCGTTAATATGGCCGACAGGTTTTGCCAGGAAATGAACCCGTTTGAGCAGCTTTCTCCCTTTGTTCCCTGCATACTGCCTGTATGCTCTTGCCGTTCTGACAACAAACTTGCCGCGCCTATTGCAGCGGCGCGATCGTGATAACTTTGTGCAAACTGACGCAGCGGAGCAAAATATTCTGGGGCCAACAATAACAGGAACAACCCACTAAACAGTGTCAGTTCGTCTGCTCCCAGCCATTCGATATAGCCGAGCAAACCGAACCCTACGTACAGGGCCACCCCTGCAATCGCGACACTTGAAAAAAACTCAAGAACCGCAGACGAAAGGAAAGCAATTTTTAACGTCGACATGGTTGCCTGACGATATTCTTCTCCGGCTTTAGCAACATCGGACAACGCAGCATCGTCTGCACCAAACAGTTGAATCGTCGCCAGGTTTCGAAGCTTATCGGTAAAAACCCGGCTCAACGCATGAGTTTGCTGCGCATGCTTTTGACTCAAACGCTCAGCTCCAATTCCTACCAATGCCATAAACAAGGGTATAACGGGGCCGCTGAGCAACAGCAATACGCCGACAACCGGGTTGATATAAAAGCAAGTCAGTAATATCAAAACAGGTGAGAATATAACCAAATACTGTTGTACCAGGTAGCGATTAAAATAACTTTTAAGTGCTTCAATAGGTTCCAGCTGCAGTGCACCGTCCGCAGCGCTTATGGGAGTTCCCTGAGTCGTCTGCCATTGCCAGCGTTCAAGCAGTCGCTTTCTCGCCGTTTGAGTTGCCTGAAGGGTTGCTTGTTGCAAAAAGCTTTGTTGCCAATATGCCGCACTAACTCTGATCAATGTGCTCAGAATTAAGCCGATTCCAGTAGCGTGTAAGCTCAACAGCGGCTGGTTCTCAGCCAACACCGACTGAGCTAAAGCTGCAATGCACCCAAGTTGGGCTATTATCGCCATGGTTTTGAGCAAACCAAATAAAAACGCCCGCTGAATGGGGCGTTTAACGTCGGCAGCTAACTCTTTCAAATAAAGCGATGCAGCCTTTAATTCCTGACTGAGCTTAACACTCATTAAATACAGCCTTAATGATAACCCTGATCCGCTTTGACTTTACCGCGGAAAACCCAGTAAGTCCAAGCTGTATAGACCAGTACAATTGGAATAACAAATAATAGTCCCAACAATAAAAACAGCTGCGATTCATGCGCAGAGGCCGCATCCGCCAACGTATAATTGGGCGGTACCACATAGGGCCATTTACTGGCAAGTAAGCCTAAATAAGTAAAAATGAACAGCCCCATGGTCGCCACAAAAGGACTGCCTTCACGTTTCTTATTAACAGACGAGAAGATCCAATAAGCGCAGGCGAGTCCTAATATTGGTAATAGCCAAATAGCTGAAAAGCCGCTAAACCAACGCTCAGCAACAAATTCATCTACGAATGGTGTCCACACGCTGATAATGCCAAAAATAATCAGAACAATGGCTAACAGTGGCTTAACTAAACGATAAGCCCATTGTTGAGTTGCTCCTTCTGACTTCATGATTAACCAGGTTGAACCCAATAATGCGTAGCCTGCTACCAACCCTAAACCGGTCAGGATGGTAAATGGGGTAAGCCAGTCCAGCGCACCACCAACATAGCGCATATTCTCAGTCTCAAAACCTTGAATGTAAGCGCCCACTACCGCGCCTTGCGCAAAAGAAGCAACCGTTGAGCCAATGGCGAATGACCAGTTCCACAAATATTTCGACGAGTGCGCTTTAAAGCGAAATTCAAATGCCACACCGCGAAAAATTAAACCCGCCAGCAACAAAAACACACCAATATATAAAGCCGGCAGGAAAATGGTATAAACTAAAGGAAACGCGGCTAATAGCCCCGCTCCTCCCAACACAAGCCATGTTTCATTGCCGTCCCAGACTGGGGCAACTGAGTTCATCATGATATCGCGATCATGCTCACTGGGGGCAAACATGAACAAAATTCCCTGGCCTAAATCAAAGCCGTCCATCAACACATACATGATGACGCCAAAGGCGATGATTGCAGCCCAAATATAAGTTAAATCGAAAGTTGGTTCACTCATAATTATTATCCTTAATCAAAGCTTGCTTCAGCGGCTGAAAGTGGCCGTTTTGCACGGTGCTTATCATCTTCATGCTGTTCAGTACTTTCTGTTCCACCGCGAATAACGCGAGTCAGATAATAAGCCCCAGCGGCAAAGACACAGGCATATACTAAGAAATAACCAATAAGGGTAAATAATGACATGCCTCCCGTAAGTGAAGGGGTCACCCCTTCTGCGTGAGTCATCTGTCCGTAGATCAAGTAGGGAGCTCGACCCACCTCAGTTACAAACCAGCCAGCTAATACCGCAATAAAAGGACTTAACGTCATTAATCGTAATGTCTGCAAATACCAACGGCTGTTCATATAAGCGCGTTTACGACGCAAGAACAAACCAACCACTGAAACCAGTACCATTAGTAAACCCATGGCAACCATAATTCGGAAAGACCAGAATACGATAGGAACGTTCGGCTGCAACTCAGGCGGTTTCTCTTTAACACCGGGTAATTCTCCATTCCAGTCGTGGGTCAAAACGTAGCTGGCAAGTTTAGGAATGCCCACTTCAAAGTGGTTTTTCTGTTGTTCTTGATCCGGAATAGCAAAGAGCAACAACGGCGCTCCCGTTTGAGTCTCCCAGTTCCCCTCCATTGCAGCTACTTTTGTCGGCTGATGCTTAAGTGTATTAAGCCCGTGCAAGTCACCAATAAACACTTGCAAAGGGGTCAAAAACAGCAATAACCATAAGGTCATTGATAACGCCTTCCGGTGCAGTTCAGTATCGCGCTTTTGTATTAAGAACCAGGCGCTCACTCCTGCGACGACAAAACCGCCAGTCAGGAAAGAGGCTAAAGCCATATGGGCGAAGCGGTACCAAAACGAGTCATTAAAAATAGCCGCTGCCCAATCAACCACATGGTAGATGCCATCATGAACCTCTACGCCAGCCGGTGTCTGCATCCAACTATTAGCTGACAAAATCCAGAAAGAAGAAATAAAAGTCCCTATGGAAACCATCAGTGCAGCAAAAAAGTGGACGCCATTGGGAACTTTCCCCCGGCCAAATAGCAATACACCTAAAAAGGCAGCCTCAAGAAAAAACGCGGTAATAACCTCGTAACTCAAAACTGGCCCTAAAAAGTTCGCCGTAGCCAGAGAAAAGTTACTCCAGTTCGTGCCAAACTGGAATGACATCACAATTCCGGATACCACTCCCATACCAAATACAACAGCAAAAACTTGCGTCCAAAAAGCGCCTAAACGTTCCCATTTAGGGTCATTTGTTTTAAAGGCGAGTCCGTAAATTACGGCAACATAGGATGCAAGACCGATGGTAAACACCGGAAATATTGCATGAAAAGACACAACAAACGCGAACTGTATTCGCGACAGTAAAAGCGGGTCAAGCTCCATAGCATGCTCTCCTGGTTAGGTAACTTTTAATAATCTTAAATAATAACCATACAAAATCAATGGTTACTAATCTTCATTCTTTGACTTAACTACAAAAGCTCCGCGAATATTTCCGACCTCAAATCCCGTAGCTTGGTCGTTTGGATAACGTTCATTAATTGCTTGCTGAAGTTCAGGCTCAACCGATGACCCATGGCAAGCCGAACATTGCGGCTGCATCACTATCGCTTTCATCCAAACCTTGCCGCCATCATCATCAGTATAAGTTGCAGTGGGTGGATTCTCTTTCTTCTTACTCCACAAATGTTCGAAATCTTCTAAAATCCGCTTCTGCTCAGCACTGGGTGAATTATTGGTATTACGAACTTTTAGCGCAGTACGACTAACCTCCAGTCCCAACTCTTCACTCACCGCATTTGCAATCTGGGGGGCTTGTTCATTACACACACCAATAGCTGCTACATGCCCCTCGCTTTGAATGGTGCTCATCAGCACTTTTCCCAATCGCTGCTTTAACTGTTTTGCCGCAGTTTCATAGCTTTCCTCGGCCGCTAAAGCCATCGAAGAACACACCAATAATGAAACCATCAAACATTTTGAAATAATCTTTTTTACTAACATAGTAAGCCCTTTGGATACCTATATTCATTAATAGTATACCTATATAACAAAACATTATACCGATTTAATAGTGCAGTTTTTAGAAATCAATTTTAAGCACTCCGGCAACACAAATTGACATCAGCCCATGTGCGTAGCAATCTAACTCCCTATTTTGTTAGCAAGTGGCAAAACCTATGAAAACCATCGTTGATCACTTAGCGCAATATGCTGCTTATCATCGTAATCGTAAGAATGTGGCAACCCACATTGTCGGTATTCCTGTGATTGTGGTTGCTATTATTAGTCTGTTATCCCGCCCTGCGCTACCCTTAGACTACTTTTTGATTACCCCAGCCAACATTGTTGTTTTGACGGCTGTTATTTTTTACATCCGTCTGGATATCAAACTCGGCTTACTAATGACCGTGCTACTGTGGCTCTCTTTATTTATTGGCCGCGATATAGCGGCATTACCGACCCGTCTTTGGCTTAGCTGGAGCATCGGTTTGTTTATCGTTGGTTGGGTATTTCAGTTTATTGGTCACTATTTTGAAGGCCGAAAGCCGGCTTTTGTTGATGACATAATGGGCCTGGCAATAGGCCCATTATTCGTAGTGGCAGAGGTTGTATTTAGTTTAGGCTTTAGAAAGGACTTAAAAGCAGCGGTGGAACAAAAACTATGATGGAATTAGATTACCCTCAGTGGTTTCATGACTGGGCGGCTTCACAGCCCGGGGCTTATACCATAAGTGCCAGTGTTATTCTGGCAATTGCGGTTTGGTTATCTCAGCTAATCACTCAGCAAATTTTACTGCGTGGTGTTTCTCGGCTGCTGTCACAAACCGAGTTAGGCAGTGACCCCGGTATTGGTATTCGGATCATTGTGCACCGTCTGGCTCAGGTTGTTCCTGCTTTGGTGCTGTCGGCCGGTATTTATCTGGTGCCCGATTTACCCGAAACCGCTACCACGATCATACGCAATATCTGCATTGCCTATTTAATACTGACTCTGGCACGCTCGTTCAGCGCCGCCATGACCAGTGTCAATGAAATATACAACCGTCAACCCGATGCGCATGAGAAGCCCATTAAAGGGTATTTGCAAATAGCGAAAATTGTTGTTTACGTTATTGCAGCCATTCTCATCATAGCTTCATTGCTCGACCGCTCACCGCTTATTCTGCTTTCCGGGATTGGTGCTATGGGTGCCGTTGCTTTGCTGGTATTTCAGGACACTTTACTGTCACTGGTTGCGAGTATTCAGCTTTCCTCTAATGACATGCTCCGGGTGGGTGACTGGATAGAAATGCCGCAGTTGAACGCTGACGGCGACGTAATAGATGTTGCTCTTCATACTGTGCGGGTGCAAAACTGGGATAAAACCATCACCAATATCCCCACTAAACGACTTATTTCCGAGTCTTTTAAAAACTGGCGTGGTATGCAGGAAAGTGGCGGGCGACGTATAAAACGCGCTCTGTATATTGATCAAAACAGCATTCACTTTTTATCGGCCGGACAAAAAAACAAACTCAAACGTTTTTCATTACTTAACGAGTATCTGGAACAAAAGGAAAAAGATATCTCAGAATGGAACTCAGGCCTGGAAGAAAACGGTTTTGACTCTATCAATGGTCGTCAAGTCACCAATATTGGTACCTTTCGCGCTTACGTAAAGCAATACCTTAAAAACAGAGCGGATGTGCATCAGGGCCTTACCTTAATGGTTCGCCAGTTAAGCCCCGGGCCTCAGGGGTTACCCATAGAAGTCTATTGTTTCAGCAACGACACCGCATGGGAAAACTATGAAGGTATTCAGTCAGACATTTTTGATCACCTTTTTGCCATACTGCCTCAGTTTGATTTGCAGGTGTATCAGGAAACCTCAGGGCAAGATGTTCGTATGGCGATTCAACAACTCAAACTAACCACTGAAGAGCCGTCATAAAGACGGCTCTTAATCTTCATTTTTCTCTTTTTGGGGAGGATTAATCCAGTAAACATCAACTCCCCCCACAGTCGCCTGACGATTAACCGTGTCGACATAGTCCCGGTCTATTTGTTTTAAAGCAACTCTCGAAGAGCCACTCTGGCTTGAGCATCCAGCCACGAAAACAGTAAAAACAACGAATAACAGAATGATCGATAAACGCATAAGAAGAACCTCCTGACCTAATCTTATAGTTCACTATAAAGTATAGAACTCAATGCGCTTTTTTCCTTAAATAAATATATTTAATAATCAATCAAGTATTTTATTGGGTCAGTTAAAAAATACTTGTATGGTCTGTCATTAAGTCTTCATGTTTGCAGAGTAATTTCTTTTATTCTGGGAAGAAATGCATGGAGTCAAACAATGAAGCAATTTAATCGACGTGACTTTCTAAAGCTATTTGCAGCGACAGGAGCCGCAGTCACCGTATCAACCGCATTACAGGGCTGCGCTGGAATTGGCAAAGTCAGCGAGCGAAGTTCAGTCAAATTTGATTATGGCGTTGCCAGTGGTGACCCAACCTCGAACGCTATTTTGTTATGGACGCGCGCCGTACCGGAAAATAGTGCAGAAAAGCAAGTAACTCTGGGCTGGGAACTGGCTACTGATGAAAACTTTTCAACTCTAATTCGCTCCGGAACGGCTACAACAAGCGCCAGCCGCGATTACACAGTAAAAGTGGACGTTACGCAGTTGTCGCCAAACCAGCGTTACTACTACCGTTTTTTAGGGAAGAACAGCCAAAGCCCCTCCGGCAAAACACAAACACTGCCTGAATCTGGTTTAAGACCACTAAAGTTTGCGGTTTTTTCCTGCGCGAATTATCCGGCCGGTTACTTTAATCCGTATTCCGAAGCGGCGAAAGATGATTCTATTGATGCCGTTGTTCATTTAGGCGATTATATTTATGAGTATGGTGATGGCGGTTACGCCACCGAAGGTTCAAAAGAAATAGGCCGTGGGTTACCGAGCAACAACAATACGGAGCTCTTTACCCTGGCGGACTACCGCCGCCGTTACGCGCTGTATCGTACCGATAAAGGTTTGCAGGCATTGCATGCTCACGCGCCTTTTATTGCGGTGTGGGACGATCATGAAGTCAGTAATGACACCTGGGAAAACGGCGCAGAAAACCATCAGGAAGACGAAGGCAGCTTTATAGAACGACGCGCTGCCGCAGTGCAGGCTTATTATGAGTGGCTTCCTATTCGCCCACCACAGGGTGAAGCCAACCTGACTATTTATCGTGATTTTAAATTCGGTGATTTAGTCGACTTAATCATGCTGGACACTCGTATTATTGGGCGAGACAAACAACTCAACTATGACGACTACCGGGACGCCAGCGGCCAGTTTAACACTCAGAAATTCCAGCAGGACATCTCCGCTGATCGCAGCATTATGGGGAAAAAGCAGTTAAATTGGTTGGTCAATAAACTGAATAACAGCTCAGCACGCTGGCAAATTTTAGGGCAGCAGCTGCTTATGGGGAAAATGAACTTTCCTGCGGCTGCGTTTGCAGCCGATGACCGCAGTAAGGTAACGCCTCTATTACTGCAAGCAGCAGAACTTAAAAAGCGCCTTCAACGCGGTGAAGAACTTACGCCTCAGCAACAGGCTATGGTCACTCAGGTTACGCCTTACAACCTGGATGCATGGGACGGCTACCCAATGGAACGCGAACTCTTGTACCGGGCCGCGCAAAAAGCCAGTAAACAGCTGGTGGTCATCGCCGGCGATACCCACAACGCCTGGCACAGTGAACTACGCAGCGCTGATGGTACTCATGTTGGAGTGGAGTTTGCCACGTCTTCGGTTTCATCACCGGGTATGGAAACTTACTTAAGTCTGGATGAGAAAACCGCAGAACAGTTAGCAAAAGCACTACCGACAATCATCGAGGATTTAAAATACACCAACCTGCATCAACGCGGATACATGAATTTGTTCGCATCGGAAGAAGCAGTAGAAGCCGAATGGGTGTTTGTGGACAATATTCGCAGTACAGACTATCGCGTGATTAATAAGCACAAAGTTCGCTATACGGGACGTTAAGCGACAACCTTATAAATAAGAAGGGAACCCGAAGGTTCCCTTCACTCTTTCTGCTTTACCCTTTACATGCCAAACTTCTTGGTAAATTCTAAATAGAATAAACGTGGCGGCCCAGAAATAAAGGTGGGGTTACCAAAGCTACCGCCGGTATTCCCTGCATCAACCAGATATTCCTTATCCAGCAAGTTAGTCGCCTTTAACGCCAGGCTCCAGTTTGCTGCGTCATTATAAAGACCCAAAGAAGCATTCACTAAAGAGATCGAATCCTGACTGATATCCAGCCCGGCTATTGGGGCATTTTCGGGTTCGAAGAAAACTTCCGAGCGGTAAGTGCCCACTACAGAGCCGCGCAACGCGTATTGAGCCGATATCGATTTTTCATAAATAGCCCCAAGACTTGAGGTCCACTCAGGCTGCAAACGAAAGCGGTTGCCGGCTAAATCACCGTTAGTGCTTTCATCATCAATTTTAGCGTCAAGATAAGCCAAATGCCCGAATACCTCAAAGCCAGAACCTAAATTGGCGTTAATTTCAGTTTCTACACCAACGTTGGTTGCCGAGCCCGCATTGGCGGTATAAAAATCACCCGACTCGTCCTGCAAAGTAACCTGAAAGTCTGAGTAGTCCTGATAAAACACCGAGGCAGAATAACGCACCCGGTTTTCGGTTAAATTCCCTTTTAATCCAGTTTCATAGTTCCAGATAACTTCCGCCGGAATTAAGCCATAGTCACCCGCGGCTTCACCGTTTGCGTCGAAAGTCGAACTGACATCAACCACTTCCGAGCGGCGTCCTTTTGAACCCGTTACAAACCAGTTGTTATGGTCATTCAGCTTGTAAATAATATTGAAACGAGGCAACCAGGCGTCTGAGCTGTTGCTGGCAGTGAACACTTCGCCGTCGGTAGATACCGTCGGCAGCAACGTTTGGCTTGGCTCTCCAAGTAAAGGCAGTAACTGACTGTTGGGCATAGTGGCAGAAAAACCACTTTCTCGATCTTCCGATACGTAACGAATACCCGCAGCAACTTCGGTTCTATCGGTTAATTGATAAGTAAAATCGACAAAGGCAGACCAGGATTCGTTGTCACCAAAGTTGGTGAACTCACCCGCATAGGGTATTTCTTCAATAGCACCGCCGGTTAAAACCGGTGTTAACTGATTAACCGAACCGTCGGCGTTAATACAAGGTAAGCCGCCTGGCAAAGCGCCGGCACAGTTTAAGAAAATGGATTCTTCGGTACTAAAGGGGACGCGCTGGCTGCCATCTTCGGTGAAGTAATTAACACCCCACAGAGTTAACATTTTATCGCCTGCGTAATTAAAGCGGAATTCCTGACTGAACTGATCACCTTCGGCGTCTTCACCAAACTCCAGGAACCAGGCCTGAGTGCCGTCCGCGTCAAATACTTCCAGTGAATCGAAGCTGCGGTAACCACTGACCGAAGTGAAGCTTAAGCGCGGGCTAATGACCCAGTCTACGGTTAAGTTAATATCATCCACTGTTCTGTCCAGCCCCAACTTTTCACGGCCTAATACCGAAGCAGAATAAGGGCTGCCAGTCATTTCAACGAAGCTATAAGGGCTGGTATCACCGCCGGTTGGTGCGAAAACACCATTTTTAAATGAGGTTCCGGTGTCTTCGTTTTTCTCATAGCTGTAAATTAAATCGGCGGTGACCGCGTCACTCGGTTGAAAGCGAAGTGAGCCACGCAGAGCTTGTCTGTCCACGCCGTTCATATCGTCCTGATCCGGCGCTATGTTTTCAATAACCCCATCACGCTTACGGTAACTAAATGCCAGCCGCCCGCTGACTAAGTCACTGCCGCCATTAATATAGCCTCCCATGCGTTTCTGGGACTCATTACCTGCACCGGCACTAATTTCGGCAGAAAAATCCGCTTCCGGTTTGCGGGTGATGACACTGATAGCACCCACCGATGCAGCGGTGCCAAATAACGTTGCCTGCGGGCCTTTGACCACTTCTACCCGCTCTATATCGAACAGTTCGAAGTACGAGCCGCGCGAACGGGAAACGTCGACACCATTATAGTAAACGGAAACTCTGGGCGAAGCCTGGGCAGAACCGCTATCCGAGGTAATACCGCGAATAACAAAGCCCGGGTTGTTCGGGCTTTGCTCCTGAATCACTAACCCGGGCGTCAAATCTGAAATCATATCCAGCTCGTTTAAGCCCAGCTCGTCCAGACGGCTGCCCTCGAACGCACTGATACTGGCCGGAACATCATTAATAGACTGCACCCGTTTTTGTGCGGTAACTTCAATACGCTCCAGCTCTTTAGAGGTGTCCTGTTGCGCAAAAGCAATGGGCGCGCTAAGTGCGCAAATAGCCGCAATAAGGGAATTTAATATTTTATTTTTTGGAAATGGTAATGCCGGTATCTTTTTATAAGTAGCCATAACCCTTTAAGCCTTAATTTGAGTGATTAACGTGTTAACGCCGGGCTAATGTACTTAGGTCAGTTGACGATACGATGACGAATAAATGACGCATTTATTGCTAATCTGTCAATTTTGTTACGCCGCCATTTAAATAGATGAATTATGAGCAGGCCTATGGTTCCTGAAACAAAAAAGCCTCAGCCGAATACATCAGCTGAGGCTCGCATTATCCTATTTTTACCACCAAACAATTACATCATTTTAGTGAGTGGCATTCTGTAACCATTCAGTACACCCCAGCCGTCTTCCATCAGAAATTCGCTGCGGTACACGTCATCTTCTTCCTGCAGCAAGCCTTGTTCAAGGTACATATTTATCATCGTTGGTGCCTGTTGCTCAGCCATTTCCTGTAGTTCAGCTTCATCAGCACCGGGCTTTTGTATACGTAGTGTTGACAACATCTGTTGTTCAGCAATCCATTTCAATAATGGCTTATCGATAGCAATAGATGAGTCGACAATCAGGCTGGAGAGCCAGAAGTCAATATTCTCGATGTTATCCGGCAACTGACTGATACCGACCAGCTTAGCGCTCAGGTTACCCTTGAAATTACCCGGCTCCATTTCACCGCTAAATTCACTAATGACGAACTCCGGCTCTGCCTGCAGCAACTGCGGTAAGTTTTCTTTAACCAACTTTTGTGTTGCGACTTCTATTTCGTCAGGGTTCTGATCATAAACTTGTTTCACCATTTGGTTATAAGCAAACAAGAACTCGGAATCAATATTATGAAACGCCATTTTTAACTTAAGATCTTCAAGATCAAAATCTTCGGCTTCGAGCGAATCGACAGAGTAATTCATGTCGATATTCATGCGCTTTTTATCGTCGCTGAAGTAATTAACGAACTCAAGGCCAAAGTCTTTTAACTTAAACAGTTCGACATCATCTGGCTGATACGCAATGATTTCATTAAGCTTAATAGACATGTCGCCTTCATAAAGCTCGCCTTTCATAATTTCCAGTATGTCGCCTTTGGCTTCGGTTTCCAGTTTCAGCTTGCCAATGCTAATAGACTGGTCTGAAAGCAGAACTTCCGCGCCTTCCAGCTCCCCTTCATAACTGAACTCATCCAAAGATATTTCACCTTCACCTTCATAACTCAAAGTGGTCAGTTCGGTCTGTTCTTCATCGGACTTAAAACTGAATGGAACAATTGAGTCGTTATAGCTGATACCGCCAGAGAACCCAGCTGAGCCAGTCAGGTGATAAAAAGGCGTATTTTCTTCCCAGTCAAGATACTCGCGCAATCCGTCGTCGTTAGCGAAAGCTTCGAAGGAAGCCATACCCAACCCGGGAGCAAAACGCATCAAAACAGGACCATGTTGAACGTTAACAACAACTTCAACAGACACGTCATCTGGGACTGAAGCATCCGGGTGCAAAGAGCCGAAATCGGCTCCCAGCGATATTGTTGCGCTGGAACTGAACCAACCACTATCAAATGAAACTACGCTGGCTTTATAAGCAGGTAATGCATTTATGACTTCAACATGCTGTTTTAGCGTATCTTCAACTTGAGGCGCAACGAATTTGGGGGCGATTAGAGCGGCAGCAACAATGACAATACCGACACCACCAAGGAGTCCTTTCTTATTCATATTATACCTTTCATTTATAGGGTTGGGTTGTAACTATATTGTTGTAAATGATACAGAGTTTTTCTTACAACGGCAAAACTTTAGAATATAAGCAGCAATAATGATCAATAGACAAAAAAATGGGATAATGACGGACTATTGCTCGCTGACAGCAGTCAACTTATTAACCGCGGTGCTCCCTAAATGGAAATCAATGTAAACTTTCTCGACAACATGCGCCTTGAGGCAAAATTCGACGACTTTACGGTCATTTCGGATCAGCCCATTCGATACAAAGGCGATGGTTCCGCCCCCGGTCCTTTTGACTATTTCCTTGCGTCATCCGTAATGTGCGCCGCACATTTTATCCGTTTGTACTGCGATACCCGCAATATTCCAACTGAAAACATTCGCATATCGCAAAATAACGTTATCGACCCGGAAGACCGCTACAAGCAGCTGTTCAAAATTCAGATTGAGTTGCCGGCGGATATTTCCGAAAAAGACCACAAAGGCATTATTCGGGCGGCTGAGCGCTGTGCGGTAAAACGCGTAATAGAAAATGACCTTGAGTTTGACGTGGAAGCGGTTGAAAGCATTACTCAGGACGCACAGGCGTTACTGACCATACGCCCCGACAGCGACAGCCGAACTTATATTGAAGGTAAAGACTTACCGCTGGAGCAAACCATTGCCAACATGACCACCATACTGGCGGATTTGGGCATGAAAATTGAGATATCCTCATGGCGCAACATTGTGCCACATGTGTGGTCATTACACATTCGCGATGCCGCTTCTCCCATGTGCTTCACCAACGGTAAGGGCGCGAACAAAGAAAGTGCCTTGTGCTCCGCACTGGGCGAGTTTATAGAACGCCTAAGCTGCAACTTCTTTTATAACGACCAGTACTTTGGTGAAGACATTGCCAACGCCGACTTCGTACATTACCCCAATGAGAAATGGTTTAAGCCAGGGCCTAATGACGAGTTACCTGAAGCGATCCTCGACGAATACTGTCTCGAGTTTTATGACCCCGAAGGCGAGCTTCGTGGTTCACATTTAATTGATACCAACTCGGGTCGCGCCGATCGTGGCATCGTTTCGCTGCCGTTCACGCGTCATTCCGACGGTGAAACGATCTATTTCCCGTCGAACTTAATTGAGAACCTGTATTTAAGTAACGGCATGAGTGCGGGCAACACTCTGCCGGAAGCCCAGGTTCAGTGTTTATCCGAAATTTTTGAGCGCGCGGTTAAAAAGCAAATTATTGAAGATGAAATAGCCCTGCCAGACGTACCGCAGGAAGTCCTTAATAAGTACCCCAATATTTTGGAAGGCATTAACGCTCTGGAAGAACAAGGCTACCCGGTGTTAGTTAAAGACGCCTCGCTGGGTGGTCAGGTCCCGGTGGCCTGTGTGACCTTAATGAACCCGCGCACCGGTGGTGTGTTTGCTTCATTTGGCGCGCACCCCAGTTTTGAAGTGGCACTGGAGCGCAGCCTGACCGAGTTATTACAAGGCCGCAGTTTTGAAGGTTTGAACGACTTACCGGCTCCGACCTTTAATTCCATGGCGGTGACTGAGCCCAACAACTTTGTTGAACACTTTATTGACTCATCGGGCGTGGTTTCCTGGCGCTTTTTCAGTGCCAAATCAGACATTGAGTTCGTTGAATGGGATTTCAGTGGCTCTAATCAGGAGGAAGCCGACACGCTGTTTGCTATTTTACAGGACATGGGCAAAGAAGCTTATGTAGCCGTGCACGAGGACCTGGGCGCGCCGGTTTGCCGTATTCTGGTACCGGGCTATTCAGAAGTTTACCCGGTGGAAGATCTTATTTGGGACAATACCAACATTGCCCTGCAGTACCGCGAAGATATTCTTAATTTGCACCGCTTAACCGACAAACAACTGGAAGATTTGGTCGAGCGCCTGGAAGACAGCCAGCTCGATAACTACATGGACGTTATTACCCTGATTGGTATTGAGTTTGACGAAAATACTGTATGGGGACAACTCACCATTCTTGAGCTGAAGCTGCTCATTTATCTGGCACTGCAACGCCACGACGACGCCTTCGAGTACGTAGAAATGTTCCTGCAATTTAACGACAACACCGTAGAGCGCACCTTGTTTTATCGTGCCGTAGAAGCGGTACTGGAAATTGCGCAAGACGATGAGCTGGAACTGGAAGACTACCGCTATAACCTCTGCCGTATGTACGGAGAAGACACCATTGAGGCGGTTATTGGTTCAGTTAACGGTACCACCCGCTTTTATGGTTTAACGCCAACCAACATGCAGCTGGAGGGTCTGGACCGGCATTTACGCTTAATAGAAAGCTACAAAAAACTGCATGCGGCACGCGCTGGGAGCCAAAGCTAAAAACTTACTTAAAAATTCAGCCCCACAAACGCACCGCGGTTGCGCTTAGCCACAGCCTGCATAAAGGCAGCGAAGGTTTCCGCGTTGCCTTGTCGACGGCTAAAGCCTATGCCATGAATACGCATTACCGGCTTACCATCGGCGCCCTGGTTCTGGCTGGTTATCTGCCGCACCGTGGCATCCAGATTATTTACCCGGTAATCATCACCAAAGACATAAATGCTGGTTGTACCCTTGGTTTTTTTATAAAGCTTAATGGCCTTCAAAATACCCAGCTCAGGTGCACTTTTGCCGCCGGTAAAGTTCGGCATTTGTTTTATCGCCGTTTGCCGGAAGCTTTTGGTGTCCGGTAACCAGTCTCCGGCCTTGCTGGTGAACATAAAGTCACCGTCGGCGGCCATAATCTGAAAGCCCTTCATTTTCGGGTGGCTTTCTATAATGTCGTTAACCACGTTAATCACTGAGTTCCAGCCACGTCCACCGGACATTGAACCCGAGTTATCAATAACAAAAACCACATACTCAGCGTCGGTTGGAATACCGCCTACGTCATCGTCCGGTGTGTCAGTGCTGTTCGGCGTGTTGAGCATGGCTGTTGCTTGTCTTATTTCAGCTCTCAACGAAGAGGCTTTACCCTGCAATTGCTGCAACGTTTTTTGCGCCCGCGGAATGGAGCTTTCTAAATTCTTTTCCTGCTCAGTGACTGATGCGGTTTTTTGTTTGGCGGCGGACAGCTCATCCTGTTTGTCCGACAACGCCCCTTTTAATTCCTCCACCGACTCCTGAGCCTGCAACACTTCTGCCACCAAGGTACTGAGGTTAGCCGGTCCGCGCTCGGTGTCTTCGGTACCATTTTTAGCTAACAACACCAGCATTATAACCGCACCAAAGGCACAGGAAATAATATCCAGAAACGAGAGGTTAAAAACCTCAATTGGCGCACGCTGAATTTTTCTCATTATGGCCACTCCGGAGCGGGTGATAAGAACGTACCGCCACTAACCCGCGACCAGTTCCAGTAAAGCGGAGACGCGTAAGGGTCCCCTTCTATCGGCAATAGAATAATATTATACCGAACGCCGCTAGGGGCTCGTTTTACCGTTTCGACCATCAATGCCTGACGACAGTCTGAGGAAATGGACTTTTTCGTCGAAATAAAATTACGACACGACAGCGGCAGCCCGTCACCCAGAGTTGGCAGGCCGTCCGTTACAATATAGACGTCGGTAATATCCGGGTTCGTCTCAAATAACGTACTAATGCCCAGCTGAAGGTTGGTTCCGCCCTCTGGCACAACCGCGCCTAAGTCCTTCACAATAGAATTCATAGAGCCGCTGACTGACGCCGTACTCACATTACGCATGCCCAGCCGTTCGGCTGTATCGGAAAAGGTCACGACGCTCACTTTTGAGCTTTGTGGAAGCCTTGCCAGTAACCACTGCGCCACCCGCCGGGTTCTTATCCATTTAGCAGTCGACACTTTATCGCTGTCGCTTAACGCCAGCTTACTCAGCACATCAATTAAGTTGTCACCCATCATGGATGCACTTTTATCGACCAGAATACCTATCTGGTCACCCTCCACTTTCATGCCGGTAATAAAGTTCTGCTCACCAGTGCCCGAAAGCTCAACATTGGCAGACTTTTCGACTTCTTTAGAAAGCGCCGCTAACTGGTTTTCCAGGTCAGCGACAACCGCTAACTGAGTCGACAAGTCCTGTAATGCTTTGGTTTGATCCTGGGTGGTGTCATCTTTCGCTTTTTCGGACTCTTCCTGTTTAGCTGACTCCATGGCTATTTTTTCATTTATTTCATCAATCGACTTTTTCAGGCGCTGTTGCGTATCCATAGCTGCCGCCAGCTCTTGTTCCAGCTTTTCTTTTTCTTCTGAGGGCTCGGGCGTAAAGGCTTTAAAATCTACCAGGATAAAAATAAGAATAACGGCGCCCAGCCCGCATGCCATCACATCCAGAAAAGAGAGATTAAAGCCGTCGCCCGCCTGACGAGTGCGTCGCATTTGAGTTGCTCAGTTAGCCGTGTAAATGAGATAAAAGGTGCTTTTCGCAAGACTCCTGCGTGCGGATCACCATCTTGTCCTGGCGGCTGTTCAACAGATGCATAAACAACATTAGCAGCAATGAAATAAACAAAGCCACCAGAGTTGAGTTAAACGCCACACCCAGAGATGCGGTCATACCGGCAATGTCGCCGTCCAGCGCTTTGTCAGCCTGCGCCAGCGCGGCGCCAATACCACGAACCGTACCCACGAAACCAATAGAAGGAATGGCCCAGATAATGTAGCGGATCATGTTGTTGCCGCTTTCTAACTGAATGGCAATATTGTCCACCGACGACTCGATAGTGTCAGCCGCGTGCTGAACATTTTTGGTATTCTTGAAGCGACGAATACAGTTAATCCAGGTGCTGTAAGCGGGCGTTTCTTTATAAGCCGAGCTTTCTAAATCATTGAGTGCCACATCAACATCCAGCGCTTCTGACTTGTCGTGGCTTTCGAGTAAATCGCGCGAGTAGATTTCTTCTTCGTCAATTAATCGCCACAGCTTGTACAGCATAAGGAAAAGACAAAAGATCATCAGTGAAATACAAATTTGCTGTTCCACATCTTTGAAAATAACCGAAATAGAGGTTAAAGCTTCGGTGCCTTTCTCTGCCATTGCCACTTCGGCCGCCGGGCGAATAAGCCCTGCATACAACAGGTGTATAACAGTAAAAATAGCCAGCAGCACACCACCACTAACAAAAAAGTTAGGGCTCATTGAAAGCGTATTATTTTTAGACATTATGTATCCCGAGCGTTAAATGTTGGTTGGGAAATCTTGTGGAGCGTCCAAAGACACAAAGTAAGCGGTCGCGCTGCCGGCCAGAGCCAGCAGTATGACACCTATAATCACGCGTTTTTTCATGATGTCTCTCCTCATCACTCATGATACCGGGCTATTCTAAAGCCAATATCGTCTTTCGCATCACTTTCGCCATCGCGAACGCTGGCACGAATATTCTTTAATCGTCCGGTTTGATAAGACGCGCCTTTGACCACATGACCATTGCCGCGAAGCGCCCCCAGGTAGTCAGTATACAGCCGGTCAAGGTCAGGAGGGTTTAACGTGTAGCTGTCGTGCACCCACTCTTTGACATTACCGTCCAGGTCAAAAAAGCCACCACGTTCCGCCTTAAAACTGCCTACCGGCGCTTTACCCGCAAAACCGTCATTGTAACCGCGTAAAATAAAGGTTTGCTGACCTTTTGCAGACTCATCGGCAAAGTTGCCCTGCTTGTCACGCAGATGATCCTGGCTTCCCCAGACGTAAACAGTCGAGTCGGCTCTGCGATTAATTTTAGCAATGTATTCCCATTCAGCTTCGGTGGGTAAGCGGTAACCGAGCGAGCTCGCATCGGTTCCGACCACTTTGCCATTTCTCACCTGATAAAAAGGCTGCAAACCTTCCTGTTCACTCAGCCAGTTGGTAAATAACGCGGCATCGTTCCAGGACACATTAGTCACCGGCAGTTTAGTTTTGCCGCCAGAGCCTTTAAAAGCAGAGAACTGAGCTTCGGTAATTTCATGGCGCGATATCCACACATCCCGACTAAAATCGACTTTAACCTGATGCTCATTACGTCCCCGGTTTGGCTCATTAACCGGCGAACCCATAGTAAATTTTTTCGGCGACAGGCGGTTCATTTCAATGCCAAGAGTGCTGACGAACAGCGGTTTGCCTTCTTTTCTTCTGGCATCAAACTCGCGCAGCATCTGGGCTTTTACGTTCACCAGCCGCTCACTGCTGGGCTGAAACTCCTGCTTTACGGTGCGGTAACCGGCTTTGCGGAATTCAACTTGCGAAGGCAGAGCCTGCAGTTTGGTGCGCAATGGTGTCACGCCCTGCTTTTGTCCATTAATATAAACCTCGCTGGGTTCATTCGCCGCAAAAGCCACATCGCCCATTTCTGGAGCCAGGTCAAAGCTTAGTTGCTGGTTTTCCGCCGGCCCCAGTTTAATAGTCCGGCTTTGTTTAATGTAGCCCGCTTTTTCGTAACGAATAGCATGTTCTTTATTGGCATCAACGCTAATTGGGTTTTTGGCAGGCACGCCGTTAACCAGCAACGCCCCCCCCGCTGGCTTCATCGACACATTAACCGTTGCCTGTACCGGCTGAAGGCGGTAATTACGCTTAGGTTTCTTGTTACGCACGGTTAAAGACACCGTGTCCGTAACTGGCTCATAGCCCGGATAATTAACCACAACCGGGTAGTCGCCACCAACTTTAGCAACCGTTACCGGCGTTGAACCCACCTCTTCGCCGTCTAAAGTAACTGACGCGCCAGCCGGGCTCGAATTAATAGAAATAGTGCCGCTAATAGGCGTTAAACGAATTTCTTCTTCAACTTTCCCGTCTATCAGCGCCTCAATAGCAACCGATGCCGGCTCATAGGCAGCATGCAAAGCAGACACCGTATAAGTGCCGGGAGCAAATTCGCCTTCAAAGGTAGAAGCGGTTTCGCGCTGCTCGCCGTTTACCGACCAGATAATATCATTCGCTCCAGGCTCTGTTGTTATCGCAACTTTTGCCGGTTTAGGTTCTAACCTAACTTCAATGGTTGAAGGGATGTTATCGTTAACCTGCACTTCTTTAGTTTGATATTTATCGGCAGACACTGCCACCAGCCCACCAGAGCCTATCGCGTAATATTTATTGTCGATGAAAAAACCAGTACCGGAATTAACCGAAAAACGTTGAGTTTCAGTGGCTTCTGCCGGTTTTACGGTAAAACTGTAGCCTTTGGTTAAAAACAACCAGCCAAAGTAAATAACCAGCAGTGCCAGAATACTGACCGAAAAGCCAATAGCGACTAACCGTCGTTTACGTCGTCCTTTCTCAATGGCTTCGTCAAGTGTGCTCACGAAGTCTCTCCTGTTTTTTATTATCTTGCGCTAAATGATGCTAAACGCGTTCGTTACACTGAACGTTAATCACAATTGGTGTGCCCGACTTCGCCACCACCACATTGACAATGACTGAGCGATAGCCTTCACGGCGGCCTTCGAATTGATAGTTACCCGGCTTTAACTGAATGGTTTTTTCTCTGACTTCACCCACAACTCCTACGCCGAGTACTTTTATATAGGTTCGGTTGTCAGAACGAATGGTCACATCTATGGGTTGATTTTCCTGCTCAATTAACTGCTCAACCCGGTCTATTTTCTCGCCCAGTTTTGCACTCAATTGCGTAAGCCCGCTGTATTCAGACACCGCATTCACGGCATTTTGACGAATATTGTTGTCGGTAAGGCGCCCGGGCCGTTCAATATAAACATCCAGCGCCTTGCCGGCGGCTAATATCTTAACTGCGCTTTGCTTTGCCTGCTGCACAATCTGGCTGTCAGGGTGGTCGACCAGGCCTTTTTCTGCCAGCATCAGCACGGTCTGCCACTCATCGGCACCGGCAAATACCTGAATGCGTTTTTCTAAGGCCTTCACACCCTGGCTTTTTAACTCGGCGTCAATTTGCGCCTGCAGTGTTGCCAGCTCCGATCGGTTGTTGTCTATAGCCGAGGCTTTGGCTAAGGCTTCCTGTGCTCGGCCAAAGTCTTTATCGTCAATGGCATCCACAGCCGATGCCAGCGCACGAGCGAAACGTTGCTGTTTAATTTGCTGTTCCACTCTCGTCAGGGCGTTTTTTGCCTCCGGCTGCTGCGGATCAAGCTTCAGAATTTGTTGGTAAGCAGCACGCTGCTTTTCTATGTTGGCCTCTACACCGCCCACTCTTGCCTGTTCATACAAGTCAGCCACTTCATGGTAGGTGTCTATACGCTTTTGCAACGCCAGTGCGTCGCTGTAGTCACCTTTTACCTTTAACGCCTGGGCATTAAGCTGAGCGGCATCGTCAATCTCGTCGTCAGCGAAGGCTGTTGCGGCGTTTTCATAAGGCTGTTTATAAGCCTGTTCAAACGCGGCCTGGTAGTCTGCAATGTCTTTATTGAGTTGCTCAACAGCGACTTGCGCCCGGTTATAGTTACTGGCGCCGTAGTCATTAAAGGCTTGCTCTATAGCCCCCTGAAAACCTTCAACTTTGGCGGGTTGCCACGTCGATAAATACGGGATAGAAACCAGATCAGAAACACGCTGATTGGTTTCATTTAAGGCCGTTTGCAGCGCTTTTCTGTCTATCGCTTCGTTTGCCAGGTTCGCAGACTGTTGCAAATTTTCCGGCTCAGGCTCGCTGGCTTCGGGCGTACCTGCACCACCCGAAACCGGAAAATAAGCGAGTAAAGTAACGACAACGCCAATCAGCAAACAGACAAAAAAAACAGAAATAACACTGGTAACAATCCGTTTTTTCTTTTTAGCCCGATTCTGTCCTATTTGCTCATCTACAGACGACATCGTTACCTTTCCTTAAACGAGTTAAAGCTGAGTTAGCGGTGTCGACTCTAACTCGTAAATCTCTTTCAACTTTTCGCGTAGTTGAGCGTATTGCTCCCCAGCAGTCCCTGTTAGCTCAATGTTCTGGTCATTAAGTTCAACCACCTGCGGCGTTACTTTTATGTCCAGGTTTTGTCCCATCTCATCAAGCAATGCCCGTTGGGTGCCCAATTCACGGTTGGTTTTTATGGCTTCACTTAAACTGTAAACCGCCCCTAAACCAGCAGCGGCACTCGCCACCTGCCCCGCAGTAGAACCCGAGTTTTTACCCAGGAGAATAGCCGCTGTTGCTAAAATACCGGCACCTACTTGCGCACGAGTTCGCTCTGCTTTCTTACGACGAATATCAATAGCAACCGGTAAGGTTTCTTCCTGATAAGTGCGGTAAGCATCATGCGTGGTTGCATAAAACGTGTCGTAGCTGTCTTGTAGAGAATCAACAAACTGCTGATCTTTCGCTTTAATAACATTAACCCGCTGATACATAGGGTCAGATTCAGCAGGGGCACCATTTAAAGTAATGGTTTTTTGTTTCGAGAAAAAACTCTCAGACTCTCCCAAATACTCACCGAAAGCTTCAGGACTGTACATAGAGGCATAGCGCATATCTGCAATTGCCTGAATGGTTTTCTTCTCTTCTTCAGATTGCTTCATTAATAGGTCATAAACATAACCCGCAATGCTTTTAAAAATTGGCTCGTATGGGTTTTCTCCCTTTCTTAAAGCGTCGCGGTAAAAACCGGCACCGACTTGATACTCAAACTCTTCCTCGCCCCAAATTTTATTACTGGCATCCATAACACGGACACCAATCTCAACGGTTTCGGTGTCTGAGTAATTAATTTTACCCAGCACGTAAACATCGGCACTGACATTCGCATTAGGAGTGACATTTACAGCACCAAAGGCTTTAGTATCAGAGAGCGCTTCGCGGGTATTTACAGCAAACCGGTTGGCCTCTAAACGGCGTACCTGTGGCCAAATGTCTTCTTCAACGATGGCTTCATCATCAATATTGCCGGCGCTGTCTTTCGGAAACCCCGGGTCAAAAACCGGAATAGCCACATTAAGATAAACATCAGAACTGTAGCTGTAACTACGTTCTTTTTTGCCTAAGGCTTTAGAGTCTGACGGACCATTCATGCTTGGCCCAACGCTGGTGACATTGGTTTGAGTTGACTGGCAGCCAGCTAATGTAAACAGTGCTGAAAGTGTCATAACGACTGAAAATCGTTTTAGCTTTTTGAGTTGAGTTAGTGTATTCATTGTTGGTCTTCCGTTAATGATTAACATCCATATTCGGCCATTAAGCCTTTAAAATGTTCTTTCTCAGCTTCTGTTGTTGCAGAAGCCATGCCTTCTTTCACCGCGTCGCATACCGCGGAACTGCCGCTACCACTGTTGCCGCGCTCATGATCTTTGGTATCCACCGAACTTTCCGATGCTGTTGATGCAGCTTGTTGTTGCTGCTCACTTGGGTTTGCTTCGCTGGAACCTGAGCTACCCGAGCCCGCTGAGCCACCGGCACCAGCGCCACTGGAAGCATCCGCGAGGCTGCCTGACGCCGAGGCAGTCGCCTCTTCCATACACTCCGCTGATTCATCTAAAGATGCGAACAACGCCGCTTCTTCAAGCGCAATGCGCTCCTGCAATGTCAGTGTGCTTGGGTCTACGTCATCGAACTCTATGTAGGCACAGTCGGAATAGCTTTTCTCCTGTGCGTCAGCCACACCCACTGCACAGCAAAACGCAACCAGAAGACACATGGGAGCACCGGCAAAGAAACGGATGACTGATGAACTGTTTTTATCCACGGCAGGAACCTATAAGATGACTTGAGGGCAGTACTCAGATAACGTTAGGTTAAGGTTATTATATTCCTGAATGTAAATAAACGGTAAATGTAAATTTTTTGTGGGTAAACAGCCTCTATGTCACTGTTTACCGCGCAATATTATTGCTCTGAAAACGCTGCAGCATAAAGTCTATGAACAACCGCACCCGATAAGGAATGTTCTCTCTGTCTCGGTAGAGCATTTCGCACCCTCGGGGCTGGTTACTCCAGTCCGGCAGAATTTGCTGAATGAGGCCGGAGTCGAGTAAGGGCTGCGCATGGTAATCGGGAATAAAGCCAACACCTAATCCTCCGGCAATCACCTCAGTCAGTAAACTCATATCATCAACTTTTAGGCGAACGTTGTGGGTGGCTTTATAGGTTTGCTTTTCTGCCGAGTGAATATGTTGCAGACTCCAGGCCAGCATAGGCGAACACAACACCGTAGGTAACCCGGCTAAGTCCGCCGGAGCCTTTATGTGCGATACATCTAAATTAGCCGGGCCGCAGATAGCAAAACGAATATTGGTTAAATGCCGGCCAATCCAGTGAGTGGCATTGTGCTGGCCAATGCGAAAAGCCAAATCCATAGCTTCTTCATCAATGTCGATAGTTTGGTTTGAAAGCTTTAAGTCGAGATGAATGTCCGGGTACTGCTGCATAAACGCATTGAAATGATGAACCAGTACCTGCACGCTAAAATTAATCGGGGCTGAAATTCTTATTGTGCCTTTGGCTTCGGTTCGGTCCTGTTGCAGGCACAACGCTACATTGTCCAGCTCATCAAAAATAGGCGCACTTCTGCGATAATACCGCTGCCCCGCAAAGGTGAGCTGCACACGATGAGCGTCGCGGTTAAACAGTCTTAGCGCCAGGTCTTCCTCCAGCTTGGCAATTCTGCGGCTGAGTGTGGAAAGCGGCATACCTAAGGCAACAGCCGCTTGTTTAAAACTGCCATACTGCGCAACCGTGCAAAAGCAGCGCATATCATCCAGTGAATAATTAGATTTCATATTTGGAATTTTAATTCCCATTTTTTCTTATTTATACCGTATTTAGAATCTATACACTGTCAGCCATGTTTTCTCAAGGTTTCTCTATGCGGAGATAAATATGAACCGCTCAGCCAATACGAACGCTATTTTACTCTTGCTGTTATGTGCTTTCTTTTGGGGAGCCTGCTTCCCAGTCGGTAAACATGCGTTGAGTGAAGTACACGCGCTGACTCTGGTCATTTGGCGTTTCTCCATAGCGGCTCTGTGCCTGTTTGCGTACATAAAATGGAAAAGTATACCTATTCCAACGCTGACAAAGCGACAATGGTTGTGGGTGATTGGTGTATCTATTATTGGTGTGGGCGGGTTAAACCTTGGCTTGTTTACTGGTTTAGCACAAACCAACGCCAGCAATGGTGCTTTGATTATGGCACTGAGCCCGCTCACAACGTCGTTAATCGGCTCTTTATTACAACGTAAACTGTTGACCCGCGGCGCCGTATTCAGTTTAGTGGTTTGTCTGTCTGGCGTATTGCTGGTGTTAACTAACGGAAAACTGGAACGTTTGCTCGGTTTTGAGTTTAATCACGGTGACCAGATTATATTTTTAGGTATGCTTTGCTGGAGCCTGTACACCTATTTAACGCAAGGTATTAGCCGCTGGATGCCGATGATCCCCTACACGTTTTTAGGCATGTTAGCCGGTTTGGGTGTCATTTCTCTGGTCACTGCATTTAGTACTGAAGCTCACCCCTTACAAGAAAGCATGGCAATAAGCCAAATTGCCTTAGCCGACTTATTATTCATTGGCGTTTTTGGCACCGTGGGTGGCTACCTATTGTGGATTTCGGGAGTCAAACAACTGGGTGCCGCAAACGCCTCTTTGTTTTTTAATTTTGTCCCCATTTTCGCGGCACTCACAGCAATAACCTTTGGCCAGAACGTGACCGGGTTGCAGCTGCTGGGTATGGCTATTGTTATTTCCGGACTGCTGCTGCCGCGACTAACTCATTGGCGACAACAACGCTTTGCCAGAATGAGTTAAGACAAATAAGCCATAATTTGAGGGCGGACAATAAAAAATACGGTGGCCAGCAAAAAATTGACCATACAACGGGGTGAATGCTGTAAATCATGATGAGGTCGCCGGACTGGAAATGGTTACTCTTAAACAGGGAACGGATGTTCTTTCAAGACAAAAGAGCACGATTAAAAGTCCTTAACAGTATTGCTGTCCTGCGTCATTAGCTTCATTAAGCGAATATCGCGCTCAACCAGATTACTGATCCGACAATAGGGCTGCTCGAAAATAAGCTGCACAAGTTCATAGCTGTATATTCTTGGAAGTTGTAGCCGTATATACTCAGTTGTGCTTTCCATCAACGCTTTAATCGCTGAAATTTTCTCACAAGTCCATATTGCTGTTTGTTCAACACCTTTTAGCATAAATAGTAGCCACGCTTCCCAATGCTGTTCTCTGGTAACGTCATTGAGCAAGCGGTAGTAATCTTGCTTGTTTTGGACAATAAATCGGCTCAAATAAAGTATTGGCAGGGTTAACAAATTCTGCTCAATAAGATACAAAACGTTCCCAGTTGGTTAACAGATCGCGAATAATAGCTTCTCCAGCTGGCGGCGTGTAAATAACCTCTCCGGTCGATTGGTTACCAACAATGGTGCCAGGAACCTTGCGGATATCCATTTCAGTATTCTTAAGCGTACTGCAAATCTCAATCGCTGTTGCCGTGCACAACGGCTTTCGATCTAACTGTTTAAAGCCTTGGTATAGAGCGGTTCGATAACGTAATGCTTCCTTCGTTGCATTATCGGCTCCCTTGTCTTCCTGAGCATATTGAAACAGCCGATCTGTGGTGGTCACAATGTTCTCAATCTCGGAGCTATCTTTTGCTTCAAGCAAGGGTAACAAGTTAATCAACATGCTTTGATTGGGTATAAGCTCTCCAGACTTTTTTAGCTCTGCCAATGAAGCACGGGCGGCTATACACGCTTTGAGTACAGCCCGTGTCTCTATAATATTGTGAGCAGGAGGTATTAACGGTAATTGGTCATACGGCTGTTCAGCGCACCAGTTCATCTTTAAATTCCAGAAATTATCGACATGACAACATAATATGTCGATATTTTAGTGATTTTTCGACATGTAGTTAGTCTATGTCGATAGCTCCGACAAGGTTAACGCCGTGGGTGTCGGATACAGTATGCTGGAGTAACTATAAATTCGTGGCCAGTTTTTCTTGGCCACAATTTGACCGGGGGTAGTCGATTAACTAATCTCCTTATAGCTACGGTAAATCAAGCTAAACTCTGAGCTTTTAAGGAGCATAAAATGGAGATTATTGGTTGGATGGCGTTTTTTGTCGCATTATATATAGCTTATAAACTGGAAAAGCTAATACGTGAGCTAAAACGAAAAGGTGTATTGGAGCATGAGTATAAGTAGATACTACGGCTAAATATCTTTATATAAGTGGTGGCCCCTCCCAGATTTGAACTGGGGACCAACCGATTATGAGTCCTGCATTGGTGGGTTTTCTAACATTCAGCTTAGGTTGAAAATACTAGTTTTTTCAGCTGCTTACGTGTTTCATCGATGTTTTTGATCCGACGCCGGTTTTGACAGTTTTGATCTTAACTTCCGTTGTAACTACCGTTCCCATCATGCTCGAAAAACAACAGTTACTAAAAGTAATACGATACACCAAGTCGGATATTGTGGTTCTCCTGTTTCTTATAAACCACTCTGAAGTCAAATGCCGAATTCATCACTAGACTTGCGCCACAATTCATCTTCCAATTTTGAGCCTTCACTTTATCCGTTATACTAACCGGCGTTGCAACCTCACAAAACCAGTTGCGACCAGCGAACTCTCCTTCAAACCCAAGCATACTCTCAACCGTGACGTTATGTTGATCACCACGACGCTCTTTATCATGCATGCGACCACCAAAAAGAGCATAGCCGATTATATTCCTTGTAACTCTGGTTGCCCAGCCATAGTGTCCTTCAACGTAAGTCGCTAAGTTGACTTTTTCCCCTCTAAGTCGGTTTCGTGTTGCACCTGCTTTTATGATCCAAGAATTTCCACCGTCTCCCGGCAACCCTGTATTACTTACATTGAAAGAAGTAATATCGATGACAGTTAGGTCCTCTATCGCTACATTATTATCAATAACAGATATTGTGAGTTCTCCCATACGCAAAGCCGAGTTCTTTGGCTTCCCAATCTTTGGCTGTAGGCAGTCATAATAGGTTGGCCTAGCGGTGAACTCCCAGCGGTCAACATCTCCACTTCCAAATACCTTGGAAACTCTAATCATATTCGGTTTTTGTCCAAGGTGCGGTTCTTCCGAAATCGCTTTTACTTTATGGTTATCACCCGGAGGGTATTTTAAAAGCTTGGTAAGAACGTCTTGTTTTCGCGCTCTATGAGCTTCTTGTTCAGGATTTTGACGCTGTCGGAAGCTATAATAGGATGCTAATGTAATTAATACTTGTTTTTGCTCACTCTCGGCTAAATTATCGAATAGTCTGCTGTTAGGATGATCCTCAAGCCATAATCTAACCGTTTCCTGCTGACGTTTGGATAGCGCATGATATTTTGACTGAAAACGTTTTTGCTCACTCTCATTAAGCGTTATTTCACGTACTAAACTATTTTCTCGTTCAGCGATTCGCTGTATTACTCCAGACGGAAAAACCGTGAGTTCACTATCAGTTACCAAATAACGTCCAGCGACAAGTTCTAGCGCACGAGCCACGTAATAAGCACAGTTCTTACTTGTAAAATAATAAGTATATTCAGTTCTGGATAGCTCATAAAGATGAGCCGCTAATAGTTGAGCCTCAAATGTAGAGATATCAAGCTCATAATCCCATAAATTGCGAAGTTCTACCTGTCCATAGGATAAATTATGCCGATAGAAGTGCTGTGCCGAATACCGCGCCTCATAACCACCAAAAAGTCCTTTTACGATATAGCTCAAAGGATCAACACCCGGAGGAACTTTTGCTCCAAAGTTCAAACTGTTATCGAGTAGCTCGACGTTTGAAGCTCCGCCTAGTTTTATGAAAAGGTGACCGTGGAAGGAGGCCGGATTCTTGAGATATCCATCTGCAAAAACCAGAGTAATCGAATCAACTTCATCTGACTTTTGCCAATCAATAAACTCCTCACACGTTGAATAATCAAACGGAGGAATCAAACCAGTTCGTTCAATTAACATATGACGAGCGGGAAATTTACAGATATTTCGTTTATCCTCGAATGCTTGTATCGTAGCATCTAATTCAGCTTTGGGGTCATTTCTACCCTGTGGTGAAAAAAAGAATTCATCTTGTTTAACTTCAGATTTACCCGTTTCGTTGTATTGAAGCAGTTTTTGCCATTGCCAAGAATCTGCCAAGTTTGACTCTGCTGAAACATTAAGCGCAAAGAAGAAGAAAAACAGACAGGATACAGCTTGCTTCACCGAAAACATCCCTTTATTGAAATCATAAAAAACCCGAGCTAGTAGCTCGGGTATACTCGAACAAATTGCCTGAACGCGTTATGAATTGAGTAAGTTCTGTGCTGAATAAAATAGGGTCTGTGCTTTTTCGCTATTAGACCGTGTTTTATCAATCACTAATGAGCCACGCAGTTCTGTCAAAACTTTGCCACGTTCACTTTCATCAACGCCAAGCATGACTAACATAGTATCAACGTGACGGCCTTCACCGATTGCTAGCTCTGCTTCCAGCTGTTCATAATTTTCATCAATAAAACGAGCAGTTTCGACAAGCTGTGAGTTACACGTATCTTTAGAAACAGTTGCTGAGGTTAGCGCTGTAGTACCCAAATCCCATATGATGTTAGAGATCGCGGCAGCAGTTCCGTTATCTGGGAAAACTGCTGCACCTAGCCCACAATGGCGCCAAGCATTTAAATTTTCCCCTGCTGCATTTGCAGGCTGAGAAATAAAAGCGGTAGTTGATAATGTAGCAATGGCAAGCGCGGCGGCTAGTCCTTTTTTCATAGTTATATCCTTTTGAAGTTAATCTTACAACAGCAGCTTAACTGAAATGGATAGAATACTACAATGTTATAAATATTAAAATAGATCAGTGTTAATAGGAGTGAATTTTTTAAGTTTATAAGCGTGTCTGAGCCAGGGTAGCAATACCGGTCGCTACCCGAACCATATTTACCGGGCATATTTACACTTAAGATCCTCGATGGTTTTGCCCTTGTTGCTTTTTTAAGCTCAAGCCCTTCGTAGCTCAAACTTACCCGGAAGTTTTCCATATTAGGAGTAAATTTTCGTACTCCCTTATTTCCAGCCCCAATAAATTGCCTTGCCATACACCCTCCCATATCAGGACGAGATCGTGAATACTTTCTGACCAATTAAACAGCTGGATAATCGATCGATTTTAAGATCAGTTCTAGTCGTGATCATATACTCTCTTTTGCGGAGAGCCCCAATGTGCCTGACCATGCTGACTAACCACTTTGCCGACATTGAAGACCCAGAGCAAGCATCGAAAGTATGAGCTATTTGATGTTCTGTTTTTGACGCTGACTGCGATCATTTCCGGCGCATAAGGTTGGGAAGAAATTGAATATTTTGGCCATCTTCGGCTCGAATGGCTGAAAAAGTATGGTGACTTCAGTCATGGCATACCGGTGAATGACACTATAGCCAGGCTGGTTTGTCGTATCGATCCGTAGGTGTTTCATCAGCGGTTCATTCAGTGGATGCAGGCAACTGAAAAACTCACTGATAAAGTGGTAATGTCGGTAATTGGTTGTACGGCCGCTCTGCTTGCCAAGTCGTGTTTAAGTTTCCAGTTTAAATCGACATAAATAAACGATGAGTTCAGTCTATGTCGTTCCGATCGACATATCAATTTAACGTGTCGATTTTTTCTTACTTTTTCGACATACCGTAACCATAGTTAAATAAGTCGTGTCGAGCGAGAAGCAACTACCCAATATTAAGCTCGAACATCCGTACACATGTGTACGAACGCATTAGCCCGTTTAGCTGACAAAAACACATAGATTACTGGACAAGCTAAAATAACCTTACCAAGTACTTATTTTTCATTCATCATCAACTGGCGCAACCGAACAATCTGCTCTTTAGTCGTATTGTCAATAACCTGCTTCGGAAATAGTTCCCGATAAGACTCTCGCCGAGTTTCTCGTCCAGATAACTGAGGGTGCAGTTGGTTTTTACAGTAAGTTGCCGTTACACCATTTGGCACTTGCTGCTTAAGAACGCACAGTAGCATCCCTTCTAAGCAAACCGGAGTGGAAATAATTAATTCGATTTTAGCCTGGCGAGCCCTTGCTAAATCCCTCTCTCTAATCGGTACATCTTCATCCAGAACTAACACGCGCCGGTCATAATCGGCATGCTGGTGTTTTCTAATAACATTTCGAATCATAGTTGCTGGCGAGCCACCATCTTCTGCCTCAACCGTCACTCGCTGCCCTGTGTTCTGGCTGTACAAGTCTTTAAGATGGTTAATGAACGCCTTATCTGCAGGTCCCTCGCCGACTGCCAGCAGCGTTGCCAATTGAGCTTTGCGCTGTTTCTTTCCTCGTCTAGCCACCTCGACCCTCCGTGTCTAAAAGTTAGGAATCGCCTCGAGGGCGCCTGCCATATATTTGGCATAAAGGTTGTCATCTGCACGCAAACCAACAACATCATCCAAACGCCAAGCGTCACTTTTGAGTTCTTCTTTTTCAACCAAATAGACCTGGTGCTTCTGTAGCAAGTTTAAAACTTCAGGTGTGTGACAGCTAAATACAATTTGCGCGTTATGCGGGTTAGTTTCATCATACTTAAACAAGTCCAGCAGATGCGGAAGCATATGCGGGTGCAAGTCGTTATCAATTTCGTCAATAACCGCAACACCACCATTTGCAAGTACAGGAAGCAATCGTGCCAGCAAAACAAATGCAGACTTTGTACCGCTCGACTCTTCCATAAAGCGAAGCTCAAACTGGCCCTGTTGGCTTTTGTGGATGCCATACGGAATTGCAATCTGCTTCTCTTCTCCGGAATCTCTTTCGAAGACAGTTTCTTGTCGCACTTCAACACTCTGTAACCCAAGGTCTAATTCAGATAGACAGTCGGCTAACTGAACTCGAAGCTTGTCGTTTTCAGCTAATTCTTCCGCGGCTTGCAACAAAGCACCATCATCGTAATTATGACGCCCGAACACATTCAGGTTATGACTAATACCGTGTGCAAACTGCACAAACATATCGGCTTCAGGCACATCGTAACTGTATGCCGCGGCCAGCAATGACGCATTTCGACGAATCTCTTTCGCTTTTTTAGGCGAAAATGAGAAGTTTTGTTGCTTATAGCTCACGTCAATCTTGCCAGCTTTGCTTTCTTTGAACTCACGCACGAACAAATAGCTATAGAGATGACTTGTCTTATGGTAAAGCGCCTCCGAAACGACGAGTCTGTCTTTGAGAGTTAGCGAGTACTTATACTGCTCACCATCCAAAACAAAACGCAACTCAAAGGTGGTTGGCTGCTCTTCATAAAGCGCATGCGCTCGATAAGGTAGTTTGACATCTGGGTCAGCGTGCAGAAATGATGAGGACAAAAACCAACTCAAAAAAGCCAATGGCTTTATAAACTGCGTTTTTCCTGAGCCATTAGGACCAATAACCGCTAACGCCTTATTCAAGCGATCGCCATCTTTGAGCGGAATATCGTAATTTGAACAGGCTGGCTTTTTACCCATTTCAAACGACAGGTAAACCTCGTCTGCGAAGCTATAGAAGTTTGAAAATGCCAAATCAGTTATCATAGTAAGCCAACTCCAACAAAATTTTGTTAATTATTGTTCACTATCTATATATTTGCAAGCTTTATCAGAGCTCTATGAATGATGAAGGGCTTTATCTTTTGTTTGTCTAAAGTGCCCCAACAATGTCTACGCGTTTAGCATACGTTATTCTGGTATGCTTCACTATTGGCCGTAATAATATCAATGACTAAAAGGACCTTGTTATGGATAACAGTGTTATATTTATTGTATTACTCCCCGCTTTAATCTCTGGCTTCGTTTCGGCAATCATCGCATCCCAAAAAGGGCGAGACGGGTTTGGTTGGTTTTTAGTAGGGGTTTTCTTCGCACCAATAGCGATCCCGTTTGCTCTTATAGCCAATCCAATACGCGGTAACATCGAGTCTTTAAAAACTTGCGACTACTGCAGGGAACTGGTTCACCATAAAGCAATAAAGTGTCCACATTGTCATTCGGAACTAACAAACTATTCAGAAAAATCCTCAGAGCCGAAAAAAGACAACGAAGAGAAAGCGACAGGCCAAACTTCAGCCAGAGATAGGGTTCTAGCTAAAGCAGAAGAGCTTGGTTTTGAAGTTTATGCTCCTGAGGGATCAAGCCGCATCGTATTTAAAAAGAACGGTAAAAAGCATGAGTTCCTAATTCTAAAGCGTGCGCAAGATTTCTTGGAGCGCCAATAATGAGACATTAACTTCAAGGATGAAGTTACTCCTTGTACACATGTGTAAAAAACACAACTGCGTAGATAATTGCCGCTAGACCGGCTACCGTAATTGTCGCTCAATACGCGGATAACTGCACCACCAGAAACCACGGAGAAAGGCGTATCGCCTACTTTCGCTTTGGGACTGAGTGTAAGCCCTATTTTGCTGTACTTGGCTGAAAACCTATTCACACAAACTTTTAAGATTAAGTGACACTGCACACGCCGGACGCTGACCACAAGCCAAAATTCTTTCAACTTTCGCGGTGCAGCCAGCATCCTCAATAATCAGTGAGTCTCCTTCACACATCAGCATCACCACATTGTCATCCTCTGTATGCGAGTTAACGTCAAAGTTACGGAGAATAGCTTGGTAGCTCTGATCTGTACTCGCAACCTGCTTAATAACTTCATCCGTGCTCAGGCCTTCACTATTATCGAGTGCGTATTTAAAGTTCACCTTTTGCACGAAATCAGAAAAGTGAGACGCCACTTCGTAACGTTCTTCAGTATCACATAAAGTCTGATTTTCTGCGGCACAAGCATTAATCGTTAATAAAATTGAGATAATAAGTAGCAGTCTCATTATACGTTCTCCCACAGAGTATGCTTGCCCGACTCGTTATCGATGCCATTATCTAAATTCCAGTGTTTAAACATACCGGTATCACCGTCATCAAATACCGCAGCCGCAAGGAACTCCCAGTACTTCCGTACATTGCTGACTGCCAAGTCGAATATTTCGTCGTAATCTTTATTGTCTTTTGGAGTTTCCAAGTTGCTGATATAGGTAAAGTCCACCTCTTCGCGTAAGGGATAGCCACTTCCTGAGTTCACTGCAACATGCCGTGCCCACTCAAAAAGCTTATGCGTTTCCTCAACCGTGTCCGTTATCTTCTGAAATCCTCCGTGCCAGCCCTCAATATCCGGCGGAGATTGTTCGAAATTTTCTGGATATACCTCTCTGAGTGCCGCCGACCAAACCTTTTGAATAATTGGATTGAACTTCCCGTTGACATCATACTTAGTTAAATTGTTAGAGATACGTTCACAATAACCGGGTTCACCCAACCCCGTTCTTTCAAACCAAATGTAGGTATCTTGATGCATTTCGCAAATTCGGTGTGCTTTTTCATGCCCCACGTAGGGACCAACTCGACATTCAACTACTGGGTGAATCGTTACATCCGCTATAACATGTGAAATATATCCAGCTAACCAAGGGAAAACGAAAAGCTTATCCTCATCATTTAAACCTTTTGTATTTCGGATAAGTGCTTCGACAATCAATTTTGTCTCACCAAGGTGCATATAGTCAGCCCACTCGGTTTGCCCAGCGCGGTCTGTAAACGCAAGAGTTAAATATGGATAATCTGGACTAACAGAGCCAAGTTCAATAAGCTCCAGGTGACTTCCTAGTTGAGCTTTAACATTATCGGCCATATTTAAGTTCTTGATTGCTTTAAGCTCTCTTGCAACATTTGCAACACTTAAGTGAGCGAATGCACCCGGCATAATTACCTCCCGTATTTGCTTCACCGTAACTCGTTTAAACTCGCCTCAGCGGCATCCCATGGTAATCGCCTACCAGCATTTTTCATGGCTTGGTATGCTGCTTCAGCTTGGTCTACCGTTATAATGTTTTGCTGAATCATCGCTTCTACCATTCCAATGGTTCCCTTTACCAAAATCCCCTCTTGCTGAGCTGCCACTCGCAAGTCTTTGTCTCCAGTTAGTAAAGGGCAACCTCGCTCCATAGCCAAACACATTGCGAACATATCATTCCTGCTAGGCTTAGCATGTACTGTTATTAGCTCGAATACTTTCGCCATTAATTCACCTGACAGCTCCTCAAGCTTTAAGCCGAGGTCTGGTAGCTGTGGGTGTTCATCCACTAGCTCTTCCTCGAAAAGGATGTCAGGAATAATGAATTCAAATGGAAGGGCAAAAAAAGCGGTTAGCAATTCGCCCTCTTCCATATCAATCAATATATTGGCGTCACTAACTAGAACTTGCTGAGTCACTCGTTACCTCCAGCTTGCGTTCCTTGTGAAAGCTGGCTAATGACATACCAATAAGCTCTGCTGCTTTTGATTCGCCAATGTACCCTTCGCTTAGGGCTCGATAGACAAGTTGTTTAAACAGAAATGTCGTTTCGGTAGGATACGGGGCTCCGGGCTCTTTAGTGCGCCAACCTTTTTTGCTGAATGAGCGCACAAGGCTCTCGTAATGGGCTTTTGTAATAATCAGAGACTGTTGAGCTCGAATTGCAATAGCCAACATGCTGATGCCATATTCATGCTTCAACATGTAAAGCTCTCGGGCCTCTAAATGACTGCGCTTAACTCCCAGTTCTTGCTGAACAGCTGAGGCTGGTAATAAGAACGCACCAGCAAAACGGTTACATGCCTTCTCTTCATCCATTGAATCCGCCAGACGACCATGTAAAACCAAATGACCTAATTCATGAGCCAACGTAAAACGCTGACGATCCCCAGCTTGAGATCCGGAAATGACGATTAATGGCTGCTCTTTTATGGTTCCGGCCAAACCGTCAAACTTTTTGTCTGTCTCAACATGCGTCAAAATCACCATCAACCCGCGAGACTCAAAGGTATCGACCATATCCTGAATGGGGTTGAGTCCTAGCGACCAATGCTCTCGCATCTGGTTAGCAACTTCATCCAGCTCATTGTAGTCCGAAATTACTTCGGGCAGGCCTGAGGGCAGAGTAAACTGATTGATCGGTTTAGCGGAGTCTGGGAATAAGTCGAGCAGCTCATACCAGCGCTCAGCCTGATCCAGCACGTCACTACGAATTTTATTTAAGAATTTTAGAGGAGTATTCGCCCGTTTGCGATACTCGATACCCTCAACCTCAATTTGAGTTGGTCGAAAAAAGTACTCGCTACGCACATTCAGTGCTTTGGCTAGCTTCATCAAATTAGATGATGATGGCATAGAGTCGCCATGCTCATACTTCTTAATAGCGTTAGCTGAAAGTCCTACCTTTTCAGCCAGAGCTTTCATAGATAAGCCAGACGCTTTACGGGCACGAACGAAACGTTCTGCAAACACTAGACGCTACCTCTTGGTTTATAGAAAAACAAAATCTTTATTAAACATAAACCAATGGGCGTTATTTGTCTATTTTTTCGTCGCTATAAATTTTAGCCCTTATTTACAGTCATCGAGGTTTGTTTGGTGCCAACAGCGGATCTATCAGAGTGAGTTATAGACGACTCTAATGCTAATTGCTGAACCTTAGAAAGCATCACTTTGTTGCTGCGACGTTTCAGTAACAACCTATTGTAAAAGACGTATACACGCGGTAGGTTTTAGAAATTAGAGATATAAATTTGTAATTTTGCAGTTAACGCATCAGTTGTCACTGATAAAAAAATTATGACAGCTATGTTTTAGAAGGAAATATCGAGCTTCGGGAGCTGAATCTAAATGTGACTTTGGTGCGGAAAAACGAAAGTATGAAAAAATTGCTAACGAAGAGTTTCTCGCGTCGTCCTATATGAGAAATTCAAAAGGAGAGGTCGTTAATCTTTTGAAGCTATCAAATGCTACCGTCGCTAACCCCGTAAATAGACGTAACGAACTAATGACTCGTTTAAGAGGTGCTGAAGAAGAAGCGAACCGCCGAGGTGATGTTGGGCTATTTATGACGATAACCTGCCCAAGTCGGTTTCATAATACTTTATCTGCTAATGGCCAACAGAACCCTAAATGGGATGGATGTACACCGAGACAAGCAAGTGAGTACTTATCAGGAGTTTGGCAAAAAGTCCGAGCGGCAATAAACCGCCAAGGTATCCGAATGTACGGGATTCGGATTAGTGAGCCACAACACGACGCGACACCACATTGGCATATGCTTGTTTTCGTTTCACCTGAAGACAAAGAGTATTTAATATCAGTTATAAAAAATTATGCTATGCAAGACTCACCTGATGAAGCCGGTGCAGCTAAGTACAGGTTTGATGTTGAATATATCGATAAGAAAAAAGGTGGCGCGACGTCTTACATTGCTAAATACATATCGAAGAATATCGACGGATTTGGTCTGGAAAAAGAGGATAACGACATTCTTATTAAAGCATTCAGAGTTGAAGCCTGGGCTAGTTGTTGGGGCATCCGACAATTTCAATCATTTGGTTTACCCTATATAACCGGCTGGAGGGAACTTCGCAAAGTCAAACAGGAACTACCTGAATCTTCACCGTTTCACCTCTCGCATGCGGCTGCTGACTCAGGTGATTTTGCCAGCTACATAAGAGCGATGGGAGGGGTCTGTATTCCCACCCGAAAACGACCTATCAAACTTCTATACGACGCTAACTTTGATAAGGAAACAGGGGAGATAAAGTTAGGCCAATACGACCGAGAGCCGTTATTTAAAGTTGTTGGTTTGCAGTCCAATGGTAAGCATCTTTTAACCAGAACTGAAAGCTGGCATCGGTGTTCTGAGTCTGGGGCGGCATAGCCGCCTCCCTTGGAGTACTGGGAATAACTGTACTAGTAATTTTGAGCTTATAGGTTTACGTATCAATACAGGCTATTTAATATTTTCAAAATTTCTTGTTGCTCTTTCAATATGTCAATTCCTAGAATGCTTGTTTCAAATGCAAGAATAATACTCGAAGAGGTTATTAATATTGGTGGAAATAAAAATATTAAAACATCTATTATGCGGTGACTGACAACAAAATCAGCTCGGGTATCCACCACATTAAGTTGTTTTTTTTCGAATCCCCACGAATAAACACGGACCTCTAAAGAGCTTTCTTCCTCCACTCTATTTTCAGCTATATGGTAAATGAAGCCGATGTACCAAAGAAGCATTAAAAGCCATGATATTGATATAGCTGAGCTCCAAGCTGAGCCCGTACATACGGGTAACCCAAGTGCAAAGACTTCTTCCCTAATATTGTCTTTATCCAAGCAATTCAGACTAGTTGGGATCAATCCTAAACTAAGAGCCATAATGGATAATCCCTGAATATAAGCAGGAATGCTAAACTGAGCAATATACTTTTTTATTTTCCAATTTCTAGAGCTAACTTTGAAAGCTCCAAATCTCGCAGCAGCAACCGCGATAGAAAAGATAATAATTAAAGTCAAAAACGAGAGAGCCTGAACGCTCACGGTATCAAAAAAATCGGTAATCATTCCTTGCCCTTATCGCTTATCCCTAACTTTAAACTGAATTAGCAGAGTACCTGTTAACTAAAACCTGGACTTTCCAGCTTTGGCTATACCATCCTTTTAAACTCAGCTAAATTATGTTGTTCAAACAAAGCGACTAGCTCGGCGTTACGTTCTATTTTCTCCGTATGTGCTGTCGGGTTGTATTTAATTTCAATCATAATAAGCATTAACAACTCAAAGTTACTCAAATTTAGCAAGCTCTTATAGTACCTTCGCCTGTCGTCCAAAGTAAAACCCTTCGCTTGGGTCAAGTAGGATGAAATCTGGTCCTGGAGGTTGCTGAAGCCTCGGACTAGGTGGAATATTTGTCTATTATCGTTAACCCTATTAAGTATTTGTAACTTTCCATTTCTTAGTTTCTTTAAACCATTGTCACCTGATGGGATTGAAAAGACTCGACTCAACTGCCCCCCATCGTTCTCATTCAGTTTGACAACGTTATTTATCGTTAGCCTATAATTCTCAATCAGTTCGACTAGCAGCTTTATAGCGGCTGCAGATTTTATTACATGCTCTTTATCTCCGATATCTACACTAATACTAAAGCTTTCAACATTTTCGGATTGAACTCTTAATAAATTCAGAAACAAAGACTCAAATGATGCTTGTAAAGAGCGTTTTTCAGCAGAATGGGTTTGCTTAACCAATTCTCTGTTGGCTTTATTTTGTAATTTTACTGTATCCAGCAATAGGATTAACGTCCCGAAAGCAAATATAGGAGTCAGCAAACCTGATATATAGCTTGAAAAATCCGACCAGTCTTTGCCACTTTCAGAAACTTCGTAAGACCCAAAATTTAACAGCCAAGGGACAACTGTCCCGAGAATAGCAATAATAGAAAAAATTATTATTAAGTATGATTTCTTATTCATCTTCAACAGAATCTATATATATTTTTACTGTTCTTCCATCATTGAGCTTAACCCTTCTACCTGTTACATTTAAAAATTCTCGCTCATCTGCACTTACATCTGTATTATCCAGCAAGTTTTGGGATATAACTTTAGCTTGAAATTCTACATCATCGTCATGATTTGATTTTGGAATACTAAAAGCTACAGTAACTCTATCATCACCAATTATAAGCCGCCCATTTCCAGTCAAGCTATTAAATCTCGTCACGGCAACCACCAAGTGTTCGGGATTACGCTCGACTCTTTTTTCAGTCAAGTATCGATAGGTCTCTTCAGTAATTTGAGAGATTTCTTCTTTTCGGTTACCTTGCAGGGTTCGATATAGTTTTAAAACCTTTCCTGTTTTCTGGGTAACTGCATGCATATTTTTTACAGGTTGCCATAAACGACTTTTTAGGCTCTCTTCGATGTCATTATGACTGGCTATTAGCTCAGCAGCCTCGTCTGATAACTCCTTCTGTTCTAGGTTCAATATATCCGCTGTTATATAACTTATGAATTCAGATATGACTGAGTCATGAATACCTCGAAGACTAGCCTCAGCTTCATCCGTGAGTGTTACTTTAAAATTGAGCCCATACGAACTGTCAAAACTACTCTCAAGCCAAGCACTAGCAGAACTTGTTTGGGTTTTTACTTGTCGAACACGATCATCCGCCAGAGCCTCTGTAGTAATTTCAAATGTGTCTGAAACTCCCTTCAAAGCAAGGGAGGTTGAGCCCATGTCAGTTTTATATTCATCAGTATCGACTGTAAGCTTAAACTTGATATCCCTTGCCATTATATTTTTCCTCAATCCCAATTGGCTAGCGATATCATGTCAGTTTTTTGTTAAGACGACAAATCTATAGAGGGAACTGAGAAAACATTAAAAACGAGGGTGCATAGCTACACTAACGCTACATAATTATTTGAAAGTTCTTTCTTGTTAGTAATCACTTTGACTTTAAAGCTTTATAGAAGTGGTGGCCCCTCCCAGATTTGAACTGGGGACCAACCGATTATGAGTCGGGTGCTCTAACCACTGAGCTAAGGGGCCGTTTTGATTGGAAGCTGTAAAGCGGCGCAAATTATACGAACTTTTTACGCTTTTGTCATGGGTATCAGCACGTTAAATCGTGAAGTTTTATCAACTTTCTCATAACTGATGTCGCCACCCAGGCTGTTCAGCGTATCCCGCACTACCTTAAGCCCTATACCATACTGTGTTGGCGCCAGTTCGTCGGCATGGAAAAGTAAATGTTTGTTTTTCTCTTCTATACCTGAACTTTCGTCGCTAATAGCAATTTTGACAAAGTTATCTTCTGCGGTTGCCTGCAGCATTATTTCCGAATTATCCGGTGCAAAAGTCATGATATGACGTATCAGGTAATCTATTACAAAGCGCATGAGTAAAGGCTCAGCATGAAATTTAAGGCCTTTATCGGCAATGGCTGTTAAAGTTATGTCCTTAACGTTTCCGTGCGTTTCATGGTAATCGCTCAAGTCCTGAAGAAAGTCCTCGGTGTCAATTAATATCGGCTTGCTGTTGCCAACGTCGGCAGTCACCCTCTCAAATGAACTGAATAAGTCTGTTAACTGTGACACTTTGTCTTTAATGTCTTCTGCATTGGCTTTTGGCAATTTACGTTTTATGCCTTCCAGCTCAGTCAGGGCTAATGCTGTCATCGAGCGGGCTATACGGCCAATTAATGTTTTTTGGTTAGCCATAATAACTTTGTTCATTTGCTGACTCAGTTCCCGATCTTTTGCCTCAATTTGCTGACGAGCCTGATACAACAGCATAAGTAACGGTTGTATCTCGGGAATTTCAGTTGTCACAGACACCGCCTGAGACGTATCTTCAGCCTGACTCACAATGCGGTCACGTTCTGAGTGCCAGTTTCGATTAAATACCGACTCACGCACAATCAACAGGCCGCCAATAATAGCAAGCAGTACAAACAGTCCACTAACAATAACGGTAAAGTTTGCCGGTACCAGCTGTACACTTCTTTTCAGCCAAATACCCAAATTATAATGGTTTGTCTCCGGGCAAGCCGCCACTACAGTAACGATCTGATCATTTGACTGAACGGAAACAACTTCTTGCTGTTGCTCTAACGAGCGCTGAACAGCCGAGCGAACCATTGGCGCGCCATTATTATTAACATTAATGTCAGCATTACTGCCGCTTTCTGAGGGTGAGGAAAAGCCCATAAAGCCTTGAGCCGTATGCCAAAAGCCACCGTTAACCCCGTTAGTGCCCTTTATTGAATCACTCAGTGCCTGATGCATTAGCTCAGGGTTTGCGACTTGCTGTTGTGGTGATTCTGAAGCAGGAAACAGGCTGTTAATGGCAAGCTGCGCATTTTTACAGGCACGGCTCATAGAGGTTTGATTACGGTCTAATGTTTCACTTGCGGAAAACCAGAATGCGACCAACAAACCGCCGACAGCTACTGCAATTAATACAATAGCCAACCAGCGGTTGTGTTTGGTGTGAAAAGAGAGAGACTGCACTTACCTCACTCTCTTTTACTAAGGCAGTTTATAGAAGTCACGAGCGTTTTGATAAAACACTTTATCAATCGCTTCTTCATTTTCATCCAAAGCATTTACTACACTCGCTATGTCTGAAGGCTCAAATGAGCGGTTACTGCGCGTGCCCGGTAAGTCGGTCCCAAACATTAATGCATCTGGGTTGGTTTTATTCAGTGTTTTAATGGCATCTTCAATATTCACTTCAGTACGTCCAAAGCCACTAGCTTTAATTTTAACGCCACCTTCGGCTAAACGGCGAACCTGGGACAACCCTGATTTTGCCATGCCTAAATGGTCAACACTAAGCTTTGGCAGTTTTAATAACGTAGGAACCATATCATCCAGTTCGCGACTATCGACATAAATTTCCAGATGCCAGCCGGCTAAATCCCAAATCCGTTTACCGAACTCTACGATACCGTCGATATCTCGGTGGACACCACGTTTCAGGTTAACGCGTACACCGCGAATACCATGCTCATTCAGTTGCTGTATCTTCTCATCGTTAACAGAGCCGGGCAACTGTGTGATACCGACAAAGTTCCCACCTAAGTTTTCCAGCGCGGCTTTCAAATAGCGTTGCTCAAAGCCCTGGAATGAACCTGAAACGATAACACCACCTTCTATAGGCAGGCCACGTACCATATTACGATAGTCATCAATGTAAAAAGGCTCAGGGATATGACCTTGGTTTTCAATTAGCGGAAACTCGTCATCGTAAATATGCAGATGAGAGTCAATAATACGTTTCGGCCAATGGTCACGGTTGTTACCCATACTGCCTCCTGTGTCAGAGAGTATCTTACTCATCCAAGAACGATTTCAGCTGTTCAGAGCGGCTTGGATGGCGTAGTTTTCTTAGTGCTTTGGCTTCAATTTGACGAATTCGTTCACGAGTTACATCAAACTGCTTGCCCACTTCTTCCAAAGTATGGTCGGTATTCATATCAATACCAAAGCGCATGCGCAATACTTTAGCTTCACGAGCAGTTAAACCACCCAGTACGTCATGAACTGAATTGCGCAAACTTTCTGAGGTTGCCGAATTTATCGGTAAATCCAGAGTGTTATCTTCAATAAAGTCGCCCAAATGTGAATCTTCGTCATCACCAATTGGCGTTTCCATTGAAATAGGTTCTTTCGCTATTTTCAATACTTTACGAATTTTGTCTTCCGGCATCATCATGCGCTCTGCCAGTTCTTCCGGAATTGGCTCACGACCCATTTCCTGCAGCATTTGACGCGATATACGGTTGAGCTTATTGATAGTCTCAATCATATGCACCGGAATTCGAATGGTACGAGCCTGATCAGCAATGGAACGTGTAATGGCCTGACGGATCCACCAGGTCGCATAAGTTGAAAACTTATAACCACGACGGTATTCAAACTTGTCCACGGCCTTCATCAAACCAATATTACCTTCCTGAATTAAGTCCAGGAACTGTAAGCCTCGGTTGGTATACTTTTTGGCTATAGAGATAACCAAACGTAAGTTGGCTTCCACCATTTCTTTTTTCGCACGGCCGGCTTTTGCTTCGCCAATAGACATGCGACGGTTAATTTCTTTGACTTTACTAATGGTTAAGCCAGTTTCTTTTTCTACATCAACCAGTTTGTTAACGCAGCGTTCAATTTCGCCGCGAACTTCTTTCAATGCACTGGCGTAGCTTGCACCAGAGTTTATTTCTTTATCGACCCAGGCCATGTTGTTTTCATGGCTGGAAAACGCTTTCATGAAGTTGCGCTTGGACATTTCGCCCTGTTCAACGCTTATCTTCATAATAATACGTTCCTGAACGCGTACACGCTGCATCATGCTGCGCATGTCTTTAACCAGCCGGTCAAATTGCTTTGGCACTAAACGAAACTGTTTGAATAACTCGCTTAGCTTATCAATTTCAACGCGGGCATCAGCGCCATCGCGACCATGCTCAGCTATTGCCTGGCGAGTGACTTCGTATTGCTCGCGCAGCGCATTAAATTTGCTTCGTGCAAACTCTGGATCAATGCCAGTATCCGCTTCTTCGTCATCCTCGTCATCTTCATGTTTCAACTCTTCGGTCGGAAGCTCAGAGCCAATGTGAGTAGCGGTCACAGGAGCTTCGTCTACTTCGTCAGGGTCGATGAAGCCGGAAATAATATCGGTTAAACGCAGCTCTTCAGCTTCGTAGGAATCCCATTGATCGAGCAAGAAATTGATGGCTTCAGGGTATTCAGCAACAGAGCACTGAACCTGATTAATCCCCTCTTCAATGCGTTTGGCAATGGTGATTTCGCCTTCACGAGTCAGTAGCTCAACCGTTCCCATTTCGCGCATGTACATACGCACGGGGTCAGTCGTACGACCAATTTCACCGTCAACAGAGGCTAATGCCTGAGCGGCCTCTTCGGCAGCGTCTTCATCAGCAGCACTTTCTGCCATCATCAAGTCATCGGCATCGGGTGCGCTTTCAAACACGCGGATCCCCATGTCGTTGATCATGCGAATAATGTCTTCAACCTGATCGGAATCAACAATTTCTTGCGGTAAATGGTCATTGACTTCAGCAAATGTCAAAAACCCTTGTTCTTTGCCTTTCGCAATAAGGACCTTAAGTTGCGATTGCCGATTCTGCTGCATACAGACGTTCCACCTGTGACTGTGAATGTAGAGTATCCAAAATGACCCAATAGCATAACAGAATACTGACCTCTAAGCTAGCGCAAGGCGCACTCAGATGTACTATCTTGCCTTACTCAAATACTGAATGAGTGTCTGGTATTCTTGACGCTCTGTCCGAGACAGAGCCCCTTCCTGCTCTTTCTTTAAAAGCGCATTAGCACGCTGCTCAAAATATTGGTCAATAAGGTAAATAAATATATCGTTAAATTCTTGTTCAACGTTATCGTCATCAAGCTGATGTTGCCACAACGCCAGTTTTTGCAAAGGCTGATAATATTCTGTATCGCGCCAGCCTTCCAATACCTGTGCCGTTGTCATTTGTCGTTCTGCGCACTGCTTATGCAGGGCTATCAGTAAATCAATACCATTAACCCGCAGTCCCCGTAATTCTTCCTTCACCGGAATAGACTGCGCTAACTGAGGATACTGCAATAACAAAGCAATGGCTTTTCTTAGCGGTGTCATTCTGACGCTTTCTTTAGGCCGCGCATGACGCTGTGGTTTATCAAAGTGACGTTCCAACTGAGATGTCTCGCGACGAAGCTTTTCCGCTAATCGCTGCATTAAAGTATCGCGATAATAATCACTGGCTAACTTTTCAATAAGTGGCTTTGCAATATTCAGTAACTGAGACCGTCCGGCGTCAGTACTAACGTCAATATCTGTCTGCAAATGCTCAAAGAAATACTCAGTGAATGGCGTTGCTTTTTTTAATTGCTGCTCAAAAGCCTCTGCACCCTGTTCTTTTACCACTGAGTCCGGGTCTTCCCCCTCGGGTAAAAACAAAAATGCCATATCCAAACCGTCGCGTAGTAACGGCAGTGCGTTTTCTAACGCTCTCCAGGCGGCATCCCGGCCAGCTCTGTCGCCGTCATAACAACAAACAATTCTATTACTGGTACGAAATAATCGCTGTAATTGTTCACTGGTAGTAGCCGTTCCCAGTGAAGCAACTGCGTAATGGATACCAGCCTCTGAGAGCGCCACGACATCCATATAACCTTCAACAATACAAACCTGTTCAGGTTTCCTTACGGCTTGCTGCATGTGCCAGTAGCCGTAAAGCTCACTGCCTTTATGAAATAAGCGAGTTTCCGGGGAGTTTAAGTACTTAGGCCCGTCACCATCAATAATGCGTCCGCCAAAACCCACAACCCGACCACGGCGATCATGAATTGGAAACATCACCCGGTCTCTGAAAAAGTCGTAATGCCGTCCTTTTTCGTTGCGGTTGATCAGTTTCAATTCCAGCAGTTGCTGCCGTTGCTGAGTTGCGCTGCCGAATGTGCTGAGCAGACTGTCCCAGGCGTCGGGTGCATAGCCAATTTGAAAACGTTTTACTGTTTCGCCACTTAAGCCCCGGCCTTTTAAGTAATCAATAACCCGTTTTGAGTTCTCATGGTGCTTGAGCTGATGCTGGAAAAACCGGGCCGTTTTACTCATTAGCTTGGCGTCGTCTTGCACCTGCTGCTGTTTCTTGTGCGCCAGCTCGGGGTTTTCCGGCTGCTCGCGCACAACTTCAACGCCCATAATGCCGGCGAGCTCTTCTACCGCATCGGGAAAGTTTAAGCCATCAAATTCCATCAAAAAGTCTATGGCATTGCCATGCTGACCGCAGCCAAAACAATGGTAAAACTGCTTATCCTGACTGACCGTAAATGAAGGTGTCTTTTCATTATGGAACGGGCAGCACGCCTGATGATTCTTGCCGGCCTTTTTCAACGGCACACGGCTATCAACTATCTCGACGATATCTGCTCGTTCAAGCAAATCATGAATAAAGCTTTTGGGGATCAAGCCTGCCATATTGTCTCAATACCGGAGTTGCGAAAACAGAAACTAGCAGAAACACAAAAGCCGTGACGATACAGTCACGGCTTTCAGCACTTTACGGAAAAGTGAACACTCAAATTGTCGTAAAAAAAGTCTTAGTAAAGACGCGTACGACGAGCGTTATCACGAGACAGTTTTTTCGCGTGACGCTTTACCGCAGCAGCTTTCTTGCGTTTACGCTCTGAAGTCGGCTTTTCATAGTGCTCGCGACGACGAACTTCAGACAGAACACCTGCTTTTTCACAAGAGCGCTTAAAGCGACGCAAAGCTACGTCAAACGGCTCGTTTTCTTTCACTTTAACGACTGGCATTAAAAAATCACCTCGGATAAATTATCTATTTCGGTTAAAAGTTAACCACTACGGGCTCAATTGGTGCTAAATTGTACCGACTCAGATTCGGCTTGTAAAGTCTTATCCGACGCTTCCCATCCTGAATCATTATCGCTAAGCAACTCGCGGACTGGCGCAGACTCCAGTAATAACTTACTGACTAAATCCTGCAAATTATTTGGTTTTTGTTTATAAGAGAGTCCAAACTGCCACAACTGCGGGCCTACCGACTTTGTGCTTTTCGTTAAAAGTCCTTGAAAAGTGATTGTATCATCGCTGTTTTTTACTCTTACTTCAGCCGGCAACTCTTGATCAGTATGGGTATCGATAGGCAAGGTGCCGCGGTAATTAAAAGCTATACCCTTATCGGAAATGTCGACAACCTTTCCTGAAAAAGGGTCACTGAGTTTATCTTTCAACCGAAATTGCAGATTAGCCTCACAGTTCACCGCAATTCTTGGTGATGATCTTAATACTTGAATGTCTGCCTCTCGGGGATAACTGACAAATATTAATTTTTGTGGGTACTGAGTAATGTGCAAAATATCACCAACGCCGGTTATCTGTTCTCCGGCATGAGACACCGTTTTCAGACCAACCGTTTTTTCCGAGACCAGCAGCGGCAAAGCATCTTGCCAACAATACTGTCTGGACAGCTCTAAAATAAGGTAATCTGGGTACTGTTGCCCCACCAGCGTCATATTTAGGCGTTTGTAACCGTCGTTATGTTTAATTTGGATTTCAACAGATTGCCTGAATCCACTGTTTGCTAAAACATCATTGATTGCCTGCATCAGTGCTAACTCCTGCTTTATTATTTTTATAAAGTTCATCATAGCTTAAATTTGCTATTTTTTAACCAGTTGGTCAATTAATTTTCAGTGATGTCAATTGACGTCGTTTTTTCAACAGTTCATTAACACCGTGGCTAAGCCTGTTGTTTGATGCTCGTCATCGTTAAACTAGTCGTCGGCTTAACAGTAAGGATGAAAATTTGGCTGAAGAACATCCAGACACAACTTTTCCTTACCCAATACCGGCACGTTATCGGTGCATTAGGTTATTGGGGCAAGGTGGTAGCGGTTTGGTTTATAAAGCCCACGATCAACGTTTAAACCGCAATGTTGCCATTAAGTTTGCACGTTCGCCCTCTATTGTCAGTCGTCATAGATTGGTCAACGAGGCTCGCTTATTATCGAGTGTTGATCACCCTGCGCTTTGCCGGGTTTTTGATGTTGGTGAGCCTGAAATTCCTTCATCATCGCTGTTTATGGTGCTTGAATACATTGAAGGTAAACCACTCAGTAAGCTGCAAAAATCAATGTCGGTTTATGACACGGTGAAAGTTGTTCACTCGCTGACTGAGGGCGTGTGCCTCATGCATGAAGCCGGCTATGCACACAATGACATCAATTTACACAACATTATGCTACGCGTTGAGGCTGAAAATGCCCCCCAACACAATAAAGAGGCGGTTTTAGTTGATCTCAGTATTGCGGCGCCAAGTTCGCCGGCAAGCATTCAACGGGATATCTATCAGCTGAGTTCTCTGCTTCTCTTTTTGTTGACCAAAATGAAGCCCGAACATTTCTTCCAGCAACCCATTACATACCAAGGTCAAATTCCCTCGAATTTAAGCCGTATGATTAAACAAGCACTCTCGTTAGAACCAAACTCACGCTTTCGCAATTGCGATGATCTGCGCCAAGAGCTCAGCAGCTGGCTTAATCGTTATCAGTCTAAAAAGCGAATTTTTAAATTTGCCGCTGCTAATGTCACCGTTGCAGCCATTATTGTTCTTATTTTTGTTTTTTTACGTGAACCAACAACAGAACACTTATTTGAGAGTTACTCAACTGAACAGAACCATTACGAACATGCACTGGTTTTTGCGCATTATTCTCAACACTTAGCCAACGATGGCTATACCCAGCAAGCCGCTGACCAAGCTGAGTCAGCACTGATTCATTTTGATGACTTAATTTCGGATAGACCCAACAAACTGAACTACCACGGAAAACGCGCTGAATTTATCCTAAACTCAGAAAAGCTGTTTAGTAACGCTCAGCTAACCACCATGTTACTAAATGCGATTAACGAGTTTGGAGAAACCGAAAGTTATGACGATGCCCCGGCTGCCCATTACTTTTTAGCAAAAATGTATCTGGGCCTTGCCCGGCTGAATAGTGAGCAGCCGCATCTGGTTGAAAGGTGGAAGGGCTCGGCGGCGCATTCGATAAATGCAGCGATCAAACATCGGCCTGATGTTGACCGCTACCGGGAATTACATAGTGAAATACGTCAATATCAATCCAGCGGCGGTACGGATTGATCTCTTAGCTGGTAAAATTCCTGTACGAATTCATCAAAAGTCCCCGTATCCAGGGCATCGCGCATATCACTCATCACTTTTTGATAAAACCGCAGATTATGAATGGTATTCAGGCGCGAGCCCAGCATTTCATTGGTGCGATCTAAGTGATGCAAGTACGCGCGTGAGTAGTTTTTGCAGGTATAGCAATCACAGTTGCCATCTAACGGCGAGGTATCTGTGCGATGAACGGCATTACGAATTTTAACGACGCCCGAACTGATAAACAAATGACCATTACGGGCATTTCGGGTCGGCATAACGCAGTCGAACATATCAATACCGCGCCGCACAGCTTCCACTAAGTCTTCCGGTTTGCCCACGCCCATTAAATAACGCGGTTTTTGTTCCGGCATTTGCGGCGCGGTGTGCTCCAGAATTCGCATCATATCTTCTTTCGGCTCGCCGACCGACAGGCCGCCAATTGCGTAGCCATCAAACTCAATATCAGTCAGGCCTTTTAAGGAGATATCGCGAAGCTCTTCGTACATTCCACCCTGGATAATGCCAAACAAAGCCGCTTTACTATCGCCATGTTCTTGCTTTGAACGTTCGGCCCAGCGCAACGACAACTCCATTGAACTGCGTGCTTCCCCCTGAGTGGCCGGAAAAGGCGTACACTCATCAAATATCATGACAATATCTGAGCCGAGTTCGCGCTGAACCTGCATAGATTTTTCCGGGGTCAGCATGATTTTTTCACCGTTAATAGGTGAGCGGAAAGTCACGCCCTCCTCGGTAATTTTGCGCAGCTCTCCCAGACTGAACACCTGAAAGCCACCCGAGTCGGTCAAAATAGGCTTATCCCAGTTCATGAAGTCATGCAAGTCACCATGTTGCTGGATAATTTGGGTACCCGGGCGCAGCATTAAGTGAAAGGTGTTACCCAGACAAATTTGTGCGCCGGTTTCCTTCACTTCTTCCGGTGTCATACCTTTTATCGTACCCAGGGTACCTACCGGCATAAATGCCGGTGTTTCTACGGTTCCGCGCTCAAACACCATGCGCCCGCGACGCGCACGCCCACTGGTTTTATCTAATTCAAATTTCATTGTCATAAGTGTTCACTTCAGTGTATTAAGTTTAGCGCTGCAACAGCATAGCATCGCCATAACTAAAGAAACGGTAGCGTTCTTTAATGGCCTCATTATAGGCTTTCATAATCAAATCACGACCTGAAAATGCCGAAACCAGCATAATGAGCGTGGACTCCGGCAAATGAAAGTTAGTGATCAGGCTATCGACCACTTTAAATTCGTAACCGGGAAAAATAAAAATATCGGTGTCATCAAAAAAGGAGTCAATGATTTCGCACGTTGCAGCCTGAGCGGCTGATTCGAGTGAGCGAACCGACGTGGTGCCCACAGCGACAACTCGTCCACCCGCAGCCTTTGTTTGCTTTATAGCATCACAGGTTTCGGCACTGACTTTAGCGTACTCGCTGTGCATAACGTGGTCATTAATGTCTTCAACACGCACAGGCTGAAACGTACCTGCGCCTACGTGCAGGGTTACATAGGCAAAGTTTACGCCCTTGTCCCGCAGCTGTTGCAAAATATCATCGTCAAAATGCAGACCTGCGGTTGGTGCCGCAACGGCACCCGGTTCACGGTTATAAACAGTCTGATAACGCTCTTTATCGGAGCTTTCGTCCGGGCGGTCAATATAAGGCGGCAGCGGCATGTGCCCATGTTGCTCGAGCAATTCTAAGACCGTTTCGTCATGCTCAAACTTCAGTTCAAAAAGAGCGTCATGGCGGTCCAGCATGGTGACTTTTACATGGCCTTCTAACACTAATTCAGCGCCCGCTTTAGGCGCTCGGTTGGCGCGAACGTGAGCCAATACACGGTGATCATCCAGTAAACGTTCAACCAAAACTTCAACTTTACCGCCAGAGACTTTCTCGCCCAGCAGGCGAGCCGGAATAACCCGGGTATCGTTAAACACCAACAAGTCTCCGGCATTTAGTTCATCAACAATATTTTTGAAGTGTTTATGTTCTATGCTGTTTTCACTCGAGTTAACCGAAAGTAAACGACTTGCACTGCGCTGTTCCTGCGGATAGCGCGCAATCAGTTCGTCGGGTAGCTCAAATGAAAAGTCACTGACTTTTAGAGAAGAATGATTCGTATGTGACATATCCGCGCTGCAATTGCGATAGGTAATAATGCGCGAATTTTACTGCAAAGCAGGCAGCCTGTCACTGTTACAGGCTGCCTGTTTGTCGCAAGCTTAATCGACGCCGAAAATTGCTTTTAGAATGTAGAAGAAAATAATCGACATAATGGCGCCTGCCGGCAAGGTCACCACCCATGAAATAACAATGTTGCGGACAACACCTAAGTTCAAAGCGGCAATACCGCGAGCCATGCCAACACCCAGTACAGCACCTACCAGCGTTTGCGTGGTTGAAATAGGTAACCCGGTACCGGAGGCAAGAACCACCGTTGTCGCAGCGGCAAGCTCTGCGGCGAAACCACGGCTTGGGGTTAAGTGCGTAATACCATTACCAATGGTTGCAATAACACGTTTTCCCAGCATGGCCAGACCCGCAACAATACCAATGCCGCCTAAAGGTAATACCCACCAGGCCAATTGTGCTTTACTGGCTATGTCACCGCCACTGGTTACCACACTGACGACAGCGGCAAGCGGACCAATAGCATTGGCAACATCGTTTGAACCGTGCGCAAAAGCCATTGCACAGGCAGTTACAACCATCAGCACTGCAAAAACTTTCTCCACGTTGGTGTAATGCATGTCAATGTCATCAGATGGGTTAAATTTGAGCCGCTTAATCGCAATTTTGCCAATAATAAACACGACAAAAGCAACCGCTATTGCCCAAAGGTACCCTTCTAAGCTTCCGAGATCTAAACCTACATGCTTCAGGCCTTTCTTTATCGTCACCAGAGAGATAACAAAGCCTGCTAACCCCATATAAAATGGTACATAGCGTTTCGCCATTTCCAGCGGGTTTGATCGGTCAAAGATCAGCTTTTGCGCACTCATAAATATGAGATAGGCAATAAAGCCGGAGATGGCAGGGGTGACGACCCAGCTTCCAACCACCCCCCCAACTTTAGCCCACTGCACGGATTCCATACTGACACCAACAGCAGAAAATCCAACAATAGCACCAATAATCGAATGAGTGGTTGATACCGGCCAGCCAAGATAGGAAGCGAACATTAGCCAAAAGCCAGCGGCTAACAGAGCGGAAATCATACCAAACACCAGCAGTTCAGGCTGATCCACGAAATACGCGGAATCGATAATACCTTTGCGAACGGTATTGGTGACTTCGCCGCCGGCCAGATAAGCGCCGGCAAACTCGAATATCATGGCAATGACAATGGCTTGCTTAATTGTCAGTGCTTTTGAACCAACCGAGGTACCCATGGCGTTAGCAACATCGTTTGCACCGACACCCCAGGCCATAAAGAAACCGAAAACTGCGGCCATCCCGATAAGCAGGAGGCTGTAGCTAGAAATAATATCCATCAATCAGACTCCGCTTAGACGCGTGCTAGCATCAGTTCAAAACGTGCACCTACTCGCTCGGCTAAGTCGGCTAAATCGCCAACCCAGTCCAAAATGCGGTATAAGAACATCGCATCAAGTGGGTTCATATCCAGTTCAATTTTACGCAGATCCTGACGCAATTTTATTTGAAGTTGGTCGGTATCAGCTTCAATTGCATCAAGTTCTATAATAAAGTTGTCGACAAGCTCGCGTTCACGACCTTTGAATCCGGCTTCCAACAAGTCATCAAACTCGCCAATGGTTTCGCGAGCTTTATCGGTTGCATCCAGACAACGACTTAAATAAGCGTCAAAATCTTTTACTAATGGCTCTGGAATGATCAGTTCGCGTCCGGTGACCAGACCGGAGATATCTTTGGCTTTATTGGCAATTTTGTCCTGCTGAGAGACAAGCTCGAGCAAATCCGCACGCTCTACCGGCATAAATAAGCCACCAGGGAGGTTCAGACGGATTTTACGTTTCATATCATCCGCGTTTGATTCGTGTTTTACGATGGTTGCACGAGCCACTTCTGCACTCTGCCAGTCCTTCGAATAAACCGCTTTAAAGAAATCTCTAAGCGCATAAGCGCAGCGGTGCACTTCATCCATGTGCTCAATCATCGGTTTAATTGGAGATTTAGCAAATACCCCAAGAAATGAGTTTACTGACATAACATTATCCGATTTCTTCAGCCGATGTTAGCTGGCGCGAATATTAGCGAAATCTAGGGATAAAGAAAACCGTAAGATTTGATTAATTACTCAAACATTAAATGCCCGTTCTATTTCCACTCTTTGAGTGCCCACCTGCGCTTCCACTTGTCTTAACAACTCATGCGCGTTATTCATTTCGTTCACTAATTGCTGCAACTGAACTGAAAAACCGTTAACTTTGTCTGCTTGCTGCTCCGCTAACCGGAATGAGGTTTTAGCTTCTTCGGTTGAAGCCTGCGCCTGAGTCGAAACCTCATTTGCAGTTTCTACCAAGCGTTCAACGAATTGCTGCTGGGAATCGCTGGCTTCGGCTATTTCCTGGTAACCATTTTCAATGGAAAGCGATGCCTCGGTTAACTGGTTCAAAGAATCATTAATGCCACCAAGAGAAGACTGCGTTTTTTGCGCCAACTGTCGGACTTCATCAGCCACCACTGCAAAACCGCGTCCTTGCTCACCTGCTCTGGCTGCTTCAATTGCCGCATTCAGTGCCAGCAAGTTGGTCTGATCCGCAATACCTGAAATAATAGACAGTGCGTCTTTTACCTCTTTTACCGAGTGGTCCAGCTCTTCGGCGGAACGCTTGGCCGTTTTAATTGCTTTTTCATTCAGCTCTGAGGCGCTTTTTAATTTAAGAATATGCTGACGGCTATGTTTCATTGAGTCTTGCGTGTCCAGTGCATTCTTTTCAAGAGTATTGGTGCACTGGTTGAGTTCTTGAGTTAGCTCGCTTAAATCCTCAATGCCCTGGATAGTTGTGGAAGCTGATGCCTGCGTGTCTGCAGATGACTGAACAATTTGCTGTAATTCTTGTATGACTCGTTTTAACGCTTCATTGACCACCGTCATTTGCTGAGACTTTTCCTCGTCGCGGCGCTGAGTTTGTTCCAGAATACCGTTAAAAAATGAAGCGATTTCGGCCATTTCTGTATCGCGATCGGCGTTCGGTAAGTAGTTTAATTCTTTTTTTCTCAGCAAAGTCTCCATGGCATCACGCAGACTCCTCAAAGGCGTCAGTACCATACGTTTTAGCAATACAAAGTTCAGTATCGAAAACAGCAGCAAAACAGCGACTAAAGCAATCAGAGCCAGCTTTATCTGCATCAAACTAGCTTGCTGTTTTTGCAAAAGTTTCTGCTCTACTTCTACGGCTAAAGATTGAACAGTCGCGATATCATCGGAAATTGAATTGAAAGCCTGCTGGCGAGACTGAATAAGCTTTAAGGTTGAAGATAGTTCATTAGGGTAACGCCGAACTAAATTACTCATCTCTGAAATTATTTTTGGACCCAGTTCTTTCGCTTCTTTTGCCACCAACATCATAGACTGGTCAGGCAGCTCTTCTTTTACGCCCAGTTCCGGTAACTGCTGTAACCGTTCTATTTCTTTTTCGATTGCTTTAAGCACTTGCCTTAATGCTTGCTTATCTACCTCGTCGCTGAACAGCCGCTCTCTTGTGTGCACCAAATTAGCAATTAACAGCACTAAATCGCTCCCAATACTGAGGTAACTTTCTGCCGCCGATGGGTTATTGCTACTGCCTTTTTGTGCATAGTCGAACAAGCTTGATAATTCGTTAAACATCGAGCGTTCTGCATTGACCAGCAACGCAGATTCTTGTCCAGAAAGCTTTCCTATCGCACGATAATCACTTGAAATTCGAGTGCCAATAATATTCAGCTGTTTTTGTATAGACCGGGTACCTGGTAAATTCAAGGCATCTAGTTCTGCACTAACCTCACTGACTGAAACTTCAGCCTTGTTCAACAAAAGTGCGTTACCAGATTGTAAATAACCACTGAGTTCAGTTACAACCTCAACCATTAGCTTCTCTTTTATAGACGAATAAACCTCTTGCTGTTGCTCAAATTGCCGCAGCTGGTTATTTGCCCATATAAGCACAGACAAAAACAATAAAGACAAACCCAGCAGAGAAAATGAAGAACTACGACTAAAAGTTGAAACGCGCATAAACCAGCCCTGTAGAGAATAGAGAACCAGTTTAAGACGGTTTTATGACATGTTAATGAAAAAAGCCGTGGCAATAGCCACGGCTTGTCGGTTATCAACTCGCAAATTCTAAAAAGAGTAAACCAGAGTAACTGCTGTTTCTGTATCCAGCTTTTCAATGCTTTCATCTGAAACGTGAGAGTTATGGTTTGCTCCCAGTGACAACTTCATTGCCAGTGAACTGTTAATATTCGCTGAAACGGAAAACTCTGCTTTGCTCTTGGTATTGTCCTCACCAACTTCTGATGACAACAACGCATTAAAACGAGAATTTTCACTAATTTTCCAGTTCAATCCACCCGCTAAACGCAAGATCATCGAGCCTTCTGACTGGACTGAGGGCTCATTGTCAGTTTGCACGGGCTTAGTTCTCGAATAACCCGGACCAATTTCGTAGTCAGCGTAAATATCGTCATTGTAACGATAACGGGCACCATAACCGGTTGCTACCGTCGCCTGATATTCGAAACCACTAAATTCGTCGTCTTCATAGGAACCGAACACAAACATTGAGTCACGACTGTCAGGAGCAAACTTATAGTTCGTCTGAGCCGATATAAACATGCGGTCCGCAGTTTCTACACTATCTCCGGTCTCCTGGTCTTCCTGTTCTGCTGTGTAGTAATCAAAAACACCTTTATGGCGCCAGTTTTGAATGTCGCGCGACGCATTGAACTTGCCTTTCAGGCTTTCGGTCTTAGTATTCCCAGAAGTGTAAAGTAAACCAAATTCAGCGCTGGCTTCCCACTGCTCAACAGCTTCTGTATCAACGTCCTTTGCGTCGTCAAACATAAATGTTTGCGCACTGACCGCTGCAGGTAAAAACAAACTTGCGAATAATAAAGAAAATCGCACACTAACCTCGTTATTTGTGTCTTTTACAAAGCGCCTGCGTTACTTAACAATCGCGTCTAATTCGCCGTTGTCGTAGCGCTGAAACATTGACTCTAAGTTAATTGGCTTAATTTTACTGGCCATACCGGCACAACCAAAGGCTTCATAGCGCGCCCGGCAAATATCTTCCATAGCCGTTGTTGCCGCCATGAAGAATTTACGCGGGTCAAAGTTTGACGGATTTTCAGCCAAATGACGACGAATAGCACCTGTTGAAGCCAAACGTAAATCGGTATCGACGTTGACTTTACGCACGCCATGTTTAATTCCTTCCTGAATTTGCTCAACCGGTACCCCGTAAGTTTCCGGGATCTCGCCACCAAATTCATTAATAATTTTAAGCCACTCTTGTGGGACCGATGATGAACCATGCATGACCAAGTGTGTACCCGGAATGCGGCGGTGAATCTCTTTAATGCGATCAATGGCTAAAATATCACCAGTTGGTGGGCGGGTAAATTTGTAGGCACCATGTGAAGTACCACAAGCAATAGCTAGCGCATCAACATGAGTCGCTTTCACAAACTCAGCAGCTTCCTCCGGGTTAGTCAGTAACTGCTCGTGCGACAGTTTACCTTCGGCACCGACACCGTCTTCTTCACCCGCTTCACCGGTTTCAAGAGAGCCTAAGCAACCCAGCTCACCTTCAACAGAAACACCGCAAGCATGCGCCATTTCTACGGTTTGCTTGGTAACTTTTACGTTGTAGTCATATTCAGCAGGAGTTTTACCGTCTTCCAGCAATGAGCCGTCCATCATAACGGAGCTAAAGCCCAGTTGAATAGAACGCTGGCAGACCCCCGGAGATGTACCGTGATCCTGATGCACAACCACTGGAATATGTGGCCATTCTTCAACTGCCGCCTGAATTAAATGGCGCAGGAAAGGAGCACCGGCGTACTTACGAGCGCCTGCTGAAGCCTGCACAATAACCGGGCTATCAGTTGCGTCAGCCGCTTGCATAATTGCACGCATCTGCTCAAGATTGTTGACGTTAAATGCGGGTACACCGTAGTTATGCTCTGCGGCATGATCTAGTAACTGTCGTAATGACACCAGGGCCATAAAAATACTCCTTAATTAAAAACTTGTTTTCAGGCGTCTTTAGCCCGTTCTTGTAAAATTTCTACGGCCGGTAATGTTTTACCTTCCAGAAATTCCAGGAACGCTCCGCCACCTGTTGAAATATAACTTATCTTATCAGCGATATCGTATTGGTCAATTGCAGCCAGAGTGTCGCCACCACCGGCAATTGAAAACGCATCACTTTGTGCAATGGCATTGGCAATGTTTTTTGTCCCCTGCCCAAATTGCTCAAATTCAAAAACACCGACCGGGCCGTTCCAGACAATTGTGCCGGCGTTTTTCAACATAGACGCTAATTGTTCTGCTGTTTCAGGACCAATATCAAAAATCATGTCATCATCAGCAACGCTATTAACGGCTTTAATTTCGGCTTTTGTCTCTGCGCTGAATTCTTTGCCGGTTACCACATCCAGCGGTAAAGGAATATCGCCGCCTTTGGCTTTAGCCTGCGCCATTAAGCGGTTGGCCTCATCGGTTAAGTCAGCCTCATACAATGATTTACCCACGTTATGGCCAGCGGCTGCAACAAAGGTGTTAGCAATTCCGCCACCCACAATCAGCTGATCAACAACACCCGACAGCGACTCTAATACGGTGAGTTTGGTTGAAACCTTTGAACCACCGACAATGGCTACTAACGGCCGCTTCGGTTCTTCCAGCGCTTTACCCAGAGCTTTTAATTCACCGGCCAGCAATGGCCCGGCGCAAGCAACAGGTGCGTATTTAGCAACACCGTGAGTCGATGCCTGTGCACGGTGTGCGGTACCAAAGGCATCCATCACGTAAACATCACACAGCTTCGCTAACTTTTTAGCCAGCTCGTCATCGTTCTTTTTCTCGCCAGCATTAAAGCGAACGTTCTCAAAAACTACGAGTTCTCCGGCGTTCAACTCAACACCATCGAGGTAGTCTTTACTCAACCGAACAGAACAATCCAGCGCGCTTTTTAGGTAGTCAACCACGGGTTGCAGCGAAAACTGCTCATCGTATTCGCCTTCCGTTGGACGCCCCAGATGAGACATCACCATGACTTTAGCCCCCGCTTTCAAAGCCTTTTGAATACTTGGCAGTGCTGCTTTTAGTCGCGCATCGGAGGTTACTTTTCCATTTTTAACCGGAACGTTTAAATCTTCCCGAATCAGGACGCGTTTGTTATTTAAATCCAAATCGGTCATAGCAATGACAGACATGTAATACCCTCTCTAAACTGAATGTTCTGTTTGTTTAGCCATTGTTTTTGCGGTATCCAGCAAACGACTGGCGAATCCCCATTCGTTGTCACACCAACACAGCAACTTAACCAGCCGTTTATGACTGACACGAGTTTGCGTGCCATCAACAATGGATGAATGCGGGTCATGGTTAAAATCTATTGAGACTAAAGGCTCTTCAGTATAGTCCAGTATTCCGGCCAGCTGCTGTTCGCTGTGTTCGCGCAAAACCTGGTTGATTTGCTCAATAGTCGCGTCACTGTTTAACGTAACGCTCAAGTCCATTGCGGTCACATTAGTGGTTGGCACCCGCACAGCAATGGCCTCAAAACGCCCTTCTAAGTGCGGTAATATACGTTCAATGCCTCGTGCTAAACGCGTATCCACCGGAATAATAGAACGCCCGGCGGCGCGGGTTCGGCGCAAATCCGAATGGTAGGCATCAATAACCTGCTGGTCGTGCATAGCGGAGTGAATGGTTGTAATGGCGCCGGAATCAATACCAAAAGCGTCGTCCAGCACTTTGATCACCGGCACTATGCAGTTTGTTGTGCAGGAGCCGTTAGAAACGACTTTATGCTCAATAGTAAGCTCTTTCTCATTCACTCCGTAAATTGCAGTGAAGTCAACGTCGGGCTTGCCCGGGTGAGAAAACAGCACGCGCTTTACGCCTTGCTGAAGGTAGAGCTGGCCATCGGCCTGACTGCCGAATACGCCGGTGCAGTCGATGACAATATCAACGTGATGAGCGCACCAGTCAATGGCTTCAATTTCAGTCTGATGGGTCAAAGCTATAACATCGCCGGCGACCGTTAACGTATCACCCGATTGCGACACTTTTTCGCCAAACCGTCCGTGGCTGGAGTCGTATTTCAGTAAATGCGCTATCGCCTCCGACGCGGCAGGTTCGTTAATCAGCACCACCTGCACACTGTCACGGTAATTATTCTCATATAAAGCGCGCAAAAAGCTGCGGCCAATACGACCAAAGCCATTAATCGCAATACGAGTCGGTTCGCTCATTTATGCTCCTAACAAACGTTTAGCCGCTGCCACAACATTGTCGATAGTAATACCAAAATGCTGATATAAATCGACCGCCGGCGCAGACTCACCAAAGGTTTTCATGCCCACCACTTCGCCGTTAAGACCAACATATTTGTACCAGAAATCGGTGATACCGGCTTCAATCGCAACGCGCCGAGTAACCTCTGATGGCAATACCGATTCTTTGTAATCGGTATCCTGAATATCAAACACGTTAGTTGATGGCATAGACACAACGCGCACTTTATGGTTCTGATCGGTGAGCTGTTCATAGGCGTTCATGGCTAAATCAACTTCCGAGCCAGTGGCAATCAGAATCACTTCGGGCTGGCCATCGCAATCTTTCAGAATGTAACCGCCACGGGCAATATTGGTTAGTTGCTCGTCGTCGCGCCCTTGTTGCTGCATTCCCTGACGGCTAAAAATTAAGGCAGATGGGGTTTTACTGCTTTGCACTGCCGCCCCCCAGGCAACCACTGTTTCAACCTGGTCGCATGGGCGCCAGCATTGCAAATTAGGCGTTTGCCGTAAGTTAGCCAGTTGCTCAACCGGCTGATGGGTAGGTCCATCTTCACCCAGTCCGATAGAGTCGTGGGTGTAAACAAAAATACTCGGCTGCTTCATCAGCGCCGACATGCGCACCGCATTACGGGCATATTCCATAAACATCAGGAAAGTCGCACCATAAGCCTTAAAACCGCCGTGCAAGGTTACGCCGTTCATAATGGCTGACATACCAAACTCGCGTACCCCATAAAAGACATAGTTACCACTGCTATCATCCGCAGTAATGCCCTTCGCATTGTTCCATAATGTCAGGTTTGATCCAGCCAAGTCAGCAGAACCGCCTAACAGTTCAGGTAACTTCGGACCAAACTCATTCAAAACATTTAGCGACGCTTTTCGTGTGGCGATAGCTTCTGGGCTGCTTTGCAGTTGTTTCGCATAATTGTGTACTGAATTCTCAAAGCCTTCCGGCAATTCGCCATTCAGACGACGCTTCAGTTCTTTTGCCAGCTGCGGATACTCGTGCTCATAAGCAACCCAGCGCTTATTCCAGGAAGACTCAACCGCCGCCCCTTTATCCGTCGCCGACCATTGCTGGTAAACATCTGCCGGTACTTCAAAAGCGTCGTGCGGCCAGTTCAATTGCTTGCGCGCAGCGACAATTTCGTCATCGCCTAAGGGCGCACCATGACAGCTCTCAGAGCCCTGTTTATTCGGTGCTCCGAAGCCAATAACGGTTTTACAAATAATCAGCGTTGGTTTGTCCTGGTGAGCGCGGGCGCTCTCAATTGCTTGTGTGATTGCCGCTGAGTTGTGTCCGTCAATTTGGTTAATCACGTGCCAGCCATAAGACTCGAAACGCTTCGCGGTATCGTCGGTGAACCAGCCATCAACCTCTCCATCAATGGAAATGCCGTTGTCATCGTAAAACGCAATGAGCTTCCCCAGACCCAGGGTACCCGCCAGTGAACACGCTTCGTGCGAAATGCCTTCCATCAAACAACCGTCACCCAGGAAGGTGTAGGTGTAATGATCAACAATCTCATGATTTTCACGGTTAAACTGCGCGGCTAATACTTTCTCAGCCAGAGCCATCCCCACGGCGTTTGCAAGTCCCTGTCCCAGCGGTCCGGTAGTCGTTTCCACACCCGCAGTGTAACCATATTCAGGGTGTCCGGGAGTTTTTGAATCTAATTGGCGGAACTGTTTCAAGTCCTCAATGCTGAGATCATAACCTGTCAGGTGAAGTAATGAGTAAATCAACATTGAACCGTGACCATTTGATAAGACAAAACGGTCACGGTCAGCCCAGCCGGGGTTATTGGGGTTATGCTTTAGGTAGTCACGCCAAAGGACTTCTGCGATATCTGCCATACCCATGGGCGCTCCGGGGTGGCCTGATTTAGCTTTTTGAACCGCATCCATACTGAGTGCACGGATAGCGTTGGCGATATATTGACGATCTGACATGAAAAACCCCCTGGAAGATGAAGAGCAACTTGCGATGCGCGTATTCTCCACATTTCAGGGGGTACAAGCAAATTTATAGGCGAATTATTGTTTAAATATCAGCCTGTAAATCGGCGGCTTTGTCGGTTTTTTCCCAAGGGAATTCGTCCCGGCCAAAGTGCCCGTATGCAGCCGTTTGATGGTAAATTGGACGCTCCAGGTCAAGCATTTTAATTAATCCGTAAGGGCGTAAGTCAAAATGGCGACGGATTAATGCAATTAATTGTTCCTCTGAGTACTTTGATGTACCAAAGGTATCAATGCTAATAGACGTTGGTTCTGCCACCCCAATGGCGTAAGAAATTTGTAGCTCGCAACGTTCAGCTAAGCCAGCCGCCACCAGGTTCTTGGCAACATAACGCGCCGCATAAGCTGCACTGCGGTCAACTTTGGACGGGTCTTTACCGGAAAATGCACCGCCACCATGGCGCGCCATACCACCGTAAGTGTCGACAATAATTTTACGCCCGGTAAGACCGCAATCCCCCATAGGGCCGCCGACAACGAAACGCCCGGTTGGGTTAATGTGGAACTGTGTGTCTTTGGCAATCCACTGCTCCGGCAATACCGGTTTAATGATTTCTTCCATCACCGCTTCACGCAACGTTTCCTGAGCAATATCTTCTCTATGCTGAGTGGATAACACAACGGTATCGATAGCCACCGGCTTACCGTTTTCATAAACAAAGGTCAGCTGACTTTTAGCATCCGGGCGTAACCAATCTAAAAGTCCGCTTTTCCGCACTTGTGCCTGACGCTGCACAACCCGATGCGCGTAAGTCACAGGCGCAGGCATTAATACTGAAGTTTCGTTTGAGGCGTAACCAAACATCAAGCCTTGATCGCCGGCGCCTTGCTCTTCTGGTTCCGCACGATCAACGCCTTGATTAATATCGTGGCTCTGTTTGCCAATAGCATTCAGAACGGCACAAGACGCACCGTCAAAACCCATATCTGAATGATTATAACCAATGTCTTGGATTGTCTTACGGGTCAAGTCGTCGATATCAACCCAGGCTTCGGTGGTTATTTCGCCACCAACCAGAACCATTCCGGTTTTGACAAAGGTTTCACAAGCCACCCGGGATTTTGGATCTTCTGCTAAAATAGCGTCTAAAACCGCATCGGATATTTGGTCGGCAATTTTGTCCGGGTGCCCTTCGGACACGGATTCTGATGTAAATAGGTGACGCGACATAAACCCACTATTCCTTAATTTTGATGAAATCGGTTAATACTGGCTGCATAATATAATCGATCATTCTTTTTTTTTCTACTTCTGGACGTCTGAAAGTCTGGTTAAGGCTGGTGAAATGCGAGTACCACGGATCTATCATCCGGGCCCTATAACGTTACAATCTGAAATTGAATTGAGTCGGGATGCGTTTCAGCACCTGATCAAAGTCCTGCGTTTAAACGTAGGGGATACCATTGTTCTATTCAATGGTGATGAGCAGAATTACGAAGCAACTATTGCCTCAGTTGAGAAAAAATCAGCACATTTTATAGCAACCCGCAGTCAGGCTAATAAGTCAGAATCACCGGTCAATATTCATTTAGCACAAGTCATTTCGCGCGGTGACCGCATGGATTTTGTACTGCAAAAGTCAGTCGAATTAGGCGTAACAGAAATAACCCCGCTGTTCAGTGAGCGTTGCGGAGTAAAACTCAATGGAGACAGGCTTGCAAAGAAGCAGCTACAATGGCAAAAAATTGTCCGTTCAGCTTGCGAACAATGCGGTCGCAGTGTGGTTCCTAAAGTGAAACCAGCACTGCAGTTAAGTGACTTTATTGAAGACGCCTTCGCGGGGCTTCGCCTGACTTTAGATCCAACCGCGAAAAAACCGCTGTCTTCATTTCAGCAAGCCGATAAAGGAATACAATTACTCATTGGTCCTGAAGGCGGTTTTACGGATGACGAGGTCAGTAATGCTGAACAACAAGGATTCAAACCGATGCGTTTAGGCCCGCGAGTGTTAAGAACAGAAACCGCCGCGCTCTCAGCGCTAACCGCCGTGCAATATCAGTTTGGCGACTTAAGCTAAAGGAGTTTACATGAAAAAGTTAGCTATGGTGATGGATCCAATCGCCGCCGTAAAAACCGAAAAAGACACCAGTTTTCGTTTGCTGTTGGAAGCTCAGACGCGGGGTTACCAATGTTTTTATCTGGAGCTGGGTGACTTAGTCATTGATAACGGCCAGCCCATGGCATTTGCCCGGGAAATTGAAGTTCGCGATCAAAAAACTGATTTTTACAGCTTAAGTGACAGCACGTATCGTCCGCTGGAAGATTTTGATGTCATTATGATGCGCAAAGAACCACCTTTTGACAGCGAGTTTCTATACGCGACACAAATTCTGGAATTAGCCGAGCAACGCGGTAGTCTGGTAGTGAATAAGCCTCAGAGCCTGCGCGACTGTAACGAAAAACTCTTTACCTCATGGTTCGCGGATTCTATTGCCGACACTCTGGTCAGTTCCAGATCCGATGTCATTAAAACCTTTCATAAAAAACACGGTGATGTCATTTTAAAACCTCTGGATGGTATGGGTGGCGCTTCAATTTTTAAAGTCGGTGCCGATGGCAGTAACTTAAGCGTTATTATTGAAACTTTGACCGACAAAGGTCAGCGCTACGCTATGGTGCAAAAGTATTTGCCTGAAATTAAAGACGGCGACAAACGCATTCTGATTATTGATGGTGAGCCGGTACCTTATTCGCTCGCTCGTATTCCCAGCGCCGGCGAAACCCGTGGTAACCTGGCCGCAGGTGGCAGCGGCCGTGCCCAGTCATTGTCAGACAGCGACTGGACGCTTGCCCGTAAAGTCGGCCCTGAACTGAAAAAACGTGGGCTGATTATTGTAGGGCTGGACGTTATTGGTGACCGTATTACCGAAATTAATGTCACCAGCCCCACCTGTATGCGTGAAATTGAAAACGCTTATGACATTAATATCGCTGAATTAGTGTTCCGGGCCGTAGAAGCAAAGTTGAATTGAAATTCAACTATGCGTCCCAACAGAGTTAACAGAGATTATCGTTAAGGAGTCGTTGAATCGATGAACAATTTGCAGAATCATTTTTTGATAGCAACCCCAATGCTGAACGACCCGATGTTTAAACGGACCGTGACGTATATCTGCGAACACAACGAAGAAGGGGCCATGGGCTTAGTGATAAACCAGCCTGCAGATATGAGAGTTACTTCGCTGCTGGATAAACTTGAAATTGTTTATCCAGAAAATAACCAGCACCTGCAAGGCAATGTTTATCAGGGTGGGCCTGTTGGTAAAGAACGCGGATTCGTTATTCACCCTCCTCAGGACAACTGGCGCGCCAGCCAGAAAATGAGTAATGACATCATGGTCACCACCTCGCGCGACATTCTGGAAGCATTAGGGTCATCGGCTGCGCCACCGCAATTTTTATTGACCTTGGGTTACGCAGGCTGGGAAGCCGGACAGCTGGAAGAGGAACTGGGTCAAAACTCCTGGCTGGCTATTCCGGCTGATCCTGAACTTTTATTCACGACACCATCCAGCCAGCGCTGGCAAAAAGCTACAGACCAGCTGGGGTTTGATGTGTGGCAACTGGGACCGGATGTTGGGCACGCATGAGCACCGTTATTGGCTTTGATTTTGGTACCAAAAGTATCGGCGTTGCAATTGGTCAGACAATAACTGCAACAGCTTCACCATTAGCGGCTATCAAAGCAAAAGAGGGCATACCCGACTGGCAGCTTATTGAAAAGTTGTTTGCTAAATGGCAGCCGGAGCAACTGGTTGTCGGTCTGCCTTTAAACATGGATGGTACCGAACAGCCGTTGACTCAACGAGCAAAGAAGTTCGGCAATCGATTGCATGGTCGCTTTGGTTTACCGGTGGCTTTTCAGGATGAACGGTTAACTTCAACCGCTGCTCGCGAGAGCTTATTTAACCAAGGCGGTTTCCGAAAATTGGACAAAGGGCTTGTCGATAGCCAAGCCGCCCTCATTATTGTTGAAGATTTTATGAACGCTTATTTGCCAAAAAGCAATAATTCGTTATAGTGTTGTTAGTGATAAACTGATGCGACAGGAGCTGGCCTTGTTTGGTAATGAAGAACCCTATTCAGTGACAGGTAATACTCTTTTACTGAAAGACGAAAATAAAAAACTGCTTTTAATTACTGGTCCCCGTTACCAAAATATATTGGTTTCGCGAGCTTTAGTAGAGCTTACCGATATGCCGGCCGAACGCCGTCCGGGCATTAAATTAGTCCCACTACAGGACATCTTTAAAAAAGACAAGACGTATTTTTTCATCCGTTCCGGCGGTGTTGAGTATCAGGTTGACCTTAAATTTGAAGACAGTCCTATTACTGAAATGAAGTTTTAGAGGCTGACAGGAGTAACCAGAATGACACGTAAACTTTGTGCTACTGTCTGGTTACTCTTATTCTTTCCCTTAACGGCTAGCAGCCAAAACTTCTTTCAGCTCAATGAAAGCGATGACGGCCAACTTAATTTTTCTTACCAGTGGCGTGATTTTGATAACCGCCAACAAGCTTTTACCTTCCAGGTTGATAAAAAAGATTTCTTACTGCCGTTGAAACGCTACCGGGGATTTAACCTTGAGCGAAGCCAACGCGAGCTTGCTCACCAACTCAATCGTTATATTCGTCAACAGCAATGGCAGGGTATTCAGGCGCGCTTAACCCCTCGCCAACAGTCGGTTGAAATGATTACAGCCAATGCCAGAACACAGCAGAAACGACAGCAGCTTAACGATTATAAAAAGCGTTTACGCACATACTACAATGAGCGTTGGAGCGACTACCTGGAAGCTAATTATTACCGTAAACTCACTCTGCCTCCGGGGGAGCAGGGTATTATCCCTGATCATCCGGCCATAGCGCGCGAAGTCACTCCCACAATACGACCGCTGATACAGGCGATTGGAGAACAACTGGGTAACAATACACAGCGCAACTACATTAATTTTATCGCCAGTTTTATTCAGCAAATTCCTTATAACGATTTAAACAACAAGCTGGATAGTCGCGGCGACGGATTCGTTCCGCCAAACCAGTTGCTCTACTACAACCAAGGCGATTGCGACAGCAAAGTCACCTTAATGACGGCAGTTATACAACAAATTATTGAAACACCCCAAATGGCTATCATTTATCTGCCTAAACACGCCGTCTTTGGTATTTCCATAAGCCGGCGATCTGAAGACACTACGGTTAAGCATGACGGCATTAATTATGTCCTGGTTGATGTCACAGGCCCTGCCGCTATGCCTTTGGGCCAGGTCGGTGACCAGACAGAATTCCAGGTCAGCACCGGACAATACACCGTCGTGCCGCTTAACTGACTACAAATGTTCTTCGGCAAACTGCGCCAATTGACTTCGCACCACGCCATTTAAGTTGATTGTCGCACTGCCCGGATAGTCTTTAAATCGCTCGACAATATAAGTCAGGCCGGAGGTAACAGCCGTTAAATAATAACTATCAATTTGCGCCAGGTTACCCGACACCACTAACTTAGTGTTTTCGCCACAGCGAGTGATTAAGGTTTTTAACTGAGATGCGGTTAAATTTTGCGCTTCATCTAAAATGACTATAGCGTTCTGGATGCTTCGCCCACGCATAAAGTTTAATGATTTAAACTGAATATTGGCCTTTTTCATAATGTAGTTCAGACTCGATTCCATGCTCTCATCCTGTTTATGCAGAGCCTCCAGCGAATCTGTTATTGCCGACAACCAGGGCGCCATTTTCTCTTCTTCGGTGCCCGGCAAATAACCAATCGATTCAGCAATTTCGGGCGTATTGCGAGTCACGATAATTTTTTCGTAAATTCCCTGCTCCACCACCATTTGTAAGGCCGCAGACAGAGCCAGAAACGTTTTGCCACTGCCTGCCGGGCCGGTCAGAATAACCATATCCATGCTGGTATCAAGTAACGCATGCAACGCCATAGCCTGATAAATGTTTTTGGGGTGAACGCCCCAGGCGCCATAAGACATCATGCGTTCAACACTCAAATCCATTAAGGTGACGGTTTGGTTATTGTACTCTTCTACTCGCGCAGCAAAATTATTGGTGGAATCAATAAGGTATTCATTGGCAAAAATTTGCGGCAGTAATTCACGGCTTACGGTGTGGTAAGCGTCCCGGCCTTCCTGCTGAGTCTGTACTTCACCAACCTGCGACCAGAAATCGCCCTCAAACTGGTAAAATCCTTTGGTCAGCAAACGAATGTCGTCAATAAGCTGGTCGGTACGATAATCTTCAACGTATTTCATACCCGCGCCTTTCGCTTTCAGGCGCATATTAATATCTTTGGTCACCAGCACCACACCAGCCGGTGTGCGCTCGCGTTGAATTTTCAGGGCCGCCTGAATAATTCGATGATCATTTTCACGCAAAGACAACATCGATTCAGTTTGCTCCAGCTGATAGTCAGGAAAAATAGCCAGAGTTCCATTAGCCTTATGTTCGCCATGCATGCGGTTTAAAGGCACTCCGGCAACAATTTCCTCAGGGGTCGCCTCTTTCAGCACTTCCTCTAACGAGCGAATAGCCACACGAGCTTCACGGCTGACATCCTTGTTGCGGTCTTTTATCTTGTCCAGTTCTTCCAGAACGACCATGGGGACAATCACGTTATGTTCATCAAAGTTAAGGAAAGCAAGTGGGTCGTGCAGAAGAATATTGGTATCCAGAATAAAGAACTTGCCGGTGTTTTTAGTCATTAGCGCATACCTATACTTGTGATTATTCTTTTCTTACAGCTTAGCCTAAAATTCATGACAGAACGGTGACAGAAATAAATTTTTCCTCGGAATTAGTGTATGAATTGCGTACCATTGCGACCATAGAAAACAGCGTGCGGGAGTGTGTAGTGAGTGAGTTTAGAGTTGGACAGCGTTACTTAAGTGAAACAGAGACCGAGTTAGGGCTGGGCATGATTACCCAGGCCGAAGGTCGTCACTTAACCTTGATGTTCCCCGCAACCGGTGAAGTGCGACTGTATTCGGCTCAGGAGGCCCCTTTGGCTCGCTATCAACTCCAGGTTCAGCAGCAAGGTAAACATGCTGAAGGATGGAGTTTTACCATCCAGGAGTTGACTGAGTCACAAGGCATTGTGACCTATCACGGAGTGCACAATGACACGCAAGAGTCAGTCGTTGTACCTGAAACTCAACTCTCTCACCAAGTTGACAGCAACCCGGCATTAACCCGCTTACTGGCCGGTCAGGCTGATCGGCTCGACATGTATCAGCTACGCTGCGAGGCCAGTGAACATCTGGCACATCATCAGGCCAGTGAAGTGGCGGGGTTATTAGGTGTTCGTACCCATTTACTGCCACACCAGTTGTACATTGCTAAAACGGTTGCTGACCGTTATCACCCACGGGTGTTGCTGGCTGACGAAGTGGGCCTCGGCAAAACCATTGAAGCCGGTATGATCATTAAACGCCGGCTGACCACCGGACGTTCACAGCGTGTACTTATTGTGGTGCCGGAATCTTTAATGCACCAATGGCTGGTCGAACTCCGCCGCCGCTTTGCGCTCAACTTTACCCTGTTCGATGACGAGCGCTGTGAACAGGCAGAAGTGGACAATGAAAACCCGTTTCTGACCGAGCAACACATTATTATCAGCAGCCGCTTTATGCATGAATCCCGCTGGAGCCAGGCGCTGCCTGAAGCCGAGTTTGATCTGCTGGTTATTGATGAAGCTCATCATCTGCAACCTGATGCGCCTGAGTTCAGTACAGTTAAAAACCTCTGCGAAGCGGTACCCGGTTTGTTGCTATTAACCGCAACGCCTGAACAAGAAGGTGCCGAAGGACATTTTCAGCGTCTGCAGTTATTGGACCCGGATAGATTCTCCGACTTTGCCAGTTTTCAGGAAGAACAAGCACACTACAAAGAACTGGCAAAACAGGCCGAGTCGGTTACAGATTCGACTGAGCTTGATGACTTACTGGATAAACATGGCACGGGTCGCGTTATGTTCCGCAACCGCCGCGCCGACATTGGCGGTTTCCCGCAACGTCATTTTCATCCGGTAGAGCTGGATGAGTGCGAACCCGATGAAGATATGCCCTGGTGGATGGAAGATCCGCGTATTGACTGGTTACTGGAACACATAAAACAAAACCGCTCGGGAAAAGCGCTGCTGATATGCAAAACAGCAGAGCAGGTGCTGGACTTATCCGAAGCCTTACGTGTACTGGCTGGCGTGCAAGCCGCCACTTTCCATGAAGGAATGACACTAACCGAACGCGATCGCTCAGCCGCCTTTTTTGCCAGTGAGGAAGACGGCAGCCCTATTTTACTGTGCTCGGAAATTGGCAGCGAAGGCCGGAACTTTCAATTCGTGCACCAATTGATCCTGTTCGATTTGCCGACCAACCCAGACCTGCTGGAACAGCGTATCGGCCGTTTAGATAGAATTGGTCAACAACAAGACATTGATATCTATCTGCCTTATTGCCAAGCTTCAACCGAAGCGATACTGCTGCCCTGGTACGAACAGGGAATGAATGCCTTCCGTCAATGTAATGCTATAGGTCGTAAGTTATACGATGCTTTTGGCGCAGATATTGAGCAGGCTATTGCCGAACATAAACCACTGAGCGATGACTTGTTACAGCAAACGACAGAGCTGCATAGCACCTGGCTAGAACGCAACCGCGACGGTCAGGATAAACTGCAGGCTTTGAATGCGTGTCGTCCTGAAACCGCAGAAAGAATCATTGCACAAATTAATAGCGACAGCGATACAGACACGCTGGCCGACTTTATGATTGCCTTCTGCGACCGCTTTGGTATTAACAATGAAGTGCTGGATGAGGAGCGCTGGTTTATCCGTCCGGGCGAGCATATGCGTGTTGGTAGTCTGCCCGGGCTGCCGGACGATGGTGTCACCGTAACCTTTGACCGAATTACTGCGCTTAACTTTGAAGACACCGATTTTCTCAGCTGGGATCACCCGATGGTGCAGGCCGCACTGGAACTATTAACGACAGACGACTTTGGCAGTACTTGCGTTGCCGAACTGAAAAACCCAGCTATTCCGGCCGGTAACTGGTTCCTGGAGCTGGACTTTGCCAGCCTGGTGCCGGCACCTAAAGCCGCAGCGCTGCAGGAGTTTTGTCCACAGCAAAGCTTACGTTTGTTATTTAATGGGCAAGGCCAGGAGCTTTCTGCCAAAGTCCCGCGCGAGCTTTTGGATCAACAAGCCAGCTTTATTGATAAGAAAACAGCCCGTCAGATACTGCGGCAACTGCGCAAATCCGCGCAAAAACTGATCCATTCAGGCCAACAACAAGCACGTGACTGGCAACAAAACGAGCTTGAGCAGGTAAAACAAACTGCGCTGAACGCCTTACAACACGAACGCACCCGACTGCTTGATTTGCAGCAGAAGAACCCATCGGTGCGTAGCAGCGAAATAGAAGCCATAAACTGGCGTGAAGAGCAAATCACTTCTGCTCTTGAGCGCCCGCAATTATCGCTACAGTCTGTCCGTATTCTAATCAATAATCATTAATGACGCTGCTTCATTATCAGCCACCAACAACCCCGTTTCTCAAAACACTTTATGAGGACGCCCAGTTGCTGGTGGTTAATAAAGCGCCCGGAATACTCAGCGTTCCAGGCAAACGGCCTGAGCACAAAGATTCTGTTTACGCCCGGGTTCAGCGGGTACATCCGGAAATTAGAGTGGTTCACCGACTGGATATGGCAACTTCTGGCATTTTGTTGCTGGCCAAAACCAAAGCGGCGCAAAGCCACCTGAACCGACAATTTCAGAACCGCACGACGCAGAAAAAATATAGGGCAAGAGTGTGGGGTCAATTGCCCGCTTGGCAGGGAGAAATAGAGCTGCCACTGTCTTGCGACTGGCCTAACCGACCTCGCCAGCACATGGATTTTTCCATCGGCAAGCCCAGTACAACCTTTTATCGGGCTATTACATTCGATGGCCGCTGCAGCGATGTTGAACTAACCCCTCATACCGGCCGCTCACATCAGCTTAGAGTGCATCTGCAGGCCATTGGCTGCCCTATATTAGGCGATAAGTTCTATGCACACAGCGAAGCCTTTTCAGCGGCTGAACGGTTGCTACTGCACGCTGAATATCTTGCCGTAACGCATCCACAAACTGAACAGCCGATAGAGTTCCATAGCCCCGTTCCGTTTTAATATTTTGCACTCAAGCTGTCAGCGCAGTGGCCGATATAAGCTGCATGAAACGCTATTCATTAATACTGCTGGCGGCTCTTTGCAGCGGCCCTGCAGTAAGCCAGGACGACCTCGAACGTTATTTACCTCAAGACCAGTTACACTGGTTGTCCGGTGATAACGACGAGCGCTATTTGGCCCTGAAAAAGGAATACCTGCAAGCCTTTGAACGCGGTCAAATCTTACTTTTACCCGACTGGCACTATCATCCGTTGCAGTCTTTTTATATTCGTCCGGTTTATGAAAACGCGCCTGATTTTGGCTGGACCACCTGGGCTTTAACTCCGCCTGACAATGACATCCGTACAGACAATCTGCAAACTCCCGCTAGTAGAACGCACTTCCCCGAGGCTGCGGATGAAGAAGTCTTTACGCCGCTGATGGGCGCCTTGCAACAACGCATAACTTTACTGCTTGAAGAAACAATAAGCCGGCCGGGATTCTCGGTGTGGGTGGTTGAAGGTATTACCGCCGATATCACCTTGCGGTTGCTTGAAAACGAACCAACCCTAATGCCTGACGCTATTGTGTTAATTAATGCGTACATACCGCAATTTCAGTACAACCGGGAGCTTGCCGATCGTGTCGCTCAGTCACAACTGCCGGTACTGGATATTCGCAGCGCTGAAGCTAACCGCTGGATTAACGAACACTGGCAACTGCGTAAAAAGCTGGCCAATAAATACCAACACCCGGCTTACCGTCAGCGACAATTGGTCAGTTCCGGTAATGCCGGGCAGCGTGAATTAACCGCCACCATAAAAGGGTGGCTAGAGTTCCACGGCTTCTAGTGGCTATTGTTATTAGCGGATATCACGCTTTTCTTTGATTTTCTCATAAGCTGCCTGAATATCCTGAGCCCGATGCTGAGCGCGCTTCATAACTTCTTCAGGTAACCCCTTAGATGCCAACTTATCAGGATGATGCCTTGCCATCAGTTTACGGTACGCTTTTTTAATTTCTGCATTACTGTTTTGGGCAGTTACACCAAGCACTTCATACGCATTGTTAATTTCATCCTGACTGGTGGTTTTACGCTGTTGTTGATGTTGCTGCCGACTGTGCTGATGAAAACGAAAAGCCGCTTTCTCCATCATGAGCCACTGGTCCAACTGAAAGCGGGTAAAACCAAGAGACTTGGCAACATTTACCAGCACTTCATGTTCTGACTTTTCTAAAACTCCGTCGTTTAACGCCAGACCAATTAACTGCTCCATGAACAACTGCAATACATCGCGGTTACCGTAAAAGGACGCGCTAAAATCTTTCATGACTTGCTGCAAAGGGAATGTTGGCTCTTTACCCTCCCTGAAAGCTTCCTGCGCTTCGCGGGTTGCGTCTGAATTGAGGTTCAAACGGCGCATAAGTTCCTGCGCCTGTGCAATATCACTGTTTGTCACTTTTCCTTTTGCCTTGGCAACATGACCCATTACCGCAAACAAAGTGTAGATAAAGTTGGCATCTCCGGCGGCTTTTTCTACGCCGTATAAAAAGCGCCCCCACGCCCCTTTTTGAGAGAAGTCCTGAGCCATTCCCCGATCAAACCAATGACCAATCAAAACACCTAAAATAGCTCCCGGCCATTTCATAAATGCAAAACCTGCCAGCGCACCGACAACCTTTCCCCAAACCATTCTATTTCTCCAACTGCTGGTTAAGTTGATGTAAACGCTCCGGAGTGCCAACATCGGTCCAATGGCCACCCCAGCAGCTTGCTGTCAGTTGCTTTTGTTTTATTGCCCGATCAAAAAATCGTTTTAAAGCCTGTTTCCCTTCCGGGTAAGGCTGCAGCAACTCTTTTCTGTATAAGCCCATACCGGAGAACGTCTTGTTCTCTAAACCATTATGAATTAACAGGCCATTGTCCAGAGCAAAATCCCCCCGCGGATGATGAACCGGATTATCCACCATGATCAAATGCGCAAGTTGCTCATCCTCTAAATGAGTTGGTAAATCCCGGTAGTCCCAGTCGGTCCAGGTATCACCATTAATCACCCAAAACGGTTCGTCTCCTAATAACGGTAACGCTTTAATAATACCACCGGCAGTTTCAAGCCCACCTTCAGGTTCAACCGAGAAGGAAACCTGCAGCCCCCATTGACTGCCATCGCCAACAAAATTCTCAATTTGCTGACCATACCAGGCATGATTAATAATCACTTCATTAACTCCGGCTTGCGCGAGCTTATCCAGGTGATACGCCAACAGCGGTTTACCCGCAACCGGCAATAACGGTTTTGGCTGGTTATCTGTCAGCGGACGCATGCGACTGCCTCGCCCGGCGGCTAATATCATTGCTTTCATGATGTCTCCTTCCAGGCCGTAATGACACGCTTTTCTAACCATTGGTTATAGCCTGAAAGTTCCGGATAGTTAGCGCATACTCGCTGCAAATAACCTAAAGTTCTTGGAACATCCTGCAAATACCCCGGCTTATGGTCACGGTGTGCCAGCCGAGCAAAAATGCCAGCGGCTTTAGTATGTCGCTGCAACCCCATCCAATCAAACCATTGTTGCCACTGCTGCGGCTCAATGTGGGCGGCCAGCTGATCAGATTCTATTAATTGTTGTCTCAAGCCCTGACTCAATTCTTTCACCAAGTCATCAGGCCATTCAATGTAACAGTCACGCAATAACGACACCGCATCGTATGTCACCGGCCCTAAAACAGCATCCTGAAAATCGATAACACCAATGCGCCCATCATCCAGCAGCATTAAATTACGACAGTGAAAATCGCGGTGTACACCCACTTGTGGCTGTTCCAGCGCATTGTTTATCAGTTGCTGACTAAATTCCTGCCATATCTGTTCATCTTCACCGTTCCAGTCTAACGCCAAATGCGTTTGCAGCAGCCAATCTTTAAACAGCGACAACTCTCGCTGCAGCAGCTCGTTATCAAAAGTTGGAAGTTCTCCTGACTCAGTACGTCGCACCGACATAATATTCGGTAACGCGGTTAATGCCTGTTGGTAATACTGTCTGACGTTACGGGGATGGAGCTTGCTCAGCAGAAGAATTTGACCAAAATCCGATTGCAGCATAAAACCTTGCCCGGCATCAGCGGCAATAACGTCGGGAACCGTAACCCCTGCATTCGCATAGGCTTCCGCAACGGCTAAAAATGGCTTCATCGGTTCTTTTTCCGGCGGACAGTCAACCGCTATCAGGCTGTTCTTACCGTTTGTCGCCCGAAAATAACGACGGAAACTGGCATCACCGGAGACAACCTCTAAAGCTGGTTGAGAAACCCCGGTTTGGGCTTCACACCAAGCCTGCAGAGCCACTTCTCGTTTGTCTTCCAAAATACCCCCACCAAATTTTGTCGTAAAGCCTTAAAACTAGCAGTGTACCAAATAGCGAAACAAACAAAATTGCTTTATTATACCCACGCGCTGCAAAACCGAATAAATGCATTTATTAAAACCAACGGAAGATTCAATTGCTGCTAAGATTTATCACTCCGCTGATACTACTGACCTTTACCGGCAGTGCGTTAGCGGCTTTACAAAATCAAGAAGTGCCACAAAACATGACCTGCGCGGCTGTCCAGCCACAGGGCAATAAGATTGATTCGGTACAGCTACAGCAAACTGAAGCAGGAACCATTGGTGTTGAGTCACGCAAAGCCGAAATCTTTGCCAACGAAAAAGCCTACTTTACGGGTAACGTTATTATTCAGCGCAACGGACAATGGCTATCGACATCAAGAGCTACCATTGATCAACAAAAAGAGGAAATTTTCGCCTCAGAAGGCATTATTTTTAGTGATGGTTACCTCAATGTAACCGGCGACTCGTTATTTCTTGACCTTAATAAAGATAAAGCCGAACTTTACAACAGTGACTATCGCATTCGGGAGCATAACGCCCGTGGTCATGCAGAGCTACTGTCATTATCCCGACAAGCGGTCTTGTTGCAAGACTCAAGCTTTACCACTTGCCCCGCTAAGTCACCGGCCTGGCAACTGCGCGCCGATCGCATCGAAATAAACGAAACCAGTGATTTTGGTGAAGCCTGGCATGCCCGTTTTGAACTGTTCGATGTGCCGGTTCTTTACCTGCCTTACTTTAACTTTCCGTTAAGTGATGCGCGCAAAACCGGCTTGCTTTACCCAACGTTTGATTCTTCATCAAGCAGCGGCTTTGAAGTTGAAGTACCCTATTACCTTAATATTGCGCCCAATATGGACGCGACCATAGCTCCCGTTTATATGTCTGAACGCGGTACTATGTTAAAAACTGAGTACCGCTACTTGTTTGAGCAACACGCGGGTCAAGTCAACTTAGAATACCTGGGCAATGACGACACCCGAATTGCCAATAAAAAACGGTATCTTTGGCATATTCAACATTCTGCAAAGCTCAATCAAGACCTGAGCTTATATCTTGATGCTACCGAAATTAGTGATGACAACTATTTAAATGACTTTGACAGTGAGTTTGCCGGCCGCGCAGATACTCATTTATATCGTGTTGCCCAACTGGATTACGATAATGAGAACTGGACCGCACAGCTGCGGACTGAGGACTACGAGCTTATTGGTGATTTCCGAAGCTCTTATCGTACGCTTCCGCAATTGAGCGTTGAATATAATATAAACGGTTTGAAAGGCTTTAGTGCTGATTTTTATAGCGAACTCACCTACTTTCAAAATCAGGATCAATCTCGTGAGTATGCGACTCGTGCGCACATTGAGCCGAGCGTGAAATATCGTTACGAAAAGCCGGCATTTGATACGGAGGCAGAACTGTCTTACCTCTACACGCATTACCGGCAAGAAAGTCCTGACAATACTATCAGTGAAGAAGTCACCCGGACTTTGCCCCGCGCCAGAATCCGGGCGCGTATGCATCTGGAACGAGCCGTCAACATAGGTAATGATCAATACCGACAAACCTTGTCACCACAAATTCAATATCTGTATGTGCCTTATGAAAACCAGCAGAATATCGGTATTTACGATACCTCGCTGCTGCAGGATGATTATCACGGTCTGTTTCGCAGTCGTCGCTTCTCAGGACTGGACCGAATTGCGGAAGCGAATCAGGTAACTTACGGTGTCAGTAGCAGTTTACTGACGCAAAACGAACGTGAAATACTACGAGCAAGTATCGGTCAGATATACAACATTGATGATAGCCGCACTCAGTTGTTAGCTGCAAATGAAAAAACCACAACATCAAGTAATAGTGAATGGGTTGCCGACATCAATTGGGCCGTTGACGACAATTGGTCACTGCGCAGTTCGATTCAGTACGATACGGAACTTAACAGCACTCGCAAGAGTCAGACCGCAGTAGAGTTCCGCAGAGATGACTCAAACCTGGTGCAGGTGAGCCATCGAACAGCAACCAATATTTTAAATAACGACATTGAACAAGTTGGAACCCAGGCCGTTTGGTCGGCCACTTCTCGCTGGCAGGTGGCAGCAAATGTCTTTTACGATCTCACACATGACCGTCTAAATGATGCTATGGTGGGCGTTCAATACAGCAGTTGTTGCTGGGCCTTACGGGTCAGTGCTTACAGGCGTATAAACCGTGATCTTGAGCCTGCATTCAGCGCGACACAAATAAACAGTGATACGCAGTTTGACAACGGCATTAGTATACAATTTATTATCAGTGGGTTAGCTTCTGATAGCAGTGGTCTCATTAACATGCTTGAGAAAAGTACGTACGGCTACCGCCGTCCTTTTTATCTCAGTAAATAGTGGTAGGTATAATGAAAAAAATAGCAATGTTTTGTTCAGCAGCCGTGCTGATCGCATCATCCTTTTTGCTGAATAACACAGTTCAGGCTCAGCAGCTTTTGGATCGTGTTGTTGTCGTTGTCGACGACGGCGTAGTCTTACAAAGCCAAATTGACCATCTGGTTCAGCAGGTTAAAAGCGGTCAAAACTTCAATGCAAATAACGCGCCATCGGACGAAGTTTTGGAAACTCAGGCTATTGAACGTTTAATATTGCAAGAAATTCAGCTACAGATGGCCGATCGCATGGGTATTGAGATTGATGATAGCCAGTTGGAACAAGCCATTAATGAAATTGCGGGTAATCAAGATATGACCACCGCTCAGCTGCGCGAAGCAATGGTCAGTAACGGCATGAGCTGGGCAACCTATCGCGAAAACATTCGCAATGAACTGGTTATTCAACAAGTTCAGCGTGCAGCTGTACAACAAAGAGTGTCGATAACACCGCAAGAAATCAATAACCTGGTTAAACTGATTGATAATAACCAGGAGGTTCAAACCGAATATCGTTTGTCCCAAATTTTGATTGCCGCCGACTCAAATGCGTCACAAAGCGAACTGGAAAAAGCTAAAGAGCGTGCTGACACTGTTTTAAGCTTACTGGATAAAGGCAATGACTTTTCTGATTTAGCGATGCGCTCTTCCTCAGGCTCTGCCGCACTTGACGGCGGTGACATGGGGTGGATGACCGTTAACAGTATGCCAACGCTATTCGCCAAAGTTGTCGACGGTAAAGCAGTTGGCGACGTTGTTGGCCCTATCCGCAGCGGCATTGGCTTCCATATTCTGAAAGTACAGGACAAACGCGGGGAGCAAACCGTCGAAGTGCAGGAAGTTAAAGCCCGTCACATTTTAATTAAGCCTTCGGTTATTTTGTCGGATAACAAAGCTCAGGAAATGCTGATTCAATATCGCGAACAAATTGAAAGTGGTGAAAAGACCTTTGCTGAACTGGCCCGTGAACACTCGGCTGACCCCGGCTCTGCCTCGCGCGGTGGTGATTTAGGCTGGGCTCGCCCTGATAAGTATGCACCTAAATTTAAGCAAAAAGTTGAGTCCATCGGTGTTGAAACAATAAGCAAACCGTTCCGCACAGAATTTGGTTGGCATATTGTTGAAGTTACTGACCGAAGAACTCAGGATGCTACTGAAGAGAATAAACAAGAGCGTGCTTACCAAATGCTGTTCAGTCGTAAATTCCGCGAGGAGCTCGACAACTGGCAACAGGAAATGCGCGATCAGGCTTACATAAGAAGAGTCGCTGAGTGAGTATACCAACGCTTGTATTTACTGCCGGGGAACCGGCGGGTATTGGCCCTGACTTGATTATAAAAATCGCACAGCAGCCCTGGTCGGCTGCTGTGGTTGTCTGTGCTGACAAGAATTTATTGACACAAAGAGCGGAACAATTAAAGCTCCCTATTACGTTACACCGCTACCGAAAGGGCGAAACGCTGCCACAGCACCAACCCGGGCATTTATGGGTTGAGCATATCCCTGTTTGTGAGGAAGTAACGCCGGGTGAGCTATGCACCGCCAACGGCCACTATGTCGTCGATTGCTTGAAACGAGCCTCCGACGGCAACCTCTCAGGTGAGTTTGATGCCATTGTTACAGGCCCTGTGCATAAAGGTGTGATTAATCAGGCGGGTGTCGCTTTTTCCGGGCATACGGAATTTTTAGCGCACGAGGCTAACTGTAACGATGTGGTTATGATGCTAGCTACCGAAGGCTTGCGGGTAGCCTTGGTTACCACTCATATTCCGCTGGCTTACGTTGCAAAAGCCGTAACGAAAGAGCGCCTGACCAATATTTTAACCATCCTGCACAATGACCTGAGCAAAAAGTTTGGCGAAGTATCACCTAAAATTTTGGTTTGTGGGCTTAACCCTCATGCTGGTGAATCCGGTCATTTAGGACAAGAAGAAATAGAGACTATATCGCCTGTGCTTGAGCAACTTAAAGAACAAGGGATGAATCTCCATGGCCCTTACCCGGCAGATACTATTTTTCAGCCTAAGTATCTGGAAAACGCCAGTGCCGTAGTTGCTATGTATCATGACCAGGGGCTTCCGGTGCTAAAATATAAAGGCTTCGGACAAGCGGTAAACATTACGCTGGGGTTGCCTTATATCCGCACTTCTGTCGATCACGGCACAGCACTTGAGCTGGCAGGAACAGGCAACATTAATGACGGAAGTTGCCGACTGGCAATGCAAACCGCTATCGATATGGCAAGAGCAGCGCACTATGAGTAAAAACCAAGGTGTAAATAAACACCAAGGCGGAAGCAAAACCCATTTGGGCCACCGGGTACGTAAACGGTTCGGCCAAAACTTCCTCAATGACGATTATATTATTGAGCAGATTATCGACGCCATTAACCCTCAGCCGGGTGAGAATCTTATAGAGATTGGTCCGGGCTTAGCCGCTCTGACCGAGCCAGCAGTTGATCGCAGCGGCCATTTAAAAGTCATAGAAATTGATCGCGACTTGGTTGAACGACTTCAGCACCACCCATTTCTGAGCCCAAAGCTGGAAGTCATTCAGGCTGACGCATTGAGTATCGATTTTAGTCAGTTCGCAGAGGAAAGTCCGGCAAGAGTATTCGGTAACTTACCCTATAATATTTCTACGCCGTTAATTTTTCATCTGTTAAAATTTTCCGACCACGTACAAGACATGCACTTTATGCTGCAAAAAGAGGTCGTAGAGCGCTTAGCTGCAGAGCCCGGCTCAAAAAGCTATGGTCGAATCAGTATTGGGGTCCAGCAGGCCTGTAAAGTAACTCCTGTGGTTGCGGTGCCAGCTTCAGCTTTTACACCGCCGCCTAAGGTGGAGTCGTCCGTTGTTCGTTTAGAGCCGTATTCTGACAGCCCCCACCCGGTTAAAGATAAAGCGCAATTACATAGTTTATGTTTGACAGCGTTTAATCAACGCCGTAAAACGATAAGAAATAACCTGAAACAGCTGGTTCCTGCAGAGCAATTAGAAGCACTGGGTATTGACCCGGGCGCGAGACCGGAAACTCTATCGGTTGACGATTACTGCAGAATTTCCGACTGGCTTACTGAACAAGCGGACAAGAATGACAGTCAGTAATATTCAAATAGACGTTAAAACACAATATTTGGCTGCACAGTCAAACCCTGATGTCGGTCAATATGTATTTTCTTACACCATAACGATAACCAACCAATCCAGTCAGTTGGTGCAATTACAAGCTCGTGAATGGCGTATTACCGATGCCAACAATAAAATCACCCGTGTAGCTGGTGATGGTGTTGTCGGACAACAGCCTAAACTAAAAACAGGAGAGTCTTTCAGTTACACCAGCGGCACTGTTTTGGCTACGCCCATTGGCACCATGGAAGGTCATTACCTGATGATAGATGAACAAGGCTCGCCGTTTAAAACTCCGATCCCTTCGTTTCGTCTGGCTATTCCTAATATTATTCATTAATTATGAGTCATTATATTGTCGGTGATATTCAGGGCTGTTTTCGCGAGCTGGAGGCTCTGTTAACTCAGGTTGCATTTAACCCTGCCAGTGATTCTCTCTGGTGCGTCGGCGATATTGTTGCACGCGGCCCCGATTCCCGCGACGCTCTGCAGTTTTTTTATCAAAATAGCGACTCAGTACACACCGTATTAGGTAATCATGATATAAACCTAATGGCCGTGCTGCTGGGCTTTCGGAGACCTAACCCGAAAGATAAGCTCGATGAACTGCTGGCCGATGAACAACGTTTTGCCTGGCTTGACTGGCTGCGCCATCAACCGTTGCTGCAGCAACTAAAAAACTCAAATACAATAGTCACTCACGCCGGAATTTACCCTTGGTGGCAACTCGACGAAGCGACTCAATACGCTAATGACGTGAAAAAAGTACTTGCTGGCGGTCAGTTTCAGAGCTTTATGCAAGAATTATTTGGTAATTTTCCCAAAAAATGGGACTCAAGTCTGCAAGAATTCGACCGATATCGTTTTATAGTGAACGCATTTACCCGAATGCGTTACTGCAACCCGGATGGTGAACTTGAGTTTGCGCAAAAAGACAATCCGTATGACAGTTCATCGCAGGATTCATTTAAGCCATGGTTTAAGTTTTGGCCTGAATCTGATAATTGTTTAATATTCGGGCATTGGGCTGCGTTAATGGGTGAAACCCGACGTGAAGATGTAGTAGCGCTCGATACTGGCTGTGTCTGGGGCCAGCATATGACGTTATATAACGTTGAGAGTAAAAAATTCTTTTATCAACCGGCTTTTTCCGGGAAGTGAAAACAATCACGCAGTACTGAGGAAAGTTTCATGAAAATTACTGTTGCCATGCGAGTCATTGGTGGTTTTGCCATCATTACACTGCTGTTACTGATCATTAGCTTAAGCTCGTTGTTTAATATCAACAGCATTGGCTCATCGGTTGATAACCTAAACGATAAAGCTGTGCCTGCACTCAATGAAGTTGCCGCCGCCAAAGTTGATATCCTTGAACTGGGTAGCGTGCAATTAGAAACTTTCCACGATGAACAAGTCAGCCAGGTTGATGCTCACAAAAAAGAGTTTGAAGCATCCCGCAGCTCGCTTTTCTCCTCTCTTAAAGAGCTGAAAAGACTGATTCAGGGCACGGGTCAAAGTGACAAAATTAATGCTCTTGAAAAAGACTCTCAGCAGTATATCGATTTAATTGACCGCTTGTTTAATCAGCAGCGTAAGTACCTGGAGCTGCAAACGACCACAGCCTCTCAGTTAGACGAAATTGCATTCGATATTGATGACGCAGCTATTATGTTGTTAGACACCATGGATATGTCAGACAATGACGTCATTTCGCGAGAAGCGAATAATATAGAGTCGTCTTTATCAAGCCTTATTACGCTAATGTATGACTTAAACAAAGCGAACCAGCTGGATGGTGCCGAAGTTATACGCAGTGAAATCGATATCAACATTGACAGCATTCGTCCTCGTCTGGAGGTTTTAGACAGTGAACCAGCCGGTAGCGCCGGAACAATGGTTGATGATGCCATTACCACTGTTCGCAACGCTCTTGACAGCCTTCAGGGCAGAGGCTCTTACCCTGACAATGTCATTCGCCGTCAACAACTGCGCTTAGACGCTGAGGATTCTCTTAATAAGTCACAAACTCAGCTCAATAAGCTCATGACCGGATCAGACAACTTGCAGGCTGCAGTTCGGGGAATTGCTGAAGACACTCGCGTTTCGGTAACCGATGCCATTTCAACCAGTAGCTGGCTCAACGGTATTATTACGATTGTTTCTATTGCTCTGGCGGTTCTTATTTCCTGGTACACCGTTCGCAGTATCAGTCAACCATTATCCCGAGTTAATCACATGCTTAACATTATGGCTGATGGTAACTTGACCGAACGAGTTGATTATAATGCTCAGGACGAATTTGGTGAGTTGGCGTCAAACACCAATAAGCTGACAGGCAACTTGCGTAAATTAATCGAAGGTATTGCAAATCGCGCGACTCAGCTGGCAACAGCCGCTGAACAATCGTCCAATGTTTCTGACGAAACCACAAGTTCCATTGACGAGCAGCGTAATCAAATTGAGCAAGTAGCTACTGCCACTCAAGAGATGAACAGCACCGCCAGTGAAATGGTTGATGGCGCCGAGCAGGCATTGCGTGAAATTCAACATTCTGACGATGAAGCTAAGCGCGTTCGTGAAATCTCCGACAAAAACCGCTCGACTATCGAAGGTTTAGCCCGCGAAATTAAGAGTGCATCCGGGGTTATCGATCAGCTCTCCGAAAACAGTAAAAACATTGGCGGTATTCTGGATGTTATCCGTGGAATAGCGGATCAGACCAACTTACTGGCCCTGAACGCAGCTATTGAAGCCGCACGTGCCGGTGAACAAGGCCGAGGCTTCGCGGTTGTTGCTGATGAAGTCCGTACCCTGGCCAGCCGCACTCAGGAGTCGACGGAAGAAATTCAGGACATGATTGAAAGTCTGCAAAATGATTCTCAACGTGCGGTTACGGTAATGAACAACGGTCGCGAACAAGCCGAACTTAGTGTTCAGCAGTCAGATGAAGCGGCACAGGCACTGCAATCCATTACCGAATCTGTGCATCAGGCATCTGACAGCAGTAATCACATTGCTAACGCAGCGAAAGAGCAAAGCAGTACTGCAAATGATATTAGTGAACGCCTTGAATCTATCGTCTCAATTGCAGAACAAACCGCTTCTGGTTCGAAACAGACGGCTCAAGCATCTAACGAAGTGGCAAAACTGGCAGATGAACTGCAGGACTCAATTAAAAGCTTCAGAGTCTAAAGCAGCAAAAACAGAAAAGGCGCTGGTTAGCGCCTTTTCTGTTATCTAATTGGTCAGCCTGTTACGCGGTTAAGTTAATTTTAGCAAAACGACGTTTGCCCACCTGATAAACGCCCGAATCTTTTTCCGTACAGATGTAACCAGAGTCGCTGAACTTTTGACCATCTACTTTTACGGCACTTTGTTTTATCATCCGCAAAGCTTCTGATGTTGACTGCACTAAACCAACTTCTTTCAAAACATTGCCGATGGCCATTCCCTCTGCTCCAACATGTACCGTGTGTTCCGGGATATCATCCGGCAATGCATTTTTCTGAAAACGCTGGATAAAATCCTGCTCAGCCTTTTCAGCCTCTTCTTCTGAGTGAAAACGAGCGATAATTTCTTTCGCCAGCAGCACTTTTACATCACGCGGATTCTTTCCATCCGTTACTGCGGCGTTTAACTCATCAATTTCAGTAATGGAGCGGAAACTGAGCAGTTGGAAGTAACGCCACATCAGCTCATCAGATACCGACATGATCTTTCCAAACATGTCGTTTGCCGATTCAGTAATGCCAATATAATTATTTAGCGACTTTGACATTTTCTGGACACCGTCCAGACCCTCCAGTAACGGTGTCATAATAACGGTTTGTGGGCGCTGCCCTTCTTCTTTTTGCAGTTCACGACCCATTAACAGGTTGAATCGCTGATCGGTTCCACCAAGCTCAACATCCGCTTTTAACTCAACAGAGTCCCAACCTTGCACTAAAGGGTATAAAAACTCATGGATAGCAATAGACTGATTGCTCTGGTAGCGCTTTTTAAAGTCGTCGCGCTCTAGCATACGCGCAACCGTTTGACGGGCAGCCAGCTTGATCATGTCCGCGGCACCCATGTTCGACATCCACTCCGAGTTAAAACGAATTTCCGTTTTAGCAGGGTCGAGAATTTTGAATACCTGTTCTTTATAAGTTTCTGCGTTAGCAATAACCTGCTCTGTCGTCAGCGGCTTTCTGGTAGCGTTCTTTCCAGTGGGGTCGCCAATCATGCCGGTGAAGTCACCTATCAGAAAAACCACTTTGTGGCCGAAATCCTGAAACACTCTCAGCTTATTAATCAAAACCGTATGCCCTAAGTGTAAGTCAGGCGCAGTTGGGTCAAAGCCAGCTTTCACTATCAGAGGCTTACCACTCGCTAATTTCTCAGCCAATTCCTGCTCGAGCAAAACTTCTTCGGCACCGCGAGTAATCTCGGCAATAGCTTCCGCCACCTCAGTTTTCATTCTTTTCTCCAACTGTAAAAACTTATAAACAAGCTATTTTACGCCATTCTTGACACTGTTTTAAGCTCAATAAGCTGGTATTCTTCATTTTTTCGTATTATCCTCGAAGTTATAAGGTTATTCTGTGGTCGTAAACAGTCGCGGTAAACCGCGTGTTTACTGGATAATCACAATAAAGAAAGTGAAGTGCGCTAATATATGACATTAAAATTTGCCACCCAAATTCAGCGGATGTTCCTGCAACTTCCGCATTTTCACAAAATTCTGATCAGTGCGATCAGTGTTGCCCTGTTGTTATTGCTTATCATTCCATCTGAGCCTGCCACTGCGTCTAAAAACAGTACACCGGCAGAACAACTGATACCCGGCAAACGTTACCAATTAGAACTGGCTTTCGAGCAATCTAATTCTGGCGAAAGCTCTGAACAAGCAGAACTCAGCTGGCAAACCTATCAAGTCAAATCAGGCGATAGTTTAGCCAAAATATTTAGTAAAGTCGGTTTTAGTGCGCAACAGCTTTATCGCGTTACCGAGTCGGGAGACGAAGCTAAACTGCTGCGTAAGGTTCACCCTGGTGACTTGCTTCGCTTTGCAACCGACAACGAAGGCCAGCTTGTCCAGTTAGCTCATCAAATAAACGATACCGAAACGCTTATCATCACTCGCCAAAATGACAACTTTGTTGCTGAAGTAGAAACCAAAGAGGTTGAGGTTCGCACTGAGTTTACTCATGCGGTCATTGACTCCAGCTTCTGGAACGCGGGTATTGATTCGGGTCTTACCGACAACCAGATTATGCGTATTGCGGATATTTTTGGCTGGGACATCGACTTTGCCCTGGACTTGCGTAAAAACGACGAGTTTAGCGTGCTTTATGAGACCCATTATGTTGCTGGAGAGTTTGTCGGTTACGGAAAAATATTGGCTGCTGAGTTTGTTAACCGGGATGAAAATTTTCAAGCGATATTGCACGACAACGGTCAGTATTACACACCAAATGGTCGTGCTATGCGTAAAACCTTTCTGCGCTCGCCAGTTAACTTTACCTACATAAGCTCGAGTTTTAATCCCCGTCGTCTGCACCCCGTGACCGGTAGAGTACGCCCACATAATGGTATTGATTACGCGGCTTCTACCGGAACGCCAGTGATGTCATCAGGCGATGGTAAAGTCATTGCGGCCGGGTACACATCGTTGAACGGCAACTACATTTTTGTCCAACACGGTGAACGCTACGTGACCAAGTATTTACACCTGAGCCGCAAGCATGTGCGCACAGGCGATCGTGTTAAACAGGGTCAGGTCATTGGTCGTGTCGGTTCAACAGGCCGTGTCACCGGCGCTCATTTACATTATGAGTTCCTGGTCGATGGCGTACACCGCAACCCGCGTACCGTTGAGTTACCGAAAGCCAAGTCTCTGGCTGAATCGGAGCTTCCTTCTTTCCGTCAGCATGCTGATCAGGTCATGGCGATACTCAACGACAACAAGCGCGTTTATCTGGCGATGCGATAATGGTACAGCGCTTTATCGGGCTGATGTCAGGCACCAGTATGGATGCCGTTGACGCGGCATTAGTCCAGATAAATACGCAGGGCTCACTTAAACTGGAAGCCCGGTTCTCTTTATTAATTCCACCTGAACTTCGTCGCCGTTTACTCACTATTAGCCATACAAGTACCTGGTCGGCGGATGAACTGGGGAGTTTAGATAGTGCATTCTCGGAACACTGTGTTGAGGCAGTTCGAACTCTTCTTAAAAACGCCAAAGTCGGACCCGAAGAAGTTGTCGCAATTGCCAGTCATGGTCAAACCGTACGTCATCAACCTAATTTAATACCGCCCTACACGTTTCAAATTGGCGACCCCGCCCGCATGGCCATCAATACCGGTATTGATGTCATCTATGATTTTCGCCGCAAGGACATAGCAGCAGGTGGACAAGGTGCTCCTTTAGTTCCGGCCTTTCATCAGCAGCTATTTGCCCGTGAACAACAAAGTATCGCGGTCATCAATTTAGGCGGAATAGCCAATGTTACCTGGCTTGGGCCAGAAGGGCAGGTCTCTGGCTTTGATACGGGGCCGGCCAATACCTTGCTTGACCAGTGGATTCAGCATCATTATCCAAATAAAAGTTTCGACCAGGATGCACAGTTTGCCCGTTCAGGGCAGGTTCAGCCAGAGCTGCTAAAACAACTGCTAGGCCACCCTTTCTTTTCCAAAAAAGCCCCCAAAAGTACAGGCCGGGAAGAGTTCAACCTCGATTGGCTTAAACATCATTTATCAGAACGAAGTTTCTCTGCTGAAGATGTCCAGCGCACAGTAACAGAGCTGACCGCTATCAGCATTAGAGATGCACTGATAACACTACCACAACAACCAGAAGCGGTTTACTTTTGCGGTGGCGGCACAAAGAACCCGTTACTGATGGAACGCTTAGCTCAGCTCTTATCACCGGCTAAGTGCGATACGACAGAACGTTTAGGGGTTGACCCACAATGGGTTGAAGCTATGGCGTTTGCCTGGCTGGGATGGTGTTATGAACATAAAAAACCGGGCAACCAGCCTGCCGTGACAGGAGCCAGTCGCCCGGTCATATTAGGTGCTAAAGTCTTACATCAATAGACGCTTTACTCAGCACCAAGCTCTTTAAACGCATCGCGCGTAAGGTTTTCATTGCCATCGGCTCCGACCACAATGCTGTCCTCAATACGCACTCCGCCATACGGACGCAGTTCATCGACTTTATCCCAGTTGATATCAGCACTGTCTTTATGCGCTTCGAGCAACTGATCAACCACATACAGGCCTGGCTCAATAGTAAACACCTGACCCACTTCGATGTCCCGCAGCAGACGCAGGAATGGATGGCGTTCACTGCGCTCGTAGCTGTTACCCTTGTCGTCTTTCAGGAAACCGCCCACATCGTGTACCTGCAAGCCAATAAAGTGACCCAGCCCATGAGGCATAAAGGCACTGGTGTAACCTTTATCATAGATGTTCTGTGCGTCGCCTTTAATGAAGTCGAAGTCACTTAGAATTTGTGCCACTTTCAAATGCATCGATACATGTAAGTCGTAGTAGTTGGTACCCGGCTTAATTTCGCTTAATAACTCTTGCTGAGCTTTATCCATTGCCTCAACCAAGTCAGCGTAAAAACCTTCTTCATAAGCGTAAGAACGCGTTATATCAGAGCAGTAACCACGGTAGCGGGCACCCGCATCAATCAAGAACGAACGGATTTGCTTGGGCGGAACCGTATCGTAAACATCGTAGTGCAGAATAGCCGAGTGGCTGTTCAGTGCAACAATGCTGTTATAAGGCACCTGTGGCTCGCGAAAGTCGATAGCGCTCAGATAAGTGTGGTGGATTTCCAGTTCACTTTTACCCGCGTAAAAGGCTTCTTTTGCAGCAACATGCGCTTTCGCTGCCAATCGATTCGCTTCGCGCAGGTTATCGACTTCCCACTGGGTTTTCACTGAACGGTGAAAATGCAGATGATCAATGAGCGCTTGCGGGTTACGTGCTTTAACCTTCCAGTCACTCACCGGCTGTGCAAAGTCCTCACCAATAAAGGCCGACTGCTCTAGCTCGGCGCCTAAGTCTTCGGTCAACATGCTGAGATCATCAATAATTTTCAAATCTACGTGCTGCTGCCATTCTTCTTCAGGGACGCTGACTGCGGCATGCCAAAAATCACGAGCCTGAAACAGATAAACCGTAGGCCGTTGGCTGCCCTTACGATAAAAAACAGCACTTTTGGGGCTTTCGGTGACCGGCACCCAATACTTAAATAATGGGTTAACCCGGTAGGGTGGCGCGTTATCATCAAGAAAATCGACTCGTGGCTGACCCGAGTAAACCAGCACTGATTCAAACTGATTATCTTCTAACGCTTTATCAAAGCGGCTACAAACTGTCTTAATGTGTTCGGCATACGCGCTCATAAAAAAACCTCACAAAAAATTGTGAGGTTATTCTAGCGGAAAAGCCGAAAACTTTCAGCCATTCGGACGAATCCAAGCTAACTCTTAAATAGAAAAACTGGAACCACAACCACAGGTTGTGGTGGCATTGGGGTTGTCAACAAAAAAGCGGGAGCCCTGCAGCCCTTCTTCGTAGCTAACGACTCCACCCATCAAATATTGCAGGCTCATAGGATCGACTAACAGAGTGACGCCGTCTTTCTCAATTTCCATGTCACCCGGGTTTTTCTTTTCATCAAAGGTAAAACCATACTGGAAGCCAGAACATCCGCCCCCGGTTACGTAGACACGCAACTTTAGGTTTGGATTTTCTTCTTCAGAAATCAGCTTACCCACTTTGCTTGCCGCTTGTTCAGTGAACTCAATCGGCATTGCCTGCTCTGCTGAACTGCTCATGATTTCTCTACCCCTGTTAAACTCTGTTGATATTTTCTCTTACCTGAGTATTTTGGTCAAGTATTACCATCACTGCGTACACTCGGCGTCGCATCGCTCCGGTTAATGTCTTTCCAGAAAAAGGTTCGCTCCAGTGTTCCGTTACCACCTTTAGTTACGCGAACCTTAACTTCCACCCGCTCAGGCACCAACCCTTCAGGCATCAAGAAATCACCTTCATACAACGAAAAGTAACGCATTGAAAAACTACGATCGTCCTTACCAAGGTTTGCTAAATCCAGTAAATTGTAACGTTTTTTATCACCAGCGGTGCGTCCCACGAGCTCCACCGTGACATTACCCTGGACAAAGTTACGCCGTTGCTCAATTTGCAATAATGCCAGAGAAAAATGAAAGTGATTTTCTGAGCGATTCGGCGTAATTGTCAGCGAATCAATAATAACGCCGGCCTCTTGCAACTCCGGCGCCATGATTTTCTGATAGAAAGCTAAGTCACGTCGTAACCCATAATTATCATTTTGTAATACACTCAGTTCATCTTGCAGACTTTGATTGGCTGAACGCTCAATATCCAGTTCAACTTGCAGCACATGCCGTTGATACTCCATTTGCTCCAGCCGTTGATAAAGCTGGTCAAGCTGCTGTTCCTGCTCAGAAACTTCTTGTTTTAACGCTTTTGCATGCCATACACCAGCTAAATACGCTAAGTACACAACCAGAACGACAGCTATGATCATTACGATAAACACCGGGAAGGCTCCCCAGCGCTGTTGCCAATATTTCAGGTTAAAATAGGGCTTCATAACTTCCAGCTCATTTCCATCAGGCGTTTATGCTGATATGTTATTGATAAATATGCAAGCGTCATCTCACGGTTTTAGGTAAGGATCATTTTTTACATGGCCTCTAGCTCAGCACTGCGTCAACAACTGCGAAAACAGCTGGCAACGCCTTCGACCACCATCGCCATTTGTATAATGGGTCTGGCCGGCGGTATTCTGGCAGCTTTAATGATTGCTGGCTTTCGTTTTGCCATTGAACAAGGCGCTTATCTTGTTGGTAATGACAGTGATTGGCAACAGCCTTTACCAACCACTTACCGATTCTTATTACCCATTGTCGCTGCGGTGTTCATCTACGGACTGTTCAAATTATCGGGCTCTAAGCAATTGCGAATGGGAATTCCCTATGTCATTCACCGAATGAAACAACATTACGGCATACTTCCCTGGCGCAGTAGTGTTAACCAGTTTTTTGGCGGAATTATTGCGTTGGTTGCAGGTTTCAGTGTTGGTCGCGAAGGTCCTTCCGTTCATTTAGGAGCGGCCGCAGCGACCTGGCTCGGGTTTCACTTCGACGCTCCGAAAAATGCCATTCGCACCCTTGCAGCCTGTGGTATAGCCGCGGCTATTGCCGCATCTTTTAATACACCGTTAGCGGCTATGATTCTGGTTATGGAAGTCGTGCTGCGCGAATACAAAGTTCACGTGTTCATTCCGGTTATGCTTTCAGCCGTTGTCGGCTCCCTAATCACCGAGGAAATTTTTGGGGTGGCGTCAGAGTTAGCCGCATTATCGGCACAGGATATCCCAACCACACAGTTGCCCTGGGTGGTTTTACTAGGCGTTGTGCTGGGGCTGGTGGGCGTGTTGTTTAAAAAGCTGATGCTGGATGTGATGGAAACGGTCAAAGACATGTCGCTGTTTACCCGCCTGCTATTTGCCGGGCTCATTACCGCAATGCTGGCAGTTATTATACCCACCAGTCTGGGAACCGGGCTTACCGCCATTGAACAAGTACTCAACCATCAGGGTCAAATGTCTTTACTAACCACCTTGCTACTTGCCAAACTTTTTGCCTCTGCTATTGCATTAGGCATGGGTATTCCCGGTGGTTTAATTGGTGCAGTATTTGGTATTGGCGCTATCATCGCCGCCGTATTTGTAGGCGCTGTAAACGGCTTGGGAATTCAACAAGACTTATCCTTTGACAGCTTCATCCTACTGGGAATGGCAGGTATTCTGGCAGCCTGTATTCATGCACCAATGGCAGCACTGCTGGCCATTGTGGAACTGTCCCGTAGCGTTGAGATTATCATTCCCGCAATGCTGGTTATTGTTCCGGCTTATCTGATATCCAGCCAGCTGTTAAAGTCTAAATCTGTTTTTATCGCTCAATTAGAACTTCAGGGACTGCCTTATCAACTGGCACCGGTGCATGTCGCGTTACAGAAAACCGGTGTTGAGAATGTTATGGAAACCGACTTTAAACTGCTGCTTGAGCCAACTCAGAACGAGCTGGTCGACTCGCTTGAGTCAGCACAGGCCAAAACGGTTATTGTTATGTCGGTCAATGAAGAGAATCAGGCGCTTTATCGTCTCGTCTCTTACGATATTAATGCCGGCGACAGCCCCAGTCTGAGCTATACACCTATTAAAGGAATTCGGGTAACATCGACATTAGCTGAAGTACATGATGAAATTGGCCAACAACGACGTGGTGCCGTTTTTATTTATGAATCCGATGGCGATCAACCTTGCGGTATTGTTACCTGGGAAGTTGTTCGTAAAGCCTTACAGAGAGAACTCGCATGACATGGATACTATGGGTTAAAGCCCTTCACATCGCTTTTATGGTAGCCTGGTTCGCTGGCATTTTCTATTTACCTCGTTTATTTGTTTATCACGCTATGAATGCAAAACCAGCGGTTGATGAACAGCTCTGCATCATGGAAAGACGGTTGCTTTACTTTGTCACACCTTTTGCAATTCTCACACTGATTTTCGGTGTCGCTCTGATTTTTGCCTACGGTTCAGCGTGGTTTGCTGCCAGCGGCTGGATGCACACAAAACTGCTATTAGTGTTTTTGCTTTATATTTACCACGGTTACTGCTTTAAACTGCTAAAGGATTTCAAAACCGGCAAGAACCGTCGCAGTCATCGCTTTTACCGCGTATTCAACGAACTGCCGGTACTGGCACTGTTCGCAATTATCATTTTAGCTGTGGTTAAGCCTTATTAGATTCTCTTGTGCCGCATGATTTGATATAGTGTGCGCCCAGTGACATTCTGCGGCGGAGGCGCACCTAAAGATGAATTTCACCGGCTCCAACATTCTTTCTGTTAATCAGTTCGATCGCGACAGCATTGACTATATATTCTCCGTTGCAGATAAGATGCAACCTTATGCTCGTCGTAAAACGCGCACTCGTGTTCTTGATGGCGCTATCCTTGGTAATTTGTTTTTCGAACCTTCTACCCGCACCCGGGTAAGTTTTGGCACGGCCTTTAACCTGTTAGGTGGCGAAGTCCGTGAAACTACGGGTATGGAAAGTTCGGCCATTGCAAAAGGCGAATCGCTTTACGATACGGCACGCGTATTAAGTAGCTACAGCGATGTCATCGCTATGCGCCACCCGAAATCCGGCTCTGTTCGAGAGTTTGCTGAAGGCAGCCGGGTACCCGTCATTAATGGCGGTGACGGTGCAAACGAGCACCCCACTCAAGCATTGTTGGACCTGTACACCATTGAGAAAGAACTGGCCTATCACCAGCAAAGCATTGATAACATGCACATTTGTATGATTGGTGACTTAAAATACGGACGTACCGTTCACTCGCTGTCCAACTTGCTCTCAATGTACAAAAACATTCAATTCACACTCATTTCACCGCGTGAACTTTCTATGCCCGATTCGGTATTAGACACGTTAGAAAATGCCGGTCACCGCGTAATTGTGACCGAAAAAGTTAATGGTATTGTCGATGCTGACATTGTTTATCAGACCCGAATTCAGCAAGAACGCTTTGCCAGCCCGGAAGACGCTGATCAATATCGTGGCAAGTTTCGTTTAAACCAGGATATTTACACTAAGCACTACAAACCCAATACCGTGATCATGCACCCTTTGCCACGCGATTCCCGTGCCGAGGCTAATGAGCTGGATAACGACTTAAACCAAAACCCCAATTTGGCTATTTTCCGTCAGGCCGACAATGGAGTGCTGATTCGTATGGCTTTGTTTGCATTAACACTCGGAGTTGTTGATCAGGTCGATAAGCACCAATGTGCAGTCAACTGGCACAGCGAAAAAAGCCAACTGTAAAGAGCCAATCATAAAAAGGAGCTACGACATGAGTCGCTCAGAAGAGTTATACACTCAAGCACAAATTAGTATTCCCGGCGGCGTTAACTCGCCGGTTCGGGCTTTTAACGGCGTTGGTGGCAGCCCCATCTTCTTCGAGCGTGCAGACGGCGCTTATATGTACGACGCAGACGGTCAGCGTTACATCGACTACGTAGGCTCCTGGGGCCCTATGATTCTGGGTCACAACTACCCGGCAGTTTTAGAGGCGACCCTGCAAGCGGCCAGGCGTGGTTTAAGCTTTGGTACGCCTACGGAAGTCGAAATCACCATGGCGGAAATTATTCGCAAAATTGTACCGTCCATTGAAAAAGTGCGCATGGTGAACTCCGGCACAGAAGCCACTATGACCGCCATTCGCCTCGCCCGGGGTTATACCGGTCGCGATAAAATCCTGAAGTTTGAAGGTAACTATCATGGTCACGCCGACTCTTTGCTGGTTAAAGCAGGCTCCGGCGCATTGACACTGGGCGTTCCCAACTCACCGGGAATTCCTGAAGACTTTGCCAAGCACACTTTAACCGCCACCTATAACGATATTGAGTCGGTTAAACAAATTTTCGCTGAAATGGGCGATGAAATAGCCTGCATTATTGTCGAGCCGGTAGCAGGCAATATGAACTGCATTCCGCCGGTTGACGGCTTTCTGGAAGGCTTACGCAGCATTTGCGACGACCATGGTTCCGTCTTAATTTTTGACGAAGTTATGACCGGCTTCCGGGTTGCTCCGGGCGGTGCTCAGGAGCGTTACAACGTAAAACCTGACCTGACCACTTTGGGTAAAGTGATTGGCGGTGGTATGCCGGTGGGTGCTTTTGGCGGTAAAAAAGAAGTGATGGATTACATTGCCCCGGTCGGCCCTGTGTATCAGGCCGGTACGCTATCCGGTAACCCGGTTGCCATGTCCGCCGGTTTAGCGGCCTTGCAGCAATTGTCCACTCCCGGCCTCTATGATCAGCTTTATCAACGTGTGGATACCCTGCTCAACGGCTTGCAGGAACGTGCCGACCGCGCTGATGTTCCAATGACAACCAACCGCGCGGGTTCTATGTTTGGTTTCTTCTTTACCGAAGAACCTCAAGTTACTACCTTCGCTCAGGCCACTAAATGCAATATGGAGCACTTTAAAACCTTCTATCACGCCATGTTAAAGCAGGGTGTGTATCTGGCGCCGTCAGCTTTCGAGGGCGGCTTTATGTCAGCAGCACACAGTGAAGAAGACATTCAGGCAACACTCGATGCAGCGGAAAAAGCTTTCGCTCAGTTAGTGTAGCTCTGCATTATAGCGCCGGGCGTTAGCCAATGGCGCTTTTAGCCACCAAATAAACGTTCCCACCAGCTTTTCTCGCGGATATTGCCTTCACAGGTCATATCCCCGGGAAGCCGGATTGCTTCTGCCGGTAGCTCACGACCATTGTCGCAGTCACCCGGAATTCTTTGCCCCGTGGTCGGGTGAAAGTTCTGTATTTGCAGAGGCTCAGGCACATCTAAAGCCATACTCAAAGGCGGCAAATACTCGTAAAAGTCAGCCGCAACTTTTAACGCTCCGCTACTTCCGGTCAAACCAACGGGTTGATTATCATCACGCCCTAACCACACTGTTACTACCTGCTCACCATCAGCGGCAACAAACCAGCTGTCTCGGTAGTCATTGGTGGTGCCTGTTTTACCACCCACGACTTGCCCCGCAAGCGCACTTTGTAAGCTACTGGCAGTTCCTTCAGCCACCACCCCATGCAAACCATAGCGAGTTAAATAAGACACACTTTGATCAAAAACTTTCTTCGCTTTTGGTGGCTCACGTCGATACAAAACGTCGCCCTGGTGAGTCGTAATCGAAGAAACCGCCGCTAATGGCTGGTAATGGCCATTGTTCATTAACGCCGTGTATATTCGTGTCACTGCCATAGGAGACAACGATGCAGAACCTAAGGTCAATGAAGGGTAAGCCTGCAACGGAGTTGTCACACCCAGTTCGCGTAAATAACTCACCAGTTGGTCTATGCCCACTTCCATACCGACCCGAACGGCGGGTAAGTTACGCGACTGAACTAACGCATGGTAGAGCAACAAGCTGCCGTCAAATTTCTTATCATAATTTTGTGGCTTCCACTGTTCGCCACCTTTATCTGATAGCGTAATCGGTTCATCCGCAACCGGCGTATTTAAACCAATGCCGGAATCCTGCATAGCAGCAGCATAAATAATGGGTTTCATTAATGAGCCTATCGGCCGCAAAGCTAGCAACGCACGGTTATAACCTATCGCCTGACTCAAACGCCCTCCGGCCAGTGCGCTGACAGTGCCTGTGCGGTAGTCTGCAACCACCATTGCACCTTCTAACGTTTGGTCTTCCCCATCAGTCAGAAGCTGCTGTGCTAACGATCGCTGCACCGCATTTTGCACATCCACTTGTAAATGTGTGAAGATTTTCAACCCGGTATCCTGCCAGTCTTCCGGCAACATAATACGTTTCATTTCACGTCGTACTAAATCCATATAATGGGGGTATGGGTGTTCTACCAGGCGCCGACTTTCCTTCACATCCAGCGTCTGCTTAACCGCCGAAACATAGTTCTTTTTACCGACTAAATCATTTTCAAACATGACCTTAAGAACGGTATCCCGGCGCTGCCTTGCCCGCTCAGGAAAGCGTCTGGGGTCGTAATAAGAGGGCCCTTTTATCATCCCCACCATTAACGCAATTTCGCTCGGGCTGAGCTCCTGCACCTGCTTACCAAAATAAAACTGACTGGCAAGCCCTATACCGTGAATGGCATTGCTGCCGTCCTGACCAAAGTAAACCTCGTTCAAATAGGTTTCCAGAATGGTGTTTTTATCAAAGCGGTAATCGATGACCAGCGACATCATGGCTTCATGAAATTTACGCCACAGTGTCTGCTCTCTGGTCAGATAAATATTTTTAACAAGCTGCTGAGTAAGCGTAGAGCCTCCCTGTACCGTCCTTTCCGCTTTAACGTTAGCAACCAGAGCGCGTAAAATAGACCAGGGAGACACTCCCTGATGATGATAAAACTCCTGATCTTCAACTTTTAACAAGGTTTCAATGAGTAAGTTAGGAACGACCTCCAGACCAACTAATAATCGATCTTCTTTACTCAGGGTGCTAATGCGCCCTATCAACTCCGGCTCTAACCGGAAACGCTTCAACTCACTGCCGCTGGGCCAACTTTTGATCGACTCGATGCGGTCACCCCGGAAATTGATCTGAACGCGTTGAGACATTTGCGGGCCGTCTGAAAAATCAAAAGGCCGCCGGTGCACCATCACATTGCGCTCGCCCACTGAATAATAACCCGATTGTTGCGTATTCGAGCTGCGCTCGTAACCCACCCGTTCCAGAATATCTACGAAGCGCTGCAAACGCATAGGGTGATTTTTTTCAAGCGATACTTCCCCGGCATAAACCAGAGCAGGCGCCTGATAGCGATCATTACTAAAATGACGGGATAAACTGGCATCCAGATAAATGGCGTAAAGCCCAATGACGGCAATAAGTACCAGTCCTATCTTAAAGCTTGTCCAGAATAGGTATTGAAACCACCGACTTTTCATCACGACTAATGCCTTTTGGTCTTAAAGGTTGCTGTTGCACTGAGAGGCTCTTCGGGCCACGGATGCTTGGGATAGCGCCCGCGCATTTCTTTTCGCACCTCGGCATAAGCATTTAGCCAAAAGCTGGCAAGATCATTAGTGCGCTGCAGAAGCCGGCCGGCCGGAGACAGAAGATCAACGGTTACAACTTGTCGATTATCAATAATTGTGGGCGATTCAGACACACCAAACATTTCCTGTAATTTGACCTCAACTCTGGGGTTGTCGTCCAGATAATTTATAAACACTTTACGTTTTGTCGGCGTTATCCACCATTCAGGACAGGCTGCATTAAGTCGTTGTAACTCGGAGTAATCAAGAAAATAACACAATGCTTCGTAAGGGTCCCACTGCTGTAGTTGTTTCAGTGATCGAATATTCGCCCAGTACGGTGCAGCCCAACGCTGCAGCGTATTAAGTAACCCAGCATCGCTCATGTCGTACGAGCACAGTTCTCCAACGTGTTGCAAGCAATGAACCCGGCGCCTCAGCTGTTGCGCGCGTCGGCTCCAGTTGAGCTTTTCAAGGCCATTTTCGCGCAGCCACCGGCAAAAAGCCTGGGTTTTTTGTTCATTAGAAACCGATCCACTGTTAGTTATCTGGCTGAGTACTATTGAACCGAGTTGAGTACGAGTTATTTGTCGCAGTTGTTGCTGCTCACCCACCCATTCAGCCGTTTCCCGGGTTTGCAAAGGAATACCGGCTTCTTTTAGCAACGACAGCGCGTCATCCAAAGGTAACAGACAGCGGCTGCGTCCTGTGGTGTTCTGCTCTTGGAAGGTAACATCAAAAATAATGGCCCACGGCGGCTGCTTCAGCCTATTGCTATCGCCACTGACCCGACCGCCACAGGCCAGTTGAAAGTCATCCCGGCTGGCATCGTATTTTGCGACTCTGTCGGGGTAACCTTGCAGCAAGGCAACAGCAAGACCGTTTTCACGAGTCTTTACCGATTCTTTCAGCCCAAAATGATTTAACCAATAGCGCCAGCGCTGCGACCATAAAGGTGACTGATTACGCTGATTATAATGCTGCTGAGCGCGGTCAGATAAAGAAACCGTTTTTATGCTACTTTGCGGTTCTTCCAGTGTCGCCAGAACGCGAGCCATACCAGCTTGCTGTTCTTCGTCCAGCGCTTTAGTGGCGTTTGCGACCAATAAAATTCTGGGATCAGAGCCGCCAGATTCAAGCTGTCGGGCTTTTGCGGTTAACTGCCCCTGCTTTATTAAACCAGTACTGACTAAAAAGTCTGTCGCCGCAGCGCAATGCCCCGGATCGGGTTGAGAAAACCAAGCCAGTTCAGTAATCCGACTGCCCCAGCGCAAAACATCCAGCACCAACGCAGAGAGATCCTGCGTCGCAACATCCGGCGCCGCGTAGTCTGCAAAGCCATGCTCATCGGAACGCGCCCACAAGCGGAAGCATTGTCCTGCCTGTTGGCGACCCGCACGGCCAGCGCGCTGTATCGCCGATGCTTTTGCAATACGTTGGGTAACTAACTGGCTTAGCCCGTATTGCGGCAGATACTGAGCCCGACGCTCGCGCCCACTGTCGACAACCACATCAATACCGTCCAGGGTTAAACTGGTTTCTGCAATATTAGTTGCCAGAATAATGCGCTTTTCATCGGTCGCGTTTACTACCTGCCGTTGTTGTTGCAAAGGGATACGTCCGTGCAATGCCAAAATGGGGATGCCGGAGTTAAGCCGCTGACTCAGCTCAGTTGCCACCTTTTGGATTTCATAAACCCCGGGCAGAAAAACCAGAACCCCCTTTTCGGCAGCGGCAAAAGCTTCGACCACCACTTTCGGCAATTCAGACAGCCATTCAGTAACATGCCCCGGAGGTCGGTAATGATAATCAACCGGGTAACTGGGCCCTTCACTGCGTAACACCTGAACATCTTCGCCGTAGTCTTCTAACCAGAGCTTTAACCGCTCGGCGGGCAGGGTTGCTGACATAATCAGCAAGTTTAAATCCGCACGCAATGGCAACGCATCAATCACCAGCGCCAGACTCAAATCACTGTGTAAATTGCGCTCGTGGAATTCATCAAAAATAAGCGTACTTATGCCACTAAGCTCAGGATCGTCCTGTAGCCATCGCACCAGTACGCCTTCGGTAATGATCAGTAACTTGGTAGACTGACTGCGTTTGCTGTCACCGCGTACCGTGTAACCAACTTGCTTACCGACAGGTTCACCCAGTTGCTTCGCGAGGTAATGAGCGATATTAAGTGCGGCAACCCGGCGGGGCTGCAACATGACAATAAGGCCATCGTCAGCAACACGCTGCTGCAATAAAAATAGCGGAAGTTGGGTTGATTTACCGGCACCAGGTGGCGCCTCAATAACGACACGTGCTGCCGGAAAGGCTTTCGCCAACTCCGGCAGTACGCTTTCTATTGGCAAGGTCATGCCAAATTAATCACCTTGTACGGTGGCGGCTATGGTTCTGACACCGGCGGCCGTTGCACCGGTGGCCCACATGGAAGTCGCCGACTTTTGGTAAGCGCCGGCTAAATCAAAGTGTAACCAGCCCTGACCTTTGTTCGGCGCAAAGCGCAGTAAAAAGCCTGCGGCGTTACTGGCGCCACCGGCGCCACCGCCTTTCTGCGGGCGGCTGTTTGCGGTGTCGGCAAAAGCCGACGGGCAGCTTTCACTGTGCCATGGCGCCAGCGGTAAACGCCACAACAATTCGTTTTCTTTATCGGCATTGGCTAAGGCTTTAGTGGCAGCAACCTCGTCCACACTGAATAAGGCATTGTATTCATTACCAACTGCCATTTGCGCTGCGCCGGTCAGAGTTGCCGCATCGATAATTTGTTTAGCACCGAATTCGCCCGCGGCCTGCAGGCCATCAGCCAATACCAGGCGGCCTTCAGCGTCAGTGTTCACCACTTCAACCGTCAGCCCATTCTTATAACGAATAATATCGCCCAATTTGAATGCGCGACCGTCAATCATGTTTTCTGCACAACAAAGCAGCAGCTTCACTCGTTTGTTCAGACCACGGCGTATAGCCAGCGATAACGCACCAGATACGGTTGCCGCGCCACCCATGTCGCATTTCATCGACAACATGCCTTCACTGGCCTTAATGCTGTAACCACCGCTGTCGTAAGTCACACCTTTACCAATCAGTGCAGTCTCTACCGGTGCGTTGTCATCACCGGTCGGGTTATAGTCCAATACCAGTAAACCCGGTGCGTGCTGACTTGCACGGCCGACGGTATAAATGCCCATCCAACCGGCGTCTTTCAGAGCTTCGCCTTTAATAAACTCGGCACTGACAGCATCAGGTGCCAAAGCTTTAAAATGTTCAGTTACCCGCGTAGCCAAACTTTCCGGGTAAATTTCTTCTGCCGACAAGTTAGTCAGTTCACGACTAAAGCGCGTTGCTTCACGCATGGCGTCCAGCTCTTTAACCGCTGGTTCGTCAGCCTTATTCCAGATAACCTGGTTAGTCGATAAGGTTGAGGTAAAACCTTGCGACAACGCCCATTGACGCTCCAGGCTCCAGTCGCTGCCGGCCGCTTCTATAGTCACGGCTCCGGTGTTGTCCAGAGTCCGCCCGGCTTTCTGGATTCGGCGTAAGTTCTCTGCTTCGTCTTCTGTCAGAATAATTTGTGCTTTGTTCTCACCAAACACTAAGTTTGATTTGGGATTCCAATACTGTGCGGGAGCTTGCTGAGTTAAATAGATTGCGAGTGCGCTGGACATTCTGTACCTCTGCCGATAATTTGCTGTTTGTTTATACTAGGGTTATGAGGTCTGTGATGCAATTTAACAAGCCCCTGCGGCAGGGAGTTTTGCAAAAAAGGTACAAACGCTTTTTAGCCGACATCGATTTTGGTCAGGAGCCTATCACCACTGTACATTGTCCCAATACCGGCGCAATGACAGGCTGCGCCGAGCCCGGATTTACAGCCTGGTGCAATGTTTCTGATAACCACAAACGTAAATACTCACTGACCTGGGAGCTTGCCCGGAATAGTAAAGGTGAGATGATTGTAGTGAATACCCAGCATGCCAACCGTATGGCAGGTGAATTGCTACAAACAGACCTGCTGCCCGAACTGAGTCAGTGGCAGGAGCTTAAGCCCGAACAGCGCTACGGCAAAGAAAAAAGCCGTATTGACTGGTGGGGAGTTGATTCCGATAGCCGCCAGTGCTTTATCGAAGTGAAAAGCGTCACCCTGGCCGATGGAGAGCAAGGTTATTTCCCCGATGCGGTTAGCCAACGTGCCCACAAACACTTGCATGAATTAATGCAAATGGTCAGTGAGGGCCACCGCGCCATACAACTGTATATGGTGATGCACCAAGGCATCGAAAATGTCTCACCAGCGTCGTATATTGATCCTAAGTACGCTGAACTGTGTAAACAAGCTAAGTACGCAGGAGTCGAGTTTTATGCCGTGAAGTGTTTAGCCTCACCAGAGGAAATAAAACTGGAGAGACCCGTGCCTGTAAACCTTTAAAACTCAGTCTAGTAATAATTTTAACTCATAAACTTGGTGCTAATAAGATTGCCAATACCAATCCTTTCTGGTATACGTAGCGTCCTTTTTTTTAAAGCACGCTTTTAAAGCACTCTGTTACAGAGAACGTAGGAGATCCATGATGCCTCAAGGCAAGGAAAAGAAAACCCATGGCATCCTGGCAATAGCCGGCCTGGAGCCGTATCAGGAGAAACAGGGCGAAGAATACATGAACGATGCGCAACGCACGCATTTTCGTCGTATTCTGGAAGAGTGGCGTCGTCAATTACGTCATGAAGTTGACCGTACCGTGCATCATATGAAAGATGAAGCCGCAAATTTCCCGGATCCGGTCGACCGAGCTACTCAGGAAGAAGAGTTCAGCATTGAATTACGTACCCGCGACCGCGAACGCAAATTAATTAAGAAAATTGAAAAAACGTTACAAAAGATAGAAGAAGACGACTTTGGTTTTTGTGACTCTTGCGGCATTGAAATTGGTATTCGCCGCCTGGAAGCTCGTCCTACAGCAGACCTTTGTGTCGACTGCAAGACGCTGGCCGAAATCAAAGAGAAGCAAATGACCGGAGCCTAAAGGCTCATGTATCGCGGTCGTTTCGCTCCGACACCTTCCGGGCCATTACATCTGGGGTCACTAGTAGCTGCCGTCGGTAGCTACTTAGATGCCAAAGCGCACCATGGCAAATGGCTGGTCCGTATTGAAGATGTTGATAAGCCACGAGCAATTGCCGGAGCGGCTGATACCATTTTAAAGCAGCTAGAAACCCATGGTTTAGAATGGGATAGCTCCGTTTTATATCAGAGCCAACGCGACCTTGTTTACCAACATCAATTAACGCAGCTACAAAAAGCGCAACGCCTTTATCAGTGTGACTGCAGTCGCAAGGCTATCCGCGCCCGCAGCGCACATTACGACGGCTATTGCCGAAACCGCCAGCCACGCACAAGTCCATACGCTCTGCGCTTTGTTAATCAGAACCCGGTTCATGAATTTAATGACCGCGCTCATGGCATCATTACCGACCATTCAGCCACAGTTAGTGAAGATTTTGTGCTTAAACGCCGGGATGGCCTGTATGCCTATCAACTGGCGGTTGTCGTTGACGATATTGAGCAGGGAATTACCAGTATTGTTCGTGGCAGCGACTTAATTACTCCAAGCTTCTGGCAACTCTCATTATGGCAGGAGCTCATTGGTAAACAGCCGCAAATGATGCACTTGCCGCTAATAATGAATGACGATGGCCGTAAGCTGAGTAAGCAAAATCACGCACCGCCAATAGATTCCCGACAGGCCAGCCAAAACTTACTGATCGCTCTTGATTATCTGGATATTGGCCTTAAACCAGAGCAGCAGCAAAGCACAACCACCGAAATATTGCAGCTGGCGGTGCAAAATTGGCGCAAAAAGTGGCATATAACGGGTCGTTAACGGTACAATATACAAACAACAACTGATTCTAACCAACAACAATGGTAAGGGAGAACCACCATTATTAAGCGAATTAAAGCACTGGCAAAGCGAGCCTTTTCCAGTAAAACGGCAGAGCCTGAATCCAGCCGGTTACCCAAATTGCAAGTTATCCCCAGGGACAAGCACCCGATATCCCGTAACGATATCAGTAAAAACGCCATCAAGGTTCTTTACCGACTGCATAACAGTGGCTTTGAAGCTTACCTGGTCGGCGGCTGTATCCGCGATATTTTACTGGGGCTTGAGCCAAAAGACTTTGACGTTACAACCAACGCCACCCCCGAGCAGATAAAATCGCTGTTTCGAAATTGTCGCTTAATTGGTCGCCGCTTTCGTCTGGCTCACATTGTGTTTGGACGCGAAGTTATCGAAGTTGCCACCTTCCGTGGACACCATGGTGACAGTCCTCAGGAAGAGAATAAGAAGAACCGGACGGCGGATCAGGACGAACATGGTCAACTGGTTCGCGACAATGTTTATGGCAGTATCGAGGAAGACGCTGAGCGTCGTGACTTTACCACTAACGCGCTCTATTACAATATCGCTGACTTCGCCATTTACGACTTTGCCAAGGGTGTCGATGACATTAACGCCGGCATTTTACGCATGATCGGCGACCCTGAAGTCCGTTACCGCGAAGATCCGGTAAGAATGCTGCGCGCGGTACGCTTTGCCACCAAACTGAATATGCAGATGGATAAGTCGGTCAGCGGTCCGTTAAAAGAGCTGGCACCGTTATTAACCAACATTCCCCCGGCGCGTTTATTTGACGAATTCCTGAAAATGTTTATGTCGGGCAAAGCCGAAGCTAATTTCCTGATGATGACCGAATTTGGTTTATTTCAGCAGTTATTCCCAATGCTGAAAGATTATCTGGCTGATGAACAGGCTCCACCGTATCAGATGATGCTGAAGTCCTTTAAGGATACCGACAAGCGTATTGCTGAAGAACAGCGTGTAACGCCAGCCTATTTAATTGCGGTACTGCTGTGGTGGCCATTACAGGCACGCCGCGAGCAGCTTGAAAACGAAGGCGGCTTACCGCCAATGGATGCTTTAAATGTGGCTTCTGCCGACGTTATCCATAGACAATCTCAACGGGTTTCACTGCCTAAGCGATTTACTCTTCCAGCCAGAGACATCTGGCAGTTACAGCGCAGACTTAAAGTGACTAAAGGTGCTCGTGCCATAAAAGTTCTGGAACATAAACGTTTCCGCGCAGCTTATGACTTTTTGTTGTTACGCTCTCATGTTGAAAGTGGTGATACTCAGTTAGCTCAACTTGCCGAACACTGGAGTAAAGCACAAGATAACCCGGCTCAGTTAAAGACCGCAAAACCCGGTCCCGGAACGGGCCGCCGTAAACCGCGCAGGCGTCGTGGCCCGCGTCGTAAACCTCAGGGAAATAAAGGTAATGACGCAACATAAAGCCTTTATTGCAATGGGCAGTAATCTGGGTAAGCCGACAGACAACATTCTGTCGGCGTTAACGGCTCTGAATGAAGACCCCCGCTGGCAATTGTTGGCCTACTCATCGCTTTACGGCAGTAAGCCCATGGGGCCTCAGGATCAACCCGACTATGTTAATGCGGTTTGCTCGGTCAGCACCGGGTTAACCGCAGCGGCTCTGTTACAAGCCTTGCACGATATTGAAGACAGCTTTGGTCGCAAACGCCTGAGACACTGGGGTGAGCGCAGTATTGACCTTGATCTGCTGCTTTTCGGTGATCAACAACATCAGTCCGAGCAGTTGAAGGTTCCACATCCCGGCTTATATGAGCGCAACTTTGTACTGTACCCTTTAGCTGAACTAGAGGCTGACCAGCTTCTACCAAACGGAATTACGGTCAGACAACAAGCACAGACACTTACCGAAGACGGTTTAGACGTGATAATCTGTCAATCCGATATACTAATCTAAGACGGCTGAAGGTGCGTCATGGCAACAACCAAAACCAGCATTGCAACATTACAAAAAATGAAAAAGGAAGGGATAAAAATAAGCTCCCTGACGGCCTACGATTCAAGCTTTGCCAAACTCATGACTGAACAGGGCGTCGACTTTATGTTAGTCGGTGACTCTCTGGGTAATGTTATACAGGGCAGGGACTCAACCGTACCGGTCACCACCGAGGATATGGTTTATCATACGCAGTGTGTTCGCCGTGGCGCCAGCAACGCTTTTGTCATTGCCGATATGCCCTTTATGACTTACAGCGCCCCGGAACAAGCCTACGAGGTTGCCGCTCGGTTAATGCAGGCCGGAGCGAACATGGTTAAACTGGAGGGTGGCCAATGGTTAGTCGAAACCATAGAAGGTTTAAAAACTCGGGGTATTCCGGTTTGTGCTCACCTTGGCTTACTGCCTCAGTCCGTCAATGTTCTGGGCGGTTATAAGGTGCAGGGTAAAGAACAACAGCAAGCCGACGACACTCTGAACCAGGCGCTGGCACTGGAAAAAGCAGGAGCTCAATTGCTTGTTTTGGAATGCGTGCCGGCGCCGCTTGGCAAACGTATTACCGAACAGCTATCCATTCCAACCATAGGTATTGGTGCAGGGCAGGATACCGACGGACAAATTCTGGTCATGCACGATATGCTCGGAATGAACAGTGACTACTTACCAAAGTTTGCTAAAAACTTTTTAGGCCAGGGTGGCTCCCTTGCCGATGCTTTCCGGTTGTATGCTGAGCAAGTTCGTTCAGGTGAATTTCCAACGTCCGAGCACAGTTACCAATGAGAATTCTGAAATCACTTGCTGAATTAAGAAACTGGCGCCAGCAACAGTCTGAAGTTGCTTTGGTACCCACCATGGGCAACCTGCACGATGGTCACCTGCAATTAGTGAAAACTGCGCTGGAGCGCTGCGATAATGTGGTCGTCAGTATTTTTGTGAACCCTATGCAATTTGGCGCGAACGAAGACCTCGACAGCTATCCCCGTACCTTAGAAGCCGACTGCCGGGCATTGGATGCCCTTGGGGTTGCTGCTGTATTTACGCCACAGATCAGTGACGTTTACCCACGCGGTCTCGATAAGCAGACCCGTATAGAAGTTCCCGGCATTAGCGATATTCTTTGTGGCGCCAGTCGTCCCGGGCATTTTACCGGTGTCGCGACCATTGTCTGCAAGCTATTTAATATGGTGCAGCCACAATTGGCTGTATTTGGTGAAAAAGACTATCAGCAGCTGCAAGTCATTCGCTTAATGACGCAAGACCTGAGTTTACCGGTGGAAGTATTAGGCACGCCCACTCAGCGTGAAACCAGTGGGCTGGCAATGAGTTCCCGCAATGGTTATTTGTCAGCTGAACAAAAGCAACAGGCGTCGGCGCTTTACCGCACGCTTGAAAAAACAAAAGCTGAGTTACGTTCAAATACTGATTTTAAAGCACTGGAAAAAGCCGCAATTAACGACTTAACTGAAGCAGGTTTTGCCCCTGATTACTTCAGTATTCGTAATGCAAAAGACTTGCAGGAAGCCACGCCCGAAGACTCTCAATGGGTGCTTCTGGCTGCCGCTTTCATGGGTGAAACGCGCTTGATTGATAACCTGCGGGTTACCAATAATAATGCTAAGTAAGCATACCGAGTTCACGCATTTCGTTGTGTAGTGCACCTCTCAAGCTGGTAGCTTTCGCTGCAATTTTGCGTTGCTCATCTAAAACTTCCTGCAACATCTCGTCGGTTGTTAAAGGGTTTGCTAAAACGACCCGAAATACAACCGTCGGCTCGTGATGATACTGAGCAGGTGTTAACTTGGTTCGCGACACAAAAGACTGCCCGGTTTCACGCTGACGCTTCTGAATGTATCGCGTTAATGCGTTTAAGTGCGGTGTTAAGCGCGCCAGCTGTTGAGGCGTAGCTTTTTCAAGCACGGCTTTCACCTTAGTCGGCACAAAGCGGTACGTTAAAATACAAAGCTCTGGCTCTGTAATCACCTCAAAATCGTCTTGCTCGGCAATTAAGCTGGAAAAATAACGGGCTTTATCAATACTGTTATTAATCAGTAGATCATAACCCCGGCGCCCTATAACGTGCATGGCCGAAAAGACCATCATCGCCATACCCGCCCGCGACCCTTCCATTGAGTGCGAACCTAAATCCTTAGAGCCCTGCCGAATAATATATTCAGCGTGATGTTCTATCGATTTAACCAGCGACGGGTTCTTAAACAACACCAGACCCGCCCCCATGGGCACATACATTTGTTTATGAGCATCAATAGTAACGCTGTCTGCCCGCTCAATACCGGCCAATAACGGCCTATGTTGTTCGGACAATAGCGTCGCTCCCCCCCAGGCAGCATCAACATGAAAGTGAGCGTCCACTTCTTCTGCAACATCAGCCATATCCTCAAGCGGATCGATATGACCCGTTTCCGTTGTCCCGGCGACACCGACCAGCGCCAGCACCTTGCCCCCTTCTTGCGCAATGTGTTCGCAGGTTTTGCGCAGTTCATCAATGCGAATACGGTTATCGTTGTCAGTTGCCACCGACACTAAGTTTTTACGACCTATGCCAAGCACATCAGCGGCTTTGCTCAGTGAATAATGCCCCCGCTCAGACACTACCACGGTCAGTTTAGAGTAACCGTAGTGCTGTAAGCCTGCGGCTAAGCCATCCGCTGCAATACCAGAAAAATCGCCATCGGCTTGCAACAGTCGGTTACGCGCGACCCAAAGCGCCGTCATATTGGCTATGGTTCCGCCTGAGCAAAACGCCCCCAGAGAGTGTTGGGCACTGTGCATCCAGCGATTATAGAACGGCGCATCCTGTTGATACACCAGGTGATGCATCATACCGATAACATTACGCTCTAACGGCGTGAACGCCTTGGAGGTTTCAATTTTTACCAGATTCTGATTCAGCCCCACCATCAACTTAGCTAATGGCAGCAGGAAATACGGCAGGGCGGAGGTCATGTGACCAATAAAACGTGGCGATGCCGTATGCACTGAGTGCGCAACCAATTTACCCAACAGAAAGTCAGTGTGATCTGAAACAAATTGGGGTTCTTCCGGAATCTGCGATTTATCGAAGTCCTGTTCAATTTCCTGCAAAGGCTTCTCGCGGGCAACAATATGCTGGCCCAGAAACCCCATCAGGTTTTCTGAAAGATGTTTTTCGATTTTACCTAACGTCGAATCAGGAGCCTCTGGTATGGTAAATATACGATACAGAGATTCTTGGCTGACTTCCGCCATATCATTTTTGGGGCTCAATCAGGCCTCCTTAGATAAGTTTGCATGCAGTTGCCATAACGCCTGACCACTGTTTTTATATTTACGTTCAAACGGTGTTATTGGCTCTGCTTCGTCGGCCAACAGCGAAATATCGGCATGATGTCCGCTCACCTTAAGTGCCTGAGCCACTTCAAGCAAGTACAGGCTCCAGTTTGAACGCAATTGCAATTCGCCGCCCAGCACAACAACCTCTTTCCACACTGGGCTACCATGCCAGCGACGCGCTAAATGGGCAGATTTAGGCCAGGGATTAGGATAGAAAATACAATGCTTCTGTAGTTGCCAGCTCGCCCGTGTTGCCAGTCGCCAAAAGTCATTCAAATCGGCACGGACAACCCAATAACGCTGGCCATTGTCACTGGTTTGATAGTGGCTATGGCGTTCCACCCGATGCGCCGATTTATCCACGCCGATGACCATAGCCCGGGGGTGAAGCTCTGCCAGTTGCGCGGTACTTTCTCCTACCCCACAGCAAGAATCCAGAATAACCGGCCCGCCCCAGCTTTTAACCTGCTCATTGATTTCATCAAAGGCCTGCTGGTTATGCGCTTGTATCGGCTTTAAGAAATCGCTTTTTAAATGACGGCGAACCACCGCTTCGGTGTCCTCATGCGGTCCATTCTGATTCGTTGTTACCGGTCGGGCTTGATGCATCAGGAACGAATCCCTATGCCTTTATCCAGAATATAATAAGCCGCTGCAAAAAAGAGAATATTGAAGCCAACCAGCACCGATACAGCAATTCCAATGCCAACGTCGGACTGGCCTAAAAAGCCATAACGGAAACCATTAACCATATACAGCACAGGGTTTACCATTGAAACCTTTTGCCAGAATTCAGGCAACAGGCTGACAGAATAAAACACTCCGCCTAAATACGTCAGCGGTGTGAGCACAAAGGTCGGCACAATAGAAATATCGTCAAAGGTTTTACCGTAAACCGCGTTAATCAGCCCACCCAGACAAAATAAGGTGGAGGTTAAAATGACGGTTAATATGACATAGCCAATATGAGCAATCTGAATCTCTTCCACAAAGAAGAAAGACACGCAGGTGACAATAACGGCCACAATAAGCGCTCTTGCCATACCGCCTCCCACATAGCCCGCAATAATAACGGCAGTAGGTACCGGCGACACCAGCATTTCTTCAATGTTACGTTGAAACTTAGCGCTGAAAAACGATGAAGCAACATTCGAGTAGGAATTGGTAATAACCGACATCATAATAAGACCCGGCACAATGAACTCCATGTAGCCAACGCCGCTCATTTCGCCAATCCGTTCTCCGACAATGCTACCGAAAATAACGAAGTAGAGCGTCATGGTAATAGCTGGCGGCACCAAAGTCTGTACCCAAATGCGCAGAAACCGGGTGCACTCTTTAATCCAGATGGTCTTTAGTGCGATAAAGTTAGCTGTGGAATGACTCATTTCGCTCATTTTGCTCTCTCCTGCTGACGTCCCTGCTCTACTAAAGAAACAAACAGCTCCTCTAAACGGTTCGCTTTATTACGCATCGACAATACTTTTACTTTTTGCGCTGAGAGCTGCTCGAATACCGCATTCAATCCGGCGTCCTTATCAACCTCAACTTCCAGCGTGTGTTCGTCGGTCCAGCGATGGTTAAAGTCATTAATCTCTGCGCCGTTATTGCCCGGCTCAAGATCCAGAATAAAGGTCTCCCGGCTTAACTGCGTCAACAAACGCTTCATTGAGGTATTTTCTATAATTCGCCCACTGTCAATAATGCCAATATTGCGACACAAGGTTTCCGCTTCTTCCAGGTAATGCGTGGTCAGAATAATGGTAATACCCTGTTGGTTTATCTTAGTCAGGTAGTCCCACATGGAACGGCGCAGTTCAATATCAACACCAGCCGTTGGCTCATCAAGAATCAACAGCTTAGGTTCATGCAACAGTGCACGGGCAATCATCAAACGACGTTTCATGCCCCCCGACAGTGACCTTGCCGGCCCATCGCGTTTATCCCACAAGCCTAACTGCTTTAAATATTTCTCGGAGCGTTCTTTCGCCAGGGGTCTGGGTACTCCGTAATACCCGGCCTGATTCACCACAATTTGCTGAACCGTTTCAAATTGATTGAAGTTAAACTCCTGAGGTACCAGCCCAATTTGGCGCTTTAGATCGGTAAGCTGCGTATCTAAGTCGTAACCAAACACTTTCACCGAGCCCGAGGTCTTATTCACCAACGAAGAAATAATACCAATGGTGGTTGATTTACCGGCTCCGTTAGGACCCAGAAGTGCATAAAAATCACCTTCTTCAACCACTAAATTGATACCTTTCAAGGCTTCAAAACCGCCCCGGTATGTCTTACGCAAGTTTTCAATTTCTAACGCTTTCATAACTATTTTTATGACTCCTTTCCATAACCCCAGCGGCTGACCAAGCTCTGCTCAAGGCCTAGGTGGTCTAAAATTCTGGCTACCATAAAATCGATGAGATCATCGATGCTTTCAGGTTCATGATAGAAACCCGGCGCTGCCGGCATTATGGTGACGCCTTGCTGACTTAACTGCAGCATATTCTGTAAATGAATCGTCGAAAGCGGAGACTCTCTGGGCACTAAAATCAGTTGCCCGCGCTCCTTCAGTACGACATCCGCGGCTCGCTCGATCAATGTGTTACTGCTACCGTGGGCAATTGACGACAAAGTACTGGTTGAACAAGGGCAAACCACCATTTTGGCAGGCGCAGCTGAACCCGATGCAACCGGCGAAAACCACTCTTCTTTGCCGTACACTTTAAGCTGTTCGGCACCCACCGAGAAATGCTTACGTAGCATAGCAGCAGCTTTTTCAGGAGCAGCCGGAATTTGCATATTCTGCTCGGTAGCCAGTACCACACGAGCCGCACTTGAAACCAACAGCAGTACTTGTTGATCCTGATCAAGTAAGCATTGTAACAAACGCAACGCATAAGGGGCACCCGAGGCGCCGGTTATCGCAACGGTGATTCTATTGTCGGCTTTCATTGCTCGGCTCCTGTGTGATCCAGTTTTTGCAGCGCTTTAAGAAAACGCGGATGCAGACCGTCGAAACTGCCGTTACTCATAATTAGCACGGAATCGCCCTCGTTCACTTCAGTGATCAACTCGGCAAGTAAATCATCGGTTGATTCAAATACATGAGCGTTCGGCATTTTTTCAGCCAACCGCCATTTCAAGCCTTCCGGTTGCAGCACAAAAATGTCGTCGGCACCGTTTAACGCTTCCGCCAGCGTGTCGCTGTGCACACCCATTTTCATGGTATTTGACCGGGGCTCCAGTACCGCAATAATACGACGCTCAGGCTGATGCTGCCGTAAGCCGGAAACCGTTGTTTTTATTGCACTGGGGTGATGGGCAAAGTCATCAAAAACTTTCACGCCATGATGCTCACCCAGCAACTCCATACGTCGTTTAGGACTTTTAAACCGGAACAGTGCCTGCGCACTCTGCTCCGCTTTAATACCAACATGGGCCGCCGCGATTATCGCCATCATGGCATTATTAACGTTATGAAGCCCCAGCACATCCCAGCTCACCTGTGCAACACACTCCCTCTGGTAATACACTTCAAATTCAGTACCATCAGCTTTCAACAACTTTGCCTGCCACTCACCCTGCTCTCCCATCCGCACCACCGGGCTCCAGCAACCTTTCTCAAGAGCCTCGTTCAGCGCAGCATCGTTATTGGGCAAAATCACCTGACCGGTATCGGGAACGACCCGCAGCAAATGTGAAAATTGTCGTTGAATAGCGGCTAAGTCCGGGAAGATGTCGGCATGATCAAATTCCAGATTATTCAGAATTAAGGTGTCCGGAGCGTAGTGTACAAATTTGGAGCGCTTATCAAAAAACGCTGTATCGTATTCGTCGGCTTCAATAACAAAGAAGTTTGAATCGGTTAAACGTGCACTGACCGGGAAATTACCCGGTACACCGCCAATCATAAAACCGGGATCAAAGCCGTTATCCTGCAAAATCCAGCTCAGCATACTGGCCGTAGTCGTTTTACCATGGGTTCCGGCAACCGCCAGTACCCAGCGTTGAGTCAGCACATTATCGTGCAGCCACTGCGCGCCTGAAACATAGGGAATACGCTCACGTAAAACCGCCTCCACCTCATCGTTGCCACGGCTTAACGCGTTGCCAATAACGACAAGATCAGGGCGCGGCTTCAAGTTATCCTGAGAGTACCCCTGCATTAATCCAATACCGAGATTTTCCAGTTGCGTGCTCATAGGCGGGTAGACTTGGGCATCGGACCCAGTGACATGGTGCCCTAATTGCTGTGCAATAGCGGCAACGCCCCCCATAAAAGTACCGCAAATACCAACGATATGAATGTGCATGCGTTATCCAAATCCGTTCCCTTAAAAAATATCGAAAGTGTACCACCGTCGTCACTGACAAGCAGGATTTTTAGCAAAAAATAAGGTATCATTTGGGTTCTCTGAACATACATTTGTAAGCATCCAACAACCAGAGCTGCAGGAACTTTCATGAAACGTTTATTACCAACACTGAGAGCGGATCAAACCAGCGAGTCGCTTGTCTCTGTTATTAACACCATTCAAATTGCAGCCAAGGAAATCTCTTTCCGTCTGCATCAGGGCGCATTAGCCGGTGTATTAGGCTCCTCACTGGATGAAAATATTCAGGGAGAAACTCAGAAAAAACTCGATATTGTTTCCAACCAGTTGTTAAAAACTCTGTTGCTGGAATCACCTAACGTTCATGCGGTAGCCTCTGAAGAGGAAGACTCCATCGTCGAAAGTCCCAACTCAGGACATTATCTGGTCGCGTTCGATCCACTCGACGGCAGCTCTAATATCGATATTAACGGTGGTGTTGGTACTATTTTCTCTATTCTGCGCAAGCCTGAAGGCGAACAAACCAGCGAAAACATGTTCTTGCAGCCCGGTAAAGCGCAGATTGCTGCTGGCTATGTATTGTATGGCCCGTCGACCATGCTGGTCATGACCACCGGTAAGGCTGTTCGTATCTACACATTGGATCAAACGGTGGGTGAGTTCTTACTGACCCATGAGAAAGCGGAAATTCCGAGAGACACCAAAGAGTTCGCGATTAATATGTCGAACCGGCGTCACTGGGCTGACCCAATTCAAGCTTACATTAGTGACTTGCTGGACGGCGAAGAAGGCCCTCGCGGCAAGAACTTTAATATGCGCTGGAATGCCGCGATGGTTTCCGACGTACACCGGGTAATGTCCCGTGGTGGTTTATTCACTTACCCGTGGGATGCCCGCAAACCGGAAAAGCCCTTTAAATTACGGCTTTTATACGAAGTTGCGCCAATGTCTATGCTGGTTGAAAAAGCAGGCGGTAAAGCTACCGATGGCTACAACCGCTTAATGGACATTGTGCCTGAGCACATTCACCAGCGGGTCCCTGTAATTATGGGGTCAGCAAACGAAGTGGATATGTGCATGGAATACCATAAGCAACATCCCAAACCTTATTAGACGGATATCGATATTGCGTGAGTAGCCTAAGCCGCTATAATCGCGCAGTATCTTTTTTATTTTATTATTTCATTAATACGGCAGGAAGTACTATGAGCTTAGGAAATGTCACTGCAGGCGCTAACATGCCTGAAGAAGTTAACGTCATTATCGAAATACCGGCCAATGCCGACCCGATTAAATACGAAGTGGATAAAGACACCGGTACGCTATGGGTTGACCGCTTTATGGCAACCGCCATGTTCTATCCGGCCAACTATGGGTTTGTTAACGAAACGCTGTCACTGGATGGTGACCCGGTAGATGTGTTAGTGCCCACCCCATATCCGTTACAAGCCGGTTCTGTGATTAAATGCCGTCCGGTTGGTGTATTAAAAATGACTGACGAGTCCGGCGAAGATGCAAAAGTTATCGCGGTTCCGGTCAGTAAGCTGACCAAAGAATATGACCACATTAACGATGTTAATGACCTGCCAGAGTTGCTGAAAGCTCAAATTACTCACTTCTTCGAACGCTACAAAGAGCTTGAAAAAGGTAAGTGGGTGAAAGTTGACGGTTGGGGCGATGCCGCTGCTGCAAAAGAAGAAATTGTGTCGTCTTTTGAACGTGCAAAAAAAGCGTAAGTTAACCTAGTGAGTAGCACCGCAGAAATGAATGCTGTCAACATAGAAAAACTGATTTTTTCATGGGCAGGACAGCAACCAACCCTGGACATTCCTGCCTGGCAGATAAAACAGGGGGAAACGGTGCTGCTACGCGGCCCCAGCGGTAGCGGTAAATCAACATTGCTATCGCTGCTGGCCGGCATAAATACGCCACAAAGTGGCCATTTACATCTGTTTGACACCGCTTTTTCCAGTTTATCCGGCAGACAACGCGACCGTTATCGTGCCGACAATATTGGTTATATTTTCCAGCAGTTTAACTTGCTGCCCTACTTATCCGCTTTAGATAACGCCCTGCTCGCCTGTCAGTTTTCCAAAAAACGACAGCAACGTATAGCAAAGCAAGGTAGCTCTGCCGAGAATACCGCAATAGAAATGTTACAGCGTTTAGGGTTGTCTTCAGAACAGATTCAGCAAGCCGCGCATACACTTAGTGTAGGCCAACAGCAGCGTGTTGCTGCCGCCCGGGCATTACTGGGCGCTCCTAAACTGCTGATTGCGGACGAACCAACCTCCGCGCTTGATGCCGAGCACCGGGATACCTTTATTCAGTTATTGCTTGAGCTCAGCAGCCAAAATAACACCACAGTTATTTTCGTCACCCATGACGCCGCGTTATCACCGTATTTTGATAAACATGTTGAGCTCAACGAACTCAATCAGGCAGGAGCTAAACCATGATCCGCCTGGCTATAAAAAGCTTAATGAACCGGCGTGCAAGTGTTCTTCTGACGATTATTGCTATTGCCGTTAGTGTCACCCTGTTGTTAGCCGTTGAGCGCATTCGCGAACAAGTCCAAAGTCATTTTGCTAACACCGTGTCGGGAACTGACTTGATAATTGGCGCGCGAACCGGACAAACTCAGTTGTTACTGTCTTCGGTTTTCCATATAGGCAACATGACAAACAATATGAGTTGGGAAAGCTTCGTCGATATTAGTGACCGCCCGGAAGTTAGTTGGTCCATACCGATATCCTTAGGTGACAGCGTTCAGGGCTTGCCCGTTGTCGCAACAACTAATGCCTATTTCGAGCATTTTAAATACGGCAGCAAGCAGCCTCTTGAGTTTTCAAAGGGACGCGCCTTCGCTGCAGATGAAGAAGTCGTACTAGGAGCGGATGCCGCTGAAAAGCTATCAAAAAACATTGGTGACGATATTATCGTTGCCCACGGTAGCGGCGGCATCAGCTTCAGTGAGCACGATGAACACCCTCTCACGGTTACCGGTATCTTGCAACGTACGGGAACCCCCGTGGATAAAGCGGTGTTAGTGACACTGCACAGTCTTGAAATGATCCACAGTGGTGAGCATGAGCATTCTGACCATGACCATCACAATGAAGCGCCGGCAGAGAGCATCAGCGCCGCCTTACTGGGTTTAAAAGCAAAACCGCTGGCCTTACGTTTGCAGCGTCAAATCAACACCTATGACAAAGAACCGTTAACCGCTCTTTTACCCGGCATGACTTTGCAGCAACTCTGGAAAACGCTGCGAGTTTTTGAACAAGCTTTAACTGCAATTTCGGCAATGGTCGTACTCATTGGTTTATTGGGTATGCTGACAATTATGCTGGCGAGTCTAAGGGAACGCCGCCGTGAAATGGCCGTCTTAAGAGCCGTTGGTGCAGGTCCGGGAACGATATTTGGTCTGCTGCTCAGTGAAGCTTTGTTACTGACCGTAGTAGGTGCTTTTTCAGGCTTACTTCTACTCTACGGGCTGCAATGGTCGCTGGCCGGGGTTATTCAGTCGCAGACCGGACTCATATTCAGCAGTTCCTGGCCCAGTAACAGTGAATGGTGGCGTATAGCGCTCGTGATTGCTGCGGGCTTTGTGTTAAGTTTAATTCCGGCATGGCGCGCTTATCGCCAATCTCTTGCCGACGGACTTACGGTGAAAATATGAAGAAGTTATTAGCAGTCGTATTACTTATGTTGACGCTTCCCGCGTTCGCAGCTGCAGAAAAAATAGGCTGGAAAGATTTAATTCCAGAAGGCTTTACCCCGCCTCCGGTTAAACCCCAGTCTTATTATGATGCTAACCCTGAAGAAGACCGCCAGACAAATTTGGACGCGCCCGTAGTAGAAGCTCTGGACGGCAAAAAAGTTCGTATTCCCGGGTATGTTGTGCAGCTGGAAGGTGATGCCGATAATGTCACTGAGTTTTTATTAGTGCCTTATTTCGGCGCCTGTATTCATGTACCACCACCACCGCCGAACCAAATCATTCATGTAGAATATGAACAAGGTGTTCCGTATGAAAACACTTATGATGCGGTTTGGATAGAGGGTACTATCAAGGTCGAACGTAAAGAAGGTGACCTTGCCGTAGTTGGTTACCAAATGGATGCAGATAGCGTTGAGGTATACAACTAAGAATAACTCATTTGCTTTTGCAGCAAACTGATTAACTGCTCCGCGGGCATGGGTTTAGCAAACAAGTAGCCTTGTCCCTCGGCGCATTTTAACCCTAAAAAGTAATCGAGCTGAACTTGCTCTTCAATACCTTCGGCTAGAACATTTAACCCTAAACGACCAGCCATATCGACAATAGTCTCTATAATGATTCGCCCGCTCGCCTGATCTGAGTTATTGACAAAGGTTTTGTCTATCTTAATTCGGTCCAGCGGCAATTTCTGAAGATAACTTAGCGAAGAGAATCCCACGCCGAAGTCGTCGATGGCAACCTTAATGCCTTGCTTTTTTAAACGTCTTAAAATATCAGCGACTAAATCGGGATCTTCCATGACGATACTTTCGGTAATTTCCAGTTCAATGCGTTCAGGGTTAATACCCCATTGTTCAATTTGCTTTTCAACAAGTTCGGGAAAGTCACGTTTACGAAACTGAGGTACCGATACGTTCACGGCAACTCTTAATTGAGGAAGACCAATTTCGTCAAATGCATTAATTTGTCGGCAAGCCTCTTCAATCACCCAGCAACCAATTTCCACAATTAGCCCCGAGTATTCCGCTAAAGGAATAAACTCTGCTGGAGAAATAAAAGAGCCATCACTCTGAGGCCAACGCAACAGAGCTTCTGCACCAATGACTTTTTGGGTTGTTAGTTCAACTTGAGGTTGATACCAGACTTCTAATTTTCTATTCGCAAAGTCGGCACGCAACCGGCGTACCAAATGAAGCCGACGCTGAGTATCCTGCTCCATCGACGGTTCATAGTAATTAAAACGATCAAAAGAGTTATTCTTGGCATTCTTCAAGGCAATATAAACTTGCTTCAGCAGCCCTTTGCCATTCACTCTTTCGGGGTTAGCCGCGGATGTAAAACCACAGGTAACACGCAGTGGGATATAATGCTCTCCGGCTCTAAAAGGCAAAGAGAAAAGTTCGTTAAAAGCATCGGGAGTGACAATATCTGCCGAACCAAAAATACCGAAGACATCCGCAGAAATACGGGAAACAAATACGCGACTTCCAAGTTGCTCGGTTAAACGCAACGCCACTGACCGTAACAATAAATTACCGACATCTTGCCCTAAACCATCGTTTACATCAGAAAAATGGTTAATGTCGATAACGGCTACCATCTTGTTCTTATCCGGCTTTTCTGATAACGACTGGAGGTTGCGTGTAAACTCAGCACGATTCGGAATACCGGTTAAAGGATCGAGATAGGCAGCTGTCTGCAGCTCCTCAAACAAATTAGCGTTCTCAAAGCCAACAGCAATATTGGCGAGAAAGACTTCCAGTAACTCCTTGTCGTATTCCGCTACAATGTTTTTTGTTTCAATATAAGCTGCGGCCTGGTGGACCTGTCCATCGATGAAAAATACGGTACCATTCTCAGTATGAATATGACGCTGCTCGTTTAAACACTGCCGAACGCTCTTTTCAATTTCTTCTGAGTCCAGTGTCGATAAACTTTTGTTAATACTATCTGCAAAGTGCCCTGCAGCACCCAGTACCAGAATATCGTTATCTTTATGTGGCGCTCTGGCACCCACAATACCTTCTGCATTTAACCCAAACAGAGATGCAATTTGAGTAACCACACCTTCGGAAAAGTTAACAATAGAATGCTTCTCCATGAGGTTCGACGCAGAATGAATTATTTTACGCAGACCACGGCGATTTGCGTTAATTGTACACAGTTGCTGGTAGGAACGGACGGCAGAAAATACAGTAGTTAATAGGCGGCTTCGGGTGAGCTCTGTTTTTGTTTTATAATCATTAATATCATAGTTCTTAACGACGCTTTCTTCGGGTGCATAACCAGGCTGCCCGGTCCGTAACACAATTCTAACTTCGTCATTACACAGCTGCTCTCTTATGGCTTGCGCGACTTTTAAACCTGCGTCATCGGTTTCCATGACAACATCAAGTAATACCATAGCAATGTCATCATGCTCACTCAGCCTGTCCAACGCTTCGTCTCCACTGTAGGCGTGATGAAACTCAAGATCACGACCACAAATGATGACATCGGCCAGCGCCATTTTAGTAACAGCGTGAATCTCCTGATCGTCATCGACAATCAGTATTTTCCAAAAGCCTTTACTGTATTCTGCCTGAATTACTTCATCATCATCGTGAAGAAATAGAAGTTCATCTTGACTACTGACCATTCGCCGAGGCCATCCATTTATAAGGATTTACAAACATACAACAATTTAGCTTAAATAATGAATGGCCTGCAAGTGTTGAACAGTCTAATTTATGAATTAAAAGTGAACTTCGACTCCAAGAAAAGGCCCTTTAACAGTGACATCTGAATAAATGTCATCAACATCATCGAGCTCCACAACCGAGTGACGATAGCCGGCATTAAGATTGACATCCACCGCCAGATTCTCCACCAAACGATACTCCACACCAATTTGAGCGTCCTGAACTTTACTGTCTTTCACGCTGAGCGCGCTGACATCAGCGAAGAAAGTCCAGTCGGTCGCAGGTATTCCGACTCGAGCTGCTGCATAGGCTGTTGGTACAACAACGGAGAAGTCCTGACGACCAAGACGGTTGCTTACCGGAGTGCGCAAAGTACCGTCAAAATCCATTGCGTTGACACCGATGTCAAAAGAGACTAAATCATTATCGAAAATTTCGTAGTATAAAATGTAATCTCGATGGCTAAAGTCATTTTCTTCAAAACCGCCGGAAACTTCTAACGTATTTTCTCTGACTTTTATATTAGGAATTAATGGAATTGGATGCTCAAGCGCAATATAGTAGCTGCTATGATTTTCGTTGTCGAAATTGGGCTCTATTAAATTAGATCCCACCGCATATTCACCTTCATTATTGGCATTCCAAATTTGCCCGCCGGCATAAACACCCAAAACAGTATCAGCCAACGCACTGACCGGAGCAACCGCTAACGCTGCAGCCAGAACTACGGTTTTTTTATACATAATTGTCCCTGTAAGGTTTTGAACTTTTATTGCTTAACTAAAAATTGCACCTCTTGTTTGGCACCTGAGTCAAAATGCAGAACAAGGGAAAAAGTGTCTTTTTCTTGAAGAGGAGAGACTAATCCGAACAACATGAAGTGGTAACCACCGGGCTGAAACTTAATAACCTCGCCAGGTGCTATTGATAGCGGTTTTACCGCTTCCATCTTCATAACTTCGCCAGACATAACATGACGATGAACTTCTGCAACCTGACTAATTTGCGAGCTAATATGAGTAACATTGAGAGTCTTGTTGTGAGGATTCTCAAGAGTTGCGTAAGCCGCACCGTTTTCAGTTCCGGGAATGCTCGCACGAGCCCAGCCATCGGTCACTTTTAATGGTTCAGCTGCAACTATAGCGGGCAAAAAAAACATCACTGCTACTATTATTTTAAACATTGTCTTAGCCTTTCTATTTAACTAAGGCTATATATTACACGTGATTAACCCGTTCTAGAAACCTTTGGTTTGCGAAAAATAAAGTAAAGAACCAAAAGACAAAGAATTAGCGGCCAAAACAAACCTATCCCACTCAGTATTAGCGCAATAAATGCCGCGCCAACACCTAACAGTACACTACCAAAGACCGTGACCACCACGAAAAATACTAAACCAACGAAGAATAGGCTAAGCAACAGCGTTGCGAATAACTCTACTATAGATCCTATCGCCATTCCGAAAACTGAAAATATTTCTTCAGCGAAAAAGAACAGACCGATAAGCGATAAAACGATTAACCAGCCAAAGCTACGATTTGACATGACGATAACTCCAATAGTGAGCAAATTAATTATATAGTTTTGAGTTACAACTACCGTGCCAACTATTTATCTCATACTTTTCAAGTGTTTAAAAAATAACACTTAATCCTGTAATAAAAAAACCGCCAATTATTGGCGGTTTTTACTAATATCAGTTATCGGGGTTGATTAAAATTTATACTCAACTTCCGAATAAAAGTAGCCACCGTTGAAACCGATAGGAGAGTTAGTATTTGGATACTTAAATATTGTATCAAATGCACTTTGTACTGGTTGCTCTTCCGGGTATTCGCTAAAGATGTTTTGGCCACCGACAACAAGACTCAACTGATCAGAGAGTGCGTATCTAACCGAAATATCCGTTATCCAATTCGGACCATACGATTCGTTAGCCTCATCTGCGGTTTCGCCAGTATCATAATCACCCATAATATAAGTTCCAAAATAATTGAACCGTACATCGGTTCTCCAATTGCCTAAGGAATGAGTAAAACCAATAGATCCACTGTGATCAGGCGTAGAATCAGTCATACGTATTTTTTCATCATAATCAAACAATACCGACTCAATACCATCAAATAGCGCGGGCAGCTTAATGGACTCTATTTCAGTATTGTTGAAGCCATACGCTAACTGTGCTTTTAACTCACCAGAATCATTTAAGTTAAATGTTTTGCTGGCAACAATATCCAAGCCTTCCGTTTTTGTATCAACGGCATTAATAAAGAATTTGGCATTTTCGGCTGAAACAGTGCTCAGGGCGTCTGCCACTGCTGATGAGTCACTCGGGAATACCTGGTTCGATAAGATAATACGATCGTCAATATCAATTCTGAAATAGTCTAAAGTAATAGCCAAGCCGTCATAACCATTCCAAACGATACCAGCACTGACACTTTCAGATTCCTCCGGCTCAAGATCAGGGATATTCAAAGCCTCTGTAACCGGACTCAGAGAATTAAATGTCCCAGACTGTTGCAAAACCGTTTCACCATCAACATCAACGGCAAATGTTGAGATATTAGTAAAATAGAGTTGCTGCACACTAGGAGCTCTGAAACCGGTATTTAATGCGCCGCGTACGGCAATTCGGTCGGTGATGTCATAACGACCGGAGACTTTCCAACTGGTATTATTACCAAAATCCGAATAGTCCTCGCGGCGTACGGCAGCTCCCCACATAAAGTCTGTCGTCAATTGGTTCTCAGTCTCCAAGTAAACTCCGACATTATCACGACTCTGATTGACCTCTGCGTCGGGTTTAAAGCCGGTATAACCCTGGCTTCCGCCAGGACGACCTTGGTAACCTCCGTTGCTATAAGACGCTTCGTCACCTGCTTTTATTTCGTAAGTGTTGTCTCGGTAGCTAACACCAAATGCTATTGATAAATCTGAGTTATTAACAAACGGAACGAAGCGTTGGGCGTCAAATGTGAGATTAGCTTCTTCATTGTTTAGTGTGCCCGCGTCGAAGGAGGTTGGCGTTAGTTCTGGACCTAAGGATGCGTTTAGAGAATTCTCAACGTTGTATTGAAATTCACTACGCCCATAACCGCCGCTAAAATCTAGAGTCCACTCTCCGAGATACCATTCATAACCAGCGTATGCAGAGTAATCTTTAACGTCTGGAGCTAAAATAGGCAAAAACCCATCTGGGTAAATTTCAGTGAGTGTATTATTTTGAATTGCCCTTCGATAAAATGCTCCAGATTCCGATTTACGGTCGCTCATGCCACCAAAAGCATAGAGACGCCCTTCGCTTAGAGTCATGTCAAAGTTGGCAAATAGAGAAGCATTTTCATATTCAGCTGCACCGATATGAAAGCTCTGTCTATCAAAAGTTGCTTCTCTAGGGTCCTCGCTATCGTCTGGAAGTAAAGGATACTGTTGACGGGTATCCGGTCCGGCTCTATTGGTACGGTTTTTATGATGGAGTTCCCCTGAAACGGTGAGAACGCCGTCTTCACCAACCAAAAAACCCGTACTTGCGGAAGCTCGCCATTGCTGACCGTCGCCTTTGTGTGTTTGTCCAAGCTGTAAACTGGCATTACCACCCCGTGCGTTATCCTTTAAAACGATATTAATAACACCAGCTATAGCATCTGAACCGTATAAAGCGGCAGCACCGTCCCGCAAAACTTCAATACGTTTTATTGCCGCCATAGGTATGGCATTCAAATCGACGTTTGAGCTACCACGACCCGTTGTTCCATTAAGATGAACCAGAGCAGAACTATGACGACGCTTCCCATTAATAAGAACCAACGTATGGTCCGGCGATAAACCTCTTAAAGAGGCAGGTTTAACTGCGTCACTACCGTCGGTAATAGACGATGAAGGAAAATTAAAGCTCGGCACTGCATACTGTAAAGCTTTTGCTGTATCTGTCATGCCTGTAGCAGCTAGGTCATCAGCGCTAATAATATCCACCGGTGCGGCACCATCTGTCGCAGTTCGCATCGATAAGCGGGAACCTACTACCTGAATAACTTCTTCTATCCCGTCAGCTGTCGAGGCTTGCTGTGCTGACACGCCTGGTGTAATAAAAAATGAACTTGCTAAAGCAAGTGTAATGGCATTAAAACCCTTCATACTGCTCTCCCGCTATGGCTATATAGTGAATATAGCAGGCGATCGAAGGTTTGGCTCAGTCTGGAAAGCAATTAGGTATAAGCAAAAGTTATAGTAGCCTGATGTTCACATCAGGTGGGGTGCCGGAGGAAGATATGATGTTCCGTAATGAAAAGTGTCAGAGCGGCGTTATTTCCGCGCACGCATAAAAAAGCCCCCAGCGTCAGCTGAGGGCTTCTTAGAATTAAAGTCTGGCGGTGACCTACTCTCGCATGGGGAGACCCCACACTACCATCGGCGCTGGTGTGTTTCACTGCTGAGTTCGGAATGGATTCAGGTGGTGCCACACCGCTATGGCCGCCAGACATAAACTGTCACAACATGGTAAAGCTGACTGTCGTCTTAATAACGCCACTCTCTTTTATTCGATTCGGTAAAG
>NZ_JAKNDA010000040.1 GCF_023155095.1 Idiomarina aminovorans
CCGTGATGGTCTCGCCCGCTTCTTGTGCGTTGATCACGTCATCGGCGGTGATGTTATTCACATTGACGTTACCCTGCTCGGCACTGGTGTCTAAGGTTGCGTTGTCGGTTACGCTGCCCTCGTTTCCCGCGGCATCGGTCACCGTCATGGTGACGGTTAATTCTCCGTCGGTCAGCGTACTCAGATCTTGTCCCGAAACGGTAACGTTACCCGCATCATCAACGTCAATGTCGTTCGCATCGACCGTGACGC
>NZ_JAKNDA010000041.1 GCF_023155095.1 Idiomarina aminovorans
GCTGGAGTTAACCACCACATCAAATTCAGTATCTGCAGCTAAATCGCTGCCGGCAACATCCACGCTCCAGGTGCCGTCAGCATTTACAACGGTGTTGTATTCGGTGCCGTTGATGGTCATGGTAACGGTATCGCCTTCGGCGATGTCACCACCGCTCGCGCTGCCAGTGACCGTGATGGTCTCGCCCGCTTCTTGTGCGTTGATCACGTCATCGGCGGTGATGTTATTCACATTGACGTTACCCTGCTCG
>NZ_JAKNDA010000042.1 GCF_023155095.1 Idiomarina aminovorans
ACGGCACCTGGAGCGTGGATGTTGCCGGCAGCGATTTAGCTGCAGATACTGAATTTGATGTGGTGGTTAACTCCAGCGACGAGGCCGGTAATACGGTTAACAGTACCGCGGCCTCGACGCACACCGTCGATACCAGCGCACCCGGTGATGGCACCGACGGCAACAACAGCATCGCGTTCGGTGATGAGCTGATTAATAGTGATGAACAAAGTGACATCGGCTTCACCGGTCAGGTGGAAGACG
>NZ_JAKNDA010000043.1 GCF_023155095.1 Idiomarina aminovorans
TCGATGCGAACGACATTGACGTTGATGATGCGGGTAACGTTACCGTTTCGGGACAAGATCTGAGTACGCTGACCGACGGTGAATTAACCGTGACCATGACGGTGACCGATGAAGCCGGAAACGAGGGCAGCGTAACCGACAACGCAACCTTAGACACCAGTGCCGAGCAGGGTAACGTCAATGTGAATAACATCACCGCCGATGACGTGATCAACGCACAAGAAGCGGGCGAGACCATCACGG
>NZ_JAKNDA010000044.1 GCF_023155095.1 Idiomarina aminovorans
TCCTACGGGAGGCAGCAGTGGGGAATATTGCACAATGGGGGAAACCCTGATGCAGCCATGCCGCGTGTGTGAAGAAGGCCTTCGGGTTGTAAAGCACTTTCAGCGACGAGGAAAGGTGTTGTATTAACAGTGCAGCACATTGACGTTAGTCGCAGAAGAAGCACCGGCTAACTCCGTGCCAGCAGCCGCGGTAATACGGAGGGTGCAAGCGTTAATCGGAATTACTGGGCGTAAAGCGTAC
>NZ_JAKNDA010000045.1 GCF_023155095.1 Idiomarina aminovorans
GGAGGCAGCAGTGGGGAATATTGCACAATGGGGGAAACCCTGATGCAGCCATGCCGCGTGTGTGAAGAAGGCCTTCGGGTTGTAAAGCACTTTCAGCGACGAGGAAGGGTGTTGTATTAACAGTGCAGCACATTGACGTTAGTCGCAGAAGAAGCACCGGCTAACTCCGTGCCAGCAGCCGCGGTAATACGGAGGGTGCAAGCGGTCATCGGAATTACTGGGCGTAAAGCGTAC
>NZ_JAKNDA010000004.1 GCF_023155095.1 Idiomarina aminovorans
ACTCACCCGTCCGCCGCTCGTCAGCAGAGAAGCAAGCTTCTCTCTGTTACCGCTCGACTTGCATGTGTTAGGCCTGCCGCCAGCGTTCAATCTGAGCCATGATCAAACTCTTCAATTAAAAGTAGTTTAATCAACTCAATGAATTACGCGTTTTTGCTCACTCCATTTCTGAAGCTTGCTGAACACTCATTCAAAAGTTGCAATACAATATTTCTTGTTTGCTTACTTTCGCAAGTGCCCACACAGTTTGCTTGGCTTGATAGTATTGTTAAAGAACGTTTCTCAGCAACCTTGGCTGCGAGAGGTGCGTATTCTACACACCGTGTGTTTTCCGTCAATACTTTTTTTGAAAAAAGATTTTTAGAAAACGTCTGTTTTTGGCGGCTTCGTTGCCTGCCTCGAACGTGGGGCGTATTTTAGGGATTTAACTCGCCCCGTCAAGCGCTTTTCATGCCTTTTTAACTGTTTTCTCACTGACTGCGGAAAGTTTCAGCAAATGTGATCAAACTCAACATAAATAAAGGGTATTGGCACATAAACCCGTTGATGCGTAAAATAGAATACTGACTAATTACCGGCAAATATGGCATAACCTTATAATGACTTACAAACGAATCGACACATCTGAATATCCCAAACAACTCGCCCAGAAAGCTGACAAAGTAAAAGAGATGTTTCGTCCTTTTCATATTGATGATGTCGAAGTGTTTGAATCGCCTGCCAGCCACTATCGAATGCGTGCAGAATTTCGGGTTTGGCACGAAGGCGATGATCTCTATTACATTATGTTTAACCCTGAAACACGGGAAAAGATCCGCATAGATGAGTTCATCCCCGGGAGTTTGTTAATTAACCGGTTAATGAAAGAGCTCATGGGTTTATTAAAGCCTAATGATATTCTACGCCGCAAACTGTTCCAGGTAGATTTTCTGACAACCACCACCAACGAAGCTATTATTTCTTTACTTTACCATCGGCCTTTAGACGAAGAATGGGAAGCAGAGGCCACTAAGCTTCGCGAAACCCTGACCTCTATAGCTAAAGTTGAGGTAATAGGCAGGGCCCGTAAGCAAAAACGAGTTTTACATAAAGAGAGTGTCACTGAAGAGGTTAAGGTTGATGATAAAATCTATTTATCATTACAAACTGAAAACAGCTTCACACAGCCAAATGCTGTCATAAATCAAAAAATGATCGGTTGGGCTAAGCGCCTCGCGGGCAATAATTCGCATGATCTATTAGAACTTTACTGCGGCAACGGCAACTTTACCTTACCTCTGGCGGAAAACTTCAATCGTGTATTAGCCACTGAGATTAGCAAAAGCTCTGTGGCTGCGGCGCGCGAGAACGCGGAACTGAATGATATTAACAATGTGACTGTTGTGCGTATGTCGGCAGAAGAATTTACTGCGGCTTTAAGTGGTGAGTTGGAATCTAAGCGAGCAGCTGACGCCGACATTCATAGTTTTGACTGTAAAACCGTACTGGTTGATCCCCCCAGGGCGGGATTAGATGTAGACACATTAAAGCTGGTGTCTCAGTATCAAAGGATGATTTATATTTCTTGTAATCCGACGACCCTGTTGGACAACATCGAGGCGTTAGCGGATACCCACAAAGTGACTAGCGCTGCAATGTTTGATCAATTTCCCTATACAGACCACATTGAAACCGGTGTTGTTCTGGAGAAAAGGAGCTAGCCTTGCACCGGCTTTTCAGCAACCGGTGAAAAATTGAGCTTACGATTTAAACGCAGATTCGACACATGAGCGTAGATAATCAACCCGGCACCGAAAAGAATAATAACGGGTTCGCCCCAGTGACCGAGAATATCGCGTTGAGAATAAATAACGGCACCTAACAACAATAATGACAAAAGGTGCCATTTGCCATGCTTACGTGCACCGCCAATCAAAGACCAAAGTCCAACAATAACACTCAGTCCTAAAATCGTATTCTCTAAAACATCTTCACCGATAAAAGCCAGGCCAGCCATTGCCAGTAGCGGCAGAATTAAAGGCAGCAGTAAGCAGTGAATCGCACACAAGGTAGTGATCCAGATTCCTGTTTTATCCAAATTTTCGGATTTTTCTGCTGACATACTTGGCGATACCTTCTTCTCAAATGCTTCCGTGTTATATTATAACATACGGAAGAGATAACCAAGGGAAATCACGAAAAATTGTTTTTAACAAACGAAAACTTAAGCGCTATCAATAGAAAAAGGCAATACTTGCGCTATTGTTTTTGCCCTACAGACAATCATCAGCAGCCGGTCAAAACCCAGAGCAACACCAGAACAGGCAGGCAAACCAAATTCCATAGCTGCAAGTAAATGAGTATCTTCTGGTTGAGCCTCCCGCCCATGTTTCTCCCGCCATCGGTTATCTTTTTTGAAGCGAACGCGCTGCTCAGCGGGATCCGTCAGCTCGTTGTAACCATTAGCCAGCTCCACACCGCGATAATAAAACTCGAATCGACGGGCAACACGTGCATCATGCTTATCAATTTTGGCTAAAGCTGCCTGTGATTGCGGGAACTCAGTAATACACATCGGTACATCATTCGGGAACTGACTTTCAATGAGCTCGGAAAAGGCCACTTGTAAAATCGTGTCCTTGTCTGTTTCCTCTGACATCCATTCGCTCAAAGCGGGGCGCTTTATAAGGTTTTGCTTTATTTCCGCCACAGCACCCTCGGCCAAAGGGTCAATATTGAGGTAGTTAATAAAAGCTTGCTGGTAAGTGATGACGCGAGTTTCGGGTGCATCGCAGAGTTCAGTCAATAGTTCAGCCACCTCAGTAATAAGCTGAGTATCGTCATAACTCACCCGGTACCATTCAAGCAAAGTGAATTCAGGGTTATGAAAGCGGCCAACTTCATCATCACGAACCACATGACTTAACTGATAAATATCTTGTTTATAAGCGGCCAGAATGCGTTTCATCGCATATTCAGGCGAGGTCTGAAGATAGAGTTTTTTATTTCCGAAAGGTAATGGGTATTTAAATTCAGTGGTCAGGTTGTCCAAATGACAATCCGTTACACCAAATTGAGATAACAGATGCGTATCGACTTCCGTTACATTTCTTTTATAAAAAAACTGGCGTACCTGTCGCATCAATTCAGCGCGTTTTACAAGCACTGACCAATCTGCTGTCGGCCGCCAGTTCGTTGTCATATTAGGTTACTTTTGTACGCGTGAAACATATTCGCCTGAGCGAGTATCCACTTTGATAACCTCGCCAATTTGCACGAACAGGGGCACACGAACAACGGCACCTGTAATTAGTGTCGCCGGCTTACCGCCAGTACCAGCTGTGTCACCTTTAAGGCCTGGATCAGTCTCGGTAATTTCCAGCTCAACAAAATTTGGCGGCTGAACGTTGATCGGCTTCCCTTCCCATAAGGTCAGTGTGCAAAGGTCCTGTTCAACCAGCCACTTTTCAGCTTCGCCAACAGCTTTTGCGTCTGCCGGTACCTGTTCAAAGGTTTCGTCATTCATGAAATGCCAAAACTCACCGTCGTTATATAAGTAAGACAGTTCAAGCTCAATAACGTCAGCACCTTCAACAGATTCTCCAGATTTAAACGTCTTTTCGACCACCTTGCCACTAATCAACTTTCGTATTTTAACGCGGTTAAAAGCCTGGCCTTTTCCCGGTTTAACCATTTCATTTTCAACGATCGAGCATGGCTCGCCGTCTTGCATGATTTTTAAACCACCTTTAAATTCACTCGTACTGTAATTCGCCATAAAGAGACTGTCCTTTGTAAATGCCTGATCATTTGCGCGCAATAATAAAACAAATAGCGACTTTTTTCAGGTAAAATATAGAGTATTTACAGCGGTCACGGAGGCGTGGTGTCTGAATCAGCGTATTCTATTTCTATAAATGATCGTCCGCACTGGCAGTTCGAACTAAAACACGCCTATACCCGGCCAGAGGATATGCTCCGCGCTCTCGATCTTGACCCTTCATTATTTACTGCTGATATTGCGGCGCGAAAGCTTTTTTCAATGAGGGTTCCCAGACCTTTTGTCAAACAGATGCAGCCCGGAGACAGTAACGACCCCTTGTTACGACAAGTACTTCCTTTACGCAACGAATTTGACTCGGCTCCCGGTTATAGCACCGACCCCTTACAAGAGCAGCAAGCACCGGTTAGCGGACTACTGCATAAATATAAAAGTCGCGTTTTATTGATTCTAAAAGGCGGTTGCGCAGTCAACTGTCGCTACTGCTTTCGCCGCCATTTCCCTTACGACGAATTAACCTTCAGCAAGCGACAACTGACTCATACCCTTAACTACATTAAGCAGAACCCGGAAATTAATGAAGTGATTCTGAGTGGCGGTGACCCTTTAATGGAAAACGATAAACGCCTTGAAGATTTGATTAAAGAGTTTGAATTATTGCCGCAACTCACTCGTTTACGTATTCATAGCCGGTTACCAGTCGTGATACCCTCTCGCCTGACAAATGAGCTCAAACAAGTGCTTAACAACAGTCGTTTACAAAGCGTTTTGGTTTTGCATGCAAACCACGCTAATGAAGTTTCACCGGAACTGACCGCAACTTTAGCTGACTGGCATTGTTCGGGTATTCATTTGCTAAACCAAAGCGTTTTATTAAAAGGTGTGAACGATAATTTAAAGACTCTTTCAGAACTTAGCGAAACGCTATTTTCGGCGAAAGTTATGCCTTATTATTTACACCAGCTGGACAAAGTAGAAGGCTCAAGTCATTTCGCCGTCAGCGACGAGAAGGCACAGAGCTTATGGCAACAAATGACTCATGAATTACCCGGTTTTTTAGTTCCCAAACTGGTCAGAGAGCAAGCCGGAGAACTGAGTAAAACCGCGATCATGCCGGATGGCACTAATACATTAACAAAGGAAAAATTATGAGCGATAACCTGGAAAGCGTAGAAAATAAGCTGCAAGAACACCTTCAGCAGCTTTATCGTCAAGTCATTGATGCAGACCAGTATCTTGATGACTTACGCCAACAAGGCAAGGCTAAATTCCAGGGTGTTTTCGCAGAACAGACCGTATTTGAAAGCACCGGTAACCGCTTTCAGCCGTATCTTAATGAAATTGCAGCCAACTTTGAAAAGTGGCAGCAGGACAAAGACAACGAGCAACAGTTACAATTACTGGTGCAGCAATTACAATTAATGACTGAAACGCTCGCCCGGCTTAAGGCTATTCGACAGGCTGGTTAAACAAGGTATCTTCGAACCACCGAGTCAGCATTTCTTGCTCAAAATACAAGTTATTGCGACGTACACGTGACGCCAGGCTGTCATAGTTAAACCTCATGTTTTTCAAATTAGCCTGGCCTTCTTCTAACACCTCTCCTGATTTATTCACCAGACGGTAATCAAATTCCATTCGCGGAAAATCTATTTCACGAACAATACGGACATAGTTTGAACTTGAACGTCCAAATGTTGGCTCCAGGCGACCGGTTAAATCAACATCGGTTACGGTCACTGCTAACTTTTGATCTACAGGAAGCTTTGCCATTAAGCTTTGAAAGTGTTCAGTTAACTGATCCATCACCTTCTGCTGATAGCGGTCTCTCAGACCACTTGAAGGACGAATATCTGTATATTTATCAACACCTTTCCAGGATACTTCTGCCGTTCCGGCTAATGCCGTAAAACTAAATGCCAGTAAAACGCTTGCCAATATACCTTGTTGAATACGCATGCCAATTTTCCTCCCATACAATCGCCAAGGACACCGTTCATACTGTTAGAGCATCGTTTTGTAAAATAATTCCATAAAAAAAGGGAGCCGCAGTGGCTCCCCTCATTAAACGGTGCGAGGGCGCATCACATCATGCCGCCCATACCGCCCATTCCACCCATGTCGCCGCCTGGCATTCCGCCAGCATTGTCATCTTGTGGAATGTCAGCAATCATAGCTTCGGTGGTGATCATCAATGCACCAATAGAAGCGGCGAACTGAAGTGCTGAACGAGTGACTTTAGTTGGATCCAAAATACCCATTTCCAGCATATCACCGTAGGTATCGTTACCGGCGTTGTAACCATAGTTACCTTCGCCACCACGTACACTGTTGGCAACAACAGAGCCTTCAGCGCCAGCGTTCATCGCGATTTGACGCAGAGGCGCTTCCATCGCACGTAACGCTAAACGAATACCTACGTTCTGATCTTCGTTATCACCACGCAGTTCCGCTAATTGACTAGCCGCACGAACCAGAGCAACACCACCGCCAGGCACTACGCCTTCTTCAACGGCTGCACGAGTTGCATGCAAGGCATCTTCAACGCGAGCTTTCTTCTCTTTCATTTCCATTTCAGTGGCAGCGCCAACTTTAATGACTGCAACACCACCGGCTAATTTAGCCAGACGTTCCTGCAGTTTTTCACGATCGTAGTCAGAGGTTGTATCTTCCATTTGCTGCTTAATTTGGTTAACGCGACCATCAATCGTCTGGTCGTCGCCATTACCGTCTACAACCGTGGTGTTGTCTTTAGTAATTACAACGCGCTTCGCTGTACCTAAATCTTCCAGCTGAGTTTTTTCCAGCTCCATGCCAATTTCTTCAGAAACCACAGTACCGCCGGTCAGAACTGCAATGTCCTGCAACATAGCTTTACGACGGTCACCGAAACCTGGCGCTTTAACCGCAGCAACTTTTACAATGCCACGCATGTTATTGACAACCAGAGTTGCCAGCGCTTCGCCTTCAACATCTTCAGCAATAATAAGCAGTGGTTTTCCTGCTTTAGAAACACCTTCTAATACCGGCAGCAATTCGCGGATATTAGAGATTTTCTTATCAACAAGAAGAATGAACGGGCTGTCTAACTCAACTGAACCGCTTTCCTGATTGTTGATGAAATAAGGAGACAGATAACCTCGGTCAAACTGCATACCTTCAACCACATCGAGCTCATCAGTTAATGCCTGACCTTCTTCAACGGTAATGACACCTTCCTGACCGACTTTATCCATTGCCTGGGCGATGATTTCGCCAATAGTATGGTCTGCGTTGGCAGAAATTGTCGCTACCTGAGCAATTGCTTTACTGTCGGCGCAAGGCTGAGAAATTTTCTTCATCTCTTCAACCGCTGCGATAACGGCTTTATCAATACCGCGTTTAAGATCCATTGGGTTCATACCCGCTGCAACCGATTTCAGACCTTCATTAACGATAGATTGCGCCAAAACGGTTGCCGTAGTTGTACCGTCACCCGCTTCGTCATTCGCCTTAGACGCAACTTCTTTAACCATCTGTGCGCCCATGTTTTCGAACTTGTCTTCCAGTTCAATTTCTTTGGCGACAGAAACACCATCTTTAGTGATAACCGGTGCGCCAAATGATTTTTCTAATACAACGTTACGGCCTTTTGGGCCCAAAGTAACTTTGACTGCATCGGCAAGAACGTTAACGCCTTTCAGCATTTCTTGACGTGCTGTGTTACCAAACTTGACTTCTTTAGCTGCCATTTTTGTGTTCCTCTTAAATTCGTTTATTCGGTTTTGCTAGTAGGCGATTCTGACGGTTTATTCTTCAACGGCCAGAATGTCGCTTTCGCTCATAATTAAGTACTCTTCACCGTCAATTTCCTCGGTTTTCACACCGTAACCTTCACTGAACAGCACTTTGTCACCAGCTTTGACATCAAGTGCGCGCACTTCACCGTTATCCAGGATTCGGCCTTTGCCTACTGCTACAATTTCACCGCGTGTCGATTTTTCTGCCGCGGAACCTGTCAAAACAATTCCGCCAGCCGATTTTGCTTCGACTTCAGTGCGTTTAATAATAACTCGATCGTGTAAAGGACGAAGTTTCATTGTTGATAACTCCTCAACCTATTGTTGTTAGTGGTTAGTACCCCTAGGGGGCGAGTAAAATGTTCGTGCTTATTAAATGGGGGAGGAATTTTTGTTATCAAGGGGGCAGCGCAAAAAATTTTATGGTAATTTGCAAAATTGACAGGTTCTATAGGGGGATTCTATGACTCAACAACCCAACTTGATTTTATGCACCACAGACAGTTTTGATGCAGCCAGGCACCTGGCTCGCAATTTAGTCGAAAAAAAGCTCGTCGCCTGCGTCAATATAGTGCCTAATATGACCTCTGTCTATTCGTGGCAGGACGAATTACACGAAGATGAAGAATGGCTGCTGTTGATAAAATCAACCGAGGGTCGCTTCGACGACATAAAACGTTCTATCAGCGCGAATCACTCTTACGACTCCCCGGAACTTATCAGCATCAATATTGAAGATGGACTACCCGATTACCTGAAGTGGATACAGGACTCAGTTAAATGATAGAAAGGCTTATCTCGTACCTGGCAGTCGTTACCTTAATAGCTGTACTTTCAGCACCAGCCTATAGCGTGCAGTCCAATCCATTTCAGCAACAAAACGAATTTCTTTCGGTTAATCAGGCCTTTGATTTTAACAGTGACGTTGACGGCGACAAGGTCACTGTAAGCTGGGTTATCACTCCCGACTACTATTTGTACCAACACCGGTTTAAAGTGGTTCCGGCTAATGCTGCTTTAGAAACTCCCGAGCTGCCTGAAGGCGAATCTCATACCGACGAATTTTTTGGGGAATCGATGGTTTACCGTGACTATGTCGAATGGTCATTTACTCTGGACCCGTCGTTTTCCGGCGACAGCATTACCATTCTTTACCAGGGGTGTGCCGATGCAGGACTTTGTTACCCCCCGACAGAAAAGCCAATAAAACTCCCCACAAATAATGTCAGTGTCGATTCTTCAGCACCCGCTGAGAATACCGGTAACAGCCTTTTCGGGATAGAGGACCAGCACTTAATTATCACTTTGTTGTTATTTTTTGCTCTGGGTATCGGTTTAGCTTTCACCCCCTGCGTATTTCCGATGTACCCCATTTTATCCGGCGTTGTACTGGGCAACCGCGAACGCACCTGGCAAAACGCGCTTTGGCTGTCCTTCATTTATGTACAGGGCATGGCCATCACCTATTCGTTATTAGGTCTGCTGGTCGCTTCCGCGGGTATGCAGTATCAGGCGTATTTTCAACATCCGGCCGTGTTAGTTGTTCTAGCCGTTGTCTTTGGGCTTTTTGCTTTAAGTATGTTCGGTGCTTATACCTTACAACTTCCGATAAGCTGGCAATCAAAACTGCAAAGCTTTAGCGGCCAGCAAAGCGGCGGCAATATCACTGGCGTTTTTATTATCGGAGCCATTTCAGGTCTTGTTGCATCCCCCTGCACAACAGCACCGTTGTCCGGCGCGTTATTATTTATTGCACAATCCGGTGATATCATTAACGGTGCCGCAATCCTTTACGCATTAAGTTTGGGAATGGGAGTTCCATTAATACTGTTCGGCTTAAGTGGCGGCAAACTTCTGCCCAAAGCCGGTGCCTGGATGAATGTGGTAAAACAGTTTTTCGGCTGGTTACTCTTAGCCGTCACCTTATTCTTAGTCGAACGGTTACTCCCGACCAATATCAGCATGTGGCTATGGATTTTCTATTTCATTCTTGCAGCAATATCTCTGGCAACGTCTATAAGTCACTCAGTGCGGACAACCCCAAAAGTCGTTGCCATCATTTTATTAGCGGCTATGGCCACTGCCGGAAGCTATTTGCAAGTCAATAAGGCGCAACTGGAACAGAAAAGTCACGGCCTTTTTACAGCAGTCAGCAGCATTAACGACATTGAACAACAAGTAGCAGAAGCCAATGGCTGGGTGATGCTGGACCTCTACGCCGACTGGTGCGTTGCTTGTAAAGAATTTGAGCAATATACTTTTTCAGATGTCGAAGTGCAGATGCAGTTTCAGCAGCTGCACTTAATTCAGGCTGATGTTACCCGCAACAATACCCAAGATGTTGAGATTCTCAGTCGCTACAAAGTGTTAGGGTTACCGACTATTTTATTCTTTGGCCCTGATGGTAAGGAACGCACAGAATACCGAGTAACCGGTTTTATGAATGCTGAAGACTTCAAAAATCATCTGGAAAAGATAGTTTCCGAGTAAACTTGTGCCTAAATGCGCTGATAAGACCAGTAAAGTGCTGCAATCTTGCTTTTTTTCCCTATAATACTGTTGTTATAGGAACCGAAACCGAATGTTGTGGTCACTTTTAATAGTTAGCGCAACTTCGCAGCAAATGGCGGCACAATGACAGAACGTTTTAAAATATTAGTGCTTAATGGCCCGAACCTAAATTTACTGGGTCAGCGTGAACCCGACGTTTATGGCAGCCAGAGTCTGGACGATATTGCCCGTTCATTAAGTTCTCTCGCCCAACAACACTCCGTTTCACTTGATTTTCGTCAGTCCAATGCCGAGCACCAGTTAATTGACTGGATCCAGCAGGCTGCCAAAGATTCCGTAGATTACATTGTGATTAACCCGGCGGCATACGCACATACCAGTGTGGCACTAAGAGATGCGCTGTTAGCCGTGAAAATCCCTTTTATTGAAGTACATCTCTCCAATATTTATCGCCGTGAGAACTTCCGCCACCATTCGTATCTTGCGGACGTTGCAGACGGTGTTATCTGCGGGCTTGGAGCCCGTGGTTATGAATACGCATTGCAAGCAGCTTTAACAACATTGAACAATACAGATAACTAAAGGTAGACGTTAGCATGGATATCCGAAAAATTAAGAAACTGATCGAACTCGTCGAAGAGTCTGGCGTAGCTGAACTGGAAATTACCGAAGGCGAGGAGTCAGTCCGGATAAATCGTTACAGTGCGCAACCTGCACCAATGCAATACGCACCACAGCCTCAACAGGCTCCTCAGCAAGCACCTCAGGCCGCACCAACGAGCCAGCCCGAAGCGTCTGCTGAACCTGCCAGCGAAGAGGTCAGCGGTCATATTGTCCGCTCGCCTATGGTGGGCACCTTTTATGAGTCGCCATCACCTGATGCAAAGCCTTTCGTTACTGTTGGCTCTCGCGTTAATGCAGGCGAAACACTGTGCATTATTGAAGCCATGAAAATGATGAACCAGATTGAAGCTGATAAGTCCGGTGTCGTTAAACAAATTTTAGTCGACAACGAAGAGCCGGTTGAATTTGACCAGCCACTGTTCATCATCGAATAAAGTAACCGCAGGAATTTGTCATGTTAGATAAAGTGGTCATTGCCAACCGTGGCGAAATTGCACTGCGCATACTGCGAGCCTGTAAAGAGCTCGGCATTAAAACAGTGGCAGTTCATTCAACGGTTGATAGAAACCTTAAGCACGTTTTGCTTGCTGACGAAGCCATTTGTATTGGTAAGGCACCGGCAAATGAAAGCTACCTGAATATTCCCCGCATTATTAGCGCGGCCGAAATCACCGATGCCGCAGCGATTCATCCGGGTTATGGCTTCCTGGCGGAAAATGCTGACTTCGCTGAGCAAGTTGAGCAGTCCGGATTTATTTTTGTAGGACCAACCCCTGATCTTATCCGCTTAATGGGCGACAAAGTGTCAGCCATTAAGGCGATGAAAAAAACCGGCGTTCCTTGTGTGCCCGGGTCTGACGGCCCTCTGGATAACGACGATGAACGCAACAAAAAGCTTGCCAAGCGCATTGGCTATCCAATTATCATTAAGGCAGCAGGCGGCGGCGGTGGCCGTGGTATGCGAGTTGTGCGTGAGGAAGGTGAGTTACTGAGTGCCATTACTATGACTCAGAATGAAGCCCGCGCCGTCTTCGGTAACCCGGTGGTTTATATGGAAAAGTTCCTTGAAAACCCGCGCCATGTAGAAATTCAGGTTCTGGCTGACGGGCAAGGTAACGCCATTCATTTAGGTGAACGTGACTGTTCTATGCAACGTCGTCACCAGAAAGTCGTAGAAGAAGCGCCGGCTCCGGGAATTACTCCTGAAATGCGCAAATTTATTGGTGAGCGCTGTGCCAAGGCCTGCGTCGAGCTTGGTTACCGCGGTGCCGGTACATTTGAATTTTTATACGAAAACGGCGAGTTCTATTTCATTGAAATGAATACTCGTATTCAGGTTGAGCACCCGGTTACTGAAATGGTCACTGGTATCGACTTAATTAAAGAACAGTTACGTATTGCTGCCGGTCGCCAACTTTCTATGAGTCAGGAAGATGTCGTTATTCGTGGTCACGCCATCGAATGCCGCATTAATGCCGAAGACCCAGAAAACTTTACCCCTTCACCGGGTACTATCACCCGTTTCCATTCTCCGGGTGGTTTTGGTGTTCGCTGGGATTCACATGTTTATGCCGATTACAAAGTGCCGCCAAACTATGACTCCATGATAGGCAAGCTCATTACTTACGGAGAAAACCGCGATATAGCTATTGCCCGTATGCGTAATGCCCTGAGTGAATTGATTATTGAAGACATTAAAACCAATATCCCTCTGCAAAAGACCATTATGGCCGATGAAAACTTCCAGCACGGTGGTACCAATATCCACTATCTTGAGAAGAAACTCGGTATAGGCGGACATTAAATAATGCCCTGGATTCAACTGACTCTATCCTGTCGTGAAGAGCATGCAGCCCAAGTGGGTGACATGCTCATGGCGAATGGCGCGCAAGCGGTAACCTACCGCGACGGCGCCGACACGCCCATTTTTGAGCCCCGCCCCGGCGATATCATTTTATGGGAACATACCTTAGCGACCGGCTTGTTTGATGCCGAAACTGATATCAAGTCGGTTATTGCCAACCTAAAAAAGTCCAATGTCTTCAGCCAGAACTTGCAACATAAAGTCGATGCGCTGGAAGATAAAGACTGGGAACGCGAGTGGATGGATAACTTCCACCCCATTCGGTTTGGCGACAAATTATGGATTTGCCCCAGCTGGCGAGAGATACCAGAGCCTAATGCGGTTAATATTTTACTCGACCCCGGCATGGCTTTTGGTACGGGTACCCACCCCACAACAGCCATGTGCCTGCGCTGGATAGACGCCCACCCACCAACCGGCAAAACCGTTGTCGACTTTGGTTGTGGCTCAGGCATTCTCGGCATTGCCGCATTACTCTTTGACGCTGAACATGTCATTGGCATTGATATTGACCAACAGGCGTTGATTGCGACAAAAGACAATGCTGAGCGTAATAAGGTTGGCGATAACTTCAGCCTTTACTTACCCAGTGAACAACCTCAAACCCAGGTAGATTTAGTCTTAGCTAATGTGCTTGCCGGTCCGTTACGTGAACTTGCCGATACAATACTGGACTTTGTTGCACCCGGAGGGCAATTAGTGCTGTCCGGCATACTGGAACGACAAGTTGAAGGAGTTATTGAGGCGTATCAACCTTATATTCAATTCGACAGTCCGACTATAGACGGCGACTGGGCAATGCTCAGCGGCACTCGTGTTGGTTAACAAGCGTACGCTTTGTCAATAGTAAAAAATGAAAAAAAGACTCCAATTGCGTAATAAATAGCCTTTTCTTTATTGCGCAAATTCCCTAAAATTCTTCTCCCTTTCGCTGCGTAGTTTTTAACCGATGCGGATTGGTCCATATCAACTCGATAATCAGATCATATTAGCTCCCATGGCTGGAGTTACTGATCAGCCGTTCCGTCAGCTGTGTTACAGCACGGGAGCTGGTTTGACAGTATCAGAGATGCTGTCCAGTAACCCTAAGGTATGGCAGACCGATAAATCCAGGCAACGCATGGATCATTCGGGAGAGCTGGGCATTCGTGCTGTGCAAATAGCTGGCTCAGAACCTGAGCTAATGGCTGAAGCCGCGCGCATTAATGTCAGTATGGGCGCGCAGATTATTGATATTAATATGGGCTGCCCGGCGAAAAAGGTGAATAAGAAGATGGCTGGCTCGGCGCTAATGCAGCACCCCGGGCTAATAGAGGAAATATTAACAGCTGTGGTTGCAGCTGTGGATGTTCCGGTAACGCTAAAAACCCGAACCGGCTGGGATCCTGAACATAAAAACGGTACTGATATAGCACAGCTGGCAGAACACTGTGGTATTCAGTCGCTTGCTATTCACGGTCGTACTCGTGCCTGCATGTATAAGGGTAACGCAGAATACGACACGATAAAGGCAATTAAGAACGCCGTTTCGATCCCGGTTGTTGCTAACGGTGATATTCGTACACCATTGCAGGCACAACAGGTTCTTGAGTACACCGGAGCGGACGCCATTATGATCGGCCGCGGCGCACAGGGTAACCCCTGGCTGTTTAGGGAAATGGCTCATTTTCTTGAAACAGGCGAGGAGCTCCGGGCACCGTCATTAAATGAAGTGGCCGAAACCGTCATTCATCACGTTGGCAATCTGCACGAATTTTACGGCAGTTACCAGGGTGTCAGAATCGCCAGAAAACACGTTGGTTGGTATTTGAAAGAAAAAGCCAACAATGATGAATTCAGGCAAATATTTAATCGTCTTGAGGATGCCAGCAAGCAACTTAAGGCACTTGAAGATTATTTTGTCACTGTAGAGAAGAGATAAGCGCATTATGTTTGATCAAAACCCTAGTCGTGAGAACGTATCTCCCCTGACCACTATCGGTAATAACGCACAGCCAAAGCCACTGCGTGATTCCGTAAAGCAAGCGCTGAACAGCTTTCTGCGCCAGCTGGATGGTCAGGATCCTGAAGAGCTGTACGAGTTAGTATTATCTGAAGTAGAGGCGCCTCTACTTGAAGAAGTCATGACTTACACCCGAGGCAATCAAACCCGCGCCGCAACCATGTTAGGTATTAACCGCGGCACCTTACGCAAAAAGCTGAAAAAATACGGCATGAACTAAGCAATTTTCGGGCGCCTTTTGGCGCCCTTTTTTTATTAACCTCTCCGTAAGTTAACTCAGTATAGAAAGGCAAAACAATGGAAACCCGTCCAATCCAACGCGCTTTAATCAGTGTTTCTGACAAAACCGGTATTGTCGAATTCGCCCAGGCTCTGTCCCGCAAAAACATTGAAATTTTATCGACAGGTGGTACCGCCAAGCTGCTTCGTGATGCCGGTGTCACTGTTATTGATGTTTCTGAGCATACCGGCCAGAAAGAGATTATGGGCGGGCGGGTCAAAACTCTGCACCCGAAGGTTCATGGTGGTATTTTAGGTCGTCGCGATGTCGACCAACCCGTCATGCAGGAGCAGAACATAGCCCCTATCGATATGGTGGTGGTTAATCTTTACCCCTTTGCTGAAACCGTCGCCAAAGAAGATTGCTCGCTGGAAGATGCCATTGAAAATATTGATATTGGTGGGCCAACTATGGTCCGTGCAGCAGCAAAGAATCACAAAGACGTGACCATTGTTGTTAATGCCAGCGACTACCAGCGCGTGCTTACTGAAATCAATGAGCACAACAGCGTTAGCCACAGCACACGATTTGATCTGGCAGTCGCAGCATTTGAACATACCGCCCAGTACGACGGCATGATTGCCAACTACTTAGGCAAGCAACTGAGCGACAACGATTTTGCGCGTACATTAAACCTGCAGGTATCGAAAAAGCAGGACTTACGCTACGGTGAAAACGCACACCAGTCAGCGGCTTTTTATACGGAGCGTAACACTACCGCTGGTACAGTCTCCAGTGCCGTCCAAATTCAGGGCAAAGCTTTATCCTTTAATAATATCGCCGATACCGATGCGGCACTGGAGTGCGTTAAGAGCTTTAAGGAACCCGCCTGCGTTATCGTTAAGCATGCTAACCCCTGTGGCGTTGCCATTGGCGACAACATTCATGACGCTTACGACCGCGCCTTTAAAACCGACCCAACCTCGGCTTTTGGTGGCATTATTGCCTTTAACCGCGAACTTGACGAGGCAACAGCAGCCGCTATTGTTGAACGCCAGTTTGTTGAAGTCATTATTGCTCCGGTCGTTAGCGAAAGTGCCAAAGCTGCGGTAGCCGGTAAAAAGAACGTGCGTTTACTGGAGTGTAGAGAATGGTCCGAATCGGTCGCTCGACTTGACTATAAACGGGTTAATGGTGGTTTGTTAGTACAAGACACGGACAACCAAAACTTCAACGCTGATGACCTGAAAGTGGTCACTAAAAAGCAGCCAACAGACGCACAAATGACCGACTTATTGTTCTGCTGGAAAGTCGCTAAATTCGTTAAATCTAATGCCATTGTCTATGCCAAGGACGGTATGACCGTGGGTGTCGGTGCAGGCCAGATGAGCCGGGTTTACAGCGCGAAAATTGCCGGTATTAAAGCCGCTGACGAAAACCTCAGTGTGCCGGGTTCGGTGATGGCATCCGATGCATTCTTCCCGTTCCGGGATGGTATTGACGCAGCCGCCGAAGCTGGCATTACTGCTATTATTCAGCCCGGCGGTTCTATTCGTGACGAAGCGATCATCGCAGCCGCTAACGAACATGACATCGCTATGGTATTTACCGGCATGAGGCATTTCCGTCACTAAGCGGATTAACTCGGTAGCACAGCATTGCGTCCGTAACGTTTGGGAGCTAGTCTTGTAGGCTAGTTCTCAACTCTACAGGTGATAGCATGAAAAAAATAATAACCTCTGTTTCCGCCGTTGCATTAGCAAGTGCCCTTAGCGCCTGCTCTCCGGCCCCTGAAGCCGAATCATTACAAGCTGCGGTTGACCACGAGTCTCGTACTGACAAATATGTCGCCCGTGATGAATTCCGTAACCCTAAAGAAACGTTAGAGTTTTTCGAGCTGGAACCCGGCATGACAGTGGTGGAAATTTGGCCAGGCGGCGGTTGGTATACTGAGATATTAGCGCCCTATCTGGCTGATGAAGGTCAACTTTACGCAGCCCACTTCCCGGAAGATTCCGGCAGCGATTATTACCAGCGTTCACTGGATAATTTCAAAGACAAGCTCACCACCAACCCGATTTATGGCAATGTCAGTTTAACCGAGTTTGCTCCAGGTAAAGATGCTGAAATAGCCCCCGCCCGAAGTGCCGACCGCATACTCACATTCCGCAACCTTCATAACTGGTATATGCAAGAAGGTGAAGAAGGCGTTATTCAGGCATTTCGCCAGTTTTACCAAACACTGAAGCCAAATGGCATGCTGGGTATTGTCGACCATCGCCTGCCTGAATCAGAAGATGCTGAAGCCTTCAAAGATTCTGGCTATGTTAAAGAAAGCTGGGTTATAGATTTAGCTGAGCAGGCTGGCTTTGAGTTTGTCGCAAGTAATGAAGTGAATGCAAACCCCGAGGATACTGCCGATCACCCGAAAGGCGTCTGGACGTTACCGCCGACATTGACTCTGGGTGATGAAGATAAAGAAAAATATGAAGCCATTGGTGAAAGCGATCGCTTCACCCTGAAGTTTCGCAAAACCGTTACAAATTAAAGGACAGAACTAAACTTATGAAAGTATTGGTCGTTGGCGGCGGAGGCCGTGAACACGCTCTGGCGTGGAAAGCAGCACAATCAAAGCAAGTAGATTGTGTGTATGTTGCTCCCGGTAATGCCGGTACCGAGCGTGAGCCAAACCTGACAAATGTTGCCATTGGTGCCGAAGACATCGAAGGTCTGCTCAACTTTGCTAAAAGCGAAAATGTTGAACTGACAATTGTCGGCCCGGAAGCCCCATTGGTTGCGGGTATTGTTGATCGCTTTAACGAAGCCGGTCTTGCTGCGTTTGGCCCAACCGCTAAAGCAGCTCAGTTAGAAGGCTCTAAAGCTTTCAGCAAAGACTTTCTGCAACGTCACAACATACCCACCGCCGACTACCAAAACTTCACTGATGTGGAAGCGGCTAAAGCCTATGTCGCTGAAAAAGGTGTTCCTATTGTCATTAAAGCGGACGGTCTGGCTGCTGGTAAAGGCGTTATCATTGCCGAAAGCCAACAGCAGGCTGATGCGGCCATTAATGACATGCTGGCCGGCAACCGTTTTGGCGATGCCGGACACCGAGTTGTTATTGAAGAGTTTTTACGCGGTGAAGAAGCTTCCTTTATCGTTATGGTTGATGGCAAACATGCGATTCCTTTCGCCTCCAGTCAGGATCATAAAGCCCGTGATAATGGCGACAAAGGCCCTAACACCGGCGGTATGGGCGCGTATTCACCCGCACCTGTGGTATCACCGGCCATTCATGACTGGGTCATGCGTCACGTTATCAACCCCACTGTCGACGGTATGGCAGCCGAAGGCGCACCTTACAAAGGTTTCCTGTACGCTGGGTTAATGATTGCAGAAGACGGAACCGCAAAAGTTCTGGAGTATAACTGCCGCTTTGGCGACCCGGAAACCCAGCCCATTATGATGCGGTTAAAGTCTGACTTGGTAGAGCTTTGCCAACAGGCAATTGCAGGCAAGCTCGACCAGGCTCCTATCGATTTTGACGAGCGCGCGGCCGTTGGTGTTGTAATGGCAGCGGGTGGATACCCTGAAAGCTATGAAAAAAGTGATGTCATTCACGGCCTGCCTGAACAAGCCTCTGAGAACCAGAAAGTCTTTCACGCCGGTACTAAAATGGATAATGCCAACGTGGTTACCAGCGGCGGCCGGGTTTTATGTTGTACTGCGTTGGGTAAAACCGTTACCAAGGCGCAGCAACTCGCCTATCAGCTGGTCGATAAAATCGACTGGAATAACGCCTACTACCGTACCGATATTGCACACCGTGCGATAAAGCGCGAAGAATAATACTCAACTCCTGTCATTAAGCTGTCATAAAAACTTATTAAGCTTTTATTTCTGTTGTGACAGGAGGTTCCATGTCAGGGTCTGATTTAACTAAAGAGCTGTTACGCCTTATTCACGAAAAGCAGCTTTATCCTTTATTCCAGCCCGTTATGGATACTTCCCGCGGAATTGTTATTGGTCACGAAGCGCTTATTCGCGGACCCAAAGGGCATCCCCTGGAATTTCCGGATCGTCTGTTTCCTCTTGCCAGCGAAGTCGATTTATTATCCGAACTGGAACTTGCCTGCCGTTCCGCGGCAATGGAAGCGTTTCAAAAAAACGCGATGCAGGGAAAGCTTTTTCTCAATGTAAACCCCAATGTCCTGCAAGACGACAATCATCCCCATGGTTCCACGTTGCGGTTGTCTCAGAAATTTGGCATACCGCCGGAACAAGTCGTTATCGAGATTTCTGAGCGTTATCCAATTGAAGATACCGAAAACTTAAAACACGCCATTATTCACTATCGGCAATTGGGGTTTATGATAGCGATTGATGACTTAGGAGCGGGCTATTCAGGACTTAAACTCTGGTCAGAATTGCACCCTGACTATGTGAAAATTGATCGATACTTTATTCATTCTATTGAAACCTCCTCAGTAAAAAGAGAGTTCGTACAAAGTATTTTATCGTTAGCCACCAGTCTACGTACAAAAGTGATTGTGGAAGGTATCGAAACCTCTGATGAACTTGAGCAACTGCAGACTATGGGAGTTAATTATTGTCAGGGATTTCTGCTTGGCAGACCCGAAATTTATCCGGTATTTGAGGTGCCCTCTTCAAGACTACTGCCAGATCATCACGTTGCATTAAACTACCAAAGTACTATCGCCAGTGTGGTCGATACCATTCATTGCGTATCAGCTCATACTCGCTCATCTGTGGTACTTGATACATTTACGCAAGACAAAACGCTATCTTCCTTACCCGTTACTCATGAGAAGAAAGTAGCAGGAATTATCCGACGAGAGAGGATTATGGAGCTCTTCTCCGGCTCCTACGGTCATGCACTTTATGCCAATAAACCGGTTTCTTACATAATGGACGAACACCCTCTTTCCGTTGACTGGCAAATGTCGCTGGAAGAAGTGAGTAAGCTTATTACCGATAATGACGAAGTCGATATTTATCAGCACATTATTGTTGTTAAAAGAGATGCTTACTACGGTGTGGCCTCCATTAAAAATCTATTACGCCGGATAACCGAATTAAAAGTTAACAATGCACGCCATGCTAACCCTTTAACTCAACTGCCCGGTAACGTCGCTATTAACCAAATTATAGAAGATCAGCTTTCTCACTCGCGCCGCTTCCATGTGGCTTACTTTGATCTAAACCATTTCAAGCCATACAATGATATTTATGGCTACGAGCAGGGTGACCAGATTATTAAATGGTTAGCACAAATACTGCAAAAACATTTATTCAAACACGGTCATTTCATTGGCCACATTGGCGGCGATGACTTTGTTGCCATTTTCAAAGACACCAGCAAAGAGCTAACCGAACAGCAGTGCAATAAAATCATAAAAAAATTCGAACGCGAGATTAAGCGGTTTTATCATCAGGAACACATCGATGCGGGGGGCATAAAAGCACTTTCCAGAAACGGCTCGCCTGCTTTCTACCCGTTACTGAGCCTTGCTATAGGTGTCGTTCAACCGGATCCGTCGGAATGTTTATCTCATCACGATGTCGCATTGCTGGCCAGTGAAGCAAAAAAAGAAGCCAAAGCGTTTGACGGCAGCCATTGCTACATGTGCCACCGCCAAAAACCCACACGTTTAAAGCAGATCAGTCCTCAACAAGAAGACCATCTTCAACATCAGACGTCATGCTAAACGAATCATCCGCAAATTTTCCACACAACATTGCGGTAATTAAACAACCATAATAAGTTAATGCATCACTTTCATGAATGGAGAAACCGCCGGAGCGTGAAAAGCCAGTTGTGGCTAAAGGGACGTAGCCTGTCACCTACCAGAAGCCAAATGCAGACCCCAGGCTTCTGCCACTGAGCACCACAGAAATTAAGAAAATGATTGCAGCAAGCACATTTTGCAACAGCGAGTTACGATACTTGCCCAACATAGAACTCTGACAAAGCCACCAGAGAAAACCGACAATCACAGGCAGCAAAATACCATTAGCAACCTGAGCAAACCAAATAACGGTTACCGGCTTTATGCCAACACTGGAGATAGTGATACCTATCACCAAAATCGACAGCCAGACCATTCTGAAAGCCTTGCTGCGTAAACTAACCGACCAGCCCATAATACCGCATAACGCATAAGCACTCGCTAAAGGCGCTGTGGTTGCAGACGAAATCCCCGCCGCAAACAGCCCTATTGCCATTAAATAAGTGGCTCCATCGCCGAACAAAGGACGAAGAGATTCGGCCAGATCTCCAGCGCTTTCGATCGCTACTTGCTGACCAAAAAACGCCGATGCTGCAGTGGCAACAATCGCCATGGAAATTAAGCCACCAAAAGGTATCGACAGAAAAAGGTCGCGACGAGCTGCGGGAAGTTCTTCCGGCGACTGCCACTTTTTAGAAACACTGGAAGCATGCAGGAAAATATTGTAAGGAACGACCGTAGTACCAATTAGAGCAACTACCGTTAATGTCGCCCCGGTAGGCATTGAAAACCCGAAAGTACCTTTAAATAGGGCACTCCAGTCAGGGTCTGTTAACAGGAACGTCCCGATAAAAGCCACACTCATTAGCAAAACCATTCCAATGAGAGCCTTTTCTATAACCCGCGCATTACCTGACCAGAGAATCAGTAACGCAATAATACCAATGACAAGAGCCCAGGCATTACTCAACACGTCATCAAGTATTGGTATTGAGCCAACGAGTTCGCTTGCGCCTAAACTTGCACCAGACAGGTTTCCTCCCTGGTAGACGCTATTACCAATAGCAATAGCGCTAAAAATAAGTATGAGCGCCAGCCACCTAAGCCACCCTGAGGTTAAATTATTACGAATATTCTCGCCAAGCCCGGCCTGTGTTACTAAGCCAATACGGGCGGACATTTCCTGGAGAATGACACAGGCAATAATAGAAAATAATAACGCCCACAGCAGCGCATAGCCAAAATCAGCACCCGCCAGCGACGCTGTAACTACCGTGCCAGGACCAATAAAAGCTGCGGCAACTAAGGCTCCCGGACCAAACTGCGATAACTTAGACACGATTACCTCGACTTATTAGCCCATTCAGTGATGAATTAACGACCGAGTCTATCTCAATTACAATGATTGCACAAAACCAAGCTCTGAGGTAAAACAAACGTATGACAACGGCAAAGTTAGACTGGTCAAAAATACTAAAGTCGGGACAAAGAATTTTTATTGGCTCCCACGCAGCCGTGCCAACGGCTCTAATCGATGACCTGATAGCAAACTCTCACGACCTGCACGATATTGAAATTGTGCAGCTAATGACGCTGTCCGATAACAAATGGGCGGGTCCGCAATATCAGCAGCTATTTAAAGTAAATACCTTTTTTATTGGTGGCGATACGGTAAGAACAGCGGTTAATGAAGGGCGGGCCGATTACACCCCCAGCTTTATATCCGATATTCCTAACCTTTTTAACAATGGCATTTTGCCGCTGGACGCGGCTTTAATCATGGTCGGCCCCGCCGATAAATATGGCTACCACTCTATGGGGGTTTCAGTGGATGTGGTGGCGGCAGCGGCTAAGTCGGCTAATACCGTTATTGCGCAGGTAAACCCCAATATGCCGGTTACTTACGGGCAATCCTTTTTGCATACCAATCAAATTAATCACTTTTGGGAACATGCTGCTCCACTGCCGGAATTACCGCCGCCAAGTCTGGAAAACAGTAAAATTATTGAGCGTATTGGCCAATATATTGCGTTATTAGTTGAAAATGGCTCCACGCTTCAAATTGGTATTGGTACGATTTGTGCAGCAGCACTGCGTTATTTGAGTAACCATAAAGATCTCGGCATTCACAGCGAACTTATTACAGATGACGTGATGCACTTAATGCTAAAAGGCGTTATTAATAACCGAAAAAAAACCTTCCATCCCAATAAAATTGTCACCAGCTTCTGTATGGGGTCAAAAGCTCTCTATGACTTTGTCGACCACAACCCTCATGTTGGTTTTTATCCGAGTGAATATGTCAACTCTCCCGCCAATGTTGCTCGCAACGACAAGCTGGTAGCCATTAACAGTGCTATTGAAGTCGACTTAACCGGACAGGTTGTTTCAGATTCCATTGGTCATCAATTTTACAGTGGCATTGGCGGGCAAGTGGATTTCAGCCGTGGAGCTTCTTTAAGTAAAGGCGGAAAACCGGTTATTGCCTTGCCATCAACCACCGAGGACGGCAAAGTTTCACGTATTGTTCCTTTTATTCGCGAAGGAGCCGGCGTGGTAATCTCTCGCGGACACGTACATTACGTTGTCACTGAATTTGGAGTGGCTTCGCTGCGTGGCAAAAGTATCCGAGAAAGAGCTCTGGAATTAATTCGGGTTGCACACCCTAAGTTTCGTAGTCATTTATTACAGGAAGTTCGTAAACATTATTGGGTTCCGCACTATCAGCAGCAAACACCGGTTGATGTGCCAGAGCTTGGCGAAATAGGCTTTAAAAAGCTGACCATCAATAATGAATCTTTTGATTTAAGGCCGCTTTACCCGTCAGACGAAAGACGACTGCAGGAATTTTTCTATTCTCATACCAAAGAGACCCTGCAGTTACGTTATAACGCCGTGCCCACAACCATGACCCGGGAAAAGTCCTGTAACCTGGTCAGTATTGATCAGTCTAAAGATTTAGCCTTGTGCATTGTCCATCAAAAGGGCTCGGCGGTTCAGATTCAGGCTGTCGGGCGTTATTACTTTATTGAATCTGAAAACAGCTGCGAAGTCGCTTTTGTTACCCGTGAGAAATATCAAGGCCGCGGTATGGCGGGAGTGCTGTTAGATGAAATGATCCGCATTGCCGAAGAAAGAGGATTAAATAGTATGCAGGCTTATGTGTTAGCCGCCAATAAGCCCATGCTCAACGTGTTCGAACGCGGCGGTTTCAAACGCCTTCCCGGCGAAGACCCCAGCGACGTATTACTCAAGCTTGAACTTAAAGAAGGCGCTCAATAATTTATGTCTATCGTTGTTTTTGGTCACTCTGACTGCCTCAATCATATTCCCGACGAACAACACCCGGAGTGTCCGGCTCGTATTACAGCAATTAACGATCAGCTCATTCGCTCGGGTCTGGACTTCGTTCTGGTCAAAAAGGAAGCCACTGAAGCCCCATTAACCGCTCTTTACAAAGCTCACACAAAAGCACACGTGGACTTTATCTTTTCAGAAATTCCGGAGTACGACCACGAATGGATTGACCCGGATACCTTAGTCACGCCCGGCAGTAAAGCCGCAGCACTTAAAGCAGCCGGAGCCGCTATCAATGCTGTTGATGATGTCATGACAACACTCAATAAACAGGCTTTCTGCGCCGTCCGCCCGCCCGGACATCACGCGACCCGGGACAAAGCCATGGGGTTTTGCTTGTTCAATAACATTGCCATTGCCGCTTACCACGCTCTGGAAACATACGGACTTGAACGCGTTGCCATTGTCGACTTTGACGTACACCACGGCAACGGCACGGAAGACATTGTGCAGGGCGACGATCGCATTTTATTTTGCTCTTCTTTTCAGCAGGCTTTTTACCCTTTTACCGGTGAAGACACCAGCGCCGGCAATATCCACAACGTGCCGCTTCCCGCCGGGTGCAAAGGCCCCCAATGGCAGGAAGCTGTCAACGAACACTGGTTTAATGCGTTAGATGAATTTGCCCCTCAGCTGATACTAGTTTCCGCAGGCTTTGACGGGCACGCAGAAGACGACATGTCACAGTTCCTGCTGAAAGAAGAAGACTATCACTGGATAAGCCTCAAACTGAAAGAACTGGCCGACAAACATTGCGACGGCCGTATCGTATCTTGCCTGGAAGGTGGGTATAATCTCAGCGCGCTCGGCCGAAGTGTGGTCGCACACCTAAAAGGTATTCTCTAAAATTATAAGTGGTGAGTCACTATGGGATTAGTTTTAAAGCTCGTTGCTAACTTTACCGTTCCTTTGTGTGCCACCGTTCATCTGGCCGGCTCGACCATTACTATAGTTAGCGGCGCCGTAATGTCGGCGGTGGGTCTGTTGGGATCTATGTTGGGCTTTGGCGAAACGGCGGTCGCTTTAATGATTGCGCTTTACATGGCACAAGACAGCTTCGGAACCGCCTGTAATATTACCGGTGATGGTGCAATAGCCATGTTTGTAGATAGCTCGAAAGAGAGTGAACAAACGACGAATTAAGGCATTTGGTCGCTGGTACGTATTAAACTCAGTTTAAGCGTGCTAGCGATTAAGAATTGGAGCGGGAAACGAGATTCGAACTCGCGACCCCAACCTTGGCAAGGTTGTGCTCTACCAGCTGAGCTATTCCCGCGTATTAGTAATTTTTGCAGTATTTCTGGAAAGTCTGACGTTGGAGCGGGAAACGAGATTCGAACTCGCGACCCCAACCTTGGCAAGGTTGTGCTCTACCAGCTGAGCTATTCCCGCTTCGTCAGTGCGGCGTGTATTCTACCCATTACGCCGCATTCGTCAATGAATTTTCGGAAAAACCTCTTTATTTGTCTAACATTTCGTCAGTTTTATATCACGATTGCTCTTCGTACATCGCCTTTGCCGTTTGAGGACCGGTCCAAAGAGTGGGTAATATAACCAGCGATACCGGTAATGCAGTAATAACGATAAACTGCTGCAGCACGCTAATTTGCCCCGCGCCCATATAAAGCAGTACCGCCGCCATAATCGCCATAGCACCGCCCCAGAAAACACGCACCCATGGCTGCGGCTCATCATGCCCGGCGCCAACCATTGCAATAGAATAACTCATCGAGTCACCAGTAGTGGCTACGAATATCGTTGTTAACAATAAAATAGCCGCAGCCATTATTTTTCCGCCAGGTAAGGCTTGCGCCACAGTTAAGGTCGCAACATCAAACCGGAAGTTTGCCAGTGGCTCAGTCAGGTCAAACACTCCCTGCATCTGATAAAAAATGCCGGAGCCACCGAGTAACGTAAACCAGATGGTTGTCGCAATAGGAGCGATAACAGCCACAGAGATAACCATTTGTCGAATTGTCCGCCCCTGCGAGATACGTGCTACAAATACCGCCATCAAGGGCGTGTAACCAATAAACCAGGCAAAAAAGAACACTGTCCACCACTTCATCCACCAGTCTGGTGCTGTGTTCGTTGTCATTGTCGCCATTTCAAAGAATGAACCAATATACTGTCCCATTCCCTGCAAGTAGCTATTCGCTAAAAATAATGTTGGTCCAAAAATAACGATAACAGCAGCAATTGCTATGGCTAAAAAGACATTCATTCTGCTAAGAAACTGAATACCTTTGTGAAGGCCGGTTAACGCTGAAATCATGTAAATGGCGGCAAGGCACAACAGAATAATAAGCTGTAACGCAAAGCCGTCGGTTGCACCAAACAACTCACTCAGTCCGAAACTGACTTGCGTTGCCAGAAAACCAATGGGACCAACGGTTCCGGCCACCACGGCGATAACGCAACAGGCGTCAACAATACTACCCAATACGCCTTTTAGTGCCCGTTCACCGAATACCGGGTATAACAACGTGCGTGGTTGAAGAGGTTTACCTTTAACGTAATGCGAGTAGGACAGCACAATGGCAGATAACGACCCCAAAACAGCCCAGGCTAAAAACCCCCAGTGCATAAAGCTTTGCGCTAACGCGGGCGCAATAGCACTTTGACTGGCTGCATCAGCTGAAGTCACCGGCGGTGTTACCAGAAAATGATAAACCGGCTCTCCTGCAGCAAAGAACACACCGCCGCCTGCAAGCAAGGTACACAGGATCATGGAAAGCCAACGGAACGTGCTTATTTCAGGTATCGACCTTGCACCAATTCTGGCTTTTCCGTAACGACTGAGAGCGGTACCTATAGCGATAAAAAACGTGAGTATTAACAGCAGTTGAAAGAAGGAACCAAAATACCTGGCGGTCCAGGCAAACCCTTTTTTTATTGCGGTTGCTGTTAGCGTTATGTCCCAAAGTGATAAACCGAGGAATAAGACAATAAACCCCATCGTTAAAGCAAGTACGATAATATCGCCTACGCTTTTTTCTTTCGATACTTTCGTCGGTTCCATGTTATTCCCGCTTCGTTCAGTCTTAAGCCATAGTACCCATTACAGCCTTAAAAAGTTTTCCCGGTAGTGCCGTAATTCCGCAACAGATTCACGAATATCGGCTAAAGCCTCATGCGCACCGGACTTTTTAAAGCTATTCGCGACTTCCGGATTCCAGCGTTTAGCCAGCTCTTTTAATGTACTGACATCGAGGTTCCGGTAATGGAAAAAAGCTTCCAGCTCAGGCATATGTTTTGCTAAAAAACGACGATCCTGACAAATGCTGTTACCGCACATTGGTGATACACCAGCATCAATATGTTGCTTTAAAAACTCAATAGTTTCTGCGGCCGCTTTGCGCTCGTTGTACTGGCTCTTTTTTACCCGCTCAACTAAACCCGAGCCGGTATGAGTTTTCACATTCCAGTCGTCCATTCTGGCCAGGTACTCTTGTGGCTGATGAACGGCAATAACAGGACCTTCGGCCAGAGTATTTAGCTGAGCATCGGTCACTATGGTGGCCACCTCAATAATGTGATTATCTTCAGGCTCCAGGCCAGTCATTTCAAGGTCAATCCAAATTAAACGTTGTTTCTTATCGTCTTCAGTCATTACCCTGCTCTCTCAATACAATTTGTTGTATGATAGCGTCATTTCCAGCACGACAACAGGTTAACAGGCTTGGTAAAACGCAGACGCCTGAACAAGGGCCAACAACGGCAAGTTTCAGTCAATCAGAAGAAGCGACTGAAAAACTCCGATATAGAATGGACTGACAGCCAGCTTAATCCGCCGGAGGCCGGTCGGGTTATCAGTCGGTTTGGGCAACATGCCGACATTCGGGACGAGCAGGGAAATACTTATCGTTGCCATATTCGAAGGGTTATCGGCAGCCTGGTCTGCGGCGACAGCGTACTTTGGTCGCGGGCTACCGCCGAGCAACAGGGAATGCAGGGAGTGGTTGTGGCCGTGCAGGAACGTGAGAGTTTGCTTTCCCGCCCCGATTACTACGATGGTTTAAAACCGGTTGCCGCTAATATTGACCAAATTTTTATTATATCGAGTGTGCTGCCCAGCTTCTCTTCCCCTCTTATTGATCGTTATTTAATAGCTTGCGAAGATATGGGTATAGAGCCGGTTGTTGTACTGAACAAAGCCGACTTACTGCCGCAAATTGATGAGCATGAACGCCTTCATATTGAGCAACGCCTAAAAGACTATGAAAGCATCGGTTATAAGGTTCTTCAGGTCAGCAGTACAACGCAAAGGGGGCTCGATAGTTTACAGGACCTGCTAAAAGATAGTATTTCCATTGTTGTCGGTCAGTCTGGTGTGGGTAAATCCTCTTTGGTCAACCAGCTTTTACCCAATGTTAACGCCAATACGAATCTGGTGTCCGGCAATTCAGGGTTAGGCCAGCATACAACCACCGTAGCCACCTGGTATGATTTAAAGCAAGGCGGAGCACTGATTGACTCTCCCGGCATTCGGGAGTTCTCGTTGTGGCACCTTGAACCCGAACGAATTGCCCGCTGCTATGTGGAATTCCGCGATTATTTAGGCGGCTGCAAATTTCGCGACTGTAAGCACGCTGATGACCCCGGCTGTGCCTTGCAAGAAGCTGTCAGCAACAATCAATTGCATGAATGGCGGCTTTCTAATTATCATCGCATTATAGAAACGATGAAAACACAAAAGCCCAGTCGGGCAACTCGAGGTAAATAACTGTGGCCAAGACCGATAAAGTCAAAATTTTCTTCCAGCATGTCATGCCTAAGCATTTGATTTCCCGCTTGATGGGAAAGTTCGCTGCGGCACGTGCCGGATGGTTTACTCAGCTGTTTATCCGCTGGTTTATCCGGCAGTACAAAATTGACATGAGTGAAGCCATTCACGAGTCACCTAAGGCTTATAAAACCTTTAATGAATTTTTTACCCGTCACTTAAAACCGGAACTAAGACCTTTAGAAACCCAAGATAGCGAGCTTGCACATCCTGTCGATGGCGCAGTCAGCCAGTTAGGTGATATTGAAGATGGCCGTATTTTTCAGGCAAAAGGCCACGATTATTCACTACAGGAATTGCTTGGTGGCGACGAAGAAGACGCCAAGCCTTTTGTTAAGGGTAAGTTTGCTACTATTTATCTGGCGCCGAAAGACTACCACCGCATTCACATGCCTTGTGACGGCGTTCTGAAAAAGATGATTTACGTGCCGGGTGATTTATATTCCGTTAACCCGTTAACAGCAGCCAATGTACCGAACTTGTTCGCCCGTAATGAGCGGGTTGTCGCTATTTTGGATACTGAATTCGGCCCCATGTCGATGGTTCTGGTTGGTGCAACTATCGTTGCCAGTATTGGTACGGTATGGTCAGGAACCGTAACGCCACCCACTGGTGGACGCATTCAGAGCTGGTCTTATCCCACCTCGGGGCACACCGCCATACACCTCAAAAAAGGTGAAGAAATGGGCCACTTTAAACTCGGCTCAACGGTGGTATTAACCTTTGCCGAAGATGCGATTGAATTTGATGACGACCTTAAACCTCATTCCATCACCCGTATGGGCCAGGTTATGGCAGAAAGCAAAGAGAACGACGATTGATTTTATGGGCTCATCGAGGAGCCAGTTATGAGGCTCCGGAAAATACACTCGCCGCGTTTTCCCGCGCATTGGACAGCGGCGTGCACGGTATTGAACTCGACGTGTATGCTATTGACGGTGAGCGCTTTGTGTTCCACGACCGATATCTGGCGCGTCTGACCGCTACGCCGGGCAGATTAAAAGATTTAACCGCTGAACAGATCAAGCAGTTGAAAGTCTTTGGTCAGCAATCCATACCCACCTTACGCGAAGCACTGGCTCATATTAATGGTCATTGTCATGTGAACATTGAACTCAAAGGTGATGTCCCTACTCAGGAGTTACTGACTGATATTGATTACGCATTGGAACACGCTAATTTCAAACCCGGGCAACTGTTAGTTTCGTCTTTTAATCATCATTGGTTAAAACGGCTTGAAAAGCGCCGGTCTGAGATTAAAATTGGCGCTTTGAGTGCCAGTTGCCCATTGAGTTATTGCTACTTTGCAGAAGAGTTACAAGCGTTTTCAGCTCACTTTGCCGTAGACTTTGTGACACCGGAACTGGTTGAGGATGGTCACCAAAGAGGCTTACAGGTCTATGTCTATACTGTCGACGAGCACCATGATATTGAAGAACTGCACGCCATGGGCGTAGACGGCATTTTCACAAACCACCCAAGCTACGCACAAAATGTCGTTGCCGGACTAACCACTACCGGCAACGAACCTATTTTGCATTATTAGCAAAACCGACCATCAACTATGATGGTCGGGATATTCTTCTTGTAAAGATTCCAGCTTGCGAGTAAGCGCCATTGGCGAACTGGTTTTCCGTGCCAGAGCAATATACAGCGCCGGAATAACAAAGAGTGTCAGGAAAGCGGATACCGCAACCCCGGCAAAAATTACCGTACCAATAACCATACGGCTTTCCGCGCCAGGCCCTGAACCTAAAATTAGCGGCAAGGCACTCATCAAGGTTGTAAATGCTGTCATCACAATAGGCCGTAAGCGTTGCTGAGCGGCTTTAAGTGTTGCCTCTTTAAACTCGACACCTGAGTCACGGAGCTGGTTGGCGAATTCAACAATAAGAATGCCGTTTTTCGCCGCCAGACCAATGAGCATAACAATACCAATTTGGCTGTAAATATTGATACTCATACCCGTTAAATACAGTGCCAATAAGGCACCAACAATAGCCATAGGCACGGCCAGCATAATAACCAGCGGATGAATAAAGCTTTCGAACTGTGCAGCCAGAACCAGAAAGGTGATAACCAGGGCGAGGCCAAACACAAAAACAATCGAGTTTCCGCTTTCCTTATACAGCTGCGATTCGCCTTTATAGTCAATTGAGACATCTTCCGGCAGCTTGTCTTTAACCACCCCTTCCAGATAGTTTAATGCCTCACCCAGCGAATAACCGTCAGCTAAATTAGCCTCAATAGTAACGCTACGCATCCGGTTGTAACGATTAAGCCGCGCCGATGTTGCCTGCTCAGTAATGGTCACCAGATTGGAAAGCGGGATCAGCTCGTCGCTTTTGCGCGAACGAACGTAAATATTATCGATGGCGCCTGGGCTACGATAATCCGCTTTTTCACCTTCCAGCATCACATCGTACTCTTCTCCCCGGTCGAGATAAGTGGTCACTCTCCGCTGTCCTAATACCGACTGCAGCGTAATACCGATGTCCTGCACTGAAACGCCGAGATCTGCCGCACTGGCTTCATCGACCTGAATTAATAGCTGCGGCAAAGTTTCTTTGTAATCGCTATCAAGATTTTGTAGCCCCGAATTTGTCGCGGCTTGCTCAATCACAATATCCCTAAATTCCGCCAGACGCTCATAAGTGTTGCCTTGTAAAACAAACTCCACCGGACGTCCACCGCCGCCGCTAATACCGCTTCGCATAAAAGCGAAAGCCTGAACACCAACAACCGAATTCAGCTGCGAGCGCATTTCTTCCATTAAGTCAAAACTCGACCACTCTCGCTCATCAAAAGGAACGGCGCCGACAATGGCAATACCGGCACTACCGCCCCAACCCGGAGCGCGGACAATCAAGCGATCAATTTTACCCTCATCAATATAGGGCAGCAAAATCTGTTCTATTTCATCCATATGTCGCGAGCTCGATTCAAAGCTGGCACCCTCAGCACTGCGAACCTGAATATAAAAGGTTCCACGGTCTTCCGGTGGAGCGAACTCCTGAGGTATTAAGCTGAATAATCCAAAGGCAACAACTCCGGACATAACCACCAGCACAACAGCCATAAAAGGGCGCTTCACACTCTTTTCAAGTACTCTGCTATAGCCGCTTTCAAGCCAGTTAAAAGTCGCGTCGAAGCCTTTACCAAACTTGCTGGTTCTTTCCTTTTTACTCAGTATTTTAGAGCTCAACATCGGCGTTAACGTAAGTGCAGCTATGCTGGAAAACGCCACAGCCGCCGCCATTGCAATAGCAAACTCGGTAAAGAGTTTTCCGATGTTGCCATCCAGAAAAGCGAGAGGTACAAACACGGAGATCAATACCAACGTGGTGGCAACAACAGCAAAACCCACTTCTCTGGCACCTCGGTAAGCCGCCAGGATAGGCGGCTCCCCCTCTTCGATACGACGATAAATATTTTCCAGCACCACAATGGAATCATCAACCACCAGGCCAATTGCCAGTACCAGGGCGAGTAAGGTGAGCAAGTTAATGGAAAAACCCAGTGCAAATAGCACCATGTAGGAGGCAATAATGGCAACCGGCACCGTCAATGCAGGAATAATGGTTGCTCTGATATTCCCCAAAAACAGGTAAATAACCACAATAACCAACGCCATGGCGACAGCCAGAGTGTTATAGACCTCATCAACCGAGCCCTGAATAAATATTGAAGAGTCATAGCTGGGTGCCAGATACATAGTTTCCGGCAAGGTTTCCTGAATTTTTTTCATTTCCCGATGAACGTTATTCACGACATCAAGAGTATTGCCTTTGGATTGCTTGATGACCCCGACACCGACCATATTAACGCCGTTACCCCGAAAGTCAGTTTTATCATCCTCGGCTCCCAACTCAACCCGTGCCACTTCACCCAAACGCACTAAATAGCCGTCATCACCTTGTCGTATAACCAAGTTCTTAAAGTCTTCCGGGGACAAATAAGCCCTTGCCATCCGAACAGAAAACTCTCTGTCTGTTGACTCAACTTCGCCAGCCGGGAGCTCAACGTTTTCTTCCCGTAGCCGACTGACAATGTCAGTTACCGTTACCTGCCGTGCAGCCATCGCATCACGGTCCAGCCACACGCGCATGGCATAGCGGCGATCACCACCGATAATCACCCGCGCAACCCCGTCAGCAACCGACACACGATCGACAATGTAGCGGTCGGCATAATCAGTCAGCTCCAGAATCGACATACTCTCGCTGCGCAAGTTATACCAGACAATGGTGCTTTCATCGCTCGACGCTTTTGATACTTCAGGCGGGTTGGCCTCTTCCGGCAGGTTATCGAGCACTCGTGACACACGCTCGCGAACGTCATTAGATGCCGCGTCGATATCCCGGCTTAAATTAAACTCTATACTGATTCTGGAACGCCCGTTGCGACTGCTCGAGCTGATATTTTTAATACCTTCAATTCCGCTGATACGATCTTCGACCAACTGAGTTACCTGGGTTTCCACCACCTCAGCAGAAGCGCCGGGGTAATCGGTATCAATCGAAACGATAGGGCGATCAATATCGGGATATTCACGCAATGGCAACATGGTAAAAGCCACGATGCCAAAAACCACCAACAGAATATTCAGTACGGTCGCAAAAACCGGACGTTTTACAGAAAGGTCAGACAACAACATAATTTAACCTCCCTGCACAGCAACAGGTACGCCGTCACGAAGGCGAACAATACCTTCGATAATGACTTTTTCTCCTGGCTTAAGGCCGCCTGTAATTTCTACGATACCGGGTTTACGGCGACCAATAGTCACTTCCTTCTGGCGCGCTCGGTTATCCGGCGTTAAAACATAAACGTACTGCCTGTTCTGGATAGGAATAAGCGCTTTTTCGGGCAGTAACAAGGCTTCATCAATGCTTCGTAACAAAGTGATTTTTAACAGCATCCCCGGACGCAGGCGCTCATCGTCGTTATCAATTTTAGCACGCACTTTAACCGAGCGAGTGACAGGATCAACACGCGAGTCAATGCTGGCAATACGCCCGATAAATTGTTCACCCGGATACGCCCGGCTGCGTGCAACCACTTGTTGATCAACTGCGATACTGGCGAAATAGCGTTCGGGCACACTAAAGTCAATTTTAATCGGTTTGATATCATCCAGCGTGGTGAAAACATCGCCCGGGCTGACTAATGAGCCCGCGCTGATTTCCCGGATACCGACACGGCCTGAAAAGGGTGCATGAATTTTCATCTCGCGTAACGTCGCCTCTGCGACTTCTAAATCGGCCTGCAGACCGTTAACACGAACTTGCTGTTCATCAAACTGTTGTTGCGAAGCTGCATTGCCACGTCGTAATTCAGTAATACGTTCCAGCTGGCGCTTTGCTTCGTCTAAACTAAATTTTAATTGTTGTACACGAGCAACTTCTTTACGGGCATTCAACTCAGCCAACAGTTGGCCCTGTTCAACTAAGTCACCACTTTCAAAATAAATTTTATTGACGACGTCCTGGGTTTGCGTGGTAATGCGAACGGTTTCATTGGCCATGGCGGTGCCAAGTGCTTCAATCGTATCGCGAAACTCACTAATTTCTGCAGTCTGAATTTTTACCGGAACCGTTTGTTCTTTGCCCTCTTCTCTTTTTTCTTCAGGCGGGAATACAAACAAATACACAGCCGCCGCAATCAAAATAACGACAACAATGGTTATAGGGTTAATCCAGGAGCGTTTCGCCATGCTTACCTCTAAGTTCATAATACAACGGTTTTAACATAGGCCATTGTACGCAAAACACCGCCCAAAGGCGGTGCGCTTAACGAGGATTATAGCGGTTTAATCGCAAATTCAATCGTTTGAATGAAATGCCGGACTGTATTTATGAATAGCGTTAATAAAAGCAGCCGCGTGTTCAGGGTCTACTTCAGGGTGAATTCCATGGCCAAGGTTAAACACATGACCCGGACCGGAGCCATAGCTTTCTAAAATAATTTGTACTTCTTCCTCTATTCGCTCCGGGCTCGCATAAAGCATGCTGGGGTCCATATTACCCTGCAGCGCAACTTGCCCGCCAACACGGGCGCGAGCATCGGACAAGTCGGTTGTCCAGTCCACGCCAAGTGCATCCGCACCGCTTGACGCCATAGCTTCCAGCCATTGACCGCCATTTTTGGTGAATAAAGTCACAGGCACTTTGCGTCCATCGGCTTCTCGCGTAAGACCCGCTACAATTTTCTCCATATATGCCAGAGAAAAGGCTTTGTAGTCTCGCGGCGATAACACCCCACCCCAGGTATCGAATATCATTACTGATTGTGCACCCGCCGCTATTTGTGCGTTCAGGTACTGAGTCACAGATTCTGCCAGTACGTTCAACAACCTATGCATGGCTTCAGGCTCGGCAAACATCAGCTGTTTTACTTTAGAAAAGTTTTTCGTACTTCCACCTTCAACCATATAGGTTGCCAGTGTCCATGGACTGCCAGAAAAACCAATGAGCGGCACACTGCCGTCAAGTTCACGACGAATAGTACGCACCGCATTCATCACGTAGCCTAATTCGTCTTCCATATCCGGAACGGCGAGGTTTTTAATAGCCGCTAAACTACGCACTGGGTTTTTAAACTTAGGGCCCTCGCCTGCTTCAAAATATAAGCCTAATCCCATGGCATCGGGAATGGTCAAAATATCGCTAAACAGTATGGCTGCATCTAAGTCAAACCGACGCAGCGGTTGCATAGTCACTTCGCAAGCAAGCTCGGTGTTGCGGCACAATGACATAAAATCGCCGGCCTGCGCGCGCACCTTCTTATATTCAGGCAAGTAACGCCCTGCCTGACGCATCATCCAGACAGGTGTGCGATCAACCGGCTGTTGGGCCAGTGCGCGCAGGTAACGATCATTCTTAAGCGCCGAAGCGGTCATAGCAAATCCAGTAATTGATTGATATCAGTAAGCGCTATTTTATCAGTCCGCAAGCTATGGCTCCATGAAAACTTGTGCTACCTCTTTTGAGAGAGAGCAATCAAGGTTCTGGCTATGGTTCCTTCCGGTGGGATAGCGGGAAGGTCGTCAAAAGCAAACCAGTCGCCGGTAACCAGCTCATAAGGGTCGATATGCAATTCACCTTCGGCCCAATCGGCAGTAAATCCCATCATTAGAGAATGAGGGAAAGACCAGGGCTGACTCAGGTGGTACTGAATGTTCTTAACGCGAATGCCGGCTTCTTCATAAACTTCCCGCTCTAATGCCTGCTCCAGGCTTTCACCTGCCTCAACAAAACCGGCAAGTATTGAGTGCATACCGGCTTTGTGGCGCTTTCCCTGAGCCAACAAAATTTTATCGTCTTTACGAATAGCCACAATAATGCAGGGCGATACTCGCGGATAGCACCGATGCTGACACTGGTTACAGTGCATGGCCAGTTCCCACTCAATGGTCTGCATGCGTGCACCACAGCGGCCACAAAATCGATGGGTATTGAGAAAGTCACTGAATTGACGCGCCCGGCCCGCCATCTCAAACTTTTCCATATCCTCAACCACCAGCAGCTGTCTTAATGGTGCAAACTCGCCCCCGATAAACTGCTCATCCATATAGTCTGCCATTACCAGGTAGCAGCTGCGCTCTCGCAACGCTCCTATTTCGACCACTCTATATTCATTTAAATCGGGATACGTTAAGTCTTGCAAACAACCAAAAGGCACTTCCCCGCTATCATCTAAAAAAAGATGGTCGGAACTGACGATGAACCACCAGGCCGGTTCATCAACTGCTGGTTTTGAATACAAAGTTGCCATAATAATTCCGCGTATCGAATCCGTTTGATTTTCTGTAAAATTAGTTGAGTTCTAGTGCTTCTGACTTTACATTGGGTATAGAAATTATAAACGGAGAGTATCATGTTAAGCCGTAATGAGCAGGCAAAAAAGCGCTGGGGTGGCGCTCATAAAAGTATCGACCTCTGGTTGTCTGAGCGCCAGGATTTATTAGTCAATTACTTTAAACTTGCCGCGCTTCCGCCTTATGAAGGCATCCGCCAAGGCTTACCAGATGTTGTCGATATCCGTAATTTCTGCGGGCAATTGGTCGACTATGTTTCAGGCGGCCACTTTGAAATTTATGATCAAATAGTGCGGGAGGCCAGCTCGCAGGGCAGTTCTGTAGACGACTTAGCAGATGACCTTTTCCCTTTAATTTCTGACACGACGGAGATTGCGTTAGACTTTAACGATAGATACGGGAATGTAAACTCTACTGATCATTGCGAAACCTTTGACAGGGATTTATCCGCACTGGGTGAAGCCGTCGAGTTGAGAATGGAATTTGAAGATAAACTGCTCAACCATTTAGATGAACATCAGTTGATAACCGCTTAAACTTTTCTCTGTCAGCGAAAAAGCGCCAGCTTAAAGCTGGCGCTTCCACCAATAAAATCGTATTACTGCTGCTTTGCATCTAACTCGTCTTTTTGCACATTAAGCAACTCAACCGTAAAAATCAGTGTGGAATTTGGCGGGATCTGACCACCACCCACTTCACGTTCACCGTATGCCAGTTCCGCCGGGATCACGAAACGGTATTTAGCGCCTTCTTTCATCAACTGCAAGCCTTCAGTCCAGCCCGGAATAACGCGGTTTAACGGGAACGACGTTGGTTCCTCACGCTCATAGGAGCTGTCAAACACTTCACCGTTAATGAGCGTGCCTTCATAATGAACTTCAACCATATCGGTTTCAGATGGGCGAATTCCGTCACCTTGTTCCAGTACTTCGTACTGAAGACCCGAGTCGGTTGTTTGCACACCTTCTTTTTTGGCGTTTTCTGCTAAGTAGGCTTTGCCTTCTTCTTCAGACTTTTTACCTAAAACGTTCTGACGCTGTTCCATCACTTCCTGACGCATGGTATTTAAAATTTCTTCGGCTTCTTCGTCACTCAGTTGTGGGTCACCTTTAATTGCATCAACAAAACCCGCAATAACAACGTCGCGCTCGAGCATATAATCAGCTTCTTCCTGACGCTCAAGGTTGCGCGCAATAAAGCCACCAACAGAAGAACCTAAAGCGTAAGCCTGTTTATCTTTCTCAGTCGCTAATTCTGTTTCATTAGCCGGAAATTTTTCTTGTGAACAAGCAGTCAACGCCAGCGCCATGGCTGAAATAGCTAACGGCTTCATCAGTTGTGTCATCGTTTTCTCCAATTATCGTCTTGCATCCTTTCGGACTATGCCATAATAGTGTTATGTAACAGACCCATACTACACAACCACAAGGAACTTGCCTATGCCTTTTCTCAAGCTATGCGTTGCGTTTTCGCTGCTGGTTGTCGTTGCGGGTTGCCAACCTTCGCCGGAAAAAGTGAATAAAAAAATACACGCTGAAAACGGCACATACGCGGCCGATATTTCGGATGATGGCAGCTTGAGTCTGGTCTCTACCGATGATGCCGGGCTGCTACTTTGGCCTCGCTATGCCAACAGTCCTAAGTACCAATGGCAGCATAACGAAAACGAAGTCTCGCAAATAATAGACGTTGATATCAGTGCTGATGGCGCGGTCGCAGTTGCCGCATCGCGCAAAGAATTTTCTATGTGGGACATTAATAGCGGCGAAAATTTGGGGTTCTGGAAAATAGGTTCCGGCCGTATACAAAAGCTGGTCGTCAGCAAGAAAGGCGGAACCGTAGTATTGGCTAAGCGAAATGGTACTCAGGTTGCTTTTAACCCCGCGTCGGGCAGGCGCATTGAGTTTTACGGTCATACTGAAAATATTAATGCACTGGATATCTCTCCCAACGGTTTTTATGTACTCAGTGGTTCAAACGATCATTCAGCCATTTTATGGGATACTCGTAGCGGGCAAATAGTCCATCGGTGGCCGCTGGAAGGCCGAATCACACAAGTTGCCCTGCACCCTGACGGTCATTTCGCTTTCACTGCAGATGCAACCGACAACGCCATTATCCGCTCATTACCCGACGGAGAAACTGTTTCCAATTTAAAGTTTATGGAGCGCCATAAAATTTTTAGCGCGGCTCGTTTCAGTCTGTCTGCGGATTATCTCATTACCGGGTCACCATCACGTAAAATTGCAATTTGGGACACATCAACGGGAAAGCAACTCTCAAATTGGCGGGTGGATTTACGTGAAGGAAGGCGCCCAAGTAACGCCTCTGTGTTGTCAGTGGTTTTCGATGAACAGCAGCAAATGGTCATTAGTGAAAGCTCCGCCGGCCTTGCAGAGCGGTGGAATATCGACGTAACAGGTAGTAAAGAATGACATCAAAAAATATTGAAGAACAATTAGCCAATTTAGAAACGCAGTTGAGCTTTCAGGAAGACACTATCAACTCTTTAAATAGCTTAGTCACGGCACAAACTCAGCAAATGAGTGACATGCAAAAGCAAATTCGCTGGTTGGGAAAACGCATGAAACAACTGCAGGATAATCAGTCCCCTGACTCCGATCCGACCGCTGAGCCACCGCCGCCTCACTATTAAAGTCGTCGAGTTTACCTTGACCTTGGCAGAGCAGGTCAGTATAACAACTGTTCTTACTAAGTTTGCGAGAATGTTATGTCATCAAAGCACCCGATAATTGCCGTTACCGGTTCATCAGGCGCCGGAACAACCACCACAGGTCAGGCCGTACGCCACATCTTTCGTTCGTTAGATGTCAGCGCCGCCTTTGTGGAAGGTGACAGTTTTCATCGCTATTCTCGTCCTGAAATGGATTTAGCTATTCGGAAGGCACAAGAGCAAGGTCGCCATATAAGCTATTTTGGTGCCGAAGCAAACGACTTTGACCGTCTGGAATCTTTGTTTCGCTCTTATTCGCAAACGGGGAACGGAAAGGTTCGACGGTACTTACACAGCTTTGACGATGCGGTGCCATACAACCAGATGCCCGGCACGTTTACCCCTTGGGAAGAACTGTCTGAAAACACTGACACCTTATTCTACGAAGGCTTACATGGCGGCGTGTGTGGCAACGGTTACGATGTTACGCAGTATGTCGACCTGCTCATTGGCATGGTGCCTATTGTTAACCTGGAATGGATCCAAAAACTGATTCGCGATACTTCAGAACGCGGGCATTCACGTGAAGCCGTAACGACCAGTATTGTTCGTGGTATGGAAGACTATATTCACCATATTGTGCCGCAATTCTCTCGTACTCATATCAATTTTCAGCGTGTGCCGACAGTCGATACCTCAAACCCATTCAGCGCTAAAGACATTCCTTCACTGGATGAGAGTTTTGTGGTTATACGTTTTCGCGGCATTAAAAATGTCGATTTCCCGTATTATCTGCAGATGATAGACGGCTCATTTATGTCACGCACTAACACCCTGGTTGTACCCGGCGGAAAAATGGCATTAGCTATGGAGCTTATTCTGACACCACTTATTGAACAAATTATGGAAAGAAAAAACCAGGTGCGACGTCAGGTTGACTGGATATCCAGTAAGTAACTACTCACCAACAAGCCAGCGACTATGGAAGTTTGCACCGTTGTCCTGCGCTAACACTTTGCACAAAAAGGGCAGTAACTGCTCACTGTCCTTAACCACCCCATAAGGCGGATTAACCCAGAGAAAACCGCAACCATGAAGCCCTTTGCGTTCATCATTAGCACGTATATTCAGTTCTATAATCAAGGTTTTCGGAATACCGGCTAAGGCCGCAACATCACGATGAAAAGCCGCTGTCTTCAACTCGTCTTTAATAGGGTACCAGATGGCAAAACTGCCGCTTTGCCAACGTTTTAAACACTGCTTAAGCGCACTCACCACATCATCAAACTCGGTGGTGTTTTCAAAGGGCGGATCAATAAGTACCAGGCCTCGCTTCTCCCGCGGTGGTAATTGCGCGCGCACAGCCTGATAGCCGTCCATCGGTGCCAGTATCTGAACCTGCCGATTTTTACCTAAAGGGGTCTTTTTAAGTGTTTCTGCATCTTCTCTATGCAGTTCGCACACCACCAGCCGATCATTTTCCCGCAAGAACTCAGCAGCGATAACCGGGGAGCCGGGGTAATAGCGTAAGTTGTCACTATCGATATTAAGCGTTTCGACAACCTTTAAATACGGACTGGCTAAAGCCTCATTAGCGGCCTGTTCCGAAAAGCGTGCTATTCCCTGCTCAGCTTCTGCTGTTCTGACGGCTTCATCACCCTGAAGGTCGTAATAACCAATGCCGCCGTGCGTATCCAGAACAAAATAAGGTTTATCTTTTTGTTGAAAATACTCAAGCGCCCTGGCCAACAACAGATGCTTAAAAACATCAGAAAAATTGCCGGCATGAAAAATATGTCGATAGTTCAAAGGTCAGTCGTCTTGTTGAGGAGATTCGATACGATAGCTGTGTGTCATTTTTACAGACACTTCCAGCATTTTAGCAACCGAACAATACTTGTCGGCCGACAGTTTCACTGCACGGTCAACATGTTTTTCATTAATGTCATTACCCACCACCACAAACTCCAGGTGAATATCAGTGAATACTTTAGGTACAGACTCAGCACGTGTACCGGATAGCTCACAGTAACAGCGAAGAAGGTTTTGCTTAGCTTTTTTTAATATGCTGACAACATCAACCGATGCACAACTTCCCGCAGACATTAGCACCATCTCCATAGGGCTTGGTGCATTCCCCGGGCTATTGCCATCCATCACCACCTGGTGACCACTACCAGAGGTAGCAACAAAGGTCATATCATCAACCCATGCTATTTTGGCACTCATGTTATTTGCTGACATTTGGAAATCCTTGCTGACATCAGTAACGGGTTACTGTCGGTGACTTCGCAAACGCTCGTCGAAAAGGTTTTTCACCAGGCCAACAAACTCGTTAATGAACTCTTCCTGCTGTGGGGTAGGGTGTGTATCCAGAACTTTGGACAGCACTTCTTCTAAATCATAAACGATAGCGTCCGTTTCACGAACAATATCCAGGCGCATGTCCTGATCAAGCTCATTTTGCTCAAAGACCGCCATCATGCTTTCTGATAAGCGTTCCTCCAATAAATCACGTAAGGTGTAATTGGCGGTTCCCGCGCTATTACCCTGCTCGGTGAACACTGGTAACTGCCCCGTCAGGTATTGGATCAGCTCAATATATCCGTTTGTTTCAACTATCATCTATCTCTCTTTATTTAACGGCTGGGCAATCTTTGCGTTGCTCAGCCGTTAAACTAGCACAGATTGCGATTAAAATTTAAGTCCCGGAGCTAAACTCTCAGGCAAACTCATGCTGTCGGCTTCTACTGAAGCAACCGGGTACGCACAGTAATCAGCAGCATAGTATGCGCTGGCACGGTGATTACCACTGGCACCAATACCACCAAAAGGTGCTGCACTGCTGGCACCGGTCGTCGGCTTATTCCAGTTAACAATGCCCGCACGAATGTGTTTAAAGAAGTAACGATACGTTTGCTCGTCATCACTCAACACTCCGGCTGAAAGGCCATAACGGGTATTGTTCGCTTCTTTAATTGCCGCGTCGATATCTTTAAAACGATACACTTTTAACAGTGGTCCGAAATCTTCCTCATCCGATAACCCGTCAACCTCCGTAACATCAACAACACCCGGGGTGACAAAGCCTTTCTTCGAATCGGCCTGCTTCATACGCACTAATGACTTAGCGCCTTTATGCAGCAGTTCATTCTGTGCATCGACCATTTCCGCCGCAGCTTTAGCAGAAATCATTGCACCCATAAACGGTTGCGGATCAGCTTCATAGTCGTCAACCAGGATGTTCTCGGTCACTTCCACTAAGCGTTCCAGCACGGCGCGGCCTTGCTCAGAGTCTTCAATGAATAAACGACGGGCGCAGGTACAACGCTGTCCGGAAGTAATAAAAGCTGACTGAACGATATTATGAACCGCCGCGTCGATATCCGCTACATTTTTCACCAACAGCGGATTATTACCACCCATTTCCAGTGCCAGAATTTTATCCGGACGACCGCCAAATTGCTTATGCAACAAATGACCGGTATTAGACGAACCGGTAAAGTACAGGCCATCAATTTGTGGATGCGCCGACAGCGCTTTACCCGTATCGACTTCGCCCTGAACCAGGTTTAAAACACCCGCTGGAATACCGGCTTGTTCCCACAGTTTAATAGTTTCCTGTGCCACCATCGGAGTCAGCTCGCTGGGCTTAAATACCACGGTGTTACCGGCGATTAGCGCGGGCACAATATGGCCGTTAGGTAAATGACCCGGGAAGTTATAAGGACCATAAACCGCAACAACTCCATGTGGTTTGTGACGGATAAACGCTTTTGCGCCTGGCATTTCGTTTTCCACGGTACCGGTGCGCTCATGGTAAGCACGCTCTGAAATGGCAACTTTGCCTATCATAGCGCCCACTTCCGTACGTGTTTCCCAAACAGGTTTACCGGTTTCTTTCGCCATTACCTGAGCTAAATGCTCTTTATTTTCTGTCAACAGCTCAGAGAACTTTTTACAGATAGCTAAGCGCTCTTCCAGAGTATGCTCAGCCCAATCAGGAAAGGCTGCTCTTGCTGCTAATACGGCTTTTTCGACTTGTGCTTCGCTAGCCGCTTCGCCACTCCAGATCACATCATCACGTGCCGGATCGACTGATTTAAATAACTGGCCTTCGCCAGCTTCCCAACAACCATTAATAAATTGAATACTGTTCGTCATACCTATACTCCTGCTTAGAGTGCAACAACGCGGGCTTCATCGCCATTTTCCAAATGCATTGTTTGCGCTTGTTCTGTCGTCAATATGAGCTCGTTTGTGCCTGCGGGCAATAATAATTTGGTTGCGCGGAAGTTTTTCAACTGTGTGTTGCAAACAATGTGCGGAACACCGTCTTCCTCTGCCGAAGATTCACGCACAGCAACCGTCACTAAACGACTATTGCGCACACTGTTAAGGTTACAGACTTCGGCTTCAACCGTTGGTCCCGCGTCAAAAATATCTACGAAACCGCGGAAGCGGAAACCTTCCGACTCCAGCAACTTAAGTGCCGGGCGCGTATTATCGTGCACCTTTCCGACAACTGCCTGAGCTTCTTTACTTAACAGCTTGGTATAAATGGGGAAGCGTGGCATCAATTCTGAAATAAACGCTTTGTCACCAATACCACTTAAGTAATCGGCTTTAGGGAAATCCATAGAGAAAAAGTGTTCTTCCAGCCAGTTCCAGAATGGCGAATCGCCATTTTCGTCTGAAACACCGCGCATTTCCGCAATAACCCAGTCACTGAAACGCTGTTTAAATTGCGCCAGGAACAGCATACGGAAACGTGACAAGGTTCGGCCATTCATATTGTGCCGGTAAGGTTCACGCAAAAACAATGTGCATAACTCGGAAACGCCTGTGTAGTCGTTACACAAAGTCAGAGTTTCCAGCGAATTATAGATATTAAGCTTTTCTGAATGATGCACAACTTTACCCAGCCGGTAATGCCAGAAGGCCTCATTCAAACCCACCGCAGCTTCAATACCACAAACACCGGCAATAGTGCCTGTTTCGGTATCTTCCATCACAAACAGGTAACTTTCATCGCCCGGTGTTTCAACGGTGTCTTTAGCGAACGCTTTTTGCGCCGCACTAATGCGACGCTCAAGCAACGACTGATCAACCGGTAACGAGGTAAAACCGTGACCGGATTCAATCGCACATTGGTACAGCGCTTCGTAATCTGACGGCTTAATGGGTCTGATTAGCAACATAAAACAGCCTCAGTTATTGACCAGCGACCTGAGCAACCGCTTTTTCAAAGCGTTGCAGGCCTTCTTTCACGTCTTCTTCAGAGATAATCAATGAAGGCGTAAAGCGCACCACATTCGCGCCGGCTATTAACACCATCACACCATGCTCCTGACCGGCTAGTAAGAACTCACGCGCGCGCCCTTCATATTCTTTATTCATTACAGCGCCCAGCAATAATCCCTGACCACGAATTTCACTAAACACGTTGTACTTCTCGTTAATGGCTGTCAGTTGTTCTTTAAACCACTGCTCACGTGCTTTTACACCGTCCAGAGTTTCTTTGGTATTCACAATGTCAAACACCGCTTCTGATACCGCACAGCCCAGCGGATTGCCACCATAAGTACTGCCATGAGTACCTGGCTTAAGGTGCTCAGCAATTTCAGTGGTTGTAAGCATAGCGCCAATTGGGAAACCACCACCTAACGCTTTTGCTGAAGTCAGAATATCCGGCATAACGCCCAGCTGCTGATAAGCGTAGAGGCTACCGGTACGCCCAAAGCCCGTTTGTACTTCATCAAAAATCAGTAACGCGTTGTTCTGGTCACAGAGTTCACGTACCGCTTTAACAAACTCAACGTCAGGACTTACTACACCACCTTCACCTTGCAAGGGTTCCATCATTACCGCGCAAGTATCGTCAGAAATTAGTGCCTTTAGCGCGTCAATGTTGTTGTAGTCCACATGCTCAATACCACCGGGTTTTGGACCAAAACCGTCGGAATAAGCCGGTTGACCACCCACGGTTACGGTAAAGAAAGTACGACCATGGAAGCCTTTCGTGAAGGCAATAATGTTTTGCTTATGCTCGCCGTGCTTTTCCATCGCCCAGCGACGCGCCAGCTTTAATGCGGCTTCGTTGGCTTCGGCACCTGAGTTAGCGTAGTAAACTCGATCAGCAAAAGTGGCTGCGGTTAATTTCTCAGCCAGGCGAATAGCCGGCTCATTAGTAAACACATTGCTTAAGTGCCATAATTTTTGACTTTGTTCCTGTAGTGCAGACACCATAGCCGGGTGGCAATGACCCAGACAGTTCACAGCAATACCGCCCGCAAAGTCAACATATTCACGACCGTCCTGATCCCATACCCGGGCACCTTCGCCTTTAACGGGGAGCATTGATGCAGGGTTATAATTGGGAACCATTACATCATTAAACATTTCACGGCTTACTGTCTTATTGTCTGTCATTACTCTCGTCCTTATCGCCTTAGCGAATTAACAAAGGTGTCAACAAATTTGTCTGTTAAACTGGTCCATTATTATGCCAAATTTTGTTCACTTTGTCTGCGACAATTCATTTCTAAATGCTTTAAAACGGGGGGTTCCGCTTTTCTTGCAGATGATGCGAATAGTTATGCTAATGCACCCAAAAAGCATGAATCTTTAGTCATTACTTTTGCAAAAAAGAAAGGTTAATATCTTATTCAAAAAATTCCTAAATGAAATTGCGTTGCTTTTTATGCTTGCTTACCATAGCCTGAACTTAATTCAATAATTGCCCGGCTATAGAGAACTCTATGGAAAAAGAGACCCCGGATCTGGAGTCCCCGTCTAAACCCCAATTAAAGTTAACTTACTTACGCCCCGGCGATATGATCGATGTTGAGTTCGCATCCGCAACAAAGGTGCGCACTAAACTTCAACTGGTTGGCTTTGAAACCGGTAAATACCTGTTATTAAAGCAGCCTAATCCTCGCACCGAGGGTAGTTATACTGACGTTTTGTTCGAGGGGAACCCGGTCATAGTCCGGTTAGTTTTAGAGGGAGAAACAGGCGAATGCATCGCATTTAAAACCAAGATTCGCGCAGTAAGCAACTTCCCGTTCAGGTTAATATACCTCGAATACCCTCAAGAGGTTGAAAACCGGGCGTTGCGCGCGCAAAAGCGAGTGCGCACTCATATTCCGGTCGATGTTACCGCAGACAGCAATCAGTCAGACAGTAAGAAAAAATTAGCCAGCGGCGTTATTGTCGATATTTCGTCTGCCGGTTGCCGAATACTCTTTAAAGCCAGCCCGAATGAAGCCGGTAATGTGACTCACATGAACATTAAGATCAACATTGGCTCTGGTGCACAAAAAGATCCTTTGACTCTTTCAGGCCAAATTATGAACCAGCGTAAAGATCGCGGAATGATCAGTGTGGGCGTACGTTTTACCGACGAAGAAGCCCACATTAATACAATTTTCGATCATTTATTAATAGACACAGAGTTTGAGTGCTAACGCTAATCAGGCACCACAATGGACGGACGTTTCAAACTCAGGTTGTTCAATCGGGCAAGGGTTTCAGCATTTATGAAATACTTTTTGAGTAAATGCTTACTGTCTTCCAGAGTCGCCAAGCCGACTTCTCTCAGCATTCTGAACTCGCAATAAGCGTTTGCCTGAGCCAAAACCTCAGCATACTCGGACTCATATTCCTTACCTTTACTCTGCGTAAAAGCCAGTAAGTGCTTACTGACCGGAACACGTTCCAGCTCCCAGCCTTCAACCACCAGATAACTCACTTCTTTATCTTTTTCCAGCATCAAGTCACGTAAAAAGCGCTCATCCGGAGCCAGTTTAATAATTGTATTGTGCCGCTCGGGAGAATTATCATTAACGCTTTCCATTGCAAACTCGCGCTGGACTTCATCAAAAAGCCGCAAATAAAGCTTCGTGAGTGCAATTTTACCCAGCTCATGAAACATCCCGATGGTATAGGCCAATACGGGATCGCGTAGCTTGCGCTCGATGGCGATATTGTGCGCAACAATAGCGGTACCTAAAGAGTGCTCCCACACCTTGCGACGGAACAAAGTAAAAGGCTGCGTTTCAGGTGGCAGCCAGTTTTGCATAATGTAGGCAGGAGCCAATAAACGCAGGTTTTCTGTACCCACAAAGCTCATAGCTACACGTAAGTTATCAATTTTTACCTGTTTATTTCTGTCGATAAATGGCGGCTGGTTTACCGTACGAATTAGCCCCTTGTGAAACCAGTCCATTCCCTGCACGACAGATTCAACACGACGCATAGAAGCGGCTTTTAAACTCAGGGTATCAAGCAGTTCCGGCAGGTTCTCAGGCAAAGGAATTAAACGTTCGCGAATGTATTCGCCATCCTCGATAGTTTTCAACGCCCGGTGGTAAATTTCTTCATGCAACTCATCTGAAATACGATCGGCATAACGTTGCTGTGCCTGAACTTTTCGGTCGCGTTCTTCATAGTTCAGACGCTCAACTTCCAGCAATTCACGCAGTTGCTCTTTATCTTCTTGGTCTGTGCCGTCCGCCTTTGAACGAGCTTTGCGCGCAAACGGGAAGCTTATCAAGTAATTGATAAAACGTTTTTCTAAACGCAGAGCTGGATCATTACTACCGCCTTCCGTCGTACCCTCGAAAAAATGAAACATATTACCTCTGCACTCTCTGAACTGCGGCGTATTATCTTAAATAAGCCTCGTGAATACTGCCTACTGATTATCGTATATAACGTAAAAAATTTGCCAATAGATTATGGCCCTGAGCCGTCATCACAGACTCGGGATGAAACTGCACACCAAATAAAGGTAGGGTTTGATGTCTTATCGCCATAATTTCGCGTAAGCCCTTCTCTGTTACCATATCAGCATCAATTATAAAATCTGCTGGCAAACTGGCCGGCGACACCACCAACGAATGGTAGCGGGTAACTTGCAGAGGGTTATCTAAGCGCTGAAAAAGCCCTTCTCCTGTGTGCCGGATAACGGACGTTTTCCCGTGCATCACTTTCTCTGCTCTGACAATTTCAGCACCGAAAACCTGCGCCATAGCCTGATGCCCAAGACAGACGCCTAACACCGGTAGTTTATTCCCATAATTTTCAATTGCAGCCAGAGAAACACCTGATTCGTCCGGAGTACAGGGACCCGGAGATATCACCAGGGCTTCGGGGGCTAACGCCTGGATATCCTCAACAGCAATCTCATTGTTACGAAAAACTTTAACATCTCGCCCCAGCTCCCGAAAGTAGCGAGCCAGGTTATGCGTAAATGAGTCAAAGTTATCTATCAGGGCGATCATTTATTGGGATAAGGCACAAAACCCACCGCTTTATAAACATCCGCTAATGTTTTTGCGGATGCCTCACGCGCCTTATCAGCACCTTGTTTCATCACTTGCTGCAAAAAAGCATGGTCGTTACGCATTTCGTGATACCGCTGCTGAATGGGTTCAAGCATGGTCACCACCGATTCCGCCACATCCTTTTTTAAATGCCCGTACATTTTATCTTCATACTCTGGCACCAGTTCATCTATAGACTTGCCGGTGGCAGCAGACATAACACTGAGTAAATTTGAGACACCCGGCTTTTCTTCCGGGTTAAAGTAAACTCGGGCCTGCTCATCTGAGTCGGTCACGGCTTTTTTGATTTTTTTCAGAATTTTCTTCGGTTCTTCCAGCAAACCAACAAAGTTATTCGGATTATCGTCCGACTTTGACATTTTCTTAGTCGGCTCCTGCAAAGACATAACCCGCGCTCCCACTTTCGGAATCATCGGCTCTGGAATCGTAAAAATATTGCCGTAAAGGTTGTTAAAACGTTCTGCCACATTACGAGTCATTTCCAGATGTTGTTTCTGGTCATCACCCACCGGTACTTCGTTTGCCTGGTACAACAGGATATCTGCTGCCATCAAAGCCGGGTAGGTAAACAAACCGGCATTAATGTTATTGGTATGACGTTGCGACTTGTCTTTAAACTGTGTCATACGGTTCAATTCACCCATCTGAGTATAGCAGTTAAGCACCCAGGCCAGTTGCGCATGCTCCGGTACATGAGACTGAATAAAAACCGTGCTCTTTTGCGGGTCCAACCCACACGCCAAATACAAGGCCAGACCATCCAGCGTCGCCTGTTGCAATTTTTCAGGTTCCTGACGCACCGTAATAGCGTGCTGATCAACCAGCATAAATTTGCAGTCATGAGTATCCTGCATATTGACCCACTGACGTAATGCGCCAATATAATTACCAATGGATAACTGCCCCGACGGCTGACAACCACTTAATACAATGGGTTTCGACATTCCTGTTTCCTCTAAGAACCTGTTACTAAGGCGATTTCATCGCGCATTGTCTGGATGACACTGGTGTAATCATCCGCGTTAAAAATGGCAGAACCAGCCACGAACATGTCCGCACCCGCTTCTGCAATTTCACCAATATTTGAAACTTTAACGCCACCATCCACTTCAAGGCGGATATCGCGACCGCTGTCTTTAATAAGTTTCCGCACAGCTTTTAGCTTATCCAGTGTGGATGGAATAAATGACTGCCCCCCAAACCCGGGATTAACCGACATCAATAAAATAACATCCACTTTATCCATTAAATAATCCAGGCAATGCAAAGGTGTTGCAGGGTTTAAGACTAAACCGGCCTGACAGCCATGCTCGTGAATCATTTGTAAGGTACGATTGACATGCTCAGATGCTTCGGGGTGGAAGGTAATGATAGACGCGCCCGCTTTGGCAAAGTCAGGAATAAGCCGGTCAACCGGTTTCACCATTAAATGCACATCTATCGGCGCGGTTATGCCGTAATCTCGTAACGCCTTACAAACCATGGGCCCAATAGTCAGGTTGGGCACATAATGGTTATCCATGACATCAAAATGTACAACGTCGGCACCGGCAATTAATACTGCATCAACCTCTTCACCCAAACGGGCAAAGTCGGCAGAAAGTATCGATGGAGCAATTAATGGTTTCATTGTCTGTTTTCCTGACCTGTCTGTTAATTCGGCTATTGTAGCAGTTAACCCCGGACAAAAAAATTCACATTGATGACTAGAATTTTCACAAAATCGCTGATAAATTGGTCAATCCAGATTTGGAGAGACTTCATGCGACTACTGACAATAATTACTTCACTGGCTTTCACTGCGTTCACCGCATCTGCCTTGATGAGTCCGTCTTCTTTTGTGACTCAGCAAAATGCGACGCAAAGATGTCAGCAGCTCATGACTGAAGCGGAGCAAAGCAATAATTCAGCTCAGTGCCGGTTAGCGGACGAGCAAGTTACCTGGCTTAGCTGGTTAACCGGTGACAGCCGTTCGGTACAATTCCACTTTTTCGACTTGATTGAATTAATTTCAAGCTCAAGCGACACCAACAAAAAACGTTATCAAAACGAGTACACTGATTAATGTCTGATTCATCTGACAACAGCGCATCTAAACCTGGTATTTTCAATATGGTGGTCAGCGTTCTGGCCGCTTTTTTAGGTGTGCAGACCGAAGAAAACCGCCAACGAGACTTTCAGCACGGAAGTCCTAAAGTCTATATCATCATTGGCGTTATACTGACCATTCTGTTGGTGCTGGGTTTAATTGGTCTTGTTAATCTGGTAATGGCTAACGCGGCCTGACACCCCACCGTAACCTGACATGAATGTCAGGCCACCTCGATACCACTATGTCGTAACAAGGGTTCCACGCTTGCTTCGCGACCCCGGAATTCCCGGAACAAATCAGCCGCTTTACGACTGCCACCACGCTCCAGAATAACTTGCAAGAAATCACGTCCGGTTGCGGCGCTGAAAATACCTTCTTCTTCAAAGCGTGCAAACGCATCTGATGACAGCACCTCAGCCCACTTATAGCTGTAGTAACCGGCCGCATAACCGCCGGCAAAAATGTGGCCAAAGCTGTGCTGAAATCTATTGTATTCCGGCGGAATACGCACCGAAGTCTGAGCGCGAACCTCACTGAGTATGTCGCTAATGCGGGCGCCTTTGTTCTGGTCAAACTCATGGTGAATGCGCATATCAAATAAGGAGAACTCTAACTGCCGCATCATTTGCATGGCGGACTGATAATTGCGCGCGGCCAGCATTTTTTCCAATAACTCTTCGGGCAGTGGTTCACCGGTTTCGTGGTGACCGGAAATGAGTGCCAAGGCTTCCGGCTCCCAACACCAGTTTTCTAAAAACTGGCTTGGCAGTTCAACTGCATCCCACTCAACACCATTAATGCCTGAAAGCCCGGCGGTATCAACCTGAGTCAGCATGTGATGCAAACCGTGACCGAATTCATGGAACAATGTCAGTACTTCGTCATGCGTAAATAGTGCTGGCTTTCCACCCACCGGCTTACTGAAGTTACAGGTCAAAAAGGCGACCGGGTTTTGCAACTCACCATCGGCATAAACTCTGCGGCCGACAAAGTCTGCCATCCAGGCGCCGCCGCGTTTACCCTGGCGGGCGTATAAATCTAAATAGAAGCTGCCGCGCAGGTGGCCATCTGCGTCATGAATACGGAAAAAGCGTACATTTTCGTGCCAGGTTTTCACCTCTTTTTGCTCGCTGACGGTCATGCCAAATAAGCGTTTTACCACCTCGAACAAGCCGTTCAACACTTGCTGCTCAGGGAAATAAGGTCGCAACAGCTCATCAGAAATAGAGTAACGCTGCTGCTTTAGTTGCTCACTAAAGTAGGGCACGTCCCAAGCTTCCATTTCTTTAACCCCCTGCTCTTTGGCAAAGGTTTCAATTTCGGCGTACTCTTCTTTTGCCTGCGGCTTGGACTTATCGGCTAAGTCCTGCACAAAACCTAACACCTGCTCCGGTGATTCAGCCATTTTCGTTGCCAGCGACATTTCCGCAAAGTCCTTAAAACCTAACAACTGAGCCATTTCGTGACGCAAAGCCAAGGTCTCATCCATCACATCGGAGTTATCGAACTCGGCGCCATTAGGGCCCGTTTCTGACGCGCGGGTAACAAAGGCCTGGTACATTTCCTTACGCAGCTCTCTGTCCTCAGCGTACAGCATTACCGGCAGATAACTCGGAATATCCAGGGTAAACAACCAACCGTCATTTTCCTGATCCGCCGCCGTTTCTTTCGCGGCTTCTTTAATACTGTCCGGCAACCCGGCTAAACGACTCTCATCGGTGATAAGACATGTCCAGGCGTGCGTGGCATCCAGTAAGTTGTTACTGAAGGTTGAGGATAAGTCAGATAACCGCGATGAAATTTCCGCGTAACGTTTCTTTTTGTCTTCGGGTAAATCGACCCCCGACAAACGAAAGTCACGTAAGGTGTCGTCAATTAATTTTTGCTGCGCTTCGGTCAGTTCTGCAAATTCGTCACTGTTACGCAATGCTTCATAGGCGTCGAACAACCCTTTATGCTGCCCCACATAGGTCGCGTAATCGGACAATAACGGCAAGCAGCTATCATGGGCTTCGCGCAGCTCTGCAGTGCTGACCACCGAGTTTAAATGCGACACCGGTGCCCAGACATGCTCGATCTTTTCATCCGCATCGGTTAGCGGTTCAATCAAGCCATTCCAGCTGAAATCCCCCCGTGCCAGCACGTCATCAATGGTTTGCCGCGCCTGTTTTATGCTCTGCTCAACAGCGGGTTGAATATGCTCGGGTTTGATTTGCTCAAAGTCGGGCAGTTGACCTTGTTCAAGTAGCGGGTTCTGACTCATTATTACCTCAATTTTTTCTAAACGCTTTATACGTATATTGGGACTTTGCGCTAGTCTTCAACCACGCTTGTGTGGTTTCCTGCGTTTTTTACGGTATTATCGAATTATTAATAAATCAGAATAAAGGTAAAAAAATGTCTGACACCTCTTTTCGCTCTATGCGCCTAATTGCCGGAGCTACGGCCATTATCACCCTGAGCGCCTGTAGTAACCTGGGTGGTACGCAGTCAGCCGATGAATCTAAGCTGGCTGAAGTGACCGGCAGTAGCCATCTAACTCCTGAAAAAATCTTTGCCAGCGACACTTTTAGTCTCGACCGCCCGGCTCCTACTCGCTGGCTGGAAGATGGTTCCGGTTACACAACTCTGGAACAGTCTGACTCAACCGATGGACGCGATATTGTTCGTTACCACCCGGAAACTAACGAGCGTACCGTGTTAGTCAGTGCAGAGCAGCTGACACCAAAAGGTGAAAAAGCAGCCTTGGATATCGCAGACTATGTCTGGTCTGATGACGGCGACAAAGTTCTCATTTTCACCAATACCAGACGCTCGTGGCGTACTCATACGCTTGGCGATTACTGGATACTGAACCGCAGCAACAACGAACTGCGAAAGCTTGGCGGCAATGCGCCAGAGTCAACTCTTCAGTTTGCCAAGTTTAACCCACAAGGCACCAAAGTCGCCTACGTTATGCAAAACAATATTTATGTGCAGAATCTTAGCAGCTTTACTATTAATGCACTGACCGGCGACGGTAACGATACCATTGTGAACGGCACCTTTGACTGGGTAAATGAAGAAGAGTTTTTCCTGCGCGACGGTTTCCGCTGGAGCCCGGACGGCCAGCACATTGCTTACTGGCAGCTGGACACCGAAGGGACGCCGGTATTTACCATGATCAATAATACCGACGAGCTGTATCCGACACTAAAAAAGTTTCCATATCCGAAAGTGGGTGAAACCAACGCCGCTATGCGCATTGGTGTTATGTCTGCCAATGGCGGTAAAACCCAGTGGATGGATATTCCGGGCGACCCGCGTCAGCATTACTTAGTACGTATGAACTGGGCAGGCAACAGCGAGCAACTACTCATTCAGCAACTGACCCGCAAGCAGCATATTAATCGTGCCTTTATCAGTAACATTGAAAGTGGTCGTAGTCAGGAGCTGTTACGGGAAAGTACCGACTCCTGGGCTGAGTATGTCGACGACATTCACTTTCTTAACAATGGCCGTGAATTTACCTGGCTAAGCGAGCGCAGCGGTTACCGTCATATTTACCGTGTGCAACGCGACACGGGCAGAACCACAGCCATTACTCGCGGTAACTGGGACGTTGTTGAAGTACTGCGCGTTAATGAGAAAAGCGGCTGGGTCTATTTTATTGCCTCACCCGAAACGCCGCTGGAGCGCTATTTGTTCCGCGCCAGCTTAGACGGTAGCGGTCGTTTAGAGCGCCTGACCCACGACATGGATGGTACCCACAGTTACAGCATTTCTCAGGACGCTGAGTACGCAGAGCATACTTTTCACTCGGTGAATCAAGCACCCGTTACCAAGATGATCTCATTACCGGATCACAAGATTATTCGCACTGTAGTGGATAATAACGACGTACAGCAAGCGGTTGAAAGCATCGAGAAACAGCCACTGGAATTCTTCCGAGTGGAAGCGCGCGACGGGCTGGAGCTGGACGGCTACATTATGAAACCAACCGACTTTGACCCAAACAAAGAGTACCCTATTTTATTCTACGTTTACGGCGAACCCTGGGGACAGACTGTCGCGAATAAATGGGGCGGCTCTTTGTACTTATGGCACACCATGCTGACCCAGCAGGGCTACATTGTCGCGTCTATTGATAACCGTGGTACCAAATCGCCCCGGGGTTTTGACTGGCGCCGTTCTATTTATAAGAACCTGGGTGTTGTGACGGTTCGCGATCAATACGACGCGTTGCAAGAGATGCTGGAACGCTGGGACTTTATTGATGAAGACCGTGTTGGCATATGGGGCCACAGCGGCGGCGGTTCACAAACCCTGAACGCCCTGTTCCGCTACCCGGACAGCTACGATATGGGCATGGCCTTAGCGCCGGTTCCTGACTTAACGCTGTACGACACCATTTATCAGGAGCGTTACTCGGGTTTATTGCCGGAGTCTGCCGAGCGTTATAAAGAAACCTCAGCCATTACTCATGCACAAAACCTTCAAGGTGACTTGTTGCTCATTCACGGAACCGGAGATGACAATGTTCATTTTCAGGGCAGCGAACGCCTGGTCAACGAACTCATTAAGCACGGTAAGCAATTTGAGTTTTTTGCCTACCCTAACCGGACTCATGGTATTTACGAAGGCGAAGGAACAACCTTGCACCTGCGCACCATGATGACCGAGTTCGTGAAAGACAATTTAGCCGCTGGTGGTCGTTAATTACCAAGCTGATGAACTGATCTTTCGATTGCCGCTATCGGTATAAAAAGCATGACAACCCCGTGTCTTTATTTGCAAGATGCGGGGTTTTTATTCAAGATAAGCGCAGTTTTTGAATTAACAGGAGTTAAGCAGTATGAGCAGACATTATGACTATCTTGCGATAGGTGCCGGCAGTGGCGGTATCGCCTCAGCCAACCGCGCGGCCGTTCGTGGCGCAAAAGCCGCTGTTATTGAAGCAAAGCATGTTGGCGGCACTTGCGTAAATGTGGGTTGTGTCCCTAAGAAGGTCATGTGGTACGGCGCTCATATTGCTGAAGCCATTAAATATTCCCCATCGTACGGTTTTGACGTGGAGCAAAAAGGCTTTGACTGGGCGACTATGGTGAAAAACCGTGAAGCCTACATTGAACGCATTCACGGTGGTTACCACCGCGGTTTTCAGGGTAATGGCGTTGAATTTATTGAAGGTTTTGCCAAATTCGTGGACCAACGTACCGTTGAAGTAAACGGTGAACACATTACCGCTGATCATATTACCATTGCCACCGGCGGACGTCCTACTATCCCTGATGTTCCGGGAGCTGAGCACGGTATCGATTCCGACGGTTTCTTTGCCCTTACTGAACAACCTAAAAAAGCAGCGGTTGTTGGAGCGGGTTACATTGCAGTTGAACTTGCCGGAGTTTTCCATGCTTTGGGCACCGACACCCACCTGCTGGTTCGTCGTGACCGCCCGCTGCGCAACTTTGACAAAGATTTAACCGACGGCTTGCTTGAACGCATGAAACAAGACGGTCCCGAGCTTCATACATACACTAACATCCGCGAAGTGGTTAAACAGGATGACAGCACGCTAACGCTGCACTTCGAAAACGGCCAGTCAATGGAAGGTGTCGAGTGTTTGGTTTGGGCGATAGGCCGTGAGCCATCAACCGACAATATTAATTTAGAATGCACAGGCGTTGAACTGGACAATGACGGTTTTATTAACGTAGATAAGTTTCAGAATACCAACGTGCAAGGCATTTATGCTGTTGGTGATAACACCGGTGCTGCGGCACTAACTCCGGTTGCTATAAAAGCCGGTCGCCAGCTGTCTGAGCGCCTGTTTAATGACATGCCAAACGCACACATGGATTTTGAAAACATTCCGACCGTGGTGTTCAGCCACCCCACTATTGGTACCGTTGGTTTGAGTGAAGAAGACGCCAAACTGAAATATGGTGAAGACAACATCAGCGTTTACAAGTCGTCTTTCGCCGCCATGTACAACGCCGTTACTCCGCATCGCGCATTGAGCTACTTTAAGCTGGTGTGCCACGGTCAGGAAGAAAAAGTAGTCGGCATTCATGGTATTGGCGAAGGCATGGATGAAATACTGCAAGGCTTTGCCGTTGCTCTGAAAATGGGCGCTAACAAGGCAGATTTAGATTCGACGGTTGCGCTGCATCCTACTAGTGCCGAGGAGTTTGTTACCCTGAAATAGGGAATTTCAAACTGATTTCAAAGTAAGCTTTTTAGAGCAGTTCGAAGGTAACTGACAACGAGAAATTCCTCAGTTGAACGTTGCCTCCGAAATGCTCAAAAAAATTACCCAGCGGATTTAAGGTGCCAAATTCGGAGCTACTCTCAAAACCGGAAATTACCCAACACCCGTTTGATAGATTCTGAGACCTCGCTGAGCTGGTCGCTGGTGCGGATCATCCCCTCCGTTCCCTGACTGATTGACTGGCTCTGTTCACGGATGGTCTGGAGGCTCCGGTCAATGTCTTCCGACACCTGACTCTGCTGTTCGGTGGCACTCGCGACCTGCATATTCATGCTCCGAACGGAGTCCACTTTTTCGGTGATAGTGCCAAACCGTTCAAGGGATATGCTCACCGCTTCAGTAGCTGACCTCATGCCAACCTCAATATCCTGCATCGTGTTGGCGGCTCGATGGGTTTCAGGCAGCAGCTCGTCGATGATCCCGCGGATCTCCTCTGTTGACTGCTGAGTGCTATGGGAAAGGTTACGCACCTCATCAGCCACCACAGCAAATCCACGCCCGTGCTCACCAGCGCGGGCAGCTTCGATCGCCGCGTTCAGTGCCAGCAGATTGGTCTGGTCGGCAATGTCGGTGATAACCTTAAGAACATCTTCGATGCGTTTCGATCGATTATCAGCTCTGCCTACGACCTCAGCCGCGTTGGCGACGTTATCGGCAAGGCTTTCTATCTCGCCGTTAAGATCCTCCATGCTTTTGCGGTTCGTTTCACAGGTATCTACCATTGCGTCTGTTTCCGAAGAGGTATTCTGGGCGTTCTGAGCAACTTCCGAGAAAGAGGATGTCATTTGGGTAGTGGCACTGGCAGCGGATTCCACTCTTTTCATCTGCTCGTCCGCCGCCGAGCGATTCAATTCGGATATACTGCTGAAATCGCTGGCGGCCGAGTTTAGGGTCTGGACCGGTTCTTCAAGCGACTTGAGGTTATCCTGCAGTTTGCCCATAAACTGATTAAACCGCGCGCCAATCGCACCGATTTCGTCATTGCGTTGATCGTCCAGACGACGGGTGAGATCACCCTCGCCCTCAGCGATATTGGCCATTGCCTTTTCTGTAACTATCAATGGCCTGACCAGAGTTCGAGCAAACACAATGATGGCAGCGCCTGCGGCGAGCAAAACAATGACCGTCCAGAACACTACGGATTGCAAAAGACTCGTACGTAAATCAGTTGCTGGTTGAAGTGCTTCGGAGCGATCGATCTCGCTGATCAAAGCCCAGCGGCTCTCGCCGTAGTCGAATGGCTGATACAAGGAAAACACTTGCGTGCCGCGATAATCCTGAAAAGACAGAAAGCCTGTTTCCCCCTCGAGTGCAGCGTTGACCGCCGGTGAGTCAATCACCAACCGTCCGATGGCTGAACCGGAACTGTCAATACGATCGATCATGGAATCCGATTTGCCACGTCGCTTTAATGTGTCGATAAACGCCTCTTTGTCCTCCAGTATAAAACGGCTCTCGCTGCGCAATTTACTGTCGGGTCCCACCAGGTAACTCTCTCCAGAGTCGCCGAGTCCAAAATCCTCCCAATTCTCGTCAAACGTCATGATACCGGTGATGACTTCAAGCGGCATTTGGAAAATAAGCACACCGGCGGTTTCCCCATTGATGTGAATCGGTGAGGCGATAAACGAGGCCGGCGCTTCGTAAGAGGGCGTATAAACAGCGAATTCCGTTAGTGGTACAGCGTCGACCTTATTGCTACCCATGGCTCGTCGGTACGCTTTGGCAACCCCAGAATCCGAGAAAGGACCGTCGCTCAGCGAAGTTCCGAAATCCACTTCTTTAAAGACGGAATATACGATGGTGTCCGTCTCCGCATCTACCAGAAACACATCGTAATAACCGAATTCTTGCTGGAATTTTCGAAAGGTACTGTGCCACTGTTTATGGGCCTCATCGTAGGCAGTGCCGTTATCCGCTGAATTCATTTGTTCTCTGTGGCCGGATGGTGCGGAGTTATTCACTATATAATCTATTTGCATAGCGCGGGCGGTATCAGTTAAGCCATTAAAAACATCGGATGCGGAAAAGCCTTTGCTGGGATTCGTCTGTTCGTAACGCCCCATGAACTGATTGTTGTAGTAGTCGGACAAGGTGCCGGCTTCGCTGGGATCCTTTTTTGGGTAGTCAGCGAAGCCGTCGGAAAAGGCTCTGAGAGCCTGTCGCGTGGTGAAGCTATCAGACATTGTACGGACCTGATCCTCAATACGCGTCTGGGTGGAAGTCAATTCCCTTCCCAGCATTCGACGAGTCAGTGTGAGCCGTTCTCGGGCGGCTTCGGTCAGTGCATTGGTGCTTTTACTCGAAGCTTGATACCACAAAACCGTGCTGGTAATGCCGATCGCTGAAAATATCAAGATAAAGCCACCCATCAAAAGATTCGACGAGATACGCATAAAAGCTCCATTCTTATATGATCATGCTAATAAGTCTGGAACAGACTAGAAAATAATCAAGCGAACTGCGATTTTTTTACACCTCCTTAATCATGGCAATGGGATAGGTGATTTTAGCCGCCCACTTCATACAACATTTCATTAGTCTGAAAGACCCTCGCATCAGCCGCTACAAACGCAATTATCTGCTGGACACTTCTAGATAACAATTATCGCTCAGTCGTGGTGAGATTTGAGGCTAAATACTCTAGCCATGGATGTTTAGCAAACGAGCCGCAATTCAACTATGTTCTATACTTAGTACTTTAAGTTAACCCGTTCCCCCTAATTTCAACCAACGGCTCAATTTCATGACAAAAAGCCGCTACAACAAAATCAGCGAAGCACGGTTCCGCAAGCTGTTTGATGACACGCAAACTATGTCTATTCAAGGCTATAGCGCCGATGGCGCGGTAGTCTATTGGAATGCTGCCTCAGAAAAAATCTACGGTTACTCCACTAGTGAAGCACTGGGTCGCAGTATTTATGACTTAATCATTCCTCATAACATGCACAATGAAGTAGAGCAGGCAGTAGCCTGGATGTTCGAGCATCAACAAGGCATTCCGCCGGCTCGACTTAACCTCAAACATAAAGATGGCAGTATGGTTCCCGTTTACTCGAGCCACACGGTGGTGGCACTCCCGAATGACGAGCCTATTATGTTTTGCATGGACGCTGATACGCGCTCATTGGAAATGGCCGAGGCCGAAGTGCAACGTCTCTCATATTATGATCCGCTCACTGATCTACCCAACCGGCGTCTAATGCTTGAACGCATAGCGAGTATGATGCGTAGCGTTAAAGGCGAACATTCAGTCGCCGCATTGCTCATTATCGATATTGTTAATTTTCATAGTATCAACGAGAGTCTTGGTTACAGCAGTGGCGATCGCGTTCTTGTGCATTGCGCAAAATCATTACAACAGTTTGCCTCTTCTGCCGATGATCTTGCTCGCCTCGGTAAGGATGAATTTGTTATTTTATTGCCATGCACCGCACCGTCATTCGATGCCGCTGCAGCAGAAGCAGAACAATTGGCAACTCAGATTATTGCAGAGCTGGAAACACCATTAATGCTGGAGAATAACACTCATCAATTGGGTGCTTGCGTTGGTATTACTTTATTTCAGTGCCCCAGCAGCTTACCCAGTGATGAGTTAGTCCGCCAGGCAGATATAGCACTGCAAATGGCGAAAAGCTCTAATACCAAGGTTATTAGCTTCTTCGACCGGGAAATGGAATCTACAGTCAAAGAGCGCTTACAACTTTCTCAGGCGCTCAATCATGCCGTTGAACATCAAGAGTTTGCTCTAGCCCTGCAACCACAGGTAGATGCACAACAGCAAGTTATCGGCTTTGAAGCACTACTTCGTTGGCAACACCCTACCCTCGGGGCAATATCACCTAATGATTTTATTCCTATAGCCGAGGCGACTGGCAGTATTATAGATATTGGTGACTGGGTTCTGGAGAAAAGCTGTGAAACACTTGTTCAATGGGAAGCCCGTAGCACCTGCAAACACCTGAAAATTTCAGTCAATGTAAGTCCTGTGCAGTTTCGTCTGGGTGATTTTATCAAACGCGTACAGAGCACTCTCGAGCGCACAGGTGCAAACCCCAGCAATTTACGTTTTGAACTGACAGAGAGTCTAATAGCTGACAACATCGACTTTATTGTTACGCAAATGCAGAGTTTGCGCCGGCTGGGTATATCGATTTCTTTAGACGACTTTGGTACGGGCTATGCGTCCTTAGCTTATCTCACCCGGTTGCCTCTCGACGAACTTAAAATAGACCGCGCATTCGTTGATAACCTGGAGCAACAGAGTAAAGGTGCATTGTTAGCCGAGACCATTATTAGCCTGGGTCGTAGTATGAACCTGTCCGTTATCGCAGAAGGTGTTGAAACAAACAAACAATTTGAACGACTGCAGAATATGGGGTGCGAATATTTCCAGGGCTATCTGTTTGGCAAGCCACAAGCGGAGGTTGAGGACTATTTACCCCGATAGCTTCCATCTGAGCAAGATTGTGATGCGAGCGAGCAGCCTGCGGCTATTGATTAAAGTAAAGAAGTAATAGAGCTTAAACGAGCTTCCTTTCAATAATTATTGCTTCCTCGTTTTCCGTAGCCAAAGATATCGATACGGAGGTTTTAATCCAAAAGATGCAAATGGCAACCCTATTGAAATACAGTGGCCACCAAACTTACCGGTAGTTGATAACTTTATTCGTTGCTTTGATCAGCCTTATGCCGACGTTTACGCCGGATGCACTGAGGAAAAATGAGCTCGGTTCATTACCATGCTTAATAATGAATGATCATAAATTCGCACCCTTCGGTTAGCATTTTATTACTGCTTTTAGTGACAACAATTTTGTCCGCCGTTTTCATACCTGCGTAGGTTTTTACGGATACTTTGGCAAGCCTCAACGTAACGGGGCTTTCTAAACTCTCGAAATTGGCATAAATAGTGTCAGGTAAAACAGATTTATAGCTTCCAGTGTAAGAAGTGATTTTCTCAGCCTCTACATCAATATTGAGTCGCTTATTGCTTTTAAATTCAAGGATCATACGTTGATTATTGCAGGTCTGGGCATTTCCACGAAGAACAGGCGGAAGCTTTAATTCAGGCGCGTTACCTCGCACATAGAGTCCAACATTCCGGCCTTTATAATAATGCTTTTGCTGATAAAGTTTTTGATAGCTTATCGAACCCAGTTTTTGTTGCCGAATAACTTGCTCAAGTTGATTAAAAAACTTGAGGTTTTCATTTGCCGGGTTCGTTGCCACCACAACATCCGGGAACGCTTCGGGGATCATTACACCTGAGGTGGTTTTAACTTTGAATCCATTATCCGATAAAGCCGTTATCAATTTTTCCCGGTCATATTGCGACAACCGTTCCGTTGTTAAAAATACAGTCGGTGAGGAACAACCTATTAATAAAGAAAACGCACTGAGTAAAAGAAACCATTTCATTTTTCGACATCCCTGTATCCATCTTAATGATTTTACTTTCACAATCTGTTACAAATTAGTCAACAAATAATTAAAGACTACCCTCAACAGGCAGGATAGTCCCCGTTATTATATTAGAGTCATTTTTTAAAGGATATTTTATGAAGAAGTTATTACTCGCAAGCGCTATTAGTAGTGCTTTATTAGCCGCAGGTTGCAGTCAACCGGCAACAGAGACCAGCACAGTACAACCGGCGGTAGCCGGTGAGGTAATTAAAAGTCCGAACGACCAACGCGAATACCGCGTGGTGACTCTGGATAACAATATTGAAATTATGCTGGTATCTGATCCTAATACGGACAAGTCGGCAGCCGCTTTAAGTGTAGGTGTTGGTTTGTTGCAGGACCCGGAAGCTCAACAGGGGATGGCGCACTATCTTGAGCATATGTTGTTTTTGGGAACTGAAAAATACCCCGATACAAACGAATACAGCGAATTTATGAGTAATAATGGCGGCAGCCAGAACGCTTCTACCTGGCTGGACATTACCAACTACATGTTTAAAGTGAATAACGATGCCTACAACGAAGGACTCGATCGTTTTTCAGACTTTTTTAAAGCCCCTAAGCTGTACCCTGAGTACGTGGACAAAGAACGTAATGCTGTTAACGCTGAATGGTCTATGCGCCGCGAAATGGACTTTTTTGGTCAGTTTAAATTAGGCCGTTTACTGTTAGGTGAACATCCCTCTAACCGCTTCCTTATCGGCAACCTGGATAGCTTGAGCGACAAAGAAAACAGCAAGTTGCATGAAGAAACGGTCGATTTTTATAACCGTTTTTATTCGTCTAATATCATGAAGGTTGCCATGATCAGCAACCGTTCGTTAGAAGACATGGAAGCGCTTGCCCGTAAACACTTTGCCAGTATTGAGGATGACAGCATTGACGAGCCGGAAGTCACTGCACAGATTAACTTTGATGATGTAGGCAAAAAACGCATTCATTACGTACCCAACGAAGACGTCAAACAGCTGAAGCTGGAATTTATCATTAACGATAATCAGGACCAGTTTGCCGTTAAGCCTAACCGTTATGTCAGCTACCTGCTTGGTTCAGAGATGCCGGGTACGCCAGCGCAACAACTAAAAGACGCAGGCCTGATTGCCAATTTGAAGGCCTCTGCCCAGCCGACCTTTTACGGCAACTACGGCACGCTGACATTGAACATTGAGCTAACCAATGCTGGTATGCAACAGCGTGAAGATATTGTTGCGCTTGTTATGCAGTACATTGATAAAGTCCGTGCTGAAGGCGTAGATGAGAAGTACTTTAACGAAATAAAAACCAGCCTGAGTAACCGCTTCCGCTTCTTAGAAAAAGGCGATGAATTCAGCTACGTTTCTAACTTAGCTCAAACGATGCAAAACTTCCCTGCGGAATACGCTATCAGCGCGCCTTATGAATACCAGGCGTTTGATCCTGAAGCCGTCCGCTCGGTATTGTCACAGCTGACACCGCAACGGCTCCGCATTTGGTACATAAGCCAGGACGAACCACACGACAGTCAGCTTGATTTTTATGAGGGTAAATACAAAGTTGCTGATATTCCGCAAGAGGAAATTGCCAGCTGGGATCAAGAGCCTCAAATGGCTATTAACTTGCCTAAAGTCAATACACTACTGCCTGAAAACTTTGCCATTAAGCAAAATGAAGCCTTTGATAAGCCCAAAGTGGTTATTGAAGACAACGGTATTCAGGTATGGCAATACCCAAGCCAGTTATACAGCGACCAGCCTCGCGGTGTCTTCAATATACAAATTAACAATGCCGCACCGCTTGAGAGCGTAAAAGCAGATGTTCTGACCGCCATCTGGCGCGACTTATATAATATGAATATCAGCGCTCTGGATACAGAAGCTAATATTGCCGGCATGAACCTTAATCTGAGCGACAGTACCGGGCTCACCCTTACGGTATCCGGCTTTACCGATAAACAACCTCAGTTGCTTGAGCGCGCTATTGAGAACTTAAGTTTTGACGTTGAAGAACAAGCTTTTAAGCAAGCCGTTGACCGCTATGTCAGAGACCTTCAGAACAAAGGCCAGCAATTCCCAATTTATCAAAGTTTTGATGCCTACGGGCAAGTTATTCGTGAAGGCGGATTTAATCAGGACGACTTGATTGAGACAGCAAAAGCGCTTACTCCAGCGGATTTATCCAGCTTCATGGGTACCTTGCTCAGCAATAATGCTATTCGCATATTTGCTTTCGGTAATTATGACCAGGCTGACCTGGGAGAGTCTGTTGAACGCATTAAAGATAGCTTACCAGCAAACCGCAAGGTCACTGACTTTGAAGCTCCCCAGTTCTGGAAGCCAGCGCCCGGGAAATCGATTGTATTGCGGCGTGACTTAGACGTTGCTGACGTCGCGGTGGTTGACGCGCACATTCACCCTGAACCGGGTTTTGAGCCGTTAGCTGCTGGCAGCGTACTACAAAGCCACTTCCGTACCGTAGCTTTCGATACGCTGCGTACCGAAGAGCAGTTAGCCTATGCTGTAGGAGCATTTGCACCCAGTCTGGATAATTACGCCGGTTTTGGCCTATATATTCAGACACCAGTAAAAAATGTTGCTGATATGCAAGCGCGTTTTAACAGCTTTAAGCAAGAATACTGGAAAGAGCTGCAGAAAATGACCCCGGAAGAGTTCAAGCAAATTAAGCAAAGTACGTTAATTACGTTGAACGAGAAACCAAAAAACCTCAGTGAAGAAGCCTCGCCCTTACTGGCAGACTTGAGCCTTCAGCGGTTTGAATTCGACAGTAAAGAACAGCTCATTGAGGCAGTTGAAGGTGTGACTCTTGAAGATGCCAAAGCTTTTTATCAGGAAACGCTATTAAACCCCGATGCGGCACGTATTTCGGTGCAGTTACGCGGTACCAAGTTTGCTGATAAGCCATACGCGGACCTTCCGAATCAGAAGGTAATTTCTGACTTGGCAGAGTTTCAGCAGGAGATGAAAAAGCAGTAATAGTGGCGAAACTTAAGAGCAACCTCAATAAAGAGGTTGCTCTTAATCAAGTATTCAGACCACGCCTTGCTCTATCATGGCATCGGCTACCTTACGGAAGCCTGCAATGTTTGCACCAAGAACTAAGTTTGACGGGTGACCAAAATCTTCCGCCGTGCGTTTAGCATCCTGATAAATATTGCGCATGATATCTTTGAGCTTTTCATCCACTTCTTCAAAGTCCCAACGCAACATGCTGGCGTTTTGCACCATTTCTAACTGGCTTGTTGCTACACCGCCGGCATTAGCCGCTTTCCCCGGACCATAAGCCGCACCACTCTCAATGAAGAGATCAACTGCCGCCTGCGTTGAAGGCATATTCGCCCCTTCCACAATGCATTGACAGCCATTCTCTAATAGTGACTGCGCATCTTTTTCAGTCAGTTCATTCTGAGTTGCACAAGGGAAGGCTAAATCGGCCTTATAACGCCAGACGGTATGGCCGTCTTTAGGATAATCATCTCTGGGCGTATACTCTGCGTTGTTATGAGTCTCAAGATACTCTTTCAATCGCCCTTTTTGCTCTTCTTTGATACGCTTAACCAAGTCCAGATTAATGCCTTGCTCATGATAAATCGTACCGCTGGAGTCACTGCAACTGATCGGTTTTGCGCCCAGTTCATACAACTTTTCCATGGCATAAATAGCAACATTCCCGGATCCTGAAATTAAACAGCGTTTCCCTTCCAGTGAATCGCCTTTATCGTCCATCATACATTGTGCGAAATAGACGGCACCGTATCCTGTTGCCTCTTTTCTGGCGTGCGATCCACCCCACAACAAGCTTTTACCCGTCAACACACCATCAAAGCGGTTCGCCAGCCGTTTATACTGCCCGAATAAGTAACCAATTTCGCGTGAACCCACACCAATGTCGCCGGCCGGAACATCGGTATTCGATCCAATATGTCGGTACAGCTCACTCATAAAAGACTGACAAAACCGCATAATTTCAGCATCAGATTTTCCTTTCGGGTTGAAGTTGGCACCACCTTTACCGCCACCAATCGGCAAACCGGTTAATGCGTTCTTAAAAATTTGCTCAAAACCGAGAAACTTAATAATGCCGGCGTTGACGCTGGGGTGAAAACGTAGCCCACCTTTATAAGGCCCCAGTGCCGAGTTAAACTCCACCCGATAACCTTTGTTCACCTGAATGTTACCCTTGTCATCCATCCAGGGAACCCGAAACATAATCTGACGCTCGGGCTCAACTAAACGCTCAATAATGGCGTGCTCACGATATTTGGGGCGTTCTTCAAGCAGTGGTTCTATCGACTCAAGTACATCTTCTACCGCTTGATAAAATTCAACTTGTGCGGGACTGGTCTGCTTTAACTTTTCAATCGTTTCTTTAATGTAGCTCATTGACCTGCCTGTTTTGTTTATAACGCATGACTTAATATTTGTACCTACTAATAACGTATACCAGAGTGTTTAGATCGCCACTACTTAAGAACAACCCGGTTACGCCCGGCTTCCTTGGCAGAGTAAAGGTTTTCGTCGGCACGCTTTAAAATGCTATCGGGTGTGTCGTCAGGCTCTTTTAATGTTGCGCCTAAACTAATTGTCACTTTGACAGTTTTTGCTTCATCTTTTTTACCGCGTTCTTCTTTACCTTTGCTCTTATTCTTAGGTCGCGATGGCTCCCGTAATTTAAGAGGGTAGTTAGCAATTTCACGGCGCACACTTTCTAGCGCATTTTTCAGCTTATCTTCGTTGTTATGAGCAAACACTAACGTGAATTCTTCACCACCGTAACGATATGCTTTAAAGCCTCCGTGGTTTTTCAAAATACTGCCCAGCAGCCGCAATACCTGATCACCAACCTCATGCCCATAACGGTCATTAAACTTTTTGAAATAGTCCACATCGAGCATACAAACGGCACTGCGTTTGCGTAAATGCTGCAATTGGCTTATTAGTGCCCGCCGTTGCGGGAGTCCGGTAAGCTCATCAATGTAAGCCAGCTTTACCATTTGGTCAGCCAGCGCCAGCAATAACCCCGTAGCGGCGGCTAACGCAGCCCAGGTGGAAGCATATTCATGCTGAACCACCAGCAAAAATATCATCATTGCCAGCCAGGCTGCCCATTGGCTCCAGGCAAAGGATGAGGCAGTCTTGTACAATAAATAGGTTGCCCAGATACCAGCCATTGCTATGGTCCATAGCAGTAAGCCCATAGGAAATGAGCCTTGTTGCCAGTCTGGTAAGGTTAAAATATCCGCCGGGCTGAGCAAAACAACAATGCCAGCCACCTGAGGCAACAGCAACGCTAAAGGCAAACCTCCCACAACCATAACTGTCAGAATACCTTTGCCGCTCAATAATAACGGCTTATTTACAAAAGCTAAGAGCAACGCACTAATAGATAGCCATACCGGCAACGCTTCATAAAGCAGCGAAACTTCTTTTTGCGCTAATGGCTGCTGCAAACCGAGTTGGATGGTTGCGTAACTACCACCAATCCAGGCGCACCAGTAGAACCAATACCATTGTCGAAAAAAAGCTGCGACTAAAAAGACGAGCCCTAACGCAGCAAAAACAGCTTCGGGGACCGGTAATGAAATCGTTGTCAGCCATTCAGGAAAGATCCAAATAGCCAGAGCCCAGACGATAGCCGGTAATGCAGCAAAAAAAGCCACGCTTAGCTCCCTGCCAGCAGTCTGTCTAAATGATCCGCAAAGTTTTTGCGATCAACATTGGATAGCGGTGGCGGTCCGCCCGACTGAATACCGCTGCTTCGCATGGTGTCCATAAAGTCGCGTATATTCAGTCGTTGCCGAATATTGTCCGGAGTAAATAATTCTCCGCGAGGGCTCAGCGCCTTAGCGCCTTTGTCGATCACTTCGGAAGCCAGAGGAATATCGCTGGTTATGACTAAATCATTAGCCTCACAACGGCGAACAATTTCATGATCCGCGACATCAAAGCCACTACCCACTTGAATCATATGAATGAACTTAGACTTAGGGGTTTGGATACGCTGATTCGCCACTAAATAAAGCGGCAGTTGTTTACGCTGTGCCGCGCGAAACAGAATTTCCCGAATCGCCACCGGGCATGCGTCGGCGTCAATAAATAAGTTCATTGCTGATAATCCATGCATCTATATTAGAGTAAAAGGTTCTAAGCCTATTGCCTTGTAATGTGTTCAGTGAGCTATCATTTAACGGTTACCAATAAAGGTTATCAACACTTATTTCAGGAGTAACTTTATGACATTACGTATTGGCGATACTGCACCAGACTTTACCATTGATACCACTCAGGGTTCGATCAAATTTCATGACTGGGCGAAAGGTTCCTGGGTATTCTTTTTCAGTCACCCGGCTGATTATACGCCGGTTTGCACCACCGAAATGGGAAGAACCGCACAATTGGCGCCGGAGTTTGAGAAGCGCAATGTAAAACCTCTTGGTTTATCCACTGACACGGTAGACGCCCACAAAGGTTGGATCAACGATGTGAATGACACTCAAAATACCACGCTGGAGTTTCCTATCGTTGCTGATAAGGAACGCAAAGTTGCTGAACTTTACGACATGCTCCACCCCAACGAAAGTGCCACAGCAACCGTTCGGTCAGTCTTTATTATTGATCCCAACCAAAAAATCCGGCTGATCATGACTTACCCTATGACAGTAGGCCGCAATTTTAATGAGATTTTACGGGTTATTGATGCTCTGCAAACTACCGACCGCGAAGAAGTTGCCTGCCCGGCAGACTGGGTACCCGGCGACTCAGTAATTATTCGTCCAACTGTCAGCGATGAAGACGCAAAACAGAAATTTCCACAAGGTTGGAAAACACTTCGTCCTTACTTAAGGCTGACCGATATTAAATAGCTTTAACTTTTTTCTTTAAACTGCAGGCGAACTGCCCATTTGAGCAGTTCGCCCGGCGGTTTCGCTCTGCACAAGAGGGCCCCACATAAAGTGGCAACCATGCTCAATACCTCTTATTTGACGCGCTTCACCCGCATGCGCCGGTTTGAACCTTCCCGCCCGAAGAAAAATGAGTTTAATGCGCCACGTTCGATATAATAGGTGTCGTTATCGTCCCACGAAAAATAGCCACCACTGTCAGTCTGCTTCCAGAGTTGACCATTGACTAAAGTTATCCGCCACTTATCGTAGGGTCCTTGCTCTTTAGCAGCCACCTCAATCTCAACTTTGTCCAGCTGCCCTTCCTCTCTGTCCTTGTGCTCCATACCAAAGCTTTGTTCTAAAGAGGCGTTACCATGACGCTGAGTCGATTGCTGAGCCTGCCTTTGTTTTTCGGCCGACATTTTTCCTTTAGCTTTTCTTTTCATCTGTTGTGACTGACCTCGTTGTTGCTTAGCAATATTGTCGTAACAGACCAGTCGTTCTAACGAATCTTCAATTTCTGCGCATTGTTTCAGCGTTTCCTGTTGGGCTCCGGCCCCACCAGCAATAATCAATAACGTTGCACCTAGTAGTGTTTTATACATACATCATCCTGCTTTATTTTTAATAACGTAAAGTAAGAGTATCGCCTTTTTGCGTTAACTCAAATTCTTTCAGAGCACTCATCCCCAAAAGTATGACATCGCCATCCATACCGGGAGTAATAGATGCTGCTACATTAGTCATCTGAATATCACCCAGCTCTAACCGGTTAATTTGCGTGCGGTAAGTGATAACACGACCATTAGCGGTTTGAGACATGCCCTGTCGGCCTTTACGCAGTCCCAGTTTTTGGGCCAAATTTTCTGGCACAGCAACCAGAGTCGCCCCAGTATCCAGTAAAAAAGTAACAGGCTGCCCGTTCACTTTTCCCTGAGCAACATAATGGCCCATCCGGTTTTGCTCGAGCACAACCGTCACTTGTCCATTGTCGATACGACTTTGAACTTGTGTATTGGGGTTAAACTGTTGCTGCAGTTTGTCTTCGAAAAACCAAACCAGCATAACAATAGCAAGCCCCCATGCTATAAACATGAAAGGCTTGCCAAATGAACTAGTGCGAGCCAAGGTCTTCCCCTTTAATTATCATAAGGTAAGCTTTGCTTTTTAACAGCATCAGCTCTGTGCTGGCGGTCGCCTGAGACCTCTTCAACCGACCAGCCTTGTAAATTTTGCTCTACTAGCTGAGACAGTGCATTAATGTGTTCACTTTCCGCATTTAATGCAGAGATATATTCATACCGTTCACCACCACTGTCCATAAAGTATTCCCGGTTTTCTTCACCAATCTCTTCAACCGTTTCTAAACAATCAGACGAGAACCCGGGACAGAACACCTGTACCGACTTAACCCCTTTATCCGGTAATGCTTTCATGGTCATATCGGTATAAGGCTGCAGCCATTGTTCACGACCGAAACGAGACTGGAAGGTGGTCAGATAATCATCTTTTCCAAGGCCCAGGCGCTCAGCCAATAACCGTGATGTTTTGTAGCACTCGCAATGATAGGGGTCACCATTTTTTAAGTAACGCAGCGGAATACCATGATAAGAAAAGAGTAACTTGTCGGCGCGACCGTGCTGCTCCCAGTGTCTTTCAATACGTTTTGCCGCCGCCTCAATAAACGGCGAGAAGTCATGATAATGCGTGAGAAAACGCAACTCAGGTAACCAACGACGTTTGGTAAAGTTTTTAGCCAGTGCGTCGAACGTTGAGGCAGTTGTTGAAGCTGAGTACTGTGGGTATAAGGGCAGTACCAGTAACTTACGGACCCCCTGCTGCATCATCTTATCGACCACATCGCCGAGTGCCGGGTTTCCATAACGCATCGCAAAATCGACCACAATATTGTCGCCCCAGGTCTCTTTTAGCTTTTCTTCAATTGCGGTAGCCTGGTCTTGTGTATGAAATAACAAAGGAGAACCACGATCCGTCCAGACCGTTTTATAAGCGGCGGCTGAACGCTTAGGCCGAAAACGAAGGATCACGCCATTCAGTATGAAAAACCACAGTAAACGTGGCACTTCGACCACTCTGGGGTCAGACAGAAATTCTTTTAAATAGGGTTTTAGCGCCTTTTTCGTCGGCGCTTCGGGAGTTCCAAGGTTAGTGACCAGCACGCCGACTTTATCTGCCTGCTCATGAGTAAATGCCGGACTTCCGCGATATTTCATTCTGAGTTACCTTTTAACAACGAACTTGATGACAAAGTTTACGTAAGTTTTAACGGCTTTGATCCCTATTTGCAAAAAAATCACGTTACACTGCGCCGATAAATACTATCGAAAATAACGTATAGACGAGCCAATGAGAGAAAACACCAAAACACAACAATGGTATCAGAAATTGGTCAGTTCGCCCCATGCACTGGTCATGCTCTTTTTTCTCTCAGCTTTGGAGGCCACGGTACTTCCTATCGCATTAGAATTGGTGCTGGTACCTTACATGGTGCTTGAACGGAAACGTATCTGGCTGGTTGCAACCGTTGCCATGGCGGGGTTCCTCGCCGGTGCTGTTGGCGGTTATTGCATTGGCTTTGCGTTATTTGACACTGCCGGTGAATGGTTCATCAATTATTTATCCGTTCAGGATTATTATCAAACGTTTCAGGAAACACTCAAACAAGATGGCTTCACCGCTATTTTTCTGGTTGGCGTGACCCCGGTGCCATTTCAGGTCGCTATGCTTGCCGCAGGCGCCGCCGATTACCCGATGTCACTATTTTTATTAGCAGCCGGTATCGCTCGCGCCTTACGTTATTATTTATTAGCTCTTATCGTTTTATGGCTGGGGCCTTATACTGAAAACTTATGGGGTAAATACGCAGGTCCTGTCGGCTGGTCAATTCTCATTCTGGCCGGCACTGTGTTATTACTCATGCAATTTCTGTAAGTATTAAAGGTACCAATGTTCCTACTGATTGTTTTTGCTGTTATCGCTATAGGTGTATCTTTTGTTTGCTCGGTTTTAGAAGCGGCTATTTTGTCAGTAACACCCAGCTACATTGCGCAATTAAAAGAAAGCCGACCTAAAACTCACCAACAATTGCGAAAATTAAAAGATTCTATCGATAAGCCACTGGCTGCTATTTTAACGCTTAACACCATCGCTCATACGGCGGGTGCTGCCGGTGTTGGTGCCCAGGTTGGAATTGTTTTTGGTGACGGTTATCTGGGTATCGCCTCAGCCGTAATGACACTGCTTATTCTTATCCTTTCAGAAATTATTCCGAAAACTATTGGTGCCAAATTCTGGCGTCCCATTGCCCCTGTGTTACCGCTCATATTGAACTTTTTGATTTTATCGCTTAAACCCTTTGTCTGGCTGTCTGATCAAATCACAAAGCGTATCGGCAGTGAAGAAGCCGACATTGATGTCCGTTCTGAAATTAAAGCCATGGCCACCATCGGTCACGAAGAAAATGCCTTAGATGATGACGAGCGTCGGGTCATTTTAAATATTCTGGATTTACATGAAATTAGGGTTCGTCAGGTCATGACGCCGCGAACGGTCTGCGAATCGATACGACCTGATTTAAATATGAGCGAGGTTAGCGAAAGGATTCGGGAGCTGCCTTTTTCCCGTTACCCGGTTATTGACAACGATGAAGAGCCTCAAGGCATCGTTTTTCGCAGTGACGTGCTTGATGCTGACGAGGCCGACTTACTGAAAGACATTGTCCGGCCGGTTGAAATTGTCACTGAAACCGTCAGCGTTGAAGCCTTGATGAGCCATCTCATAAAAGAGCGACAACACATGGCCCTGGTTTACGATGAGCATGGCAGCTGGCTGGGACTTATTACTCTGGAGGATATTATTGAAACCATACTGGGTACGCCTATCATGGATGAAACCGATAGCATTGCCAGCTTACGTCGTTACGCTCGACAACGCTGGGACAAACGCCTCAAGCGCGACCCAAAACAAGCACAGGGACAACAAGGTAATGATAAGCCGGAATAATTGATCAAAACGTTGTGGTTGTGACAACACTCTGAATTGCTTATTTGCGCTTGTTGCGGCCAAAACGGTATAATCCGCGCGATTTTAAATAAAGGCCTCGGATTTACGTTCCGAACCGCTGAAAAAGGTAACATAATATGTATATTTGTGCGGCATTGTATAAATTTGTTGAGCTCAATGACTATAAAGAGCTTCGTCAACCACTTTATCAAACGCTAATTACAAACGATGTAAAAGGCACTTTGCTGTTAGCCCGTGAGGGCATTAACGGGACCATTTGCGGTACTCGCGAAGGCATTGATAATGTGTTGGATTACCTCCGCTCCGATGAACGTTTTGCGGACATTGAACACAAAGAATCCCCCAGCGACGAACAAGCGTTTTACCGTACCAAAGTAAAACTGAAAAAAGAAATTGTAACCTTAGGCGTAGACTGGGTTGACCCAAAAAGCTCGGTTGGCACTTACGTGGATCCGGAAAAATGGAACGACCTTATTGCCGATCCTGAAGTTTTGGTCATTGATACTCGTAACGAGTACGAGTACGCCGTAGGTACCTTTGAAGGGGCGATTAACCCAAAAACCGATACCTTCCGTGAATTTCCGGAGTACGTAAAAGAACACCTGAACCCGCAGAAACATAAAAAAGTGGCGATGTTCTGTACGGGTGGTATTCGTTGTGAAAAATCAACAGCCTACTTAAAAGAGCAGGGGTTTGACGAGGTTTATCACCTAAAAGGCGGAATTCTGAAATACCTGGAAATGATGCCGGAAGACAACAGCCGCTGGAATGGCGAATGCTTTGTCTTTGATCAACGCGTAACAGTTAAACACGGTCTGGAGCCTGGTGAATACGATCAGTGCTACGCCTGTCGGATGCCAATAACCCAGGAAGAAATGCGGTCAGAACACTACCAAAAAGGGGTAAGCTGCCCTCATTGCTACGACCAAACCTCTAGCGAACAAAAAGAGCGTTTTGCCGAACGCGAGCGCCAAATTCAATTGGCTAAAGCCCGCGGTGAAAAGCATATCCGCGACGGTAAAGTTGAAAGCCTGAATTGATTTAACTCACAACTCCCCCTATTTTTTATGTAAGCATTAACTGACAGCTATCGCCTTTGACTGTCAGTTTTATCGGTTTTCATCGCTTTCTTTAACTCTATGATTCAACTATGATTGGGGGATATCAATGACAGAGGAGATTTCTATGAAACAGTTAAGCGTAATTGGTTTAGACCAGAAAAAAGCAGAGCAACTTGGCGATAAACTCAATGAGTTACTTTCAAATTATCAAATGTTCTACATGAATGTTCGCGGCTTTCACTGGAATATTAAAGGTGAACATTTTTTTGAATTACACGCTAAATTTGAAGAAACTTACGATGACCTGTTACTGAAAATTGATGAAATTGCAGAGCGTATTCTGACCTTAGGTCAGCGCCCACAGCACGCTTACTCAACTTACATTAAGAACAGCGAAATTGAAGAAGTAAAAGATGTGCACGAAGGACGTGCCTGCGTTGCAAATATTCTGGACAGCTACCAGACAACCATTCGTTTACAGCGTCAGATTCTTGAGCTGTCTGACGAAGCTGGCGATGAAGGTACTAACGCGTTAATGAGTGATTATATCAAAGAGCAGGAAAAAACCGCCTGGATGCTGACTTCTTACATGGGTGATTAATTTTCACGGCTTAATTTTCCCTTTAAGTAACGACAAAAGCGCCCCAAGTTATTGGGGCGCTTTTTTATGCCAATGATGGTTAGAACGTGTAGTTCAACCGGGCGTAGTAATAACCACCGTTAATGCCGAACGGGAAGGTTTCCCAACCGTATTCAAAGCCAGCGTCAGAAAATGGTGAACCGGCACTGCCCCATTTATCGGGGTATGTATCAAACAGATTATTTGCACCAATGCGCACATTCAGGCTATCGGTAAAGTCATAACCAACCGAGAGATCCGTTAGCCACTTAGCGCCCCATTCATGACGAACGCCTGTAAAAGCTTGTCCTTCAACCGCACCAAAATAATTAAAGGCTACGTTGGCGCTCCAGGCATCGCGCGTCCAGTCACCACTTAAGGTAGCTTTTTCGCTGGGTTGACCTTCTTCAAGACGAAGAACCTGAGTATCGTTAAAGATTTTCTCTCCCGGAATTAATGACGACACAGAATTAACCTGATCTACCTCTGTATTCATAAAGCTCATAGCAGCGGTTAAGTTCAGGCTGCCATCCAGAAGTTCTGTCGGGTAAGACGCAATAATATCCAGACCCGTAGTTTTAGTATTTACCGAGTTAGTAAAGAACTGCGCAGCTCCCAGATTATTATCTTCCAGGATTTGCCCAAATTCTGCGCCTACATCGGCAGTCAGTGATTCCGACAAAACAATCCGATCATCAATATTAATTTGATAGAAGTCCATAGTCAGATCAAAGCCACTGTCAAAGCGCTTAATTAGACCTAAACTCAGACTTTCAGATGTTTCTTCTTCCAGTTCGTTAATACCAAATTGGCGTGCTACTTCATCGTTATTAGCAATGGTTCCAGTTTCCACCAAGGTGCCGTTAACGATGTTAGTCGAGACCTGACTGTAGTAGATTTGTTGCACCCCTGGTGCGCGGAAACCTGTCGACACCGTACCACGCAGAGAAAAGTCGCTGTTAACATCATAACGCGCCGATAACTTACCAGAGATATTATCGCCTGCAATATCGTAGTCTTCATAACGTATCGCCCCGGCTAACAAGAAGTCAGGAGTAACGTAATATTCGGCATCCGCATAAACACCATAGCTGTCACGGTCAGCATCTACAGCCTGGCTTGGACTAAAGCCAGGAAAACCTTGTATGCCGGCTTCAGCGCCCGCTCCCGATGGGGTTAAAATTTCAACGCTGGGATCATTTGCCCGACCATAAGCCCAGGACACCGGGTCGCCCGGGTTAATTTCATAGCCATCCCGACGCATTTCTAAACCCACCGCTAAATAAAGCAGTTCGTTAGCAACATCAACCGTCCCGTTAAAGTCTAAGTTGAATGTGGTTTGTTCAAAAACCAACTCACCAGCAAAGGCTGACGTCGGTGTTTCACCGAAAATTCCGCCCTCTTGGCGTGGTTCGTAATACCAGCTTACGTTAGCTGAATTCGAGGAATTAAAACCAAACTCATTCTTCCCGTACACGACACTGGCATCCCACAACCAGGCATTGGGCAAGTCACCGCGAATACCGACAGCAAGAGATTGATCATCCGCTTCAGTTTCTAATGTGGGTAAAAAACCATCGGGGTAAATCGCTTCGATGGTTCTTGGATGGCCGCGACCGCGGAAAAAGCCAGACGACTCGCCATCACGGCTGGAAACACCACCAAAAGCATAAAGTTCGGTGGTTGAGCCTAGGTTATAGCCCGAATTAAACCAGGCATATAAGTTTTCTGAATCAGCATCACCAATATGCAGTCTAACGACAGGCTCTCCGTCGGATGACAACCAGTCACCGATTAACGACGCTTCGGCCGGCGACGCCCGGTTTGTCTTACCACGGTCACGATATTCCAGCGTGCCGTTAAAGTACCCGTTTTTCGATGTTACACCGTAGTTAAGACCCAGGGTATTGACTTCTCCGTCCCCTTCGTAGGTTTGGCCTATTTCAGCTGAAACACTGCCACCGTCGGAGCTTTTCAGGGTGATATTGATAACTCCGGCTATAGCGTCAGAACCATATTGAGCAGCAGCTCCGTCACGCAAAATTTCAACACGCGCCACAGCTGTAATAGGAATAGCATTGATGTCGTAACCAGCAGAACCTTTACCAATAGTTTCCTGAACATTTACCAACGCCTGCTGATGCCGCCGCTTGCCATTAACCAACACCAAAACCTGATCGGGGTTGAGTCCGCGCAGTGTCGCTGGACGAATAATGTCCGAACCATCAGAAATGGTCGTGCTGGAAAAGTTAAAAGAAGGCGCACTCATTTGCAAAGCTTTACCTAATTCTGTCGCCCCTGTTTTAACCAGCTGTTCCGAAGAAATAATGTCAATAGGCGATGCCGACTCCGTTGCGGTGCGACCGTTTACTCGTGAGCCTAGTGTTACGATACGCTCCATCGACTCATCGGATTCGGCATTAACGTCCGCTTGTTGAGCTAAGACGGTGTTCGGCATGGCTAACGCTGCAGACAGTGAAAGCGCTAAATACCCCAGCTTGAATGATGCTTTGCTCATAATTTTGCCTTACTTTTGTTATTGTCATCTTAAATTTGACCCGCCTCTTAACAATTGACGATATTTTTTGGTTTGGAAATATACCAGATGACATAGTTCAAAAATAAGTAAGGAAGCTTGAAGTTCTTTCCCGCTGCTTTATATTAATAAATTATTATCACAATAAAAGGAAAACGTTATGACTCGTATCGTAGGTGTTGTTCTGTTGGTTGTTGGTGTTATTTTGCTGTATTTTTCTTATGAAGCTTCGCAGTCACTGGCCTCTGAAGTGTCACAAATGGCGACAAATGAGCCAACCAACAACACCATTTGGTATTTAATTGGTGGTGTGGCGGCGGTCATTATTGGTCTTTACGCCGTTATTCGGGGAAAATAGAAATAGACACCGCGGTTAGCCAGATATGTCGCCTGATACGTCTGGCAATCGTAATGCCGTTATAGTGGCTAGTACGCCAACAGCCGCTAATACCCATAAAACAGCGGCAACACCATAGACAGCATCCACCCAGCCGAGCAGTAACCCTGCTAACAAGACAACACCCATCACAGTATTCGATACCGCCGTCAGTTGTGCCCGGTTGTCGTGCGTTGCCATATCTACCAGATAGGTTTTTCTGCCAACCCGAGCCCCGTGATGAGCAACAGCGGAACTAAACAAGATCAGCGCCGCAACCCACTGCACTCCCAGGGCATCTGGTAGCCAGTAATAAAGCGCCAAGGCAACGCCCATCACTATCGTCGACATCACCGAGGCGGCCGCCATAACACGATGGCTGGCTGAATCCGACCAACGCCCCCAAAAGCGCCCGGCGAGAAGACCGGCCAGTCCGCTGGCCAGCATTAAGCTACCTAAACTGGTTAACTGCGACTCCCCCTCTCGCTGAATTAAAACGACGATATAAGGAATAGCGAAGGCGGCAGCCACCAGTAGCGCCCGTGAAACAACAAAATGGCCAAATTGTCGGTTGCGCCACAATAATGACATTGACTTTAATGCTTCGGTTAACGCATTGCCGCCGCCTTCGGTTGCGCCAGCAACCTCAGGGATACCCGCATAGAGCAAAGCTGCCGCGAACCAGAGCACTACACCCATTCCTAAGAGTCCAACAAACAGCCCTCTCTGGCCGCCCATATCAGGGGCAAAAATGATCACTAAAGCGGTTAGCAGTGTCAGCAACCCAGCAGCTGAAGCGGCCACGCCCGACAACCGCCCCCGACGGGTTTTAGACACCGTTTTTCCAGTCACATCCTTGTTAGCAACGGAACAGATACCCCGCGACAAACTGAATACTGCCAACAAAATTATCACCGACCAGCCCAGCATGGAGCCATCAAAGGTCGCAACAGAAAAAAGCACAGCGAGCAGTGACAGAGCCTGACCTATACTGCCTGCAACCCAGAACCATTTGCGCACTGGCTGCTGCCGGAGTTGTTGAGCAACGAACAATTGGGGTAATAAAGCCAGTGACTCCCGTAGCGGTACCAGCGCGCTGATAAACATTGCAGGCGCCCCCAGTGAGCTCAGCATCCAGGGCAAGACCAGGCGGGCACTGACAAGGCTGTCACCCAGTTTAGTCAGCATTAGCGATAACAACATCAGAACAAAGGATCGCGGTTGTTCGTTGCATGCAGATTCAGGAATGTCTTTGCACACACGCGCGTCTTCGTCTTCAGCTAAATAGCCGTAAACGCGGTTCATCAATTTTTTATCAGTCATAGCAATGAATTCACTTTAACGAGGCGTGTCGGAACAAATGCTGCCATACTTCATTCAGCCATTCTACAAACTCACACCATTGCGCCAAATGGGCCTGGTCAATCTGATAGTGAGTCAGCTGTTCGTAGTCCGCTATTAAACGTTCGGCCATTTCATGACTGAGCTGATTAATTTTTATGGTGCTGGCAATATCGAACAGTGGATGCCCAATACCGGCATACTCCCAGTCAATTACTCGTATCGGGTCGGTCATTAGAATATGGTTCATAGACAAATCGTTATGACACAGCACAGGATAACTAAGCCAGTCCTCTAAAAGAGGCTTCATGGGTAACAACTGTTCGCGCAACGTTGTTGCCAGTGATGAGTCCACCAACTGCAACTGCTGTAAATAATGCTCTACCCGTTCAGCCATAGACCAAGCAGGAATATCAATAGGCGTACTATGAATTTTCGATAACATTTCAGCCAAAACGGTGGCTTTAATTGAAGGGGATAAGGTGACTTGCTGCAAAGACGGCGCTGCATAATAGGGCTGCAAAAGCCAACCCTGTTCTAAATGATAGTCGATAATTTCCGGCGCAAGAGCTTTCTTTGCCAGTTGCTTTTGCACAGTCACTTCAAGCTCTCTGTCAACCGCAAAGAGTCGCTGGTGCTGCCAGCGTTTTAAGACATAGTCTTGGGTGTCCGTTATTAACCGTAAGGTTTGGTTAGACTGGCCAGAAGTTAAAACCTGTACTTTGCGTGGTTGACCAATCACCCGGCTTCACTCACTGATTTCAACTGAGTGTCATAACGCCAGCGCCACATCGCATAAATGACCAGAATCAGATAAATCACAAATAACAATGCCGTCGCAACAAAGCCTTTGCTGGCATACAGGTAAACATAAACGCTGTCTATGACTAACCAGTACCACCAGGTTTCGTAGGCTTTTTTGGTAACCAGCCAAGTGGCCAGCAAACTGAATACTGTCGTGTAAGTATCCAGCCACACGGCATTCGCATCTGTATAAATCGACAACAGATACGCAATAACTGCAGCCAGAGGAACCAGCCACGCCCATTGCATAAGGTGCCACCGCAGCGAATACTTTGCACCGTCGGGACTCTCTCTAACAGCGCTTTGCTGACGCTGCCACTGCCACCAACCGTATCCTGCCAGAGCGATGTATATGGCCTGTAACACAGATTCCATATACAGCCTGCCCTGCCAAAATAGCACAGCATAAATAGTACAGCTGATCGCCGCAGCGGCCCAGCACCATTGTCGCTGATGCGCGGCCAGTATCAGGTAGCCGAGAGCCAGAATTAAAGCAGTCAGCTCCCAGGGGGAACTGACCATCAGCTGTTCAAGCCAGGACTCAAGCATCACCGGGCCTTAAGTCTTTGTTAATAAATTTACAGACCAAAACATTAGCCGGCACATTTTGATAAAGCCGTTCCATTTCTTCGCCTAAAATGCGCATAACCTCCTGCATTTCACCAAACACTTGCGTACTCATAGTGTTGGTTATAACCGTTAATTCTGAATGCTGATTTAAGCGCTCAATAAAATCTTGAATCGTCTCTAAATAGTTATCCGCTAGTGGGTACAGCGACATTTCGACAGAGATTTGCATATATCCCCTCCTTAAAACGATTTACTGACAGTAATACCAAACCGGCGCGGTTCACCATATTGAACATAGGTTTCTGGTACGTACTCTTTACGAGGGTCATTACCAAAGTAAAAACCACGAATTTCATAGTCTTCATCGGTTAAATTACGCCCCCACAAACTGACGCGCCAGTCCTGATAATGATAATTTAGCGCCAGATGCAACACCGCCATGCTGTCAGCTTTTTGGTTGTGCGAATCGGAGAAATAGAACTCATCTTTGCCATCAGCCTGAATTACCCACTGGAAGTTCTCGCCTAACCAGCCTTCAAAGCCAATATTAAACTGATAATTGGGCGCCTGCGCCTGCTCGCGTCCGGTCATATCAATGCCGTCTTCGGTCAAAAAGCCTTCAATTTCGGTTTTTAACCAGCTGGCCGAAGCAAAAAAGGTCAAGCCGTCGGTAAACTGGTTACGAATTTCAACTTCCAGGCCATAACCGTTGCCTTCAGCGGCGTTTTCAATGTAGCCGACAAAAGACTGATCGCGGTTTACCCAGCTTTTTAGCTGAACATCGTCCCGCCAATGATAAAACGCGCTTACTCTTGAGGTTAAGCGACCATCCTGGCTGCTGCCTTTAACGCCAAACTCGGTACTCCAGAGCTTTTCAGGCGCAAATGTTGAACGTTCCAGTAAAAAACTTTCCAATTCTTCCAGTCCCTTATCATCGGCTTTACCCAAAGCTTCACCGTTAACCCCACCGGCTTTATAACCACGCGCGACGCTTGCATACAGATAGCTTTGGTCAGATGCCTGATAGCGCAGGCTAAAATTACCACCGATCATAGTATCTTCAGGTTGTTCAGTAATATCGCGGCTGTCCAGATAATCGTTATTATAACGCTCTGCCCGTAAGCCCGTTATAGTAGTGACACGTTCGCTCCAATGCTGAGTTAATTCACCGTAAACTGCCGTGTGCTGGCTATCATAGTCACTCTGGAAAATACTGGGCTGACCCAAGTCCCAGTTAAAATAATCGCGGGTCAACTGTACCGATTTATCGTAGTAATAGAGACCAAACACCCATTCACTCTCAATGCCAAACAAAGCTTCGGGTTCATCCGACAGCCAACGAACTTCGGCCGTTTTATCATCACGGTCGCGAAAGTAAGAATCAAACGAGGAATATTCCCAGCCCGGAGCAATACCTTCATAGGTCCAGTCTTCATCGAAGGCATAACCGGTATCGGCATCCAGACGGTTAACCGACATTTCCACGCGGCTGTTATCAAAACCCAGGTAGCTCAGTTGCAACCGCAGAGCCTGACTTTCTATGCGGTCAAAGCCCGGCTCATCTGATAAAGTCTCGCGGGTGTTATCCAGACTGAAGGCGTCATAACCGTTATCGACATCGTTATAATGCAACACCGTTTGCAGCAGCCAATCTTTATTCAATTCCGTATCCAGTAAAAAGCGAGCGCTTAATTCGTCACGCTGTTCGGTATCATCTCGGTTCAGGTAAGTATTTTCCATGTAACCGTCCTGCTGAAACTGACTCACCGAGAAGCGGGCATTACCTAACACCCCAAGGTTTCCGCCCATAGCAAGACCGCCCATCGCTTCGGAGTAATTTCCTGCGGACAACTGAAACTCACCGTTAAAATCGCTGCTTGGTGCCGTGCTGTCCAGCAACAATAAGCCCGCCATGGCATTCACACCGAAGCGCCCGCTTTGTGGGCCCCGGAAAACCTCTACCTGATTAATATCGAAAAGCGAAGCTGCGCTGCCTAACCCACTGTAATCAATGCCATCAATCAATAACCCCACTGACGGTGTGACCGGATCAACAAACTGCGAGCGCTCACCAATACCGCGAATTTGAATAAAGCGGGCTGTTGACGTACCACCGGAAAAGTTCACATTGGCAAAGCTGTTGAGGGTATCTTGTAAATGCTGAGAATGACGCTGTTGCATTGCGTCTTTGTCGATAATAGAAACGCTGCTGGTGGTTTCATTTAAAGTGCGGCGATGAAAGTCACCACTCACTTCAATAATTTCGATGTCTTTTGTGTTTTCGGTGTCAGCCTCAGCATAAGCGAATGCGGTTGTACCCGATAGCGCGATTGCTATGCTGGCGGCTAAATATGAATGAATTTTATTCATGGATCATTTCCTCAAAACAAAGTCAGAAACGATCCGGTAAGGCTGTATTAGACGGGTTTTCTACCATCCCTACGCCAGTATTAACCGGATCAGGTTTTAAGGGTTCGCTATTGCATCTCAGCCGTTGCCGGCACCCCTTGGTAAAGCGGCGTCAGTATAACGCAGCTCTTTCATTAAACAAATTTACTTTCGGTTACTCTCTTAATTCAGAAATTAAATAAACGACAAAGCGTCGCCGTAAAGATTTTCTAACGGTACATTTCTAGCAACAAAGTCGTCGCGAATAACCCGTACCATTTCAAAACGTCCGGCCGCGTATATTTCACAGTCCGCTAAATTTTGTTCGCGAGCCATTACCGCATGATGCACCAGACCAATAGAATATGGCCAGTTGCCAGATGCGTCTTCAACCACCGGATGATAGTCAAACTGCTCATACTCGTCGGCTAAACGTTCTAACTCTTCATGCAAATAAAGATCAGCTAAGCTTTTTGAGCCCCAGTAAAGTGTTAAGGGTCGTTCTGGTGACAACCGTAAGTGCTGCTGTAAAATAGAATAGGTGTAAGAAAACCCGGTGCCACCAGCAATTAAAACTACGGGCTGGGTATTTTCCTGACGATAATAAGCAATACCATCCGGCGCATCGATTTCTAACTCCCCGTCGGCACGCACCTTATCCAACACTTCCATTGCGTAGCTGTTATCCGGTGTAGCACCAATATGAAGTAACCACTCACTTTTACTGGAAGGGCATGAGGCGATACTGAAAGGTCGTTTATCTCGCTCACCCATCACCACCATCAGGTACTGCCCGGCTTTAAATTCTACCGGATTTGGCAGTTGCAAACGCACTTCCCAAACAGCATCCGCCAATTGACGTGATACATCGGCTTTACAGGTCATCTGTTGACTCATTCACGGCTCCATAATATTCAGTTCATCCCACAAATCGTCAATACGTTGCTTAACCTCGTCACTCATGACAATAGGTTCGCCCCATTCGCGGTCGGTTTCGCCCGGCCACTTATTGGTCGCATCCATTCCCATTTTTGAGCCCAGCCCGGAAACCGGTGAGGCAAAATCAAGGTAATCAATCGGCGTATTTTCAACCAGGGTCGTATCGCGCGCCGGATCCATACGGGTCGTCATGGCCCAGATAACATCCTTCCAGTCACGCGCGTTGACGTCGTCGTCGCACACAATCACAAACTTGGTGTACATAAACTGACGCAAGAAGGACCAGACACCCATCATCACGCGTTTTGCATGACCGGGGTACTGCTTCTTCATAGTCACTACGGCCAAACGGTACGAACAGCCTTCTGGTGGTAAATAAAAATCGACAATTTCCGGAAACTGTTTTTGCAGCAACGGAATAAAAACTTCGTTCAACGCAACACCCAATACAGCCGGTTCATCTGGCGGTCGCCCGGTATAGGTGCTGTGATAAATTGGGTCTTTACGGTGGGTGATATGAGTTACCGTAAATACCGGAAACTCGTCGACCTCATTATAGTAACCGGTATGATCGCCATAAGGCCCTTCCGGCGCCATTTCCCCGGGTTCAATATAACCTTCAAGAATCATCTCTGCGTGAGCCGGTACTTGTAAGTCATTACTCACACACGACGTCACTTCGGTTTTGCTGTCACGCAACAAGCCGGCAAAAGCGTATTCAGACAAACTGTCCGGCACCGGTGTTACCGCACCGAGAATGGTTGCAGGGTCGGCACCTAAAGCTACAGACACAGGAAATTTCTCACCCGGATGCTGCTGACACCACTCCTGGAAATCCAGCGCGCCACCGCGGTGTGATAACCAACGCATAATCAACTTATTGGGGCCTAACAGTTGCTGGCGATAAATGCCCAGGTTCTGACGCTCTTTATGCGGACCGCGAGTTACCGTAAGCCCCCAGGTCACTAATGGCGCAACATCACCCGGCCAGCAGTGCTGAATGGGTAATTTTGTTAAGTCGACGTCATTGCCACTCATGATCACTTGCTGACAAGGCGCTTTTTTGATGCTTTTTGGCGACATGCTCAGTACTTTTTTGTACTTTGGCAGTAAATTTAGCGCGTCACGGAACCCTTTCGGTGGCTCAGGTTCTTTTAAAAACGCCAGCAATTTGCCCACGTCCCGTAACGCTGTCACCGATTCCTGCCCCATGCCTAAAGCCACCCGATCCGGTGTACCAAATAGGTTTGCCAACACCGGCATATCATGACCTTTCACGTTCTCAAACAATAAGGCAGGGCCTTCTGCTTTTAATGTGCGGTCTGATATTTCAGTAATTTCAAGGTAGGGGTCAATAGGCTGTTGAATGCGTTTAAGTTCACCGCGCTCCTCCAGGAGCGCAATGAAATCACGCAGATCTTGATATTTCATACGCCACTTAACTGTTGCGTTGACGTTTCATCGATTCGAAGAATTCGTCATTGGTTTTGGTCATTACCAGGCGATCGATCAAAAATTCCATGGCTTCAACTTCGCCCATAGGATGCATGATTTTACGCAGGATCCACATTTTCTGAAGCTCGTCTGGAGTTGTTAACAACTCTTCGCGACGCGTACCGGACCGATTAAAGTCTATAGCCGGGAACACGCGGCGTTCAGCCAACTTACGGTTCAGATGCAGTTCCATGTTACCGGTACCTTTAAACTCTTCGTAAATGACTTCATCCATTTTCGAGCCAGTATCGATAAGTGCCGTTGCAATAATGGTTAAGCTACCGCCTTCTTCCACATTACGCGCCGCACCAAAGAAACGTTTAGGCTTATGTAATGCGTTGGCATCCACACCACCGGTTAACACTTTGCCTGAGCTTGGAATAACGGTGTTATAAGCACGCGCTAAACGAGTAATCGAGTCAAGCAGAATGACCACATCCTTTTTGTGCTCAACCAAGCGCTTGGCCTTTTCGATAACCATTTCTGCCACCTGAACGTGGCGGCTGGCCGGTTCATCAAAGGTAGAAGCAACCACCTCACCGTGCACCAGACGATGCATCTCGGTAACTTCTTCCGGACGTTCGTCAATCAACAGAACAATCAATTCTGCATCAGGGTGGTTCGCAGCGATAGACGTCGCGATATTCTGCAATAGCAAGGTTTTACCGGCTTTCGGCGGAGCAACAATCAGACCACGCTGGCCTTTACCTATTGGCGCCGATAAGTCCAGCACCCGTGCCGTGATATCTTCTTTACTGCCGTTTCCACGCTCTAAGTGAAAACGTTCTTCCGCATGCAGCGGTGTTAAGTTTTCAAATAAGATTTTATTGCGGGAGTTTTCAGGCTTGTCGAAGTTCACTTCACGAATTTTAAGGAGAGCAAAGTAACGTTCGCTGTCTTTCGGGGGGCGAATCTTCCCGCCGATAGTATCACCCGTGCGCAGGTTAAAGCGACGAATTTGACTGGGCGAAACATAAATATCGTCCGGGCCGGCCAAATAAGAGGAGTCTGCTGAACGCAAGAAGCCAAAGCCATCCTGCAAAATTTCCAGCACACCGCCACCGTGAATATCTTCACCACTTTTAGCATGCGCTTTTAAGATAGCAAAAATGATGTCTTGCTTGCGTAAGCGGGCCATATTTTCAAGACCCATTGAGTCCGCGAGCTGCACTAGCTCGTTTACGGGTTTATCTTTAAGTTCTGTTAGATTCATAGGGGGGTTTCGAGTTATCGATTGAACACAAAGCCTTTTTTAATTTGACTCTAGAAAGTAAAACAATTGGAACTTTCGGAATTCGCGACCTGCGAAGCCAGAAACAGAAGTTTCATTTAAAAACAGATTAACCGGTGGATTTGGCAAACCCGCATGAACAGTTAATGAGCAGAATTTATCACCAAAAAAACGATTCGTCCAGTTTTCTCAACAAAAACGGCGCATAACGCGCCGCTTTTTGACAATCATTCAACGTGCTGGTCTAAAAACTCTGTTAATTGAGCTCGTGATAATGCGCCCACTTTGGTTCCAACAACTTCACCGCCTTTAAATAACAATAACGTTGGAATGCCACGAATATTGTATTTAGGGGGTGTCTGCTCATTATGGTCAACGTTCAGCTTACCAATAACTAATTTGTCAGCGTATTCACTAGCAATGTCATCAAGGATAGGCGCTACCATTTTACAGGGACCACACCACTCAGCCCAAAAATCGACTAATACGGGTTTATCGGAATTTATGACATCCGTATCAAAACTGTCATCACTTAGCTGAACTATTACGTCACTCATGGTACTCTCCGCTACTTTCTTCGCGTGGAAATATTAGATTGCTATTATTTCTGTTTTTGAATACAAGCGCAAACTGATATGCTTATAACTTATGACTAAAACACATCTTTCTGAAACTCGCTTTGCTGATTTGGCGCTTCATCCCAAAATCCAGCAGGCAATATCCAGTGCCGGATTTGAGTATTGTACTCCAATTCAGGCGTTAAGTCTGCCCGTCGCTCTATCTGAGCGCGATGTTGCTGGTCAAGCCCAGACAGGTACAGGCAAAACTTTGGCATTTCTGCTGGCTACTTTCAACCGCTTAATGCAGAACGAATCGTCCGAAAAAACCGAATCCGGGCCACGAGCTTTAATTATGGCTCCGACTCGCGAATTGGCTATTCAGATTGCTGACGACGCACGCCCCCTTATTGAGCATTGTGGTTTGAAAATGGGGGTTATTTACGGCGGCGAGGGCTATGAAGGTCAAAAAGAGCAACTGGCTGCACAACCCGATATCCTGGTTGGCACAACCGGTCGGCTTATCGACTTTTATAAACAAGGTTTATTCGGCCTTAACGACATAGAAGTAGTGGTACTGGACGAAGCTGATCGTATGTTTGATCTTGGCTTTATTGATGACATTCGTTATTTACTGCAGAAAATGCCGGAGCCTACCAAGCGCTTAAACTTATTGTTCTCTGCAACGCTGTCTTATCGCGTCCAGGAACTTGCTTACGAGCACATGAACGCGCCGACAAAACTGGAAGTTGAACCGACGCAAAAAACCGCGACTCGTGTTACTGAAGAGTTGTTTTATCCTTCCAAACCCGAAAAGTTTCCGTTACTGCTTACGCTGATTGAAGAAGACTGGCCGGATAAAGCCATTGTTTTCGCTAATACTAAGCACGGTTGCGAGAAGGTTCATGGCTGGCTGGTTGCCAACGAGCACCGCGCGGGTCTTCTAACCGGCGATGTGCCGCAGAAAAAGCGCTTACGTATTTTAGAAGACTTTGCCGAAGGCAAGCTCGACTTTTTAGTCGCAACCGATGTCGCTGCGCGCGGTCTGCATATTCCTGAAGTCACTCATGTGTTTAACTTTGACTTACCCGATGACTGTGAAGACTATGTTCACCGTATCGGTCGTACCGGGCGCGCAGGAGCCAGTGGCGCTGCTATTAGTCTGGCGTGCGAAGAGTACGTTTACAACTTACCCGCTATTGAAGACTACATTGGCCATACTATTCCGGTTACTAAATACGACCCCGACGCGTTACTGTCTGATTTAAGACGGCCGCGTCCTATTCAGCGCCGGCGCCGCCATAATTCCGGTGGTGGTAATAAGGGTAAACCGCGAGGCCGTCGTTCGGGGCCACCGCGCAACGCTTCGTAATATGTCTGCAAAAAAGCGTAAACTTGCTGCCATCGACATGGGATCCAACAGTTTCCATTTGTTGATGGCAGAAGTTTCTATGACCGGTTTTTTTCCTAAGCCCCGTATTATCGCTCGTCATAAACAGAAAGTTCGTTTAGCTGACGGACTGGATGACAATGACCACATAGATGATGCAGCTATTTCACGCGGCATAGATTGCCTGAACTTATTCGCAAAAGAGCTCGAGCGTTTTCAGGCTTATTCCGTAAAAGTTGTGGCGACAGCTGCGCTTCGTAAAGCCAGTAATCAAAAAGAACTTCTGGAAACATTCGAGTCCACACTGGGATTACCCATTGAAATTATTACCGGTGAACGTGAGGCTGAGTTAATTTATGCGGGAGTCTGCAGTGCTTCTCAATGTCGGGATGATGTACTGGTTATCGATATTGGCGGAGCCAGCACGGAAATCATTGCCGGTAACGGAACACAGGCCAACGTGCTTAATAGTCTGGATATGGGGTGTGTGGTATTCCAAAACCGTTTCTTTAAGCGTGGAGCAATTCACCCCGATAACACAGAGCAAGCTATTCAGACAGCAGCAACGCTTATTGAACCCTACGCTAAGGACTACCAGCAGCATGGTTGGTTACGGGTACTGGGGGCGTCAGGTACTTTTCGTGCACTTAACGAGATTGCAACGGCAGAAAAACAACCAGCGCTCACCCAAAGCTGGTTAGGTGAGCTTATTCAGCGCTGTATTCAACAAGGAAAGGTTGAACACCTTAATTTTGCAGGGTTACGCGACGACCGCCGCGCTGTTTTAATGGGCGGAATTACCATACTTTTTGCGTTGTTGAAGACGCTGAACGTGGATGAATTTGAAGTTACTACAGGCGCACTACGCGAGGGCTTACTCGCGCAGCTTGCCAATCAGATAACCGCTTAGCGTTTTTTCTCTGCCAGACGTTCAGCAACCGATTTTGCAAAGTAAGTCAAAATACCGTCAGCGCCGGCCCGCTTAAAACCCAGCAAACTTTCTTCAACGACATCCTGACCCAGCCAGCCGTTTTCAATAGCAGCCTGCAGCATGGCGTATTCACCACTGACCTGGTAAGCAAAAGTGGGCACTCCAAAGGAATCTTTAGCACGGCGTACAATATCTAAATAAGGCATGCCCGGCTTAACCATCACCATATCAGCACCTTCCTCAATATCCAGCGCTATTTCATGCAAGGCTTCATTGGAATTAGCCGGGTCCATCTGATAGGTCTTTTTATCGGCGCCTTTCAAATTACCGGCAGAGCCGACAGCATCGCGGAACGGGCCGTAAAACGCGCTGGCGTATTTAGCGGAATACGCCATAATCTGAGTGTTAATAAAGCCGTCGGCTTCCAAAGCGTTACGAATAGCACCAATCCGACCGTCCATCATGTCCGAAGGGGCAACAACGTCTACCCCGGCCCGCGCATGTGACAAAGCCTGCTTGACCAAAACTTCGGTGGTGACATCGTTCAATACATAACCGCTGTCATCGAGAATACCGTCCTGCCCGTGAATGGTAAACGGATCCAGTGCAACATCGGTTAAAACGCCTAACTCAGGAAACTCAGATTTTATGGCTTTCACCGCACGCTGAGCCAAACCATCATCGTCATACGCCGCTTCTGCCATTTCAGACTTTGCTGACGCCGGAGTCACCGGAAACAACGCAACCATTGGTATACCCAGCTTAAACAGCTGCGCACATTCCTCGAGCAATAGATCAATACTGACCCGCTCAACTCCCGGCATAGAATCAACTTTTTCACGCTGATTTTCACCTTCTAATACAAACATAGGGTATATCAGATCATCGACACTCAGCTGGTTTTCTGCCACCAGCCGCCGGCTAAAATCATGACGGCGTAAACGTCGTAGTCGTCTGCCTGGAAAAGTACCTTTGTTGCTCATATTGACTCCTGGTTAGTTACTGCACCGCAATTCGGTCACGGCCTGTATTTTTTGCTGAGTATAAGGCGTCATCTGCGGCTTTAAAGAGTTCATCAACATTGTCAAAAATACGCACACTGGTCGAAATAACGCCAATACTAATAGTAATCTTAAGCAAACCAGAATCGGTTTTAAACTCAGTATCACGAACCTGTTGCAGTAGCTGCTTCGCAAAGGTTTCAGCCTCTTCAACGTCAGTTTCCGGCAAAATAATGGCAAATTCTTCACCGCCGTATCGACAGACAATATCTGCGGCTCTTTTTGCATGACGCTGCATTAATTTTGCCAACTGCTGCAAAATTTGGTCGCCGGCTAAATGCCCGTGTGTATCGTTAACCGGTTTAAAGTGATCAACGTCTATCATTAATAACGCCAGCGGCAATTCACGGCGCAGGGTTCGCCTTAATTCGCGTTCCAGATGCTGCTGAAAATAACCGCGGTTGTATAGACCGGTTAATGGGTCTTCCGTGTTCTTCTGCTCCAGCTCAGTATTCACATCCTGCAGTTCCCGCAAGGCAATCTGAAGCTCAAACGTCCGTTCATCAACGTTTTCTTCCAGCTCGCGATTATAGCGCTGTTCTGCCTTCAGACGCTCTGTACGTTGCTCGCTGTAACGCACCGCCAGCACCCAGGACAACAACAGTATTTCGATACCGGAGCCTATCATAATGGCATGGCGCTGAATAAACATACTATCGATAATGCCAAGATAACCCAGTGAGTTAGCGACTACAGAGATCAACAGACTGCACCAGGCGAGCGTAAAGATACGGGCGTAAATGAAGCCCTTACGCCACATATAAGCGCCTACCAGTAACAAGAACAGACAACCAGGCGCAGCAAGACTTAATAAGACATGAATACTGATTCTATAACTGGCAAAAATTGCAATTAATAAACTGATAGCCGAAAGAAAAGCCATGACCATCAGTCCACGACCCCAAGTGTATCGGTAACGTTTCAGCTCAAGTAACTGATAAGCGAATAAGGCACCCGTCAGAAAGGTTAAACTCCCGAATATGGGAATGCCCTTATCTTGTAAATATAAAGAATTAGGCCATAAATAATGGAAACCGAGACCTTCTAAGGACAACATCAGTCCGGCAAAAAATAGCGTATAAAGCGAGTAAAGTCCGAATTCAGATTCTCGTGAAGCAATAAATCCAAAAAAGTTATAAACGGCCATACAGAGCAAAACACCAAAGTAGATCCCCTCGGCGATACGGCGGCTCATCTGTGTTTCAAAAAAGCCAACTTCAGTTCTTACCGCAATAGGTAACCGCATAGAGCTGGTCGTATTGGTTTTTATATAAATCTCACCACGGGTATTTTCAGGTAATGACACCGCAAATTCTGAAGTTGGTATCGGCCTCTCACTAAAAGGAAGGGTATCGCCCATGTGATAGGTTCTTATTCCCTCCGGCTGAACCACGTAAATTGTCAATTCGTCGAGTAGCGGATAGGCAATATGCAGAATACGGCCGTACGGCTTACTTTCAAGTTTAAAACGAAACCAGTACTCGTCGCTGGTGTAACCAAAGGATGCGCGATCGGTTTTCAACGATAACCATCGGGCAGCAGGTAAATTCCTGGCGGTTTCTAAATCCAGATTTTGTTCGCTGTCAGTATACTCAATTGTCAGTTTCGACTGACTTGTCGGCGATAACTCTGCCTGAGCTGCAGGCGCCAGAAAAAATAAGACGGTGAAAACTGTCACTAACCACTTCGACACGTTCAGCGAAAAAGCTTTAGTCACAGTTTTCTCCCCGTCCAAAAAAACGAGTGGTATTTGCGTAGGTGAGATCTGCCAATTTCTGTGCTGACAGCCCCAGGTAGCCCGCTAAGGTTTCACCAATTACCGGTAACAGCCCGGGCTCATTCATTTTAGGCCGCGGCTTAATTCCCCGGGGTAATAAAAACGGCGCATCGGTTTCCAGAACCAGTCTGTCCAGTGGTAAATTTGGCAACGCCTCTAATAATTCATGATTGCGCCTGTCGTCACAGACCCACCCGGTAATACCAAACCAGTGACCTCGCTCGGCATAACGAGCAAGGGCTTCAACACCACCGGTAAAACAATGCGTTAAGCACGGGGTTGAGTCCGCACAATACTGGTTCAGTAATTGAATTTGCCGTTCAATGGCATCACGCTCGTGCAAATAGAGCGGAAGTTTTAACTCATTAGCCAGCTCAATTTGCGCCACAAAAATCGCTTCCTGCGCGGCGCGTGCAGAGTAGTTTCGATTAAAATCCAGGCCGCATTCGCCAATAGCAACTACAGCGGGGGCCTGAGCCAATTCCCGTAACTTTTCTTTATAGTCCGCCGGTGCCTCACCGGCATCATGCGGATGAATACCCACCGTCATTACCAGCTGGTCCGGATACTGCTGACACAACTCAAGCGCCTGTTCGGCTTCTTCAATAGAGGTTGAGATGATCAGTTGCTTGCGCACCTCAGCCTGCCGAGCGCGTTGCATCACACCGTCCAGATCATTTAACAGTCGCTTATTGGTTAAGTTGACTCCGGCGTCAAACCACATCGTCTTCTTCCTTGTTACCGGGCGTGTACCAACGACTGACTTGCAGGCCTAACTCGAACAGCAGCCACATGGGTACGGCCAACAACGTTTGAGAGATAACATCCGGAGGTGTCAACAACATTCCGATAGCAAAGGCGCCAACGATAATATAAGGCCGTTTTTTCGCCAGCGATTCCCGACTACAGGTTCCGGTCCAAATAAGCAGCATAATGGCAACCGGGGTTTCAAACGCAATACCAAAAGCAATGAAGATCGCTAAAACAAAGTCGAGATAACGTGAGATATCCGTGGCTACCGTAACGCCTTCCGGAGCCGATCCGGTAAAGAATGCCATAGCAATTGGCAGAACCACAAAATAAGCAAAAGCAATACCCGCATAAAAAAGCAATGTACTGGTGGCCAAAAGCGGAATGACTAAACGCTTCTCACGTCCATACAAACCCGGCGCAATAAACCCCCACATTTGCCACAATAAATAAGGAACGGCTAAGGCTAACGCTACCACCAAAGTTAATTTAAACGGAGTGAAAAAAGGAGCAGCGACATCTGTCGCTATCATTTGCGTTCCCAGCGGTAGGTTAATCAACAATGGTTGTGCCACAAAATGGTAAATGTCATTGGCAAAATAAGCCAGTGCCGCAAACACCACCAGAATAACCAGCACGGATCGTAACAGTCGGTTTCTTAATTCCAGTAAATGATCTAATAAAGGTGAGTCACTCATTCCACACCTTTATCTTTATTCGTATCCGCCTTTGTCTTTTCTTCAGATTCCGGAGCAGGTTTAGAATACGGGCGCTGAACATCGGCGGCGGCATTTCTTAGCTCAACCAGAGAACGTTGCAGCTCCGGGCTTAAATTTTCAAGGTCCTGACTCTCCGCCTGTTTTAAATGTTCATGCAACTCTTTTATGCGCAGCTCACTATCCAGTTCACTTTGCACTTTTTGCGAATACTGTTTAACACCGGACACGGTTCTCTGGAAACCACGAATAGCTCCTGGTAAGCGCTCGGGTCCAAGCACTAATAAGCCAACTATCGCTATAAGCAATAACTCCCAGAAACCGATATCAAACATTTACGACTTCCCGGACTTATCCGTATCTGACGGGTCGTCATGCTTTTCTTTATGTTGTAGCGAGTCATCGTCTTTATCTTTACTGTCGGCTTCGTCACCCATTGATTTTTTAAAGCCTTTTACCGCATTGCCTAAGTCTGAGCCCAGGTTACGAATACGCTTGGTGCCGAACAGCAAGACAACGATGACCAACAGTATAAGTAGCTGCCAAGGTGATATACCCATTTTTTTTCCTATCGTTTACGTTAAATAAGTTCACTATTTGTTGTTTTAGGACGTGTTCGCCAAGCCATAATACCCAGCACAACGGTGACAATGCCCGAGCCAACAGTAACCTCAGATAATTCCGCCTGATTCCAAAGCAAGGTAGTACAAATTAAGCCACTGCCGGTTAGCACGGTCCAGAATAGCGACGTCGATGCCTGCTTTTGCGTTAACAACTGTTGTTTTCGCAACTGTCTCTCGCGTTCATCAATATTATGTTGTTGACGCAGATTTTCATACAGCATCATTGGCATTTCAGGCATCTTCTCCGCCCAGTAAGGTGCATTTTCCTTCACAGAGCGAACAATAGCACGCCACCCCAATTGTTCTTTCATCCAACGCTCAAGGAACGGCTTCGCTGTTTTCCACAAGTCCAGTTCCGGGTATAACTGGCGGCCTAATCCCTCAATGTACAATAACGTCTTTTGTAGCAACACCAACTGCGGCTGAACTTCCATCTCAAAGCGCCGGGCCGTATTAAATAAATTAACAAGCACGTGCCCGAAAGAGATGTCTGCCAAAGGTTTTTCAAAAATAGGCTCGCAGACGGTTCTTATAGCCGACTCAAATTCTTCAATGTTGGTATGCTTGGGCACCCAGCCTGAATCGACATGCAACTCCGCAACTTTGCGGTAATCACGATTAAAGAACGCCAAAAAGTTTTCGGCCAAATAACGTTTATCATCACGATTCAGGGTGCCGACAATGCCAAAATCAATACCGATATAGCGCGGATGCAGCGGATCATCTTTAGCTACGAAAATATTGCCCGGATGCATGTCAGCATGAAAGAAGCTATCGCGGAATACCTGGGTGAAAAAGACTTCAACCCCGCGTTCAGCCAGCTTTTTCATATCCACGCCACGAGCTTTTAAAGTGGCAATATCACTCACCGGAATGCCATCGATACGCTCCATCACCATCACGTTATGGCGACTGTAATCACTGTAAACGACCGGAATATAGAGCATGTCGGAGTTTTCAAAGTTACGCTTAAGCTGTATCGCATTACCCGCTTCACGCATTAAATCCAGCTCATCGAGCAAAGTTTTTCGATACTCTCTAACCACTTCTTTAGGTTTTAAGCGCCGTCCGTCGGGTAAATGATGCGCTGCTACCGACGCCAGGGTTTCCATTAATTGCAGATCGGCGTTAATGGTTTCACGAATATCCGGACGAATAACCTTTATAACGATATCCGTTAACTCACCGTCTCGCTTTTTAAGTTTACCGGTATGTACCTGAGCTATTGATGCAGAGGCCAGAGGCGTGGTGTCAAAATCGGTAAAACACTCATTGATGTTCTGTAAACCTAAAGATTTTTCGATAATACGCTGCGCTGCGTGACCATCAAAAGGAGGCACTTTGTCTTGCAGGCGCGCCAGTTCAATCGCAATGTCGGGCGGCAGTAAATCTCTGCGAGTTGAAAGCATCTGACCAAACTTAACCCAAACCGGCCCCAACTCTTCCAGAGCCAATCGTAAACGCACACCCGCGGGCTTGTCTTTATGTTTATTCGGCAACCAGAACAAAGTGTGGCGACCCAGACGAATAGTCCAGGGTAACCAGCGTGCCGGAATCAAGTCATCTAATCCGTAGCTTAGTAAGGTTTTGGTAATTTTGTAAAAGCGACGCGTCCGCATCATTAACCCTTCTTCTCACGACACTGGCGTTCAAGGCGTTCAATTTGAGCCCGCAGTTGTTGTAAATCGGTTTTAAACTGGTCAAATTCAGCTCTTACCGGTAATAATTTCTTTTCTTCGGTTAACACACCATGAACCCAGCGCTGTTGTTGTTGCCATTGAGCCTCAACCCGCTCACGGCTGCGTCGCCAAAGCTTACCTAACCAATGCGCCGGAACATCACCTATGGTTTTAGCCAGTTCGGCTTCCCAATCGACATTCAGTGACTTAAACAGGCTGATAACCTGTTGCGCCAACACAGGGTCACCATCAATATCCAGTAAATCCGCTTTTATTAACCGGGTCAGGTTAGCGGTATCCTGAAGCTCTGGCAATACACCCAGCTCTGTAGCAATACGGCAGTCGACCTCGTTGTCGTCCGAGGTGCTTAATTGAACGCCATACGCATCGACACTCACGGTGACTTCAAACGGTAATTCTTTCAGGTGAAAACGCAGGCGTTTACCATCCAGCCGTTGCAACCGCTCTGCTGACTCCGGGTCACGGTGCAGCACGTTGTTTGCTAACTTCTCGACCAATAAAATAGGAATAAGCGGTAATAACGTCATCAGAATTTATACCCTCGGTGCAACGCAACCACACCGCCGGTCATATTCTGGTAATCGACTTTTTCATAGCCGGCCGCGGTCATCATAGTTTTCAGTGTTTCCTGATCGGGATGCATGCGGATAGATTCCGCCAAATACTGATAGCTACCGGCGTCGTTAGCTACGGCCTGCCCCATTTTTGGCAGGATATTGAACGAATAAAAGTCATACACCTGATTCAGCGCTGCCGATACCGGTTTAGAAAACTCAAGTATCAATACTCGCCCACCCGGTTTGAGTACCCGCAGCATAGAACGCAGCGCTTTGTCTTTGTCGGTCACATTGCGCAAACCAAAAGCAATGGTAATAACATCAAAAGTATTGTCATCAAATGGCAACTCTTCGGCATCTGCCTGCACATAACGGACATTGCCGACAACCCCACTGTCGCGCAGTTTATCGCGACCCACTTTCAACATGGCATCGTTAATATCCGCCAGCACAACGTCACCTTCTTTACCAACACGGCGCGAGAACTGAGCGGTTAAATCGCCGGTTCCACCCGCGATATCCAGTACTTTCATACCACGGCGAACACCACTGCAGTCAATGGTATAACGCTTCCACAAACGGTGGACACCAAAGGACATTAAGTCGTTCATCACATCGTATTTTGCTGCTACTGACTGAAAAACGTCAGCGACCAGATTTTTCTTCTGGTGACGAGCTACTTTTTGGTAACCGAAATCAATAGACTCTTGGTTTTTATCGTTCATTTAACTATCCCGAACTGATTTTTTACTAGTGTACTTGATGATCACACCTGAGCATAGTGATCACGACGTGGTAACCAACGCTCAACTAATGCCTCCGCACTTTGCGGGTAATACTTTAATACGTGCTCCGCAATATTTTGGGCTTCTGGAATTAAAGCTTGATCGCGTTCTAAGTCTGCCACTTTTAATTCGGCTAACCCGGTTTGCCGGTGACCCAGTAACTCACCCGGCCCTCTAATTTCTAAATCTCGCTGCGCAATCACGAAACCGTCGTTACTTTGCCGTAAAACACTCAGCCGCTGTTGCGCAGTCTGCGACAAGGGGCTGTGATAAAGCAGCACACAATGACTGGCGACCGAGCCCCGTCCGACTCGCCCGCGTAACTGATGCAACTGCGCCAGCCCCAGTCGCTCCGGGTTTTCAATAATCATTAACGACGCATTTGGAACATCCACACCCACTTCAATAACCGTCGTAGCCACCAATAGATCAATATCTCCGGCTTTAAAGGCCTGCATGACTTGCTCTTTTTGCTCGTGCTTAAGCCGCCCATGCACTAAACCAATACTCAACTCCGACAATTGTTGCTGCAAATCGTTGGCGGTATCTTCTGCTGCCTGACACTCCAGTACATCCGACTCTTCAATTAGCGTGCACACCCAATAAGCCTGACGGCCCTCGGTCGAACAAACCTCACGCACGCGCTCCACTATCTGCTGCCGGCGGGTATCCGGTATAGCCACTGTGGTAACGGGTGTTCTGCCCGGCGGTAATTCATCAATAACCGAGGTAGCCAAGTCTGCATAGGCTGTCATAGCTAAAGTTCGCGGAATTGGTGTTGCGGTCATGATTAGCTGGTGCGGATGCACACCGGCCTGAACCCCTTTTTCACGTAATTGTAACCGTTGATGAACACCAAAACGGTGCTGCTCGTCAATAATAACCAGTGCCAGCCGTTGATACGCAACATCCGCCTGAAACAACGCATGAGTGCCCACCAACAGCTGAATATCACCTTGCTGTAGATGCCCCAGTAACTGCTGCCGGGACTTGCCTTTGGACTTTCCACTTAACCAGGCGACATTAATGCCTAACGGCATTAGCCACTGACTGAAGGTAATTGCATGCTGTTCGGAAAGCAATTCAGTAGGAGCCATCAGGGCCACCTGATAGCCGGCTTCAATTGCAGCCAAAGCACTGAGCGCAGCAACCAAAGTTTTACCCGAGCCAACATCGCCCTGCACCAGACGCATCATTGGCTGGCCTTGCGCCATGTCGGCTGTAACTTCCTTAACAACTCTTTCCTGTGCACCAGTAGGAGAAAAAGGCAGTTGCTGTAAGAATGACGTTTGTAACCGGCCATTCCCTTTAATGGTAAAGCCCGCCTGAGCCTGTCGGGACTGGCGTAATTGCAGCAGACTTAACTGGTGTGCAATAAGCTCTTCCGATGCCAGCCGCTGCTGTGCCGGATGCTCACCTTGTTCTAATTGCTGCAAGGACACGTCTACCGGTGGCCGGTGTAAGGTTGAAATAGCTTGCTCTAAAGAGAGTTGATGGGGTCTTAAATTTTCGGGCAGCAGTTCCGGTAACGAGCCCGGCTGTAAATAAGTCAGTACCTGCGCAATAATTTTACGCAATAGCCCCTGAGTGACACCTTCGGTCATCGGGTAAACCGGTGTCAGGGTTTCCTGCATGTTCAGTGGCTCACCGGCTTTTACGACCCGATACTCCGGGTGGATGATCTCCCAGCCGGTCATGCCGCGGCGCACTTCACCAAAAGCTAAAATCTGCGTACCCTGCGCAAACTGCTTCAACTGGACAGCACTAAACTGAAAAAAGCGCAAACTGATACTGCCAGTTTCGTCGCTGGCCTGACAGATAAGCATGCGCTTACGTCCATATTTAATATCGGCATGCCGCACAGTTACCAGCACATTGGTGGCGACACCCGCGTGTAAATCTGCAACCGGGGTTACTTTTGTGCGGTCTTCGTAGCGCAGCGGCAGGTGCAACAGAGCATCACTAACAGAGGCCAGGCCCAGCTTACGCAGCTTAATGGCCACCTTTTCACCAACACCTTTAAGTACGGTCAGTGGAATGTGTTGCAGTCCTTTTACCGCCACATCGGCTCCTTAATTTTTTGCGCGCATTTCATGAACACCTATCGCATCTGCCGAACGGATCACCGCAGGAAAATTATGATTTTTATCCCGGTTTTCCATAACTGCCGTCAGGCCTGACTGACGTTTATCCAGCACCCTTTGAAACAAAAATTAAACGGCAGCGACATTGCCCAACTCTATATTGATGCCAGCCAATGATGCCGTTTAGCCTTGTTTTAATGCGGATCTAAAGCGAGAGCTTACGCGACACCTCATAAATGTCAGTACGACGGTCTTTTTTATTCGTCACCGAGCCTTCGTGATGCAAATAACGCAACTCATCCAGATTTAAGTCTGAAAACATCAGCATTTCTGTGTTCGGCGTTGTCTCCGACATAATAGCGTCGTGCGGGAAAGCAAAGTCGGAAGGTGAAAAGACCGCTGACTGCGCGTATTGCACATCCAGGCTTTCGACTTCCGGCAAGTTACCCACACTGCCACAAATAACCACATAGCATTCGTTCTCTACCGCACGAGCCTGAGCACAATGGCGTACACGCAAATAAGCATTGCGCGTATCCGTCCAGAATGGGACAAACAAAATTTCCAGGCCTTCATCGGCCATTATACGGCTCAACTCAGGAAACTCGACGTCATAGCAAATCAAAATACCAATACGCCCGGCGTCGGTATCAAACACCTTAACCTCATTACCGCCTTCAATAACCCAGTCGCGCTTTTCATGCGGGGTTATGTGCAGCTTAGATTGTTCTTCCACAGAGCCATCGCGACGGCACAAATACGATACATTATAAATACTCTCGCCATCCTGAAGCGGCATCGAACCGGTAATGATATTGATGTTATAACTTACCGCCATTTGCGACATTTCGCGCTTGAAAAGCTCGGTGTATCCGGCCAAAAAGCGGATAGCATCCATTTGCTGACTTTGATCAGTTAGCCCCATTAAAGGCGCATTGAAAAACTCCGGGAATACCGCAAAATCACTTTGATAACCCGACAGAGCATCAACAAAATACTCAACTTGCTTTAACAGCTCTTCTACCGAACTAACCGGCCGCATTTGCCATTGCACTGCGCCTACCCGCACGTTTTGAATTCGGGTGGTCAGAATGTTGTCCGACGGTTCGTACAAGAAATTATTCCATTCCAGTAAGGTCGCAAAGCCTCGTGATTTTTCGTCTTCGGGCAAATATTTCCCTAACAAACGTTTGACGCTAAAGTCGTTCGCCAGCTGGAAGGTCAGAATAGGATCGTAAATTTCGCGGCGCTGTACTTTATCCAGATATTGGCTGGGCGTCAGCTCATTTGAGTATTTATAGTAATTAACAATACGCCCCCCCGCTAGAATAGCCCGCAAATTAGCCTGTCGGCACAACTCTTTTCGCGCATCGTACAAGCGGCGACCCAAACGATAACCGCGATACTCAGGATGTATTAAAACATCCAGCCCATAAAGCGCATCACCTTTTTTATTATTGAGAATCGCTTCTTTATGCCCCAGTAAATCATCATAAGTATGGGGGTTAGAGAACTTGGTATAAGCCACTTTTACCGTTAGCGCCACGCCAACGATACGTCCGTTATCCTCTAAGCAAAACTGCCCCTCAGAAAAGTCTTTTATCAGTTTTTCTATCGTAAACTGAGTCCAGGAACCGCCTATATCTTTATAAACAGTGTCCATTAGCGCTTTTAATTGGTCGTAATCTTCTAAGCGCAAGTTTCGTATTTGTAAATGCAGTTCATCGGGGCTCATATCTGTATATCCTGATCTAAAACAACTTAGCCGACAGTCTACACGTAATTGGAATAAGGTTGCATCAGGATAATTAGCTGTATAAACTTCTGGACGTCCAAACAAACACAAAAGGCTGACACATGACCGATGCTTCGCCACAACCGGCTAGCGCTAAAGCGCTATTACCTCTCGCGCTATTCTTAGTTCTGTTTTTAGGAACCGGACTGTACTTTCAAAGCGAAGGGGTCGAGTACGCGTTTTATCAATTACCCAGTCCGGTTGCTATTTTACCGGCGATAGTGCTGGGCATATTGCTCAGTAAGCAACAGTTTGAACAACGTATTGAAACCTTTGTTGGCGGCGTTGGCGACAATAATATTATTACCATGTGTTTGATTTATTTGCTGGCGGGTGCCTTTTCTACGGTAGCAGAGGCAACCGGCGGCGTTGACGCCATGGTCGCTTTAGGCCTGAACATTATTCCCGCGTCGTTCCTGTTACCGGGGCTGTTTATTATTGCCGGTGTCATCTCCACAGCCATGGGCACCTCTATGGGCACACTCGCCGCCCTGGCTCCGGTGGTGCTGGGCATTGGCGAGGCGACTGACATTAGCTTGCCGTTACTTGCCGGGGTGCTGGTCAGCGGCGCGATGTTTGGCGATAACTTATCAATCATCTCGGACACCACTATTGCAGCTACTCGTACGCAGGGCTGTACCATGCGGGATAAATTTCGCGCCAACTTAAAAATTGCGATACCAGCGGCTGTTTTTACCGTTATTTGGCTCATTACTTACGACACCAGTAAGGTACCTTTAGAGATACCTGAAGCCAACCTCTGGCTGTCTCTGCCTTACTTCGCCATTATTGTGCTGGCAATTATAGGGCTTAATGTTTTTGCCGTGCTGGGGCTTGGTATTGTTTTAGCCGCCGCTTTTGGCATGTTCTCGGTTGGCTATGAGTGGGTGGCTTTTAGTCAGGATATTTACGACGGCTTTGCCAGTATGCAGGAGATTTTCTTACTGTCGTTGCTAATTGGTGGTTTATCGGCGTTAATTCGCCAACAAGGCGGACTGGCTTTCTTAGCGGCTTTTGTCGAAAGCGCCGCCAACAAGGTCAGTAAGCACAAACAGCGCGCATCGGCCATTGGTGTTGCCGCACTGACTGCTTTGACCAACTTCTGTGTCGCCAATAACACCGTCAGCATTTTATTAGCCGGTGAGGTCAGCAAGCGTTTAGCCAAGGTGGGTAACTTAGCGCCGCGCCAGAGTGCCAGTCTATTGGATATTTTTGCCTGTGTTGTACAAGGTGCGCTGCCCTATGGAGCGCAAGCGCTGTTGATGGGCGCCAGCTTCAAAATATCGCCGTTATCGGTCAGTCTGCACACGGGGTATTGCTTTATTCTGGCGGCAGTGGCCATTGCTATTATTATCTGGCGTCGGCCCCTGGAAGACAGGGAACCGACACCAGAATCCGCTTAATTAGTTGGTGCTGGGCAGCTCCATAACACCGTCTATTTCAATTTGCGCGCCTTTCGGCAATTGCCTTACGCCGATAGCCGCGCGAGCTGGATACGGCTCTTTAAAATGTTTGGCCATCACTTCGTTCACAATGGCGAACTGACCCAAGTCGGTCAGGTAGATTTGCACTTTCACCATATCTTGTAGCTCTGCGCCCGAGGCTTCACAAACCGCAGTCAGGTTTTTAAACACCTGTTCGGCCTGAGCGGTAAAATCCTCACTGACAAGTTCCATGGTTTCAGGGACCAAAGGGATCTGCCCAGAAAGATACACGGTGGTACCAATCTGTACGGCTTGCGAATAAGTGCCTATGGCAGCAGGCGCTTTCTCTGTTGAAATAATGACTTTAGACATCTTACTTCCTTAAGCGCGTCACACGCTGAACATCCGGCATCTTACGAATGTGACGGATCACGTCCGCTAGATGCTTACGGTTTTTTATGGTTAAGGCCACATCAATAAAATAAATGTTGGCATCAATCTCTTCGGTCTGAAGACCATCAATATTACAACCCGTGGTCGCAATTGACGACGTTAACTTAGCCAATACTCCCTGATTGTTAACTATTTCAATGCGAATTTCTGAAATAAACTCAGCCTCGGGTTTATTATCCCATTCAACCGGAAAGTAACGACCCGGGTCATCTTCGTGTCCACGTACGTTTTTACACTCACGACGATGGATCACCAACCCTTTACCCGGGCTGACATGAGCAATAATGTCATCACCCGGAATAGGCCGGCAGCATTTTGCAAAACTCACCAATAAACCTTCAGCACCTTTAATGGAAAGGCTTTTATGCGAGGCGTTATCGTCTTTAATGGGTTGTAAATCACCCAACAAACGCTTAGCAATGGCAATTGACATCATGTTGCCCAGACCAATTTGCTTCAATAAATTTTCACGAGTGTCCATCTTCGTTTCCCGCAGCACCCGGGCAAACTCAGATTCAGGAATTTCGTCGTAACTGACCTGACCCAACGCCGAGCGCAGTAAACGTTCGCCTAACTGTTGCGCTTCGTCTGCCTCCTGACTTTTGAGGTACTGACGAATTTTAGCCCGCGCCTTACCGGTAACCACAAAATTAAGCCAGGCAATATTAGGGCGCGAGTTTGGCGCTGTTTTTATTTCTACCGTTTGTCCGGTTTCTAAGGGCTTACTCAATGAATAAGTGCGATGATTCACCCGGGCACCAATACAGGTATTACCGATATCAGTGTGCACGGCGTAAGCAAAGTCTACAGCCGTAGCGCCCTGAGGTAATTCAGTAATGCCGCCGTCCGGACTGAATACATAGATTTCATCGGGGAACAAATCTGATTTGACGTTTTCAATAAATTCAAAGGAATTACCAGCACTTTGCTGCAGCTCAAGCAGGCTTTGCATCCACTTACGCGCACGCACCTGGGCGGTTGTACTCGAGTCATCAGATTGCTTGTACATCCAATGTGCTGCAACACCGCGATCGGCCATGAGGTCCATCTCTTCGGTACGTATCTGAATTTCAACCGGCACCCCATGCGGGCCCTTCAATGAGGTATGCAAGGACTGGTAGCCATTAGATTTCGGTATCGCAATATAATCTTTAAAGCGCGTTTCAATGGGCTTATACAAATTATGCAGTGCCCCCAGAACTCGGTAGCAGGTATCCACACTGTCGACAATAACGCGGAACGCATAGATGTCCATCACCTGCTCAAATTTGACTTCTTTCGTCTGCATTTTACGATAAATGCTATGCAGGTGTTTCTCGCGGCCGAACACCCGCGCTTTAATGTTATTGCCTTCGAGCCTTGAGCTGATCTCACTTTGAACCCGCTCGGTAAACTCACGACGGTTGCCCCGTGCCCGTTTAACTTCCGATTCCAGTAATTTACCCCGCCACGGATAAAGTGCCCAAAAACCGAGTTGTTCCAACTCGTTTTTAATGTCGTGCATGCCTAAACGGTGTGCTAATGGAGCGTAAATTTCTAATGTTTCGCGGGCAATGCGGCGACGTTTGTCGGGCCGGAGGTGCTGAATAGTACGCATGTTGTGGGTACGATCAGCCAGCTTAATCAGAATAACCCGAATATCCTGCACCATCGCCATGATCATCTTGCGATAGTTTTCAGCCTGAGCTTCTTTTTTGGAATTAAACTGCAGCTTATCCAGTTTAGAAACACCTTCTACCAGGCTGGCAACCGTTGCACCAAAGCGCTCGGCTAAATCTTCCCGGTTAGTTTCGGTGTCTTCAATAACATCATGCAGTAGAGCCGCCATCAGCGTTTCACAATCCAGCTTCATATCAGCAAGCAAACTGGCCACAGCAACCGGGTGAGTAATATAAGGCTCACCACTACTGCGTTTTTGCGAACTGTGGGCTTGGTTTGCTACCACAAAGGCATTGCCAATACGTTCCACCTGTTCAGATGGAAGATACTCACTAATTTGAGCCTTTAAGCCTTCAAATAAGTACACCAGATAACTCCCCGGGTCACACCGGACTTATGAATATACTCTCAGAATAAGGGGATTTAACGGAATTGCCAACGGCATTGATACCGTTGGCGAACAGAATTTTTTATTCAATACCGCGCAGCGCGTCTACCGCTCGCAGTTCTTCGGCGTCTTGTCGTTTTTGAGCGGCCTGATCTTCAATGTCTAAACGATCATTATCGATTAAACCTTGCTCAATTTCACGCAAAGCAATAACAGTTGGTTTTTCGTTTTTTGTTTCAACGAGTGGCTCTTTACCATTAGCCAATTGACGCGCGCGGCGTGAGGCTAACAAAATTAAATCAAAACGGTTACCAACACGGTCTACAGCATCTTCTACAGTTACGCGAGCCATGGTTTACTCCCAATAAAGCGTGAGTCGTATTTTTCGAAAGGCTAAGAATTATACGGAATTAAAGCCTATGATCCAAGCAATTCCTTCAATACCTTTGAATATCTTATTTGTTGATGCGGCATTTTTTGCCGCTGTGCTAAAACAATATGCTCCAGCAATGCCAAAGTACGGTCAAAATCATCATTAACCAGTAGGTAGTCAAACTCATGATAATGCGACATTTCACTCTGTGCTTTGGCCATACGTTCGGCAATAACCGAGTCCGAATCCTGGCCACGAAAACGCAAACGCTGTTCCAGAATTTCTAAGCTTGGTGGCACAATAAAAACCGAGCGAACATCGGGGTGGTGCTCCCGAACTTGCTGAGCGCCCTGCCAGTCTATATCCAGAAACACATCTTTGCCTTGTGCTAATAACGACTCGACCACTTTGCGCGAAGTACCATAATAATTTCCGAACACGCACGCCCATTCATAGAACTCGCCCGCATCAATCCGCTGCTCAAACTCTTCAGTATTGAGAAAGTGGTAATGGACTCCCTGCACTTCACCGGTGCGCGGGGCGCGTGTCGTAGAGGACACAGATACCTGCATAGATTGATCAGGGTGTTTTTCCAACAAAGCTCGTATCAGGCTCGACTTGCCTGCGCCACTGGGGGCCGCAATGATAAACAAATTCCCTAACACCGGAGACGCGGTCATAACGGGTTCTCTTTTCTAAGAAACGAACATTCACTGTTGGCGCGAAATAATAACACGGTTTCACACTGCGATGAAAATTGAGTAAAGTATGGTTTTTACAAACTCGTGGTAATAATTTGCAGACTCCATCAACGCCTGAGACGCAACGTTCAAAACTTCCTCTGCTTTTGGGCTTATTGGTTTTAGTATTGCTGGGGCTTAACCTGCGTCCGTTACTGACTTCGGTCGGTCCTCTCACCGAGGAACTTCAAACCATCACCAGGCTGTCTTTTAGTGAAGTCTCGTTACTTACTACGCTCCCCATTCTAATGATTGGCTTAATGGCTTTATTTGCCGGTCGCGTGACCACTGCTTTAGGTTATAAGCAGGGAATAGGCCTTGGTTTGCTGATACTTTGCGCCGGATTAATAACACGCTTATTTGAACCAACAAACGTGAGTTTGATTAGCAGCGCTCTGATTGGCGGTGTCGGTATTGCTCTGCTTCATATTGTCATTCCTGAACTGACCAAGCAGAAATATTTGAACCGTTTAGGTAGGGTAACCGGCCTTTGGTCTGCGGCCCTAATGGGTGGAGCTGCATTGGGTGCCGTTGCTACCCCGTGGGTTGCCAATTTATTACCTGAGCGGTTTCAGGCTCTGGGAAGCTGGTCTTTACTGGCTTTACTGGTGCTCGTTATTTGGTACCTTCCGTTTAACCGCGTGCCGATAGCCAGTATTCCGCCAAGACACCTGCTATTGCGTGCTCATCGATACCCCAGAGCGTGGCTGCTGGGTATTTATTTTGCGTTGGTCAATGCCGGTTATGCGGGGTTTATTGCCTGGGTAGCGCCGTTCTACGCAGAGTTTGACTGGCCCGCTCAAAAAGCCGGCAACTTATTGGCACTGTTTTCTCTAGTTCAGGTTATCGGCGCTTTGTTACTGCCCGCTTTATCACGAACACAAGACAGACGATTCTGGCTAATGGCAGCCGTGCTGACACAAATGGTTGGTTTTGCCGGGTTAAGCTGGTTCCCGACAGACGCCCCCTGGTTATGGTCAGCGCTATGCGGTTTTGGTTTAGGTGGTGCCTTCCCTTTATGTATTGTCATTGCACTGGATCACATCGATAACCCGGTGCAGGCCGGCCGCCTGGTTTCCTTTATGCAGGGTATTGGTTTTACGTTTGCCAGCCTGATGCCGCTTTTAACCGGCTGGTTCAGAGATGTCTCAGGCGACTACAGTTTAGGCTGGCAATTACACATCATTATCGGTGTATTAATTTTACTGATTACCTGGCGCTTTGACCCTAAAGCTTACAAAGGTTTATTTAACTTGCGGGAATAATTCTCGCAATAATATCGTCGGCTAAGTTTTCCAGCTCATGCTGCGAAAGCCCTCGCCTGGACATTGTCCTTAAACCGATAATATTGGTTTGCAATAAGCGCGCAAGACGTCCCGGCGATTGAGAGCGACCAATTTCTCCACGCCGCTGTGCCAATTCAAAGCTTTCTGTAAGAAGCTCTTCAAACTTTTTCAAATAAGTACGGGCAGGCTCACTAAAAGCTCTATCTTCGGGGGTAAACTCCAGCAAAGTTTTCACCAGCATGCAGGCTTTAGTTGGCTCACAGCTGGGGTCTTCTGCCGTTAAATGACGCAGGTATAAACTGAGCCCCTGCAAAATTGAAGACCGTTGCGCTAAAGTCTGCTTAAAGTCATTGGTTGCAAGCACTGAATACTCTTCAAGCGTTTCCTTAAACAAGGTTTCTTTATTACCAAATGCCGCATAGATACTTCCCGGCCTCATGTCCATTTCTTCTTCAATGTCTTTCATTGAGGTCGCATGGTATCCCTTGCGCCAGAAAAGCTTTAGCGCATTATTAAGCGCCGTTTCCCGGTGAAATTTAGGCGTTCTGGGCATTATTTTATCCTTAGCTGAGTACCTGATAACCAGTATAGACCTGCTGGCTTTCAATTTCACTTTAAGAAGTGTTAAGAAAAAAGATGATCTAAATACTTTTTACCGCACTACTAAGTGGTACATTTAAAAATGAGGAAAGCAGTATGGAAATCGTTCAATTTGGTTCCAGTGATATCGAAAACAGCTTAGCTAACATGTCAGATGATAAATTAAATGACATTGCCTTTGGCGCTATACAGTTAGACGGCAATGGCAAAATCATTCAGTACAACGCAGCCGAAGGTGATATCACCGGCCGCGATCCGAGTGCCGTAGTCGGTAAAAGCTTCTTCAACGAAGTTGCACCTTGCACCAATAGCCCTGAATTTAAAGGTCGTTTCGACGAAGGTGTCAAAAATGGTAATTTAAACACCATGTTTGAGTACGTTTTTGACTACGAAATGAAGCCGACCAAGGTTAAAGTTCATATGAAAAAAGCCTTGGCCGGTGACAGCTACTGGGTGTTTGTCAAGCGCCTGTAACGTGACACAGACACTTAAGCATCAGTTTATCGTAACCGTCATCGGCGATCTTATCGCCGATGAACTTGCGCGAATGAGGCCCTCCGAAAGTGAGCAGTGGAAGCGTCGTCAGTGGCATGAAGATGATTGTTTAATCCCCAAAAACCAAGCCTCAAAAGATGATGACAAAGCAGATGCAGTAGCGGTTGATTCACTGGAAAGACTGGCACTGGCAGGTCGCGTGGTTCAATTCTTCGATATGGGAGACAGCGGTGTCGAAGACTACTTGTTACGCCGCCATAGCCTCTCTGAATGGGCTGACATTGTTATCAAATCACGGGAAGTTCATTCCCGGAATATAACAGTGACAACCTCTGGTACGACCGGCCAGCCAAAACCTTGTGAACACTCATGGAGTTGTTTGGTTGAGGAAGTGAATGAATTTATCCATATTTTTAATAATGAGTATGAAATATCTCCCAGTCGCATTGTAGCCTTAGTACCCAGTCACCATATCTATGGTTTTCTGTTCACGGTGTTATTGCCTAATGTGATTGATGTTCCGGTTTTACGAGGCTTTAAAGCCTACAGCCATGTGCGTAACGGTGGATTACAGACCGGAGACATTGTTGTCGGGTTTCCTGAGCTTTTAACTCAAATTGCGACAGAAATTCCACCACTACCGCCAGCAATGCTTTTTATTAGCTCTACCGGGTACTGCCCACCGCGTACACTGCACCAATTGTATGCCATGGGTGCCGCGCGAGCCGTTGAAATTTACGGAAGCTCTGAAACCGCGGGTATCGGCTATCGCTGTGAACCAGAAAATAACTATCACTTACTGCCGCGTTGGCGCAGTGACACGAATAACCCACAGCAGTTAATTGAAAAACAAAGTCAGACCGTCTACGAAATACCCGATAAAGCGCAGTGGCAAACGGCCAATGAATTTAAAATTGCCGGACGACTCGATAAGGCGATATCAATACGGGGAATCAATGTCTTTCCGGCACGGATTGCCGAGTCTTTACGCCAACATCCCGCCATTATCGATACCGATGTAAGACCAATGACGCCCGATGAGGGTAGTGGATTAAAAGCTTTTATTGTTCTGCGCAATGATACTGAAGAGACCGCGCAAAGCATTAGAAATTGGCTGGCTGAACGTCTGGCGCCTGCGGAAATACCCGAGCACATCAGTTTCGGTGAGCAACTGCCTCTTAACGCCATGGGTAAAGCGTGTGACTGGCCTATCGATAAGCCGATAAATCGCTAAATTAACGCAGCGCTCGTATCAAAATATCATCGAACCGAAGATCCGTTACCTGAGCACACTCCAGAGCAGTTTTATGTTCAACACCATGCTGATTCAGTTGCTCCCGAATAGACTCCAGACAGTCTGTGTTCTGTTCTGCCGACAGCGTCGACATCAACACCACGATGAGCCCATTACCTAAGCTACCCGGAGTATCGTAGTCGCGAATATTCTCACGCACAATTTGACTCGCCACTTTTAACGTTGTTGCATTATCGGCAACATGCACGACCAATACATAATATTGATACTCTGAATGCGCCTGAAATAGGCTAAAACGCCTTTGCAAGGACTGCAGCATAAGCCGACGGTTATAAAACCCGGTATACTCATCGTTACCCCCCGTTTGCCTTAGCTTAAGCTCCAGTTCTTTATAATCCGTAATATCTTGTGTGATACCAAAAATAACCTCGCGGCCCGCTTGATTAATGCGGTAGATACCCGATTCTCTTAGCCACCGGATTTCACCATCATCTAGCATCACCCGGTGTTCAACATCTCGTGCTCCGGCTTGTTTAACGGCTTCAATGGCTTCGGTTAAAACATCTCGGTCCTGGGGGTGAGTCTTCTCTAAAACCAAAGCTAACGAAGGCTCGGTGGTTGCTTTCTTCAGACCATGCAAGCCATACATAGTGTCTGACCATTGCGACAGCCCCGTTTCCAAATCCAACTGCCAATGACCGAGTCTGCCCACTCGTTCCGCCTGCATCAGATTACGCTGCTGTTCTTCAGCTTTTAGTTCCAGCAGCTTTCTTTCGGTAATATCCAGCATCTGTCCATTCCACAGAGTGCTTCCGTCTTCCTGTTTGTTAGTTACCGCATGTCCGTATATCCAGGCTTCTTTGCCGTTTCGAATGACCCGGTACTCTTTTACCCACAAATACTGGTAACGTGCAGACTCGTGCATGCTGGTTAATACGGATTGTAAATCGTCAGGATGAATAATGTGGGTTAACAAACGGATATCATTTGCTAATGCATCGGCAGAACAGCCGTAAATGGCTTCTACGCCTTGACTCGCATAATTAAATTTTAATTCACCGTCAGGCGAGCGCTCCAGCTGATACAGCGCACCAGGAACAGCATTTGCTAACAGCTCTAAATTGACCGAATTTTTGTCCGCACTCATAACCACTAAGTCACTCATCATTTACTGCTACAACAATTCCAATGATACCCCAGCGCCCAGAAAGTAAACAGCCAATAAATAGAAAGTGACCCATTACAAACCGTTCTAAGTAGGCTATATATAGACAAACTATAATAAAAACAGGAGCTTTTATGTCAGCCGAAAAGCGCAAATGGCATTCTGCAATTTTATTCCCGGTATTTCTTCCTGCGGTTATTGTCATAGCTCTGCTGGTTATAGGCACTCTGAGTGCACCGCAGAAAGCCGGTGATCTATTTGACTGGACACTAGCCGGTATCACCGACAACTTCGGTTGGTTCTATATGTTAGCGGTCGCGCTGTTTCTTATGTTCATTGTTGGCGTGGCCGTATCAAACTGGGGGAAAATTAAGCTGGGTCCTGATCATTGTGAACCGGAATACAGCTTCACGTCCTGGTTTGCCATGCTTTTTTCCGCAGGTTACGGTATTGCTTTACTCTTTTTTGGCGTATCCGAACCCATATTGCATTACGCCGAGCCTCCTGCAGGAGCCGCTGAAACCGTCGGTTCGGCTAAACAAGCTATGCAAATTGCCTATTTCCACTGGGGGTTCCACATTTGGGCAATTTATGGACTGGTGGGGTTGGTTCTGGCTTATTTTTCATTTCGCCATGGGTTACCGCTTACTATGCGCTCTACTCTTTACCCACTTATCGGCGACAAAATCAACGGCCCAATTGGTCACACAATAGATACTTTTGCCATTCTCAGCACCATGTTTGGTATCGCCACCACGCTTGGGCTTTCCGTTATTCAAATTAACGCCGGCCTCAATTACTTATGGGAAGACATTCCTGTCGGAACAATGATTCAGGTTGTTTCCATTGGTCTCATTACCTTAGCTGCAATAGCTTCAGTGGTCGCGGGTATGGATAAAGGGATAAAACGACTATCACTACTCAACATGACCCTGGTTATTTTTCTACTCCTGTTTGTTTTTATCGTTGGCCCGACCATTCATATTTTAGAAACTTTCCTGCAAAACACCGGAGCATATTTAAGTAACATTGTAGAACGAACCTTTAATTTGCAAGCCTATGAGCGCAGTGACTGGATTGGTAACTGGACTCTGTTTATCTTTGGCTGGACCATTGCATGGGCTCCGTTTGTGGGGCTGTTTATTGCCAAAATCAGTCGCGGACGTACTATTCGTCAGTTTGTGTTCGGCGTTATGCTGGTACCGACTATCTTTACCTTCTTTTGGTTTGCCGTATTCGGTGATACAGCTTTAAGCATGATCATGAACCAAGGTTATAGCGCACTAATTACTGAAGTTCAGGATAATCAGGCAATAGCGCTGTTTAAACTGTACGAAAACTTACCAATGACCAGTATTTTAAGCTTTCTGACGGTATTATTAATCATTACCTTTTTCGTTACCTCGTCAGATTCCGGCTCCTTGGTTATCGATTCTTTATCCTCGGGCGGTATGATGGAAACCCCGGTTTGGCAACGTGTTTTTTGGGCAAGCACAGAAGGAATTGTTGCTTCAGTGCTGCTGATTGCCGGGGGTTTAGGGGCGCTGCAGACGGCTGCAATTACCAGTGCGTTACCTTTTGCCATCATTATTTTGATCTCAGCGGCAGGTATGTGGCGCGCTTTAGTCATTGAAGGGTATCAATCTAATAGTCTTCAAAGCCACCGTCACTCTCATCGCCAAGGGGTTAATGAAGGCCCCGATTACTGGAAGAAACGCCTGGCCGGTTTAGTTGACTTTCCGAATAAAGCATCGGTGCTTGAGTTTATCAATGAGCCAGCCACAGAAAGTATGAAGAATGTCCGGGACGAATTAAAAACTCAGGACTGGCCGGCTGAATTTAAAACCGACGAGGAGCATAGCCGCATTATTCTCAATGTTAAACGAAATGATGATATTGATTTTTCTTACGAAATTCGTTTAAGAGACTATCTATTGCCGGAATTCGCTTTAAGTAACGACAAGAACAGAGAAGTGTATTATCGAGCGGAAGTTTTCCTTAGACAGGGCGGTCAGTCATACGATCTGTTCGGCTATGAGCCAACTGATATTATCAATGACGTTATTAATCAGTTTGAAAACTATCTTCATTTCCGTCATCACAGTCCGGGCGTCTTGCCCTGGGACCTTGAAAAACACGACGAAGATTTAAACGAAAACCTCGATACAAAAAAGTAAACGCGCAGTAAAAGGCCGCTCCACCGGAGCGGCTTTTTAGTGGTCGGACTGTTGATAGCTTCAGACATGTGCGAGAATTACCGTATTGTCAGTATGGAGTTTAACGATCACTATGGAACGTGTTGATACCAGCCCACAGAAGCTCGCCCCGATGCCGGGCATGCTGCTACGTTCTTTACTGACCTTGAAACGCAGAGATAACGCTCAAACAGAGTCAGAGACTTTGCTTAAAGAGTACTCCATTGCGGCTCCTACCGCTAAGCACCTGAGCCATTACCATCAAGCATTCAACGGTTTCGTTAGCGATATTCCTTTAGCTATGCTGTATTGCATCGCTCAAAGAGCACACTTATCGCAAATGCTGGATGACAGTTTCCCCTGGCCAGCACCCGGATTAGTTCACGTTAGTAATAAAATAGAACGTCACCAGATTATTTCTACACAAGCACCTTTTCAACTTGTTTCGACCGTCACAGTTCCCAAACGTGGCCCGGATGTTTCGCCACGACGTTTACGCCCGCGGTTTGTGGTTGAGTTTTGGCAGAATAACGAAAAGGTAGCAACCTGCTCGAGTGTCTACCAGGTTATGAATGGTCAAAACCCGGGCCCGGCCAAAAAGACAGCGCCCCCAATAAAATCATTTAAGCCGGAAACAGGCTGGAAAAACCTGAGCCACTGGCAATTGGGTAGTGGCATGGGCAGGCGCTATGCACGCGTCTCTGGTGACTTTAACCCGATTCATTTACATCCACTGGTTTCGCGTTGGTTTGGATTTAAAACACCGATTATTCATGGCATGTACATGATGGCAAGAGCTCAGGCTGAGCTGGAAAAGCGTCAGCAAAAAGCGGTGACTTATATTGAAGTGGCTTTCAAACGTCCGGTTATTCTGCCTGCACGAGTGCAGTTATGGGCATGCGAAGAAGCTGACAAAACAAAGTATGAGGTTCGCAGTAGCGACCATACGTCGTTAAAATTAGAAGGGTCAGTCCGCTTTGACTGACCCTGACCACTTATTACTGGTGCTTATAAACCTGACCGTCTTTCATCACAAAGCTAAGATTCTGCAATAACGTAATATCATCTAAAGGATTACCTTTTACCGCGACAATATCCGCCAGCTTACCCTGTTCAAGATGACCAATGTTGTTGTTTTTAAGAAACGTCGCTGCAATTGATGTTGCGGACTGAATGGCCTCAGCTTCCGGTACACCGGCCTCAACCATATATTGAAACTCCAGGGCGTTGTCACCATGCGCTGATACACCACTGTCTGTACCAAAGGCAAAGTTCACTCCCGCTTTATAAGCTTTTGCAAAAGTATCCTGAATTTGAGGACCTATTGCACGCGCCTTGGGTCTGACAACCTCCGGGAAGTAGCCATCAATCTCAGCTTTTTCGGCAACAAACTTTCCGGCCGTAATAGTAGGAATCAGATAAGTGCCACGTTCTTTCATTGCCGCTATCACTTCATCGTCCATATAGGTGCCATGTTCAACCGATGCAATTCCAGCCTTAACAGCGCGCAACATACCGGCTTTACCATGAGCGTGTGCGGCAACATGAAAGTTGTAGTCGTCAGCTATATCAACCAATGCCTTGAGCTCGTCATCCGTAAACTGAGGATTGTCGCCGCTGCTGGCCATACTCAAAACTCCACCAGTTGCGGTGATTTTGATAAAATCAGCACCATCTTTGTAATGCTGACGCACAGCTTCACGTGCATCGGCGGCACTGTTAATTACACCATCTTTAGCGGTAGGCCGCCCCATTAACTCTTCTTTCCAGCCATTAGTCGGGTCAGCATGACCGCCCGTAGTTGCCAGAGACTTTCCCGCCGAATAAATTCTTGGGCCCTCAACGACACCCGCATTCACCGCATTACGCAGCGCAATTGTCACGTTGTCGGAACCTCCCGGGTTTCTTACGGTGGTAAACCCGGCGTTTAAGGTTTTCAAACCATAGTGCTGGGCTTTTAAGGCTAAATCGGCCGGGTTTTCAGTAAACTGCTTGATATAAGAATCAGGGCCCGACTGCCCGTCGAGATGCACGTGAAGATCAATAAAGCCCGGTAAGCAAGTATGCGTGCTTAAATCGGTTACTGAGGCGTCGCCACCTGGCCCATTCACCTTTATAGCGGTAATCTTGTTATCGGTCACTTCAATATAACGTTCACCTGCCAGGCGTCCGCTGTCACTATCAAAAACATTTCCACAATGCAGCCACTCGCCCGCTTGTGCCGAATGCCCCGCCAAGGCTACTGTTAAACCCATCGCTATTTTTTTTAACATACTGACCCCAAATATTCGTTCGACTCTTTCTATCTTTAATACTCCGAACCGAAACCAATTGCAACGATAGCAAGTGCCATTGCGACCAAAGGTTAGTCTTTATCGACAGTTACCTGAACGGGTGTTCCCCAAAGCTCTCTGATTTGTGCGTCGTTTGTCAGTAATGAGACCCTAACCGTTAGTCGTTTTTTTGCTTAAACACCATTTTACGACCTCCCCGGGTACTCAGTACCAAGCGACCGTTGTCATCAATATTAACGTGATAAACACGCTCCAGTACCTCACTAAACTGTCTGGAAAGCTTATCTGCTGCATTGCTGCAAGCCATTTTAGTACTACCGGTTATTCTGAGCTGAGCCAGTTCACCGCCCATATTGTAGCTGCCGAAATAGCGATTACAGCCATTAAAACCGGCGAGTTGACTGTTTTCTAAAAACTGAATGGTTGCAGGCTTCGAGTTGAGTGCATAGTCTTCAAATTCAACCAGTTCCCAGTTAGCTCCCTGCAGCAACCATTCGCTATCACCACCACAACCAGAATACATACGATCAGACTCTTGCAAATCCACTTGGTATGGATACAAACGACCACTCATTGAATCGCGACAGAGTCTATCAATAACAATTAAGTGTTTATCGGTAGTCGATTCAATGCGCCACTCATAAGGCTGTTCTGACACAACTTCGGCTGGTTGTAAATCAATAATAGCTTCACTTGCCGGGGTCGTCAGCGCCATATGTTGTGGGTTTACTGCAACTTGCCAAAACGGCTCGTTCCCTCTGGCGGTAAAATGTTTGGGTAAGGTACCGCGCTCAACGCATAACGGCATTTCCTGGCCACGCCAGGTGATATCCGCTTCATTCCCTTTGCTCCAATACTGAGTAACAGGCTCTTTCTCATTCGAGTAACGAGCGCCGGAACCGCTGACCGCCTGAGAAAGTGTTTCCAGCTCAGAGCCATAGTTGAGCAGAACGGTTTGCTCTTGTTGCAACACACTGAATTCACTGGCACCACATTGATAATAGGTTTCCGCGTTCTCTGCTGGCGATAAAAGTGCACAACCTGACAGCAGCATTGCAGCGAAAGTAGAGACACTTCCTTTAATAGTCATACCGGGCATACTTGCCATCCTGTTATTGTTAGCTGTTAAGGTAGGATTCTATAGAATGTGCAGGTAATTGCACGAGCTCCTCAAATTCTTTTTGATGAATTGGTTTTGAAAGAAGACAGTCTTGCCCTTCGATCATTTGATTAAATGAATGTGCTTGGCGCATAACTATTCTAAAAAACGATACTTTAAATTAAAAAAATAATAAAAATCTTTATTGCGAATCATTCTTGTTTTAATTATCATTCTTGTCACCTAATTCACGAAAACTTAAATCACTTTTCAAAAAATAAGTTGACCCCAATATGAAAAAAACAATTTTAGCTAGCACCATACTTACCGCTCTTGCGGCTCCGGCATTGGCAAATAACGCCGCTGTTGTCGATACTGAAATTGAGCAAATCAAAATCATTGGCAATAAAGCCGATTCCCGCCAAATCGCAGGCTCTGGCGCTGTTGTCGATGAAGAACAAATGCGTATTGAAGTACCCAGCGATATTAATCAATTGATGAAAACTATCCCGGGTATTTACGTACGTGAAGAGGATGGCCAAGGCCTGCGTCCAAACATTGGTATTCGTGCAGCAACTGCAAAGCGTGTCGAAAAGGTCACTCTGATGGAAGACGGCGTTATGATGGCGCCGGCTCCTTATTCCAACCCGGCGGCTTATTACTTCCCAACGACTTTCCGCATGTCATCGGTTGAAGTCCTAAAAGGCGCGCCGTTATTACGCCATGGCCCACAAACAACCGGTGGTGTTTTAAACTTAGTTTCAACGCCGATTCCTGAAGACTTCAGCGGTCAGGTTTTGACTCAGTTTGGCGAGAACAGCAGTCGTGACATTCACGCTCATGTTGGCGGAACTGAAGGCCAGTGGGGCTTTTTACTAGAAACCGTTCAGCGCAGCAGCGACGGCTTTAAAAACATTGACCGCAGCAGTCGTGATACTGGCTTTGATATTGAAGACTACGTAGCCAAGCTTCAGTGGACCGGTGATCGCCAAAGCCTGCTGGCTAAAGTGCAGTATTCAGAAGAAATCTCCAATGAAACTTACCTCGGTTTAACAGACGCCGATTTTGCTCAGAATGAAAATCGCCGTTATGGGCTGTCTGAAATTGATCAGATGGATAACTCGCATACCGGTTACAGCTTAAACTATGCCTTTGACGCAACCGATAACCTAACCATCAATATTTTGGGTTACTACAACGAATTTGCCCGTAACTGGTTCAAACTCGATGGTGGCAATGCATACATCAACAACGCAAATAAGGGCGACGCGGATGCTTTAGCTATCTTACACGGCGTGCAGGACGAAGCAGGCTTAAACTACAAAAACAATAACCGAGCTTATGAGTCTAAAGGTGTTGAAGCCAACGCGCAGTTCGCTTTAGGCACTCATAATCTGGAAGTGGGGGTTCGTGATCATACCGACGAAATGGATCGCTTCCAGCCGGTTGAAATTTATGACCAGGTTAACGGCAGCCTCGTTTTTCAAGGCGAAGTTATGCCAAGCGGTGGCAATAACCGTTTAGAAGGTGCTGATGCAACAAGCTTGTGGATCACTGACCAATGGCAGGCAACCGAAGATCTTAACGTGCACTTCGCACTGCGCTACGAAGACGTCGAGTCCTTTCGCAATCAGTTTGCCAATGCTTCACGTACAGAACTTGACGGCACTCGTTCAAACGACAGCGACGAATGGTTACCGGGTGTTTCATTCACTTATGACGTGAACGACAACTGGCAAGTACTGGCTGGCGCGCACAAAGGATTCTCACCGTTAGGTGGCGGCGCAAAAAATTTCCAGGAGCCAGAAACCAGCAACAACTACGAAGCCGGCCTTCGCTTTAATCAAGGCTCGTTCTTTGCAGAAGCTATAGGGTTCTACAGTGACTTCAGTAACAAAACGCAGCAATGCTCAATTTCTACCCCGTGTGATAACGGTGCTGAGTCCGGTTCTTTTGTGCTGGGTGAATCAACGGTAACCGGTCTGGAATTGCAGGCAAGTAACACATTTGAAGTCGGCCAGTTCCTTATGCCCGTTGATTTTGCTTATACCTACACTAAGGGTGAAATCAGTGAAGATAATGCGGTAAAAGGCTTTATCGACGGCGATGAGTTAAGTGATATTCCGCAAAACATCTTCAGCGTTCGCGTTGCTCTGGACAACAACAACGGCTGGGTAAACTATGTCGTTGCCAAATACGCTGACGAAATGTGCGTTGATATTGGCTGTAACCGTGACAACAATCGCTTTAACAAAACCGAATCACTGTTTGTGACTGATTTTGTCAGCCGTTATGAAGTTGACAGCAACATGGCGGTTTATTTCAAAGTTGAGAACTTGTTCGATCAGCAGAAAATTGTTGCTCGCTTACCTCACGGTGCGCGTCCAAACAAACCTCAAACCGCGTCTCTGGGCGTAGAATACTCGTTCTAAAAACCAGTCTCTCCCTGGTTCTTTATAGCCCCATTTTTATGGGGCTATTTTTTTGCCAACTCTTATTTAGCTAAGTTCACCAAATAATCGGCCAACGCACCCATTCCGGTTTTCTTAACACCGGCTTCACGCTCAGCACTTTGGTTATAATTGGTGTTGGTATTCACATCGTAAACGTAAAGCTCGCCTTTGGCGTCTTCGATAAATTCAATACCTGCCACATCAATGTCATTGGCTTTTAGAAAAGCTTCCAGCGCGTAAACAATTTCGTGGTCATTAAAGCGCTGCGTAATAGTGAATTTATTGGGTTGATTGTCTTCAGCCGGAGTTTCGTCGGTTGGACAAAACGCATCATCCACGCTGCATACATCGGCCGGGCATAACTCAAAGCCCTGTTCTGTATTAACGTTAACCGCGTAAACAAACTTTTGACCAACAAACTCACTGCGGGTAATGTGCGGCTGTTTCGGCTGAATGTACTCTTGTAAAAGCCAGATACCGTCTAAAGGTTCTTCATAATCATCGCTATCGAGGTAACTTTCCAGACCAGAAACATCATCAAACTTAATAACCCCTAAACCTTTACCGCCACGGTTAGGTTTTAAAATTAACGGCCACTGAGCAAATTTTTCAGCCGCTTGAGCAAGTAGCTCTTTGCCAACTACGGCCTGAGTTTTAGGTACGTTGAGCCCTGCTTTTTGCAGCGCGGCATACTGCGACAGCTTACAGACCTCCAGCGCCAGCACTCGGGTACCATTCACCACCGTTCGGTTATTATTTTCTAACCAGGTTAATGCCATACGAGTCAGCTCCGGTGCAAACCGGTGTCCTCGGGTATGCGACGAAGCACTCATGCGGTTGTAGTAAACCGCATCTTCCGGAAGCTCGGAAAAAGGAACAACTCCGCTGTCCAGAAACCATTCTTTCGCTTCTACGCCACACTTTTTAAACTCTGCTCTGAGCGGTACCAGCCACTCTTCATTTTCGTGCAGAATAACAATATCTCGCATGTAGACCTCTTAACGTCTCAGCTGATGTATCAGCAGAATCAAGACAATAAAAATAACGCCCGACAAAAACACCTGCCACGGCAAAAAACGGCCAACCCAAAACAATTGACCAAACCTATTACGGGTACCCATTTCGGCACAAAACGATCACTTTTTGTGACTTTCAGCGCTGCCAGATTGGTAATGCCATAATACATAAAACAGTGAAGGCACTGAACGACCATGCGGTCTTTATAGCGCCAATTGCGGCCAGCAACTGTGACAGGCTATAATCCGCCCTCTTTCATCGCCTCTAAAGGATCTGATATGAGCAGTTTTCCGGCCTGTCCTGAATGCAATTCAAGCTTCACCTACCATGATGGTAACTTATTAATTTGCCCCGAATGCGGACATGAATGGTCTGAAAATGAGCCGAAAACCACCAATGACGCCCCCTCTTTTCGTGATGCTAACGGCACACCGCTCGAAGACGGCGATACAGTCACTGTTATTAAAGATCTTAAAATTAAAGGTTCTTCTTCAGTCGTTAAAGTCGGCACGAAAGTTAAAAATATCCGTTTAATTGAAGGTGATCATGACATCGATTGTAAAATTGATGGTATTGGTGCCATGAAACTGAAATCTGAATTTGTTAAAAAGGTCTAAAATCGGATACTGGAATTTATTATGAAAATACTGTTGGCAGTTTGTCTCGTCGTTTTTTCTTCCTTTACCTTCGGTAAAAGTAATGAGCAAACTGTGGTGCTTATTTCAATTGACGGCTTTCGTCATGACTACATTGAAAAGCACGATGCTAAGAACATCGCTAAGCTGGCCGAACAGGGCGTTCGAAGTGAAGGCCTTATTCCGGTTTATCCGTCAAAGACCTTTCCTAATCATTTATCTATTATTACTGGGCGTTATCCCACGAACCACGGTCTGGTCGATAATAATTTTTACGACACCGAGCGCCAGCAAAAATACAGTATGGGTGATGGTTTAGAAGACAGCAGCTGGATAACCGCGTTACCTTTGTGGAACCTTGCGGAATTCCAAGGTGTTAAAGCAGCGACTTTCTTTTGGCCTGAATCTGATGCTCGTATTAATGGTCGGACGCCCAGTTATTTCTATCATTACAGTACTCCCGTTCCTAATCGCCAGCGAGTCGATCAAATTATTGAATGGTTACAATTACCGGAACAAGCTCGTCCCAGACTTGTCACCGGGTATTTTTCAGTGGTTGACAGTATGGGACACCGTTTTGGTCCGGACTCTAAACAGGTTAAAGGCGCGGTAAAACATGTTGATGAGCTTATTGGCGAGTTATGGCAACGTCTGCAAACTGAAGTAGACCCATCAGTAAACCTGGTGCTGGTTTCCGATCACGGCATGGCACCTATTCTCGCCGATAAAATGATGGAAGTTGACGAGCTGAGCATTGACGACAATTTATTCACTGTTATTAATGCTCAGACTCGTCTGCTTATTTACGCCAACCAAGGAACCTCTGAGCAACAGGTTAAGTCGCTACGCACACGCCTTACTGAGATGACAAATATGGCGTTTCATGTAGAGTCAGAAAAACAGTTGGCAAAAAGACACTTTACCGACGGCCCTCGCGTACCGGCTATTGTATTAGGCACTAAAGCCCCTGATACCTTTGCCACCCGACCAGCAGAGCAGCGCTCAGATGGCGGTACCCACGGCTATTACGGTACGCGGGAGATGGATGGTTTTTTCGTTGCGACGGGTCCTGCGTTGGATAACAACAAAAAAATTGAGCGTTTTGAGAACATCCATATTTACCCCATGCTTGCCGGGCTGCTTGGCTTAGAACTTCTTACCGAAATTGATGGGCGGGCAGACGTGCTTCAGCCAATTCTTGAAACCGATTAATTATCGTCAAGTTGCGGTGTTTTAGGCTTTTCTTATTGTCCGTTTGTAAAGATCTCTAAAAACAATAGCGCCAGGCGTTCCCTGTAACTATAGTCCTGTTTTAAGCAACTTTCTTCAGGAGGAGGGACTGTGGAAATACCCAATATGCTGACCATTGTCGCTGCACTATGGGTTGTTCTTGTCATTGCCGGCTTTTTCGAGGCCGTTCGGCACTGGGCGTTGGTTCGGAAAATTCCGGTTCGGGTTCATGTTAATGGTACCCGCGGAAAAACCAGCGTTACCCGGTTAATCGCTGCCGGATTGCGTAGTGGCGGGAAACGAATCTGCGCCAAAACAACCGGCTCAGCAGCCGCTATTACCGACCCCGAAGGCCGGGAATTTCCTATTTACCGCATTAGCGGTGCCAATATTATTGAACAAATGCGTACCCTAAAAAGAATGGCTGCATTAAAACCTGAAATTGTGGTTATAGAATGTATGGCACTGCAGCCCCAGTACCAGTCGCTCAGCGAATTACGCATGGTGCGTTCAACAGTTGGTGTCATTACCAACGCTCGCGCGGACCATTTAGATGTTATGGGTCCGGGAGAAAACGACGTAGCCTTAGCTTTGGCAGGCAGCACCCCCATTAAAGGCGACTTATTCACCGCCGAACGCGACTTACTCGATGTATTTAAACACTCCTGCAAAGACCGTAAAAGCCAGTTGCATGGCGTAACAGAAGACGAAGTGAATGGTATCACTGAAGAAACCATGAAGCGTTTCCGCTATGCAGAGCATGCGGAGAATGTGGCACTGGCACTCAATGTTTGCGAACACCTTGGCGTAAACCGGGAAAAAGCCTTAGACGGCATGGTTGCACTAGAACCCGAGGCCGGTGCTATGCAGGTTCTTCATGTTAATTATTTCAAACGCGAAATTGTGTTTGTTAACGCTTTTGCTGCCAACGACCCTGAATCTACCGGTCGTATCTGGGAAAACATGCTGGAGAAATATGGCCAAGGCCGCCGCAAAATCGTCTTGATTAACTGCCGCGCCGACCGCCCTCATCGTTCTCAGCAAATGGCCGAAGACGCCGTCAACTGGAGCCAGGCTGACAAGTATCTGCTGATGGGCTCCGGCACCTTTATCTTTGTCCGTAATGCCGTGAAATATGGCATGGACCCAGAAAAATTATTAGTCATGGAAAATGCTCATATGACCGAAATAACCGAAACAATTTTAGAAGAGTCCGGCAGCAGCGCATTAGTTGTTGGCATGTGCAATATTCATGGCGGTGGCGAAGAAGTCGCTCGCTTCTTCCAGAACCGGGCAATCAAGGAGGAAGATCTATGATTGCATTAAACATTCTGGCCGTTGCCATTGGGGTCGGCTTATTTTTTACCTTATTACTGACTCAAACCTTGGGCTTGGCCGCTGGCGGCTTGGTTGTCCCTGGTTATGTTGCATTACAGCTGACTGACCCTTTAAGCTTGGCTATCACGCTTGTTGCTGCGCTAATCACCTATCTCATTGTCAGAATTATTGCCAGCTTCGCTATTATCTATGGCCGTCGCCAAACTATTATTATGATTCTTACCGGGTATCTCATTGCCGGCTTGATGGATTTTTTCCTTGGCAACCTCGTTAATTGGGTAGATTTGCAAATGATTGCAGGCGGCGATGATGCTCAGGCTCAAATCGCCACGCTGGAATCCAGCTTTATGATGTCAATTATGGAAAGCAGCATCATTGGTTATATTATTCCCGGGCTTATTGCTATTTGGTTTGACCGGCAAGGCGTTCTACAAACCTTATGTGGACTCGCGGTAACCGCCGTATTGGTTCGACTGGCACTTATTGTGATTATGCCGGAATCATTACAAATGTACGAAGCAAGCCAAGCCTTTCAGATGCCGGGCTGGTAACAGGAGGACCAATTATGAGTAGTTTCACAAAGATTTACTGGCGTTCTTCGGGCGTACCAACCTGGGGGTTAATTTTTCTCATCGTGCTGTCGGTCATTGTTATGGTTGCCGCGGAAAACGTAAAACAACGTGACCCGGTAGTAGATGACAACTACGCAACCATGGTTAACGCTGCAAAAATTATGCGCGAAGGCATGCAGGTTCTAAAGCCACTGCGAGCGCAAATAGCCCCCATTAACCCTGAATTTGATCCGCAACGCTCTGGTTTCGTTGGTTTAGAAAACAGTATTGTTACGACCAATCATGGCGGACGCGAATCAAAACAAACCACCGTTAATCCCAACTGGGCCGCTGTAGCCGTTAAACTGATGGCAGACGCCGGCGTAAAACAGGGAGATTTAGTTGCCGTTACCGTATCAGGCTCTTTCCCTGCCCTGAACCTTGCCGTTTACTCTGCCATTGAGGCAATGGAAGCCGAAGCCGTAATTATTGCATCCGCATCATCGTCACAATGGGGGGCTAACGTACCCAATTTCCTGTGGCTGGATATGGAGCGCGAGCTTCGCAACGCCGGAGTGCTCTCTTTAAAGCCGGTTTATGCGTCTATCGGCGGTATTGAAGACCGTGGCATTGGTATCCCTGAAGACGGTATTAATTCAATACGTAATAGTATTGAGAATGCTGGCATTAACTTAATTGAGCCAGCCAACTATCAAGAAGCGGTTGCTGATCGTATTGCCATCTTCCGTGAGTATTCGGCCGATCGTCAGTACAAAGCGTTCGTCAACGCGGGCGGTGGCGCGACCATTGTCGGTCCTCCGGGTATTGATGACCTGTTCAAGTCAGGCTTACAGGAAGACGCCCCTTCACGCGCTTTTGCTGTGGATACCGTAATGGGTTATTTCTTACAGGAAGATATTCCGGGCATTCATTTCATTGGTATTAAAACCATGGCCGAGCGCCACGGGCTGCCGTTAATGCCCCCCGAAGTCGTTCCTGTTGGTAACGGCGGCGTTTATTCGGCCACTATTTATAACCGTTGGTTAGCGCTTGGCTTAGGTGTCGGATTGTTCGCCATGACCTGGCTTATCGTTCGCTCAGCGCGTATCACCAGCTTGTGGCGCCGCACCGGTGAGAGCGGTAAAAGCACAAAGCCTATGGTTTAACTCCATGTTGGGAGCAAGTTAAGTCTTGCTCCCATTTTTTAAGTCATAATAATGGCAAATAGCCTGCCAGGCTTCTTCAGCGGTATCCAATATTTGGAACAAAGCTAAGTCCTGCTCGGCAATCGTGCCCTCTTCTACCAGCAAGTCAAAGTCTATCAGTCTGCTCCAAAACTCAGAGCCAACCAGCACAATGGGTACCGGCTCTGACTTTTTGGTTTGTACCAGAGTTAAGGTTTCAAACAACTCATCGAGCGTGCCAAAACCACCGGGAAAGGCAACTAACGCACGGGCACGTTGTAAAAAATGCATTTTGCGGATAGCAAAATAATGAAACTGAAAGCAGTATTCCGGCGTTATGTAAGGGTTCGGTTTTTGCTCGCGAGGTAAGACAATATTAAGCCCGATACTCTTACCACCGGCCTCCATAGCTCCGCGGTTAGCGGCTTCCATAATGCCCGGACCACCACCACTGACAATCATCAGGTTCTCCTCATGATGCCGAAGATTATGCTCCGTCGCTATACGCGAAAAGTCCATAGCCTGCTGATAGTAAGCGCTATTTTTCAATGCCCGCTGAGCGTTTTTTAGCTTGTCTTTTAAGCTGTCGTTATTCGGCTCTGCTGCTAAAGCTTGTTCCGCAATACTAAGGTCGTGCTGAGCCTGCTCAGGGGATAAAAACCGAGCACTTCCAAACACGACAATTGTGGCGTCTATCTGGTGCTTTTCCAGGGTCAGCTCAGGCTTTAGATACTCCAGTTGCAAGCGTACCGCTCGCAAATTGTCTTGCAGTAAGAATTCATTATCGGCAAATGCCAGCTTAAACGAGCCTTGCCCCTCTATTTTTGCAATAGATTCTTCCGACTGTGTTGCTGAAATTAAGCGACGCCGATGCAACTCATTATCTGTCATGGGAAGTCCGTATGAATGGGTTTAATGGCAGCCGATAACGGCTCGTTTATACCAAGTACAAAGCAAAGTTCGTTGCATTATTTTTTCTCTAACCGCATGGCGACCATCCCCTGATTTTCACCGACTTCGTGAAAACCCAGGCTTCGATAAAGCCCTCTGGCGGGTGCGTTTTCGGGGTACACATTTAACGTAATAAATTGTAGGTGCTCCTGAACCCAGGCCTGTTCCAGTAGAGCTACTACAAACGCTCTGCCAAACCCTTGACCTCGAGAATAACGCAATTTTCAACTCGTCTATTACCGCTTTTTTTAACATCGCTTTTTTCTGACAATAGGTTTTGAAAATAAATTATCACAAAATAAACCTCAACGTCGTGTTAGTTCATTAACTGGAGTAACGTCATGCCCATGAGACAACACCAGCACGTCTTACCTTTCTTATTAGTCGCTTTAGGTCAAGTGAAAGCCATGCGGCTGCGCTTTTAGTTGAAGTTCCGTTTGTTTGATAAGCATTGTAAACCTGTTTGCTGTGCATGAAAGCTTGCCATATGCTTACAGCATACTTAAAACAATCGACCAACTTAAAGGAATGATGATATGCGCTACCTAATACTGGCTTTTATTCTGTTATTCAGCACCTCCGCCTTTGCGCAAGAAAGCGTTGAAGAAGCGACAACTAAGGCGGTTGAAGATTTCTTGTATGGCGCCAGCATTAATGACCCTGAAGCTCATGAGCGTTTCTGGGCAGAAGACTTAACTTACACCAGCTCCAGCGGAAATCGCTTCGGCAAAGCGTATCTGATGTCAGAGTTAGACGGTGCTGGACCGAAAGATCCTGGAGAGGTTAACGTTTGGTACGGGGCAGAAGATATCGAAGTAAAACCGTTCGGCGACACTGTGGTATTTAATTTCACGCTCACCGCAGAAGAAGAGGGAAAAGTCACTCAATACTATTACAATACCGGTGTTTTAATTGAGCGCGATGGTCTCTGGCAAGCCGTTAACTGGACCGCGACCAAAATCCATGAATAAGGTCGACAAGCCAACGGAGGTAAGAATGGCAAAAGCACACGCAGTACATATTCTGGTAAAAACCAAAGATGAAGCCGGGAAGCTAAAACAAAAACTGGCAGAAGGCGCTAAATTTGCCGATTTAGCCCGTAAGCACTCAGTTTGCCCCTCAGGCAAGAAGGGTGGTGATTTAGGCGAATTTGGCCGCGGACAAATGGTTCCTGCTTTTGACAAAGTGGTGTTCGGTAAACCCACGCTGGAAGTACATGGTCCGGTAAAAACTCAATTTGGCTGGCATTTAATTAAGACGTTGTCGCGCAGTTAAAACGCTCTGCATTACTTCAGATAGGAGTATTTCAATTGGCGCATCAAAAACCCCACTTGCCAAGTAAAGTGTGCGCAGTTTGCCAACGCCCGTTTACCTGGCGTAAAAAATGGAAAAATTGCTGGGAAGAGGTTAAATACTGCTCTGAGCGGTGCCGAAAGCAAGGTCGTCACAGCTAGTCACAACCGTATTCCTGCCATCCGCTTTGGCCTGATAAAGATTTTTATCAGCCGCTTGCAAGAGCAGCTCCGCACTAGGACTTTCATTCTTACCTGATGCGGTCGCAATACCAATAGTAGGGTGATATTTACGCCAATATTTCATAAATCGCTTTTTCTGCTTTTTTCTTATGCTAGCGCGGTTTTGCAGAGATTGGAACTTCTATAGAGAGGACTGAATGAATGGTTTCTATAAAAACGCACCACCTTGTTAAAAGGTGATGCGCTGAATATTTCACTGATCTTGTCGTTCTTGCCGACTCGCCGTTAAGAGTTTTTCGTCTCTTTAATATAGTCGTTAACGAATTGCTCCAGAATATTAAGCGGTACCGGGCCACTGCCTAAGACAACATCGTGGAATTCACGAATATCAAAAGCATCGCCAAGTTCTGTCTTCGCTTTTTCACGTAACTCCAGAATCTTCATCATGCCAATTTTGTAGGCAGTCGCCTGACTTGGCATAACAACGTGTCGCTCAACCATCTTCACAGCGTCGGCTTTCGCGTTTGGCGTATTGTTGACATAAAAATCAATACCTTCTTCGCGCGTCCATTTTTTGTCATGAATACCGGTATCAACCACCAGGCGGACCGCACGCCACAGTTCCATAGCTAAGCGACCGAAGTCAGAGTACGGGTCTTCGTAAAGACCAATCTCTTTTGGCAGTTTCTCGGTGTAAAGTCCCCAGCCCTCGCTGTAAGCGGTGTAACGCCCGAAACGTCTGAACTTAGGAATACCTTCCAGTTCTTGCTGAATAGCAATTTGCATGTGATGCCCGGGAATACCTTCGTGATAAGCCAATGCCTCCATCTGGTAGGTTGGCATTGAGGACATATCATACAGGTTGGCGTAGTAGGTACCCGGACGCGTGCCGTCCATTGATGGCTGCTGATAGAAGGCTTTACCGGCCGATTTCTCACGGAAAGGTTCTACTGCTTTTACAATTAAGCCCGCTTCGGGTTTGTTAATGAACAACTCATCCAGACGCCCGCGCATATTGTCGATGTAGGCAGTCGCTTCATCTAAATAGCGCTTGCGGCCTTCTTCGGTGCTCGGGTAAATAAACTCTTCACTGTTGCGCATGTGTACAAAGAATTCTTGCAGCGTGCCATCAAATTCAACTTCTTTCATAATGCCGCGCATTTCTTCATGAATACGATCGACCTCATCTAAGCCAATCTGGTGAATTTCATCAGCAGTCAGGTCGGTCGTGGTGGTACGTTTTAATGCATTATTATAGAATTTTTTGCCGTTCGGAAGTTTCCACGCACCGTCTTTAGTAGTGGCCTGCTCAGCAATACCCTCTACGGCGGTAATTAAGTTTTCATAAGCCGGTTGTACTGACTCCAGCAAGGCTTTCTTAGCTGAATTTAACAGCTCATCGCGCTGACTATCGTCAACATCTAATTCATCGACTTTCTTTGAAAAGTCCGCCCATAAAGCGCTGGCTTCGCCGTCATCAAATGGTGCCCCAGTAATGATATTTTCGCTGTCGCTTATTACGTATGGGTAAACGAATTTAGGTGCGATAATGCCTTTTTCGGCGCGCAGTTCTAAGTTTTCTGCCAACTGATCGAATAATCCCGGCAGGCCGTTGAGACGTGAAATGTAGTCTTCCGCATCATCTACACTGCTAATACCATGCTGGTTAATCAGTAGCGATGCCACGCTCGAATGCATGCCAAACATTTGATTGACCGGGTAGTTATGATGACGCCATTTAAAATCAGCAATATCATTTTCCAGCTTCTGCTTCATCAGCATAAAGCTTATTTTGGTCTGCTTATTAAGCTCTGACTCATCAAGTGCCTTTACGCGGTCAAGCTGCTTTTTTTGCAGCTCAAGTTCTTCCTGAGCAGCGGCTTCAGAAATATCATCCCATTTGTCCTGATCTTCCTTAATACCGAGATAAGACTGGTACATTGGGCTGCGCATGACATTTTCCATAAAAATGTCTTCAAACAGTTTATTGGCCTTTTCCGATTCGGTTTGCGCCGTATGCTGGGTACCATTTTGTGCGGTTGCGTTTTGAGCCTCAGCAGTGGTTTTGGTTGCTTCTTCTTTGGATGCGTCAGAGCACGCCGTTGTCATTAGTACTAGCGAAACTGCCAGTGCAATTTTCTTATATTCAAACATTACTTGTCTCCTGTTGTTTTGTTAACTTGATAACGGTTACGGGGTTAGATGTCAACGCAAGAGCGATAGCAGAAGCCAGAGCTGCGCTAAACGCGCTAATCTGCAGGCGAGTAATAAACTCGTCGGATAACGTTATCGGCAAGCTCATAAACCACCAGACTTTTTGCAGACACGGTTTACTGAAGCCTATGTTCACAGCGAGCTTCAATTTGTTCAACCGGTAGCATAGCACCAATTATTGGTCTAAGCGCAGACTGCACTTCTGGAATCAGGCTTTTGAACTCTGACCGCATAACGTTTTCACTCACCTGTTCATTAAAAACCAGCGTTACCTTTAAGCTTTGTGGAAAGCGCTGGTAATCCACCTCGTGGGTCAGCCAACTAAAGCCTTCATGCTCAAACTTGGCCGTTTCGCAAACCTGAGTGAGTTCGCGGATAATTTCACGCTCTAGCTTCTTGTCCGTTTTTCGCATTGGAATCTCCCTAAATAGAGGTGTTCTTTTCAAGGCACACATTGCGACGGATCAATCTATCACACCATGACCGAAAGTACGTTGAAAGCGTACTTATTACGATGCTTTATGTTGGTAGGGTCTAGTTGTTGCTCAGCTAAATTTTAGCCAAGTATTTTCCTAATTGCTAAACTATGTTTGTTGTTATTTATTCTCCTCAGTCATCCAGTAAGGAGTTCATGTGCACAATCGTCCCGATTTTCTGAAGAACATTTCTCCGCATCATGGTGAGGTGTTACACAACGTGCTAAGCAAAGAAACACAAGCGGCATTGGCCACCAAGCTGGATGCGATGCCAAACGGGAAGACGTGGTACGCCGATATTTACCAGAAGGCTATCTATGGGCCTATGGTGTTCCGCGACCAAGAGTTAAGCATCATCGAGACCATTGAGGAGCTCTTACCCAATTACCGTATTTTGACCGATCTTTACCTGGAGAAGACACCCGATGACCAAGGGTTCCCCTTCCACACCGACTTTGACTCTATCGGCTTTATGGAGCATCCGGAAGACATGCTGACAGTTTGGATTCCTTTAACGCCGGTCAAAGAGGAAGGCTCCGGACAGCTATCCATTGTCATGGAGGAGGGAGCCGTTCGATTATCTCTCATTCGGGAAGCAAACCAATTGCACTCTCTGGTGCGCGTCGTCGACTCATCAGTGCCCGAACACATGCCGTTTCAAATAACTCAGCAAGAGTATGACTACTTAGAGCGAACCAAGGTTACGCCTTCAGTCGACGCCGGCGATGCGCTTCTTTTTTGTAACGCCTTTTTCCACAAGTCAGAGGATGTACACCAGGGCAAACGCTCGGCCTATATCATGCGTCTTGTGCCCAAAGATGCCAGGTTCAGCAAAACTCGTCTGCTTGGGCTAAAGAAACTCGGACAAAACCTGCCTGTTGTCAATGAGTTACTGAAAGAGCATTACCCTGACGCTATTTAAATCATAGCAAAGTGATTGGCGGTACCAACTGCTGTTGCTGCCATACCATGTTTGGCCAGCCCTTATTATTTTTTTGAAGGCACCCTAAGCCATCTTTGCTATCGTAGCTTCATAGTCCTTAACTACTTGCAGCTGCTGGCTTGCCAAACTTTTAAAATGACGACTAATAACGGTACTTTCCAGCACGCTTTCCCAAAACTCATGTGCCGCAACATAAGCTGTTTGCCAACATATTTGTGGAACATTCGGGTGAACACGTATATTGAAAGTTTCCGATGGCAAGTCACCCGCGCTAGTTGGTGAATAATGCATCGGCAGCATGTCATAAACCGGAGCCAACTCATAAGGTCGCCCCCCAATATTAAGTGCGGAGACGTTACCTAAATGCATGTCGGAATTTGCGATAAGTTGGCCGAAAGCCCGGGCAACCTTGCAACGCGTCACTGCCTTTTCAGTAATAACACCTTCCTGATATAAGGCATCTGCAATTTCAGGCCAATGCCCATTAGCTTTCCCCACAAATTCTAAATCCAAACTCGCAAACGATATGACACCCACTCGCCCACCCCTCTGGGTTCGGTCAAACCGCATTGAAGCAAGCAACGTTCGTCCATCAACATTAAAACTTCGGTTATGGGCAGCCTCTTCGGGAATCACAGTATTCAATGCCTCAGCAGCAAGCGCTTCTGCGTGGAGTAAATCCGCCCAACGATTCGCCACTGAATCAACCTCAGTTTGCGTCACCCGGCCAGAGAACTTAACGATACATTCCCCCTCACCAAGCGTTGCAGTGAATTTAGGCTGTTCACCTTTAGCCGATGAATCGAAATGCTCACCACGCGCAATAGCTTCGGCCTTAATGCCGGCCTGCTCCTCGCTAATCACTGCTTCTTGAGGAGTTTCCAACCACCGGGTGTAAGCCGCATCGCCCACTATGAGGTTGCCAACATGATCTTGCGGAAACTTCGCCAGCACAGCAAGTACCGTATCTTCCGACCATTTATTAGGGTCAGAATCAAGTGGCTCGCCTTGATTTCTTAGCTGTTGAGCAAAAGAACGCCCCAAAAACCCTTGTGGTCTCATATCGGACAACCACCATGGCAAGGAATCATAAAACTTCCACTCCGAGACCACTTCACCGCTGGCGTCATCCGCCCGAAAATACTCCACCAAATAACTATCATCGGGATACACGATATTTAGCAGCGCCATTTTCTCCGCCTGCCCCTCACCATTAATACGATAAATTGGCAGCACAGTTTGCTTCGGCAGCAGGGGTAAATTACGCCTTAATAGCCAGCTCGTAGCACGCCCCTTGCCTGCTTTAATAACTTGTGAACCCAAGCGACTCATCTGCCGTGTAACCGTTGTTGCATCAACCCGCAAACCACGAGCAAGTTCAGCCGCCGACATCGGCCCAGATTTCAATGATGAAATTATGTTATCAGCAAGCTCAGACATGGACTACATTGCTCTCGTTAATTGGTGAAAAAGCAGTGAAAACCTAAAAACCGCATAAGAAATGCAGGGATTAAATTAAACTTAATGCATTGTTAAAAAACAATTATTCATGGAAAACAGCAGCTTATTGCAGGCTTTCATGCAGTGATTTAATGTATCTGTTTATATGTTATAGCAGGTAATAGTCAGTTTGTCAGCACCTATTGCCTTCGCTACTATCCAAGATTGACAATCTTTGATTTTTTTATGCGCCCCATACCAAAATACCTGCAAGGTAATTCGTTATTTTGAAGTCACAAAAGCTTATTCTGATAGGGTGCCTTTTTTCTTAAGGCCGTGGGCAGAAACAGCATCGCCGCTGAAACTAGTCTAAATTATGTATAAAAAATAAACTTTTCTATACATAAATAGTTTTTAATATAATATTCACGATTTTTTATACATATATCGAATCGAATACATAGAAAAGGCTAATATCTATATGACAGCTCTGAAGTCGAAAATATTGTAACCACTCACGATGAACTCTATAAAGCGAACCTTTTCGAGGACGCACTCGTTAACCCTGCCACTAAAGAAGTTCAAGACTACGCTATTGCGTTAAAACAAGCTTTCGCAACGATACACAAGACAAAAACTATTCGGCTACATGATATTCTGGTCGTGCAACAGCATCTTGAGCACAACAATGCAGGCCTGCGACGTTTACCCGGGACCGAATTAAAAAACGTTAATACTGGCGAAGTCGTCTACACGCCACCACAAAAAGCCGATGAAATTTCATCGTTAATGGACAATCTTGTTCAGTACATTAACGACGAAGAACTCTGCGACGCAGATCCACTGGTAAAAATGGCGATTGTCCACCACCAGTTCGAAAGTATTCATCCGTTTTACGATGGTAACGGCCGGACAGGTCGAGAAACCGGAACCTGGGAGTCTTGGCTTCTCTACATACTGGACGGCATCATTGATACCGCTAAAAACACAATAGCCTTAATTTCAGAAATGAAGGTGTTGATGACAGACGTAAAACACCGCATGCGACAACAATTACCCAAGATCTATCGCCAAGATTTACTGAACAATATGTTTCACCATCCCTACACGAACACGTATTCATTGCTCACCGGTTGATGCGGGTCAACTCGTTCGCTTATATCACTTGGCTCATAGTGCGCAGAGTCCTGCATTGAAAAATGTTAAAATCGAAAGCGCGGCGGGAACATTGTCTGCTCAGCACTTAGCCAATGTGCATTTAAACTATCAATCTTCATTCAACGACGATGGACCGCTATTAATTACTCAGCTTGCACGGCAGCCGGGAAAGCAACATACGCTAACTTTTGAAACTAGTTACCTCAATTTAAGCGAATCGAGTTTAACGTTCGACTTTACACCCTCTGAACCCATTCAGAACTATCAATTGATGTTTATTGGGGCAGCTCAAAGCAATCAACGTTTCCAGACGAGTCTATCGCTCGATAATCAGAACATAAAAGTTCATTCGTATGGTCAATCACATCCATCTCTAGCGGGAATTATCGTTGTCGACTCCGCTATGCCAATTTCTCTAGAACATCAGGAAGCACTTAGATTAACTATTGAGCTTTATCTTCGACAGAAAGTTAGTTTTGTAGCTGAATTGAGTGCTAACAAAGCCACTATCAACCTCATAGACCACTCAACTGTTAGTTACAGTGCGCTAAATTCAAACGCTAGTCATTCACTCATAAATATAAAGGCCTTCGTTCAGAAAAATCCTGAATCTCGAACATATTTACGGTTTTTGATTGAAATGGTGGGAAACAGCGGCACTATCGATGATCGACTTTTAAATGGTTTCGTTGCTCTCGAAGCTCTACTCGATGATAGAACTTTGCAAAAAGACAAAGTAAGTAAGGTTTTGGGTGTATCTCAAACAACTGCAGAGTCTTCATCGAGATTCGAAATAAACTGGTTCATCAAGGTGCGGATATAAAGGATGCTATAGAACTATTACTCACTAAAAAAATCAATCACCCCAGAGCAAAACTAACCCCACTTCTTAAAGCCCTGCATTGTAATAGCGATTTAAGTTGGGTCATATACAGCAGCTTTGCTGATCTGATGTTCGTTCACTTTGTAGAGTCAGTGGGGATTGAGCCCACAACGATTACCCGGCACGCTATTTGTTACCACTGGCTGTACGCCGGGATTTTCGCCGTTCACATCAGTAAACCGGGGCAAGTCCAGCTTACATAGCTTGGTGAGTTGATTTGAGATACTGAATCTGAGTTTCATTGCGTTTAATGGTAAGTCTATAAAAGAAAAACCGCCAAGGTTTCGCGTTACCCTCTCGAGCACTAAGCGTGGCGGCTATGTTGCGTTATATTTTACGCTCAAGTTGCTAATATGCAATGTTTTGTCGAAGGCTTTGCGGGTAAGCTTATAAAATTTTTGGTCTTTAAAACTTGCATTAAAAAATCCATATGCAAATTAAAGCTACCTAAACTTGCATATAAATATTTGTGTGCAAGTTTCTTAGCGCTCTAAAGTCTTCTCTAAATCATGCTCCCAGACCTTTAAAACTCCTTAAGACACTTCTTATGCAAGATTGAGCGTCTCAAACTTTGATATATTACCTGTATACAAAGTTATGGAAGTAAATCACGCATAGAACACACCACATCAAAGGAAATTACCATTCTCACGCGATTTTATGAAAATCATAAGGCTACTTAACGATCATCACTAACGTGATCAGCAAACAAACGAAGATATCGTGTGAACATAAATACACGGTTTCTTTGATAACCTGTAATTTCTTCAAGAACACTATCGGCAACCATTTTTCTCAAAAGCTCATTTGCTGCGGTGTGAGTTAATCCCAAGATCTTGGCTGCTTCATTCACTGTAATCGCTGGCTTACGATAGAGTTGTCTGATGATCGTCTGAGCATTTTCCGCACGTCGACCATACGTAAACATCAGTGCATCGAGCTCTTGCCTGAGTACAAGAATATTTTCAAACGTTTTTTTACTTCTATTGGCTGTCTCAATAACTGCGGAGAGAAAAAACTTTACCCAATGGATGATATCGCTGGACACCCTAACGCGTGTCAACGCATCGTAGTAACTGCCCCTGTTTCGCTCAAAAAACTCTGAGAGATATAGTGATGGTTTTCTTAGTAATCCCTTATTCACCAGGTAAAGAGTAATTAAAAGCCGTCCAATACGTCCGTTACCATCTAAAAACGGGTGAATCGTCTCAAACTGGTAGTGGCTCAAAGCAATTCGAATCAGCTCAGGCACATTGACATTTTCATTGTGCCAGAACATTTCAAGATCGCTCATCAAGTCGACTACCTCGCTTTGATGCGGCGGTATAAATGCTGCGTCGGTTAAACCGCTACCACCAATCCAGTTTTGGCTTGTTCTAAACTCACCCGGTGATTTGTTTTCACCTCGAACTCCTTGCATCAAAATAGCATGGGTATGCTTCAAAAGCCGGTTAGATAATGGAGTTTGCTCAAGCTCTGTTATCGCCTCATTAATGGCCTGAACATAATTGCGTACCTCGCCCCAGTCATCTCTTTTTTCTGGCGATATCTGTTCGGCATCCAATACTGCTTCGTCAATTTGAGTTTGAGTGCCTTCAATACGCGATGAGTTATTAGCTTCCTTTGTAATATGCATCTGAATGAAAAGATCCACATCAGGCACAATAAGCGTAAAGGCATCTAGCTCTGCCAATGCACGCGACGCTCGTTCGAGCAAAGTGTTAATTACGGGATCTTCCCAAGTCCATTCCCGGTTTACAGTGACCGGTGAAAAGCTTTTGTATTGGTATTGCTGCTTTTTCTCACCACTTGTAAATTCTTCAAATTTCATTGATTGACTTCCTTCCGAGGGAATCTCGCTAATGAACTTACTTTAACCTTTGCGTTTACTATTGACCAGAATCGCCTGAGACAATTAAAAACCAATCCAAACCAGCGGCTCAATCACATCCGCAACCTTCTGATGCGCCTGCTACCGCTCATCATAGTAGTCATACCGGTCATAAATACCTTCTACGCCTTTCAGGCTATGATTTATAGCCCGTTCGCCAACGGCACCACTGAAACCTAAAGCAGATACTTGGCTACGAAACGTGCGACGCAGATCGTGTACGGTAAAATGCGCGATATCACCCATGTAATTCGGTCCGGGTTTCTTGCGGCCCTGCTCAATGCCGAACATTTTATTGATGGCGCGGTTTATTGTATCGGAACCGATATATGGCTTCGTTGAACCTCTCCGTGCAGGCAGTACATACTCTGAACCGAAAGAACGTGCTTTAAGCATGTGCAACCATTCAACGGCCTGAGTTGGTAGCGGTATGATAATACCTTTACCCTTTTTCACACGGTGGTCTGGAATTTCCCATTCAGCCTTAACGAGGTCAAATTCAGACCAAGGGGCCTCAGCAAGCTCCCTTACGCACTCCAAGCACCAGATATAAGCAAACAGAAAGGTAATTATCCATACCGAAGCGATCCATATGCTTTCGGAAAATCGCGGTCGCACCTTTGACTTCATCGAGCGATAACGCTCTGTCGCGTGATTTCTCCACACCGCCCGCATCATTTGTACCAAATGCAGCTGCGGGGTTATTTAGCGTCAAATCCAACTTCACCGCATGGCGGAAAAGCTGCTTCATATACATCAACACATCATTGGCGATACTCGGTCGACCGCTTAACTTAATTCGCTGCAACACTTCGCGCACGTCACGTGCATTCACCTGCTCAATACGCATATCACCCATAACCGGCTTTATTTCTTTTCGATACAACCGAGCAGGAATGTTCGGGTGTTTCAATCTTGGCTGAATGTCATTCGTAAACCAGTCCTCGAACAGGTGGTTCATGGTTTCAATCCCCGACCAGGCTTCCTTTTTGCGCGCAACCAAAGGGTCTAATCCACTCATCAGTTCGCGCTTCTTCAGCATCAATTCGCCACGCGCATCTGCAAGCCCCATAAACGGGTACTTACCCAACGTCATTTCACGACGCTTGCCGTGGACGGTGTAACGATAGGACCAGTAAGAATGGCCTTTCTTCGGCACGACAAAGTAAAGCCCTAGTCCATCGGCGTATTTACCGTTTTGCTTTGAACGATCCAGTGAAGCAACTTTTGTTGCGGTAAGCGCTGCCATGGTGTGTACCTTTATTCAGTCTATGGGTAGAAAGGTACTCACCATTCTGGTTTTGCACAACTGTTTCAAACTCACCGCAGCACTCCCCAGAATTTTGCAACGTATAGGAAAACCAGGAAGCTCCAGAAACAACAAAGTCCTTTATTTAAAAGGACTTTGGAAGCATCAGGAAAATATCAGATAGGGTAGAGAAATTTACTCGATGTTTTGGATCTGCTCCCTCATCTGCTCTATCAAAACCTTTAGCTCCACCGACGCTGAGGTGATATCAGCGTTAATTGACTTAGAGGCCAGAGTATTCGCTTCGCGGTTGAACTCCTGCATCATAAAGTCCAGGCGACGTCCGCAGGGGCCGCCTTTTTTTAGTATTTTGCGGGCTTCTTCTACGTGGGCGTCGAGACGGTCAAGCTCTTCGGCTACGTCGGTTTTTTGTGCCAGCATGACCATTTCCTGCTCTACGCGTTGTGGGTCAAGCTCTACTTTCGCTTCTTCAAATCGGGTCAGTAAGCGCTCACGTTGCCACTTCATAACGTCTGGCATGCGTTCACGTACAAAAGCGACTTGCGTACTTACACCGTCCAGGCGCTCCTGCAACATTTTATCAATGGCGGCGCCTTCGCTTTTGCGGTTTTCAATAAAGTCGCTGGTGGTCTGCTCTAATGCGGCCAGAACGTCTTTTTGCAGCTTATCCATGTCCTCGTCCTGCGCGGCAACCACGCCGGGCCATTTTAGAACATCAATAGGATTTAACTGACCGGCGGCCGAATGCTGGCTCACCCATTTGGCGCTGGCAATCACGCTTTTTGCGAGATCTTCGTTAATCGACAAGGCGCTTTGCTGGGCTTCGTCTACCTGCAGGCTCAGTTTGCATTCCACTTTGCCGCGTTGCAGCTTTTTACGAAACTGCTCACGTAATGAGTTTTCCAGCGAGCGGAAGGTTTCCGGCAAACGGAAATAGGTTTCCAGATAACGCTGGTTAACTGAGCGAATTTCCCAAACGGCGGTGCCCCAGTCGGCTTTTTGTTCGTAACGTGCATAGCCAGTCATACTTTGAATCATGTCAGTTCCTTTCAACGAATCGTTTCTCAGTTACCGCTTGGCGTGCTTTTCACGGTTCTTTTGTTTCTGTTCTGCGTTCTTCTTCATCATGATATAAACTGCCCCACGACCACCATGAGGTCTTTGCGCGCTGTGAAACGCCAGTACCGGCGCCAGCTCCCGCAGCCATTTATTCACATAGCTTTTAATTAACGCAGGGTGCGGCTTTGAGTGCTTGCCCATACCATGAATAATTAAAGCGGTGCGTACTCCGGCACTATGACAGTCTTGCACAAAATTAAACAAAGCCGTGCGCGCCTCTACCAGGCTATGCTGATGCAAATTCAGACTAGCTTCCATAGTATAGCGACCCTGCTTCAGGCGCTTAAATACACCAGCCTGAACCCCGTCACGTTGAAACTCAATAACATCGTTAGGCTCAACCAAATCCACATATTCTGTGGACAGGAAGTTCGCATTTTCTTCTTCCTCCGCTTCAGCAACACGGCGACGCTCTTTTTGTGCCAGCGTCGGCTCAAATGCCTGCTTAATATCAGCAACGTCTTCACCGGCTAATGGTGTAACGTCCGTCATTTCCTGACGAAACAACTCAAACTCTTCATCATCTGAACGCGACATACTGCCTCCCGTCCATATTTTGCTATTGGGTTTAGTGTAATACGTTAGCGCGCGAATCGCGATCCATTCATTGTGCAATTCTGCTACAATTACGCTCAATTTATACATTGCGACATTCACTCAGTAAGGAGATGACATGCGTCCAAGTGGCCGTACGGCACAACAAATTCGACCGGTAACCATTACCCGTAATTTCACCAAACACGCCGAAGGCTCAGTGTTAATTGAGTTTGGCGAAACGAAAGTGCTTTGTAATGCGTCAGTAGAACGCGGCGTTCCGCGCTTTTTAAAAGGTAAAGGCCAGGGTTGGGTCACCGCTGAATACAGCATGTTACCCCGCGCTACACACACCCGTTCTGCTCGTGAAGCGTCTCGCGGCAAGCAAGGCGGTCGTACCTTAGAAATTCAGCGCCTAATTGGCCGCTCATTGCGTACCTGCATTGATATGAGCGCATTAGGTGAACACACCATTACTATCGACTGTGACGTCATTCAGGCCGACGGCGGCACCCGCACAGCCTCAATTACAGGTGCATGTGTGGCATTAGTTGACGCCCTGAACTGGATGCGCGGTAAAGGCATGGTTAAAGTGAACCCACTAAAAGAAATGGTCGCAGCCATTTCAGTCGGTATTTTAGACGGTGAACCGGTCAGCGATTTGGAATACGTTGAAGACTCAAAGGCTGACACTGACATGAACATTGTTATGACCGAAGCCGGCAAGTTCATCGAAATACAGGGCACTGCCGAAGGCGAAGCCTTCAGTCTGGAAGAAATGAACAGCCTGGTCGATATGGCGCGTCACAGTATTCGTGAGTTAATTGATATTCAGAAGCAAGCGCTAGCGTAAGTTTAGTTAAAACAGTAAGCGAGGAACCCTCCAGTAATGAAAGCGTATCAAAAAGAGTTTATTGAGTTTGCCATAGAGCGTGGCGTATTAAAGTTTGGTGAATTTACCTTAAAATCCGGCCGCACCAGCCCGTACTTTTTTAATGCCGGGTTGTTTAATAAAGGCTCTGACCTTGCCCGTTTAGGCCGTTTTTACGCCGCCGCGCTGGTTGACTCCGGTATTCATTTCGACGTGCTGTTTGGTCCCGCTTACAAAGGCATTCCTATTGCCACCGCTACCGCTGTTGCTTTGTACGATCAGCACAATCAGGACACACCATACTGCTTTAACCGTAAAGAAAAGAAAGACCATGGTGAAGGCGGTAATTTAGTAGGCTCTGCATTAAAGGGCAAAGTCATGCTGGTCGACGACGTGATAACCGCCGGCACCGCTATTCGCGAAGCCATGGATATCGTCAAGGCAAACGGCGCAGAACTGTCCGGCGTGCTGATTGCGCTAGACCGTCAGGAGAAAGGTCAGGGTGAGTTATCCGCTATTCAGGAAGTCGAACGCGATTTTGGCGCTCAGGTAGTGAGTATTGTCAGCTTGAACGATGTCATCAACTTCTTGAAAGATGACGATACCTTCAAAGAGTATCTGCCCAAAGTTGAAGCTTACCGCGCCACATTTGGTGTCGCTTAATTCAATTTAGCGAGCGTGGATACCATCTTGTAGGTAGCGGAGAATAAGAGCGCGCCGACGGTTGCGAGGCGTCTTATGGAGGTGTGCAGCGCCATGGATGGCGCTGCCCAAGCCCTACATGGATGTATTCACGGGCGTCCTCCAAAAGACGCCTTGTAGCCTCAGCGCTCGTTTCTCCGCTTTCCCTACCAAATTACAGCTTTTCCTGTGGTTGCCAGGCAATACCAATACTGCCATTTATAATCTGACATTCTCCGCCTGAAGACTGCACTCGGCTGGACTCGCCGCGCTGAGCAATTAACCGATAATCCTTATTCAGCAAGTTGACTTGCTGACGCTCACCGCAAAGAATCCGCATGGAATCGATAAAGCCACGATCAGTCAGGAAATTTGTTGTCGGTTCGGTTTGTACTACGTCATCGCCTTCCGCAAATTCCGCCGTTTGTAACCCGTAAGGCGAAATAACACCTGAAGCGCCTGCAACCAGATAATGGAAGGTGCCGGCTACAGCACTCTCGGTTCCCTGTGCATCTTCTAAAAAGAACGCGCCACGCTCACCAATAACGTTAAATGCGCCACTTTCAAGGTTCACTTCCATTGCCGTATTTTCATCAATACCAATAGACAACGGCGTTGAACTGGACGCCGCCAGGCGCATTAAGCGCCCCTGCCGTCCACGTTCAGAAAAATGTGTATCCAAAGTGGCGTAATGAAACAGGCTGAGTCCACCTAACGGATGGTAAGTCAGGCTATCCGGTTCAACATTAGGCGGACAAGTAGTATCCAGGTCACAACCAAACGGCGGCGGATCAGAAGCCAGAGCCCCTTCTTTTATAGCCTGCGCGGTAGTACCATTAGAAATCATAGGCTTAGAGGTCATCACCGCAGTACCCGCGCTGGTTCCGCCAACAACCACTTCTTTTTGCTGAACCGCTGCAATAATAGTTTTGAGCACATCGCTGGGTTCATTGTTCGCTTTCACAAAGGTTGAACGGGTTAAGTTCTGGTCACCGCCGTTAAAAAATAGTCCATCGGCATCGGCTATCATTTCTGCGGCTGCATCGGAATCTTTGCAAAATGCCACTTGCTGCTGATAACGCTCTCTGTGAACCCGATCACGCTCGTAGGTACCCCGCTCTTCTTGCTGCACTTTCGCCAGTTCATCACAGCGACCTTCACGCTGTGCTTTAACCAATGCCGAATCCAGCGGCAGCCAATGTGCTTCGGCACCTAACTGCTCAAAAACACTGTTGTAAAAGTCGATAGCATCGTAAGGGTTACGCGATGCTGAGGTCAGGAAGTAAATTGTCGGTTTTTGCTTATTATCAGCAACCGATTGAGCCATTTCAACGAAACGCTTGAAAATCACCTTAGATTCGTCGTTCAGGTTTTCATCCAGATTAGCGACTTCGCGAGCAGCATCCGGAACGGGAAGCTCAATGATGTCGATAATCCGGTTCCACTCTGCATCTGACAGCGAGTTGTAGAGCTTTTGCGTGGCACGACGAGTAAATTCACGCAAGAATACTCGCTCCGGTACAATGTCTTCTTTTAAGCGGTCATGAATTAACTCCAGCGCATCAGCGACTTTTTTACGCGTTTCCTCGCGATAAGTCGGCCAGACAGATTCAGCTGTTGCCCTGGAACGAAACTTTTTCGACAAATTCAAATACCGGTCGGTACGCATGGTGTCTTTATCTATCCAGTCAACATCATCACAATTATCGGATGCGAAACTTGAGCAGACCTTTAATCCGCCGCCCGCCAGCAATAAATGCCGGTAAGTATCCTCAGCGGCAGCGTTAGACGGCGCTGAAAGCACGGATGACATCACCGCCAATGAGATCAATGAAAACAACGACTTAACCATAAATAGAACCCCTAGTTACCGACGGCTTTTACCGCTAAATTATTTCAATTCTTAGAACCGAGAAGCCACAACGCTAGAGCTTTAACGACGCGGCTGTTAAATATCAGACAATAGATTAACGTATTTATTGTCGGTAAACCTAAAAACCTCACTGTATTAACGTATGTAATAACCACTAGTAGCACCACTGTTAATATAGATAACACTATGAAAATAAAAAACTTTTAGGGCTCGTGATAGCTATTATAACACTGCTATACTAGCTTTTGTTTCGCAAATTAAGATCCCGCTTTTGTTATGAAGTCATCGTTGCGCCTTTGCGCCTTACTACTGCTGTTCGGTTTAATGCCAATAACCAGCCAGGCTGTCTTACAACAGAAGCTCGTTTTTCGAGCGCCCGATGAAGGTCCTTTTACACAATACGTAACAGCGGTGCTTGAAGAAGCTTATGCTAAATTGGGTATTAAGCTTGAGTACATCGAACTGCCCCGGGTACGAGGTGAACAATTAGCGACCGAAGGAACCATAGCTGGCGAATTAGGCCGCACCGCACTGCTGGAAGAAAAGCGTCGAGATCTCCGCCGCGTTCCGTTCCCCCTGTTTACCTTCGATATTATTGCCATTGCTGACCGACGCGACTGTGGTTTCTGCAACCTGTCGAAAATAGAGAGCCTGGCTTATGTCGATGGCATGGACTCTATTACCAAAGCCGTTACTGAACTTCCTCAAGAACCATCCGTTGTAACGCCTATTGATCTCGAACAAGTCTTAAAATTACTGGCTTCAGGAAGAGTTCAGTTCGCATTCATGACCGACTTCCAGTTCAAAAGCTCTGAACTCAGTGATAATCCCCATTTGATTACCCATAAACTATCAACTGAAGTAGGATTTCATTATCTCAACGAGGAACATGCACGACTTATTCCTCAACTGACTTATCACTTGCAGGGAATGCACGAAAGTGGCCGTATGCAACAGTTGCGGGTACACCATGGCATTAAACCGGAAACACCGATAGAGCCGATTGCCCCACCTGAACAACTGACCGTGGTCGGAGCCATACACCCCGGCTTACTCAATGCAGACGGTACCGGCACGCTGTGGAACGTGGCTAAATCCGTTTTTCCAGCGTTTACCGAACAACTCAATACCGTGGTCAGCAGTTGGCAACGCAGTATTCAGTTACTGCAAGAAGGTAGAGCGGACGCTTTAATCGGCATAAGGTCCGATCAAAAAATAGAGAATATTATTTTGTCGAAATACCATATTGCTTACGATGACAGTATTTTCCTGTTCAGTCTTGAACCGGATCATGAGGGGCCTATCTGTATATCCGGTCCGCGTTTTATGCAAACTCTGGTTAATTCCGAACGGCCTTTCTACCGCACATCGGACTCACTGGACTGCTTTGCGCTCTTAGATATGGGCAGAGTTAGTGCGGTTATCGATTATAAAGCGAATCTACCGGACTGGACCGAGCAGCCTTATAAGAAAAAGAAACTTTCAGACCCTCAGCCTTTGTTCATGGCTTTTCCGGACAACAGCCGAGGCCACGTGTTACGGCATCTGTTTGACAATACAATGGTTAAAACGCCCCTTTAAAGTCGTTCTGCCGCCAGGCTTCATAAGCAAAAATAGCGACCGAGTTTGATAAGTTCAGGCTACGACTGCGATCTGCCATGGGAAGTCTCAACCAATTGTCTTTTGGAAAAGTTTCCAGCACCGCCATAGGTAAACCCCGAGTCTCAGGGCCAAACAGCAGCACGTCCCCTTGTTGATAGCTCACTTCTGAATACCTGGTTTGACCTTTGGTTGTGCACGCAAAAATACGATTAACTTCCGTGTTATCCAGAAAGCTCTGCCAGTTTTTATGGATTTTCACTGACGCTAAATCGTGGTAATCGAGGCCCGCACGGCGCACTTTTTTTTCATCCAGCTCAAACCCCAGCGGTTCGATTAAATGCAGAGACATTCCGGTGTTAGCCGCCAGACGAATAACGTTACCGGTATTAGGGGGAATTTCGGGTTCAAACAATACGAGGTGCAACATGGCCGTTTTCATCGTTTCAGTAAAAGCGGTAGAATAGCAGAATATATTTTATAAATGTGTATCGGTGCTGTGGTAAACCAGAAAAACTATCAACAAAATTATGCTTTTTGGGTGAGGCTGGCCAGTATGGCATCGGTTGTCGTAGCTGTGATCCTTATCAGCATTAAGCTGTTTGCCTGGTTCCAGACTGAATCGGCCAGTATGCTTGCCTCTTTAACGGATTCAATATTAGACAGCGGTGCTTCCATATTCAGCTTTTTTGCTATTCGTTATGCCTTACAACCAGCCGACGAAGAACATCGGTTTGGACATGGCAAAGCAGAATCACTGGCTGCTTTAGCGCAAAGCGCTTTTATTTCCGGTTCCAGCATGTTGCTCATTTTTCACAGCGTACAACAGTTTATACAAGGTGGCAGCGTACCTAAAGTGGGTTATGGTATTGCTGTTTCCGCCATTGCTATTGTCATTACCTTTGTGTTGATTGTTATTCAGCGCATGGCAATACGACGCACCAACTCGCAGGCTGTTCAGGCCGACAACCTTCATTATCAATCTGACATTTTACTGAATTTAGCCGTTATTGTTGCCTTGGTTCTCAGCAGCTACGGTTGGCTTTGGGCTGACAGCATTTTTGCTATGGGCATTGCGGTATATCTTATCATCGGTGCTATTCGTATTGGCTGGAGTGCTTTTCAGGCACTCATGGATCGCGAGTTATCAGAAGAGCTACAAGAGCAAATTGGTAATCTCACTATGGCAGTGGAAGGTGTCAGAGGTTTTCATGGTCTGCGTACGAGAGAAGCGGGCCCGGTGCGGTTTATTCAATTACACATTGAACTGGCTAACGAGTTATCCTTATTACGCGCTCACGCCATTGCCGACGATGTTGAGGCTCAGCTTATGAAGGCTTTTCCGGGAGCGGACATTATTGTTCACATGGATCCTGAAATAGTCGCGGTAGTTGAGGGGTCACTTAAACGTTAGCCAGTTCACGAGTTTCCTGAATAATGGCATCCAGCACCGGCTGACGAAACTTATCCGCTTCCATCATCAGCTCGTGATAAGCACCCTCAATTTTTTCGTATTTAAAGTCATCCCGGGTTACCATTTCGAGCACTTTTTTCTGCCCGGAAGCAGACACGACTTTATCGTTACCCGCCTGAAACAGGAGAACCGGAATGCTGATGTCATTAGCCAGCTTCTGCGCTTTCATTGCCGCACTAACGGCCTCATACAACCAGTTGAAGGTAGGGCCTCCTAATTGCATCTCGGTCATATTATCGTATGCGCTACGAAAGGCTTGATAACGTTGTTGGCTGTGGGTCAGAACATTGTCTGAAAAGGGAACAGCCTGATAGTCACCCATACCGAAAAAATACCAGGGCTTTGCTACATAGCGGTTAAGCCAGGCTCCCACTGCCACAACCCCTCGCGCCAGCCAATAAGGTACCGCCCCCGTCTCAATCGAAAACATCGGCGCGGAAAGTATCAGTTTACGGTAAGGGTGTTGGTAAGTAGCGCAGTAAATAGTCGCTATAGTGCCACCCATAGAATGAGAAAACAGAGTTTTGGGTACGGTGCCCAATAACCTCGTTAACTGGTCGCTAAAGTCCGCAAAATCTCTGACAAAATCGTTAAAATTTTCTACGTGTCCCTGATGAGGGTTTTGCGTTAAGCGTGCGGATAACCCCTGGCCGCGATGGTCCAGTGCAGCAACAGAAAAACCCTGTTGCGCCAGTTCCAAGAACAATTCCTCATATTTAAGCGCGGATTCAATCCGGCCCGGAGCAATAACGACCAGCGGTGCTTCAGCGCTATGCTGATAGTAGGCATAGTGCAGCTGAATGCCATCGAATGCGGTGAAATACTCAGAAATAACATGCTGTTCCCAGAAGAGTTTTACCTGGGTTTTGAAAAACGTCTGCCACTCAGGGGTGTCATCGGCAGGTCGCTGTTGTTTGTCTGGTTGCTTCATTCTGTCTGCTCAGGCTGACTTTTGGGTAAGTCTAACACGACTTCCAGCCCCCCTTCAGAATGATTACTGGCTTTTAACTCACCCCCTAAAACAGCGGCGGTGCGATGGCTCAAAGCCAGCCCCAGACCAACACCTGCTTTATGGTGACGCGCCGGGTCGCCACGGTAAAATGGCACAAAAAGTGTATCCAGGGTGCTTTCATCAACGCCGGGACCATGGTCCCGAATGTAAATTTGACACTTATCACCATAGTCATCATATGACAATTCAACGTCACCATCGGTGTAATGTAGTGCGTTACGAACAATATTCTCCAATACCAGCCTGAGCAATTCCGCATCGGTATCAATAACAGGCCAGTTACTGCCTTCTTGCACCAGCCGTTCGCTGACTGCAGGTTCCTGGTAGCACATATCACCGATAAGCTGCTGCACGAGCTCACCACTGTCTAAACTTTCATGATTCAGTTCAACTAAACCATTTTCCAACCGTGACAACGACAAAATACGTTCAATAATCACGCTGAGACGTTCAGTGTCCCGCCGTAATTGCTGCCAGTTGGGGTCATCTTCGCTGCAGTCGCTTAAATCTAATGCAACCTGCATACGGGCCATAGGTGAACGTAACTCATGCGACACATCGCTTAATAAACGTCGCTGGGCATCACGGGACGTCGCTAAGTCAAAGGCTCCCTGCGCTAAAGCCCGTGCCAGCTCACCAATTTCATCACCGCGCTTAGGTAAGCGTTTTAGTTCAGGTGTCGCGCTGCCCTCAGCCACTTCCCGCATGGCCAGAGTCATCCTGCGTATAGGTCGAATTAGCCATATACCCAACAGCACGGCAAGTAATCCGCTGCCGACCAGCAAAGTCAGTATACGCGCATGTGTTGATTCTCTTTCCCGCTGTTCACGGTCAACTTGCTCTTCAATGCCTAAGGGTTTAGTGACCAGTATTTTATTCCCATCCAGTTCAAACGGGCCCATTAATAAACGTTCATCAAGAGGAATTTGTTGGGGGGACTTCTGACTCAGCATACGAAGCAAGGTGGAACCATGACTGACGCGTAGCATCTCATCCATTAGTAGCTTTTCGTTGCCTTGAACAGATAACTGCGCCGCAACGCGGTAGTTACCGGCAATTAGCCGGCCGGGCTGCAACGACAGGAAGGTTGTTGCATCGCTCAATAATGGCTGCAATATTTGATAAATTTCCGGCTCCAGCGGCTTTAACTCTGCTTTTGGTTTATTCCACACCGCCAGTAAATAGCCGCTGGCCGCTGTGACCAACAACAACGCCCAGAAAATAAAAAGTAATCTTAGGGTAAGCGATCGATACCATCGCGTACGCCGCTGCTTCATAAACTTGCAATCAGTCTGTAGCCACGACCACGTATGGTTTGAATACGGTCAGGTTTAGTCGGAAACTTCTTGCGGATGTTACTAATGTGAACGTCTAAGCTGCGATCAAAAGGCTCCATTTTACGTCCCAGTGCTGCAACTGACAGTTGATCTTTACTGACCATTTGACCCGCTTGCTGCATTAAACAACGCAAAATATCGAACTCGGTTGGTGTCAGTATCAGTTCAGCATCATCGCACTTTACATCGGTTGTCGCCGGATCCAATACAATACCGCACACGGTTAAACTTTCGTTTTGCATGGTGGTATTAGGGGTACGGCGCAGTAAAGCTCTTACCCGGGCAATCAGTTCCCGCGGGTTAAAAGGCTTGGGAAGGTAATCATCGGCGCCCAGTTCCAGACCCATAACGCGGTCGTCATCGTCGCCCCGGGCTGTCAGCATAAGCACAGCGGTATCCCGGTGTTGCTGACGTAACCGTTGTAACAGTTGCATGCCGTCAATACCCGGCAACATAACGTCCAGCAAAATTAACTCATAATCGCCATTAAGCGCTTTATCAAGGCCGGTCACACCATCTTCAGCAACACTTAGGTCCACAGATTCACGTTTAAATAATTCTGTCAGCATGACAGACATTTCAGTATCGTCGTCAATGAGTAGTACGGAATGTCTCATAACTTGTTGTTCTCTTTTGAAATAAATCCATGATCCAAAAAGCCGGGATTGGATACGACCTTCTTTACACAACTTTTACTGTAGCAGAATTTTCAATTTTCTGGTTAAGGTATTCCTTCCCCAGCCCAACCAAGCCGCTGCTTTTTGCTTATGTCCGGAAAAGCGATTTAAGGCGGTTTGCAGTGCAATTTTCTCCAGCTGTTGCTGATAACGCTGCAAGACATCCTGAGATGCGAGCGGCTGCTGTTCCAGCTCTGTTTGGAAACAGTACAGCCAGTTAGTTCCATCGCCCGCCTGTGTCGAAACGGACTCAGCTGGCAGTAAGATATCTTCAGGCAACTCATTAACACGGATTTGTTGTCCGGGAGCCATTACGGTTAACCAACGACAGGTGTTTTCCAATTGTCTGACATTACCCGGCCAGGTGTAACTTTTTAATTGGCTAACTGATTCATTTAATAGTGCTTTTGGCGTCACTTCTAACTCTTCAGCTGATTTTTTAAGGAAATGCTTTGCCAGAGTCGAAATATCTTCCTTACGTTCCCGCAACGGAGGCAGCCTTAATCGAATCACGTTTAAACGGTGATAGAGGTCGTCCCTGAACTTGCCCTGATTCACTAATGCTTCAAGCTCCCTGTGAGTAGCGGCAATAACACGAACATCAACCTTGATCGGCTGATGCGCCCCCACCGAATAAAACTGTCCTTCGGCTAAAACTCTTAACAGACGCGTTTGAACCGATAATGGCATATCGCCAATTTCGTCTAAGAACAAAGTTCCGCCATCCGCCTGTTGAAAACGACCGATGCGTTTACGGTCAGCTCCGGTAAATGCGCCGCGCTCATGCCCAAACAACTCCGATTCAATTAAATCAGCCGGAATAGCCGCCATATTAAGTGCAATAAATGGCTTATCGGAACGGGGGCTGTGCTTATGCAAAGCGCGTGCGACAACTTCTTTACCGGTACCGGTTTCTCCGGTCAGTAATACACTGACGCTGGAACCAGACAGCCGCCCGATGGCACGGAAAACATCCTGCATGGGGGCGGCTTCACCAATAAGCTCAGGTACTGAGTCTTGCTCAGTTTCAGCAGGCAAAGAATCACTTTGCCTGCCATGCTGTAGAGCCCGGTCAACCGCGGTTATGGCCTCATCAATATCAAAAGGTTTTGCCAGATACTCAAACGCGCCGCCCTGAAAGGCTTTTACGGTGGTTTCTAAGTCAGAATGCGCTGTCATCACTACCACAGGCAGATGCGGCTGCTCCTGCTGCAGTTTATCCAGCACCGCCAGACCATCTTTTCCCGGCATCCGAATATCAGTCAACACCACACTGGGTTTGTCATGTTTAAGTGCTGCAAAAAAGTCTTCTCCATGCTCAAAGCTGCGCACTTGGTAACGACTGTCTGCAAATGCTTTTTCGAGCACCCAACGGATAGAATCATCGTCGTCAATGATCCATAACTGAGCATTATTGGTCATTGTTCACCTCAAAACCCTTCTCTGAAATATAAGGCAAATACACTGAAAATTGCGTCTTTCCAGGACTGGAATCAAAATCAATTTTACCTTTGTGCTGATGCACTAAATTTTGTGCCAATGACAAGCCCAGACCGGTGCCCTCGGCACGCCCACTGATCAACGGATAAAATAATGTGTCATGCAGCTCCGCAGGTATACCCGGGCCATTATCCGTTATTGTCACTACTGCACATTGCCGGTAGCGCTGACCAAACAGCGTTAGCTGATGCTCGACCCGTGTTTTGAATACAATAGTTCCTTCGCCGGACATTGCCTGTGCTGCATTCTGCGCAATATTCAGGAACACCTGCTCACAGGCTTCTGCAACCACCTCAATGTCGGGCAAAGACGGATCATAGTCCCTGATAAGCTTCAGTGAGTCACCGTATTCATACATCAACGTCCGGGCAACTCGCTCCAGCACCTCGTGAATGTTAGTTTCCCGGGACTCCCCCCGTTTAGCGGGGCCTAATAACCTATCAACCAGATAACGCAGCCGATCAGACTGACTGATAATAAGATCCGTGTACTCGGTTAAGCTTTTATCCGGTAGCTGCCTTGCCAATAACTGCGCCGCACCGCGCAAACCACCCAGCGGATTCTTTATTTCATGCGCCATACCGCGCAACAAATGCTGAGTCGCAAACAACTGATTACGTTGCTGATCTTCCTTGTTTATGCGGCGTAACTGGTCTACTTGTTTTAATTCCAGTAGCAACGCCCGCCCAAATTCCTTGTCGACCGTCTGAATACTGGTCTCCGCCCGAATGTCATGCCCCGAATGCAAGGCGAACTGAACCTCTGCATTTAGCACGGTTTGCTCACTATTCAGACAGTCCTTCAGTGTTTCTGAGGCCAGAGAACATTGGTAAAAAGCCGCCGTAAAAGGCTCACCCAGCAAGCGTTTTGCACTGTGATCCAGTAACGATTCAGCGGATGAGTTGACGTAACGAATGGTCAGGCGATCATCAAGGATGAGTATGCCTGTGAGTAGTTGGTTAAGTAGCGCGCTATCGGTCACGAAGGCAGGATAAGTTACGCACCAAGTTGGTGCAACCGGGTAAGGCAAGACACCTTACCCGGCCAATAACCATTAAACGCTGTAGTACATATCGAATTCTACCGGGTGGGTAGTCTTCTTCAGTGTTTCTACTTCGTTGTACTTAAGATCGATGTACGCATCAATCATGTCGTCATCCATAACACCGCCTTGCTTGAGAAACTCGCGATCTTTGTCCAGAGCTTCCAGCGCCATTTCTAACGAGTCACAAACGGTAGGAATATCCTTCGCTTCTTCTGGCGGCAGATTGTATAAATCTTTGTCCATAGCATCGCCTGGGTGGATCTTGTTGCGAATTCCGTCAAGGCCCGCCATTAACAATGCCGTAAAGGCCAGGTATGGGTTCGCACTTGGGTCAGGGAAACGTACTTCAATACGGCGCCCTTTCGCACTGGAGACCAACGGAATACGAATAGACGCTGAGCGGTTACGGGCTGAATAAGCCAGCATAACCGGTGCTTCAAAACCAGGAACCAGACGCTTGTACGAGTTAGTGGATGCGTTAGCAAAAGCGTTAATGGCACGCGCATGCTTGATAATACCGCCAATGTAGTACAACGCCGTTTCGCTTAAGCCCGCGTACTGGTCACCGGCAAATAAGTTCTCGCCACCTTTATTCAGTGACATATGTACGTGCATACCGGAACCGTTATCACCCACCAGCGGTTTCGGCATAAAGGTTGCCGTCATGCCATAAGATTGCGCAACGTTATGCACAACATACTTATACATTTGCAGCTCATCGGCTTTCTTCGTCAGGCAGTTAAAGCGGGTAGCCACTTCGTTTTGGCCGGCCGTTGCCACTTCGTGGTGGTGAGCTTCAACCACCATACCCATATCTTCCATCACCAGGCTCATAGTGCCACGAATATCATGGCCGGAATCAACCGGAGGTACCGGGAAATAACCGCCTTTTACGTCAGGACGGTGAGCCAGGTTACCTTCTGAATATTCACGGCCAGAGTTCCATTTTGCTTCTTCCGCATCAATTTTGTAGAACGAACCGCTCATATCGGTGTGGAAACGGACATCATTAAACAGGAAGAATTCAGGTTCTGGCCCAAAGTAGGCGTCGTCAGCAATGCCGGACGAGCGCAGGAAATCTTCCGCGCGTTTAGCAATTGAGCGCGGATCACGGCTATAGCCTTGCATGGTTTCGGGCTCGAGAATGTCACAACGCACATTCAGAGTGATTTCATCGGTAAAAGGATCCAGCACAGCAGATTCATTGTCTGGCATCAGCACCATGTCTGATTCGTTAATACCTTTCCAGCCGGAAATGGATGAACCATCAAACATTTTGCCTTCTTCAAAGAAGTCTTCATCGATTTGCGACACCGGAATAGTGACGTGTTGTTCTTTACCTTTTGTATCGGTAAAACGTAAGTCGACGAATTTTACGTCGTGTTCTTTGATGGTATCGACAATCTTATTAACTGACATGTTGTCCTCCGTAGACAGTGTCTAAAAATACAATCTAAGTATAGCAAAGCCTGTGCCAACTAATTTTCCTTATACATTTCAAAAGGTTAATTTTATTAGTTGTGGATTTTTAAAATTAATATGCACCAGTATAGCGCATCGCGCACAAAATTAGTGCATTATTAAAAAGAGTAACATTAAGAGTACGGCGAACAAAAAACAATCAGGCCTTTCTTAATTCGACTCAAAAAGGTAGAATACGCCGCTATTTTTCATAAAACCCCTTGGACGGGTTTCACTCCCGGACAACTACAGGCAGTTCTTAATGACAATTCAGGTATTTGATATAGAAAAACTTCGCAACATCGCGATCATCGCTCACGTTGACCATGGTAAAACCACCCTCGTTGACAAGCTGTTACAACAATCCGGCACGTTAGAAAGCCGTGGTGAGATAGAAGATCGTATTATGGATTCCAACGATCTTGAAAAAGAACGTGGTATTACCATTCTCGCCAAAAACACAGCGGTTAACTGGCAGGATTACCGCATTAACATTCTGGACACGCCAGGACACGCCGATTTCGGTGGTGAGGTTGAACGCGTACTTTCTATGGCAGACTCGGTATTGTTAGTGGTTGACGCCGTTGACGGGCCTATGCCGCAAACTCGATTTGTCACGCAAAAAGCTTTCTCTCACGGTTTGAACCCTATTTTGGTGATTAACAAAGTTGACCGTCCCGGTGCTCGTCCTGACTGGGTCATGGATCAGGTGTTCGACTTATTTGATAATCTGGGCGCTACTGACGAACAGCTGGACTTTCCGGTCGTTTACGCATCGGCGCTTAATGGCTGGGCATCTCTGGATATCGAAGATCAGGATGGCGACATGACGCCATTGTTCGAAACTATCGTAAACCAGGTGAGTCACCCGGATGCAGACCCTGAAAGTGACCTGCAAATGCAGGTGTCACAGCTGGATTACTCAAGCTACTTAGGCGTTATTGGTATTGGCCGTGTTACCCGCGGTAGCGTTAAAGTTAACCAGCCGGTCACTATTGTTGGCGCCGACGGCAAAGAGCGCAATGGTAAAGTCGGTAAAGTCTTCAGCTATTTAGGGCTGGATCGCATCGAAGCGGACAAAGCTGCTGCAGGTGATATCTGCGCTATTACCGGTCTGGGTGAGTTGAAAATCTCCGACACCGTTTGTGCCGTGGGCGAAGCTGAAGCTATGACGCCTCTGACCGTTGACGAGCCTACGGTTACTATGACTTTCCAAGTCAACACCTCGCCGTTTGCCGGTAAAGAAGGTAAATTTGTCACCTCTCGCCAAATTCTTGAGCGTTTACAGCAAGAGCTGGTTCACAACGTGGCATTACGCGTTGAAGAAACAGACAACCCGGATCGCTTCCGTGTATCTGGCCGTGGTGAGCTTCACTTAGGTGTGCTTATTGAAAACATGCGTCGTGAAGGTTTTGAATTAGCCGTTTCTCGTCCAGAAGTTATTCTGAAAGAAGAAGATGGTCAGAAATTAGAGCCCTACGAAACGATGACGGTGGATATTGAAGAGCAGCATCAGGGTTCTGTCATGGAGAAATTAGGCCTTCGTAAAGCTGAAATGACCAACATGACGCCAGATGGCAAAGGCCGCGTTCGCATTGACTTTGAAGTGCCGAGCCGTGGTTTGATTGGGTTCCAGACAGAGTTCATGACACTGACCTCAGGTACCGGCCTTATGTACCACACCTTTGACCATTACGGCCCGCACAAAGGCGGCACTATTGGCCAACGCGTCAACGGTGTACTGATTTCTAACGCGCAGGGTAAATCACTGACCTATTCGTTATTTAACCTGCAAGAACGCGGTAAGTTATTTGCATCGCATGGTGATGAAGTTTATGAAGGTCAGATTATCGGTATTCATAACCGTTCAAATGACCTGACCGTAAACTGCCTGAAAGGTAAGCAGCTGACTAACGTTCGTGCTTCTGGTACAGATGAAGCGCAAACCTTAAGTACACCGATTCGTTTGACTCTGGAACAAGCACTGGAATTTATCAACGATGATGAACTGGTTGAGGTAACGCCACAATCTATTCGTATCCGTAAACGTGCTTTAACAGAAAACGATCGTAAACGTTTAGGCCGTGAGCCGAAAAACGCATAAGGGTTTCAAAAACTCTTATCAAAAAAGCCCGCTTTGATAACCGAAGCGGGCTTTTTTATATCTGAAGCTTAATTAAAAAGTCATCTTACGCTAAGCAACTCCGGTTGCGGCAGAACGAAATAAAAGATAGAAAAGAAATGGAACACACTGCCAGCCAAAACAAATAAATGCCAGATGGCATGGTGATACGGCAATGAACTCCAGACATAAAAAATAACGCCAAACGTGTAAGCTAAACCGCCGGCGACAAGTAACATTAAACCACCGGTATCCACGTTATCGATCATCGGGTTAATAGCAATAACAGCCATCCATCCCATACCAAGATAAAGGCTAAGCGATAGCCATTGTGCCCGCTTTTTCATAGAAAGCTCAACCACTACCCCCACCAGGGCAATGCCCCAGGCAACACCCAACAGTGTCCAACCCCAGGGACCGCGCAAATTAATGAGCGCAAAAGGGGTATAGGTACCGGCAATCAAAACATAAATAGCCGCATGATCAAGCTGCTGAAACATCGCTTTGACCCTTGGCCACGGAAACGCATGGTAAAGTGTGGATGCGGTATACAGCAGAATAAGGCTTGCACCGTAAACACTGACGGCGACAACATGAAATATATTACCGTATGCCGATGTCCATACCAGCATAATAACCAAAGCAACAATGCTTAAAACTGCGCCAACGCCATGAGTCAGCGCGTGGGCCACTTCTTCCATTGCCGTATAGGCTTTATGCTGGCTCATCCTCTTTCCAGTCCTGGTGTTTCATAACCTTTACTGATGTTTTTAAGTGCCCGTATAAATTGGTCGTACTGTCGTTCATTATCGTATTTCAGGTTATACGAATTATGGAACTGCAGGGTAAGCGTAACACCATGCCCTTCCAAAAAGACGGTATAACCGTCGTGATCAGTATAAGCTTCGATACCATCTAAATAATGGCGACCCTGACGGGCTTCACCATGCGTGTGAATTTTCTCGTACGCATCCAACATCAATTTGTTATCAAGTTCGTTTTTCATCACACACCTCAGTGTCTGTTAGCAACTAAATGTATACCCTTATTATTAGGGTCGAAATGCCATTCCACAACCGCTTTTATCGAATTGTTTTGAAAACCTTGTATTAGAATATACATACATTGATGCATGATTAAACAAAAGCCGTTATAATAATGAACGAATGTTAAGAAACTGGAGCCCCAAATGGTTCGACGCACAAAAGAAGACGCAATGGAGACCCGCGCCAAGCTATTAGATGCTGCTGAGGCTTTATTCAGTGAAAATGGTGTGACTCAAACGTCTATGATGCAGGTGGCTGAAAAAGCAGGTGTCACCCGCGGTGCTATTTATCATCACTTTGAGAACAAGATGAATCTCATTGAATCGTTGATGGGGCGGGTCAAACTGCCTATTGACGAAATGCGTGAGCAAATCGCTGAAGGCTGTGAATTTGACCCTCTGGTCGAAATTAAAGAACGTTCGAAGGAATTTATCAGCCGCGTTCAAAATGATTCCCAAGTTCGTTCTCTGGCCAGTATATTACTGCATAAATGCGAGTATATTGACGAAGTAAACCCCATTAAGCTACGCCATGTTAGCGGCCGTAATGAATGTATCTGTGATATTGAAAAGCTTTTTCAGTCTGCCGTAGAAAAAGGGGATTTATCATCCACCCTGAATGCCCGAATTGCCGTGATTGGTCTTTTCTCGTTAGTCGACGGATTAATTTACAACTGGCTACTCGCGCCAGAGTATTTTCCATTAGTAGAGTACGGCAACCAGGCCATCGACAGCTACATTAACGGGCTAACACGCGAAGGCTCATTGTTCTAAAAACTGTTTTAAAAAGCTTTCATCCATTGCCGCAATAGCTTCGTCGCTGGCGTTGGGACAACTGGCGCACAAAGGAGCCGTCCAGGCCTGAACATTAGCCAGTATATCGCGCAGATGGCTTACTGCACGCAGTCCACCCAAACCACCGGGAGACGCAGCAGCCAATAGCACGGTTTTACCCGACCAGGCTTTATTATCAAGGCGCGATACCCAATCGATGGCATTTTTGATCAATGGCGAAACCGAGGAATTATACTCCGGGCTGACTAATACCACTTTTGATGCGGATTTAATTTTGTCACCGAGCTTTCTCATCGACTCAGGCACACCGTCCGCCGCTTCCAGATCACCATGGTAAATAGGCGCATCCAGTTCGTCAGCATCCATTAAATCATAACGAATACCGTGTTTATCTGCGACCTCTGCCAAACGCTGTTTGAGCTTGGCATTAAGCGAGTCTTTACGACGGCTGCCACCAATAAATAAAACGGTCATAGTTTCTCCTTAACAGTAAAAGTTAGCATTTTGCATTGCTTCAATAAAGCGGTTTGATTCAGTTACCGCCGCTCCCATGTCTTCAATCGCTACCTCATCCACTTCATCAGAAAGGTAAGCGGCTACCGTCCCAGTGCCATAAATTACCTGACTGCTCCGGTTTTAAGTTTTTCACTACTGCCACAATTCGTTCAGCGGACAGTTCAGGCGAATACAGCTTGTCGGCTGAAATTCTTTCCTGAAAAGGCGCCGATAACCGGGTGTCCGTTGTGCCCGGGTGTATCGCCGCCACAGCCAAACTCTTATGCGTACGCTTTAATTCTATCGACGCTGTTTTCAGCAACATATTTAACGCGGCTTTGCTTGACCGATAGGCGTACCAGCCGCCTAAATAATTATCTTCAATACTGCCGACTTTCGCTGATAACTGTACCCAGAAATGCGTGTTCTTTCTGTCAAGAATGGGTAAAAACGACTTCAGTATCAATAGCGGCTTTACCGCATTAACTGAAAATAACTTAGTCAGGTTATCCGCCGTAATATCCGACAGCTTTTTTTCCGGAAAAGTCTCATCGTCATGCAGCATACCTATGGTTGAGATAACCCCGGTCAACTTCTCATCGCTTTGCTTAAAGTCACTCACCCAGTCATTGAGCGAATTTTCATCGTAATCCGCTATCTGACAGTAAGTTATCTGGCCTGAATTGCAGGGTTCCACAGCCTGCCGCGATAACGCCATTATTCTCTGTTCAGGAAACTGTTTTTTTAATTCCTGAGTGATCGCCCGGCCCAGTCCACCGCCGGCACCTAATACCACTATTGCCATTTGTGCTGCTCTCTATCATGATAGTTTATACTTACCTACGTTAATAAAACTGGATTAGCTCAATACGCCATGATGCAACTTGACTGGAAATGGTACTTCGACCACACCCTGGGTTTTCTGAAATACTTTGGCCAGAGGTTTAACAGTGACAATACCAACATCACAGCCGGTTACCTGACTTATGTAAGCATGTTGTCTCTGGTTCCTTTATTGGTCGTCATGTTTACGGTTTTCTCCGCTTTTCCCATGTTTAACGAGCTAAGGGAAAACCTCGAACAGGCACTGTTTGCTAACTTGTTGCCGACATCCAGCGAACAACTGGAAGAATACCTTAACGAATTTGTCACCAACGCCTCAAAAATGACCGCCATTGGTATCGGCTTTTTGTTTGTTATTGCCATTATGCTCATGTCAGCTATTGATAAGGCACTCAACAACATTTGGCGGGATTCCAGTAAAAGGCATTGGTTGGTCTCCTTTGCCGTTTACTGGATGTTGCTCACCTTAGGTCCTATTTTAATAGGCTCTGGTTTGGCGGCAACGTCCTATTTTATCTCACTCAGCCAGTTTGCTGATGAGTATGTTTCCGGCGTCCAGAACTTTATGTTGTGGTTTGTCCCGGTCGTCGGTTCCTTTGTATTTTTCGTGCTTATGTATCAGCTGGTACCTAATCGTCAGGTTAAGTTTGGTTACGCCGGCTTTGGTGCGGTTATTGCAGCGCTCCTGTTTGAGCTGAGTAAACAATTATTTTCTTTATACATTACCTTTTTTCCAACCTACCAGGCTATTTACGGGGCGCTGGCGACCGTCCCGATACTTATCGTCTGGATTTATCTTTCCTGGCTGATTGTGCTCATTGGAGCCGTTTTAACCGTTAGCTTAGAGGAGTATCAGTTACAACAGTGTGAGCCAAAGTCTGATTGACCTCTTTTGCTTTTTCACCGACCATAGCCGTTCTGTTTTTGAAGGGTAAGTAGCATGATAGGACTGATTCAGCGCGTTAGCCGTGCCAAGGTAACTGTTGCCAATGACATCGTCGGCTCCATCGATCACGGCCTGTTGGTTTTACTGGGCGTTGAGCATCAGGATAACGAAGCCAGTGCTGAGAAATTAGCCCGGCGTATTGCTCATTATCGTGTTTTTAGTGATGCTGAGGATAAAATGAATAACAGCGTCATTGACCAACAAGGCAAAGCACTGGTCGTTTCTCAGTTCACCCTGGCGGCCGATACCCGTAAAGGTCGCCGCCCCAGCTTTTCATCAGCCGCAACGCCCGATCAGGCTCAACATCTCTACCAAGTGTTTTGCGAAAAGATGGCAGCCCAGGGTGTCCCGGTAGAAACCGGACGTTTTGCCGCAGATATGCAAGTTGAGCTGGTTAATGACGGCCCGGTCACATTTGAATTAAAGGTATAACTGCCATGTATCGTGTTATTACACCGGAAACGGACGAACAGCTAGAGCATTATTATTACCTTCGCTGGCGAGTGTTGCGTGAGCCGTTTCAACGTCCGTTGGGTTCTGAACAAGACGAATACGATCAAGTGGGTCATCACCGCATGGTGGTGAATGAAGCCGGGGAAGCTGTTGCTGTCGGCCGGCTTCATTTCAACAGCCCGGAAGAGGCTCAAATCCGTTTTATGGCGGTTGCACCTGAATACCGGGGAGAGGGGCACGGGGTGGCTATTATCTACGCGCTGGAGCTTGCTGCGCGCAAAGAAGGTGCCACACATGTCGTGATCAACTCACGAGACAACACCATTGGCTTTTATAAAAAGTGTGGCTACGAGGTTGACGAAGAAGCCGACACCGTTAATAACCCATTGGCAGAACACCATTTACGCAAGTCTTTCACTGAGTATAACCGCATTATTTATCGGCCCGAATGGTGTGCAGAACTGCAGAAAACCTGGCAGAAAGACATTCCTATTTCCGATGCCATGGGCATTAAAATTCATCAATACACGGGGCGTGTGTTTGAAACCCGCGCAATTTTATCCCGTAATATTAATGTCCACGGAACCATGTTTGCGGGCAGTATATACTCGTTAGGCACTCTGACCTGCTGGGGACTCTTGCATTTGCAATTACTGGAGCGGGAGTTAGAAGGTTCGGTTGTGTTAGGCGATGGCAACATCCACTACCACAAACCAGTAACGCAAGAGCCCCGGGCGATAGCGCGCCTAAGTGATGTAACGGGTGACTTTTCGGCTTTAAAAGACGGTAAAAATGCTCGTCTGACTATCAAAGCGCAAATTCTTGACGAAGAGCGGCCGGTCGCTGAATTTACCGGCCGCTTTGTAGTGCTGGCTAAACGGGATTAAACCCGACACTGAGATGCCGGGCAAAGACACTTAAGATAAAATATGCGGTAGTTTCACCACTGCCGCTAATTCACCATTTTGAATCAAGTCGCTGGCTGCTTTTATGTCGGGCGCAAAATAGCGGTCTTCCGCATAATACCCAACTTGCTCACGTAAGCAGTTAAATGCCGTTTCCACTGCCGGCGCAGCTTTCAACGGACGACGGAAGTCCAGACCCTGCGCCGCTTCCAACCATTCAATGGCAATAATGTCGCTGACATTTTTCGCAATGTCGGTTAATCGGCGGGCAGCAAAAGTTGCCATTGACACATGGTCTTCCTGGTTTGCTGAAGTCGGCAGGCTGTCCACCGAAGCCGGGTGCGCCAGCGTTTTGTTCTCTGACGCCAATGCAGCTGCGGTCACCTGCGCCAGCATAAAGCCCGAGTTCACACCGCCATCGTTTACCAGGAATGCAGGCAGTTTGCTTAAGTGGCTGTCTATCAATAATGCGCTGCGGCGCTCCGACAAAGCACCGATTTCACTGGCTGCAATGGCCAGAATATCGGCCGCCATCGCCACAGGCTCAGCATGAAAGTTACCACCGGAAATAATGTCCTGTTCTTCACTGAACACCAACGGATTATCCGTTACGCCATTGGCTTCGCGCGCCAAAATACCCGACGCGTGCTCAATTTGGTCTAATACCGCGCCCATAACCTGAGGCTGACAACGCAGCGAATAGGGATCCTGAACTTTTTCGCAGTCTTCGTGATCTTTAGCTATTTCTGAGCTGTCAGTCAGCACATGGCGCAGCATTTCCGCTGTTTTAATCTGCCCCGGTTGTCCGCGCACCGCATGCACCCGTTCATCGAATGGCGCCCGTGAGCCCATGGCAGCTTCTACAGACGTTGCGCCTACTACAATGGCCGCGTGATAGTTACGCTCAATACGGAACAAACCCGCCAGCGCCAGTGCGGTAGAAGCCTGAGTGCCGTTCAATAAAGCCAGCCCCTCTTTCGGCGCCAGCTCAAACGGCTCAATGCCTGCTATTTTCAGGCCTTCCTCAGCACTAAGCACCTCACCGTTATGGCGCACAGAGCCTTCGCCGACTAAAGGCAATACCATGTGCGCTAATGGCGCTAAATCACCGGATGCGCCAACAGAACCCTTTTCGGGAATGCACGGATAGACTTCAGAATTTAACAGCTTGATTAGCGCATCAACCAGCACTTGGCGTACACCCGAATAACCACGCGATAACGAATTAATTTTCAGCAGCAGCATTAAACGTACCACCGCATCTTCCAGATAATCGCCGACGCCGGCGGCATGCGACAATACGATACGACGTTGTAAATCGGTCAGACGTTCCGGTGGAATACGGGTATTTGCTAACAGCCCAAAACCGGTGTTGATACCGTAAACCACACTCCCCTGTTGCAGCACATCGGCAACGGTTTTCGCCGAGGTCGCAATGTTGTCCTTAGCTTCATCAGAAAGCTTTAATGTCTGATGCTGATAAAACCAGTGGCGCAGTTCGCTTAGCTGCAATTTTCCTGGCTGTAATCCAAAATGACTCATGCAACCTCCTTATTTCGTATCCAGCATGGGTAAATCGAGCCCTTGTTCGCGGGCGCAGTTTTTCGCAATATCATAGCCAGCGTCGGCATGGCGCATAACGCCCGTACCCGGGTCGTTCCAAAGTACCCGGCTTAAGCGCTTATCGGCTTCTTCAGTACCGTCGGCAACAATAACCACACCGGCGTGCTGTGAGTAGCCCATACCCACACCACCACCGTGGTGCAGACTGACCCAGGTGGCTCCGCCTGCAGTGTTTAACAACGCATTCAACAGCGGCCAGTCCGATACCGCATCAGAACCGTCCTGCATGGCTTCAGTTTCGCGGTTAGGGCTGGCAACTGAGCCAGAATCCAGATGATCACGGCCAATAACCACCGGCGCTTTCAGTTCGCCGTTTTTGACCATGTCGTTAAACGCACGGGCAATACGGGCACGGTCTTTCAGGCCTATCCAGCAAATACGTGACGGTAACCCCTGAAAGCTAATGCGCTCTTTGGCCATATCCAGCCAGTTGTGTAAGTGCTCGTTATCGGGAATCAGTTCTTTCACTTTCTGGTCGGTTTTATAAATATCTTCCGGGTCACCGGAAAGCGCTACCCAACGGAATGGGCCAATGCCTTCGCAGAACAATGGCCGAATATAAGCCGGCACAAAGCCCGGGAAGTCAAAAGCGTTTGTCACACCAATATCTTTCGCCATCTGGCGAATGTTGTTGCCATAATCCAGTACCGCTGCGCCTTCCTGCTGGAAGTGCAGCATAGCGCGCACCTGCACCGCCATTGATTCTTTCGCCGCCTTTACCGTGCCGGTGGCATCGCTTTCCTGCTTCGCTTTGTATTCGTCCAGTGTCCAACCCTGGGGCAAGTAACCGTGTAGCGGGTCGTGCGCCGATGTCTGATCAGTCACCACATCTGGGGTTACGCCAAGCTCTTGCAGCTGCGCATAAACATCAGCCGCATTACCCAATAAACCCACTGAAATAGCTTCGCCTTTTGCCATGGCGTCGTTAATCAGTTTTAACGCATCATCTAAGTTAGTGGCTTTATGGTCCACATAGCCAGTACGTGACCGGAAGTCGATACGCGACTCGTCGCACTCTACCGCCAGCATACAAAAGCCAGCCATGGTAGCTGCCAATGGCTGAGCACCGCCCATACCACCCAGTCCGCCAGTGAGCACCCACTTGCCTTTAGCGTCGCCGTTAAAGTGCTGTCGCGACACCGAGCCAAAAGTTTCGTAGGTTCCCTGCACAATGCCCTGCGAACCAATGTAAATCCAGGAACCGGCGGTCATCTGGCCGTACATCATCAGGCCTTTTTTATCCAGCTCGTTAAAGTGCTCCCAGTTCGCCCATTCCGGCACCAGGTTCGAGTTTGCAATCAACACGCGTGGTGCGTCTTCATGAGTCGGGAATACACCCACCGGCTTGCCTGACTGGACCAGTAGAGATTCGTTGGGTTTTAAACGCTCTAAGGTTTCAATAATTTTGTCATAGCATTCCCAGCTGCGGGCTGCACGGCCAATACCGCCATAAACAACCAATGCCTGCGGGTGTTCCGCAACTTCATCATCCAGGTTGTTCATCAGCATGCGCTTTGCAGCTTCCACCTGCCAGTTACAAGTGGTTAGTTCGGTTCCATGTGGCGCGCTTATCTTGCGGCTTTTATCCAGACGAGTAAATGACATAGGTTACTCCTTAAACGTTAAATGGCCGCCCAACTTAAAGCGGGAGCCCGGGTGGGTCAGTGTGGCAAAGGTGACCACGCCACCTGAACTCCAGGTGCGGCGTAAAATTCTGAGACAAGGTTCGTGACGGTCGATATTTAAGTACTGACATAGAGTACTAACCGGCAGAATGGCTTCAATTTGATGACTGGCTTCGGTTAGCGGGCTGACCACGCATAAATACTCATGTGGGGTCACTTTGGTGTAATCCTGTTTAAGATAATCCGGCACCAGTTTGGGGTTCACGAAGCGCTCTTCCAGTTGCACTGGCAGGTCGTTTTCATAATGAGTGATCAACGAATGAAAAACCGGGCTGCCTTCGTCCAGCTCCAGCGCTTCCGCTATCTGAGCTGTAGCAATTTGCTCTTTTAACAAATGCACTTTTGCGCGGTAATAATTACTGCGCGAACGCACTTCATCAGCAATATTGCGAATAGCCATAAAAGAGGTCTGTGACTTAATGGGCGCAACGTAAGTGCCGGAACCCTGAGTACGTATCACCAGGCCTTCATCGGCCAGTTCCTGCAAGGCTCTGCGCGCGGTCATACGACTCACCGAAAACTGTGTTGATAACGCATTTTCTGAACTGACGGGGTGGTTTTCAGGCCACTCACCGGACTCAATCTTCAAATAAATATGCTGTTTTATCTTTGAAAATTTATTCATCCCGACCCCAATAAAAGGTTACATGAGTCAATACTTATGAGGGTGAAAGTTTAGTGCAAAGCAATTGTCTATACAAGTTGCTTTTGCTATTCTTTTATCAAAACCAATATTTAAGGACTGTTATGCAACGTATAGAAAATATCAACGCAGCGACCATGAACGACGATAAAGGTTATGGCCTTATCCAGAACGCTACAGTCATTATTAGTAAAGGAAAAATTGAGTTTGTCGGAGCCGCTTTTGATGCCCCCGCTACTCCCACTGCAGAAGTCATTGATGGCAACGGCGGTTTGTTAACTCCCGGGCTCATCGACTGCCACACACACTTAGTCTGGGCAGGCTCTCGTGCCAACGAATTTGCGCAACGCCTGCATGGTGCCAGTTATCAGCAAATTGCAGAACAGGGCGGCGGCATAAAAAGTACGGTAAAAGCCACTCGCGAAGCCTCACAAGAAACATTACTGGAACTGGCCCTAAATCGTGCAGAGGCACTCATGTCACAAGGGGTTACCAGCATTGAAGTAAAATCCGGTTATGGTCTGGACTTAGAAAATGAACGTAAACAGTTAACCGTGGCACGCCAGTTAGCCGAGCAGTTACCGGTCAACATCAGGACAACCTTACTGGCAGCGCACGCGGTGCCACCGGAGTTTAGCGAGAATGGCAACAATAACGCCGACGGCTACATTGATGAGATTATCCGGACTATTTTGCCAACCCTGACAAACGAAGGTTTGGTCGACGCCGTTGATGCCTTTTGTGAAAGCATTGGCTTTAGCCCGGCACAAACCGAAAAAATGTTTAAAGCGGCAAAAGAGCTGGGCTTACCCATTAAGCTTCATGCGGAGCAAATTACCAACCAGCATGGCGCAAAACTGGCAGCAGGATACCAGGCGTTATCGGCTGATCACCTGGAGCAGCTAGATGAAGAAGGCGTTATGGCTATGGCGGAAAGTGGCACTGTGGCGGTGTTACTACCCGGCGCCTTTTATTTTCTGCGAGATACGCAAAAACCACCAATTGAATTACTTCGCAAACACGGTGTCCCCATGGCCATTGCCACTGATGCTAACCCGGGTTCATCGCCTATCCACAACTTGCCGTTAATGCTACAAATGGCAGCCACTTTTTTCCATATGACGCCGGAAGAGTGTTTGCGTGGGGTAACAAGAAACGCGGCCAAAGCCTTAGGTGAAACCAAGCGTGGGGTTATTGCCAAAGGCTGCTATGCCGATTTAGCGTTGTGGCAATGTCAGGACGCCGCTGAGTTAACCTACCAGTTTGGTGTTAACCCGCTCAAAACCTTATGGTTTAACGGCGTCGCTCACGACCGTGTAAGTAAGCCGTGGTCAGCTCGCTAAGCAACTGCCCGCAAATTTTCATGCCTTCGTCGAAGCCAGCGCTGCATAAAGACGGCGCGGCTTCGGCCAGGTGCAGATAACGCGCTTCTTTTTCCTCCGCCAGGCGTTTAACATACTGAAACCCTTGCGCAAGGCTCAAGCCAACGTAGTTCACTGCGCTGGCAGGTACCGCGTTTAATGAATCCACATCCACTTCGATACCTAATGGTCGCTGCCAGGCAACCGCTTTTGCCACCACTTCGTCCATGACTTCAGCAAATGGACGTTCATACAAGCGATGAAGCGTATGATAGCGCATGCCGGCATCCTGCAGTTGGCGCAGACTACTGGCGGAGTTTTTGCCCTGATGCAGGCCGACAATATGGTAAAACTCCAGCGCACCCTCCATATAAGCATAGCTAAACCCGTTACCGGAATGGCGACCTTCTCGCGGACGAAAATCGGCATGCGGGTCTAAGTTAACCGCACCACAGGCTTCACCGGTAACATTATGCAAGCTCTTCAATAACGGATACGCGTTATTGTGCCCCCCTCCGATAACAATAACCTCAAAACCTTGCTCAAATAATGGCGTCAGAACTTTTGCGACCCGGGCATCAATCTGTGCGCAAAGTTCTCTTAAGGCGGCTAAGTCATGCGCGTTTGACGCATCCAGTTCAGCCGCCTCAGCATTTAGATCATCACAGTTCACCGCACCAACCAGCAGGAGTTCATGCGTCGACAGTAAGCCGGTTTTCTGCAAGTTCAGAAAACTCTTTAAAAATGACTGCCAGCCATCATCCGCACCGGCACGACCAAGATTAGCGCGCACGCCAATACTTTCCGGAATACCCACTAGCGCGACCCGTTGGCCGTCTTCCCATGACGCAGCCACACTCTCTTCGTAAGTTCCCTGCTCGGAGAGCCCTCGAATGGCCTGACCAATTTTAGTTTCCTGTTCGCGTACCGTTACCCATTTTGCCGGGTCGGTTAATTCTAAAAATGAAATCTCAGTCATCATTATTCAATATCTAATGGCTCCGGCGACAAAATAACACCGGTGGTATCAACGTAGAGGTGATCATCCTGCAAGAATGTAACACCACCAAAATTAACCGGCACATTCAGTTCACCGACACCGTCGCTAGTCGCTCCCACAGGAATCGAGACAACCCCAACAATACCAATGTCCAGCTCTTCCAGCGCGTCGACTTCACGCACGGCTCCGTAGCAAACAATACCTTCCCAGTCGTTATCCATGGCTTGTTCCGCAATGGCGGCATCAACCAGCGCGCGACGAGCGGAACCGCCACCGTCAATTAATAGCACCTTACCACCGCCATCTGCCGCAACAGTCTCTTCAATCAGGCCTTTGTCTTCGTGACATTTAATAATAACCAGACGCCCGCCAAAAGAACTGCGGCCTCCGTAAGGCTCAAACATAGGTTCAACCACATCGACCATATCGGGGTATAAATCGCAAAGTTCTGAAGTGTTGTATTCCATGGTTGTGTTCCTGACGTTGCTATAGCGGTAACAAGCAGTATACCTGCTATCCGGCGTCGACAAAAGTAAGCCAGACAGAAGTAACGAAACCCTTGAATTATAGAATAAAAACCCGTTTAATCTAACCAACTAAAATAATAATAAAGTGAATAGCTATTTTCATGCCTCAGCTTGACCTAATAACAAGTCTGGCAATAGAGACTTTTGCGCACGCCATTCAGGCGGTTTTCCTTATCGGTTTCGCATTGTTACTCATGTATTACCATCGCTACTATCGGCGTGAGTACTTGCAATACTGGTCGTTTGCCTGCTTTGCCTTTGGCCCCAGTGAGCTGATCCGGGCCTTTCTGGCCGGCAGCGCGATAATAGCCCCGGAATCAGCCCTTAGCTGGTCCAGCGGTTTACAGGGTATATCATTAACCTTTCATTATTTGGCAATTTCTTTCGTTGTGTTAGGTGCAACTTGTGCCATTTTCAATAGTAAACCGCAACAATACTGGCAATACTTAGCTTATGGCATCTCACTTTTAGCCGGCATTATTTCTTATTTTTGGCTGGATCCCGCCATTAGCTCTGTAGGCAGCACCCCTAGTTCTGGCTTCATGCGTTTTTTAGTGACCGGAGCTACTCTGATAGTCATTGGTCTCATTATGTGGCGGAAACTGGGAGCGGGAGTTGGACCTAAACTGGTCTCGGCCGGTTTCCTCAGTATCGGCCTAAAGAATTTTCTGGTCTTAGCCGCCATGTTTTCACTATCCGGTAGTGCCGTTGACTGGATCCTTAGTTTTCAGTCACTGTTAACCGTTATTATTGTTGCGGTGGTTATCGTCGGCATTATTATCTGGTTGTTAGAGTCGGAACGAAATACCGCTGTTCGCGCCATCCAGAGAGCCGAATATTTACACACCCACGATGCCCTCACCGGCGTTTCCAATCGCGAACAGCTGGTCAGTAAAATCCCTCTGTTTATTGAATATTGCCGCGGTAACAATCGCCACTTAACCATCGTACTCATTGGTATCAGCCGTTTTAAAGTGATCAACGAAAATATAGGCATTCGCGGGGGAGACCAGGTTCTGAAAGAAATAGCCCGACGCCTGCAAAATTTCGCTAAACAACCGTTGACAGTTGCACGCATTAGCGGCGATGTGTTTGCCATTGCGTTTGATCACCTAAAAAGCCGAAGTTTGATAGAAGAACTCGCATCGCAACTTCAGGATACACTCAGCAAGCCAATTGACATTGGTGAAAAGAGCCTGAATATTGCCGCCGGGATTGGAGTTTCCCGGTATCCTCAACACGGCAGTCGTTCCGAAGTGTTGCTCAATAAAGCAACCATAGCACTCACTCAGGCTAAGCAGTCGCACCAGCCCATTGTTACCATTTATCAACGGGGCATGGATGAGATGTACTCTTATCTGGTTGATATGGAGCCAGTGTTACGTAAAGCCATGCGGGAAAATGAATTTACCCTGTATCTGCAACCCCAATTCGATTTTGATCATCAGCAACTTTGTGGTTTTGAAGCGCTCATTCGTTGGCAGCACCCGGAACGAGGCTTACTGACACCGGCGGAATTTTTACCCTATATTGAGCAATTAGGACTTTCCACCGAGTTAGATGACTGGGTACTAGACCATGCCGCCGCTATCCTGACTTCGTGGCAGGAAAAGTTTGGATGTTGTTGGCCCGTTGCCGTTAATTTATCGGCACCCCAATTTCAGCATTTTCAGCTTATTGAAAAAATGAAACGGCTACTGCAAGACTACAACATTTCTCCCGAATGGCTGGAGCTGGAAATTACCGAAAACGTTGCTATGTCCGATTTACACAATGGCATGAGTGTTATCCAGCGACTGCGGGAAATGGGTTTTGGTATCTCCATTGACGATTTTGGCACTGGCCATTCTTCACTGGCTTATCTTCGCTCACTGCCCATCAACAAAATTAAAATAGACCGCAGTTTTGTCAGTGAACTGCAGCAAAACGATAACGATGTAACCATATTAAAAGCCATGATCCGCCTATCACATGGTTTGGGGAAACGGGTTATTGCTGAAGGTATCGAAACTCAGGAACAGCAAGACATACTGCAGAAACTGGGTTGCGACATGATGCAAGGCTACTTTTACTCACCACCTATGAGACTGCAATTTGCTGAGCAATTAATTGAGCGTCAAATGCAGGACAATAAAAAGCCGTTGCCTCCGGGGGAGTTCGCAACGGCTTAGCTTTATTGACGGACAACGCTGCTACAGAATAAAGCGGCTTAAATCTTCGTTCTGCGACAACTCGCCGAGATGCTCGTTAACATAATCAGCGTCAACCTTCAGCTTGTCGCCATTGTGGTCGGTTGCATGAAACGAAATTTCTTCCATTAATCGTTCCAGTACCGTGTGTAAACGACGCGCACCGATATTTTCGGTGGTCTCGTTTACATGAAACGCCACTTCGGCTATGCGTTGAATGCCTTCTTCAGTAAAGCTGACCTCAACCCCTTCTGTATTTAACAGTGCATGGTACTGAGTGGTCAGTGATGCACTGGGCTCGGTCAAGATACGAACAAAGTCACCGCTGGTTAACGCGTCCAGCTCGACCCGAATTGGCAAACGCCCCTGCAACTCAGGAATAAGATCCGACGGTTTGCTCATCTGGAACGCGCCCGAAGCAATGAACAGAATATGATCGGTTTTGATCATACCGTGCTTCGTATTTACCGTAGTCCCTTCAACCAAAGGCAGTAAGTCACGCTGCACACCTTCGCGGGAAACATCCGGTCCGCTGGTATCGCCGCGCTTACACACTTTGTCAATTTCGTCCAAAAAAACAATACCGTTTTGTTCTACCGACTCAATCGCTGCTTCTTTCACCTCGTCGGGGTTCAGTAATTTCGCTGCTTCTTCTTCCACTAGCTGCTTATAAGCGTCTTTAATCCGTATTTTCCGCGGCTTAGTTTTTTCATTACCCATGTTCTGGAACATATTCTGCAGCTGCGAGGTCATTTCTTCCATGCCCGGCGGCGCCATAATTTCAACGCCCATTTGTGGCAGGGCTAAATCTATTTCAATTTCTTTATCATCCAGCTGACCTTCACGTAATTTTTTACGGAATATCTGACGCGTACCGCGCTCGTCTTCATTGCCTTTGCTTTCGCCTTCTTCCTGCTGCTGCTGAGCCCAGCCAGAAAAAGATTTTTTAGCCGGTGGCAACAACACATCCAAAATGCGCTCTTCTGCGGCTTCTTCAGCGCGGTAACGTACCTTTTGCATCATCTCTTCACGGGTCTGTTTCACGGCAACGTCGGTTAAGTCTTTAATAATGGACTCAACCTCTTTACCGACATAACCCACTTCCGTGAACTTAGAGGCTTCTACTTTAATGAAAGGCGCTTTCGCTAACTTTGCCAAACGCCGGGCGATTTCTGTTTTACCAACACCGGTTGGGCCTATCATTAAGATATTTTTAGGGGTTACTTCCTGACGCAGCTCGTCATCCAGCTGCATACGACGCCAACGGTTACGCAGGGCAACGGCAACCGCACGCTTTGCTTTATCCTGACCAATAATGTGTCGATTTAATTCGTCAACAATTTCTCTTGGGGTCATCTCAGACATCTTATTTTTTCCCCTGCTTGGTTTTGTCTTCAGCAATCGACTCTTCTTCTTCAATGGTCTGGTTGCCGTTGGTGTATATGCAAATATCGCCCGCAATAGCCAGCGCTTTTTGCACAATATCGCGAGCATTCAAATCGGTATTTTCCAGCAAAACTGTTGCCGCTGATTGGGCAAAAGGCCCGCCGGAGCCAATTGCAATCAGGTCATTTTCCGGCTGCACCACATCACCATTACCGGTAATGATTAGTGACGTTTCTTTGTCAGCAACCGCCAACAGTGCTTCTAACCGGCGTAAAGCGCGGTCGGTACGCCAGTCTTTAGCCAACTCCACGGCGGCGCGCATCAGGTTTCCCTGATGTTGTTCAAGTTTGGATTCAAAGCGTTCGAAGAGTGTGAAAGCGTCTGCGGTTCCGCCGGCAAAGCCTGCCAGCACTTTATCGTGATATAAACGACGCACTTTGCGCGCGTTGCCTTTCATTACGGTGTTACCCAGAGAAACCTGGCCATCCCCGCCAATTACAACTTTGTCGCCGCGGCGAACAGATACGATAGTAGTCAAATCAAGACCCTCTTGTTTGTCTTAGTGACGTCAATGATAAGTATTTGAGGGTCTCTATTGTATTTTTCAATGGTGAGTGCCGACTAATCGATGTTCCAATTCCAGATAGCGCAACCAAATACTTGATTCCGCTGCAGTTTATGGCGGTCACGTTCAGCATCCCTTTTGGTTTCATAAGGACCCAGAATAACCCGGTACCAAAGACTATTACTGCCCTCGGTTGCCCGCACCTGAGATTCCAAACCAGCCATAGCAATTTGTGCGCGCAATCTTTCAGCGTCGGACTGCTGGCGAAAAGAACCGCATTGCATAAGCTTTGGCGGGCCCACTTCAAGTTCGGGTACATCCACTTGTACTTCTTTGCTTTTCAGCTCTTCAATGTAACGCCAGCGTTCAGCCGACTTTTCGGGAAGTAAGTCGGCCGGTGGTGGTTGCACCTGTGGCTGTTCAACCTGTTCAGACTTACCGCTAATTTGCACCAGAATATAAGTAAATAAGGCGATTAAGGCAACCGCGATGACAACCACAAACCAGGGTACGGGTTTACGATTAGCGACGGGTTTTGCACCACGCTGTTGCTTTTTATTGCTTCCCTTTTTTTTAGTCGGCTTACGTTTGGGCGACTTTGGCTTACGATTCGCGTAATCCATAGTCCGTTACATTTTCTCCAGAGTTGGAATGCCCAGCAATTCCAGACCTTGCTTCAGCACATTAGCCGTTAACATCGACAATTTCAGGCGGCTGTTACGAAGCGCTTCGTCTTCCTGGTTCAAAATTGGGCAGGCTTCGTAAAAACTGGAGAAGCGACCGGCCAAATCAAACACAAAACCACATAAGAAATGCGGCATGGCTTTATCCTGAACCTGATGCAGTACTTCGTTAAAACGAACCAGCTGATTCGCAAGCGCCAGCTCACGCTCATCGCTCAGAATAATGTCTGCGTTACGGTCAAAAGCGGTGTTGCCTAAGCGGTCAAAAATACTGTTCACCCGGGTGAACGCATAAAGTAGATATGGCGCGGTATTGCCTTCAAAAGTCAGCATGTGGTTCCAGTCGAAAATGTAATCGCTGGTGCGGTTTTTCGATAAATCAGCGTATTTGACCGAGCTAATACCGATCACTTCAGCAACATGTTTCTGTTGCTCATCGGTCAAATCTGTCGTTTTCTGTTGCAGCAATTCTAGTGCGCGACGTTCCGCTTCATCCAGCAAATCAGCCAACTTAGTTACGCCACCGTCACGGCTTTTATAAGGTTTACCATCTTTCCCCATCACCGTGCCAAACCCGTAGTGGTTCAGTTGTATGTCGCCTTCAACAAAACCGGCTTTGCGCGCCAGCGTAAAAATTTGGTCAAAGTGCAGGGCCTGACGCGCATCGACAAAATACATCAGGTGGTCACCACCCAGTTCTTTTTGACGGTATTCAATAGCGGCTAAATCGGTTGTGGCGTAAAGGTAACCACCGCCTTTTTTCTGCACAATAATAGGCAACGGCTCGCCTTCTTTACCTTTGTATTCCTCCAGGAACACGCACTGCGCGCCCTGGTCTTCGGTCAGCAGGCCTTTCTCACGCAAGTGTTCAATAACGCCCGGTAATTTGTTGTTGTAGGCACTTTCTGCCATCACATCTTGCCGAGTCAGTTTAACGCCTAAACGGTCATAAACGTCCTGGCAATGGCTGAGCGAGACATCAATAAACTGGTTCCAGAGTTTCAGGCAATACGCGTCGCCCGACTGCAGCTTAACCACCAGCTGACGCGCCCGGTCAGCGAACTCTTCGCTTTCATCAAAACGCTGCTTAGCGGCTTTATAAAAGGTTTCCAGGTTGCTCAGCTCATATTCTGCCGACTGATTATCCAGCGCTTCCATATACGCTAAAAGCATACCGAACTGCGTACCCCAGTCACCCACATGGTTCTGGCGAACCACTTTATGGCCTAAAAACTCGCACACACGTGATACCGCATCGCCAATAATAGCGGAACGTAAATGGCCTACGTGCATTTCTTTGGCCAGATTAGGCGAGGAGTAATCAATGACGATGGTTTTGCTCTGGTCCGCTTTATCAACATTCAGCCGGTCACTGTTCAACATCGCTGTTAATTGATCTTTGAGCTGATCCTGCGAAATAGTAAAGTTAATAAAGCCCGGCCCGGCGATATCCATTTTCGCTAACAGAGTGTTCTCAGGAACCGCTTCAACAATAGCCTCAGCCAGCTGACGAGGGTTCGATTTGGCCGGTTTTGCCAACATCAACGCCAGATTAGTCGCAAAGTCACCGTGCGATTTGTCTCGTGGTCGATCCAACTGAATATTGACTGAATGATCCGCCGGAATTTTACCCTGTGCTTTAAGTTGACCAATGGCTTCGGCCAGCAACTGTTCAAGTTGTTCTTTCATTAATGCGACTACCTGTATGAAACATCGAAGAAGAAATTCAAGCCGCTTAGTTTAATCGCTCCGCCCGATAAAAAAAACCGCTTAAGTGTTAATCAGCTGAAGTCTTGAGGGTCAATGTCCAACGACCAGCGCACTTTTTTCAACAGTGGCAACGCGTTAATCTGCGGCAGCAAGTGTTCAATCAACTGAAAACGTAATTTTCGTGACTGACAATGTAGCAGCAATTGATAGCGGTAACGACCGGCTTTACGCTCCATCAATGCTGGCATAGGCCCTAACAAAAACGCCCCCTCTACTTGTGGCATTAATTGCTGAATTTGAGTCATTGCCTGCACCACCGAGTCTTTGTCCGTTGCTTCAGCCCGGAATAATGCCAGGTAGGAAAACGGGGGTAATTCGCTTTGCTGTCTTTCAGCAAGCGCTGTTAAGGCAAAATGTGAATACCCGTTATTGAGCAAATCCTGAATTAAATCGTGTTCCGGATGGTGCGTTTGCAGTACCACCTTGCCCGCTTTGTGCTCCCGCCCGGCGCGACCGGCCACCTGAGTATACAGCTGGCCTAATCGCTCTGCGGCCCGAAAATCGGCGCTATAAAGTGCACCATCAACATCCAGCAGCGCCACCAGCGTTACATGTGGAAAATGATGCCCTTTGGCCAGCATTTGCGTCCCCACCAACAGCGGGTACTTATTGTTGGTGGCTTTTTGTAGATAATCGTCCAGTTGACCTTTGCGGCGGGTCGAGTCGCGGTCTATGCGCAGTACGCCACGCCCCGGAAACATCTCTTGCAGGCTGTGCTCAAGCTGCTCCGTGCCCACGCCGTGCGAAATTAGGTGCGTGGAACCACAGGAGCCGCATTGCTTAGGTATACGCTGCTGACTACCACAGTGGTGGCACTGCAGCTGCTGATGAGCTTTATGCACAGTGTAATAAGCGTCACAGCGATGACATTGTGCCAGCCAACCGCATTCGTGGCACATTAACGCTGGGGCAAACCCCCGACGATTAAGAAACAACAGCACCTGGTTACCACGCTCTATCTCCACTTGAATCTGTTCCTGCAGCGCTTTAGAAATACCCGCTTTTACCGGCTGTTGTTTTAGGTCAATGAGTTCGTGTTTGACCATTTGCGCGCCACCGGCACGCTGACCCAGCTTTAACCAATGAAAACGTTTGCTGACCGCATTATTCAGTGTTTCCAGCGAAGCTGTTGCACTGCCAAGAACCAAAGGAATATTCAGTAACGAAGCCCGTTTAATAGCAATATCGCGGGCATGATAACGAAAACCATCTTGCTGCTTATAAGACAAGTCATGCTCTTCGTCTACTACAATCAAACCGAGTTTCTGACAGGGCGTAAATACCGCCGAGCGGGTACCGATAATAATGGCGGCATGGCCATGTTTCGCATCCAGCCAGGTGTTTAGACGTTCGCGGTCACTCATGCCCGAATGCAACATCACCACCGGCGCGTCAAAGCGTTCTTCAAAACGCTGCAGTGTCTGTGGGGTCAGCCCAATTTCCGGTACCAGCACCAATACTTGTTCGCTGCGTTCCAGTATCGGCTCCATGGCCTGCAAATACACTTCCGTTTTACCACTGCCGGTAACGCCTTCCAGTAACAAAGTGCTGTGTTGCTGTTGCTGACTGATGGTGGAAACCGCTACCGCCTGCTCGGTGTTTAATGCATGACCTTCCTCTCGCAATACCGAGCTTTGCTGTTGCCAGCTCTGCGGCTTCGCCGGCTGCTGCTCACGGACTTCAACCCAGCCTTTATCCTGCAAGGTACGAAGCACTGCCGAGGTCACGCCAATATCGTTTAAATCACTGCGCCTCAGTGGCTTATGCTTGAGCGCTGCCAGAACTTGCTGCTGTCGTGCTGCTCCTTTTAACTCATTAATTGACTGCGTCCGGCCTAAATCGGTCAGCGCATAAAAGGTTTCGGTCAAATATTCCGGTGCATCGCCTTTGCGCAGTAATACCGGCAGGCTATTGGCCGCAACGTCGCCCAGTGAATGATGGTAATAGTCGGCTGACCAGCGCACCAGCTGCCAGATATCATCCGGCCAGAGTCTTTGCTCATCCAGTACCGATGCTACCAACTTCAGCTCAAACTCAGGCGTTGCATCAGCAGCCTCGCTAACCACATATCCGACTAACTGACGCTGCCCAAAAGGCACGCGCACGCGCACTCCCTGCGACAGTGGTTCGACACTTTTGCACAGGTAATCATAGGTTTGTCTGAGCGGTAAAGGCAGTGCGACTTTATAACGTCGTTCACTGCCCGTATTGGCTTGCTTCATGGCTCTATTCTGGAGCGCTACCGCGCAGATTACAAGGCAGTAGATTGTTCTTGATCACAACATTAATATCGCTTAAAATATTCGGCTCTTAAATCATTGTTGTTTTACGCATGGTGTTCGGCTTTGGATCGAATGGCGATGCGGCCCATAACTGAGGTAACCCCATGAAACAAGGTATTCATCCTAAGTACGAGACTTTAAAAGTCAGCTGTTCTTGCGGTAACACGTTTGAAACACGTTCAACCCGCTCAGAAGATTTACACCTGGACGTCTGTTCAGAGTGCCACCCGTTCTACACTGGTAAGCAACGTGTTATGGACACTGGTGGGCGTGTTGACAAATTTAAGAAGCGTTTTGGTGCTCTGGGCAAGAAAGAGTCTTAAGAAAACCTATAGAAAACGCTGCTTAACAGCAGATTTTAAGAAAAAGGCGCTAAACAGCGCCTTTTTTTGTGCCTGTTTCTCTAAAAGGCCTGTTGTTAAAGAAAAGTTACCCGGTGCTTTTTTAAACACCCTTTAAATTTATATTACCTTAAAAGCTCTGACCGAGGAGGTAAGATTTCTTTATTCACATAAAAGCGATAGACTGATTAGCATTCTGATAACCAAACTCAGGTATCACTGTATGAAAGATTTTCGCCAACAGGCACTGGACTACCACGAATACCCAACACCGGGTAAGATTTCGGTCGAACTTACCACCCCCGCAGAAACCAGCAAGGATATGGCTCTGGCATACAGTCCGGGCGTAGCAGACCCCGTACGTGAAATTGCACAGGACCCGGATAACGCCTACCGGTATACCGCCAAAGGCAACATGGTGGCGGTTATTACCAACGGAACGGCCATTCTGGGTTTGGGTAATTTGGGACCACTGGCATCAAAGCCAGTCATGGAAGGTAAAGCGCTGTTGTTTAAACGGTTTGCCGGACTCGACTCCATTGACATCGAAGTCAGTCACCGCACCACGCAGGACTTTATCAATACGGTCGCAAATATTGCTGATACCTTTGGCGGTATTAACTTAGAAGACATTAAAGCGCCGGAGTGCTTTGAAATTGAACAGGCCCTAATAGAACGCTGCAACGTGCCGGTATTCCATGACGATCAACACGGTACTGCCATTGTTACCGCAGCCGGCATGCTGAACGCACTGGAAATTCAAGGTAAAAACCTGGCTGAATCACGCATTGTTTGTCTGGGTGCCGGCGCCGCCGCTATTGCCTGTATGGAGCTTCTGATTAAATGCGGCGCCCAGCGTGAACACATTTATATGCTGGATTCAAAAGGCGTTATTCACACTCGTCGCGACAATTTGAACGAATATAAGCAGCTGTTTGCGAACAACACCGATAAGCGTACGTTAAAAGATGTGATTGAAGGCGCGGATATTTTCGTCGGGGTTTCAGGGCCAAACTTGCTTAGCGCAGATGAGTTAAAACTGATGGCAGCTAACCCGATTCTCTTCGCCTGCTCTAATCCGGACCCGGAAATTAAACCGGAAGTCGCTATGGCAACACGCAGTGATCTGATTATGGGAACCGGACGTTCCGATTACCCAAACCAGGTAAACAATGTTCTCTGTTTCCCGTTTATGTTTCGCGGGGCGCTGGATGTTCGCGCTACGGCTATTAACGATGAAATGAAAGTAGCCGCGGTGGAAGCGATTCGTCAATTGGCAAAAGAGTCCGTGCCTGATTCAGTGTTAACAGCGGCCGGTGTCCAGGAATTAAAATTTGGCCGCGATTATATTATTCCTAAGCCAATTGATCCGCGTTTATGCCAGCGGGTAGCGCGGGCAGTTGCTGAAGCAGCAGTAAAATCCGGCACCGCTAAAATCGATTTACCGGAAAATTATATGCAGGATTAATCGTCCAGCTCTTCGTCCGTCGGGATGGGCAAGTCTCGTGCTTCCAGCTCTTCCCGCACAGCCTTAGGTATTTTATTCGGATTCGATTTCTGTAAATCTTCATCTTCCGGCAGCGGCTGACCGGTAAAAGCGTGTAAAAACGCCTCACACAGAAGTTCGCTGTTGGTAGCATGACGCAAATTATTAATTTGACGACGGGTTCGCTCATCGGTGAGCACTTTAAGCACACGAGTCGGAATTGAAACCGTCACTTTTCTAACCTGCTGACTCTTACGCCCATGTTCAGCATAAGGATAAATGTATTCGCCGTTCCATTTCATTGTTATTGTCCTGCTATATAACAAAACCACATAAGTTATAATGAATTGTACCCGACTGAGCGACCCCGTCAAATTTTATCCGTCTAGATGGCTAAAAGTTACTGACATTTGCCCAACAATATTTTAGCCTTAGTAATACTAACCCAGTTCAAGCGAGTAGTTAAGGAAGGCGGAATGACAACAATCCAGCTCACTGAAGAGCAAAAACAGGCTGTTGCCGACAGTGTTCAGGTACACAAGTTTGGCGGTAGTAGCCTGGCCGATGCCTTTTGTTATCGGCGCGTGGCGCGCATTGTGACCGAGTATGCCGGCGCCAGCGATCTGGTGGTGGTATCTGCCGCCGGAGATACCACCAACCGCATTCTGGCCATTATTAATTCGAAAACTCAGCCCGGCGATACCGCCAGTATTCTGCTCGATCAGTTAGAACAATTTCAGCAAGGGTTAATCTCTGAACTTCTCAGTGGTGACCTACAGCAACGGTTACTGCAATTATTGCAGCAAGACTTTAAACGTTTGCGTGACTGGTTGGCCGGTCACGAGAAAATCACTCACAATGCCGAACTACTCGCTTATGGTGAGCTTTGGTCTGCACGTTTGTTATCAGCGCTACTGCAAAAACAAGGCACCCGCGCCGACTACATTGATGCCCGTGACTTTTTATTGGCCGCCGATGCTCCCGAACCCGATATTCAAGTAGCACATTCGCGTGAAAAGTTATTACAACGAGTGGCTCCTCATTCTGGCACACGTTTTATTGTCACTGGTTTTATCGCTCGCGGTTTAAAGGGTGAAAGCTTAACTCTGGGCCGCAACGGCAGTGATTATTCTGCAACATTAGTTGGCAGCCTGCTGAACGCTCGCCAGGTTACCATATGGAAAGACGTTGCCGGTGTTTATTCGGCGGACCCCCGTAAGGTTGAGCGCGTTGTCAGTTTACCCACACTGGACTGGACCGAAGCCGAAGAATTAGCCCGGCTTGGCAGCCCGGTATTACACCCCAGAACCTTTCAACCGGTCGACCGTCAACGCATGGTGATTTCTGTGCGCTCCAGCTTAAAAGTTGAAAATCAGCAAACTTGTATTGGTCAGTTTCAGAATACGCAGCCTCGTGGAAAAGTCTTCACCTCATTGTCCGAGGTTGTCTTGTTTAAGGTTGAACTGCGTGACAAAAACTTAGTTAAGCGGCTGGATGAACTTGAGCTGGAACCGCTGGTCAGTTGGACCGAACCGGAAAATCATCAGCAATATTTGGTTTTTCACCAGAATCATCTGGAGTATCTGACCGGCTGGCTGGACAGTCTGGACGCGGGTAATGCCATTACCCAGATGCGTGGTTATTCTATGGTCGCCATTGTCGGTAACCGTATTCAGGAAACGGACCAGTTCTCTACCTTTAAACGGCAACTTTCAGAGCAGAAAGTGCGGCGCTTTGCTCTGACGCAAAATGGTGATTCCGCAATCGCAATTTTGGAGCAAAAGCTCGACAACCGTTTGCTTAACCGCCTGCATAGTCAGATGTTTAACTATCGCCGCAGCCTGGGTGTGTTGGTTATTGGACGTGGCAATATTGGTTCAGCCTGGCTGGAGTTGTTCAGACAGCAGCGCGACCGTATAAACCAAGTAATGGATGTTCGCGTTATTGGTATAGCCAACTCGCGCCGTTTATGGCTGGACTACAACGGCGTTGAGCTCAGCCAATGGGCGAATGATTTCGGTCGTCTTGCGCGGCCTTATGTATTGACCGAGTTACTGCGGGAACTGCCCAATGCACCCTATGACGAACTCGTGGTTATTGATTTAACCGATGCCAAACAAATAGCGCAGCTGTATCCCAGTTTATTCGCAAACGGTTTGCATATTATCAGCGCCAACAAACGCGCAGGCTCGGCTGATGAGGCACTGTACCGGGAAATTCGTACCATTCAGCAAGAATACGAGCGTGAATGGCTTTACAACACCACTGTTGGTGCAGGGCTCCCGTTAAATTACGCCATTAATGACTTACGTAATTCTGGTGATGAGATTCGCAGTATTTCCGGCATTTTCTCCGGAACCATGTCGTGGTTGTTTGAAAGTTTTACCCAAGGTGTCGCTTTCAGTTCGTTGGTAAAGGAAGCCAAAGAACAAGGTTACAGTGAGCCTGACCCGCGTGAAGATCTCTCGTGTCAGGATCTCGTCCGGAAACTGCTGATTCTTGCACGCGAAATTGGCTTAAAACTGGACTGGCAGGACATTGACGTAAAAAGTCTGGTGCCGGAGCATTTACGTGACCTGCCACTTAGCGAGTTTATGCAGCGCTTATCAGAACTTGATGAGCCTATGACAGCCATGCTTGACGAGGCAGCCAAAGACGGCAAAGTGCCACGACTACTGGCCAGCTTTACAGTGAATGATGAGCAACGGGTGACCGCTCAGGTTGGCATTGAGTACATTCCAGAAGGGGATATGCTGGCAAACTTAATACCCGGCGAGAATATCTTCGTTATTTACACCGACTGGTATTCTGAAATGCCATTAGTGATAAGTGGTCCGGGTGCCGGTAAACACGTTACTGCCGGCGGTGTGCAGTCCGACTTAAACCAGTTGCTGAGTAAACTGGCGGTGGGAGCCTAACGCTCCCACTCGTTTTTTCTGACTAGAACAAGCCGTCGTCATCGTCCCCAAAAATATCACCGTTCGAGTTACCGTTGCCACGGCTGTACTCTGTCGGCTCTGTTCCCCGAATAAAGTATTCAAAGCGCGTTGTGTAATCACTTTTGTGCGAGAGCTTGCCACTTTCTAAATCAATGCGGACATTCACCACCCCCGGCGGAATGCCAAATTCACGTGACGGGTAAAGCGGCACTGCTTGTTCCATAAACAAGATCCAACCCGGTAACGCCGTTTTTGCACCCGCTTCACCACCCGTTATTGCTTGCTGACTGGAATCAACTTCAGGGTGTTTCGAAGTACGACCCAATTTTCTGGAAACATCGTCAAAACCAACCCAGACAGCAGTTGCTAAGCCTGATGTAAAACCTGAAAACCAGGTATCACGAACATCGTTAGTCGTACCGGTTTTACCGGCAATGTTACGACCAACGGCCGCCCTAATCGGTTTGGAGCGCTGAATACGCCAGGACGTACCATTCCAGCCAGTGCCATTAGCCCAGCTACCACCGCCCCAGACGGCAGAGTTCATTGCCTGCTCAACCAAAAATGCATTCTGTTCGCTAATAACTTGCGGAGCCGGCTTATCACAGTCAAAGCAGGCACGCACCGGCGTCGTTTCCTCGATGACATTGCCGTCGGCATCTTCAATACGCTTTATGAAGTACGGCTCTACTAAAAAGCCGCCATTTGAGAAAGTTGCAAAAGCTCTGGCTACCTGCATAGGAGTCATTGACAGAGAACCCAGCGAGAGTGACTCGTTTTCCGGAATTTTCGAGCGTTCCAAACCAAACTTAGCCAAGTGATCCGCTACATTTTTAACGCCCAGTTTACGAATTAAACGAACAGAAACCACGTTTTTTGATTTAGCCAGTGCTTTACGTAAACGAATAGGGCCTTCATACACTTCCGGCGAGTTCTTTGGTCGCCAGGCGATACCGGAGCCAGGATTCCATTGATTAATAGGGGCATCATTAACCAAAGTTGCCAACGTTAAGCCGGCTTCAAAAGCCGCTGAGTAAACTAAAGGTTTTATGTTTGAACCTACCTGTCGCTCAGCCTGAAGCGCTCGGTTGTACTGACTCAACTGGAAACTGTATCCTCCAACTACGGCGGCTACGGCACCATCATCGGGCCTTAACGATACAATCGCCGAACTCGGTTCCGGTATTTGCGCCAGGCGCCAGGCGCTATTGTTATTGACCCGACGTAACCAAATAACGTGCCCCGGCTGCATGATCTCGGCGGCGGTTTCAGGCGGTGGTCCCTGACGTTGTTCATTAAGGTAGTCGCGAGCCCAATGCATCGCCTGCCAGGGTAAAGTAATTGCTCCTGCGCCTTTAATTATCACTTCTGCAGACTGTTCATCAACCGCTGTCACAACGGCGGGTTTTACCGCACCAATGACACGCAGCTGTTCCAGATATTGCCGGATAGCAGACTCTCCAACCGGTTCTTGTTCTTTGTCGGCAGACCACAACAAACTGACCGGGCCGCGATAACCATGGCGTTCATCGTAGCTATGGAGATTATCCCAAATGGCCTGTTGCGCCGCCAGCTGCACGTCGCTTCTTATGGTCGTATAAACTTTATAGCCTTCGTTATAAGCTTTTTCTTCGCCATAACGGTCGACCATTTCCTGGCGCACCATTTCCGCCAGATAAGGCGCATTAACCGTCACTTCAGCACCGTGACGACGGGCGGTCACCGCAACATTTGAAGCTTCTTCAAATTGGGCGCGGGTTATTTTCTTCTCGTCCAGCATACGCAGCAGAACGACCCGGCGACGCGCTTTTGAAGCAACCGGATTTGAAATAGGATTAAGGTTTGACGGTGCTTTAGGTAAACCCGCAATGGTTGCCATCTGAGCTAAAGTCAACTCCGACAGCGGCTTGCCATAATAAACCTGCGCCGCTGCACCAACACCATGAGCGCGGTGCCCAAAAGTTATTTTGTTCAGATAAAGCTCAAGGATTTCATCCTTACTTAATAGCTGTTCAATGTGAACCGCTATAAAAGCTTCTTTAATCTTACGCATCCAGGCGCGATCAAAGTTCAGGAAGAAGTTACGCGCCAGCTGCATGGTAATGGTGCTGGCACCTTCCTGAATTTCACCTGTCGTCAGTAGCACGCTAAACGCACGCGCGACGCCGATAGGATCAACACCAAAGTGTTGATAAAAGCGACTGTCTTCAGTTGCCAGAAAGGCATCGACAAGAGGTTGAGGTACATCGTGCAGTTCCACCGGAATACGACGCTTCTCGCCAAACTGTGAAATCAGTTCGCCGTCTGCTGTAAACACCTGCATTGGCGTTTGCAAACGAACATCCCGTAAGGTTTCCACGCTGGGTAATTCAGGCTTTACGTATAGATAGAGGCTGCCAACTGTTACCCCGCCAAGCACAAGACACACCAGCAAGGTGTAGATTAGCCGCTTAAACCACTTCAATTATCTGCTCCATAACTGCACTTTTATTACGCCAGTTCACTTAAGCTGCAATAACCGACATAAATCAGCTCTTAACTCTTACTGACTATTATGGCGGATTTTTGTTCACAACACTACGCTTGCATCTGGCTTTTCTACAATAAGGATATTGTCTAATGTCATTACTTCGCCAGCAACCGCTTGCGGTGCAAATTAATCGTGAAAGTTGTTTAGTTTTACAGTTATCGCGACAAGGTCAGCACTTTGTTGTCGAACACTTTTCGCAACAGCACAAAAGCAGCTTAAGCGACCAGGGATTAAAACGAGACAGCATTGTATCGGCGCTGGATTACAGCGCAACGCACTATCAAAAAATTCCTTTAGAGAAAGACCAGCAAGTGGAAGAGCAATTACTGCAAAAACTGCCGCCACAATTGAAAGCGAATACCGGTATAAGTTACGACTATTTTACCCATAGCTGTGAGCAGGAGGCAGAAGCGGTTATTGGTCAACGCTCTGCTCTGGAAAACTTGCTGACATTGCTGGCACCGTTGCAAATGCCGGTGCAGGTGGTAGAACCGGTTTATCAGTCGGTGGTACGTGCCACTAATGCGGTTCTTCCTTACCTTTGGCCGGATAATACCGTTTTTGAAGAGTCCATGAAGTGGGTCATTGTCGAGCTTCGTCAGCCACAATCTATTCTGCTGTATTGTGAAAGTGGTGTTTTTCAACGGTTAGAGTATGTTAATTCATCCAATTTAATACCTTTCCTGCTGTCTGCTCAGTTCGCAACTCAATCTCGCTGGATCATGAGTTTTGGCGACAAGGCCATGCAATCATCGCTCGGGCGACAACTTGCAGAGCAACAACATCTTAGACATCTGGTACTCTCAACGGCACCTTTTTTCGGCAACAACATAGCCCCCATTGTTTCTGCTTTAGATAACGAAATGGTGTTATTAGGTCTGGCATTGCGGGGGTTCAGTCAATGGCATCGCTAAACCTTCTTCAGTGGCGTGAAAAAAGCCTATGGCGGCGTTACCGGGGCCTGCACAGCCTGGGTATTTTGCTGATGTTCGTTGTCAGTTTTTTTGCCGTGCAATGGGTCACTTCTTACAGCGAATATCTTAGCCATTTGCATCAGCAGGTCACTGAACAAAGTGTCGCTTTAGAACAACGCAAACATCAACAACAACGCTGGTTAGCCTATCAACAACAACAGAAATCGCGGCAGGCCTTTAAACAGCAAAAGCACAATGATCAACTCAGGCTGGATACCTTATACGCTTTACTTAATAAGACCCAAACGTTGTTTCATCAGCGCGAGCTAATACTGACCGGTTCTCAGTTCAAACTGACAGCCGCGTATCAACAGATACAAGACGTTAATGACCACTATTTATGGTTAGAACATCAGTTGAATACGACAGCAATAAAACAGCAACTGTTACCGCAGCAACGCGTACAGTTCCTTTACACTGGCAAATTGAATAAGGCCGGAAGCAATGGCTAAACTCATACCAAATGTCGTCTGGTGTTGGCTCGCCGGCCTGCTGTTATTTACGTTAATAGCTGTCAGTGTCAGCTATTTTCTGACCGGTTACCAGGCAGAGCAGCTGAATAACACCCTCAGAAACCAGCATAAGCAACTGCGGCAACCGGCGCCTCAAGTTCCTGAACACAGTGGCACCATTTTGCCGGAACTACAGCGGGTTGATGTCGCCTCATTACTGACTCAGGCGGCAAAGCGGCAACATGTCGATTTATATTATCAGCAAAACTCGGAACGCTCAGATCAATGGCTGGTGGGCATTACTGGAAGCTACCAAAACGCTGTTCGCTTTATTGCCTCTATTTTGCAAACTCAGAAAGGTTCGCTTCAGCACTTTCCCTTTACACAAACGCTAAAATGGCAAGACAACGACCAGAACGGCGGTAAGCTCAACTGGCAGTTTCTTTGGTTAACGGCTGAAACGCCAATGCCATCAAATTTAAATGGCAACCCGCTGTTTAAAACTGAATTTCCACCGGTTCTTGCTGAACCTCTTAAGTGTTTGCGCAAACCCGATACACAGAGTGACATTAACGTCAGTGACTGGTCAGTTGTGCAACTACTGGGCACTCAAACTTCACCGCTTAAAAAAGCTTTACTGCAAATTCCCGGACAGCCAGTACTGACACTGACCGAAAATAGCTGGTTAGCCAGTCCGTTAATGCAACTGCGCAAAATTGAGCACAACTACGTAACGTTTAAACACTGGCAAAAAGAAGCTGGCTGCTGGTCGGCGAAAAATCTAACACTCTCTCTAACTCAGGATAATAACCCGCAATGACTCACATTAGATTTTCTCTTTTTATTTTCAGTTTTCTGCTCATGTTGCCCTTACAGCAAAGCCATGCAACCGATAACAGCTGGCAAAGTTTGCTTAGCGAACAACAGAGGTTACAGCCGGTTTCACTCAACACCAACAAAATGCCATTACGTCAGTTAATACAATTACTGGCTGATCAGCACCATTTGAACGTTTTTATCAGCGATAAAGTCAGTGGTGAGTCGAGCCTTAAACTGAACAATGTTGCCTGGCACAACGCCTTTGAAACGCTGCTTACCAGTCATGGTTTAAATATCAACGTGCAAGGCTCCATGTTGCGCATTGATGTCGCCGATAAAAACGTCACAGATAACAGCAGCCACCGCTCAATTTTACTGAGCGTCAACTTTGCTAACGCCAGTGACCTGGCTTCATTATTAAAAAATGAACAGCAAAGCTTTTTATCGCCAAATGGCGCGGTCAGTGTCGACCAGCGCACCAATACGCTTATTTTACGGGATACGCCTGAACAATTAGAGACCATTCGGCAGCTTGTCAATGAGTTGGATGTACCGGTTAAACAAGTGCTGATTGAAGCGCGCATGGTGACGGTAAAAGCCAATGTGAGTAAAGAGCTTGGTGTTCGCTGGGGAGCCTCCGAATATGGGTTAGCAATTCCCGAAGATGCGGGTAGCTTTATCAAAGGGATGCAGGTCGATCTGCCCGCAACAAATCCGGCCGGCACCTTCTCAGCTAATCTGGCCAGGTTAAGCGATGACATTTTACTGGATCTTGAATTAACGGCTTTAGAGCGGGAGAACAAAGCGGAAATTATCACCAGCCCCAAAATTTTCACTTCGAATCAACAACCGGCCTATATAGAGCAAGGCACAGAAATACCTTATGTCGAAACTGCCGCCCACGGTGCAACGGCTGTACAGTTTAAAAAAGCCGTTATGGGCTTAACGGTGACACCGCAAATTACACCCAATAATCATGTCTTAATGGAATTAACCATTACTCAGAACACCCGCGGTGATACCATTGCTACACCAACCGGCCCGGCCGTTGCTATCGACACCCAGGAAATGTCGACCCGGGTACTGGCAAAAAATGGCGAAACCATCGTTCTGGGAGGAATCTTTCAGGAACACAGCTTGAATGATGACAGTCGCGTCCCCATTTTAAGTTCGTTGCCGTTACTTGGGAGTTTGTTCTCACATCAACAGCAACGCAATGAAAAGCGGGAGCTGATGATTTTTGTCACACCGACGATATTGCCGTAAACTGAGTCCAAAAGCCGATTACTATTGCTAAACTGAACTCAAGTTGCGATAATCGCGCTTCTTTTCGTTGAGTTGGGGAGCGTCTCCAGACACTCCGGATTCGTGATTTACAGCTAATTTTAATCAATGATGTAAGCAGGAATATGGCTGAGAAACGTAATATTTTTCTTGTTGGGCCCATGGGGGCTGGCAAAAGTACGATTGGCCGTCAAATCGCCAGACAATTACATTTAGAGTTCTACGACTCAGACTCTGAAATTGAGCGCCGTACCGGTGCCGAAATCAGTTGGGTTTTTGAGCTTGAGGGTGAAGAAGGCTTTCGCGCACGTGAAGAAAAAGTGATCGAAGAGCTCACCGAGAACTTAGGTATTGTCTTAGCAACGGGTGGCGGCTCGGTCATTAGCAAAGAAAGTCGCAATCGCTTGTCGGCCCGGGGTGTTGTTGTTTATTTAAAAACACCTATTGAGAAACAGTTGGCTCGTACTCAGCGCGATAAACGCCGGCCTTTAATTGCCGAAGCTGAAGACCCACGTGAAGTTCTTGAGCAACTGGCACAAGAACGTAACCCATTGTACGAAGAAATTGCTGACATTACGGTGCAAACCGATGAGCAAAGTGCAAAGTTTGTGGTCAACGACATTATCGCTCAGCTCGAATCCATAAACGGTCTCGGGTAATTATCAGGAGCTGCGTTCATGGCTGAGGTTAACGTCTCTTTAGGTGAACGCAGCTACACCATCTACATTGGTAACGCCCTGTTATCAAACTATGTAGAAAACCTTCCGCATAAGCTTAATCAGCAATTACTGGTCATCACCAATCCGACCGTCAGCCAATACTATTTAGATCCACTATTAAATACACTTGCCGGTCATCAGGTCAAAGTGTTTGAAATGCGCGACGGAGAGCAGTTCAAAAGCCTGGACAGCTACGCCGAGGCCATGGATATTCTGATAGACGCAGGCTTTAACCGCGACTGTGGCATCATTGCCTTAGGCGGCGGCGTGGTAGGTGATTTAGCCGGTTTTGTGGCGTCAACCTTTCAACGCGGTGTCGACTTTTACCAAATTCCGACCACTTTGTTGTCTCAGGTTGATTCGTCCGTTGGCGGTAAAACAGCGGTAAATCATCCGCAGGGCAAAAACCTGATTGGCGCTTTTTATCAGCCTAAATCGGTGGTTATTGATATTGACTGTCTGCAAACACTGACCGACCGTGACTACCGTAGCGGTTTAGCTGAAATCGTTAAATATGGTGTCATTTACGATACTGATTTTTTCCAGTGGCTGGAGCAGCATACCGCGGAATTAAACCAGCAAGACCCGGCCGCACTCACCTACGCTATTCAACGCAGCTGCGAAATTAAAGCCGAAGTTGTCGCGCTGGACGAGCGCGAAAAAGGGCTGCGGGCATTGCTGAATTTAGGCCATACTTTTGGTCATGCTATTGAAGCCGCGACCGAATATGGCGCCTGGACACATGGCGAAGCCGTAGCTGCTGGCATTATAATTGCATCTAAGCTGTCAGAAGTGACACAGCGGCTCGATTCGTCAGATTTTCGACGCATTAAAGATTTACTGCTGGCACTTAGCTTGCCGACTCAGGGCCCGCAAATGCCCTGGCTGGACTGGTTAGACTACATGCAGCGCGACAAAAAAGTTAAAGACGGTCAGCTGCATTTTGTTCTTCCGGTCGCTATTGGCAAAGCTGAAGTTGTCAGTGCCATAGAACACCATACCATTGCTGCTGTGATCACTGAATGTTGCTAACGCCTGAGCGTTATCTCTATTCGGCTGACAGACAGGAACAGACAGATGCAAGCACTTGCAACCACACAACATATTGTTGCTGCGCCGGTAAAAACCAAACCGAGCCAACAGCAGGTTATTGACCAGCTCCACCAACATTGCCAACAAAGCCTGTCGCTTATTATGTTGCACGGCAAAGAAGGCAGCGGCAAAACCACTATTGCGGAAGTCTTTCTTGAACAGGCGTCAGACTACGCTGAGGTCGCTTTCATCAATGCCAACCAACGTTCTACTAACGACCGCGTTCGTGCTCAAATTCTAAATCAACTGTTTGGTACTATCAGCATTAACGACGAGTCACTTAGCCGTCAGATGCAGCGTCAACGCCCCCTTAGTCACGCCATTATTGTTATTGATAACGGCGAGCAACTGTCCGAAAGCTTTTTAGCGGAATGTATTTCAACGGTTGCCCAATTAAGCGCTATAGGCCAGCGCACCAGCATTATTGTTACCGGCGACAGTCGCTGGGCGCAACAGCAGCGTCCGGCACCTCATTTACGTGTGCAGGGACCAACCATGATTGAGATCCAGCCGCTTAGCCACGACGAGCAAATTCGTTTTGTGCAGGCTTTACTGCCGGAAAAACAACGCAGTTTCTGGAACTTAGAGCGCATTCAGCAATTTTTGAACTCCATTCACGGTTTTCCCGGTGAAATTCAGCAACGCCTGCAGTTAACACTGACTACGCAGGCAGCTCGTTACCGCGATACAAATGCTGAAGATACTCATGTAGAAGGTGCTGTCGACCATAACGAGCCGGAAAAAACCAAGCAAAGTGCGAAGTCAGAATCTCGCGAACAACGCAAAATGCGCGTCTTGCCTATCATGGTGATTGCGGCTGTTATCAGCCTGGCTTTTGTCGGTTTTCTGAATAAGGAGCAACTAACCGCTTACTGGCAGCAAGTGAATCCTGAGGCCGCTTCTGCAGTAGAAGCGCCAGACAAAGAAACAGTTAATAACGAGGCTGAGACCGCTATTCCGACGGCACCCAAAGAAGACGAGCAAACCTCCAGTCTGCCAAGCTTTGAGCCCTTAACGGAACGTTCACTGGAACTCGTTCCGGCGGAGTTAGCAGCCTCTTATCGTAATGCTTTAGGCACATTAAATACTGTCGCGGCTTCTGAAGTGACAGAAGGAGAAATTTCACTCGGGTTTATGAAGCAACAGCAACTCCGGGAAGCAGAGCCCATTGGTTCATCTGACCAACCGTCGGCGGCTGAAGCTGGCATTAAAACCGTTGTCGCTGAACCAGAACCGCAAGCTAAAGCAGAACAACCTGAACCACAACCTCAGCGCACACTGCCATTTCAGACACAATGGGCACTGGAGCAGAGCACCAGCAACTACACCCTGCAAATCAGTATTATCAGTGACCCACAGTTACTGCGTGATTTCCGTAATGATTACAATATTATGGACAATACCCAGGTTTACCAGCGTGCCGACCAGCGCTATGTGGTTATTTTTGGCAGCTACCCAAGCATTGGCGAAGCGCGGGCAGCAACCACTCAGTTACCTGCTGCCGTGCAACAAATGGAACCCTGGGCTAAATCCTTTGCCAGTGTGCAAAGCGATATCTCTGCTGAGTAGCCTGACGAATCGGGCAGTCAGTAATTTTCATGCGCCGGCCTTTGGGTTACAATCCCTTAAGGATAAACCAACGGCCGGCGCATGAAGAAGAATCGGGCATTTTTAAAATGGGCAGGCGGTAAGTACTCACTTATCGAGCCGATAACAGCACGCTTGCCGCAAGGTAAAAAGCTCATCGAGCCTTTCGTTGGTGCCGGTTCAGTGTTTCTGAATACCGACTACGACAGCTACCTGCTAAATGACATTAATCAGGACCTCATTACCCTGTATCAGTTTGTAAAGCGACGCCCGAAAACCTTTATTCAGGACGCCCGCAAGCTGTTTGTCGACCGAAATAATCAAGCCGATGCATACTACGCTCTGCGCGCGGCTTTTAACGCCAGTAGTGACCCTTATTTTCGTTCTTTGCTGTTTTTGTATATGAATCGCCACGGCTACAATGGCTTGTGCCGTTATAACAGCAAAGGCATTTTCAACGTGCCGTTTGGTGACTATCGCAAACCCTATTTTCCGGAAAAGGAACTCGAGCATTTTGCCGAGAAAGCCCGCAAAGCTAAGTTTATTTGCCGCCCGTTTGAGCAGGTATTTCGCCGCGCTCGTCTGGGTGATGTGATTTACTGTGACCCGCCTTACGCACCGCTGGACCAGACCTCTAACTTTACCAGCTACGCCACCGGCGGTTTTGGCCTGACGGATCAGGGCGAACTGGCTCGCCGCGCTAAAAGAGTTGCTCAAAAACGAAAAATTCCGGTACTGATCAGCAACCATGACACCGAGCTTACCCGCGCCTTGTACAAGCATGCCGATATCAGCAGCTTGTCAGTGTCGCGCAGCATCAGTCAAAAGAGCGACGGTCGCAAACCAGTAGCCGAATTACTGGCGTTATACGATACTGAAATGAATAAAAGTAACGTGGTTTCTCTTAGCAACTCATTGAAGAAAGTAGGCACATGAACTGGTACTTAAAAGCATTTAATAACCTTTCGCTGCATGATCTCTACGACTTGCTGAAACTTCGGCAGGAAGTTTTTGTGGTAGAGCAAACCTGCCCTTACCTGGACGCCGACGGCGCGGACGAGCAAGCCCTGCATTTGTACGCCCGCAATAACGCCGGTGAGATGGTCGCTTATGCCCGTTTATATCTGGCAACGGCAGACACCGGCTATTCGCGTATTGGCCGGGTAATAACACACGAAAACGTGCGCGGCCAGAAACTGGGTATTGAAGTCATGCAGCGCAGTATTGATTACCTGGAAGAATGCGCCCCAACAGCGCCAATTCACGTCGGCGCTCAGGTTTACTTGCTGAAGTTTTACCGGAGTTTTGGCTTTGAACCCATAAGTGAAGAATATCTGGAAGACGATATTCCACACATTGATATGCAACGTAAGGCCGCGCAGTGACAGCCAAATTTCGCGTTCCCGTTCTGGCTAACAGCGATGCTGACAACATCGCAGCGAAGACAATTGCCGGCCGTTGGGGGCTTACTTCTGAAGCCGCAGACAACGATGCTTTCCAGCTTTGGTTAAACGACGGCATATTAGAGCTACACTGGCTGCAAAGCCCACAGAAAATGTCACCATTGGTGGTCGACTTTCATCAAGGCAAAGCAGCCTACCGGGCACAGCATACTCAATTAAAAAATGAAGCCATCGCCAAAGCCGTTGGTGTCAGCGGACAGTTTCAGCCGTCGATTGTGGATGCGACTGCAGGACTGGGTCGGGATGCTTTTGTACTCGCCGGGTTAGGCTGTAACTTACAATTGATAGAACGCCACCCGGTTGTCGCGGCTCTGCTCGACAATGGCTTACAACGTGCACAGCAAGAAGCTGACTTTATTGGCGAAACCTGCCAGCGTATGCATTTAATCGGCACCGACAACCTGCTGACGGGCAAGGGGTTCACCCATGAGCCGGATGTGGTTTATCTAGACCCGATGTACCCAAAAACCGGTAAACAAAAGGCACAAGTCAAAAAAGATATGCAAATGTTCCAGCAGCTGGTCGGCAGTGACGAAGACGCCGATAATTTGCTGGAACCAGCAATGGCTCTGGCCAAATACCGGGTGGTGGTAAAACGTCCGAATAGCGCACCTTTTCTGGCCGGGCGTGAACCAAACAGTCAAATTAAGAGTAAAAAGCATCGTTTCGATGTTTACATAAAACGAGGGTTCAATGAGTCAGCAAATTAAAGAAAACGATAAAATTCCATCAGGTTCACTCACCAGCAAAGGTGACCTTGGCATTCAAAACTACGATCCGGCAGAAATTTTTGCCAAGGGCACACACGTACTGTTTTCGGTACCTGGCGCCTTTACTCCGACGTGTTCGGAGAAACATCTCCCGGGTTATGTAGAACACGCTGAAGCACTGTCTGAGGCAGGCGTTTTAAGTATTAATTGTGTGGCTGTAAACGATGCTTTTGTGATGCAAGCCTGGGGCGAGTCCTTAGGGATCGGAGAAAAGGTTCGGTTATTGTCCGACGGCAATGGCGCGTATAACCAAATGCTGGGCCTTAGCATGGATACCGGCAGTTTTGGCGGCATTCGCTCTAAGCGCTACGCCATGATTATCTCCGACGGCAACGTAAAAGAGCTGTTTGTAGAAGATGATAAAACCTTTGAAGTGAGCAAGGCCGAGTACGTACTGGAGCAATTGCAAAAATAATGTCGAACTGGGATGTGATTATTATCGGTGCCGGCGCGGCGGGTCTGCATTGCGCTGCTCACGCTGCCAAACAAGGTAAGTCGGTACTGGTCATTGATCACGCCAAACAGGCCGGCAAAAAAATATTAATTTCCGGTGGCGGGCGCTGCAATTTCACCAATATGCACACCGCTCCGGAAAACTTTATTTCCTCTAACCCACATTTTTGTAAGTCGGCACTCAGTCGCTACACCCAATGGGATTTCATTGGCCTAGTGGCTGAACACGGCATTGGCTACCATGAAAAAACTTTAGGTCAGTTATTCTGCGACCAGTCAGCCAAAGATATTGTGCGCATGTTAATGAGTGAATGCGACCGTCATGGTGCCAAAGTGCAATTGCGCACCGAGGTTATTTCGGTCGAACATGACAGTAAGTACCGAATAGAAACCAGCAAGGGCGAATACCGTTGCGATAAGTTGGTGGTAGCTTGTGGTGGGTTATCCATGCCCAAATTAGGTGCTACGCCACTGGGTTATCAAATTGCCGAGCAGTTTGGGCATTCCATTGTGCCAGTGCGAGCCGGATTAGTACCATTTACCCTGCAGGAAGACGAAAAAGCGCGTTTCGCAGAGCTTTCCGGCGTAGCCGTGCCGGTAACCGCTGAAGCCAACGACGGTTACTTTCGTGAGGCCATGCTGTTTACCCATCGCGGAGTGAGCGGCCCGGCTATTTTGCAGGTGTCTTCCTACTGGCAGCCCGGCGAAGCGGTGACCATTAACTTACTGCCCGACACAAACGCTTTTGAGTGGCTGAAAACGCAACAGCAGCAACAACCCAAAACCCAGCTCAATACGGTATTGCAGCAACATTTCCCCAAGCGGGTAGTAACCGCACTAGCCGAGCACCACCAATGGCCGCTGAGCAACAAACTGGCCGATACTTCTAATGCACAATTTCAGGCCATAGCCGATAACCTTAACCACTGGCAACTAAAACCCAACGGCACCGAGGGCTACCGCACTGCCGAAGTGACCTTAGGCGGCGTAAACGTAGACGAAGTCAGCTCTAAAACCATGGAAAGCCAGAAGCAACCCGGTCTATACTTTATTGGTGAAGTGCTGGATGTCACCGGCTGGTTGGGAGGCTTTAATTTCCAGTGGGCTTGGAGTAGCGGTTTTGCCTGTGGGTCGGAGGTGTGAATATTCAGTGGTTTTCTAAACTGCAGAACCGGCTGACTTCTTTGTTCGGAGGGCTGGTACTGATAGTTGCAATAGCTGTGGCTTTATATATCGGTCATGCTGCTACACAAATAATCGTTCAGGAACGAGGTAAAGAACTCAGCGTTATAGGCAAAGGATTAGCCCACAATTTAGGCCAAACCTTAGACGAACGGATGCGCGAAGTTCGTTTACTGAGCAAGCGCAGTGAATTAGTTCACTCCGAACTCAATGCCCCGATTATTGAGCAACAGTTAAACTTAGTTAAAGAAAACTACCCTTACTATGCCTGGATTGGAATTGCCAATGCTGATGGCAAAGTAACCGCAACAGCCGATGGCCTACTTGAAGGTCAGTCTGTAACGCAACGTCCATGGTTTAATAAAGGGCTTGAAGGCGATTACATCGGTGATGCTCACGAAGCCGTTTTTCTGGCAAAAGAACTTTCTAATGAAACGCCTGACGAACCTCTTCGCTTTGTTGACTTCGCCTCACCTATTTATTCCCAAAATGGCGATGTCCGCGGTGTAGTCGCAACTCATGCTTCATGGTCCTGGGTACATAACGTTGTGCAAAACTTTTTACCCGGCGATAACGCTCACCAATCCATTGAAGCACTCATTTTAAATCGGCAAGGGCAAATTATTCATCCGTTCGATGCGATTGAAGACGTTACGCTACCTACTGATTTGCCTGAGGCAGGTCAATTTTCATCGCTATTCTGGTCAGGTAAATCTTACTTAACCAGTGTCGAAAGTGTCGATGGTAACGACGAAAAGGGTTTAGGCTGGCAAATTGTTATCCGACAGCCCCAGGAAATTGCGCTAAAGAGTATCAACGATCTGCAACGAACAATAATCATTGCGGGCTTAGTGGTGGTACTCATTGCCGTTTTTCTCTCCTATGGGTTAGCTAATCGCTTCAGTCAGCCCATTGCACATTTAGTCAGCGTTGCAAACCGAATAGAAAAAGGAGAAGAAGCCACCCCTATTCAAGTGAATACAGGTCTTTACGAGCTGGAGCAGTTAAGTCACTCACTAAGGGGTATGACCGATACCTTAATTCGCCGAAAGCAAAAGCTTGAAGAAAGTAATCGTTTACTTGAAGAGCGCGTTAGGCAACGAACCGAAGAACTCGCTATTGCCAACCAAGAGTTGGAGCATTCACTTAGACACGATCCTCTCACCAAAATATTCAACCGTCTGGCGTTTACCGAGGCATTAAGTAAAGAATTTAAACGCATGCAACGCTCTCAAAACCCATTTTCGATTATTCTGATGGATGTTGACCATTTCAAAAAGATAAACGATAGCTATGGGCATAGCACAGGAGATTACGTGCTCGTACAAATTGCAGCCACCATGAAAAAAACGATGCGCGAAACCGATTTAGTAGCACGCTTAGGCGGTGAAGAGTTTGTTGTTTTATTACCCGATACATCTGAAAACGCGGTGCTTGTTGCCGAGAAAATTAAAACGGCTGTTGCCGATTTCGATCACCACAAAGCTGGTCAAGTAACAATAAGCGCAGGCATCGCAACCTCGCAATTAGAAGATGCTGATGGAGAGGTTGCTTTAAACAAAGCGGATAAAGCAATGTACCAGGCTAAAGAGTCCGGTCGGAATAGGGTTAAAGTCTGGGTTGGTTAGAGGTACGAAGAACCCGAATTGATTAAACCACTTGAGTGGCTAAAACGGCGTTAGCCCAACAGTTTCGAGCTCGGGGTAAGCGCAAGCGAACCATTTTAGAATTCAGGAATTATTAAACGTTATTCCTTTGAGAGCTTTATTCTTTCTCCTTGTCTAACCAGCGTTTGGTAAAAATGTATACAATTACACAAATGGCACCAAACCAATAGTAAGAAAGGTCACGATCAAAAAAGATCTCAGATTCAACAATTAACACGGCTATAAGAACAAGCACAATCAAAGATACTAGAATTGATTTAATTTTCATAAAAACCTCAAGCAGCTAATAAATATGAAGTAAGTATACCGGCTCAGCGACTATTACATCACCATCCAGCTGATTGGCTTGTGCTTTTATAGCATTGCTTCGAAAAAGCCCTTCGTTACTCATGACTTATTACTTCCAGCCGTTTGTTGAAATTACGATAACAATAGCCAAAACAATATTTCAACATTAAACCTAAATAATTATCAATACGTCAACAAAAAATAACTACTGAATTGCGAATACATAGACAACTCACAGAACATCGAGCAATCGATAATTCCCCCAAACCAAAATTCCGCTTTACCTCAGGTACTCATCTCATTTATGCTAAATGGCCGTTTAGACGTCCAAACGTCTTTTCATTCAATCTATGAGGTATTTAATGAAATCAAAGCTCTTTAAGTTATCAACTGTTGCCGCTGGGCTTATCGCTGCATCGGCATCCCCAACTCTGTTAGCCAACGATGCTAGCTCCGAGTTGGAACGCATTAGTGTAACCGGGTCTTACATCAAACGAGCTCAAAGCGAAGACGCCACACCATTACAAATTATTGACGCCAGTGACATCGCTGCCAGCGGTGAAATTACGCTGACGGATTTGTTGCGCGACTTAACGGTGAATACCGGAAACAGTTACGATGAGCAGTACACCAGCAGTTTTTCGGCGGGGTCGGCATCGGTTGGCTTACGTGGACTAAGCCCAAAAAACACGCTTATTCTGGTGAATGGCCAGCGGGTATCTAACTACGGCTTTGCACTGGGTACTCAGGACACTTTCGTTGACTTAAACGCTTTGCCTTTAGGCGCGGTAGAGCGCATTGAGGTATTAAAAGACGGTGCATCTGCGGTCTATGGCTCGGATGCTATTGCTGGCGTTATCAACATTATTCTGCGCAATAACGTACAAAGCACGCAGTTCCGTGCTGGCATAGGCGGCGCCAGCGAAGGCTCTTTAACGCAATACAGTGCGGGCGTTATCAGTGGGTTTGGCGATATAGCAGACGACGGCTACAACCTGACATTCAGCTACGACTATCTGACCCGCGAACGGTTGAACGCCAGTGACAGGGACTTTACCCGCTCGGGTGACTTTCGCAATAAGCCAGGCGGGCGTTTAGCGGGTTGGTCGTCGCAGGGTGGCAATTATTTAAGTGACCCACAAAACCCTCAGGCGTTTGAAAACTGCCCTGGCGAGTCTGATAAAAGAGACCGAAGCGACTTTACCCCCGGTGCCGAAGGCCAGGTCTGTGCATTTAACGCTCAGCCCTACAACACGCTACAGCCAGAAGTTGAGCGGCATCAGTTCTCTTTACAGGGCACCTTGCAGCTAACTAATGACCTGCAAGCCTACAGCGACTTTTTATACAGCAATAACCGTTCAAGCCATGTATTTGGCGCACCATTGAGCGTTGGTGCAGGGTTAAGAGCTTATGACCAGAGCACCGGCAGCTTAGTTGATATTCCGGTCGAATTGCCGGTTGGGCACCCGGACAACCCGGGCGCGCAACCTTTACCTTTTGAGTACACCTTCTTTGATGTAGGTGAGCGCGTAAAAGCCAACAAGCAGGACTTTCATCGCTTTCTGGCCGGCGTTAACTACCGGGGGCTAGACTGGGACTGGTCGGTCAATGTGCTGAATTCACAAAGCCGCCAGCGCGAATATGTGGACAACTTTATTAATCGCTACAGTTTTGAAGACGTTCTGGCCAGCGGCGAGTATGACTTCTTTAACGGCAGCAACGACCCGGAAACCATTGACGCATTACGTATCGATACCCGTCGTCCGGGCTTTTATGAACTTAACAGTATTAACGCTAATGCCAGCACCGTCCTAACCGAATTGGACACCGGCCCGTTAAGCATTGCCTTTGGCGCGGACTGGCGTGAAGAAGAGATGGATGCAGGAACCTCGCCCGAGGTGTTATCAGGTACCGAACTGCGCCCCGCTATCAATCTGGTTAAAGGCAAGCGACAGGTGGCTGCGGGCTTTGTCGAGCTGGACGTTCCGGTTATAAAGAACCTAAACGTGAACCTGGCTGGCCGCTACGATCATTATGATGATTTTGGTTCAGCCTGGTCACCGAAACTGGCATTCCACTATGTTTTGGGCGACGACTGGCTGCTTCGGGGCTCCTGGTCAAAGGGCTTCCGCGCGCCGTCACTGCCGGAAATAGCGCAAAGTAACACCATTAGCTACGGCTCGGTTATTGACCCTAATGACCCCATCGACCCGGGTGTGCGCCGCGGCTTTACTCAAATTCGCAGCGGCAACTCCGGACTTGATGCCGAACGTTCAACCAATATTAATGCCGGCATTATCTGGTCGCCACAAAAAGGTGCCAGTATTGCGCTGGACTTGTTTGAAATTGAACAAGACGACATTATAGCGCCCGATAACGCACAGTTTATTGTCGATAATGAAGACCAATACGCGGATCGCATCCAGCGCGACGACGCCGGACGCCTGCAAATTATCAGTAATCAATATAAGAACCAGGGCACCCGTTCTACCCGTGGGTTTGATATTGATGCCACATACCAACTGGCATTAAATCAGTCAACGCTCCAGTTTCAGAGCAACTGGTCACGGCTGTTGGAATATGAGCAAGCCTTAATAGCCGGTCAGGAACCGGTTGATGGTGCCGCCGGTAATATTCACGGTGCGCTACCTAAGTGGAAAGGCAATAACCAGGCGCGTTGGCTTGTCAGTGACTGGCAGTGGAGCGTCAGCCTCAATTACACCAGCAGCTATAAGCAACAAGTGGCAACCCAAAGCAGTAATCCGGGCTTAGACCAAAAAGTTGACAGTTACTGGCAAGTTGACTCACAACTGGTTTATCAAGGCTTTAGTGATACTCAGTTAACGTTAAATATTAGCAACCTGTTCGATGAGCAGCCGCCTTTTGACCCTTCTGCCGGGGCTTACGGTTACGATATGACTCAATACAACCTGCGCGGTCGTACCGCTAATTTATCCGTAGTCCATAATTTCTAAAGAGCAAATGACTGCAGAGCCCAAAGACTTTTCTTCGGGCTCTGATTTGTAAACAAGTGATCTAACACCTCTGATTACGCTATAGTACGAGGGTTCTCAATTAAGGAGCCTTACGCTATGAAAAAATGGAATTGGATAATTGCATCGGGAGTTACCGCCATAGCAACGGTGAATGTCCAGGCGCAGGAGCTTTCTGAGAGGCAGCTATGTCTGCTGGATAAACTGAACACTACCAAAGCCGACACCACCATTGCAGACATCCGCTCTCAGTGTAAGCAACAACTGGGCTCTGCCGACAACGAAGACATTGTTCAGGTCGATGCTGTTGAAAAACCCGGCGCTTTAACCAACCGCTTAAAAAGCGAGCAAGTCACTCAGTTTGACCCCTACGTTTTAACGCCGCACCGCCGTAATTATTTGTTACCGGTTATTACCAGCAACAATATTAATAGCTTACAGTACGCAGACGTTGAAGGTTACCAAGAAAATCTGGAAGACTATGAAGCTAAGTTTCAGGTCAGTTTTAAAATACCTTTTAATAAAGAAAGCTTACTGTTTGAGGACGACCAACTGCTGTTCGGTTTAACCATACAGTCCTGGTGGCAGGTGTATTCCGATGATATTTCTAAGCCCTTCCGCGAAACCAATTACATGCCCGAGCTTTTTTATGCCACACCAACCGGCTGGCACCCTTTTGGCACCAATACCGGATTGGCGTTTGGTATAGAGCATCTATCTAATGGCCGCAGCCAGCCTCTGTCTCGTAGCTGGAACCGTGGTTATATGCAATTTGTGGTAGAAAAAGGCCGCTTCGTTTTCTCATTAAAACCCTGGCTAAGGTTTCAGGAAGATGAGAAAACCGAACCAATGGAGTCCAGCGGAGATGATAACCCAAATATTACCGATTACGTTGGCGACTATGAATTCACCACCGCTTATAACGATGGTGATTTCGAATACATTCTAAAGCTCCGCCACGCCATTGATACTGGCAGAGGGTCAGCCGAACTCAACTGGACTTTCCCTCTTGGCGGTAAGTTTATTGGCTATACCTCAATATTTACCGGTTACGGAGAGAGCCTGGTTGATTACAACCACAAACAGACTCGTTTCGGTATTGGCATAGCCTTAAACAACATTTTATAGCGGCTTAAAAACTGTAGGCGGCTGACAACCATAAACGTCGGCCGTCTTCGACATAGCCGTACTCTTCTACGCCAATTTCCTTGTCGAATAAGTTATAAATACCCGCCGCCAGCTTTAAGTCACGCGTAACAAAGTAATTCACACCAAGATCAGCCAGTGTATAAGAAGGAGCAACCAGGGAGCCCTGCGACGGTCCGGTCGTCGGCTGGCTCTCTTCACCACGATAATGCACGCGTAACCAGCTGTTCCAGCGCTTATTTGGCTTCCAGTTAATTGAGGTCTGTACCAGGTGCTTAGGTAACTGATTCAGGGGTTCGCCTTTGTACTCACCCGATTTTTGCTCAGAGTCGGTATAAGTGTAGTTACCTTTCAGTGACCATTCTCTGCTGAAATGCGTGCTTAGTGTCATTTCAATGCCCCGGGTAAAAGCTTCATCAACATTCACCCGCGTGGTTGGTAAAGAGCCAAATTGGTTAGCCCCTGCATCGCAAATACTTTCAGGACAAGCAACACGAGTAATTTTATCATTAAATTCATTATAGAAAACGGTTATAGAGGTTGAGCTACGACGCCCCCAGTCCGTGTATAAACCCAGCTCGTAGTTGGTTGAGGTTTCAGCCTCCAACTGAGGATTACCGTAAATATTACCGCCACGACTGACCTGACCCCAGTCAGCTGTTGTTTCACGCAAACCCGGCGCACGGAATCCGGTGGAAACACCCCCTTTAATGGTGGTTGCTTTACTTAATGTATACACGCCGTAAACACGCGGGCTCCAATGCCCACCAAAGATATCATCGTCATCGTAACGAACACCGGTAGTCAGGTTAAAGTCATTAAATATCGGCCAGGCTGTTTCTGCAAATGCAGACCATTGAGAACCTTCAATGTGAGTGCGATCACTGACCTGATTACTGGTTAAATCTTCCAGTTCTTCTTTTTGATAAGCCACACCAAGGTTCATTGAACTCTCTTCCAGCAAGGGTACGTTCCAGTGGCTCTGAAAGTCGGTATTGGTAATGGTCATTAGACGCGCTTTATTCTCATACTTGTCGCGTTTTAGGTAACTGCGGGCGCCAACCAGTCCCCACTGCCCATTATGCGCAACCGATACGCTGTTATTATCGTACTCTGTCGATGATGACTCAGGACACCCCCAACGCCCGCATTCTTCGCCTGGCGCAAGCGGCTCGATAGTTTTGCCGACAGAAGCATCGATACTTTGCTTAGCGGTACCCACCTCAAACAAAATTTCATGATCTCGGTTGGGTGTGTAAGCCAATTTTACGTCAGCATCTTCTGCGGTTTTATCCCGGTAGCCAGACACAATCTCATCTTCCAGACGGCGCGTATAACCGGCGGACAACTGAATGCCAAGCGTATCTTTAATTAACGAGCCGGAGGTAAATAAGTTGGTCTGATAGCTGTTTCCCGACTCTGAGCGTTCCTGCAGGGTGCCATCGATGCGAATTTCGGAACGCCATTTTTCCGGTGTTTTACGGGTAATAATATTGATAACGCCACCGATAGCATCCGAGCCATAAAGTGACGACATGGGTCCACGAATCACTTCAATACGGTCAATAGCTGCCAATGGTGGTGTCCATGCCCCTTCAACGCCGGGACCGTCACTGTTTGGACGAGTCTCGCGCGAGCTTTGACGCTGACCATCGACTAAAATGAGGGTATAATCGGCACCCATACCGCGCAGGCTAATGTCCTGACGGTCGCCGCCACCGGTCACAATAACCCCCGGAACATCAGTCATTGCGTCGGTTAAGTCTTTATAAAAACGCTGGGAAAGGTCTTTTCGGTCAATAACAGAGATGGACGCCGGGGCCTCTTTAATGTGCTGGGCAACACCCGAAGCAGTGACCACCATGACTTCCATATCTTTATGCTTATGATGCTTTCTGTCTGACTTTTCCTGTTCCTGAGCCTGAGCAACTCCTACAGCTGATGCTACCGTTAATGCTAAAATGCTCAATTTCAAGCTGCTGGTACTGCGATTCATGTCCATCCCCTAATGAATATTAAATGCGAATTATTTTCATTGGCGATTTTAACTGTTACTATGCGAACAGCAATTTCAAAAATATTGAAAGCTCTTTTAGCAGGACTTAACCCATGAATCCTAAAATGATTCGCTCATTAAAAGCTTTTACTCGTACGGTAGAACTGAACAGCATGAGCGCCGCAGCAAATGAACTACATATGACAGTATCGGCTATTAGCCAGCAGCTACAACGACTGGAAAATGACAACGGTATTTCGTTATTTCATCGCAACACACGCTCGCTATCACTGACAGAAGCGGGCCAAGTGTTCTACCAGTCTTGTCTGGATATGCTCTCTATTGCTGAAAAAAATCAAGAGCGTTGGGACCAGCTGACAAACCAGCCTCAAGGAAAAATAAAGATTATTGCCCCGGTAGGCTTTGGTGGCGGTTTGCTCAGCGAACCGTTAAAGCAACTGCAGCAAGAATTTACTAACGTAAGCTTTCAACTGCATATGACCGATGAGCCAATCGATTTGATCACAGCCGGAGCTGACCTTGCGATTCGTATTGGCCCATTGGCTGATTCAAACTTATACGCAAGACATTTGGCTGACTGGCATATGGTGCCTTGCATTGCGGCTGAGCATTCCGCCGCCAAGCGTTTAATTAATACCTTTGAAGAATTACCTGAAGCCTGTTTTATTGGACATATATCGAGCTTACCAAATCAAGATTTTCCAAAACCTAAAATCTTGTTAAACAACATGCAGACCGTTGTCCAGTTAACCCTCGACGGAGTCGGTTATGCGCTACTCCCGGAGGCGGAAATTAAGCATTATATTGAAAGCGGGCATTTACTGCGTTTGTTACCAGAGTGGGAAGGCAGTCCGTACAGTGTACACGCGGTGTTACCCATTAAAGACAATATACCGGTGAAAACTGAACGGACTATCGAAGTTTTAAGCCATTTCTTTCATCGATTGTAATGAATGCTCTACTTCACTGTCACCCGACATTAAGTCGAAAGCTCTGAGCTCGGTACCTTTTTCATCCAGACAACGACGTATAACACTGGCCACATCTTCGCGGGGCACGGAGCCAGGCGCTAATGACTCACCAACAACGACTTTACCAGTGGCTGCTTCATCGGTTAAAGCGCCAGGACGAACAATAGTCCAGTTAAGTTTGGTGCGCATTAACTCTCGGTCGGCATAGTGTTTAGCTGCATAGTAAGGCAATAAAGCATCAGCCCAGTTCTCGCGGTTATTAGACTGCCAGGCACTGACCATAACAAAACGTTGAGCCCCCACAGCTTCAGCAGCTTCCATAGTTTTTACGGCGCCATCTAAGTCTACCAACAGCGTCTTATCATCACCGTTGTTGGCACCTGAGCCTGCAGTAAAGACCACGGCATCAACGCCCTGAAGCAGTTCCTCCAGTTGTGAAACGGGGCCTTCTAAATCACCCAGTTTGGCAGTAACGCCCCGGCCTTCCCAGGCTTTTTGCTGATCTTCCTTGCGCACCACCGCAATAACCTCATGTGTTTTTGCCTGTTGCATCTGTTCAACCAAATGCTGACCAATTTTTCCGTTAGCGCCTATTACTGCAACTTTCATCATCGACCTCCTTGAGCGTTTTGTTGCCTGAGTTTACGTAACAAAAGCTTATTTTAGATCGCGGCTTTACTCGCATTTACACGTTACAAAAGACCTCAGAGCAATACGACAGGCCATTGTCATATGACAGACTCAAAACTGACGTCACGCTATTTTTCTGCAACTGGTAGCTTTATTCACCACACGAACGGTGTACTCTTTATATAAAATGAAAAGGAAAATTTGATGAAGCAATCACTGAGTGAAAAACTGTATTTATCTTATCACTTCGAGTTTGAGCATAATAGCCATACTATTACCGCCAATGCCTCCAGCCTTACCGGTAAAGAAGAGATTCTAGTCGACGAGGTATGCGTATCAAAAAAGCGCAAACTGGGTTTATCCAGCCGCCATAAGTTTGTTATTGACGACACTCACTATGAACTGCACTTTAACGTTACAGGCTTTCTTTTATGCAAAGTGGAATGCAGTCTGATGACGAATGGAAAGATCATAGAAACCAAAAGTCGTTCAGCATTCGATAATAAAAAAGTTTTTATTCGTAACCTTGTTATCTTTTTTCTGGCCGGCATGGCTTTTGGTTATGTAGCTGCGACCATAGCACTAAAAGTGATGGGGTAAGCTATGCAAATTGATGCCGCTAAAGTCATAGAATTACGAAGTAGCCGGGGCTGGACTCAGCAACACCTGGCAGACGCCTGCGCCGTGAGTTTACGCACAATACAGCGCGTGGAAAAAGACGGCTTTGCGTCCCAGGAAACCGTTGCGGCTTTGTGCAGTGTGTACGAAATTGAACGACAAGTTATCGAACTGGATACTATCGCTAAGGCAAGCACTAATAACACATTAAAACCACAGCGTTCGCCAAGCTGGCTGGATGCACTACCCATGTTAGTTACATTGTTACTGGGCATGGCCATTGGAATTGGCTTAACACTCTGGTTAACCAACCGTTAGTAAAAAAACAGGCACAAAAAAGGGCAACCCTCGGGTTGCCCTTTTTTAGACTTCGAGGCGCGTTATTACAGCGCTACGATGTTTTCAGCCTGAGGACCTTTAGGGCCTTGAGTTACTGCGAACTCAACGCGCTGGCCTTCAGTTAAGGTTTTGAAACCGTCGCTAGAAATAGCGCTGAAATGCGCAAAAACGTCTGCGCCGTTTTCACGTTCGATGAAACCGAAGCCTTTTGCTTCGTTAAACCATTTTACTGAACCAATAATTTTATCAGACATAATATATCTTCCTGTAAATTTTAAGTAAGTGGTCTTTTAGACCGATGGTGCGGGTAAAACAAGAACTTAGAACTGCAGGACGATGGTATTATTAATAATAGGTCAACGAAGTGGAGTTTTTTAACTAACTGTCTTTCTATCCGACACTTTGGAGTGTACGCTCATTCCACAGTGAGTCAAACCATTTATGAACTTATTTTTAAAACAAGCCAATTATGACTTTCATCCGCCCAGACTAAACAGTCAAGATTGATTTAAAAACTCAGTTCCTTTACGCCGCGCAAATTCTATATTGCGCTCCGGGATCGATTCGGGGTCATCGTAGTCTTCCAACGCTTGTTCAATGCTGGCTTCCCGCAACAGATGCAGGGTGGGATAAGGTGCCCGGTTAGTATAGTTTGCGGGGTCTTCCTGCGGTTCGCCGTCAAAACAATAATCGGGATGAAAGTGTGCCAACTGATAAACACCCTCATACCCTTCATCTATAAACAGAGCATCGGCAATATCCACCAGGTTCAGGAAATCATAAAAACCTTCAAACCCTGACGGCAGAATAAGCAGTGTGGTTTCAGTTTCGGGTGTCGTATCCAGGTGTTCAGCCTCATCCAGAAGCTGCTGCAGAACAGCCTGCGGCTTAATCTGTTCGGCTACAATATAACAAATACTTTTCCGCTCAACTTCGCGTCGCGCAAATGGGCAGATGTTGTACTTTACAATCAGCTGTTGCACCCAGCATTGTGTTTGCTCAATAATCTTAGAGGTATCACTCATCGTTTTTCGTATCTTTGCCGAAAAGGAAGCCACTTTGCCATGAAATCACTTGAACTCAAAGTACCGCCGGTGCTGGTTGTTGCAGTCGTTGCCGGCCTAATGTGGTTAACGGCTCATTATACCGAAGCTTTTAATCAATTTTATGTCGGTCAGCGCGCCGCGGCCATTTTTCTCCTGGCATTAGGGGTTTTATTGCCCTTACTGGGAATTATTGGCTTTCGTCGCGCCCAGACCACAGTCGACCCACGAGACCCGACCAAAAGTACAGAACTGGTCACGAGCGGCATTTACCAGCGAACTCGTAACCCGATGTATTTAGGTTTCTTCTTTTTGCTGATGGCCTGGGGTGTTTATCTGGGGAGTGTGTTTTCTTTGTGGGGGCTGGCGTTGTACATGGGCTACATGACCCGTTTTCAAATCATACCGGAAGAGCGCATTCTGACCGAAACTTTTGGTGAAGCTTATAAGGACTACTGCCAAGAAGTGGGGCGGTGGTGGTAAAAAATTAAAACAACTGCCAGCGCTTTAGGCTTCTACCTAATAAAATCAGCCCCGATAAGCTGAACCATAATACTACGCTTTAGGCACCGCCAATACTCCATACCAACAGCTGCAAGCCGACAATAAGCGATAGCCAACGGTGCCATACTCGCCATTTTCGTGGGTTCATAAAGGGCTATCCGTACCCATTTTTTATTAGTAATTGTTATAAGCAGCTAAAGCTATCGGCTTGCCTGTCAGAAGTCAAAGCAGTTCGTTCACTCGCTGTTTTAATTCTGGGATCAGTTCATTTTCAAACCAGGGGTTACGCTTCAACCAGAGATGATTGCGCGGACTTGGGTAGGGTAACGGTAAAACTTGCGGCCAAGATTGCATTCATTCTCCGTTACGCCTACCTTTCGATACTTTTTATTTTTCAATACTTTTTATTTTTCAATAAAGGCCTGCTCTATCACGTAGCTGCCCTGCTTACGCGATGTTGCTTTGCTGAAACCCCGTTCATCGAGAATCACCATGAGATCCTGAAGCATAGCGTCATTACCGCATAACATAAAGCGGTCGTGTTCTGGATTAATGTCCGGTAAGCCAATCGTTTTTGTCAGAGTATTCGATTTCAACAGCTCGGTAATTCGTTGCTGATGAGCTTCATCACGAAACGGCTCGCGGGTAACGGTTGGGTAGTAAATTAATTTTTCACGAACCCAGTCACCAAAGTACTCGTTATTCGGTAAGTCTTCACCAATCTCTTTCTGATACGCTAACTCAGAAACCCAGCGCACGCCGTGAACCAATACAACTTTGTCGTATTGTTCATAAATATCCGGATCTTTAATCACGCTCATAAAAGGCGCTAAACCAGTTCCTGTGCTTAATAAATATAAATTCTTACCCGGCAGTAAGTGGCCGTTCACCAGGGTTCCTGTCGGGCGTGTTGACAATACAATCTCATCGCCGACCTGAATATGCTGCAGGCGCGACGTCAACGCTCCGTCCGGTACTTTAATACTGAAAAATTCCAGTTCTTCTTCGTAGTTGGCGCTGGCAATGCTGTAGGCCCTGAGCAGCGGTTTATCTTCCAGCTGCAGCCCCATCATTACAAACTGACCATTTTCGAAGGTAAAACTCGGCTGGCGAGTCGTTTTAAAACTGAACAAGGTATCGTTCCAGTGGCGTACCTGAGTGACTTTTTCCGCAATGATACTTCTCATAATTGTTCCTCATTGGCGATTTTGTATGCATTATAACATAAACAAATTAAACCTAAATGAGAATTTATATCATTAAGAGTTGAAAATGAGAATTACTTTCATATAATATACATACACTATTGTTCGTAAGGGAAATAAATTGAATGGCTCGAGGTTCGGGTAGACGTAAAGGATGGTCTTTAAAAGACTGGCATTGGATAAGTTCAGCCGTTTGTCTTATCGGTATGCTGTTTTTTTCAGTAACCGGAATTACCCTTAATCATGCTGGCTGGATAGAGTCTGCCCCCAGTGTTGAAAGCCATGAAAGTTCTCTCCCACAAACGGATTTGACCGGGTTGGCGAATGCATCAGGGAATGATGTTTTACCAACCTTTTTTCATCACTGGTACGAAGACCAGACGCAAAATAGCATTCATTCAAATGCTGAAATCGAATGGAACGACTACGAATTATATGTCGCCATGCCGCGCCCGGGTGGGGATAGCTGGTTTAGTGTCGATTTAAGCAGCGGTGCTTTTTATTCTGAAACCACCGATCGCGGCTGGATTGCTTACTTCAATGACCTTCATAAAGCCAGAAATACAGGCTTTTTCTGGAGCTTATTCATTGATGTATTTGCCATTGCCAGCATTTTATTTACTATTACGGGGTTATTACTTTTGAAAAAATACAGCAAAGGCCGAAAGTCTACCTGGCCACTGGTTCTGGCCGGATTCATCATTCCTTTATTTGCTATTATGGGCTCGGCACACGCAGCGGAAAATGAACTTAACGTTGAAATCCCCCGTTTGTCGGTTGCCGAATATCACGCGCCTTACCTTGCTGTGTGGTTGGCTAACAAACGCAATCAAAGAGTCGCCGACATTGCGGTATGGTACGACGTAAACCTGAAAAACAATGAAGGTGAAAAGTGGCTAAAAGACATGCGTCAGTGGTGGCGTCGCAGTGGCCGCATGACAAACATGCCCATTGACGGTGTTTCAGGGGCTACGCGCCGTCCCGGAACTCACCGGGTCGATTTAACGCCTTTATTAACCAAATTACCTGAACTTGCCCCCGGTCAATACTACTTATATGTAGAAGCCGCGCGTGAAGTCGGCGGCCGCGAAATGCTGCGGCTGCCATTATCTTTACCCATTGAAAGCCCAATATCCATCTCAGAAACCGGCGAGCACGAGCTTGGCCGAGTATCATTAACACTGGAGCCTTAATCATGAAATTATCTTCTGTACTGACCACCAGCCTGGCGGTTCTGACCTTATTTGCCAGCACCAGCAGTGAAGCTCACCGCGTCTGGATAAAACCAAGCGCAACCGTCGTATCGGGCGATTCCGAGTGGATAACTTTTGACGCCGCCATTGCTAATGGTATTTTTTATCCCGACCATTATCCACTTGGGTTAGATCACGTTAAAGCCATGGCCCCGGACGGCTCAGCAGTAACTCTGGAAAATGGGCACAAAGGTAAATACCGCTCAGTATTTGATATTGAGTTGGAAAAAGAAGGCACTTACACCATTTATTCAGCCAGCTCGGGGCTGTCAGCACGTTGGGTGGACGATCAGGGAGAACGCCAATACTGGCCACCCCGTGGTTCTCAAAAAACCCAAGAAGACTTCTATAAGGAAGTGCCTCAAGACGCCAAAGACTTGGAAGTGAGTGAGCGCTCACGTCGTTTAGAGACTTTTGTTACCTCTGGTGCGCCAACTTATGACACTCTGGGTCCAACCGGTAGCGGTCTGGAACTTGAACCAGTGACCCATCCGAACGACTTATACACCGGTGAAAACATTACCTTTAAATTCAATATCAATGGCAAAGCCGCTGCCGGCACTGAAATTGTGTTAGTTAAAGGCGGTGAACGCTATCGCAACCAGTCACAGCCAACTAAGCTTTCTACTGACAAGAAAGGTGAAGTTACTTTCACTCTGGATGAACCCGGCATGTACTGGTTAGAAGCTGAATATACCGATGAAAACGGTGAAGCTCCGGCGAAAAAACGCCAAGGTTCTTACGTTGCGGTATTGGAAGTATTGCCTATGTAACCCACTAGGTTCCTGGAGCGCAGTGGTGCTGCGGTTTCCTTTTTAACGCCTATCAGTCGCCCGTCAAATATTTTAGTCATGGGTCCGGGCGACTACAAATTCAGCGACTATTGTACGCTGGGTTTGCCTCTGTCCTTGGTTGTTTCTGCTGTTGCCTTGGTTATGGTTTTATTGGTGTGGCCGCTTTATTAATTTTTAACTTTATAAGGCGAGTATTCTTGTAAAGTCGTTAAATGTTCACTTAACGCCGTGCGTTCATCCCGGCAGTATTGATCAATAGCGTCATTAAGCGGGGAGAGGTTAAACCGGTAAAACCCTTCCCTCAATATAGGTTCAAAACCGCGATGTAACTTGTGTTCACCTTGTGCGCCGGCATCAAAGTCATTCAAACCATGATTAATGCAGTACTCAATACCCTGGTAGTAGCAGGCCTCAAAATGCAGAAACTCCAGTTCTTCCCGACACCCCCAGTAACGCCCGTAAAGCGTGTCTTTATCTTTAAAGCATAAAGAAGCGGCGAGCATTATTTCATCGCGGTAGGCCGCAAAAACAACGATTTTATCGGCTAAATGTTCACCCCATAATTTAAGCGTAGCAGGCGTTAAGTAGCCGCCATGGCCCGAGCGCTTTAAATAAGTTCGCTGATAAAATAAGGTGAACTGTTGCCAGAATTCGGCCGTTAGTTCGCTACCCTGCAGGGTTCGCATTTGCACACCTTGCTCAGAAACCTGGCGACGCTCTTTGCGAATCGACTTACGTTTACGCGACACCAGAGCCGCTAAAAAGTCATCAAAACTGCTGTAGTTGCGGTTTTGCCAAAGGAACTGAATATCAAAACGCTGCCACCAGCCTGCTTCGGTAAGCGTTTTACTCAGAGCAGGCTCAACATACAAGCTTTGCAGGTTACTAACTTGATGGGCCTGTATCAGCCCTGACTCAATCACTGCAAGCACATCACCGGCGTTAACGCCTTCAGCGGTAGCCAGTCGCGGGCCCTGACAAGGTGTAAAAGGTATCGCATTGATCAGTTTGGGATAATACTGAAAACCATAGCGCTCAAAAGCTTCAGCAAATGCCCAGTCGAACAAGTATTCGCCATACGAGTGTGTTTTCTTAAACCAAGGCATAAGAGCGAGCAATGTGTCGTCATCACCATGTACCGCAACGTACTGAGGCAACCAGCCGCGCTGCGGTCCAAGACTACCGCCTTGTTCCAGCGCCAGCAAAAAGTCGTAACGAGTAAAAGGGTAATCGCTACCATATAAGCGGTTCCAGTCAGCTTTAGGTATTGTCGTTATTGTTGAATGAATTAGTGCTTGCATGTGTTAGTGACTTAAACCAAAAACACGCACCCAAATATCCGCCGTCAAAGCAATAGCATCAAGTTTCGAAGCTTCTTCACGACCTTCAGCACTACTTCGGTAGAGGTGCGGTGTCATGGTCAGTAGGTCTTTTATGGCTTGATTTGATGTCAGCGATACCGGGAAAGTCTCTCGCTGTTCGGAGATCAGTTTAAACTCGGGGGAGGTAACCGGCAAAGTTTCCTTTTTAATTTTTTGTTCAGAATAAATAATGGCTTTCAGCTCTTTTAAATGGTCCCTGGCAGGGTCCACCATAATCAGCCGACCATCGGGTTTGAGAACTCGTTTAAACTCTGCTTCTACCGGGAAACCGAATACACACAAAATAGTATCGACACTATTGTCTGCCAGTGGAATAGCACTATTGGAAGCCACCATCCAGCTCAAACGCTTGTCTTTTTTTGCCGCATCCTGCACTGCCCACTTTGAAATATCCAGCGCGGCAATGCTTAAATCCACGTCGTTTTGCTCAGCCTGCTCAACCAAATACCGTAGGTAATAACCTTCACCACAACCGGCATCTAACAACGACTGGTTACTATGGGCCAGAACCGTATCAGCTAAAACTTGCGCCAGTGACTGGTAATAACCTTGTTCCAGATAGTCACGACGAGCCTGCACCATGGCTTTACTGTCACCGGGATCTTTTGAGCGCTTATTTTGTACCGGCAGTAAGTTCACGTAACCCTGTTTCGCGACATCATAGCTATGGCCATTTTCACAGCGCCAGCTACGCTCATGTAAATGAAGAGGCAAGCTATCCAGCGGACAAATAAGGTGGGTTAACGGGTCAGTCACATTGCATTCCGTTTGGTTTCGCTTTGTAGTTATTCTACGCGGTTTCACGCCAAAATTCAGACACAAAAAAAGCAGCCCGTAAGCTGCTCTTCATAATTTTTAGCTTAGTTAAAAGCTCAATTCATGCGGATTACGCCGCTTGAATGTTCTCAGCCTGAGGACCTTTAGGACCCTGAGTAATTGAGAAAGAAACGTTTTGACCTTCGGTCAGCGTTTTAAAACCATCGCCAACAATTGCGCTAAAGTGAGCAAATACGTCTGCGCCACCTTGCTGCTCGATAAAACCAAAACCTTTTGCTTCGTTAAACCACTTAACAATACCGTTTACTGAATTAGACATAATAAATATCCTGAAAATTTTAAAAATAATAAGTAATCGCCCCGGGCGTTCCCAGTTGCGATGATCGTGCGGGTAAAAAATGAAACTTAAAACTACAGGACGAAGATATTACTACTAAAAATAAAGCGACGTAGAGGAGTGTTTAACTAACTTTTTCTTATCCAACGCCGAGTACTCTACACGCATTCTGAGCCATGTCAAATACTCATTTGAATTTATTTTCATTCTTTGCAAAAGTAATCGGTTATTACTCCTTATAGAAAATGCCACCGCCGCCAGAAAATCAGCGAAAGTGGCACCCATTACAAGCAGGTTATTTACTGACGAGTGGTTTTAACGCCTAACTCTTTCAGCAGGTTATCCGCGTGGTCTACATACTCCATTTGCCACAGCATATAGCGAGTATCTACCTGAATAGAGCGGGTGTTTTCCAGATTGAAATCCCAGTCAGAGATGATTGAATCCAGAGTGCCGTCGAAAGCCAGACCGACAAATTCCGCTTTATGGTTCAGCACCGCAGAACCTGAGTTACCACCGGTAATATCCAGAGTAGCCAGATAGTTCACTGGTACAGAATCTAACTCAGCTTTTTCATAAGGGCCAAAATCACCCGACTCTATCGCCTTAAGCTGCTCTTCCGGGGCGTTAAATTCGCCTTCACCAGTGGCTTTTTCGGTTACGCCACGCAACGTGGTAAAAGGTGCCCAGGCGTTACCGTCTTCCGTACCATGCGCGCGACCCGCAACGTTGCCGTATGTAATTCTCAGCGTGCTGTTCGCATCGGGGTATACCGCTTCTCCTTTACTTTGCATAAAGGCAATTTTTGCACGCATATAGTCAGCGTAGGCCTGCTGAATGTTACCGGAAAGCTCTTCGCTCTTTTTCTCATCTTCTAAATCGGAAGGGTAAAGTGCAACAGCCGCTTTAACAAAACGGTCCTCGCTTTGCTCAAACTGTTCCGGGTCAAATTCCAGCAACGCCATGCGATTATCGCGTTCAAGTAAGCTAGTGTTTTCATACCAACGGTCAATTAAAGCGCTTAGCTCATCTTTGCTCATACCGTCGCGTAAACCCAACGCTTTATCGAAAGCGGCATCACGTCCTGACTTAGGCTGAGCCATGTAACTGCTCAGGTTGTGCAGGTCTAACGCTTTCTCAACCTTAGCGTCGAAGTTACGATCCATACCCGCCAGGTACGACTCAAAACGCGGAATATCGCGTTCCTGATAACCGGCTTTACGCTCTGCGTCTGGCTTAGTACCTTCCTGAGCCAGGCGATGCACGGCACGGGCAACAGAAAGCAAACGCGGTGTCGCATTATTCAACAAGTAGTCAGCACGACTTTTGGCATGACTCTGCTGCAATAACGTGTCGATGGCATTGAGGCCATCAGCGTACAAAGCCTTTTTCGTCCGGTCACTGTTAACCCAGGCAGTCAGTTCCTTATGTTCTTGTTGCTTACGCTTTAATAAGTCACTGTTAGCAAAGCTGTCCAGCATACCCTGACGGTTTTTCAGATAGTTATTGAGACCAGCGACACGGCTGGCGTATTTGAGCTCAGCGTCTTTATCGTCGGCTGTTTCCCGCGCGATAATTTCCAGCGAGTCCCGGAATTGCTCAACTGTTTTAGGGTAGCTCCACTCAAAGGTCTCTTTGACTTCAGACGGTAAACGATGACGGTTAGTGCGCCCCGGATAACCCAGAGCCATAACAAAGTCACCTTCTTCGAGACCTTCACTGGCTATCGTCAAGTGGTAGTCAGGTTCGTAAGGCACGTTGTCTTCGCTGTAATCGGCAGATTCGCCTTCCGGGCTGACATAAGCGCGTAAAAAGCTGTAATCGCCAGTATGGCGCGGCCACATCCAGTTATCTGTATCGCCACCGAATTTACCGACACCACTTGCCGGTGCGTGCACTAAGCGAACGTCCTTAATTTCCAGCTGCTTAATCAGGTAATACTCGAGGCTGCCGTAATAAGCAGCGACATAACAACGATGGCCTTCGTCCTCTTCGCACTCGGCTACCAGAGCTTTCTCATTAGCTTCTATCGCGTCCAGCCGGGCTTTACCGTTTAGTTTTGCAGCTTTGGCATCTATTACCTTATTAGTCACTTCATTGACCGCTTTGGTCACAAAAATGCGACTGCCCGGCGCTGCCTGCACTTCTTCACTTAAGTCTTTGGCCAAAAAACCATTAGCCAGCAAGTCGTTCTCGGGTGTCGAGTTATGAGCAATACTGTTGTACGCGCAATGATGGTTGGTTGCTACCAAGCCCTGCGGCGATACAAAAGAAGCCGAACAACCGCCCAGGCTGACAATAGCCGCAGCCGGAAACTCAGTTAATTTAGAAATATCATTGGGGTCAATGGTCAGACCGGCGGCCTTCAGTTTGTCGGCAATTTCCGGCAATTGTTTTGGCATCCACATGCCTTCATCGGCGGCAGCGAAACAGCTGACCATAGACAATGCAAGTATTAGCTTTTTCATAGTGTCTCTTTTTTTTGGGTTTATGTGGAAAGGTTAGTATCTAATAAAAACTATAGTTATAGTAGGAGGGTGACTTGTCAATATTCAGACAAGTAATGTTACAAAATAACAGTGTAAACTTATTTCAGAACGATCAGGCACAAAAAAGAGGCAGTGCCAAAAACACCGCCTCTTACAAAGTAAACGTTCCAGCCTTTACCAGGCGTATTTCACACTCAGCTCAACATTGCGCTCAGCGCCGAAAAAACCTTGGTTATAAAAGTCGATGCTCGAATAATACTTCTCATCGAACAAATTATTGACGTTAAGGCTGAGATCCCAGTTTTGGCTCAATTGATAGTTCGCCATTGCGTTTACTAAGGTGTAGCTGTCCTGAGTAAAGGTTTCACCATTTGGCCCCGCCCCCGGATTTGATATCTCACTTTGCCAGTTGGCATTGATACCAACTTTCAAAGCATCCGTTGCTGAATAAAGCACACTAGCTTTCACCATATCTTCCGGTAAATAGGGTGCATAATTAGAACCATCACGATCGGTCGACTCATTGTGGGTGTAACTAAAGAAAATATTCACTGAATCGGTTGGTTTACCGTTTAACTCCAGCTCATAGCCCTCACTTTCGGCACCATCAACGCCAATGGAAGGAAAAACTGTAGTTCCCGGTAGAGGGTCTGTATTATCAGGATCGTTGATGGCCAGGTTATCTTCCTTGACCTTATACACTGCAAAACTGGCCGTAAGTGCTTCATTAAAGAAGTCACCTTTTACACCAAGTTCTGCGTTGGAACCTTCCACCGGGCCAATCAACTCATTATTAACGTCACGTGCCTGTTGTGGTTGGAATATTTCCGTGTAGCTTGCGTAGGTTGAGATAATATCCGTAACGTCATAGACAAGGCCCAAATAAGGCGTATTTACATTCGAGTTTTTATAATCGCTGGTCGCCCAGGGCGCTGCTGCTTGAGTCTCATAAGTCGTTATCCGATTACCCAGAATAGCAGTTAACTCATCGGTCACACTGAACTGAGCCGCAGCGTAAACACCTTTCTGAGTTATCGATTCAGTTGTTTTATACTTTGGCGTATCAGAGAAGTCCGGGCGAGGTACACCATTACCCCACTCAAATAGGCTGGGAACGACAATAGTATCGGTAATTCCAAAAGCTGTTGCGGCAATATCCTGTTCTGCATACAGCCCCCCAGCTGTTAACTGGTGTTCACGACCAAAAAGCTCGAAAGGACCTGAAGCTAACAAACGAAACGAGGTTTGTTCTCTGTCTGAAACGTAATGAGTTGGAGAAGGATTAAGACCCAATCCTGTATCTGGGTCAGGAAACCCGGGGAAGAATAAAAGGTAACCATCCATCTCACCTTCGCGGCGCTCAACATCAAGCTGAACGTCCCAACCATTATCAAAAGCATGTTCGAACTGAGCAAAAACGTTGGTGCTTTCCCTGTCCCATTTGTTCCAAGGCGATGCTGTGGTCGTACTTACGGGTAAATCATCAGCTTGTGTGCCGTCTGAATAAAACAGTGGCAGTGCGCCCCACATACTGCCTTTCGGGTTCCGCTCGCTGTAATCAGCACCCACAGTCAAACGCGTTTGCGTGGTCAAATCCGCGGTAACTACGGCATAAATTTGTGCGTTTTCTTTTTCCGACAAGTCGACATAACTGTCACCCTCTTCATAAGCCAAAGCCACCCGTCCTTTAACGTTACCACTTTCTGACAGGGTTTGAGAGTGGTCAGCTTCAAGCCGATAGTTACTCCACGAGCCAACACCGACACTGGCATAGCCACCATCTTCCGCCTTGGGCCGCTTACGAATCAGGTTAATAGCAGCTGAGGGCTCACCCGCACCGGTTAACAGCCCCGTTGCACCGCGCACAATTTCAACCCGTTCAAAAATAACCGAGTCGGCCAGAGCTTCACTAAAGAAGCTGTTGTAAGCAATGGGTACACCATCGAACTGGAAATTCGTCACGTTACGGCCACGAGCACGGAAAAAGAAGCGGTCAGTTTCGGCCTGCTGAGCCTGAATACCCGGCGCAAACTGCATAACATCGGCAACGGTGTCCAGCGAGAAGCTGTCCATAAAGGTACGGTCAATTATTGAGATGGACTGTGGCGTCTGACGCAAGGTTAACGGCAAACCCGTTGCGGTAGTTGCCTGATCCAAGGAACTGCCGGTCACTTTAATGTGTTCAAAGATTTTTTCCTGCGCTTGTGCTTGTTTTTCGCCTGTTGCAGCAGCGTCTTCTGGTTGAGCCGCTGCTGCAGCGGAGCTCAACAGCGCGGACGCTACCGCTGTTGCTAAAAAATTTCTGCCAAATGTCTGCATGAATTGCCTCCCGGATAAGTATGCAAATGAGAATCGTTAGCGATTCATTGTATTTGATAATTGTTCGCATTTGCAATATCATTTCAAGAAATTTCTTGGGGGAGTAAAAATGACGCAAAGGCAATGGTTTAAATTACACGGTTGGTGCTCTCTACCGATATGGATTCTGTTTTGCTTTATCTGCATTACCGGCACCATCGCAGTATTCAGTCACGAATTAACCTGGCTATTTAATGAAAATGCACGAGCCTTGAATCCAGAAGGTTTACCAGCCCAGCCTATCTCGGAACTTGTTGCTGCGGTAAAAAGCCAGTTCCCCGAGGCTAATGTCACTACCGTAATGACATTCGAGCCTTACGTTATTAATGCCGTTATTTTTTCAACTGAGAACATGCCGGCCGCTATTGCCTATGTAAACCAGTACACCGGCGAAATTCAGGAAGTGAACCAGGGCATTACTTTTATTAACTTCATGCGTTCATTGCACAGCTGGCTGCTATTCCCCTGGCAGGGCAGCTACAGCGTTGGCTATTATTTAGTGTCAGCCATGTCTTTAGTGATGATTGGAGCGTTAATTACCGGCCTTGTTATTTACAAAAAGTTCTGGCGGGCTTACACACAGCCAAAAATCCGCGCGAAACAGGGCAAAAAGTCTTTCTTAACCGACTTACATAAACACGGTGGTGCCTGGTCTATTTGGTTTCTTATTATTATGAGCCTGACCGGTCTATGGTATCTCACTCAGCAAGTTATGTGGCACGCCGATATCGATATTGAAGAGCACCCGCCACTGGTGGAAGCGTCTGAAATACCCATGGGCGAGAAAGCGCAACCACCGGTCTCTATTGAGGATGCTTTGCTTATAGCGGAGCAGCGCTTTCCGGATATACGACCCAGCTATGTGATGATGCCGGAGCATAATCGCGACATGTTTAAGATTATGGGCGGCGGTGATTTTATCTTCTACGATCAGTACTCTTACCGGCTGAATATTAACCCCTGGAACGGCGACATTGCACGTGCCATATCACCAGATAATATGAACACCCTGCAAACCATTCAACATATTGTTGACCCACTCCACTACGGCACTATTGGTGGTCTCTGGACCAAGGCTATATGGTTTATTTTCGGGCTGATACTGTCAGCCATGTCTATTACCGGCTTTTTAATCTGGGGCTCTCGCACAGTAAAGGCAGCAAAAACTAAGCGCACACCGCTGCAAGAGTCGTTGCAAAATGAAGGAGCAGGTTAATGGCACGCCGTAAAAATACTTTCTGGAATCGAAACAAATTTAAGCTCAGTGGCTTAATTCTTATTCTGCCTTTTTACTTTTTGTATCAGCAGTTGCAAATACCTGAACTGCCACCGGTATGGGACGAAAAAGAAGTGGGTCCGTTTAAGGTAGCCCTGCAACCGGCAAATAATGATGCCCCATATGCTCACCATGAAGACTGGGTGAAAGACTTTTCGGCGTACGTTAACGAAGGCAAAGTTAGCGATATTCGCCAGGGTTATGTGAATATTGGCGAAGAGTCGGTTGCTTTGGAAAAGCTGCAACAAGACGATGTTGGCATTCTGCACGGCAGTGAGTTATTACAACATGTTCACGCCATAGCACCAAAAAAACTTGACCCTCAGCAGCGCGTTTGGGTCACTTTGCAAACCTGGAATGGCGAAGTGCACCGGGCAAATTGGGAACTTCCTGAGAACTAGGTGAAATAAAACTTTAAACACGAATTGTTTTCATTTACGATCCATCTCGATTTAGACACCATCTAAAATTCGAGGGAAATAATGAACATTCAGAAGACTGTATTGGCGGCTAGCATTCTGGCCGCCTTAGCCACTACCAACAGTTACGCACAAGACGAAGAACAAGAGAAAAAACAAGACGAGGTGATGGAGACCATCGAGGTCAGCTCTCGTGGGCTTATCTCTTACGTTAGTGCCACCGGTTCCAAGTCTGATACGCCTATTATTGAAACGCCTTTATCCGTCTCGGTTCTGACAGAAGCTCGTATCCAGGACTTAGGCGCGGTTACGGTACAGGACGCTATCGGTTATGTTGCCGGTTTATACAATGGCCCGTTTGGTGTCGATACTCGCGGTGACTGGGCAAAAATCCGTGGTGTTGCTCCAGCTCAATACCTCGATGGTCTGAAATCTCTGTTTGGCAATTACAATAACGTTCGCGTTAACCCTTATTCCCTTGGCCAAATTGAAGTTTTAAAAGGACCCAGTTCAGTTCTGTACGGACAAGGTTCCACCGGCGGTATTATTAATCTGGTGAGTAAACGTCCTAAAGCAGAGACTGAAGGTCAGTTCTGGGCGCAGTTAGGTAATTATTCCCGTAAGCAAGTTGCCGGTGATATTACTGGCGCATTGAATGACGATGCCTCATTAACCGGTCGCTTTGTTGGATTATACCGCGACAGCGACACACAGACCGACTTTGTGCAAGATAACAGCCTGGTGCTAAACCCTTCATTAAGTTGGCACGCTTCCGATGATACAAAAATTACCCTTATTGGTAATATTCAACGCAACGAGTCAGGCTCCAGTACTCAGTTCTTCCCATGGAAAGGCACTATTCTTCCAAACGAATTTGGCCAAATTGACAGCTCCACTTTTGTCTCAGAGCCTGGCTTTGATAAATACGATACTGAGCAGGACGCGTTAACCGTTATTGCCGAACATGACATTAACTTAGATTGGCGAGTTCGCTTAGCAAGTCGTTATAGTGACAGCAGTTCTGAGTACAACACAATGTACGGTTGGCCGCCCGTGTTTGCTGAAGATAACCGCACCATTAATCGTGTATCTTACCTGTCTCGTGCAGATGCCAGAGCATGGACAACGGATTTACAGCTCCACGGCAACCTAAATACTGGCGCAGTCGAACACGATTTAGTTTTTGGTATTGATTTTCAGGATGCCTACACTGATAACGACACTGCCTACGGCGCAATGAATACACTTGATTTATACAACCCGGTATATGGTCAAGCGACCGGCTTACCGACAGAAGCTAATCTTTCAGACGCGGCTTCCAGCACGACCTACCAGCTTGGTGTATATGTACAGGACAACATGCGTATTACCGACAAATGGCTAGTATCAGCGGCTATGCGTAGAGATCGCGCAACAAGTAACCCTGAAGATGGCAGCGCTACTGATCAATACGCAACTACCGGGCGACTGGGTTTTATGTACTTAATGGATGGAGGTGTTTCACCATACGTTAGCTACAGTGAGTCATTCTCTCCACTGATTGGTAGAGATGCTTATGACAATCAGTATGTCCCAATAGAAGGCAAGCAATGGGAAGCGGGTCTGAAATACCAACCACAAGGCACAGAACATTTACTGACCGCTTCCGTTTATAAAATTACTGAGGAAAACAGAACCACCCCTTCTAATGACGGAGATGCTCCATTCCCTGATCGTCAGGTTCAGGTTGGTGAAGTTGAAATTGAAGGTGTTGAATTAGAAGCTCAGCTAGCCTGGGAGTCTCTGGACGTTTACGCCAGCTATGCGTATACCGATGCTGTAGTCAGCGAAAGTAACACTGTAGGAGAAGAGGGAGCTACGCTCTCGGCCACACCTGATCAGCAAGCTTCTGTTTGGGCTACTTACCGTCCGGATAATTGGAACGGGTTTAAAATTGGTGCTGGCGTTCGCTATGTTGGCAACACCTCCGATGGCAGTGCTTACGTCGAGCAAAACGGTGTGGTGCTAAATGACCCGCTGGAAACGCCTAGCTATACCGTGTTCGATGCAATGATCGGTTACGACTGGGATAACTACAGTTTGAGCCTGGATGTCGACAACTTAACCGACAAAACAGTGCTAACTTCGTGTCTGGCTCGTGGAGATTGTTTCTACGGCCAGCAACGCACAATTATGGCGAACCTACGCTATAACTTTTAAGGCTTATTGAGTGTAACTTTCACGTGTAGCCCCGGGCGCCTCTCTTCCCAGCGTCCGGGGCTTTTTAAAACACTAGTTATCGCTGATACGCCACTCAATCAATTCAACCGTGCCCCAGCCCAAAAAAAACATAGCAGACATAAGACTCAGGTTAACGCTCCATTTGACGAACTTGTATTTTCTTCGGTTAGTTTTCTTAAGCGCCTTCGAACGTTCAAGAAGCGGGGCTACTGTTGCGAATATTCGATTCGCGATACCCGGCTTATCTTCTGTTGTGTTCGGAACAACAGCCATCTTCATTACATGCTTATAAAGCCAGTTAATCCCCCCACCAAATAAGAACATTGGGCGTTCAACATCGCACATCAGGATCAATCTATCGGTGTCACTGTCGTTTCGGGCGAAATGAAGGTAGGTTTCGTCAAACAAGAAATGCTCGCCGTCGCGCCAGTAACAGTCTTCTCCGTCCACGTTAATAAAGCAGCTGTTGGTGTTTGGTGTCGACAGCCCCAGATGGTAGCGCAGCGAGCAGGCAACCGGATCCAAATGCCGCGTTAATTGGGAGCCGGCGGGCAGCAGTGAAAACATAGCACCATTAATCGACTTCAGTGGCGCCAGTATTTCCGTTGTTTTTGGGCAAAGTCGCTTCGCTGAAGCGTGATTTGAGCCATACCACTTCAGATAAAACTTGCTCCAGCCGTACTTATAGAAGGTGCGAAAACCAACGTCATAATAGGCGGCATTGGACTTATCGGTGGTCTTATCAAACTCGCCTTGAGTATACAGGCCGATTGCCTCTTCACGAATGGTTTCCCAGTTGTCTTTTATAACCTTGAGATCAGCAATTCTTTCAGCATCAACAAATGACCGACGAGCGAAGGGCTTAGTTAATGCATATAGCAAACAGTTCAGTGGCGCAAAAATTGGCCAGCCTTTACGCATGTATTCGCGGACAGAATCAAAACGCTCGTTACCCCGCCAACTGTAAACATATTTTAAGCTTAAGACCACCAGTAGAGTGACCACAACCAAAACCGTCTCTGCCATTGCTAACAAACTCTTTGTAGAAATAGGTGCAGGGTAAAGGTTATGTAAAAAACCGTCAGTATGAGAGTTCTCATAGTAACGGCTTCTAATTTAATCGTTGGTGTAGTACTGGACGCCTATTTCTATACGGTCGCGGCCGTTCTTCAGGCGCCAGCGGTTCATGTCTCTTAATGAGTACACACAACCACAGTATTCCTGCTGGTAAAAACGTTCACGCTTAGAAATTTCCACCATACGGGCAGACCCACCTTGCTTACGCCAGTTAAAAGTCCAGTAATGTAAACCTTCATAGGGTGCTACCGCACGCTTGCCGCAGTCGTTAATTTGCTCCATGTTCTTCCAGCGTGAAATGCCCAGACAGCTGGTAATGGTGTCAAAACCGTTCTCATGCGCGTATAACGCTGTACGCTCAAAGCGCATATCAAAACACTCGGTACAACGCGCGCCACGCTCGGGTTCCCATTCCAAACCTTTTACCCGCTCAAACCAGTTTTTTGAGTCGTAATCGCAGTCAATAAAGTCGACACCCAGCTTTTCAGCAAAACGAATATTTTCTTCTTTACGCAGCAAATACTCTTTTTCCGGATGAATATTTGGATTGTAGAAGAAAATCGTGAACTTGATGCCGGCTTCCGCCATACGCTCCATTACCTCGCCCGAACATGGCGCACAGCAGGAGTGCAGCAGCACGTGATCAGACCCCGTCGGGGTCTCTAAAACAATGGATTCTTTTTTCTTTCTGCCCATAACTCTCTCTTGCCGGCTGAAATTTGAGCGAATTATAACCCAAACCGGCCTTGAGGATCACGACTAACTTTTCGAGCGACGGCAGGTTAAGCGGATTGTTTTTTTACGTGGCGTTTATGCAGCTCATACATTCTTGGTAACAGGGCCTCTACAGGCCCGTCGACTTGTATTTCGGGAACCACCGAATTAAAGGGCAACTGATTAACACGAGAGTGGTTACGTCCAAACTCCTGATACCAGCGAACCAAATGCTGAGTTGAATGAATGAAAACGACTCGGCCCAAACCGGCCCAGCCGTGTGCTGCGGAGCACATTGGGCAATGCTCTCCAGACGTGTACATTATCGTATTCTGTCGTTGCTTTGACGACAGGTTTCGTGCAGCCCATCGGGCGAGTTCAATTTCGGGATGGTAGGTTTTATCGACTGAATTAACACGGTTTCTGTCTTCCTTTAAAACACGCCCATGTTCATCGACTAAAACCGAACCAAAGGGAGCATCTCCGGCCATTAAAGCCTCCTCGGCCAACTCAACACAGCGTAACAAATAGGAATTTATGTGGGTCATGGTTGCTCCTTTACTCCAGTTAGGTCACGCTTTTTTCTACCGCAAGCGGATAAAACCAGATGCCTCTGAATTATCCGCCTGCTCAGCCGATTTTAGAAGTTATACACTGCCTTGAATTCTACGTTGCGGCTTTCTCCAGGTAAACCGCCCAGAAACAGTGCTTTAGTATAGTAGGTTTCATCGAGTAAGTTTTGCACGTTCAAGCGGAAGTTCCAGTTACCCGCGGTGTAAGCCGCTGCTGCATCCCAAACTACATAAGAATCTACTGTTGAATCTGGCAGACCAAAAGCAGTGGAGTTAATGCTTCTTTCATCTTCGTAAGTCACACCAAGACTTAACTTAAGTGGCTCTGGTAGCGCACTAAAGCTGTAGTCATAACTCGTCCATAAGCTTGCAAACTTTTTCGGTACCCCCTTAGATTGCGCTGAATGTTCGCCTGAGCGAATGCTAATCGCGTCCTGATAGGTTGCGTTTGCATTCATTGACCAACGTTTGTTTAACGACAAATTTAAATCAAACTCAACCCCTTCGGTATTGTCTTCGTCGTCATAGAAGTACTGAGGTACATCAATATTGTACTCAGGGTCTTCAGGGTTATCGTTAAAGTCCGGGTTAGCGTAACGTAAGTTGGTGCGCCGGGTTTCAAACCAGACTAAAGAGCCCAATAAATTGTCCTCAAAAGCAGTAAAACGAACCCCCACATCAAACGACTTAGATTCCGAATCGGGCCGGTCGTTTTCGCCGCTGATACCACCTAAAATACTGTATGCCGTTCTACCTTTGGATAAATTAACAAAGCCAGCAATATTATCCACAAAGCGATAGTTTAAACCAACATTATAGGTGTAACCTGAGTCATCTGTATCTGCTTCGTCACTAATGCCCGGAGCACGATCGGTTCCTTTGTGTTGATAGCTTTGTTCTATTGTTGAGTGCGCACCGCCAAATCGACCGGTCAGTTTCGGTGTGAAGTAAATGACCTCTTGCAGGCTAACACCCCAGGCACTGACCGATTTATCGTAGTTTGAACGCAAAGTAGGGTCGTAATCCATAATACTTCCGCTGCCCCAGTTAGGGTTGCGAATATCCAGAATGTAAGGAAGTGCGTTTGCCGAGTCATTGCCGTCGGCATCGTAGGCAGACCAGCTTTTAACAGACATATCCCGGTCTTCGTAGTTAACACTGACCAATTGCTCACCATTCAAACCGAACAACTGCCAGTCATGACGTAAATCAGCAAAATACTGCCAACTGGACTCTTCAGAAATCTGACGACGGTATTCCTGTCTTCTCGCCGAAAAGGGGTACAGTTCACCATCGACAACAAGAGGGGCACGAGGATTCGCATTGATTTCACCACGGCGGTTCCAGTATACGTAATTGTACGCCCCCGTCTGACGCACGTAATCTGAATCGTATTCTCGGTATTGAAGCTGTTGAGTTAAGTTCGCGGTTTGCCCGAATTGCAAATCATAGCGCAACTTAATACGCTTTTCTGAACCGTCATTCGGCTCAGACAGTGGGGAAATCAACCCTTGTTCACCTAAATCGTGAGGCTCAAGCCCGTCGGTAGTGGACAGTGAATCGGCCAGTTGCTGACGCTGTTCCGGAGTCAGCTGCAATCCATACATACCGTCGTTATCATCGTCTGTACCATTAGCTAAGTCATCGCCTGTCACATTTCCCGGAGTACCCGGCGTGCTGTCCCAGTTTATAATTCTGACTGGGTGGCCGACTGAGTCGACCTGTAACTCATCCTCTATCCAGGCTGTAGATAAACGTACGCTGTGGTCAGAGTTGAAGCGATATCTTAATGAGCCATAAAGCTCTGAGCGTTCCTCTGACAACCCTCGATAACCATCACTGCTGTCGTGATTAGCGACCAGTCGATAAGCCAGCTTATCAGTAATAGCAGAAGTGGCATCCAACATTAAGCCATAGGTGTCCCATTGTCCGCCTTTTACCTTTACCGTGTAAGCAGGTTTGTCCTGTGGCTTTTTCTCTACCAGGTTTATCACACCGCCTGCGGCGCCAATCCCGTAAAGCCCGGTTGCAGGGCCCTTCAATACTTCAATGCTTTCAACGTTAGTCATGGAGCGGGTGGGGTTAAAGGTATTTCCCAAACCCGCACCACCGTACATTCCATCGTAAGTATAATTGGCACCTAATCCCCGAATGATCAAGTTATCGCCAACACCATAGTTATTACCCGAATGAGTTAACCCACTAATGTTACGTATGCTTTCCTGCAAACTGTCACTAGCTTGTTCATTCAATAATTCTTTATCGACAACCACAATCGCAGCGGGCGTTTCCATTAACGCCATTTTAGACTTAGTGGCGGTACCTGAATCTAATATCAGTTGATTGTGATGCCCATAAACACTGATGTGTTCAATTTCTTCTTCTGCTTTCTCGTTAGCAACAGCGGGCACACTGACCACCGCCATTAATAAGGCAAACTGAATTGACTGAGATAACAGCGAACGTTTTTTACGGCATGATAACGTCATTTGAAATTCCTGCTTTTTTGAGTCGTTTGTTTTATCCAATAATAATAAGAACTTAAAGCGGGCAGGATTTTATACGACTCAAAACAAAAAGTAAATGAAAACCATTTCTATTTGCGTTTGAGCCAAGTGGCTTTTTATAATGTCAATAATAAAACCTGACAATGCGACCATGCCGGTATCCAATGGCAACGCATTTTTACCTCAGGGCAATTTACTGAAACACTCAATAGAAAAGCCTGCCTGCGGAAAACTCATTCCTACCCATTTAGGGTTGTTTAAAAAATGTAAAGAATTAAGCTTTCTTTACACTTCCTCCCTTTAAATTTGTTAAAAATTGTTATTAAATGCAACAAATGACGTCAAAGAACGTTATTTCCCGCAGCCAAGCGCCGTATCCCCTGCTGCCTTCTTTAAAAGACTTTTCTACAGTCTTAAATAAAAACAAAAAGAGATTACTCAGTTATGAAACAACTCAAATATCTTACTCTGACGGCTTTGGCAGTATCAGTATCTTCTGCTTTTGCAAAACCTCCCGATCATTCTCAAGCGCACTCTTTGCTAAAGCCACAAGAGCAAGTAGAAAGCTCAGCGCCTCAGCGTTACATCATAAAATTTAAAAATAATGGTAACGCGGTTTTCCAGAACAACCAGAGAGGTCGTTCCGAACTTGCAATATCTCGGGCAAATAACGCGGTAAAAAAAGCAGGTGGTAAAGTTAAAGTCAGCATGCGTCACAACCTGGCAGTTGCAGCTGAGCTTAGTGCAAAACAGAAAAAACGTCTTGAGAAAAACCCTAACATTGAATACGTAGAAATTGACCACAAGCGCCGTTTCATGGCTCAGAACGTACCTTACGGCATTAGCCAGGTACAGGCTGACTTAGTTGACGACAGCGTGGCAGCAGCCGCTGCCGGCGGTAAAAAAATCTGTGTTATCGACTCGGGTATTGAGCTTCCGCATGAAGATATGGGAATCCGGGGCGGTACCATTAATGGTACGAACGACAGCGGTACTGGCAACTGGTACGACAACGGCGGTCCGCACGGCACACACGTAGCCGGAACCATTGCCGCTTTAGATAACGGCTTAGGCGTTCGCGGCGTTATTGGTAGTAACCCGAACCTTCACATTGTAAAAGTCTTTAACTCGAACGGCTGGGGCTACTCATCTTCACTGGTTTCAGCCATTGAAACTTGTGCCGACAACGGTGCCGATGTGGTTAACATGAGCTTAGGTGGTGGTGGTTCAAACCAGACCGAAGCCAACGCTATGCAAAACCTTTATAACGACGGCGTTTTGCTTATTGCAGCAGCCGGTAATGACGGTTCAGCCTATAGCGATACTGATGCACTGTCGTATCCGGCTTCTTATAACGCCGTTGTGTCAGTCGCTGCCATTGATGACAGTAAACAACTGGCGTCTTTCTCGCAGAAAAACAGCCAGGTTGAAATTGCCGGTCCAGGTGTTGACGTTTTTTCAACCTATCCTGAAGGTACAGGCAGCCAGGGCAACTACAGTTCATTGAGCGGTACGTCAATGGCATCACCACACGTTGCTGGTGTTGCGGCCTTGGTCTGGTCACATCATCCAACTTGTAGCGCGCAAGAAATTCGCGGCGTGCTGAATGAAACAGCCGAGGACTTAGGTGCTGCTGGTCGTGACGTTAAATTCGGTTATGGCTTAGCGCAAGCCAAAGACGCCGTTGATTACATTGATGCTAACGGCTGTGACGGTTCAGGCGGCGGTGGAGACCCAGAGCCACCAACAGGCAACGAGCTGACTAACGGTCAGACCGTAAGCAATCTGTCGACCACAACTGGCGATTCACTGTACTACACTCTGGATGTGCCTGCCGGTGCAACGGACCTTAGCTTCAGCACCAACGGTGGTTCAGGTGATGCTGACCTTTATGTCCGTTTCGGTTCTCAACCAACTACGTCAAGCTATGATTGCCGCCCTTACGAGAGCGGTAATACCGAAACTTGTACTATCTCTGACGTACAAGCCGGTACTTATCACGTTATGCTTAACGCTTACTCAAGCTTCTCGGGCGTCGACTTAACCGGTTCGTTTACTGAACCAAGTTCTGGCGGTGGTGGCGAAGGCGGATCTGCCTCAGCGACTGACTTGTCTGGCTCCAGTAACGAATGGTCGCACTATTATGTCGACCTTCCTGCAGGCATGTCGTCACTTAACGTGACAATGTCTGGTGGTAGCGGCGACGCTGACCTGTACGTTCGTCAGGGTAGCCAGCCTACAGAGGCTAACTACGAGTGCCGTCCTTATCTTTCAGGTAACAACGAAAGCTGTGATATCGACAACCCGGCAGAAGACCGCTGGTACGTCAGTATAAAAGGTTATACTAACTATTCAGGCGTCGACTTATTAGTAGAATGGGAATAAGCCGTTAATTGGTAGTCACTAAAGCGAGGGCGCCTTTTTGGCGCCCTTTTTTTCATTTGTGCGAGTAACCACCGCAGTCTTCTGTCAATGAACCAACTCCGGCCTATCCTTGATTTAAGCGGCTAAAGTCATTCTCATTATTCAATCCGCAAACAATATTGCACCAGTGCCTCTCTAATACTTTGACGAGATTTTATAAAAAGCATCATGTAGGCTTTTTCGTCTTCAAGCCGATAAATGGCTCTTAATTGCTGGGCAGGCAAAATAAAATCACGATAATTGGTGAAACCTAAGTCAGATGCTTCTTCGCAAAGCGGGCTGCTCTCGGGGTACTGGGTAACTCTTTTTTCAAGAGTCTCTATAAAGCTAAATATTAAACTTCTTGCCTGCGACGTACCAACATACCTCGCCAAGTATTGACTATAGGCGCTAACTTGACGTTCGAATGTTTCAGTGTATTCAATACTAATTACCTTCATTCGTCAGCGCTCTATCAAGCGTAGAACGGAGCTGACCTGAAGATAAAGTCCGCCCAGCTTCCCGGTCTTTTTCCGCAAATGACATTAACTTCATAAAAGCCATTTGTTCTTGCTGCATTTCATACTGAGCAGGGTCCTGAACCACATAGAGCGGCTCCCCATTCTGGGTGACGATAACAGGCTCCTCAACATTCATTGAGGCCAGTTCTTTTTTAAATTCTGAAACCGTTGTAATGCGTGATTGTTTAGTTTGATACATTATCTGAACCCTATTGCGTTGGATTTAAAATTGTAGACGGTAAACAGTGAAAGTCCAAATAAAGGCCAAATTTAGACCTTATCGAACACCGAACCTGTATCGGGGCTGAATAACTTACTATAAAGCTTAGTCGCGTAATTGTCGGTCATGCCCGATATATAGTCGCAAATAACGCGTTTGGGGTTGTCTGAGTTTTTGTATTGTCTCAAAGTGGATTCAGGCAGCAATCGTTCCGGGTTCTCGCTCAATACCTGAAATAACTTCAGAATCATCATCTGACCTTTGTACTCCAGCACCTGCACCGACGAACTGCGAATAACATGCTTAAACACAAAGTCTTTTAACACCTGCAGGGTATGTTCAATATGCTCAGGTAAGCGGGCCTGCAGATCCAGCCAGGGCGATTCAAATATCTGTTGCTCAACCACCTCAATGCAGGGCACAAAATGACCAATCAGCAGGCTAATGGCGTGCTTACGTGGTTTACTTTCGCCTGAAAACAGCTTTTCGGTATAGAACTCGGCATTTTTGGCAATAATGCTGTCTTTTAGCACCTTGTTCAGAACATCTTCGCGCCATTGCCTCTCTGTAACCAGGTTCAGCGCCAGAGAGTCTTCCAAATCGTGTATGCCGTAGGAAATGTCGTCTGCCAGTTCCATAATTGAGGTATCAAAAGCTTTATATTGCGCTTTGGTTTTGCCGTCTTTTGATTTAGTGGAGCGAAAAGTCGCTTTGTCTTTGGCGGTTAGCGGTTCCAGTACCCAGTCCAGCACGTCCTGTTCATCGTCATGAATAGACTTTGGTGGCTTAAAAGCGCTTAAATGGTCTTTAACTGAAAGTGAGCGAGTACTAACTTCGCTATGCAGAACCGGATACTTGAGCACGCCCAGTAATGTGCGACGAGTTAAATCCAGACCATCGTGGTCGGAATACTCCCCCAGCTTTGAAATAATGCGCAGCGTCTGCCCGTTACCTTCAAAGCCACCATCATTATACATGTGGTAATTCAACGCCACTTCGCCACCATGCCCGAACGGAGGGTGACCAATATCGTGCGCCAGAGAAATGGCTTCAATTTGGAAGTAGGACGGTATCTGCGTCGAAATAGCGTCGTTATCGGCATACTTTTGCTTTAACTTCTCGCAAATGCCCGATCCAATCTGTGCCACCTCCATCGAATGCGTTAACCGCGTGCGGTAAAAATCACTTTCGCCCACGCCCAGCACCTGAGTCTTGGCCTGCAAGCGCCGAAACGCCGACGAATGAATAATACGCGCTCTGTCGCGCTGAGCATCGCTGTTGGGTGTGGCGGCATTAAAACTTGTGGTTTTCCCTGAGCGGCGTTGGAGCATAGCAAAATGTCTTAGTTTGTTTTTCTATAACCACAGCAAAACAAATTTTTGTCGGTTTGCCCAGTTTTAATACCGCCAATGTAAGACATTTATATCAATGCCTTACCAATTGATAGTTTAAGAGCTCAAATTTAGTATAACTACACCAACTTGACGCACAACGCTGTTGTGCATAAGATAAATGCAAAGTGATCAGTGAACCATGGCTGTAAAATTCAGGGACGACTGGCTAGAGCGATTCTACGAAGATAATATCAGCCACAAGAAAATACCAAAGATCATCAAAGGAGCGCTCTTCAGGAAGCTCGAAATTTTAGATGCTGCAACGCAGGAATCAGATTTAAGGGTTCCCCCGGGTAATCGCTTCGAATATTTAAAAGGAAAACTTTCGGGGTGTTGTTCTATCCGGGTTAACAAACAGTATCGACTTATTTTCCGCTGGGGAAACGGTATCGCCCAAGATACGTACCTGGATCCACACGTTTACCAAAGTTAAAAAGGATAATTATGAGAGACACAAAACGTCGCCCGGTATCCGTTGGCCAGATGCTAATAACCGAGTTTCTTGAACCGATGAACATTGAAATAAAAGAGCTCGCTGATGCCATGAGAGTACACAGAAACACGCTCAGCCGAATTGTTCATGACAAAGGAGCTTTGACCGCACCTATGGCGATTAAATTAGCTGCCGCTTTGGGTAACACCCCGGAGTTTTGGTTAAACATTCAGCACGCCGTCGAAATCTGGGACGTGCGTCACCGGGCATACGAACAAGAAGCTGAAAATGTAAAACGCTTGAAACCCCAAGCTAAACCTTACCAGCAGGCTTGATGGAGCGACGGCTTTAACAATTCAATAAACCCGCTGCTTTTGTTGCTCGTAATTAAGCTTCATAGCAGCTTTCGCCAGCTCAATTTCACTCTCGGGAATATCGCGCAGCTTTAGCGTGCCTGCCACTGACTGAAAGCTGGCACACTCATTGCTACTTCCTGATCAAAAGCACTAATTGCGTTTTAAACAGGCAAGCCTTTGCCACTTGGCGGCAACTTTTGGTGAGGAGAAAGAAATGGACATTAACCCCGTCAGTAATAACGCGAGTTATCCAGTAACAATAGCAACGCAAAATGACAAAGCTAAAGAGCCTGTCAGCAAAGACACAGCTCCGGGCGAAGACAGAGAATCGCTGATAGACCAAGCCTATCGCAGCATATTGCTGAACCGCATGGGTGTTGATACCGAACAGCTCGAAGAAATTGAGAAAAAGATAGAAGAGCTGGAAAGTAAAGAAAACCTGAATAGAGAAGAAAAAGACAAGCTGGAAAGTTTAATGGCAGCCCGCGACCAGCTTTTTGAAGATGCTATGCGCCGCCAGGCCGAAGAAGGCAATAATGACAAGCAGTCGGGCATTCCCATAGCAATAACTGAGACCTTTAATCCGCGCCAGATTTCGCCCAACGATATGAGTGAACTGGCCAGCCAGCTGTTTGATGCCGGCGTCATTACCAATCAGCAACGTAGTGCAATGAGCTTTCAAATTTCCAAAACCAGTTTGCACAAAACCTATACGCCGGAATCTCAGCAAATAGACCCGGATGAGCCTATGGATTTTGTAAAGCACTGGCAGAGTCGCGTAAAAGCCAACGACTCTTTTGATGTATCACCAAAAGAAAAAGCGAAAGACCAAGGTATTTTGGATGTGTTACGGCAGGTTTAATTCAAACTTGCCCTAAATAGATGACATGGATTAAACGACTTTTCTGATAGAGACTTCCAAAATCCACCTCTAGTATTAGCCTCTTTACAAATCGACTGGGTTTTAGGCATGGCTAAGCAATTCGCATTTATTAATAAGCAAGCAAAAAAGGAGTTTTTGGAGCTCCCCGTCGAAAAGAGAAAACGCTTTTCTGATTCGTTGAACGTTATTGCTGGTGATCAGGGCGATCTCACTCCAGAAAGCTACCGTGAAGGTGATGCTGTCCGTTCAAAAGTTTTAAAAGGGGCTTTTTCTCAAATAACTCAGCTTTCCATAAATGGCAAACCAGCTTATCGCGTCGTATATTGCGCAAAATTTAATAACACCGTTTATATCTTACACTCTTGGACAAAAACCTCTGAGAAAACAGATAGAAAGGCGATGACCACTTTAAAAGGTCGGCTACTAGAACTAAGAAGTAAATTAAGCATTAAAATTTAGCAATTGCAAATATATCAGTAGAGATATAAAATTTACCCATCTTCATCAGTAAAAGAGTCCCACACTATGAGTTTAAAATACGACAATATATTTTCCGTTGGCTTAGAAGACAAGCCGGAAGAAGCTTTAGAGCTGCAAACCCGCTCTGACTTAATGCTCGTTTTGAGAAATATCATTGCTGAAAAAGAATGGCCGCAAAAAGTGGCAAGCAAGCAGCTAGGTCTTACTCAGCCACAAGTAAGCGATCTAGTTAACGGGCGTATAGAAAAATTTCGTTCTGACCGTTTACTTAAGTGTCTGGGCCAACTCGGGTTTGTTCTACGACCGAAATACGAAGAACAAACACTAAGAGTTGATGTTGTAAAACATAAGGTGGCCTAATCAATAGACTTAACGGCTGCCTCCAAATCCGCATTCTGCGCTTCAATTTCGCTGATGTATTTTGACCCATGCTCACGCGCCAGCTTAATGGCCTTATTCGACGCTTTTAGCGCATTTTCATTGTCGTCATTCATTGAATACAGCGTTGCCAGGCTGTCCCACAGAATTTCGGACTGGTCGAATACCTCAACGCCCTTTGCAAGAATTTCCACGCCCCATTCCAATTTGTCTTCATAGGCCGCTTTTAAGCCATACACATTGTACTGATGAACCGACATAGGGAAATTATGGCCAACGGTTTTTGCATAAGCGCTATAGTGTTCCTGCAGTTGCTTAAGCGATTTAATTTCAATATTCGGCACCGCATTGAAGCCACGAAAAATCGATTTAAGCCCTTCAACGTTGCCAATTAAAGGCGTGCTGTCGTGAGTTTCATTAGGGAACCGCTTTGACTCCCAGTCAAGCTGCGATTCCGGCATGGATTTAAGCACCTCTAACACGCGCTCAAAGCTCTCCGCCATTTCGTTGGGCTCGTTAGCCATACTGATAAACCAACGCGACGGTAGTGTTTCTCTATTTTGCGTCGCGGTTTTTAGCTCTTTAATCAGTACAAAATCGTCCCACCAAAGGCTTGGGCTCACCGATATTGCCGCATTGATAAAATCAGAATGATGCGTCGCCAAATAACTGGTGTAGAGCCCCGAAAGCGAGTGACCGGTAACCACAGTGTAAGGCGCTACTCTGTACTTCTTCTCTAACTCAGGCAGGAATTCATCACGCAAAAAGCGGGTGTACTGCTCAGCACCGCCAGAGCGTTCAGCGTAAGCTTCCATTTTTGTGTGAGTAAAACGCTTTAAGCGATTTCTTGCACTGACCCCAACAACAATCATTTCCGGCACAATAGAAAACGTACTGAGAAAATTCACATTACCGGCAATATGCTCAAACTGCGTCGAGCCGTCCATGACTAACAGCACCGGATACTCAAAACTGTCGGAATGACCATAGCTTTCCGGCAATGCAACTCGCGCGGTTATGCCCTCATCAATGAGTTTAGATTGCATTGTGAAGAGTTCGGAAGCCTGGATGCTGACGGTAAAAAGGAATAATAGACAGGTGAGTGCTTGAGTTAGTTTTAGATAGGAAAAGGGCATGAGATCAGTAAGTTACTGGGTAGTGGGGGTATGTTAGTGCTATTTGGGTTGGGTGGCAATTAGCATTAACTGAATTTAGATGTTGCGGAAGGTTCCCTTACCGCAACACATTAAATGCCTGATAAAGCCTCGTAGGAAGTTTATGCTCCAACTGCCAGGTGATATTCATTGGCCGCTCTCCATGACTATCGATAAATTTAACAGGACCACAAGCTTTGTAAGCAGACTGCTTGTTCTCTCTAACAAATAATTGGAACTGCCAGCCATTAGTGTCGCTCTCAATGTAACGCTTTCCTGTCGGGGTATGAGGAGATGCTGTATTTTGCGACTGCCAATGAAACTTTTCTCGACTGATCGCATAATCGTTGTAAGCAACACCTTCGTGCACAGCATCAGCTTTATCTAAAGTAACGAAAAGTAACTCGAGTTTTTGGTTCTGAAAGCGCAACACTCCCTCTCTAAATACTTTACGTTCATCCTCATTCAAAAAACCAACCGCAGTCAGTATTTCGCGAATTTGGTATGAGGAGTGAAGTTTTAATAAGGTATTTTCTAACCCAGGTAATGGCTCAAAAACATAATTTGTTTTCGCGTCCAGCAAGCTCGCTAACTGATTGAGCTCTTTCGCCGCTTCAGGTTCCTTGTGCAAGCGATGTATAAAACCGACTCCACTACCCACACGTTCATTCTGGTAGTCAACCTGGTATGCCAGCATCAGTGCGTACTGCTTCGCTTTGTCATTCCATTCAATAGATTCGATTTTGCTAGTAGCTTCCTTGATACAGTGCAAATAGTCCGGGTCATCGATATGCAACAAACCGATAAAACGCTTACTAAAATAGACTTCCTCGTCAGTTGCATCGCCTGCAATTAAACTGGCCGCACGTTTAAGATTCGTCCACCCTGTGTTATTACCGCTCCCACGATAGATATCTGTCAGTTCGAGTTGCTGCTCATTAAGAAACTCAGGTAATGAGACGTTATTACTACCTTTAATACGAGCGAAATGATTGAGCTCGTTACGTAACTGATCCCATCGTTGATTGATTGCTTGGCGCAAACTCCCCAATATCGATTCACGCGCCTCTTTTTGAAGTTGCAAATAACAACCACTCGGTAGCTTTCCGAAGCCATTTTGTACGCCGTCAAAAACTTCTTTTCGCGTTAGGCCTGTTATTGCTCCGTACAAAACATCAAAACGGAATCCGGCGCGGTGCTGGCCGACAAAATCAAGCACTAAGCAGCTTTCTTTTTCCGGATGTAACCGAAGTCCTCTGCCAATTTGTTGCTGAAATAAGGTGACACTTTGAGTAGGGCGCAGCAATAAGAGAGTATCTACAAAAGGCAGATCAACACCTTCGTTGTAAAGGTCCACGGTAACTAGAACATTAATTTCTTTGCTTTCCAGTTTTCTTGGCAAAGACGTCCGCTCATCATCCGAGCTTTCGCCATATATTAATGCCGCTGGAACTCCTGCGTCGTTAAACTTTTTAGTCATGAACCGCGCATGATTAACATCCACACAAAACGCCAGAGCGCGTGAATCCCTTATGTTATTGACCACTTCATCCCAAGCCCTAACAACATTTCGGGCGCGAACATCGTTTTCGGAAAGAATATCGCTAAGATCACTACGCCCGTCACCGTTTGTCCAGTTAACCTGCCGATAGTCTTGACCATCATCGCACGCATAATATTCAAACGGCGCTAATAATTGCTGATATACAGCGTTCCAAAGTCGCATTTGGACGGAGGGTGAACCGTCCGGCCGACAATCGAAATAGGACAGAATATTATTATTATCGCCGCGCTCAGGGGTCGCCGTTAGCCCAAGAAGGTATTTAGGCTCGACTCGTGAAACAACTTCATCGAAGCTTCGAGCGGCGATGTGGTGGCACTCATCAACCACCACCACTTGCCAGTGGCTATCTGGATATCTGTCCAAAAGTTTTCTAGACCGAATACTCTGAACCGTGACAAACAGATGATCATACTGATTAGGGTCATGACGCCCAGTCATTAAATCACCAAAATTTGCGTCTTTAAGTATTTGCCTGTAGGTAGTCAAAGATTGGCTAAGGATTTCTTCTCTATGGGCAATAAACAATAACCGAGGACGTCCTTTTTCATACTCACAAATACGGCGATAATCGAAGGCTGCCATAACCGTCTTGCCGGTTCCCGTAGCGGCGACCAGTAAATTTTTATAACGTCCATGTGCGCGTTCATTATCCAGCTGTTCTAAAATATCCGCTTGAAAAGGTTTAGCCGTAATGTCAAAAAACGTGGTTGTTATGTGATCAGGCAAATTTCTACCACCTGACTCTCTGCTTAGTGCCTCTTTTAATGCCGCTACATGCTCAATGTCATTTGGGTCATACGGCTGGAATTCTCCGTCCTCCCACAATGTTTCAAAATGAGCCTTTGCTCGCGAGTAAAGGTTATGTTGCCCGCGTTCGGTAAATTTAACAGTCCACTCTAAGCCGCCCATTAACGCCGCGCCAGACAAATTCGCGCTGCCGACATAAGCACTACCGAAACCGGTTTTACGTTCAAACATCCAAGCTTTTGCGTGCAATCGAGTGCGACGACCATCTAATGAGACGCGAACTTCGCAATTGGGTAGCCGCGCTAACATATCCAGCGCGTTCTTCTCGGTAGCGCCAATATAAGTTGTGGTTAATACTCGAATTGATGTTTTGCTATTACCCTGAGCATCAGTCGCAGTAATTTGCTTCAAAACATCATAGATTTTGCGCACTCCGGAAACGGTGATAAAGCTCACTAAGATGTCGACATGATCACTGCAAGATAACTCTGCAATTAACTCATGTAATAACGCAGGAGAGTCTTTTCCTGCGGTAAACAACCACGGCTGAGCTAACCCTATTTGTGGAAGTTCTGGTTTCTCGCCTCTTCGATAAACTGAACGCAGCACTTTAGGAGGCGATATAAATTCATCAATTATGGCTTCCGCTTTATGTTCTTTTAATTGTTTGCGTGAGTGCTGGAGTAAACTATTTAAAAGCTCGACCTGCTGGCTTAACTTCTCATTTTCAGTGAGTTTTTGTCCTTCACCAACTGCGGCTAGTAGCCTAGACAACTGCTCCGAAAGCGCTTCAACTAACCTCTCATGACTGTTTTCTAGGCTTAAATTCTCGAGTTCTGCAACAAGATTATCGTCCTGTGTGAAAAGCTCATTTTCCACTGCTGAGGTTTGAAGTAAATCATAAATGCCTCGGTGCAAATTAGGCATTACCGCCCCCTAAGCTTAATCGTTTGTTGCTAACCAAACTCAACCGCTCTTTAGCCCGCGTAATGCCGGTATACAACAGCTCTTTGCTTAGCACAGGGCTGTCGTGGTCGGGTAGCACCATCACGGTGTGTTTGAATTCGGAGCCTTGGGATTTATGTACGGTCATGGCGTACACGGTTTCTATATGGGTTAGGCGGCTGGGCAATACCCAGCGCACGCCCTTATTTTCAGACTGATTGGCCTGGTCCGGGAAAGCGACGCGCAGGTGGCCTTGTTCGGGGTCTTTTAAGGTAATGCCAATGTCGCCGTTGTTTAGTTTGAGGCCGTAGTCGTTTTTGGTGACCATAACGGGCCGGCCTTCGTACCAGGTGTTAGCATTTACGCCGAGTATGTCGCCGACTTTTTGGTTGACGGCTTTCATGCCCCAGGGGCCTTCGCGCAGGGCGGTCAGAATTTGGAAGTTGCTTAGGTTTTGCAGAGCTTCGTGGGCTATGTTGTTGATATTGCCGGCGTCGGTGGTGATTTCGGTATTGTTCCGGACGTGTAACGTCAGGCTACTGGCTGTCAGGTTTTGTTTAACCAGGCTCACAAATGCTGAGTCATCCAGACCATTAACTTCGTACACATTAATTGGGTATTCGCCTTCAGCATCCTTAGCTTTCTGAAGCTCCTTTTGCACGGCGGCGTTATCTTGTCGGTTAATGGCGTTGGCCAGCTCAGCAATGGGTCCTTTAAAGCGATAGCTTTTGCGGAATTTTACAACATGCTGCAGGCGCTCTTCGCCGTTATCGTCAATGAGCTCTGTGGGCAAGGCGGGTGTGTCGGCAACTTGCTGCAGCCATTGTGCGGTTGCGCTGTGGTAATGGCCTTCGTCCGCGCCGGCGCATAGGTTACCCAGCACGGCTCCGGCTTCTACCGAGGCTAGCTGATCTTTGTCGCCAATTAACACCAGCCGCGCGTGTTTTGGGGTGGCTTTTAGCAGCGCGGTCATCATTTCAATGTCTATCATCGAGGCTTCGTCGACAATTACTACGTCGGTGCGCAGTGGGTTGTCTGCGTGGTGCTTAAAAGCGCGTGAATTTGGCTTTACGCCCAGCAGCCGGTGCAGGGTTTTGCCCTCTGTCTCTATCGAGTCCAGCGCCGGTAGTAAGTTTGCCAGCTGCGGGTTATTTTTTAACGTCTCTAATTCGGTATCTATGGATTCGGTGAGTCGCGCCGCGGCTTTACCCGTGGGCGCTGCCAGTGACACCCGCAATGGCGGTAAGCCGAGGGTTAATGTCTGATGCTGCAACGCGGTTAACAACCGCACTACGGTATAAGTTTTACCGGTGCCGGGGCCACCGGTTATCACGCTAAAGCGGTTGCGCACGGTATTGGCACAAGCCACCCGTTGCCAGTTAATTTCACCATCTTCGCTTTTATCATTGCCAGGCTGATCAAAAAGCTTGGCCAGGGTGTTTTTTAGCAGGTCGTCGTTGGTCACCGGCCGGTCGTTCATTCTTGCGTGCAGGTTTTCGGCAATAAAGGTTTCGTATTGCCAGTAGCGACGCAAGTAAAGCTTGCCGTCGTTAAACACCAATGGCTCGTTGCTATTGCCGTTGGTATCCACACAAGAGCAGGCGTTTAAGGCGCTGTTTAAATCCGCTCCGAACTGGCGTAACAATGCACCGGGGGGTGAGCACTCCGGCGAATAGCGGTTTTCGGGCGGTAAATTCAGTACCGTTTCGGGGTCGCTTTGCAACGCCGTAATATCAAGGCTGGTGTGTCCGCGCCCGGCCTGGTGTGAAGCACAAGCAGCGGCGAATAATACCTCGTCGCGCGCTTCGCCGGCCTGCTGCAAAAATTCAACAAAGGCGAGATCAATGGAGCGTATCCAGCCGGTATCGCGCCACTGGCTCAGGGCATCAAATAAGGTGTTCGATGTCACGTCGCTCATGTCGGCTCCTTATTAGAAAAGTCCTTTCCAGCAAACAGCTCATCCAGCTGTTCAATTAATGCCCGTGACGGCCGGTCACAAAACGCTCCGCCGGTTTCGGCTCTGTGCCCGCGTAAAAACAAATACACCGCGCCACCAACGTGGGTGTCGTAGTCATAAGCCTCGCCCAGCCGCGCTTTTAATAAACGATGCAGCGCTAAGGTGTAAATCACATACTGTAAGTCATAACGGCTGTGCAGAATTTTTTCGCGCATGGCCTGCTCGGTGTAGGCGTGGTCGTCTTCGCCCAGCCAGTTCGACTTATAATCCGCCACGTAATACTGCCCGTTGTGTTCAAACACTAAGTCGATAAAGCCTTTTAGCATACCGTTCAGCACATTGGGTTCCAGCGCCGGGCGGTCATGCCCGGGCAGAATGTGTTCGCGCACTACGGCATCCAGCTTTTGCGCGTGAACCTCACTGGCACCAAACCAGAATTCCGGCTCAGCTTTATATTGTTTCAGCGCCTGCAGGCTAATGGTGTCGCCCTGGCGGTTAATGGGGAACTCGTTGTGCAAATAAGCGTTTAACCAGTGGTCTATGCTGGTTTCATGCTCCTGCCAGAACGGGCTGACACAAAACCGCTGCACCAGTCCGGTACGTTCGGCGGCATCATCCGCAACCTGTGCAAAGCCAATATTCGCCGACTCTTCCAGCAAGTTATGCAAAAAGGTTCCCGGCCCGGCGCCTTTGGGTAAGTGATGAATGCTGTCGGGGCTGGGCTCTGCAGCGCTGGCTATTTGTGTTTCGTCTTCGTCGTCACGCTCGTCCAGCAGGTTCATTTCATCCGGCGATTGTGGCGCGGGTACGCTGGTGGTGCTTGCGCCAGGCTGAGTCGAACCAGAGTATTGCAGCGCACTGTAGCTGGCCACCCACCAACGCTCGAGTTTCCTGCCCGGCGGCATGTGTCGTGGGTTCAGTTTGGGCCGGGTTTGTTCCTGCTCCAGCGCGCGCACCAGGGGTTCGTCGCTTTCTAAACGGGTTAACTGGGTATGCGGTGTTTGCTGCCAGCGTTCGCTCACTTCGTTATAAAGCTCATCAGTTAACGAATCGCCGCCGTTTAGCAGATAAAACAACGGGTTATTCCGGTGCTCTTTAACGGTTTCCAGCGCAATAAAGGTGGCGTACTGGGCACGGGTTACGGCCACGTACATTTTACGTAGGTCTTCGGCCAGTATTTCGTCACTCAAACGCTGCTTGTTGTCGTCGTCTTTTGACCACAGCACTTGCAGCTCGCCGTTTTCGTCGTGATACACGGCAGGCGGCCTAATCCGGTAGGCTTCCGCCTGGGTGTACGCCACAAAGGGCATAAACACCAGCGGGTACTGCAAACCTTTGGATTTGTGAATAGTGATAATTTTAATCAGCTCGGCGTCACTTTCTAAGCGCAGTTGCTGCTCGTCGCTCTGGGTGCGGCTGTTGCTGCCAAAGCCGTGTCGCTCGTTCACCTGCTCGGCAAAATGGTTCACCAGCGCCGGAATACCGTCCAGCACCATACTTTGCTGTTGCAGCAGTTCGGCAAGGTGCAGCACGTCCGATAATTGCCGCTCGCCCTGTATGGTATCGGCCAATAGCTTGGCGGGCACCTGATATTCATGCAGCAGGTTGTGCAACATGGCCAGCACACCCTGTCGCTGCCACTGATCGTGATAATCCAGAAACTGACCTACGCGGCGTTCCCATTCCTGCTCATTACTGTGAATCTGCTCCAGCTCAGCCAGGGGTAAGTCCAGTAACTGAGTGCCTAACGCACTGCGTATTAACGACGGGTCACGCGGCTCGGCACAGGCGCTGACTAAGGTCAGCAGATCTTTGGCCACGCGCTGCGCAAATACCGACTCCCGGTCCGACAAATACACACTTTTCAGGCCGCGATCGCTCAACGCTTTTTTAATGGCATTGGCTTCACTGAAGTTATTCACCAGTACCGCTATGTCACTGGTTTTGACCCGCTGTTCGAGGTTGTCGTCTTCATTGTAATAGCCGGCTTGCGGGTCATTCAGCAGCGAGGCAATTAAATTAGCATGATGGTTCGCCGCCGCCCGGAAGAAGGTGTCTTTGTTGCGCTTTTCTTCACCCGATACCGACCACAGCAGTGCCGGGGCGGTTTTCAGGTTGCTGGAAAGCAGGCAATGCTTAAAGGTTTTCTTTAATCCGTTGGCTTCTACCCGGTTAAACGGCAGCTCGTTAGTCTGCTCCGTTTTAAACAGAAAAGCCCCGCGCGGCAGTTCTTCGGCGCGCTCAAACAAGGCATTAACGCCATCCACCATGGCCTGCGACGAGCGGAAGTTTTTCGCCAGATTATAATGCCGGCCTTCGGTATCGCGCCGGGCTTTCAAATAGGTGTGAATATCAGCGTTACGGAAGCTGTAAATAGCCTGTTTGGGGTCACCAATCAGGAAAACGCCAGTGCCTTCATGGGGCTCGGCCAAGTGATAAATACGATTAAAAATCTCGTATTGAACCGGGTCGGTGTCCTGAAATTCGTCCACCATGGCAATGGGGTATTGTTTGCGAATGGCCGCCGCTAAAGCTTCACCACTGGGGCCTTTAAGCGCATCACGCAACCGCGTGAGCATATCGTCATGACCCATTTCGGCGCGCTGATTTTGCAGTTCGGCAAAACGGCGGCTGACCCAGAACGCCGCATGTTGTTTTACTTTGGCCAGTTCTTCCTGCTGCTGCACTTTGCTTTGCTTAATGCGTTCCTGCAGTTGGCCTAATATTGCCCAGTTGTCAACCATACCGCCCAGCTTAGCTTCTGCGAATTTTTGCAGCTCATCGGCGCCAATATTTTTCCAGTTGGCAGCGGTGGCATCGGGCTCCACCATGTCTGGGTCGGCGCACCAGTCGGCAAATTTCTGAAATTGCTTGAGTTTGGTGGCTGCGCCCTTGGCTTGTGAGGTTTTATCGACTATATCCTGCACAATAGGCGCAATTTCCTGCTTTATAACGGCCATTCGCGCTTTATGCGCGTTTTCAGCGTCACTCAGTAAGGCATGCAGATCACCGCTGACCGGTGCTTTAGCGCTTTTACTCAGGCTGTGGGTTAAGCCCAGTAATGCCTCGGGTGACTTAAAGTCTTCCAGCAGCCGGGCGCTGAGCTCGGCATCGGCCGGATAAATGAAACGTCTGAAATAGTCTTCGGCGGCCTGCAACCGCAGCTCTTCGTTTTCGGTTTCGACGTTCTGACTGAACAAGCTGCCGCTGGCAAAGGCGTGCTCTTTCAGCATGGACTGACACCAGCCGTGGATAGTTTTTACGGCAGCTTCGTCCATGGACTGCGACGCTAAGTCCAGCAGCCGCGCAAGATGCATCAGGTTCTGTTCCTGCGCTACGCAGTCGTCGCGCAGGCTGGCTAAAAACGGGTCACCTTCAACTGCATCCGGATCACGAAAATAGGCGGCCGCTTCGGCTAACCGCGCCCGAATACGGTCGCTGAGCTCTTCGGTGGCGGCTTTGGTAAAGGTCATGACCAGAATATTTTTCGGCACCAGTTCACGCCCAAAGCTGGTGTTTTCTTGTTCGTTCTTTTCCTCATTCTGAACGCCATGCCCAATCACCAGGCGCACATACAAGGCAGCAATGGTGTAGGTTTTACCGGTACCGGCACTGGCCTCAATTAAGCGACTGCTGTTCAGCGGAAAGTCGAGAGGGTTTGACAGTAAGTGGCTCACAATTGCCCCTCCGGTACTAAGGTTAAGCGCATGGGGTCATAGAGCTCGTTAATAAAACGCCGAAAGTGCGGCGATGTTTGAATAGCACTATAGTCTTCCGCTACCCGGCCGCAATAATCGCTGGAGGTCAGCAGCGCAGCGGCGTTAAAGCCACCTTCTTCATACGCCTGAAGGGCAGCTTCGTGCGCCAGCGATTCGTCATTTTCCTTTTTATCCAGCGAGCTTAACCAGGTCATAGCAACGTCTAAATGCATGGGCTGTGGCTGCTGTGCCGACAGAGCTACCAATTCCAGAATTTGCTCTAATTGTTGTATTGCTAATTCCGCCGGCACCGGGGCAACCTGCAACTGGCATCCGCCTTTGGACACAATTAACAAGCGCGTGGGCTGCTGCAAATTCAGCAATAACAAACCGAGGTAATAAGCACTGGCATGTTTCCAGCCACCACCATTAATGCCTTTGCCATTTTTGGCGGCAATGTTACTTGCCGAAGTAACGACCCACAGACGTTCGCCGTTTTCGTTGGTGTGCAAGCCGGTCACCGTGTCATCAATAACCAGCCCGGCATGCTCAAAACCCACTTCGACCGGAAACTCATTCACGCCGGAATAGCCCGCTACGCTCTGTTGGTAAACGTCGAGTATGTCCTGTGTCTGCTCCAGTAACTGCAGGGTGTTTTGTTCGGAAATTGCGCCAATGCCTAACGCGCCTTCGCGCTTAATGCGGTTCAGCTCTTTTATCAGCGCGGCTTCAATGCCACCGCCGGCTGTGCCTCCAGCGAATGAAAGCGCGCGCTTGCCGGACTCAATCAACCGGGAGGTTAATGCCCAGCTTTGCAGGTTATCCATAACAAAGGCTTCGCTGTCATCCAGGTCTTCGCTGTTACGGCTGAAATAAGTATCCAGTTTCCAGTTGAAATACAGCCGCGCGGGCTCTTCAATAAAGCGTTTAATGTCGGTAATACTCAGTGTGCGTTCCAGCTCGTCATACCCGGCTAATTCCGACGACTTTGCCGACGACTTTTCCGAAGTAACCGACCCCCGATGCGCCTGCGCCCACTCGCTGGCGTAGGTGAAATAGGGCTGGTCATCAGCATCAGACGTAAAATACGCAGAATTAAACGGCTGCAACTTATGCTCAATGGTCCACTGTTTAATATCCACACCCCAGCCCTGCTGCAGATGGTCACGCAGTTGCGCCACCAGCACTGATGGGGTGCGTTCACTGTTGTCTTTCGCGCTGTAACCGACCCAGCTCAGGTAAAAACAGTCACGCGCCGACAGCATGGCTTCTAAAAACAAGTAACGGTCATCGTCGCGACGGGAACGGTCACCGGGCCGATAACGGTCAGTCATTAAATCAAAGTCCACCCGCGGCACCGAACGAGGGTAATCACTTTCGTTCATACCCAGCACGCACACGTATTTAAACGGAATGGCGCGCATGGGCATTAAGGTGGCGAAGTTGACCGCGCCAGCTAAAAAGCGCTGATTCAGGTTTTGCTGATCCACACGCTCCAGCCAGGCGTCTTTAAATATGGGTAAGCGCAGCAACGACTCGTTGTCCGCTTCCAGACAAATATCGCGCAATTGATAAAGCTCATCACCTAACTTAGCCAGAAGTAAGCGATCACTATCTTCTTCCGCCTGGAAAAATCGTTCAAGTAGCCACTCTCCCTGAGCAATCCACTGCGGCAGCGTCGGTTCACCCTGCGCACGTTGCCACCACTGTTCCAGTGTGCGCACCACATCGGCCAGACAACCGACCAGTGCAGCACTTAACCCGGCGACTTCGGCATAGGGCTCAACGTTGGCCCAGGGGCTATCGCCTGAGGACTCCTTTTCCGCCAACTCGCCCATGGCATAACCGGCTATCATGCGTTTTAAGCCAAACCACCAGCTGTTGGTTTCTTCCGCTTCGGGCATATAGAACTGCGAGCGTTGCTGCGCACTTAATCCCCAACGCGCACCAGCCTCTTTTACCCAGCGTTTCAGTTGCGGTAAGTCGTCATCGCCAATACCAAAGCGTTGCTGCACCGCCGGCACCGACAGTAAATTGAATAAATCGGTCTGGGTAAAACGCAGCTGATCCACCTGCAACAGTAACTCCAGTGCAATCATTAACGGCCGCTGATGACGCTCGCCCTGATCGGCAATGGTGTAAGGAATCGCGCGCGGGTCACGTTCGCCAAAGCGGTTGTGGTAACGGCCAAATACCGCATCAATATAGGGTGCGTAAGTGTTCACATCCGGCAGCATGACCATAATATCGCGCGGCTTTAAGTCCGGGTCATTGGCAAAGGCATCCAGCAGTTGGTCGTGCAGCACTTCTAACTCGCGCTGCGGGCTGTGGCACACATGAAACTGCAGTGACTTATCGGTGGCAGCCGGCGTCGGCCAAAGTTCACGGGTTTCATGCACCGGCCGCAGGTTTAAAATATCGTCCTGCAGCTGCGCTAGTAAATGGCCCGTTGAATGAGGCTCAAAAAGCTCCAGCTTAATGGTATTAAAAGCTTCCTGCTTGGCCAGGGTTTCGTCGTAGAGATCCAGCAGACGAATATAGTCGCGCCCCTGCTTACCCCAGGACGCCAGCAGCGGATTCGCCAGCTGATGCAGTTCGTCATCGTCGGGGGCATCCGGCAGTTCGGGTTTATGCTTTAATCGCGAGGATGCTTGCACCGCCTGCCGCAGAGCTTCTTTGCCGTCGACAATATCGGCCCAGTGGTACTGCGAGGGGTTATGTACGCACAACAGAATTTGGGTATAGCCTTTAATGGCATCCAGCACCTGCAGCATTTGCTGCGGCAGCGAGGAAATACCAAACACCACCACCCGTGGCGGCAACCCTGCCGGGCGCTCAGTTAACGCCTTGGCGGTATCAATAAAGCGCTGATGCAGCTCTGCACGGTTGTTCCAGTAGTCGTCTATGCCAATATCGTTACTGACCGCCCGCCACAGCTCCGGCTGCCATAACTGTTCCGGTTCAACCGGCTGATTCTGCTCGAGTACATCCTGACTTTTTACCCAGTTATCCAGCCAGTCAGCCCGGTACACGGCGTACTGATCAAATAAGTCGGCCAAACGGCCACTGAGCTGATACAGCTTACGGCCGTCGGCGTCATCGGAAGTGTAGTGCTTGAGCGGTGCAAAATGCGGATTATGCTCAATCAGTTCGGGCAGCAGACGCATTAGTCGCCAGGTCAGACGGTCTTTATCAAAAGGAGAGGTTTTGGGAATATCATTGCCCAGCACTGAGCGGTAGGCTTTCCACTGAAAACGCGCCGGCAGGGTGACGTCTATCATGGCGGCAATGCCATTGGCCTGGGCTAAATTAATTTTCAGCCACTGGGCAATACCGTTACTTTGCACCAGCACGGTTTCCTGCTCCAGCGGCGCCAGCGGGTAATTTTGGGTGAATGTAACCGCCACATCGGTTAAGTCTTCCAGCCGATGTCCGTGCGCGACAATAAAGCCGGGGGTCAATTCACTCACTCGCTGCTCTCCCTATGGGTTCCTGTAAGACATCCATCCTAATCAATAGCGAATTATCTTACTAGTTATAGAGCAACTTATCGACTGACTGGTTTATCTTCCCAGTAATTTATCTTTCGTCTGGCGATTAGCTTTACGCATTTCTGAAAAGGTCGAGTCTTTACGGTAGCGACCTTTTTCTACATGCCGAATTATGGATACATCGTCGATAGCCAGAGGTTTCCCGTGCGTACCCAGTAACCAGCGAAAAGCTCTGTCTTCATAGGCTTTAGCCCAATGGTCTTTTGGTTCCTGGTAGCAGCTTGTCTGTTCACAATAACCGTAGCGGCGGGCCGTGTCCCCGTGAGTAATTTGTACTGATCCCGTTGCTTTGCTGAACGAATGGTAGTTGTAACCCGCTTTTTCCAGACATTCATCGACTGAAATTTCTTTGCCGTTACACAAAACGTCGTGGTCTTTGCTCAATAGTTCTGTGCGCGCTACTTTTTCAGGAAATACCAAAATACAGGATTCTTTACTCAGCGATTTTTTCAGACTCGGAAAAGTATTTTCGCCAAACATCAAATCGCAGTCGGTAAACCATATCCAGTCGGCTTTGGTTTCTTTTGCGGCCTTATTACGACCAATAGCGCGTCGCATTAAGTCGTTCTTCTTAAGCGCAACAAAGTTCCACTCAATATTGTCAATTTTCTTGCTGGAGTATTCCTCTATTAAAGCCAAGGTATCTTTGTCTTGCGGGCAGTAAAAACCGGTAAGCGTCACTTTAAGATCTTTAGGGGCGCTATCAACCAGAGACTTCAACTGGTAAACAAACAAATGCGAATAGTTCCAGCAATGACTGACAATTTCGATGTGCTCGGGAGGGCTGGTGATATCATCAATTTCTGTAGATTTAGGGACATCGTAAAACCAACTAGCAGGAAACGGGCTGGAAACTGCAAATCGCAAAACGAATTCTTTACTCTGCTGTAGCCAAGGTTGTGTCGCCATTAAGTTACTGCCTCATTTTCGTTTTTATAAATAGACTGTAGTATTTTCGACACAGGTTATAGAACAATAGTTCAATTTATAACCTTTATAGAATTAATGTAGCATTTAAGTATTGATTTTTTATTAACTACCACCTTTAATTTAAGCGCCGCAAATGAGCAGCACCAAAGTCAACAGGATTTTCCCATGGAAATTTTTATCGCGGTATTTTTCTTTGCTTTTTCTACCACCATAACCCCGGGTCCGAACAACATTATGATCATGTCGTCCGGTGTGAACTATGGGGTTAAATCCAGCTTACCTCATTTTCTCGGTATTTGTTTGGGGTTCCCGGCTATGGTGTTGGTGGTTGGTATGGGCTTTGGCTCGGTGCTGGAGCAATTCCCGTTACTACACCAAATGATAAAAATTGCCGGTACCCTGTATTTGCTTTGGCTGGCCTGGGTTATCGGCTCACAAACCCCAAAAGCCATCGAAAAAGGTGACCGAAAACCGCTAACGTTCTGGCAGGCCGTGTTGTTTCAATGGGTCAATGGCAAAGCCTGGGTCATGGCTACGGGTGCGGTTGCGGCATTTACCACGGTAGCTGGCGCACTATGGTCAGAGGTAATAGAAATAACAGCCGCCTTTCTGGCAGTTGCATTCCCCTGTGTCGGCATTTGGCTTGTAGCCGGTGCCGGGCTAAGACAGTTACTGACTAACCACACGGCCCAAAGAATTTTTAATGTTTCCATGGCGTTATTGCTGGTCTTTTCTGTGCTTCCCGTCGTACTGGACATATCGCAGTTTTATTTTAGTTAAATTAAACGGCAAACAACATAAAAACAACAATTTACGCTAAACTGACGATGTGGTTAACTATTAACCATAAAGATAAGACAGGTGAGCCATGGACATAAAAACTGCGCATGTATCTTTTGATCAACTCATCTCAGAATTGTCGACTCGCCTGATTAACAGTGAGCCTGCAGAAACTTATGAATGCATTGAAGAAGTCATTGTAGCTATTGGCGACTACACCGATGCTGATCGTTGTTACGTGTTTGAGTTTGACGACAACATTGAGCACATGACCAATACCCATGAGTGGGTTCGCAACGGTTACCCCGCACACATTGCTGATCTACAAGCTATTGAACTAAAAGAATTACCCTGGTTTTTTAAAGAAATTAAAACCCATCATAAATTCATTATTAACGATATTAACCAGTTGCCTGCGGAAGCAAGCGCAGAAAAAGCGGAGTTCGAGCGGGAGCAAATAAAGTCGGTTATTTGTATTGGCCTGGTCGCTAATCAACACCTTTTAGGTTTTGTGGGTTGCGATATGGTGCGTCAACAACGTCAGTGGACACCCACAGATATTCGCCGTCTGGGTTTGGTCGCGGACATGATAGCTAATACGCTGGAACGCCAACGAACCTATGCAGAGCTCATACATACCCAGCGGGCATTGGAAAAAGCAAACCGTTTATTGCAGGCTCAAGTCGCTCAGGATGGGCTAACAGGTATCGCAAACCGTCGCGCCTTTGATGAGCGCATTAATAACGAAATTCAACGTGCTATGCGTCACAAAACACCACTAGCGTTGTTATTAATCGATATTGACCATTTTAAACCGTACAACGATCATTATGGTCACTTGCAGGGCGATCAGGCGCTGAAATCTGTTGCCGATGCCATGTTTCATCAGCTGCAACGCAATACAGACTTTATTGCACGCTATGGCGGTGAAGAATTTGCTGCCGTTATTTCCGCAACTGACGAGCAAAGAACCAAAGACAGCATTCAACAATTATTAGACGCCGTGCGGAATTTACATATGGAACATGAGCAGTCAGAGGTCGCACCTTGCCTAACCGTTAGTATTGGTGGTTATATTCATACCCCCAGGGCTAATGAACACATCGAAGATTTAATTGCCGATATGATTTCAAAAGCAGACTCAGCGTTATACCGCGCCAAGTCTGATGGCCGTAACCGGGGCTATTTAGATACTTAATTCCAGTCGGATATCTGCTTCTGTAATTCTTTATCATCAACCTCGGTGAGACTGGCTAATAGCTGCTCCGATTCAGCATCATTACCCTTCAATGCAAATAACTGAGCCAGTCTGAAGTTCGCCCATTCAGAGCCGGGCGAGTTATCCGGTAATTCCGCTGCCAGATACTGTTTGAGCGCATGAATTCCTTCGTCCACTTGAGCTTTTGCCAGAACTGCGGTTTTCCCAATTTGGTATAACGCTATGACGGAAGCATCGCCTTCTGCCGATTCACCACGAGCCGCGTGTTCAAAAAGGGAGAATGCCTTTTCGTAGTTTTTGGTTCTTTGCTCCTGAAAACCAACATAAACAAGAATGTCAGCATTATCAGGATAGTCAGCCAAAGTTTCTTCGACTAACTGTTCCGCTTGTTCGTCCTTTTCATGCTTTTTAAGATACCCAATTTTCGCTAACGCACCTTGCACCGCATCAATTTCAGCAATGGCTTCAATTTCAGCGAGTGCTTTCTCGTCATCACCTCCGGCAATTGAGGGTGCCATCAAATAAAACTGCATTAGAGCAGTACGATATTTAATGTTATTTGGTGCTAATTTTACCGCCTTCTCAAACGAATCAACTGACTTTCCTGCATAACTTAAGGCACTAAAAAACGCATCTTGTGCCTGTTGTGCCATGACAATACCTCGAGTATGCCAGGCGGCTGCATTTTCGGGTTCTTTCTTGACCCAGTTTTCGACAACGTCTTCTGCATCATCCAGCTGCTTCTCAGATAAATGCTGTTGAATAATCTGTTTGGTTGAATCCACAGCAAAAGCACCAGGGAGAAAAAAAGTCGCCGTTAGTAGTAATACAATCCATTTCATAATAACTCTCCTTAGTTAAACGCTTTTCTGCTCTTTAACCCCTTGGTCAATATCGCCATTGCGATCTTTTCGGCCCAGGAAAGTCATTTGAATGGGGCTTTGTTGCAGTTGTTCTTCGTACTTTTCTTCAAACCACTGATTCAGACGCTCGGTTTCTGATTGCGCGGTTTGTTCAGCAGTTGTTTGGGAATTTTGTGCAGAGTTGTTCTGTTGCGGCTGGCCGCAAGCGGTTAATAAGCCCAAAACCGCAAGGGCGACAAGAGAGTAACGCATAGCAGTGTCCTTTATTCTTATTTTGATACAGGAAGAAAAACTATAGCGTGCTTGTTACACTAAGGGAAATGCTTAAATTGTAGCCGACTATTTTATGGCGAAACCGAACAAGAAAGGGCCGGTCCGCACCGTGCAGATTTCTTGCCTGCAGTGCAAAACGCCCATATTTAAATATAGAAAAGGTGGCAAGGGCGCTCTGGTAAAATGCTTTATTGAGCGAATTGTTGAAGACCACACCACAACGCCATGCCATTGCCCCGGCTGTGGACAGGAGTTTGCTCGCAAGACAATGATACGTGGCACGCCCGCTTACAAAATTATTGGCGGTAAAGTCCACTCAAAATAGGTTTACCATGACACTCTCTATTTCGGCAAAAACCAAACAGGCTTATCACCACGCGGCGGAGCAAGCCAATGCGTCGCTCTTGCGTCAGCCTCAACTCAGTATGGCTGATGAACTCAGATTGTTAGCAGAACAACTTGAGCAGAATGAAAAACGAGACACCTACGGCAGTGGTAAGCTGATAAACGATTTTGAAGACGACGTTGCAACCTTGCTGGGCAAACCGGCGGCTTTGTTTCTGCCAACCGGAACACTGGCACAACCATTGGCCTTGCGCATACATGCCGATGACCGCCAGAAAAATGGGGTCGCATTACACCCAACCTCGCACCTCATGCTGCACGAACAGATGGGGTTTGAGGCGCTATGGCAGCTCAACGGCACAACCACCGGTTTTGCCGAGAAGCCCCTAACCCTTAGCGACCTAAAATCAGTACAAAGCAATGATTTAGCCGCCTGTTTACTGGAATTACCGATGCGTGAAATAGGTGGCCAATTACCCGAATGGGATGATTTGGTTGAGCAGTCGCAATGGGCGCGCCAGCACAATATTGCGATGCATTTAGATGGTGCCAGACTGTGGCAAGTACCGACAGCTTATGACTGTTCAATGACCGAAGTCTGTGAGCTGTTTGACTCTGTATACGTCAGTTTTTATAAAGATTTAGGTGCGTTATCAGGAGCTGTTCTGGCGGGTTCGGAAGCCTTTATTGAGCAGGCTAAAATCTGGGCTCGCCGCGCCGGTGGCAACATCATTACTCAATACCCTCAAATTCTGTCGGCCCACTACGGTTTAAGAGAGAACCTGCCTGTGCTGCCGGACGCTGTGCATTACGCGAAGACGCTGGGAAAAGCTTTGAACGACCTGGATGATATACGGGTTAACCCCGAAACACCGCAAGTAGCCATGTTTCACCTGCACTTTAAACTCACCGCCGAGCAACTCAGTGCAAAAGTAACAAACTACATCGGCAATACGGGCGTTGTAATTTTACCCCTGCCAAGAGCTGAAAAGGACGGAGAAGCTATTTGTGAGATTTCAATTGGCAGAAACGCCATGTCGAAGCCACAGAGCTATTGGCTACGACATTTTAAGGCGTTTTTAGAAACGTTGTAGGCTATTAGTGGTGTTCTTTGTGATCATTTTCATGATGCTTGCTGTGCTCACCCAGCACATGATTTAAAGTGTCCAGGTAACTTTTACCAAAACCTTTAACCCGTTGTTTATTCATTTGCTCGGAGCCTAAGTGCACCTCTTCAAGTGAGTTTGCAGCTACGTCCAGCTCTTTACTTAAGCGGGCTAAAGCCACTTCTAAGGTATAGGTTAGCTCATGCACTTTCGTCATATCCTGCGCGTCTAAGTCGCCATTCATAATTTCCTGTAGCTCGGCGTTATACTTTGTCAGGTTCATAATCGCCTGCTCTAAGTTTTCCGCAGGCTCGGGTTTAAAGTGTTCATAGCGCTCGTCGTCACTGGCCGATACCGCAACATTAAAAAGTAGTGCCGCAGCGGCGGCTAACATCGTCAAATATTTCATAAAAACCTCTTTATTTGTTAATAGTTCTCATTATTGTTCAAATAGCCATTTTTTACAAGCTGAATCAGTGCGAACCTGATATTATTAGCTTGATGTATCGCAAGGAGTGACGCAATGTTTTCCTGGTTTGAGCGCCGATTAAACGCTTTCCCGACGGAGGAGCCAAGTCAGGCGCCTACCGGATTTTTTGCTTTCTGCTGGCACTACACGAAAGGAGCAACACCCTTTCTTGCGGTTACCGCGGTGCTTATGGCCGCTATTGCGGTAGCAGAGGTCTGGTTATTTGGCTTTTTAGGTCAAATTGTTGACTGGCTGGCAGCGCAGGACAAGGAAACGTTATTAAACGACCAGTTCTGGCCGCTAATGGGTATGAGTGCTTTGGTATTACTGGGCTTGCCGTTGTTGGTCTGGTTTCATTCTCTGCTGACCCACCAGACGCTGCTGGGTAACTTTCCCATGCGTATCCGCTGGCTGGGACATCGTTACCTGATGAAGCAATCCATGAGCTACTACCAGGATGAATTTGCCGGCCGGGTTGCCACCAAACTCATGCAAACCTCGCTTGCCCTGCGCCAGTGCATCATGACCTTTATTGAGATAGTGAACTATGTGATCGTTTACTTCCTGGGCATGTTCGTCATTATTGGCAGTGCCGACTGGCGCATGATGCTGCCGCTGGCATGCTGGTTGATTCTTTACGCACTGTTACTGCGTTATTTTGTGCCTAAGCTTGGGAAAGTTTCTGCCGAACAGGCCGATGCCCGCTCCAACATGACTGGCCGTATTGTCGACTCTTACACCAATATTCAAACCGTGAAACTGTTCTCGCATTCACAGCGTGAAGCGGCGTTCGCCCACGACGGCATGGATACTTTTCTGGGCACCGTGCACAAACAAATGCGTCTGGTCACTCAGCTTTATGGTTTTCTGTACTTTATCAATTGCGCGCTGTTATTTAGCTCTGCAGCTACCGCCATTATGCTGTGGATGGATAACGCCGTAACCCTGGGTGCTGTTGCTGTGGTTATAGGGCTGGTTCTGCGTTTGTTTGGTATGTCGCAAATGGTCATGTGGCAAATGTCGACCTTATTTGAAAGCATCGGTACCGTTCAGGATGGTATTGGCTCTATAGCCGTGCCGCAACGCATTGTAGATGAGCCCAAGGCACCGGCTTTGCAGGTTGATTCCGGTGATATTAATTTTGACCGTGTTCGTTTTCATTACGGCAAAGGTCACGGCGTGATGGAAGATTTTAACCTGCACATAAAACCGGGTGAAAAGATTGGCGTGGTCGGTCGCTCCGGCGCTGGTAAATCTACACTGGTCAATCTTTTACTGCGCTTTTTTGACGTTGAAGGCGGTGAAATTCGTATAGATGATCAAGCCATTCATAAAGTTCAGCAGGACAGTCTGCGCGCTAATATAGGTATGGTCACACAGGACACGTCGTTATTGCATCGCTCCGTGCGCGACAACATATTATATGGTCGCCCCGATGCCAGCGAAGATGACTTAATGGATGCGGTGCGTCAGGCACACTGTGAGGATTTCATTGCGGATTTAACCGACAGTAAAGGCCGTTCTGGTTTGGACGCGCATGTCGGTGAACGCGGCGTTAAGCTCTCAGGCGGGCAGCGCCAGCGTATTGCCATTGCCCGGGTCATGTTAAAAGACGCCCCTATTTTGATTCTGGACGAAGCTACCTCGGCGCTCGACTCCGAGGTGGAAAATGCCATTCAGGAAAACTTATACCAGTTAATGCAGGGTAAAACCGTTATCGCCATTGCCCACAGGCTGTCCACTATTGCAGCAATGGACAAGCTGGTGGTGCTGGATGAGGGCGAAATTATTGAGCAGGGCAGCCATGAACAGCTGCTCGCTGAGAATGGTCTTTACGCTAAATTATGGCGCCATCAGTCCGGCGGCTTCCTCGCTGAGGAAGCTTAATCATGGTCGCCACATTTTTCATTACGCCAGCCATATGAAAAATTTTCAGAAAAGCTCTTGAAACCAATTTAAGCAGTACACATATAGAAGTTAAGGTTGGTGTCTCTGAGAGAGCCGCCTTAAACCGACACATGGTGTGTCACATGTTTAATACATTTAACGTTATTGCTTCTTAGGAGAATGACTATTATGGCAACTATAGACTTAAGCCCTCTATATCGTAGCAGCGTAGGTTTTGACCGTATGGCATCTTTGCTGGATTCGGCATTACGCTCAGATACTGGTGCAACCGGATACCCTCCCTACAACATTGAACTGGTGGCAGAGAACCAATACGCCATTACGTTGGCTGTTGCAGGTTTTGAAGAGGATGATCTGGAAATTGAGGTAGAGAACGGTGTACTTCGTGTGACCGGCAACAAAGCCGAAGAAAACGAAAAACGCGAGTATCTCCACCGCGGCATTGCCAACCGTGCCTTCGAACGTAAGTTCAGTCTGGCTGAACATATTGAAGTCACAGGCGCAGCTTTGAAGAACGGTCTGTTAACGGTCGGCTTGGTGAAGAATATTCCTGAAGCCAAGAAACCGAAACGCATTAACATTGACAGCTCGACGAAAGACCTGCTGGATAATCGTTCCAAAAGTAAGGAAAATGCTGCTTAAACTTAAGCACTGGATGAGGGGCGGCAATTAGCCGCCCTGTTTTTCCGGACGTTGCCACTCTACTGGGTGCCCACAGACGAACCCCTGGACATAGTCTACACCCAGCTGAGTGAGCTTAATTCGGGCTTCATCACTCTCTACGCCAACCGCGCAAACTTCAATACCCAACACTTTAGCAATACGCACGCAACTATCTACCAGCTCAGCATCAACGGCATCCACCAGCATATCCTGCACCCAAAAACGATTGACTTTAATTTGGGTTAATGGCAACTGCCGCAATAGTCGGAATGAATTGAAGCCAGTACCAAACTGATCCAACGCGGTGCCAATGCCTACATCCCGCAGCTCTGTAAATAACCGGTACGTTTCATCAAAATATTTTTCGGCGTCCGGCTCTGCCACTTCAAATACCAGTTGTTCCGGTTGTAGTACAGACTGCTTAAGGATTTGCTCTACAAAGCGAATGAAGTCAATGTCCTCAAGACTTTGTGTGGACAAATTAATATGACAGCGCCAGGTACGATTTGCCTCGAATGGCTGCTCGTTAAAGTACTGAATAACTTCACGGACCAGCCAGCGATCGGCTTTCCCCATAACGCCTGCTCGCAGGGCTGCGCGCAGAAATTGTTGCGGTGCTATCGCTTCGTCCTTACCGCTACCGGGAAGTCGCAACAGCACTTCAAAACAATGTTTGTCTTCATCTTTTGACGCACTGACAAGAGGCTGAGAGAACAACTTCCAGTCCTCTTCTCTTAACGCTTTTTTCAAGCGCGCTTCCCACTCCGTTTCGGCCTGCCCGACTAAACGCTTTTGATCAGCTTCACTGTATGAGTGCACACGATAGTCACCCTCCTGCATAGCCAACTCAACCGCTTCGCGAGCCTGTCGCATTAAGGTGCTGGCAGCAACTCCTTCGTCGGTACTGTAAGAAATTCCCACATGGGTGGTAAGCTGGAAAATACGCTTCTCACTACTAAAGCGAAACTCACGACAAAATTGAACCAAACGATGCGCCTGAGCAAATGCCGCTTGCTCATCTTCATGGCTCAGTAGTGCAACTTCTGTTTCGCTGACCCGGGCAATTCGCCCGCTTTTTGTCGCTTTCTGCTGCAATGATAATGTCAGTTGCAGTATTGCCTGATCGCGTGCATCAGAACCTACCTGATCAGCAATAACCTGCAAACCTGTCAGCCGAATAATGATAACGCTGACGTTTTTTTTCTTATCCAGCCTTTCCTGTAATAAGCGTCGAAATTCCCGTACATTTAACAACCCCGTTACCGCGTCATGGTGTGCCAAAAAATTAAGATGAACTTCCGCTTCCATGCGCTTAGTAACATCGGCTATACGCCCGGTATTATCACTGAACAACTCAATATCCAGCCACACTTTACGGCCATCGAGCCGTTCAGTAGCAACCAGTTGGCGTGCGCCGTTAATTTTAAACCCTTGCGGCCAATGGGCCTGAATCTGTTCCAGTGAATGAGCCGCCAGAATGTTTATCATTTGCCGGTTAATTTGCTTGATACTGCCATCGGCATTGACCCGGAACCAGCCCTCGCCGGTTCGCCTTAGAAATCGCCATGAACGGCGTCTCAAAAATTTTCGGTTACGCTCTAAGTTACTGATACGTCGTATCAACCGGCTGAGCCTATAGCGCTCCAGAGCCAATAAGAACATGGTGATTACCAGCGTGAGTCCGCTGTATAAAAGCAATCCGGAAAGCCCTTCCCAAATCGGATTATAACGAGGCGACACTAATAACCAGGCGGATAAAACAGTGAGCACCATCAATACCGTTTGCCATTTATGCCCAATAACCGGTTGTTTCTGCAGACTACGTCCGACAATAACTCCGCCCCAAAGTAATAGCGCGTTAATCTGCCAGGATATCAACGCGAGTTTCCAGGGCTCTGATAACCAAGGCAGCAAAATTGTCAGGGCTATCGCTGTCATCATTACCGAGTAGCCAATTCGGTTAAACCTCGATAATTTAAACCGGAAACGCGACCATTCCCAGATAAACCAACTGAGCGCAACAATAAGAATTTGGCTTATATAGACGTTTAGGCCCGCAGCGACATCCGGTGAATAAGGGGTAAAATAAGTGCTCCAGATACCGCTGTGAAGTAGCAGACTCAACGTAAAAACTACTGTCATGACACCAAAAGAAACCAACAAACGACTGCCGAATAACCGCGCGGAAACAACGGCAGCCAGCGCCAGCAGAATCAAAATTCCCGCATTAACACCCAACGCGGTTTGTTGTTGCTGCAGGCGTAACTGTGAATCACCGGGTTGCCAGAAACTAATGGAGGGCATTTGTTCCGGCCATTGCTGCACAGACACAGCCAACCAGACTATCTCATTAGCCGGCAAGGTAATTGGCAAAACATGCTCATGTGACAAATACTGACGCTGTAATAACGGTGTAGAAAAAATACTGGTTTTACTGGTTGTGACCTGCCCCTGTTTATTGAGCAGATAAGCCCCCACATGTTTTAAATAGGGGTCACTGAATTTTAAATGGAAGGTAAGAGGTGCATTACTGCGATTAAATAACGGTACCACGCCCCAGACATTGGGACGTTCCCCGGCATAGTTATGGTCTTGCAGTTGCTGCGGACTCAACCAGCGTTGCGGTTCATTAATAGCGATGTTCTCAACGTTCAGTTCAGTATTCACAACCCGGTAGCTGAAATGCTCATTCAGCATTAAACGAGTCGTTTGTCCGGAAACCGTCAAGGGTTTCTGACCCAGGGCAGGCTGAAACACACTACAAGCCAATACTAACCCGACGAACCAGAACTTAAACATAGCCAAACTCCGCTAAACGCTCTTCGACTAGAGGCTCTGGCTCTTCTAATGCCTGCAGCCAAACGGCATCACAAATTTCAGAGTAAAACAGCAACCAGTGGCGCTGGTTTACACTTAAACGCCAACAAAACTGATCGGCGGCTTGTTCCTTTTCGCGGACAGTAGCACCAATACACTCGCAAAGCTCCTCAACCCAGAGCTCGAGTTCAGCTTCTGGTGGCGTACTTGTTAGCGTAATGATGTTGTCTTCCATTGTTACTTTTTACCCATTAAATAATTGTCGCTCACTGGCTCCCGACAAAAAAGCCTCAACCGCTTGCATAAACTCACTACCATAACGTGCCAGCTTAACGTCCCCAACACCATTGATTTCTAACATATCTTTAGCTGTTGTCGGGTAGTGCACACACATTTCAACAAGTGCCGCATCACTAAAGACAACAAAGGGTGGCACCTGATCACGGTCAGCAATGTCTTTACGCAACTTGCGCAAACGCCGGAATAAAATTTTATTATAGTCGCCACGGTCAGTAATACGGGTTTTGGTGGCGGTTAACTCTATTCGCGGCTTGGCCAGCTCCAGTGGAATTTCGCCTTTCAAAACAGGACGCGCTGCGTCGGTAAGCTGAAGCGCAGCGAAACGCCGAATATCCTGCAGAATAAGGCCACGATGAATTAACTGCCGCAGTACCGAAAACCAATGCTCCTGCGTTTCTGACTTACCCAGACCATAGGTACTCAACTGGTCGTGTCCAAGTTCCACAACACGTTGCGCTTTTGAACCACGCAGAACCTCCACCACGTGATTAATACCAAATTGCTGGCCAACCCGGTACACACAACTTAACGCTTTCTGAGCGTCCTCCAGCCCATCGTAACGCTGTGGTGGATCGAGGCACAAATCGCAGTTTCCACATTCTTTATCAGAATACTCATTAAAATAGTTTAACACCACTAACCGGCGGCAAGTCTGGGCCTCAGCCATGGCCTGCATAGCGGAGAACTTTTGCGCTTCAACCAACCGGCGTTGCTCGTTCTCCTGCTCTTCTATCATCCGGCGTATCCATTGCGCGTCGCGTGGGTCATAAAGCATTAACGCCTCGGCTGGCAGGCCATCACGTCCGGCACGACCGGTTTCCTGATAGTAAGACTCGACACTGCGGGGGATATCAAAATGAATGACAAAGCGAATATTAGGCTTATTGATACCCATACCAAAGGCAACGGTGGCAACCACCACATCGATATCGTCGCGCAGAAACTGGCGTAAGGTGCTTTCTTTTACCTGATGTTCAATTCCGGCGTGATAAGGCGCTGCACGCACGCCGGCTTGTTGCAGACTCTCCGAGAGTTCTTCGGTCTTTTTGCGACTGCCACAGTATATGATACCGGCAGCACCTTTTTGCTTTTTAACATAGTCACGCACCTGCTTTAGCGGCTTATACTTTTCCTGCACCACATAACGAATATTGGGGCGGTCAAAAGAGCTTCGGTGCACCAAAGGCTCACGCAGGCAAAGCCGCTCAATAATATCGTGTTGTGTCGCCGAGTCTGCTGTTGCGGTTAATGCCATAAAGGACACATTGGGCAGGTAATTACGCAGCACACCCAGCTTTCCGTATTCAGGCCGGAAGTCATGACCCCATTGACTAATACAATGTGCTTCGTCCACCGCAATAAAGTTGAGTTTTAATGATTGCAGGCGTTCAATAAAAGTCGGCTGCAAAACTCGCTCGGGACTCACGTACAACAATTTGATATCGCCGCTTTGCAGGCCTTGCATGGTTGCCATAGATTCTTGCGATGACACGCCTGAATGCAATGTTGCCGCTGAAATATCCAACGCTTTAAGCGCTTCCACCTGGTCCTGCATTAGCGACAGCAGCGGCGAGATGACCAGAGTAAGTCCTTCGCCACAAATAGCCGGCAACTGGTAGCAGAGCGATTTTCCGCCGCCAGTTGGCATCAGCACCAGAGTATCACGCCCCTGCATCGCGGCCTGCATAATATCTTGCTGACCATCGCGGAACTGATGGTAGCCAAAAGTAGACTCAAGCTGCTGCTGAAGTGGATCGAATTGTGTTTTTTCGGCGGTACTGCTTTGCATGGTTATATTGACTTCCCGAGTAACATGCTCTTATTGTAAGCGTCCTATTCGCTAATCACCATGCCGAAAATGAATACACAAACAATACTGACAAAAGTTTCCGAATTTATGAACACTCAGGTTCCGTTCCAGGCACTGCTTGGTCTGGAAATTACGGAGTTTAGCCCTGACCGTGGTGAAATTCGATTTAAATGGCAGGATCAGCTACTGGGTAATGTGCCACAACGCATTTTACATGGCGGGGTTACTGCTACGGCACTGGATACCGCCGGCGGCCTGGTCGCTATTGCCGGCATGGTCGACAGGCTGGAGGCACCATCCGAAGCTTATTTAATGGAGCGTCTAAGCCGTTGTGGTACCATTGACCTTAGGGTTGATTACCTCCGTCCCGGCCGCGGTACTGAATTCATTGCCAGCGCAACCATTATTCGTTCAGGCAACAAAGTGGCGGTAGCGCGTATGGAGCTACATAACCAAGACGGCACGCACATAGCGTTCGGCACCGGGACTTACCTGGTCGGTTAGCGCAGATAAAATAAGGATTCTACTATGTCCGATGAAGCAGTCCGGACGCGACATGGCGTTTTTTTCGCGCTTGCTGCCTATACCTTTTGGGGCATTGCACCGGTTTATTTCAAACTGGTAAAGCAGGTGCCTGCATTAGAGATACTCTCCCACCGAATTATCTGGGCCTTCTTAATGGTGTTTGTACTGATAGTTGCTATGAAGCGACTGAATCGTATTCGCCCCATTTTGAAAAGCCGCAAAATGATGCTGCGTCTTACTTTTGCCACCTGCCTATTAGGCGGTAACTGGTTTTTATTTATTTGGGCGGTGAACAGCGACCATATGCTGGATGCCAGCCTCGGCTACTACATTAACCCACTCCTGAATGTAGCGATTGGTATGGCCTTTTTTGCCGAGCGTATGCGTCGGCTGCAATTGGTTGCCATTGGTATGGCGGTAGTCGGCGTTTCCATTCAGATTGTTACCTTTGGCGCTGTGCCCTGGGTTGCACTGGGTCTAGCGTCCAGCTTTGCCATTTATGGCGCTATTCGTAAACGTCTGCTGGTGGATTCCATTAGCGGGTTATGGCTGGAAACGACTATTCTGTTACCGGTCATGCTGATTTACTTATTTGGCTTTGCGGAATCAGCCAGTAGTGATTTAACCGCTAACCCATGGACGCTAAACCTATTACTGCTTGCAGCCGGGCTGGTAACCACCATTCCATTGCTGTGTTTTACTGCAGCAGCACAACGGTTACGTTACGCGACATTGGGCTTTTTCCAGTACATAGCACCCACGCTAATGTTTACGCTTGCGGTAGCAGTTTACGGTGAGCCTTTAGAAGAAAGTAAGCTGGTCACTTTCATTATTATCTGGAGTGCGCTGGCACTGTACAGTTTCGATTCTATGCTACAGCGCCAGCGTGATCGTAAAGCGAAGAAAAAGTTAGCTTCAGCTGAGGCTGGCATCCATTGAAATGTCAGCGTTGAGCACTTTGCTGACAGGGCAGCCTTCTTTGGCTTTTTCTGCCAGTTTCTGGAATGTGTTCTCTTCAATATCCGGAATGCTGGCTTTAACCGTTAAATGAATTTTAGCAATGCTGAAGCCATCGCCCTCTTCTTCTAAAGAGACCTCAGCTTTAGCGTCAATGCTGTCGGGCTCATAGCCTGACTCACCCAGCATCAACGAAAACGCCATGGCGTAACAGCCAGCGTGCGCCGAACCCAAAAGCTCTTCAGGGTTGGTGCCTTTACCGTCTTCAAACCGACTTTTAAAGGAGTACTGAGTACTATCTAAAACACCACTATTGGTTGATAAAACGCCTGAACCTTCTTTAATACTGCCTTTCCACTGTGCATTTGCCGTGCGTTTCATAAAATGCCTCCGACATTGTCTGTATGTACCTTAAACATAGTCGATAAACGCAATTTTTGATCAACAATTTACACTTCAGAAAACGGGATCCAGGCGCGCATAACCAACCACCAGCCACTTGCTGCCAACATTATCGAAATTAATCTGAATTCTGGATTGCGGACCGGTACCTTCATAATTCAGCACGGTACCCTCGCCAAACTTTGGATGCCTAACGCGTTGTCCAAGTGAATAACCGGTTTGCTCAAAGGCTTCATGGCTGGCGGCATTATTGAACCGGCCGTAACTGGCAGGCTTTTCAACTTTGGTTTGCAACCGAACCTCATGCAGAGTGTCCGCGGGAATTTCACCGATAAAACGACTCACCTTGTGAAACAGTTCCTGACCATAAATTCGGCGCTGCTCAGCGTAAGTCATCACTAATTTTTGCATTGCACGAGTCATGCCTACGTAACAAAGCCGGCGTTCTTCCTCCAGCCTTCCCGGCTCATCCATCGACTGCTGCGACGGAAACAAACCTTCTTCCACACCGGTCATAAACACCAACGGAAATTCCAGGCCTTTGGCACTATGCAGGGTCATTAACTGCACCGCGTCCTGATACTCGTCAGCTTGCTCTTCACCGGCTTCAAGCGAGGCGTGCGCAAGAAAAGCATTCAGTGGTGTCATGTCTTCTTCTGCATCGTCCAGAGTAAAGTTTTCACAAGCAGTAACCAGCTCCTTTAAGTTTTCCACTCGGGTTTCGGCCTTCTCACCTTTTTCCGCTTCGTACATGGCCATCAGGCCGCTTTTCTTAATCACTTCGTCGCTCAGGCGGCCTAACGAAAACTCTTCGGTTTCGTCGTCTAAATTTTCGATAAAATCCAGAAACGAGCCCACGGCATTGCGTGCCCGACCGGCCAATTGCTTTTCGTTAACCATATATTTTGACGCCTGCCATAAAGACTCGCTGCGTTCACGAGCGGCCTGGCGGATCATATCCATGGTGCGGTTACCGATACCCCGGGTCGGAGTATTTATTACTCGTTCAATGGCGGCGTCATCATCACGGTTACCCAAAATTCGCAGGTAAGCCAGTGCGTCTTTTATTTCCTGGCGGTCGAAGAAGCGTAAGCCGCCATAAATACGGTAGGGGACGCGCGCATGTAGGAAAGCTTCTTCTAAAATACGCGACTGTGCATTACTTCGGTACAAAATAGCGGTATCTTGCAATGAACCACCCTGATCTCGCCATTCTTCAATACGCGCCACAATATAGCGGGCTTCGTCCATTTCATTGAAGCCTGCATACAGACTAATCAGCTCACCGTCGTTGCCATCGGTCCATAAATCCTTACCCAAACGCCCTGAGTTATTCGAAATAACCGAGTTCGCAGCCTGCAAAATGGTATTGGTGGAACGGTAGTTTTGCTCCAGACGAATGGTTTCAGAGCCTTCAAAATCTGACAAAAACTGATGAATATTCTCGACTTTAGCACCACGCCAGCCATAAATAGACTGGTCATCGTCACCGACAATGGTCACACTGTTTTGCTCACCGGCTAACAGCCGAACCCAGGCGTACTGAATGGAGTTGGTGTCCTGAAATTCGTCGACCAGAATATGCCGGAAACGGTTTTGGTAATGCTCGCGGACAATACGGTTATTGCGCAGCAATTCATGCGCGCGCAGCAACAATTCCGCAAAGTCGACCAAACCAGCCCGGTCACAACTCTCCTGATACAGGGTATAAATCTCTTTTAAGGTCTGTTCGGTAGGGTCATAGGTTTCAATGTGCCGCGGACGCAAACCTTCATCTTTCTTGCCGTTGATGTACCACTGCGCTTGCTTGGCGGGCCAGCGTTTATCATCCAGGTTTAAACTCTTAATTAAACGTTTAACTAACCGTTGCTGGTCGTCACTGTCAATAATCTGAAAGTTTTGCGGCAGTCCCACATCCATATAATGAGCGCGTAACAGGCGATGTGCCAGACCATGGAAGGTACCAATCCACATGCCGCGCACCGAACTGCCCACCAGCTGTTCAACCCGCCCGCGCATTTCAGCCGCCGCTTTATTGGTAAAAGTAACAGCCAAAATACTAAAGGGCGAATATTGCCGCTCCTGAATAAGCCAGGCAATGCGATGCACTAACACCCGGGTTTTACCACTACCAGCCCCCGCCAGAACCAGCATATGACCGTCGGTTGCGGACACGGCTTGCTGCTGTCGTTCGTTTAAATCTGCCAGAAGCGGGTGTGTACTCATCTGTGGTCACCTAACTCATTATTGGGAACTGTGTTGCGTTATTGCGCCAGTGTAATAGTGCATCACTGTATAAGCAACCAGTAGTTATTTGTGTGCTTTAATCCAATAACAGCTGTTGCAGCTGATAAAGGTTGTGCAGGGTAACGGTTGGCAATACCGACAAGTGCTCTTTAGTTCCAAGACCCGATGTCAGCCAGGCCGACTGCCAACCATGACGCTGTGCGCCAAGGATATCCGAATAAGGGTGGTCGCCAACGTGCAGAAATTCATACGGCTCTAACCCGGGTATTTGCTGATGGGCGGCAGCAAACATATCAGGTAAAGGCTTACCGCGAATGCCGTCGCCGGGCTGAATAACCCGGTCGAAATATTGAGCCAGACCAATTTTATCGGCATTAACATTGCCATTGCTAAGTGCTATTAGTTTGTATTGCTGCGACAGAGCCTCCAGCAAGTTTATGCTTTCTTGTGGCACTTCAAAGTTACTGCGTTCAGACAAGAACACATCCATGATGGTGTTCGCTGCCCGCGCCGAATTATCAACACCGAATTTTTTTAATCCCAATTCCAGAGACTTTAAACGCAGCTTGGTCATGTCACTGGCGAGAGTTTCATCGGCACGACTAACCTCCTCACGGAAGCGCCGCCAGTGGTGCATATCCCACTCTGCGGTTTGCGGGTAGTGCTCAGCGATATAGTTATGGGCGACTTCTTCCGTACGCTGAATAACCGGCACGTTGTCATAAAGCGTGTCGTCTAAATCAAAACTGATGACTTTGGGTACATGCCAACGGCGATGAAACTGCATAAAGCGTTACTCTTATTGGGTTAAATTTAGGTCGATTTTTTTCGGGCACGCGGATGAGCGCTGTCGTAAACGCTGGCTAAGCGCTTAAAGTCCAGATGCGTATACACCTGCGTTGTGGATAAGTTGGCGTGCCCGAGCATTTCCTGCACAGCACGTAAATCACCACTGGATTCCAGCATATGAGACGCAAAAGAGTGTCGTAACTTATGCGGATGCAAGTCACCGACCACACCTTGCTGCTTGCCCCAGTAATTCAACCGTTGCTGCACCGTTCTGGGGCTGATGCGTTGCAGCCTTTTACTGACAAACAGCGCCAGCTCTGGCTTTTCATTAAGCCATGCCTGACGTACCGGCAGCCATTTCTTTAACGCTTTTGCAGCACAACGACCATAGGGAACAATGCGAGTCTTGTTACCTTTACCTGTCACTCTTAATTGCATCATACGATGTTCAATCTGGTCCAGATCAAGACTGACCAGCTCGGTCAGACGAATACCACTGGCATAGAGCAGCTCCATCATAGCCGCATCGCGAATCGCTAAGTCGTCGTCTGTGGGTAAATCCAGCAAATGAGAAATACTGTCCACATCGAGATTTTTGGGTAAACGTTTGGGAATTTTAGGCGCCGATACCGACATGGCGGGGTTATCGTCCATGGTATTGGATTCCACCATGAACTGGCAAAAGGTACGCCATGCCGACAATTTTAAAGCAATACTGCGTTCACCCAGTCCGTTGCGGCGCCAGCCTACCAGCAAGCGTTCAATAACAGGTATACGCAATGCTTTGGGTTCGGTTATTTTTTGCTGTTCAAGAGCAGCGAGGTCGGCAGCAATAAGACGCTGATAGTTTTTCAGCGTCAGCTCTGCCAGACCTCGCTCTCCCTGCAATTGTTGCATCCATTTTTGCTGCCACTCATGCAGCGTCATGTTGTTTCAATAACCCCGGTAACAAAGCGCTTAACAACGCCTGCAACTGATTGATCAGTAACTTATCCATGGCCGGCTCAAAATGACTGGCATTGGTATTACCCACCGCCAGCATGCCCAGCTCACCGTTTTCGCCCAGCAACAGCAATGCCACTGAGGCAATTTTCTCATCCTGAAACAGCAGCTTATGCTCCTGCTCGGTTAAACGTCCAAGATAAATCGAGCTTTCATTAAAACGCTTGCTGAGTAGCTTTTTATGAGTATCGGAAGCAAAGCTGTATTGATCGTCGAGCTCTACCGGACTGTCAAAAAATTTAACGGATAAAGCTGGCATTTCCAGTTCGTTCTCAAAGGTCTTTCGTAGCGCTTCCAATATCTGAGTCAGGCTTTGGCAACGCAACAGGCTAACGTATAAGTTACTGTAAGCAGAGAATATTGTCTCGTTACGCCTTGCGTTGATCATCAGTTCGGTAATTTCTTCTTCCAGCTGATGCACACGTAAACGCAGTTTTTGTTGCTGACGTTCAATTAACGACACCGCGCCTTTTTCGCTGTGTTGAAACTGCAGCTGAGTCAGTAAGTCGTCATTTCTTGTGAAAAAATCCGGATTTTCCTGTAAATATTCTCGGATCAAACTGTCGTCCAACCGCTCGTTTGCTATCACTTTTGATTCGCTACTCATAACACCATTTGTCCATCGTAAACCAATTCCGCAGGGCCGGTCATTTTTACAGGCTGCCCCTGCTGCCAACGAATAATTAAGTCCCCGCCCGGTAAACTGACTTTTACTCGTTCATTCAATAACCCTTGTTGAATACCAGCCACAGCTGCCGCACAAGCACCACTACCACAGGCTCTGGTTTCACCAACCCCGCGTTCAAATACACGCAGTTTAATTTCGTCCGCAGAGACTTTCTGCATAAAGCCAACATTTACACTCTCGGGAAAGCGTTCGTGTGCCGCTAAGTCAGCCCCTAATGTTGCTACAGGGGCTGTGTCAACATTATCGACAGCAACGACACAATGTGGATTTCCTAACCCCAGAACGCCGCACAAAACCGTTTCGTCCTTTACTCGCAGCACGTAAGTCTGTTCCGCTTTTTGTGCTTTAAAGGGCACGGCTGCCGGCTCGAATAAGGGCTCACCCATATCAACCGTCACTTGTCCGTCTTTTTCCAAATGCAAAACCATTTTACCCACTTTGGTACTAACTTTAAGGTGGTTTTTATTACTCAGACCTTTGGTTTTTACAAACTTCGCGAAACAACGGGCACCATTACCGCATTGCGCAACTTCGCTGCCGTCTGCGTTAAAAATGCGGTAGTGAAAATCCAGATCGGGGTCATAGGGTGGCTCAACTAACAGCATTTGATCGAAACCAATACCGGTATGCCGGTCAGCCCAGCGACGTATCTGCTCAGGGTTTACATAAAGGTTCTGAGTGACGTTATCCACCATCATAAAGTCGTTGCCGAGCCCGTGCATTTTGGAAAAATGTAATAACATCTTTATTAGCCTTCCTGATATAACAAATGCTCGCCACGGACGAGGTCGTTAAAGCTTTCACGTTCGCGGATAAGTGTCGCATTATCACCCGAAACCAAAACCTCGGGCGGACGACCACGACTGTTGTAATTGGACGCCATGGTAAAACCATAAGCACCGGCATGTTTAACTGCCAATACATCGCCTTGCTTCACATTTAAATGTCGGGCGTGTCCGAAAAAGTCACCGGTTTCGCACACTGGACCGACCACATCATTCAATTGGTCGCCGCCACATTTGTTCTCGTGTGCCGGCAGAATATCATGCCAGGCCTGATACAAAGACGGACGCAATAAGTCGTTCATACCGGCATCAACCAACACAAAGTTCTTATCCTCTGAGGGCTTAATGTATTCCACCGTTGTCAGTAAAACGCCTGCATCGGCCGTAATTGCCCGCCCAGGCTCAAGCACTAATGTAATTTGCGGATAATTCTCGGCTAACTTAACCAACGCTTTTAAATAAAAGGCTTTATCCAGCGGTTCTTCCGGTTGATACGCCACCCCAAAGCCGCCACCTAAATCCAGATGCGTTAATTTGATCCCATCTTTTTCCAGTTCCGAAACCACATTAAACATGCGCTGCGCAGCATCAAGGAAGGGTTCCGCCGTCATTATTTGCGAACCAATGTGGCAGTCAGCACCTATCAGATTAATGTTAGGCAGGCTGTGCGCTTTCAGGAAAACCGGCTTGGCCAATGACATGCTAATACCGAACTTGTTGGCTTTCATCCCTGTAGCAATGTATGGATGCGTCTTGGCATCAACATCCGGGTTCACTCTTAACGACACCGGTGCCTGTTTGTCCATGGCGGCGGCTATGTCCTGAATACGTTCAAGTTCCGCTTCAGACTCCACGTTAAAACAGCCGATGCCCGCTTCCAGCGCCATTATGATTTCTTCTTTTGACTTAGCCACGCCGGAAAAAACTACGTCTTTGGCTTTACCGCCAGCCAGCAATACTCGTTGCAGTTCACCACCGGAGACAATATCGAAACCGGCTCCGTGCTCAGCCAGCAATTGCAGAATAGCTAAGTTGCTGTTGGCCTTTACCGCGTAACACAGCTTGTGAGGTGCGGGCCAGTATTGCTGAAACTCACGCCAGTTTTTTAGAATCTGCCCTTTGGAATAAACGTACAAAGGCGAGCTAAAACGCTCAATAAGACTCTCGGCGTCGCAGTTTTCAATATGAAACTGGCCGTTTTTATAGTCAATTAACTCACTCATTCTTTGTCTTCCGCCGGCGGCTCTGCCGGTGTGTTTTGCTCTGGCATAGGCTCAGGCGTCAGTGGTCCTTTCTGACCACAGCCAACTAAAGTCATTAAAATGGCTGATAGCACCAGCGTCTTGATTACAATTCGACTAAACATCGCTAAACTATAGGTATTCCGTTTGGGTTTCTCTGGTGCCTATCATCGCACCAGATACCTAAAAAGTCATTAATCGTCGTAAGGAAAACGAATGACCCAACGCGTTAGAATTGCAACACGCAAAAGCAAGCTGGCTTTATGGCAGGCTGAACACATTCAACAACGCCTGGAACAACTGCATCCGGGGCTTTCAGTTGAGTTGGTTCCCATGTCGACCAAAGGTGACGTCATTCTGGATACACCGCTGGCGAAAATTGGCGGTAAAGGTTTATTCGTCAAAGAACTGGAAGTCGCGATGTTGGAAGGGCGTGCCGATATCGCCGTACACAGCATGAAAGATTTACCGGTTGAGTTCCCGCCGGGGCTTGAGCTACACACTATTTGCGAGCGCGAAGATCCGCGCGATGCGTTTGTGTCGAATAATTATAAAAACTTGAATGAGCTACCGGAAGGTGCGGTGGTCGGAACCTGTAGTTTACGCCGTCGCTGTCAGGTGAAAGAACAGTTTCCGCATTTAGTGATAAAGGATTTACGCGGCAATGTGCAAACTCGGTTACGCAAACTGGACGACGGTGAGTTTGATGCCATTATTCTGGCAGCTTCAGGGTTAATTCGTCTGGAGCTGGGCGATCGTATTACTTCCTTTATTCCGGTGGAGCAGTCTTTACCGGCTAACGGTCAAGGTGCGCTGGGCATTGAGTGCCGCAGCGACGACGACAAAATGAAAGCGTTACTGGCTCCCTTGCAGTGCCAGGAAACACGCACTCGGGTTCTGGCCGAACGCGCAATGAACCGTGGGCTTGATGGTGGTTGTCAGGTGCCTATTGGTGCCTATGCCGAACTTGAAGGCGACCAGCTTTATTTGCGCGGTTTGGTGGGTGAGCCCGATGGCGGAAAAGTGCTTCGTGATGAAGTTCTCGGTCCCGCCTCTGAAGCTGAGAAGTTAGGTTCAGAGCTTGCTGAGCGGTTACTTAAACAAGGGGCAGCAGAAATTCTGAGCGCAGTCTATGACAGTGAATCGAATCTCTCATAAGGCGGTTTTACTGCTACGTCCGAATACTCCAGACGCATTCACCCAGCGGCTACAACAAGCTGGCAAAGAATGCTTTGTTCACAGTTTTATTGAAATTGAACCTTTAACTGTGAATAAAGAGCAGTTAAAAAAGCTTAAACAAAAACATTGGGATGGTATTGTTATTGTCAGTAAAAACGCCGCACATTATGCTGCGGCGGCTGGCTTTAACCCTGTTCCTTCTAAATATTATGCTGTTGGCCCGGGTACCGCTTCTTTTGCTGCAAAAAACTTAAACGTGCCGGTGAGCTGCCCAACCTTTACGCATCAGTCTGAAGGGCTGCTGGAGTTATCAGAACTGCAAAAACCGGAACAGCAAAACTGGTTGATTATTCGCGGAAAAGGGGGGCGTGAGTTACTCGCTGATGCCTTGCGTGCCCGCGGAGCATCGGTTGACTACTGGGAAGTTTATCGCCGCAAACAACTCACAATGAACGACCCGGAATTGATTCAGCAGTGGATAAAATCGGTTGACACTGTTGTTGTGACCAGCGCTGAACAACTCGGATATTTTTTGTCATCCATGCCAAACTCGACACGGACATGGCTGGATAACTGTCAATGGATAGTGCCAAGTCACCGCCTGAAAGGTTTGATTCCTTTTGGACAATCAGACAATATCAAAGTAACAGGCAGTGCAACGGACGCCATATTAATGAATGCGCTAATAGCGGATGGAAAAACTCATGACTGAAGAAAATAAAGTAAAGAACGATGAGTTGCAAAATGATGGCCACAATAATGACCAGAGCAACGATCAACCTGAAGAAGAAACTATCACTGCACAGAAAAGTAGTGGGCGATTCTTTAAGCGCTTAATATGGCTTATTATCCTCGTCGCTATAGTCGCTGCCGCCTACTGGGGCTATACCCGCTTTCCGGCCTTGTTTAACAGTGGCGCCAAACCGGTTGCGGAACAACCCAAAGAAGATCCGGTTGAAACCCGTTTTAATCAATTAGACCGTTCTCTGGCAAGTTTAGAACAACAACTGCAGAGCACCGTTCAGGCTCGCGAGCTCGATAAATTCAGTAACACCGACCAACAGTTACAGCGCAAACTGACAAATTTGCGTCAGAGTCTCGAAGATTTGCGCAACGATATGCGTAAAACCCCGGCCGAAAAAGCGGCGTACTGGCGTTTAGTTGAGGTAAAGCAAACCTTATCTGCAGCCGCACGGATGATGTGGAGCCAAAACGATTACCCAGCGGCTCTGCAGCTTTTAAGGCTGGCAGACCAACAGTTAGTTGGTATCAACAGCCGCGATGCTCTTCGTACCCGTGAGAAACTGGCGGGTGATATTGAGCGGGTTGACGCCGTTGTTAAAGCAGATAACACTGACCTCGCTTTACAATTGGCAGGACTGCAGCAGCGTGTTTCTGACCTGCCGGACAAGGTGAACAACACCCAGCAACGATTAAGCTCTGACACTCAGGACGTAAGCGCTGATGCTGGCGACTGGCAAACAAATTTAAATGCTAACTGGCAGTCTTTTCTTGATAACTTTATCCGTATTCAACCGGCAGAAAGTGACCCCGAGCCGTTGTTAAACCATACTCAGCGCACGGCAATCAATGAACGTATTCAGTTAATTTTCACTCTGGCTCAGCAAGCCGCGGTAAAAAATAATGAAGCTTTATGGCAGCGCTACCTGCAGCAGCTTTCTGAACTCATCTTACAAGTAAAAGGGGATAAAGTTGCCACGCAAGATGTTATCTCTCGTATTCAGTCACTCAGCACAGACGACTTTGAGCAACAAAGTTTAGAGCGACTCGAATCGCTGGACTTCATTGCTCAGGCTATTGAGCAGGGAGATGCCTCATGAAGTGGATTATCGCGCTGGTCGTTATCATCATTTTGGGAGCCATTGTTGGCCCTTTAGCATCGGGTAACGCAGGTTATGTTTTAGTTCAGTTTGCCGGCGTAGCAATTGAAACAACCGTGGTTAGCCTGTTTGTCGTTACTATTGTCGCAGTTGCGGTGCTTTCTATTGTTGTGTCTATACTGCAAAGGCTGCTCAGTAAAACCCGACAGGGCAGAAAATGGCTGGCTAATCGTAGCGAACGTAAAGCCCAGACAATATTTCAGCAGGGCATACGTGAGCTGCTGAATGATGAGCCCAATAAAGCCGCTGAAAGCTTCTCTAAAGCTTATAAAAAGTCACCCGACAATAACCTTGCTGCGTTAACAACTCTTGCCTCATGTCTTAATAAAGACGCCGCCAAAGCAACTTACTGGCAGGAAGAGGCTGATAAGTTTTATGAGAACGCAGATACATTGCTGCAATTGGTTGTCATTGAGCAACACGTTAAGACAGACCCGGCAAAAGCCGATAAGAAGATGCGGAGCCTACTGGATAGCAAGCCGCATTCTGCTAGCGTTCTTAAGTTGGCTTACAGAGTATTTAAGGCCTCAGGCGATTGGCAACAGTTAAAAGACTTACTGCCGGAATTGCGTAAAGTGACCGATTTGGCGCCTGCCGAGTTTGAGCGTCTTGAATATCAGGTTTATTTTGAACGCTTTGTCGCCGAAGGTCGCAAAAGTAACGAGATGCTATACAACGAATGGCGCAGCTTACCCGGCAAAAAGCGCGCTGATGCAACTATTCGTTTGAGTTATGCAGCTGCGCTAAAACATTTGGGGGATCATGAAATATCCGCAGGAGTCATTTTAAAAGGGCTTAAACGGGGTGACTTAGAACCCGCTGCCGTTAACTCACTGCGTTTATTTACTGCCAAATCAGAAAAGTTACTGGAGTTTGTGCAAGCTCAGTTGAAACAGAACCCTGAAAGCAGAGACTATTTATACGCTCTGGCACAAATTGCTATGGATAATCAGGACTTTTCGTTAGCGCAGAGAGCGTTAAAGAAATTAACGGAGATAGAGCCAAGTAGTCATGTTTATCGTTTATTAGGCGATGCCTATCATGCGCTTGGTGACAGCCAGCTAGCAGCTAACGCCTATAAAGAGGCGTTAGCTCACTAGATAACGTTGGCGCTGTAATTATTGACGTACGCCTTCAATTGACAGCGTCAGCTGAACTTCTTTAGCGGCAGGGCCTAAGTTATAGTCGATGCCGTAATCGGCTAAGGTTAAATCAACTTCACCTTCAAAACCACGGCGGAATCCACCCCAGGGGTCTTCACCAGCGCCGACGTGCTCAACGTCGATAGCAATTTCTTTAGTTACACCATTAAGCGTGAAGTTACCGTGCAGAGTCCCTTCACCTTTATCGTCATCATCCGGTACGTATTGGGTGCTTTTAAAAGTGGCCGTAGGATGCTCTGAAACACTTAAAAAGTCATCGCCACGCAAATGTTTATCGCGCTCAGCGTGATTGGTATCAACACTGGACGTATCAATAGTTACGTTAACAGACGCCTTTTCCGGGGCGTCTTCGTCGTAACTGAACTCACCCTCAAAATCATTGAAGCGGCCATATAACCAGCTATAACCTAAATGACTGATCTTAAATTGAATGAAGGCATGCTGGCCCTCGATATCAATTTTATAGTCTTCAGCCATAGCGGCTGACGTAAATAATGCACTACCCGCCAGAGCGGCTGCGATTAATGTCTTCTTCATCATTATTTCCTCTTAGTTTTTCCAAACATTCGAATAAGGGTACTGTCTTTATTAATAAAGTGATGCTTTAATGCCGCCAGAGCATGACCGCCGGCTATAATCACTAAAGCCAATGCTGAATACCAATGTACGTCACCGGCAATATCAGCCTGCTTTGGTAAGTCGGTTAATACGGCCGGTACCGAGAACCAACCAAATACGCTAATGGAACTGCCATCGGCGCTAGAAATTAAAAACCCGCTTACCATTACGGTGAAAAGCAGTAAATAAAGCAATAGATGACCTGTTTTAGCACCTATTTTTTCAAGCTTATTGCCTAAAGGTTTAGGCTTAGTATTTACTAAAGTCCAGAGAACTCGTAAAAGCGTTAGGATAAGCAATGTAATACCAAACGATTTATGCCACCAGGGACCCAACCGATACCACTCATCGTAATAGGTCAGAGTGAGCATCCACCAGCCCAGCGCAAACAGTCCAATTATCACCAAAGCCGATAGCCAATGGATTAATACCGCGGTTAAACCATATTTTTCTGAAGTATTTCGCCACATAAATGTGTTCCCGAATCTTAGACTCTTCTATATTAGTTCATCTTAATAGAATAAAAAAATGTATATATAGGACAATAATTTCTATTAATTGGAATGTAAATCTTAGCCTGATGTTCACATCAGGTGGGGTGCCGGAGGAAGATACGATGTCCCGTAATGAAAAGTGTCAGAGGCGCGTTATTTCCGCGCACGCATAAAAAAGCCCCCAGCGTCAGCTGAGGGCTTCTTAGAATTAAAGTCTGGCGGTGACCTACTCTCGCATGGGGAGACCCCACACTACCATCGGCGCTGGTGTGTTTCA
>NZ_JAKNDA010000005.1 GCF_023155095.1 Idiomarina aminovorans
GAGCTCTCGCCATTGCTCACGAGTTCGGTATGCCCGGCTCATGATGCTATCACCTTGTTGATTAAACTTCGTGGTAGCTTATGGCTTTAAACTATGGCTGAGTAGGTGTGATTGCAGTTACGCTTACCCATGACCTGCTGAATAGCGGCTTTTAGGTCACCTATAAGATCGTCGCTGTCGTGGGGAAACTACCAGCCCGTAATACGTTGCCAGGTGTTATGTGAGCCATCACTCATCAGCACATGGTAAACCGGATGCATAGCGGCTGTTGCACAGGCGTGGTTCGGTAAAATGCGTAGCTGATGACCAACGGGAAAGTTTTCTAGTTGGTAAGCGTCGCTTAATTCAATAATGCCGTGCTCTTGCGAGGTGCTGTTAACGCACAAACCCTCCAACAAAGAATCGTCTGTTTTACACACCTGACCATAGCCAAAGTCCTGCTTCTGACCTGTTGTGCCCCGGTCACGTGACAATGCCATCCAGCCGCTGTCGGTCAGCAGCCAGTTTTTCTCTTTGTTGTGGCCGATGACCGTGGTGACAACGGACATTGCAATGTCTGAAAAATCGCACACACCAATGTTTTTCATCACTAAATCAAACGTCATGTAAACGCCGGCACGAACTTCGCTGATGTCACTAAAGTCCTCGCCAAAATGGGCGGTAGGGGTAGAGCCAACGCTGGTGACCGAGCAATGAATACCGACTTCGTTCAGTTGGTTTTTTGCATCAAGCACGGCCTGGCATTCTTGTTTTGCAAAAGCGCGCAAAGCCTCATCGTTACTGCAGACATATGAACCGCCGGCATGAGTCATTAAACCGGTAAAATGACTGCCCAGGGTTTTAGCAATAGCGACTAATTGAGGATCCTTCGGTTTAATGCCTCCGCGGTGGTCGTCGCTGTCAATTTCGATAAAAACGGAAAAGTCCTGCCTGAATTGGTTGGCAAAATCGGTAACGGCCTGGGCCTGCGTCAGATTATCCAGCAGAATGTGTAACCTAATGCCTTGCCGCCGCAGTGCAGCAACCCGCTTGAGTTTTGCGGGTGCAATACCTACGGCGTAAAGTAAATTGGTATAACCGGCTTTTGCATAAGCTTCGGCTTCGGCCAGAGTTGAAACGGTTGCCGGCGCGTCGGAGCTATCGAGTAAATACTCAGCGGCTTCTATTGTACGCAACGTTTTTAAATGCGGACGTAAATGGCTACCTAGTAATTCCACCCGCTGCTTCAGGTAGCTAATGTTATTCTTTAGTTTGGCCTCATCAATCAGCAAATAAGGCGTGTCCAGTTGTGTTATCCAGTCGGGAACGGTTTTCATGATGCTCGTCCGATTTTTGTGTCGAGTCTAACTAAGCTGTAGTGCACTCAGCAAGTGTTCCTGCCAGAGAGAGTCTTTAAATTGACTGCGGAAGAAGCTGAAATGCCCAATTCGGTTATTTTGGGTCATATTCGGGCTTAAATCCTCGAGGACTTTGTCGGCATTGGGGTAATGGCTTAGCAGATTTTCAATATTAGAGCGTTGCAGCAATTCGTCATCAGTAACATTAAAGGCGTGAATGGGCGCTTTGAAAGTGTCATAACAAGCCTGTTGCTCTGCGGTTATGTTATCAAAGAGGTAGTCTTTACTGCGGCACCAGCGGCTCCATTCTTTCATGGCTGCGGCGGGCATATCACCGACCATATTCAAACGCTTACCGGGAAAGTAACCGGCAAGGGGCGTAGCTATGGGGACCGCAAAATACCACAATAACCAAGCGGTACGGCGAACTTGTTGGCTGGCTTTTAACCAGTATCCGGTACCGCTGGCAATAGTGACCATTTTGTCAATTTTGTCGCTGTTATGTGCCATAGCAACAATCTGACCTCCCAGACTATGAGCCAGCCAAATCAGCGGTTCACCGTTCTGACAGGACTGCGCATAGTCAATTACGGTAGTGATATCGAGTTCAGCCCAGTCAGTAATACTGGAGTTTATCTGCTTAAGTGGCTTATCAACCGACTGACCAATACCGTAATAATCAAAGGTAATGACGCGATAACCTTGTTTGCTTAACCATTTGGCAACTGGCTGATAAAAACGCTGTTTAACGCCGAGGGCAGAAGCAACAACAATAGTCGCTTTAGCGGCTGATTCCGGTTCAAAATTAACGCAATGCAGATAACGGTGGTTGGCGGTTAGCTCGATGCTGCGCATAGTCACTGTTCAGTTGACACGTTTAGTTAGGTAAGACGGCGTTAAATGGTTTCACTGTCGCTTTTCTATAAACACCCGCTTGCCAATAAGGGTCATCGTTTGCCCACTGTTCGGCCTCTGCCTGAGTATCAAACTCAGCAATGACGACCGAGCCGGTATAGCCCAGCACACCCGGCTCAAGTTCGGCGATAACGGGGCAGGGGCCGGCAACCAGCAGGCGACCGTCGTTTTGCAGGGCTTTTAACCGTTCTACATGGGCCGGCCTTGCCTGTTTACGACCTTCCAGTGAATCTTCATGGTCTTCTGCGAAAATAACAAACCACATTAGTTGCTGTTCTCCTCGTCAATGGCGTGACGGTACATATAGAAACCGGTGCCAATAGTGAATATCAGCGTAATGCCCAAAATACCGAAGACTTTAAAATTGACCCAGGCTTCCTGGCTCCAGAACTCAGCAATGTAGAGATTCAAAGCCGCTAAGAACAAACAGAAGACGATCCATGCGTAAGTCAGTCGTGACCAGGCCGCGTTGGGAAGTTTAATGTCTTTGCCCATCATTGACTGAATTGGACTGCGTTTTTTCCACACTAAACCACCGAAAAGCATCAGTGCAATGGCCAGGTAAACCACCGAAACTTTCATTTTAATGAACCAGTCGTCATGCAGTAACAGCGTTACTGCACCAAATACCATGACCACTGCGAGTATGACCCAATGGCGAGTCGTTAAAGGTTGCTTGAGCAGTTTTAGCCCCAGTAACTGCACCACCGTACCCACCATCAACACGCCGGTAGCCACATAAATATCGACCATTTTGTAAAACACAAAAAAGGCGATGATGGGTAAATATTCTAACAACAGGGCCATTAACTACTCCGTTACGACAATTGGGTGGCGGCTTTCATGCTTTTTACAAAAGCTTTTAAGTCCGCAACTTGTTGCGCATTATTGTCGAGGTTTTTCTCAATAAGCGCAACCACAGCAGACCCGCTGATAGCACCATCTGCGCCTGCCGCTAAGGCACGCTGCACATGCTCTGGCTGAGAGATACCAAAGCCCAGTAATGTGGGTGGTGCTCCGGCTTCTTTCAGTTTATTGATGAGCTCTGATGCTGGCGCCTGCATTTGTGTGTCGGCGCCGGTAACCCCTGAACGGCTCAGCAGGTAAACATAACCAGCACATTGTTTTGCAATGTCAGTTAACAGCGTATCACTGGCGTCGGGTGGCGCAATAAACACGGCTTCAATGCCAATTTCTTTGGCTATCCCGGCAAAACGTTTGGCTTCTTTGGTTGGAACATCAGCAATGAGCACCGAATCAACACCAACGTCTTTCATTTGCTGGTAAAATTCACGAGCGCCTTTTGCGTAGATTAGGTTGGCGTAAACCAATAAACCTATCGGTATTTGCGATGAATAGTCACGAATCTTTTTTAAGATCTTTAAAATGTCCTTAAAAGTTGTGCCCGAATCTAAGGCTCGCAGATTTGCCCGCTGAATGACCGGGCCATCGGCAACCGGATCTGAGAATGGCAGTCCGAGCTCCAGGGCATCGGCACCCCCATCTATCAGTGCTTTAATCACTTCAACGCTTTGCCCCGGAGTGGGGTCGCCAATAGTAACAAAGGGCACAAAGGCACCCTGATTATTGGCTTTCAAGTTCGCGAAACAGTGTTTATAGCGGCTCATTGTTGTTCTCCTTCCGCGCTAACTTCAGCATTTTCCTGAGCATTGAAAATACGGCGTACGTGGTCAATATCTTTGTCGCCACGGCCCGATAAATTAATGAGCAGAATTTCCGGAGCGTCCGGCTCTGCAGCGCGTTTAAGAGCGTAGGCCAGAGCGTGTGCCGTTTCTAGTGCCGGAATAATACCCTCGTGGCGTGACAATAACTTAAACGCTTCCAGTGCTTCGTCATCGGTGACTGATTCATAGCGCGCGCGACCAATGGCTTTAAGGTGAGCATGCTGAGGCCCAACGCCGGGGTAATCCAGGCCGGCTGAAACCGAATATGACTCTTCAATTTGCCCTTCAGGGTTTTGCATTAAAAAGGACAAGCAGCCGTGCAAAATACCGGGTTTACCAGCGGTTAAGGTAGCCCCATGGTGCTTGGTTTCTACACCCTTACCGGCAGGTTCTACGCCAACCAGCTCAACGCCTTCTTCTTCGATAAAGTCGGCGAACATGCCGATGGCATTAGAGCCTCCGCCTACGCAGGCAATGACTTCATCTGGTAAGCGTCCGGCTTGCTCTTTAATTTGTGCTTTTGATTCTTCACCAATCATACGGTGAAATTCCCGCACGATAGTTGGGAAGGGGTGGGCGCCTGCGGCAGTTCCCAATAAGTAATGAGTATCGGGGTAACTGGAGGTCCAGTCACGTAAAGCTTCATTGACCGCATCTTTAAGAGTGCCGCTGCCGGTATCCACGGGCACTACTTTCGCGCCCATCAGCTCCATCCGGAATACGTTGGGTTGCTGACGTTCTACATCTTTCTTGCCCATATACACAATGCATTCTAAGTTGAGCAGGGCACAGGCTAACGCAGTTGCTGTGCCGTGCTGTCCGGCGCCGGTTTCGGCAATAATGCGGGTTTTCCCCATGCGCTTGGCCAGCAGCGCCTGACCCAGAACCTGGTTGGTTTTGTGGGCTCCGCCGTGCAGTAAGTCCTCACGCTTTAGGTAAATTTTGGTTTTATTCGGACTGCTCAGCGGCAGGTTGCGGCACAAACTGAGCGGCGTTGGCCTACCCAGGTAGTTTTTCAACAAGCCGCGAAATTCAGCCTGAAACTCTTCATCGTGTTGCGCATCGACAAAGGCTTTTTCTAACTGCTCAAGAGCGGGTAATAGGATTTCAGGAACGAACTGGCCGCCGAAATCGCCAAAATATGCGGGTAATGACTGATTCATACAGCCTCCTGTTGGGTTGATATTTCTGACAGTCGATTTTTTGGAAATCGACCATAATGACGAATTTTAGTGAACATTTGAGTTATTTTAGCACTATTCTTGACACCTGGCTGCCATTCTGTACGGGAATTAATATCTACCCCGGCAAAACCCAGCTGTATAGCACTGGCAATACTCTCAGGGCCGATGCCTCCGGCTAATAGACAGCGTTGGCGCTCAGCCGCACTCAGAGGTTCAATAAGCTCCCAGTTAAACGCCTGACCACTGCCCCCACCGCGGTTATCCAGAACAAAACCATCAACCGGCAAGTCAGGTAATTGTGCTGGTTTTTCAATAGCCAGCGCCTTCCAAATCTTAACTCCTTCTTGGTTTGTCCGGCGTAATTGCTGACGCAGCTGAACAACGTAGTCAATGTCTTCGTGGCCATGCAGCTGAATGGCCGCCAGACCAATGTTTTGAGTGGTCTCAACCACCCTTTGTAACGGCTGATCAGCAAACACGCCAACGTAATCCAGTCCTTTGGCTTCCTCGGCTAGTTGTTGTGCCTGTTCCGTAGTGACACAACGTGGAGAATGCTCAACAAATATAAAGCCGCCATAAACAGCTCCCTGAGAACGGGCGTTTATAGCGTCTTCTGCGCGGGTTAACCCGCACACTTTATTTTGTCCGAACAGCAGCTTACGGCAGGCTAAATCAACGTCGGGCTGAGCGCTTAAGGCGCTGCCAATGAGAAAGCCGTTCACGTAAGGCGCCACCCGGCGAATATCGCTGTGTTCGGAAAAGCCTGATTCGGCTATCAATAAGGCGTTTTGCGGCGCTAACGGCACTAATTGTGCACTGCGGTTCGGGTCAATACTGAGGTCGGTTAAGTCGCGGTGGTTAATGCCAATGATATTCGCGTTAAGGTTCACCGCACGCTCCATTTCGGCCTCGTTGGAAACTTCGGTCAGTACGTCCATGGCCAGCGAATCAGCGATATCGCGCAGCGCAACATATTGCTCATCATCCAGCACGGACAGCATCAATAAGATAGCGTCTGCGCCAAAGTAACGGGCGCGGTAAACCTGCTCTTGGTCGATGAAGAAGTCTTTACACAAAACCGGTTGAGTCACTTGCCGCCGCACGGCTGTCAGGTAATCTAACCGCCCCTGAAAGAACTCAGGTTCTGTCAGTACAGAAATTGCTGCCGCATAAGGCTGGTAGCTTTTCGCCAGCCGGGGTGCGTCAAAGTCAGCCCTAATCAAACCTTTTGAGGGAGAGGCTTTCTTGCACTCCAGAATAAAACCGGCCTGCTCACCACTTAGCGCCTGGTATAAACTTCTGTCACTGGGTTCAAGCTGAGCTTTAATGTCAGCTATTGGCATGAGTTTAGCCTGAGCTTTGTTTTGCTCAACTTTGCGCTCGACAATGGTTTTTAGCACGTTCTTTTCTAAACTAATGGTGTCAGACATGGTAAGTCTCCTGAGCATCTTGCACGCGGCGCAAATGCAGCAGTGCCTGACCGGTATCTAAATGTTCCAGAGTAGCGGCCGTTGCTGATTTCATATTGGTATATATTCCACTTAAATACAGCAGCGCGGCAACGTTCATCGCAACCGAGTGACGTTGCGCCGGGCTGCCGCCTCCGGCAAGAATATCTTCCATAATCCGGGCGTTAAAGTCGGCGTCGCCACCTTTGAGTTCACTCAGTGGTGCTGTGGGAACGCCAAAATCATTCGGTTCAACCTGATACTCATTGAGTTCGCCATTGCGCAGTTCAATAACCTGGGTCGGGCCGTGTAAAGCTAACTCGTCCAGACCACTACCATGAACCACCATGGCGCGCTTAACCCCAAGCCTCTGCAGAGTTTCAGCCATTGGGCGCAGCCATTGCTCGCTGTAAACGCCGAGCAGTTGCGCATCAGGGCGCGCGGGGTTAACTAATGGCCCAATCAGGTTAAATAGGGTTCGGGTTTTAAGTGTTTGTCTTACCGGCATGGCGTGCTTAATGCCCGGGTGGTAATGCGGCGCAAACAAAAAGCAAAAGCCGTTATCGGCTAACTGGGCAGAAGCATCTGCCGGGTCCAGGTTAACCCGCAGTTTGAGAGCTTCGAGCACATCGGCCGAGCCCGACCGTGATGACACACTGCGGTTACCGTGTTTGGCTACTGTCAGCCCCATACTGGCGGCTATCAACGCCGCTGCCGTGGAAATGTTGATGGTGTCGCTGCCATCGCCGCCGGTACCGCAACTGTCTATGACAGCGGTGTCGGGGCGCAAAAACGGTTTCGCGGCAGACAATATCGCCTCCGCCGCACCGGCTAATTCAGCCGGGGTTTCGCCCCGCATTTTCATGGCAACAAGTGCGGCCGTTACCTGGATATCGTTCAGCTCGCCTTTAATCAGACGCTGAAAGAATTCACGGGTTTGATCTTGTGTCAGCGCCTCACCAGACATCAGAGTTTGTACGGCTTTCATGGCTGTGCTCCTGTTAGTAAATGCTGAATGCTGTTACTGAGTAATTGTTTTCCCTTTGGCGTCAAAAGCGACTCGGGATGAAACTGAAAACCGATGGCCTGGCTGTCTGTAAATTCTGCTGCCATGGGAATGCTGCCGTCCGGTCCATTTAAGCTGGCGATAACCGTCACTGCTTTGGGCAGGTCGTAACCGCTTAAAGAGTGATAACGGGCGACAACACACTGGTTGTTATCTGTGGCTGCGGTAAATACCGGGTGGGTCAATGTTTCTACCTTCGCGGTTTTGCCATGCACGATTTCACCACAGGTATCAACGCGGCCACCGGCATGCTCAATCAGCGCCTGAAAGCCCAGACAAATACCCAGCATGGGTATGCGTCCACTGCAGTATCGGATCACTTCCATTAAGTTTCCGGCGTTGGCTGGGTGCCCCGGCCCCGGCGACAAACAAACCAGTTGAGAACCGCTGTAACTTTCTAATTGAGCAATAACATCGGCGGCGGCTAACTGGTTACGGTATACCACCAGTGGGTAACCTAACTGACGCAACTCATCCACCAGGTTGTATGAGAATGAGTCGACGTTATCTATCAGTACAATACGTGTTGCTTGAGTCATTTATAACGCCTCCTGAGGGGGCTGAACGTGCGCCTGCTTAATTGCCAGGATAACGGCTTTCGCTTTGTTCTCGGTTTCTTCAACTTCGCTGGCCGGGTCGGAGTCATGCACTACGCCGGCGCCAGCCTGCACTATAGCTTCGTTGTTTTTAACGAACGCAGAACGAATAACAATGCAGGTATCCATGTCACCATTACCGGCCAGATAACCCACAGCTCCGCCGTAGCTGCCGCGGCGTTGCTGCTCGACCTGGCGAACAAGAGTTGCGGCGCTGACTTTCGGCGCGCCAACCAAAGTTCCCATATTCATGCAGGCGCGGTAAGCGTGCAGGGCATCGCAATTATTACGCAGTTTTGCAACCACCCGGGAGACCAGATGCATGACATGAGAATAGCGATCAACCTGCAGTAAGTCGGCAACATAACGCGTGCCGGTTTCGCTAATGCGAGCCAGGTCGTTACGGGCTAAATCAACCAGCATGAGATGTTCTGCCAGCTCTTTTTGATCAAGCCGAAGCTCTAACTCCATCCGGCTGTCTAAGTCCGGGTTAATGCTGCCGTCAGTATTTTTACCGCGCGGACGCGTGCCCGCTATTGGGTAAAGTTCGACTTGATTGGTTGCTTGCTGGTATTTCAAGGCAGATTCAGGCGAGGCGCCGAATAGACAGAAATCCGGATGACTCATAAAAAACATATAGGGCGAGGGATTGTTCTTTTTCAACTGCTGATACGCCGCTAACGGATTGGGGCAGGGCATTCTGAAACGCCGCGATGGCACCACCTGAAAAATATCTCCCGCCACGATGTTTTGTTTCAGCTGCGTGACAATATTGGCAAACTCTTCTGATGACGGTGTTGCCGTTACTTTTATGTCAACGGATTGGGGCTGAGGCTCTATTACCGGTAACTGACAACGGGCGGCCAATTCACCAATACGCTGGGTCATGGTCTGATAGCGTTGATCGTGACGCTCACCACTAAACACACTGCCGAGCAGCTCTGTGGTTTGTTGTTGATGATCAATAATGAGTAAGGTTTCGGCAAGGTAAAAAACATAATCCGGGCAGTTGTTTTCGCCTTCTTCAACCTGGGGTAACTGCTCGTAGCTGGCAACGAAATCATAAGCAAAAGCACCACCGAGAAAAACAGAAAACGGATGCTGCTTTGCTGTGTCGTTCGCTTTATTCAATTTCTGCTGAAGCAGGCGCAGTGGTTCCATGTTGCTGATTTGTCGTAACCGTGAGTCTTCATCCAGCGGCGCATCTGCCGGGCTGAATTTTAATGTCAGCTGTTCAGGCGCTTTTGTGACTGTCACGCTGTCGGTCAGTTGTTGCTCAATCCAGGGCAGAAGAACCGCGCCGTTATCGGTCAGGGCGTCAATAGTTACCTGTTGGTTATTGCAGGTAATTCGCAATGCTGCGTCAATCAGTAACAAGCTTTTTACTTGCTGCTTGGTGCCAATGTCGGCAGAGTCCAGCAGCAAGTGCTCGCCTTGTGTAGTGCAGGTATTTTGAAACACTTGCAGTGGCTCGGCCTGGTAAGGCAGCGATACTCTGAGTGACTCTAAGTTACCGTTTTGCTCTGTTGTCAGGTTTTGGTTTTTCACCTTATGCCTCGTATGCTTGGTTGTTTTATTCAAACCTGCTCCGGTGAAACGGCAATAAAAAACCCGCTCAAAGGAGCGGGTTTCTCAAAGTGAAGCTAATTACGTTGTACGCACAACTACACCACCCGCTTATTTGGGAAGTGCCACCACCAATGTTGGGTTGTTGTACGTAAAAACATAAGTTGTATAGCTCTTTTCATTCAATGTAATGCTGACAAATTAACGCTTACGCGAAAGTCTGTCAATAGTTGTTTTCTTTTTACTGATAATCTCTACCTATATTCTCTACTTATATTCTGCCGGCTTGCCTTTTGAATCTGACTTACGAATAAATTCGCGTAAATCATCGTTCGCTTTTTGCAGATCAGGGCGACGAAGATACATCATGTGACCACTGCGATACCCTTTGAACTGAATGCGATCGCTCATGTGAGTGCTCGGGTCCAAATGCCACATTGTGTATTTGGCATCAAAGTAGTTGGTAGCGCCGTCAAAGTAGCCGGATTGAACCAGTACATTCAGGTATGGGTTTTGAGCCATGGCCTGACGCAGTTGCTTGCCGGTGTTGTTATTGGTGCGATCCCACGGGTGTACCGGGCCAAACATGTTGTACTTAATATCGGTTTCAAAATTCAATTCTTCACGCAGGTAATAGTTAATTGCCGGCGTAAACGAGTGCAACCATGAGGTTAGCTCGGCATTAAAATCAGGACGGTCGCCAGCGCGTTTCTCATCAAGCCCCAGGTAGCGGGAATCAAGACGACCAATAGTACGGTCACGGTCACGTAGTAATTCTTTCCAGAAGTACCAAGTGCTGGGTGCCAGGTTATTATCCATTACGGCTTGTTGCGAAAGCCCCGAATAGTAAGCAACACGCTCAGCCATTTGTTCACGTGCCTCACCGGTCAGCATGGCGCCTTTTGCCAGTGCTGGTAAATATTGGTCCAGCGCGAAGCGTTCAACTTCCGGTAATAACTCATCCAGATCTTTGCTTTGCAGAGCTTCCGGCAGTGCATCGTGATACCAGGCCGCTGCCGCGAAATAAGGCAGCTGGTTCGCTTGTTTGACCGGGCCGTCACGGTCAAGACCAATATCGGTTGGAGACACCAGAATAACGCCGTTTAAGTACATCCACTGGCTGTTCTGAAGCTCCAGCGCAAGACCCGATACGCGAGTAGTACCGTAGCTTTCACCAATGAGATATTTCGGCGACTGCCAACGGTTCATGCGTGTGGTGAACGTGTTCATCCATTCGGCCAGATATTTTACATCGGCATTAACACCAAAGAACGTCTCTTTTTGTTCTGCGCGCGACGGCATTTCACCGTCTTCGTTTGGCAGTACGCGTGAATAGCCGGTGTTGACGGGGTTAATGAAAACAATATCAGCCACATCCAGAATGGAGTGGGGGTTGTCCTGTACGCCGTATGGTTGAATTGGATAACCTTCTTCGCTCAGGTTTAAAACTTTTGGCCCAGTGTAAGCAATGTGCATCCAGACTGATGCTGAACCCGGACCGCCGTTAAACGAATAAACAACCGGGCGTGATTCGCGGTTATCAACGTCCTGACGTTCGTAGTAGGTATAGAACAAGGACGCGGTTGGGTTTCCTTCATCGTCCCACACTGGCTGAGTGCCGGCGGTTGCTGTGTAATCCACTGTTTCGCCATTAATTTCGACACTGTGTTCCGTAACGACCTCAGTGTCGACTGGCAGCATGCGTTTATGATCAGTTGGTGCATCTTGGGCAATAACGGGTGTTGATGATACTGAGCAACCCATTAGTGATAAAGAGGCAATTAAAGCGAGACTTTTTCGCATAAGATTATTCTCCGTCTTTTAAGGTTGCCTAAGATTAACAAATAATTACTCTAAAGAGTCAAAGGTTATGCGACTATTGGGTTTATTCCTGCGACTGGATCCTATTTGAATGAGGTCTTTGATGAAAATAACACACTTAACGCGGGCGGCTTGTTGGCTGTTACTTCCTTTGTTCGGCCTGCCGGCAAATGCTCAGAATCTGTCCGACGCAATGAAAGCAGGCTTACAGACAATGGCGTCGGAGCAGCTTAATGCGGATCTCGAAGTGGGCGAGCTTGAGGTGAACTCACTGACCGATGGTCTGACAGCGAATAATGTGCGTTTTGCCACCCGGCTGGATGCTTTGTCTGAGCCGGAAAATCAACTTCTTCTGGCTAAACAACTGGTACTAACCGGTGACTGGCAGGCGCTTGGCAGTAGCCGCGTGGATATTTCCAAAATTGCGGTTTCCGGAGCGCAGTTAACCGTTGCTTACTACGATACGGGGCGTTCAAACCTGCATGAGTTTTTGCAGCAGATGAATTCGGTTAAAGTACAGAAGATCAACTCAGTACCGTTAAACTGGCGGATTGATGAATGGCTGATGGAAGATGTGACGATTAACCTATTTGACAGGGGCGAGCCAATTTTAAGTGTCCATGTCAGCGAGCTTGCTTTGCAGGACTTGCAGTCAATGCAAAATGCGAATGGCCGGGTAAAGGAACTGTTGTGGCCAATTCTTGAGCAGGCGGCAGAGCAGGTAAGCAATGGTAACCCCAATTTACAAGTCGATAGTATGGCGCTTTCCCGCTTTTTGTTACGTGAAGCTATGGCGTTCTGAGCTTGAGTTAAACGGGTTTAAGCAGTACAGTTAGCAAAAGTTAAACACCCGTTTAAAATAAGAGGTTGGCGTGGAAAATTCATACCCCAATTTACTGAAACCCCTGGATCTTGGTTTTACCACATTAAAAAACCGAGTGCTGATGGGCTCAATGCATACTGGCCTGGAAGAAGCGAAAAATGGCTTTAGTAAATTAGCCAGCTTTTATGAAGAGCGAGCCAAAGGTGGCGTAGGGCTAATTGTCACCGGTGGAATCAGTCCGAATTTCCGTGGCCGGCTGGCGCCTTTTGGTAGCGAAATGTCAAAACCCTGGCATGCGGGCAAACATCGACAGGTCACTGACGCCGTACACAAATACGGCAGTAAAATTTGTTTGCAACTGCTGCACGCGGGCCGTTACAGCTACCATCCTTTTTCGCTGGCACCCAGCGCAATAAAAGCGCCGATAAATCCATTTAAACCCAAAGCCATGTCGGAACGGCAAATTTTAACCACTATTAAACACTATGCCCGGGGCGCTAAGCTGGCGCAGAAAGCGGGGTATGACGGTGTTGAAATTATGGGCTCCGAGGGTTACCTGATTAACCAATTTTTGTGCCTCAGAACCAACCAGCGTAATGACAGCTGGGGTGGCAGTTTCGAAAACCGTATGCGTTTTCCGCTGGAAATTGTCAAAGCGGTGCGTGCCGCACTGGGCGAAAAGTCGATTATTATTTTCCGTTTATCGATGCTCGATTTGGTTGAAGACGGTCATCAGCTGGATGAAGTTTTACAACTTGGCAAACTGCTGGAGCAAGCCGGCGTGACCATCATTAACACCGGCATCGGCTGGCATGAAGCGCGTGTGCCTACCATAGTGACCTCTGTACCGCGTGGTGCCTTTAGCTGGATAACTGAGCGTGTGCGGCGGGAATTATCGGTGCCTGTGGTTGCGGTGAACCGCATTAACACCCCGGAAATTGCCGAGCATATATTAGACAGCAACCAGGCGGATATGGTTTCTATGGCGCGGCCATTACTGGCTGACCCTGAGTTTGTGAATAAAGCAGAGAAAGGTCAGTCTGAGCGCATTAATACCTGTATTGCTTGTAATCAGGCGTGTCTGGATCACGTATTTGAGAATAAAAGAGCCTCCTGTCTGGTTAACCCCAGAGCCTGTTTTGAGCAGGAACTGGTAATGAAGCCGGTGGAGCAGAAAAAGCGCATCGCGGTGATTGGTTCAGGCCCTGCCGGCTTAGCCTTTGCGTGTAACGTGGCAGAACGCGGGCATCAGGTTGATTTATACGATAAATCTGAAGAGATTGGCGGGCAGTTCAATTACGCCAAACAGATTCCGGGTAAAGAAGAGTTTTACGAAACCCTGCGCTACTTTAAGTATCGTCTTGAAGATACCGGCGTTAACCTGAAGCTTGGAACAGAGCAGACCTGCGAAGGGCTGTTGGCCGAAAAGTACGATGATGTGGTTCTGGCTACCGGAGTCAGCCCTCGTCAGGTGGATATTCCGGGGGTTGATTTACCGCATGTGCTGAGTTATCTGGATGTGTTGCGCGACCATAAAAACGTTGGTAACAAAGTGGCGGTGATTGGTGCCGGCGGTATTGGTTTTGATGTGTCTGAATACCTGACGACAGAAAAATCGCTGACGCTGGATGAGCCCGAATGGTCTGAGCGCTGGGGTATCGATAAAAGCTACAGTGACCGTGGCGGTTTGAAACCGCAACAACCGGAGTCGAGCTCGCGTGAGGTGTGGTTGCTGCAGCGTAAAGAAAGCAAAGTGGGTAAAGGTTTGGGTAAAACCTCTGGCTGGGTGCATCGTAAAGAATTAAAAAGTAAGTCGGTGAACATGTGGAATGCGGTGACTTACCACCGCATTGTGCCGGAAGGTATCGAAATAGAGCGTGAAGGCGAGAAACAGTTGCTGCAAGTTGACAATGTTATTATCTGTGCCGGGCAGGTTCCGCAGCGTTCATTGCATGATGCGCTGCAGTCTGCGGGACAGACGGTGCACTTAATTGGCGGTGCAGATGTTGCCGCAGAGCTTGATGCCAAGCGCGCCATTCGCCAGGGAACAGAATTGGCAGCGGAAATTTAATGCCTGTTTATGATTTACATTGCCACAGCACACATTCGGATGGCTCGTTGTCAGTCTCCGAGCTGCTGTTACGGGCATGCGAGCAAAATGTTGATGTGCTGGCGCTAACTGACCATGATTGTGTGGATGGCTTAGCTCAGGCGAGAGCTTTGGTCGAAAAAGAGCAGCTACCCATTCAATTTATCAATGGCGTTGAAATAAGTTGTCGCTGGCACAGCTTTGAAATTCATATTGTCGGGCTCAATATTGATCCCAATGAAGAGCAGTTGAAAGCGTTATTGAGTCAACAACAGCAGCGTCGTTACCAACGTTTTGATGCCATGTTGGAAAAGCTGTATCAGCGCGGTGTGAACTTATCGTCAAAAGAGTGTGAAGCTGACGGAATGCCGACCCGAAAGCACATTGCTGATGCCATGGTCCGCAAAGGTATTGTCAGCAAGCCGCAGCAGGCTTTTGACCGTTATATTGGCAAGGGCAGCAGTGCCTACGTCAACCCTGAGTGGTGTGACATTCCCGCGGCAATAATGGCTATTCATAGTGCCGGAGGCAAGGCCGTTCTGGCGCACCCGCATGGCTATAAAATATCCAATAAGTGGCTGCGGAAATTGCTGACGGAAGCTAAGGAGTGGGGACTGGACGCAATGGAAGTCAGTTTATCTCAGCAGTCTCCGGGTCACCGCGATGCGTTGGCTAAAATGAGCCGGGAATATGGCTTACTGGCTTCTCAGGGCTCGGATTTTCACTACCCGGGCAACTGGCGTGAACTGGGCAAAAACCTTTGTCTGCCAGCGGACTGTGTGCCAATATGGGAGCATTGGTCACAGTAACAGAACTGGGGTAGATTATGAGTCAATTTTTTGAAATCCATCCGGAAAATCCTCAAGCGCGTTTAATCCAGCAGTCAGTTCAAATTATCCGAAGCGGCGGCGTTGTGGTTTATCCGACAGACTCGGGTTATGCCATTGGCTGTCAAATTGGGGACAAAGCCGCAGCGGAGCGTATTTGCGGCATTCGCGATATTAATAAAGAACACAACTTTACCCTGGTGTGCCGCGATTTATCTGAGTTGTCAACGTATGCCCGAGTGGATAACAATGCTTTTCGTTTGCTGAAAAACAATACACCCGGTCCTTATACGTTTATTCTAAAAGGCACTAAAGAGGTTCCTAAACGACTGCTGAACCCTAAGCGTAAAACCATTGGCATCCGGGTTCCGACCAACCGTATTGCGATGGCACTGCTGGAGGAACTCAACGAACCTTTAATGTCGACCAGTTTGATTCTTGGCGAAGGGATAGCGGCGGAATCTGACCCCGAAGAAATTCGCGATAAGCTGGAAAAACGGGTGGATTTAATTATTGATGGCCGTCATAAAGGTGAAGAGCCAACCACCGTTGTTGACTTATCTGAAGGTGCACCGACCATCCGTCGGGAAGGCTCCGGAGACACAAAACCTTTTGAGTTTTAAACACATGATCAGTCGTCGGGTTAATTATGGCTGAACAACAATCACTGCCGTTAGGGTTTGTCCGCGGCGAACCGGTCATAGAAAAGCCCGAAGACCTCTACATACCACCGGACGCGCTGGAAGTGATTTTGGATACGTTCAGCGGTCCGATGGATTTGTTGTTGTATTTAATTCGTAAGCAGAAACTTGATATTGTCGATATGCCAATTTTAGCGATAACCCGACAATACGTTGAGTATGTGGACATGATGCAGGAGCTGAAGCTGGAGTTAGCTGCCGACTATTTGGTTATGGCGGCAATTTTGGCAGAAATTAAAAGTCGGTTATTGTTACCCAAGCCGCCTCAGGAAGACGAAGAAGAAGAGGACCCCAGAGCCGAGCTAATCAGGCGCTTACAAGAGTATGAAGCCATACGCGAGGGGGCAGAGTATATCGAACAGCGGCCACAAATTGGGCGCGATATATTGCTCAGTGAAGTGGATAACAACGCCCGTGAATGGGTAACATCGGTACCGCCAGAAGTGACTTTAGAGGATCTGACTTTAGCTTTCAGTCGTGTTCTTCAACAGACTGAACTGAAAGCGCATCATCAGATTAAACGCGAGCAGCTGTCAACGCGGGCGAGAATGAGTCAGGTACTGGAGCTGCTAAGCCAGAAAAAATACGTTTCTTTTAGTCAGCTTTTCACTCGAAAAGAGGGTCGTGCCGGTGCAGTAGTCAGCTTTTTAGCAATTTTAGAACTTGTGAAGGAATCAATGGTAGAATTGTCACAAGTTGAACCCATGAGTGATATTCGCCTGAGTTTGAGACAGCACAATCAAGATGAATCCGTTACAGCTTAAACAACTTATTGAAGCCGCTTTGTTTGCGCACCCACAACCGTTATCAGCCGAACAGCTTTACCAGCTTTTACTGAATAAAGGGGAAGCGTCACTAACGGCAATCAGGCAGCAGCTTAAAGAGCTGCAGTCCGATTACCGGGAACGAGGTATTGAGTTGGTGAAAGTGGCGTCTGGATACCGTTTTCAAACGCGGGCTGAACTGGGACAACGATTAGCCGGCCTTTGGCAGGAAAAACCGGCACGCTACTCCAATGCGTTACTGGAAACGTTGGCTTTGATTGTTTATCGACAACCTATAACGCGTGGTGAAATAGAACAGATACGGGGTGTCAGTGTTAGTAGTCAAATAATGAAAACACTGCAGGAAAGAGGTTGGGTAAAAGTTGTCGGGCACAAAGAAGTTCCGGGACGGCCGCAACTTTATGCCAGCACTGACGATTTTTTAGATGATTTTAATTTGAGTGACTTATCTGAATTACCGAATATAGACACACTTAATGAAGATGATGAAGCTACCGCTGAGACAGCGACTAACGAGAGAGATGATTCGTAATGACCGAGAAATTACAAAAGGTTTTAGCCCGATCTGGACATGGCTCACGCCGTGAAATTGAAGCAAAAATTTCGGCTGGCCGCATTCGGGTAGACAACAAAGTAGCTCAGCTAGGTGAGCGTATTGACGCTGACGCCAAGGTGCGTATTGATGGTCATGAGGTTCAGATTAAACCTGAAGAAGAGGTCATTTGCCGGGTTTTAATGTATCACAAACCGGAAGGTGAGCTCTGTACCCGTAAGGACCCAGAGGGCCGGCCCACAGTTTATGACCGCTTACCAAGAATGACAGGGGCGCGATGGGTTGCCGTGGGTCGTCTGGATGTGAATACATCGGGCCTGCTGTTATTTACCACTGACGGAGAGCTTGCTAACCGCCTGATGCACCCCAGCCAACAGGTAGAGAGGGAATACGCGGTACGTGTTTTTGGCGAAGTGAATGAAGCCATGATGCAGCGCCTGCGTAAAGGCGTTCAGCTGGAAGACGGCGTGGCAAAATTCAATAGCATAAAGCCCGCTGGTGGTGACGGCATGAACCGTTGGTTCCATGTCACTATCAGTGAAGGTCGTAATCGCGAGGTTCGCCGTTTATGGGAGTCTCAGGAGGTTCAGGTCAGTCGTCTTATTCGCGTTCGCTATGGCGACATTCCTCTGGAAGCAGGTCTTCCACAGGGTGGATGGGCAGAAATGTCTCTGACTCAGGTTAACGCGTTAAGAACGCAGGTGAATTTGCCGGCGGAGCAGCATTCTTTTCTGGATCCTCGTCATGAAGAGTCTAAACAACGGCGCTTTGCGAAAATCCGTAAAGCCACAGCCCAGCATCGTCAGAATAAAAAGCAGAGTAAACGCCGGGGTAAATAAGTGGCAACGTCTCAGCTTTGGGTATCTGACTTTTCGGCAAGCCAGCGTCTTCTTCTGGCCTGGCCTTATCGACGCGATGTCTGGCGCAAGAATGCCGAACCGGCTCGTAAGGCGCTGCTGAGATTAATAACTCAGTTACCGGAAAACACGCCGTTTTCGCTTGTTGTTTCCTCTGAATTGCGCGGCAACTTACCCAGCTCGCTAAAGCCTGTTCATTGTATCGAAATTGACTATGACGATATCTGGCTGCGTGATATTGCACCGCTGTGGCAAGCCACAGAAGCGGGATTAAAAGCTTTGTCGTTTAGTTTTGATGGCTGGGGTGGTGTCCAACAAGTCATTGCTAAGGATCAGTATTTTTCTCAAAACCTCTGTTCTCAGTTAAAGCGACCGGTGTATCAAAGCACTCTTATTGCTGAGGGTGGTGCTTTTACGCACAACGGTGATGGTTGTTGGTTAATTGGTTTGGGGTGTCTTAAGCGACGAAACCCGGGACTCACGGATAAAGAGCTTAAATGGGCATTAGGCCAGTTGTTGCCCGAGCAATGTTTGTACTTTTTTGACGGTTCTTTGCAAGCGGACGAAACCGGTGGGCATATCGATAACCTGGCGCTGTTCGTTGAGTCTGATACCTTGTTGTACGCAGCCACTGATAATAAAACACACCCTGACTATGAAACCTGCCAGTCGCTACAAGAAAAAGTGAATGAATTGCCGGCGTTTATCAAAAAGGTTCCGTTACCTTTACCCTTTCCACAATTAGCAACTGATGAAGAAAGGCTGGGTATAGAGTCAACTCAGTTGAGTTTAGAACGAACGGTTCAACTGCCTTTACTGTGCAGTTATGTGAATGTTTTACAAACGACTGAGCTGGTTATAGTGCCGCAATTTGGTTTAGCAACAGACAGTCAAGCGTTGCAAGCGGTTTGCAAAGCCCTGCCCGAGCGACAAGTTATTGCTTTTGATGTCCGGGAATTTATTTTAGGTGGCGGCGGCTTGCATTGTATCAGCCATAATTTACCGTCAACACGCCCTAATTTGAGCTTGGCTTAATCAGTAATGATAAGGCGTTCACGACCTTCATCTTTAGCGTCAAACAAGACGTTATCCGCACGTTTATATAATGAGTCAAAATCATCTTCTGGATGAGCGTTGGTAAAGCCCATGCTAAAGGTAACCCGGTAATCTTCCGGCAAACCTTCAATAGGCTTGTTATTCAGTTCATTGGTAATGCGTTTAAAAATATTCCTGGCATCTTCTTTGCTGACATCAAAAAAGACCAGCAACCATTCTTCACCGCCCAGGCGACCAAAACTATCCTGCTCACGCAAGTTTTGTTTAGCAATTTCGGCAAAACGCTGTAACACATGGTCACCAACATCGTGGCCAAATTGATCATTTATTGTTTTGAAATGGTCAAAGTCTACAACAGCTAATGCCAGCTGACGCTGTTGTTCACGGGCTTGTTCCAGCCCTTTTTTACAAATACGGACAATAGCCCGTCTATTAGGGGCATTGGTTAAATCGTCTTTTAGCGCCAGCTCTGCAAATTTTTTACGGGCACGCCACTGTTGGTATAAAAAGGCTGAAACAATAACGACCACTAAGAAGCCCGAAATAATAACCCATATCAGCAGATAATATGACGTTTGTTGTTCCTGAAGTTCCAGTTGTTGCAGCTCGTTTTCTTTTTGCAACAGTTCATTGGTGGTCTCTTGTTCTTTGATTTCCAGACGCACCATAATTTCCTGCACTTGTTTGTCCCTATTCTGCTGTTGGAATTTTTGCATGTACTCTACAGAGGTTTTGTAATGCCCAAGAGCGGCTTTGTGGTCTCCTAGTTTTTGATAATAATCAGACCAGCGTTGGTGTAGATTTTGGTGTAACTCGTCGTCAGTAAGTGTATTGATGATAGAAGTTGCGGCTTCTAACTGACTTAGTGCATTATCGAGTTGTTCAGTGCCTAAATAAACTGACACGATAGCCAGTCGGCTTCGCGCTTCCATCGGGTGTGCTCCGGCCGATTTAAACTGAGGCAATGCTGTATTAAGGCGGGTTAAAGCTTGCTGGTAATGTTTATCGGCGACATCCATAGCGGCTATCTGGAACAGTGCGTAAGCAATACCCAGCTCATCGTCAATAGCTTTGCTGATTTCTAAAGCGGCAGTATAATGCTGCTCAGCGGCCTGGCGGTTTCCTGCGGCCTGATAAGCCCTTGCAAGGTTATACTCTGTTACTGAACTATCCCACTCACCGAGGTGTTCACGACTGGTTTTCAGGGCTTCTTCTATATGCGTTAAAGCAATATCGTTAGCGCCAATACCCATATAAATAGAGCCTATGAGCCCATGAAACTCCGCCTGTAAACGCGGTCGTGCCGAATATTCGTCGCGGTCAAGTTGCTCCAGTATTTTTAAGGCTTGCGCGATATTTCCGGTATTTTGCATCACCTGTGCGTGCAACATGTCAGCTTCAATTTGCAACTCTTTATTGCCGGATTCTTTGGCATGCTCTATTGCGTCGATACTGCTGGTATTTGCTTGTTTAAGTTGGCCTCGTTGCAGCAAATACCAGGTCTGGCTCATTTTCAGTAACGTTTTTGCAATTTTTGATTCAGCTAACTCGGCAAAACGCAAACCTTCCTGAATGGCTTTGTTTGCTTCACCTTCGTTACCCGAGTAACGATAAGCTTCAGCTTGCAATGCGTAGGTCATAGCCAGTTTTTCGAACTGACGTTGATTGTCGTATTTTTCTATTAATTCAGCGGTCTTCTTGATCCATGCACCCGGGTTACTGCTGGCTTCAACGCGTTGTTGTTGCCAATCCTGAGCGGCTACCAACGGGGTGAAGACCAGCATAATGACAAATAAAATATGACGAGTTTTTTGGGACAAAATGAACCTAACTGTTAAGAAAATGTTGAAGTTTTCTTCATTTTACCCATAGTGAGCAGCATAGCAATGGTTTAATTGTCATCATTTGCCGTATTCTGAATTGAGAACGAGACGTCAACACGTGCTTCAATCGTTTGCTGACCCGGTAAAGATACCTTGTCTGAGCGGCTACTCACTTCAGCCATTTGCATCATGACCGGTCGTGACATTGATTGTTCGGTGATGCTTAATGTGTCGCTGAGCTTAAGCCCGGCAGAGGCGGCCAGGCGCTCTGCTTTCGCCTTTGCCTGCTGGTAAGCATTAATAAGTGCTTGTTCATATAGGTCTTGCTGGTGACTAATTTCAAATTTTACCCGACCAACACGAGTGACTCCGCGCGTCAAAGCAAGATCGATAATGCTGTCGTAGTTTTCCGGCTCTGACAAAGTCACTTGTACTTCCCGTTGAACAACAAACCCATTTTGCTCGGTCTTACCGTCGTCGTTTCGCTGGTAGCGGGGGGAAATCTGTAGCTGGTAGGAACGGATGTCTTTATCTTCTACACCTTTGCGGTTTAAATCGTTTATCAGACGTTTTGTTGTTTCGTCGACTACAGTTTTTTGAGAGCTGAGTTTATTACCGCGTTGCTCAATCCAGAATGTCAGTGACATCTGATCGGGAATAGCCGATACACTACCGGTACCGGATGTCGATACTATCCGCTCACTGGCTTGAGCGACAGTTGCAAATAATGTGGCAAGGAAAGCAAGGCTGATTAAGAGAAACCTTGATTTTGAGTGGCTGTAAGTCATATTAAGCATCCTTAGACTAAATTGAATAGTGAGCTGTTGGAGTATAGACCATGGACGAAAGTTCAGAATATGACGAAGGAGAGCTGCGCGACAGCGCTTTCAGGCTGTTAGCGATGCGTGAGCAAAGCCGTACTGAATTAAAGCGTAAACTCATACAGAAGCAATGGCCGGCAGATATGGTTAAGCGTGTAGTCGATGAGCTAACCCAGGAAGGCTGGCAAAGTGATGAACGTTTTGCAGGCAGTTTTATTCGCGAGAAAGTAGGGCAAAAGCAAGGGAAGCTGAAAATTCTGGCGCAGGCGACTCAACAAAAAGGCATTTCAACCGAAACTGTTGAAGATATATTCGAATCCATGGAAATTGACTGGTTTGAATTGTGTGCTCAGCTTAAGCAGAAAAAATTTGGAGATGACGACCCGGCAGATGAAAAAGCGTGGAACCGACAAGTGCGCTTTTTACAACAACGCGGTTTTACTCCTGAGCAAATTTTCGCTTGTGTCAATCGACCACGACGCTAGGCTAGACGGCTACTTCGTGATAGTCTTAAAGCATTAAAATATTGACCTAAAGTCACCCAGTTAAGATAAGTAGGACTCAACATGAGCATGAATAGTGCCCAAATTCGTGATGCATTTTTAAATTACTTTGCTGAACGGGGTCATGAAAAAGTGCCTTCAGCATCAATGATTCCCGGTAACGATCCCACCCTGTTGTTTACGAATGCGGGGATGGTTCCCTTTAAAGACGTTTTTCTGGGTACTGACAAGCGCCGTTATGATAAAGCGACTGCAGCGCAGCGTTGTTTGCGCGCCGGTGGTAAGCATAACGATTTAGAAAATGTTGGCTATACTGCTCGTCACCACACGTTCTTCGAAATGATGGGGAACTTTAGCTTTGGTGATTACTTCAAAAAGCAGGCTATTGAGTATGCGTGGGATTTTCTAACTAAAGAGTTGAAGTTGTCGGCTGATAAGCTCTGGATTACGGTTTTTACCGAAGATGATGAAGCCTATGACATTTGGGCGAAAGATATCGGCGTACCGGAAGATCGTATTTCCCGGATTGGTGAAAAAGACAATTTTTGGTCTATGGGGGACACCGGTCCCTGTGGTCCATCCTCTGAAGTTTTTTATGACCATGGTCCGGAAGTTTGGGGTGGACCTCCGGGTACACCAGAAGAAGACGGCGACCGTTATATTGAGATTTGGAATCTGGTCTTTATGCAATATAACCGTCAGGCTGACGGGACCCTGGAGCCATTGCCGGATCCTTCTATCGATACCGGTATGGGGCTCGAGCGTATTTCCGCCATTATGCAGAACGTGCACAGCAATTATGAAATTGATTTATTCCAGGCTCTGATTAAAGCGGCAGCGGATATCATTGGCACTGATGACCTTAATAATAAATCTTTGCGGGTTATTGCTGATCATATTCGTTCTTGCTCATTTTTGATTACCGATGGTGTGATGCCGTCAAATGAAGGTCGTGGTTATGTTTTGCGTCGGATAATACGCAGAGCCGTGCGGCATGGGCACCTGTTGGGTGCTAAAGATACCTTCTTTTTCCGATTAGTTGACGAACTTGCGCGCCAGATGGGCGATGCGTATCCGGAATTAAAGCAGAAACAGCAAATAATTAAAGATGCTCTTGAGCGTGAAGAACATCAATTTGCGCGAACGCTTGAACGTGGTTTGGCTATTTTGTCCGATGAAATAACGCAGCTAAGCGGCCAGGTGATACCGGGCGACGTTGTGTTCAAACTTTATGATACTTATGGTTTTCCGGTCGACTTAACTGCGGACATTGCCCGCGAGCATGAGTTGACAGTTGATGAGCAAGGTTTTGAACAGGCTATGTCAGAGCAGCGTCAGCGTGCGCAACAGGCTTCGCAGTTCGGAATGGACTATAATCAACAGCTTAAATCTGAAAATAAAACCGAATTTACCGGTTACGATAACGTTGCCGGGCAGGCCAAAGTGGTTGAATTATTCAAAGAAGGTCAGCCGGTAGAGCAATTAGAGGCCGGAGAAACAGGCCTTGTGGTTTTATCGGAAACCCCTTTTTATGCAGAAAGCGGTGGTCAAATTGGCGATAAAGGTGTTTTGGTTTCTAATGGCCCGGCATTTGAAGTGACAGACACCCAGTATATTGGTAAGGCAATAGCCCATCACGGTGTCGCTAAAGCTGACGTTAAGCTGAACGACAGTGTAAAAGCTGAAATTGATTCAGAGCGTCGGGAAAATATTAAACGGAATCATTCAGCGACTCACTTACTGCATGCTGCTCTCAGAAACTTGTTAGGTGAGCATGTTACGCAGAAAGGGTCGTTAGTTGAGGCCGATAAAATGCGTTTTGACTTCTCGCATTTTGAACCGGTAACGAATGAACAACTGGCTCAGTTAGAGCGCGAAGTGAACGCGCAAATTTGTGCAAACTTGCCGCTGCAAACACAGCTTATGGCTATTGACGAAGCAAAAGAAGCTGGCGCTATGGCGTTGTTTGGTGAAAAGTATGATGAGCAAGTACGGGTTGTGCGGATGGGCGATTTCTCCATGGAGCTTTGTGGTGGTACGCATGTGAAAGCTACTGGTGATATCGGCTTATGCAGAATAACCTCAGAAGGTGGTATTGCTTCAGGTGTGCGTCGTATTGAAGTGGTAACCGGGCAGGCGGCGATACGTCATACTCAGCAACAGCAAGCCGTATTGCAGCGAATTGCCGGCGAATTAAAAACGGAACCAACTTCTGTGGCAGATAAAGTGCAGCAACTGCAGCAGAAGTTCCGGGAGTTAGAACGTAAAAATGAACAGCTGCAACATAAGTTAGCGCAACAAGCTGGTGGTGGGTTAATGGCTCAGGCCGTTGATATTAATGGTGTCAAAGCAATAATTGCTGAGCTGGATCAGGCCGATCCTAAATCTTTACGTGGATTAGTTGATGATCTGAAGAACCAAATTGGTTCAGGTATCGTATTATTAGGAACTGCAAATGGTGATAAGGTCAGTTTAATAGCTGGCGTGACTACCGATTTAACGTCTAAAGTTAAGGCAGGAGATATTGTGAATCAGGCTGCGAATGTAGTTGGTGGAAAGGGCGGAGGGCGTCCGGACATGGCTCAGGCTGGTGGTTCACTCCCTGAACAGTTGAATGAGGCTTTGGCAACGGCTACGACTTGGTTGCAGCAACAACTGTAGTTATTGCTGCATTGGTTGAAAAAGTAACGAGTAATTATGAGCTTCGTTATAGTGTAATCGCTCTCAGTATTGGTAGACTGCGTGTCACAATTCAGGGAAAAGTTCGATATTCGCGGTAATAATCGGAACAGTATTGAAGGAGCAATTTATGCTAATTTTAACTCGCCGTGTAGGTGAAACATTAATGATAGGTGATGATGTTTCGGTCACCGTTCTCGGCGTTAAGGGAAACCAAGTACGTATTGGTGTTAATGCCCCGAAAGACGTTTCCGTTCATCGCGAAGAAATTTATATGCGTATTCAGTCTGAAAAAGACGATGAGCAAGAACCAGAGTAAATGATTAGATAAGACCGGCGGAAGCCGGTCTTTTTTTATGTTTTCGACCGTTTTGCAGAAAAATCATGCGAGATGGTTAATTATCCCACACTTAGACGTGAGTTTTTAAAAAAGCGATTGACATTATTGCCAACATCGCTAGAATTCACGCCACAACGATTTGGAGAGGTGGCCGAGTGGCTGAAGGCGCTCCCCTGCTAAGGGAGTATAGGGTTTGTAGCCCTATCGAGGGTTCGAATCCCTCCCTCTCCGCCAGTCGTTTGAAGTAACAGTACGCGCTCGTAGCTCAACTGGATAGAGTACCTGGCTACGAACCAGGCGGTTGGAGGTTCGAGTCCTCCCGAGCGCGCCATATTGTTACCAACCTGAATACGCGCTCGTAGCTCAACTGGATAGAGTACCTGGCTACGAACCAGGCGGTTGGAGGTTCGAGTCCTCCCGAGCGCGCCATTCTTAATACCCCCCTTTAATTTTTAACCGCATTCAATCATTGAATACCCACTATTTACTGCTGTATCTCCTTGCGTGACTTGCTACCATAGTATTTAATAATTTTATAACAATACCTTAGCAATCAATTAGGAGTGCTTCGTGTCGGAATTGCTCAGTCAAGCTGCGCAACTCATGCTGGTTGGTATGGGCGCAGTCATTACCTTTCTTTTCTTATTGATCGTCGCTATGAGCGTTATGAAGCGCTTTATCCCGGCACCCGAAGCTGTCACTAACACTCAAGCGACACCTGAAGATAAAAGCTCTGATACCGCACCTCCTGCGGTACTGGCCGCAATTTCAGCTGCTATTCATCATTACCGCAAGGATAAAAAAGCAGCGAATAACAAGGAGAAATCACAATGAGTAAACCCCTGCTACTGACAGAGTTAGTCCTTCGTGACGCTCATCAGTCACTACTGGCAACGCGTATGCGCCTGGAAGACATGTTACCTATTGCTGAAAAGCTCGATAAAATCGGCTATTGGTCAATGGAATCCTGGGGGGGAGCGACCTTTGATTCTTGTATTCGCTACTTGGGTGAAGACCCCTGGGAGCGCATTCGCGAACTGAAAAAGGCGATGCCAAATACCCGTCAGCAAATGCTGCTAAGAGGTCAAAACCTGCTAGGCTATCGCCATTATGCGGATGACGTTGTAAAGCGTTTTATTGAACGCGCCAAAGAAAATGGTGTGGATGTTTTTCGTATCTTTGACGCCATGAATGACGTTCGTAACCTAAAAACGGCAATAAAAGCAGCAAAAGATGTGGATGGCCACGCCCAGGGGACGCTGGCTTACACGGTCAGCCCAGTGCACACCCTGGATAAATGGGTGGCTATGGCACAAGAATTAGAAGATTTAGGCTGCGACTCTCTTTTTATTAAAGACATGGCGGGTTTGTTAAGACCCAACGACGCTTATGAGTTAGTGAGCGCACTGAAAGAAAAAACGGATTTACCCATTGCTATGCAGTGCCATGCAACAACCGGGCTGAGTGTGGCTACCTATCAAAAATCGATAGATGCCGGCATTGATATGCTGGATACAGCAATTTCATCAATGAGCATGACCTATGGTCACTCGCCAACAGAAACCTTAGTAGCAATGACAGAAGGTACCGATCGGGATACCGGTTTGTCACTGCCGGATCTGGCTGAGGTTGCCACTTACTTCCGTGAGGTTCGTAAAAAATACGCGAAGTTCGAAGGTTCTCTTAAAGGTGTCGATGCGCGTATCCTTCTTGCTCAGGTTCCGGGCGGGATGCTGACGAATATGGAAGGCCAGTTAAAAGAGCAGGGCGCTCTGGATAAGTTTGACGAGGTGTTGGAGGAAATTCCGAAAGTACGTGAAGACCTTGGTTTTATACCTCTGGTTACGCCAACCTCGCAGATAGTTGGAACGCAAGCCGTTATGAACGTATTGAGCGGTGAACGTTATTCCAATATTTCTAAAGAAACAGCGGCGGTTCTAAAAGGTGAGTATGGAGCGACTGCAGCCGAAGTGAATAAAGACTTACAGAAAAGGGTTCTGGATGGTGAAGAGGCCATTACCTGCCGACCCGCTGATTTGTTGGATAACGAGCTGGATGCGCTAACGAAAGAGCTTAAAGACAAAGCGACAGATGAAGATATTCGCTTAGCCGATGATGTGATTGATGATGTTTTAACTTACGCTTTATTCCCGCAAATTGGGCTTAAATTCCTGAAAAATCGTGATAATGCGGAGGCTTTTGAGCCTGTACCGGGTGAAGAAGCAGAACAGAAAGCTGAAACTCAAGAAAAAGAAGCTCCGGCAACGACTGGCGGCGTTGAACAATACGACGTTGAGGTCGATGGTAAACGATATAATGTCAAAGTTGGACCAACCGGTAAGTTAGACTCTGTGAAGCCAGCATCATCTGACGAACCGTCAGATGATGCTGATGAGTCAACCCCAGGCGGCGAAACGATTAAAGCCCCACTTGCCGGTAATATATTTAAGGTTGTTGCCAAAGAAGGTACGACGGTTAAAGTCGGCGATGTTGTATTAGTGTTGGAAGCGATGAAAATGGAAACCGATATTAAAGCGGAGAAAGACGGAAAGGTTCAGTCCCTTCATGTGAAAGAAGGTGATGCAGTTACCGTTGGCGATGCTTTGGTGACGGTAGGATAATATGGATAAGTTACAAACTTTATGGGAAACCACTGGCATTGCCGCAATGACGTTCGGCCAGCTCAGCATGATTATTGTTGGCGGGCTGTTATTGTATCTGGCAATTTCAAAGAAATTTGAACCTTTATTACTGTTACCTATTGGCTTTGGGGCAATACTTGCCAATATTCCTCTCGGTGGCTTTACTGAACCGGGTGGGGTTCTTTACTACGTGTATAATGTCGGTATTGATACCGGCATGTTTCCCTTGCTCATTTTCATGGGAGTGGGGGCACTAACCGATTTTGGACCTTTACTGGCGAATCCGAAAATGTTGTTTCTGGGAGCCGCCGCTCAGTTTGGTATTTTTGCAACGTTATTCGGCGCTGTCGGTTTAAATGCAATACCCGGAATAGAGTTTACCATGTCAGATGCCGCCGCTATTTCGATTATTGGGGGCGCCGACGGGCCTACGGCGATATTCATTGCATCTAAAATGGCGCCTGATCTACTGGGTGCTGTTGCGGTAGCAGCCTATTCTTATATGGCGCTGGTGCCCATCATTCAGCCGCCCATCATGAAGCTTTTTACGACTCAGGCTGAACGTGAAATAAAGATGGAGCAATTGCGGCCGGTTGCGCGGCGGGAGAAACTTTTTTTCCCATTGCTCGCCGTAGGATTAACCTTGCTGTTTTTACCGTCAGCGACGCCGCTGATTGGTATGTTCTGTTTAGGTAATTTGATGCGGGAGTCCGGTGTCGTTGAGCGTTTAACTAAAACGACTCAGAACGAGCTGATCAATATTGTGACTATCTTTCTTGGTTTGGCGGTTGGCTCTAAATTACAGGCGGATCAGTTTCTCAGCTTTCAGACATTAGGTATTCTGGTATTAGGTGCTTTGGCCTTCTCTATCGGCACTGCCAGTGGTATTTTAATGGCGAAATTGATGGGTAAGTTGAGTAAAGATCCGATTAATCCGCTGATTGGTGCTGCCGGAGTATCAGCTGTACCTATGGCAGCGCGGGTGGTTAATAAAGTTGGACTACAGGCTAACCAGCAGAACTTTTTGCTGATGCATGCTATGGGACCTAATGTCGCCGGAGTACTGGGCTCAGCAGTCGCCGCGGGCGTTTTACTGGCTTTAGTTTAACGTCCGGTCAGGAACATCATCGCCGTGTAAAAAGCGGCGATGACAGCGCTTATTACCGCAATATACACAAAACCTTTGTAACCTTGTTTGATACTCCAGCCGTTAGCGCGCAAGTACAGCAACCAAATCAGACTGAGTAGTAACGGAATAATAAAAAAGTACCGGGTCATTGCAATTCCTTAAGACTGATGTTGCTGAATAGCTTCTAAGTCGACAGCCGCCTGATGAGCATAACGTAAACGTTTTTCCAATTCAGTAATTTGATCGGCCACTTTATCAATATTTCCATCTGCCATAAATTGCTCAAGATCAGCCGCTTTGCTTTGCAACTGAGTAAAACCGAGGTTTGCGGCCGCTCCTTTCAGGGAGTGGAAATAGCGCCGGGCACTCTCATGCTGCCCGCGGGTAATAAAGTCAGAAACTTTAGTCGCACTACCCTGGTAGGTTTCATGCAATTGCTCTGCTAACTTGAGGTAAAGCTCAACATTATACTGTAAGCGCTTAAGTGCTGTTTCAAATTCAATGCCCTTCACTTGCGGGATACGAACCGGAGGTTTCGTCGCCTCATCTTGTTTTGGCTCAGCGGGGGTTTCTGGTGGCTGATTATTGGTGTAATCACCCGGAACCGCCCATTTTATAATCGCTTTAATGAGTTGTTTTTCATCAATCGGTTTCGCAATATGGCCTTGCATGCCTGCGGCGAGCGAGCGCTCTTCATCGCCACTCATTGCATTGGCCGTCATTGCCAGAATAGGCAGTTGTTGATAATTAAAGTCGGCACGTATTGTCTGAGCTGCTTTAAGACCATCCATGACCGGCATCTGAATGTCCATTAACACCACCGAGTAATTCTTGTTGTGAACCGCCTCGACAGCTAATTGACCATTTTCCACTATATCCACTGTAAATTTATGACTGGAGAGAATCTCGTGAGCAACTTGCTGGTTAATTTCATTATCTTCTACGACCAAAATTGGCGCCCGCAGAATACTTTCCGGAATGCTGTCACTACTGTTAATATCGTTCTCATCGGGCAGTTCACGCTGAAATAAGGTTGAGGTCAGGCTTCGCCCTAAGGTTGAGGCGGTAAAAGGTTTCGGAATGATATCGTTGACGCCTGCCTGCCTGGCTTTTTCCGATAACTCCTCGGCATAATACCCGGTAGCCAAAGTGAGTTTAGGGCGAACATCATCGGAGTAGTGTTCAGTAATTTTTTGACAAAATTCCAGACCGTCCATACCCGGTAGACGCCAGTCCACCAAAACCAATTGATAAGGAGTATCTTCCTCAACAGACTGCTGAAAGACCTGAAGCGCTTGCTCGCCTGTACGGCAAACCTTAACGTCGACCTGATAACTGCGCAGCATTTCATAAAGCATTTCGCGGGTACTTAAATTATCGTCAATTGCGAGAATGCGGACACCGCTGAGCTTCTGCAGAAGGTATTGATGATGGCTGTTGTCCTGTTGCTTTTGCAGTGGCAGTTCTACTTCGATGTAAAACGTTGAGCCCTGACCCTCGGCACTGGTAACACCAATATCGCCGCCCATGAGTAAAATGAGCCGGCGGGAAATAGCTAAGCCAAGGCCGGTCCCGCCATATTTTCGGGTTGTAGAAGTGTCTGCCTGAGTAAAGGCTTTAAACAAGTTAGCCCGTTGTTCTTCGTCCATACCAATGCCCGTATCGGTTACGGCGATGCGCAGAAGAACACTGTCTTGGGAGCTGTCGAGCAAGTTAACGGCGACATTGATTTCACCATCTTCAGTGAATTTTATCGCATTGCTAATTAAGTTGACCAGAACCTGGTTTAACCGCAGCGAGTCACCAATTAAACGCGTGGGTATATTCGCCGGCAAGTTAATGATGAATTCCAGATCTTTATCGTAAGCACGGTAAGCAAACATATCAGCGAGTGAAGTTAAGACATCCTGCAAGTCAAAAGGAATACGCTCAACGGTCAGTTTACCCGCATCAATTTTTGAAAAATCGAGAATGTCGTTAATAACACCCAGCAAAGCTTGTGATGACGAATCGATAACTTTGATATAGCGCTTTTGTTTTTGGGTCAGCTCGGTTTTAAGGCATAGGTTTGCCATGCCAACTATGGCGTTAATCGGGGTTCGAATTTCATGACTCATATTGGCCAGGAATTCACCTTTAGACTGATTGGCGCGCTCAGCCGTTTCTTTTGCTTTTTCCATTTCTTCAGCAACCGACTTTATGCCGGAAATATCGTAGTAGCTACCAAGAATACCGATAATGTTATGGTCATCGTCGTAAAGCGGAACACTGGAATGCTCTACCCACTGGATTTTGCTACCCACTTTCAGCTCTAGCTCTGCATTGACAGAAGGTGCTTTTTGGCTAAAGGTTTCTTTATCTCTTTCCAGTAAAACGTCATTGCTGGCAAGCGACTCGATTTCAGCATCTGATTTGCCTGCTAAAGCCTCAGGGGCAATACCAAAATCGTCAGCAAAAGCCTGGTTTCCGCCGAGTAGCTTAAGTTGCGGGTCGCGCCAATATACCCGTGTCGGCAGGTCATTAAATACTTGCTCGAACAACTGCAGAGAGTCGGATGATAAAAAGGGCTGGCGAAAAGGGGCGGTTAACGCATTGCGACGGGACCACCACCAAATGACAATACCAATGATCAAACTGAACAGGATCATTGCGACTAGAGCTGTGTCGCTCCAGGGAGCAGGCAGCAGTGCATATAATGCCAGACTGGTGACCTGAAGAATGACAAAAATAAGCTGTAAAAATGTCCAGAATGAATTCATGGTTAATCCGTAACCGAGTGGTTATATAAACGGCATGTAGTCTGCCACGTTGAGCCTGAATCGCCAAGTTATGTGCGTAAATTAACAGCGACAAACATAGACCTTTGAGCGAATTACCAGTAAGCTAATCGCCAGAAAAACATCCGTATAAGTGAATGGAGTTGTCTTTTGCAAGCAACATTTCAAGCAGTCATCGAAAAGCTTAAGCAATCGGGAAAATCAGCAGTTTGGCAGGGTATTCAACGTGGCATTGAGCGTGAAGCTTTGCGCATAAAAGAAAATGGAACGCTGGCTCTTGGTGATCACCCGCAGGAGCTGGGAAAAACTTTAACTCATCCAACTATTACGACCGATTATTCGGAGAACCTGCTGGAGTTTATCACACCAGTTGCAACCGATATTGAAACAACGCTGGAACAGCTTCGTGATATTCACCGGGTAACGTATAAGGCCATTGGTGATGAATTACTGTGGCCAATGAGCATGCCGTGTTATATCGGCTCCGATGATGACATCCGTATTGCGAAATATGGCGACTCACATTCCGGGCGAATGAAAAGCCTTTATCGCCGGGGGCTGACTTATCGTTATGGCGCTACTATGCAAGTCATTGCCGGAGTTCACTATAATTTTTCGGTATCTGAAGATATGTGGCAAGAGCTGTCTGAAATTGAGGGCGTTAGCGATAGCCAGGATTTCCGCACCGAACGTTATTTTGCTCTGATTCGTAACTTTAAGCGCATTGCCTGGGTCATTCCTTATTTATTCGGCGCTTCACCGGCTTTGTGTAAATCGTTTTTTTGCCAGACCAATAACGAAAAAATTCTGCAAAAATGGAATTTTGATACGGTAGGAAAAGGCACGGTGTATTTACCTTATGGCACCTCATTACGAATGAGTGATCTGGGTTATACCAACAAAGAGCAGGCAACGCTTAAGATAACCTACAATTCCTTACAGGAATATGTGTCCGGATTGCGACGGGCGATTACTACCCGGTCTCAGCAGTTTTCGAAAATTGGTGTGAAAGTAGGCGACGATTACCGCCAGCTTAACGATAATATTCTGCAGATAGAAAACGAGTTTTACTCACCTATTCGACCAAAACAGACCGCACGTGACGGAGAAACACCGAGTCAGGCGTTAGAGCGGGGCGGGGTCGAGTATGTTGAAATTCGGGCTCTGGATGTAAACCCATTCAGCGATGTTGGTATTACGGCGCAGCAGATGCACTTTCTTGATTTGATGCTGTTGTATTGTTTGTTGCAACCAAGTAATGAGATGAGCTGGGAACAACAGCAACAGGCCGATAAAAACTTTACTAAAGTGGTCATGGAGGGTCGTGACCCGCGCTTAAATTTGCAGCAAAATGGTAATGAGCGTTTAATGGCCGACTGGCTGGAAGAGCTATTTGCTGATTTCGCTCCGTTGGCGAAAGCTTTAGATGACAGTGCGGGTAATAAGCGTTATCAAAATCATTTAGCTGACTTATATGAGTGGGTATTGAACCCTGAAAGAACCTTGTCGGGCCAAATTCTAGGCTTGCTTAAAGAAGAAAATCGGGATAACAGCAGTTTAGGTATGCAACTTGCGAAGCAATACCACGACCAGCTGAACAACCAGCCGCTCAGCTACTACAAACCGCAAGATTTTGCCAAATGGGCTGTGGAATCAGAGCAAGCGTTCGAAGATCGTTATTTGCAGGATAATAAAGTTGATTTTGATACCTTCCTGACAAATTATTTTAAGCAGGCCGCACTAACGGGTCAACAGTCTGACTGATACACATAAAAAAACGCAGCCCGTCAGGACTGCGTTAAATAAAACGTTCAGGGGATGAACATGAATGCATTTTTCAGCAACAACTTGTGTTCAATTACTGAGAGTTAAATGAGTGAATAAAGTTCAATGGCAATAAAACTTTTTCTCCCAATCCAACCTAAAGTATTGGCCAGCGCTGTATTATTAGTGACCTTAACCGGTTGTGCTACGCCACCACCGGCTAATCCTGAGAACGTCTGTCATATTTTTGCAGAGCACCGCGACTGGTATCATGCTGCTATCGATGTTCGTGAACGCTGGGGGGTGCCTATTCATGTGCCCATGGCAATGATGTATCAGGAAAGCTCATTCAAACATAATGCCCTGCCACCACGAGACTATCTATTAGGCTTTATTCCCTGGGGGAGGGTAAGTTCTGCCTACGGTTATTCTCAGGCTAAGACCATGACCTGGGAAGATTATCAACGAGAAACGGGTAATGGCTGGGCAAGTCGCGATGATTTTGAAGACGCAATAGACTTTATGGGTTGGTTTATTGCAAAAACGTATAAAATTAATGGGGTATCGAAGTGGGATGCCTACGGCCAATATCTTAATTATCATGAGGGTTGGGGAGGCTACCAGCGTAAGTCTTATTTAAAAAAGCCCTGGCTGGTAAAGGTTTCCCGAGTCGTTAAAAGCCGCTCTATGACTTATGCTGCGCAGCTTAATAAGTGTGAAGAGGACTTAAAACATGGTTGGCTGTGGCGCTTATTCTTTGGCTAGTCATTAGAGTGATTTTTGGCTTCCCGGTAAAGCTTAGGTACGACCCTGACTTGCTTGATCATGGTGTCGCCAATTTCCACAAGCTCTACCGGGTAACCGCCTAAACGAAGCGACAGGCGTGCATCCGGAATATCACCAAACTGCTCTATAATAAGACCACTGAGTGTTTTGGGGCCATCAATCGGAAACTCCCAATCCATTTCCTTATTAAGCTCACGCAAGTTGGCTGACCCGTCCACTAAAAAGCTTCCGTCGCTTTCCGGAGTAACAGCGTCACTCGGAGCCGGAGCCATAGACGTAGTGAAGTCGCCGACAATCTCTTCCAGAATATCTTCCAGGGTAACCAGACCTTGAATGTCGCCGTATTCGTCGACAACCAGACCAATTCGTTCTTTGCGACGCTGGAATTTCAATAGTTGAACGTTGAGCGGCGTGCCTTCCGGAATAAAGTAGCTGTCGCGCGCAGCACGGACTAATATGGATTTGTCAGCGGTGAATTGATTTTTACTCATTAAGCGCATGACATCGCGTGCGTGCAGAAAGCCGATCGCGTCATCTATTTCGTTACGATAAAGCAGTACTCGGGTGTGCTGACCGTTTGATAGTTGTTTAACAATAGATTTCCAGTCGTCGCTAATATCAATGCCCACAATGTCGTTACGGGGGATCATAACGTCTTCAACCGTAACTTTTTCAAGATCGAGAATACTGACCAGCATTTCCTGGTGCGAGGTCGGAATTAAATTCCCGGCCTCATTAACTACGGTGCGTAACTCATCTGAACTTAAAGCATCAGCCATCTGTGATTGTTTAGGGTTTACGCCCAGCGTGCGCATAAAAGAATTTGTGATGAAATTCATTCCAATAACAATGGGATACATGATTTTCAACAGAGGCAGTAAAATTAAAGAGCTGGGAAAAGAAATACGCTCAGGGTGCAGTGCTGCAATGGTTTTCGGCGTGACCTCAGAAAAAATCAGAATAATTAAGGTCAAACCTAAAGTGGCGATAAGGATCCCGGCGTCACCAAACCAGCGCAGACATAAAATTGTCGCGATAGCAGACGCCCCAATATTGACCAGGTTATTACCGATAAGAATTAAACCTATTAAGCGATCGGGACGATCAAGCAAATACTGGACACGTTTGGCACCTGGGTGATTATTTTGCACTAAGTGGCGTAGCCGGTACCGGTTGATAGACATCATGCCTGTTTCGGAACCTGAAAAGTAGGCGGATAAAAATAACAGTACAGCTAAAATCACGAGCAACAGGCTCGTCGATATCTCGTCCAACGTGTTGTTCCTTAATTAATCTGTGAATGTGACAATGTAGAGTTCTCAGTTATGAAGTCAAGTGTCATTCAGGATAAGAGAAAGTCTTTGACGAACCGACTGCCAAAATAACCTAATGTTAATAAGGTGGTGGCAAGCACGGTAATCACTACAATAATGCGTCCGCGTAAACCTGATGTCCGGTGCAGAACAACGGCGAGTAAATACAACAGAGCCGCTACGCTGGTTAAAATGGTTTTATGAGCCTGCTGTTGAACAAACATGTCGTCCAGGAAAAGATAACCGGAACCAAGTGCAAGAAATAAAACGAAAGTACCAAGAGCCAGTAAGTTAAAAAAATATTTCTCCACGGTCATTAATGGTGGCAGTTTGCTTAACAGCATATGGCCTTTTCGATTTTTTAAGACTCTATTTAAATAACTTGTCTGTAATGCGTAGAGAGTCGCGAGGGCGAGAATACCGTAAGCAACCAATGACAAAGTAATATGAAAAACTAATCCGTGTCCGGTACTTATGTCCGCACCCCAGTCAGCCGGAGTAAATACCAGCAGCAGTGTTGTCAGCGCGGAGAACAAATAAATAACCGGCTTCAGAAACAGATTACTGGCTTGATTATTTTTTAATAAGGTTAAGGTTGCTATTAAAAAAGCCACAATGGCCAAACTTGAGGAGATATTAATGTGATCAAAATCGTCTTTGGAAAGTTGCAGCAGGATAAGCCAGCCATGCGCAACGACCGCCAATGCGGCAGGTATGATTTGATAAGCTGGATGAAACGCTTTGTTTTTTAATATATTTTGTAGAATAACAAAAGCGCTGGCGCTATAACCCAATAAGCTGATTAGCAACAATAAAGAGAGCATCACGCGCTCGACTTCCCTGGTTCTTGTAGTTCGTGAATTGAGTATACGATGTCAGTCGCCCAAACCCAATACTTACGGGGCGAAACTTTCTTGCAAATCAGATATACTGCCTTCATAACCATCCGTCAGAAATTGCAATATAAGAGACGATCGACATGTTTGAGAATTTATCGGAACGTTTGTCGCAAACGCTACATTCTATTGGCAGTCGAGGCCGGCTGACCGAAGACAATATTAAAGAAACTCTGCGCGAAGTTCGCATGGCGCTGCTTGAGGCCGATGTTGCCTTGCCTGTGGTGAAAGACTTTATTGCTAAAGTTAAAGAGCGGGCCGTGGGCACCGAGGTTAATAAAAGCCTGACTCCGGGGCAGGTCTTCGTAAAAATTGTTCAGTCTGAGCTGGAAGTTGCGATGGGTGAGGGCAACACACCATTACAGCTAAACACTCAACCCCCAGCTGTTATTCTAATGGCGGGCTTGCAGGGTGCGGGTAAAACTACCAGCGTGGGTAAGTTGGCCAAATACCTGACTGAGCAACAAAAGAAAAAAGTGATGGTGGTCAGTACCGATGTTTATCGTCCGGCGGCTATTAGACAGCTGGAAACTCTTGCTGAGCAGGTTGGTGTAGCGTTTTTCTCTTCTTCGACTGAGCAGAAGCCGGTTGATATAGCCAATGCCGCTATTGCACAGGCACGTAAGCAGTTTATTGATGTGGTGTTAGTGGATACCGCGGGTCGTTTGGCGATTGACGAAGACATGATGCAGGAAATTCAGCAACTGCACTCGGCCATCACCCCTGTTGAAACGCTGTTTGTGGTTGATGCTATGACTGGTCAGGATGCGGCAAATACCGCCAAAGCGTTCAGTGAAGCATTACCCTTAACCGGTGTTATTCTGACTAAAACCGATGGTGACGCCCGTGGTGGTGCGGCTTTATCGATTCGTCATATTACCGGTAAGCCTATCAAATTTTTGGGTGTTGGTGAGAAAAACGACGCTCTGGAGCCTTTCCATCCTGACCGTGTCGCATCGCGAATTCTCGGCATGGGCGATATGCTCTCTCTGATTGAGGACGTTGAACAGAAAGTCGATAAAGAGAAAGCAGAGAAAGTTGCCAGAAAAGTCATGAAAAAGGGCCAGTTTTCACTGGAAGATTTTCGTGACCAGTTGGTGCAAATGCGCGAAATGGGCGGCATGATGGGGTTAATGACCAAAATGCCGGGCATGGGTAAAATGACTGAGCAAATGAAAGGTCAGATGGACGATAAAATGACCTTGCGTATGGAAGCCATTATTAACTCAATGACACCGAAAGAGCGTTTACGCCCGGATGTCATCAAGGGTTCTCGCAAACGCCGCATTGCAACGGGTTCGGGCACGCAGGTTCAGGATGTGAACAAGCTGCTTAAGCAATTTACCCAGATGCAAAAAATGATGAAGAAAATGAAAGGTGGCGGCATGCAAAAAATGATGCGCGGCATGGGCGGGAAGATGCCACCAGGAATGTTCCCCGGACGTTAGGAAAAAGCGCGTCAAGCTTGCATTTGCAGTAAAAATCAGTAGAATTGCCGAGCCTTCCGACTCTGTCGGAGGGCTTTGCTATTTTTTACATTTACAAAACAGTTATATTGAGGAACGCAATGGTAACCATTCGTTTACAACGTGGCGGCGCGAAAAAACGCCCCTTCTACCAAATGGTAGTTGCTGACAGTCGCAATGCACGCGACGGTCGTTTCATCGAGAAAGTAGGATTCTTTAACCCTGTAGCTCGTGGTCAGGAAGAAAAACTTCGTGTTGATGTTGACCGTATTGAGCATTGGGTAAGCAAAGGCGCTCAGTTATCTGATCGTGTTGCTAAATTAGTTAAAGATGCAAGCGCTGCGGCGTAAGCATTAATTGATTCAGGTAGGTGAGTGATGCAGCAGTCAGAAAAGATCGTCGTTGGCCGCATTGGTGCGGTGTATGGCGTCAAAGGCTGGTTGAAAGTGCAGTCATTTACTGATGATCCGGAATCGATATTTGAATACAGCCCTTGGTTACTCAGCCAGAAAACTGAGCGCGAACTGGAAGTTGTTGAGTGGCGACACCACAACAACGGACTAATCGTCCGCTTAGAAGGCATATCCGATCGTGATGAGGCTGCGCGCCTTACCGGAGCGGATATTTGTATTACTGCAGATGAGTTACCGGCATTAGCTGATGATGAATTTTACTGGCGTGACCTTATTGGTATGCGTGTAGTAAACACCAATGGCTATGATATGGGTGTGGTTGAACAAATTATGCCCACCGCATCAAACGATGTGTTGGTTGTAAAGGCAAACAGCAATGACGGATTCGGAAAATCTGAACGGTTAATTCCTTTTATCCAAAGTGAAAATATCACTGAGATTAACAAGGAAGAAAAGCGGATTCAGGTTGAATGGCCGTCGGACTTTTGATGAGCAAACCTTTGCAGGTCGGTATCATTAGTTTGTTTCCTGAAATGTTCGCGGCAGTCACCAATTACGGTGTTACCGGCAGAGCAATAAAGGATGGTTTGCTGACAGTGAGTGTCTGGAATCCTCGTGATTTCACTCATGACCGTCACCGGACTGTTGATGACAGACCTTATGGCGGTGGTCCGGGTATGTTGATGATGGTGCAGCCACTTGTGGATGCTATCAACGCAGCAAAACAAAGCCTGGGAGAGGATACTCCTGTTATTTATTTGTCACCACAAGGGCGAAAACTTGATCATAGCGGAGTGCAACAGCTCTCCAACAATGAGCAAATGATTTTGATTGCTGGCCGTTACGAAGGCATTGATGAACGTGTTATTAAACAATACGTTGATGCTGAATGGTCGATAGGGGATTACGTATTAAGCGGTGGTGAGTTACCGGCAATGGTGCTTATTGACGCGGTTTCACGTTTAATTCCCGGAGTGTTAGGACATCAGGACTCTGCGGCAGAAGATTCTTTTGCCAGCGGTGTACTGGATTGCCCGCACTATACTCGACCGGAAATTTATAATGAGCAGCAGGTACCGCCGGTGTTATTAAGCGGTGACCATGAAAAGATACGTCGCTGGCGTTTACAGCAGTCTTTGGGTAAAACCTGGCTGCAACGACCAGAATTAATTCATAGCCTAGCTCTGACTGACGAGCAGGAAACATTGTTGCAAGCGTTTATCGAGCAACAGTCATCCGGCGAATAGCGGACAGTTTACCTAGGATAGGAGATACGAAAATGGCAAAAGTTAGCCAAAACATCATTAAGGCTCTTGAAGAAGAGCAGATGAAACAAAATTTACCTGAGTTTGCACCAGGTGACACTGTTGTTGTAAATGTAAAAGTAAAAGAAGGTAACCGCGAGCGTCTTCAGGCGTTTGAAGGTGTGGTTATCGGTATTCGTAACCGCGGTCTGCATTCAGCGTTCACCGTACGTAAAGTATCAAACAGTGAAGGTGTAGAACGTACTTTCCAAACGCACAGCCCATTAGTTGACAGCATTAAAGTCAAACGTCGTGGTGCGGTTCGTCGCGCGAAACTGTACTACTTGCGTGAGCGTTCTGGTAAGTCTGCACGTATCCGCGAGAAGCTGTCTTAAGCTTTTAGCAAACAAACGAAATAGCAAAGAAAAACCCAGCCTTGTGCTGGGTTTTTTGATAGTGTTCGCTATTATGTAGTACTTGCACTAAAAAATAGTCATATGGAAAGTTAAACTTCTTTTCATGACTACACGTATCCCTTCTTCATTAAAATGGCTCGTCAGTAAACGTGCTCGCCTAAATGGTAAGCGCGAGAAGCTGAAATCCCAACTCCAAGATTTAAGTCTGGATCTTAAACTAATCGAGGCAAAGCTTAAAAGTGTCGACGATGTTATTCGGCTACACGAAATACCACTAGACCCCAGAGATGTCCCTGACATTCACCCAAAAACTAAAAATCGCTTTAAATACGGTTCATTGACTAAGGCCATCTACACCGTTATGCACAGTTCAGACAAAGCCCTGACGACAGATGATGTTGTCATCAGAACCACCCCTCTCTTAGGTATATATTTTAAGGATGTAGATGACTATGCGCAGTTTAGGACTAGCATTCGATATCGTTTGAAAGATTTAGTCAGGAAGGGCATTTTAGAGTCGGTAAAGGCTCCAGAAGACGAGTATAAAGTTAACCAACCTAATAACCGGCTGTGGCAACTGAAGGGCTACTTTAGTAGGTAACAGTTTTATCTTTGAAAAATAATTAATGAGTCACACTCCGTTTGGTTTTAAAACACAGCTAACCCAAAAATTTAAAATTATTAGTTAAATAGGGCAAGTTTAATAAATGCGTTCTGTTGCTTAAATCGTCGGAGTATGTAAAAAATATAATATTCAAATACTTGATTATAGGTAAGGGGTTTAAATGATACTTAAAGCTGGTACTCAATATGGTGATAACAAAGGATCTGCTGTTGCCGACAACCATGATAAGAATGATCCCACTAATTTTCTTAGGGAACAAAAGCTGGCAGATGAAAATGAAGTTGTAGTAGCGGTAGACTTTTTCTCCGGAGAAGTTCATCAACTTGAGCAAAATAGTGACGTACACGTTACATTTTATGTCGCTAAATCACGTGGTGACTTCGGTAATATTAAAGAAGAGCTAAACCAAACAAACACAGTTCGAGTGCGTGAGTTAAGGCTAGATATGTCCTTGCAACAATTTTTTGGGTTGTTCAAACGATTCTCGGTAACGCTCTCTAGTAGCGGACTATTAGAAGGTAAAGAACTAACCGTAGAATAAACTCTTCAAAGGCTCCAAGTGCGGAGCCTATCACCGCTAGCTAACTAGAAATTTATAGAGCAGTTTGTTTCTATTTAAAGAGGTACCTCCCTTCCCCCGTATTCCCTAGTGCATAAATACGTACTGAATTACCTTCGTATTCCAGCTTAATATGAGCGCATTGTTTGGCAATTTTAGTTCTCGTCACGCAATAGTGACAGTTCAAAATGGAGAAGAACTATTTTGTATCGGAATTTACAGGTTAACGAAAGGGCATTGTTTTTTCAGCAAACGATGGATAGTATATATTTTAAACAAAATTGTAACAATAATGGAAATTTTCTATGGTTCAAAACTTCGAAGAAGTGAAAGCTAGCCTAACGAAAATTAAAGGTGCCATAGCTAGTTTGTCTATCGCTGTTGCAGCGGGTGTTTTTGTTTATTTTTTTACTAAAGATGAGTATGCGGTTGAAGTTGATATTGGCTTTCAAGTAGCAAGCAATGGCGATGACCTTACTTCAACTATAGTCATTAGAAATGCAGGAGACTTACCTCTGAAGAACTTGCGAGGTGAGATTCACACCACTCACTCTTATAATGGAAGTCCACCATACTTTAAGCCAACTCCTTGGATAGAGCCCTACTTTAGGTGGGAGGATAATACAGGGTTACTAACTTTTAATTGGCCAATGATGAATCCGGGAGAGGAAGTCGACATTCCTGCAATTTATCACTCGGAGCCGATATATGAATGGACGTTTTGGATAAAAGCAGATGGAGTTACCTTTGACGACACTATTAAATGCCATGGTTGCAATAATATAGAAAGAACTTTCTGGCTATCTGATGCAAGCATGTAATTTGTGAACCAAAGGTATTCATCTATAGACATAGAAAAGGTCATGATGGCCTTGTGTATTGATACCTGTCATTAGAACTTCGTTAGCTATACCTTTCGTCCTCACTCCTTTGAACAACAGCAAAACTCATAGAGCACTATAAAATCACCTGTTTGAGACAATAACCAATAAAAATGCCGTGATACTGTTATTAACGGAGCAAAATTGATTCAATGAGGGTGTGGATCAGTTTTCAACCGTTGTTGACAATACGATACCACCTTATATTTAAAGGTTGGAGCAATGTGAAATTTAGTTTGCCACTACAGTGTTGCTAACGATGCTCTTATCGAGAGCTTATAAGTAAACCTTTAAACCCATACCTTTCTCGAAGCCACTTTTCTCAAAAGCGTCTAGTAAGAGACTAATGTCGTCAAGTTCCTTATGATAGACGTAATACATTAGGTCATACTCGTTCAAGAAAATAATGCACTGCCTGAACCTGGACTTAAGATGCTTTGGTGAATAGCGTGAAAGTATCTCTTTTTTGAGCCGTTCAATATTATGAATGGGCCGCTCCAAATCTCGGTAGTCATTCAGTAAGAAGGTAGCGTCCGGATACCAGCCTGAGCAAGTGACCTGCATCATGTCGATTATTAAAAAAACTATCTTGTTGAAACTTGGGTAGCTCGTTACAAAGTCCTGATGTTGAAATATTAAATTTGCCGATAATGCCGCACATATATTTACAGCCAAAAGTTTTCTCTTATCTAGTCGTTTTATTCCTTTACCCCGACACGCTAATTGAAATGCAAGTACGCATATAGCAAACTCTTTGAGCTGTGTCGCAGACCAGCTCAGTTCAATTACATTAAATAATTGTTCTTTCCTGCTTCCGATTACAGAGCCGTCCGGCTTTAAAGTACCTTCTGAGACACTTCTGAATTCGTCTAACAGAGTGTCTTCTGTTTTTTCTATATCTAAAGCGCTCCATAAAGGACTGTTGAATACTTGGATACTATTAGGTATGAGGCGACCAACTTCATTAATACGTCGAGCGGAAGGTTTAGCTGGATTCCTTTTTTTATATTTGTCGAGTTTTTTTACTCTGCTATTTCCCGAGGCATATCCTCTATTTCCCCAAATTTTTCTCTCAAGCTCGGTAATCGAACTACTTCCGGTGAAAAAGTACAAGGAGTCTAACCACATTCCTACCCTGGCATCTTTCCTTAATTGCCTATTTTCTTTTATGCAATGCGGACATATCAAATGTCCGGGCCACGTATACATTTCCATTCTTTATTTTTCAACATCTTAGTAAAAAGCAAGTAGATTCTCAGTACCTGAAAATCTACTGTACTGAACTTTGGCATCAACGATAAGGTTTTTCTTCGGAACAGATAGAGACTCAGGCGGAATCATGAAAAGAAGAGACGAGCTATATGAGGAGCTAAAACGTGATTTAGTTGCTCAGCATGGGCAAATGATAGGCGGCTCAGAACTAGCAAAAGTCTTAGGTTACAACAGTGTAGTTGCGCTAAGAAAAGCGAGACTAAGAGGGGCAATTAGTATTCCGCTGTTCACACCAGTTAAAAGGCGAACATCTTTCGCGTTGACTGTTGATGTAGCGGATTGGTTAGTCGAACAAAGGGATAAAGGAGGAATATGAAAACGAACATTACTTTCTAACGAAATGGCCCTAAAAGCACAAAGCCGAAACGTCTGGTAAACGCTTCGGCTTCGTAGGATACAAGTTTTCCCAACCTGTATCCTCAGTATGTGTAATAGCCTCACTAATGTCAAGTGAGGCAGGGCCTCTTTATACCCAATTTTTAGTTAACTGTTTATAAAGAGGTTTTTATGTCACAGCATTTTTTACTATCAAAGAAAGTCCGGGATTTTTCGCTTATTAAGCTTCTTAACTGGAGCGACGATGACTATTTTAACTTTCTAAAACACATAAAATTTAAGGGAGAAGAGTCAACTGTTTGCCCTGAGTGTGGCGCTATCAAGCCACCTCGCTTTCTTAAAACCCGAAAACAATGGCGATGCCGCGATTGTGACCGTTCTTTTAGCCTTTTCTCTGGGACAGTACTGGCTAACTCAAAGCTTACCCTAAGAAAAATTGTCTTAGCTATGTACTTGTATTCATCCGAAACAAAGGGAATTTCAATGTCTCAATTGTCTCGGGATATTGATGTATCCTATAAGACAGCCTTCACACTTTTACATAAGTTCAAGGAAGCCATCACTCAGACCGAAGATTTAACACCTTTGAAAGGACATGTTCAAATTGATGGTGGTCACTTCGGAGGGAAGCCGAGAAGCGGTCAGTTTCGGCGAATTGGGAGACCAGAAGATATCGTTGCAAAAATTAAGCTCGGGAAGTCGCAGGGTGCAAAACGAAGTCGTATTTCCAGAGCTAACCTTGAAAGAAAGAAGCGTAACCGGCGAATTATTATCAATCTTCGTCAATTAGGCCCTAAAGGAACCGGGGCTGTGAGAACCATCTGTCGGGTTGCGATGGCAGAAGATGAAAAACATGTGATGTCACTAATTCGACGGTTTGTAGAGCCTGGCACTTATATTGAAACGGATGAAAGCTCCGCTTATTTGCAGTGCTCTCTCGGTTATAAACACGAAACAGTCCAACACTCTACCGAATACAGCACAATTGATGGTGTGAACAACAATCAAGCCGAATCTTTCTTTAGCCGAATTCGGCGGTGGGAGTATGGCGTGAGTCATCGCATGGAAGCTAAATACATGCAAGACTATGCCAATGAATTTGCCTGGAGAGAGAACACTAGACGGTATACGCAGCTTGAAAAGTTACGTTGTCTAGCGGATAAAGTTCTTTCCAGTGGATTGTCACGTTGGTGGTGTGGTTACTGGCAAGGAATTAAAAGGGACGATGAAATGCTTTGGAAAGCATAGAAAACTGAAACGCAGGAACCAGAAGTGTTCCTGCGTTTCAGTTTATGGTTAAATGACTTTTAGGGTGTGATCGATAATGGTTATTACGGGATAATAGTCGCAGTATAAAGCTTGATCCCCCGGTAAATGACAGTAGAAGCTGGTAATCTAAGGATAACTTTTAATAAGAAAACATCATTTCCTGTTTCCAGGCCAAAATTTTGTGGCCTAAGAACTTTGACATTATATTTAAACGTCTGTAACTGGTCAGTCAGCTAGGAGAGAAAATGAGAACAATTAGAAAGAAAGCTTTTGATATTGGTAATGAGTACATAAATGTTTACCTGACAGCTATGACTGCAAAAGAGATATTCGAGTTTTCAAAAGTGTCTCGCGTTGATGAAGACCCAGAAACTGGCTACCAGAGGCATTTAAATGAAAATAGAGCAAACTCAATAGCCGAGTATCTAGATTCAGGAAACGTAATTCCTGGAGCTATAATATTAAGTGCTCAAGAAGGTAGTGAAGTTGAATTTTTGAATGAAGAGCTAAAGCTTAGTTTATCTCCAAACTCTTTGTTTGTTATTGATGGTCAACATCGATTATATGGGTCAAAGAAAGCAGAATCAGAAGCGTTACTGCCTGTGTGTATATTTACTGGGCTAGATCAAAAAGCAGAAGTTCAGTATTTTATTGATATTAACTCAACGCAAAAAGGAGTTCCTAAAACCCTAAGAATTGAACTAATGAAGTTTCTAACTGAAGATGAAACCTCTATTGATGCGATGAGAAGTAAACTCTTTAAAGAATTAGGCGAATCACCTGACTCACCGTTATTTGACCGAACTAGCGCAACAGCATCGGCAAGAGGAAAAGTTACTTTAGTTCCGTTCAAAGAAGCTATAGATCCTTTGTTGGAGGGTGACGTTTTATCACAGTTTTCTTTTGATGATAAAAGAAAGTTGATAGTGAATTATTTATCAGCTGTACAAGGGGTGTTAGAAGAGGTTGAAGGTAATGATAACCGCCTGACAACATCAGCTTTCTTTCAAGCTATTTTCAAAGTTTTCGATAAAGCATGCAGAATGGCACTAATTCATCACAAAAACTATGCGACTTCGTCGCTGAAAGATATTTTATCGGGGATTAAAAACATTGACTTTTCAAAACATTCAGGCTCTAACCAGGCAGCTATAGCTGATATGGCTAGAGAGTTTTCTGACCTATTAGATATTCACGGTCAGAAATTGGGCGAACCGAAAGACCTATTATAAATGATAGACGAAATTTTAAGTGACAAAGTACTGAAAAACCTTGGTGAACTTGGGTATTCGAAGTCAGATATTCCTAAAACGCTTGCATTCTCAGGTACGCTAAAAGAAATATTATCAAATACCCACTCAGATAAAGAAGTTAAAGTCATCGGTAAACAGCTTGTTGAGGTCACGATGCATAAATCTACTTATCTCACTGCTCTGTTAACTGATATTTTGTTTGGAGCCAAAAGGATTGAGAATCAATCAGCGAATATTGAATGTTTGGTCGATAATTCTCAGCAAGCAGCTTGGGTTTTAGTATCAACATATTACGCAGCTTATTTTTTAGCTTGTGATCTATCTAAGCTATGTGGAAGTTTTATTACAAATATATCTCAAGAAGGAATATTTCAACTTTTACAGCAAACAACAGAGGGTAGACCTAGCTTATTTCAATCAAGCAAAAATGAAAGCTTTTCTGTTAATGTATCGACCGGCACATATCAAAATGAGGTCACCCTGCAAATAAGAAAAACAGGTGCTAAGCCTCACAAGGTAGCTTGGAGCAACCTTTACAGTATTATAAATGGACTAAGTTTCACTGATAATCAAATAAGCTTGGAAAGGCTTAAGGATATTATTGATTCTCAAAATAAAAATTGGAAGTTGCCCAGCACTGTAAGAAATGAGTGGAATTATAGTGCTATACATTATTATGGTAGTAAAGGTAGCAGTTTGGCATCTGTATTTTATAAATTAATGAAAAGTAAGAATTCTAGTTTTAAATTATTCAGAAATAACTCTTTATATCCACATGAAGAGAATGTTGCAGCCAGTATCGCATATGTCTACGACACCCTTTTGGCTAGTCATAAAAGAGTCCTTAACAGGATAGGCTGTACATGACCAATTTTTGTTCGTTAAATAACCGTTTAAAATACCTTGCAGAGTCAGGGATACAACCGACTACAAATTTCTTGCAGGATGATACTACGCTGGTACGATAGGTTAACGTAACGGTTAACCATCACGGATGAATCATGAGCGTTCAAACAAGACTAAATGTATTGGATTTATACTTAGATACCGAGAATCCACGTCATGAGATCATTAGAGATCAAGAACAAATAATCGAACATCTGATAAAGAACGAGAAAATTACTACTCTGGCTCGTGACATCGCTGAAAATGGGCAAAGTCCACTCGACCGGATCGGTGTGATAAAGGATGATAAAGGTAGATACGTTGTCGTAGAAGGGAATCGAAGAGTATGCGCCACAATTTTACTAAATGATCCGGCTCGGTCTCCTTCAGGTTACAAGAAATATTTTGATCGACTGGTTCACAACAGTAATGCCCCTTCAGAAGTCGATGTGGTTTTGTTTGACGATAGGCAAGAAGCAGACATTTGGGTAGAGCGCCGACATGAAGGAAGTCAAGAAGGAAAAGGAACCCAACAATGGGACGCAAATCAAAAGACGCGTCATAACACACGAAGAAATAAAGCAGATAGTAATGCTCTAGCTCTAAGTGTACTCGATTATGCTGTTTCACATGGGTTTATAGATAAATCCGATAATGAACGAGTTCTTACGACAGCTTCACGTTACTTAGGAAACCCATACTTTAGAAAAACTTTGGGTATTGCGAGTAAACGCTCGGAATCTGATATAGTGCTTGAAGTTCCGGAGAATGAATTTGAACAAGTGATAGAACGTTTTATAAGTGATTTAGTAGCTGAAGGAGGCCCTGTACATTCTAGAACGAATAAAGAAGACTGGGAGAATTACTCTAAGCAGTTGGTAAGTAATGGCATAGCACCAAGAACCAAGATTAAACCGAAAAAGCTTACTGAGATTGAGCAGAAAGGAAAGCCCCTTAAATCTTCCAAAAAAAGAACAATGGATCCTAGTAACCGTCCATACCTCTTTAAAAATGGTTTAGGCGTGTCTATCAAAAATACGATTCTTGCCCGCGTTTATAATGATATAAAAAAGCTACGTATTGATGAACACCCTCTGGCTGTAACTCTCTTAGTAAGAGCTTTTCTAGAGAATATTTATATCTTATATGTTGAGAAAGCAACTGGAATTGCACCCAGCGCCGGAAGTAAAACACACATGATTCTTGGTGACGTAATAAAGCAGATTGAGTCATCAGGAAAGTCACTGACGAAGGGCCAAAAAAATTCTCTAGCGGCTTTGAAGCAAATCCAAAGTGATTCAGACAAGACATTATCACCTAAGTCTCTTGGCGCTAACGCTCATGCCGGTATTTATCCCGAACATAAGCCAGTTACAATTGCTTGGGATAACATCGAAAATATTGTCGTATTTTTGCTCGAAGAAATCAGTTAACAATTTTTGTAAGAATATTCGAATACTTGACTACGAAGAGTTAGAATAGCTTCTAGACTCAGTATTGAAATAGGAAAGAATATTATGGCCATGGCTCCTTCGCCCTTGCGCTATCCTGGAGGTAAGTTCGGGATACGGAACATGATTTCAACGATTATAAACCAGCAAGAGTTAGATAGAGGGCACTATATTGAGCCTTACGCAGGTGGTGCAGGCCTCGCTTTGTCGTTGTTGTTTGGTGGTCATGTGCACGAAATACACTTGAATGATTTAGATCGTTCAATCTGGTCTTTTTGGTACTCCATCTTGAATCAACCTGAACGATTTATTAGTGCAATACGAGATGTCGAAGTGACTCTAGATGAGTGGAAAACTCAGAGAGAAGTACAAACAAATAAAGAAAGTGCTGACGTATTCGATCTCGGTTTTTCAACCTTTTTTTTGAATAGGACTAATAGATCAGGAATAATTCAGAAAGCCGGTGTAATTGGCGGTTTAAAGCAGAACGGAGCATACAAGTTAGATTGTCGCTTTGGCAAGACTGGTTTGATTGAAAGAATTGAGAGAATAAGGAAGTATTCACACAGAATTAATTTATATAACGAAGACGCAATTGATTTTATTCAAAAGTCAGAACGTGAGTTGCCAGAAAATAAAGTGTTTTGTATTGATCCTCCTTACTACCATAAAGGAGCTACGCTTTATACAAACTTTTACGAGCATTCAGATCATTTTAAGATATCTGAAGTTATTAATCGTTTAACCTCAAGCTGGTTATTAACTTATGATAACTGTAAAGAAATCAGTCATCTATATGAACAATTTAATCAGTTCACTTTCAATCTAAATTACACAGCAGCAGAAAAAAGAGTAGGAAAAGAACTTCTTATTACTAATATGGAAATTAATGATATATCTGAGAGTTGTTCACTTTCTCCTGCTTAATTTAAACTTAGATCAAGCCATTTTCAACTGCTCTAGTTTAACGTTATTAAATGCACTCAGTTTTTTTATGTCATTAACTCGCTGTATTAATAAATTAGGTCTCTCAGAATTTAATTTTAAACCCTTTTCAAAGAAACGAGGAATACGCATTCTGTGCATTATAAACCCCAATTTCTCTGTAAAGTAAATGAACTTATCTTGACCGCTACTGCGTCGGTGGTAATCAATATCAAATGGAATAAATATAGCATCCGAATACTGTGCGGGTGGAGCATCGAAAAAATATTTATGAAGCATTTCCCGGTATTCCTTAACGGATTTCTCTTGCCATTTATCACCCGTAGCAACTTGTCCATAAATAACAGACCTTATTCCAGGTTGATCATCAACATCGTCTTCAGTCCAAGATATAATATCTATGCCATGGTCTTTTACTGACCATAAATTTTCTCGGACATGAGCATTGATATTCTTATGTGGCTTGAGCTCCCATTCTTTAACTCGCTCACACACATCAACTAAGGCATCGTAAAAGCCTGTTTTATCAGGACGAGGAAATCCAAAGGAATAACTGTTTCCTCCCGAGTATCCGGCTAATGCAATGGTAGAACAAACTTGCATCAAATCACGGTCATCATTTGTCAATTGCATCTTACTACCGAGGACATCATCACGGACAGCGTGTGAAACCAGAAGACAATACAAATACACGTGTTGACTTACTTTTAACTGATGCAACTCTTCATGGACTAAACTTATTTCATGACCATCTTCTGAGAGTGTGAATGGATATGCCCCATCTAGGGCACGTACCCTTTGACCCATTAAATCTAATAAGACACTAATCTCTGATTCCTTATCCGCGTCCTCGGATTGAATATCTTGACTATCTAAAGCCTCTGAGTTTTCAATAATCCCTTCAAGCTCAGAAATTCTATATATAAAATATTCATCTTTTAAGCAAGATAACTCCAACCAGTCCAATTTGTCTTCATAACTTTTATCAAGAGGATAGGTATTTAGAGTCATTTCATTTACTCGTAATATCAAGTTGTATTAGCACTTTTTGTACTTTCTTTTTAAATTCATTTGAATAAACTAAAAAAGATGAATCAGTACCAGAAACACGGTCGAGAGTTGAAGAAAGTTTATCTAATCGGTCATTTAGATTGACAATACTTTCTTTCACTAAGTCAAGAGGATCCCGTGACTTTCTATATAAATCTTCTATTGTAAGATCTCCACCGTTTCTGAATGAATCTATCGCATTTTCATCGCTAAGTACTTGCCCAAATTTTTTTAAGTCTGGGTTTTGAGAGGTTACAACAGCGGGTCTGTTATCTGGTTTATAACCGTAGATACCAATAAGTATATCTTTAAGATTACTGAGGCTTGCACTAGGAATAGGATCGTCATGTAGCTCATTATTCCAGTCTGGCTTGAGAGCTAAATAGTTTCTATATTCAGTACGATTAAGAGCAGTATATAAGTGTGAAAAAGAAAACTTTTTACTTGTCCTATCCTTATTTATATCATAGATATCATTACGTTTAGCTTGCTCAAGAACAAAAACACCAGATAGTAATGAACGGACAGTATTATTTTTATCACCTAACTTATTGGCAATATCCTCAATAGTGATTCCATTCCCTTCCTTGTACCATTTATAAGCATATTGTGCCTTAGCGTATGAATCCCATTTGTGAGGGCCATTAACGTGTTTAAATCCTATAAATGCTCTAGCTTCATTTTCATCTTTAACTCGATACACGGAAATAGACTTCATTGAGTCTAATACCGACTCATTAAGACTTTTGGGAACCGAAATTTTTAGTTTCCTCGCTAAATCTTTATCTTTTAGAAGAAAAATTGCTGCAAGTCTTCTATTTCCCTCAAGAACCGTATAAAGGTCGTCTTTATTATCTCGTTTAAAAATTACTAAAGGTTCAATAGATAGATAACCATTCTCTGCTATTGACTGTATCAGTTCACCAAGATCTCCAAAGCTAATTAGTTCTTTTATAAGTGTTTCTTTTGGGGCTTCACTTGAGGAGTCTAAGTAACCGAATAACCTCGGGTTCTCCGTGTCAAGCTTTAATAGTTCAGGTTCAATCGCCGTAACTTTGTTCAATTCTACTTGAGAGCTAGTCACTTAGGACTCCTATATACCTTTAGTTACCGAAAATCGTCTTATATACCGAATTAACGATGCTTCTATAAGCCAAGTATACGTTTGACTAAACAAACATGAAAGCCTGAAGTGTCGGAGTTGCTCGTGTTACTTAGCTTTAGGCTAAATTGGTATGCTATTTTGTATACCTAACCGGTCTGGCCCAAAGTATTGGAAGTTCAATGAGCCGAAGTGGAAGCTGCCACGATAACGTTGTTGCTCAGAGCTTTTTGCCATATTTAATAAATAAACGGGTTATCTGGAAGAGGGGATATCCGAGTCGCAACGAGGCGAAGACTGAGATATTTGATTTTATCGGGGTGTTTACAATCCCAAAAAGCATGATTCTCACATAGATGGTGTATGGCTTGCCAACTTTGAAAAGGCGTACTGTGATAAGCTACAAACTGTCTAGTGAAAACTGGGAAGTCCAATCATTACAAGCAATTAATTAGTGCAAGTACTACATAATAGCGATAGTGTTTTAAAAATGAAAGAAGACATTGAAATACTAACCCAAATTTTGGCTGAAAGCCTGGAAGCAAAGCCTCACTGGACGGAGCTTCAATTGATAGAGTCGTTGCAGTCACCCCCTTATGAGTTTTTTGATAAAGAAGCTCTGCGTGATCCTTTAACGCTGTTTCAGACTCATTTTTTGTTGTTTCATTGTTTGTACAAGTTACGGGAACGCTGGCGAGAGCAACAAAGGTACGAGCTTTTTATTCATACGTTGAATATAGAGTGCCAGCCCTGGCGCGGCGGTGAGTCAGCTTTGGCTGAGAATGATCCGCTGGCAGACTATTATTTAGATTTAAATCAACTGGCTAGAACATCGGAAGCTGATGTCGAGTCCATGTTGGATGATTTTTGGCAGCGCATGGGACATTCTTCTGCTAAAGTCGGAACCGATATGCCGGTTGAAGACGCGTGGCTACTGATGGAAGTGGGGCCGCCGGTTACCCGTGCTTTTATCAAAAAGCAGTATCGTAAACTGGTGCATAAATACCATCCTGACAAGGGTGGCAGTGTCGCTAAAATGCAGCAAGTTCAGAAAGCTTACCATCGTGTTCTTGAAGTGATAAAAGAGGAATAAATAACAGCTCATGAGTCATGACCCCGACCAACAGTTGTCAGAACTGCGCAATGCCATTGATGCTACTGATAACGAATTAATTGAGATAATTGCCAGGCGCGCTAAGTTAACGGCCGAGGTGGGTGAGGTGAAACGTTCGTTGAAGCAACCTCTATATGTGCCTGAGAGAGAGCGCGATTTAATAAAAGAACGTCGAAAAAAAGCAAAAGCTGCCGGTTTATCGGAAGAGTTAATTGAAGATGTTGTGCGCCGTATTATTCGTGAATCGTACCGGACCCAGACCTCTCAAGCCGCCGCTACCTCGTTGCAGCTTAAACGACCTGTCTTTGTCTTTGGAGGAAAAGGGGCACTGGGTACGCGTTTAGTGAGTCAGTTAGAACAAACCGGGTATTCGGTTATAACGATAGATAAAGACGATGACTGGCCAACGCAAAATGAATTAGCTCAGGCACAATTAGTACTCATGAGTGTGCCGGTCAATAAAACGGTAGAATTAATCAAGCAGTTGCCCCCTTTACCAACAGACTGCGTGCTGGCAGATGTCACCAGTATTAAAGACGCTCCTTTAAAGGCAATGCTGCAGCAGCATAGAGGTCCGGTTGTTGGTTTACACCCAATGTTTGGACCATCAGTACAAAACCTGGCAAAACAGTTGGTGGTGGTCACTCATGGTCGTAATCAGGAGCAATATCAGTGGGTGTTGAACCAGTTTATTAATTGGGGCGCGCACTTGCACAAGGTTGATGCTAATAAGCATGATGATGCTATGGGCTGGATCCAGGCCATGCGTCACTTAAGTACTTTTGCTTATGGCGTTCATCTGGCCAGGGAACAGGTCGATATAAAAGAGTTATTAGAGCTCAGCTCTCCTATTTATCGAATGGAGTTGATGATGATTGGTCGTTTGTTTGCGCAGAATGCAGAGCTTTACGCGGATATTATCGCTGCTAATAAATCTCAATTTTCATCAATTAGACGCTATCTGCAGCGATTTTCTTCTATTATTGATGATGTAGAAGCTGGCAAAAAAACGGATTTTGTCCGACTTTTTAATGAAGTTAGCGAATATTTTGGTGAGTTTTCGGGCCAGTTTCTGAAAGAGAGCGAATCTTTGGTACAACTGGCAGATGACCAAAGATTCAGACATCAGTAGCTGAGCGCAAAGAGAAAGGCTTATAAATAGCCCGACATTAATTCACTGAGTGCCTCTGGTGAAACCGGTTTATGCAGCGTGGCGTCCATTCCGGCTTCGCGGCAAGCGCTCATTTCGCTGGCACTCTGGTGGCTGGTAATAGCAATAATCGGTGTTCTCTGATGCATTTCGGTTTGCCTTAGCTGGCGACAAACGTCGGCCCCGGACATGTCGGGCATTTCATAGTCCAGAAAGATAAGCTCCAGCTTTTGCTCCGCCAGAGACAAAGCCTCCTGTCCGGTCATAGCTGTTAATATCTCGACGTCAAAGTTAGCAAACATCGCTTTTAACACTTCAAGACTGATAAAATCGTCGTCCGCAATAAGTACTTTATGCATAGTCACTACCCATTAAAGAGAATTAATTATACCCTAGCACTTAGCTTTTTCTATTCCCAGTAACTTGGAGCTAACAATATGAATCAAAAAGGAAATTATATAAAAGTTTGGGACAGTTTCATTCGTTTGTTTCACGGTTTGCTGATCATCTTTCTGGGCGGTCTTTGGTGGACTGTAGAAAACGGGCGTATGGAACTTCACAAAGATATTGGAATTGCGCTGTTAGCCTTACTCATTGTGAGAATAGCCTGGGGTATCTTTGGTAGTGAAAGTGCGAGGTTTCGCACGTTTTTAAGGTCGCCTGCCGCCATTGCGAAGCACCTTTGTACGGTTTTTAAGGGAAAATACGAGGCAGAGAATACCCACAGCACCGCCGGTGGCTGGGCCGTTATTGTTATGCTTGGTTTATTGTTAAGTCAGGTATTAACGGGGTTATTTTCAACCGATGGTATTCTATTTTCGGGGCCGTTATCCAATTGGTTGTCGTCTGACGGTCAGAAAGCAGTAACCAGCTGGCATAAAAGCCAGTTTGATGTGATATTAATGGTTATTGCAGTACATATACTGGCTGTGTTTTTTTATCGTTTAAGAGGAACACCACTTATTGCCTCGATGGTGCACGGCTACCGAAAAAACAGCCAGCAAGCGCCAAATTTAAAACCTGGTTGGCAAGGTATGATTTTGACGATCGCTGTCTGGTTAATTTTAATGTTATTGCTTTAATCAGTCTTTATATTCGTCGTGACAGCCTTTACAAGTGTTCGCTGTGTCCATAAAAACAGGCTTTATCGAATCAAGAGAGCCTTGCTGACTGATTTCTGACAGTTTTGCAGCGTACTCTTGTAAATCATTAGCGCGCTGCTGAAAATCTTCCCAGTTGTCCCAAATGGCGGTCAATGCGTCAGAGTTATTGCCGGGCATTGCACCTTCAACGGCAAAGCCAGACCATGGAATACCTGACATTTTCTCGAAATCGTCAGCGCGACGCTGGAAAAAGTCAGCGTTATACTCAACTTCGCCTTTGATCATAGCTGCCATAGCGGAAAAGTTCTCTTTCATAACTGACAAAGCTTTTTGACGGTACTCCACAGCTTTGTCGGCATCATTAAAGGCGTTTTCGTCGGCAGTGGCGCTAAAGGAAAGCGCCATCAAGCCAGCCAGGGCGGTTGTTATCAGTTGTTTTTTCATTGGAAAGACTCCGTTTATTGAATGCACTAATCGTTAATAATACACGATCTGTCGGTTAATGCTTGTCACTCTTATAGAAAACAAAGTAAGTTGTGTTAGAGCATAACCAGAATAAAAAAGAAGTCAAAATGGGGAACAATTCATGAAAAAAGTGCATCAGCTTAGTGCATTGACGTTAGCCGTAACGTCGGTACTGACCGCTTCGGTTGTTGCTGATCAGACTTCTCGTACCAATGGGATGAGAGACAACACGCCGAGTCTGACAGCGATTCAAAACGCAACAATTATTACAGAACCGGGAAAGTCGGTGAGCAATGCCACATTGGTTATTGAAAATGGCACCGTTCAGTCTGTTGAACGTAATAATCGAGCTCCGGCAGGGGCCCGAGTTATTGATGGTACGGGCTATACCATTTATCCGGGGTTTATTGACCCTTACAGTAGTTACGGGATTCAGGCCAGTGCGGAGCAAGAGCGATCGGAAACGCCAATTTATAATAATGAGCGCGAGGGTGGCAATGCGGCAAACGACGCTATTCATTCGCAAAAAAATTGGTTTAGTGAATTTAAAACCAACTCAGAAGATGCTAACAAGTGGGTATCTCAGGGATTTACCAGCGTTCAGTCAGCGAACTTAGACGGTATTTTTCAAGGCCGGGCAGTGACGGTTTCATTAGCTGATAAAATACCAAACGATGTGATTTATCAAAGCACAGCCAAGCATTTTGGTTCTTTTGATAAAGGTTCATCGCAACAACAATACCCTTCCTCTTTGATGGGAAGTATAGCGCTTGTCAGGCAGACGTTGTCTGATGCTAACTGGTATAAGAGCTCGTACGGTAAACAGGCGCATAATCAACCGGTCGAGTTCAACGCCGCGCTTGATTCATTGACGACTATCGGGGAGCAGGGAATCGTTTTCAAGGTCAGTGATGAGAAATCACTATTGCGGGCCGATGACGTTTTTGATCAATTTAACGTACCTTCAGTCTATGTCGCATCAGGCTATGAATACGCTCGTTTAGATGCGGTTAAGAATGCTGAAAGTGATTTGATTCTTCCACTGAACTTCCCGGCAGCACCCGAGGTTGAAGGTGTTGACGGGCATCTTGATGTCGACTTAGCGGATTTGCGTCATTGGGAGCGTGCGCCATCTAACCCGGCTATGTTAGCGAACGCGGGTGTTAATTTTGCACTGACCCTTCACGATTTAGAAAAGTCAGAAAGGTTTTGGCCGAATTTGCGTAAAGCGGTCAAGCATGGTTTGAGTGAAGAGCAAGCCCTTGCCGCACTGACAACAACGCCGGCAAAAATTGCCGGCATTGAAGACAAGGCCGGAAAGCTCGCGCAAGGCTATATGGCTGACTTTGTCATGGTAAAAGGTGACGTCTTTGCGGATGGAACCATTCAGTCAGTCTGGTTACAGGGTGAAGAAAATGAATTGGTATCCCGTGATGAAGTCGACTTCGTTGGTACTTATCGTATTGACTGGAATGGGCAGGAAGTTGCGGTTGAAATTAAGCCCGGAGCCGGGCTAGCGGGCGAAGTTAAAGTTGGCGATAAAACGAGTGCATTGCGCCATGTAGAGTCTGATACCGAGTCTCTGTCTTTTGTCACGGACCTGGAGCTGGCACCTGCAGGCAGCTGGCGTTTTAAGCTAGAGCCTGAAGCACAAGATGCATTTGCGGTAACAGCCGTTTCTCCGGAAGGCGATGAAATTACTTTGCAGGCACAGATGGATGTGCCTGAAAGTAAAGCAGAAACAACAAACGAGACTGGTTCGGTTGAGTACGCTAGTGAATTGACCTTCCCCAATGTTGCGTATGGTCTTAACGGCCTGCCGGAGAGACAAGATGTCCTGATTCGTAATGTGACTGTGTGGACGGCAAGTGAAGAAGGTATTCTGGAAGAAACCGATGTATTGGTTCGAAATGGTCAGTTCTCGGCTATTGGCGAGAATTTATCGGCGCCTTCCGGTGTTACTGAAATTGATGGTGCCGGTATGCATTTGACTCCGGGTATCATTGATGAGCATTCGCACATTGCCATTGAAGGCGGTGTTAACGAGGGCTCTGAAGCTGTTACTTCAGAGGTCAGAATTGGTGACGTGGTCAACCCGGATGATATTCATATTTATCGTTCTCTGGCTGGCGGTACGACGATGGCGCAATTGCTTCATGGTTCAGCTAACCCTATTGGCGGGCAGGCGCAAGTCATCAAACTGCGTTGGGGAACTGATGCAAATATTATGAAGTTTGATGCAGCACCCGAGTCGATTAAATTTGCCCTGGGAGAAAACGTTAAGCAGAGCAATTGGGGCGACAACATGACGGTTCGTTACCCGCAAACTCGCTTAGGTGTTGAAACGATTATGCGCGATGGTTTTCAGACGGCTCTTGAATATCAGCAACGAAAACAGGCTTATGAGCGTATGAGTCGTTTAGAGCGCAGTAAAGTTGCAGCCCCGCGTCCTGATTACCGTCTGGAAACGTTAATTGAGATTTTAAACAGTGAACGTTTTGTCCATGCTCACTCTTATGTCGCATCAGAAATTTTGATGTTAATGGAGGTAGCAGAAGATTTTGGCTTTACGCTGGATACTTTTACTCACATTCTGGAAGGCTATAAGGTAGCGGATGAAATGGCAGCGCACGGCGCCAGCGGTTCCACGTTTGCCGATTGGTGGGCATATAAGTTTGAAGTGTATGACGCCATTCCGCATAACGCCTGTTTAATGAAGGAACGCGGCGTATTAACCAGTATTAACTCGGACAGCAATGACTTACAGCGTCGCTTAAATACCGAAGCTGCTAAATCGGTGCTTTATTGTGATATGGACCCGCATGAAGCGTTGAAAATGATCACGATTAATCCAGCGAAGCAGTTGAAAGTAGACCGTTATGTTGGCTCTGTTGAAAAAGGCAAACATGCCGACTTCGTTCTATGGAGCCATTACCCATTAAGCGCTTATGCGCGTGCAGAGCAGACTTGGATCAATGGTCGCAAATTCTTTGACCGTGAGCTGGATAAGCAGCACCAACAGACGGTTAAGAAAGAGAAAAACGCACTTATCCAGAAAGTTTTAGCGGCAGGTGATGATGCGAAAGAGGGGGCTAAAGACGGTTATAAACCGGCTCAACCTACCTGGCATTGTGATACTGAGCATGATTTTTGGTTGGATCACTTTACCGGTAAAGGGCATCAGCACGGAGGACAACACTAATGAATAAACTACTGACAACCGTTAGTGCTGCTTTAGTGAGTGCATTGGCACTCAACAGTGCAGTAGCACACGACCAGGTTCCGGGCGATAAACAAGACAGCCCCATCGTACTTCAGGGGGGGATTTTGCACACTGTTGCTAATGGTGTTTTAACTGACTCTGACTTAGTTTTTGAACATGGAAAAATAACGGCTATTGGTCGTGAGGTCAGTATTCCCGACGGGGCTGAAGTGATAGATATTTCAGGTCAGCATGTGTACCCGGGAGTTATTGCCATGGATACCACTATTGGCCTGAATGAAATTGAAGCGGTACGTGCTACGCGAGATGCGCGTGAAGTCGGTGATGTTCATCCGGAAGTTGCGGGACACATTGCTTTTAATGCCGACTCGGAGATTATACCGACGGTGCGAAACCATGGTATTACTCATGCGCAGGTGGCCCCTGAAGGGTCCTTAGTTGCAGGCCAGTCGTCGTTAATGCACTTAGATGGCTGGAATACTCAGGACGCCCTGGTTTCCGCAGAATTAGGGGTACATGTTTCATGGCCTCGTACCTATGTTATCAATACGTGGTGGGAACGTCGTTCTGCAGAGCAGCAGCGCAAAGCTAATAAAGAAGCACGTCAGCAGCTGATGAAAGTTTTTGCTGATGCGAAAGCTTATTACGATGCTAAGCAGGCTGACCTCGCCATTAACGTTGATCAGCGTTGGGAAGCCATGCTTGGTTTATTCGATGGCAGCAAGAAGCTGTATGTGCATGCTAACGACAAACGTCAGTTGGAACAGGCTATTGATACCAGTCAGGAATTCGGTTTTGAACTGGTACTGATGGGAGCAAGAGACGCCTGGCGCATTGCTGATAAATTAGCAGAGTTGAATATACCGGTTGTTTTCGGTTCCCCTTACGGGCTGCCGGGTCGCGATGACGAAGGTTATGATCAAGATTTCTCATCACCGGCTCGTTTGGCAGAGGCAGGCGTTAACTTTGCTATCTCGTATCCAGGATACTGGGACGTGCGGAACTTGCCGTTTGCAGCGGGCAACGCGGTTGCTTTTGGACTGGATCAACAACAGGCTTTGACAGCCATTACATTGAAACCGGCTGAAATTCTTGGTGTTGCGGATAAGCTGGGGTCACTTGAAGTTGGAAAGAGTGCATCTCTTAGCGTGTCGGAAGGTGACTTACTGGACCCCATTGGGCAAAAATTAACGCACCTTTATATTGATGGCCGTAAAGTCAGTTTAAGCAGCCGTCATACCGAGCTGTACGAAAAGTATCGTCAGAAACCTTCTGAATAGAATTTTTAGCAAAAGCTACAAGAAGTAAGCCCCTGTCAATTGAGTTGGCAGGGGCTTTTTATTGAAACGACTCCACACTTTAGCTGTTTAATAAACGCGCTATGAGCGTTCTCAGCGTTGCTGGCTCGAAAGGTTTGTCCGTTAGTGCATCAACACCACTTTGCTTCACATTGGCAAGTTGAGGCTCATCGGCGCGGGCTGTCACCATTAATACTGGTGTGTGGGCATGCGTTGAACTGTTTCGGATATACTGTGTGAGTTCACTGCCGTTCATTTGTGGCATATGAAAGTCGGTAACAATCAAGTCAAACTGATGCTCTGCCAGAATTTCTATAGCTTGCTGTCCGTCTTCAGCTTCGACAAAACTTTCAACCCCTAAATTCTCGAAAACCCGTCTTAATACATGCCGGGAGGTCATGCTGTCATCGACAATCAGTACTCTCAAATCTTCGATATCATAAAGCTCAAGATGAAGCAGCTCTGGTTCCATCATATCCATAGTGGCAGTAATTGCCCGTTGCAGCTGATCCGGAGTAAAAGGTTTTGGCAGAATAGCAATAATACCGGCTTGTTTGAATTGCTCCAGTTGATCCGCCCGGTGTTCTGATGACACCAGCATAAAATGTAAGGTATCTTTTAAATCTTTGGCGTTAATAAACTGAATCAGTTCATGGGCAGTGCCGTCAGAAAAATACATAGCGCTGGTGACAATATCCGGTTGCCAACGAAGTATTTCTTGTTTAGCTTCTGCAATGGTAGAAGCGCCGCGGGTATGCTGAATACCTGCCTGATTCAGGTGTTGCGTAATGACTTTTCGTTGCACATCGGATGGCTCGATAAGTAAAATACGAAGTTCGTCGAAAGCTATTGCCATAATTAGGCCAACATTAAATAACTAGGATTTATTGTGACGGAAAGAGTAGGGTATTCAGCAGATAAACTCAATCAGAAAATCTGTGTTAAGCTCATTAAAAAAAGGAGTCAGTATGAGCGTTAGTCGTGACTTTTCAAATGATGGTAAGCAATTAGTTATCGCCATAAAAGGCAAGTTTGATTTTAGTCTGGTGCAGGAATTTCGTCAGGCTTACAGCCACATTGGTGATTCACAACCCACTGTCATTATCGATCTCAGGGAAACCGACTACCTGGACAGTTCCGCGCTGGGTATGTTGCTGAACATGCGTAAATCTTTGGGTAGTAGCGTAAAAGCTATTCAGTTAGTGAATGCTAAGCCGGACGTGCGTCGCATTCTCGATATCTCACGCTTTGATAAGATGTTTGTCATTGCCTGATGAAAGTATTGATTGTCGATGACCAACCTGCAAATCAGGTAATGTTGACGGGGTTAATTAAGCGTTTTGGTCATCAAGTCTCTTGTGCTTCAAATGGTGTAGAAGCCATTGATATCTTTACCAGCTTAGCACCGGACGTTGTTCTGTTGGATGTGATGATGCCAATTATGGACGGGTTTAAGACGGCTCCTTGTCTAAAAGCTTTGAGTGGTGATGTTCATTTACCTATCTTATTTATCACTGCGCTGGATGATCAGGAAACCCTGTTGAGATGTCTGGAGGCGGGGGGAGACGACTTCATTAGTGTCCCATTTGAACCGGTTGTATTGCAGGCTAAATTAAATGCGCATGCTCGCGTTCGTGAGTTGAGTCACTCCCTGAAAGATAAAAATGAAGCGTTGGCTTATCATTCTAATCGTATGGAACGTGAGCAGAATATTGTGAGTCATATGCTGGCGAATGCATTGCAGGAAAATGAAACTGAGCACTCCTTCTTAAAAACCTATCTCGCACCTGCCAATGAGTTTAATGGCGATTTAGTTCTGACTAAAGGTGGGCCGTTAGGTAACTTTTATTTGTTTGTTGGTGACTTTACCGGGCACGGGCTGGCGCCTGCAACCGGCGCTTTACCGGTTTCTCAGACCTTTTTTGATTTAGCTGAAAAAGGGCTTTCTGTGGCTAATATGGTAGAAGAGTTTAATCGTAAGCTGGTTAGGCTGTTACCTGATGATATGTTTTGTGCGGCTTTTGTAGCCGAGTTATCAGCCAACGGCGAGCGTTTAACCTATTGGAATGGCGGTATTCCCGATGCGCTTTTGATTAATGGAGCCGGTCAAGTAGAAAAAAGATTAGTACCCGAGCATATGGCGTTGGGGATCCTGTCACCGGATGAGTTCAGTAGCCAGGTCAGCCATTGTTTCGTCGAAGAGAATACCCGCCTGATAACTTATACTGATGGTGTTGTCGAAATGACAAACAAAGCTGATGAAAGGTTATCTGAACGAGGCTTTGAAATCTTGCTGCTACGCTATGCCTGTGAACGGGACTTTGAAGGGTTAGTTAATGCATTGCAGACGTTTAAAGAGAATCAGGAACAGCTGGATGATATCTCATTGGTTTGCCTGGACTGTGGTGGTGTGACTAATTTACCCGTGAGTAAGCCTGAAAATAACGTGACTCACTTGCCTTTTCGGTTAGTTGTTTATTTAAAAGAAGACGAGATTAAGGGTCAAGACCCGATTATTAAGCTGGTGGACTCACTTATCCATCTGGAAGGGATCCGGGCTCACAAAACCGCTTTATATTTGTTACTGGCAGAAGCTTTTAATAATATGCTTGAACATAGCGTGCTGCAGCTCGACTCAGGAATAAAGCAAACCGGACAAGGATTTGATGAATATTACCGAACCCGGGAACAACGCTTGGCTGAATTAAAAGACGTTGAAATAGAAATTGATATTCAATATCAACCAGACAGTAGTTTACTGTCTTTCAGCATTGCATCGAATAGTGAAAATGGCTTTATCGAGTGTCAGGAAAATGTTGAGGGCGATGAGGTACTCGCCTTTGGACGAGGTCTGCAGTTGATAAAAAACTTCTCAAGTTACGTTGACTGGCGTGATCATGGTCGTCGTCTGTATATTGAATATGACCTTAGCCTCCCGCCCGCTTAACGTTGTAACCTTCTTTTTTTAGCCAGCTTTCAATGCTTTCCCGTTGATCACCTTGCAGCTCAATGTCATAGTCTTTTAGCGAGCCACCAACACCACAGTGTTGTTTTAGCTTTTTAGCGATGGCTTTTAACTCTGCTTGCGGCTTATCTAAGCCAGTGATGATGGTGACCCCTTTACCTTTTCGGCCTTTTGTTTCCCGGCGCAGGCGCACTATGCCATCCCCTTGCGGAACATGTTCGGGCTCAGGATCTGGCTCAACCCGGCCTGAATTTGTTGAATAAACCATCTGGCTCAGTTGGTCTTTCCAGTCTGACATTGTATTTACCACTTTTTCTTCGGTTGAAATAATTCTTCTAAGTCGTCTTCTTTTTTATGTTTTTCTTTATCTCTGGCGTGAGCATCTTTCAATTCTTGCGCAATTTGCTCCAGTGCCTGCTGTATAGATTGCTGGCGAGAAGTCGTGTAATCATCACTAAAGTTTTGATCCTCAATGGTACGCAGAGCTTTCTCATAATATTGCCTTGCGGAGCCCAGCATTTGGCTCTCATAAGCATGACGGCCGCGACGTATTAAAGTCTCAATGCTAATTTTTAGCTGGAGTTTAGTTAAGCGTTGGTCTTCAACACTAAAAACATTGCTGTCGACTCTGCCACGTGAATGCTCGCTTCGCAATGTTCCTCGTAAACGTTTCAGTCCATTGATCATGGCTATAATTTGCTTGTCGTTCTGCGGAATCTCAAAGTCTTCACTGATCAAAGAGGTATCATTGCGATCAACACTTTGTATGCGTTCCTCATAATCTTGTATTCGCGCCTGATAGTCTTTTGACGAAGAGGTGCTGTTCATGCTTTTAAGGACTTCCAGTGCTCGACTATTCAGCACAACCAGCATGGATTTTCCGACCGGAAAGAAGCTCGACATATGAATAAGGTCTTCAATCTGCTCGAGAGAGTTGCGAAAGCGCGCCATTTTTTTGCGACGATCTAACTCTAAACGCTGTTTATGTTGTTGCACCGCACCGACAATAACTGCCAGTATTATCAGTAATACAATCAGTGCGATAACAATGGTGTAAATCATATTACGCTCATTAGGTTATTATTGTTTTCAGGGTAATGTTAAAGAGAAAACACCACCACCTAAGTGTCCATTATTTTTGAGTTCGATAAAACCTTTTTTATGGTTTCGCTCATGCGCATTTGCAATCAAATGAGCGAAGTAGAGCCCAAGTCCCGTTCGCGCCTGCTGAACATTTAATTGTTGCATTGGCATGGTAGCATTTTCCAGCATCTCAATAGGGAAACCCTCACCATTATCATGAACCGTAATTTGGCAACCACCGTTATCGTCTGGTTCAACTTTAATAAAGAGTTTATCGGCGGTATAGCGCATTGCATTAATGATGGCGTCATTCAGTAAATTAAAGATGAGATCTCTGTCAAACCAGCTGGTAGCTGTTTCAGCTATCTCTGTACTGACTGCTATGTTCCGCTGTTCCAGATAAATTTCATTATTAAGCAGTAACTCTTCAATGACTTCATCAAGGTGGTGCTGATCCATATTTAACGGCAACGCATCATTATTTTCACGGTAAAGCGTCAGCATTTGCATTAAGCTGGAATTGATCCGTTGGGCTTCGTAATGGACTTTCGCCATTTTTTCTGTTGCACTGCTATCTGTGACCTGTTCAGACACTTCTTCTATCATCTGAATGAGTAAGCACAATGAGTTTTTCATATCATGTACAGAAGAAGCCAGTACGGTTGAAAAATCGAATGTGCGCTGAGCCATAGAAGCCAATTCCTGTCGTACCGATAAAAGTTTCGACAAATACAGTTGCTATCGTTTTTATATTTGTCATAGTTACTGAAGTTATTATAGTATTTTCTTATATCACATTTCGCAAACAGAGTGGCACGTTCGCCAATGAAATTACAGCAATTACGTTACATTGTTGAAGTCATGAATCACAATCTGAATGTTTCTGCTACGGCTGAAAGCTTATTTACGTCTCAGCCCGGCATCAGCAAGCAGATAAGAATGCTGGAAGATGAACTGGGCGTGCAAATATTTGGGCGCACCGGAAAGCATTTAACTCATGTTACAACTGCCGGTAAAGATATTATTAGCGTTGCACAACACGTTCTGGATAACGTTCAGTCAATAAAAACGGTTGCGGCAGAATATACCTTGCCGGATCAGGGGAAGCTCAACATTGCGACCACTCATACTCAGGCGCGTTATGCCCTGCCTTCCGTTATTGAACGATTTATTCAGCGGTATCCAAAAGTTTCACTGCATATGCATCAGGGCTCACCGGAGCAAATTAGTGAGGCGGCGGCAAAAGGGCGGGCAGACTTTGCTATTGCCACCGAAGCATTGCACTTGTACCACGATCTGATCATGCTGCCGTGTTATCACTGGAATCGATCGATTGTAGTGCCTAAATCTCACCCACTGACACAACTGAGCAAAATATCTGTTGATGAGATTGCTGAGTTTCCGTTGGTCACTTATGTGCATGGTTTTACGGGGCGTTCCGAGCTTGATAAAGCCTTTGCCGAAGCTGGGCATGAACCTAAAATTGTGTTTACGGCAACCGATGCTGATGTCATAAAAACCTACGTCAGGATGGGGCTTGGTATTGGTGTTTTGGCAAGTATGGCTTATGACCCTAAAGTGGATACCGATCTTGTTGCGATACCGGCTGAGCATCTTTTTGCACATAGCACAACCAAAATTGGTTTTCGCAGAGGAACATTCTTACGAACTTACATGTATGATTTTATAGAAAATTTTGCATCGCACTTAACGCGGGAACAGGTACAAAAAGCTACGGAAATGAAAACTCAGGATGAAATTGATAAATTATTTGTGAATTGTTCGCTGCCGATGCGCTAAACACCGGCAGTAGACTTATTAATTAGCACTCAGTAATATTGACAGCCAAACCGCCTCGCGCGGTTTCTTTGTATTTGGTCTTCATGTCGTTACCGGTGTCCCACATCGTTTTAATCACTTTATCCAATGACACTTTTTGGTCACCGTCGCCGCGCATCGCTAAACGAGCAGCATTAATGGCTTTGACAGAGCCCATAGCGTTGCGTTCAATACAAGGCACCTGGACTAAACCACCGACAGGGTCACAGGTTAAGCCTAAATTATGCTCCATGCCAATTTCCGCGGCATTTTCCACCGTAGAAGGGTCCGCCCCCATAAATTCGGCTAAGGCTCCGGCTGCCATTGAACAGGCAACGCCGACTTCGCCCTGACAACCAACTTCGGCACCGGAAATAGAAGCATTTTTCTTATAAAGAATACCGATAGCAGCCGATGTCAGCAGAAAACGCACAACAGAGTCTTCGTCGAAAGTCTCGATAAACCGGTCAGCATAGCTCATTACCGCCGGTATAATACCTGCCGCTCCATTGGTCGGTGCGGTTACGATACGCCCACCAGCAGCATTTTCCTCATTAACGGCCAGAGCATAAAGGTCGACCCAGTCCATTACCTGCATGGCATCACCAGACTTTTCTTTTTTCAGGCGCTGATAAAAGGATGAAGCCCGGCGGCGCACTTTTAGGCCTCCCGGAAGAATACCTTCGGTGGTAATGCCATTGTTGATGCTTTCCTGCATGGTACGCCAAATTTTCATCAGACCAGTGCGAATATCGTCTTCACTACGAAAGACTTTTTCGTTCGCCATCATTAACGAACTCATGCGCATACCATGTTCTTTGCAATGAGCAAGAAGGTCCGCGGCACTGTTAAATGGGTATGGAATCGGTTTTGCCGATTGCTCTATGGCTTCTTCCAGAGTCTCGTCAAAATCTTGATCGCGCACAATAAAGCCGCCGCCAATGGAATAATAGAGATCGCTATAAATGATCTCCCCATCTTTCAGCAGCTTGAGCTCCATGGCGTTGGCGTGCTTGGGCATGGTTTTTCGGCGGTGAAAAGTAATAGCGCCTTCATTGGGAAAAGAAACGTCTTTCTCACCCAGCAAATTCAGCTTTTCAGTCTTACGGGTTTGCTCCAGAAAATCTTCAACAGTGTCAGTGTCTATCGTTTCAGGAGTCTCGCCGACGAGCCCCAGAATAACCGCTTTACCGGTACCGTGACCTTTACCCGTTTGTCCAAGTGAACCGAACAGTTCGACTTTTATTCCATCTGCGTTATCTAGATGTCCTGACTGTTTTGCGATATGCAAAAAATCATAAGCGGCTTTCATCGGCCCTACAGTGTGAGAACTGGAAGGGCCAATACCAATTTTATAGATATCAAAAACGCTGATCATACTTATCCTTACCTGTCGCGCATGCTTGTTCTGTTCATTATAGTATTGTCGCATGATTCATGTGGGGGGAAGCAAGTTTTAAGCGAAAATAAGTGCTCAGTTCAGCGGTCTGAAGTTGTTTTTGCTGTCGGGTTGTAGCTGCTCTGATAATTCACGCAAGATACCGGCGGTGGCGCCCCAAATGTTTCGATGCTGCCAGGGAATGAAGTAAACGCGGTCATAGATGAACTTACGAATACGGTAAACGTAGTGGTTACCGTGGTCTAAAATATCAGCCAGCGGTACTTCAAAAATTTCAGCCACTTCGCTTTCCTCAGCGACCAAAGGTTGTTGCGGTGATGCAAAAGCCACGTAAGGACGAATCATAAAATAAGATAAGACCGGGTAGTCCTGTAAACGCCCGACAACTTCCACCTGACTGCGCGGCAGGCCAATTTCTTCTTCTGTTTCGCGCAGTGCGGTATCCAGTAAATCGGTATCGGTATCGTCAAAGCGGCCGCCGGGAAAACTGATTTGACCGGCGTGCTTGCGCAATGTGCTGGAACGCCGGGTAAGTATCAATGACAGTCCCTGCGGGCGTTCAATAATTGGAATTAACACCGCCGCGGGACGCAGGCGCTTTCGCAGTGGCTCATCAATTCGGCGCTCGACAGGCGGTGACGGGTAAAGACTAAAGCGACGAATGAAGTCTGCGCGAGTACTAATACTCATGAGGCTAGTACTGGCAATATGCGCGACACTTTGTCTTTGGTTTCCTGATACTCTTCCGCCGCCGTTGAGTCTGCCACCAGGCCTCCGCCGGCCCAGCAGTATAGCTGCCCATTTTCCGCAAGCAGAGTACGAATAGTAATACTGGTGTCGCTGCGGCCATGTTGAGAAAAGTACCCCATACTGCCGCAGTAAATATTACGGCGGTGAGGTTCCAGTTCCTCAATAATTTGCATAGCGCGAATTTTGGGGGCGCCGGTAATAGAACCGCCCGGAAAAGCACCGTTAAACAAGCTCAGTGCTGTGCGGTCAGGTGGTAATTGACCAATAATTGTTGATACCAGGTGATGAACCGCGGGAAAGCTCTCTATGGCAAACAAACGCGGCGTTTTGATGCTGTTAGGTTGGCAGTTTTTACTGAGATCATTACGTAACAAGTCGACAATCATTAAGTTTTCTGCCCGGTCTTTGTCCGCATTTAGTAAAGCTTCCTGGCTCTCTTGATCGCGATGTTCGTCGCCGAAGCGCGGGCGGGTGCCTTTAATCGGTTTGGTTTCCACCAGGCCGTGCGCATCGGTTAATAAAAAACGCTCGGGAGAAAGACTTAAAATAGCACTGTCGGTCAGGCGCATAAAAGCTGAAAATGGTGCCGAATTCGCCTGTCGCAATTTTAGATAGGCCTGCCATTCGCTGCCCTGGTAGTTTGCCGAATACCGTTGCGCTAAATTAATCTGGTAGGCATCACCGGCCAGCAAATAGTTTTGTACTGCCTCGAATTTATCGGTGTACTGCTGCTGGTTCATGTTGCTTTGCCAGTCACTGACTAGCTGAAAGGGTTCAGTACTTTCTGCCGAGGTTGTCTGGCACCAGAACCGGGTTAATGCTTCTAATTGTTCTGCTGGCGCAACTAACCAGGTCGTATTGGTTTTTCGGTCAATAATGAGTGCCTGACTGTAATAGGCTAACACCGCATCGGGAGATCGGTAGTGGTCGGCATTAAACTCAGGAATAACCTCCAGAGAGCGGCCATGGTCGTAACCAAAAGCACCGGCAAAGCCCCCTTGAAAAGGCAGGTCTGAAGGACCTTTATAGTGACCTGATAACTCATTCAGTTGCTCTGCATAACGGCAAAGATCAGCCGCAGACTCTGGGGCGGGAGGCAATTCCAGATTCTCGTCTGACGATACATTTAATTTCCCCGCCTTGCAGCTTAAGACCAGTTGCGGCTGCCTGAAAATGATATCGTAGGCACAGTTCTCATGGCTCTGCGCGGCAGAATCCAGTAGCAAAGCATAGCTTTCATGCTGGCAACGTTGAAAGAGTTCAACAGCTGAGGCCTGACAGTTAAGTTTTATCGCACAGAGATCGGGGAAGACACTCACATCATGCTCGCAGTTAAGGCTGGTTGTTCATAACAGACATAGTATCACAGCAAATATTCACCAGTCAGCGGCACTGGTCAGTTGTCAGTGAAAACGCTATTATAGCGCCACGCAAAAGTTAACCAAGAGGCAGTTCCATGACCACCATTCGTCAGGCCGATTTTATTGACAGTATCGCCGATTCGTTACAGTACATTTCCTATTATCACCCACTGGACTTTATAAAAGCATTGGATGAAGCCTACCAGCGGGAAGAGAGCGAAGCGGCGAAAAACGCCATTGCGCAGGTGTTGACCAACTCGCGTATGTCTGCACAAGGACATCGTCCAATTTGTCAGGACACGGGTATTGTGACCTGCTTTGTGAAAGTGGGCATGGGGGTGCAGTGGGATAAAACAGACCTGACCGTTCAGCAAATGGTGGACGAAGGCACTCGCCGTGCCTACAACAACTCGGATAACCCACTACGGGCCTCTATTGTGGCAGACCCTGCCGGTGCGCGTAAAAATACCGGCGATAACACGCCGGCCGTGGTGCACATTGATATGGTGCCGGGCAATGAAATTGAAGTAATGATTGCCGCAAAAGGCGGCGGTTCTGAAAATAAATCGAAAATGGTGATGTTGAACCCCAGTGACTCTATTGCGGACTGGGTGGTGGAAACCTTGCCTAAGCTGGGTGCTGGCTGGTGCCCGCCGGGAATGCTGGGCATTGGTATTGGTGGTACGGCAGAAAAATCAGGGGTACTGGCTAAGGAATCGCTGATGGAATCTGTGGATATCCATGAGTTAATGGAACGTGGCCCGCAAACTGCCGAAGAAGAGCTGCGCTTAGAAATATTTAACCGGGTGAATGCGTTAGGCATTGGCGCGCAGGGTTTGGGTGGTTTAACGACGGTGCTGGATGTAAAAATAAAATCCTTGCCGACCCATGCGGCATCTAAACCGGTAACCTTAATTCCGAACTGTGCGGCGACACGCCATGCGCACTTTACACTGGACGGTAGCGGTGTGGCTGATTTAACCCCACCAAAACTGGAAGACTGGCCTGACGTCACTTTTGAGCTGGGTGATGACGCGCGTCGCGTAAATCTGGACGAAGTGACGAAAGAAGCTATTCAGGACTGGAAGATGGGCGAAACCGTGCTTTTATCCGGTAAATTACTGACGGGCCGAGATGCGGCGCATAAGCGTATTAAAAGCATGCTGGATAACGGTGAAAAACTACCGGTGGACTTTAACAACCGCTTTATTTACTACGTTGGACCGGTCGACCCCGTGGGTGATGAAGTGGTCGGCCCTGCCGGACCGACAACCTCAACCCGGATGGATAAGTTCACCGAAAAAATGCTGGAAGAAGCCGGTATTATTGGCATGGTCGGTAAAGCTGAACGCGGGCCCGAAGCCGTGGAAAGCATTCGTAAGCATAAAGCGGTGTACCTGATGGCCGTAGGCGGCGCAGCTTACTTAGTCGCTAAAGCCATTAAAAAATCCCGTGTGGTGGCTTTTGAAGACTTAGGTATGGAAGCCATTTACGAATTTGAAGTGGAAGACATGCCGGTTACCGTTGCGGTGGATAGCGATGGTCAGAATGCGCATACTCAAGGCCCTGCTATCTGGAAAGCCAAAATTGCCGACCTGAATGAAAAATTAGGAGCCTAATGATGACCCTGGCACTCTGGCAATGGATGGCAATAATTGGTGTGCCGGTTGTAACTGTGGTTGCGGCGTTGTTGTTGCTTTGGCAGCAACAACGGCGTTTGCGTCTTAAAGCAGAGCAACAAAGCACGGCACTGGAACAAGACGCAGAAATTTTGCGTGAGCGAGTCGACGAGCTGCAGCACGAGGTGTATGAGAAAGACAGTCGCTTACGTGAAACTTTAGCTCGGGCTGAGCATGAACAAAAAACGGCCGAGGAAAAGCTGAGCTTATTGAAAGTGAGTGAAGAACGACTGACACAGCAGTTTGAAAACCTGGCTAATCGTATTTTTGATGAGAAGTCGAAAGGGCTGCAGCAGCATCATCAGCAGTCTTTGCAAGCAACGTTAGAACCGTTTAAACAGCAAATTGATGCTTTTAAAAAGCAAATCACCCAGCAGTATACAGATGAAACTAAAGAGCGCTCCGCTTTAAAAAATGAAGTGATGTCGCTTAAAGACTTGAATCGTCAAATGGCGTCTGAGGCTGAAGCATTAACCCGCGCATTAAAAGGTGATACCAAGCAACAGGGTAACTGGGGCGAAGTGGTACTTGAACGTATTCTGGAACAGTCCGGTCTGCGCGAAGGGCATGAGTATCAGACACAGGCACATCACCGCGATGAAGACGGTAAGTCATTTAAGCCCGACGTAATTGTGCATTTGCCGAACAAAAAAGATGTGGTTATTGATTCGAAAGTGAGTTTATCGGCCTACGAACGGTATTTTAATTCTGACGATGACGCCGAGCGGGAACGCGCTTTAAACGAACACGTTCAGTCACTGAAACAGCACATCAAACAACTGGGCAAAAAAAGCTACCATCAACTGGAAGGCTTGCGCACGCTGGATTATGTGTTGATGTTTATTCCGATAGAACCCGCGTTTTTACTGGCGGTTGATCGCGACCCTGAGCTTATCCGGCTGGCGCTGGATAACCAAATTATGCTGGTCAGCCCGACCAATTTACTGGTGGCGCTACGTACCGTGCATAATGTCTGGCAGTATGAATATCAAAACCAGAATGCTGAAAAAATAGCCACAGATGCGGCGCGTTTATACGATAAGTTTGTCGGTTTTGTTGAAGACCTGGAAAAAATAGGTAATGGTTTGCAGAGCCTTGATAACCGTTATCAGGAAGCCATGAAAAAACTGAGCACAGGACGCGGGAACCTAATTGGCCGGGTGGATAAATTCCGCCAGATGGGGGTGCAAACCAATAAACGGTTAAATTCTGATTACCTTGATTCTGACGATACGCAGCAAGGCATTGAGTCTGGTGGTACAAATAAGAAAAACGACTGAGCCCTTGCTCAGTCGTACACTGTTTTAATTTAATGCGCTGCGACGGTAATGATCAACCCATAATGAGGTTGCCCCACAAACCGCTAGCGGCATAATAATCAGATTAATCAGCGGGATCATTGTCAGCACGGTAACGCCGAAGCCAAAACCCAGGGTTTTGCCGCGTTGTCCGTTTAACGCTGAACGCATACGCGGAAACGACACTTTATGGTTGTCGAACGGATAGTCTAAGTACTGTATCGACATCATCCAGCAGACAAACACATACCAAAGTACCTGCCCAATAACCGGGATAATCAGCGACAATAAAAAGAAGCCGAGTGCCCGCGGAATGTAGTACATGAGTTTCTGCATTTCCCGTTTCAGGGTACGTGGAATATCTTTAAACAAACTTAAGAAACCCTCGTCGCCCAAACTTTCACCACTTTCATAACGTTCGACTTTTTCCGCCAGAAGCCCATTAAAGGGTGCCGCAATTACGTTCATTATGGTGCTGAAAATGAATGAAAATAGCGCAATAATGGTAATTATAGCCAGCGGCCACAAGATAAATTCCAGCCACTGAAAAAACTCGGGTAACCAGCCCATAAAACGGTTCAGCCAATAATCCACTTCGCCATACAACCAGAAGAAGGCAAGGCCAAACAGGATAAGGTTGGTCAGAATAGGCACCACCACATAACGACGCAGACCTTTGGTTCGGATAAGTTCTAATCCGCGCCCTATATAAGCGAATCCAGAATTGCTGTAGGCAGCTTTATGCATGAATACTCCAAAGGTTTTTAATTGCTTTATAGAATAAGGCAATACCATGGCAATGTAAGGCCTAAATTGTTACAAATAGCGACTGGATCTGCTAGAGTCCGGGATAAGAAAAAGCCTTGTGATGATAAACTGTCGTGCTAATAGATAATTAAAACAACTGAATGCGCCTAAAACATATCAAACTCGTTGGCTTCAAATCTTTTGTGGATCCAACCAAAGTTCCTTTTCCTGAGCAAATGACCTGCGTTGTGGGTCCGAACGGCTGTGGCAAATCCAATGTGATTGATGCGGTGCGTTGGGTGCTGGGCGAAAGTTCAGCAAAAAACCTACGTGGCGATGCCATGAGTGACGTTATATTTAACGGTTCTACCGCGCGAAAACCGGTTTCCCAGGCCAGTGTTGAACTGGTGTTTGATAATAGCTCCGGTCGCATTCAGGGCGAGTACGCAGCATTTAACGAAATTTCTGTGAAACGTCTTGTGACCCGCGATGGTCAGTCAAATTATTTTCTAAATAGCAGCCGTTGCCGCCGCCGTGATATTACCGATTTATTTTTAGGAACCGGGCTGGGGCCCCGCAGCTACGCCATTATTGAACAAGGTATGATTTCCCGCCTGATTGAATCACGCCCGCAGGAGCTGCGTGTTTTTATTGAAGAAGCCGCGGGTATTTCGAAATATAAAGAGCGGCGCAAAGAAACTGAAAACCGCATGCTGCACACACGCGAGAACCTGGAGCGCCTCAATGACGTGCGTGAGGAACTGGGGCAGCAACTGGAAAAGTTAGAGCGTCAGGCGGCGGCCGCAATTCGTTACAAAGAGCTAAAAGCCGCAGAGCGTAAGTTTAAAGGGGAACTTCAGGCGCTTCGTTGGTTAAAGCTCGATAACCAGCGGCAGCAATTGCAGGCACAGTATTCCGAACAGCAAACTGAGCTTGAACGCTGGCAGGCTCAGCAAAGTGGCGACGAACGGGGCGCTATTGAGCTGAGAGAGCAGGCGGAGGAAGCGCGCCATCAGGTAGAGCAGTCTCAGGAGAAAATGTTCTCCGTTGGCAACGAAATAACTCGTATAGAGCAGACACTGAAGCACCAAAAAGAGTTAAAAGAGCAACGTAACCAGCGCCGACAGCAGTTAACCGAAGAAATACAGCAGTTGGATGAACAGCTGGCAGATGACCGTCTGCAAAGAGAGCAACTGGAAGAGCAGCAACTGATGCTGGAGCCACAGCTGGAGCACATAGAAGAGCAATTCGACAGTGTTTCGGAGCGGTCTCAACAAGCCAATGAGCAATGGCGGCAATGGCAGCAGCAGCAAAGACACCAGCAACAACAGCAACGCGACATAGAAAAACAGCACCAGCAATCGCAACTTAAACTGCAAGAGGTCAAACAAGGTCAGCATTACGCGCTACAACAGGTTGAACAGTTTCAAAATCAGCAACACCAACTGGAGCAACAGAAAAAAGCGTTATCGGTTGATGATAATGAGCAATTGCTGGCTGAATTAAAGCATCAGTTTGAGCAAGAAGAGCTCGGTTATCAGCAAAGTAAACAGCAGTTGCAGAAATTTCAGCAAGCTTATAAAGAGCAGCAGCATCACCACCGGCATATTGAGCAGCAACAAGATAAAGCCCGGGCTCAGTTAAGCGCAATTGAACAGTTGCTGAAAGGAAAGCACAACAACGACAGCCGCAGTGAACAGTGGTTACAGGAAAACTATCCTGACAGCAGGCGGGTTCGGGAATTGCTTCAGGCCGAAAACGGCTGGGAAATGGCGGTTGAACAACTGGCTTACGACTGGCTGGATGCCGTGATACTGGAGCAGGCTCCGGAACAATTAGAAGCTGTCAGCGGTGTGAAGTTAATTTGGCCAATTAAGCAAAAAGAACCTGAAAGCTGGTCTCTGGCCAGTAAAGTGAAAGGATCATTGCGTTATTGGGCGCCATTACAGCAGTCCCTGGCGCTTGAAGAAGATGTGAACGCCGTGCAGCAACTGCGACAAAGTGAAGCCAGTTTTGCGGTATCTAAAGCCGGTAACTGGTACTGGCAAGACGGTTTTATAGCGGCTCGTATTGACGAAGACAACAGTGTGCTGCACCTTCACTCTCAACGCGAAACCTTATTAGAGCAACTTGAAACGCTGGCTGTTAAGTTGTCGGAAAGTGATAACCAGATGCAACAGACCCAGCGGCAGGTTGAGCAGGCGCAAGAAAAACTGGAGCAGGCTCAGCAGCAGGTGCAGCAGACTCAGAATGAACGAGGTAAAGCGGAACAACGGTTGCAGTGGAATGCACAGCAGGCGGAACAAATAGAGCAGCAGCTAATAAGCCTGCAAGACAAGCAGCAAGAACAACGGCTGCATGCTGAAAAAGCCGCTGAACAGCAACAACAAATTGAAATGCAACTGGAAGAGTTTGACTTGATGCTGGAGCAAGCTGAGCAGGTTGATGAAAGTCACGGCGAGCAACTGGAATCTCAGGCTCGTACTGAAGATGAACAGTTACAGCAACTGCGCAGCCAACAGCAGCAAATGACGATGCAGCAGCAAAACTTGCAGGCTCAGTCAGCACAGTTACAGAAACTACAGCAACGCAGCGAGCAACGTTACCAGCAGCTTGTGCAAGAGCGGGATGAACACCAAACTGTCGATACAGACGAGAGCCAGAGTGCGTTAGATGAGCAGCTGATTGAGTTACTGGATAGACGCGGCGAGGTTGCAGAACAACTGCAGAAGCAACGCCAGCTGTTGTCGCGCTTTGAGCATGACTTACAACAGCTGACTCAGGGGCAGTCGGTAATTCAGACGAAAATAAGCCAGGTCAATGAGGCTTTGCAAACGACAGAGATTGAGCAGGTTAAGCTGCAGGAACGCAGTCAGGCCGTGCTGGAAACCTTAGCCGAAACCGGTCTTAGTTTAAAACGTGTGTTGGAAGAGCTTTCTTCTGCGGCTGAGGAAAAGCAATGGCAGCAAGAGCTTGAAGCGTTACAGAATAAAATAAAGCGGTTAGGCGCGATTAACCTGGCTGCCATTGACGAGGCCGAAGCGCAAAGAGAACGTAAACAGTATCTCGACCAACAAGTGGATGATTTATCATCGGCGTTAGAGACTCTGGAAGCTGCTATTAGAAAGATAGATAAAGAAACGCGTCAGCGTTTTAAAACAACCTTTGATGCGATAAACCATGATTTACAAACTCTGTTCCCTAAAGTTTTTGGGGGTGGCAATGCAAGTCTGGAGCTAACCGATGATGACTTACTAGAGACAGGCGTTACCATTATGGCAAGGCCTCCGGGTAAGAAAAACAGCACAATTCATCTGCTTAGCGGTGGAGAAAAGGCACTAACCGCATTATCATTGGTGTTCGCGATATTTCGCTTGAATCCGGCACCGTTCTGCTTGTTAGATGAGGTTGATGCACCTTTAGATGACGCCAATGTGGGTCGTTTTTGCCGTCTGGTCAGCGAAATGTCTGAGTCGGTACAATTTATTTATATCAGTCATAATAAAGTGGCAATGGAAATGGCAACACATTTGGCCGGAGTCACTATGCAGGAAGCAGGCGTTTCCAGATTGGTAGCGGTTGATGTTGAACAGGCTGTAGCGATGACAGACGCTGGCTGACAAATTAGGCTTGATGGAGCAAAAATGGGCAGTTTACAAATTACCCTTAGTATTCTTGGGATCCTGGCAATTGCCGGTATTGTTGCGCATGGATTATGGAAAATACGTAAAGGTAACCAACAACAGCGTCAGCGCGAGCAACGTGTCGCTGAAAACCGCGAGCAACAGTCGACAAGTTTTGACTCTGATGGTGTTGGTGAAGTTCGGGTTGTTCGACAAGCTGAGCCTTCAACGGAGCCCCAGACTGAGAAACCGTTTAAAAGTGACACTCGTGTATCGTCAGCGACAAATGATGCGCGGGAAAACCATGAAGATGACGAAACTATTGAGCAGATGTCGATGGATCTTGGCAGTGATGAAACCCTGTCCGATTCATTACCCTCTATGCGGGTGAATAACGATGAACCAGTAGAAGTAGAGCAGGCTGAACTGAAATTCGCTGAAGATAATGAGCCTGCTCCACGAAGCGAACCGGTAAATCTTCACGAAGAGCAAACTGAAGAAGACGTCACTGAAAAAGTAACCGATGACTTTGAAGCGGCTCCGGAAGAAGTTATTGCCCTTCACGTTAAAGGACCCGTACAGGGTGCTGTATTATTGCAAATGATGACAGAACTGGGCTGTAAGTTTGGCGAACTGGGTATCTTTCACCGCTATGAAAATACGGCCGGCACCGGCCCGATGATTTTCAGTGTAGCCAATATGTTTAACCCCGGCACCTTTGACCTGGATAACATGGAAAACTTTGAAACTGAGGGGGTTGCCTTTTTTATGGCATTACCCATGAAGTTTGATGGTCAGCAAGCTTTTAATATGATGCTTAATGCCGCTAAGAAACTCGCCACGGAAATTCCGCAAGGGCAGGTTCTGGATGGTCAACGCCAGTTATTGACCCGTCAGTCGATTCACGAAGCTCGCCACCGTATTCGTGAGTTTGAACGTAAACATTCAGCTTAATTACAGGTTACTATGAATCAGTCTGTTCACCAGCGTATGCAAGAGCTGGAAGAGTTACTTAATCGCTACAATAAAGAGTATTACGAAAACGATGAACCAAGCGTACCTGATGCTGAGTATGATCGCCTGTTTCGGGAGCTTAAAACCTTAGAAACAGAACACCCGGACTTAAAAAATACATCCTCTCCGACGATGAAAGTGGGTGGCAAACCTCTGGGGCAGTTCAATACGGTTCAGCATGAAGTGCCAATGTTATCGCTGGACAACGCTTTTTCGGTTGCAGAGTTTGAGGCATTCAGTAAAAGGGTGGAACAGCGCCTGGATACCAGCCAGGCCCTGACTTTTTGTTGTGAACCCAAGCTCGATGGTGCTGCGGTCAGTCTGCTTTATGAAAATGGGCGGTTAACCAGAGGAGCAACCCGGGGGGATGGACAAAGCGGCGAGAATATTACCGAGAACGTAAAAACTATACGCAACGTGCCGTTAGAACTCTCTGGTCAGGTACCTGAGCGACTGGAAGTGCGCGGTGAGGTGGTAATGCCATTAGGAGCTTTTGAGCGATTTAATGACCAGGCCCGCCAGCGTGGTGAGAAAGTCTTTGCCAACCCCCGCAATGCAGCTGCGGGCAGCTTGCGGCAGTTGGACTCCAAAATTACCGCAAAACGACCTTTGCACTTCTATGCTTACAGTCTGGGGTTAATTTCAGAAACCACTGAACTGTCAGACAGTCACTACCAGCGTCTGCAGCAACTGAAAGAGTGGGGGTTGCCGGTTAACCTTGAAATAAAGACGGTTAACTCAATTGAGGGCTGTGATGATTACTATGAAGCCATTTTAGCTCGAAGGGATGGGTTAAATTATGACATCGATGGTGTGGTTTTTAAGGTTGATTCCATTCGGCTGCAACAGGATCTGGGGTTTGTAGCCCGCGCGCCGCGTTGGGCAATTGCCCGTAAGTTTCCGGCTCAGGAACAGCTTACCACCGTTACCGGAGTCGACTTTCAGGTTGGCCGCACGGGAGCAATAACACCGGTGGCACGGTTAGAACCGGTTAATGTGGGGGGCGTTACTGTATCTAATGCAACTTTGCACAACGCCGATGAAATTGAGCGTTTAGGGGTTCGTATTGGCGATTGTGTCAGCATTCGTCGTGCCGGGGATGTTATTCCGCAAGTTGTTAGTGTGCAAACCGGTAAGCGCTCTGAGCAAACGCAGGCGATTGTATTTCCCGAACACTGTCCGATTTGCCAGTCGGAGATTGAACGGGTAGAAGGTGAAGCGGTTGCGCGTTGCACCGGGGGTTTGTACTGCGCGGCTCAGCGTAAAGAAGCGATTAAACATTTTGCTTCCCGTAAAGCTATGGATATTGATGGTTTAGGCGATAAAATTGTCGAACAACTGGTGGAAAGAAACTGGATAAAGTCACCGGCGGATCTTTACCGTTTATCAAAAGCTGAATTAGCAACATTACCCCGAATGGGCAGTAAATCTGCTGAAAATCTTCGAAATTCTATTAAAACCACGGAAAAGACCACTTTAGCACGCTTCATTTATGCATTGGGTATTCGCGAGGTGGGCGAAGCCACAGCCAATGCGCTGGCCAGTCATTTTAAAAACTTGGATGCGTTAATTGCCGCTGAGAGCGAGCCGCTACAGGAAGTGCCTGACGTTGGTGCTGTGGTAGCGCAACACATTGTGTCTTTCTTTCATGAACCTCATAACCAGCAGGTCGTCACTGAGTTACGGGAGGTTATTTCCTGGCCGGAAGGAGAGGAAATAAGTTCTGCCCAAGGTGATCGTTTATCAGGCAATACCTATGTTATCACTGGCACGTTATCGACCATGACTCGTGACGAGGCTAAAGCAGCGCTTGAAGGTTTAGGTGCAAAGGTTGCTTCCAGTGTGTCGAAAAAGACAACGGCATTGGTTGCAGGAGAAAACTCAGGCTCAAAACTGACCAAAGCCCAATCCCTTGGGCTTAATATATTAGACGAAGATGCCCTGCATCAGTTGCTGCAAGATTAACGTCCACGAGAGCTCAGGTCTTTTAACAGGCCTGAGCCATTAACATCGACAATCCCTTTTTCCTGGTCAAACTCAAACCTGATAGTGGGATGCGTAGTATCCACCAGGAAGCTGCGATCATTGATTTGCACGCGCAAATGCTTGAGCGGCCGGTCTTCATCAAATTCCTTGCGGTGATTGATACTGACTTGATGGTCACCAATGGTTAATTCAAAACCTTTGAAAAAGCCACTGGCAAATTCCGCAACATAAATTTGCCCCTGCTCATTAACAAACACGTTGAGAATATAGTTGGGTGGCATTTCGGATGTACGCATTTGCGACTTGCCGGCAGTAAATATAATAGTGTCGTAGACTTTTTTATACTCAAAGCCAAAGTCCAGAGGTTCCGTGCGGCCAGACGGATAAATGACTTTACCGCTGCCTTCTGCCTCCCAGTCCGCTAAAGTTTGTCCGCTAAAGAGTAATGCCATAACAATAAAACAGTATTTTAAATTTTTCATGGGCGCCTCAACTACTAACCTCAGTGACATCTACTTTTAACTTAAGCATTTGCCCCGGTTGTAGATAACGATTGCGTTGAATGTTATTCCATTGCTCAATTTGCCGAATGGTGACATTAAATTTATCAGCAATTCGGGCTAATGAGTCACCGCTGCGTACACGATATCTTATATTACGCATAATGCTGTTGATACTGCTTTGTACGGCCGACGAAGGTTTAGCTTCCGTCCAAACCACTAATTCTTGCCCCGGTCTTAAATAATCACCAGGAGCCATAGAATTCCAACGTGCCAGGTCTCGTAAATTGACACTGTAAGCACGACTAAGATCCCAAAGTGTGTCACCCGACTGAACGACATGTTCTAAACGCTTACCTGAGCGTTTTTGATCCTGTCGATCCTCGCGTCGTTGGTCTTTCGATAATTTGTAATTTTCGATATTCAGTGTGGCGACAGGGATTAACAGGTGATCACCCGCCCGGATAATATGACTGCTAATGTCGTTAACCTGTTGAATCACATCAACCGACGTATTGTATTTGTTGGAAATGGTCAACAAGCTCTCGCCGGATTTAACCTTGTGGCGCGTCCAGCTGAGCCAGTCTTTGGGTTCGGTTTCACTTAATGCCTGCTTAAACTTTTCCGCATTTTGATTAGGCAGAAGTAAACGATGAGGACCATTAGGTGCCGTTGCCCAGCGGTTATAACCTGAGTTGTATTGATGCAATAAATCCAGTGGCATATCAGCCATATCTGCGGCTAATGCTAAGTCAATTTGCGCCGGCGTTTCAACAACGTCAAGCTTGGGTTGATTCTCTATTGGGTACCACGCGATACCATATTCTTCGCTATTGGCGAGTATTTCCGATAAGGCGAGTAACTTAGGTACGTAAGCTCTTGTTTCGCGTGGCAGAGACAAATTCCAGAAGTCAGTTGGTTTATTCAAACGTTCATTTTTTCTAATAGCCGCTGCAACCCGGCCTTCACCGGAATTGTATGCCGCAAGAGCATGCATCCAGTTGCCGTCAAAATAGCGGTGTAACGCTTGTAAATAATCGAGTGCTGCGTGGGTGGCCGCAAATACATCGCGGCGGCCGTCATACCACCAGTTGATATCCAGCCCATACCGGCGTGCGGTGCCCGGAATAAACTGCCACACACCGGAAGCACTGCCATGCGAATACGCAAATGGGTCAAATGCGCTCTCTACTATGGGTAGTAATGCCAAGTCAATTGGCATCTCACGCTTTTCAAGTTCTTCAACAATGATATGAAGATAAGGCTCCGCTCGTTTAGCTACGCGGTCCAAGTATTCAGGGTGGCTGACATACCAGTTGCGCTGGCTTTGAACTCTGGGTACATCGGGGACTTCAAAGCGAAGTTGCTGCCGAATTCTGACCCAAAGGTCATCCTGCTGTTGCGGAGTCAGCTTGACCGGTTCAGCGGCAGCGACTTGTTCTTCAGCGGGCTGACTTATTATCTGTTCAGGAATCGGCGTTAGTTTTAGCTCAGATGGCTGGTTGGTTTTTATCGGGTCATTGTCGCTAAACAGCATTGTGTTTTGGCAGCCGCTTAATGCCAGGCCACTGGCTACCATACAACATTTAAACCATGCGTTCTTTCGCTTGCTATTTGTCATGCGCAATTTACTTCCGATAATTGTTAAAATTATGAAGAGTTTAAAGAATCAGGCGTTATCTTTCCACTGCCTGATTGTGTAAAAAACATCCTCAGGGGTGTTTTTTACACTTCCGGCATGTTCTACAGCCGCTTTTATAACACTTTTTTGATCAAAACGAAGAAACGGATTAATCGCTAGCTCTAGCTGCAGCGTGCTTGGCAGAGTAATTTGGTCTTGTTCGCGTAACATTCTGACCTTTTCGGCATAACCTTGTAAGACAGCATTGTCGGGTTCAACTTTCAGGGCAAAGTTTACATTTGCCTGAGTGTACTCATGCGCACAAAATACCCGAGTCTCTCCCGGCAGCTGACGCAGTTTTAAAAGTGAATGAGTAAATTGTCCGGGAGTGCCTTCGAACATCCGGCCACAACCGCCTGAAAATAAAGTATCACCACAAAATAGAAAGCCCGGCGTGTAAAAGCTGATGTGATCCAGCGTGTGTCCCGGTGTGGTAACTATCTGCCATTGGACTCCGCCAAGGGTCAGTTCATCACCCTCGGTTACGGTTTGAGTCAGTGTCTGAATGTCGGGGTTATCCGGTCCTATGACAGGGCATGGAGACTGCGCTACTAACTCTGCTATTCCGCCAGTATGGTCGTAATGGTGGTGAGTAACCAAAATAGTATCAATACGCTTGTTATTTTGTTCCAGCCATTGTTGAACGGGTTTTGCTTCTCCGGGGTCTACAATAATAACGGTGTCATTATTATTTGTTTCTATCGCCCAGATATAATTGTCATCGAAAGCCTTAATAGCGTGAACTCGCATATTAGCCCCTATAGCGCTAGGATGAGAAACCCAGCGAGCAATTTGAAGATAAGTTGATAATACAGGAATTCGTCGTGTTAATTAAACCAGCATATTCGAAAATTGATTTAGCGGCTCCGCTGAATTGGTCACAAATGGCTTGTGGGCAATACGTTATGGAGCAAACGGCTGAATTGATTCGGTGCTACCAACGACGCCTAAAACCGGGAAGAACCGTGGCTATTGGTTCACTGGCACCCGGGCTTAACCATAGTTTTCAAAACCGTGCAGACTGGCTGACTATTGGAGCGGGGAAGCAAGTTGCCGTACGCAGTAAATTGACTGAACTGGCGGTGAAAGAAAACAGCGTTGATAACCTAATTGCTCCCTTTGTGCTTGAATTTTGCCAGAACCCACACCAATTACTAAGAGAGGTTACCCGGGTACTCGACGATGACGGTGTTTTAATATTAACCGGATTTAATCCTTACAGCCCTGCAGTGGCAAGTGGTTTTTTTATACGACACAAAAAAAGCTTTCCCTGGTGTGGGCGGTACTTTTCGTCAATAAGAATAAAAGATTGGCTGGAACTGCTGGGGTTCGAAGTACTGGAGTCTGAATTTTATGTTTCTCATTTTTTACATAAGGGTGAGTACCAGGGAAGCGACTGGTCAACAAAGTTAAGTGAAAAAATACCGGGGTTGCGCGCTGCTTACTTTATCGTGGCCCGGAAGCAAACTTTGGTCGATAAATTAAAACCATTGGTTCAGCGCAGGCAACTCGCTGTTAATGGACAACAACCCGCAGCGGCAATGACAACAAAACCGGTTTCAAAATCCAATACCAACTTAAGAGGTAAGTTATGATTACAGCACAAGAGTTATGTGGCAAAGCGAAATCTAATGTCAACGAAGTGAATACTGAAGAGCTGCAAAAAGCGATGGAGCAGGGTGCACGCGTTATTGATGTACGTGAACCGGCCGAGTACGGTCAGGGACATATTCGCGAAGCGGTAAACATGCCCCGCGGCGTTCTGGAAATGCAGCTTAATCAACACCCTGATGTTGCCGGTTATGATAATGCGCTGGAACGCATTGCCGACAAACCGTTATATCTTATTTGTCGAACCGGCGGTCGTTCAGCTTTAGCCGCTGAAAGCTTGCAGCGCATGGGCTTTGATAACGTCTACAGCGTTGATGGTGGCATGAGCTCCTGGCAGGAGAAAAAGCTGCCAGTGGTTGCCGGCGAGTAACTTACTCGCCGTCAAACCCTTTATCTTCCTGCAGAGGCTCGCACGTTGCGGCGTCGCGGGCCAGCTCATCGCAGCGCTCGTTTTGTTTATGTCCTGAGTGACCTTTTATCCATTTCCACTCAACCTTATGGCGATTAACTTCTTCATCCAGCTGCTGCCATAAATCTTTATTTTTTACAGCCTTACGCGCGGAAGTGCGCCAGCCATTTTTTTTCCAGCGGGGCATCCATTGTTCAATACCTTGTTTGACATACTGGCTGTCGGTTGTGAGGATGACCTGACAGGAGTGCCTTAATGCTTTTAATCCAGCAATGGCTGCCAGCATTTCCATACGGTTATTTGTCGTAAGGCGATACCCCTGACTTAATTCTTTATGGTGTTTTTCATATTCCAGTACGGCTCCGTACCCGCCCGGCCCCGGGTTGCCAAGACAAGAGCCATCAGTGTATAAATGAACAGTTTTTGAGTTCGACATGTTACTTGCTACTATATCCTTTGTTTCCAGCCAGTATATCAGGATTTAAACATGCGTCAGGTCGTATTAGATACAGAAACTACCGGAATTGGCCCGGAAAAAGGGCATAGAGTTATCGAAATAGGCTGCGTAGAGCTTATTAATCGCAAGTTAACCGGCAACCATTTCCATGTTTATATTAATCCTGAGCGAGTGGTTGAGCAGGAAGCCATTGAGGTTCATGGCATAACCAATGACTTTTTAACGGATAAACCGGTGTTTGCACAGGTGGCCCAAGATTTCATTGAGTTTATTAAAGGGGCACAGTTAGTTATTCATAATGCCCCCTTTGATGTCGGGTTTATGGATGCGGAATTTAGCCGTTTAAGACCTGCGGTTGGGTTAACCAATGACTTTTGTTCAGTGCTTGATACCTTGAAACTCGCCCGTGAAATGCGCCCGGGACAAAAGAATAACCTGGACGCTTTGTGTCGTGCCTTTGGCGTCGATAACTCATCACGCGAACTGCATGGCGCCTTACTTGATGCCGAAATTTTAGCGGATGTTTATCTAATGATGACCGGCGGGCAAACGGCTTTGAACCTTGCCAGTCATGGAAAAAATAACCAGGATGGCTCGCAAAAGGTTGAGCATCAGCAGGTGACTAACGCTCCGGCATTAAAGGTTTTGCGTGCAACAGCCGATGAAGAAGCATTACATCAAGAACGTCTGGCGCGAGTGAAAGAAGAAGGTGGACATTGTCTGTGGCAAGACTCATAGCTCTATTAATGGCTTTGGTAAGTAGTTCAGCAGCTTATGCTGTGCAAAACTTTATGGATGACACTGACTCGAAGGAGCAGGCGGAAAAGAGAGCTATGAGCCTGGTAGAGGGCGATATGACGAATAAGCTACCAATTAAAGGCCAAAGCTTCCGGATTGACGAAAATGTCGAAGAAATTACGCTGTTATTTTTTCGCGAGCCGGGCAGTAAGCCCGTAGTTTTGATAAAGCCGGATGGCAGTAAATGGTATGATGCCCGTTATCCTGAAGAACAGGTTACCTGGTATACCGATCCAAATTTCGACATTATCCGCATCAAAAAACCTCAACCCGGCCCCTGGCAAGCTGCCGGGCGCATAGATCAAGAAAATAAAGCCTTAATAGTCTCTGATATTCGTTTTGAAGCTAATCCTTTACCGAATCCATTATTTCAATACGAAGAGCTAAAAGTTGAAGGTAAACTTTATAACGGCGACAAAGTGGTGGAAACGGCACGTTTTCGTCAAACGGTCCTCCTTGACGTTCTGTTTGTTAGCACCAATAACCCGGACTTCGATAACTTTGGGGCTAATCCCTCGCGGGTAGCGCAATTTGAGGATAATGGCAGAGGACATGATGAACGAGCCGGCGACGGTGTATTCACCGGCTTTTTTAATCTTGACGTTGAGCCCGGTGAATGGTTAGCGACTTATGAAATGACAACCCCGCTGTATCAACGCGTATTTGAGTTTGGCCCGGTAGAAGTTGAGCCTTTACCGGTTGAATTTAACATCATCCAGTCTGAGGCTGTGGATGAAAACCACCAGCTGAGCATCGGGGTTGATGAAAACTGGATTGACCCAGAAAGTTTGGTTATCAACGGCGAAACCAGTTTTCCTAATGGAGAAGTGCGTAAGTTTACTGTCAGTCAAATAGAAAGCTTTCCGCACAACGTCGAAATTGCCAATCTTGCCTTTGGCAAGCATTTAGTCGATTTAGATATTTTTGCAACCAGTGTCAGTGGCCGAGAATTTGAAGCGCGTATTAATGACTTTAGTTTTATTGCGAAGGAGCCGCCGCCTCCTGAACCCACGGCAGCTGAACGGGCACAACAGCAACAGATGGAACTCGAACGTGAGCGGGAATTAGCTAAGCAAGAGCGTGAAGCAAAGCAAAAACAAGCAATGATGAACCTGATCATTATTGTGGTGGTAAATATTGTTTTAATTGGCTTGGCTTTATTTGCTCTGTGGTGGTTTAAATTTCGCAAAAAGAAAGTACCGGTCAATGTCGATCATTCTGAATCTGAAAAATCAGAGAAAAGTGGTAAAAAGTGACCTTTGTGGTCAAAAAAGCGTAGATCTGAATATAAATCAGACAGTCGGTTAAAATCTTTAAAAAAAGTGTTGACTCATTTGCCCCCCACTCGTAATATGCACGCCGCGTTGAGGGAGAGATACTTCAACGTTGTACTTAGTGCGGAGTGGTAGTTCAGTTGGTTAGAATGCCGGCCTGTCACGCCGGAGGTCGCGGGTTCGAGTCCCGTCCACTCCGCCATTTAGTACACCCCAAAGAATTTTGCGGAGTGGTAGTTCAGTTGGTTAGAATGCCGGCCTGTCACGCCGGAGGTCGCGGGTTCGAGTCCCGTCCACTCCGCCATTATTCTTTATGACTTCTTCAGTTCCTCATCTAAATTATTTCTGATTCGCTTGTTCTGTTTAATCTTTCTTGTCGTTCCTCGTAATAGTCGTTTGCTGAAAATTCTATCTCAAAGATCATACTTTTTAGCGTTTAGCTATTGAGCCTGAGCCTTCACAGGGCTAGAGTATTGTTACCAAAATCGCAATGATAAAACAAAGACAACGGGAGATACCCATGCGTAAAACATTACTGGCTGTAGCTGTGGGCGCAGCAGTATCGTTGGGAGCTTGCAGTGATGCAAATAACTCATCAACAACAGAAAACCAAGCCGCTTCTGCTGACAGCGATCAGCAAGCAACAGCAACAAATCCATTTTTTGAAGCAAGTTCTTTGCTTTATCAGGCGCCAAACTTTGATGCTATTGAGTTCAAACATTTTGAACCAGCATTTGAGCGCGGCATGGAAGAGCATATGGCTGAAATTGAAGCCATTGCAACGAACTCAGCAGAACCAACTTTTGAAAACACCATTGTTGAAATGGAAAAAGCCGGCGAAGTTCTGGGACGTGTTAGTTCCGTTTTCTATAATCTTTCATCCTCTAACAGCAGTGATGAAATTCGAGAGTTACAAGGTAAGTTAGCCCCTAAAATCGCGTCTCACCGTGACAATATCATGCTAAATGCGGATCTGTTTGCACGGGTTAAGCGTTTATTTGATAACCGCGATTCTCTCGATCTGGATTCTGAGTCTGAGCGCTTATTGGAAGACACCTACAAAGGCTTTGTCCGCGCCGGTGCAGAACTGAACCAAGAGCAAAAACAGCAGATTCGTGAAATTAACAAAGAACTGTCCAGTTTAACCACTGAGTTCCAGAAAAGCCTGATGGCGTTGACTCAGGAAAATGTCATCGTTGTTGATAATAAAGAAGAGCTAGCCGGTTTAAGTGACAGCCAAATTGAGTCATTGGCCAAAGCGGCTGAAAGCCGCGACATGGAAGGTAAATACGCAATTACGCTTACCAATACCACTCGCCAGTCCATTCTGACTGATCTAGAAAACCGTGAACTGCGTCAAAAAATATGGGAAACCTCGGCGAATCGTGGCACCGGTAACACCGAGACTGATACCCGTCCTATGGTTCAGAGCTTAACCAAATTGCGTGCCGAGAAAGCAAAATTGCTTGGCTATGACAGCTGGGGCGGTTATGTACTGGCAGACAACATGGCAGGCACCCCAGAGGCAGCTCAGTCTATGCTGCGTGACTTAGTTCCGGCGGTTGTCAGTAACGTTGAAAAAGAATCTGAAGAAATTCAGGCCATGATTGAAGCCGAAGGCGAAGATTTTGAACTGAAACCCTGGGACTGGTTCTACTATGCAGAAAAAGTGCGTGAAGAAAAATACGCTATTGATGCTGACGAAGTAAAACAATACTTCGAGTTTAACCGTGTCTTGGAAGATGGCGTATTCTACGCAATGAACCAATTGTTTGGCATTACTTTTGAAGAGCGCAATGACATTCCGGTTTACCATGATGAAGTGGCCGTTTACGAAGTGAAAGACGTTGACGGCTCAAGCCTTGGTTTGTTCTATGCCGACTACTTTACCCGTGATAGTAAGCGTGGCGGTGCCTGGATGAGCTCATTCCGTACGCAATCTGAACTGATGAATCAGAAGCCGGTTATTGTAAACAACATGAACATCAGCAAAGCACCAGAAGGCGAACCGACTCTGCTAAGCTTTGGTGAAGTCTCTACCATGTTCCATGAAATGGGACACGCGTTGCATGGCATGTTTTCTGACGTGAAATACCCGTCTCAGGCGGGCACTTCGGTACCACGCGATTACGTTGAATTTCCATCAACCTTTCAGGAAGACTGGACACTGAACAAAAAAGTTATCGCAAAATACGCCAAGCATTACGAAACCGGAGAACAGATCCCGGATGAGCTTCTGCAGAAAGTACTGGATGCACGTAACTTTAACCAAGGCTTTGATACTTTAGAGTATCTCTCTGCCGCATTATTAGATCTTGAATATCACACGGTAGAACCAGGAACTGAAATCAAAGATGTTCAGGTCTTTGAGCAAGATGCGCTGGAGAAAAATGGGGTTGCCGTTGAAGCGGTACCACCACGTTATCGTTCAACCTACTTTGCGCACGTATTTGCCGGTGGCTACTCTGCGGGTTATTACGCTTATATGTGGAGTGAAGTTCTTGCAGCCGATGCGTTCAAATACATGGGTAACAACGGTGGTTTGAGCCTTGAAAATGGTCAGGCTTTCCGCAAGGAAATTCTGTCAAAAGGCAGCAGTAAAGACCCAATGCAGCAATACATTGACTGGCGCGGTCAGGAGCCGACCGTTGAAGCTCTGCTGGAACGTCGAGGCCTTACCGATCCAAGCATTGATTAAATTGTGCTGAAATAATTACGACTGAACAGTCGTTATATAAAGCCACTGGCGTTATTATCGTCAGTGGCTTTTTTATTATCTGCTTGATAAGTGAAGCACAAATGCAAAAACAGATTGTTATTGTTGGCGGCGGTGCTACCGGCGTTGAACTGGCAGCAGAACTCATTCACTCGGTTTCGTTGCTTTCTGTTTATGGTCTGGGCAGCCGGCGTTCGTGCTCCTGACTTTGTTAAAGAGTGGGGGCTTGAGCTTCAGAAAAACAATCAGGTTATTGTTAACGAATATCTACAGTCGGTGTCTGACAAGAGCATTTATGCCATTGGTGACTGCGCTGGCTGTCGCATTGATGACGAGCGTTGGGTACCACCCAGAACCGAGTCAGCGCACCAAATGGCAGAATGTTTGTATCAGAATATTGTACGTGAATACCGGGGTAAGCCAGCAAACGCGTGTAAGTATAAGGACAGGGGCTCGTTAGTCTCATTGAGCCGGTTTTCTGCGGTGGGTAATTTGATGCAAAGCAAGAGCTTATTAATGTCATTGCAAGGTACTTTGACACGCTGGGCGTACGCCAGTTTATATCGTATGCATCAAAGATGCCTTACATGGCGGGTGGAAAATGTTGCTGTTATTGATGGTCGACAGACTTAATCAGGTGGTAAAACCGCGGTTGAAGTTACACTGACGATATACTTCAGAAGCCGCATAAGGCACAATAAAGGCCATAAAATGATAACGAAAAAAGCCAGACTGTATTCGTAAAATGACTCCACCAAATTTTGTCCACCTAAGAATTCATAGTGACTTTTCCATGATAGATGGCCTCGCGAAAGTTGGGCCTATTTGTGAGGCGGTGGCTGATGCCGGCATGCCTGCATTAGCCATTACCGATCAAATGAACTTTTGTGGTCTGGTTCGTTATTACGGCGCCGCTCATAAGTTAGGGCTCAAACCTTTAATTGGCTGCGATTTTTGGGTGCAGGCGGACTATCCTGAAGCAGAGCTTTTTCGATTAACCGCGCTGGCCATGGATAACGACGGCTATCAGCAAATCACCCAGCTTATCTCTAAGGCTTATTTACGCGGTAATATCAAAGGCAAGCCGGTCATCGATAAAGATTGGCTGAAAGAGCATAACCAGGGCATTATTCTGCTCTCCGGGAGCCGACAGGGTGATGTCGGACAAGCGTTAATCAGAGACCATAACGACCAACTTGATGCGGCGCTGGATTTCTATCAACAGTATTTTCCGAATCGATATTACCTTGAGCTGGTCCGCACCGGACGCCCCCAGGAAGAAGAGTACCTGCATAAAGCAGTCGCTCTTGCAGGGAAAACAGAGTTGCCGGTTGTAGCGACCAACGAAGTGGTTTTTCTTAAAGAAGAAAACTTTGACGCACATGAAATTCGGGTCGCTATTCACGACGGGTATCAGTTAGAAGACAAACGTCGGCCTAAAAAATACTCTCCACAACAGTATTTGCGTTCCAGCGAAGAGATGATTGAGCTGTTCTCTGATATTCCTGAAGCAATTGAGAACACCGTTGAGATAGCTAAACGCTGTAACGTCACTGTGCGCCTGGGCGAATATTTTCTACCCAAGTTCCCAACGGGAGATTTAACCACCGAAGAGTTTTTAATTAAAGCTTCGGAGGAAGGGCTGGAAGAACGTTTAGAGTTTTTGTTTGCTGATGCGCAGGAGCGACAGCAGAAACGATCGGAGTACGATAAGCGACTCAAACGAGAATTGGGCGTTATTAACGACATGGGCTTTCCCGGATACTTCCTTATCGTTATGGAGTTTATTCAGTGGAGTAAAGATAACGGCATTCCGGTAGGCCCGGGGCGGGGCTCTGGTGCAGGCTCGCTGGTGGCCTATGCCCTTAAAATTACCGATCTTGATCCGCTTGAGTTTGACTTGCTGTTCGAACGATTCCTGAACCCGGAACGGGTTTCGATGCCTGACTTTGATGTCGATTTTTGCATGGATCGCCGCGATGAAGTTATTGATCACGTTGCGGACCTTTATGGTCGTGAAGCGGTCTCGCAGATTATTACGTTCGGCACCATGGCGGCTAAAGCCGCAATCCGGGATGTAGGCCGGGTATTGGGTCACCCTTACGGTTTTGTCGACAGAATCTCAAAATTAGTGCCGGGCGACCCTGGTATGACCCTGGCGAAAGCTTTTGAAGTAGAACCTCAACTGGGCGCCGCGTACGAAGAAGATGAAGAAGTTAAGGCCATTATTGATATGGCCAGAATTTTGGAAGGCGCGACTCGTAATGCCGGTAAACACGCCGGTGGGGTCGTTATTTCTCCAACCAAAATTACCGACTTTGCGCCTTTGTATTGCGATGACGAAGGTCACAATCCTGTTACTCAATTTGATAAAGACGATGTTGAATCAGCGGGCTTGGTGAAGTTTGACTTTCTGGGATTACGAACTTTAACCATCATTCAATGGGCTGTGGATATGGTAAATCGTCGCCATGCCCAAAGTGGTAAAGATCCGATTGATATCACCTCAATTGATTTAACCGACCCCAAGTGTTTTCGGTTACTGAAAAAAGCCGAAACAACCGCGGTTTTTCAGCTCGAATCCCGTGGTATGAAAGAGCTGATTAAAAAGCTCTTACCCGACTCGTTTGAGGATATCATTGCATTGGTTGCCTTATTCCGCCCCGGACCTTTGCAATCGGGCATGGTTGATAACTTTATTGATCGAAAACATGGTCGGGAAGAAATTTCTTATCCTGACGTGGAGTATCAGCACGACAGTTTGAAACCCATACTGGAACCGACTTACGGCGTTATTCTGTATCAAGAGCAGGTCATGCAAATTGCTCAGGTGTTAGCGGGCTATACGCTGGGTGGAGCCGACTTATTACGCCGTGCAATGGGTAAGAAAAAGCTTGAAGAAATGGCGAAGCAGCGTGAAATTTTCCGTGAAGGTGCCGCTCAAAATAACATTGATCCTGAACTGGCGACGAAAATCTTCGATTTGGTTGAGAAGTTTGCGGGTTATGGCTTCAATAAGTCACACTCTGCCGCTTATGCGTTAGTGTCCTATCAAACCTTGTGGATGAAAACACATTATCCTGCGGAATTCATGGCTGCGGTAATGTCTGCGGATATGGATAACACCGATAAGATTGTTACTCTGGCGGATGAGTGCGACCGCATGGGACTGGACTTACTGCCGCCGGACGTCAATAAAGGCGAATACAAGTTTATTGTGGATGAACAGCAGCGAGTGGTTTACGGCATTGGCGCTATTAAAGGCGTAGGCGAAGGCCCCATTGAATCCATAATAAAAGCGCGGGAAGAAGGTGGTGCATTTCGCGACTTATTTGATTTTTGCTGCCGGGTCGATTTAAAGCGGATGAACAAACGTATTCTCCAGCGGCTAATTCGTGCCGGTGCAATGGATAACCTGGGACCGCACCGTGCGGCACTGATGGCTACGCTAGAAAAAGCGATTCGCCAGGCAGAGCAACATTTAAACGCTGAAAAAATTGGTCAGTCAGATATGTTCGGGGTGCTGACGACAGAGCCAGAAGCCGTTGAGCAAGAGTTTGTCAGCGTGCGGAAGTGGTCGGAAGCGGTTTGGTTAGAGGGTGAACGCGATACCTTAGGGCTGTATTTAACCGGACATCCAATTAATCGTTTTCGCAAAGAGTTGAAGCATTACATTAATAGCACCTTGTCGAATGTCACCCCAACCCGCAAAGATGAAAGTATCGCTATTGCGGGGCTGGTCATTGATATACGGGTGCTGGCCAATAAGCGTGGGCAACGTTTTGCTATTGTTACTTTAGATGACAAAACGGCGCGCATGGATGTACGATTGTTCAGCAATGAATACGAAAGTTATCAAGAATTGCTCGAAAAAGACCGAATTTTGTGGATAAAAGGTGAGGTCAGATTTGATAACTTCAGTAATAGCAATACAATGACTGCCAGAGAAGTGATGGCAATTGAACAGGCGCGGGAAACTTATCTCCGGCATTTAGCAATTACAGTAACAGATGAACAACTTGCTAACGGCCTGGCCGGAAAATTGGAAAAGCTATTACAGCCCTTTGCTAAAGGGACTTGTCCGATAAAAGTGCGATATCAGTCGGAACGTGTTGAGGCCACTTTGAATGTTGGCCCACAATGGTATGTGAGTCCGTCTGATGAGTTAATATACGAATTACAGAACTTGCTGGGAATTCAGCAAGTTTCACTTGAATTTTAAAGGAAATGACAGCGAATGAGCCTTAATTTTCTGGATTTTGAACAACCTATTGCGGAACTTGAAGCGCAAATCGAAGAGCTGAAATCTGTCGGTAATCGCGGACAACTGGATCTTAACCTGGAGGAGGAAGTCCAGCGATTGACCACTAAGAGTCAGGAACTGACAGAAAAAATCTTTTCTGATTTAGGTGCGTGGCAAGTCGCACAACTGGCACGCCACCCGTTGCGGCCCTACACGCTTGACTATATTCGCATGATATTTACCGAATTTGACGAAATGGCCGGGGATCGCTCTTTCGCTAATGACAAAGCTATTGTTGGCGGTATTGCGCGTTTAGACGGTAACCCGGTTATGGTTATTGGTCAGCAAAAAGGGCGTGAAACTAAAGAAAAAATCCGTCGTAACTTTGGTATGCCGAAGCCTGAAGGTTACCGTAAGGCGTTGCGTCTTATGCAAACGGCTGAACGCTTTAATATGCCCATTGTGACCTTCATTGATACCCCCGGGGCTTATCCGGGGATTGGTGCGGAGGAACGCGGGCAAAGTGAAGCCATTGCGCATAACTTAAAAGTTATGGCACGTCTAACCGTTCCTATTATCTGTACTGTCATCGGTGAAGGTGGCTCCGGCGGCGCTTTAGCAATAGGGGTGGGCGATCGTGTTAACATGCTGCAATACAGCACATACTCGGTTATTTCTCCTGAGGGTTGTGCCTCTATTTTGTGGAAGAGCGCCAGTAAAGCACCATTAGCGGCGGAAGCAATGGGCGTAACTGCAGATCGGAGTAAAGAGTTGGGGCTGGTTGACTCTGTGATACCTGAGCCTCTGGGCGGAGCACACCGCCAGCAGGAAGAAATGGCGGTACGTCTTAAGCGTCAGTTGATTACTGACTTGGGAAGCCTACAGGGCTTGAGTCACGATGAATTACTGGACCAGCGCTACCGTAAGCTGATGTCTCTCGGTTACTGTTAATTTCCAATGACGGTTGATGGTCTTTACGACCTGTTTTGTCAAAGCCTAGAGCCCCTCGCTTTACAACCGGGGCAGCAATTAGTTGCTGCGCTCGGAGGCGGGGCCGACTCGCAAACTATCCTTGATTTGCTGATGCGCTATCGTCAGCAACATCCTCAGTATCAGTATTTAGCCATTCATTTAGATCACAGTTTTCACCCAAGTTCGGCTGACTGGTCATTGACGATTGAGCAAGCTGCTAAAGCTTATGGTATTGAAACCATTTTTGAGCCACTGGATGTGCCTGTCTCAAGTCGGCAAAGCAAAGAAGCCGCCGGGCGTGAGGGGCGCTATCAGCGAATGGCTGAGTTAACGGAAAATGACGCGGTGTTGTTACTGGGCCAACACAGGAACGACCAGATTGAAACATTTTTGCTGCAGTTAAAGCGGGGTAGTGGCCCGAAAGGGTTATCGTCTATGGCCCCTATTCATCCATGGAAAGGAAACCGCCGATTATGCAGACCGTTACTCAGTGTGAGTAAAGAGGATATTCTTGATTACGCGCAGCAACAGGATTTGACCTGGATTGAAGACGATACCAACTATGATACTCGTATTGAACGAAATTTTCTGCGTCATAATGTGGTTCCACTTATAGAGGCGCGCTGGCCGCAATTCGGTCAGAGCGTTTTAAGGGCCGCAAAGCTCTGTGCCGAGCAACAGCAGGTTATGGACGAGCTGTTGCAGCAACGGTTACGCAAAGAGCAGACACACAATAATCATTTCCCGCTTTGCCTATTAGAGCAGCAGTCTGTTGCAATGCAGAGAGCTTTGCTGCGAACCTGGTTGCAGACACTGAATCGTTCATTACCCAGTTATGAACAATTAGAGCAAATCCGATTGCAGGCCAGGTCGGCAAGTAATGAGAGTCAATTACAGATTCAATGCGATGGGTACAGCGTGCGTTATTTCCAATTCGCATTATGGTGTGATGCGAACCCGGGGGCGTTGCCGGAAGACTGCTGGATTGATGATACCGAGGTTGACTTAGGTGCCTGGGGTAAGCTCAGTATTCCACCGGATTTAATAATGGGTAATAATCAACTCAAGCTGACTTTTTCACCGTCAACAGCAAAATTGGGGAAGCCCGGACGGCAGGGGCGGAAAAAGCTCAGAGACTGGCTAAAGCAAGCGGGAGTGCCTCCTTGGTTGAGGCAACGATATCCGACCCTTGAGCTAAATGACCAATACCTTTGGGTTGCTAAATTTGGTTGGTTTAGTTACCAGGTTATCGACACTATTGATTTACCAGAACCGGTCTGGGTTAGCTCAAGTGTTGGTCTTTACCGGCTACCTTAGCGGCATAGAGGCGTCGGTCTGCGCCATCAATAACATCTTGAGGACTGTGAAAACTTTCCATGACCAGACTGCCGGCGCTGACACCAAGATTAAAGGTAGCAAGATTAATATCATTACTGAGCGCGTAACGAATGCGTGCAAAAACGTTTTCAGCTTGCTGAGGATGAGTGTTCTCCAGTATCAGCACAAACTCATCACCACCATAACGGAATATTCGGTCGGTTTCGCGTAACTCTTGCTGTAGTAAACGTGCAAACTGTTTGAGTACTTCGTCACCCTGCTGGTGACCATGACGATCATTGACCGTTTTGAAGCCATCCATATCCAACAACATAATAATATGAGACTGCCTGTTGTCGCGCTTTAAACGTGCACTAAGATGCTCTAATGTTTCATCAAGTAAGGCTCTGTTGCCCAAACCGGTTAAGTGATCCCTGACCGCCACTGTTCTTAAACGCGAAAACTGGATTGCGTTTCGCAAAGGAAAAGTCAACTGGCGATGCATTTGCTCCAGACGAACCTTGTTAACCTGTGAGGGCGGACGTTTGAATTGATAAACCATCTGACCCAGGTACTCCTTATCTGCGTAAAGCATGACGGAAAATTCGCTGGCACGACTTTCAAAGTCACCGACTAAATTGATAATTTGGTCTTCGGAGATAAATTGTAATGCTCTGACGGGCAGACGTTGCAGCATGTACTCTGTATAAATGGAAAGTACTTGATTCAGGTCTAGCGATGTCTGTAAGCGTTCGCTCAACGGAGTCGATTTGCTTTGCAGATCAGTGGAGGATGTCAATTGACTGATAATCGCCTGAGTTTTGCCCTCAGTTGTTTTACTCTCAGAATTTGCGACTGCTCTGTTTAACATAACAAACCTTTGTGCCTGAATTTAATAATTAAAAGTTACTTTGCAAAATTCAAGCCAAAAATAAAAAGTCTATATTTTACAAAGTTTTATATGATCTAGTTTTTCTGAAACAAAAGAGTGTTATTATTTTGACACGATAAAAACAAAACGACCCGGGAGCTCCTGCATGAATGGTACTTTTTCCAGCCTTCTGCTTTTATTAGCGGTTGCCGTTATCCTCGTCTGGCTGTTCCGAAGAATTAAATTGCCGGCAATTTTGGCTTACTTAGTTGCGGGAATTGTTGCCGGGCCTGATGTTATGGGTTGGATAGACGATCCTGATGATTATCACTTAGTTGCAGAGCTGGGAATTGTTCTGCTTTTGTTTTCGCTCGGATTAGAGTTCTCGCTGCCGAAGATGATTGCGATGCGACGTTGGGTGTTTGGGCTCGGGGCAGCCCAGGTGCTCGGTTCATTGTTAATATTTTTGCTAATAGGTTTTATGTGGCTGGAAGAATGGGCTGCTTCATTAGCCATAGCAGGGGCATTGGCACTGTCATCTACCGCGGTTGTTATCAAACAGCTGAAAGAAAGCGCACAAACGTCGAGCCGGCGCGGCCAGATGACAGTTGCTATCTTATTATTTCAGGATATCGCGGTTGTCCCCTTACTGATTATCATTCCATTGCTGGCATCAGATGACGGTAATATTGGTTACACTTTACTGCTTGCTTTAGCTAAAGGTGTGGCGGTTATCGCTGTGCTGATGGCCGTTGGTAAATGGATATTACCTTATCTGTTTAAAGAGATTGCCAAGCAGCGAACTGACGAGCTGTTTGTGCTCGCAACATTACTGGTTGCTCTTGTTGCCGGTGGCATGACGCAGATTTTTGGACTTTCCATGGCACTGGGCGCCTTTCTGGCCGGAATGATGCTGGGCGAAAGCCAGTACAAACATCAGTTAGAGGCCGATATTCGTCCGTTTCGCGATGTTTTGATGGGGCTGTTTTTTACCACCATTGGAATGCAGCTTCAGCTTGCGGGGTTTATTCAGAATTTTCACTGGATACTATTAGCACTGGTTATCATGGCGGTCATAAAAATTGTCTTAATAAGTTCGGTAGCCCGCTTGATGGGCGAGCGAGATGAGGATGCCTGGGGCAGCGGTATTTCGTTGTTTCAAATGGGGGAATTTGGTTTTGTCATTGTGGCGTTAGCCAGCAGTCATGGTTTATTAAGCAAAGAAATTGTCACCAGCATGATAGGTATTGGCGTGCTCAGTATGGCAATAACACCCATAATAATCCATCGCCTTAAACCTCTGGTTAATGTGCTGGTGCGTCATCCCGATCCCTTAATTGATATTGAGCAACAACGCACAACAGGCAGCGCAGGGCTTGAAAATCAGGTGTTGATTTGTGGTTTTGGTCGGGTGGGTCAGACCGTGAGCCGCTTTCTTGGCGCTGAAGGAATTACCCATATTGCTGTAGACAATGATCCAATGCGGGTGCAGGAAGCTGTTGCGGGTGGTGCTCGGGTTTATTTCGGAGACAGTGCCCGGAAAGATATTTTGCGGGCCGTAGGCGCCGAAAAAGTTGATCTGATTATTATCAGCTTTGCCGATAACTTACGCGCGATTGAGGTATTAAAACAGCTGCGTCAGCTGAACCCGGATGCTTACATTATTGTACGCAGTAAGGATGATAAAAAACTGAATCAGTTACAGGAAGCCGGTGCCTCTCAAGTGGTACCGGATACACTCGAAGCCAGTTTAATGCTGATTTCCCATGTGTTAAACCGAAGCGGAATTCCTATACGCCGCATTCTGGCAAGGATGGATAAAGAGCGGCGTAACCATTACGGCGAAATGCATGGTTTCTTCCAGGGCTCTGAAACCGATATGGCTCCAGAACTGTCCGATAAGCTGGAATTTTTGCGGGCGCTAACGTTACCCGAAGGCGCGTGGGCTAATGGCAAGCGTATTGATGAACTGGATTGGGACAAGCATCAGGTTCAGCTGAAAGCCTTGCGGCGTGATGATGAAGAGTTTCCGGAGCCTGATAAGGATATCGAACTGCAATCACAAGACGTGGTTTTGTTAGTCGGAAAACCGCGTTATGTGGAATCTGCTGAGCGCTGGTTACTGGAAGGCTGAAACAGTCAGTTACAACTTTCCGGCTTATACACACAACTGGCAACAGTTAACGCCTAACATTTTACATTATTAGCGGCGATAATAAGGCTGTGAGTTAATCAATTATGAGTAGAATAATAAAATGAAATTTCCAAAACGCGCCTTTATTCCACCTTTAATTATTGTCGGTGCTGTCGTTTTATCGGTATTAGCAAGTATGACAGCTGAGCCGCCGAAGCAACGAGAGCAAAGTAAACCGGCGGCAATGGTTGAAGTTGTGGAGGTCACTCCGCGTGATATGACTTTTATTGTTGATTCCCAGGGGACAGTAAAACCTAAACATTCCACGATGTTAGTGGCGGAAGTTACCGGCCAGATAGTCGATGTTGCCGACAACTATAATGCCGGTGGTTTCTTCAAACAGGGTGAGATGCTGATTCAGGTTGACCCTTCTGACTACAAAGTAGCCGTGCAACAGGCCCGTGCAGCATTGTTGCAGGCTCAGTCAGAGCTTGAACAGGAAAAAGCAAGAGCGCGCGTTGCTGAAGAAGAATGGGCCGCATTTGAGGAAGGCAAAGCGCCGGAATTAGGATTACGCAAACCACAGTTGGCCAGTGCGGTTGCCGCCGTTGACTCGGCAGAAGCTAACCTGGCTAAAACTGAGCGTGACTTAGAACGCACCACCATCAAGGCCCCGTTTGACAGTGTATTAAGAAGTAAAGAAGCAAACTTGGGTCAGTTCGTATCAACCGGTAGCCAAATTGCCTTAGTATTTGATACTCGTACTGCCGAAATTCGCTTGCCGCTGAGTGATCTCGATATGACTTACATTCAGGATCCTGCGCTGGTTGAGAAAAAACCGCGCGTGCAATTAGAGTCTTTGGTTTCAGGCCAGTCAGCAACCTGGCAAGGTCGCTTAGTTCGCACCGAAGGTGTTTTAGATGAAAATAGCCGGGTTATTTATGGGGTTGTCGAGGTGTCAGACCCTTATAACCTTAACGGCAATACGCATCCGATATCTTTGCGCTATGGGCGGTTTGTACAGGCAAAAATAGAAGGTACTGAAGCACAAGACATTATGGAAATTCCGACTTACGCGATGAACCCCGATGGTTCTGTGTGGATAGTTCCAGACAGTAGAGAGCTGGAAAAACGCGAGGTTGAAGTGGTGCGTACACAGGGCAATACAAGCCTAATCAGTTCCGGTCTGGAAAGTGGTGAAAAAGTGGTGCTGACTCAGCTGAAAAATCCACTGCCTGGTATGAAAGTGCGCCTGGAGGGAGACCCATTACCTGAGCAGATAGAAACAGCAGCTAAACAAGATGATAGCGGCGAAAAAGAAGCCGGTGATTCTAAAAACATAGGCGGGTAAGCACTATGACGACCGAAAAACAAACTGGCCTGATTGCGTGGTTTGTCCGTAATTCTGTAGCCGCAAATTTATTGATGATCATTATCCTGGTTGCTGGTGCGTTATCAGTATTCACCGTACGCAAGCAAATGTTTCCCGAAATAGAACTGAACATTATTAGTATCCAGGTGCCGTTTCCCGGTGCCGCACCACAAGAAGTAGAACAAGGCGTTATCATTCTCATTGAAGATGCTATTGAAGATGTCAATGGCATTGAACAAATGACCTCTCGGTCCCGCGAGAGCGGCGGTAGTGTCACCCTTGAAGTCGAGCCTGATTATGACGTGCAGGTGGTCATGGATGAAGTGAAAATGCTGGTGGATGCAATTCCCAACTTCCCTCAACAGATTGAAAAGCCAAATATTTATCGGGTTCGACCGCAACGAGAAGTTATCTGGGTGTCCGTTTATGGTGACCTAAATGAGCGTGGTCAGAAAGAACTCGCGAAAGAAGTGAGAGATGAGCTTAAAACGGTGGGCGGCATTACCAAAGTTAATGTTGTCGGTGACCGCGATTACGAAATTTCGGTTGAGATTTCTCAGCAAGACCTTGAGCGATATGGTCTGACATTCTCACAAATAGTGGAAGCTGTTCGAGGTACCTCAATTGATGTTGCCGGCGGCTCAATAAAAACGCCCAACGGCGATATTCTGTTGCGGGTAAATAATCAGGCTTATGTCGGCGAGGAATTTGAAAAAATTGTTTTATTAAGCCGTTCTGACGGTACGAGTTTAACTCTGGGCGATATCGCCAAAGTGGAAGACGACTTTATTGAGGAGCAATCTTACAGTCGCTTTGATGGTAAGCCCGCAACTTTTGTAGAGGTTCAGTCCGTTGGTGATCAAAACGATCTTAAAATAGCGGAGTACGTCCGCGGCTATGTCGAAAGAAAAAATAAAGAATTACCCGATGGAATTCAACTGGCGCAGTGGGGAGATTCTTCCTATTACTTGCAAGGTCGTTTAGACCTTATGTTAGATAACATGTGGATGGGCGGCTTGTTAGTTTTCCTCATGTTGTCATTGTTTTTACAGCTGCGCTTAGCCTTTTGGGTCATGATAGGTATTCCGGTGAGCTTTTTGGGTACCATTGCACTGATGCCTCTGCCGATGTTTGATGTCTCTATCAATATGATATCGCTGTTTGGTTTTATATTGGTGCTGGGAATAGTGGTGGATGACGCCATAGTCATGGGAGAAAGTGCCTACACCGAAATAGAAGAAAACGGCAAAAGCGCCGACAATGTCATTGCTGGTGCTAAACGTGTAGCGATGCCGGCCACCTTTGGTGTCTTAACCACCATGGTTGCTTTCGTGCCAATGTTGACGGTTGAAGGCGGCATGGGCGCAATTTGGGAGTCTATTGCCTGGGTGGTTATTCTCTGCCTGGCATTTTCTTTGGTGGAATCGAAACTGATATTGCCTGCACACATCAATAATATGAAGTTTTCCAAGCAAAAGGGCGAAAAAGCCAATGCTTTTCAGCGCTTCAGAAATAAGTTTGCGGGTGCTATTAAGGCGTTCGTAACAAACTACTACCGTCCTTTCCTGAAAAAATGTCTGCACTATAGGTACACAACGCTAGCAAGTTTCCTGGGTTTGCTGATTCTAATGATAGGCCTTATGAGCGGCGGTATCGTGCGTTGGGTTTTCTTCCCAGATATTCCCAGTGACTTTGTTCAGGCCAATGTAGAGATGCAGCCGGGAACGTCGGAGACTCGTACTATTGAGGTTCTGAACAGTGTTCAGCAATCGTTAACGCAGGTTGATAATAAAATTAAAGTGGATGAAGGCGAAGGTGCTGTGCGCCATAGCAGTATCTGGATGAATGGAACCACCGCAGGGACCGTTTTCGTTGAACTGAAAAAAGGCGAAGATCGCCAGATAGACGGGTTTGAAATTGTGAACCAATGGCGTGAAGCAGTTCCCGAACTGGCCGGAGTTAAGGCGTTGAACTTCCAGGGCAGTATTGACGGCGGCAGTGGTTTTGATATTGAATTTCAGTTAGTCGGTGAAAATCTTGACGAACTGAAAGCGGCAGCCGAGGAGTTGAAACTGGCGCTTGCTGATTACGATGGGGTCTTCGATATCGAAGATACCTTTGGTGACGGTAAAGAGGAGATTCTTTTACAAACGAAACCGCTGGCAACGGCTATGGGTATCAACCTGGCTGAATTAGCAACCCAGGTTCGCTACGCATTTTATGGCGCTGAGGCGCAGCGAATACAGCGCGGTGACGAAGAAATTAAAGTTATGGTGCGGTATCCTCGTGATCAGCGTGAATCTGTTGGTAATTTGCAGAATATGAAGTTACGCGCTCCGGATGGCTCTGAAATTCCATTTACCGAATTAGCCGATATTGAGTTTGCTGAAGGTTACAGCACTATTACCCGCATTGATCGCCAGCGTTCGGTTAATGTTCGTGCCCGTACAGATAAAGAAAGAGTTGAGCCTTTCCGGGTGGTCAACGAAGTACGAGAGAAAAAAATTCAACCGATTCTTGATAAATACCCCAGTGTTGAATTTCAGCTACAGGGCGCAACTCAGGATGAAGCTGAAGCGACAGATTCACTGGCTATAGGCGGATTGTTGGCAATGTTCGCCGTCTACGCGTTAATGGCAATTCCGTTAAAATCTTACACTCAGCCGTTGATTATTATGTCAGTCATACCGTTTGGGGTTATCGGTGCCGTCATTGGTCACTGGGTGATAGGTATGCCGGTCAGCATTTTAAGTCTGTTCGGTATCATTGCATTAGCCGGGGTCGTGGTAAACGACAGCCTGGTTATGGTTGACTATGTTAACCGGGCCCGTGATGTCGGCACCGATTTGCGTAAAGCGGTGCTGGATGCTGGTTGCCGCCGTTTCCGGGCGATTACGCTAACCTCGCTGACCACCTTCTTCGGGCTGTTACCCATTGTGCTGGAAAAAAGTCTGCAGGCTAAAATAGTGATTCCAATGGCAATATCACTGGCGTTCGGTATTATCTTTGCCACTGTGATTACCTTGTTGTTAATTCCATGCCTGTATTTAATCTTAGCTGATGCTAAGCGTGGTATGCGTACTATGCTGTCCTGGTATGGGCTTGCGAAGCCGCCGGAACCTAAGGATATGAGTACCGAAAAGGCTCTGGAAAACTACTAAGTGCCGAACAACGTTAAATAAAGCCGGGGCTGAGTCTCCGGCTTTATCGTATGGGCGTTCATAAACTGGTAAACTAGCGATAGTAAACTGTTAAATTATCGATAATTAAATCATTCCATAGGAAACGCGGACATGTTGCTGTCACTGCTGGATATTAGTGCCTTGCTATTCTTCTTTTTCTGCTGGATAGGCTATTCATTGTTTGCACGCAAACGAGCCAGAACGACTCACTGTCTATCGAGCATTTTGTGTACGTTAAGAATTGACTGGTTCAATACAGTGATGCATAAAGAGAACCAGGTTGCTGACGCATCACTAATCGGCAACGTGGAACGTACGGTCACTTTTTTTGCCTCGTCTACGATTTTGGTCTTAGCGGGTGTTATTACTGTTTTAGCCCATGCCGATGAAGTGGTTGTGGTGTTGAATGAAATTCCGCTAAGTGCAGATACTGTTACTATTCTGGTGCAGTTTAAGCTGTCGGTATTAGCACTGATATTTATTTATGCCTTCTTTAAATTCACCTGGTCTATTCGCCAGTTTGGTTTTGTCTCAGTGCTGTTAGGTGCTTCGCTAGATTGCCATCAGAATGATAAACCCGAAGAAGAACGGAAGCGTTTTGCGATACATGCGGCCAAAGTACTGGATCAGTCCGGCCATGAATATAATAAGGGACTGCGAACCTACTATTTTGCGTTAGCGTATTTATCCTGGTTTTTGCATCCTGCCATGTTGATTATTTCAAGCGCTGTTGTTGTGGCGGTACTGTATCGTCGTGAATATCGCTCAAGGGTCTTACGTGAGTTGTTGGCCACAAAAGGCTATGAGCCCGGAAAAAAACAATAGGAGAAAGCTGTGAATAAGGTATTTTCTGATTTTCTGAGCTGGACTCGTGAACATGAGTGGGGCTGCAATGAGAGTCATGATTTAACATTAAGCGACGGTACAAAGCTGTCGGTTTGGGACAGTGGCGTACTGGAAGTCACACCTCAAAACCCGGGTCACAAAGACATTATTTTATCCTGTGCTGTGCATGGCAACGAAACGGCGCCTATCGAAATTTGCCGGGATATCATTAATGATATTGTGAATGAGAAACAGCAAGTCACTCATCGCACATTATTCTTAATTGCAAACCCTGCTTCTATTAATGAAGGTGAACGGTTCGTTGAAGAAAATATGAATCGTTTGTTTAGTGGGGCTCATAGCCAGGGTGAGACAAAAAATAAAGAGCGTGAACGGGCAGCTAAAATTGAGAGTTATGTAGAGCGGTTTTATCAATCGGCTCCTGAGGGCACCCGCGAACGCCTGCATTATGATTTGCACACCGCTATTCGCGACTCTAAACGTGAAAAATTTGCGGTGTATCCGTTTACCCATGGGGCGCCTTATAGCCGTCATCAACTCCAGTTTTTATTAGCCTGCGGGGTGGATACGGTATTACTGAATCAGGCGCCGACTACAACCTTTTCCTATTTCAGTGCCAAGCAATTTAATGCTCAGGCATTTACCGTTGAATTAGGAAAAGTCCGTCCATTTGGTGAGAATGATCGCACAAAATTTGCGGCAGCTGAAAATACACTGCGCAAACTAATAGCGGAAGTGCAGTTAGATTTTGGTTTATTTGAACCAGAGCAACTCTACGTGTTCAAAGAGGCACAGACCATTAACCGCACTGAGCAGGACTTTGAACTAAACTTTGCGGACGATGTGGCGAATTTTACCGCTTTTAATAAAGGCGATTTGCTGGCTCAAGATGGTGATAAAAAGCATTACGCACTGCATGATGGTGAACATATTATTTTTCCCAATGCGAAAGTGGCTTTGGGTCATCGGGCGTTATTAACGGTGGTACGGGTACCGACAGAATCGCTTGACCTGGTCTGAGACTAACTGGTCTAAGCAGTCAGGCTTTGTTGTTATTACTGTTCGTTTCTATTTACACTTAGCACACTCAGTTTTCACTGGTGGGTGGTTTGCATGTCACTTTACGTAAAGGTAAAGTAACGACAAATTTCCACTCCGCTTAAAACCGAAAGAGAAGGTTATGGCCAAGGATAAAAAACACAACACAGAAATTGTGACCAAGCCGAAATGGTTTGATAAAGATTCTGTCACAATTCCAATGCTGCAAATCTTGAAAGAAGATGGCAGTTTTCATAAAGATGCCGACATGCCGGCATACGATAAAGAGCTGATCGTGAAAATTCACGATACCATGCAGTTTATCCGTATTCTTGATGAGCGCATGATTGCCGCGCAACGTCAGGGGCGTATCAGCTTCTATCTTGCCTCTCGTGGTGAGGAGGCTGCAAGTGTGGCTTCCGCCGCAGCACTGGATTTTGGCGACATGATCATGGGGCAGTATCGCGAACAGGGTGCATTGGCTTATCGCGGTTTTACTGTTGAGCAGTTTATGAATCAGCTGTTTTCTAACGAGAAAGATTTAGGTAAAGGTCGTCAGATGCCGGTTCACTACGGTTGTGCTGACCTAAACTTTATGACCATTTCTTCGCCATTGGGAACGCAAATTCCTCAGGCAACGGGTTATGCATTTGGTCAAAAAATGGATAAAACTGAAAACTGCACTATCTGTTACTTTGGTGAAGGTGCTGCATCAGAAGGTGATTTCCATGCTGCTCTGAACATGGCATCCGTCTATAAGGTTCCGGTTATCTTTTTCTGTCGTAACAATGGTTACGCCATATCGACTCCCGCGCAGGGCGAACAATATGGCGGTGATGGTATTGCACCACGCGGCATTGGCTATGGTATGAAAACCATACGTATTGACGGTAATGATGCTTTCGCGGTACTTAAAGCTACTCAGGAAGCACGTCGTCTGGCCGTTGAAGAAAACGAACCGGTGTTAATTGAAGCAATGTCATACCGTATGTCCGGCCACTCAACGTCAGATGACCCAACGGGTTATCGTACGCGTGAAGAAGAGGCTGAGTGGCAGGCTAAAGATCCGCTTGATCGCCTGCAAAAATGGATGATGAACGAAGGCTGGTTGGATAAAGACCACGTTGAAGAGCATCATGCAGAAGTTAAAGCTAAAGTTCTGGCGGCGTTGAAAGAGTCAGAAAAAGTACCCGTCCCTCACATCGACGAACTGATCAACGACGTTTATGACGAACCCACTGACATGCTGAAAGAGCAGTTAGATGAGTTAAAAGATCACATGCGGAAGTATCCGGATACTTACAGCAAAACGTCGGGGAGACTGGACTAATGGCTAAAATGAATTTATTACAAGCCATCAACAGCGCACTAGACCTGGCGATGGCCAAACACGACAATGTATACAGTTTTGGTGAAGACACCGGTGGTTTTGGCGGAGTATTCCGTGCAACTTCTGGTTTAACAGAAAAGTACGGCAAGCATCGTAACTTCAATACGCCGTTGGTTGAGCAGGGCATTATTGGTTTTGCCAATGGTCTTGCCTCGCAGGGCAGTTATGCTGTTGCTGAAATTCAGTTCGGTGACTACATTTTCCCGGCATTCGACCAAATTGTGAATGAAACGGCGAAGTTCCGGTATCGTTCAGGTAACGAATTTAACGTCGGCGGCTTAACCATTCGTACACCATACGGTGGTGGTATCGCCGGTGGTCATTATCACTCGCAGTCACCAGAAGCCTATTTTGCGCACACACCGGGCATTAAAATTGTCACGCCGCGTAACCCTTATGAAGCGAAAGGGTTGTTACTGAGCGCTATTTTTGAGAAAAACCCGGTCTTGTTTATGGAGCCGAAGCGTTTGTATCGTGCTTCAACAGGTGAGGTGCCGGAAGAAGAATACACCATTCCATTAGGTAAAGCTGACGTGGTCAAAGAAGGTAACGATATTACCGTTCTTGGCTGGGGTGCGCAGATGGAAGTAACTGAAAAAGCAGTCGAAAAAGCCGAGGAAGATGGCGTATCCTGCGAAGTTATTGACTTGCGTACCATCTCTCCGTGGGATGTTGAAACCGTGACTCAATCAGTGTTGAAAACTGGTCGCTTAGTGATTAGCCAGGAAGCACCAATTACCGGTGGCTTTGCCAGTGAAATCGCGGCAACCGTTCAGGACAAATGCTTCCTGTACCTGGAATCACCGATTGCGCGAGTGAGCGGTATCGACGTGCCGTACCCACTGTGTCATGAGAAAGAATACATGGCTGATCACTTGAAAATTTATGAAGCGATCAAACGCTCAATGAACTACTAAGGACCCATCGACATGAGTAAAGATTTTATTCTGCCTGATATCGGCGAAGGGATCGTAGAGTGTGAAATCGTTGAGTGGCTGGTTGCCGAAGGCGACAAGGTCAAAGAAGACCAACCGGTGGTTGAGGTTATGACCGACAAAGCCATGGTTGAAATACCGGCTAAAGACGACGGCGTTGTGGAAAAGCTGTATTACCAAAAAGGTGATATTGCTAAAGTGCACGAACCCTTGTTTGCGATTAAACCCGCTGACGGTTCTTCGGATGATGCTTCAGCTAAGGACAGCGCGCCTGCAGCAAAAGAAGCGCCTACAGAAGAAGTACCTAAAGAAGAGAAAAAAGCGTCTGCTGGTGGCGATACAACCGATTTCATTTTGCCGGATATTGGCGAAGGCATTGTTGAATGCGAAATTGTTGAATGGCTGGTGTCTGAAGGCGATGAAGTGAAGGAAGATCAGCCGGTTGTTGAAGTTATGACGGACAAAGCAACGGTCGAAATTCCGGCTAAAGACGACGGCACGGTGGTGAAGCTGTATCACAAGAAAGGCGATATTGCCGAAGTACACAAACCCTTGTTTGCCTTGCAGCCGGCAGGTGGTGTAAGTACCTCCGATTCTGATGATTCGCAGAGCCGTTCTGACAGTAAGCCTCAGGCTGAGTCATCTAATGCTAAAGCCGAAGCTGAGCCACCGGCTAAAGCCCGTCAGGGCAAAGCCATTGCCAGCCCGGCAGTGCGTCGTCTGGCACGTGAAAGTGATATCAATATTGCTGAAGTAGCCGGTTCGGGTAAAAAAGGCCGGGTACTGAAGCAAGATATTGAAGCCTTTAAATCGGGTGACCAGACGTCACAGACAACAGCTGACAGCCAGCAACCACAGAAAGCCGTTGCTACCAGCGGCGGTACTCGTACCGAAGCTATTCGCGGTGTGAAAGCGGCGATGGCGAAGCAAATGATGAAATCGGTCAGCACCATTCCGCATTTCACTTACGCCGATGAGTTCGATGTGACCGACTTAATTGCGCTGCGTGAGAAGCTGAAAGAGCAATACAAAGAGAAAGGCATCCGCTTAACGGTTATGCCATTCTTTATTAAAGCTCTGTCGCTGGCGATGAAAGAGTTCCCGGTGATGAACGCGCAGGTGAATGACGACTGCACCGAAATTACCTACTTTGATGACCATAACATTGGTATGGCAGTAGATACCAAAATTGGCTTATTAGTGCCTAATGTGAAACAGGTACAAAACAAGAGCATCATCGATGTCGCTAATGAAGTGACTCGTTTAACTCAGGCGTCACGCGAAGGTAAACTGCCACAGGCTGACATGAAAGGCGGTAATATCAGCATTTCTAATATTGGTGTTATTGGCGGTACGGTGGCAACACCTATTATCAATAAACCGGAAGCCGCTATAGTTGCATTAGGCAAGGTGCAGGAACTGCCGCGCTTTGATGCCAACGGTAATGTGGTTGCCCGTAAGATAATGACGGTCAGCTGGTCAGGCGACCACCGTATTATCGACGGCGGTACTATTGCCCGTTTCAACAAACGCTGGCAGGAATTCCTGGAAGACCCAACCAGCATGCTGGTCAACATGGTCTAAGAAGGCTGCTAGCCAGAAACAAAGAGTCAGTCTGGTTAAGAAACACGCCGTGAACCCATCCATGGGGGCTTGGGTGACGCCATCCTTGGCGTCACACAGTTTCTTAACCAGACTGACTCTTTTTTATTTTTGACTATCCGCTTTTGCCGGTAGCCAAGGCTCTTTTGGATATAGGCTTATGGATATTGAGCTTCTGAGGCTGGCAGCAGTTTATAGGCCTGAAACAAAACCAGATAGTAAATCAACGGATTGATGAGCCCCATGAGCAGGTAATACAAGGGCATTTTGCGTAGCTCAAGTATTAACTCACTGGTTTTGTTCTGAACAAGGCAAACCAGTCCTTAAATAACAAAAGAAACGCTACTGGCAGCCGTAACGATCTGCAGTGGTGTCATGTACTGCAGGGTTATTTTGAATGCAGTAGCCACCGTTGACCATAGAAGTACCGCAATAATCGCATAAACAAAAGCTTGTTTATCAGCGGCTATGGTGTGATGGCATGGTGACCCCTTAACTCATACTTCAATGAGCGCTGCAACTTGTTGGTATTCAATCCAGACTAGCGCATTTTGTTGATACTCACGTGCAAGGTCAATGGCTGTTTGCTGTTTAAGCCCAAAAACCATGTAGCTTTGTTCTGCCGGCCATTGCTTTGCACGGTCCTGACCTTCACCTAAAAAACAGTAAATTCTATCTAATTGCTCTAAACGAGTCGCTAACTGTGCGTTTCTGCTTTTATTTTCTTTTCTTGTCAGCAGTTCGCTTTGTGGATTACAGGCTGTGATAAAAGCACCGGTAGTGCAACTGAGATGCTCACATAAACGGTCAAAGTGGTTATTCTTTTGACCGATACACAGGGTAATTTTCTTCTGATCAACCATGAACCAGTAGTCGGTATTTTTATAATGAGTCAGTAGCTCTTTATCCATGCTTTGACCGCAGTATCAATGTTGATTAGAGTGAATTATAAAAGTTTAGCGTTAATCGTGAAGAGGTTCTATGAATCCTGATATTAGTGTGATCACCTTAGGCGTTGATGACCTGAAACGTTCGTTGACGTTTTATCAGGACGGGCTGGGGTGGGAAACCGATGGCATTATCGGTGAAGAGTTTGATAACGGTGCCGTTGTGTTTTTTAAGTTACCCAGTGGTCTCAGACTGGCTTTATGGCCACGTAAAAGCATTGCTGCAGAGATGGGTGTTGAAGTGGCTGGTGCGGCGAACGAAGTTTTGCTGAGCCATAATGTGAAGTCCCGAAAAGCCGTTGATGACGTTATGGCAGAAGCAAAACAAGCGGGTGCTGAAATTCTTAAGCCAGCAAAAGATTTAGTCTGGGGTGGTTACGGTGGTTTTTTTACAGACCCGGATGGGCATATCTGGGAAATTACCTGGAACCCTGCCCGGAATTAAAAAGCCGGTGAGCGAACTCACCGGCTAGCCTGCCCGTTTTATGGGGAACGGAAGTTATATTAACCGGCCGGGTAAACGTAGTTAGCCTGAATACCCAGAGGGAAACCAAGTGTCCAGTAAAGAATCAGGAACGCTGACCATAAAATTAGAAGCGCAACGGTATAGGGTAGCATCATAGCAACCAGGGTACCGATACCGGTGCCTTTTACGTAACGCTGGCAGTAAAGAACAACCAATGGGAAATAGGGCAGCAGCGGCGTAATAATATTACTGGATGAATCACCCACACGGTACGCTGCCTGGGTTAAGTCTGGCGAATAACCTAATTGCATCAGCATTGGCACAAAAATGGGGGATATCAGTGCCCATTTTGCCGATGCTGAACCCACAAATAAGTTAATAAAAGCGACTAAGAAAACGATACCCACCATGGTAACGCCACCAGAAAGCTCCAGGCTGGCGAGGAAGTTAGCCCCTTTAACAGAAATTAAAGTGCCTAGCTGCGAATCACCAAAGGCTTTAATAAATAACGCACAGAAGAACGCCATGACCATGTAGTAAGCCATGCCTTCCATAGACTTAGTCATTGCTCCAATGACGTCCTGCGAGTTAGTAAAGTTACCGGACACATAACCATGAACAATGCCGGGAACAATAAACAGCAGGAAAATAAGTGGAACTATCATGCCCATTAGCGGGGCTGAGTAGGATGCAAGCTTGCCGGTTGCCGGATCCGCAAGCGGTGTATTTTCAGCCGTTGCGGAAAAGTACAACAGGGCTAACCCAACTACCATGGTTAATACGCCGGCATAAAAAGCTTTACGGTCGCGCGGAGAGACATCATCCATTGCAGGCATATCTTCTGCATCACCATCAACTTCTGCGCCGCGTAAACGCGGTTCAACTACTTTGTCGGTCAGGAACCAGCCAATCGCGACGACAACAATTGAAGAAGCAGCGGTAAAGTAATAGTTATTCAGCGGATTTAATCGCATGTCGGCATCAATAATCTGCGCTGCACTTTCTGTAAAACCTTGCAGTAACGGGTCGACAGCCGAAGGAACAAAGTTAGCACTGAAACCACCGGAGACACCGGCAAATGCTGCAGCAATACCGGCCAGCGGATGTCTGCCGGCTGCGTAGAAAATTACCCCGCCTAGTGGGATAACTAATACGTAGCCCGCATCGACAGCTGTATGACTGACAATAGCAACCAGAATCAGCACCGGTGTCAGCAACATTTTCGGGGTTACGTTCAGCATGAGCTTGATGGCGACATTAATAAAGCCTGAGCGTTCGGCCACACCGACACCCAACATGGCTACCAAAACTACGCCAAGAGGCGCAAAGCCCATAAAGGTATCAACCATATTAGCGAGAAATGCCGCCATTTCCGTGCCACTTAATAAGTTTGTAACGTTAATGGCGCTGCCGGTTAGCGGATGCTTTTCGTCAAAGCTGACGCCTGACAGCAGCCAGGACATGACCCAGACAATAACGAGCAAGCCAAAAAACATAACGGCGGGGTCGGGCAGTTTATTACCGACCTTTTCAACGCCGTCTAAAAGACGATTCAGCAGACTGTCCGGTTTTTCCTTTTGCGAACGGTCAGGTTGTGGAGATTGAGTCATGGTGAAACCCCTGATGGTTATTTTATTGGTCTAATTATTATGCGCAGGTATCATAACCATTATTATGAAGCGGAACAAAGCAAACAGGGTGAAAAAGTGTCAATGATTTGTGGTACCGATGAAGCGGGTCGGGGACCCATTGCGGGGCCTGTGGTGGCTGCTGCGGTGATATTGGATCCGGACAATCCCATTGAAGGAATGAATGACTCGAAAAAGCTCAGTGAGAAAAAGCGCGAGAAGCTTAGCGTGGAAATAAAAGAGAAGGCTCTTTACTGGGCAATAGCTCAGTCTGACCCGGATGAAATTGAAGCTATTAATATTCTCTGGGCCTCTATGAAGGCAATGCAAAGAGCCGTAGAGGCGCTTCCGGTGCAACCCGATATGGTATTGGTGGATGGAGACCGAGTGCCTGAGCTAACTGTACCGGCAAAGGCTATTGTTGGTGGTGATGCCAGTGAGCAATGTATTGCGGCAGCCTCTATTCTGGCGAAAGTGGAGCGGGACCGGCAAATGCTGGAGTGGCACGAACGTTACCCTGACTACGAATTTAATAAGCACAAAGCTTATGGCACGAAAAAACATTTGGAGTTGCTAGAGAAACATGGCCCTTGTCCTATACATAGAAAGGGCTTCAACCCGGTTAAGAGGGTGCTTGCAAACTTGTGATTCAGGTTGAAAATTCATACAATAAAACGCTATTCATTACGTTCTTTTAGGAAGTTGGAAGCTACCATGCAGTCTATCCCGCACGTTGATATGCGTCGTTACCATGACGACTTTAATGCCTTTACTCAAGATGTCGGTAATGGTTACGAGAAGTTTGGGTTTATCGCTTTAACCCAGCATGGTGTCGATATCGCTCTTATCGAACGGGCACTGGATACCTGCCGCGAGCTTTTTGCTTTACCCGAAGCGGTTAAAAAACAATATCATCGTCCGGGTGAGGGCGGAGCAAGAGGGTACACTCCTTTTGGCACCGAAGTCGCTAAAGACGCTACGCATGTTGACTTAAAAGAGTTCTGGCATGTGGGTCGTGAAATTGATGGTGAACCACTTTACCCGCAGTTATTACCTAACGTCTGGCCGCAGGAGCTGCCTAAGTTCAAAGATGACATGCTGGCTATCTATGCTGCTCTGGATAAACTGGGGAACCAGGTGCTGGACGCTCTTGCCGTTTATTTAGGCCAGCCGCAGGATTTTTTTCGTAGCAAAGTCGATAACGGCAACTCAATTCTGCGGCCTTTGCATTATCCACCTATTATTGATGAAGATACCCCGTCGGTTCGCGCCGGAGCACACGAAGACATTAACGTTTTAACGCTTTTGGTTGGCTCACGGGAGCCCGGACTGGAAGTGCTGGCAAAAGACGGTACCTGGGTACCGGTAACCATTATCGAGGGTGCTATAATCTGTAATGTCGGTGATATGCTGCAGCGGCTAACGAATCATGTGCTGCCATCGACGACACATCGGGTGGTTAATCCGCCGGCGCCGTTTAATGCTAAATCACGTTATTCTATTCCGTTCTTTTTGCATTTTAATCCGGATGTAATGATTACGCCGTTGGAAAGCTGTATTTCTGAAGAGAATCCGCAACAAGATGAACCGATTACGGCCGATGACTATCTAATGCAACGCTTGCGTGAAATAGGGCTAATAAAAGACTAAAAGGAACAGCTGGTGAAAACAGGTGAGTTTAGTATAAAAAACACAATTCGAGCCGTGGCTGCTGTTACGGTGTCCTCGTTGTTGCTGAGTTGCGCATCCGCTCCGCAGGAGCCTGAAAGCAATGAGTTTCGATTGACGCTGCTGCATATCGATGACCATCATTCGACTCTGGCGCCGAAGCAGCAAACATTGGTTTGGGGCGAACAGGAATGGCAGGTTGAGGCCGGTGGTTTTCCGCGGGTCGGGGCGCAAATTAAAGCATTGCGGGCGGCGAATGAAAATGTGCTGACTCTGCACGCCGGCGATGCTCTTACCGGCAGTTTGTACTTCACGTTGTTTGGCAGTGAAGCTGACGCACGTATGATGAACAATGTCTGTTTTGACGCTTTTACTATTGGTAATCATGAGTTTGATACCGGTGACGCCGGGTTGGCTGAGTTTCTGCGACAGTTAGGTACAGCAAGCTGCCCGACAGCCAAGCTGGGAGCCAATATTAAACCGGAGGTTGGCAAGTCGCCGTTAACGCCGGAGCGCGAGTGGCAAATGTTCCAGCCTTATACCATTGTTGAACGCAGCGGTGAGGAAATTGCTATTATCGGTCTGGACATTGCCAGTAAAACGAAAAAGTCTTCACAGCCAGATGAAACCACCGAGTTTTTAGATGAGCTGGAAACGGCACGACGCTATGTGGCCGAAGTGCAGCAGCAGGGTATCGAAAAAATTGTGCTGTTAACTCATATCCAGTACGACCGCGATAAAGAACTGGTGCAGCAGTTGTCAGGCGTTGATGTCGTTATTGGCGGCGATTCACATACATTATTGGGTGACTTTAGCCAATTCGGAATGAAAGCCAGCGGCTCTTACCCAACCGAGTTAACCAATGCGGATGGCGATAAAGTGTGTATTGGTCATGCTTACCAGTATTCATTAGTTGTTGGTGAGCTGCAGGCGGTGTTTGACGGCGATAAAGTTCAAACTTGCGGCGGCCGGCCTCATTACCTTTTGAGCGACAATATTCAAGTCAGTGATGGCATAGTGACTACTTATGCCCCCATTAGAACGGCGCTGCAGGAAAGCGGTGTGTTTAGTTTTATTGAGCCAGACTCTGAATTGCAAAGCATGCTGGAAGATTATCAGGGCAAAGTCGAAGATTTCTCTGCTGAAGTATTAGCACAAGTACCAGAGCAAATTTGCAGTCAGGAAATTGACTTACCGCGACGCGATGGTTGTGCCAATATAATGAGCTCAAGCGCGCACCGACTGGTCGCTGAAGCCTTTTTACATTCAGTGCCTGAGGCGGATTTTGCCATACAGAATGGCGGTGGTGTCCGTTCTGATATTAGCCGGGGAGATTTCACAGTAGGTGATGCTTTTACGGTTCTTCCTTTTGCGAATACTTTAGTGAAATTAGAACTAAGTGGCTCTGAGTTTAAGCAGTCCATGGAAGAGGCTTTAGCCTATTCTGTCTCCGATGGAGGTTCAACACGAGCTTACCCTTACGGTGCTGGTATTCGTTATTCGGTTGATTTAACTAAGGAGAAGGGTAGCCGTGTATCTGACTTGCAAGTGTGGGATAAAGGCAGTAATAGCTGGCAACCCATGACAGCCCGGGCCACTTATATCATGGTCACCAACAGCTTCATTGCCGGTGGTCAGGACGGATACGATACCTTCTATCGAATCAGTGAACGTGGTCGTGCCCGTAACACGGGTATCGACTATGCGGAGTCTTTGGTTAACTACGCAAAAGCTCAGGAAGTATTAAAACGACCAGAAGACTTTGCAACCCAGTCGTACGTTCCTGCCGGAGGTAATTAATGGCTCGACAGTTCGAGCCTGCACCTGTTTCAGATAACGCCAGATTTGATTTTATTGTTGTCATTCTGGCGTTATTAACAGCCTTTGCGCCGCTTTCTATCGATATGTATCTGCCTGCATTCAGCGCTATTGCATCAGATTATGCGACCGATACACACCATGTTGAATTATCCCTTACCGCTTTTTTCTTTGGCCTGTTCATAGGGCAACTGCTTTACGGCACGGCAACCGATAAGTTTGGACGTAAGAACCCATTGTATATTGGGCTGGCAATCTATGTCGTGACTTCCGTCGGTTGTGCTTTTGCCCCGGACATTCAGTGGCTTATTGTACTGCGTTTTTTTCAGGCTATAGGAGCTTGCGCCGGTATTGTTATAGCCCGTGCGGTTGTTCGCGACTTATACACACCACAGGCCTCGGCTCGGGTTTTTTCCTTTTTAATTCTGGTGATGGGCGTAGCTCCAATTCTGGCACCTCTGTTTGGTGCTTATGTGACTGAATGGATGGGCTGGCGCGCTTTATTCCTGATTGTTGCCGGACTGGGCGTCGCTTCTGCTGTTACCATTCACTTTGTTTTGCCGGAAACACGAGGTCGTCGCTATGATGTACGTATGCGCAATACAGGCAGTACGTATTGGGCTGTTCTTCGCGATCCTTCTTTTCTGCGTTATTCATTAACGGGGGCTATTGCTCAGTCAGGATTATTCGCTTATATCACCGGTTCACCGAAAATGTTTATTGAGGTTTTTGGCCTTGAGCCCATGCACTACAGTTGGCTTTTTGGCTTAAACGCTATTGGTATTATTGGTTTTTCTCAGCTTAATGGCTGGTTACTGAAGTACCATTCGTCGCGCAAGATCCTTAACATATCGTTGCCGATATTAGCTGTAGTCTCCATGGTCATGTGTATCATGGCTTACTTTAACGTAGGCTTTTGGGGTGTTTTGCTGCCACTATTTGCTTATATTTCGACACTGGGTCTGGTTTTCCCGAACGCGATGGCAGGCGCTTTAGCGGAACAGCAGGAGCGTGCAGGTTCAGCCTCAGCAGTTACTGGTAGCTTACAATTTCTAATTGCCGGTTTAGTGTCTGCCGGAGTCAGTCAGGCGGGTTCGTTCACTGATTATGCGATGGCCTGGGTAATAGGCGTGGCCGGCTTACTCGCGGTAATGACATACCGCATAATGCGCCGGCCAGAGTAAATAGTTTTAGTTATAATATGTCGGTGCGGCAGGCCCAACCGGGAAACCAAATACGAACACCCAAAGGAAGAAAAGTATCGACCAGCCGACAAAAAAGAACATTGAATACGGGAGCATCATAGCAATCAATGTTCCGATACCCAGGTCTTTCTTGTAACGAGCCGCAACCGCCAGTATCAAACCAAAGTAACTCATCATCGGTGTAATAATGTTTGTTACAGAATCACCAATACGGTACGCGGCCTGAATCACTTCTGGTGAATAACCAATAAGCATCAGCATCGGTACAAAGATGGGAGCGGTAATAGCCCATTGTGCAGAAGCCGAGCCAAGCATCAGGTTGACGAAGCCACAAACCATAATAAAGAACAGGAAAATTAACGGTCCGGTCATACCAATATTGGTCAGGAATTCGGCGCCGTTAATGGCAAAAATGGTTCCGAAATTGGTCCATTTAAAGAAGTTGACGAATTGTGCCGCAAAAAATACCAACACAATGTACATGCCCATGGTACTCATGCTGTGTGACATGGCATCAATAACATCACGGTCGTTTTGCATGGTCTCAACCGTACGGCCATAGACAAAGCCTGGAATGGCGAAAAAGAAGAAGATGTAAACAACCACGCCTTTTAAGAATGGAGAACCTTGGAAATCTCCGGTTTCCGGATGGCGTAAAATACCCCACTCAGGCACAATCGTTAACGCCAGAATACCCGCGAGGATCAGCACACTTAACCCGGCATTAAGTAACCCGCGTTTTTCCTGTTTGGTTAATGGGTCCATTGAAGATTGATCGGATAAATCGATAGAGGCTTCGTCTTTGTTGTATTTACCGAGTTTGGGTTCAACAATTTTATCGGTGATTAAGGCACCCATAATGGCAATTAAGAAGGTACTGATCATCATAAAGAACCAGTTAGCTTCAGCACCCACGGTATAGCCCGGGTCGATAATTTTTGCTGCCTCTTCAGTGATACCCGACAGTAAAGGATCAACCGTGCCAATTAACAAGTTAGCACTGTAGCCGGCAGAAACCCCGGAAAAAGCGGCAGCAAGACCTGCCAGCGGGTGACGACCCAAGCCGTAGAAAATCATTGCAGCAAGAGGTACTAAAACGACATAGCCAAGCTCTGCGGCGGTATTGGAAACCACACCGGCAAATACCACGGTAACGGTAATAAGACGTGGCGGCGCTTTCATAACTAATCCGCGCATGGCGGCTGAAATTAAGCCTGAGCGTTCCGCAACACCCACACCTAAAAGAGCCACTAAAACCGTCCCTAAAGGCGTGAACCCGGTAAAGTTAGTAACCAGGTTAGTCACAATGCGTTGTATACCCTCAGCATTGAGCAGACTGACGGCTTTAATGACGGTTTCGCCGTCTCTGGGGTCTATTGCGCTGACGTTGAAATAAGCGGCAATACCACTAATAAAAATGATGAACAGGCAGAACAGCGCAAATAAAGTAATAGGGTGAGGAAGCAGATTGCCTAGCCACTCAACCGTATCAAGAAAACGAGTAAACCAGCCGCGCTTGCTGGTCGCGTTATAGTTGTCATTGGGAGACTGCATAACTCACGCCTTTATTATAAGTTTTTAAATCAGCGCAAGATTCTAGCATAAAAAAACGGCACCGCTGAAATCAGGGGCGCCGTTTTTACATCTGAGTTCAGCGGTTATGCAGCTTCGTCTTTCTTAAGATTTTTCAGAGCATAATCAAACGCCGCTTTACCGGCTAACAAGTCTTCCGGAGCAAAGTCGTCGACGTTAATGGTACGCAGGCGACCGACTTCTGTGCGCTCAAGCAAAGCAACTTCGTCATCGCTTAATACACCCGATTCTTTACCTTTAGCGCCAAGCTGGTCTAACTGAGTAAAGCTGAAGCGCTTACCCGCCGCTTTGCAGACCTTGTCATACAATGGCTCGGCGGCAATTACGTCTTGCAGAGTTTGCTCAAGGAAACCAAAGTGACCTTCAGGACTCAGGTACTGACCTTCGCCTAAGCGAGTACGTACGTCATTGGGTGACATCAGCATACGCGCAATAGTGTGATCGTTTTTGTCAGTAGGACGCTTAGCAACACGGCCTAGCGGAAACATGATGGCGCGCATAACGGAACCAATACCACCAAAGTTTTCCAGCATCGACAACTGTGCTTCCTGCAGTTTGTGCAGCGTATCCTGCATTGCCCAGTGAACCAGTGGCAAGTCCTCTTCAATGCGGCCCTGGTCATGGTAGCGTTTTAGTATGCATGAACCGATATACAAGTAGCTCAGCATGTCACCTAAGCGCGCAGAGACACGCTCTTTGCGTTTAAGGCTGCCACCCAGTTTCCCCATAGCAATGTCAGACAACAGCGCCATATTTGCGCTAAAGCGGTTCATTTGCTGGTAGTACTTACGGGTCGAGTCACTGGCCGGAACGGAGCTCAGACGATGACCGCCAAAGCCGTAGAACAATGAACGAACGAAGTTACTCATGGCAAAACCAATATGACCAAATACTGCTTTATCAAATTTTTTCAGTGCGTCCGGACCTTTCTCAGCCGAAGCTTCCATTTCTTTTAATACAAATGGATGACAGCGGATAGCGCCCTGACCGTAGATCATCATGGTACGGGTCAGAATGTTGGCACCTTCAACCGTTATAGCAACCGGAACGCCCTGGTAACCACGGCCCAGGTAGTTGTTTGGGCCTAAGCAGATACCTTTACCGCCATGAACATCCATGGCGTCGTCCATACAAGAGCGCAACTTTTCGGTCATGTGGTATTTGGCAATGGCACTGATAACAGAAGGTTTTTCACCTAAATCAATACCTTTGGTTGACAACATGGTAACCGCATCCATCAGGTAGGCGTTACCAGCAATGCGTGCCATTGGCTCTTCAACCCCTTCCATTTTGCCAACCGGCAATTTGAACTGGCGACGAATGCGCGAGTAGGCGCCTGTGGCCAGAGCCATTTGCTTGATGCCGCCGGCACTGTTTGAAGGCAAGGTAATTGAACGACCGACTGACAGGCACTCAACCAGCATACGCCAGCCTTTACCCGCATTTTTCTGACCACCAATAATGTAATCCAAGGGTACGAAGACATCGTTACCGCGGATAGGGCCGTTCTGGAACGGCACGTTCAGCGGGAAGTGACGACGACCAATTTCAACATTTTTCGTCTCCCGGGGAATGAGTGCACAGGTAATGCCCAGCTCTTTTTGTTCGCCAATAAGGTTGTCAGGGTCGTACATTTTAAAGGCTAAGCCTAATACGGAAGCGACCGGCGCTAAGGTGATGTAACGCTTACTGAAGTTCAGTTTGATACCAACAATTTCTTCGCCGTTCCATTCACCTTTACAAACAACTCCTGAATCAGGAATAGAGCCTGCATCAGAGCCGGCTTCAGGGCCTGTTAGAGCAAAGCATGGAATTTCATCGCCATTGGCCAGGCGCGGCAAATAATGGTCTTGTTGCTCTTTAGTACCATAATGTTGCAACAATTCGCCCGGGCCTAACGAGTTAGGTACCCCAACGGTTGATGCCAGTACAGTACTGGCGCCGGCTAATTTCTGCAGAACGCGTGATTGCGCATAAGCAGAGAATTCCAGGCCGCCGTATTTTTTCTTAATGATCATGGCGAAGAACTTCTCGTCTTTCAGATACTGCCATACGTGCTCCGGCATATCCGTCAGTTCGTGAGTAACTTCCCAGTCATCCAGCATTTTGCAGACTTCTTCACAAGGGCCTTCCAGGAAAGCTTTTTCTTCAGCCGTTAATTCTGCTTTGGGTACATCGTGAAGTTTTTTCCAGTCCGGGTCACCGCTGAACAAGTCACCATCCCACCAGACAGTGCCGGCTTCCAGTGCGTCACGCTCGGTGTCCGACATTTCTGGCATTACCTTGCGATATGCGCTAAGAATAGGCTTAGTCAGCAGATTCAAACGGACAGGCGCTAAGTTTAGCGGCACAAGCACAATTGCTAGAATCACCCAGAGTACCGGGCCAACAATGTCAATGGCGCTGCCAATAGCGAACATAATAACCAGGCCAGCGCTGAACATGGCCAGGCTGGATCGTTTGTAGATTAATGCAGTCGCAACTAAAATAGTAGCTACAATCCAAAGTGCAATACTCATAATTTAATACTCCGATTTGGAGGTCTGACCAGTGATACCACGTAAGTTAGATCAACAAGCGATTATTTTCAAGCAAAAATTGAACGGGCGTTTGAATTTTGTTGTCAATATAAACGTCCAGTAGTCAATAACAGTGGAGAAGTAACAGTGAAAAGGATAGCTCATTGCTTGTCATTAAGCGTTGTGGTTTGCAGCATGATAATGAGTTCCGCTAGCGCTGATGGTCACCCCAACGCCGAACAAACAATCGAACAGTCAATGAAACCTTATCGGGCTAACTATGTGATCACTCGCGATGATAGTGATTATGGGAAAGGGTATCGCATTCTGGAAAAATCGCCTGAAGACGCGTGGCAATTGCGTACTAAATCCGATATTTCCTGGTTTATTTTGTCTGACACCCGTGAAGCGCGTTCGGTCTTTATTGTTGATAAAGAAAATAGCCGGTTGGAGCCACGCGAATTTACTTACATGAGAACCGGCACCGGATCAGATAAGTCGTTTCATGGTGAGTTCATAGCGGACTCGAAAAAAGTTCGCAATATAGATACGGGCCGTATGCTGGATGTTAACTGGAAAGCGGCCTTGTTTGACGAAGCCAATGTGACAGAGCAACTGCGTATTGATTTGGCGAAAGGTGCTGAGAGTTTCGAGTATCGCGTTGTTAATGAAAAAGGCGAGGAAGACGAGTACCGCTTTAAAGTTTTAGCTAAAGAACAGCAGCTGTCTTTGCCTTATGGTGACGTTGAAGCCATTAAAGTAGGGCGTATTCGCGATAATAACCGACGCCAGACCTTTTTCTGGTTCGCGCCGGAGATCAACTACGTGATGGTTCAAATGCAGCAATTTAAAGAAGGCGACGAGCAAGCAACCATGTCGCTGAAAAAATTGTCGATGTAATGGGTTTATGTAGATACCATCTACGTCGTCAATCGTTGGCGTAGCCCTGTGAGCCTAACACCTCACCATCCAGAGTAACCCGGGCGCCTTGCAATTTAAGGCGCTCCTGACAGAACCAGTTAATCACCATAGGGTAAATACGATGCTCTTGTTCGTGCACGCGGGCCTGCACATCTTCTACGGTGTCGCCGTCAAAAATAGGCACTTTGGCCTGCAATGCGACAGGGCCGCCATCCAATTCTTCCGTCACAAAATGTACGCTGACGCCATGTTCTGTGTCACCTGCGTCGAGTGCGCGCTGATGTGTATTCACACCTTTATACTTTGGCAGCAAAGACGGGTGAATATTAAACATACGGCCTTCATAGTGGCGTGTAAGCTCGCCGGTCAGAATGCGCATAAAGCCGGCCAGAACCACTAAGTCAGGCTGATAACTGTCAATCAGCGACTTCAACTTGGTGTCGTAAGCTTCACGCGAGTCAAACTCTTTGTGACTCAGCACTTCGGTATCAATGCCTTTAGCGGCTGCTTTCTCTAAGCCTTTAGCCGAAGCCTTGTTAGAAATGACCGCAACTACTTTACCGGCTACTTTACCATCTTCGCAGGCCTGTTGAATGGCCTGCATATTACTGCCGGTGCCTGAAATTAGTACAACAATACGTTTCATTAGTGAGTCTCGTCGGCCAGAATGTCGACTTGCTCTTCACCTTCAGCGGCGTTAGCTATGCGGCCAATTTTCCAGGCGTTTTCACCGGTGTCTGTCAGAATTTTAATGACTTTATCCGCTTGCTCGTTAGGGACAGCAAGCACCATACCCACGCCGCAGTTAAAGGTTCGGTACATTTCTTTCATGCTGACGTTACCGTTTTCTTTTAACCAGTCAAAAATTACCGGCCAGTCCCAGCTATTGCCGTCGATAACCGCTTTGCTGCCTTTGGGCAGAACGCGTGGAATGTTTTCCCAGAAGCCACCACCGGTAATATGCGACAGCGCATGCACAGGAACGTGTTTAATCAGCTCAAGCACTGACTTCACATAAATGCGGGTAGGCTCTAATAAGTGATCAGCTAAGGTTTTACCTTGAAGATGAGACTCTAAGTCGGCACCGCTCACTTCAATAATTTTACGGATAAGCGAGTAACCGTTTGAGTGAGGGCCGCTGGAAGCCAGAGCAATCAGAGCATCGCCGTCGGCGACTTTGGTGCCGTCAATAATTTCAGACTTCTCAACAACACCGGTACAAAAACCGGCTAAGTCGTAATCGCCAGCTTCGTACATGCCCGGCATTTCTGCGGTTTCACCACCAATAAGTGCACAACCGGATTGCTCACAGCCGTCACCGATACCGGCGACAACATCGGCCGCTACGTCAATGTCCAGTTTGCCTGTGGCGTAATAGTCTAGGAAGAACAGAGGTTCAGCGCCTTGCACAATAAGGTCGTTAACGCACATAGCTACCAAGTCGATACCCACACCGCGATGGCGTTTAAGGTCGATGGCTAAGCGCAGCTTAGTGCCAACACCGTCAGTACCGGATACCAGAACCGGTTGTTTATAACCCGCCGGAATTTCACACAGAGCACCAAAGCCACCAATGTTACCCATGACTTCGGGGCGGTGCGTGCGTTTGGTAACACCTTTAATACGTTCAACCAATGCATTACCAGCGTCAATATCGACGCCCGCGTCTTTGTAGCTTAAAGAAGGTTTTTTATCGCTCACAGAATATTCCCGACTGGCAAAATTTGCGCGCAAGTTTAACACGGTTCGTGGTACAAAAGGTAGACTGCAGCCAGAGGTTATTCCCTCAGGAGGTGCATTTCATTTAGCGAAAAAGTGAACAATTGCCCTTGAATTCTGCGTAAAAATGCTCAAGGTCGTATAACAATACCAAGTGACAAAGGAATTCCGTATGAGTTCAGCATTTGATGATTTTGAATTAAAAGGCCATAAACTGAAAAACCGTTTTGCTGTTGCCCCAATGACGCGAACCAGCGCCGATAAAAAAGGCAAGCCAACCGAGTTAATGGGTGAGTATTACGAACGTTTTGCGAAAGGTGGCTGGAGCATGATCATCAGCGAAGGGGTTTATACCGACGGGCAGGCAAGCCAGGGTTATGAAAATCAGCCCGGTATAGTCGATGCGCCGCAAACCGATGCCTGGAAAGAAATTGTTGAGCGAGTACACAAGCATGACTGTAAGTTTATTGCGCAGTTGATGCACGCGGGGGCTCAGTTTCAGCATAATGAATACACTGAAATACCAATTGGTCCCAGCGAAATTAAGCCCAAGGGAAAGCCGCTAGATTTGTACGGTAAAACCGACGGTTGGGCTGAAGTAAAGGCTATGGATGAAACCGACTTTGATGCGGTTATGAACGGTTTTGTTGGTGCTGTGAACCGTGCGAAAGAAGCTGGTTTTGACGGCGTAGAACTGCACGCCGCGAACGGTTATTTACTGAATGAATTCTTAAGTGACTACTTTAACCAACGTCCTGACGAGTGGGGCGGCGGTATGGCAAAACGCATGCATTTTCTGGAACTGGTGGTTAAAGCTGCGAAATCGGCTGCCGGTAAGGACTTTATTGTTGGCGTTCGTTTAAGCCAAATTACGGTAACTGACCCTGATTATCAGTGGCCGGAGGGTGAAGACGCCATGATAAAACTGGTTAAGGCGATGAAAAAAGCGGGTGTGGACTACATTCACACAACCGACACCGACGTAATGCGTAAACCATTTAAAGGCGGCAGCAATAAAACACTGGGGGATATTGTACAAGAATTCACAGATGTTCCGTTGATTGTGAATGGTAGTATTAACGAACAGAATTACGAACACGTAGCCGGGCATTACCCGAATGCTTTACTGGCAATGGCGAAAACGGCATTGGCAAATCCTGACTTCCCGGTTCGTATCAAGTCATTTGATGAAATCCGCCAGCTGGACTTTTCTATGCTGCAACCCGTGGCGACACTTGAGAACGAGTGGAAGTGGCGCGATGAGCATGATGCCCATATTGAAATTGAGTAAGTTTAGATAAGCGTAGCAAGCAGGAGGTTTCTGCTATGAAAAAAGTAGCGGTTGTATTATCCGGCTCTGGTGTTTTTGACGGAGCCGAAGTTAACGAAACAGTATTAACGCTGTTACATCTGGCAAAACAAGGCGTTAGTTATGAGTGCTTTGCGCCGGATATAGAACAAATGCACACTATAAATCACTTGAAAGGTGAGGAAAGTGGTGACAAGCGCAATGTGCTGGAAGAAGCGGCTCGTATTACCCGCGGTGATGTAAAACCTTTAACCGACCTGGATGCTGCAGAGTTTGACGCACTGATTCTGCCGGGTGGCTTTGGCGTGGCTAAAAACTTCTGTGACTTTGCTGTCAAAGGCGCCAATATGACGGTCAACGAGCAGGTATTGAAAGTAGGTAAAGCTTTTGTCGACGCTAAGAAACCGGCTGGCTACCTGTGTATCTCCCCGGTATTATTGCCGCATATTTACGGCGAAGGCGTTAAAGTGACTATTGGTACCGACGGTGAAGTGGCCGGTGCCATTAACAAAATGGGTGGTGAGCACGTAAACTGCGGTGTACGTGACATTGTGGTTGATGATAAACATAAGTTAGTCACCACGCCTGCTTATATGTTGGCTGAAAATTTACCGGATGCGGAACAAGGCATTCGCAAATTAGTTGAAAAAGTTTTGTATATGGCGGCGTAACATTTAACGTAAAGCCGAATAAATAACCGCTTGAGTGCGGGACTTATAGCACTTAAGCGGTGTCTGAGTTATAATATAAAGCATTACGTAAGTAATAACCTTTGGGGCTGATCTGGATTCGACGGGATACACGAAACCCAAGGTGCATGCCGAGGTGAGGCAGGCCTCGTAAAAAGCCTCAACCTAATAGTTGCAAACGACGACAACTACGCTCTAGCGGCTTAATAACCCGCTAAGCCCATCCCCCGGCGCTTTGTCTGCGAGACCGGACCAGGATGGCTCAACCTAATGTAGACTCGCGTGGAGGCTTTGTCCGGAGCTGAAGCGTTAAAACCAATCGGACTCGTCAGTTGTGAAGCCTGTCAGTCGGCGTCACACTGATTAACTAAATGACTGACTAAGCATGTAGGACCGAGGATGTAGGTATTGCGGACGCGGGTTCAACTCCCGCCAGCTCCACCAATTCCTTAAAAAAGGGATGTCTCACGACATCCCCTTTTTTCTTTCCATTCCAGGGGTAACAAGGCTTTCAGCCGACTTTATGATCCCAGCTTTTCCTAAGAAAATTGCCAGCAGCCTGAGTTTTTAGTATTCCTGTTTGTATTCCAAGCAATTTGGCATACAATCTTTGGAATACAACGAAGGGAGACCAGCATCAGTCGTGACAGCCGGTAATACTTCACGCTATAGCCTTTCAGGATAGCGGTATGTGCTAAGGCACAGGCGATGTAAGTTTTGCCGCTTCCGCAGGGGCCTGTTACTAACAGATTCTGATGTTTCATTACCCAGTCGCAGCTCAATAAGCCCGCTATCATGGATTTATTCAGACCTCTGGGGTGTTCGTAGTTAATATCCTGAGCGTTCGCGGCAATTTTCAACATGGCGGCTTTAAGCAGTCGTGTCTGCTTTCGCTGCTCTCTTGCCTGCTGCTCACTGTCAACCAGCAACTGCAGTCGTTCATCGAACGACAATCCCTGATAGGTGCCGGGCTGCTCCTGTTGGGGAGCAACGGCCTGCGCCATGCCCTGCAGTTTCATTTCTCTGAGTTGGGTTACGGTATGTTGGCTCATGGTTTTGTCCTTTTAGTGGAATCTTTTAGGGCCACGGATGTTTTCGTGGGTTTGTGGCAGAGCCGGGGTCGGCCCGTCGTCATTAAGCAGTTTGTCCTGATTGCTTTTGAGGATGGCTTTAACCTGCTTCAGGCGATAGAGGCTGTGCTGGTTAGCAACAGCGCAGGCGCCGTTGACTCGGGTGGCCGGATAGTCACGGGTCAGGTTCAGTAACCCCAGACAGGCCCGGTACGCCTGTTGCTCATGAGCTTTACTATCGAGCAGACAGGCCACCCATTGTGACGTATGCTCACCAATATCTTTCGCCCAGTTCAGTAGTCGTGCCCGCGACCACTTTTGGTGTTTTTCGTGCTGAACCGGCATATGCTCCGGCACGGTCGTCATTCTCCGTGCATGTTTTCTGACATGAGAGGCAACACGCTGATTGTGGAAGTAGAGTGTAATGAGGTTATCAGTGGCGTGTAACTCCAGTCGCTCTCCCACCAGGTGGTGCGGTGCCGAGTAAAGATACTCGCCGTATTGCACGTGATAATCGATGTTCAGCTTCACCGGTTTAACATCGGTATAGCAATACGCCTCCCGCGGCAGTGCCATCAGTGCGGGCTTATCGATGGACTCGAACCACTCCCGGCGACAACCTTTAAACTGTTTGAACGGGCGGTTATTGACGCTTTCCAGGAGGGCTTTGATGCACTGGTTCAGCTCAGCCAGTGAGAAGAAGCTGTGATGCCGCAGGCGGGCTAAGATCCAACGCTCGATAACCTGAACGCCCACTTCCGCTTTGGATTTGTCCTGCGGTTTACGGGGCCTTGCCGGCATGATGGCACAGCCGTAATGACTGCCCAGCTGTTGGTAAGAGGGATTGAGATCGGGATCGTACCGACACGGGCTGGTGACACCGCTTTTTAAATTATCGGGTACGATAAGCCTGGGAACGCCCCCGAAGAAGCTCAGTGCCCGGGCATGACTGTTTAACCAGTCCGGCAGCTCCAGACGCGCAGACGAACGGGTATCTGCTTTGGGGTAAAAATGCCGGGCCAATTCCGTATCATTCATCTGGCAGATCTGCTCCCAGTTGACGCCGGTTTGTTCAGCCTGGGTGCTGATTTTCTGAATAGCTCCGACACTTATTCTTAAGCTGCTCCGAACTTGCCGGATAGATAACCCGGCCTGTAGACGCAACCGTAAAATTTCACGAAGTTTACGCATTGATATTCTCTTTCTAGACATAACCGAGTCCGCTTCTTTGGGAGGAAGCTGACAGGTTATCAGTGGTTATTATCAACGCGGGAAAGTCATTCTGGAATTATGTGAACACCGATTCCGGAAATGACCTCAAAAGTGTTCACTTTAGGCCGGAATGGCTGTTCATTTAAAATCAGAATTGGTGTTCAGATTTGGGCAGAATACGCCGACATAGGCAGGAATAACATCCGAAGGTGAATCTTTTATTCCGATTGCAGGGGCATTTGTTGGCGGCACGACTTCCGATATCCAAACCGGCCGGGCACCGTAATTGTCGCTTAATAGACTGATGCTGAGGTTTGAGGCAGCGCTGCTTATTTCGATGAGTCCGGGATTAAGTAAATAGCCGTTCAAACCAGTTTGGTTTTTTGATGGTGACCTTTTTACTGCCGCAAAAGGGGCAGCGTTCAATTCGATTCTTTGACATTAGGCCATCACTGGGTGGCTGTAACACACGAGACCACTGGCATTGTTGGCATGAAATTTTAAGAGGCTTTCGGCATATTGTCATAGTATCTCATTCATCTATTTGACTCGTAACAGATTAACGCTAAAGTGCGTCATTAGATGACGCGTAGGTTATCCCATCAAACATAAATAGGACGTAGGCAATGGCATCAAAAGGATCGCGACAAACATTGGTCAGGCAGTGGGAAATGCTAAAGTTACTGCCGACACGTCAACCTGGCATTACTGCACGGCAAATCACTCAACAGTTGAATGACGAAGATTTTGATGTTTCAAAGCGCCAGGTCGAACGCGATTTAGACTTGTTGTCGCAATCGTTTGCGATTGTCTGCAATGACAAGGGAAAGCCTTATGGCTGGCATTGGATGGAGGGTGTCAGTATCGACATTCCGGCAGTCTCTGCCGCCGAAGCACTGTCGCTGGCAATGGTCGAAAAGGTACTGAAGCCCTAGGGCAACCGCATGAATGCTTATTAATTGACCATCCTGCTAAACCCTGCTGTTAAAACAGCCTCCAGGTAGCTGGCTTTCATCCAGGCCCGTTTTTGCTTAGCCGGGATGCTGCCTTTTGATGACTCAGCACGCAGCATATTCAATGCTAAGTGGCGCAGCATCGACCAGTTTTCAGCTCCGTGGTTCTGGTGTATCTGGCAATCGTCTTCACCCATGCTCACGTCCAGTACCCAGTGCAGACTGTTTTCTACAGCCCAGTGTGAACGTACCGCTTCGGCCAGTTGCTGCTCAGTCAGTGTTGCTGAGCTGATGTGGTAACGTTATGTCAGTTTAGGTGCTTTCCCTCTCTGCTGACGAAAGCTCATGCTCATTCCTAGGGTTTTTAATTCTGGCCATCCAGGAAACGCTTTACTGACGACTTCTGCGCTCAGCACATGGTAGATACGAGCGTCTATGCGGCCATGCTTTTGTTCGAAGCTTAAGCCGCCAAGTGGCGCTTTGCGTGCTTCAGAAAAGGCATGTTCCACCGCCTTGAAGAGTTTGCCGTGGTTTCTTTTGAGCGTAAACAGATAATCACCACCTTGCTCCACAATTTCCTCTGCGATACGAGTCTGGCAGCCCATGGCGTCAATCGATACCAAGGTATCCTGGATATCAAGTAACTGAATAAGCTCAGGGATCGCCGTGATTTCGTTTGATTTTTCTGAGGTCTTTATCTGACCAAGCACGACTTGATTGGCACACGCAAACGCATTGACCATGTGTATCGTTGATTGGCGGTCGCCCCGCTGGTATGAGCTTCGCAGTGTTTTACCGTCAATCGCAATCATTTGTCCTTCGGTGCTTTCATGGACCGCCTGCATCCAGTTGATAAAGCAGGCTCTGAACTGTTCCGGGTCAATCCGCGAAATGGTACGGGCAATGGTATCATCGACTGGCACGCCTTCGCGTAAGTAACCATGCTGTTGAAACCAGTCAATGTGGCCATCGGCATAATCGCGGATCTCGCTCCAGCCCTCGGCTCCGGCGACAACACCACATAAAGTAATAAACAGAATATCCTCAAGAGGATAGGTTACTTTTGCTGACTGACGTGTATCGGCTAAATCGCCAAAGTGCGTGGTGAAGGCTTCGATATACATGGTTTCACTCTCCGTAAAAGAGAGTATAAGATCACGACTAAGCCGGATCGTCAAATGGATCGTTTACTAACCACTTAAGTGGTTAAGAAACGTTCACGATCTTGCCCTGACTGAAGCCCCTGGTGCCGACAACCGTGCTTAAATCGATCGCGCCCCGGCTAAATCAAGCGAAAGATAAGCTATTCAAACTGCAACAACAGACCAATCTGGCCAGCTGGCAAGAAAAGGTGGCCTATGTGCCCGCGACATTGCAGCAGCATGCGCCAGAGATAAATCAAGATATATTAGATTCAGTTCAGATAGCATTACTGCGCAATCGTTGTCTTACGGTTACCTATAAACCGGTCGCACACCCAAAGCAGAAGCATTACATTTTACACCCGCTCGCGTTGGTACAACGCGGTGTTAGTATCTATCTGGTTGCCCGAGTCGATCCCTATAATGACGTGTTGCTGTTTGTGATTCACAGAATGACCACGGCTAAGCTACTTGAAGAGAAAATAGCAACAGCACCAAACGGCTTTAAGCTCTCTAGGTACCTGAATCAAGGAGCATTGCAGTTTTCTGACGGTAACGTATTTAATTTACAAGCCTATATTAATAATGATCTGGCCGGGCATTTAGAGGAAACTCCTATTAGTCTTGATCAAGAAGTGGCTCGAAAAGCATCAAGTAATCTACTGACAGCAACCGTGGTTGACTCATGGCAGTTGCGTTGGTGGATTTTATCTCAGGGTGATAAAATTGAGGTTATTAAACCTACCGAACTGCGAACAGAGATCCAGGCAAGCTTGCAAAACGCATTGAAAAACTATCAACGCGCTAGTCGATAGCATTCAATTAAGAGTGGCTACCAGTTTGCTATTTTCTATACCTGAACACCAACAGCATTTAGGTAGTTGCGTAACAACTGTTGGTTAGAATGAACGCTATAAAAACTAAGGTGCGGTAAGCCCAGAACGACCACCTGTTGTCCTTCCTCTTGATATTTAAAGGCTTTTAAACGCCAGTTCGAGTAGTTTGACTTCCAGGTTGGGGTAAGTTGCCAGGTTAAATTATGGCGCTTTCGTCGCAGCACCTCTGAATAGGCAGAGCCACTATTACCGTTACCAATGGCAACAATAAGCCGGGGGCGAACCACAGACAATGCAACTTCATGTATAGGCCAGCATAAGTCTGCTGCCTGTCGATGATTTACCGTTTTAGCACTGTGACTTTGGAAAAAAATAAGGTTCGAAGCACATACCTGTTCAAGCTTAAAGCCTAATAAATCAATAAAGCTGATTACGCCCCGTTGATAGCGAGTCTGCTTTTCAACATCCCGGTTTACAAGGCTACCATTATTACTTGTACCTGCCCGGTGCTGCCAAACATCTTTATAAAAGCTCTGCTCTCGCTCAAAGCAACGATCAAGCTCTTCAATTATTGGTTGCCCGCTGTCCCCACCTGGGTTGTAACCTAACAGGTAGATATCCCCCTTTTTAAAAGCATCAGATTTACTGTAAAAAATCCCGCCGTTTTTATTAGCGTGGCTTCCCAATTGCTCTCGGCAGAATTGTGCAAGTTGTTGCAATGTCATGAAATCTTCCTTAAATTATTTATTACGGTATTTTCCTGCTGGCAAATATACGTCATATTTTTCGATAGAGTAAGCAAGTTTCATTAAACATAGTATGAAAATTGGTGCGACATATAGTGTCGCACCAATTCACTACCATTATCTCATGAGCTTAGTTACCGGCGAAGAAGAACGAGCAAGCCTCGCATCTCGCATTAAGCGGGTCTGTTAACAAGAGGGCAATAAATGACGAATATTGGAGTGTTCTGGTGTTTTCAGGGACAAGTATTTGGCGAACCAACTAGCTTAGATGAAGCATCACAAGCCGTCAGTGGTTTATTAGATTCTATAGCGACTCATGTGGAAGTATGGGATGAGCACAATCAATTCAGAGTAGTTGATCCGATACTCGGCCAATATGATTATCAGGAAGTGCCGCGAGGTCGGGTTTTATACCAAGTTAACAAGCAGCGTGTTTTAGTTTATTTAGATAGAACGTTAATGACAAAATCGATAAAAGTAGCCATTGCAGACTACTTTGGCTTTGTTGCAAAGCAGGCTGACTGGAAAAGCGATTTGCATTATACGACCGACTCTACGGCACTGAGTAAACTATTAGACGATTAAATAATTACTCATATATCAGGGGTATTTTCTTCATACAGTTCCCGTAAGGTTTTACCCTGATAAGTAAAAAACTCAAATAAATCCTCGTTATCTTGTAGCTCGCGAGTTAAGTAACGTGTCAGGACTGCTTTTTACCTCTGGCGAGTGAATTGAAATACGACGATGCTTGATATATAAAATTTCAGGCGGTGATTCGATGGCCCTATAACTATCGATGAGCTGATGAAGGTAATAAGCTACGTCGCGCTGAAACGTCTCTACATGGTCATGGTAATAACCCGTCAACCGATACTCAGCATAAAGTGATGAGCTGTTAGCAAAGCTATATTCGATAATCCCTTCAAGCCCGTCGAGCTTGTCAGAAAATTGCCTGGATAAGAGATGAAGACGATATTCTAGCCAGTCCCATCCTGGATTGGATAATTTTTTGGTTGGATTACAACTATCCATTTGATTTTGGCTACTGTCACTTACTTTCTTTTGTATCATAAAACACCTGTGTTAAGACTAAGTTGAGCCTACAGCTAATGCTGAAAACTATAAGAGTTAGCTCAATACAGACGTGTTATATGAGTTTAGAAGCCTCATTGTTGCTAAGGTAAATAGAATATAGTGAATCGCCACTAGTTCTTATTCACCCAATAAAAATCCGCCCAGCCAGCTGATCCGTAACACGCTCCCAATTCGGCATAACCTGTCCCATCAGCCGATAAAACCGCTCGCTGTGGTTGTGCTCGGCTATGTGGCAAAGCTCGTGCAGTATCACGTAGTCTACTTTGACAGAAGAGGCTTCTAAATCATACTAAAGCGTCTGTACTAAGCCATTTCACAAAGTACAGGTGTTATATGAATCAACCTGGTATAGCGAAAAATACTAGGGCGTGTTGATCTTTCCTGTACATATTTTGTTCAGCAATACATCGGTAGCCACATCAATGAAAATGCCAGTGACACCATACTGGCATAATTTCTCGCTAACTTTTCATACCTGGTTGATATTGAACGATAATGTTTTATTCGTGCGAACGCATTTTCAACTAAATGCCTATATTTATACAGGCACCAATCGACACTGCATTTGTCTATATCCTGGCCATAATTACGTTTGGGTATGACTGAAGTCCCTCCTTTGACTTCAACATATTTCCTCAATGCGTCACTATCGTATCCTTTGTCGCCTACGAAAATGTTTACTTCCCTCAAATGGTCTACCAGACTTTGAGCCCGAGCTATGTCATTTCTCTGGCCTTCTGATAGTTCAAAATAAATAGGAAGGCCGCCACTATCCACGACTAAATGAATTTTTGTAGAGTTACCACCTCGGCTCTTTCCAATGCACTCATTATCCACGGTAGCCGCTCCGGTACTATGCTGATGAGCTTTAACAATAGAGCCGTCAGCAAAGACCCAATCGTAATCAGATAGTTTTGCTAACTCATTGAATAACATATTTAATAAACCTTTCTTCGACCACAAATTGAACCGGCGATAAACCGCGCTCCAATCACCAAATTCCGATGGCAAGTCACGCCACGGAATTCCGGTTCTCAGCCGGAATAATATCCCTTCAAACGTCATTCTGTGTTCTGTTTTATTGTAAATGCGGCCTGTGCTCTTCATTACTTGAAGTAGCTTTTTCCACCGCTTATCAGTTAGCATTAGTCTCGGCATGGTATTGAGTTGTTAGTTTATTTTTGGCGAAACAAATTATAACTCTTTACCATGCCGCTCAAAAACTAATCGCGAAAGATCAACACGCCTTAGCAACGCTGTTGCTCCAACATTCGTCTGCCAATTTCCGAATCCCGCTCGATTATGGTTACAGTCACAGCTCGATGCGTTAGCTCACCAATTTTACGATGTTATAGACGGTTTAGAGGGGATCATTTGCTATGACTACTCGCAACCGGACGTGTTGTGTGAAGAATACCGACTCTCAGGCTATAGCGCGCGGCAAATAGAGAACTTTCAACACGAAGTGGGATACTACCTGCATCAGATTATTGATAGCTACCGTGATATTGAGTTACCTCCCAGCCTTCTTTTTATAAAAGATCATCGCATTACCATTCAAGCACCTAGAAAATGGAGGAATGATGCTCGCATTATTAAAGCCTGAGGTTTATTTCCCGGATGTGGGATTAAAAATGGGAGACATCATTATTTTCACCGAGACAGGTGAGCAAGTACAGATTTCTTCCACAGGAGACTCACTGATCGTTCAGCTTATTGACAGGGAGAGGGGACCGAGGACAGAGCTGTTCGGGCTAAGTATTGTTGTCAAACGACATCTCGGCAGAGAATTACGGGACGATGAAGATCTTTTCGAGTTTTTTACGTATGAAGGTAAGACTCTTCGACAGATGTTCGAAGAGCAAAACCCACTAGCTTAAGAATATTATTAATTGTCTAATAATCGAGCTAGATGCTCGGGATGCGTCGTGTAATGCAGAGCACTTTACGACGCATCCCATCCACGGACTGAATAGGATCGCTTGAAACGACCCGCTCATCAAATACCCCTTACCGCCCCCCCCTAAAAAATCCCGATAATTTCCATCTCAAACTCGCTTCGTTCTTAGCACACGTGTTTTAATAGCTGTTTAGTGTGAATTGTGCTGTAAGAAATTTGAAAACAGTCAATATTCTCCTCAAATTTGCACTTGCGTATGGCTTGGATGACCTGTTGTGCAGTTGCCGTGCAATGATCCTCAATGAGGGGAGTATTGAATCCATTAGCTTTCGCCCACTCATCAACATGTTTTCTGATTTTCAGTGCGTCCCAAAGTTTCATTTCAACTGAGTAGTCGACGGCATTCTCGATCATGGGGTATTCCGCTAAATTGGGTGCTGAACCCAGCGTTAAAATAACGGGGGCGTCAGATGATTTAATGCAATCTGCGAGCATCTGAAGGGTATTGTGCGGTGACGGCATAATACGAGATATCGCTGTTAGTACATAGTCGATATTATCGATGACTAACAATTGCTTTGTCTCGACTGAACGAGTGAACATGTCCAGTAATTTATATTCGAATGCATCAGCCCAATGATCAATGATTGTGGAGGCTGAGTAAAACAGAATACTACCGTTGCATTGGTGGCATAGATAGCGAGCTAAAGCGGTTTTTCCGCTGCCGCTTACACCATTGATTAGTAGCTTCACATCCTCCCCATCTGAGCACAGCTGTTCGAGCTTTACTTTAGATATCGGTGATTCAACCGGTGTATTTGTTAGGTTAAAGTCTCCTAGCTCCGGGCTGTTTACCTTAGGCAATTGCGGCTGCGTCATTTTAATGATTTTTTCAGCCGGTATTTGTGGGCAAGAAAAGCGCTCTGTTAAAAGGCTAAGTTGTGAGATCATAGCGGGCGTAAGATCATCGGCATAAGCTAATGATTTTATAACCTCATGTTTGCCCCCCATGTTTGGCAGAGCTTCTTCTAACAGCGCAATACGGGAGTAATAATCTGGCTCGGGCATGTTTATGACGTAGTCAAACCGACGCAGAAATGAAGGTTCAAAGTCTCTTGTACTGTTACAGATCCAATAAGAAGTAACGTGCCGCTGCTCTAGTAGTTGATTTATCCAAGCCTTGCGAACCTCGTCTAATAAGCCGTGTCTGAGAACATCCTCAACTTCATCAAAGAGTATTTGGTAGTTGTCGGCACCTTGTAACATTAAACTTATCCGTTCAAACTCAGTTAAGCGGTAGGTACTCGTATCGCGGTTATGGTCAGGCTTAGTCACCGGAACCTCGACTAGTCCAATGTCTGCGTATTCTGCCAAAGCCTTTACCAGTTCCGTCTTACCGGTTCCTGGTCGTCCTATGAATAAGACTTGTGTTGGAGGGCATGCGCCGCTGGATGTCTGTTCTACACAGTGTTTTAGTAAGGTCAATTCATCTTTTAGGTAACTGAACTGATCGAGTCTGACCTTGGCAGGGTCTACGAAATGAAGCACCCCGGCTAAAATGTTATCGTTTAAAGACTGGCACTGGTGGATCCGTTCGGATATCTCTTTGCTCATCCGAAACATTTGGTCATCATATTGCTCTGGCGACTGAGTGATTTTCATTTTACCCAAGCGAGGGTTTTCCTTTATGACTCGTTCGATGGTCACTACATCTACACCAATGATTTTACCCAGTAACAAGATATCGTCGAATTCTTCGAAATAACGGTAGACAGAATTAAGCATAACCTCAAGTAGCCGCGAGTTGCAGCACAAATAGGAAAAGGCAACACAGCGATATTCGTCCTCCGACAAGTTAAGCCGATGCTGCAATGCACGCACTCCTAATACCTCTGGGGTTCGGGTGCGCCAATCGGTATTGTCATGACTAAACGCAACGATATTTTCTAATAAATTATCGGGCAGTTCATACAGCTTAGCTATCTGACTTAAGCGAGCTGCAAGGTCTCTCCGATTGTCGTGTGTGGTGATTAAGGTAAGACTGCGAGCCAGCCAAAAAAATGTAAGAGGAAGCCATTTAACCTCAAATAGTTCAACGTTGCTTTTTTCAAGCTTAAGCGGTAGTTTCGGTAAATCAGGGCTACTGGCAGTTAATTGGATGTTAGTTCGTTGTTTCATAGTTACCTTACGTTGTTGAATTACTAGTAAGGTAAGAATAGGTTCTGGTTGCGACATCTCATGTCGCTGTTAAGCGCAAATCGCTTCGTCAAAGTTTTCTAAAGCAAACGCTACTTATTTAAGTGCAATAATGTTTACCTACTTGATTGTAAATATTAGCTAAGGCCGAGTATGCATGACAGTCAGTATAAACATCGCTTAATCCAGCCTGATGAACGTCGTGTAAGCTAGAAACGAGTATTACAATTTCTTCGTTATTGCGTTTAATCACGCCGCTACGGCCCTTTTTTTGTGTTGTAGAGCATTGGTGAGAAGGGTGTTAAATAAAACGGAACGTAATCACTGAGTGTTCCCCCCGGTGTTACCGGGACTTTGCTGAACTCGAGCTATAGGGGCTTGTAGCCCCTATTTTTTGATCCGGGCTTTGAATTATGCGTTATTAGCAAAATTCAAAATTTTTGAAGAATTATTGGCGTTGGCGACAATTATTTCTCTCTGAGAAGCGATGTTAACGGCTTCAAAATACGCCTCTTCAAACCCCTTGTCTGTTGGTTTTTCTACTGCCAGCATCATGTTGTGAGGCAACACTATCTGCTCATGTTGTAAGCGAGTGAGTCTATCTATCCACTGAGCGGCATGTTCATAGGCTGCTAATGGCGTTTTTCGCTCAAAAGCAAGAGGCCGTATTACTCTTGTACTGTTAGCACTTTTCTTAACGAATGGCAGCTTGAACTCACCGAGCTTTGTTTCGAGTACTTGAGCCTTAAAGTCTTTTACATTTTCACGTTTCAACAGTTGGCGAATGTTTTGCTCTATTATGCTTTCGCGATACTTTTCGCTAAGGAAGCTTCTTTCGACATAATGCTCGTACAAGTCGATGAGCTTATCGTCAATGTTATTAACTACTGCAGTGCTAACTCCCCCAAAAAAGATCACGCCTTCTCTGTGCCGGGTCAGTTCCTGAAATAACGCAGCGGTAGCTTTTCCTGGCTTGTCTATAGCGAATTCTTTTAGGCGGTTAAGTTCGGCCTCTAAAAGCTGTAATGCGCTGCCGAACAGCTTGCCATCTAGGTCTTCAAAGAATTGATTAACACGACCAAAATGCTTACGTGCAAGTTTGAAATTAATTTTGCCGGTATCTGGAGCACAAACGACTACTCCAACGTTACCAAATTCTTGGGTTTCAGCGAACGGCATAAAGCGCACAGTGGCATACATGCATAACGTATTCATTATATCCGCTCCCAGAAGTTATCTTCGTATATTAGTCTTAATGTTAACCGAATCTGTTCCATAAAATCATCTGTTAGATTTTACTCTCCTGTTAACGGGAGCGTTACCTTATCCAATCCTGAATTCAAACGTCTCATGCATTAACCGTAAGCAGGTCACTTGGGGCGCAACTCGTTTACCATCAACAAATCGCCTGAGGTCAACCATGACAAAACCAAAAAATTGCAGAAAGCGCTTAATAAACCGTGATTCGATGAGGCTCGCAAACTTGTCTTTCTCAGAGAAAAATTCTTCCCCATCGAGCGCATTGAGCAAATCAGGGAATGCCTGGATCGTTTCGTCAACAAGCGGAACGAGTGATTCGTGATGCTGAAGTCGCCACAACATAAACAGCCAAAATTGCTGTAGTGGAATATCGTCTTCCCATCCGTCCATGTAACCCCAGTTATATTTGTAAATGGCGGTTTCTAACATGAGTGGGAAAAATGATTCCAGGCCGGTTTGTTGATATTGGCGTTTAGCCCAGGCAGAAACGTGAAACTTCTTATTTTTTAGCTTAAAGATACCCGCTATTTCAGTAAGAATACGGCAGTAATGCAGTGCGTTGAATTTGTCCTCGTTAATGCCCGAAAATTCACTGATACTGATGGCCCGTTCGAACGGCGCAACCGCAAACTCGGGTAAAAAGGTGCTGGCTTCTTTAACCAGTGCTGCAGGGAGATTGCCCTTGGCGGTTGCTTTAATCTGCCCACCGTTAGCTAGTGCTGTCTCCAACATCAGTTCTAAATAACGCATGACTGGGCTGGTACTTAAATCGGATGGGATGTTTATCTTAACGCCTTGTAAATCTGAAAATGGCGCATAAAGCCAATTATTCATTTGTGCTGGCGTGAGACCACAAAAGTCTTTTTGCGGGGCGTTATTAATCTTATCGGATTGGTGTGCGGCAATAACATTGAGCTCGTCTACCGAGAGATCAGGATTCATCGTTAACATCTGCTCAATGCTATCAACGAGCTCAGAGTGTTGCTTACCGACACTGTTCATGCAGCAACGCTTGTATTTTTTGCCACTGCCGCACGGGCAGGGATCGTTGCGACCTATTTTTTTCACTACCTTACACCTTGATAAAGTTGATTTTCCTTACCCATTAAAAATCCGCCCAGCCATCTGATCCAACCGACCTTTAACGACCTCCCAATTCGGCATAACCTGTCCCATTAAACGGTAAAATCGCTCACTGTGGTTGTGCTCGGCTATGTGACACAGCTCGTGCAGTATCACGTAGTCGATGCACTCGCGAGGTGCTTTTACCAGAAGTGGATTTAGGGTAATTCGTCCGTTCGGTGAGCAGCTGCCCCATTGGGTTTGCATGGTCAGTGTTCGAAGAGGAGGGCGCTTATCAACCCATAATGCTTGCTCTAAAACGGCGTCTAAACGCTTGTGGAAGACCTCTTTGGCCCTGACCTTATACCATGCTTCCATTGCGGCTTTTACGCGTTCTGGCGTGTATTCACGAACGTTAACTTCGAGTTGCCCTCGTAACAGCTTAACACCGGCAGCCTGGTCGGGTTTAATCAGCACTTTTAGCACATATTGCTTGCCCAGGTAATAATGGCTCTCACCACTGACATAACGTCGAGGGGTAATGTGCGTTAGTTGCTTGCGAAACTCCCGCAGTTGCTGGTGAATCCAGCGAGCCCGCTTTTTGGCCGCACGCAGAACTTCTTCATCGCTGCTATCAATCGGCGCTGCGATTTTCACAGAGCAATCAGGTAACACCTTGATTTTAATTTTTCGCTGAGGGCTTTTAGCGGCAACGCGTTCAAACTCAATCAGCTCGTCGGCGTAATAAAAGCCAGGTTTTTCTCCATACGGCTGACGTTCTTCACTCACCTGATCAGAAAAACGTATCGCAACATTCATGGCTTAATGACCCAATTGCCCAACACGAACGACCTGGACGACGGCTTCAACAATCTTCTTGGCCTGGTCTATACCACCGCCGACCGCTTTGCACTCCGCGAATAGTTTCGGCAGTAGCTTCTTGCGAATGTCGGCTTCAATGTTATTCGGGTTAATCGAGTTTTCTGCAACGGATTGACTGACAATATTATCAACGTCAAAGGCAATCCCTACCCATTTATCCTGTGACTGCTCGTCCATCACGGTAAAGGCCTCGGGCAGATGTTTTTTAAACACACCGTAATAGGCTTGAGCATGATGGTTTCCGGTTAACCGTTCAGGGATATCATCCAAGCGACGCTCTTGCACCTGCTCTTCAAATTCACGGAACAACATGTACTGTTTAAGCGGGTGGTCAAACAGCTTTTCCGCTTCCTCAATGGCTTCACGGAGCAGCTTAGAAAAGGCTTCTTGAGCGTAAGGGTCGTCACCCAGCTCTTGTTCAATCATCTTGGTCACACGGGTTTTGATGATGTCGGTTTCGTTGCGGGTCTTGTCCTCATTCCAATCTTCCGGTGCTTGCTTCTGACCCATTTTACCGACTTCGTATACGCCCTCGGAGTCACGCACTTCGACACCAACGACGTGTTTGTTCAGCAGCTTTTTCACTTCATGAGCGTATTCGTCGTAACTGATTCGCTCGCCGGAGTCTTGCTGCACGGTTTGGCGAAGGCTGGATAATTGTTTGACCGTTTCTTTGTATTTTCGACGGTCGTTATCGGTAAAGCTCTTATCGTCAAAGAAGGTTGCCGACTGCAATGCGACTTTAAGGCAGGTGGCAAAAGCCGTTAGTGCCTCGTAAAAATCTTCGCGGCGTTTTTGGTTTTTATCGACCATCTCACCGTTAATTTCTTCCATGCGGGGCAATAGGGCATGACGCAGCGCTTCGGTGTCTGATTTGTTCTTAACGCCGTCAAATATCGCCCACAGGTCTTTATAGAGCTGCGGTAGGCGTTTGTATTCGGTACTCATTTGCTGGTACAGGCCGTCGATATCATCGATGTCATAGCCGCCCTGAGTACGTGACGCCAGGTCCTGATAGTCCTGGATGGTGGTATCAAGCTCAGACAGAATGCCTCGATAATCAATCAGCAGGCCAAACTTCTTGTCTGGGTGCAGTCGGTTCACGCGGGCAATCGCTTGGATTAAATTATGACCTTTCAGCGGCTTGTCGATATAGAGCACCGCGTTTTTCGGCTCATCAAAGCCGGTTAGGAGCTTATCAACGACAATCAACAGCTTCAGCTTGGGGTCTTTATCAAACCGCTCAACCAGCTCCTTGGTGTAGTTCTGTTCATCAGCAGAGCCAATATGCTCCTTCCACCACTTGCTGACTTCCGGCATGGTTTTTTCATCAACGGAAGTATTGCCTTCGCGCGTATCGGGTGAGCTCATCACCACGGCGGATTCAAACAGGCCAACTTCGTCCAGGTATTTTTTGTACTTAATGGCCGAGGCTTTGCTATCGCAGCACAACTGGCCTTTTAAGCCTTCATCGATGTTGTTGTCGAAGTGATGAGCGATGTCATAGGCAATCAGCTGTATACGCTCGTCAGTGCCGTAGACTTGGCCCCGGCGGCTGAACTTCTTCTTTAAGTCACCCTTTTGCTCGTCACTTAAACCGTCGGTCATGCGCTCAAACCAGGCGTCGATGGCTCGTTCGTTGACATCCAGGTCGGGTATGCGCTCTTCGTAGAGCAGGGGGGTGACTGTTTTATCTTCGACCGCACGCTGCATGGTGTACGCGTGCACAATAGGGCCGAACTTGTTCGTGGTTTTGTCGTCTTTTAACAGTGGTGTGCCGGTAAAGGCCACAAAAGACGCATTCGGCAATGCCTGATTCATGCGAATGTTGTTTTCACCACCCTGACTACGGTGGCCTTCGTCAATCAGTACAATAATGTTGGGACTGTCGTTATGACACTCGGGCAGTTTGGTGGCCGAATTAAACTTTTGAATCAGCGTAAAGATAATGCGCTCGTTGCCTTTGCCAATTTGCTGCGCCAGGCGTTTACCAGAGGTGGCCATGGCCGCCTCTTTGTCTTTTTTGCCGGACAATTCGCCACCCGAGGCAAAGGTTTTGGAGAGCTGGTTTTCTAAATCGACGCGGTCGGTGACAACAATGACCCGGCATTGTTTCAGCTCTTCTTGAAGAATAAGTGCTTTGGATAAAAACACCATAGTGAAGGATTTTCCGGAGCCGGTGGTGTGCCAGATAACGCCACCTTCACGACCGCCTTTGCTATTGCGTTTCTGAATACGCTCAAGCAGACGTTTGATGGCAAACACTTGCTGATAACGACCAACGATCTTACCAATCTTTTTGTCGAAGATAGTGAAGTAGCGAACCATATCGAACAGACGCTGTTTAGATAGCAGGCTGATCAGTAGTTTGTCCTGCCCGGTAACCATCAACTCACCACCGGCAAGCAGGTTTTGATACCAGCTCAGGTCGCGGTTATCACGGTGGTCGAATAAATGTTGCAGGGTGGTATCATCCAGTGGTTTATTTTTTAACGCCAGCATTTCAGTATCGCTGATATTTTCTTCTTTCCAGGCAGCCCAAAACTTTTCCGGGGTCTCAACAGTGCCATAGCGCCCATCAATGCCATTAACCGATAGCAGCAGTTGTGAGTAGGCGAATAGGTGAGGGACTTCGTCAGGACGTTGATTACGCAAGCTCTGGGAAATGCCTTCGTTAATGGTCGGGCCTTTTTGTGCATTACCATCCGGGCGTTTGGCTTCAATAACGACCAGCGGCAAGCCATTTACAAAGCAAATCAAGTCAGGGCGACGGCTATCAAAGCCACCGGCACGGGTCACCGTGTACTCTTCGGTAAAGTGAAAATCGTTATTGTCGGTATTTTGCCAGTCGATGATGGAAACAGTCGGCGTGACCTTTTTACCCTCAACAAACTCGGTGACCGGAATGCCGTACATTAAATGGTTATAAATCGCTTCGTTGGCATGCTGGAGACCTTCATTCAGGGCAGGACTGCACAGATGCGATATGATGTTATCAATGGAATTATCGGACAGTGGATAGCTTTTCCCCGCATAGCTAAACGTACGGTTAGTCAGCACATCACGTAATACCTCTCGCAGCACCACACGGTCTTGCTTACCACCTCGAAGCGCCAGTGCTTCCTGTGGCGATAAGAATGTCCACCCCAAACCTGCTAATAGCGTCATTGCCGGTATTTTAGCGGCGTATTCTTCCTGAAATTTTGGGGCGTTTAGGTTCATTCTCTATCCTTATGAAATCAACATTTTTATTAATGCTAATTCGCTAACCACCCGTTTAAGATATTTACCACAACCGGTGCGAATGGTTCTAATTTTCCGCTTTTAGGCGCCTTAATGTCTTCAATAACCAACTTAAGCAACTCTTCATCATCATCGAGCCCTTCCCCCGGATCAACACCATTTGCATAAAGTAATGCATCAGATAATTGTTTGCGCTGCTGAACTAATGATTTATTATTTTTTTCATGATCACCAAGATTGACAGTTTGAATTAGAGTTTTTGCCCTTTGCGTTTTTCCTCGAACACGACCACTAATGGAAAAGCTCAATTCCGTTTCACATTCTGACATTAGAGGGGTTAATTGCAGTGCAGCCGAGCCGTGAGCATTGTCACACTGCTGCTTTGTTTTGCAACTCGCGATAATATTGGAAAAGTCTAAATCTTTTTCAGGCGCGTGATTTCTGGGCTCTATGTGTTCATTGACCGTGTCATTTGATGAACCTGAAATTCTTTTACAACAGTACCCACACAAATAAAATTGCTCTTCAGCACACTTTTTACGTATGTCTTGTCGTTCAACTTCCGTTAAATCTGTGTATCTCGCATTTCTATTATTTTGTTTGAAACGTATTAGACTCTCGGGAGCATCAGTTTTCTCTATTTTGCGCACTTTTTAGTTCCTTCTTACGCAATAAAATCCTTGCTTTATTTAGCTCAATATGGTCATTGGGTAATTGTACTTCTAGGGAACTTAGAAGCTTTTTGGCTTGGTTAAGTTCATTATTGTATATCGAGTCCAGTAAGTCGTTGAGCTGTTCTTCAATATCAATATTTCTGATTTGAGTATCCATCACGTCAAGTAACACACTGTTTGCATCCTGACCATATTGCGATTCTAACTTATGTGCTTCGCCATCATTCAAAGAGTAAGTGAGAATATCTTTTGGATCACTAATCACCAGAGGCGAGTGAGTCGTCAGGATGAATTGGCAATTCGGGAAAGTAGTAGTCAACTGTTTTATAATTTTCCGTTGCCATGAAGGGTGTAGATGCATATCAACTTCGTCGATAAGCACAATACCGTCACCGTCAAGAGGGTTTTGTAAATCAGGATTCATCATAGCCATTCGCCGAGCGATATCGCCGACTAGCGCCATAAGAGATTTTTCTCCCTGCGACAATTGCAATACGTCAAATCGCTCTCCATTCTTGTCAATTGACATATGTAGACGAGGTCGGCGACGAACACGGAGATTATCGAATCCTGGCATAAAGCTTTTAATAGCTGTTCTTACGGCAGTCAGTTGCCTATCGCGAGATGATGCCATAAATTTTTTAAGCTGCTGCCAAACTTCGTTATCCTCACCAACTTTTCTCATGAGTTCTTCAAACACATCCTGAGGGATACCAGCTTCGTTTTCGGTATCCTCTCGTTCTCTGAACCACTCGAAAAAACGTCTGAAATCGACCCCTTGATTGAGAGAGTTATCGTAGCCATCAATTTGATTAAAGGTATGTTTTTGTTTTATTTTAAGTGGAATATCTAACACGACTCTTTCCACTGGGTAAAACGCAATTAATGGCAGACTACTTTTCTGATTGTTTTCCAAAGCATCACGATATTTCTCGGCTAGACGTGTAGCGTCAGACAACATCGATGATTGCTTGGACTTCCGCTGCTTAGCTGTTTTTGTGAGAACCCATTGATACAGACATTCAGCTTCATTTGCATGCTCACTTTTGCTGCAGTGTTCATCATCAAAAATTTCAACGGCGACTTCGGCAAAAGCAGCGTTTGTGGAAATAACTTGTTCAGGTAGCGGGTTTCCATTGCTTTTGGAGCTTCGGGTTCGACTCACGAACCAACTCAAGGTTGTCGATAAAGCGCGAAGTATAGAAGTTTTTCCCGCACCGTTATTGCCTACGAAAACAGTTACATTACTTTTTAAACTGTTTGTCGGTGCTAATTCCAGTTCGAGATCTTTAAACTGACCAAGACTCGTTAAGCGAAACTTTTTGATTTCCATGACTATTTAATTCCTTACAAGGTAAGGTTACTTTACCCCTTGAGTTCTAATGCCGCAACCAACTGCTAACCATTGTAATCATCTGGACAACGCTCATCACTCCGGTTGATCAAGCTTGCGTTGCGTAGTAGCTCGCCGAGCTGCAAACTTTGCCTCAACCTCAACTGCTGAGATAAGGTTGTCGGCTTTAGCAGACTCGATACCCGCCTGAACTTGTTGTTGAAACCAGGCATCATGGTCAGCCATTTTCTGCGGATGCTCTACAAACTCAGACATTTTCTCCTCCTGCATATTTCAATCGTTGTGTTGCTTTATTGTGTCGCGAGCGTTTAACAGCTCGCTAAGGGAGTCCTTACCTTCAGCCTCTTTTAATCGGCGACGTTGCTCGGCAAACTTGTCGAACTCATCCAGTGCGCTATTATCTGCGGCTTTTTTGGTAACACCACCTGCGTTAGCCAGTACTTGGCGGTCATTAAATTTAAGGAACTCATCAAGTTTTGTTACCCAGTCTTGTAGAAAAACCTGCTTGCGGCGAGCAGCTTGATCTTCGGCGAAGTCTAGCCACATGCTAACAATTCGATTCAGGCTTTGAATCTCACCTTCAGAGAGATAGTTCTTTGCCGTCGTTACGTCGCCTTTACGAACTTCACTGCCTTTGAAAGTGGTCAAGCCCATATTCGGCTTATTTGCATCTGCACGTTTATTTATAAGCTCTGCGGCGGTCAGCCCGGTACTGGCAAAGTGCAGTTTATTCTGGATGACTTTGAAAAACTCTGAAGTTTCTTTAAGGCTTGGCTCGTAATCCGCCGCGAGTGCGAATGTTTCCCTAACACGCAAGTACACCCGGCGTTCGCTGGCGCGAATGTCGCGAATGCGTTCGAGCATTTCGTCAAAGTAATCGGGTACAACGGAATGGGCGACGGGTGGGTTTTTAAGCCGTTCGTCATCCATTACGAAGCCTTTAACGACGAACTCTTCTAAAGTACGCGTTGCCCATTTGCGAAATTGGGTGCCTTGGGCAGAACGGACGCGGTAACCCACAGCTAATACTAGTGGCAAAGAGAAGTGCTGCACGTTGTAACTCTTACCGTCGGAGGCAGTTGTTCGGTAATACCGAACAACTGAATCTTCATCAAGTTCACCTTCGTGAAAAATAGCTTTGATGTGCTCGCTGATCGTTGATTTTGCTTTGCCATAAAGCTCGCAAATCATTGCTTGAGACAGCCATAGCGTTTCGCCTTCAAAGCGGCAGTCGATACGCACTGAACCATCGTCAGAAGAGAATATGATGAATTCGCCAGCAGGAGACTCAGGTAAGTTTGGAGCGTTCATGCCGCTTCCTCGTCGACTTTGACTCGGCGCTTGCCGGTGAGGAGTTGTTGCATTAGGGCTTTTTTCATGAGCTTCAAGCGCTCAAGGTTTTTCTGATATGTATTGACTTCTTTTTCAGCAGTAACCAAGAAGTTTGATATTTTCTTTTGTTCCTCTATTTGAGGAATAAATACTTTAAAATTTCGAAGGAGACCTAACTTTATGTATGGCATTGCTCCGTGTTGCTTCTCTCTATCTATGTCCCTAGCTAGCCAATACAAAATAAACTGATGAAGGTATGATACATCAACTTGATGATTAAAGTTTGAAAGGATATACGTTCGTTGGTAAGCCTCAAACTTGCCATTGTAATAATGTGTTTTTCCTAACATGCCATTTCCAGCTATCAATAGTGCCTCGCAATCGTAAGAATAGGAATCGCTCCATGTTGGCTCATTAGCGCATGTGAAAAATGGGTACATGCCACTCTTGTTTCCCTCATTGACGTCTTTTTTCCCAGTTTTTATAGCGCACAAGTTTTCTAGCTTGCTTTTCCCCCACTCTCCACTAAACCGCACACCATTCTCATCCAGCAGGCGTTTTTTGCCGGTGAGCAGTTGCTGCATGAGTGCTTTTTTTTGCTGTTGGCTTTTGGCGAGCAGTTGCTCGGTGGTGGTGATGGCTTTGTCCCAGGTTGAGAGAATTTGGGCTATTTTCTTTTGCTCTTTAAGTGTGGGTAGCCTTACCGGCAATAATAAAAGTTTTTCTCTTGTTAAATGGGCAATACTTGTTCGAGTAGTATAATCATCTAGCAATTTTGTACCTGAAATGCTTTCCATATAAGTCTTAAAGAATTCAGGAATTACTTCACCTTTGGTTCGCAGACGGTGCAAAGCTTTTTGGTAAAAAATAACCCTTCCAACATCATGCCATATCGCGCAGCGCCCAACTTCCCCACCTTCACACATGATTATGTCATTGGGTTCTAAAGAAAACTTGACTGTTTCCCGTTCCGTGAAGTGCATTGCTTTCAAATCTGAAAGTTCAAAACGACCCCATTGAACGTTTGAGTTTCCTAAATAAGGGAACTGTGGAGTTTTCTCTTTTGCTGTTTTATTGAGCATCTTCCCCAGTTGCACATTGAACAAGTCGCCAACCGGTTTTATAGACCACCCTTTAGGCACCATAACTCAACTCCCCACGGAAATGTTGAGAATAGCAGCGTGACATAAAGCACTCAGGAAACATCATAACCTCAGTAAAGTTACTCATTACCATCACCCTCAAAATCTAATTTATCCGGATTTTTTACCGACCTCTTTTCTGAGGAGGTCAGTCGGCGTTCTACCTTTTTTACATCCTCAGCGGGGGGCAGGCTTTCCGGTCGAATGCCTCGGTCTAACAGAGTTTTACGTACAGCGGTGTTGTTGGTAACGTGCTCGCCCGATATCTCGCTCTCTTGATTCATGTTATTGGTACGTGCGTTGTGGATGGTAATTTCGGCGGCGAAGTCTTTAGCCTTAAGAATAATCGTTGGGGCAAAATCAGCGAGCGGGCGGTTAGCTGGCACCTGCCATTGCGCTTTCATCGATTTAGTATTACGCCCAAACAAGGCGGTATCACCTTTGCTGCGAATTAAGGCAAAGTTATGATTGCCTCCAGTTTGTTCGTATATCACGCTAGAAAGCTCTTTTTCAGTTGCAGACAGTTTTTGCCGTGCCTGAACTCGCTCTGTTTCTAAAAGCCGCTGTTCTATGAGCTCTGCTTTACGCGTTTGCATTGCAAAATATGTTTGTGCAAAGGCTATTTCTTGTTTTCGTGAGTCACCATTTTGAGCAATTAAATAACAGGCGTAGCGAGTGAGCATGATGTCATCTATTTGTCGCTGACTTCCTGAGCCAAGTTCGACCATTTTCCCGACGTCGGCAAAATGGTCTGCAATATCGTGGCCACTGACTTCACAGGCAGTTTTTGCCTTAGAAATAACGCTTTGGAAGTTGTCCCACTTTCCATAGCCGAGCAGGTGTTGAAGATCTCTGGCTAGCCAAAACTCAACGCCGGTTTCAGTTTGTTGTGCGTGACCTTCGAATGTGGTTGTCAGTGTTTGTACTTGTTGCTGTTCCATAGCTACTTCCCTTTTACAGTGGCATCTTCGTACCCTAGCTCTTTAAGATAGGTTTCCATCTGACATTCTAGCTCATCAAGTTCAGCCTTTAGGTTTATGCGCTCTTTACGCACCACCATCAAGTCGATTTCTTCCTCTTCCTCAAAGGTATCGACGTAGCGGGGGATGTTCAGGTTGTAGTCGTTTTCTTGAATTTCTTCGAGTGTTGCTAAGTACGAGTATTTGTCGACGGCTTCGCGGTTGTGATAGGTGTCGACGATTGTCTGAATGTTGTCTTCGCTTAGCTGGTTTTGGTTTTTACCTGATTTGAATTCGCGGGAAGCGTCGATGAATAAAACGCTCTCGTCTGTCTTAGATTTTTTGAACACCAAAATAGCAGCAGGAATGCCGGTGCCGTAGAAAAGTTTTTCCGGTAGACCGATAACAGCATCTAACAGGTTTTCATCAATCAGTTGCTGACGAATTTTGCCTTCTTTTGAGCCTCGGAACAGTACGCCATGTGGCACCACAACACCCATGCGTCCGCTGCCGGGCTTCAGCGTTTCTATCATGTGCAGAATAAACGCGTAATCGCCTTTGGTTTTGGGTGGTACGCCACGACGGAAACGTCCGAATTTGTCGCTCTCTGCGTCATCATGGCCCCATTTATCCAAACTGAACGGTGGGTTAGCGGTGACAATATCAAATAACTTAAGGTCGCCGTTTTTATCCAGCAACTTCGGGTTACGGATAGTGTCACCCCATTCAATTTTATGGTTATCCTCGCCATGCAGGAACATGTTCATTTTGGCGAGTGACCAGGTGGAGCCAATAGCTTCCTGACCGAACAGAGCGTATTCCTTGCTGTTATGATTTCCAACGACTTTACGGCCACACTTCATCAATAATGAGCCAGAGCCACAGGCCGGGTCACAAATACTATCGCCGGGGCGAGGGTCGAGCAGCTCGGCAATCAGGTCTGATATCTCAGGTGGTGTATAAAACTCACCGGCTTTTTGGCCACCGCTGGCGGCAAAATGTTTGATCAGATATTCGTAGGCGTTACCGATAACATCCAGCGAGCCCACGCGACTTGGCTTTAAGTTAAGCTCGGGTTTGGCAAAGTCTTCCAGCAGGTGACGCAGAATGTCATTCTTTTGCTTTTCTTCACCCAGCTTGTCGGTGTTAAAACTGATGTCCTGAAACACGCTTTTGCCAGCGTCTTTAAGCTTGGTGCCGTTGGCTTCTTCAATGGCATGCAGCGCCTGGTCAATACGCTCGCCATTACCCGGCTCATAGCGACGGTCATAGAGTGCATAAAAGCTGGCGTCACGCGGCAATACGAAGCGCTCGTTCTTCATCATCTCTTCGATGAGCTCAGGCTCGTCACCATGCTCTGCTGCGTATTGGTCGTAATGGTCCTGCCAGACATCCGAAATGTATTTGAGGAAGAGGGTGGTCAGAATAAAGTCTTTATAGGTGTCGGCACTGACTGTACCGCGAAAGGTGTCACAAGCGTTCCAAAGTGCTTTATTGATGCTGTCCTGGCTAATCGTTGTCATTGTTATTAACGTCCCCGTACAACCTGATTGGTCTTCCATAAGTGGCTTCATTATGCCACGGATGACATTGATGTCACGGGTTCAAATTTAGGGGGGCGTAAGTTTGTGATGCAGATGTTTGGAACAATATTCCCTGGTATTGCTTACCTTTATCGTCCAACTTTTGAACCCTATGCCTGAGGCTTTTAGTCACTCGACACCGCAGATTACCCCCTCATCACGCAAACTGACGCGTTCGCGGCTTTTGACACAAGACGGTCGCGTTCGGATAAATATCAAACCTATATCACTGCTGTGCATTGCTACCGAATAAGGAGAGCAACGGTGCACAGTCATTTGTATACCCAAAGCTTCAACAGTTATTTTCGAGGTACTAGCGATGATTAGCGAGCATGGACTGCTAGCGGTTAAGACTGAGCCTGGCAAAATAACGGTTATCAAGAACCCTAACGTTATTTCAATACGTGATACAGGTTCACCGAAGCCACGTTATCAATGTAAAGCACCTAAAGCATATCCAAAGCGAGCTCGGGCGTTATACTGTTAGTGCGATGCGATCTCGTAGTATACCTGAGGATTGTCTTTAATCGCATTCAGTACTTTTGCTGAGATACCTGTTGGGTTTCTTCGTTTGCTTTCCCAACTTTTTACTGTGTCCAGGCTTGTCCCTAAAGCGTCCGCAAATTCGACTTGTGAAACATTAAGTTTCGCACGAATAGCTTTTACATCCGCAACTTCAAATCGGCATATTTTGCTAGGTTCTTTGCGGCCTTTTTCAATTTCTACGGCTTCGGTCAACGACGCTTTTAAGTCTTTAAATATGCTCACTTGAATTCTCCTTTCAACTGCTTCGACAGTTCTTTCAATTCGGATTTTTCACTGGCCGTTAAGTTGTCTTTTTCAGATTTCGGATACGCCAATACTAAATAAATCTTTTCAGCATGGGCGAGGTAGTAAATTACTCTCAGTCCTCCGCTTTTTCCTTGGTCACCTACTGCCATTCGTACCTTACGTAGCCCACCGGTTCCAGTGATAATAGAGCCTTTCTCTGGCTGAGCAATTAACTCGTTTTGAAGCTCCATAAGTTCTTCATTAGTAGCTAGTTTTTCTATTTGAGCCGTAAATATTGAGGTTTCTATAAAGTCGATCGCATGAGTCAATTCGCCACTCCTTGGCTTTTAATGTAAGTGTACAGTGTACACTTGCGCCGCTAGTTTTGTAAAATGTATTCAGAATAATCACCAAACGCTGAGCCGACCCGTTTTGCTGGTTGATATAAAATAAGTAAATGGGATAGCTTGGTTAAAGCAGTTATGCGTTTTTGGAAGGCATCGGGTTTCTACTAGCTTGGCATAGATATTAAATTATTAGGAGTTCTTGGTGATTGTCAGGAAAATGGAAGAGAAGGATCTTGAAGCCGTAAGCGCAATTTGTCTGGCGTCGTTTATTCAATCTGTAGCTGCGATTTTGTCTGAAGAGGGCGTTTCAACCTTTTCAAAAATTGCTGCAGCAGATTCATTTTGTGAGCGAATGCAGGGTGATAACCTGATGCTTGTTGCCGAGATCGACGAAAATGTCGAAGGCGTCATCGAGTTAGAGGAAGGTCGCCATGTGGCGATGCTTTTTATTCGTCCTGAACGCCAGAAAAGTGGTATTGGAAGAAAACTGCTTTTATCCGTCTTGAGTCACGCGAAGGTTGAAACTGTTACCGTCAGCGCGTCGCTATCTTCAGTCACAGCTTATGAAAAGTATGGATTTGAGTGCAGTGGCGAAGTGGGCGAATCGGCAGGTTTGGTTTATCAGCCTATGGAGTTCAAACTTAACAAGGCCATGCACGCGACAAGCGCGTGATTGTGGCGTTAGGCAAAAGAGGGAAAGCTTTGAATGTAATCGAACTGACTGAACCAATGGATGACGAGGCTTAAGGACTATCCAATTTCTCCGCGACCGCCTCGCGGAGCTTGAGCGGAACTGGATTTCGCTTGAAAGCGAAGGATTCACTTTTTCAGGGTGGGTAGGGCATGTTTCCGAAGGGAAATTCAATACTAATGGCATTCCAATAAGTGTTCACCGCCTAAAAGGGCTGTATATTTATTTTCGCTTCTTTTGGGATAACGAGGAACCCTCTCATTTCTTCACGATTCAGGGGCTGATTGGAAAGCACTGTCATAAATCGAATGCAGTCAAGGCGGCTCTCAAACATAACAAGCAGCAGTGGCAGCGAGCAAAAGCCGGAAAAAAGTGGCATGGTTTGGATACTGTAGAGATGATCCGTGCAATATTCTATGGGTCTATCATCCATCAAGTGGAAGATACGCAGCTGCTTTACAGAATGTTAAATCCGTCCTGTCGGAGCCTGCAGCGCACCATTTTCTAGCCACAACTATTTGGGCGCGGACATACCCACTTCGGAGTCTAGAGTGGATGTTATCCCCACTTGCAAAGGATCAGCAGTTTGTTCAGGTTCCAGATTGCTTTACCTAGCACATATGAGCCTCCCCAGGGTCAATAGGTAAAACGAACCTTCTGTTCGCGTGAACGGTCAGTCTGTTGTCCATCAGAAATACAGGCTGCTTCATCTGCCATTAATGTTGCCAGCACTATTCAAGGTAAGAGGCTCAATGTGTTGATCAAATCATTACTGAGGGGAAATTCCCCCTTACCACTTCTTGTCAGGCAGCCCAGAACTTTTCGGGTGTCTCTACGGTGCCCTAACGTCCATCCCTACCGAGAACAGTATTTGTGCGACAAAAGATAAGTGAGTGAGGGACTTCATCAGGTCGCTGGTTACGCAGGCTTTGCGAGATGCTTTCATTAATTGTCGGATCTTTTTGTGCAGGGGGAGGCAATGCCACCCAATAAATTAAGTAATTACTTAACGAATTATGCGGATAATCAACTCTTAATGCCACGTAATTACTTAATTTGTTAGGTAGCATTGCTACCTTTCCCTAGTGCCTGGCGCATATATTCAGTCCAGAAAGGAAGCTTAGGTTTCCGCACGTTTACATATTGGAATATTAGAACGAAGGGAACTCAATATGCACGGCGTAAAAATGGCTATACCAGAATCGACCGACAGTAAAATCGGGAGCTTAAACAATTTTTTATAATTTTTATAATTTTTATAATTATTGAATTAAAGACTGCATTACTTCATTTTGAGGTTGAACTTTAAATTGATAAATTTAGAGCGAAATATGTTTATAACTAAAAATAAAATACCAATTAAAAAAATCCCTTCAGAATTTATTTGTCGTGAATTTTGTGCGGTATGCCCTCTGTTTTCAGGGGAAAGTAGAAAAATAAATAAGAAGCTTGAAATGAACTATCCATGGGTAACAGTTAAAGGTACGCCAATTAAATTGCCAACAGCGAGTTATAGAGTATTGTGTGCATTACTTTTTGCAAATGGTTCTATATTATCCAGGGAAAAATTATTGGAGTACGCATGGGGTAATTCGGAAAAAGCAGTTCCTAACAATGTAAACGTTGCTATTTCTGAGTTGCGGTTAATTTTAAAAGGAACTGACATAGAAATTATAACGGAAAGAAAAATTGGCTACTTTCTTGTGCTTAAGAAGGAACCTTAAATGAAAAATATCTTCGTAAAATTACCGCTCTCAGGCTTAAATTATTACATTAAAGCGAAATTTGAGCGTATAGAAAAAACTGATGATAGTCGAGTTCAGCTTGAGCTTTTATCTTCTGTTAAACGTGGTCAGATGATGATTAACCCAAAAGATTTTTATGCAAAGCTTTCATCCTCAGATATATTTTTTATCTATGACAAAATGATCAGTCAAATAGATGGCGAGCATGTGTCGACAGTCTTTGTTAACACACCTTATAATTTTCTATTCTCCGATTGCATAATTGATCTTATCAAAAACAATAATCACGTTTTCCTATGCTTTGAATTACCCGAAGAAACGGGGAGTATACTCTTTATTGATATAGAAGAAAGAGTTAGACAATTGAAGTCTAAGTCTGAAATTCATTTTTTTCTGGATGACTTTGGTACAAAAAATTCAAATTTTGATTTTCTTTCAATGGAAGGTTTAGACGGCGTTAAACTCTCTAAGGAGTTATTTTGGCATCTTTATGAAAACAACCGAGTTTTTTTAAGAGAGCTTATCTGCTTTCTAAAAGCACGGGGAACGGTTGTAGTTGAAGGGGTCGATAGAGTTGATCGCTATAAATTCTGCTGTCAATCCAAGGTATTAATGCAAGGGCATTTCATTAAATCAAGTGCAGAAAGTAGAATTGAGTATGTGTGAAATTGATAATGTTATTCTAGCTTTAGCTGATTTTATTGTCTCAGAAAATAAAGGGTCTGAGTTAACAGTCGATGAAAAACAAATTATTTTGCATGCAAAAAAATTCAATAGTAAAACAAAATTACCGAGAACGAAGACAGAAAAATTGGACTTGTGTCACCATCTCATCAGACAATCCAAGTTATTAAATGCAAGGGTGCAGTCGTCGAGCCATAGGGTTCTAGAGCAAGAAGAGCTTACATTTATTAACGAAGTTATAAAAGGATAGTAAGGCTTTAAGATATCTTTTTATTTTCCGTTCCTGCCCAAGAAAACTGGTGTTAGCCCGAGTCTTTAGTATTCCAATTTTCATTCCAAACGGATAAAATCAGCTGTATAGCTTAAATAAAAGGTTGGAAATCTCGCAATTGAATTAGGTTCAAAATGCGCGTGCAGGATACAGAAGTTTTAGACCTCAGCCAGTCAACTTAAGAGCTTAATTCGAATTTAGAGCTGATAGAGCAGGAGCATAATATGATTAAAAGAGGACTTATATTGTCGGCATTTATTGCGGTCTTGTCAGGCTGTGACCATCAAGGTGTTCCGATTGATCAAGAAAGTTTATGTGAAGTGAGGGATTGGCAAAAAGACGTTACTGCCGCGTCATGTAAAGCAGGTCAAAAGGTTGTATTCCTTCCTGATTCGTTCGGAAATGAGCAATTACCCGTTATTTTTGCGGCAGTTAATTGTGATCACCGCTTCAACATTGCCCTTACAAAAGGTGGTGTCTCGTGTATTTATTCGCCACTCAAAGCAGAGGATCAAGAAACGACTGAAGGTAAGGATTGACGAGGCCACCTTATGAACAGTGTTTAATTTGCTGAGGCTTGAGGTGGGTAAGCTTTTGTACACCAAGCACAGTCCCATAACCAATGTCTCATATGACGGCGCTGATGCCCGTACACAATATAAAAATGCTATGTTCGTGCGGGCTACAGGCAATAGAGGGAAACTGGATAACTGATTATTGTTGTTTAGCTTGTTTTGATAATAGCATTTGTTCAAAATGCTTGTTAGATTTACAAAAAAACAATGGTCTAGCGTTTTGGAAAGACGACAAGATAATCGCCGACTGCACCGGCGGGAGAAACTAACAACAGCTCTGCTGGTAAAAATCAGTATTTGGGCTATTTCTATTATTATTATTGCTTCGGCTATTACTTTCCTGACCACCTATAGCAACGCCAGAGAGCGGGTTATAACCGCTTTAAAACGAGATTTAGCACCTACCCTTGAACGCAACCAAGCCTTATTTAACCGTATTGAGAGTAACGCCGATATTTTAACGGACGAGTTTCTTAATCAATACGAGATAGCACGAACTACTGAAAGTGTGACTCACCAATTTGATGAGTGGTACGAAGAAACCTCGCCCGGAGTCGTAAGATTAAAACCTGAATTTTACCGTGGCATTACAACTCACTCTCGATACTTTGAAAACCTTAGTGCCTTTCTAGGGCCCCGCAAAAAGCCAATAGACGATGAGTTGAAAATGCGTGTGTTGGCGGCTCAGTATACTTTAAATGAACTCGGACCGGCGTGGCAAAAAAGCGTAGCTAATACCCACTTCTCTATGCCTGAGAATGCCTTGTTAATTTATTCAGTTGATTCTCCATGGGGACTTTTGGCCGACAAAGATTTGGTGATCACTGACTTTTCGGTGGTTAAATCAACGCTGCAAAGCGAAAACCCAGATCGGGCTCCTAACTGGACGGGGCTTTATTATGATATTTCGGCTGATGTATGGACAATTACCTATCAAAAGCCCATTGATTTAGACGGGCAGCACTTAGCAACCGCCAGCTTTGATGTCACATTAAGCAGTTTATTAAGTGACTTAACGGAGAAAAAGCGACCTGAATCAGAACACATCGTTTTAAATACGAAAGGCGATTTAATTGCTGCTTCAAATCTGGCGCAAGAGGCTATTGTCAAGCGCTCAACGCTAACGTCTGAAACTTATGCGGAGCCTTTATATCAGCAGTTAAGCCATCTGGTCACAAGGGAAAACTGGACGAGCCAGTCCTTTGTTTTAGAAAACGAGGTAGAGGGACAATTGCTTATTATCGAAAAAGTAGCGGGTCCGAATTGGTGGCACATTACTGGCTACCCACTGAATGACATTCGCAAACAGGCTATTCAACTTCCGGCTCAGCTGGTCGCGGGAGGTGTTGGCTTAGTCATACTTATTCTGTTGATGACCTACTGGGTTATTCAAAGAGAAATCAGTAAACCTTTGCAAGAAGTAGCAACGGTAGCGTCATTAATGGGGCAGCGTGATTACCAGAAAGCTTTATCTCATAGAACGGCATCTATAAAAGCCCGGGGTGAAGTTAAACAAGCGCTGGATGCATTTAAAACTATGGCGTCTCGGTTTATTTCGGCTCAAACGGAACTGGAGCGACAAGTGGAATCACGCACAGCAGAGCTGGCTGAGGCGAATAAGCAACTAAACGCGCTAGCGCATATGGATGGTTTGACAGGGCTGTTTAATCGTCGAGCTTTTGACAAGGATTTGAATGCCGCTATCGAGTCAGGGAAGTCCTACTATTTAATGATGGCCGACATTGACGAATTTAAGTCATACAACGACAACTACGGGCATGAGGCGGGTGACCGTGCTCTGAAAATAATTGCAGATCAACTAAGAGATAAAACACCGCTGAAAGTATATCGCTACGGAGGCGAAGAGTTTGCAATAATCATCCCGGCAGCTGAACCCATTGAACAGAAGTTGAATGAATTGCGTGAGGCCATAGTCGAGCTGGCGGTTACGCATGAATATAAGCAAGCGGAGCAGCCCGTATTGACGTTAAGTATGGGGGCTGCGCCTGTTAAAGCTAATGAAGCGGCGGGTGATGCAATTCGACGGGCAGACCAGCAATTATACAAAGCGAAAAGTGCCGGTCGGAACTGCGTTTGTGTGAAATAGCGGTGTGTTATAAATTGCTAATATTCTCAGCCGTTAATTCAATTATGCTACCGTTCCGAAGCGCAGAGCCGCGAACCTAATCCGTTTTCGGTTTAAGAGAAATATAGACCCACTCCGACAGTGCGGTGTTAATGTTATCCATAGCTTTGCCCAGAGCGGCGGTGGCGTCTGGCATTGACGAGCCGGTTACTGAAGCTTGCTCTGTTAGTCGTGTACTTCCTAACACTTCTTGATCAGATTGGTTAACCAGAGTGACATGCAAGATGACATGAGCTGTCTCACCGGACTCGGAGTTTTCTATTTGAAAAGCACGCAGATTGCTGTGAATAATATAATCAGCAGACAAGTTCATTTCCTTATTTACTACCTGCGAAAACAAGTCGGTACTTTGCAAGGTTTGAATCATACTCTGCTGTACCAGGGTCGGTGCCCGATCGGCCCAGCGAGCTCCGGCGTAGTAGCGTTGGATTTGGCCATTACTGAATTCACTAATGCGCGAGGTATTGAGCGAACGCAGCGTATTGGGTTCCACGACACTTAACGTTGTGCTGAGTCTTGGTTCTGATATCGTTTTTAGAGAACCACCAACTGGTAAATGATAAATTTGAATTTTCTCGGCTTCGGGTAGCACCGAACATGCTGCTAATGAGGTAATTATAAGGCTTAGCATGACTTGCCTCAGGTACAATTTCATTTCTCAACCTCCTCGACTTGTTCACGCTTCAGCAGAAATGACCCAGGCTCTTCTTCTAGTCGCTCCGCAATGCGATTAATAACACGTAAGGTTCGTTGCAACTCTTGCGCCGCTGGACCTACTTCTCTCAATCCACGAACACTGGCTTCTAACGACTCCTCATTTTCATTCATAATACGGGTCAGGTCTTTGCTTCCTTTTCTCATTGCACGAAGCGTGTGCTGCAGTTCTGTAAAGGTTTCGTCGCCGTGCCTGTTAAGCAATTTCTGGCCTTGTTCAGAAAAACGTGTTAATGCGACCATGCTCTTGCGCGACTCATCAATGGTTTGGTGCAAGCCTTCAACAATGCCTTGTAAATCATCTTCTCGAGCGGCCATTGCGGAGGTGAGTGACTCTACATTACGTAATGTTTTTGCGACGCGCTGAGTATTTTCATCAGAAAACATGCTATTGATGTTCTGGACAAACAAATTCACATTCTGGAGCAGGCTCTCGCTGTTAGCAAACAATTGATTAAGTGCAGAGCGTTCAGCCACAATTACCGCAGGAGCGTTTTCCGAGCCATTTAACGGAGGGCTCTCTGGTGAGCCGCCGTATAGGCGAATAAGTGCATTACCGGTGATATTGGCCAGTCCCAGGCGCGCGCCTGTGTCATCTTTAATGGGTGTATCCGTGCTTACCCGAATGCGTACACGTACCACTCTTGGATCGTTAGGGTCCAGGCGCAAATTAACCACGTCGCCGACTTTAATACCGCTGTATTCCACCGCGCTACCGGGGTTCAAGCCGCTAACTTCGTCGTTAAAAATGACTTCATAGTAGGTATAATCACTATCGATACTGGTTTTACCCAGCCAGAAAACAACACTGATAAAAGCGGCGCTTATAATCAGCACAAAGCTGCCGATTAACACATGATGTGCTTTAGTTTCCATATTCTGGCCTCATTTGTTGATTACTCACAGCTCTGCCTCGCGGACCGTGAAAATAAGCCTGTACCCAGCTATCCTGATGAGCGGCGACCTTATCGAGGGTATCCACTACCAGTACTTTTTTTTGTGATAATACTGCCACTCGATCACTCACCTGATAAATACTATCTAAATCGTGAGTGACCAAAAATACCGTCAAGCCCAGCGCTTGTTGCAGGGTCTGTAACAGCGAATCAAATTCACCGGCTCCAATAGGGTCAAGTCCGGCTGTAGGCTCGTCTAAAAATAAAATGTCCGGGTCCAGGGCGAGGGCGCGGGCTAAAGCTACTCGCTTTATCATACCACCGGAGAGTGATTGCGGCATGGTTTCCGCTGTTTGCGCATCAAGTCCCACCAGGGCTAGTTTCAGAGAGGCGATATCGCTGGCGTCATTGGTATTCATACCCAGGTGTTCACGCAAGGGCAGTGCGATATTTTCACGCACATTTAATGACGAGAAAAGCGCGCCTTTTTGGAAAAGTACGCCTGTGTTTCTATCGACCCGTTGACGCTCGGCAGTCGAGAGCTTCAATACATCCTTGCCATTGATTTCAATGCTGCCAGCAGCCGGTTGGGTTAGCCCCAGAATGCTTCGCATTAATACTGATTTTCCCGAGCCAGAGCCGCCGACCACGGTCAGCACCTCGCCACGGTAGACATCCAGATCAAGCCCCTCGTGTACCACATGCTGGCCAAACTGATTGCGTAGGTTGCGCACGGCTATAGCTCTGTCACTCACCAGTTAATCTCCATAAATAAAAGCGCAAACAAGGCGTCGAATAAAATGACCATAAAGATTGACTGTACGACACTGGACGTTGTGTGCTCCCCAACAGATTGTGCACTGCCGCTGACTTTAAAGCCTTCGTTACAGCCGATAATAGCAATCACAAAGGCAAACACCGGGGCTTTTATCATTCCTACCCAGAAGTGATTGATTCCGGTATCGCGCTCAAATATATGGAGAAAAAGCGCTGGCGAAATATCCAATGTCAGAGCGGAAATGACCATCCCTCCGCCAATACCCGATGCCATTGCGACAAGAGTCAAAGCCGGTAAGCTCACCAGCATAGCAAGCACTCGCGGCAACACAAGGAGTTCAAGGGGGTTCAGACCCTGTGCGCGCAGGGCATCAATTTCCTCGTTGGCCTTCATTGAACCAAGCTGAGCGGTAAAAGCACTGGCTGTCCTCCCGGCAAGCATAATTGCGGTAAGCAGTACAGCAAACTCGCGTAAAAAGGAAAAACCAACGAGGTTGATGGTATATATACTGGCGCCAAAGTTGCTGAGTATCGTTGCGCCTAAAAAGGCAACTACCGCACCGACCAAAAAGGTTAATAGCGCTACGATAGGCAACGCGTTTAAGCCTGTTTCTTCTAGCTGCGCCACAAAAGCTGTTACGCGCCAACGTGATGGACGACCTATCACGTGAGCGGCACTTTGCAGGGTGGCGCCCATAAATCCGAGTAAGTCGCGCTGCTTGAGATAAAGGTCTGAGCTGAATATACCTATCCGTTCGAGTATTTGCACAAAGCCGTTACTTTTGGGTGGCAACGGCGGCTCGTGATTACTGCAGGCATTGATAACTGTATCAACCAGATTGCGCTGTTGCTCAGTTAAGGGCAATTGGCTTAATCTTTGCTCCCCTAAGGCGCGATACAATAACTGCACGCCCGCAGTATCGAGTTTTTTCATTAACTCAACATTGCAAGTTACTGACTCCGGTATGTCACCCAGGTTAGCCAGCTGTTCTTTTAGGTCCATGTAATGGGCAACTGTCCAGTCTCCGCCCAAGGTTAAGTAGTCGCGACCTTCAGCCTTATTAAAATGAATATAGCCGTTTTGCTGCATGCTTAAAGTTCAACCCTTGTATTAAAATTAAGCTGAGCTAACTCACGCTCGTTTTAATATCGTAAACCGGTTTAGGTACTCGGCGTTACGATCAGATTCCGTTGCCAACTCTTTGAATATGGCTTTCGATAACTGCGAGTAACAGTTAGTGTAACAGACGTTTGACCATAAAGGGATTGCCACTATTCAAAGCCCTTGCCTCCTCAATCGTGTTTTGGCTGACCTTTTGCCAGTTCGCTCAACTCCCGGCATTTGGCCTCAGTCTATCAATGCGGTTGCTATTGCCGGTCACATCGCTTAATTAAAGTCAGGAGCTTTTTTGCTGCTTTTACATAACAGTTAAAAAAGCAATCTGTTATGATTGTAAGCTGTGACAAATCAAGGTGCTTTTCATGAGAAAGTATGAATTGTTAGCGGAGCAACTCAGGTCTCAAATTGAGAAAGGGATCTGGTTACCCGGTGAAAAACTGCCTTCACTAAGAAAGCAAGCAGAACAGTCCGGTTATAGCTTGATGACAGTGCTGCACGCCTATCAAATGCTTGAGTCTCAAGGGGTTCTGGTGGGGCGCGAGCGCTCGGGATACAGCGTTTCCGCATCAGTAAAACCGTCCGGCAGGCAATTAAATTCTATTCGTTCAACTGAAGCCGTTAGTGTGAACGACTTTGTTTTTGAAGTACTTCAGGCTTCGCGTGATGTTCATACGTTAAGTCTGGGGTTTGCGTATCCTGATCCGGCATTATCTCCTCGATATCAGCTCAATAAATCGGTTGCCTCTGCCGCAAAAAAGAACGCATTAATGACAGCTCTGGATAATTTGCCACCGGGAAATGCAGAGTTACGTCACCTTATTGCAAAGCGTTATGCTGCCAGAGGTATAAACGTTTCCCCCGATGAAATTGTCATAACCGCAGGGGCATTAGAAGCACTGAGTTTGAGTTTACAGGTAACGACAAAACCCGGTGATTGGGTCGTCATTGAAGCGCCTGCGTTTTATGGTGCCATGCAGACTTTAGAAAGGCTGGGTCTGAAGGCTATTTCTGTTGAGGTTGATCCTGAGCATGGCCTGGACTTGTTATCTGTTGAGCGTGCGTTTCAAAGTTATGATGTTAAAGCCTGCTGGCTGATGTCGAATTTTCAAAATCCGGTCGGTTATTCGCTGAGTGACAGTAAAAAGTATCAGTTGTCTCAATTATTGACACAGTATGACGTTGCTTTAATAGAGGATGATGTCTACAGCGAATTGTATGAAGGTGATGCGGCACCGCTGGCGGTTAAACAATTTGATAACGACGACAAGGTTATGCTGTGTTCGTCTTTTTCAAAGTCTTTGGTGGCGGGGTTTCGCATTGGTTGGGTAGCCGCTGGCAAGCGAGCGCTTGAGGTACAGAAAATTCAGCTAATGAGTACTTTGGCAACCAGTGCTCCTGTTCAGTTGTCTTTAGCTGAATATTTATCGACGAAAAATTACGAAAAACACCTGAAAGAATTACGCAAAATACTGGCTGTCCGTAAACGTAAAATGCATGAATTTTTGCAGCAACAATTGCAGGATGTTGCCAGAATTTATCATCACAGCGGAGGCTATTTTTTATGGCTGGAATTCCCTGGCAACGTTGATACAACCAGCTTATATCGGCAGGCGTTAGAACAAAATATTACCTTAGCTCCGGGAAAACTGTTTGCCTTAAGTGACGAGTTTAATCACTGTTTACGCATCAATGCCTCGTTTGAATTAACGGATGCTAACCAGCTGCTATTAAAAAGTTTCTGCCAGCAGCTGCGAGAGCGGGTGATGCAAACCTTTGCAGACTGATCTAGCTTTTTAATACCGTTCTGTATCTACCTCACAAAACGAGAGTCATTAGAATCGCGCTGTGTTGTTTTGTGCGGAGTGATAACGGTGACTGTTAAGCAGGTTTCAAAAAAGGATGTGATTTTTCAGACGGGTGTGCCAGATGGGAAAATCTACGTAAAAGAAGAAAAAGGCAAGTATCAGCGTAATCGCCGGTACCTGAACGTGTTCTTAATGCTTCTTTTTGTTTGTATTCCCTTTATTCAATACAACGGACAACAGGCTATTTTGTTCGATGTTGCACAGCAAACGCTTCGTTTCTTCTCCATTAAACTGTTTCCGCAAGATCTGATCATATTCAGCCTGATATTTATTCTCTCAGCGTTTGCGTTGTTCTTTGTAACAGTTCGTTATGGTCGGGTCTGGTGTGGTTTTACTTGCCCGCAAACAGTATGGATGCTGATGTTCAACTGGATTGAGCGCCGCATTGAAGGTACAGCGAACCAGAGTAGAGCACTAGATAAAGCGCCTCTGGGCGTTGAAAAAGTCGCTAAAAAAGGATTCAAGCACTTCATCTGGGCGGCGGTTGCTTTACTGACTGCGCTAACGTTTATGTCCTATTTTACTCCTGTCAAAGAACTTTATTCTGGTTTTTTCACCCTCTCAACAACAGGTGTGATTTACGGCTGGGTGCTTGTTCTGGCGGCTTGCACCTACGGAAACGCGGGCTGGCTGCGTGAAAAAATGTGTCAGCATATGTGCCCTTACGCGCGCTTTCAGTCGGCAATGTTTGATTCCGGTACAAAGCTTGTGACCTATGACGCCGCCCGGGGAGAAGATCGTGGACCCAGAAAACGGGGCAGCTCGCCTTCTGAACTTGGCGATTGTGTGGATTGTAAACTCTGTGTACAAGTTTGCCCGGCGGGTATCGATATTCGAAATGGCCTGCAGTACGAGTGTATTAACTGCGGCTTGTGTGTGGATGCTTGCAATAAAGTGATGGATAACTTTGGCTACGCCCGCGAACTCATTAGTTTTCGCAGTGAAAAGGAAACTGCCGGCAATGGCGGTGGGCAGTGGATATACGGAGTGGTGTCTGCATTTATCATTACCGGAATTATTGTCTGGATGCTGACATGGCAAAGTTTTGAGGTGGGTGTGATAAGGGACCGACAGGCTCTGTATCGTATTAATAACCAGGGGCTGCTTGAAAACACTTACACAGTAACACTGCTGAATAAATCCAGCTATGTAAAAAACTTTGATGTAACCGCTTCCGGGCTGAAAAGCGCGCAACTCTCAGAAAACGGTCCTTTTACTGTCGGTCCCGGCGAGAAAAGAAGTTTTGTACTGACATTAACCACAGAAGACGAGCCTGAGGCCACCATTTCACACTTCGATTTCGTCATTGAGTCCCGGGAGTCTGAAGAAACAGAGGTCCACGAAACGATGTTCTATTCAGGGTAATAACTATTCGCTTTTCCTCTTATTTTTGTTTTTAAATACAAAAGTTAGAACAAACAGTAGTTAAGAGAGGTCACCATGTTCGAAAGTTTTGACGCATTGTTTCTGGCGCGCTTTCAGTTCGCATTTACTATTGCGTTTCACATTATTTTTCCTGCCTTTACTATCGGTGTGGCCAGTTATTTGGCGGTTCTGGAAGGTCTCTACTTAAAGACTCGAAATCCCGTTTATCAAAAGCTGTTCCGTTACTGGGTTAAGATTTTCGCGGTAGCCTTTGGTATGGGCGTGGTCTCCGGCATTGTTATGAGCTATCAGTTTGGCACCAACTGGTCGGTGTTTTCAGACAAAGCCGGCCCGGTTATTGGGCCTTTAATGGGTTACGAAGTATTAACCGCGTTCTTCCTGGAGGCCGGGTTCCTTGGCGTGATGCTGTTTGGGATGAACAAAGTAGGCGAAAAACTGCACTTTTTCGCCACCTTAATGGTGGCTGTGGGTACTGCCATTTCTGCTTTCTGGATATTGTCAGTCAACAGCTGGATGCAGACCCCCGCGGGTTACGCTATGAACGACGTGGGTCAATTTGTGGTGACTGACTGGTTTGAAGTGGTGTTTAACCCTTCCTTCCCGTATCGGCTGGCGCACATGCTGCTGGCGGCTTATTTAACGGTGGCCTTTGTGGTCGGTGCCGTGGGCGCCTGGCATTTGCTGAAAGATAAAACCAATGCAGCAGCCCGTAAAATGTTCTCCATGGCTATGTGGATGGCGCTCATTGTTGCGCCGCTGCAGGTGTTGGTGGGGGATTTTCACGGCCTGAATACGCAGGAGCACCAGCCCACCAAAGTGGCTGCCATGGAAGGGCATTTCCATACAGAGTCACGGGCACCGCTGTATTTATTCGGCCTGCCCAATCAGGAAACCGCTGAAGTGGATTACGCGCTGAAGGTTCCCGGTCTTGCCAGTATTATTCTGAAGCATGACATCAACGCCGAGGTAACCGGGCTTGACCAGTTCCCTAAAGAGGACTGGCCGCCGGTGGCAACGGTATTCTGGTCCTTCCGCATCATGGTTGGAGTTGGCTTTTTAATGGTACTGGCCGGGCTGTGGTCCGGACTCCAGCGCCTGCGCGGTAAACTGTACGACAACAGCTTGTTATTGCGCTTCAGCCTGTTCATGGGGCCGATGGGCTTTGTGGCGGTTATCGCCGGCTGGATAGTGACCGAAGTTGGGCGGCAGCCGTGGGTGGTGTATGGCCTGCTGCGCACCGCCGATGCGGCATCGCCCATAGACCGGGCCGGTGTGGCCGGCAGCTTAATTGCCTTTATTGTGGTGTATTTCTTAGTATTCGGTGCTGGTACCTTCTACATTCTGCGCAAAATGGCAGGAAACCCGGAGCAGGTTCACATTCCGGAGCACGCGAAGCATCAGCCGACCATGGCCGCTGAGCGCATCTACGACGAGGAGGCCTAAGCTATGGATTACGCACTGATTTGGGCGATACTGATTTCCGTTGCGGTTTTTGCTTACGTTGCACTGGATGGCTTTGACTTAGGCATCGCACTGCTGTTTCCCTGGTTTAAAAAAGAAGAAGACCGCGATGTGATGATGAATACCGTGGCACCGGTCTGGGACGGTAACGAAACCTGGTTAGTGCTGGGCGGCGGTGGTTTGCTGGCGGTCTTTCCGCTGGCGTACTCAGTCTTATTACCGGCGTTGTATATGCCGGTTATTGCCATGCTGCTGGGGCTCATCTTTCGCGGTGTCGCCTTTGAATACCGCTTTAAAACCAAACGCGCCAAAGGCATCTGGGACGTGTCTTTTATTACCGGCTCGCTGATAGCGGCCATGAGTCAGGGCATTATGCTGGGTGCCATGCTGCAGGGCATTCAGGTGACTGAGCGGGCATACTCCGGCGGTTGGTTCGACTGGCTGACACCTTTCACCATTTTCTGCGGCGTGGCGGTGGTTATCGGTTACATGATGCTGGGCGCCACCTGGCTGGTGATGAAAACCAATGGGGACTTACAACGGCAAAGCTACCGGGCGGGCTGGTACACCACCATCCTGCTGGTGGCCTGCATTGCCTTTGTGAGCCTGTATTTGCCTTATGTGGATAAATTTATTGCCGAGCGCTGGTTTACGTATCCGGCTTCCGTCGGCCTGTGGGTGCTGCCGGTACTGCTGGTGGTGATGACCATTGGCCTGTTGCGCTCACTGCACAAAAAACAGGAAGGACGCCCCTACCTGTGGGGGCTGGGAATGTTCCTGCTGGCGTACACCGGCTTTTCGGTCAGTATTTTCCCGTACCTGGTTCCGCGCAGCATTACCTTGTGGGAAGCGGCCGCTCCGGACAACAGCCTGAAATTCCTGCTGGTTGGCGCAGTGTTCCTGCTACCGATGATCTTCGCTTACACCGGTTACACCTACTGGGTGTTCCGCGGAAAAGTTGACACCGACAGCGGTTATCACGATTAACAGAGAATAGTTCCTTAGTGGATAAACGCAGTTACCATAGGTGGCCACATTGCTTTGACTGGTGTGTTAACCAGAAGCGCAAGTGAAGTGCCAACGGCCTCTGGCGAGGCCTGTTAACGCACCGAATGCTTCATTATCCGAGCCTTCTGGCGTTGCCAGTCGCGCTCTTTAATGGTGTCGCGTTTATCGTGTGACTTTTTACCCCGGGCCAAATAAATTTCCAGTTTTGCCCACGGGCCTTTCCAGTACATGGCGGTGGCGACAATGGAATAACCTTCACGCTCTGAGGCGCCAATGAGCTTATCCAGCTCGCGGCGCTTCAGCAGCAGCTTACGGCTGCGGTCTGGCTCGCAATAAACGTGGGAAGAGGCCTGGTTCAGTGACTGAATTTCGGCACCCAGCAGGTAAGCTTCGCCGTTTTTAATAATGACGTAGCTGTCGCTCAGGTTGACCTTGCCAGCGCGTATGCTCTTAATTTCCCAGCCCTGCAAACTGACACCTGCCTCAAACTTGTCTTCAAGGAAGTATTCATGCCGCGCTTTTTTATTACGAGCGATGGTATTGGACGATTGTTGTGGTTTCTTTTTACTCATAGCTGCCATTATACCTATGCGCACTGAAAAGAAAATTGCTTTAAGGGCTTCAAAGCGTTTCTGGTTGCGTTATTATTGCGCGGTTGATTTTAGTTGTAGGGAAAAAAATGCCCAGTATCCAAAAAAGTGCCTTAGTTTCGTACAGCGCCAAACAAATGTTTGATCTCGTTAACCATGTTGAAACTTACCCGGATTTTGTCCCCGGATGCGCAGCGTCGCGCGTGCTGGAGTCATCCGGTCAGCAAAAAGTAGCGGCATTAGATATTAGTAAGGCCGGTATCAGCAAAACATTTACGACTCGCAATACGCTGCATGAACCCGAACGTATTGATATGGATTTAGTCGACGGCCCCTTTAAAAAGTTAACCGGAGGCTGGGTATTTACCCCATTGGGGGAAGATGCCTGTAAAGTAGAACTCAAGCTGGACTTTGAATTTTCGAGCCGTTTTTTAGGCATGGCATTTGGCAAAATATTTAGCGAAGTCACTTCGCGTATGGTCGATGCCTTTGTTAAACGGGCTGAGCAGGTATATGGCGACCAGCATGGGTAATAAGTTAACGGTTGAGATAGCCTATGCTACGCCCGAAAAACAAGTGTTGTTATCAGTGCATCCGCAAGAGGGCGCAACAGTAGAAGAATGCATCAAACTATCGGCTGTGTTCGAGCTCTTTCCGGAAATTGATCTTGAGCAGCAAAAAGTGGGTATCTGGAATAAGACGGTGAAATTAAATGCGCAACCAAGAGACGGCGACCGTATTGAAATTTATCGTCCGTTAATTGCTGATCCTAAAGCCGTACGTAAACGCCGTGCGGAGGCAGCTAAGCAGTCGGGTCGGGCAAATCGGGTAACCGGTGGCCGGCCGGGCGCAAATAGCAGACCGCAGGCTGAGGAGTCTAAGCCAGAATGAAGTTGTACATTATGCGTCATGGTGAAGCAAGCTACCCACAGGGCAGTTATTCTGATCGCGAGCGCCGTTTAACGACCAATGGTGAGCGTGAAATAATGACCACAGCGAATTGGCTGACAGACAAACAGCCGAAGGTTGATTGCGTTTACGTGAGCCCGTATTTGCGCGCTCAACAAACAGCATCTATTTTGTTATCGCACCTGAAAACCAAGAAACGTCAGGACTGTGATGATATTACGCCCGACGGTCATGCGGCTTCGGTTGTCAGCTGGCTTGCCGCAGAAATTCAGGAACATAATTTTGAAAGTGTGGTGTTAGTGTCGCACATGCCGCTGGTCAGTTACTTAGTGCACGAGCTGGATGCCAGTGTACAACCACCGATTTTCCCCACTGCCGGTATTGCGGTTATTGATTTTTCGCCGGACACCTTGAGTGGAAAGTTTAAGCAGTTACTGATAGCCGAGCTTTGTGCGGGTTAACCAATTAGCTTGCCACTTTCAGCAGAACCAGTAGCGAGGCGCCGCCACCCCATTCCAGCGGCGCCTGATGAAACGCCCGAATATGCGGGTGTTGCACCAGCCAGTGCGGTAATTGCCGCTTTAGCTTACCACTGCCATGCCCGTGCATAATGCAACAGCAGTCAATGTGTTCGCGTTCACACGCCAGTAATAAGGCGGCCAGTTCCTGACGTGCCGTGGCTAAGGTCATGCCGTGCAAATCCAGTAGCAGTTCAGGGGTGTAGTCCCCGCGACGCAGTTGCTTCACTACGTAAGCAGACTCACCGTCGGCAGCAAAACGTACCGGGCCTTCACCAAAATGCGCTTCAAAATCATCGGAAAAATAATGACTGGCCGAACGGCTGGCATCGGCTATTTGCTGCGCGCTGGGGTGTTGCGACAGTTGCCGGCGTTTGCGCAGTTCAGCAATTTTCGGTGGCTCTGGCGGTCGTTTATCCTGTTTAATACGCGCAGCGCCTTTCGCAGCTTCACGGAAAAGCTCGATATCGTCTTCAGAAAGTGAGCAGGACTGATGTTTCTTTACAACCATGATTGATGAAAACCGCGCTGAATTAAGGTATCTTTAAGGCATTAAGTTTATGCAGTATAGAACATTCAGTGGTCGGGAGACAGCCTTTGCAAATGCGTAATCATGAACAAGCTATTCAGGAACTCGTGAACATTGACGATATTATCCGCTGGAGCGTGACTCAGCTGAACCAGTCCGATGTCTACTACGGCCATGGCACCGATAATCCGATTGATGAAGCGCGGGCGTTGTTAAGTTACGTTTTGCAGCTTAGTACCGCACAATTAGCTGATATGGGACATTGCCGATTGCTGAGTACTGAAAAGCATGAGTTTATTGAGTTATTAAAGCAACGTGTCGAGCAGCGGATACCCGCTGCTTACCTGACCCACCAGGCTTGGTTTGCCGGCCTGCCATTTTATGTTGATGGACGAGTGCTGGTGCCGCGTTCGCCAATTGCTGAGTTGGTTGAAAACGGTTTTCAGCCGTGGTTGACGCAGCAACCTCATCGTGTGCTGGACTTATGCACCGGCGGCGGCTGTATTGCTATTGCTTGTGCTTACGCGTTCCCTGAGGCCGAAGTGGATGCGCTGGATATTTCGACCGAAGCACTGGAAGTCGCTGAGTTTAATATTGAGCAACATGGGTTAACGCATCAGGTAACGCCAATTCAGTCTGATTTATTCGATGCGGTAAAAGCACAGAAGTACGACTTAATTGTCAGCAATCCGCCTTATGTTGACGCGGAAGATATGATCGATTTACCGTCGGAATATCACCATGAACCAGAATTGGGTTTAGCCGCCGGCGAGGATGGCCTGATTTTAGTGGATAAAATGTTGCTGCAGGCCGCTGACTTGTTAAATGAAGGCGGTTTATTGGTGTGTGAAGTCGGTAATTCCATGCCGGCACTCGCTGAAAAATACCCGCGTACGCCGTTCACCTGGCTTGAATTTGCAAACGGTGGTGACGGGGTCTTCCTGCTGACACAAGAACAGCTTATTGAACATAAACAACGTGAAACTAAGGCGGGCTAATGCCGGGAAACAGTTTTGGGCAGTTATTTAAGGTAACCACTTTTGGTGAAAGTCACGGGCCGTCACTGGGCGCTGTTGTGGATGGCTGCCCGGCAGGGCTGGAACTTAGCGAAACCGATTTGCAAGAAGCGCTGGACCGCCGCAAACCTGGGCAAAACCGTTATACCACGGCGCGCCGTGAGGCTGATCAGGTTAAGATCCTTTCAGGTGTTTTTGAAGGCGTGACAACCGGAACCCCCATTGGTTTGTTGATTGAAAATACCGATCAACGCAGCCAGGACTACTCGTCTATCAAAGACACTTTCCGACCGGGCCACGCCGATTACACCTACCAGCACAAGTATGGCGTGCGTGATTATCGTGGTGGTGGTCGTTCGTCGGCGCGGGAGACTGCTATGCGAGTAGCTGCCGGTGCCATCGCAAATAAATTACTACAACAACAGGGCATCGTCGTTCAGGCTGCGTTGACACAAATGGGCTCGGTTCTCGCTAATAACATTGATTGGCAGCAGGTACGCGAAAACGAACTTTTCTGTGGCGATGCTAATGCGGTGGAAGCTATGCAGAACCTCATTCGTCAGTTGAAAAAAGAAGGCGACTCGGTTGGCGCTAAAATTCGGGTGCAGGCCACAGGCGTACCGCCGGGCTGGGGTGAACCGGTATTTGACCGGCTGGATGCTGATTTAGCCAAAGCGTTAATGAGCATTAATGCGGTAAAAGCGGTCAGTATTGGTGATGGTTTTGACGTGGTTAGCCAGCGGGGCAGTGAGCACCGTGATGAAATGACACCCGAGGGTTTTTTATCGAACCATGCTGGTGGTGTGTTAGGCGGCATTAGTAGTGGTCAGCCTGTTGTTGCGGATATAGCCTTAAAGCCAACCTCCAGCATAGCCACCACTGGACGCACTATTGACCGGTGGGGCAAAGAGCAGGCCATTGTTACAAAAGGGCGCCATGACCCCTGTGTTGGTATTAGGGCGGTTCCTATAGTGGAAGCCATGACCCGTTTAGTTTTAGCGGACCACTGGTTACGTCAGCGGGCACACAATGTATCAGCCCAAACTGAAACACCGGATATCAGTCGTTAACGGGTATGCATCAGACGTCAGAACACCATTATCAGCGTTTAATTGAGGTGTTTGAGCGCTGCTTTAAAGAAGATTACAACACGGTGCTGGTTCCGGGCGAGGATGAACCGTATTATCAGCCGGCGAACCAGCTGAATGAGCTGAATCAGATAGTTTTTGCTCATGGATTTTTTGCCTCGGCATTGCACGAAACGGCGCATTGGTGCATCGCCGGAGAAGCCCGCCGAGAACAATTTGACTATGGTTATTGGTACGAACCCGATGGGCGGAACCATGAGCAGCAAAAATTCTTTGAGCAAGTAGAGCGAAAACCTCAGGCATTGGAGTGGCTGTTCTCATTGTGTTGTGGATTTCCGTTTCAGGTTAGCGTGGATAATTTGAATGGGGTAGAAGTTGATCGCCATGCTTTTGCGGCTAAGGTCGCAGAGCAGTTATTTCAACTATTGGAAAATAATTCGTTACCAACGCGTGCAGTAAGGTTTGCCAAAGCGCTTTGTCACGAGTTTAATTGCAGCTGGCCTGACCGCCAAGCCATAAATTTGTAAGCTATTCAGCATGAGGGTAACGACGAATAATGGATGTAAGCAGTAAACTGACCGTTGGTTTTGTTATTAACCCGTATGCGGGTATTGGCGGCGCCTTAGCGTTAAAAGGAAGCGATGGTGCCGATATTCGTGAAAAAGCATTATCTGCCGGAGCTGAGAAGAAAGCGGGTAAAAGGGCAGAAACCACGTTAAAGCTGCTTGAATCGTATAAAGACCAATTGCACTTTATTACTGCTGCCGATGAAATGGGAGCCGATAGCCTAAACCTCATGGGGTTCTCATTCGATTCGGTGTATACCGCCCCAAAACAGCCATCTTCACCGGAAGACACTAAAAAAGCAGTCGCCGCAATTGTCACTCATAAAGTGGATATTCTGTTATTTGCCGGTGGTGACGGTACTGCTCGTGATATTTATCAGGTTGTACCTGAACAGCAATTGGTATTGGGTATACCGGCCGGGGTGAAAATTCATTCGGGTGTGTACGCTATTAGTCCAACTGCCGCCGGAAGAGTGATTGAGAAAATTCTTCAGGGCGAACTGTCCAGTATCCGTAATGCTGACGTGATGGATATTGATGAAAAAGCTTTTAGGAAAGGAACGGTGAAAGCCAGACGCTTCGGTGAAATGTCAGTGCCGGCCGAACTGGAATATGTTCAGGCGGTTAAAATGGGCGGTAAAGAAAGCGATGAAATGGTTCTGGATGACATAGCCGCGGAAGTGATTGAGCGAAGCGATAGTGAACTACTGGTAATGGGGTCCGGTTCTACAGCAGAGGCCGTTATGCAGGCCATGGGGCATGACAATACCTTGCTGGGTGTTGACTTAGTTCAACAATACAACTTATTAGCCAGTGATCTAACCGAGAACGATCTCTACAAAGCCGTTAGTCAGCATGAAACCGGAAGCGTAAAACTGGTAATAACGCTCATTGGCGGCCAGGGGCATTTATTGGGTCGCGGTAACCAGCAGTTAAGCCCACGAATAATTCGACATATTGGTAAAGATAATATTTGGGTGGTTGCGACAAAAACCAAGCTGCAGTCATTGAATCATAAGCCGCTGAGGGTCGATACGGGAGATTCTGAGCTGGACAGTGAACTGTCAGGTACTATTCGTGTCATTACCGGCTACCACGACGAAGTTCTTATGCCGGTGGCAGCCGTAAAATAACTAAAGTGTCGCTTAAAACTGAGTTTTCGGCATATGCACAACCAATCCATCGAGCTCGTCAGTTACTTCTATCTGACAGCTTAAACGGCTGTTGTCCTGCGGCTCTAATACCATGTCTATCATGTCTTCTTCTTGCTCTGACGGAGCAGGAAGCTTTTCCTGCCATTCCTTAGGAATGTAACAATGACAGGTGGCACATGACATGACCCCACCACACTCTCCAATAATACCGTCTATAAAATTCTCAACAGCGGCTTCCATAACGTTGGTTCCTGAGTCGACGGTGGCTTCAAACTGGTTGCCATCGGCATCGATGAAGTTAACGGTTGGCATGATAAATTCTGTATCCTGTTAAAAAATAAAAAGTGAGCAATAAATTTTAAAGTAATTAGGATAAAATACCTGCCTCGTAACCACAATGCCAAACTTTAAAGGTTTCTCATGCTGGAAAAGCTGTTTTCGATTAAAGCAAACGGTAGTTCGGTTAAGTCTGAGGTTATCGGAGGGCTAACAACCTTTCTCACCATGGCTTATATTATCTTCGTTAACCCGTCTATTTTAAGTGAGACAGGTATGGATTATGGCGCCGTATTCGTCGCTACCTGCTTGGCAGCGGCTATTGGCTGCTTGATTATGGGGCTGTGGGCGAACTACCCGGTGGCGCTGGCGCCGGGAATGGGATTGAACGCGTTTTTCACTTACACCGTCGTTTTTAGCATGGGCTACACTTGGCAGACCGCTTTAGGCGCTGTGTTTTTCTCCGGCTGCTTATTCTTTTTATTGTCAGCGTTTCGTATTCGTGAGTGGATAATAAAGTCTATTCCGACCACATTGCGCTTGGCTATTGCTGCTGGTATTGGTGCCTTTCTAGCTCTTATTGGTTTGCAAAACGCCAATATTATTGTTGCCAATGACGCCACCATGGTGACCTTAGGTTCGCTTTCAGAGCCTTCAGTGTTGCTTGCGGCAGCAGGCTTTTTTCTGATTATTGGTTTGGTTGCCCGTCAGGTTCAGGGCGCGGCGCTAATCAGTATTTTGCTGGTAACGCTAATTGCCTGGGCGACCGGCTTAGTGGAATACAAGGGTATTGTGTCAGCACCGCCAAGTCTGGCACCGACCTTTATGCAGATGGACTTGTCCGCGGCATTCGATGTTGGCATGTTATCGGTTATTTTTGCGTTTTTGTTTGTCGATTTGTTTGATACTTCGGGTACTTTGCTGGCCGTTGCGCAAAAGGCTGGCCTGGCAAAAGCTAATGGCGAAATGCCGCGTCTGAATAGAGCGTTAATGGCGGACAGCACGGCAACAGTTGCTGGCTCTATGCTGGGCACTTCGACGACAACCAGTTACATTGAGTCTGCGGCAGGTGTGGCGTCGGGAGGTAAAACTGGGCTGGCAGCGGTGGTTGTTGGTCTTTTATTTTTATTGGCGATGTTCTTTGCGCCGTTGGCTGGTATGATCCCGGCTTACGCAACAGCTGGGGCGATTATCTATGTTGCGGTGCTAATGTTGTTTACGCTGAAAGACGTGAAGTGGGACGATATTACCGAAGCAGCACCGGTTGCCGTTGTTTTACTGATGACACCACTGACATTCTCAATCGCAGATGGTATCGCGTTAGGTTTTATTAGTTACGTTGTGGTGAAGTTCCTTGGCGGGCGCTATCAGGATTTAACACCCAGCGTGATTTTTTTAGGCGCACTTTTTGTCGCAAAATTTATTTGGTTAGGGTAAAGAAATTATGGGATGGCATTCAAACCGCGAGTTTTTTGTATCATGGGAAGAGTTGCACCGCGCGACACGCGAATTAGCACGCCGACAATTACCCGCTGAGCAGTATAAAGGCATTATTGCTGTTAGCCGCGGGGGGTTGGTACCGGCCGCTATTATAGCTCGCGAACTGAATGTTCGTGTTGTCGACTGTATTGCCGTGAGTTCATATGATCATACGGAGCAGCGTGACGACTTGCAGGTAATGAAAGATGTGTCTGCAACAACCGATGGCGACGGCTTTTTGGTGGTAGATGACTTGGTTGATACGGGCAACACCTTGAAGTTTCTACGTGACCGCCTGCCAAAAGCGAAATTCGTTACGGTTTATGCAAAACCCGCCGGAATGGAATTGGTTGATGATTTTGTGGCTGATTTAGCTCAGGATACCTGGATTCATTTCCCCTGGGATATGCATTTACATTACATTGAGCCTTTAGCGGGACAGGAATCTTAAACTGTTATTAAGGCGATAAGCTGAGGCGATAAAAAAAGGGCCTGATAGAAAGTCTATCAGGCCCTTTTTTACTTGTGACTGATCAAAGTTGTTGTTGCACAAAGCTGACACACTCATCGAGACCAATTTTTTGCTTTGCTCCGCCTCTTCGACTTTGATATTCAACCTGGTTTTGGTCTAAGTTGCGTTCCCCAATAACCACCTGATGTGGAATGCCGATTAACTCCATGTCGGTAAACATGACTCCCGGACGCTCTTTACGGTCATCAAAAAGCACATCAATACCTTCAGCTTTTAAATTGTTATAAAGCTTTTCAGCGGCTTCCTGAACGCGCGCTGACTTGTGCATATTCATAGGCACAATGGCTACCTGGAAAGGCGCCAGGGCTTCTGGCCAGCAAATACCGCGTTCGTCGTTATTCTGCTCAATAGCCGCTGCGACAATTCGCGAAACGCCAATACCGTAGCAACCCATGGTTAAGGTTTCGTGTTTACCGGTTTCAGACAGCACGCCAACCTTCATGGCTTCACTGTATTTTTTACCCAACTGGAAAATGTGGCCGACTTCAATGCCCCGGGCAATTTTCACTTTGCCCTGGCCGCAAGGGCTTGGATCACCCTCGACGACATTGCGAATGTCGACGGCGCTAAAGGCATTGGTATCGCGTTGCCAGTTTACGCCTGTTAACCACTGACCGTTTTCATTGGCCCCACAGGCAAAGTCGGCAAGGTGAGCGGCGCTGTGATCAACCAACAACGGCAATTTAGCTTTTACTACGCCAAGGTAGGGGGCTTCAATACCAGTCGCTTTCTCAGTCTGTGTCAGTACTTCCAGCGGCGCTGCAACTTGAGTAAGCTTTTCAGCTTTGACCGTATTCAATTCGTGGTCAGCTCGAAGAACAAGCTGAACATATTCCGCTTCAATTTCGTTGGATGCTTTCACAATAATCGATTTGATTGCCTGTTGGCTTTCAACTGACAAAGGTTGCAATACGGCGGCTAACTCGTCGCCATGAACCTGATGCTGTTCGATCTTTTGACTGGCTCCAGCGCGCTCGCCGGGAGGAGCCAGTGCTTCGGCCATCTCAACGTTGGCGGCATAATCGGAGGAGTCGGAAAACGCGATAGCGTCCTCACCAGAACTCGCCAGTACATGAAACTCGTGCGAATGACTTCCGCCAATAGAGCCTGTATCAGCAATAACCGGCCGGTAGTCTAAGCCCAGTCGTTCAAAAATACGGCTATACGCTTTATACATATCATCGTATGTTTTTTGCAGAGATTCATCCGTCAGATGAAACGAGTAGGCGTCTTTCATCATAAATTCACGCGCACGCATAACGCCGAAACGAGGGCGGATTTCATCACGGAACTTGGTCTGAATTTGGAACAAGGTTAACGGCAATTGCTTATAGCTACTGACTTCTTTGCGTACCAACTGACTGATAATTTCTTCATGGGTCGGACCCAGTAAAAAGTCACGTTGATTGCGATCTTTTATGCGCAATAATTCAGGACCGTAGTCATCCCAGCGTCCGGATTCCTGCCAAAGATCAGCCGGCTGCACCATAGGCATTACAATTTCCAATGCATTAATGGCTTCCATTTCCTCACGGACAATGTTTTCAACTTTACGCAGTACACGTAAGCCGGTGGGAGTCCAGGTATAAAGGCCGGCAGCGACCTTACGGACCATGCCTGCCCGCAGCATTAACTGATGACTCACGATCTCAGCGTCAGACGGTATTTCTTTAAGCGTTGATAATAAATATTGGCTGCTGCGCATAGTCCGGCATCTCTGCAAATTATAGTGGTCAAAAACTAGAGCGAAGTTTAGCAGTGTCTGACTCAGCCCAAAAGCCTTTTACGGTTGTTTTAATGAGATTTCTTCAACAAAAACGGTGTTTTGTCTTACATACCAGCGAATATTATAGCTTAAGAGCGCAGTACCGTAACGTCTCGGCTCTGGTTGCGCCTTGTGATAGGCGGGTCTTGGGTCCTGACGCAGAACTTCAGTAATCAATGTTTTAAGTTCAGGATATTGTGAAATTTCCGAATTAAGAGTGGTCGCTGCGGCCTGTGAAAACTTGACATCGAGGTTCTGCTCTGGCTTTTCCTGAGCAAACCCCGCATAAGCGTCAGGAATGGCATCAACATAAGGAATATACGGCTTTATATCGACCACAGGCGTGTTATCCACTAAATCTGCCCCGCGAACCGTTAATACAACTTTAGGTTCGGTTTGTACCGAAAGTAATTCAACGACTGATAACCCCAGTTGGTTTGGCCTAAACGGTGAACGAGTGGCAAATACTCCCAGCTGTTCATTTCCGCCAAGTCGGGGAGGCCGCACGCGCTCTTGCCATGAGTTGTGCTGATGGAACTCAAAGGTTAACCAGAGATGCGAGAACTGCTCAATGCCCTGAATAGCCTGAGCGTGTTCATAGTCGCCAACCAGTTCTATGGTGGCAATTGCCGCCGGAACCAGGCCGGGTTGCCGGGGAACACTAAATTTTTCAGGAAAAGGCGTACGAATGAAAGCAATAGGTGTCAGTTGCTGCTGGCTTTTCATTCGATCTCCTTTAGCGCATATCTGAAATTATGATAGCCAATTTGACCATATAGTTTGTTAATTCGCTAACTCTATAAACCACTATAAATTTAAATTATTGATAAATATGAATTTTATATTTGGCATAAGCGTTGCAAAAGTTATTCTGAAATTATTGGGCGAGCTTTAGGGTTTGGCATGAATCGTTTTAATAACAACAGGAAAAGAAAAATGATGAAACACAAAATTTGGCCGTTAACTTTAGGTTTTATTGCTCTGGTCACCGTTAGTAGTGCCGCTTTCTCAGCAGGAAATGAGCGCACTTTAAACAGCAGCTATATGGTGAGCAGCGATAGCGAAATTCATATCGATGCAAGCGTCGGTGCCGTTGAGTTAAGTGTATCGGACAGTGATGCTGTAGAAATAGAGTTGCGGGTTGAGTCGGATGATGATGGCTGGTTTGCTGACGGTGGTGACTTGGATAAAGTGTTGATAAAAGGCGAACGAAATGGCAATCAATTGAAAATTTCAGCAACGCCAGACGATGATATGTCGCAACACTGGAAAATTTCAGTGCCTAAAACACAACGGTTAGAAGTTGATTTAGGCGTTGGCGAAGTTTCCGGAGACGTTCCATTTAATGATTTGAGCATTGACCTGGGTGTGGGGGATATTTCACTCAACTTAGCCAACGGTGACTACGGACGGGTTGAAGCGTCGGTTGGTGTTGGTGACACAAGCTTGCGGAACTTTGGAAATACGCAGGAAAACAGAATGATTGTTACATCGGAGTCAAGTTACCGGGGTAATGGATCAGTGAGTGTTCAGGTTGAAGTCGGCGTTGGTGACGTAACATTGAGTCAAAACAATTAATCACGCCATTGGATAGCACGACCCACACAGCTGACTTCACTGTAACAGATGGAGTCAGCTGCTGGCTTTAATGAAAAGCATTGAGTGTCAATAACGGCATGAGCTTTAAACTGCACCGCATCTGCGCGCAATGCCCGAATAGCATCTTCATTTGAAGCTTTAGAGCCATTAAATTGTCTTTGGCAGCTTTCACCATTTACAACACTAATAAGCTCGTATGCCTGGCCGGGAGGGTTATCAGTACGATAAACGCTGATATCACCAGAATCAATTTGATACGACTGTCCCGCCATCTGAGGTAAAATACTACAGGCAGAAAGGCCGAGTAATGGCGTTAATACGAGTGCAATTAAGCGATAGCGCAATGTCGATCCTTGCCAACTTGAATTTTCTATAGCCTAATCAAGCTGAGGCTATTGTTCAACAAAAAGCGTAGTCTCAATCATTTATTGGTGTTCGACTACGCATTATTGGTGTTATTTAATTAAAAAAGCTTCTAAAGATTTACCATTATCAATGGCTGTTTTGATGGCTTTTGGCATGCGGCCCTGACCCGTCCAGGTCTGCTCTTCACCGTTTTCGTCTGTGTATTGATATTTAGGTGGCTTAGGGGCTCTCTTTTTACGAGTCGTTTTAACAATAGGTTCACCACCCAGTTCTTGCTCCAGAATATCTGAAAGCTCAATACCGGCTTCTGCCATTGCGCTTTTGAATTTGTCAATTTTTTTCTGTTTGGCTTCTTGCTGACGCTGCTTTTCAACTTCTTCTTGACGACGTTGAGCAATAACTGAATCAAATTTTTCTTTAATCGTTTCCAGTTCACTTAAATCCAGTTCTTTAAACGCTGCTTTTAAACGACGCTCATGACGAAGAATTTTAATAAAGTCACTCATTGTTGCTTACCTTGTTTCGTTTATTGAGACTGATACCGATATTTATTGTAGATAAAATAATAGCTGAAATTAAACTTTTAGTATTGCGGGTGTTTCTATTTTTAAAAGTTTACCTATTTTAAAAAGAAAAACACCAAGACATTTAGCATGCCTTGGTGTTTATTGTTATGAATTTTACAGAGTGCTTACATATTAGGGTAGGTAGGTCCCCCGCCACCTTCAGGAACAACCCAGGTAATATTTTGGCTGGGGTCTTTAATATCACAAGTTTTACAATGTATGCAGTTCTGAGCATTAATTTGAAAAACTTGTTTACCGTCCTCTTCTACTACTTCATAAACGCCTGCCGGGCAGTATCTTTGTGCTGGCTCAGCGTATTTAGGTAGATTAACCTCTAGCGGAATATCCGCGTCACTCAGCTTTAAGTGACAGGGTTGATCTTCTGCATGGTTAGTATTCGATAAAAAGACGGAAGACAAACGGTCAAAACTGAGTTTATTGTCCGCTTTCGGGTAATTAATTGATTGAAAGTCTTCTGCTTTGCCGGTGGCTTTGTGATCTGGTGTCCACTCTTTAAACTTAAACGGCAATTTACCACCAAACCAATTTTGGTCGACCATGTTATAAGCGCCACCAAGTACTGTACCCAACTTATGAACGGCACCGCCAAAGTTACGCGAACGATACAATTCATCAAATACCCATGATTTTTCAAAGGCGTCTTTAAATTGAGTCATATCATCGTTGGCTTTACCGTTTTTCAGTTGCTCAAATACGCACTCAGCAGCCACCATGCCAGACTTCATTGCGGTATGATTACCTTTTATTTTAGCAAAGTTTAAGGTACCGGCATTACAACCAACCAGCAGTCCGCCGGGGAATGTCATCTTCGGTAGAGAATAATAACCACCTTTAGCAATGGCACGGGCACCATAAGATACGCGTTTACCGTTCTCTATTATCTGCTTTATAGCCGGGTGTGTTTTAAAACGCTGAAATTCCTGAAACGGGTTCAAATAAGGGTTAGCGTAGTTAAGATCAACGATCAGACCTAAATACACTTGTCCGTCTTCCGCATGATAAAGGTAGCCGCCACCACTGGCGTTACTATCAGTCAGGGGCCAGCCTGCGGTGTGAACAACTTTACCCGGTTCGTGCAGTTCCTCAGGAATATCCCAGATTTCTTTAAAGCCTAAACCGTAGTGCTGCGGTGTGCTGTCTTTATCGAGTTCAAACTTTCTAATAAGCTCTTTGCCTAAGTGTCCACGACAGCCTTCCGCAAAGAAGGTGTACTTGGCGCGGAGTTCCATGCCGGGCATATAGCCGTCTTTTTCACTACCGTCTTTTGCCACGCCCATGTCACCGGTTTGAATGCCGGCTACGCTGCCATCTTCGTTATAGAGTATTTCTGAGGCGGCAAAGCCCGGGAAAATTTCAATGCCCAGTTGCTCTGCCTGTTCTGCCATCCAGCGGCAAAGGTTACCCATACTGGCAATATAATTACCTTTATTATGGAAAGTTTTTGGCACGGTAAAATCCGGCAGACGAGTATGATTATTCTCGTCTTTTAACAGCAGAACATCATCGCCGGTCACTTCAGTATTGAGTGGCGCTCCGCGTTCTTGCCAGTCGGGGAACAGCTCGTTCAGGGCGCGTGTTTCAAAAACCGCGCCGGACAAAATATGAGCACCAATATCAGCGCCTTTTTCAACCACGCATATCATGAGCTCTTGCTCATTTTCTTGTGCGAGCTGGCCGAGTCGACAGGCCGTTGCAAGCCCCGATGGGCCAGCACCAACAATTACGACATCAAACTCCATACTTTCGCGTTCCACGTTAACCTCCACTATATTCAGGCAATCTGGATAGGGATAAGCCCTTTATACTGCTGTAATAACTCTGTAATTTGCCGTGCCGGTACGGGTTTGCTGAAAAGAAAACCTTGCCCGGTACTGCATTCACGTTGTAATAAAAATTCGACTTGTTTTTCTGTTTCAATACCTTCAGCAACCAGTTGGATATTTAAGTTACGTGCCAGACTGATAATGGCCTGAGTAATGGTTGCGTCATCTTCATCGTGTGGTAAGTCTTTAACAAAAGAGCGATCTATCTTTAATGATGTAACCGGGAAGTTCTTCAAATAAGACAGCGACGAGTAGCCCACACCAAAGTCGTCAATAGCCAGTGACATTCCGTGCTTACGCACCGAATGCATAAACCGAGTATGCGACTGAATGTTCTCTATGAAGACTTGCTCGGTAAGCTCAAGCTCTACTTTATTTGAAGGTATTCGGGCTTCGTTGACCTGTTCCATAATATCTTCAACCAAGTCGGCCAAGTGTAGTTGTTTTCCTGAAATATTGATGGCAATACTCAGTTCTTCAAAACCAATGTCATGCCATTGCTTCAATTGTAAGAAGGCTTCTTCCATAACATATTCCGAGATCGGAATAATCAGACCGGTGTCTTCAGCCAACGGAATAAACTCGTCAGGAGGAATAATGGTGCCGTCGTCATCAACCCAGCGTACTAAAGCCTCTAAACCGCTTATTCGACGACTACGGAGCTCAACCTTGGGTTGATAATAAACCGTTAGCTGTTGCTTAGAAATAGCGTGACGGAGTCGTTTTACTAATTCCAGTTTTTTGGTCAGGTCGTAATGAATGGCCTTATCGTAAACTTTGTAGGTGTTACGGCCATGCTCTTTAGCTTGATAAAGTGCCGTGTCGGCATTGCGAATAAAGTATTCAGCGTTGAAATCTGAATCATCGGCATAAGTGATGCCAATAGAAGCGCTGATAAAGAGCTCATAAACGTCAACAAAGAAATGGGTATCAAGAGCCTTAAGCAACTGCTCGGACAGCTTAATAACGCTCTCCCGGTTGTCTGCTTCTGCAATAGCCAGCAAGAATTCATCACCACCGGCGCGTGCCAATACGCTCGACTTAGGTGTTAATTTCATAATGCGGCGTGCCACTCTGCGTAAGAGTTCATCACCAACGGTATGACCGAGTGCGTCGTTAACTTCCTTAAACCGGTCCAGGTCTATAAATAACAGTGCGGCTTTTTTCCGCGGAGACTCGGTTTCCATCCACTCACTAAGAATACGTTTTAAAGCGTTACGGTTGACCAGGCCTGTAAGGGAATCGTGTTCGGCAAGATAAGCCATTTGCTTTTCTATACATTCACGCTCATCAATTTCACTGTAAAGTTCAATATTTGAATCGGCTAACTGCTGCGCTTTAAAACGGCTTTGCGCCAAAACATATAGCACAAAAGTTAACATACTGGTAACCAGCAGACCGGCAATTAAAGCGGCGAGTGAGATACCGCCTCGTAACTGTTCTAAATGATCGCTGGTTGGCCAGACTGAGAGCTCCCAACTGTTTCCGACTAACTGCAAATTATGGAAATGAGACCATTCATCGCGTAATGAGGCGTCGCCGGCAAATTGATAGAGGAGATTATTATTGTTGTGCACACTGAGCTGAAAGCCCTCACTGATATTGCTGCGAACAACATTAGTGAAGAGGCTTTGCAGGCTTATCACAAACCCTAAAAAGCCAGGGTTCTGTTCCCGCTCTACGCGAACAAAAATAGCAATGTCGCTGCTAATACGGCCTAAATTTCCGGCCGGTCCCATCATGGCATGACGGTTACCTTCGGAGATTTCGAGTTTATTCACCAAAGGTGTTTTGGCAAAAGGAGTGCCTAAAAGCTCAGGCTGGCCAGTTTGGGGATAGATTAACTCTATATTGAGATCTTCATTTAGCCAGGTAATACCTTGCACATTCTGGTAGTACAAGGTAACGATATCTGTATTCTCCTTCCAGCGTTCCTTTATTGTCAGGTCACTGCGCTCCCATTCACGAGCTAATAACTCAGCGACAAACAAATGTGACACTAAGCTTTGCCGAATATCACGTTGCAAGTTGTACGTTTCCGCTTCCAGCGCATCATGGACAACTTGATTTTCTTGATAACGCAAATAACTAAAGGCGGTAACCGTAATAAGTAAGCCAACAATGGCTGCTACGACCGCCTGCCGTGACCCGTGCAGGAACATCATGGATTAACGCAACTCCTCTCTATCACGGAAGTAATCTAAGGTTTCTGGGTTTGCCAGAGCATCCGTGTTTTTCACGGGCTCACCGTGAACAACATTACGTACCGCTAATTCGACTATCTTACCGCTTATAGTACGGGGTATGTCGTCAACCTGCAAAATAACTGCTGGAACGTGGCGCGGAGTGGCGTTCGCGCGAATGGTCTTAGCAATGGTTTGTCTGAGTTCGTCATTAAGTTGAATGCTATCTCTTAGTTTTACGAAAAGAACAACGCGTTCGTCATCCTGGTATTGCTGGCCTATGGCGATGCTTTCCAGCACTTCGTCCACTTTTTCAACCTGACGATAAATTTCAGCGGTGCCAATACGCACGCCACCGGGGTTAAGGACAGCGTCAGAACGGCCATAAATAATCACACCCTCGTGTTCGGTCAATTCGGCAAAGTCTCCGTGTGCCCAGGTATTTTCAAAGCGGGTAAAATAGGCATTGTGGTAGCGCTCATTGTTATCATCGCCCCAAAAGCCAACCGGCATGCAAGGGAATGAACTTTCGCAGACTAACTCACCTTTTTCACCACGAACTGGCTGTCCGTTATCGTCATACACATTGACGGCTAAACCCAGACCTCGGCACTGTAACTCACCTCGGTAGACCGGCAAAATAGAACAGCCAAGGGCAAAACAGGAGACAATGTCGGTGCCACCTGAAATGGACGACAAACACAAGTCCTTTTTAATATCGCGGTAAACGTAGTCAAAGCTTTCAGGCGGTAACACCGACCCGGTGGTTAAGATACTGCGTAACTTGTCCAGTTTGTGGCTTTGTTTGGGCTTCACGTCCGCCTTCTCGAGGGCCGCTAAGTATTTAGCACTGGTGCCAAAAACGGTAATGCCTTCCTGGTCGGCAACATCCCATAAAAATTCGGGCTTTGGTGCAAAAGGCGAACCGTCGAATAAAGTCAAAGTAGCACCAACAGCCAGGCCACTGACTAACCAGTTCCACATCATCCAGCCGCAGGTAGTGAAATAAAACAGGTTATCGTCACGATCCAGGTCTGTGTGCAGGCCGTGCTCTTTTAAATGCTGTAATAGCGTACCGCCCGTACCATGAACTATACACTTAGGAACGCCGGTGGTGCCCGACGAAAACATAATATAAAGGGGATCATTAAAGTTTCGCGGAACAAAGTCTATGTGTGTTTGTTCAGCATCGCCAAAGTCATTCCAGGCAAAAACCTTGTCGCCTTGAAGGCAATCTTTTTGCTCACTGAAATTAACCACCACAGTGGCTTCAATGCTGGGTATCTGTTTGATGATATCGGCTGTTTTGTTTTTAATATTGAGGTTTTTGCCGTTATAAAAATAACCGTCAACGGTAATCAGTATTTTGGGTTCAATTTGACCGAAACGGTCAAGCACGCCTTGCACGCCAAAGTCCGGCGAGCAGGACGACCAGATGGCTCCAATACTGGTGGTGGCGAGCATTCCAATAATGGTTTCGATGCAGTTGGGCATCATTGCCGCTACGCGGTCGCCAGCTTCGATACCGCGTTGGCGTAAACCCGCTGCAAACGCGGCAACTTCGTGGTTTAACTCCGCGTAAGTCAGCTGTTGTCTGGCGCCATTTTCACCCCGAAAAATAAGAGCGATATGATCATCTTTATGACGTAGCAGATTTTCGGCAAAGTTTAGTCGGGCGTCAGGAAACCATTTGGCGCCCGGCATTTTTTCTTTATCGGCAACAACGGTTTTACCTTTTTCGCCAATAACATCAAAGTAATCCCATACCATAGACCAGAAGCTTTCGTCGTTATCCACCGACCACTGGTAAAGGTCATGATAGTTGGCCAGTGCGACACCTTTTTCGGTATTTACTTGTTGCAGGAAATCCGTCATACGGGCATTGGCAATGGTCTCTGCTGACGGTTGCCACAAAGCTTCTGAAGTCATGTTTAATCCCCTTATTTTGCTAATTCAGCTTTTGCCAATTCTGCTATAGCGACTTGCGAACGGGGCCCATGCGCTAAATGCTGACAAATACTGGCCCCGGTTGTGATTAACTTATTCAGGTCGATACCGGTTTTAATGCCCATGCCGTTGAGCATATAAACCACATCTTCAGTGGCAACGTTGCCACTGGCACCTTTCGCGTATGGGCATCCGCCCAAACCGGCAACTGCCGTATCAATAGTGGCAATGCCCAGTGGCAGGCAGGCCATTATATTCGCCAACGCTTGCCCGTAGGTATTATGAAAATGCAATGCCAGCTTGTCCATTGGCACTTCTTCAGCAACGGCGGCCAACATTTCCTGTGCTTTTAATGGTGTTCCAACACCGATGGTATCGCCCAGTGAGACTTCATAGCAGCCCATGTCATAAAGCGCTTTCGCAACTTTAACAACATTTTCTAAAGGCACGTCTCCCTGGTAAGGGCAACCTAAAACACAGGAAACATAGCCTCTGACCGGAATGTTTTTCTCTTTAGCGGCGGCAATAACTGGCTGAAAACGCTCCAGTGATTCATTAATACTGCAGTTAATGTTTTTTTGCGTAAACGCTTCTGACGCAGCGCCAAATACGGCAACCTCGTCCATATTGGCGGCAACTGCAGTTTCAAAGCCTTTTAGGTTAGGTGTTAAGCCTGCGTAGGTGACACCGGTAAGACGCGTTATCTGCTCCATAACCGCCGTGCTGTCGGCCATTTGTGGCACCCACTTAGGGCTGACAAAGCTGGCACTTTCAATGTAGGAAACGCCGGCATCTGCCAGCGCTTCAATTAACGCAACTTTTGCGTCAACAGAAACGGCGGTTTCATTTTGCAGGCCGTCGCGGGGGCCAACTTCAACAATTTTGATCTTTTCCGCTATTGCCATAACTACTCCGCTTCACTCACTGCAATAAGCTCATTACCGTCACTGACCAGGTCACCGGCGATAAAGAAGACGTCTGTTACTTCACCTTCGTGGCCTGCACGAATGGTGTACTCCATCTTCATCGCTTCCATAATGACTAATGGCTGATCCTTCTCGATCGTATCGCCTTTTTCGACCAGTACTTCCATGATGGTACCGTTCATGGGAGCAACGTGGCCACCGTGGGCGGTTTCGTCTGACAGCGTATCAGTCACGCGGTGACGATGGAAAGTCATAGGGCCATTGTCAGTAAAAACGGTAATTTGCTGGTCATCGGCGCTGACATAGCGGTGATAACGCATACTGCCCGCCGTTAATGTCAGTTTGTCATCGGTTAAAGACGCCTGCCAACGGATGCTTTCATTATCAACTTCCTGCAGAAATTCACCGGTGCCAGTTTCGGCTAATGAAATGGCGTAGGTCTCTTCGTCAAATTGCAGGGGAACCGTATGCGTAGCTGCAGAGTTCATTCTAAACGCATTACCGCTTTGCCAGGGTGAACTGCCGCGCTGCTGCTGGCGCTGACAAATATCAAATAAAGCGGCTTCAGTAGCAATTTGCTGATAACTGACGGAGTCATCTGGTGCTAAATTAGCTTCATGCTGCTGAATAAATTCCGTGGTCAGGTTAGTCTTCACAAACTCGGGGTGTGATGCCAGACGGTGCAAAAAGTCGACATTGGTGGTGAGACCGGTTAAACGGTATTCCCGCAGGGCTCTTTGCAGGCGTAGCAGGGCACGGGTACGGTCGGTATCCCAGACTATCAGCTTTGCTATCATGGGGTCGTAGAAAGCTGAAATCTCATCGCCTTGTTCAATCCCGGTATCAATGCGCACGCCATTTTCTTCGACTGGTGTGCGTAAATGCTTGATGGTGCCGGTACAGGGTAAGAAATCGTTGTCCGGGTCTTCAGCATAAATTCGCGCTTCAAACGCATGGCCGTTAACCTGAATGTCATTTTGCGCTAGCGGAAGTGGCTGACCGGAAGCGACCAGTAATTGCCATTCGACTAAGTCCTGCCCGGTGATCATTTCAGTGACCGGATGCTCAACCTGTAAGCGGGTGTTCATTTCCATGAAATAAAACTCGCCACTTTGGTCAAACAGAAACTCAACGGTACCAGCGCCGACGTAGTCAATAGCCTGTGCAGCACGAATGGCCGCATCGCCCATTTCAGTTCGGGTTTTTTCAGTTAATGCCGGTGCTGGTGCCTCTTCAAGCACTTTCTGGTGACGACGTTGAACGGAACAATCGCGCTCCGCCAGATACACCGCGTTGCCATGCTCGTCAGTAAACACCTGAATTTCAACGTGGCGAGGGTTGCGAATAAAACGCTCCATTAGCATTTTATCGTTGCCGAAAGAGGAGTTGGCCTCGCGTTTAGCTGAATTTAGAGCTTCATCGAACTCGCCCATGTTTTCAACCACGCGCATGCCTTTACCACCGCCACCGTATGCAGCTTTAAGCAGTAACGGGAAACCCACTTTTTCGGCTTCGGCTTTTAACGTTTCAATATCTTGTTCGCTGCCGTGGTAGCCGGGAACCAGCGGTACACCGGCGTCTTGCATAATAGACTTAGCCGCACTTTTTGAGCCCATAGCGGCAATAGACGAAACCGGCGGACCAACAAAGATAATGCCATTCAACTGGCATTGGTCGGCAAAGTCTTCGTTTTCCGAAAGGAAGCCATAGCCGGGGTGAATGGCTTCAGCACCGGTTTGTTTGGCGGCCGCAATAATTTTATCGCTGCGCAGGTAACTTTCAGTACTGGCTGCCGGGCCAATGTGAACCGCTTGATCCGCCAGTTTAACGTGGCGTGAGTCGCGGTCCGCATCAGAAAATACCGCCACGGTGCGAATGCCCATTTTCTGGGCTGTGGCAATGATACGACAGGCAATTTCACCACGGTTCGCAATCAATAATGTGTTGATCATAATGAGACCTGTTGTTAATTCTGTTGAAGCCAGGCGGCGGGGCGTTTTTCAAGAAACGCACTGAGTCCTTCCTGGCCTTCGTCCGACACGCGAATTTTCGCAATAGCCTCAATGGTATGCTCACGTACGTCTGTATCGACAGGGCGTGAACCGACATTGCGAATAAGTTGCTTGCAGGCATTAACCGCCTGTGGGCTATTGGCTAAAAGCGCGTCTAATAGTTTATTCAAAGGTTCTTCGAAATCTTCCACAACGTCGTTCACCAAGCCCAACTCTTGTGCTTTGTCGGCAAAGAAACGTTCTGCTGTCAGCATATAGCGACGTGACTGGCGTTCGCCGATAGTACGCACCACATAAGGGCTGATCACTGCAGGAATAAGGCCAATTTTCACTTCACTTAAGCAAAAGCTGCTGCGTGGTTGTGCTAATACGATGTCACAGCAGGCGGCAAGACCGACGGCACCGCCAAAAGCGGCGCCTTGCACTAAGGCAATACTAGGCTTGCTGAGCAAGTCCAGCCGTTCCATTAATAGACCAAGTTCACCGGCATCATCCACATTCTGCTGATAATTTTTGTCAGCCATGGAGCGCATCCAGTTAAGGTCAGCGCCCGCTGAGAAGTTTTTGCCTTCGGAACGAAGCACCAATACTTTGGCTGTTTTGCTTTGCTCAACGTCTTTCAAAGCCTGCAGCAGCTCTGCAATCATCACGTCGTCAAATGCGTTATGTACATCCGGACGGTTTAACATCAGGGTTGCAACGCCCTGGTCATCAATAGTCAGTTCCGTGTATTTTGCCATGGTCAATAACCTCCGATTACATACGGAAGACGCCGAAACGGCTGTCTTCAATCGGTGCATTTAATGAAGCGGCAAGGCTTAGTGCAAGAACTTCGCGGGTTTGCGCCGGGTCAATAATACCGTCATCCCATAGGCGGGCTGATGCATAATAGGGGTGACCTTGTTTATCATATTGTTCAACAATGGGCTTTTTCAGCTCTTGTTCTTTTTCTTCGCTTAAGCTTTCACCTTTGCGTTCCAGGTTGTCTTTAGTCACCTGAGCCATTACACCCGCGGCCTGTTCACCACCCATAACTGAGATGCGGGCATTGGGCCACATGAACATCATGGTAGGGTCGTACGCGCGGCCGCACATGCCGTAGTTACCAGCACCGTAGCTGCCACCAATTAATACGGTAAACTTAGGGACTTTGGCACAGGAAACGGCCATCACCATTTTCGCTCCGTGCTTGGCAATACCCTCGGCCTCATACTTTTTACCGACCATAAAGCCGGTAATGTTTTGCAAGAATACCAATGGAATTTTGCGTTGCGCACAAAGCTCAATAAAGTGAGCGCCTTTTTGCGCAGACTCCGAAAATAAAATACCGTTGTTTGCGACAATGCCCACCGGGTAACCATCAATGCGCGCAAAGCCGGTAACCAGCGTGTTGCCGTAGTTGGCTTTAAACTCGTCAAAGTCAGAGTCATCGACAATACGCGCAATGACTTCGTGTACGTCGTACGGTTTACGCAGGTCGGTACCGACAATGCCGTAGAGTTCTTTTGCGTCAAAACGCGGTGGCTTAGCCGGTTGCCGGTCTAGCTTGGTCGGTTCACCGCGATTAAGACGGGCAACTGAACGACGAGCCAGTGCTAAGGCGTGTTCATCGTTGTGCGCAAAATGGTCGGCGACACCTGAAATACGGGTGTGCACATCGGCACCACCCAGCTCTTCGGCGGAAACTTCTTCACCGGTTGCAGCTTTCACCAACGGTGGGCCAGCGAGGAAAATAGTGCCTTGCTCTTTGACAATGACGCTTTCATCGGCCATGGCCGGTACATACGCACCACCTGCGGTACACAGCCCCATAACCACGGCAATTTGTGGAATGCCCTTGGCCGACATATTCGCCTGATTAAAGAAGATGCGACCAAAGTGGTCTTTGTCGGGAAAAACTTCGTCCTGACGGGGCAGGTTGGCGCCACCAGAATCGACCAGGTAAATGCAGGGTAAGTGACAACGCTCGGCAATTTCCTGAGCGCGCAGGTGCTTTTTCACCGTCAGCGGGTAATAGGTACCCCCTTTAACCGTCGCGTCGTTAGCGACGATCATGCACTCGGTGCCTTCTACCTGACCAATGCCAGCAACCACACCGGCTGCTGGAACGTAATCTTCGTAGCATTCCCAGGCTGCAAACTGACCCACTTCTAAAAAGGGAGAGCCTGCGTCGAGCAACTTGTTAATACGGTCGCGAGGCAATAACTTACCACGGGATAAATGGCGCTCCTGATATTTAGGACCGCCGCCTTGATGAATCTTTGCGGCTTTTTCGTGCAGGTCGTCAATTACGGCCTGCATCGATTCACTATTTGCCGCAAATTGTGCATCGCGGGTGTTGATTTTACTGGATAAAATCGCCACGGCGTTGGCTCCTTATTATTTTGATTCAGTAAACAGCTCGCGGCCAATTAGCATACGGCGGATTTCCGACGTACCCGCGCCAATTTCATACAGCTTGGCATCACGTAATAGGCGACCGGTCGGATATTCGTTAATATAACCATTACCACCCAGTAACTGAATAGCATCGAGCGCAAGCTGCGTTGCCAGTTCGGCAGCATAAAGAATTGCACCAGCGGCGTCTTTACGAGTGGTTTCACCGCGGTCGCAAGACTGTGCTACGGCGTAAACATAAGCACGCGCAGCATTAGTGCGAGTGTACATATCCGCGATTTTACCCTGAATTAGCTGAAACTCTCCAATCTCTTTACCGAACTGTTTACGATCGTGAATATAGGGTACGCAAGTATCAAGACAGGTTTGCATAATACCCAGTGGACCCGCGGCAAGTACTGCGCGTTCGTAATCCAGACCGCTCATCAGTACGGCTACGCCCTCGTTCAGTTCACCCAGAATATTTTCGGCGGGAACCTCGGCATCTTCAAAGACTAACTCACAAGTATTTGAGCCGCGCATACCGAGTTTGTCGAGCTTTTGCGCCTGACTGAATCCCGGCGTGTCTTTTTCGACGATAAAGGCGGTAATACCACGTGAGTTTTTCTGGGGTTCGGTTTTTGCGTAAATAACGTAGACATTGGCTTCAGGACCATTAGTGATCCACATTTTATTGCCGTTCAGGACGTATTTATCACCCTTCTTCTCAGCGCGGAGTTTCATACTGACAACATCAGAGCCGGCATTGGGTTCACTCATTGCCAGGGCGCCGACGTGTTCACCGCTGCATAACTTGGGCAAATATTTTTTCTTTTGTTCTTCGTTACCGTTGCGATGAATTTGGTTAACACATAAGTTGGAGTGCGCACCGAAGCTTAAACCAACAGAGGCAGATGCCCGTGAAATTTCTTCCATGGCGATAACGTGTTCAAGATAGCCCATGCCAGAACCACCATACTCTTCGGCAACGGTTAGACCGAGCAGACCCATGTCGCCAAGCTTGCGCCATAAATCACTTGGAAACTCATTTTTTTCATCAATTTCAGCGGCACGCGGCGCAATTTCATCGCGGGCAAAGGCATTAACTTGCTCACGCATCATGTCGGCGGTTTCGCCGAGCCCAAAATTAAAAGTGGTGTATTGACTGATCATAACGACTCCTGAGAATGAACTTCTGAAACTGACGAGTTGATGATTTCGAGTTCGTCCTGACAACGTTGCTCGAGACCACTTAACTCGGTCAGTAACACATTAATATCTTCCATCTGTTGTTTGAGCGAGAGCTTCTTCTCACTAATGAGCTCAAGTACCTTTTGTAGCTGTGCAGCACTACTGTTGTCAGCATCGTACAGTTCGAACAAACGACGCGTTTCTGCAAGAGAAAAGCCCAGTCGTTTGCCGCGCAAAATAAGTTTTAAGCGCACGCTGTCTTTATTGGTGTAAATGCGCTGTTGACCCTGGCGTCTGGGAGAGAGCAAGCCTTCGTCTTCGTAAAAACGAATGCTGCGGGTGGTAATGTCAAATTGTTTTGCCAGTTCACCAATACTGTAAGTTATTTTATTGCCCATCGGTACTTGCTTTTTGGTTGCTCTGGGATCTAAGCTTAGAGGAAGTTTACGTTAACGTAAAGTGCATTTGGAGGAAAGATGTCAAGCGATTCGATCGTGATTGTGGCGGCCAACCGTACGCCAATGGGTGGTTTTCAGGGGAGTTTGAGTGAAGTGTCTGCGCCGAATTTGGGCGCAACAGCTATTAAGGCCGCGCTGAATAATAGCGGTTTGAAAGCCGATGATATTTCGGAAATTATTATGGGTAATGTGTTGCCGGCAGGCTTAGGTCAGGCACCGGCGCGTCAAGCTATGCTTTATGCGGGCCTGCCCAAATCAACCGAAGCAACCACCATTAATAAAGTGTGTGGTTCGGGTTTAAAAGCGGCGATGCTGGCGCATGATCTGATTAAAGCAGGCTCTGCTGACGTGGTATTTGCGGGGGGCATGGAAAGTATGTCTAACGCGCCTTACATGCTTCCTAAAGGTCGCAGTGGCTACCGTATGGGGCATGGGCAAGTACTGGATCACATGATGCTGGACGGCCTTGAAGATGCTTACGAGCAAAAAGCTATGGGTTGCTATGCGCAGGATACCGCAGACGAGTATGGTTTGGATCGTGCAGCTATGGATGACTTTGCTATTCATTCACTGACTAAGGCTCAAACTGCTATTAAAGACGGCCTGTTTGAAGGTGAAATTGTTCCGGTAACCTACTCAACTCGCAAAGGTGATGTCACCGTTGATACGGACGAGCAACCGGGTAAAGCGCGGATGGATAAAATTCCACAGTTACGTGCCGCGTTTAAAAAAGACGGCACTATTACGGCGGCAAACTCCAGCTCTATATCTGATGGTGCGGCGGCGCTTATTTTAATGCGCGAGAGCGAAGCAAAAGCTAAAGGCTTGCAGCCACTGGCTCGGGTTGCGGGCCATACAACCCATTCTCAGGCGCCGTCTGAATTTACTGTGGCGCCAATTGGTGCGATGAACTCATTGTTGAGTAAACTGGACTGGAGCAAAGACGACGTTGATTTATGGGAAATTAATGAAGCCTTTGCCATGGTGACTATGTTAGCTATTCAACAAATGAAGTTAGACCCGGCTAAGGTAAATGTGCATGGTGGTGCTTGTGCTTTAGGACATCCTATTGGCGCCAGTGGCGCTCGCTTATTGGTAACTTTGCTGCATGCATTGAAGCAAAAAGGCCAGAAGCGCGGTATTACCTCGTTGTGTATTGGCGGTGGTGAAGCCGTGGCTCTGGCAGTTGAAATGCTGTAGCCGCCGAGCTTAACGGACGGGTTTTAATTTTTGAGCCCGTCCTGCCAGCCACACGGCAAGGATAATGATAACAGCACCGATGCTTAAACGGGTATAGTCGAAAGACTGTTGCCAGAATAAGACATTAACCAAAATTCCGGCGGGAATTAGCGCGTTGTTCATAGTGGCGAGTTGTCCGGTATTGACCCATTTACTGGCAAGGTTCCAGCCGAGGTAACCAAGCCCTGAGGCAACAATACCGAGCCATACTAAAATACCCCACTGCAGGTTAGTGGTTGGTATCATGCTTAAATCAGCAAACAGAATAACACCTAAGCCTGCAATGACGCTGGCGCCGAAGAAAAAGGCGGCAAACTGTTGAGTTTGTGCCAGGGCTTTTCCGGTAGGTAAGCGTTTGTAAGCAACCTGACCTGTGGCAAAACAGGCATTGGCAGCCTGAATTAAAAAGAAGCCAATGATAAAGTCATCGGAAAGTGGTTGATAGCGAATTATGGCTGCACCGCAGACGGATACCGCAGCAGCAACCCACCATAAAAGTGGTAAATGCTTGCGGTTGAGTATCAGCTCGTCAATCAGGGTTATGTAGAGCGGTGTAAAAATAGTGAACAAAAGCACTTCGGCAACGCTCAAATACAAAAACGCATGGTAAAGGAACAGATACATGGCACCAATTTGCACGGCGCCAATAACGGCAAGCTTAACCAGTTGAGGTAACTGCCCATTATGCGGCGACAGATGACGCCAGCGAAATAATGGTAAAACCGTTATCAATGCTAAAATCATGCGAATAAAGACAACCAGATAACCGTCAACTTGGCCGGCCAGATATACGCCAATAAGCGAAAAACTGGCAGCCCAGAGTAAAGTAATCAGAATTAAGAGGGTCACGTTAAAGGCTCACTTAACTAAATTTAGCTCATCAATAGATGACAAAATAACACAATAAGAAGGTGAATTATGTCTAAGAAAGTGCCTCTGTATATAGATGGTGAATTTGTCGCCTCGAAGTCAGAACAGTGGATCCCTGTGACCAACCCGGCCACCCAGGAAGTTATCGCTGAAGCTCCGGTTGCCACGCAAAGTGAAATGGAAGCCGCAGTTAACAGTGCACGTGAAGCCTTTAAAACCTGGAAAGAAGTGCCTGTTTCTGAGCGCGCTCGGGTGATGATGCGTTACCAGGCGTTGTTGAAAGAACATCAGGAAGAAATTGCTGAAACTCTGGCGCAGGAAACCGGGAAAACCTTTGAAGATGCTAAAGGCGATGTCTGGCGCGGTATTGAAGTGGTTGAACACGCCGCCAATATTCCATCGCTATTAATGGGTGAGACCGTTGAAAACGTGGCACGTAAAATTGATTCGTACAGCTATACCCAGCCATTGGGTGTTTGTGCCGGTATTACACCGTTCAATTTCCCGGCAATGATTCCACTGTGGATGTTCCCGCTGGCCATTGCTTGTGGTAACACCTTTATCCTTAAACCTTCTGAGCAGGATCCATTAACGCCGACGCGTCTGACCGAACTGTTTGAAGAAGCTGGCGCGCCAAAAGGTGTGTTGCAGGTTTTGCACGGTAACAAAGAACAGGTCGACTTCTTGTTAGACCATCCTGAGGTTCGTGCCTTGTCGTTTGTCGGTTCAGTACCGGTTGCTGAATACATCTACCGTCGCGGTACTGAAAATGGTAAGCGCGTACAGGCGTTTGCCGGTGCGAAAAACCATTGCGTTATTATGCCGGATGCGAATAAACAGCAAGTGATCAATAACATGGTCGGTTCTTCTGTGGGTGCTGCAGGGCAACGCTGTATGGCCATTTCTGTCGCAGTATTTGTGGGGGCAGCAAAAGAGTGGATCCCTGAAATAGCCGAAGCCATTGCAAAGGTTCGTCCGGGCGCATGGAATGACGAGGGCGCCGCTTATGGCCCTGTTATTAGCCCGCAGGCGAAAGAACGCGTCGAAGCCCTGATTACTCAAGGCGAGAAAGAAGGCGCCAAACTCCTGGTTGATGGTCGCGGCTGCAAAGTTGACGGTCTGCCAAATGGCAACTGGGTAGGCCCAACGGTGTTCTCTAAGGTTACGCCGGATATGGAAATTTATAAAACCGAAATTTTTGGCCCGGTATTGTGCGCCACCGAAGTGGACAGCTTAGAAGATGCATTAGAGCTGGTGAACAACAACCCATACGGTAATGGTACTTCTATCTTTACCGCCAGTGGTGCCGCTGCTCGTAAATACCAGCATGAAGTTGAAGTGGGTCAGGTGGGAATTAACATTCCAATTCCGGTACCACTGCCGTTCTTCTCCTTTACAGGCTGGAAACGGTCATTCTTTGGTGACCTTCATGCTTATGGTAAGCAGGGTGTGCGCTTTTACAGTGAGACTAAGACAGTCACAGCGCGTTGGTTTGACAGCGACCTGGAAGAAGCTTCGGGTCCGAACATGTCAATTAACCTAAGGTAGTAAGGACTAACAATGAATTTTGAATTGACAGAAGACCAGCAAGCCTTTGTTGATACAGCGAAGGCATTTGCCGATAAAGAGTTAGCACCTCACGCGGCTAAGTGGGATGAAGAACATCATTTTCCCATTGAAGTGTTTCGCAAAGCCGGTGAAATGGGCTTTATGGGCATGTATACACCGGAAGAAGCGGGTGGTTTCGGAATGAACCGCTTAGATTCGGCGCTAATTTTTGAGCAGCTGGCCGGAGGTTGTACTACTACAACGGCTATGATGACCATTCACAATATGGTGACCTGGATGATTGGCTCGTTCGGTCAGCAGTCGGTGATTGACCAATGGGTGCCAGAGTTAGTGACTGGTGAGAAGCTGGGCTCTTATTGTTTGACTGAACCGGGGTCCGGCTCTGATGCTGCCAGCTTGCGCACCAGCGCTAAGAAAGACGGCGAGGAGTACGTTCTGAACGGCTCTAAAATGTTTATCTCCGGCGCAGGTGAAACCGACGTTCTGGTAGTAATGGCCCGTACTGGTGAAGACGGCCCTAAAGGCATTTCAGCCTTTGCGGTACCGGCTGACGCCAAAGGGGTTATTTATGGTAAAGCCGAACAGAAAATGGGCTGGAACGCTCAACCCACTCGCCTGGTGACTTTTGAGGATGTTCGTATTCCCGCTGAAAACTTGCTGGGCAAAGAAGGTGAAGGCTTTAAGTTTGCTATGATGGGCTTAGACGGCGGGCGTATTAATATTGCGGTTTGTTCTGTGGGTACCGCTCAGGCGGCTTTAAATACCGCCAAAGCTTATATGCAGGAGCGTACTCAGTTTGGCAAACCATTGGCGGCCTTTCAGGCACTGCAGTTTAAGCTGGCTGATATGGCAACCGAACTGGTTGCAGCCCGGCAAATGGTGCGCTTAGCCGCCAGCAAAGTCGATAACAACGACGCCGATAAAACCACGTATTGCGCTATGGCCAAACAGTTTGCAACCGATGTCGGTTTTAAAGTGTGTAACGATGCGCTGCAGCTACACGGTGGTTATGGTTACATTAAAGAGTATCCGTTAGAGCGCCATGTGCGCGATGTTCGTGTTCACCAAATTCTGGAAGGCACGAATGAAGTGATGCGTATGATTATTGGTCGGCGCATATTAGCCGATAACGATCGCGAAATCTTGTAAGGAGACTCCATGCAAGACGTTGTACTTTTTGAAGAACTGAACGCCGGTGACAAAGTCATCGGCGTTGCTACATTAAATGCCGAAAAATCTTTAAATGCTTTAAGCCTGGCTATGGCTGAAAAACTGTTGCCACAACTAAAACAGTGGGCCGAAGACGAGAACGTCGCCTGTGTCTGGTTGCAGGGTGCGGGTGAAAAAGCTTTTTGTGCCGGTGGCGACATTGTCGCAATGTATAAAGCCATGCAGGCAGAACCCGGCAAGCTGGTGAGCGAAGTTGAAAACTTCTTTACCCAGGAATATCAACTGGACTACTGTATCCAGACGTTTCCGAAACCTCTTATTTGTTGGGGGGACGGTATTGTTATGGGCGGCGGTATGGGCTTAATGAACGGTGCCAGTCACCGCATTGTAACTGAGCGTTCGTTGCTGGCTATGCCGGAAGTGACCATTGGCTTGTACCCGGATGTCGGAGCCACTTACTTCCTTAATCGTATGCCGGAAGGTTGTGGTTTATTCCTGGGCATTACCGGTGCGACCATGAACGCTAACGATGCGCTTTATCTGAAGTTGGCCGATCACTTCGTTGGCCATGAGAGTAAAGACACCATTTTGACTCAACTAAAAGAGATGGAATGGGGCAATACTGAAGCGCTGAACAAACAGAAAGTGACAGACCTACTGAGTTCGGTTGCCAGCAGTGACGCAACCGTTTTACCGGCACCACAGGTTGAACCGCACCAGTCGCTAATTACCGAGCTGACAGCCGGCAATGACATTGGCGATATCGTTGAGCGTATCGTAAATGACCAAACCGATGACAAATGGCTGGCGCGCGCGCGTAAAAACCTGGCAAATGGGTGTCCTTTTACGTCGCACCTGGTCTGGAATCAGCTGCAGCAAGGCTCTGATTTATCTTTGGCGGACTGCTTCAGGCTGGAACTGACTTTGTCCTGCAATTGTGCGGTTCGCGGAGACTTTGCCGAAGGTATTCGCGCGTTGTTGATTGATAAAGATAAGAATCCACAATGGCAGCACAGTTCGGTAGCAGAAGTACCAGCGGAAGAGATTGATGCATTCTTTTTACCGCCCTGGGGCGAGCGAACGCATCCACTAGCCGATCTTGATAAATAAAACAAATGAATGAGAAGGAGTGCCACTATGGCAACCGTAGGATTTATTGGACTGGGTAATATGGGCGGGCCGATGGCCAGCAACCTGGCAAAAGCCGGCCATACTGTTAAGGCTTTTGATTTATCTGAAGACGCTTTGAAAGCTGTTGTTGCTGAAGGCGCGCAAGCGGCAAAAACTGCTGAAGAGGCTATCGACGGCGTTGAGTTTGTGGTATCGATGCTACCGGCTGACCGTCATGTTAAAGAGGTTTATCTGGGTGACAATGGATTAATCAATAAACTGACCAAAGACCAGTTAGTCATTGATTCTAGTACAATTTCATCAGAAACTGCGATGTATGTCGGCGAGCAGCTTGAAAAAGCCGGTATTGCTTTTATCGACGCTCCCGTTTCCGGTGGTGTTGGCGGCGCGAAAGCCGGCACGCTCACCTTCATTTGTGGCGGTACTGAAACCAATGTTGAGCGTGCTCGCACGGTGCTCAACGATATGGGTAAAAATGTTTTGCGCGCAGGCGATGTCGGTGCGGGGCAGATTGCTAAAATCTGTAATAACATGTTGTTGTCTGTGCTTATGGTAGGAACTTCTGAGGCGCTGCAGCTGGGTAAAGCCAACGGGCTAGACCCGCGAGTTTTGTCAGAAATTATGGCGGCCAGCTCAGGCAGTAACTGGACCTTGCAGGTTTATAACCCGTGCCCGGGGGTGATGGAAAATGTACCTTCAAGCAATGATTACCAGGGTGGCTTCTTAGTTGATTTGATGGCTAAAGACTTGGTTTTGGCACAGCAAACCGCACTAGAGAGCGGGGCCGCAACCCCTATGGGGTCACTGACACGCAATCTTTATCATAGCTGGTCAGAGCAGGGCCACGGCCGTCAGGACTTTTCCAGTATTTTTAACTATGTGGCACCAAAGTCACAAAAGTAACCTAAGAATTGAGGAAACACATGCAAATTAAAGACAGTGTGATTGTTATTACCGGGGGTGCTCAGGGTCTGGGCTTAGCTATGGCTGAAGACTTTGCTCAACAGGGCGCAAAACTGGCACTTATCGATATTAACGGCGACGTATTAGGCGACGCTCAGGAGCAATGCCAAAAACTGGGTGCTGCGAAAGTTGTTGGTTATGAGTTGGATATTACCGACGAAGAGTCAGTAGAAACCGTTTTTGAGCAAATACAGCAAGAGTTTGATGGTATTGATGTGTTGGTCAACAATGCTGGCTTGTTGCGCGACGGTTTGTTGATCAAGTTCAAAGACGGCGAGCTGAAGAGCAAAATGCCCTTGCAACAGTTCCAGTCGGTGCTGGATGTGAACCTGAGCGGTACTTTCTTATGTGGCCGTGAAGCGGCAGCGCAAATGGTAAAAGCGGGTAAAAAAGGCGTTATTATTAACATTTCCAGCGTTGCCCGTGCAGGGAATATGGGTCAGACCAACTATTCAGCCACCAAAGCCGGCGTTGTTGCAATGACCGTGACCTGGGCACGTGAATTGGGTCGTTACGGTATTCGTTGTGGCGCTATTGCACCGGGCTTTATCGAAACACCAATGACCGCGCAGATGAAACCAGAAGCGGTTGACCGTGCTTTGTCTATGGTGCCACTGAAGCGCTGGGGACAACCTAACGAAATTGCTCACAGTGCTCGTTATATCATTGAGAACGACTTTTTCAGTGGCCGCGTAGTGGAAATTGATGGCGGCGTTCGGCTGTAAGTCACATTAGATAAAGTCATGTAAATAGCCGAACGAAGGGCGTCTCTGTTATAGTGGTAATAATCTACTATACAGAGACGCTTTTTAGTTAATGGCATGCGGAAATTACCCCCCTTAAATGCATTAAAATCTTTTGAAGTGGCGGCGCGGCACTTAAGTTTTACTAAAGCGTCCGAAGAGCTATTCGTCACACAAGCGGCTGTTAGTCATCAGGTAAAAGCGTTAGAAGACTTTCTTCAGCTTAAGCTTTTTATACGTCGTAATCGCTCGCTATTGCTGACCGAAGAAGGTCAGCAATACTATTTAGAGTTACGAGATGTTTTTGAGCAGCTGGCACAGGCGACCGATAAACTTCGGTTAGTGTCAGAACGCGGTGCTTTGACGGTATCGGTTCCGCCCAGTTTTGCCATTTTGTGGTTTGTTCCACGGCTCAGTAGTTTTCGTGAAGAACACCCGGATATGGATATTCGCATCAAAGCTGTGGATGAAATTACTGGTTCTTTGACTGACGACGTAGACGTTGCTATTTACTATGGGGATGGGCGCTGGCCGGGTGTTAAAGCTTATCAGCTGCACAAAGAATACTTATGGCCGGTGTGTTCGCCCCTGTTAGTCGATAAAGCCAATATCAAAGTGCCCGCAGATTTATTTAAGCAAACACTGTTGCATGATGAAACTCGGAATGCCTGGAAAGATTGGTTTCAATTAGTTGGTTTGCCAAATTACAAAGGCGATAATGGCCCGGTATTCAGTCATTCCAGTTTAGCCTTACAGGCAGCGGTTCACGGGCAGGGCATTGCCTTAGCCAACAATGTGCTGGTTAAGTCTGAAATTGACAGTGGTCATCTGGTGCGTATTTTTCCGCAGACACTACAACGGAATAAGGCGTTTTATCTGGTTTGTCGTGACAATCAGGCCGAGATCGGTAAAATCTCGACCTTTCGCCGGTGGCTGTTAAATTTAGTTCAGAAAGAAGAACAAGAGTTTAATCAATAATGCGCTATCAACAACAGAACCCGCAAGGACTGCTACGTATTGTTTTCTTACACGGTTCCGGCGGTGGCCCCGATACCGATTTTATGGACTTTTTCGCTGAGCAGGGCATTGCGCTTGGTGCAGAAGTTGTCCGCCCCGACTTTCCTTACTGGGAGAAAGTACGTGAAACCAGAAAACCAAGGCCACCGAATAAGATGCCGGTATTGGTCGAGGCGGTTGATGCGTTGCTGACAGACTTGCAACAGGATGATAAGCCCTTAGTTTTAATGGGCAAGTCGCTAGGAAGCCGGGTTATGTTGCGGTTGGCTGATAAGCATATGGCGAAAGCGATAATTGCTTTGGGGTTTCCGTTTCATCCACCGCAAAAGCCGGAAAAATCGCGTGTTGAAGAACTGCAACTGACCAAGGCTTCGGGCTTGATTTTGCAGGGCACCCGGGACCCGTTCAGTAAGCCGATACGGAAAAAACAGGAAACGGGTCAGAACCTTCAATTGAAGGCTAACTGGCAGTTAAAGTGGCTGGAAGGCGCGGACCATGGCCTGGCGGCAACAAAGGCTAAAGCAGCCGATACCCGCAAATTTTGGCAACAGGCGGCAAATGCTATCAAGGAGTTTATTCAATGAGTCAGCTGTTTTTGATTATTGCAGCGATTTTAGGCGGTACAGGTGTAATGCTCGGTGCGTTTGCCGCTCATGGGCTTAAATCGAAGTTGGGCGAAAACCTGCTAAGTGCGTTTGAAACCGGAGTGACCTACCAGTTTTATCACGCTATCGCTTTATTAGTCTTAGCGCTTTGGTTAAAACAGTCACATTCTGTCTGGTTTGTTGCCAGTGGCTATTTATGGCTGGCAGGTGTGGCGTTGTTCTCGGGCAGTTTATACGCATTAGCGCTGACTGGGGTTAAATGGTTTGGGCCGATAACCCCACTGGGTGGCTTGTTATTTATTGCCGGCTGGATCAGTTTGCTGGTTGGCGCCGTGAAGTTAGGAGCGGGTAGTTGATGAATGAGATAGTGAACGGCAAAGGTAGCGGCATTATATTGCTGTGCCGGGCCGGTTTTGAAAGTGACTGCGCGGCAGAAATTCAGGATAAAACCGCACAGCTGGGGGTTTATGGCTATTGCCAGACACAGCCCGAGCAGGCTTATGTGACGTATCATTGTCAGCACGAGGAAGCTGAGCACATTGCCCGCAAACTGGTGTTGAAAGAGTTAGTGTTTGCCCGGGAAATGTTTGCGGTACTGTCTGCGGTTAAATTAGCCGGCGTTGAAGACCGTGCCAGCGAAGTGATTAACGTACTGAAACCCCATCAGGAAACTTTTGGTCTGGCGGGGGACTTACGAGTTGAAACACCGGATACTAACGAAGCCAACCAGTTATCAAAATTCTGTCGTAAGTTCAGCGTTCCGCTGCGTCGGGCGTTGCGTAAAGAAGATCTGTTGAGCAATAAACCTTTGGCAAAACGCCCCTTGTTGCATGTGCTTTTTGTTAACGCCGCGCATGCTTTAGTTGGCTACTCCTACAGTTATAACCAAACGCCATACGATGGCGGAATTTTGCGCTTGCGCATGCCGAAAGAGGCTCCCAGCCGCTCAACGCTGAAACTGGATGAAGCGTTTCAGGTATTTGTGCCGGAAAATGAACAAGAAGAACGGATTCACTCGGGCATGAAAGCGGTTGATCTGGGTGCTGCGCCCGGCGGCTGGACCTATCAACTGGTGCGTAGGGGGATGATGGTGCAGACGGTTGATAACGGCCCCATGGCTGAGTCATTAATGGACACCGGCCAGGTTAAACACATACAGGAAGACGGCTTTAAGTTTCGGCCAAAAAAGAAGAACATTAACTGGCTGGTGTGCGACATGGTTGAAAAGCCAGCGCGTGTCGGTGAGCTCATGGCCAGCTGGTTGCTGGATGGTGATTGTGAAGAGGCTATTTTTAACTTAAAGCTGCCTATGCGTCAGCGTTATGCGGCGGTAAAAGAATACCTTGAGCAGATTAAAGAACAGTTGCAGACGGAAGGCACTAAACCGTTTGAAATTCAGGCTAAACACCTTTACCACGATCGCGAAGAAATCACCGTACATTTGCGCTGGTTGCTTCGGGATAAGCGTTTTTCGGCATAGCCACATAACTCATGGCTATGCCGAAAGATTTAAAGTCGCTCAATAATCGACTGAGTAAAGTCTGTTGTGCCGTGCGACCCCCCTAAATCACGGGTGGTACGGTCGCCGCTGGAAATCACATCTTCTAATGCTTTAGTTATGTTATTGGCCTGCTCTTGCATGCCTAAGTATTCAAGCATTTGAATCGAAGCTAAGATAACTGAGGTTGGGTTTGCCAGGTTCTTGCCAGCAATATCCGGGGCTGAGCCGTGTACCGCTTCGAAAATAGCGCAGTCTTTACCAATGTTAGCGCCGGGTGCCATACCCAAACCACCGACTAAGCCAGCGCAAAGATCTGATAAAATATCGCCGAATAAGTTCGTGGTAACAATCACGTCGAACTCTTCAGGATTCATAACCAGACGCATGCAGGCTGCATCAACAATCATTTCAGTCGATTCAATATCCGGGTACTCTTCAGCAATTTCGCGGGCAACTTTCAGGAATAAACCGGAAGTAGATTTCAGGATATTGGCTTTATGTACCGCTGTGACTTTTTTACGGCCCTCGCGACGTGCGGTTTCATAAGCAAAGCGAACGATACGCTCAGCACCTTCACGGGTAATTTTGCTTACCGCTTCGGCCTCATTGCCGTCTTCTGACACTTTTTGACCTAACCCGGAATACATACCTTCGGTATTTTCACGAATGGTAATGATATCAATGTCGTCGTAGCGCGCCTGAGTGCCGGTAAAAGACAAAACCGGGCGTACGTTGGCATACAACGAAAAATGCTTACGCAGACTGACGTTAATCGAGGTGAAGCCTTCGCCCACCGGGGTTGTTAAAGGCCCTTTTAAAGTAACACCGTTACGTTCAATCGCATCAAGAGTGTTTTGGGGTAACAATTCTCCGGTTTTTTCCAAAGCAGTTAAACCGGCTTCAACGTATTCATATTCAAAGTCACAACCGGCTTTATCCAGAATTGCGGTTGCCGACTTGACGATATCCGGACCGATACCGTCACCTGGAATAACTGTGATAGTTCTGCTCATGAATTGATTCCTTTAAACCGTGTTACAACAAAAAAACAGCAGCAGTAATTGTACCATTGCTGCGCTAATACTGACCAGAAAAGCATTATTCACTTAGTGAATAGGTGTTATAGCGGTGAATAACAGTGGCTGTCAAAAACAGCATTTTTTTTGATTTTAGTCAGTTGTTCACCGTCAATGTGTAATTGCTGACAAGATGATTTTAGCAGTGATTTAACGGAACTGCTTAATGATATTTCAGGGTAATAGGTGCTCAACGTCAAGTAATGAGCCAGAAAGAAAAGCGCGCTTAACGGATTGATTTCGGCTTTATCGGGATCTAATAAATTTTCAGTGGCAGCAGGGAGCTGCCAACGCTTAGCCAGCTGCCGGCTGCGACGAAAATCAGTAACATCTAAAGCTGAGCCTACCCAACTGGTACTGTAACAATGTTCTATCTGCCTCGGGTTTGGCCATTTGGCTGATTTTAACAACTCGGGGTGGCGAAAAAGATCGGAGCCTGCAAGCAAAGCAAGTAACGGGGCCGGTGTCGGTAAGCTTGTGTCAGTCGAGTCCGACAGATACTGCATCAGAGTCGTCAGCAGGCCTAGTTTCTGCATCAAGCTGGTATGCAACGGAATGGTGTTTAATGAAAACTGGTGTTGAAGAAAAGCCGTGGCGAGAATAACTGATGCCCGCTTTGATCCGAGCCATAAATACGCTTGTTTTAAGTCCATACGTGAAGCTTCACTGTAACCAATACGTTCACTTTGTTGAACCGCAGCATGTAAGCTATTCGCTAAAAACGGCAATTGGCTAACTTGTTGAATAACTGCATTTAAAGAACCGTTGGCATTGGCGTAACGGTTAATGGCTTTTAATAACTGTCGCGGAGTTTGTTGCGCTGTACTTTTTTGCTCATGTTTTAATAATCGATGTTGTGCTAATGCGCTAACCTGCTGCGCAGTCAAAGGTTTGTCAGCAAGCTCCCAGTTGTAAGATTCTTCAAGGGTCAGGTAAAACGGACTGTCTAATTTGTGCGTTAATGCCAGAATTTGATGTTTTCCTTCAAAGCCTAAAAGCACCGCAGTCTGCGAATTTTTTTTGTGGCAGAACTTTTGACCGGTGAGTCTAACCGGCAATGTATCCTGCTGATTTAATAGCCCCCAAAAGCGGTATCTGAAGTGACTATTCAATAACGGGAAAAAAGCCTGTGTGGGCTCACTACGTTCCAGTTGAACCTGAGTTAGTGCTTTGACCCAGTAACGGAAAATAACAATATCCGGCGAGTTTAACTTCAACGTCTGTAAAGCTGAAATCCATAACGGTTGTCTTAACTGATGTTGTTTCCAGTAACTGAGACTCGGGTTCAATTTTTCACTGACGCAGGCAGCGGCCAAAATACGGCGATAATGAATATGCAACGACCACTGATAGCCACAACTCAGAGCATTAACACAAAGGGCGAGCAGCTCACTAACTAATTCGTTATCTGAAGGGGCGTATTGCTGCGCATAAACCGGAAGCAGTTCAGGCCATCGGTTTTGCTGGTATTCTTCATCGATAAACTGAACCAAACGATAAAGCTGACGAACGTTGTGTTGTTTCAGTAAACTTGCGGTTTTTTCACAACACTCAGTTAGCTTTCTCATTCTCGCCTCTGCTTATCCTGATAGTCGCGATAAGAATCATTGCCCCAGGCTATGAGTTCATTGTCCCGGAAAACTAAAGGCGTACATTCGTCCTTTGTTGTAATTCCGTCAGAAGTTACGTGGTGGGTGCGGTAAAACAACACTTGCATATCACCGTTCGGTGATGCTTTTGCTTCGTTGATATCCGGAGAACCCAAAATACGAATGACGCTGTCTTTGGACATACCGAGATCTAACTGGCCAATTTGTCTGGCGTTGTAAGTTTCTCGTTCCTGCCACTGTAAATCGGCCGGGTCAGCCTGATACAACATCAACACTGCCCCGACAATTGCCAGATAACTAATAATACCAATGGCAAGTATGACAAAGACTTTATTCTTCATAAATCCTTCAGTCGGTGACAACCTTATAACAAGGATGATACACCGAACCTGGCAGTTTCATACGCCCTTGCTCGACGAATGCTCTTAACAATACGTCAAGCCGTTTCATTAATCCCTGTTCACCGTGAATGGTGAAAACACCTTTTTCCCGAATCTGGCGGATACCATCATCTTTTACGTTACCGGCTACTATGGCTGAAAAAGCCCGGCGCAAGTCCGCTGCCAGCTCTTGTTTGGGTTGTTCCGGGTGCAAATTAAGTGACGCAACATTCTCATGAGTTGGATAAAAAGGGCGTTGGAAGTTTTCATCAATAAACAACGTCCAGTTAAAATAATAGGCGTCACCGGAGTCCCGCCGATACTGTTTTACTGTCGCCATTCCGGCATGCATGTGCTGGGCTACCTCTGCCGGGTTACCAATAATAATGCGGTAAAAGCTTCGTGCATCATTACCCAGAGTTTCAACAATAAAGGTATCCAACGCATCAAAGTAATCTTTAGAACCTTCAGGTCCGGTTAAGATAACCGGCACGCTTTGTTGTTGGTTTTTTGGATGCATTAAAATACCGAGAAGATACAAAAATTCCTCTGCAGTGCCTGCCCCTCCGGGGAAAATAACAATACCATGCGCGCAGCGTACAAACGCTTCCAGGCGTTTTTCAATATCCGGCAGAATAACCAACTCGTTAACGATAGGGTTAGGTGGCTCGGCAGCAATAATGCCCGGCTCGGTCAGACCTAAATAGCGGCCGCTACTAATGCGCTGTTTTGCGTGTCCGATAGTGGCGCCTTTCATGGGGCCTTTCATTGCCCCCGGACCGCATCCGGTGCAAATGTTAAGGCCACGTAAGCCGAGTTGATAGCCAACTTCTTTGGTGTACTTGTATTCGCTTTCATTGATGGAATGACCGCCCCAGCAAACGACCATGTCAGGTTCTTGCATTGCCTGAATAGTGCGTGCGTTTCGTAAAATATCAAAAACAACGTGGGTCAGGGTGGCACTGTTGGCATCTTTCAATTCTTCTTCAGAATACCGCTCTCCGGTAAACAGAATATCGCGTAACACAGATTCAAGCAGCTCACGAATACCGATAATTAGCTCGCCATCAACAAAGGCCTCGGCCGGTGGTTCAATTAATTCAATTTTAATGCCGCGCTCTTTGCGAATAATGTTAACCGCGAAGTCTGTGTACTTGTCGTAGATTTCAGCACTGCTATCGGTATTACTTCCGGCGTTTAATACGGCAAGGCAGCAATTACGGAATAATTTATAAAGCTGGCTATTTGACGATTGCTTTAAACGTTCTATTTCTAATTGTGACAAAAGAGACATTGTGCCTCTTGGAGAAATGCTTGCTCTCATTATTTTCTCATACCCCTGTAATAATGATGACTCGGCGTCATCCTTTGCCGGCGGTGGTTATAATTTTCTGCTCTTATTTCGCTGTTATGACCCGGTTCCGCCCGCTATTTTTTGCCTCATAAAGAGCCTCGTCAGCCCTTTCGAAAACAGCAAATGTCGTATCTTCGTTGTATTTGAATTCTGCTATACCTGCAGAAACCGTAATACGGATGTCTTCATTTTTAAATTTAAACGGGATACTTGCAACTTTATCTCTTGTGTTGTCGATGTGTTGATAAGCCGTTTGTTCATCTGAACAAAAAATAATAGCAAACTCTTCGCCACCATAGCGACAAACAAAGGCGGGATCTTTCAGTGTTTTACTGAGAGTTCCGGAAATTACCTGTAAGGTTTTATCACCTGCGATATGACCAAAGCTATCGTTGATGTTTTTAAAATGGTCGACGTCAATGATAGCGATAGTGAGCTCAGTTTCATTTTCTGTCCAACGTTGAAACTCAAGGTTGAGGCGTTCTTCAAAAGCCGAACGATTGGGCAGTTTGGTTAAGCTATCCTGTAAGCTACGGAATTTTTGTTTAGCGAGTTCTTGTCGGTAGTGGGTAACCTGAGCTTCCGTTTCCTGAAGCTTTTGCTCCATGGCTTGAATGTTGCTGTTAAAGTTCTCGCGTTCTTGTTCGTGTAATTTGAGATGTTGATTCAGAGTTTCATTCAGTTTTTGCAACTGCAAACCAACCGATTCCTTTATATCATGCAACTCACAAGCTTCAGTTACACATACGTTGATTTCTGAGACATCATTTTTTAACTGCTGGTTCAGGTTAAAGCGCTGGTCAGCGAAGTCGGCCGAATGGTTTATGGTTCTACCCAGGGCGTGGTGCACCGACTCAAGCGATGCGTTTAATTGCTGCAAAAAAGTCTGTGCTGACCGACGCTCGTCGTTAATATTACTAAAAACCAGCCGCATAACTTTTAAAATAATAGCTAATAAAGTGTCACTGGTCTGAGGTTTTTGCAAAGCCATCTTGACTTGCTGAAGAATGTCAGCAGCACTGCCGGAAAACTCAACCTCGCTTAGTAAATCAAGTAACTGGGCCTGATACTGGTTGACGTCGGTTTCAGTTTGAACGGCCGGTTGCTGATAAGACAGTGCCAATAATTGATTAACTAAAGGGAGATAATGAGAAACCGTCATCGCAGGTTGCTCAAACTCGTTGGCTATTTGTTCTAATTTATTTTTGCTGTCATTGTGCTGTGGCTTAATTGATACCAGAGCCTGACGAATGCTTTCATTGGTTCGTTTAAGTTGAGTCTGTAAGCGAATAGTGTGCTGAGAAATGGTATCGCTAAGACGCTGCATAATAGGTTCGAGCACAGCTGTCGATGCATTTTGCTGGAGGTGCCCCCGCAATTTATGCAGCGATCTGTCTAATTCCGTATCGACACCGCTTAATGCCAGACAAAGCTCGTTCATAAATTCTGAGTAGCGTTGCGAATCACGCAGGTAATGGTCTTCTAACTGCTTGCGTGACTGAATGCTTTGCTGCAATTTTTTACTAAGGTGCTGAATTTTTTCTTGTGGTGTTTCAGGTATCGCCAATGCTCACCTACCCAGTATTGAATGCAATATAAATAATACGTAAGTTATCGGCATAAAGTCTAACCTATTTGGATTTAATTACTATGGGTAGATTGTGGTAGTCTTCACACAAGTTTACTAACAAAAAAATCGAAAGTAACGGAGATAAACTGTGCGTAAAAGCTTATTAGCCATTGGGATTATGTTAGCGCCGTCAATTGCACTAGCTAATACCGAGTATAAAATAGATTTGACTCAACCTGAGCACCACAAAGGGGAGGTATCTATTACTTTTCCTGCCAGTGATGCTAAGTTTCTGGATATTAAAATGCCAGCCTGGCGAACCGGGTATTATCGCATTTTAGATTTGGCAAACGGTGTGCGTGACTTTGAAGTTACCAGCAACGGCGACATGTTACGTTGGGAAAAAGTCGATAAAAGCACCTGGCGTGTCTATTTACCGGAAAACAGTGGTGAAGTCACCGTTGATTATGAAATTTACGCTAACCAGCTTGGGCGTCGCAGTCGTCATATTGATGACAGCCATGCGTATTTAGATGCGTCAGCGGTATTTATGTACGCAGATGCCTGGCGTAATGAACCTATTTCCGTTTCCTTGAAGGTGCCGAATAAGTGGGAAAGTTACTCTGGAATGACGCGCCGGGGTGAACATCAGTTTTCGGCAGAAAACTGGGATGTATTGGTTGATTCACCAATAGAGACCGGCATTAATAAACACTATGAATTTACTCAGGATGGCCGGGGCTATGAGGTGGTTTTTTGGGGCGAAGGCAACTACGACGCAGAAAAAACGGTTGCCGACCTGAAAAAGCTTGTGGGCACGGGGCATTCAATATGGAGTCATTATCCGTTTGAACATTATGTGTTTATGATTCACGCAACAACCGGTGCCGGCGGTGCAACTGAGCATAAAAACTCAACGATTATTCAACGCCCGCGTTACAGATTTGCCAGCCGGGAGGATTATTTGTCGTTTATGTCAACCGCATCACACGAGTTTGTTCACACCTGGAACGTGAAAGCTTATCGTCCTGATGGCTTAGTACCCTATGACTATCAGAAAGAAAACTATACGGACTTATTCTGGATAGCCGAAGGGTCAACCAGTTATTTTCAAAATCACCTCTTGGTGCAGGCCGGTATTATGGAACCGTCAGAGTATTTTGAGCGCGTTGCAACAAGTATTGATCGCCATAAAGCGAAACCGGGTAAAGATGTTATGTCGGTGGCTGAAGCCTCATTTGAGGCTTGGATAGATCAGTATGGCGACCGGGCTCATAACGACTCAGTCAATATCTATTCGGAAGGAGCGCTGGTTTCCTGGATGCTGGATAGTGAATTACTGGAAACCACCGATGGTGAAATCAGTTATCGTGATGTTCATGACGAGTTGTACCAACGTTTTGACGCGGATGAACAAGGTTTTACCGCGGCCAATGTATTGACCATATTGAAAGAGTTGACAGGGCATTCGTGGCAAGACTGGTGGCAAAATAACGTTGAGAGCCCGGCTGACATACCTTTTGAAAATATGCTTGGCCAAGTTGGTTTAGAGTTAGTTTATGAAAAGCAAGATGAGCCAAAAGCCTGGGCTGGATGGAAAGCTAAAGAGGCCAGCGGCGGCATGAAGTTGACTCGTGTCAGTAAAGGCAGCCCTGCATGGGAAGCCGGTTTTACTCCCGGAGATGTTATTGTTGCCTACGACGGACATCGAGCTGTTGACGGTCGCTTTGGTGAAGCCTTTGAAGAATACGAGGCTGGCGATTCAATAACAGTGACGTTCTTTCGCCGCGATCAATTACACGAGAAAACCTTAACGGTGCAACCAACACCAGCAACGGATGCAACCATTGAACCTTTGGAGGAGCCTACGGCTAAGCAGCAGGCTCGCTTTTTGCAATGGCTACAAATTCCTCATCCTAACGCTTAAGGTTTTATTGTCGGGCCATGCGCTGCATTTGCAGCGCTGATTCAAAGTCTGAACGAAAAGGGTTTATGTCGAGGCCGCCACGGCGTGTGTAACGAGCATAAACAGTCAGCTTCTGCATTCCTAAAGCTTTCAAATCTTGATAGATGCGTTCAACACATTGCTCATGGAATTCATTATGTCGTCTGAATGATACGAGATAGGCTAATAGCGCAGCACGATCGAGTTTAGGCCCCTGGTAATGAATATACACTGAGCCCCAGTCGGGCTGATTGGTGATCAGGCAGTTGGATTTTAGCAGGTGACTGTGGAGCTGCTCTTCGGTGTCACCGTTTTCTGTTGCTAACAACCCTGGCTGATAATCGTAATGCGATATCTTGATATCCTGGTTGTCAATACAAACGCCCGGCAGGCTGGCAATGGATTCACCGGTTAAATCAGTTAGTGTTTTCAGGGTGACTTTAACTGCCGCTCCGGCACATGACGATAAATCGTCTTCCATTAGATTCTTGACTTTTTCCCACGAATCAAAGCGAGAATCATTGAAGCTGTTCAGGTAAAGCTTAAACGATTTTGATTCTATTAGGTTAGGGCTCTCTGCCGGTACCTCAAAATAGCCAATGGCAACCTGCGGCAATCCGTTTAAATTAAGCCAGGAAATTTCATAGCCGGTCCATAAATCGACACCAGCAAACGGCAGCCTGCTGACCAGGCCTATAGGTTCACGATTCAATGAGCGAGGCACAGGTTGCAATTGCTCAGGGTCGTATTTGCTTGGGTAATTGGTGTGCTGACCCAGTGATAAATGGTCTAGTGCGTCCTTCTTTGGCATTTATGTCGCTCCGTAAGTACAATGGGCTTATTGTAAATTTTCTTAGGTGTAAGTACCAGATGAAGACGTTAGAAGAGTCGATAGATACATTGATGGCGAGTTATGAAGAAAATATCCCCGTGCGTCATACCGAGTATGTAGAAGAGTGGGCTAGTCCTATATATGGTGCTGCTATTGATGAAGACACGGTTGAGTGGACACCTTGCCGGCAACCAGAACCTTTAACGTTTGAGGATTTAGAAGGCGCTCTTGAACTCACCTTTCATGACAGTATTAAAACCTTTTTCGGACGCTGGTATGCAGGAGACTTAGTGCTTGATTATCAAGGTCATCCAATTACCTTACTGCAAATTCAAAGTGCAGAAGACGGAGAGCGCTTACTGGCTAATATTGCGGGCCACATTTTAATGAAGCGACGTTTAAAGCAACCCGAAACGGTGTTCATTGGGTTAGGGGTCGAAAATGACGATTTACTGCTGAGTATCGATAACCAAAGTGGTGCAGTAGGGCTTGAGTGGGTTGGTAAGGAGCAACATGAAGTTCTGGCTGACTCACTGGCAACCTGGCTCGGGCAATGTGAACCCAAAATTAGTGAAAATAGCGATTAATTGATAAAGCTATTGCAGGAACGAGGAACATGGCTCTCGACAGAATCCCGAAAAATGGTTAAGTTGGTGTTATAAAAAACGAATCAGTGGTTGCTATGCAAGGCTTAACAGAAAAAACAGAAAGCGAAATTGTTGAAGCAAGCAGTACCAGTAGCGAGAATGTTCAGGGTGAACTGGTCTACCTCGTTGCGGAAGATCTTAGGTTAGCGGCTTCGCTTTTGTTTCAGACATACTATGATGATGAGTTGCTGCAAAAGATTTTTCGTGCCGATAAACCGGATTACGAAAAGCGTTTACGTGCAGCCATCCGCGAAGATCTGAATGCGTTCTGGGAAAGCGGGCAACCCATTATTGGTATGCGGGACGGCGGCACACTCTTAGGTGTCGCCTGTCTTACCCGTCCGGGTAAAAGCTTCGGGCCCGGGCGTTTTTGGCACTGGCGGATAAGTATGTTGTTAACAGCGGGTTTCTTGAGTACCCGGCAAGTACTTGAGAAAGAGCGTCTCATTCAACAGGCGATGCCGGATGTGCCTTATCATATGTTAGCTTTTATTGCGGTTGCGCCGCAGTATCAATCTCAGGGAGTAGGGGACTTATTAGTGCAAGCTGCTAAAACCGTTTTTGAAGAAGATCCCGAGTCACAAGGAATTGCTGTATACGTTACGCGTTCTGATTATCAGGCTTTCTTCAAGAAACGTGGCTATCGTTTGCAGGCTCAGATTGAGGTTGAAAAACTGCCGGGTGAAGTGCTTTTCTATCCGCGTGAAAAAGACGAGGCACAATGAGTTACTCCAGTTTTAAAGAGTTTTATAAAGATGCCCGGATCAAGTTACTCACCGGGCATTCGAAATGGCGGTAACTCAACACCAACTAAGCGCTGGTTATGAAGGGTTAAGTCCCCTTCGTATCGAGTTTGCCCATCGCTGCTAAAGCCCATTTTAAAAGTACTTCGCCAGCCGGGTTGGCTTCCTTTAAAAGACCACCGCGTATCCTCACGACGAATATCTAAAAATTGTAAGCCTTGCTGTTTGCAATAAAACAACGCATGTTTTTGTGCGCTCTCTGATTGTTGCCGATGTTGCCAGAAAACCCATATTGCGGTTGCCAGTACCAGAAAAATGATTACATCAAGTAAGTTCATCAGGAGCTCTGAGTTTGTTGTTTTAATCGATTGAGAGCTTCGCCAACGGCTTCGGATTGTTTCTGTTGCGCCAATATGGATAAAAGCAGCGGGCGAATTGTCGGCATTGCAATAATATCCTGAAACAGTGCGTCAAAAAGAACATTATCGAGCTTTGCAATGGCGTCTAAGTACTGCAGTAGGCTTTGTTCCTCGTCAAGTATCGGCCATAGCCGGGCGGCTATAACAACCAGTTGATCAGTTGTAGCCTTTGGTACAAGAGCATTTATCGATTTTTTTACGCGCGGATGGCTGGTTGCTGATGCCAGCGCTCTGAGGCTGTCAGTGCATAAAAGCGTATCCTCATTTTCAAGGTTTTTAAGCAGAGCATCCCTAACTGGCGGCGTAATATTTTGCTGTTCAAGCGCAATTGCCAGCGGTTGCCGAACTGCAGTAGGGTAATTGGCAAACTGCTTTGCTATTGCTTTGCTCAGCTCTGGTAATTGTTCTAATCTGGCAGCACAGTCATGTAGACCCTGTAAGCCAACTTGTTGCCAGTCGATGCCACTTTCGGGTTGGCGTAAATAAGCTTCTGCGGTTTCAAAATGAATGGAGGGTGACAGTTTTTGCTGGCGCTGAACGCGAGCATGTAACGCGGCACGCTGTTGCTCATTCGGGGTCAGTAAATAAGGGTTTTGTTGCAGTTGCTTTTCCTGTTCCTCGGTCATTTCTCCGGTTATCTCATGCCCTAAAGCGCTGACCACGTATTCCAGGTATTGATTACGTGCAGCAGAATTTAACAGACCACGTTCGTCCAGAGGAAACTGCAAAAACCAAATGAAAGGTTGTTGGTCATGTTGTTTATGCTGAAACAATATAGCCAGTTGAGCCTGACGAGCTATTGGATAGGGGTAAGGGCGTTGCTGTTCCTCGATGGCTGAAAACTCTTCCCGGGACAGTTCAGTCAGTCGTCGGCCAATATCAAAAATTTTGTATTCTGCTTGGCCGGCTTGTAAAAATTCACCCAAGGTGGTGATGGTCGGTGCTGACACAGGCGCTTCCTTTTTGCTTGAATTTTAAGGCGTATTAAATCAGTATGATGCCATTATATCGGTTTATACAATGATGTGGTAACGGAGTCTGATATGGAGCAGTATCAGAAAGCCGCTCGATTGCTGGATAGAATAGAGCGTGAACTGAACAGTCTTGGCTTATGGCAGGCTCACCAGCCGCCCGTGCAGGCGCTGGAAAGCGAACAGCCTTTTGCTGTTGATACGTTGGAATTTCACCAGTGGTTGCAGTTTATAATGTTGCCGCGAATGTGGGCTTTAGTGGATAGTCAGCGGCCTTTACCTGAAGGTATTGCAGTAAGCCCAATGGCAGCACACACATACCGCAACGAGCTTGAGCAGTACGAGCAGTTAATTAGCTTGATACGTGAGTTTGATGTCCTGTTAAGCGGAACCGACCCTTTGCAGGAAGATGTTTAACGGTGAACGAGTTAGAAATTGTTTATCAGGACGAGTTTGTTGCGGTTATTAATAAGCCCAGCGGCTTACTAGTCCACAGAAGCCGGATAGCTAGCGGCGCTCGCGAATTTGCGATGCAAATGCTGCGTAATCAAATGGGTCGTCATGTCTATCCGGTACATCGGCTGGATAGGCCAACATCGGGGTTACTCATCTTTGCTCTTAACAGCAATATTGCGCGCACTCTGACTGAGCAACTGAGCGCACGTCAGGTTCGTAAAACCTATCATTCGGTAGTAAGAGGCTATGTGTCAGAGAGCGGCACTATCGATTATGCGTTAAAAGAAGAATTGGATAAACTGGCAGATGCGGATGCCGATACCAACAAAGATAAACAGCCAGCTTTAACCCACTATAAGTGCCTAAAGCAGGTTGAGTTGCCTTATCAAGTGAGTAAAAAGCACGATACCACGCGATACTCATTGGTGCAGTTGCAGCCTGAAACTGGGCGAAAACATCAGTTACGCCGTCACATGGCACATATTCGACACCCGATTGTTGGTGATACCAACCACGGCGATGGTCGCCATAACAACTTCTTTCGCTCTCACTTCGACATTCATCGTTTATTATTAGCGGCTACCGGATTGAGCTTTAGTCATCCGGTCAGTGGCGAGCTGATTAATCTGGAAGTGCCACTGCCGGATGAGTTTCACCGGGTATTTATTGAATAAGGATTACTCTGCGCTGCGCAGCAGGGCGTTGATACCAACTTTGGCCCGTGTTTTTGCATCCACCCGTTTAACAATAATAGCCGCGTACAGGCTATGTGTGCCATTTGCTGCAGGCAATGACCCCGGAACAACAACCGAGCCTGAAGGAACGCGGCCGTAAAGAATGCGATCATTCTCGCGATCATAAATACGGGTGCTCTGGCCAATATAAACGCCCATTGAAATAACGGCGCCTTCCTCAATGATTACGCCTTCAACAATTTCAGAGCGAGCTCCAATAAAGCAGTCATCCTCTATAATAGTTGGGTTGGCCTGCAGTGGTTCTAATACACCACCAATTCCAACGCCGCCGGATAAGTGCACGTTCTTGCCAATTTGCGCACAGGAACCAACGGTCGCCCAGGTATCAACCATAGTGCCTTCGCCAACGTAAGCGCCGATATTAACGTATGACGGCATAACCACCACGTTGCGGCCGATGAATGCGCCTTTACGTACCATGGCTGGTGGAACAACTCGCATGCCTTCTGCACGAAAACGGGCGCTATCGTAGTCGGCAAATTTGGCCGGTACTTTGTCCCAGAAGCGAGTTTCTCCGCCTTCGATAAGATCATTGTCGTTTAAACGAAATGACAGCAGAACGGCTTTCTTCAACCATTGATGAACAACCCATTCACCGGAAACTTTTTCAGCCACGCGTAATTCACCACGGTCAATTCCGTCGATGACATATCGGACCGCTTCCCGAAGATCATCGTTTTCCGTGCGGGCATTGATTTGATCACGTTGTTCAAATGCATCGATGATGCGCTGTTTAATGTTATCCATGATAAGAATTTAAAACTCCAGGTCTTTGATAATTTGCGCTTTTAATGTTTTTTTCTGTTTGTCGTTAAGAGCGGTTTGTTGCTCGGTTGTAACGATAAATAAGTCTTCTGCCTGCTCGCCTATGGTGGTAATTTTTGCGGCAAGTAAGGTGACGTTTTGTTGTTGCAAAATAGCCGCAAGTTTAGCAATAAGCCCGGGTCTGTCCAGTGTTACTAGCTCAAAGGTTGTGCGGCCATGATGTTTGCTGGGTATAAAGGTGACTTCTGTCGCTACCGAAAAGTTCTTCATGCGGCGTGACAACGGACGTTTTGTACTGGGAACCGGAATGCGTTTATGCAGAACATCCAGCAGTTGCTGTTTTACTTCTTCAATACGATGAGGTTCTGTTAACGGCTTGCCGTCTCGCTGTAATACCACGAAGGTATCCATGACGAAGCCATCGCGGGTTGCAAGAATTTGTGCATCCAGAATGTTCAACTGCTGGCTATCCAGCACACCGGCAACAGATGCAAATAAGTGACCCTCTTCGTGGTGATAAATAAACAACTCGGTGGTGCCATAGTTGTTTTCATCGCCGATGAGAATAAGAGGCAGCTGATCCGTTGGTAAATTTAAAATGTGCTGGGAGTGCCAGCTTATTTGTTCCGCGGTATGTCGAAAGAAATAATCAGCGGTAAAACGCCCCCACAACGCCATAATCTCGGCTTTTTCAAAGCCTGCACTGAGTAATAACGCGGTGGCATTGGCTTTATTTTCTTGAATTTTTTGACGGATATCCAGAGTCGGTTTATTACTGTCCTGTTGTAGGAGATATAAAGTCGCGTTGTACAACTCTTCCAATAAAGTGGCTTTCCAGTTGTTCCATAACGACTGATTGGTTGCGCGAATATCAGCAACAGTCAGGCAGTAAAGGTAATCCAGCCGTTCTATTGTTGAGACTTGATTGGCAAAATGTTGTATCACTTCAGGGTCGTGGATGTCGCGCTTTTGTGCGGTAACAGACATGGTTAAATGGTGCCTGACCAGCCAGGCCACAAGCTCCGCATCGTCGTTGTCATAACCATGTTGATGGCAAAAGTTGCGCGCATCCATTTCACCCAGTTCAGAATGGTCACCGCCACGGCCTTTGGCTATGTCGTGGAAAATACCCGCCAGATACAGACAATAGCGACGTTCCATTTGTGCGACCAGTTTCTCGCATAACGGAAATTGGTCTTGAAATTCCTCATCGCTAAAGCGGTATAAGTTTCTGACTAAGCGAAAGGTATGTTCATCTACCGTATAGGCATGAAAAAGATCGAACTGCATTTGTCCGACAATTTGCTGCCATTGAGACAAGTAACTGGCTAACACACTGTGGTGGTGCATAAGCGCAAAGGCTAATCCACAACCTCTGGAGTGTTGAATGAGTTGATTAAATAAATCGCGACATACCGGATCATGGCTAAGTGGTTCGGTTAACTGCGACCGTGCATTTCTCAACAAACGTATCGTATTTGAGTGAATCCCGATAATTTGTGGGTGCTCAGCAATGCAGACAAAAGCGCGAATAATATTGCAGTTATCGTCGAATACCTCGTCGTGACGAGCTGTCAATAGTTTGTTGGCAACGGCAAAATCATTACTGATGTGTTCGGCGTGCTGTAAGTCCTGAGTGCCCAGTATGGCCTGGTGAAAAAACTGCAGTAACATCTGGTTGAGTTCACTGACCCGCAAAACCACTTTGAAGTAATCCTTCATCATGGTTTCGACCGAAGCTTTACCATCGTTACCGTATCCCAGTCGAACCGCAACGCCTGGCTGGAAATCAAAAAGTAGACGGTCTTCTCGTTTGCCAGCTTCCAGGTGAAGTGCAAAGCGAATACGCCATAGCCAGTTCATGCAGTCACGAAGTTCAACGAATTCATCGGCTGTCATATAGCCGTATTCTACTAAGCTTTCATCAGAATGGGTACGGAAATGACGTTTAGCAATCCAGCCAATCGTTTGAATATCGCGTAGCCCACCGGGGCTGGACTTGATATTTGGCTCAAGATTGTAGGAGGTACTGTGGTATTGCTGATGGCGTTGTGTTTGCTCATCAAGCTTAGCCTGATAAAAGTCGCGGCTCGACCAGGGGAAGTCATTTAAAAGTTGCTGATGGAATTCATTATAAAGGCTTTCAGAACCCGATAAATAGCGACTTTCAATAAGATTTGTGGCTATGGTGATATCGTTTTCAGACTGACTAAAGCATTCCGTAATGGTGCGCACAGAGTGACCAATATCCAGATGAAGATCCCATAAAAAGGTAAGGAACTGACTCAGTTTATCTGATAACTTCGCTTCAGCTCCCTCATTCCCGGGGCTTATCAAAATGAGCAAATCAATATCCGAACCCGGGTGCAATGTTTCGCGGCCATAACCGCCTACAGCTAATAGGCCGGCGGGTTCAATATCGAGTTGGAATTGCAGCCAAAGCTGACAGATAAGTTGGTCAAAAAATGTAGACCGATGGTGAACTAACTCATCAATATCGGCTGTAACAAAACGCGCAGCAGACCAATTTTGATAGCTTTCTAAAAGCGTTTTATAGTCTTTTATGCAGGGGGCATGGTTCCTATCAGGCCAACGCCCGTGAAAGTCTTTATCTTTGTGAACGTTAGCCATAGTGTCGCCACCTGTATTTTAATTGTGCTCGATAACTCGCGCTAAATCGGGCTCGTCATTGCGCAGTGTCATTACTTCAACACCATTATCAGTCACTAACAGAGTATGTTCCCATTGAGCACTTAAGCTACGATCTTTGGTTAATACGGTCCAACCGTCTTTCATTAACTTGGTATGACGTTTACCCGCGTTAACCATAGGTTCTATCGTAAAGCACATGCCAGCCTTAAGCTCTTCCCCGGTGCCGGCCTCGCCATAATGAACAATTTGAGGGTCTTCATGGAATACAGAACCAATGCCGTGACCGCAATATTCGCGAACAATGGAATAACCATGGCCTTCGGCGTGCTTTTGAATAACTTCGGCAAAATCGCCCAGTTTGATACCCGGCTTGACCATTTCAATCGCTTTATAAAGTGATTCCTGAGTCACTTTGATTAAACGCTCCGCCATAATTGAAGGTTTACCGACCACAAACATTTTGGAGGTGTCACCATGGTAACCGTCCAGTTTTACGGTGACATCAATGTTCATAATGTCGCCATCTTTAAGTGGTTTTGGACCAGGAATGCCGTGACAAACACAATGATTAACTGAAGTGCAAATTGACTTTGGAAAACCATGGTAATTTAACGGTGCGGGGTAAGCGTTATGATCGGTGATGTATTTGTAACAAATGTCGTCCAGTTCTTCAGTCGTTACTCCTGGCTTTACGTGTTCGCCGATCATTTCAAGCACACTGGCAGCAAGCTTACCCGCCGCGCGCATTTTTTCGATTTCTTCGGGTGTCTTTATTGAGATAGTCATTCTTTTCCTGTCTATGACTGCTGGGAAAGCCAACAGTTTAACAGCGACTCGTAAAATTCGCTATCTTTGAGGCAGACCAACAGTAGGGCTCTGAATAATGGTTAATTAACAAGCATTCATACGGCTGGCCTACAGCGGCCATCAGTCTAAGATAGTGACTCCCTCGGGGCTGAAACGGTATAGCTGTAAGGCTTCTGTGACCGCTTCGGGGTTAAAATCATGCTCTTGTTCTTCTGCCCGATGCGCGAGGTAATCCCGGCTTTGCCCAATATCCAGCTTAACAATACTTAGCGTTCCTGTTGCCAGCGCTACATGACCAAGTTTACTCATTGGGAAGACCATCTCGCCATCCTTAACCTTTATCGTTAAGGGCGTGCTGGTTGGCTCGGTAACCAGTTCCATCCAGCAACCCCGCTTTTTACACACTTTTTCTATCTTTCCTCTAATCGTTATCTTCTGGCTCAAATACTGTTGTGGATTTTCCATCAGTGTAGTGACATCAATCACATTTTGCTGTTTTGCCCCTGAGCCAAAAACCATCTGCGCAGCGACAGCCGATCTTGCTGTCAGAAACAGGCTTAACAATGTCAGTGCAATGAATAGAATAACCGTTAATTTCTGTGTCATATTATCTACCTTAAAAAAGTTAAAATCGTAACCTTATGATTTTCATGGTTTTGTCATAGAAAATAATGCATAACAAATTTTTGCATTTCACCTCTTAAATTGCTAGTCTCTTTTTCAATGTTAATAAAAATCATTCTCATTACTATAAATAAGGATAAGTTATGCCATCAGGAACCCGGCCCTCTGCCCTTTGTATTGCAATCATTACCGCATTCTCCGGCCACGCACAAGAGCACAAACCAGTACCCGATGAAATGGAAAAAATCGAAGTTATCGGGCACAAACTCAGTCTGGTTAATCAGGATATTGCCGCTTCTGTTTCTGTTCTTAGCGCCACCGAAATCGAACGCAATCAGGAAGCCGAGTTAACTAACCTGCTTAAAGAGCTACCGGGCGTGGAAATGAATGGCAGCGTGAGTCCGCTTTCCGGACAGCCCGCCATCAGAGGCCTTTATGGTGAGAGGATCCATGTATCAGTCGACAACGTAAAACGTAAAACTGAATCCGACGGTACCAACAACATTGCTACCATCAACAGTCTTGGCATTGACCCCGGCCAATTAAAATTTGTTCAGGTATTGCGAGGCGCTGATTCACTTACCGTTGGTTCCGGGGCAGTGGGTGGCAGTATTCGTCTAGTCACCAAAGATGCCGCAGATTATCTTTCCAAACAACCCGGCACAGGCGCAAGACTTTCATCCTCTTACCAATCCGCTACCGATGCCTTGGTTCTGGGGATTTCCGCATTTCAGCTCAGCGATTCGCTGGACAGCGTTTTCCATGCCAGTCAGGTTTCGTTCTCCGATGTTGATATCGTTGGTGATCGCGATGCCGATTCTGATGCAGTCGCGGGGATTAACAAACTGAAAAATGATTCAACGCGCAAGAACCTATCATTGAAGTCCACTTGGCAAGCTGCAACGGATCACCGTGTTAAAGGTAAAATTGACTGGAGCGATACCCGCTCTAATGATCAGCCCTACGGGCAACGCCAGGATCTGGCGCTCGCTTACCCTACGCTGAGCGAGAATTATCAAAATGATTATCTGGAAGCATCCGTAAATTATAGTTTCCGGCCAGACAACAACTGGATTGATCTGGATGTACAGTCGATGTACGCAAAAAAAACCAACCAAAAGAAAACCCGAGGTTATATCCCCATAGGAGATGGCCGAAAGAGTTTCGATGAAGACAGCAACTGGGACAGTCGACGTAAGGGCATTAGAATTGGCAATTTGTCTTATTTTACCGGTGTTATTGACCATAAACTGGCCATTGAGTTTGATTACGAGCGGGAAGATTTCATCCAGAACAAGATAGAGTTGAGCGGTGATACTCCTCAAGCGGGCACCTTTTATGGCGACAGCGATGCCACCAACCTGTCGGTTTCAGTCATTGACCAGGCTGAACTGTTCAATGATCGTTTATTGGTAACCCTTGGCGGTCGTTATGACAACTACAAACGCAATAACAATTATTTCGCTGACTACAGCGGTAACGACGACGGTGAATTTTCAAGTGAATTAGGGCTGACTTTCAGACTAACTGACTACTTAAATACCTATATAAAGCTAGCCGAAGCTTTTCGTGCACCATCGGTTCAGGAACTTTATAAAAAAGACGAGTGGCGCTGCCATATCGGCGGAAAAATCTGTTACCAGGAGCCACAACCCGATCTGAAACCGGAAACCTCGGACAATATTGAGCTGGGTTTCGGCCTCCATTGGGAAAATCTTAGTTATGCGGATTATTTCAGTACCAAAGTCATCTACTTTGATAACGAGATAGAAAATTATATCGATAACGTGCCTTTTATGTATTACATCGATAACGATGGTGTTAAACAACCGGGTTCTCCGGGGCCTGCTCCGGCAAATGGTGTTCCTGTTGCAACCCATCGTGATTACAGTGCTAAGAATATCAGCATACTGCAAAGCAAAGGCTTTGAAGCAGAGATCGACTACCGTTTTGGCGACCTTCATGCTTATATAGGCTATTCCGCCATTAATATGGATGTTTTCGGCGTACCCAACTTCTTCCTCGGCAAAGTTGAACAGCAGTGGCAGCCCTATACAGAAGCACCGGCAGACAAGCTCACCGTTAACCTCAACTATCAGGTGCACGATGAGTTAAACCTCGGTGCTCAACTGCTCTCGTACGCCAGCCAAAAGCGTTTGCCGGAACTATACCTTAACTCGGGCTACGGCACTGAGGATTACCAAGTGGTCAACCTCAACATGAGTTATACGCCATTATTGATTGAAGGCCTGACCTTGGTGGCCGGGTTGGATAACCTCACTGATGAGCGCTACCTGCGCGCACCTGCCAGCGAAGCCAGTGATCCGGCAGAGGTTGGGCGCAACGTTAAACTCAGCCTGCACTATCAATTCTGATAAATAATCCAAAAAGGTGCGTAATGGAGTATTCTGATTCTAGGTGGATAAATTTACATAATTAACTGCGACTTTTTTTGTCTAGTGCCGTTCAGTAAAAAGTTTTTAGCGTTCGGTTGACCGATCCGGCAGAGCCTTGAAAATCCATAGTCAGACCCTCTCACTATGGATTTTTTTATGTTCTAAATTAAGCATTAAAGGCTATTTAGAGTGATTTTCGGCCAATATCGCTACCCCCCCTCTAATTAGCTCATCCGGATTCAGGATAAAATTCATAAAGTCAGTCCATGAGTCGAGCTGATGTTACCGCATACTTCCTCTGAATAATTCCCACAGATAAGGGGGTTACTGTCGAACTTTTCCCAGCAAGACATGGGTAAGTCGGGCAGCATTAACCGTAAGAAGAAAATGGCTGCTATGGATGACGACTATCGTTTAGCCTTCTTGGGCTCTGGGATTAAAATGCGCTATCCGTGTCTAAGAGACAAGTTAAATGATGCTTTTTGTTGTATATGGCTTGGCTTTATGGTATAAAACGCACGCTTTTTTGGCCTTACTGCTATTCTATACTGAGAAGCAAAACGGCTAATTAAGTACACTATATATGTAAATTATAATCCACACATACATCGACACATAGGGCGGGGTGCTTGTCTAAGAACAAGTCGGCTTATGGGATGTATGGAGGCTTAACCCCCTAAAAAGGAAAATATTATGGCTAACGTGTCAATGCGTGACATGCTCAAAGCTGGTGCCCATTTCGGTCACCAAACTCGCTTCTGGAATCCAAAAATGAAACCTTACATTTTTGGAGCACGTAACAAAATTCATATCATTAATCTCGAAAAAACAGTACCTATGTTCAACGACGCGTTGAGCTACATGCAGCACATTGCTTCAAACAAAGGTAAAATTTTGTTTGTTGGTACTAAGCGTGCAGCGGCTGAAGCGGTTAAAGAAGCTGCTATCAACTGTGACCAGTACTACGTGAATCACCGTTGGTTAGGTGGTATGTTGACTAACTGGAAAACCGTTCGTCAATCAATCAAGCGTTTGAAAGACCTTGAAACCATGAGCCAGGACGGTACTTTCGAGAAACTGACTAAGAAAGAAGCCTTAGTTAACACTCGTGAAATGGAAAAACTGGAAAAAGGCCTGGGCGGTATTAAAAACATGGGCGGCTTACCGGATATTCTGTTTGTTATCGACGCTGATCACGAACACATCTCTATTAAGGAAGCAAATAACCTGGGCATTCCAGTTGTTTCTGTTGTGGATAGTAACTCTGATCCTGACGGTGTTGATTACATTGTCCCAGGTAACGATGACGCAATCCGTGCCGTTCAATTGTATTTAAACACTGCTGCTGAAGCGGTAAAAGAAGCACGCACAGCGCAAGTTGAAGCGAAAGACTCTGACGATTTCGTCGAAGCAACTGAATAATCGAGGAATAGAATCATGGCAATTACAGCAGCTCTGGTAAAAGAACTGCGCGAGCGCACAGGCGCTGGCATGATGGACTGCAAAAAAGCATTGCAGGAAGTTGACGGTGATATGGAAGCAGCAATTGACCTGATGCGCAAAAGCGGTCAGGCAAAAGCCGCTAAGAAGGCCGGTCGTGTGGCGGCTGAAGGGGTTATTCTGGTTAAGTCTCAAGGCAACCAGGCAACCTTGGTTGAACTGAACTGTGAAACAGACTTCGTTGCTCGTGATGATAGCTTTTTGGCTTTTGGCGATAAAGTGATTAACACCGCGTTTGCTAATAAAGAAAATGACAGTGAAGCGTTAAAAGCAACTGAAATCGATGGTCAGACGGTTGAGAAAACTCGTGAAGACTTAGTCGCTAAAATTGGTGAGAACATGAACGTACGTCGTGTTCAAACTCTTGAAGCCGGCGATGTTGTTGCAACTTACACGCACGGTGCTCGCATCGGTGTTGCCGTTGCAATTACTGGCGGCGATGAAGATCTGGCGCGTGACTTGTGTATGCATGTTGCAGCAAGCAACCCACAATTCCTTAAACCTGAAGATGTGGAAGCTGAAGTTGTAGAAAAAGAACGTGCAATCCAAGTTGATATCGCAATGCAGAGCGGTAAGCCAAAAGAGATCGCTGAGAAAATGGTTGAAGGCCGTATGCGTAAGTTTACCGGCGAAATCAGCCTGACGGGTCAGCCTTTCGTTAAAGACCCATCAATGACTGTCGGTGAGTTGCTGAAAAAAGCGGGTGCCGATGTTGTTACTTTCGTTCGCTTCGAAGTGGGTGAAGGTATTGAGCGTAAAGAAGAGGATTTTGCTTCTGAAGTTCAGGCACAAGTGGCGGCGGCGAGCAAAGGCTAATAGCGTGGTTCAGACCAGCCCCATGAAATAGAAAACGATAAACCGTGTCTTGAACGTTCAGGACGCGGTTTTTTTTAACCAAAGAAAAGAGTAGAGGCAATGATGAGCACTCATCCGAAACCCAGTTATCGACGCATATTGTTAAAGCTCAGTGGTGAAGCCCTAATGGGGGACGAGCCATTTGGTATTGACGCCAAAGTACTAGACCGTATGGCGCAGGAAATTAAAGAGTTGGTTGAACTTGGGGTTCAGGTAGGCTTAGTCATTGGTGGTGGTAATTTATTTCGCGGAGAAGGCTTAGCAAAAGCCGGCATGAATCGCGTTGTGGGCGACCACATGGGCATGTTAGCTACCGTAATGAACGGACTGGCTATGCGCGATGCTCTGCACCGTGCTTTTGTTAACGCACGTTTAATGTCAGCCATTGAATTGACCGGTGTCTGTGACAGTTATAACTGGGCAGAGGCCATCAGTTTGTTAAAATCAGGGCGGGTTGTGATATTTTCAGCCGGTACCGGTAACCCGTTTTTTACGACAGATTCTGCGGCATGCTTGCGTGGTATTGAAATTGAAGCGGAGATTGTACTTAAGGGAACGAAGGTTGACGGTGTCTATTCTGATGATCCCGATAATCATCCGGATGCGACTTTATATAGGCACATTAGCTACGATGATATACTGGAAAAACAGCTAAAAGTTATGGATTTAGCGGCATTTACTCTGGCGCGCGACCATGCTCTGCCAATTCGGGTGTTCAATATGAATAAACCCGGTGCGTTACGAGCCGTGATTATGGGCGAAGAAGAGGGTACACTCATTAGCAAAGATGCTGAGTAATTGCCGTTACTGAATAAAAGGGTATAAGACAGTGATAAGAGAAATTATAGAAGACGCTAAAGATCGCATGAAAAAAAGTGTTGAATCTTTACAGAGCCAAATGTCAAAAGTACGCACAGGTCGTGCTCATCCCAGTATACTGGATAGTGTTATGGTGAACTATTACGGTGCAGATACGCCACTGAATCAGTTGGCCAATATTACCACCGAAGATTCAAGAACTCTGGCTCTGACTGTATTTGATAAGTCAGCTTCAACGGCTGTAGAAAAAGCCATTATGAATTCGGACTTAGGATTAAATCCGACGTCAGCGGGTGCCGTTATCCGTATCCCGTTGCCTGCGCTGACCGAAGAGCGTCGTCGCGATTTAGTTAAAATTGTGCGCGCAGAAGCTGAAAATGGACGAATTGCGGTGCGTAATATTCGTCGTGACGCCAATGGTGATATCAAAGATTTGCTCAAAGAAAAAGAAATTACTGAAGATGAAGAGCATAACGCTGAAGATGAGATTCAAAAGCTGACCGATATATTCGTTAAGAAAATTGACGAAGCATTGAAAGCAAAAGAAGAAGATTTGATGGAGATTTAACCATCAAACTTTACCTACGTTGGTCTATGACGCCGTGTCAGGTATACTCGCACGGCGTTTTTTAATGTTTACGGCAGATTGAATGAAAGAATTACCGTCAATTGAGCAGTTAGTCCCCAAACATGTTGCCATTATAATGGATGGCAACGGGCGTTGGGCGAAACAGCGCGGTAAAATAAGAACCTCCGGGCATAAAGCGGGCGCTGAAGCTGTACGTAAAGCTGTGGCGTTTGCTCGTCGTAACGGTATAGAATCGCTGACTTTGTTCGCGTTCAGTAGTGAGAACTGGAAGCGTCCTGCCAAAGAAATATCAGTATTGATGGAATTATTTATGTCGGTACTGAAAAGCGAAATAAAAAAATTAGACGATAACCATATTTGTTTGCGCATTATTGGTGATAAAGGCGCTTTCTCAAAGCGTTTGCAAAGGCAAATGAATGAAGCAGAACAGCAAACGCGAAGTAACAGTGGCCTCAATCTGAATATTGCTGCGAATTACGGCGGACAGTGGGATATCACGCAAGCCAGTCGTAAGTTAGCTGAAAAAGTGAAAGCGAATGAAATAGATCCAGCAGAAATTACTGAACAGGCAATAGCCGGCGAATTAATGATGGCGGATCAGCCATTGCCGGATTTGCTCATCCGTACCGGAGGTGAACATCGCATCAGTAACTTTCTTTTATGGCAGCTGGCGTATGCAGAGCTGTATTTCACGTCGGTATTATGGCCCAACTTTGACGACACAGTTTTTGCCCGGGCGATTACTGATTTTGCGCAACGGGAACGCCGTTTTGGTTTAACAAGCGAACAATTAACCGTGCTAATGCAAGACATTGAAACTCGGATAGAGGAATAACACTTGCTAAAACAACGTATTATTACAGCACTATTGCTGGTTCCGGTGGCACTGTACGGTGTTTTTATGCTGCCTTTGTGGGGCTTTGCTCTTTTTATCCAGGGCGTATTAATGCTGGGGGCCTGGGAATGGTCACCTCTGATGGGCGTACGTCGTAAGGCGGCTCGTATCGCTTACACCTTGTTCGTTGGTGCCATTATTGGCGTGCTGTCGTGGTTGGCTCCTTACGAGCACTTATGGCAGGATGGTGAACTGTCTAAACTGATTTATTACACCATACTTGCTGGCGGTGTCTGGTGGGTTATAGCGCTGGCAATGATAGTCAATTATCCCTCCAGCCGGCGTATGTGGTCCCGCACCCGGGCTATTGTCGGGGTATTCGGTTTGTTGATTTTCATTCCCACCTGGGCGGCGTTAGTCACCGTGCGCTCTATTGATATTGATGAATCGCGCTTTTTCGGTGGCTGGGTCGTTCTTTTTATTTTACTGCTGGTGTGGGCGGCTGACGTCGGTGCTTATTTTGCCGGTGTGCGTTATGGACGCAATAAAATGATGCCGGCGGTAAGCCCGGGGAAAACCATGGAAGGCTTGTGTGGTGGTGTGACTTTAGCCTTTGTGGTGATGATGGTAGTTGCACATTGGACAAAAGTGCCGGCTGACCAGTTCACGGGTTATTATTTAACCGGGTTATTTACGGTTGTCGCGTCTGTATTTGGTGATTTAAACGAAAGCATGTTTAAGCGTAGCGCCGGTGTTAAGGACAGTGGTTCCATTTTACCGGGGCACGGCGGAATTCTTGACCGTATTGACAGTTTGACAGCGGCAATACCTATTTTTACTTTAGCTTACCTGGAGTTTTTGCATTAAACCTATGCGTCGAATTACGGTTTTGGGAGCAACGGGCTCCATTGGTCAAAACACCCTGGATGTTGTTTCACGGCACCCGGATGACTTTCAGGTTTTTGCTTTAACTGCCCATAGCCAGGTTAATGCCATGGCGCAACTTTGTTTGAAGCATAACCCGCAATACGCGGTTATGGGGTCACAAAGTGCCGCAGCAGAGCTTAAAGAACTTGTCGGTCAACGTATTTCAACTCAGGTTATTTATGGGGAGCAGGCGTTAGCCGAAGTGAGTTCCGCAAGCGAGGTAAATGTGGTGATGGCGGCTATAGTTGGTGCTGCCGGATTAGCACCAACACTCGCCGCTATTAATGCCGGTAAAGACGTATTGTTGGCAAATAAAGAAGCTCTGGTTATGAGTGGACAGTTGTTTATCGACCATGCCCAACGCTCCGGTGCCAAAATTATACCGGTAGACAGTGAACACAATGCGATTTTCCAGTGTTTGCCTCAGGCTGCGCAGCAGCAGGTAGGCACTATGGCGTTAAGTGAACATGGCATCCAGTATTTATTGTTAACGGGCTCGGGTGGACCGTTCCGGGACTTGCCCATTAATCAGTTAGTTGAACAAACACCGAACGCTGCATGTAAGCATCCAAACTGGTCCATGGGTCGAAAAATCTCCGTGGATTCAGCAACCATGTTAAATAAAGGGCTGGAATACATCGAAGCTCGCTGGTTATTTAATTGTTCACGCGACCAACTGAAAGTCGTGATTCATCCACAAAGTGTTATTCATTCAATGGTGCAATACACCGATGGTTCAGTGCTGGCGCAGATGGGAGAACCGGATATGCGCACACCTATTGCGCATACATTGGGCTATCCGGAGCGTCTGGACAGTGGTGTTGCGGGTTTAGATTTCACGCAAATAGCGCCATTGACTTTCAAACAGCCGGAGGCACCACGTTACCCCTGTTTGCAGTTGGCGATAGATGCCTGTTGGGAAGGGCAGTGGGCAACAACCTCATTAAACGCAGCGAACGAGGTGGCTGTTGCTGCATTTTTAAAAGAACAAGTTGGTTTTACTGATATCGCAAAAGTGTGTGATTCGGTATTGCAGTCAATACAAGCAAATGAGGCTGATAGCATTGAAACGCTAATCGCCATAGACAAACAAGCGCGTTTAACGGCCAGTAAATGGCTGCAGGAGTACGCAAAGTGATAGAGGCAATTTGGTATTTCTTTTCCTTCGTTGTAACTCTGGGTATTTTAGTCGCTTTTCACGAGTTCGGACATTTCTGGGTTGCACGTCGTTGCGGCGTAAAAGTGTTAACTTTTTCAGTTGGTTTTGGTCGGGCAATATGGAAGCGAAGAGGTAAAGACGGCACGGTTTATCAACTGGGTGTTATTCCTCTGGGCGGCTACGTAAGGATGCTGGATGAACGTATTGATGATGTCAGTGAAGCTGAGCGTGATGTTAGCTTTAATGCACAATCTGTTTATAAACGTTTTGCGACAGTGTCAGCTGGCCCGGTGGCCAACTTCGTGTTAGCCGTAGCGGTGTTATGGCTGATGTTTGGTCTTGGTGTACCCACAGTAAAACCGATTATCGGGGATATAAAAGAAGGCTCTGTCGCTGCTGAGGCAAAACTTAAAAGAGGCAGTGAAATTCTGTCTGTTGATAACGTCGAAGCATACGACTGGCAACAAGTGCAGTTGGGTCTAATGTCGGCCATTGGTAACGATGAAGCGGTGTTGACCCTTAGAACGCCGGACGGAGATGAAGTTAAACGAACGCTTAATTTAAGTGGCTGGCAGTTTGATCCGGAAACCGAGTCAACCTTTGGCAGTTTAGGTATCGCTGTTTATCAGCCGGCAGTGTACACCGAACTGAGTCAGATAGAAGCTGGCTCACCGGCGGATATTAGTGCTTTAAAAGAGGGCGATACAATTACCCGAATTGGAAGTGAAAGTGTCGGTAGCTGGACTGAAATACGTGAAATTGTTGCTCAATCGGCTGGACAGGCTGTTTTATTTACGGTTGAGAGAAACCAGACTGAGCAACAAATTTCTGTTCAAATCGGGGAACGGGAAAGCCCAAGTGGTGTCATAGGCTACCTTGGCGTGGTTCCGGTAACAGAGCCGTTGCCTGACGATTACGTTTTCAACCATCAATATGGTGTTGTCGGGAGCTTAGCGAAAGGTGCTGAAAAAACTTGGGAATTGATGGTTGTTAGCGTGAAAATGATAGGTAAACTGCTGGCCGGAGATGTCTCTGTAAAAAACCTGGCGGGACCTTTAAGTATCGCTGAAGGCGCTGGTGTCAGCGCCAGCAACGGGTTTGTTTATTTTTTAAGTTTTTTGGCGCTGTTGAGCGTCAATTTAGGGATAATTAATTTATTACCTTTACCGGTGTTAGACGGCGGTCACTTAATGTTTTATAGCATTGAGTGGGTGCGTGGTAAACCGGTATCCGAAAGAGTGCAAGACGTTTGCTATAGGATTGGTGGGGTGCTGGTATTCGCGTTGATGGCGTTAGCAATATCAAATGACATCGCCCGTTTCGCATTCTGAGTCACGAATTAACAATAAGTAGCTAGTGATAATGACGTTTAAAAAGCTGTTAGTGAGTGCCATGATTGCAGGTGCAGTAGCACCAGCCTACGCACAAGATGACTTTGTTGTCGAAGATATTGAAGTAAAAGGATTACAACGTGTCGCTTTAGGTGCTGCGTTAACTTATATACCGGTTCGGGTTGGTGATGAAGTGAGTGAGCTACAAATTCGTAGTGCTATTCGTTCACTTTATTCTTCGACTCACTTCGACTATATCGATGCGCGCAGAGATGAAGACACTCTTATCTTCAGCGTTAGTGAACGGCCAACCATTGCTGAAATTACCTTTGAAGGTAACAGCGATATTAAAGACGAACAGCTTCAGGAAAGCCTGGTTGATAATAATATTGTCGCGGGTGAACCACTAGACAGAACCACTATTTCGGGTATTGAAAAAGGTCTGGAAGACTTTTATCACAGCGTCGGTAAATACAATGCCTCGGTTGATGTTCAGGTGGTTGACTTACCACGTAACCGCGTTGAGTTACGCATGAACTTCGAAGAAGGCGATGCCGCGGAAATTGCACAAATTAATATTGTCGGCAATAAAGCCTTCTCCGATGAACAAATTTTAGATGCTTTTGAGCTTCGTGATGATCTCCCATGGTGGAACGTTATTGGTGAAAAACGTTATCAAAAACAACAGTTAAGTGGTGACTTAGAGACATTAGAATCGTTCTATCGTGACCGAGGTTACCTGCGATTTCAGGTTGAGTCTGTGCAGGTCTCTATGACACCTGACCGTGATGGAATCTACATCACTGTCAATGTGAATGAAGGCGACAAATACAATATCAGCGAGACCGACGTTATTGGTGATCTTAAAGGTCATGATGAGTTGGTTGAAAAAATAGCGAAAATAGAAGAGGGTACGCTCTATAATGCGGCTCAGGTTACATACATAGAGGAAATGATAAGCCGTTTTTATGGTCGTTACGGTTATGCTTATCCAGAAGTTCGGACTATGCCCGAACATGATGATGAAGATAAAACGGTTAAAATCACGTTCTCGGTAAACCCTGGAAAACGTGTCTATGTTCGTCAAATTAACTTTGAAGGCAATGGGGCAACTAAAGACCGCGTTTTGCGCCGTGAAATGCGTCAGCTGGAAGGAGCCTGGTTATCTGACAGTAACATTGAACAGGGTAAAGTTCGTCTTGAACGACTCGGTTTCTTCGAAACCGTAGAAACCTCTACGGAGCGAGTCGATGGTCGTGACGATCAAGTGGACGTGACCTATAAAGTGAAGGAACAACCTTCCGGTTCATTTAATGCGGGTATTGGTTATGGTGATTACTCTGGCTTGCAGCTTAACGCCGGTGTTCAACAAAATAACTTTTTAGGTACCGGTAACCGGGTTGGTTTTAATATCAGCACCAGCCGTTTTAATAAGAATGCCAGCTTCTCGTATTCTGACCCGTATTTCACGATGAACGGGGTGGGCCTGTCTGGTCAGGTATATATGAGTGAGTTTGATGCTGGTAATGCGCAAAACCTCGTAAACTACAATCAGAAGACTTATGGTTTATCCACAGGGCTCAACTTCCCAATTGATGAAATAAACCGTTTAAACTTTGGTGTTGGCTATAAGAATCAGGAAGTGAGTGTTAATTCACAAAACCAGAGTATTGAGCAGATTCAGCAGTTTTACAGAGCTTATCTGGATGATCAAAACCCAGAACGCCCTATTAGTTTCGATATATACGAACTGAATGCCGGTTGGTCGCGAGTAACTTTAAACCGCGGGCGGTTCCCGACCAGTGGTTCTTCGCAACAAGCGAGTTTTGAAGTTTCAGCGCCGTTTAGTGACGTGAAATACTTCCGCTTTAATTACGATTACAAACACTATTATCCGCTAAGCCGTGATCAGCAATGGTCATTTCTCACCCGACTGAATATAGGTTATGGTAATGGCTACGGTGAAGACGATGCCGGGAATGAGTACTTATTACCATTCTGGGAATACTTCCGTATTGGCGGGCAGGGTGATTTACGCGGTTTTGAACCGAACACTGTTGGCCCAAGAGCTGTTTATGTTGTGCCGGAATCAGTCAATTCAGAGGGTATTCCGGACTTTACCGGTTTACCAACACCGAACTACAGTTCAGAAACTGGCAATCAGGAGTTGTTTGTGCAAAACAACTATTCTTTAGGCGGTAATGCTAAAGTCTCAGGTGGGCTGGAACTGATTGTGCCCACGCCTTTTGTCGATGAAGGTATGCGCAACAGCGTACGAACCAGTGTGTTCGTAGATTTTGGTATGGTCTGGGACACGGAATTCGACTACGATAGATACAAAGATTTGGAGAATACTAGTCCACAACCGTTAACCGACTATAGCTCGCCGGGAGATTTTCGCGCTTCGGCGGGTGTTTCGGTGCAGTGGATTTCTCCAATGGGTCCGTTAACTTTCTCGTTAGGCCGGGCATTGAAAGAAGTTGAGGGTGATGAAACCCAAGTGTTCTCATTTAATATCGGAACCACATTCTGATAATAATAATTAAATAACAGTGACTAAAATTTGAAGGAGTTTTACCTTGAAAACGTTAATTAAATCAACCGTTGCGGCTGTAGCTGTATCAACAGCACTTTTTGCCGGTGCTGCACAGGCACAACAAAAAATTGGTGTGGTCGACATGATGGAAGTTTTCCAGCAGCTACCGCAGCGTGAGCAAATTTCAGAGCAACTGCAAACTGAGTTCCAGGACCGCTTTGAAGAAATGCGTCGTCTTGAACAGAAAGTTCAGGAACTGCGTCAAAAACAAGAGCGCGACGCGTCTATTATGTCAGCTTCTGAAAAAACTCAGTTAGAACGTGATTTAGAACAGACTATTTCTGAAGCTCAACTGAAAAGTAAAGCGTTGCAGGAAGACACTCGTCGTCGTCAGAATGAAGAACGTAATAAATTACTTGGAAAGGTTCAGGATGCTATTACTGCAGTAGCAACTGACAAAGACTATGACATGGTTCTTGAAAGCAATGCGGTTACTTATATGAAAGCAGATAATGATCTGTCTGGTGCTGTTGTTGAGAAAATGACTTCAGGTAACTAATTTATGGCAGAGTACACATTGCAGCAGTTGGCTGACCATGTGGGTGGGGAGGTGCGAGGCAATTCGCAGCTCCCCATTTTGCGCGTGGCTACCTTGCAGTCTGCTACTGGTGATGCTATCGCTTTTTTGGCGAACAGTCGTTACAAAGCTCAGTTAGAAACAACCTTAGCTGGTGCTGTCATTGTCTCTGAAAAAGACGACAGTGAAAGCATTGATAATGCTATTCGGGTCGCTAATCCTTATGCGGCATTTGCACGAATAGCTCAGCTATTGGATACCACGCCAAAACCCGCTTTGGGGATCGCAGAGTCTGCCAAAGTTGCTCAGTCGGCGACTATTGGCGATAATGTGAGTATTGGTGAGTATACGGTTATAGATGATGGCGCTACAATCGGTGATAATACCAGTATTGGTCCGCACTGCTATATTGGCCCTGAAACTCAAATTGGTTCCGGCTGCACATTTTGGTCAGGTGTAAAAATTTATCACCGTTGTGTTATTGGTGATAACTGCTTGTTTCATTCCGGTTCAATAATTGGTGCTGATGGTTTTGGTTGGGCGCCTGAAAACGGTAAATGGCTGAAAATTCCTCAGTTGGGGCGTGTTGTGATTAAAAACAATGTCGAAATTGGAGCCAGTACAACAGTCGATCGCGGCGCGCTTGACGATACCTTTATTTCATCGGGCTGTATTATTGATAACCAATGTCAAATAGCTCATAACGTGTTCATTGATGAGGACACGGCTATCGCTGGCTGTACGGTATTAGCCGGAAGCTGCCATATTGGTAAGCGTTGTATGATTGGCGGGGCTTCTGCTATCAACGGTCATATTAGTGTGTGTGACGATGTGCAAATCATGGGATTTGCTATGGTGATAAAAGAAATCACTGAGCCTGGGGTTTATGCATCAGGTATCCCTGCCAGTGGGCACCGGGAATGGCGTCGTAATGGTGCAAGATTCCGTCAGCTGGACGATCTCTTTAAACGTGTTAAAACTTTAGAAAAACAAGCTGGCGACAATAACTGAGTAAGGTGAAAGGTTTGAAAATTAAGGAATCAGGATTTGATATTCAAGAGGTACTGGAATTATTACCTCATCGCTATCCGTTTTTATTAATTGATAGAGTGATAGAAACAAACTCTAAAGATTCATTACATGCGATTAAAAATGTCACTTTTAATGAACCCATGTTTAATGGACATTTCCCGGCTAAGCCTATTTTTCCGGGGGTATTGTTGCTGGAAGCTATAGCTCAGGCTTGCGGTTTACTTGGTTTTAAAATTACAGAAAGTAAAAAAAGTGCAAATGATCTGTACCTGTTTGCGGGTATCGATAAAGCACGTTTTAAACGTCAGGTTATCCCGGGTGATAGGGTAGATTTCTTTGTTACTTTTGAGAAAGAACGTCGGGGTGTCTGGAAATTTACCGGGCTCGCAGAAGTTGACGGCGACGTTGCCTGTACCGCCGAAATCCTCTGTGCAAGAAGAGAAGTTTAAGTGATTCACGAAAGCGCAATTATTGACCCGGGTGCAAAACTTGGTACTAACGTCAGTGTCGGTCCATGGACAATCATTGGTCCTGATGTTGTTATCGGCGACAATTGTGATATTCGCTCGCACGTTGTTTTAAAAGGTCCGACAACTCTTGGTGACAATAATACGATCTATCAATTTGCCTCGGTGGGCGAGGATTGCCAGGATAAAAAATACGACGGTGAACCGACTGAACTGGTTATTGGTGACAACAATGTGTTCCGTGAATCAGTAACTGTTCACCGTGGTACGGTTCAGGATAACTCGCTCACTAAAATTGGTGATAACAACTTGTTTATGGCCTATGTGCACGTGGCACATGACTGCATCATTGGTAATGACAATATTTTTGCTAATCAGGTAACTTTAGCGGGTCATGTTCACGTGGGAGACTGGGTTATTTTAGGCGGTATGACCGGAGTTCATCAGTTCTGTCATATTGGCTCGCATTCTTTTGCCGCGGTTAATTCGATTGTGGTTCAGGACATCCCGCCATTTGTGATGGCACAAGGGCATAATGCAAAACCCCGGACTATCAATGCCGAAGGTCTGAAACGACGCAATTATTCCTCTGAGCAGATTCAAAATATTCGTCGAGCTTATAAAATTTTGTATCGTTCCAGCCTGACTATTGATGAAGCGCTGGAGAATATCGCCGCATTAAATGAGCCCGCCCTTGAGGGCTTTACTGATTTTGTTGAAAACACTTCCCGGGGCATTATTCGTCCGTAATGGTCAGCAAGCAGCCACCTAAAATAGCAATTGTCGCCGGCGAACACTCTGGCGATCTTTTAGGTGCAGGGCTTATGCAGGCCATTTTAAAACAACACCCTAATGCTATTTTTATTGGTGTTGGCGGGCCGTTGATGACTGAGCAGGGAATGGACTCGTATTTCCCAATGGATGACCTGGCGGTTATGGGCATTGCTGAGGTCTTCCAGCAACTGCCTAAATTATTGCGCCATCGGAAAAACCTGGTGAACTATCTAGTTTCCGAACAGCCGGACGTGATGATAGGTATTGATGCGCCTGACTTTAATCTTACTGTTGAGACTCGTCTAAAAAAAGCCGGAATAGCGACCATTCATTACGTCAGTCCGTCTGTCTGGGCGTGGCGTGAGGGGCGTATTAAGGGGATAAAAAAAGCGGTAGATCACGTGCTGTGCTTATTGCCCTTCGAAAAGGACTTTTACAACAAGCATGAGTTGCCGGCAACTTTTGTCGGTCATCCTCTTGCGGATGATATCCCTATGCAATGGAATCAAGCTGAAGCCCGACAAGAATTGGAGCTTGAAGAGGAAGGGGCGTATCTGGCTATTTTACCGGGGAGCCGTAAGGGAGAAATTGGCCGAATGGCGCCATTATTTTTGCAGGTAGCGAAAAAACTGGCAAAAAAATATCCGCAACTTCGGTTTGTTGCGCCAATGATAAGCAAAGAGCGAGCTCAGCAGTTTCAAAATTTGGTGGAGCAAAATAGTCCGGAACTGGATATTGCAACGCCGGTCGGTGAAAGCCGCAAAACGATGGCGGCAGCTGACTACTTATTACTGACATCCGGAACGGTTGCGCTTGAAGCGCTCTTAATAAAACGCCCTATGGTGGTTGGTTATCGTTTCCACTGGTTGTCATATCAAATCATAAAGCGTTTATTCCATGCGCCATTCTTTTCGCTGCCAAACCTGTTAGCGGGTAAAGAAATTGTGCCGGAGCTGGCTCAGTCTGAAGCCTCGGAAGATGCCATCGCAAAAGCCCTTGAACAGTTAATTGAGCAGGATAACCAACCGCTCATAGAGCAATTTACGAATATACATCAACAGTTAAAGGTATCGGCCAGCGAAAAAGCTGCGAATATCGTTGAATCCTTTCTTTAATTCTGTTTTTTAGAATAATAAATAGAAAATAATGCGCTAATAATTCCAAAAAATAGACTCTATGATAGAGGTATCTGAAGTTAAGGAGTTTATTATGGGGTTATTAGTTGATGGCCAATGGCACGATAAGTGGTACGACACCAAAAAGCATGGCGGGCGCTTTGTTCGCAGTGAATCACAGTTTCGCAACACTATCGCCGAAGGTACTGAGTTTGAACCGGAATCCGGACGTTATCATCTGTACGTTTCCTACGCTTGTCCCTGGGCGCACCGCGCGCTGATTTTTCGTCAGTTAAAAGGGCTGGAAAAGCATATTGATGTGTCTGTTGTGCACCCTTTGATGCTGGAAAACGGTTGGGAATTCTCAGGTGCGCCACTTAATGAGCCTTTGTATCACTGTGACTTTCTTTACGAAATTTATTTAAAAGCTGACCCGAAATACAGTGGTCGGGTTACCGTTCCCATATTATGGGACAAGAAAACGCAAACCATAGTGAACAACGAGTCGGCAGACATCATACGTATCTTTAACTCATCTTTTAATGAGCTGACCGGTAACTCACTGGACTTTTTTCCTGCGGATAAGCAAAAGCAGATAAAAGAGGTTAACGAATGGGTTTATAACGACATTAATAATGGTGTTTATCGTAATGGATTTGCGACCACACAGGAGGCTTATGAAGAAGCGTATGAGTCTTTGTTTTCTGCTTTGGATAAGGTTGAAAGTATTCTTAACCAGAATCGTTACTTAGCAGGCGATAAACTGACGGAAGCTGACTGGCGATTATTCACCACCTTAGTTCGTTTTGATGCCGTGTACTTCGGGCATTTTAAAACCAATAAAAAGCGCATTGTCGATTACCCTAATATCTGGAATTACCTGTTAGAGCTGTATCAGTACCCGGGTGTGGAAGAAACGGTGGTGATGGATCATATTAAAACCCATTATTACGCCAGCCACACCACGATTAATCCGACACAGGTGGTGCCAAAAGGACCTGAAATCGATTTTCATCAAGCACATAACAGAGCTAAGTCGGGGAGCACCCAGTCATGAGTGTTATTTTAGCAAGGCATCGGGGAATGTTGGCGGCTAATCAGAAGTTAAGTTAACGCAATTCCAGCTCTTCAGTTTGCTGCAGTAAGCGTTCATAACGTTTACTGTGGTTGATGGATAGCTGGAGACCTTCCAGCACTTTAAAGCAGTTATCACACTCATTTTTCAAACGCCCGCGCGCTGCTTTAGGGTTTTCTTCAATAAAGCGGACGGCAGCCTGAATAAAGTTAAGAGCGGCTCCACTGTTCATCGGAGCTATTTCCATAGCGTTTTTAAACAGTTCAAGAGCGCGATTGTAGCTAGCTTCCTGATAGGCCTCGGTACCGGCTTTGTGAGTTTTAAAGAAACTGTTTTGCTGTTTTTTGGCCGCCGCTACTCTGGCTTGTAAAATTTTAGCGGTATAGTCGTCGAGCAACAGGTTGTCATCTTTATAAGCTGCAAGTTTATTGGCTTTTTCATACTCACCAACATCCAGCAGAATAGCGATAACGTCGGGCAACAGATCTTTATTAATCGGTTGGTCTTTAGCCAGACTCTCCCCGACAACCTCGTTAAGACGATGTTGGGCTTCACGCAGGCGACCGTTAAAAGAGTCAATGCGTGATAATAGAATGGCTTCTAAGTCTTCAAAGGAAATATCGGCATGTAGCAGATGCTCATCGTAACGTGCGCGTTGCAGTTCCATGGTTGCTTCGGTTTGATACTTACTGATTTGCTGCGGTGTATCGCTGTTTTCTGCGGCATCCAGAATACTGCGTAAATAATTACACAAATGATGCGCATTACGAAACACTGACTTACGGGCTATTTGCAAAACGTTATTCATAGCTTGCTTAGCAATGTCGAAGTCACCATTACCGCGGGCTAAATGAGCAAGCTTGGTTTGTCTCTCAATAGAAAACGGAGCCAGAGTAATAGCATCACGGGCACTCTCTAAAGCCTCTTCCAGCAGTTGCTGTTGGACATAGCATTCGGTTTTTAAATCATGCGCCTCAATAGCATTGGGCATACGCTTAATAATATGATTAAGGATATTAAGCGCCTCCTCGGGCGAGTTTTGTAATAGCCGGGTTTCAGCCAGTTTTAAGAATACCCAGCTGTGAGAATTATCTTCCAATAATTCTTTAATTTCCGTTTCAGCTTTATCCAGTTGCCCGGTTTTATTGTAGAGCTCAATTTGCAGCTTGCGACAGTAGTTACTGTAGCGGCTATTCGATTGTATGTGCCTTTGGCAGGCATTAATACAGGCTTCGTAATCATGTTTGGTAAGCGCTTTAAATACATCTTTTAACCACATTCTGCGTTTATAAGCACGCACCAGGCGCGAGCGCAACACACGCTGAGAGAATGGCTTCATCAGGTAATCGTCTGGCTGCAGTTCAAGCGCGCTCAGCACCATAGGGCGGCTGTTATCGCCAGTGATTATAAAGAACAGCGTATGCTCTTTCATTAAACCGCGAGTTTGCAGTTCTTCCAGAACTTGCCGGCCATTGCGGCCGCGGCCTAAATTGTAATCGACTAACAGAATATCGTGCGGGTTTTTAATGTAAGCAGTAATGCCTGCTTCGCCGGTGGTCTTGACCTGAACATCTTTCGCCCCCAAGTTTAATAACAAGCCCTGGAGCATGACCTGAAAAGGTTTCTGGTCATCAATCAATAGCACACGTTTATTATTGAGCTCTAAGGTTTTGTCCATTAATTTCAAACAGTATCCTGATAACATTCGATACCGACAGCATACTGGCTAAAGTCAGTAATGTTAAGCGGCAACAGAGGCTGATATGAAAGCAATTCAAATTATCGAACATGACTCCGGACAAAAAGTGCGGTGGCGAAGTCACTCAGCGTTAGACGAACCTCAATGCAAAGAGGTTCAGCTGCGAGTGTTAAGTGCGGGCATTAATCGCGCTGACTTAATGCAGATTGCGGGCAAGTATCCGCCGCCGAAAGGCGCATCAGAAATTCCCGGGTTAGAGGTTTGTGGTGTTATAGAACGAGTTGGCGCTGAAGTGGCCGACTGGGAACCAGGACAGCGTGTCAGTGCCTTATTAGCTGGCGGTGGTTTCGCCGAAAAGGTCAATGTTTCAGCCAGTCAATTATTACCTGTGCCTGAAAACTGGAGTAATGAAACGGCCGCGGGTTGGCTGGAAACCTTTGCAACGGCTTATCTGAACGTTTTTCAATTAGCTAACCTTCAGCCGGGAGAACGCGTACTGGCTCATGCGGGTGCCAGTGGTGTGGGCTCCTCATTAATACAGTTGTGTCGGGAGAGTGGCAATGAGCTTGTTGCGATAGTCGGCAGCGAGGAAAAATCGAAATTTTGTCTGGAGCTTGGTGCAAAAACCGTCATTAATCGCTATCAACAGGATATTGTTGAAGCGGTTAAAGCGTTAGGCGAGGTTGATGTGATTTTAAATCCGGTTGCAGGCGAGTCAATAGCAAAAGATCAGCAGTATCTGGCACAAGACGGGCGTATTATATTAATTGGTTTAATGGGTGGTCGTAGTGGTGAAGTCGATTTTGGGCGGATGCTGATGAAACGTCAAAACCTGATAGGATCAACGTTACGTGCCCTGTCATCGACGCAAAAAGGACGTATTTTAAGCGACCTCTGGCGAGACTTTGGCGGTAAGTTCAAAAATAACAGAATAAAACCCATCATCGATAAAGTTTTTGCAGCAGACGATATTCAGCAAGCGTTGGATTATGTGGCAGCAAACAAAACTCAGGGAAAGGTTGTTGTAAAGCTGGCGGAAAAGTAATAAATGGTGGAGGGAGCAGGATTCGAACCTGCGAAGGCTGAGCCGTCAGATTTACAGTCTGATCCCTTTGGCCACTCGGGAACCCCTCCACTCAAGAAGCGCGTATAATAACAGTCTTAGCGTTGCTGTAAAGAGAAAACTTAAACTTTTAGGACTTTGGCCGATACAGAAGTATCTGTAACCGATTATCCAGAGTCTAAATGAGTCAAGTTTCTGCTGTTCAGAATAGTGCTGTCGAAAACCAGGCCGCTCATTTCTTTGAGCAACACGCCAGCGAAGCCGTTAACCACGGTTTTTCTGGTGAGTTTGCTTATTGGGTATCGGCGTTGGGCGCTGACCCGGTCATTTCAGAGTGCCCCAGTGAGGTTAACTGGCAGCGCACTATTGGTGCCGGCAGATTGCGCCCGCTGGATGTTCAGTCAGGCGCGGTTTTAGCCAGCGGAGTGTACGCAACAGCAAGCCAGTTATCAGACTTCAAATTACAGGACGCTACTCATCCTCAGCCTTTAATTCCGGATGCTACGCCGGATCGTTTGCCGTTTGAGCTGGTGCAGAATCTGGACTGGAGAGTTCGCCAGCGTCTGGAAAAGAAAAAGCAGCCACAGACCGAAGAAAAAGACGAACATCGACATAGAGGGCCTGCCGGTCTTTACGATGTGCTGCAAAAGTTAGGTATTACGCATTAAAGGTTTTATTCGTTACTAACAGTTCCCGCCACTGTTTCAATATTGCATAATGTTATTATCACTTCGCTGACTTGAATGACCCATGAAGCAACTCCGCCCAGAGGACGAAGACCGCATTGATGCTTTTACTGAGTATTTGTGGCTGCATCATGGTTCTAGTGAAAATACTCAGGCTGCTTATCGCAGTGATTTACGGCGATTCTGTGAGTATCTGCTGCCACTTAAAAAGTCTTTACTGGAAACCGATGAAATCGTGCTGCAGGACTATCTTTTGTGGCGCCGGACTCAAGGTTTATCGCCCCGGAGTACCTCCCGTTTTCTAAGCTCGGCCAAAAAATTCTTTCAGTTTGCAGTAAAGCAGCAGTGGGTACCGGTTGATCCTACGGCGCGCTTAAAACGCCCTAAATTGCCACAAAGTATTCCGCATTCGTTAAGTGAAGACGACGTTATCTCCTTACTGGAGCAACCCGACACGGAAACACCTATTGGCCTGCGCGACCGAACCATGCTGGAAGTGCTTTATGCCAGCGGGTTGAGGGTAACCGAGCTGGTTCGTCTGCAGTACGATCAGCTTAGCCGCCAGCAAGGTTTGGTCAGAGTTATCGGTAAGGGCAATAAAGAACGTTTGGTGCCTTTAGGTGAAGACGCTCTTGAGTGGCTCGACAGTTACTTAAAACATGGACGCCCGGCGATAACGGATAAAAGCAGCTCCTGGATATTCGTGACGCAAAGAGGTTCACTGTTAACACGCCAGGCATTTTGGTACCGATTAAGGCATTACGCCGAAGAAGCCGGCATTTATGCGCATCTATCGCCTCATACGTTGCGCCACGCGTTTGCAACCCATTTGTTAAACCACGGTGCCGATTTGCGCGTGTTACAGATGCTATTGGGGCATAGTGATTTATCCACCACACAAATTTATACTCAGGTTGCACGCGAGCGTCTTCAGGCACTGCATGCTCAGCATCATCCACGGGGCTAATTGCATTATAGTCGGTAAAAGGGTAGGGTTCGGACAGTTAATTTATGAGGTATTTATGCGCAATTTACAGTCTTTAGTAGGTTTAGCCGGTTTAGTCGTTGCAAGTTTCAGCTTATCCACTTTGGGTGCGGAACAAAATGAGGTTGATGCCCGTCATTTGAACAAGATGGGTATCGAAGTACTGTCGACAGAACCCGGTGAAATTGATGGCTACATTCGGGCTATTACCAATCAAGGCATGTTTTATGTTTCTGACAATGGTGAGCGACTGATTAGTGGGAACGTATTCGACATTACCGGTAGTGAACCAGAAAACCTAAGTGAAGCGGCGATGGCAAAAGTACGGCTGAAAATGCTGAAAGGCTTTACTGACGATATGATCGTTTATCCGGCAGAAAATGAAAAATATCAGGTCACCATTTTTACCGATACAACTTGCGGTTACTGCCAGCGCTTACATGAAAATATGGGCAGTTATCACGCCGAAGGTATTACCATTAAGTACTTAGCATTTCCTCGCGGGGGCATGGATAGTAAAGGTGGTCGGCAGTTACAAACGGTCTGGTGCGCTGATGATAAAAAATCCGCTATTAGCGCATTCAAAGACGAAAAAAATTACAGCGGTAGTTCAAGTTGCAGTAATCCTGTCGCAGAGCACTATCAGTTGGGCAAATCTTTCGGTGTAACCGGAACGCCCGCCATTGTTCTGCCTGATGGCCGCCTGATCCCCGGCGCCGTTCCTGCATCGCGGTTAGCCGCTGAAATTCGCAAAGGTGAGTCGCAATAATTCATGAGTGACTATGAAATACGTCGTTATGAAGTGGTTGACGATAATTTTTTGCCGCAACAAATGCCCTCTTTGTTGCGGCAAATTTATGCGCGGCGCGGGGTGCGTAGCGCCGACGAATTATCTCTGAAAGCTTCAGGGCTGCTTCACTTTTCGTCATTGAAAGATATTGATGAAGCCGTTGAACTGCTTCGAAATGCATTAAAAAACCAAGAAAAAGTTTGTATTTGCGGAGACTTTGATGCCGATGGAGCCACCAGCTCGGCGCTAATGGTCTCTGCCTTGCAGGCTTTTGGTTTACAACAGGTTGGTTATCAGGTTCCGAACCGAATGACAGACGGCTACGGACTCTCTGTTGCTATGGTCGAACAACTGGCTGAAGAAAACGTGCAGCTTATTATTACGGTGGATAACGGTATCGCCGCGCATGAAGCCATTACTGTTGCCCGTGAAAAAGGCATACAGGTTTTAGTAACGGATCACCATTTACCGCCGTCTGAACTTCCGGTTGCCAACGCTATTGTTAACCCGAACCAGGAAGGGTGCGAATTTCCAAGTAAGAATTTAGCCGGTGTCGGCGTTGCTTTTTATGTTTTGCTGGCTTTGCGTTCAGCACTGCGTGAGGGCGGTATTGAGCCGCTCCCGAATTTAGCCGACTGGCTGGATCTTGTGGCTTTGGGAACCGTTGCCGATGTTGTTCCGCTGGATTACAACAACCGCGTGTTGGTACAGCAAGGTATTGCCCGTATTCGAAAGGGCATGAGCCGGCCGGGTATTACCGCTCTGCTGGAAGTTGCTAATCGCAATGCGAGTGAGTTAGCTGCCAGCGATCTAGGTTTTGCTTTAGGTCCACGCATTAACGCCGCAGGGCGACTCGATGACATTGGTTTGGGTATTGAATGTTTGTTAGGCGATGAATCTCGTGCGCGGGAGCTGGCTCAGCAATTGAATGACTTAAACCAGCAACGTAAATCCATTGAAACCGAAATGCGCGAGCACGCTGAAAGCGCCGTTGCGAAGCTGCGTTTTGATCAGGGCCAGATGCCGGATTTGGTCACTTTGTATCAGCCTGACTGGCATGCCGGTGTCATTGGTATTGTCGCCGGTAGGGTAAAAGAACAAGTAAACCGGCCGGTTATTGCCTTCGCTAACGATGACGAAGAATTTCTTAAAGGCTCGGCCCGTTCTGTTAGTGGCTTACACATGCGTGACTTACTGGAGCGAATTCATAGCCTGGAGCCGGGGATCATGAAGCGTTTCGGCGGACATGCAATGGCGGCGGGGTTAACGCTGAAAAAAGAAAACTTAACACGGTTTTCTGAGTTGGCTGAGCAAGTTGCGTCTGAGTGGTTATCTGAAGAACAAAAACAACGAGTATTTTGGTCTGACGGAGAGCTGACTGCACCACAACTGTCATTAGAAAGCATTAGTATGCTGCAAAACGCAGGCCCCTGGGGTCAGCAATTTCCGGAACCGATGTTTGATGGTCAGTTTGAACTGGTCGATCAACGCATTGTTGGCGAACGTCACCTGAAACTGGTGTTACGACATCCGCAAGGCGAATTATTGGATGCTATTGCGTTTAATATCGATACACAACAATTGCCAACACAACAGGTGTCGTTTGTTGAAGTTTTATACAAGCCTCAACTGAATCACTTCCGTGGGCGCACAAACGTTCAGTTGTTGGTGGAGCAAATTCGCGCGATACGTTAAACTATGCCCCCTTCGGAATTAACAGAATTAGGCAGTCGCATGTTTGAGACCAACGCAACCTACAACAACATAAAAGATATGCGTGAGCGGAGTGATTCGCTTAGGGGGTATCTTTGACTACGATGCCAAGTTAGAGCGTCTGGAAGAAGTGACTCGTGAAATGGAACAACCCGGTGTCTGGGATGATCCACCACGAGCACAAGCCTTAGGTAAAGAACGTTCGGCACTGGAACAAGTGCTCCAGACCCTGGATAAACTACAGCAGGGCTTGGATGATGTTGAAGGCTTAGTGGATTTAGCGGTAGAAGCGGAAGATGAAGATACCTTCAACGAGGCTCAGGATGAATTGTCTGGCTTATTAAAACAGTTGGAAACCCTGGAGTTCCGTCGTATGTTTTCTAAAGAAAACGATTCGGCTGACTGCTACTTGGATATTCAGTCTGGTTCCGGCGGTACTGAGGCTCAGGACTGGGCTAATATCTTGTTGCGTATGTATTTGCGTTGGGCCGAGGCGCATGACTTTAAGGCCGAAATCACCGAGCTTTCCGAAGGTGATGTGGCCGGAATAAAATCGGCAACCGTGCATATAATGGGCGAATACGCTTACGGCTGGTTGCGCACCGAAACCGGTGTGCATCGGTTAGTGCGTAAATCACCCTTTGATTCCGGTAATCGCCGCCATACGTCCTTTGCGTCGGTGTTTGTTTTTCCCGAAGTGGATGACGATATTGATATCGAGGTTGATCCGTCTGACTTGCGGGTTGATACCTACCGTGCGTCAGGTGCGGGTGGTCAGCACGTTAACCGGACCGACTCGGCTATTCGTATAACGCACGAACCATCCGGTATTGTTGTTCAGTGCCAGAGTGATCGGTCGCAGCATAAAAACCGTGATTCAGCCATGAAGCAGTTGAAAGCAAAACTGTATGAAATGGAGATTCAGAAGCAGAACGAAGAGAAGCAAGCGCTGGAGGATTCAAAAGCCGATATCGGCTGGGGGAGTCAGATCCGCTCTTATGTTCTGGATGATTCGCGTATAAAAGATTTACGTACGGGCATCGAAAACCGTAACACTCAGGTCGTTCTTGACGGCGGCCTGGACCCATTTATTGAGGCCAGCTTAAAAAGCGGGCTGTGAGTTTAATTTAAGTATCCCGACAGAGGAAAATCGATAATGACTGATAAATCGCAAGCACCCGAAGTAGATGTAAACGAGCAGATCGCACAACGAAAGGCGAAACTGTCGGCGCTTCGCGATAAAGGTATCGCATTCCCGAACGATTTTCGTCGGGATTCGTTGGCGACCGACTTGCACGCTGAATTCGACAATGTCAGCAAAGAAGAGCTGGCAGAAAAGGGCATTCGCGCAAAGGTTGCTGGTCGCATGATGACCCGACGTATTATGGGTAAAGCCAGTTTCGCAACCATTCAGGATATGAGTGGAAAAATTCAGGTGTACGTTGCCCGGGATAACTTACCGGAGGGTTACTACAACACCGAATTTAAGAAGTGGGACTTAGGCGACATTATTGGTGTCTCTGGTACCTTGTTTATCACCGGAACCGGAGAGTTGAGCGTTCAGGTTGACGACATCCGCCTATTGACCAAAGCGTTGCGTCCGCTACCCGATAAATTCCATGGTCTGGCTGATCAGGAAACCCGCTATCGTCAGCGTTACCTGGACCTGATTACAAATGATGAATCCCGAAACACCTTCATGGTGCGCTCTAAAGTCATTGATTACATTCGTCGCTTTTTAAGCGAACGTCAGTTCCTGGAGGTTGAAACGCCGATGATGCAGGCCATTCCTGGTGGTGCAGCAGCGCGTCCATTCAGCACGCATCATAATGCGCTGGATATGGAGCTGTTTTTGCGTATTGCACCAGAGCTATACCTGAAGCGTCTAGTGGTTGGCGGTTTTGAGAAAGTCTTTGAAATTAACCGTAACTTCCGTAACGAAGGCCTTTCAACCCGTCATAACCCGGAATTCACCATGCTGGAATTCTACTGGGGGTATGCCGATTATCATGACTTGATGGATTTAACCGAGCAAATGCTGCGTGGTGCGGCAGAGAGCGTATTAGGTTCAGCTCAGTTCACCAGTCAGGGCATTGATTACGACTTCGGTAAGCCGTTCGAGCGTATGACCGTACTGGAAGCTATTATCAAGTACATGCCGGAAGTGGCGGCGGAGCAACTTAATGACCTGAGTAGCGCAACGAAAATTGCCGAGCAGGTTGGAGTCAGTGTCAAATCATCCTGGGGCTTAGGCAAAATCCAAATTGAGATATTCGAGACTGTTGCTGAACACCGTTTGATTCAGCCAACCTTTATTACAGCGTATCCGGCAGAAGTCTCGCCACTGGCACGTCGTAACGACGACAATCCGTTTGTGACTGATCGCTTTGAGTTCTTTGCCGGCGGCCGTGAATTAGCCAATGGTTTCTCAGAGCTGAACGATGCCGAAGATCAGGCTGAACGTTTCCGCGAACAGGTTGAACAAAAAGAAGCGGGTGATGACGAAGCGATGTTCTACGATGAAGATTACGTGACCGCGCTTGAACACGGTATGCCACCTACAGCAGGCGAGGGTATTGGTATCGACCGCCTGGTTATGTTGCTAACCGATTCGGCTTCAATTCGTGATGTATTATTGTTCCCGCATATGCGTCCAAAAGCTGATTAATTAGCCGGCTAAAAATCAGGTAGAAAACGCGTTAACGGCTATAGTCACTTTCTATCGTCAGTTAACGCGTTTTTTTATCAGCGCAGCGCCAAAAAGCGAGATTTCTATGTACTATTCTGAGTTTTCGACACCGTTAGGAAAAATGTACGCGATAGCAGATAATCAGTACCTTATTGGCTTGTACTATTCGGGGCAAAAGCATTGTCCTGATATGAGCCTATTCGAGCGCAACCCGAAAAACGACGTGCTGCAGGCTGTTACTCACCAAATTCAGGCGTATTTCAGCAACTCAAATTATTACTTCGACTTACCACTGTGGCCTCAGGTAACTGATTTTCAGAAACGCGTATTATCGGTGCTACAACGAATTCCGGTCGGTACAACGTTGAGTTATCAGCAGGTAGCTGATGAACTGGAACAACCTGAAGCAACGCGTGCTGTGGCCAGTGCAATTGCGAAAAATCCACTGATTATTGTCATTCCGTGCCATCGGGTTATTGGTCAGGATGGTTCCTTACGAGGGTTTGCGGCCGGGCTGGAACGTAAGCAGGAGTTATTAGATTTAGAGCGCAGTGTTGTTGCGTAAAACAAAAAACCCAGCTGCTCAGCCGGGTTTCTCTTAACTTTCTACAACACATTCGGGCTTATTGATCGTTTTGTTCTTCGCCTTCAGTGTGAACGTGACCGTGTTCAAGCTCTTCCTCAGTCGCGTCGCGAACTTCGATAACTTCTACGTCAAAGTTCAGGTTAACACCCGCTAATGGGTGGTTACCATCGACAGTTACTTCGTCGTCTTTGACTTCAACGATAACAACTGACTGCTCACCTTGATCCGTGCTGGCGCGGAATTGCATGCCTGGCTGTACTTCGTTTTCACCGAATAGGTTACGTGGTACAGTCTGGATTAAGCCGTCATGACGTTCGCCATAAGCTTCTTCTGGTTTAACTTCTGCAGTGAAGTTATCGCCGACAGTTTTGCCTTCCAGTGCATTTTCCAGACCAGGAATCAGCATGCCACGACCGTGGATGAAGTTCAGTGGGCTGCCATCTTTAGACTCGTCCAGGGTCTGGCCATCTTCCGTTTTAACGGCATAGTTAATAGCCACGACTTTGTTTTGTGCAATGGTTTCGCTCATAAGTTTAACCTAATTGATAAGGCAGTGAGTGTATTTCCAGAAGACTTACGTCGTCATCCCGAACCCGAATAGCTGTGTCAGTGTCAATATCACTGGGTAAAACAGCTAATAAGTCCACTTGGGTGTCGGTGCGGTTCACTGCCATAATGACCGTACCTGCACGACGCCAGTTATCGCCAATGGCTTTCTCTAATTGCATACCTGGGGTAACTTGAGGCGTTACTTCACCGGATAAACGAAAGAGTGCCCGCTTCTGTTTGCCCAAATACTTCATTCGGGCAATAGTCTCCTGGCCGATATAACATCCTTTGTCAAAACTGATTCCATCCCACACCTGCAAATTCATCATTTGCGGGACAAACGCCTGGCTGTTTTCAGACGAAAGTTGTGGACGAACCCGTTCAATTTCCAACGCATCCCAGTAGGGCTGCGGATAATCCGTAGAAATTGGTTGCTGACTAAGTAATAGATATTGGTCGGGATGACTCCCAACCTGCATTACCCGGCCATCAAATTCTGATACTACGCTGGTCGCATTGCTGCCGAATACACCGGCAAGGTTCCAGTCGTCACTAACATTTTCAATGGTGACTTTACTAAAGACACCATATTTCTTTAATTGTGCCAAAGAGCCTTCAATGGCACTGTGATGCATGATCATAAAGACGGCATCGGCTGCGCGACAAAGCCAGAAGACACTAAAGGCTTTTCCGGTTTGGTCGCAATGTGCGCCATAGAGCCAATTATTCTGGTCGAGTTTGCGCAAATCACATGTCAGCTGACCCTGTAAAAAACTGTCAGCATCTTCGCCGGATACCGAAAGGATACCATAATCCGTCAGTTGGACGGAAAGGCTATCTAAATTTGCGTCACTAAAATGCTGCGTTAACTCAACCACAATGACTCCTTATTAAATAACTTACGTGGTAATATTAGGGCACATTATCCAATTACAAGGGCAGTTGCTGCGGAGATTTTATGTTGCCGTTAAAACAATCGGAAGAAGCACTAAAAGATAAGCGTCGTTTACGTTGGGCTTGCCGGCGTGGCATGTTGGAACTGGACGTTTTGTTTGAACCTTTTGTTGATCAGGCTTATGACGAGCTTAGTGAAGAGCAAAAAGCGGTATTTCGTCGTCTGATTACCTGTGATGACCCGGATCTGTTCGCCTGGTTTATGGGTCATAAAAAATGCGAAGACGAAGAGCTTGCTGAAATGATTCGGTTTATGTTGTTACGCGTTAAAGTGTAAAACGTCTCTGTGAACCCCGACAGTTATTTCATTTTGCAGCGGCCAATGGCAAAGCTGTCGGTGTCGGTCTGCGGGCATTACTGGTGGTGGCAGGATCAATCTTGCCAATTGTTTAGTAAAGCACTGGTGGTTGGTCGTTTGTTGGTTTTATTACCGCTGACTTACAAAACAGAAATGGGCAGACAAAAACGCCGATGGTTATGGATTTGGTGGTTTCAGTTGTCAACGGCGCAGCAGATAAAACTGCGGCGCCAGTTACAACAAATGGCCATATCTAACCTTTAGGCTTGAGCACGGTTGGTCTGGCTTCTTCCAGAGTGTCAGGATAATCCAGAGTAAAATGTAAGCCTCGGCTTTCTTTGCGGGTCATAGCACTTCTTACAATCAGTTCCGCTACCTGAACCAGGTTGCGTAACTCCAGTAAGTTGTTGCTTACACGGAAGTTTGAGTAGTACTCGTGAATTTCACGTTGTAACAATTCAATTCTGTGTAATGCCCGTTCCAGCCGTTTAGTGGTGCGAACTATGCCCACGTAATCCCACATAAACAGGCGTAGCTCATGCCAGTTATGTTGAATAATGACTTCTTCATCAGAACTGCCCACCTGACTTTCATCCCAGCCGGGAATATGGCTTAAAATCTGCTGCTGAGGCCGTTTAGTTAAAATGTCTTTAGCTGCCGCACGGGCAAAGACTAAACATTCCAGCAGCGAGTTACTGGCCATGCGGTTAGCTCCGTGCAAGCCTGTACAGGCCACCTCTCCTACGGCATAGAGGTTGGGTAAATCGGTAGCGGCATTTATGTCGGTTTTGACACCGCCACAGGTGTAATGTGCAGCAGGAACTACCGGCATTGGCTGTGTGGAAATATCAATGCCAAATGATAGACATTTTTCCATAATGGTCGGGAAGTGTTGCTGAATAAAGGTTTTTGGTTTGTGAGAAATATCCAGGTACATGCAGTCGGCACCTAAACGTTTCATCTCATGGTCTATGGCCCGGGCAACGACATCCCGCGGCGCTAACTCAGCAGACTCGTGAAAATCGGGCATAAAGCGACTGCCGTCTGGACGTTTCAGTAAAGCGCCTTCCCCACGTAACGCTTCACTGAGCAAAAAGCTTCGGGCGTTAGGGTGAAACAAACAGGTGGGGTGAAATTGGTTAAATTCCATATTGGCAACACTGCAGCCAGCGCGCCAGGCCATAGCAATACCGTCGCCACTGGCAATATCCGGGTTACTGGTGTACTGGTAAACTTTACTGGCGCCACCTGTCGCTAATACTACGGAGCCTGCGGCAACGGTTTCAACTTGTTCTTTCTGGCGGTTCCAGATATAAGCACCGTAACACCCACTGGATTTGCCAACGCGTGAACCGGTTATCAAGTCTACCGCATTGTAACGTTCAAGTACTTGAATGTTGGGGTGTTCCATCGCTTTTTTCTGCAATGTGGTTTGTACTGCTTTGCCGGTAGCGTCAGCCGCGTGTAAAATTCGCCGGTGACTATGACCACCCTCACGGTTTAGATGATACGCAGGATTGTCATCTTTTGATGGTACTTGATCAAAACCAACACCGGCGTCAATCAACCATTGTAGACTTTCCCGGGCGTTTTCTGTGGTAAACTTGACCGCTTTGGGATCGCAAAGGCCTGCACCAGCAATCAGAGTATCTTCAATATGACTTTCAATACTGTCATCTTCGTCGAATACTGCGGCTATGCCGCCTTGTGCGTAAAACGTCGAACCTTCGGTGAGCGGCCCCTTGCTTAACACGATGACTTTTAAGTCATCAGCTAACTGTAAAGCAGTGGTTAAACCGGCGGCTCCCGAACCAATAATCAGTACATCGCATTGATAATTTGTAATAGGTTCCATAAAGTACTCAATGTGAATTTTGGACAATTTTACGCATTTGGCGATATTTTTGCGAACTTTTTACACGCGGCTTTGTCACAGTCAGTAACAATCAGGACGGGCCGCCAGTTCCAGCAGTTCCTGGGTTAAGGGAGAACAGGCTCGGATGAGCGAACAGGTGAGTGACCAGCAGTTGGTCGAGAGAGTACAACAAGGTGATAACCGGGCTTTTGATCTACTGGTAAAAAAGTATCAGCATAAAGTCATGAGTTTGATATCGCGTTATATCAAACAACAGGGTGACGTGCCGGATGTTGCACAGGAAGCTTTTGTCAAAGCGTATCGAGCGTTACCGAATTTTCGTGGTGATAGTGCCTTCTATACCTGGTTGTACCGAATTGCAGTGAATACCGCGAAAAACCATTTGGTTTCGCAAGGCAGAAAGCCGCCCGCATCCGACATCGATGCTGAAGACGCAGAGTTTTACGAAGGAGCAGGGGCACTCAGAGATAGTGCTTCTCCGGAACGACAAATGCTGTCTGATGAAATCAGAGATGTGGTACTGAAAACAATTGATGACTTGCCTGAAGATTTACGCCGGGCAATTACGTTAAGGGAAATTGAGGGTCTCGGTTACGAGGAAATTGCGCTGGAAATGGATTGTCCTATAGGGACTGTCCGCTCTCGCATCTTTCGCGCCCGGGAAGCAATAGATAATCAACTCCGACCGTTGCTGGAACGGTAAACTAAAGAGGGGCATCTATGTCTCGGAACAAGTCAGAATCGACATCTGCGCTATTTGATGATCAATCCATTAATGCTGATGAAATTGAACAGCTATTAGGTGATGAGCAAGCTATGCAGGAATGGCACCGTTATAGTGTTATTCGTGCGGCAATAAAAGGAGACTTAAATACCGATATCAGTATGGATATTAGTGAACAAGTCCGTGCTAGTGTCAGTCAAGAGTCAAATAAGGTTGTAAAACCAGGGTTTGGCCGCTCTAAGAGTCAGAACAAAGCCGCTTCGCGTTGGTTGCAGCCTGTTGCTAAAGTTGCTGTTGCGGCCAGTGTCGCCGTTGTTGCGGTAATGACGGTACAAACGTATCAGCAACCAGTAACTGCTGAGGGCGGTAGCGCAGAACCTGCATTGCTGACCAATCCCATTGGTGGTGGCCGTGAACCGGTAAGCCTGAATCGGGTTGAGCCTATGTCGCAAATCAATGATCAGCAGCGACGCCGGCAGGTTCAGTCTTATTTGATCGATCATCAGCAGCAACTCATGTTGCAACAAAAAGCAGAAAAAGATGAGCAACCAGAGCAGGAGCTCAATAAAGGTAATTAAGACTATGATAACTCGGTTGTATCGGTCGATTTTATGCAGCGCTATTTTATTAGCCGGCACCTTTACGGTCAGCGCTCAGCAGACTAGCGAACAGGCGGAAAGTGGTGCAGACTGGTTCAATCGCATGGCAGAAGCCTTAACTGAACTGAACTTTGAATCTTCTTTAGTGCACGTACACGGCGACCAGATTGAACCTTATCAATGGTTGCAGGGAAATGACCCGCAGGCGGGCAGCACCGAATTACTCATTCAAATGAACGGCCCTGATTTTCGCATATTAAGAATTGATGATCGGGTGGCTCACTTTCATACCTCAGCAAACAACTACGCATTAAAGTCCAACACTATAACGACTATTTTTCCGACCGCTTTTGCCGAGCCTTTTGAGCGCCTGAGTCACAGTTATCAAGTTACTGTTGGCGGTGGTGCCAGAGTATTAGGACGTAATGCTCAGAATATTCGTATTTTGAGCAAAGACAACCAACGCTACAGTTATGCGTTGTGGGTTGATCGTAAGCATGGCATGCCGTTAAAAATGATCATGTTGAACCAATCTGGTGATATCGTAGAACAGGTTCAATTGACCAGTTTATCGGTTCGCGACTCTGCTCCTGAAATAACGAAGGAAATTAAAAGTATTGAAATGCCGCCTTTGTTGGAAGATCTTAGGATAAAAACGGCAACGAATTACCGCATTGAACCGCGGTGGGCACCGCAAGGTTTTAAGTTGTTGAGTCAGCAAAGTCATACACTGGTTGTTGATTCGACACCGGTTGATCACTACTTGTTTTCTGATGGTTTGGCAGAGTATTCGGTTTATGTCGCTGAATTGACTGCAGCTATGGAAACCGATCTCGCGTTGTCTTCTTCGCAAACTCTGTTTTCAAAACCGTATAATAATTTTTTGGTGACCGTAGTGGGTCAGGTGCCTTTATCTATGGCTCAGCGAATAGCAGAAGAAGTTAAATAATGAAAGAAATAGCAGAAGTGACAGCGGTTGATGGCAACCGCGTTACGGTAACCACTCAATTAAAGACCGCTTGCTCAGGATGCGCGCAGATATCCAACTGCGGTGCTGGTATTTTAAGTAAATTGTTTGCTGACAGAAATGCCGATTTTACCGTGGTGACAGAGCAGAACTTTAACCCGGGCGATCAGGTGCAATTAGACGTTCCTGAAACTGCCGTAACCCGTTTTGCGCTATTGCTTTATGGTTTACCCATACTGACTTTGCTACTTATGGCGGTACTACTGGAAAATACCGGTATTTTATCCGAAGGTGTTGTTATTTTACTGTCCTTTTCCGGCTTTACTTTTACCTTCTGGGGGTTAAAACGCTGGTTTCGCAAACGCGACATTCAGGTCAACGCAATGGTGAAACTTGAAATGGTAGCGCCCGGGGGCAGCACTCAACCCCCTGAACTGTCATAAAGTCCTTTGTTCTTGTCGCCAACATGAGTATGATCGGGACTCATTTTTTAAGTGTCAGAATTTAGTTTTACAGAGGTATCATCAATGCCGACCAGGGCGTTCAAGCAAAGTAATATTCGTAACTTCTCGATCATCGCTCACATCGACCATGGCAAATCAACATTGTCGGATCGTCTGATTCAGCATTGTGGTGGACTGACTGACCGTGAAATGGCAGAGCAAGTGCTTGATTCCATGGATTTGGAACGCGAGCGGGGGATTACAATTAAAGCGCAGAGCGTGACGCTTTATTACACAGCTCAAGATGGTGAAACCTATCAGTTAAACTTCATTGATACTCCCGGACATGTTGACTTTTCTTATGAAGTGTCGCGTTCTCTGGCTGGCTGTGAAGGTGCCTTGTTGGTTGTTGACGCAGCTCAGGGTGTTGAAGCACAGACCCTGGCTAACTGCTATACAGCCATTGAAATGGATCTGGAAGTGGTTCCTGTTCTGAATAAAATCGACCTGCCACAAGCCGATGCTATGGGTGTGGCGCAGGAAATAGAGGATATTGTTGGTATTGAAGCTGTGGATGCCGTTCAATGCTCGGCAAAAACCGGTATTGGTATTGATGATGTGCTGGAACGTATTGTCCGCCAGATACCGCCGCCCCAGGGTGAGCCGGAAGATTCCTTACAGGCACTGATCATCGACTCCTGGTTCGACAATTACCAAGGCGTCGTGTCTTTGGTTCGCGTACGCAACGGCACCCTGCGTGCGGGCGAAAAAATGACGGTAATGTCCACCGGACAGTCTTACCAAATTGATAAGGTGGGCTACTTTGACCCGAAGCCTCACGAAACCGGTATTTTACATACCGGCGAGGTAGGTTATGTCATTTCAGGGATTAAAGACATTCTGGGTGCACCCGTTGGCGATACTCTGACCAATACGAAGAATTCTGCAAAAGAGCCGGTACCGGGTTTTAAAAAAGTAAAACCTCAGGTTTATGCGGGCATGTTTCCAATTAGCTCAGAAGATTACGAGTCGTTTCGCGATGCTTTAGGTAAGTTGTCATTAAATGACGCTTCACTCTTTTACGAGCCAGAAAACTCCGCCGCACTGGGCTTTGGTTTCCGTTGTGGTTTCCTCGGCATGTTGCACATGGAAATTATTCAGGAGCGCCTGGAACGCGAGTACAACATTGATCTGATCACCACCGCTCCGACCGTTGTTTATGAAGTAGAAAAAACTGACGGCAGCATGGTAAAAGTGGATAATCCGGTTAATCTGCCGCCGGTGAACGACATTGAAATTATTTACGAGCCCATTGTGGAAGCTCATATTTTGGTTCCACAGGAGTTTTTGGGTAATGTTATTACCCTGTGTGTTGATAAGCGCGGTTTGCAAACCGCTATGACTTATCACGGTAAACAAGTCGCGGTAACCTACGAGATGCCTATGGCAGAAGTGGTCATGGACTTTTTTGACAGATTAAAGTCGACCAGTCGTGGTTATGCGTCACTGGATTATCAGTTCAAGAAATTTGCATCTGCGGACATGGTTCGTGTCGATATACTGATTAATGGTGACCGGGTGGATGCTCTGGCAATGATCACTCACCGTGATCACGCTGAAGGGCGTGGTCGGATGCTGGTTGATAAAATGCGTGAGTTAATTCCACGGCAGATGTTTGATATCGCCATTCAGGCGACCATTGGCAACCATGTTATTGCGCGTTCGACGGTCAAGCAGCTCCGTAAGAACGTAACCGCTAAGTGTTATGGTGGCGACATTAGCCGTAAGAAGAAACTTTTACAAAAACAAAAAGAGGGTAAAAAGCGCATGAAGAACCTGGGTAATGTAGAAGTACCTCAGGAAGCCTTCCTTGCGGTTTTAAAAGTGGGCAAATAGGAATGGCCAATTATTTTTCAATTATTTTAACCTTTATTACTGTTATCTCCGGACTATTCTGGCTTTACGACGCACGAGTGCTGAAGCCAAAACGTAAGGCGGTTATTGCCGAGCTTGAGACTAAAACCTCCAGCGCTTTAACCGACGAACAAAGAGAGAATCTTGCACCTCAGCCTAAGCTGATGGAGCTGAGCGAATCGATTTTTCCTGTGATAGCTCTGGTGTTAGTTGTACGTACGTTGTTGTATGAACCGTTTCAGATACCTTCGGGTTCAATGATGCCAACCCTGTTAAAGGGAGACTTTATTCTGGTAGAGAAGTTTTCCTATGGTATTAAAGATCCTGTCTTTCAAGAGACTTTGATTGAAACTTCAGAGCCTGAACGGGGCGATGTCGCCGTTTTCAAATATCCGGAAAACCCGAATATTGACTATATAAAACGTGTGATTGGTCTACCCGGTGACCGGATTATCTATCGTAATAAAGCGCTCTACATTCAGCCAGCTTGTGCTGCAGGTGAACGCGATTGTGAAGAAATGAAAGTGGTCTCAACGTCACTAAAAGAAGATGGAACATACTTTTCCGGCTCGTCTCCATTGAGAACTTATAGTGAAGATTTAGGCCAGGTGACCCACGAAATACTCATTGACCCGCGTGTTGCACCGCGCACTATGTTGTATTTTAACCAGCCGGGTACGCGAAAAGACGAGTGGGTAGTGCCTGAAGGTCAGTATTTTGCAATGGGTGATAACCGCGATAACTCACGCGACAGCCGCTATTGGGGCTTTGTCGATGAGGAGCTGCTGGTTGGCAGAGCGGTCTTTATCTGGATGAGCTTTGAAATGGATCGCAGTCGCGATAGTTGGTTGCCGTCATGGGTTCCTACCGGAGTTCGATTTGAAAGGCTAGGGAGTATTGAGTGAGTTTGCCCAAACCACCTTTAACGAAGTTGGAAAAGATTGTTGGTCACCAGTTTGAACAGCAGGATTTTTTGCGTCAGGCAATGACCCATCGTAGTGCGTCACCAGCACATAATGAACGTTTAGAGTTTTTAGGTGACTCCATTCTGGGGTTAGTTATAGCCGAAGCTTTGTATAAAAAATTTCCCAAAGTACCTGAAGGCGATTTAAGCCGTATGCGAGCCGCCATAGTGTGTGGCCGTTCTTTGGCTAAGCTTGGTAAGAAAATGGGACTGGGAGATTTTCTGTCGTTAGGCCAGGGTGAGCTCAAAAGCGGTGGCTACCGTCGAGAATCTATTCTGGCAGATGCGGTTGAAGCCATTATTGGAGCTATTTATCTGGACAGTGGCATGGATAAAGTTCAGCAGGTTATTCTCAACTGGTTTGAACCTCAGTTGACGCAAATTGAGCCCGGAACCAGTCAGAAAGACCCAAAAACCCGCTTGCAGGAACTGTTGCAGTCGAGTCAAAAACCTTTGCCCGAGTACGAGGTTGTTGCTACGCAGGGACAGGCCCATAATCAACAATTTACCGTGAACTGTTCTGTCGAGGGTATCGAAGGTGCTTTTAAGGGCACAGGTACCAGCCGTCGTAAAGCCGAACAGGCAGCCGCGATGGCCGCTTTAGAACATTTGCAGGAGAGCGCATGACGCTGGATATAGAACTGGACGAAAATAAACACAGCGGCTTTGTCGCCATTGTCGGCCGTCCAAACGTGGGTAAGTCAACACTGATTAATCGTTTGCTGGGGCAAAAAATCAGTATTACCTCAAATAAACCGCAGACAACCCGACATCGCATTTTAGGGGTTGATACCGATGGCGACTGTCAGGCCGTTTATGTTGATACGCCGGGTATGCATAAACAAGAGCCGCGAGCTATTAACCGGGTGATGAACCAGACAGCTTCGTCTGCGTTAAAAGACGTAGATTTAGTGTTGTTTGTGGTGGATAGCCTGAAGTGGCTGGAAGACGACAAAATGGTGCTGGAAAAAATTCAGCGGGTTAAAGGTCCGGTGGTATTACTGATTAATAAAGTTGACCAGGTAAAAGACAAAGAAAAGTTGTTACCGCATTTACAGTGGCTGAATGAACAGCATAAATTTGCTGCAATACTGCCAATATCAGCGACTCATGGTGACAATCTGGACGAATTACGGAAAATTGTACGCAGTTATTTGCAGCCGGGGTATCACTACTATCCTGAAGATTACGTGACTGACCGTTCAGTACGTTTTATGGCTGCCGAAATTATCCGCGAAAAGCTTATGCGCTTTACCGGTGAAGAGTTGCCTTATGAAACTACGGTAGAAATAGAGCAATTTGGTCAGTCTGACAAAGGTACTACCCACATTCATGCGTTGATACTGGTTGAGCGTGATGCACAAAAACGTATGGTTATTGGGCAGGGTGGCAGCAAGCTGAAAACCATAGGTACAGAAGCGCGGCGCGACTTAGAAAAGCTTCTGGACAACAAAGTCATGGTTAAGTTGTGGGTGAAGGTTAAATCCGGTTGGTCAGACGACGAGCGGGCTCTGAAAAGTCTGGGTTACCGCGAGGATTAATCAGTGGCGCAGCGGGCACTGGTGTTGCATCGTTGGGATTATCAGGAAACCAGTCTGATTCTGGACCTGTTTACTGAAGATAAAGGCCGGGTTCGGGTGGTTGCAAAAGGCGCTAAACGCCCGAAAAGCCCCTGGCGCGGTCTGACACAGCCATTTATGCCGCTATTGGCTGAATTTCAGGGGCGTAGCGATTTAAAAACCTTGACTCTGCTGGAGCCGCAACAGACAACTCAAAGACTTTTATTACAGGGCGAAAAGCTGTACAGCGGTTTTTATCTCAACGAACTGATTCAACGATTGCTGCCAGCCGAAGCTGAAGCCCCTGAGGTTTTTGAAAGCTATGTGTCGGCGTTACAGAATATGACCAGCAGTGAGCGGGTAGAGCCTGCTTTACGTCAATTTGAATGGCAGTTATTACAACACCTGGGCGCAGCGTTTGACTGGCATTTTGATGCCGATAACGGGACAGCGCTATCCGAGTTTGAGTGGTGTTACTTTCTTCCCGATCATGGCTTTGTGACCCAAGCCAGAGATGACCAGCAACGTGCTTACCCTGTAACTGATATTGAAAGGCTTGCCGCCTGGGACGTTGACGACGAAAAGCGCTTAAGCCAGTTAAAATACATTATGCGTGACGCTTTATCGGTCTATTTAGGTGATAAACCACTGCGCAGTCGTGAATTGTTCAGGGGTAATCGAAGAACAAAAGGAGCTGAATGATGAAAGGTTTGCGCCTGGGCGTTAACATTGACCACATTGCCACGCTGCGTAATGCGCGAGGCGTACGTTATCCCGACCCGGTAGCTGCAGCAGCCATTGCCGAGCAGGCCGGCGCCGATGGTATCACCATTCATTTGCGCGAAGATCGTCGCCACATTACCGACCGTGACGTTGCTATGCTGAAGCAGACATTAAACGTGCCGATGAATTTAGAAATGGCCGTCACCGACGAAATGCTCGATATTGCTGTGAAAACCCAGCCGAGGTTTAGCTGCCTGGTGCCGGAGAAGCGTCAGGAACTGACGACAGAAGGCGGTCTCGACGTTGCGGGTCAGCTGGAAACTATTACAAAGGCAACTGCTCGTTTAAGCGATGCGGGTATTCAGGTATCGCTGTTTATTGATGCTAACCACGAGCAAATAGACGCCGCAAAGAAGGCCGGGGCTCCCATTATCGAATTACACACCGGACAGTATGCCGAAGCAAAAACTGAACAACAACAGACGGATGAACTGGCACGCTTAATAGAGATGTCAGAGTACGCTCATTCTATTGGCTTACAGGTAAACGCCGGGCATGGCCTGCACTACCACAACACCTTAGAGGTTGCAGAAATCCCTCAAATTGTCGAGCTTAATATCGGTCACTCGATTATCGCCCGTGCGGTATTGGTTGGCCTGGATACGGCCGTTCGCGATATGCGGAACATTTTAGATAAGGCACGCTAATGGGAATTTGGGGCTTAGGTACGGATATTGTTGAAGTAGCCAGAATGGAAAGCTCTTTGTCTCGTGGTCACAGTCTGACTCAACGGGTGTTGACGGTTGACGAACAAAAAGAGATGGAATTATCGATTGATCCTGCTTCGTTCCTGGCTAAACGCTTTGCAGCCAAGGAAGCCTGTTCCAAAGCCTTTGGCCGTGGTATTTCCGCCGGGTTGTCGTTCCAGCATATGCAAGTGGTTCATGATGAATTTGGCAAACCCGACTGGCATTTTACAGAAACTGCCGCACAATGGATAAAAGAGCTGGGAATTACGGGTAGCCATTTGTCCATTAGTGACGAAAAGCATTACGCCGTAGCGACCGTTATTTTAGAAACCAAATAAACTGGGTTAATCACAACCGAAATGGCGCAATTTTTTAAGCCGCAGAAGCGCAATAAATCCATTAGTAAAACCCTGACAGCTGAAGTGTCAGCGCTTGATCATCAGGCGCGTGCGGTCGTTCGTTCTTCGGTTAAAGGCCAGCCGACCCGTTTTATTATGGGCGCCTTACCCGGCGAAGTTATTCAGTATAAAACCACCGGCAAGCACAGTGGCACGCTGGAGCGTATTTTAGAGCCCAGCGCTGATCGCCGTGAAGCACCCTGTAAATATTACGTAGAGTGCGGTGGCTGTGACTTTCAGCACGTAGACGAAAGCTATCAGTTACGACACAAGCAGCAAGTGGTGGAAGAACTGTTTCAAAAGTTCGGCGTATTTGACGCGAGCACAGAAAGGTTACCCTGGCAGGAACCGTTAGTCAGCGCGCCAACGCGTTATAGACGCAGAGTGCGTTTAGCTACACGCTGGCTGGGCAAAGAACAAAAGCTGCTGATTGGCTTGCGCGAAGCGCAAAGTCACCAAATTGTTGCTATCGACGACTGCCGGGTCGCTGATGAGCGCTTGCTGCAAGCGGTCAATAAACTGTATCCAGCACTTAATAATTCGAGTATTGCCAGCAGGCTGGGACATTTAGAGGCTATTAACACTAATAAACTGGCCATACTGCTGCGCATAACCGATACCTTGCCTAAAGCTGCTATTCAGACCCTTGAGCAATGGCAAGCCGAAAACGACATTGATATCGGGCTGCAAAGCGACAGTGAATTAGCACCACTGAATAACGCCAGCCTGTCGTTTGACACCTCGATAGACGGCGACAAATTGTATTTTCAACCGGGTGATTTTTTACAGGTGAACGGCGGTATTAACGACGCTATGGTGCAGCAGGCTATGGACTGGCTAGCGCCTGAAAAAACACAACGGGTGTATGACTTTTTCGCGGGTATTGGTAACTTTAGTGTTCCATTAGCGCGCAGGGCAAAGTCGGTGTTGGCGGTGGAAGGCGTGCACCGTATGGCGGAGCAAGCGCGCCGCAACGCCGAAGCCAATGGCTTAAATAATTTGACCTCTCTGGCCGCTGACTTAAACGACATTACGGCGTCAGATTTAGAGGAACCTGCGGAACTCTGGTGTTTAGACCCGGCCCGTCCGGGCGCCGAAGGTGTGATGCGACTTTTGCGAAAGCTTAAACACGAGCACCGCCCCAAACGCATCGTGTACGTTTCTTGTGCAGCAAATACTCTGGCGCGTGACATTGCGGCTATTATGGGTTTAAAAACCAACAAAAAGACCTCTGACTACCGCATAACCCGGCTCTGTACAGTTGACATGTTTCCGCAAACCCATCACATTGAAACCATGGTTTGTCTGGAGCGAGAGTCTTAAATCATGGTCCATGTACGCAGTACCCACGTGGATGATCCCAAATATAAAGACAGTGAACAGCATTGGCTGAACGCGGTGAGTCATCCTGAGCCTTTAGAAAGTACGTTGCAGGAGCTAGAACAGCAGTTTCCTGAGCAAGCTGAAGCGCTGCTAAAAGGTCAGGAAATGGTAGAGATACTGGCGCCACTGAAGCTCGATGCTGAATCTCTTCTGGCTGCCATGTATGTGCCTTTATTGGAAGCCGGGAAGCTTGATTTAGACAAATTAAACGGTAAGCAATCGAAACCCCTGATTCTGCTGTTACGTAATGTGCAGCAAATGCAGAGCATTGGTGACTTACAGCATTTTCAACATGGTCAGCCTAATGGCGGACAAATAGACAACGTACGCCGCATGCTGCTGTCGATGGTGGAAGATGTGCGCGCGGTGCTGATAAAGCTGGCGGAGCGCATTTGTTATCTGCGCGAAGTAAAAAAGGCCGACGAAGAAACCCGGGTGCTGGCCGCCAAAGAATGCGCCGAAATTTACGCGCCACTGGCGAACCGGTTAGGTATCGGTCAGCTGAAGTGGGAACTGGAAGACATTTCTTTTCGCTACCTGCACCCCAACACCTATAAAAACATTGCGAAACATCTGCATGAGCGCCGTACCGACCGCGAGCATTACATTGACAACTTTGTGTCCGGCCTGCAAAGCGCTTTAGAGCAACAGGGCATCGATGCCGATGTGTATGGTCGCCCGAAACATATTTACTCCATTTGGCGCAAAATGCAGAAGAAGCATCTGCAGTTTGACCAGCTATTCGACATTCGTGCCGTGCGTATTCTCACGCACAATTTGAAAGACTGTTATGCCGCGCTGGGTGTGGTGCATTCGTGCTGGCGGCATATTGCGTCGGAGTTTGACGACTACGTAGCAACGCCTAAGCCGAACGGCTATCAGTCTATTCATACCGTGGTCATTGGCCCCGAGCAAAAGAACGTTGAAATTCAGATACGCTCGCACGATATGCACGACGATGCCGAGCTGGGTGTAGCAGCGCACTGGATGTACAAAGAGGGCGCAGCGGCCGGTAAACGTCACGGCTTTGAAGATAAAATTGCCTGGTTGCGAAAACTACTGGCCTGGCACGAAGACATGGCCGGCAGCGAAACTCTGGTGGACGAAATACGCTCGCAGGTGTTTGAAGACCGCGTGTATGTGTTCACCCCAAAAGGGGAAGTGGTTGACTTGCCCATGGGCTCAACGCCGCTGGATTTTGCCTACTACATTCACAGCCAGGTGGGTCATAAGTGCGTGGGCGCAAAAATTGATGGTCGCATTGTGCCTTTTACTTATCAGCTGCAAAACGGTGACCGGGTTGAAATTCTGACCCAGAAAAGCGCACAACCAAGGCGCGACTGGCTGAACCCGCAACTGGGTTATCTGCACTCGTCACGAGCGCGGGCTAAGGTCCATACCTACTTCAAAAAAGAAGATCGCGACAAGAACCTGCAGGCCGGCAAAGAGTTACTGGAAAACGAACTGCAGAAGTATCAGCTGCATGTGCAGGACGCGAACAAAGCTGTTGAGCGCTTTAACGTGCCCACTTTGGATGATTTATTAGCGGCTATTGGTGCCGGCGACGTGCGCTTGCATCAGGTGGTTAACTTTCTGAAACCGCAGGAAACCGAAGCCGACAAAGTAGAGCGCCTGACCAAACGTCGTAAAGCTAAGCAAGCACCAAAAACGCCGAAGTCCGACGTAACGGTCGAAGGCATTGGTAACTTAATGATGCACTTTGCTAACTGCTGTGAACCTCTGCCCGGTGAACCTATTACCGGCTTTATTACTCAGGGCAGGGGTGTGTCAGTGCATCACAGCGACTGCGATCAGTTACAGCATTTACTGCAGCAACACCCCGAGCGCGGCATTGATGTGTCCTGGTCAGGGCAGTCTAAGCAGGAATACCGGGCCAGCCTGCGCATTTCGGCGTTAGACCGCAACGGACTGCTGCATGACATTACCAGCGTATTGTCCAACGAAAAGGCGGCAGTGGCGCAAATGGACAGCGAAAGCGATGCGACGTCTCAGTCAGCCACAGTGGTGTTAACCTTAACGGTAAAAGACAGCGACGCGCTTACCCGCATTATGGATCGTCTACGCCAGGTGCACGGCGTTGAGCAGATTCAGCGCATCACTTTAAAACACTAGCTAGTTAAAACAGTAGAGGTACTTCAGTGAAAGGAATGCAACAACTGCAACAGGTGATGACTCGCTTACGTGATCCCGAAGGCGGTTGCCCCTGGGATTTAAAGCAAAACATGACTTCATTAATTCCTTACACCATAGAAGAAACCTACGAAGTGGTGGATGCTATTCAGTCGGGTAACTGGGCGTCGATAAAAGATGAGCTGGGCGACTTGCTGTTTCAGGTGGTGTTTTACGCCCAGCTAGCGCGCGAAGAGCAGCAATTTGAACTGGATGATATTGCCGCACATACCGCCGAAAAGCTGATAAGCCGGCACCCGCATGTGTTTGGCAGCGAGGCTGAACGGAATTTATCCGACGCTGAAATTAAAGCTCAGTGGGAGCAGATAAAACAGCAGGAGCGTACAAAGAAAGACGCCAAAGGCTCGGTATTTGATGACATTCCCAGCCAGCTGCCCAGTATTTTAAAAGCCGCTAAATTGCAAAAACGCGCTGCGTCTGTTGGTTTTGACTGGACCGAAGCCGAGCCCGTTTACGCCAAAGTGGACGAAGAAATTCAGGAAGTGAAAGAAGCTACCGAGCAAGACCACATTGAAGAGGAAATTGGCGACCTGCTGTTTGCCGTTGTGAACTTAGCCCGGCATAAGCAAGTAAACCCCGAAGCCGCGCTGCAACGCGCTAACGAAAAATTCAAAACCCGCTTTCAGCACATAGAGCAGAGCCTGAGCGAGCAGGGGAAACACCCGAATGACTGCAACCTTGAAGAGTTAGAAGCTTTATGGCAAGTCGCGAAGCGGAAATAACGGCAAACCCTCGGGCGGAAATTCGGCTGAATGAGCGACCTGGGTATTCAGGAGACGCTGCAAGTTCATCCCTGAACGCTTGACGAAGGCCATCCATGGCCTTCGACACTCCTGAATACCCAGGCCGCTCATTCTTACGCCTCTTCCCGCCCGAGGGTGTGCCTCTCCCTTTTCCAGCATATCATCTCCAGTTTTGAAACTTTGTTTCACAGCAACGGTCTGTTACTTGTGTGATATACATTTTTATAACAAATCTAAATGTAATTTAACAAGCCATATCAATAAGGGACTCATTGTGAACAAACTTAAAGTCATTTTCTTAACCAGTGTTCTAACGCTCGTTGCCTCATGCAGTAATATTCCACTTAGTACCATGATAAAAATGATGAATCTGAATCCATTAGAAACAGACCCGCAACAGCTGGTCGTTGCCGTTAGAAGCCCGGAAGGAGTTAACGTGCGAGATGGCGATATTGTTATCGATTTCAATTTTCGCACAGATGACCCTGATTATAGTTTTGACCATGCGTTACCGGTAATAATTAACGATGACTACGCGGTTCCTGATGGCTTAAAAGAAGACATTGAGGGAAATGAAAAAATTACAGTCATGCAGCTGTCTAGAGAAGATGCTGAGATTATGACCAAAGGCCAACAAATGGTAAGAGACTATCGCGAGAATAATGAAAAAGGAGGAGCGGGCAGTATGAACGTGCGGTTGGTTTCGGCTTGTCGTGACGATAATTTCTCCTGGGGGAACTCCGAATTAAACGTCTATTTAAAAACTCAAGACGATGAAGACTTTTTTTTATTCCTTGAGGATATGGATGTTACTAAATTAGAGACCGACGTTCAGCGCAATATCAATGCGATTCCTAAGTGCGATAAAGCCAGTTAATTATAGGCTCTAATGAATCTCGCACTTTTTGATTTTGACGGAACAATAACAGAGCAGGATACTTATACTAAGTTCCTGTTCTACGTTACGCCCAAGCGCCGACTAATAATAACGCTGTTATTAGCTTCACCGTTTATTGCACTGTATAAATTGGGGCTGCTTAAACCGTCAAAGACAAGGCCGCTGTTATCTAGAATCGTGTTCTGGAATAGCTCCGTGGCTGACATTACAAGGTTAGCCCGTAGTTTCTCCGAGCAATATCTCCCCAGTGTTATCAGAGCAGAAGCTCTGGCAAAAATTGAATGGCACAAAGCGCAAGGTGATGAAGTTTATGTGGTGTCGGCCTCATTAGGCCCTTATATCTCCTGCTGGTGTCTCTCAAAAGATATTAAGTGGGTATGTAGCGAACTGGAAACAAAGAATAATAAATTAACCGGGCGTTATGTGTCGGGCGACTGCAGCCTGGAGAATAAAGTCAGTGCCATTAAACGACAAGTAAATTTGTCTGACTTTAAAACCATTTATGCTTACGGCGATACAGCCGAAGACATGCCAATGCTTGCTTTAGCCCATGAGAAGTATTTTAACTGGCAACGTGTTATTGACTGAGAATGCTCACTTTTATCCTTTAATATGCGCATTTTGCATTTGCTTGTTTTCGATAAACTATTTATTGTTAGTAACATAATAAAAACATATGTTGTGCATATTCATTAAAACGGAAAACAAAGTGAGCATGCTCGTTTTGCTTTTGCCGATATTGGCTCGCATTGCCCGGTTAGTATGGTTTTTGTCGGGGAAATGCGGGGGGAAAGTGTGCATGCGCAATATACAAAGGTTATGCATAAAAGGAAACATCATGGATAGATTGATAGTCCCTGTATATCTGAATCAAAAGCTTGTTTTTGATTTACTGGCAATGCTACAGGGTGGAATTAGTACAGTAACCACGGTTACTGAATCTTCGTTGAATAAGAATACTGATGGTGAAAAGGTTTCCGCTGGTTTTGGGTTGAGCGAAGCTTTCTCTACTCTTCTGAAAATAGATCTTACTGGTTCCAAAGAAAAAACTGTGGGAACCGAAGAAACAAATACATCATCTCAAGAAAGAGTCCACACTCCAGCATCGTTATTTTTTCAATTACGAAACATTCTTTTAGAAAAAGGGTACCTTAAAGAAACTCACGAAGAACTTCCTAAGGCTGGTGATTTTGTCGAGTTTGAAGGTTTTCTCAAAAGAAACCCGATCGTCGAGACTATCGATAGCCTTGCTGAAATGATGGACATGGCTGATGTATTTGAAGATAAACCACAGCCTAAGAAAGGCTCGCGTAATCAGATGTCTGAAAATCAGAAAATTAAGCAGCAGATGGTTAGATTTTCGGATGCATTAAAAGCTGGGAGTACTATTGACCTAAGTTCAGCTAGCTTGAAAGCTGGTTACACAGCAGTTGTTACAGTCGAGACAGGCTTTCTTAATGACCCGCTGATGTCTGATTTAGTTGACGGTCAGTTTAAGATAATTGGCAAAGTCATCAAAAGCGTTAGTGACTCGTCAGATTCTATCAATCTGCTTAGAAAAACTGCGCTTAGCAAGATGCCATCGACTTTAATGCTTGACGCGCTCGGTCATTTGAGTTCTTTGGGTAGCGAACAGGGTTTTGATATTCCAGACTTAAAGTTGGAGATTGAAGGGCCTGCAATTCAAATTATTCCCATTGCAATTTATGCATAACAAAGCATTGCAACGGACAAGCCGCTGAATGCGGCGTTGGGCACTCTTCGGTGCTAAGGAGTTAAATTGACTTCCGTAAAAGAATACAAGCGTGTCGTCTTAACTGGAAATGGGTCGACTGACAACCTGACGGTTGTGGAAGAAGCAGTTCCTGAGCCCGGACCGGATGAGGTCAGGGTCCGGATACTTGCTGCCGGGGTCGCTTATTCGGATATCATGGCTCAACATGGCGGGTACCCCCTTGCCCCTAAAGTCCCCTTCACTCCGGGCTACGATTTTGCCGGTATTGTAGATCGAGTCGGTCGAACTGCGGTGGGTATTGACGAAGGCGATTATGTTGTCGCGCTGAATCCGGCATTCGGCTGTTATGCGGAGTATGTCTGCGTGCGGCCAGAACTTCTGGTCGCGGTTCCGGAAGAACTGGATGCAGCCGAAGTTGTTAGCCTCGCTCTGAACTATTTAACCGCCCATTGCATATTGCACCGAAAGGCACGCATTCAGAGAAACGAAACCGTATTGGTCCACGCTGCCGCTGGTGGTGTCGGAACGGCCTTGTTGCAACTCGGTAAATTGCTTGACCTAAATATGTACGGGACGGCTTCCGTTGGCAAACATGCAACCGTGCGCGAATTCGGCGGTATTCCAATTGACTATCGAAATCAGGATTTTCTTAAGTACATAAAAGACGAAACCGAGGGTGTGGACGCGGCATTTGATCCATTCGGTGGAGACAACCTCCGGCGTTCATACAAAGCCGTGAAGAAAGGTGGCCGCGTAGTCAGCTATGGTTTCGCCGGTGATCATTTTGGTGGCCTTGGTCGGATGATTTTGGGCGTAATCCAGATGTCCACCCTAAACCTCTGGCCGGACGGAAAGCGGGTTCGCTTATGCGCAACGCCTGGCGAGGTAAAGAATGATAATGCGTGGTATCGGGCAACCCTGAGCGAGTTGATAGCAATGTTGGCCAAGGGACAACTCAAGCCGGTCATTGGCGCACGTGTGCCTTTTACAGAGGTCAAACGAGCGCATCAGTTAGTCGAGCAAGGCGACGTCAGCGGTAAGGTTGTTCTGGTGGGGGAGACGTAAGAGTGCCCAACAATGCGCTGCACCTGACCACTATTCCGCTGCGCTCCATAATGGCAGGTGAGCTTGGGCGTTATGTGATCAATCAGGCACAGGGGTAATGTGTTGCAGCAAAAGCTTAGAGATAAAATTGTAGAAGTATGCGATCACAAAATCGCTCAGAAAGGGCCGGGAGTCGGGCTGTCTTTTTACGCTTTCTTCAAAAATAAAAATGACCAGCCGGAGGTGCTTATGGAGGCAGCACGGTGGTGGATTGAAATCCACCAATTAGATCATTTCGAGAAGGCGGTGAAAATCAGGGATATGGTGAAGTCTGGTGTTTAGCCGTACTTGCAAATCACATAACAAATCGCATCAGCACGCGCCTGCGGCGCTGGACACTCACTGCGTTCGTGCCGCTGTGCTCGGGCGTTAACTTTTTCAAGGAACTAGAGTGCGAATCCTCACTTACAAGAGAACTCACACAGGGGATCCAGACAACCGTGGGGTTTTCGGGATAAACGACTGTATGGGAACCGTCCGGAATAGGGTTTTTGATGCAGTAGTGGGCATAGGCTCTGAAACACCATGGCCAGACGCTTCTGAAATCGCTGGAAAGGTCACATGGGTTGGTGTTGGGCCATATAGAATGCATTCTTCGATGCATAGGGGGGATTTGGTAGCCTTTGAGCAATTCGTGTTATTGGACGACCAAGGACCAAGTTTTGAACAGCTTGCACCCAAGCTTTCCAAGAGGTTCTATGAGGGTGGGGCGAGGTCAATTCTTAGCTCATATAGCCCGGCAGAAAAAACAGAAATTCAGAGACTAATAGCCACTGTTCTTCGGCTTGGAGTTATAAAAAACAACTCTGCTGCTCCAGACGTTGATAAATTACAGCACCGAAGACAGCGCTGTAGAAAAGTTTTTTGTAACCCATGATAAAGTTAACAAATCACTGTTTCGGACTGCCTACGCTTCGCTGTGGCAGCCGCAAAGCTCAGCGTTGGTATGACTCCCTTTGTCAACTCTGAACGCGTGCAGCCCTGGCACTTTTTCAGCCATAATCAGCTCTTTCTATTCTCAAATAAATTGAGCTAACGCACCAGATGAGGCAGTAATGTCGTCGG
>NZ_JAKNDA010000006.1 GCF_023155095.1 Idiomarina aminovorans
AGTCCGAAGACGTACCCGACAAGCTCAGATTTCCGCCATCAGCTTCGCCGGCAACACTCAGGCTGCCCTCAACATTGTCTAATTCATCGTTAGTGGAAGCCGTCTGTTCAGTACCGTTGTTATCTTCGGCGGCAACATTGATGGTTAACTCACCATCCACCAGGCCGGAGATATCGGCATCAACCGTATAGGTACCATCTGCTGCAACAGTTGCCGTGGTTTCAACGCTGTCACCGTTCTTATCGGTGATTGTAATGGTCACTTCTGTACCTTCGGCCATATCGGTGGAAGTACCCGATACCGTAATATTGCCGTCGGTAACCTCACTGGCTACCGTTAGATCACCCGCCACATTATCCAGCTCGGCTGTATCATTCGCCGTGACTTCATCACCGTTATTATCCGTCGCAGACGCATCAATGGTTAACTGTCCATCAACCAGGCCAGACACGTCGGCATCAATGGTATAGTTGCCGTTGGCATCGACCGTTGCTGTGGTTTCAACCGTGTTACCGTTCGCGTCGGTAATGGTAATGGCCACTTCCGTGCCTTCCGGTAAGTCCGAAGACGTACCCGACAAGCTCAGATTTCCGCCATCAGCTTCGCCGGCAACACTCAGGCTGCCCTCAACATTGTCTAATTCATCGTTAGTGGCAGCGGTCTGCTCGGTGCCGTTGTTGTCATTCGCAACAGCGTTAACCGTTAAGTCGCCGTCGACCAGGCCGGAGATATCAGCATTGGTGGTGTAGTTACCGTTAGCATCCACAGTTGCGGTTACCGTAACCGTATCGCCGTTAGCGTCAGTAATGGTAATCGCCACTTCCGTGCCTTCGGCCATATCGACCGAACTGCCGAACACGGTGATAGTGCCGTCAGTCACTTCACTTTCAACTGTCAGGTTACCTTGAGTTTCATCAACTACCACATTGTCACTGTCGGTAATGGTTTCACCGGTTACATCAACAGCGGAGGCTTCAATTGTTATATCGCCGTCGTTCAAAGAGATGAGGTCAACACTCGAAACAGAAAAGCTTCCATCGGCATTAATCGTTGTTGTAAGAGTCAATTGATTCCCTTGCGAATCGGTCAATAACAGGGAAACAGTGCTTGCGGGGGGCAGGTTGGTCGTTGTTCCACTCAGGCTCAGGCCTGAGCCTCCCTGATCATATTCTGCAGTTAAGTTAATCGTACCGGGAGAAACAACACCGGGGTCAGGCTGCTCTGCTGCTGCCGCTGTGATATCAGCGCCTGTAATTTCTACCGGCGTCAAACCAACCGGTGTGTCATAAACCGTTTCTAAAACACGCGCAAGACGAACAAAGTTGCTGCCTGTGTCTCCACCCACTGCGGCATTACCAGCGGCAGGCGCCTGAAATTGCTCTAACAGATCCCCATCTGTTTCATCCAGAACATTAAGAATGTCATCTGCGCTACTTTCATCAGCAATAAACTCTAGATCATCAACTGAATCGTCCGGCAATTGCTCACGAGTAATTGCAAAACTCGCACCACCTTGAACCAAAACTTGTTCGTCATTGGGGTATTCCAGCACGACATTACTGTTGCTTTCCGTCAGAACCACGTCGCCTTGAAAAAGCTGGTCACCAACGGCCAGGTTTTCTATGGATCCATCTGCGCGCTGAACTTGAACATTACCTTCAATGCGAACAATTGTAGCTATCATTATATGCCTCGATTAAATTGGGGAACTACTGACGTTAACGTTAACAAGTTTACAACTAAATCCTATTGTACCCAGGTCCAGTTTTTAGCTGGTATAAACTAAAGCTACAAGATTTTATCTCATGATAACTGGATTTAGTCATGGTTGATCGGCCGCACTTACCCACCCCTCACTGACCTTACGGTTAAAGCTAGAATCCCTAGCGCTCGGGAAACAGCGAGAAAAAACGGATACAAGCGTGGGGGTAATTGGGTTAAAAGAACTCTTCCAATATAGCTAACAATTAACAACTTTGTTAACATCATTCTAGCTAAAAATAACAACCCTAAATATGAGCCCGACATGAAAAAACTTCACCCCTTTTATATTGCTTTATTAAGTGCTGCGTTACTCCAGGCTTGTTCTCCAACAAATCAAAACACTAAAACAACCACGTCCGCTTCTTTGGAAAACATAAAAGCACCAGTTGCAAAAAAAATCCCTCATGAAATGACCATTCATGACGATACCCGCATCGATAATTATTATTGGATGCGCGATGATGACCGCAAGGACCCCAAAGTACTGGCCTATCTTGAAGCCGAGAATGAATATGCCGAGAAAATGCTGGCTCACACCGAAAGTCGCCAGCAGCAATTATTTGAAGAAATGAAAAATCGTATTGCCAAGGATGATAATTCCGTACCGGTACGAGACGGCAAATACTATTATTCCACAGAAATGCAGGGCGATAACGAATACCCAATTTACGTGCGCAGCAAAGATTTTTCAGGCACCAATAAGCAAATTTTGTTGAATGTTAACGAGCTTGCCAAAGGCCAGGATTATTATTCCGTAGGCAGTCTAGCCGTTAGCCCGGACGATGCCATTCTTGCATACAGTGAAGATACCGTCAGCCGGCGTATGTACGAGATTAAACTGAAAGATATGACGACCGGCGAATTACTACCGGAGCGGATAACCAATACGTCAGGCGATATTGTCTGGGGCAACAATGGGCAGTATTTTTACTACATAAAAAAAGACCCAGAAACTCTGTTGGGCTATCAGGTGTATCGTCATAAACTCGGCACCGAGCAGCAACAAGACAAACTGGTCTACGAGGAGCAGGACACCACCTTTTATACCGGTATCAGCAAAAGCAAAGACGACTCAAAAATTTACATTATCCACGACGCCACGGAGTCAAAAGCGGTTTCCCTCATTGATGCCAACGACCCTAATGCCATGCCGGTTGAATTTGTGCCAAGAGAAGACGGGCTGGAATACAGCATCGCCAAACATAACGATGAGTATTATGTGCTGACTAATTTAGAGGCGGTGAACTTTCGCCTGATGAGGGTGAGTGCTGACCAACTGGGCGAGAAACAAAACTGGGCAGAAGTGCTTCCTCATAAAGCAGATACTCGCCTCGAAGACATTGAATTATTTGACCAGCACCTGGTTTATAAGCAGCGCCAGCGCGGCCAGACTCAGGTATTTGTGCGTAACCTGAACACGGGTGACGAACAGGAACTCTCTTTTCGCGACAAAGCTTATACGCTTTATCTGTACGGCAATAACGAATCCAACCCTGCTCTGCGACTTTACTACACCAGTATGACGACCCCGGGCAGCCACTATGATGTAGACCTTAGCAACCTGGATAAAACGCTGTTAAAACAAGAGCCGGTACTGGGCAATTTCAAAGCTGAAAATTACGCTTCCGAGCGGTTATTTATTACCGCCCGCGACGGTGCTGAGGTGCCGGTTACACTGGTTTATCGTAAAGACACGTTCAAAAAAGACGGTACCAACCCACTTTATCAATACGGTTACGGTTCTTACGGTTCCACTTCAGAACCCAGCTTTAGCAGCAACCGTCTAAGTCTGCTGGACAGAGGCTTTGTCTTTGCTACTGCTCATATTCGCGGCTCGCAAATGCTTGGCCGCCCTTGGTATGAAGATGGCAAAAAGCTCACGAAACAAAATACTTTTAATGACTTTGTCGATGTCACTCAAGCGCTGGTTGAGCAAGGTTATGGTGCTAAGGATAAAGTCTTTGCTATGGGCGGTAGTGCCGGCGGGCTGTTGATGGGTGCCGTTATTAACCAGGCTCCGGAGTTATACCTTGGTGTAGCAGCACATGTACCTTTCGTTGATGTAGTCACTACCATGCTGGATGAGAGTATTCCGCTCACTACTAATGAATTCGATGAATGGGGTAATCCGAAAGAGAAAATCTTTTACGACTACATGCTTTCTTACTCACCTTATGACCAGATTAAAGCTCAGGACTATCCTAATCTGCTGGTAACTACCGGTCTGTTCGACTCGCAAGTGCAGTATTTCGAGCCAGCCAAATGGGTTGCCAAGCTCAGAGATTATAAAACTGACGACAACCTGCTAGTGTTTAAAACCGAAATGGAAGCGGGTCACGGCGGCGTTTCCGGGCGCTTTAAACGTTTAAAAAATACAGCGCTGGAATACGCTTTTTTCCTGGACTTACTGGAAAACGAGTAGCCAGCGTTAGCTCTAGTATATGAGGCAATATTATGAAGATTCGCAGCATAATCAGTAGCGCATTATTACTCTCGGTCAGCCTGTTCACTCAGGCGGCCGATGACAACACAACATCACATAGTCTGACACTGTCCGAGGCAAATAAGTTGGTTGCTCTGCCACTGCATTGTGTCGAAACGCCCTATCCTTATAAAACGGGCATTGTATTGGGTAGCGCCGACGACTTAAAAGAACCATCCGCGCTACATCCGGTTTTTTACGGTTGCTTTGACTGGCACAGTGCTGCACACGGCTACTGGTCATTAGTCACGTTACTACGCCAGTTTTCGGGCTTAGAGCAGGCAGACCAGGTAAAAGCTGTGCTGAAACGTAATTTAACCGCCGACAAGGTCGCACGTGAAGTCGACTTTTTTAGTAAAGACATTAACGACTCTTTTGAGCGCACCTACGGCTGGGCCTGGCTGCTAAAACTCTCTGACGAGCTGCATTCATGGCAAGACCCTAAGGCCAAAGAGCTGGCAGCTAACTTACAACCACTGGCCGATTTAATCGTTGAGCGTTATATCAACTTTTTACCAAGGCTGGTTTATCCGGTGCGTGTAGGCGAGCACACCAATACGGCCTTTGGCTTAAGTTTCGCTTATGATTACGCTGTAAACCGCGAACATAAAGAGTTGCAGCAGCTAATTGCTAAACGCGCTAAGGACTATTTCCTGGATGATAAAAACTGTCCGATAAGCTGGGAGCCCAGCGGCTACGATTTTCTCTCACCTTGCCTGGAAGAAATTGGCCTGATGCAGCGCGTTTTACCCGAGCAGAAGTTTTTAACCTGGTTAGAGAAGTTTATGCCGCAACTGGCCGCCCCCGACTTCAGCCTGGCCGTCGGTGAAGTTGGCGACAGAACCGATGGTAAATTAGTGCATTTGGATGGTTTGAACTTCAGCCGTGCCTGGAACCTCTATGCGCTGGCTAATCAGTTCCCACAGTACGCGCATTTGCGCAAAATAGCCGATAAGCATATGGCACATTCCTACCCGAACCTAATCGGTGACAGCTACGAAGGCGGTCACTGGCTGGGCAGCTTTGCTATTCAGGCGTTGAATCAGACCCAGCAATAATTGCCGGGGTTTCCGACATCGTTCAGTTAGGGCGTGAACTATAAACGCTCTAACTTACGTAAATGTAATACTGTTTCGACGGATGTAAGGCTTTTCTAATGTTAAATTTAGACTTCTCTAAACGCGTTATCATTGAAACCACCCAGCAAGAATGGATTGATAGCCCCGCGTCGGGAGTACGTCGTAAGTTACTGGAACGAGAAGAGGCAGAGCGAGGTCGTGCAACCAGTATTGTCGAGTATAAACCCGGTGCCTCTTTTACAACTCATGAGCATCCGTGGGGCGAGGAGATACTGGTTCTTGAGGGTATTTTCTCCGATGAAAACGGAGATTACCCTGCCGGCACTTACATCCGTAACCCCCCGGGTAGTTCACATGCGCCCTTTAGCAAAAAAGGCTGCAAACTAATGGTCAAACTGCATCAGTTCCAACTCGACGATACCAGTCAGGTGCGAGTTAATACCAATGAAACTGAGTGGCTGCCTGGTCAGGGCGGTCTGCAAGTTATGCCGTTACACAGTCATGGCACTGAACACATCGCACTGGTTAAGTGGCCAGCCAAAGAGGTTTTTAAACCACATCGGCATATGGGGGGTGAAGAAATATTGGTATTATCCGGCGAGTTTTGTGACGAATATGGCCGCTACCCCGAGGGCACTTGGTTGCGCAATCCGCATATGAGCACACACCACCCTTTTGTTGATGAAGAAACCATTATATGGGTGAAGACCGGGCACTTGGGATAACCAAGATAAATTAGCTTACAAACCCAGGACCGATCTGTTATCACGGACAGTTAAAAATCGCTTCCCTTACTATCATTGCATACTTAACTAGCGTTGAATGCCAACCCTATACATGCAATAATTATTATATATTTAATTTTTTATATTTTTATTTATGAATATGATCCAGTTTTACAAATGTCTATCGGATATCAACCGATTAACTTGCCTTTGTCTGATACACGAAGCTGGAGAAGCCTGCGTTTGTGAAATAATCAATGCGCTTCATGTTGACCAGCCCAAAGCTTCCCAGTACCTGAGCCAATTACGTAAATGTGGGTTATTAATCAGTGAGCGCCGGGGTAAGTGGATGTACTATAAGTTTTCGCCTGAGTTACCAGACTGGGCACGCAAGGTCATCAAAACAACGCTCGACAATAATAAAAGCGAGTTCGAGCAGGCATTTACCGACTTTAAGAAGAATCAGTTAGCGACCGACACAGCAGTAAGCGAAGACTAATAATGACTGGCGTGGATCTGCATTCAATTTAAGGAGTTTTGTTGTGAGTAAAGCATTAAAAGAGCCTTCAACAACTGAAGGTATGGGTCTGTTTGAACGTTATCTATCAGTTTGGGTGGCGCTGGCCATTATTGCGGGTGTATTGCTGGGACAATTTGCACCGGTAATACCTGAAACTCTGTCGCGTTTTGAATACGCCCAGGTATCCATACCGGTGGCTGTACTAATTTGGGCCATGATCTTCCCAATGATGTTGCAGATTGATTTCACCTCGATAGCGGGCGTGCGCCGGCAGCCCAAAGGGCTTGTCATTACCACCACGGTCAACTGGCTGATTAAACCTTTTACCATGTTTGCCATTGCCTGGTTCTTTTTCATGGTCGTGTTCGAGCCCTTTCTCGCAAACGACACAGCAAGCCAATATTTAGCCGGAGCCATTCTCTTAGGGGCAGCCCCCTGTACCGCAATGGTCTTTGTCTGGAGTTATCTCACCCGCGGTGATGCCGCCTATACATTGGTTCAGGTTGCGATTAACGATCTCATCATGTTAGTGGCCTTTGCGCCGATCGTTGTTCTTTTGCTCGGTGTTTCAAATATCCAGATACCCTGGGAAACGCTCATTTTATCAGTGGTTCTGTATATCGTTATTCCGCTAACTGCCGGTATTTTAGTCAGACAAACTATTATTAAACGTCGCGGTATCGATTGGTTTAACAGCGTATTTATGAAACGCATTGCACCTATCACGCCAATAGGCTTGATTGCTACGTTAGTGCTGCTTTTTGCTTTTCAGGGCGATGTCATTATTGCTAATCCTCTGCATATTGTGCTGATTGCCATTCCGTTGATTATTCAAACGTTTCTGGTTTTCTTTATCGCCTATGGTTGGGCTAAAAAATGGAAAGTCCCACATAATGTCGCGGCCCCCGCAGGCATGATTGGTGCCAGTAACTTTTTTGAACTCGCTGTCGCAGTCGCCATTTCACTCTTTGGGCTGCAATCCGGTGCCGCATTAGCGACCGTGGTTGGCGTTTTAGTGGAGGTACCTTTGATGCTTGCACTGGTGAGAATTGCGAATAAAACGCGCGGTCATTTCCCTACTTGAGGTATAAGTTATGAAAAAAATAGTATTCCTGTGCGTTTCAAATTCGGCCCGTAGTCAAATGGCCGAGGCTCTGGCCAGAGAAATCCTCCCTCAAGAAGTTGAGGTGCTAAGTGCGGGAAGTGCACCATCACGTATTCATCCATACGCGGTAACAGTTATTGAAGAGCTTGGCATTGATATAAGCCAGCAGTACGCAAAAAACATTGAGGATGTTGACACTAAAGATGTCGATACAGTGATAACACTTTGTGCTGAGGAGGTTTGTCCAACCTTTTTTGGTGACGTAAAACGACTGCACTGGCCAATGACGGATCCCTCTGCTGGCTCAAATGATGAAGCAGAGATACTCGAGCGCTTTCGCACTGTCCGTGACCAACTCAAGCAGCGAATCTTGGTGTTAAACGAATTATTGCCGGTACCCGAAAGTATTGAGTCTACCGAATTCCACGCCAGCATTCGTGTTTCAGATCTTGCCAAAAGCACAGCCTTTTATGCGTGGTTGTTGAATATTTGGCCAAAAGAATGGACGCACCGATATGCCACCTTTATTCGCGAGGATCTCAAGGTTAACTTTGTGCTCGTTGTGGCTGATGGCAAAGAATTACATCACGACACGCTTTACCATTTAGGCATTGCGGTTGATAGTAAGCAGGCTGTGGTTGATGCGTTTTTCAAGTCAAAAGACTTTGGCGCAACCGTAGTAAAACCGCCAAGAACCACATGGAAAGGAACGCCCCTGCATGAATTGTGGTTGGAAGATAGCGACGGTAATTTAATTGAAATTTATGCTCGATTAACCGCCGAAGAGCTTGCACAGAAACCTGAGGATGAGCTTCCGGTTTTCTTGGTTGAAGGAACAGCAAATTAAGCAGTCCAGCAACAATTTAAAGGCGAACTTCGGCACGATAACGTCCGGTTGGATAATAAACACTTTTTTAAAAAGACGGTTGGAAACATTATGAAAACCACTATAAGCCGACTGGCCGGTATTCTCTGCTTGACTGTTATTTTGGCAGGCTGCTCTGAGTCACAGTCGCCTGATAAAAATAAGCCACTTGCTGTTGCCACTATCTCCGTAGAGCAGCCACACCGGCAAGCGCATCAGTTTACCGGGACCATACAACCCCGCTATAAAACCAAGCTGGGGTTCAGAGTCGCTGGAATAATAGCCGAACGTCTTGTTGAACCTGGCGACAAAGTTAAAGCAGACCAGCATTTAGCGGTTCTTGATGATGCCGACTTTATCGAACGCAAAGAAGCCGCAGACGCAACATTAAAGGCCAGCCGGGAAAACCACCGAAAAGCTGAAAATGACCTGACCCGGGGTAAAGAATTATTGCGTGAAGGCGCCATTGGGCAGGAACAGTTAGAAGCCTATCAGGTTGCTTATCAGTCAGCTGAACAACGGCTTCAACAAGCGCTGTCGGAGCAACGACAGGCGAGTAATGCTTTGAGTTATACGCAACTGGTTGCGCCACAAGCAGGTATTGCTGTCGATGTTAGCGCCTAACCCGGATTGGTTGTGGGGTCGGGTCAACCGGTAATACAACTGGCGCATGGCAACGCGATGCAAGTGGTGGTTGATTTGCCCGGCGCTCTCAATGCACCTGAAAAAGCACGCCTGATACTGGACGACCAACAAGTGTCATTATCACGTTTTTCGCAGGCCGGCGCACTGGATCCTCAAACATTTACCCGCCGGGTTAGATACCAGCTCGACGAGACGGCTAGGGGCGCTGTTTTTGGTCAGCTAGGAACGGTTGAGATAAGCAATAATAGCAACCGGGATAATCTGTTCAGTATTCCAATTTCAGCCCTTGATGAGCGCGGTGAGCGAGCTCGGGTTTGGGTAATACGAGAGGGCAACGCGGTAACGGAACCGGTACAGGTGGTTAAAATAAAAACCTATCAGGCGATTATTAGCAGTAATGCAAAAACATCCTAATACCATTGCGCCGCACCTGGAGTGGAGCGAACGAGTGCACGCCTTAAAACTCAATTGGCGTGATGCTGAACTGGCCAAACATGGATTAACCCCCGCTGGCGTTGCACAACAACTTCAGCTGCAGCTGGACGGTCAGCGTATTACTCAGCTGCGTGATGGTCTGCGCACCGTTCCATTAACAGCAATTGGTTCAGCAAGTGGCATTGACCATAGTCAACAGGCGGCACAACAGCGTGATGCCCTGTCACGTATCGAGCTGCGTACGCAATCCGGCAATGTGGTGCCATTGCAACAAGTCGCGGATATCAAAGTAGAATTTGAAGACCCGGTGCTAAAACGCTACAACCGACAATTGTCGCTTGCCGTTAACAGCGAAATTGAGGGGGCTCAGCCGAAAGATATTACCGAAGCCCTGTGGGCTGACTTGCAGCAGGTGCGAGCCGATATGCCCTATCAATATGATGTTCAGATAAGCGGTACCGAGGAGCAGTCGGCAAAAGCGCAGGGGTCAATCAGAGCATCAATGCCACTGATGGTGGCATTGATGCTGATTTTTGTGATGCTACAAATGCGTAGCTTCAGCGGTACCTTTATGGTCATTGTCACTGCACCGCTGGGTCTCATTGGTGCGGTTATTGCGTTGTTACTGTTTAATCAACCCTTTGGCTTTGTCTCGACCCTGGGGTTAATCGGCCTGGCCGGTATTCTAATGCGTAACACACTGATTTTAACTCAACAGGTCAGTGATAATCTCGCTGACGGTATGAGCCAGCGAAAAGCCATTATTGAAGCGGCAGTGCAACGGGCACGGCCCGTCCTATTAACCGCGTTAGCTGCGGTACTGGCCTTTATTCCGCTGACATTAGACAGTTTCTGGGGGCCTTTGGCTTACGTGTTAATTGGCGGCGTGAGCGTAGGCACAATTATAACGCTGTTATTTGTGCCTGCACTTTATGCTTTATGGTACCGGGTTTCATAAGATGGCACCGAAAATCAAACCGCATATGGGTATTAACAACGGCGACTCTAATAATGGGTCGCCCATGACTCACCCGTGAACTTTTTGAATACAAAGTCTTTTTTATACGTTCTGTACCCGCTTACTAACCCGGTTACGGCCATTGTTCTTGCTTAAGTACAATGCTTTATCTGCCTCTTCAGTTAGTTCTGAAGCGTTAACGTTACTGTTAAAATCTTCTGAGCAGACACAACCACCTGAAAAAGTACAGTTGAAAACATTTTCGTCTGCAACAAATTCCATTTCGCTGAAAACTTTTCTTATCGTATCGATGACCTTAAAGGCCGCAGTTTCCGGAGTGTTGGGTAAAATTACCATAAACTCTTCACCACCATAGCGCCCGATAATATCGGTTGAACGGAGCCGGTGACGCAGAAGGGTCGCAACTGAAGCAATTACGGTATCACCTGTGGCGTGCCCGTAAGTATCGTTAACCCGTTTAAAATGATCGATGTCCAGCATAACAATTGAGACCGGACTTGCTTCCCGTTGTGCCCGCTTAACCTCAAGCTCTGCCTGTTCTTTAATAGCGGCGTGTTTTAATAAACCGGTCAAGCCATCTTTACTAATTAATTGGTTTAAAACTCTTGCGCGTTGTATTCTGGAACGTATTGAGGAGATGAGCTGCTGGTACAAAATGGGTTTAACTAAGAAATCATCAGCATTGAACAGTAAAGCTTCCGCTTGCTTGTCGATATCCTGCTCTGCCGACAAATAAACAATAGGAAGGCTTTCGAACTGCACATGTTGACGAACCAATAACGCAATATCGATACCTGAATAATCGGGCATTTCCATATCAAGCAATAACAATTCGGGCCTGAATTCAGCGAGTTCTGGAATAATATTTTTAATGTCACTAAGGATATTAACCCGCATCCCTTCAGACTCTAATTCTAATTTCAATAAAGAACAAAGCTCCTTGTCATCATCAATTAGCATGACTCGCGGCGGCTCAACCTTTTTTCTGTTTAATACAACTTCTAAATGACCGATTAACTCAGGAAAAGCGACAGGTTTTTTCATAAAGCTTAAAGCTCTCGCTTTCGCGGCTTTCATTCTTTGCTCAAAATCATCGTTTTCGGACAACATGATAAGCCCACCTGGACTCTCATGTTTGACATAAAAAGCGTTGTTAGTGTCCACCAGCTCACTGAAGTCATAGCCATCCATATCAAGAATAGTTGCATCAGGCCATCCTTTTATCCCGGCTTCTTCCAAAGCTTGCCCTAACTCAATGGTACGAATTTTAAAATTGAAGTTAACAAGTTGTTTGGAAAACTGCTCCGCCAGTGTTTTATCCTCTTCAATTAACCAAACCTCAATGTCTTCATCATGTTCGGGGGTATCGATCTGCGCCGGACTTTTACTCGAACGAGCCCTCAACGACTGAGTCGTGTTGTGTTCTTCAAGGATTTCAGTTGAGCTCAATAATTCACAAAAACTGGTAACTTCGTCTTTGATAAGCTGTACCAGAGTGTTCTTATTTTCACTTGTTTGCTCTGTGCTGATTTTTTTCAGTATTTCATCAATACGCCGCGACTCGGTGCCGACATCCTCAAAGCCAAAAGTACCGGCCGACCCACTCATTGAATGCAAAATACGGTGCAGGTTTTCAACGCATTGTTCGACGGTCTCTGTAGTCAAACCGTTTAGTATGGAACTTAGCTTGCGTCTGTCCGCAACCAGGCGCTGTTTATACTGAACTCGAATAGTTTCGATTTGATTCAGTAGCTCATCTGATACGTCATGATTACTCATTAATGTGGCTCCAAATGTCTCTCAGCTGAGAAGGTAATTTCATCGGGTCAAAAGGTTTAGAGATAACATCTTCAGCCCCCAATTCTTTGAGCTCATCAACTTCCGAACTTAACACTTTTGCCGTAAAAAAAACCACTGGTATTTCCTTCACAAGCCCCTGTTCCTGCAACTTTTTCAAGGTATGAGGACCATCTAACTCTGGCATCATCACATCAAGCAGTACTATGTCAGGTTTAAATTCTGTTATGCGGTCGATAGCTTCCTGCCCGGACGAGCAAATGAGCGACGTAAACCCACCAACTTTTTCCAGCGAGAGCTTTGCTATTGCCTGAATGTCAGGTTCGTCATCGACTAATAGAACACGTTTTAGATCAGACATTGAGTCTCCTAGTCTGTTTATCGTCCAGAGAGCGAATCAATTAACTCAATAAATTGAGTAAGAGTAAATGTAGCTTTACTCATCACCGCATCTACTTTTTTCGCTCCTTCGAATGTAACCTCGTAGTCAGAGGTTACAATGATCTTAATATCCGGGTTTAAACGACGAGCTTGTTCAACAACTTCCCAACCGGAGCCATCTGGTAAAGCAATATCTAACACCATAATATCGTATTTCTGCATTGCTAACATACGCTCAGCGTCAGCGACAGTGCGGGCAGTGTCGATTACATACTTGTCTCTGAGAGTGGCGGTGATGATCGTAGAAAAGTCGTCATAATCTTCTACATGTAATACTTTATTCCTATTAAATAGTTCAGTTTCCGAGCTTACCTTGTCAACGTGTTGCTCTTTACTGTCCAATGGGTCGTGCTCGCGGTCATTGTCTGCCACCGCTATAGGTAAGGAAAACCAAAACCGCGTTTCATGATCAGGTTTGGATTCAAACCCGATAGTACCCCCCATTTGCTCAATAATGGTTTTGGTAATAGCCAACCCAAGGCCGGTCCCCCCTTTACCACGTGAGTCTGAAGATTCAGCTTGCGAAAATGGTTCAAATACTTTTTCCTGAAAAAGCTCCGGAATACCCGTTCCATGATCAATAACGTCAATTAATACGGTACCTTCATGTGTCGATAGTTTGACCTGAATAATGTCACCAGCAGGAGAAAACTTAGCCGCATTTGACAGCAAATTCGTCAGCACCTGCATAAACCGAAGCTCATCGACGGCAACAGTGGCTGGTTTTGATAAGTGATTATCAAGCTGAATTTTAGCTCCGTACTGCTGGGCGTACCCCTGGTTTTCTGCTACGGCTTTTTTAACCAAGTCTGCCACTTCAAATTCTAAAATTTTCAACGACACTTTGCCCGATGTCATTTTTTCGATATCGAGTAAGTCATTAATGAGTAATGTTAAACGCTGACTATTTCGACTGGCTAAATCGAGCACCCCCTGAGTTTCCTCAGAGAAACTGTCAGACTCCAGAGACATTAACGACAGGGCGCCAGAAATAACGGAAAGCGGCGTTCGTAATTCATGACTAACGGTGGATAAAAACTGTGACTTCAATCGCCCCGCCTGCTCTGCCGCTTCTCGCGCAAATACCAGTTCGGATATATCCAATACAGTACCCAGCATAGATTCGGGCACACCCATTTCATTGCACTGAATAATCGCGTGGCCTTTTAACCAACGGAGCTCTCCGGTATCGTCTTTAATAATCCGAAACGTTGTTTCCAGCGGAGGCGGATCGTCACGAAACGGTTCCCTCTTGTTAGCTTTTTCAGTCAGTTTTGCCAAAAACTCGCTAAATTCCTGCTTTTCCTGTGGGTAGAAAACTCGTTCCATGCTCGAATAGTGAGCGTCAAAGCTCTCTGAGGCAACGCCGGTAAGCTCATGCATCTGTTTATTCCACAGTATAGCTTTGTTGTTAAGGTTCAGTTCCCAGACACCTAAGTTAGCCACTCGGGTAGCAGACTCTAAGCGCTCTTTTAACTCCCGCAGCACTTGCTGATCACGAAGTTGCCGACTGACATTGCTCGCTAAACCTAAGTAGCCAACGGCGTTGCCGTTATTGTCAAACTCTCGTGTAACTGTTAATTCAACAGGAATCCGCTCGCCTGTTTTCGATAGATAGGTCCAGTTGTCTTTTTCCGAGCCTTCAATATCGGGAATGGCGGTAAAAACGGAAAAGCCAGAGATGGTTTTCTTCAGCTTCTGAGTCAGCCGCTCGCCTTTTTCTTTGACTTCTTCTGGATCATGAAAAATGGCAGGCGTTTTTTCATTAACCACTTCTTGTGCCGAGTATCCCAACATGCGCTCCGCACCGCGATTAAAGACATTTATAAGGCCGTTTTTGTCTGTCGCAATAATAGCTGTTTCACTGGCGGCATTCAGAACATGGCTTAGCTTATTATTAACCGCAGTCACTTCCTGGGTTCGAACCTCAACTTCGGTTGCCAGTGAATTCAGCAGTCGCCGCTGATATATCTGCCGGGTTAAATAGAAAAGTCCCAGAACCCCCAGAAAGGATAAACACCAAACGAGGATACGAACCGGCCAAAGATTCGGAAAAACATTATCGGTTGTAATAGCGAGCTGCCATTCGCCACCCGGAACATCCACCTTCGTGGTTACCTTGGCAGCGTTAAAAATGGATGCGTCCCCCAAAAATATTTCAGCAGGACTTACGCGATTATTAACATGCCTTAACCCCAGCCTTGCAGAACTGCCAGCCTCTTTAACTTCTTTAATAAGCGACTGGAATAAACTTTCGGCATCAATGACAGCACTTATCAGCCCCCAGTAGGTCTCATCAATATACAAGGGTGAGCGATATATAAGACCAAGGTCGCCTTGCACTAACTCGAGAGGACCGGACAACTTTGCCTGACCTGAGTTAATGATCTTTTTAATATCGGTCCATTGTGCGGGTATTTGCTCATAACGCAGTCCTATTGCGGCCTCATTTCCTTCAGCCGGCATAACCCAACGCAGTTCATTATTGGGCGCAATACCAATATTCCGAAAGTAAGGACTGAACTGGTAAACCTGTTGCAGCATTGAGTTAATTTCTTCTGCAACAATATTTCCCTTTCGGGCTCTTACATAGGCCTCAATGCCACGTGTTAAAAAAGTGGCTCCGTAAAGTTCGGTTTCAAGTTGCGACTTTATCCTGTTTGCAAGTTCCGTTGTAGCGATCTCAGTTTGGTATTTTTGATAACTCTGGTAGTCCCTAATAACATACTCAGCGATGCCTATCACACCAATAAATACAGTAACGGCAATAAGTTTAGGCCAGTTTGTTTTTATTATTTGAGGTTGCAGATCACTCATTTTTTATCACCACTACTGGCTATTACTTTCGGTAATAGAACGAAAAACTCGGTGCCTTTATCACTGGTGGTAAAATCGATACTGCCATTTAAGCCTTCAACAATTTCTTTGCATATTGATAAACCTAAACCGGTTCCCCCTGTTGTGCGGGTATTGCTTGAATTCGCCTGGGCGAACTTTTCAAAAACTCTCGGCTGGAAGTCGTCAGGAATACCCTCTCCGCGGTCTTTTACGGCTATACGCACGTACTTGCCAACCGCTTCGGCGGTGACCGATACAGAGCCATTCTTCGGTGAAAATTTAACCGCGTTTGACAATAAATTGGTAGTAACTTGTTCGAATCGTTGCGCATCGACACGAATAAGAAGTTCCGGACTTACCGGGGCCAGATGCAATTTCACCTGGTAACGTTGGGCATAGGGCTCATTTCTTTCTATAATACCGTGCAACAATGAAGCTGCTGCCAACGTTTCAAATTGCATATCCATTTTGCCCGCCAGCAGTTTCTCCAGATCCAAAATATCGTTAATTAATAAATTCATCCGGACACTGTTCTTTTTCGCTATTTCTATCATTTCAACTGCGGCGGCCGGTATATCACCCGCAGCACTGCCCAATAATAAGTCCAGTGAGCCCGTAATTGCTGTTATGGGGGTTCGAAGTTCATGGCTGACGGTTGAGACAAATTGGTTTTTTATTTCCTCATTACGCTTACGCTCAGAAATATCTTCAATAATCGACCAGATTAATTTTCGCCCCTGATCGTCATACACAATCATGCCATTTAATAACACCGGATAACGACGGCCGTCCTTGCGAATATACTCTTTTTCGAAAGGCCCAAAACGCCCGAATTCTGCTAAAGACGCAAGTTGCTTTATTTCTTCTTGCTCATACTCACGCGGCGTAATATCCCAATAACTGAGGGTGACAAACTCGTCACGGGTATACCCGGTCGGCGCTAAAAGTGCTTCATTTAAATCGACGAACTGGCCGGTTTCATAGTCGTTTAATGCAATACCAATGGGCGATAATTCAAAAAGCCCCCGCAAACGACTTTCACTGTTTTCCAGCGCCTCGTTTTTCTGCTTAAACGCCAGTGTGGTAGACACCCAACGCGCCAACAGACTTAAGAACTGTTTTTCGGTCTCTTTAAAAGGCTCGTTTCTGGCCTTAGCAGAAGAAAAGTTCAGCGTACCAAAGCGTTCGCCGTTTACTTCAATAGGAAGACCAATATAAGATTCAAGACCAAAAGTGTCATAACAAGGGTGCTGACGGAACTCTGACGAAATCATATGGTGTATGGCAATAATTTTGTTTGCCGACAGTACAATGTCACAATAGGTTTCGCCGAGCGGAAATTGTTGGCCGGCTTCCAGTTCAGTCTCATCTGGCGCGTTATAAGCAATAATTTGGTATTGTTCATTTTCTACCCGGCTGACAATACCCAGTTCAAGCTTTAAGTAGTCGCAGGCTAATTTTAGTCCTTGAGAAATGCGCTTTAACGGTTCCTCAGGTGAAAGCGAAGCAATACGGTTAAGCGCTTTAAATGCAGCAAGTTGCTTTTCTAACTCTTGTTGATTTCGCTTTTCCTGAGTGATGTCCAGAATAAAGCCATCGAAATAGTCAACGTCTCCGGCGCCCTGTTTTATGGCTCGTCCTTTTTCCTGAGCCCAACGAATACTGCCATCGCGATGCAATATTCTGTATTCCAGCAACCATTCGTGATCAGTCTCAATAGCGTCGGCAACAGCTTGTTCCAGCCGCTTTTTATCATCAGGGTGAATGACACTGTCATAACTGCGAACATTATTTTTAATGAAGTCAGTAGCTGGGTAGCCGGACAGAGGATCGACTTTGTCACTCATATAAAGCATCGTCCAATGCTCATCGTATAGGCAGCGATAAGTCACGCCCGGAATATTATCAACCAGCGAACGAAACTGCGCTTCGCTGGCTTTTAGAGCCTGCTTACTTTTCACCTGTGCGGTTATATCGCGCACAGCAAACACATACTGCAGTTCTTCATTATTAATAAGTGGTGCACCATTGACCGAAACCGCTTTCCACTCCCCGGACGGCCAGTGAATAGCATGTTGCACATTTTTTACGGCTTCACCTGTTTTCCGTACTACGGCAAAAGGCAACTGTTCGGGAGGATAATAACTGCCGTCAAGCTGAGTAATTCTCCAACGCGGATCATCAAACGTTGCATTTGTTTTATCCGGCGCATCGTTGCTTTTCAGACCGAGTACTTTAATTGCTTCGCTATTTGCATAGACAAACTGCCCTTTCGCATCCAGAACAAAAAAAGCAACGACATTGCTATTAAAAATATTTTCCAGAAATTGTTTTTGAGACTCGACTTTTTGCTCTGTTACTTTTTGTTTGGTGATATCTTCGTGGGTACCGGAAATAAGCAAGGGCTCACCCATTTTTGTTCTGGATACCAAACGACCTCGGGTATGCACCCAAACCCAGTGCCCGTCTTTATGGCGCATACGTGCTTCAAAATCATAGAAAGCGAACTCACCATTAAAATGTTTTTGTAATAGTTCTGCTGACGCTTCGAAATCATCGGGATGAGCGAGGTTTACCCAGGTGTCGATAGATAGGGGCTGAAGCTCACTCAGCGTGTAACCGACAATATCGGCCCAACGCTCATTAAAAACCGTTTCACCGGTTTGAACATTCCACTCCCAGGTACCGACATTGGTGCCTTCTAAAATAGACAGTAATCGTTGTTTGCTTTTCGCTAGCTCTTCTTGCTGCTCACTCACCCATACTTCTTGCTGAACCGCATCAGCAAGGTCTTTAAGCAGTATTTTATCTTCATCAGAAAGTGTCCGGGGTTTGGTATCAATAATACATAACGTACCAATGCGATGCCCATTTTTACTGTTTAGCGGATACCCTGCATAGAACCGGATGTTCGGTTCACCAACCACCAGGGGGTTATCGGCAAAACGTTCATCATTGAGGGTGTCGCGAACTTCAAACAACTCATCTTTTAAAATAGTGTAGGCACAAAAAGCAACATCACGAGGCGTTTCTGCTGCGAGTAAACCTTGACGAGATTTAAACCATTGCCGGTTTTCATCAACCAGCGAAATGAGTGCGATAGGTATATTGAGCGCTCTTTGCACAATACGGGTGAGCCGATCAAACCGCTCTTCAGCCGCCGAATCTAGCAACCCGGCTTCTTGAAGAGCTTTTAAACGCTCGGCTTCATTGCCTGAAACACCTGCTGGTTTCATTTACGCACCCCGTGATTTAGATGACGTTATATTTTTTATCCAATCTTTTTCTGGTTGAGGTTTGTGAAAATAAAAGCCTTGTTGTAAATCTACGCCGCTATCTTTCAGGTAAGTCGCTTGCAAACCGGTCTCTACGCCTTCAGCAACAATGGATACCCTCATTTGCTTTGCCATTAAAATAATCGAATCTAATAAATTACGGTCTCGCTCACTCTCGAATGCGCTTTGTATGAATTCCTTATCAATTTTTAATTCCGAAACCGGCAGCCATTGTAAGCGGCTAAGATTCGAATACCCGGTACCAAAGTCATCAATTGAGAATTTAACACCGGCCTGGTCAAGCGTTTTCATAATACTCAGAACCTTCTGATGCTGTTGAAGCAGCAGATTTTCTGTTATCTCAATAATTAAGCGCTCTGTTGGCGCGCCCACGCGATTCATCGTCTCGAATATTTGAGCCGTAAAACCCTCATGTAAAAACTCCTTGGGGCTGACATTGATAGCCACAGGCTTATTTGTTTCTTTTATGACTTGAGCAACCTGCTCTAACATCCAATGACCAATTGGGACAATAAGCCCTAACTGCTCCGCCAGTGGAATAAACTCGTCGGGCGGCACCATTCGGTCACCGAGTTGCCAACGAATTAAGGCCTCAGCACCAAGCGTTTTATAATCCCTGCCTACCTTTGACTGTAACCAGCACTTAAGCCCAGTCTCACAACCGGTGTCGATGCACTCCAACTCATTGTGGAGCGCGGTTTCCAGCGCATAGTCATGTTGTAAATTGGACTGCATCAACTCCTGGTAAATACTGAGTCGATTTCTGCCCTGTGCTTTCGCACTGGCTAACGCAGATTCGGCGTTAACTAACGCATGGTTCGAGTTTGTTCCCTTATTTAACGTTGCAATACCAATGCTGACAGTCACATGTATCTTGTGGCTATGACTGGTTTGTACCGGCTCTCGCATTAATGGCAGTAAAGACTGAATTTGAGCAAGAGATGCCTGCTCAGGACAGTGCGCATGAGTAAATGCAACAATAAATTTGTCAGCCAGGTCTTTCGCTAACAGCGCGTTAGCATCTACGTTCAATTTAATTCTTTCGGCAACAACAGCTAAAACCTCATCCCCGACAGACTCACCTAACACTGAGTTTATTCGTCTGAAATAATCAATATTAATACAGGCTACCGTTATTTTTGCCTCCGCCCCCCAGGTTTCCACTTGCTCTATCAACCGAGTACGGTTCGGCAGCCGGGTTAATTCGTCATAATGAGATAAAAACTCTATCTTTTCCGCTGCTTTTTTTTGCTGCGTAATATCACGCACCATGCCAATAAAACGCTTGCCATTGGGTGTATCCGTTTCTGACACTGCTAACTCAATCGGGAAAGTACTGCCGTCTTTGCGTGCTCCGATGACTTCCCGGCCAATACCAATTATCTTTTTTTTACCGGTCTTGTTGTAATTTTTAAGGTATTGGTCATGCTCGCGCCGGTAAGGCTGCGGCATTAATATTTTTACATTTGTGCCAATAACATCGCTTGCCTGGTAGCCGAATATCCGTTCAGCGGGTTTGCTAAAGCCTTGTATAATACCCTTACTATCAATGGTTATGACGCCATCAACCAGATTATCCAGAATTGTATTAAGGGCGACCGTTTGTCGTTCAAGCTCCGTTAAGTTTGCGTGACTGGATGAAATGTCTTGTATTGAACCAAACAGGAAAGTCTTACCCGCGACACTTTCAAACACTGAACCACACGTTTTTATCCACTTTGTGGTGCCCTTTTCAGTGATAACCTGAGCTTTCAGGCACCAGGGTTTGCTTTTTTCAACCGCATTATCAATAGCATCCAAAATAATTTGATCGTAAGGGGAGCAATAATATTTAACCGCTTCATCGACAGATGGCGGCTCATGGGAGGAGCGCTCAAAGAGTTCATAGGTATGCAGACTCCAAAACAGCGTATTTGCTTCTACGTCTATACACCAGGAGCCACTCTTAGTAAGGTTTTCGGTTTTTTCTAAAAGCTGCTTTGCAGACACCGGCCAGTTAAAATTGTTCGTCATATTTTACTGCCCTTGCAGCTGAGCCAAACTGTTCTGAATTCAATAATTTTCACCTGTAACGTTTCTTGGTAAAGCCAAACCCGACGAATAATGCATTCTAAAATTTTAGGGCGTGTTGATCTTTGCTGACTGCTTTTTCAGCAGCTTGGCTGATATTTATACAAGGCAGAGCTTGTGATGTGTCGTTATTCTACATGAACAAGCGATAACGCCGTAGAAATGTCAGCCAAGTGCTGCCCGAAGGGTTCGTCTGGCGGCACTTTGCTCTTTGTCACTCGTCGCTTATTTAGAATAATTAAACTTCATTCCTCGTTTCGCGATCAAAACGCCGCCAGAAGGAACAAAATCTAATCAGGAAAGATCAACACGCCTTAGGATCACTCCTTTATATACTAGAACAAAATGACTAAAGATGTATGGTTTTTTGGGTTCCCCGGGCACAAATTCTTATTGTCATAAAAGACAGGGTTGATGTTGAATTCGACTGGCTGGGTGACTTGATTAGTTGAGCTGATTGAACATGAGATTAGGGCAGATTTCTATTTGGTGCTAAACCTGCTTAATGAAATTGAGCAGAGCTGTGCTGAGAACTCAAAGTTAAGGTGCAGATAGAACTACCAAGCTCAGATTAGACAGTGAAATTATGACGTTACCTTAATAAAACAGCTTCTTATAAGTGGCTCGATAAGATCCAAAAGCCCACTCCGATTAAAGTAATTCCACCGAATATTTCAGCCCGATGGCCTATTATCGCTCCAACAAAGCGCCCTAACATCACGCCCAGCGTCACCATCAGGGTTGTGGCTAAACCGATAAGCCCGGCAGCAAGCCAAATATTGACATCGATAAAAGCAAGGCCTACACCAACAGCCATAGCATCAATACTGGTGCCCAAAGCCGTAATAGAAACTTTAAACAACGATTGTCTGGAAGGTTTTTTTATTTCTTCTTCGCTGGGTTTAAAGCCTTCATAAACCATATGCAAACCAAGGGCCAGCAATAAGAAAAAGGCGATCCAATGATCCCAGGCTTCAACATAAGAGGATGCTGACTTACCGATTAGCCAACCAATAAGAGGGGTTATTGCTTCAATCGTCCCGAAAATTACGCCCATTCTTAGTGCTTCGAAAAAGCGAGGACGGTTAAGGCTTGCTCCTTTACCGACCGCCGCAGCAAAAGCGTCTGTTGACATAGAAAAAGCAAGTAAAAGGAGAGCGATTGGGTTCATTGAGTTATCTCCGGCCGGGCCTTCTGAGTCCACAATATACCCACACGCCCGACTTTCAGCATGGATATATCGATGGTCTCGCCAACCGAGAGGTGTTCGCACCATGGCATGTGGCCAATTATGTTGACACGAACGCTTCCAACTATGGAAACAGGCTACTCCCCAACGTAGGCACTATATTACAAAACTTAACTGAAACTCGCAAAGGTATTTGCTTTAGTATTCATTTTTGAGCGCTACTAAACGGTTCTTTTATATGCCGACCGGTGTCATTATGGTCGTATGTATTTCAGTATATTTCTGACAGCGTTTCTGGCCGCCACAATACTACCCGCTCAATCTGAGTTTGTGGTCGTGGCGGCACAGCAGCTGGATTACAATGTCTGGATAATTTGGTGGCTGGCTTCAATCGGTAATACGCTGGGCTCAGTGGTCAATTACGTTCTGGGTCGCTTCTTGGTGCAATATCAGGACCGGCGCTGGTTTCCGTTTAAACCGAAATCTCTGGCCCATGGTCACCGTTGGTTTGAGCGCTTTGGTAAGTGGTCACTGCTTATGGCCTGGGCGCCGTTTATTGGTGATCCGCTAACTTTTATAGCCGGTATGCTGAGATTAACCTTCTGGCAATTTTTAATTCTGGTGTTTATTAGTAAATCTGGCCGCTACGCTATTTTACTGGGTATTACGCAGTTGTTTTAATGACTCTCGGTAACTATTGCACCGACTGGATTAACCATAAACGGTAGTCAGGTTTTATTGACCACTTGACGCAACTTCACACCAGCCCATCGGTTTATCCCGGGCTTCCTGTGCGCTAACAGCGGCATCCTCTGATTATCAATTCAGCACCTCATTCGTTTATTCAGTATTGTTGCGCAACACTTCCCGTAAACGCCTTATCTCTACTTGACATAAAATTGAATTGAGAACGATTTACATTTATAGTTAAGTTCTGTTCGTTTCAGATTTAAAGTTATGCACTTTCAGCTTGCCAAAACAGATAAAACAATCAATACCGGACTATTAGGAACTAGGGATTATGAGCAGCCGCAGGACAACATTTAATCATATCAAAATGCGTCATTTCGCAGCGTGCCTGATATCACTGGTAACGGTCACTGTGATGATACCAGGCATGAGCACCTACTTGCCCTTGAGTACGCCAGATAAAATCGGTTTGCCCATCTTTCTGTTCCTTTTTCTTTGGGCCGTTTTTTTTATCTATTCCTATTTAGCCAAAAATGTTTGGCATCCCTTGCTCGTCATGTCTCTGCTATTGGTTTCGCATTTGACACTATCTATTTTAGCTCTGCAATAGAGGGTTTACTTTGAAAAGCTTTACAATAAAAAAACTCTATACTCTTCACAGTTGGGTCGGTATTGTCACGGGAATACTGTTATTTGTAATAGCCTTCACCGGGGCTGTTTCGGTGTTTGGCCGACCAGAGATTAAAGTTTGGGCCAACCCTGAGGTTCGGCAAGCCGCAGAGATCAAACCTCAATCACTTGAGCAACTTATCGTTCAGCACGTTAGTGACATACCCGAATCTTTCCGGGAAGAGATCAATATTTTCCTGCCACGCGCACGCACATTCACCAATTTAACGGTCGTGTTTGAAGACCACGACAACGGACAGGCGATTGTTAAAACCTTCCATAACCAGTCTCTGCAACTACTGTCCACCAGAACCGGGTCTGTTAGAGAATTATTTGAAACGCGCGAAACAGATATCGCTGATTTTATTGTTGATTTCCATGCAGATCTTCATCTTGGAAGTCCTTTGGGGTTATTACTCACCGGCCTCCTGGGTTTAACTTTAACGGTGTCTATTATCACGGGTTTTTTCATACACCGTAAAAAATTACGCAACCTTTTTACGTTCAGATGGAAAAAAAGTTTCGATGTCTCGCTTGCAGACTTTCATAAAGTACTTGGTGTCTGGGGGCTCTTATTTAACGGTGTAATTGCGTTTACCGGCGCATTCCTTGGGCTTGCTACCGTGATACTTATTCCAGCGGCGGCATTTGTAACCTTTAATGGTGATCAAGAAAAGCTCGTGGAAATGTTCGTTACAACACCAGAGCCGATCATGGCAAATGAGTTTGCTTCAACTAAAGTCGCCAAACCATTAGCGCATGCGCAGTCCTATGACGAGGACATGCGATTAGAGCTTATTTCAATTTATGGGTTTGAAGATAAAAACGCCAAAGTCTATATCAGTGGTGTTGGCTCAGATAAGGTATCCGCGCAAACCCTGAGTTACGAAGGCAGCTCAGGCAACTTTACTGAAGCCTTTGGTCGATTTGGTAAGCTTGAAGGGGTTTCTCCGGTTATACTTGATTTAATGTTTCCGCTGCACTTCGGAAATTTTGGTGGTCCTCTGGTCAAGTTAATTTGGACATTACTGGGGTTAACAACCGCACTGTTGCCAATTAGTGGCATGATGCTTTGGCTCCACCGCGGAGAAAAATCCTCTACCAGCAACTTTAGTGCGTCAACTTACAGCAACGTCAAGCGACTAGTGATAGGAGCCTGCGGTGGTGTTGTATTCGCAACGGCGGTTTTATTTCCGGCACAACTGGTGGCGTGGAGCACAACCCCTCAGTTAAGTAGCTCAGTGTTATTTGGGATAATATTTTTTGGTAGTTGGCTTTTATCTATCGTCCTCGCTTTTTGTATCAAGAACACGGGGTTATCTTCAAAATTAATGGCGTATTCGACCGCAGTCACCCTGCTTTGCGTGCCATTTTTAAACGTGCTGACTACGGGGGACGATATTTTTTCACTATTTTTACTGAAGCAGTGGGAAACGGCAATTACCGATCTAACCTTATTTACGCTCGGTGTTCTCATCATTTTTACGACAAAACGAGTCTCAAATAAGTCCAGCTTAGAACCTGTTGGTAACGACAACAGCGACAAAGGAATAGGCAATGCTTGATAATATGACTGATAGTATGACAATTGTAGCGGCTATCATTATGCAATGCGTAGCCATTTGGGTATTGGTTAAAAACAGTCAAGCACAACGTTCAAAGTTACGTTGGGTAATAGCAATTATCGCCACAGTTTTGTCATTTTTATTCTTCAGCTTAACTTATGGCATTTTAGCCGGTGCTGTTATCGCCATATCAATGTTAAGCCTGCTTGGTATTGCGTTTTCGTTACTATCCAATTCTCTTTCCGCATAGGCGAGATATAAAAAACCCCAGCAAAATAGCTGGGGTAAAACCTGCACCAGGGAGAGTGTTAGATAAGCGCTGTTGATAAGCGCCTAAAACCAACGGCAAAAACTATAACAAAAGACGCAATTGAAAACAATTATCATTTACACTTGTCTTTACGGGGTACAGCATAAACGTGTTTATGCCAAATCTAAATAATCCAAAAGGTTGTAATTTTTTTCCTGCATAGCCTGGCCGAATTATGATCACCAAAAAATGACGGCACTAACCGGTTTCAATTCTAGTGACCTAACCTGCTATGCAAAGCATTTCTATAGGCTTCCAGCGCCGGTATAATAGATGTAACAGCAGCGGCAACAATAATAATACCTGCAATAATCAGTGTATTCATCGACATTAGATTAGCGCTTAAAAACAGACCACACTCTGAGGCTAACCAATCACTCATCAGGTAAAGTACCGTACTGACAAAACCTATCGCAGCTGCGGTCGTTAAAATAGCGAGTATCAGCGCTTCAAGCAGTACCAACAAAAAAATGGTTTTTGGGCCGGCACCTAATATTCGCATTACCGCAATTTCTGCTGTGCGCTGATTCATCGAAGCAAGCAACATGGTTGCGAGGCCAAACAATGAGGAGATTAAAACCAGGACACTTATAACGCGCAACAGATTTTCGACGGTACCCATCATCTGCCACAGCTCTGTCAACGCAACTCCGGGCAGGATGCCCATTAGCCGGTCTTCCTGGTAATTGTTGATTTCCCGCTGCAGTTTAAAAATCGTGAATTTTGATTCTACCCCCAACATAATAGCTGTGATGCTTTTGGGAGATACTTCTACTGATGAATGCTGGTCAAGTATGCGTTGCAACTTCGAGGCCGGCAGATGAATAGCTTCTATTCCTTCGAGAGTAACGTGCACAGTTTTATCAACCGGAGTGCCCGTGGGTTTTAATATTCCACTGATAATAAAAGGACTCTCATCGTGATGTTTGAAGCTGTTAGCTCCAATGCCATGTGAGAGAACAATTTTATCACCCACCCGATAATCCAGTTTTTGGCTACATCGGCCCCTATAACCGTCTCGAACATACCGGTGAAAGCATTGCCTTGCTTAAAACTTAACGGCTGCTTGTTGCCATATTTGAAGTCAGTGAAATAATCGTCGTTGGTTCCCATTACCCGAAAACCACGGTGTGAATCACCCAGTGACACAGGGATCGCCCATTTTACCTGACTACTGTTATTTAAGGCCTGATAACTCGCAAAATCGATAGTGTTGGTTGGGCTGCCCATTCTGAATACGGAATACAGAAGTAAATTGAGCTGACCGCTGGGCGCGCCAACTATGATATCAACACCCGATATGGTTCTATTAAAGCTCCCTTTTGCCTGTTCGCGAATATGTTCCACGCTGAGCAAAACACTAATACTAATTAACAATGATAAAAAGGTAAGAACAACAGATTTACGGCGGCTGCCGAGGCTGCTCCATGCAAGAGAAACTAGCATTGTTGACTCCCTAACGGCTGACATAACGACGACATAGGCGTACTGTTTTCGAAAAATCGTTCTAAATACATGTCATGGCTGACGAAGATCATAGTGGTGTTACCGCCCTGGCATATCTCGGTCAGGATTTCCATGAACGCATTTCTTGCCGAGGCATCTAGCGCCGATGTGGGTTCATCAATCAGCAACAGTTCAGGTTCATTAATCAGCGCACGAGCAATCGCCACTCGTTGTTGCTGGCCGACACTCAACTCCCGGGCTGGCTTTTGCAAAGTAATGGCCGGGAGTTTGAGTTTTAATAGTATTTTTTGTGCTTTTTCTTCTACGTTGGCGATGGGTGACTTAGCAAAGTAAGCGGCAAGTTGAATGTTTTTTAAAACACTTAAATAAGGGATCAGGTTGAATTGCTGAAAAACAACACCAATATGATGAGCCCTAAATTTGTCTCGCCAGCGAGCTGACTTTGCAGAGAACGGTTGGTCTAAAAGGTTTATTTCACCCTGGTTAGGTATCAGTACGCCGGCCAGCAAATTTAAAAGAGTCGTTTTTCCTGAACCCGATTCTCCATGTAAAAACACTTGTTCGCCACGCTTTAATTTCCATTCAGGAATATAAAGGCCACTGTCTTTTTCTGATTTATTATAGTGGTGCCGAACTTGCTTAACATTGACAGCAAGGGGAGCGCACTTATCTTCAGTGAGTACTTTAGTGTTTCTCATCGCTGTTTTTCTTTTATTTTGAAGTTACGCAATACGATAGTTATGTTATAACATAACGAACATATTCTACTAAATACTCATTGGTTTAAAATATGATGATTCATTCTTTACTTTCAGCTAATAAAAGCATCTTTGTTTTTCTATTCTTGTGTTTGCTGACGTTCTCATTAATGGCTCAAGAAAAGCCTGTTCAATACGTAGAGGTAGAATGGACGGAACTGATGCCAGAGGATGATCTGGAGGCATTAATGAACCCGCCTGATTATTTGTCGGAGATACCGGATGGTTCGCAACAAGATTCAGTCGATGCTTTTGAACAAAAAGCGTTCTCAAATGAAAAAGCACAGCGTTTTCAGCAAGCCTTAACCTCTACTGAAGTGATCAAAGAGTTCGAGAATAAAGCCATTCGGATTCCGGGGTTTGTTGTTCCGCTGGCGAACAACGCAGAGCAGAAGATTACAGAGTTCTTTATCGTGCCTTATTTTGGAGCTTGTATACATTTGCCGCCGCCACCTCCCAATCAAATAATTCACGCGGTTGTCGAAGAAGGTATCGAACTCGATAGCCTTTATGAACCACTTTGGTTTGAGGGAGTGCTGGCCATCGAAATGACAGAAAATGGTACAGGCTCCTCAGCCTACAGGCTAAGGATTGACAACTTCTTTCGTTACCAAGACTAAGAGATTCTTGCTTATTTAGCCTCGGGCTGTCTCCGGTTCCGTAATTGATAATTCCTGATATGGGCATAAGTGATAATACTGGAACCGATGACCGTAAATATCACATCGGCATACGGACCGAACGTGTCATGGTCTATAAACGCCGTGAACACCAGTATTGCTAGCCCCGTTGCGCCGATGAGTAATGTAAAACGATTGCGGTGGTGACGATGACCCATTAGCAAAGCCATAAAGCTAATGGGGATGACAGCAAACAACATCCACTGATGAAAAGTTTCGTCGTTTAAAGTAAGCAACCCGGTTATTGGGGGAAGCACGATGAGTAGAATAGGCAGAAGTAGACAATGAACAAGACAAAGTCCCGAAAGCCCTATTGCCGTCTTATCACCGATTTTTTGAAGATTTACCATTGTTACTCCTTTAAGGGATCATAATGAGTGGCTTTACAGTCAGCACATAGGCTATTAATTTCTACCTGTGAACTGGACGAGAAAAAGCCTGATTTGTTTATAAGCTCAGCAAGGGATGTCACAATCTTCGACGATACCTCGATTTCATTAACGCACTGGCAATTGCGACAAATTAAGAAAAATGACATGTCCGAGCCTTGATACTTTGTAATGTTCTTGCAGGCAATATATTTACTGGCGGAACGTAAACGGTAAGCGAGTTTTATTGACTCCAGGAATTCCAGAATACGGTATACGGATACTGCACTAATGGTTGGTTCGGTCACAGCATTATAATTGTCTGTTATCTCGTACGCTGATAATGGACGTTCTGCCTCTAGCAGCGTTTTAAGCACGCGTTGCCGCTTCTGCGTAAAATTACAGCCTTTGGCTTCGCAGATTTCTGTTGCTGCCCGAAGATTATTATCGACATACCTTTTATGCATTTTTACCACTTTATAAACGGTTTAGCCGGGGTCACATCCTGAGTACCCTGACCCTGTTCAAGAACCCATTGCGCCTTAACTAAATCTGTAGCAACCCACTTAAAAAAAAGAACCTGGACTTCAGTAATGCCTCTCTCACAATCGAACGTATAGCTGATGTCGATATCATGATGCCCATTCCCACCCTGTTTTAAGTTTTCTAAGTTATGCTTAACCTTGGTTACTGAGCATCGCCCGCTTAACTCGACAATCTGACTGTTGTTTTCGAGTCGTTCAGCAACTTTCTTAAGTGCCCCCCGCTCTGCGTCAGTTTCTGGCGTATGTTCAAACCCAAGCATATCTGCGGCCGGAAGAGTCAATGAAATCTGCCAACGATTTTCTTCCTGAGAAATGAATATTTGTCCCTGACCGTGCACATGAGCATTCGCTGCATTCACTGGCAATGCATGAAAATAGCTCACCACTATTATTAAGAAGCTATATGCAATTGATAGGACTTTCATAGAGTGACATTACCTTTACTTGCGAATCATTATCGTTATGTTATAACATATCAAAACAATGATAAAGTCACTATTTAATTAGGAGAACAAAATGCTGAAGCTATCACCTATCGCTCTGTCGATAGGGGCATTAATATCAACAAGCGCTCTGGCTCAATCTATTGAGGGGGTTGTTCAAGATGCAAACGGTAATGCTATTTACAACGCTAGCGTCGTTGTAAAAGGCACGAGTGTTAGTTCACGTACAGATGAAAGCGGGCGTTTTTTCATCGACCCGATGCTCGAGGGTGAGCGGGAGCTTCACATTTCAGCAGAAGGCTATGCTCACTTGTACCGTCAGGTTAGCGTTGCAAACGATGAATCTGAATCAATCCGGCTTACTTTAAAGCGCTCTCCTATCGAAGTCATAGACATTGTGGCGTCACCGCTGCACATGTCGGCAATGGAATCTGCGTCACCGGTCAGTGTTTTAGGAGCTGAAGAATTACGGCGCCAACAAAGTGCTACGCTCGGCGACACACTAGAGAAGACTCCCGGGGTTCATACTAACTTTCACGGCAAGGTTGCCAGTACACCGGTCATTCGTGGTTTGAGCGGACCACGAGTTTTGATCGCTCAAAATGGCCTCGATGTCAGCGATGTTTCGCGCGTTGGTCCTGATCACTCAGTGGCATCGGAGGCCTCGACCGCACAACAAATCGAAGTGTTAAGAGGCCCGGCGACGTTATTTTACGGCAGCGGCGCTATCGGTGGTGTTGTCAATGTCGTTGATGGTCGTGTTCCGACAGACAACACAACCCGCGGCGAGTGGCTGCTGGAAACTCACGCCGTTGACGATAGCAAATTAGGCTCATTCAATGTCACTACCGGCTCAGGCCCGGTCGCTTTTTACGCCGATGGCTACTCACGGGAGTCTAACGATTATGAGGTGCCCGTTGCACCTGATATCGACAGTAGTGCTGAAGGCGACGGTTTTAAGGTTGAAAACAGTGGCGAGGAGTCTGATGGTTTCACACTTGGGACCAGTTATTTGTTTGACCAGGGTTACGTTGGCGTGGCGGTAGAGCAATTTAACCGGACCTATGGTATTCCCGGCCATACGCACGGCGGTGACGAAGAGCACGCCCATGACGAAGAACACGGCCATGAAAATGGACATTCGGAAGAAGAGGCGGTTTTTGCTGATTTAGAGCAAACAAGAATTCAGCTATTAAGCGAAATTAATTTTGACAATGCCTGGTTCAGCCAACTAAATACACGGGCTGCTTTTACCGACTATGAGCATGCTGAAGTAGAGCACGGCGCAATAGGAACGACATTTGAAAACGAAACTCAAGAACTTCGCCTCGACCTGAGCCATCAGGAGTGGGCCGGCTGGACCGGTGCTCTAAGCTTTCATTATAAAAACAGTGATGTCGCTGCTCAGGGGAGTGAAGCCTTTACTCCGCCATCAGAGACGCAGACCTTAGCAGTAGCCGTTATGGAAGAGCGCCACTTTGGTGACGTGCTGGTTCAGTTTGGCGCAAGAACGGAGCGTGTTGAGCTTGAGGCAAGTTCAGTGCTGCTACCTGAAATTGATGTTCACGCTCATGACCCAGATGGACATAATGAACACGCACAGCACGGCGATGAACACAGTGGCGAAACGCGTGTATTTGATGTAGAGCATGAATTCACACCGGTCAGTCTATCTGCCGGGTTAGTTTGGGACTTTACCCCCGGCTACAACTTTGGAGTGTCGTTATCGCGTTCACAGCGAGCTTCTTCTGCATCTGAACTTTTGTCATTCGGCCCCCATATTGGTACACGAACCTATGAGGTTGGTGCTTTATTTGCGCTGCACAATGACGGCGGGCATCAGCACTTCGGTTTAACAGAACAAGATATTGACCTTGAAACCGCGAACAATATCGATTTAACACTGCGTAAAACAGATGGCGATATCGGTTTCATTTTAAACGCTTTTTATAACCAGGTAGACAACTATTACTACCAGACTGCGACGGAATTATTCGCACCAGACGGTCATGACCATGGCGATGAACACAACCATCATGCAGAGGAAGGTCATGACCATGGCGATGAACATAACCATCATGAAGAGGCAGGTCACGACCACGCCGGCGAATTACCGGTCTACCTGTTCCAATCAGATGACGTGGTTCTGCATGGCTTTGAAGCTCAAGTAGCCTGGCAGGCAACGGATGCATTTAAAACAACATTTTTCTCAGACTACGTTCGCGCAAGATTGAAAGATGGTGGCGAGTTACCTCGCACTTCTCCGTTTCGATTTGGAGCCAAACTCAGCTATCAGGCAAACAATTGGACCGCCAACCTCGACATCACTCGTTACCAAGAGCAGGACAATGTAGCGACACGAGAAACGGCAACGGATGGCTATACCATGCTTGATGTCAATGTCTTATACGACTTGCCTTTCTTTAACCGTTCTATGGCTGTGTATTTAGACGTTAACAATCTCACAGATACTGAAGCCCGGGTTCATACGTCTTTCCTGAAAGATATTGCACCTCGGCCGGGCCGGAGCATTGGTTTTGGGGTAAAAGGCTCGTTCTGACTCACTGATTTAAACACTATAAAACATAACTAAAGGACTTATCATGACTGAATTATTTAAGTTAAACCTGCTTTGCGTTGCATTAGGGGGCCTGTTATTAACAGGTTGTGGAGATGCAGAAACCACAATTGTTGAACAAGACCCGGTAGAATCGCCTGGCGACGATCACGACCATGGCGGTGAGCATGGTCATGACCACGGCGATGAGCATGGAATAGCATCAGGCCGCTTAGCTGTGACGGATGCATCGACCAATCAAACAACAATATTCGACCTTGAGGAAAGCTCTTCACTCGATACATTTTCATTAATGTACGAAGGGAGTCGTTTATCTGCTTCCGCAGATTATCGTTATGTTGCAATAACCAACCGTAACGAGGGGCGAGTCGGCTTTATCGATGGCGGATTATGGCAGGAAGACCACGGTGATCACATGCATCCTTACAGTGAGCCGCCAATGATGAGTGACTACGAGCTATTTGGTGAGCGCCCAACGCACTTGGTGGGCCACGATGGGCAACTTGCGATTTTCTTTGATGGTAATGCAGATGCCGGGTTGCCTGCATCGGTTCAGGTTATTACTGACACTGATATTGCAAACGAGTCTGCTGAGGTACCAACACTAACGTATAACAATAATATGCATGGTGTCGCGTTACCAAAGGGAGAGCATTTGTTCTCTACCATTCGACGCGCAGACACTGATAGCTCCTCAAACTCAAAAACACTTCCTGACCAAGTCGGCGTTTACCATTTACACGATGCGGAGTACGAACTTGAGCAAACACTGGAAACCGTGTGCCCTGATCTGCACGGTGCCGCTCAGAACCATGATTATGTAGCATTTGGCTGTAGCGATGGGGTAATGATTGCTCATCAGCATAACGCTGATTTTGAATCTGTAAAAGTTGACAACATTGATGGTTTAAATGACCTGCGTATTGGCAATTTGTACGGCCACGAAGACAGCGGGACTTTTATGGGTGTCGCTTCTTCTCATGGTAGCGGTGAGGCTACTCTTGTCGCAATTGACCCGCAAGCGAACGAAATGGAGCTTCTGAATTGGGGCAACGCTGAAGATGCAAGCCCGGTATCTTACACATTTTCTAATAATGGTGAGCATTTCTTAATTCTGGACGACCAAGGCTTCTTAACTATTCTTCATGGGCATATGGAAGGCGACCACATGCACTGGGAGGTAGAGAGCCGACTCGATATTACTGAGGAGGATGTGGCCGACATGCCGGAAGACGCTTCATTCAGCATGACGGTTGCTCAAAATGGCCACTATGCGTTTGTTGCTGACCCAATTGCTCAACATGTTCTGACGGTCAATCTTGAAGAAGCAACGATTGAAGGCGATATGGAGTTAGAATTTGTTCCTGGCCGTTTAATCTGGCTGGGTATTAAAGCAGAAGAAGACGCCCACGAGCATTAATACATTGAGTTTTCCCTGGAGTTTGCCGCCTGTAATGGGCGGCTTTTTACTGGGTTTTCAATGAAGCCAGTGTTAACCACCTCATTGCTGCGCGTAGCCTCTATCGGTAACCATCAAGCTCATTGTGCCGTCATCCGCTAATGACCAGAATTCGATACGAGTTATGGATATAGGTGAGAGGCGAGATGTTTATTTTTGAGGCTATCAATATTTTTACTGCCGCTGCCCCAACAAGCAATTTTTAGCTCGACTTTAAGCTGCTCAACCGCTTCAATGCAGGCCTGTTCTGATTGACGAGCAAACGGCAGAATATGCCCCGCAATACCGCAGATTGATGCTCCTAAAGCCAAAGATTTAGCAATGTCGAGTCCATTGCGAATACCTCCAGATGCAACTATGGGTAAAGAAAAGCCGTTTTTAGATAACTCGTTGACTAATATCGGGGTCGATTTACCCCACTCGGAAAAAACCTGAGCTGCAAGCGCGAGACGCTGATTAGAAGACATGGCCCCTTCAATAGAGATAAAATCAGTACCGCCTTTACCCGCTACATCGACTGCTGCGGCTCCTGCTGCCTGGCATTGTTGGGCAGCTTCAAGACCAAGGCCCATGCCAACTTCTTTTACAATAACGGGAACCGGGCAAGCTTCAATACAAGCGCGCAAGATGTCTGTGCTTCTCCTCCACTCGGTATCTCCGTTATCCTGAAATACTTCCTGCATAGGATTTAAATGAACAAACATCGCATCTGCGTTAATGCGTTCGGCACATAGCCCTAAAATACTTGTATCGTTCCATTTAATTAAGTTTGCGAGCCCCACGTTGCCAAAAAGAGGCGCTTTCCCGGCCATCGGTCTGATCGATTTAGTAAGGCCACTGTCTCGTTCATGTTCAATACTTACACGTTGAGAACCCACAGCTAAAGCGATGCCGCACTCTTTAGCTGCAACAGCCAGGTTGGCATTAATAAAGTCAGCTTCCGCTGTTCCTCCCGTCATTGAGCTAATCAAAATAGGTGCTGATAGCGGAAAATTCAAAAACTGACTCGCTAGCGATATTGACTCAAAATTAAAGTTGGGTAGCGCACAATGTTCTAAGTAAAGCTTGTCAAAGTCGGAGCTTGCCGTTTTAGATTGTGACGCCGCCAATTCAATATGAGACTTTTTTCTATCCATAATTATCTCGATTATGTTTAATGTCGCGCTCTATTAAAAGCATATGAGGAAACGTCAATGCCGCCAGACCAATAAACACAACTGCAATGGTTTGAGTTTGAATTGGCAGGTGCCCTAACCAAATAACAATTGCTCCAATAAAAACCGGTAATAGGGTCAGTACTGTTAGTATTTTTAATGCGTTTCGTTGCGTATTTCTGGGCAGGCGCTGCCACTGCGCTATAAGATGTTTTGGACTATGAGATAACGCAAAATACAGTGCAAAATAAACTAACGGGCTGGTTAAATAAGCAACGGCAATAAGAGAGCATAAGCTTAGCATTGTGTGTCTGGAAGACGGTTTATGTAAGTACCGAAGCAAGTGTATAAAAACTGCCAGCAGCAATAGTTGAGCTGTCCAGGACATGGCCAGTGTCAATGCCATGGATTGTTCGGGCGTTAAAAACAATGCCTCAAAATAAATACGCACGGAATCAGGATGAAAATAAACCGGTAAACCTAAAATAACGGCGCCAATAACCACAGCCAACCAGTCGTTATTCGATGATAAATCGCGGCCAAAATGCAGTGCAGAGAACATTAAAAATAATGATAACGAGGTAACAGGCGATAACCACCACAAAATAATGACCGAAACCGCAAGTAACATATACCCCGTTAGCCACAGTATCATTTGTGTAGTTGTTCTCCAGCACTGCAAGCGTTTCGCTACGAAAAAATCCATCGCACCATGGGGCAGTCCCGCTATGGTTGCAAGCGTTAAAGCAACAACAGACAGTGTATCAATCTCTGCCATATAACGCCCTCAAAAAAGGCAGTTTGGGGACCGCGGTCATTACATTCCAATAATCGGTAAAGCCAGGTTCTGTCATGAAGCGAGCGAACTGACCAGGACTCAATTGCCGGGCAAGACACATGAATACGTCTGGCAAGGCGTGAGGTTGGTCTTTTATGACTCTCAACAACGCTCGGTCAAAACGGTTTTGAGTCGTTATCTTTGACGGATAGCGGGGTTGACCATCAACCATAATTGATTGTGCGCAATTCCTGGCCCAGTGTTTTGTTCCAAGATACCCATAACCGGTCCCCCATCGAAGTTGTTGCGAATTGAGTCTCTTGTAGGCTTTAGTTTTCAGGCCCATGGGAAGCACCGCGCATTCCTCGCGAATAATCTCTGAGTTATTAAACCCATGACGCTGAGCCGCTTTGCACCATAACTCGTTCAGCTTTTCTCGTGGTAAATTCTCAACCGAAAACTGAGTAACTTCAAAAAGCACTGAGTCACTGCTGGTGGGTAGAATATAATCAAACGTAAATTGTCCCTGCTCTAAACGCATGTTTCCCATTAGCGTCGCTTGGTGTTGGGTGAGATTTTGGGTTTTAATCTCTTTACCGAGAAACGACTGCTTGATGATAAACTGGTCTGCTGGCGCAGGCCGTGTGTCGACAACTATCCCTTCGGCATGATGAGTCTCAAATTTATAGCCCATCCGTATCGAAACCTGAGAATGCGCATTTAACCTGTGCAAAAGATCGGTGAACACATCGATGCCTCTGAGCCTACAATAGCGATGTTGTTTGCTTTCGTGAGTTATTTGTTCTCCAGTTCCATGTTGGCTAAAAGCCCATGAGGAATAATTTTGGCCATGTTTAGGAATAGAGTCGGTGTCCGCAAAAAAGCAAAAGCTCCTGTCATCGGTATAAGACGTTTTTTGCTCATAAACCTCAATGGCTCCTGGCAATGGTTTGCCTGCGTCTTCAAAATTCGTCAAAATTTCATCGCATAAAGACAACCCCGCCAGTCCGCCGCCGATTATTGTTAGCCACGCCATAGGTTCTAACTCAGTTACCGTGGATTCAGCAGCGCCGACGACTTTGACGGCCGGCCAATGCCGCCAAGCCGGATGTAACGCCAATAGCTAGGCTTCGTCAAGAAACGCACAACACATTTAGCGGTAATTATTGTTTTTCTTATTATGCCGACACGTTTGCGCGACCTCCAGTTTACGGCCTGCTCCGCAAGGATTTGCTCGCCAATTTCCTGGTACAGGTAACTCGCTGCTAATATTGCAAAACGCGAACGCAATGGCAGTAAAGCGATTCCCAGGCGAGCATGCCGGTAACGTACTCGGGCTTGTTTGATGAGCCGGCAGATAGCGGCCCGAATTTGAGGTTCGGTATTCTGGTCAGCCGCTAAGATTTGTGTTGGCGTCAATTCTCCAAGCCAGCTTGCGGGTAGATACCTTCGGCCGAGTGCAGCGTCCTCGTATACATCCCTGGCGATATTGGTCATCTGCATTGCTATACCCAGATCAATTGCATGATCAATTGCCCGCTTGTCTTTGCTGCCTAGTGCTTCGCACATCATTTCGCCAACAGTCCCGGCGACACAATAACAGTAGTCATCCAGTTCATCTTTATCCTTAATTTCTACAGTGCCTGTGTCATAGCTCATGCCGCGTAAAAACTCTGAAATTGAGGTCTCGGATATTATTAACACGTCGTCAGAAAGGTGATTGTTGCTGCCAACGTTAGTTGGCACTGAGCTTCGTATGCTATTCAATCGCTTTAGGGCGGTTGACTTGCTATCGGCTTCGTCAATAGCATCATCGATACTCCTCAAAAAAGCATATAAAGCGGTGGCTCTCTGAAATGCGGTCTTGCTTAAAAATAGACCCGCAAAATAAAACGTTTTACCGTTTTTTTTTAAAATTTCTGCCTGCTCGTGTTTATTAATCGGGATTTTCATGGCAGATCCGTCTGACTATCCGGGAGAAGTCTCTCAACCACTTTAGCCGAACTCAATACTCCTGGCATACCGGCACCCGGATGGGTTCCTGCGCCAACCAGGAATAAGTTGTTATATACCTCTGAGCGGTTATGAAATCTAAACCAGGCTGACTGGGTAAACTTAGGCGAAATAGAAAACCCCGCACCATCCTCGCTTAAGTAGTCAGCTTTGAAATCTTCCGGAGTCATGGAAAAAACGCTAGTGATTGTCTGCTTAAGGTTAGGAAGTAATGTTTTATCGAGTGCATCAATGATTTTTTTTCTCAACTTCGGCTCTTCTGTCTGCCAGTTAATATTGGCACGTAAGTTCGGTACCGGGGCCAACACATAAAAGCTATCGCACCCCTTTGGGGCAAAAGAGGCATCTGTTGCCGTAGGCCGATGCAGATAAAGAGAAAAGTCATCCGGCATATCTTTTTCAGCAAAAATTTCTTTGAGGAGCTCCTCATAGCGTTTGCCTAACCATATAGTGTGATGTTCAACGTTTGGATATTGTGCTTTAGTTCCAAAAAACAGAACATACAATCCCATGGAACGTTGGCTTTTCTCGGTCTTCAACCGAATACTCATTTTTTGTCGTGATTGAGGTAACAATTGTTGATACAAAAAAAGCGGATCGCCATTGTAGATAAAGTTATCGGCACTCAACGTCTCTCCATCGTTCAAGGTAATAGAACTTATGCATTTACCTGAGATATTGGCCGACACCATTGTAGTTTCCGTTTTAATGGTTATTCCAACATCCAGCATGAGCTGACGAAGGGATTCGACGATGGCACCAGTACCACCTTTAGCAAAAGAAATTCCATATTGGCGTTCTAAATAATGTATCAACCCGTAGATTGAGGTTGTCGAGAATGGGTTACCACCAACCAGTAATGGCTGTATCGAGAAAGCCTGTCGCAATTTATCGTTTTTTAAATATCGGCTGACCATTTTCCAGACACTGCGATCGGCTCTCAGTTTGATTAAATGAGGCACTTGGGCAAGCATCGTCATCAAACGGTGAAAGGGCTGGTCTGCTAACTGTTCGAATCCAACCTTATAGATTTTACGACTGTGTTCTATAAGCTTTAAATAACCGCTAACATCGTCTGGACTTATCTTTTCTATTTCATCTAATGTGTTCTCTATCGTTCCGCCATAATTAAATCTTGTTTTATCGTCAGAAAAGTAGAACTGATACCACGGACTTAATGGAATAAATGTAATGTAATCTTGGCGGTTTTTACCAAACAATGAAAATAACTCGTCAAATAAAAACGGGGCAGTTACTACAGTGGGTCCGGCATCAAAAATGAACCCGTTGCGCTCAAATACTTGTGCGCGGCCACCAAGTTCGGTTTTTTTTTCAATTAATGTTACTTCGTGTCCTTTAGCTGTGGCTCGAAGCGCACAAGCCAGACCACCAAAACCTCCGCCAATTACAACCGTTTTCATTAACTTGCCACCGCTAATTTAGAATGCTTTTGAAAAATTAAGGTTTTGATATAGCCAAAGCAGTTTTGAATACTTTCTTCTTGTGTTGCTAATAGACGCTCAGCCAATTTGAGGTGTTTCTCGATATTGATGGTAGCCAGTCGATAAATGTCTTGCTTTGGCGCATTTTTTGCCAATATCCAGTAACCATTTAGGCGATGATTTTCATCAATATTTCGATCTTCTATATCATCAAGAAGCTGATAAACAACACCAAGCTCAGCAAAGGCTTCAGTAACAGTAACAATGTTATCTTTATTACTTCCCTGCAATACCATCGCAGAGATAACGGGTAATCCAAGCAGAGCCCCTGACTTTCGCTGAACCGCATCGACATAATCGGTATAGGTATAATGCTCAACTGCATTGGTGTCACAGTCGCGAACTTGCCCCTCAGCAGCGGCATGAATTGAATTGCGAAAAATAGTCGCGAGTGCCCGCATTGAACCTGAGTCGATATGGGGAATCGTGTTGATCAGAAAAAATGCCTCAACAAGTAATGTATCGCCAAGACAAATAGCTGTTTCACTGCCAAATTCGTACCAAATAGTGCTTACGTTATTCCGGTATCTATCGTTATCCATCAAGTCATCGTGAATTAGTGATGCCTGGTGGACAAGTTCACAAGCACAAGCGAGATGCTGACATTGCTCTTCTGTTATGCCTAAAGTCAATGCTGTACGCAACGACAGACGAAGCCTGAGACGTTTGCCTTTTGCTAATAACTGATGCTGCCAGGCAGCTTGAAGTTTAGGCGTCGCGTCGTGCAAACTGCTTGCTAAACGTATTTCGCAGTCACTAGCAAGCCTTTCGATTGTTGCATTTACAACTGATTGGTAAGTTGTCATACAGCCTCCGGAGCGGGCCTAGTTTTGACTGAGCCACACAATGTAGCTCAGTCAATTTACACTACGCTTTGGTTGCAGTGCTCTCGTTTGTTGCTGCATACCAAATCAACACACCGAATGCGATTTTATTGACGACATCGGCAAGGTTATAAACAATATTTAACGTATCTTGGTCGGCACTACCGGTCATGTAGCCTAATACGTAACCCAATGGATAAATTGCCCAGCCAATAGTTACTATCCAGCGCATCGCAGAATACGCATATTTAACAGCCGGGGTTGCTTTCGAAGCCGCCGCTTTGCCAGCCTCGCCAAAGAAAATCTCGTAGAGGATATAAAGCCAACCGATCATACCAATAACAAAACCAACGGTAATATTAATGTAACCCGCTTCACCAAGGTAACCCGGAATCAGCATGACCAAAGTACCTATGAGCAAACGCCAGAAAATACCGGCACTCGCTGCACCAATAGCACGTAGAATTAAGTAAAACTCAATCATTAGCAATGGCACGGTTAATAACCAATCAATGTAACGGTAAACCGTTGGTGTTTCTCCAGTAGCTACCCAAACGTCTCGCATGTAAAAGTAATGGAATGCGGCAATAAAAGTCACCAGCGCCGAAACGGTCAAAGACGTTTTCCACTTACCATCGACACATTGTGTTTCCCAAAGAAAGAATACTGTAGCGGCAGCAAGCGCCATCGAAATAAGCCAGAACGAAATGCCGACGAAATCATCGGGTTGAAGATTTGCGGCATTTGCGGTTCCCGGCAGCAGTAATAATAATGCTGGAACTAATGCCGCTTGCCATTTTTTTAATATTGCGCTCATAAAGCACCTCAGATAAATGATTAAGTTGCCCCCGGCATACCACTTAATTGCATCAAGGGTGAATAAGGGTGAATAAAAAAAAGCAGCTCATTAACTCTACATAAAAATAACACTTGAGCTACTTATGTATAGACTATTTCAGGTTTTATGGATCAAAAAAAGATCAAAAAACATTCATTTATTAGATATTTTTTAAAACAGGGGAAATTCAAGGAGTTTAAGCTGGTTTGCCTTATGTGTTTTAGTCGGGATATGGACGAGGGTTCTCATCGTTATGCTTAACATACTATTTGGCTGAATTTATCTGCTTCGCTTCTTTGAAGAAAAATTACAATTAGTCTATTTTAAAAGCTCTTGCGCCGCTCACGCGATAACAATAGCGGTATGACTTAATGTAACCTCCGGGAACTTATAATATATGAAATTTAAAATATTCATTGTTGCGGTTAGTTTTGCTTTGACTGTAGCCTCCAGTCCGTTAATGGCTGAAGATACTTCCATCACGGTAAGAGTATTGAGCAAAGACGCTAAATTTATAGGTTCAAGCGTAGGAGGAGCAAGGGTTATCCTACGCGACAAAGAAACGGGTGAGGTTCTGGCACAGGGAGTAACCGCCGGCGGTACCGGAAACACCGCCAAAATAATGCATAAAAATAGCGGTCGTCGCGCTGGCTTAGCTGATGAATCTGCCGCATCTTTTGAAACTATACTAAACCTTGATCGCCCGCGACTCATTGAAGCGGAAGTTTACGGGCCACTTGCACAACCACAAGCAACGCATGCAGCAAGTGCAACTCAATGGGTGATTCCAGGAGGTCACCTCTCGGCTGGTGATGGTTGGGTAATAGTGCTGCCCGGTCTTATAGTCAATGTAATGGAACCGGCAGCAACTCAAAAAGTATCAATCGATAATGCAAACAACCTATCTATCAGAGCTAATGTCATGATGATGTGTGGTTGCCCAATCACTCCTGATGGACTCTGGGATGCGAATCAATTCGAGATTGCTATGACTGTCATAAAAAACGGAAAAAAAATAGCTGAACAAAAAATGTTTTACGCGGCTGAAAGCAGCATGTTTGAAGGTAAAATGCCTGTCAGAGAGCCGGGAGTATACCAAATCATCGTACATGCTTACGACCCAGAGAATGGGAATACCGGTGTCGATAAAACGACGGTTATTATTAAGTAAAACAATATTTAAGATGGGTAACCGTGCGAAACTTATCACATAATCCCAATACGAGTTTGGGTATATTCATTCAATAAGCAGTCGACGTTTACGCTCACGCATACCATCAAAAATCGGCGTCGAAACGCTCGTTGGGAAGTCATCAGGTAAATCGTTTTTCACTCGCTCAATAGCATCATCAACTTGGTCGCACATTTCAGTGATAATTTCACTCATTCTGGTCGGACTGAATTCCGCGTCTTTTGCCGCGTTTAGAAAATGACGCTTAAAAATTTGATAGATGTTACATTTCTTACCGCCCGATCCCCGTAAGCTCATCGCAAGTCTTAAGTCGCGAATATTGAGGCCGGTGCCACCCACCGCAGGATAAGCAGAAATAATGTCGTAAATCGGGGTCAATCGATAAGCACCATAAGGCTCAATATGAACGGAGAAATTCTTTGCGTGCCCATCAGTCGCACCTAATAAGAAAAACAACACCTGTGCCCCCATGAAAACCTCGCGATCACGCATGGATTCAGCAGATCCCTGAAGATGTTTCATGATATTGGCAATCGATGGTCCGTTATCGGATTCATATTTTCTAGCAGACGGAAGACCAAGTACCTGACAATAATCCTCTTGGGGGAGCCGCATTAGCCATGAATGATCACTGGAATATGTACGGTCAAAGCGCTTAATGGCGAGGGCTTTAACATTTGGCGTGATAATCACTTCGCAATCCGGTGCACCAAAACCGAGGGCTCTCGCGATTTTTAGGCAGAGCATTTCATTCTCCACACTGTCACTCAGATCAATCGTGTGATTATGGCTTTGAATCTTCCCAATCGGAAGTTTAATGATATGAGTCGTCGGCGTGTTTCCATTTGGAATACACCATACATCGTCTATTTTTAACAGGGCCGTTTTTTCCTGAGCCCCGGCAATTGAGATTCTGAAGTCGTCCAGCTCCCTCAACATGCCCAGAGGTGCCTTAGACTGGTAACCTTTTAAAACCCGCTCTAACTTCTCTTCTGTGAGTCTTTCATACCGAAGTTCACGAACGTCCCCTGGATCCTCACCTTCTGGGACGAACTGCAACGCACCGACACTATCTTTCCCAATAGCCGAGAGTAAGTCAAACGCTTGGTTGGAGTCGGTTTGATAACGGGCAACAATCCGGTCCCTGATCTCCTCATTGTCGGGCAGCAGGTTATCAAAAAAGTTAGTAACTTCCCGTCCTGCATAAGCGTCATGCCGTAACGGCATCGACAAAGAAATTGGACGAGCGCCATCTTTAGTGATCCACGCCTCATTATAGGAAAATGTCTGAGCGCCAGAATCACTTCTACTCAAATGCCCTACCCGGTAGCCGTTCATATAAACGTCGAGTGTATTCATTACCACTCCTCGGTCCATTTATCACCGGGCAATAAAGAGTCACTGCTCTTATTCCGCACGATGCTGATTCTGGGTTTTACTGAGAGCTCGAGCTCTAAAGCAGACAGTAAACGAAACAAGGTATCGAGTTGCATTTTCTCTGGCATTGACTCAAATTTTGAGACCGTCCCTTGTCTTAATCCGACTAAATCTCCAACCTTAGCTTGACTCAGGCCGCGATTTTTTCGTTCATCTCGTAGGTAGTTCGATAATGCTTTAGGATCAGTAATTTTCATTGCGCCCTCTTTTATACGCAAGTTCGTATAAAATTAATATTATACGCATATACGTATAAGTCAATATTTATACGCAACTATGTATAAAATACGTATTATTCGCGAGTGCGTATAGGGCATGTGGATGAATATCTGGATTGCTCGTTACGTCAAAGATGGAGCTAAAACTTACGATACAATAAAGACGTCCGTGACACTGAAAATGACAGAACGTTTTGAATTAGCGTATAATTTAGTCATTAGAAACTGGGGAGGTTGCTAATGAAAAGGTCTCCTGCTCAGGTAAAAAAACAGCAAGTTTTGTCCCTAAAATTGAGAACTTTAAAACAAGCCTCATGTATGAAGGGTTGAAGTTGAAATGCTCCGTTGACGGTCAAACTATCGCTTCGTTAAAACGTAAATATGCGCAATAAGTATGGTGTCGCATACGACAACTATTGCGACATTATTGGTGTCATAGCTATGTCTTGTTCTAGCCCCAATACAAATGATTACAATGATGTAGGGACTATTAATAGGCGTTTAACCGAACTTGAAAATGAAAAGCAACAGCTGATAGCACGCAAACAATCTTTGCTTGAACAGAATCCCCTCGCAGCTTCAGGCCGCAAGTTATCCCCGTCGCAAAAAATAGATATATTTAGGAATCTATTCCGAGGTCGTACAGACATTTTTTCTCTTCGTTGGCAGAACCAACAGGGACGAAGTGGATATGCCGTTGCATGTGACAACGAGTGGGTTCAGGGAATCTGTAATAAGCCACGTATCAAATGCCAGGATTGTAATCATCGAAAGTTCAGTGAATTAAGCGATAGGGTGATCTATCAGCACTTGGCAGGGCAGCAAGTTGTTGGTTTATACCCACTACTACATGATGATACTTGTTATTTATTGGCTGCGGACTTTGACAAGGGCGACTGGCAGCGCGAAGTAAAAGCAATGTCTCAGGCCTGTACAGAATATGATGTGCCCCATGCAATTGAAATTTCAAGATCCGGTAATGGTGCTCATTTATGGATATTTTTTGAGGAAAAAGTTCCAGCTAAAAACGTGCGTTCATTAGGGTTTCGGTTGCTTGACGTAGCGATGGACATTTTTCCAAACTTATCCTTTGAATCCTACGACAGATTGTTCCCCAACCAGGATATTCTCCCGGAAGGTGGCTTCGGCAATCTAATAGCACTTCCACTGCAGCGAGAAGCAAGGCTGGCAGGCCATAGTTCCTTTGTCGATAAAGAGTTAAAAATGATCAGTGATCAATGGCAGTTTCTTGCGAGCATGAAAAAATTGTCACGTGAGAAACTCGCCACTGTGCTTGGCAAAATTTCACAAAATTTAAACCATACTGATAGCGAGTTAAACGAAACGACGCCACCTTGGGAAAAGACAGCCAAACCACAACCATTGGTTATGGAAAATCCTCCTCAGCAGGTAACCATAACACTGGTTAATTACATTTATTTTGCGCTTGAAGAGCTTCCGAAAAATCTAGCTGCGAGGCTAAGACGGTTAGCTAGCTTCTCTAATCCAGTATTCTTTAAAACCCAGGCGCTTCGCTTTTCTACTCATGGGATCCCCAGGTTTATTTCTTGCGCGCGCATCGAACAGGGCTATTTAGCACTTCCGCGGGGTTGTTTAGATGAAGCGTTAGCATTACTGCAAGAAAATGGTATTGGTACACAAATTACGGATAAACGTGAGGCGGGAGCAAAGATAAAAAGGCTCACTCCACGCTTCAAGCTAAAAAAGAACCAGCAAGCAGCGATTAACGCCATGGTCAAGTACGATGTAGGTATACTGCACGCCCCCACTGCTTTTGGAAAAACAGTTACCGCAATAGGATTAATAGCTGAACGTAAAACAAACACGCTAATCCTTGTACACAGTCGCCAGCTTCTTGAGCAGTGGCAAGAGAGATTACGCTCATTTTTACCAGACACTATCACTGGTGTTGTTGGGGGAGGTAAGAAGCGACCGAGCGGAGTTATTGATGTCGCTACCTACCAAAGCCTGTTTAGTAAAAAAGACAACACCGTATCGACATTGGTCCAGGAATACGGTCATGTAATTGTCGATGAATGCCATCATGTATCTGCACCACGGTATGAAATGGTATTGAACGAAGTGCGGGCTAAATATGTGCTGGGCTTAACAGCCACTCCCGAAAGACAAGATGGGCTCCAAAAAATAACGTTTATGACAACCGGACCGATCCGACACAACGTTAAAAAGGCAAGTGGGGATAAGTTCAGACAAGATATAAGAATCCATCACCGCTATGACAAACCGCCTCAGCAACTGCTAGGCGATGAAAGCAGGCCCCGTATAACCGATGCCTATCAGTGGATAATGGAAAACGCCGAGCGGAATCATCAAATCGTATCCGATATCGTAGCTTGCGTTGCCGCAGGTCGGCACCCACTCGTGCTGACTGAAAGGCGCCAGCATGCGAAAATTGTTGACGTTTTACTTAAACAACAGGGTATTGAAACACTATTACTTAAAGGCTCTATGAAAGCTGCTGAGCGGCGAAGCGTCGATGAGAAATTAATATCAGCACAGGCCATTGTCGCTACCGGAAAGTACGTTGGGGAGGGCTTTGACTTACCGAGGCTTGATACACTGTTTCTGGCTATGCCAATTGCCTGGAAGGGCTCTTTAGCGCAGTACGCCGGTCGGATTCATAGGGAATCAGATGGTAAAAAGAGCGTTATAATCCACGATTATGTCGACTCTGAGCTCCCAATGTTAATGCGTATGTTCAATAAGCGGGAAAAGGCTTATAAAGCCATGGGGTATAATGTTCATGTCGAAGCTCCAGAATAAAGAGGCTGCGTTGTTGCTCAAATACGCATAACGAGAACCCAACTAGTCAGATCACTAAACTGCGATTTAGGAGAGAAAACTGACGCTTTACGCAACTATAAACACTGGTGCACCCGGCAACCCCTGCCTCCGGAGGAGACCCCAACGAAAGTTTCCGGAAGTAATTCCGAAATTGGACGCGGGTGGCTGATAATATAAACAAGTAACGCTTTACGAATATCGTCAGTTAAGCCTTCATTATCCAAGAGTAATTTTACGTCAAACAAATCTCTGGGATGTTGCCGATCGAGCGCGGCGCAAATCTTACCAGCATAAAGATCGGAGAAATTAACCACGGAGATTTCTGCGAACCCAAATTCATTTTCAACCGCATCAGTAACACTCAAGGTTGTCGCTTTGTACACAGTTCCTCGAAGTACGGGTGACAGTTCTATCTTTATCTGAACCTTTTTATCTTCAATATCGCGCTCTACCAATAACCGGAGAGCATCTCGTTTAGTTTCAAAAACGCGTATAACTTCAACACCCCGCAGTCCGTTAGTAAGGCTTTTCGCAATTTGCTCCAAGTGATTGCTGATAGTATGAAGAGCTTCATCTCAATCCATCATTGGCAAAAATACCAGATCAATATCAACCGAAAGCCGAGGACAGTCTCTGACGAATAAATTAATCGCAGTGCCACCTTTGAGCGCAAAACAGTGATGAGTTGCGACAAATGGCAGAACCTGCATGAGCAACTGAACCTGACGATAATAAATGTTATTTCTATCCATAGTAATTCACATCTCCTTGGGAACCGTGATTTGCCACTTGCTTTCCAGGCGGCCATCGACTGCGACAGCCCGTTTCCCTGTACCTAAACCATAGTCGGCAGGTGTTAGATATTTAAACCAAGGGTGTTGGTTCCGCTCAGATAACCAGAAGAAAAGACGCTTCACTTTTATATTTAGACAGTCCTTCAAAAGGGTGTCGATTTTGCGTGGTGACAGGTTGTGTAGCCCCTGAAGTAGCGCGTCAGCATGTTCAAAACTGACGCTTTTAGGTACTTGATTTAGTACTTCAAAATACGCCTTCTCAACACAAGAATACGTTATTCTTGGCAATCCTGCTGACCATTCATGATGGCGTAAAAATTGTTGGTTACGCATTAACGAGTCAGGCCACAATCGCTTCGTTCCATGCCATTCAAAAGTAGCCTCGACATTGACTCTACAGATCCATGTAGGAAGCTTGCTTGGTGAATAAATAGCGATTGTTGGCTTTGAACTCCTTTGTACATAGTGACTTACACCACTAAGTTCCAGTGCAGTTAACCCACCAACATGGACAGGACAGCCCGACATTCGTTGCAGTGAAGCGACAACACCTTGCCAAGTAGGACGGGTTTCGTCTCGGTAGTACACACCAGGTACAGCAACGACTAAAGCCTCTCTTCTTACTGAGTTATCGATGTAATGTAAACTCAACCCCTGCTCTTGTAGCCAACGCTTCGTTGCCACCATACCGAGAGGAAGTCTTTGTTTTAAGGTTTTGCCTGCTTCATGATTTAACATGTGATGCTCTTTGAGTTTATAACTTAACAAATACACGTTTATTATCGACGTGTATTTTGAACTAGTCAAACCCAGGGAGGTAAAAAATTCATTAAAGAGATTTTTGTTAGTGGTGACTTGTGCTAAAAACGCTGATGCTATTGGCGCACCCGATAGGAGTCGAACCTATGACCTCTTCCTCCGGAGTAAATAGCGACTGGCTGTTGTTAAATGTTGAGGGTAGGTATCAACCGTGTAGGCCAAGTCATACAACGATCTTAGGAATATTTTAACGAGGCCATTTAGCCAGATGTTTTAGCGTTTTATCTCCAAACCCTGCAAAACCTGTCACAAGAGGGTATGGAAAAAAGGATAGTTAGCCAGATAACCACTACCCTAAATTATGTGTCGGTTAGCAATCATCATGGTTTAAATATTAATTAAAACGCCTATAATTTGGTAGGAACAAGCGTTCTTGAACGGGAGCTAAACCTCCCTATGCAGTAAAGATGGCCATGAAACTGAGCATGGCAGAGCGTGTTGAATTAGCGTATAATTTAATCAGCAGAAACTGGAGAGGCGCCAATGAAAAAATCTACCGCTCAGATGAAAAAGACAGCAAATTTTGTCCCTAAAATGGAGAATTTCAAAACAAGCCTCATGTATGAAGGTTTAAAATTGAAAAGCTCCGTTGACGGTCAAACTATCGCCTCGTTAAAACGTAAATATGCACGATAAGTATGGTGTCGCGCACGACAACTACTGCTATCCAAATTCCGATGTTCTGATTAATAAGCTCAACATCCGAAATACCGACGATTTAGCAGAGGCTGAGACTGAATTTACTACCTTACGCTACAAAGAATACCGCTCTGAGCCTTCGAGTATTAGTCGTTTTACTTTCGATCACCTGAAAGAATTACACCACCATTTATTCCAAGATCTATACGAATGGGCTGGTGAAATACGTACCATAGACATATCAAAAGGTGAGACCCGATTTTTTACAAGCTCCCGCATTGAAGCAGAAGCGACTCAACTTTTTACACAAATACCAACACTGAGTAATGCGCTAAATCGAAATGCGCTCGTTCAGAGGGGGGCCGACCTTTACTGTGAAATTAATTTACTGCATCCATTTAGAGAAGGAAACGAACGTACGCAGCGCTTATTTTTTGAAGAAGTGATGTTTTCACTTGGTTATGACGTAACCTGGCCCCTTCTTTCACAGGAACAATGGATTGAAGCCAACGTAGCGGGCGTGCTTTTAAACCTCAACCCGTTAGAACAAATTTTTGAACAGGCCCTCCGAAAAATTTAGGAACTCCACCTATGGCACTCAGTGAATTCGAAATTAAGAAATGTGAGAAAGAACTTGAAGCGTTCATGGCGGTAAGGCGACCGCCCGTGCACATAAGACCAGAGCTTGACCTTGGTTACCGAGTTGAAAATCAGAGTATCGAAATTTTCAAGATCAGACCGCAGTGGCAAAACCCTTCTGAAACCATGGAGCTGCCGGTGGCAAAAACAACCTACGTAAAAACGCAGAATTGCTGGAAAGTGTATTGGCAGCGCGCTGATCTGAAATGGCATGCTTATGAGCCAAAACCAAAAGTGAAGCGACTTAGTGAGTTTTTAAAACTTGTGAGTGATGATCAGTACGCTTGTTTCTTTGGTTGAGCATCAATCGACAACCAGCCCCGAAGTTTAAAATTCAATCTCTTTAAGTACTAATAGCGCCGAAATATAAAATAATATAAACTCAGGGTTAACGTGGTTTATAAATTATACTAGGTTGGCACTATGAGTACTGAATCATCATCTAAATTAAACAAACTGCTCAGAGACCAACCTGCCGGAGTTGTGCTTTGCTCTGCCTGGCTTGCTGATAATGGTTACAGCAACGATCTGCAAAAGCGCTATAAGAACAGTCAGTGGTTTGAATCTGTCGGTACGGGCGCATTAATCCGTTACGGTGATCAGGTCGATTATCTGGGTGCTATATATGCACTGCAAACCCAACTGGGTCTGTCTGTCCATCCGGGGGGGAAGACTGCATTAGCACTGCAAGGCAAATCACACTACTTAGAGCTCTCTCCAAAACATGCCCAACTGTTTGGTGACAAAGGCGAGCATTTGCCGCTTTGGTTCAAGAAGCGGGACTGGGGTCTTAGGGTAAAATGCACGCTCACCAATTTCCTACCGCCAGATCTTGGTATGACCGAATTATCACATAAGCAATTTAAGGTGACGGTATCCGACCCTGCGCGAGCAATCATGGAATGCTTATATCTGGCACCAAAGTCACAATCATTAAAGGAAGTTTATGAGTTAATGGAAGGGCTGAACAACCTGCGGCCGGTATCCGTGCAAAAACTGCTTGAAGCCTGCAAATCAATCAAGGTTAAACGCCTGTTTCTCTATATGGCTGACAAAGCGAATCACGACTGGGTGCGTTACCTCAATTTAGACAACGTGAATCTAGGCTCCGGCAAGCGCTCGATAGTAGCTGGTGGTGTGTATGTGGCGAAGTATCGGATCACCGTACCGAAGGCTCTGGAGACATTGGCATGAATGGCGCTTATAAAAGGCAGGTGAAGCTGCTTCTGAATGTGTTGCCAGAAATCGCGAAAGAGGATTGTTTTGCGATGCATGGTGGTACGGCCATCAATTTGTTTCTGCAGGACATGCCAAGGCTGTCCGTAGACATCGATTTAACTTATGTCGAGATAGCAGAGCGGTCTGAAACCTTGGATGCCATTAATGTTGCTCTTATGCACATAAAGGAGCGCATTGAAAAATTGAGTGCCTCCATCTGCGTTCAGCATAAACCAAACGTTTGTAAGCTTCAGATTAGTCAGCAAGGGGTGCAAATTAAGGTTGAAGTGAATATGGTCGGACGCGGCTTATTGGGGCCTGCAAACAGAACGGCACTGTGTTCATCTGCACAAGAAGAATACGACGTATTTTGTGCCATGCCGATAGTTCCTCTTGGTCAGCTTTATGGAGGTAAACTCTGTGCGGCTCTTGACCGGCAGCACCCAAGAGACCTTTTCGATACGAAGCTGTTATTGGAGGGTATCGGCTTTACGGACGAAATAAAACGTGGCTTTATTTTCGCCCTCATCAGCAGCAACCGACCCACGCATGAAATGCTTGAGCCAAACTTACTTGATCAGCAAACAGCCTTTGAAAACCAGTTTGAAGGGATGAGTAATCTTGCATTCAGCTACGCCGACTATGAAGACGCCAGGCGCAAACTTATCGATGCAGTAACAACCAATTTAGACCGGACCGATAAGCGTTTTCTTTTATCGTTTAACCAACTGCAACCGGACTGGTCTGTATACGACTATCAACGCTTTCCATCCGTTAAGTGGAAGCTGCTAAACTTGGCGAAATTCAAAGAAGACAGTCCAGACACCTATCAACGGCAACTTCATCGACTTGAAGAGATATTGGCAAGCTGATTTATCGCTCTAGCGAAAAGCTGCGTCTGTCATTCCCCGAAACAGTTTCATTTTCATGCAGGCGGCGTATCGCCTGTTAACTTTGAAAAGGCGTACCTTGAGAATCTACAGACTGTCTAGTGAAAGCTAGGAAGTCCAATGGCAAAGACTAAAGGGTTGAATGGGAAAAGGACGGATGCCTTTTACTACAACGGGCCGACAGCTGAGCGCTGATACGTCCCGTGTCAAAGAGAGAAGATCGATGATTAGATATCGGGGTTTTCCATTAAAAAAGCGGTCATATGTTTAACGATATTCCAGGCACTTTTTCTGGCGGGCTTTAAATCGCCGTAATTGGTTGTGACGGCTATAGAGATTTGCAACTCCGGAATAATCACTAACAGCGCAAACCAAAAGCGGTTAGAGCCGTTGTGATATAACACTTTGTGCTCATTCGCCCAGGAATCATCCAACGCCAAAATCCAACCATAGGCATAGTCTTCCATACCGGGTTCGTGGAGTCGTTGATAGGTTTGGGCACTCAACAGCTCGCTTTTACCCTGACTGCCCAAAAGATGTTCATTCGCATAGGCAGATAAGTCTTTGAGCGACATGTGAATCATACCAGCAGGTCCCATGATAGGAGAGTTATCAGTGTCGGTGGTTACCGCTTCCGGGCCGCTAAACCAGGTGATTTTATGACCTCGTGGTTGTTTCATCGTTTCGTTTACATCGACAGGTGGACCGAAGCCACCGCTCGACAAATCCAGCGGTTGAAACACCTCTTCACGAATAAGATCTTCCCAGGTTTTCCCGGTTTTGGTGGTGGCCAATACAGCAGCAATTGTATAGCCAACATTGGAATATTCGAAATCAGTGCCCGGCTTATAATCGGGCTTTTCCTCTAGTATTTTCAGGACTTCTTCTTTGCGTAGCGCGTCGCGCTCTATCCCTTCTTTTGGGTACAGCGACTGGATCCGCCAGGGGAAGTCAGTTTCAGCTCCACTAGTGTGAGTGAGCAGCTGCGACAAAGTGGCGTCTCGCCATTGAGGTCTTACCCTGCTGTCGGTGAGGATGTCACCAACTGTGGTATCCCATTGCAACACGCCTCTTTCCACCAGTCGGGCTATCATGGTGGCAGTCATTGATTTAGTGACGGAGCCAATATGCCATTTGTCATCGATTGATACAGGTACACCGCTTTTGGTTTCTCTTTCACCGTATACCGCCGTCGCCAGATGTACTCGATTTTTGGAAATTGCCGCTCCCAGAGAGACTAAGCCACTGTTTGCATGTTCTTCAGACACGATAGCTTGCAGTTCTTTTGTTATTTTAGTATCTGTTGTCTGTGCAAATGTTACTGAAAAAGTCATACTCAATGTAATGGCAACCATTAGCTTCATTTGCCGCTGAAACCCTACACGATATTTTTTCAAAACTCTCACTTACTCGCTGTGGATTAAAAACCAAATAATTCAAGGCCTGATGAATAGCCCGCACCTGACGGATAATGAACTTACCTATTCGATCTGAAATTTTCAAGGATCTTGTTATCACACCATTTTATTTGCTGTTTTTTAGACGTCGAGGTTAAGCATACACACACGGCGAGATCGAGAACATAAATTGAGCAGTTTTAGATTCAAGTGGTCAATGCAACAGCGAATGACCAAAGAGTTGGTGCTTGATGCGCTACTCATGGCGGTATGGCGGAGAAACCCTCAACAAACTGTTACTGTTCACTCGGATCAAGGAAGCCAGTATACGAATCTCGACCGGAGTCATTCCTTAAAAGTCATAATTTAGAAGGAAGCATGAGCCGTCGCGGAAACAGATTGAGATGGTATCTACACGAGTCAGGGCATTTACATGAATCAAAAACCCTACAGACCTTATCCCAAAAGATAGAATCATGTCTTATTTCTATAATTAGCGTTTTTTAGAGTAAAGGTCATATTGGTGGGTATAAAAAGGCTAAGCCGAAAATTCTGTCACGAGTTTGTCACGCATATGTCACGGGCTTGTTTTTGGTGACTTTTCGAGACTTTAGGTAAAGGTCAATAGGTTTTTAAATTGACTCAAAATCGCAAACAGAAATAATGCCGGAATATGTAGTGAAAATGCTTGAAAGCTTTTGATGGCGCACCCGATAGGATTCGAACCTATGACCTCTGCCTCCGGAGCAAAGAACGACGAAACTGGGTAGTTTGGGGTTAACCGTCCGAAACTGGCTTTACTCGATACATCAATAGTTTACTGAGTTTCGAACGCAGGCCATTTAGCCAGAGGTCAGAACGTAAAAGAACAGTGTCGTGCAAAACTTGCCACAATTCAGCCAGCCAAAATGGACCACTAGCCAGAAAATTTCTAGTTTCGGAACTTACCACGAACCCCCAAACTCAGTTTCGACGCTCAACCCGAAGCTCAGAACTGGAAATTTATAATATTTGATGTCCCTAAGCCCTACGGGCTTAGGGACATCAAATGAAGAGAACACTCTAAATTCACTTTAAGTCGTGAACCAAAACTTCATTCACTCAGCACAAACAGCAGGCCGGGTATCTGGTAACGCTTTTTCGATATTCATCGCTCTAACCTCATCACAGACACCATCTTCACAGGTTTGCATACCATAATCGAATGATTCTGCATCGATACTTTCAAGAGTCACTATTGGCTGGTCGAACTGACCTTCAATTGATGGCGTAGCAGTTTCCCAGTTACTCCCTTTGGATATCGATACAAGCTGATATTGCACGCCTTCAGTGTGAAAGCCTCCCATAAAGGTTACTTTGTACATTTCGCAAAGCCTACCCTCACTTCCGAAGTGATCCATATACCATTCTTGTTCACACTCATCCTTACCTGCAAGAGCATGCTCTATACGGTTCAGTTCGCCCTCTTGAGCTTGTTGAGCGATCGTATAAACACCAAGTGCTTCCATCAGGCCTGACCCACAGCTGCCATCACCACACGATGGACCTAGTGTATCAGTGCGAGCCGTCGTCTTTAACGCAAATTTGAGTAACTCATCGTCGGCCAGAGTCAATTGCTTTACTGTTGCCAACACGCTCGATACCAGCGGCGCCGAGTAGGATGTTCCCTCACCGTAGCAGGCATGTTCACTGTCACCACAGACGACCGCAATACGTTTACCCTGAGCCATAATGTCGATGCTTTCGTCCGAGTTAGTAAAATCCGCTTTTTCACCGTCACGGGCTAAAGAGCCAGTAGAAATAACGTTGTCACAATTCGCAGGAGAGTGTTCAACTGCGTTTCCCGATTCATTCCCGGCCGCGGCAACAAAAGTAAATCCTGCCTCTGTTGCGCGATTGATAGCGTCCTGCAAAAAAGTTGGACACTCCATCGTTTGAGCGGCAAAACTCATATTAACCACGCCAACGTTGCCGCTGTATGGCGTTACGTTATCGAACGATTTACCCGTCAGCCAATCCATCGCATCAGCAGCATCGCTCAGAAAGCCGGTTCCACAAGTCAACGTCCGAATTGCATGGACATTTACGTTATTGGTAACACCTGAAATGTTTTTGCCGTTATCAATCAGTGCTGTCGCAATACTGCTAACTTCCAAACCGTGAGATCCGCAATTCATTCCGTCCAACTCGGCAGGAGGCTGAAAGTTATCACTTCGCTCTTGAGCTGGGCCATCTTTTTCAAGCGCAGTCGTCGAAAAGTTACGCCCACCTGCAGTGTATGGCGACTCTGAATTTTCAACGAAACTAGAATCCATAACAATTAAATCAACGGGGTTTTTAACTTGCGTCACCGCATCCATGCCGATCGCATCCCAAAACCCAAGAATATTTGAACCTGATGGCGAATCGTCAGCACTTTGAAAGTAGTCAAGCTGATATTGGCTGAACGCAGGATCGTTTACTGACTGGCTTGTAGCCGTTGAACTTGATACATAACCCACTATGCCGGGTCTGGTTCTCGTAACTGCATCAACCTCAACCAGTCCGAACTTTCCTGATTGGTTCAAGATCTCTGCGACGCGAGCCGAGCTGTATCCATAAGATGGAAGTTTAACGACCTCAAAGCCGCCTCCGTTATTCGAGACCGCGCTTCTTAATTGGTTTAACCGTTGCGCTTTTTCGCTGCTCAGACACCAATCATTTGCACCATCCGGTGTTGCTACACAGCTTTCTGAAAAGCTTTCACTAGTTGCACTCTGCGTAGCAGTTGACGTTGAACCTGCATTTATTACTAAACGGACTGTATCACTAGAGCCAAGTAAAACGGATTCTCGATCCTGCGCAACACCTTGCAAGCTTACAAAGGCTAATGCACCCACAGATAAAAGTTTGAATGTATTTTTCATGCGTCACCTTCGTCGTCGCTTGAACAAGTTTGAGATTCGGGAAAGGCAATAGCCTCCAGGAACTCAAAGGCAGGGTCAAAGACCCATGTTCCATCTTTAAACTGACCTAAAGAGGTATTACCAATTAACTGAGACACTCGGCCAGATTCACTAACGTAAACCTCGGTCAACTCGATATTACCTGTAACTGGTGATGCAGCGGTTATAGCCTCCTGAAGAACGCTGGCTGTAGAATTCATGTGTGCTTCAATTAAGGGTACAGCCTCATTAAATTGGTTTACCAAGTGGTCTTCGCCTGCACTTAATGCTTCGTAGTCTTCTACTGCATAAACACTATATTTGTGCCATACCTCAAGCTCTCTGGCTGATTCAAAACCTGCTTCTGTAGACACCTGCCTCAAAAGAGAAGGACTTTTTACAGTGTGACTTTCATTGAAAAAGACAGCGAGCTCTTCTAAACGCTCAACCAAAAGCTTCTGCTCCGATAAATCAATAACGCCTGATATTGATGACATGAGAGAATGGAGCCGATTAAGTGACAAACTTCCTGAGGTGTTATCGGTAGTTAATTCAAGCGTGATAGATTGAGATTTACCGTCACCATCTGTTGCCTGAACTTCAATCGTCATGGCATGGTTGTTATATTTAAACTCATCAGCAGTCAGTGTCAGCAATACTCCTGAACTGGTCTTAGAAACCGAATGACCGATTACATCTCGTCCTTGGCTACTAAGCGTAATATCGGTAGTAACAGTCCCTCTGCTGCCCAAATAACTTAAAGGGATTTCTAACTCGGAGTTTTCAGTTATTGATGAAGCAGTCGTGCTCGTCTCAATTTTATCGAATCCTGAAACATTAACTAAGGACAAAGAAAGTGTCTTTGTTGACGAACGCCCTTCACTATCTGTAGCTGTCACTTTTAAAGTTGCAGCGTCGTCTTCATAGATTTCAGCAAGTGTCAGCTCGATATTGCCACCGTTACTAGATACTCCACTAGTATCTAGACTCAATGCTTGAGAGCCCTCGACCTCAATACTGAACTCTGCATTACCTTGAGCATTAGATGCTGAGACGGATACAGTTTCACTGGAGTTTTCATCAATGCTACTCAGCGAGCCTAGAGAAACACTCAGTGGAGGAATTGAGCTCTCTCCCTCCGAACCGCCTCCGCCACAGGCGGATAAAATACTGGTCGCAACCAGCAAAAAGGCGAGCTTTTTCATAGAAATATCCTTATTAAATAAGCATGTTAATTAAAACTGTTACGGCGTACCAAAATCGTAAAGTTTCCGTTCGGGCCACCTTGGGGTTTGTTAAAGACTGATTATTGCTTTGTATTAAAGAAAAAGCGACTCGCTAGGCTCGAGAGCCCTAATAGCAATAGAAAGCCTAGCGAAGTCGAACCTCCGCTTGTATCGGAGCTAACATTCTCTGACGGGCCCTCGTTGCTGGTGCCGTCGTCACTCCCATTGTCGTCGTTGCCACCACCATCATCGGTGTCACCATTCCCATCGTCGTCATTGCCACCACCATCATCATTACCGCCATCGTCAGCGGTGAATGTTAATGTGGCATCCAGGATATTATTAAATCCGTCGCGATCAACATCGTAATCGTCCGAGTAGATCTCGCCGGCAATTTGATAGCCGGAATCTGCAAGGGTGCCAAACGACAGTAAGATCTCTTTTTCTTCCAGTGGACCGAACGGCAGCGCACACGACAAGCCACCTTCAGACAACTCACACCCATCGGCACTATCAACCGATAATTCAGGATAGTTGTCATCAAAACGCACTTGAGCAACCACATTATCAACCGTTGTGTTGGTGTTATTTTTTAGTGTAACGACAAGGTAGGTCTCTGTTTCTGATGATGCATTTTCATTAATGCTCGCTGTAGCTGATAAATCAATTACTTCACCACTGCCTCGGCACCAGCCAATATCACACAGCATGTAAGCGGCCACACCCAAATCCGTTGTGTGTGCCACACTGGAGCGCATTAGCTGAGCCGGTTGAATGTTGTTTGAAACGTGCGCTCCTACTTGGGGATCATAACTACCATCTGCCAATGGATCGGCAAACATTTCAACGTACGTTTTGTCATTATAGGTCTGGGTTCCACTCGTCAACTCATTAGACAGCGCACTTTGGGTTGCTTCAGAGCCTAACAACAATAAATCATCGACACTTTTACCGGCCTCAACGCGGGCGTCGATATTCATGTTGTCATAGAGCGCTATGTTACCGTTCTCTTGATGGTAACGCAGCATCTCCGTCATGGTGGTGTTAACTGAATAATCCTCCGGCACACATCCACCCAGACAGTTCGTGTCCGCAAATCCATAGAAGTGAGTTAACTCATGGTAAACCACCGTCGCCAGTAAAGGCAGGCCCGTGTTTTCTGATATTTCTTCAAAGAAGAAGTCATCATCACGGTCAACAAACGTAGTCTCACCGTAGTTGTCGTAATCAGTCGTCTGTTTTTCTGTCAACGCGGCCGTCAGTGTCAACGGATAATGACGCCCCTCTTTCATGACACCAAAATCATCTTTTTGGGTTCTTTCCGTCACTTCTGAGAATGAAGGGCCTAAAGTTAATGCCCCGTAACCATCTAATGCCCCAAACTTTACACTCCAGGTTAACGGTACGTCATTTTTAAACTGGAGCGACATAGCCCGAACAGCATGCTCGATAGTGCTTTTACGAAACTCACCCACCGTTGTTTCAGTGCCATCCGGCAGTGTTAACGCGCGCGTATCATTAACCCCTTTGTCGGCAGCATCCATATAATCCGGCACAATTTCGGTTGGCTCTGCTATTGAGTGAGTAGAAATAAAAAATAACAAGGAAAGAAAAAAGCTTTTAGTTTTCATCGACAATCAGCGTGTACGAAATTATGTCGGGATTCTGTCAAATACCAGATAACAATTCAATAACTTTTTAACAAGCTGACCTTCAAGCTAAAAGTTGAATTCAGATAGTAAGAAAATTAAGAATAATGTAATGGAATAAACCTAAGGGGTACTAAAAATATCAAAGGGTTAGCTCCCTAACCCGAATAGGTTTGGGAGCATTTACTACAATTTTTAGAGAAAACTCAGCACCTACAAAGTTTGTTGCTTTAGCATCTCCTCAATATCGGCTGGACCATTTATTTTAAAGCGATTACTAACGTCTTCTGACTGCCTAAAAACCTGATAGAAAGACCGCTGACTCGAGTTCCCTGAAAGCTTCGCAACATGAACAATATTACTTCGTCCTTCAGCTTTTAAAATATAAAAAGCCAATCCATACTCGTCGTCATCTAGTGAGTAACTATCGTTTTCATCGTCAAACGAATCTAAACTGATATCTATCAAAGACAAAGCTTCTGCATGAACGTCTTTCATGTAATTTTCTACAGCACTATCGAACTGATTCTTAGCACTCATGAGTAAAGAATGGCTTTTTACAGCACTTCTCTTAAGTCGATCAATATTAGAATCTGACTTGGCGAGATAATCCGATCTTTCAATACGCTTCTCTAACCGAGAAATTTCTTTTTGAATAGAGTTAGCATCGATACCGGTTTGATTTTTCGCAATAATTTTCGCTCTACGAAGTTCACTTTTTACAGAATCAAGCTCATCATCTAAATGATCCATCTCGTAATCCGCATTTTCATAAAGAAGACCATACTTTATGACTGCGGCGATAAGTTTTTCATTCCCAATAGACTCTTTAACTACAAGGCACCGCTCGCTTGAGTCTACCTTCGATTCCTTGCCAATTAGAGCTAATTTCTTGTTACTTTCGTTTTTGTCACGAGCTCTCTGCACAGCTCTAGCACCAAAATAGACATCATATTGATTATATAATTTAAACCTACGATTCACGTCTATAGCAAGTTCGTCCTCGATAATAATTTCACGCAAATCTTTGCTGAATTTTTCCTGCGCTTCCTTTTTCATGTTTTTGAAAGTATTTAACTTTTCTGTAGCAGCATCATAAGCAGATTGTTCCTTGGAGATACGTTTATTATAGTCAGATAATTTACTCTGAAGTTCTTTCAGAACTGACTTATAACGTTCTTTATCTCTTTGGTGAGAGGCGGTTATCTCTTTTGCCTCTTGCTCTACTTCTTTATCTATCATTACGAGAGTATCTTTAATGCTCTCATATGCTTCTTCTACTGCGGCATAGGAGTCAGGAGTATAAGACGGTTGAGGAAGAGGTTTTAACGACCCGTCCGAATTTACAATAAACGACGAAATATTATTTTCTCGCCTAAAAGCTTTTGCAGCTTTCACGTCATCTTTATCTACTGTTGCCACGTACCCTTCAAACTCCAGTTCTGACTCGATATTATTGCTGCTATGAATATCGCTCTTTATTTTTTCAATATTCTGACCGCAGCCACCTAGTAAGCCAAGTGAAATCCCAATGCTAACGATATAAAAAAATTTCATTCTCAATCCTTTTTCGAAAAGTTAAATGTCCCACATACGAGCCAAAAGCCAGTAATTAAAACCCAATTATCTTTTTGCTGTATCGCGAAAAAGTCATTCTTTAAAAAATAAGGTTGTAAACCATAACAACGCCAAACACGACTAAAACTTTCCCCGTATTGTTGGCAGTAAACACCGTTTTGATAAATCCAGCCATATAACCCAAGCTATTTTTTATAAGCTCATATAGCCCGTCACAGCCTAGAGCAAGGTCTTTATCACTTGCCGACTTTTTAACTTTATCTACGCCGCGTTTGAGAGCATCCAAGGACTCCGTCGCATCATGCTCTTTCAGCAATAATTTTATTTCTGCAATATGAAGGTTAACAACCTCAATATATTTACTCAGGATCCCACTACTGCGCTCCAGTACAACACCTGCTTTAGCTCGAACTTTAGAGCTGTCTCCAAAAGAGGAGTCTATTGGCACCTTTCGTGTTTTGAGCCTGATAAACAAACTCAAAAACATCAAAATCATACCGCCAACAACTAAATAGGCACCAGCACCTAGATAACCCAGTAGCTTCTCCCAACCTTGGGACCTAGATAGATTCACACCCATCATGCTTAGCGTCTCGGATGCCTCTGAAGCTTCACTGAATATATCGTAAAAAATAGTGCCATAAGTTATTAGGAAGTAACCGACAACGACTTTTGCTGCCATCGGGAAAACACCTGTTAATGCAGTGGCAATAGCGACCGCACAGCAGGAAATGAAAAAGGTAAGTTCACCGCTGGACATTTCACTTGCGATGCCCATAGTCTCTGTTTGTCCCCACATTTTAACTTCTACAACGTTAAAAAAGTGGCCAGCCGCAAAAACCGCAATTGCAAAAACGATAAAAAAGTTTAGCAGTTTTGTTTCTTTAACCGGATCAGCCCAAGGGTCAATACTTTCATTATCGTCTGATATTATATTTGAAGCGTCTGCATCATTATTGTCGCTCATAAGTAAATCCTTCGCTTAACCTTTGGTCGTTACTGCTTCGCAGGAAGCTCCTTGTATTGCGACTTTAGGAAGAAACTTCTTAATATCGACTGGGTTTTCTTTACTTTCGACAGCGTTGATTACTATTGAAAAACTCAAACCACATTTTGTCACAGCTGAAACTGAATATTGTCCAGCAGAACTGACCTGAAAGGTTACATTGTTGCCGTCGATGTATTCCTTAATATAAGTACTATTTTCATTAGCACTACTTATTTCGTCACCGCCGTAGACGGTAGCAATCAACGTACTATCAGACGGCATTGTGACATGAAATACAGTCGACTTAGATTGCTCAGCTGACACGAGAGCTGACGGTGCTGATGTAACAGATAGAAAACCCGATGATTCTTGTGCCGCAAAACTACTAAATGCTACAAACATGACCGCTAGTGACATTAAGTTAAATTTCATTCTTTGCTTCCTTAAAATAGTTATTTTCTCCATAAACAGCTGATAAGCTATCAAAAGAAACAAAAAAACAACATAATTTTTTTGGTTTAGTCAGGCAAGTAATTATTGTTTCCGACACGCTTATCATCAAAAATTAGTATCAATGGATGTTCAAAAAACCAGCCTGTCTAGTGGAAGCTGGGAAGTACAAACGAAGCAAACGAATATATTCACGGGGCTTTTTATCGACGTTAGTTTTAACGCTTTGAAGCAATTATGCGTTGCTCAAACTCATGTGGTAAATTCAGTACATAAAATAAACAAAGACACACAAGGAAAGATGCTTTGGATATTAGAATGACAAAGGAGGACTTCTTGGCTCAAGTTAAAAGTGAGCTAACTGATGTCCAATTTAAGGGTGTAACACTTGGCATTGACTGCCTAATTGAGAATGAAGCCTCGTCAGAAAATTTACCAATCGTTGTGGTGGGTTACGAAGATCGAGATAGGGAGCAAGCACTGAACTTCCTAATCAAATTCTTCCGAGAGGCATACCCTAATGCTCCTAAACAATCATCGTTTATCGAGCCTCTAATGACCGCCGGTACGTGTGAAAAGGATGCGCTGTTATCTTTAATTAATAGTATGCGCTCTCGCGGACGTTTATTGTTTTACTGGGCGGATAGCACTAACTGGTTCAAGTTATTACCATCAGGCTTATTTCACGTTATCCAAATAGAGAGGAATAGCGCGCGCAGAGGAAAAAACGAGCAAGGCGAGAAACTTTTCGAATCAATCGATAAAACCTACAGTGATGCCGGAGATGACTTATCTCGTGAAATTTTTGGATTAATAAATTTCGATAGCGAAAACTCTCTGAATGGAGACTTCAACGCTCATTACCTCCTTTATGAGGAGGCAAGTAGCAAAATAATCCGCCCTATCCCAGCGCCTCTAACTCTTCACTTTGATGAAATAATTACTATCAACTCTCCTTTGTGGCAGAAGCAGGCTTGCGTTGCATTACGCCGTTATCAGGCAAAGGAATGTAATGACGGTTTTCACTGGGATGAATCTGATGAAGGCTGGCAGAATACGGTTATACACCCTGTCCTTGATGAAATTAGACTTTGCGATGGTAAAGGGGTTCGAGAGTGTTTAATCGGGCAAGTAACTATGGAGCTCTCACCCGACGAGACGTACTACTTATCAACTGTTTGGTTGCACCCTTTTTACAGGCGTCGAGGTAAGTTAAGAAACTTGTGGCCGGAGTTAAAAGAGAAGTATGGAGACTTTGAAGTAGAGCAGCCAAACGACAACATGAGTGCTTTTTTGGCATCAATTTCTTGAGTGATTTTTATATTGCTTCGAAAGTACCGGTAGATAGGAGCGTTTATGTATATAGCCAAATGCACAGAAGACGGCGTAAGCTACGCAGCAGTGGACTTCTCCCGACTTCCACATGATGAGATTGCCAGAAAACGGCGCTTTTTAGTTTGCCTTGGATGTGGTGGCCCAGCTTACTTCATGAAGGCATCGAAAAGTGGCAGGTCGGCATGCTTCGGAGCGCGACCTCACGCGGAAGGGTGCGATGAGGCAGCGCCTAAATATGAAACAGATCCAGACGGTCGAGGAGAAGATCAAGAGCAATTAAATAACCCAGCAGAACGGATTGTTGTCGACTTACGCTTCGGCACTGGTAAAAAGCCTGAAGTCAAAGAGAATGACGATTTACGTCCGAATCATGGACGAAGAGGACGTTTCCAACCTGGCGGTGCTAGACCAAATGCTGAAACACACAGGCGTCTAAGCTCTTTGTTGCGACATCTGATGGAAATAGAGGGCTTCAGTCAGTCAAAACAAATCCTCGATATTGATGAGTATGGGGAGTTCGTAGCTAAAGATTTTTTCATCCCCCTTCTCGACGCTAGTGAGGAGCACTCGGGGCTTTTCCGGGGATACTGGGGAATGTTAACCGATGCTCAACTCGATTCTGATAATACACTTTGGCTGAATAGCCGAGGGAGGCACAACATAAGTTTCTGTATCGACTCGCAGTCAGCTTCCGAGCTTTTTAATCGGTATGGAATTCAAGACGAGGAAGAGCTGTCTGGTGCCTATATACTGGCAATGGGCAAAGTGAGAGTCTCAGCAAACGGAAAAATTTACTGCCCTCTTGATGAAGAGCAACTATACACACTAAGGCTTGTACGGTGACTCGGAAGCTTGTATCAATAAAAGTCATCTTATTTATCAAATCCATTTGATCACATTCGAGAAGATATAGTGATTAACAAAGTTGTGGAGTGCAACAGCACCCCACAACTTTCTGAGTAAAAGGTAAATCACTTACCTTTCGCATTGCCTCGGTTCCCACCTAACACCTTGCCAGGATTTGTCGACAGCCAGTTTCCACCTGGTCCTGGATGAGTAGATGGACCGCGACCGCCTGATTTTCCGTTGCTTTTAGCCATAATCTTTCTCCTTGATTGTTAAATTTGGAAGCCAGCGAGCGAGCCTAAAGCCCTATCAGCTGGTAAAGTTAAGATAGTTAAACGGAGGAGTCCCGTCATTGGGCTTTTTGGCGACGTTGATTTAGTAACTTGAGTTTAAGCCGCCTACTAATACAGAGGAAATAGTAATGGTCCCTAAAGATTTGGAGCCAATTATTCTTAGCGAATTGGTTGGTGTTTGGGCATATGTAGATCCCGAATCAGCAACCTCTACTGTTGTCATAAAAGCGGCTGGTACCGCAGCAAAATCTATGGCTAAAGGAGCAGAGGTTAAGCTCTACCTAGGTGTTGCCGGTAAAAAAGAGCTGTTTGTTGGTGGTGGCCTACAAATCTATGACACCCAAGATAACCCGTTAATCCTCCCGATCTTTGCGAGAACTGAATCTGAAGTTATTGGCTGGCGAAATATTGCAAATGAAAGAAGTTTCCGAGTAATTATCATGGATGAATTCGATGCTCCAGTTCTTCGTGGAACCGGATACTTAAATAAGGTGAATCATACGCTCACCAAAGTATTAGCTACTGCTTCCTGGATATCTAATGCAAAGTTATTAGATCCTTTTATTGAATCAATCTGGCACGCAATTGATCCACGCTATATCCCAACTAACTCAATAGCAGCGCACGTGCATGATGTGGAACTACAACTAGACCTGAAGCAGACATTGATTATTTCAGCTTCTGAAAGCGGGACATTTCAATATGACCTCAGTGACATGCATGAGGGCGCAACTCAGGAAAACCATCTACATCAGCAGCTATATTTACTCTTCGGTAACAACGTATTCCTATCCCCCCAAATTGAACGAGGAAAAAAGATAAGGGAACTTACGGACGTACTTGTCGTATCGTCAAAATCAACTCTATTTTTTGAATCGAAGGCGTTGTGCTTAAACGATTCAAAAGGTGACTCATGTTATGAGCGGCGAGTAGGTAAAGTGATTAGCCATGCTGAGAAAGCAATAGGTCAGCTGGAAGGCGCAGTAAAAAGTTACCGTAAGCCAGAATACAGAGTAATGGACAGCGCAGGCATTGAGTTACCTCGCTCAGATTCACCAAATCAAACCGCTATTGTGGTTATTTCAGAGTTTGTGCCGCATGATAACTGGAAAATAATTTTAGAACTTATTCGCAACACTTACCTGAAATCTGATGTTCGAATCGTTGTTGTCGATCTTGCAGAATTAATGCGGTTGATAAAAATGAGTAGTTATCGAAATATTAATTTAGGTATTTTATTAAATCAACGGTTCATAGCGAGCTTGGAGAGCGAAACTTTAGACATTCGCAGCGAGGATTCATCCCTGCCATTTAATTTATAGCAGTTCCTGACTTCAACTATTAACTGCAACGCCCCAAATTTACTACTTAGGCTATCATAAACCTTAATTTTAGGTTATTGCCTGAAAAAACTGATGCAATTATTGACGGCTACGCGCAATTGATACTATAAATAACTTAAATAATTAAAAAAAACATTCATGAATCACGCTATTTCAACTCGTATCACCGCCTTGGCTCTAATTTCATCGTGCTTTTCTGCATCTGCGCTTAGCTCTGATGTGCTTGTCTCAGCAGATTTTAACGTGGGACAAGGCTTTAATTACCTAATCGACAATAATTGTTATGTCGTCACGCCCAAGCATGTCATGGGCGACGCTCAGTCTGCCAACATCATGTTACCGACCCGGCAGTATCAAACCGCGGAACTTGAACATTTTTTTGCGGTTGATATAGCTTTGCTCAAAGCAACGACTTCCGCAGCACAGTGCAATACCAATAGTTTTCTGCAAATCAGTGATTTGCAGAAACTATTGCAGGTATACCAAGAAGGAGTACTAAAAACGCGCCTCGCCGATGGTAGCGTACTGCAAACGAAGGTAGTAATTAATGCCGTCGATGACAGCGAGTTTCTCGCAATCAAACCAGAGCGTAACGACGAGACATTAAAGCAAGGCTATAGCGGCAGTATTTTATTTGTGGCCGAGCAAGCAGCCGGCGTTCTACTTGAGGTCGATGACGAAGGTGGTATTGTATATCGTGCGGATGCACTAACAACCGCGTTACATGACTACTTCGATCTAAGCGTACCGGACACTTCGGCGTCAGAACCAACAGATACGGCTGCTGCGAATGATGATGAAACTACCACAAACTCGCATCTAACTGGGCGCTTAGCTACCAATCAGATCAAAGATTATCGAATACAAATGCTTGGCAATAGTCCGGTCGAGTTTATCATAAAGCATACAGAATCTGATTCAATGAGGTTCGCTATTCAGATTTTGGATAAGCGCGAAAACGAACTTTTGGATCATAAGTTTTGGAACACAAATGACTACAAATTTGCCTTCACACCACCTAATGATGACGAGTTTATTGTGCGCATCCGTGGTTTACAGGACTTCGGTGAATTTGACATCAAAATGAATGATTATGCCTTTGATGCAGAGTTACGCGGCGCAGGAAATCAAATTACGGTACCAGGTCAGATTGCTCCGAAAATTGCACTCAACGCGGTTTCCGAATATCGACTTAATGGCGAGCAAAACAGTCCAATTGAATTCACTTTACATGAAATCGCAGCCGATGAATTCAGGTATAGTATTCGTATTATCGATAGCGCAGGCACCACACTGCAAAATTACAATTTCTGGTCAGACCGTGACTACAACTACACCTTCACACCACTCTCCTCAGGTGAATATTTGGTTCGTGTAGTCGGCCTGCAACATTACGGACAGACACAAATTAACATCAACCAATGGACTACTAATGCGGAATTGCTGAGCAGACAAAACGTGGTTTCTACAGGTGATTTGGTTTCCGCTAAACTGGCCGAAGATGCTGTTGCGGAATACCGCATGATGATGACTGCCAATGCCCCCATCGACTTTAAACTCGATGCTGTCGCACCGGAAATGAGATTTCGGTTGGAAATTTTCGATGAAACCGGTGATAAAAAGTATTCCGAGGAGTTTTGGACCAGCCGTAATAATCGCTTTGTGTTTACTCCACTGTCATCAGACGTACACTTGATTCGCCTAACTGGATTACAAAATCATGGCACCTTTAACTTCAAGCTATTTGGCTACGATTAAACCTTTATTGGTTGCTACGTTGGCACTGTTCGCATTAAGCTCACAGGCCAACCAAGTTAATGGTTTTACAGAATCATATAGCGATACGGTAAAAGTTTCGGGGCAATTTTTAAAAGGTTTACAGTATGCAGACGCCCAATTCGAAACCACGCCGCATATCTATTTCCCTCGCGCATACTCGGGCACTATTTGTGTGTTTGTCAGCAGTGCTGATGGCCGCTATAAGTCGCAATACCAATACAGTTTCGCCGAACCCGTTGAAGGCTTGATCGCCATTTCATTTCCAACTCAGTATAAGGAAGAGCTAAGTGCTTTTACTTCAAACGAGTTGGGATTGCTTGCCACCGTACAAGACGACTGCAAACAAACGAACGGACGTTATCTGGTGAGTGCCTGGGGCAAACCCAAATCCTTGAACAGTATATCTATATTTATTCGCAGCAATGCGCGCCGCGATATTGCTGTTCCCCGTGCGACACAGGCTTCACCAAATCCAGTCAAATGCCAAGATCTAAACAGTAGTTACCGCGTCTCGTACGACAAAGAGTGCATCATTACCAATGTGAGCGCTGATGCCCTTCAGCAGGTCGTTATCAAACGCCGGAACTTACGTGCCATTCCTGACGAATTGATTGAGTTTTACCGATGAGTGAGCAATGGATACGCCGTTTTTTCCGAAAAGCGTCAAAAGCCTTGTTGGGGATTTTTTTAACCAATGAGGATTTACCCTATACCGCAACAGAGTTTCGTGACCGTATTTCACACAGCCGGTTTCGTATTCTGATTCACGCCTTAGTTGGCATTTTTTGGCTGCTACTCGCTTATATTATTTTTATTTCAGTGCGTTTCCTCGCAACACCCGACACCCTATATAACGTCAACGCAACCTCTGAAATTATTACGATCAATTCATATAAAGATAGTGCTTTTATGCCTTGGAAGCTAGAATCCGCCACCCGCTATTCTGAGTGCGGTACCGATACCTCAGCGGTCAGCGGTACGCTCGAAATCGCGCGTGAAACCACTTTGTATCTAGAACGGGTGGGGACGGGTTCGTTATGGATAACATTGAGTTCTGATACTCTCGCCCCAGCAGGTGAACTTCTCAATACTGCAGGGGAACGCGTTGAATTAAGTGATTGTGAAGCCTTTGAGCTACCGGTTTCTGATATTAATAGCTACACCTTGCCGATTGACGGTGTTATGACATTAGGCGGCGAAGTAAAAGAAGCTTCAACTCGCGAACCTATTTTACATAGTGGCTCCGTAGCAATTTCTGATAAGGGTGCATTGTCGCGCCAATACTATCAAACTGATCCTTACCCGCTTGAACTTGGGGATAAGTTTTATATCAAAGAGCCATCAGTGCAAAGTTCAGGATTTATCTATGTCGATAGTTCCCCAGGTATTAAAGCCACTTATAGTGGGAAAGGTGACATTGGTGTTATTCAACGCTACAAATCCGAAGATGTAGTTTTAAGAAACAGTATTTGGACTAAGCTTGCTAATGATGAAACCTTGATAGTTTTATGGGTGTTTTTAGTCGCCGCATTTTCATTCTTAAAATACATTATGCGCGTAAATATCGAATAGTTCATTCAGATCATGTAATTGCAAGCTTGGAATACTGACCTAAAGTTACAGCCACCCGAAGAAGAAACACCTTTTACCTTTCTGGCTCTTTGACTAAGGTTATCAGTGAACTTTCCCATTTGGCAGCCCCTCGCTTCCGATTACTTTTAATTTGTTAAAACAGTAAGAACCTCATGTCGACAATCATTTTAACTTAATACCTGTTTAATTATTAACCACCCTGACAGTCGTTGCCCCCTCAATTGCCCTTAACCTGAAAATTTCAGTGACATTTTTTTGAAGTGAAAAAACCTTAAAAATAAGGAGAAAAACACCCCAAAAAATCTTTTTCGTTTTTTGCTGCGGCTCACCGGAAATTATTCCCGTTCCGTGGGATACGATAATTAATAAGGCCTGTAGGCCGGTTTAATACCCAACGATACGGAAAAGGTGGTGTCATGGACAGTAATGACCAACAAGTTATCAAAGCAAAAGTCGAGCAAATAGTTATCCATCCATTTGCGCAACCTGCATATGAGTGTGACCTTGATTTGCGTCGCCAATGTATACAGCATTCAGCCGCTTTATCACTGTCGTCACCGTTTCCCTTCGAGTACCCGAAAGTCGTTAACATAGATGGGGGCTTTCAGGTTATATCAGGTTGGTCGCAGCTTTTGTATCCGAGCACTGACATGCCTGAAGTGTTACAGGTGGTATGTATCTCTCATGCCAATGATGATGAAGTATCAGATATCGCTTGGCAGTATCTTATCGCAAGGCTCCTCAATCAAATAGACCACGCAACATTCTGCGCACAACTGAGCCAAGTTCTCGAGCGAAGCTCTCTCTCCCATACCGATATCGAAGCATTAACCGGTGTATCAGCGAGAACGCTTTTTGCGATTGCCCGGAAACTCTCTCAAACAAGCCTCAGCACATCAAAACGACAAATATCGCGGCTAGAACAAAGCACTGATGAAGGAGTCTGGTTATGATTTGGCGGAAAAGAAAATATCAGGACACGCACCAGCGGAAGAATCAGAAGCGTACTCAGTCTTCACCCTACCGGCTGACACGACAAACGCTAAACGATCTGAGTTCATTCTTGTTCGAAAACTCGGATAAATTGCAATATGGCATAGCCTTAGCTTCCTTGGTAACAGGTCGTACGATTTCGTCGCTTGTCGACCTTGATATCCCCTTCGAGCTTCTAGAGTCGGGCGTGGGGAGGCTGTTTATCCGCTGGCATTACGGTCAGGCGTCGTCACCACTATTTGACAGTGCGGATAGACTCATAAAAGACAATGCAGCTTATATAGTGCTTCCGCCCTGCATTGCATCCCCCATTGCCAGAGCCCGCGAACGAGCCATCCCAGCTAGTGAGCTTGAAAGTCAATTTTCACTTCCAGCGTCGCGCAAGCGAGGTCCGTCTGGGCAGCTTATAACACTCAACACGATACAGCACGTTATCGACTATGAGCTCACTAAAGTCGGAATGACACGTTTTGAGAGGGACTTTATCGCCGATAATCAAATGAGCGATAACATGCAAAACTTCTACGCTGCGTTTTCGGCCCGACTCCTTCACCAGCGCCACGCAGATTTCATGGCCTTATTTTTGCCGGAGCATGAAGTTGAAATGTGTAGGCAGCATGCGGCACCCGACAGTTATTTATTTGGCTCTAAAAAAGCATTGTCTTCCTCAGATGTTCTGTCCATCTATTCAGCTCTTGAGTTAGCTCTCGGAGAAGCACTGAGAAATAGAGACCATATCGCTGCCCACAACATTTATACCCTCTATGTTGTTAGCACGTTGCAGCTTGCGACGATGCATCGCCCGACGTCAAATGCATTCAGAACGTTGAGTACGTTTTGTAATAACTTCGAGCAGGTCGAGATTGTCGACAAGTCCGTTAGTTCGACACGCCTAGTCCCTGTGTGCAAATACGCACAGAAGTTACTGACGGAATACATTGAATATTTGAGGTCCTATCAAGCGCGCTTTCAATTTATTAATCGCGCTAAATATCACGCTATTGAGGACATGTTATCAGGACGTTCAAACCTCTTTCGCATTCAAACCGCGTCAACATTTTTACCCAACATCGAGCACTTACCGGAGGCGCTCGATGATGACGTATTTAATAAGATTAACTGGCATCGCCACACGATGGCCAGCTGGCTCATCATAAACGACGTCGTTCGAGATGCACTCTCCGTCTTTATGGGTCATCGACAAGCTCTGGACTTGCCAACTAGCGCCCGCTCGACGTTCTGTTATGACCAGCTTCGTTCGATAAGCGAGCATATAAACAAGGTACTGCACACACTAGGTTTACCGCACCTGTCACCAGGAAAACGTTAAGGAGAACAAAATGGAGTTAATTCGACAACTCATGGTCAAGTACGACACACCAAATAAACGCGAAATTTACAAAGCCAGTGTCGACTCTGCTGACAGGTTACTGCCATTGTTAAGCTCGTCGTCAATTGCTGAGCTTGATGATGCTGAAAAGGAGGTTCTATTTTCTGATGTATACAAAACGGCCCGTGACGCTGGGTTGAACAATAGATTCAGACGCTCGCTTATCGATGTTGTTTACCGAAGACTTTATGGTAAGCGTTATTACAGTAAACCGCGAATGGCTGGCTTTGTTAACGCTAAAACCTTCAGGGCAAAGTCGTTGCTGCATGATGCCGACAAATGTGTATCCGATTTTGTCGCTCAGCAAGGGACTCTTAATGCCAAACAACGACTGTTTCTCATCCTGTTTCACGCAGCATTTGAAAGCGGATTATGTTTTGAAGAGGCTTTAGACGACCTTTATAAGACGCTGACTGAATCCAGGCAGGTACTGCAGCCAGTGGGAAGTTCTTGGATAATTCAATTGTCATATTCACGTCAAGGACATGAAACTAACGCGAAAGTTGGTAATAAAAAAGTGACTCATCGAATTTTCCGCGCAGGTCCGCTTACTCTGCTCGCCATAGAGGGATTCATGAAAAGCCGATCAATTGTCTGTATAACCCAAACAGCAACCGAGTTATTAAAGTCCGAGTTAGCCAAGATCATGTCGGCGCCGACCATTGGTCAACTCAACGACAGGAGATTTTTTCGGGCTATCGCATTACTTGTCAGTGAGCAGCCTGGCTCAGAACTTCGCAGTTTCTTAATGCATTACGCCTGTGGTGATTTGAGTAGTGCATCCACATCGATTGAGTGTCTTAACCACATTAATACACAGTCGTTTCATGCGGTCACGTCTCCAATCACCGAGTTGCCTGACAAACGTTTAGCGGTCGATTCCACCGCCGTGTATCAGAATAAAAAAGATCTCCCGGCATATCACTCAGAATTCAGCAAAGCATTACGAGAGCTTTTCAAAACAAAAGATAATTCCCGTCTCTCAAAAGAGCAGCGCATAGCTAATATCGTTCAAACAATTGATGCCTTCATTGCACAGCGCGAGGAGTCGATGAGTGATGCTGAGTTTGCTCTTATCGATTGGCTGAAATATTGCTACGAATTTGATAAGTCAACGACGTTCGCGACGGGTGACCGAGATGTAAGATCTGTAGCTACCCTTTGGCTTGAGGTTTGTAGCACAACGAGTGTTTATGTACTCGACGAGTCTGAAATGACCGCGCTATATAATGAGCTTATGCGCAAGAAAAAGTTATCTGATTCCAAGTACGTGGATAAAATAACAGACCTTGTCTACTTTTTGCATGAGCAACGCGAGGTGCCTCTTCCTCAACAACTCGAGCCACGCGATAAACGGTCCGCTCATGTTCGTTCAAACATACCCGCCAAAGAACACATACCTCATCTTCTGCAAGACATCAATGACATATATGCCAGTGAGTCTCAGCATTTTCGGGAGTCAGTGACTGTGTTGCTTATCCTTATCACTCGTACCAATATTCGCCCGCACGAGGCGATGCATCTTGCAGTAGAAGATATCTCAACCTTTGACACTGGCCACATTTTTATACGTAACAAGCGATATTTCTCAGAAAAGACCTACTCCGCTAGGCGTCTCATAGAGCTCGATACATTTTTGCTACCAGAGGAGTCAAGGTTCGTACGCCAGTTCATCAACCGGCGCATGGAGCGGGCCGGACGTTCACTGTCAAAGAACGGTAGTGTCCGGTATGAAAGGCCGCACGCCTTACTATTTTCCCAAATTCCTCAAAAAGATATTCCGCTTAACATGCGAGACATTAGTAAACATGTGACTCGCCTGCTGTCGTCTTATACGGGCGTGCACACACCGATGTACCAGCTGCGTCACTTTGCCATTTCCATAGCGGTGCTTGTGTGTTTTGCATCAGACGAAACTGCTGGTGAATTAACGCCATATTCACCCGAGCAAATCACAGTTATCAGAGATTACTTTCAGCTCAACGATTCGCTTAATGTGCTCTACAAGCTGTCGGCTTGGGCGGGTCACCTCGAACCTAACATGACCCTATCAACCTATACGCATTTCACCGACTTGCTGCTGTTCCAGTCGGTTATGCGCGCAAACATACCGACTCCGCTGGGTTACGTAAAAGCGCTCTCCTGTGTTCAATCTGCGCGTATCGACAAGATTTGTGCGCAACACTCACTCGGCCGAACTCCGGATAGAGCACAGTTGATGGTTTTAACCGATGGAATACTCAAAAAAGAGCGCGGGGCCTGGATAGCCAAGCCCGGCAACGGTGTAAAAAAAGGAGATATCGACATGGATAGTTTACTCAATTTAAAGACCGAGTTTGACGCCTCTCACGTCTGCCTTGTGCTTGAAGCCTACGACAAAGGGCGATCTATTGAAGAAATTCGAGACATTTACAATATCGAACCTAAGATAATCGAATCAGTTATTGATGCGGCGCGAGATACTCAGGAGCGCTATCGGACTAAGCGCAGGCAATCGAGACTCTATACAGCTGAAACCCGCAACCTTGGTGTTCCAGTGCCAAACGCCAACACAGATACGATGGCAGCAAATACGATTATCCAGCACATGGCGTCTGCACCGATGGAGCACCTCAGCCAAGCCATAAGACGAGCGTGCCATACGCTATTATGCGCATCGACGTACAACCACCGCTACGTATCATTTAATACAAAGGATATAAATGAGGTGCTTGAACTCATCACGACCCTGAGACAGTTTATCCCTGCATCTCGCTTTTACGTTGAAATTCATGCTGACAAGTCAATCCGGGAAGAGTGCATCAGGGATTATTGGAGTGAGCTTCTTGCCGGAGTTGGTGCTTCAGAAATCAAGTTCAAAGACGGTGGTAGGCGCCAAAACTCAAAAGGGAGCGTTCAACTTTACTTTCTAAGTCACGACATCAATGAAAATAGTGCGGACCATGTTAAAAAGAACGGTCAGCATTATGCGTCAAGTGCACTGCGGTATGCACTTCACACACTAGCGATCCATTCTGGGGCAATGAGACGATACTACGATCCCAATTTTGAGTATGACCCCGACAATGTTTATAAGTTAACTAAATGAAGTTTTAGTGGGTAGATGTCCGATCCGTGCCAACAGCGGACGTTAACACTTTCATCATCTGCGCCCATGAAGCCGAGGCAAAAGCACAGTGTAATGGACGTTGCCGTGCCTGCACTTGCTAAGGTTTAGTACCGTCTAAATGATTAAGAATAGGAATCACGCCCTGAGCAACCACAATACTCGCCAGAGCGAAAGGTAAATTGTAGTACCATGGCATAGAGTTGAATATGCCGTTAATAAAGCCAAACAAGCCAAATAAAAGCAGAAATAGAAGCGGAATGGCAGATATAATACGCATTAGGCCACGCTCCTGACCAAGGATGCTTTCCCAGCGGCCATGCCATATTTCCCAAAACAGGTAGCCAGAAAATGCCGTAATGAAGCCTAGCGTATAACCAACAACTGCCTTCACTTCAGTGGTGTAACCACTTTCATTTAAAAACTGCATTATTTGAAATGATGCAAGCCAAATAATTGTTCCCCAACCTCCAAGCTGTACTTGCCAGTCTTTCATAATTTATACAATCCTTGTAAGACTTACATTAAAGTAATGTGGTTGAAATTATTAGCTTACACTAAGTGTAAGACTTTTCGTATTTTTTCATAGCTATAATACCTTCTATTTATCGCTACTTCTTAACTCGAACTCCCAGATGTACTGAATAGTTTTTTGGAAGTCTGGGAAGTTCATTCCGAGGACCTCTAATGGAGTCATGACAACGCCACGTTAATTAGTGAGCAATGCCCACCACCTAACTTAGATCATTGTACCGTAAACACTAAACCCGATTAAAATCAAAAATGCCACGCGTTGCTAATCTACCTAAAACGCTTTGTTAGCTAAACTAGAGCGTAAAAATTGGTGCCTGTGACATTTTTGAGCGAATAACCTCGGCATCAACTTTATACTTCTTAGTTATCGACTTAACTAACTTAAAGAACCATTCAGGTGCATCGTAGGCTACTCTAATTTCTTGAATTAGTAGTGTTAGGTCAATATCTACAACTGTACCGCGATCATTTTCTGGTCGTTCGCTTAATAAATCAGCGTTAGCGTTATATGCAAGAAGACGTATTTCATTCTCAAAAGAATAAAATTCCGACTTGTGCATCAACGGAGCTAATCTATGATATTCCTGAAAGTTGTCTTCTTCATGCGATATGTAATGTACTGGAGAAAGAACCAATTCACGTTCATGCTTTTTAGCTATAGCTTTAGATAACCGATCTACATTGGTAATAATGCAAACAGAGTTAGTTGAACCACCATATATTTTCCACATTGCCATGCTTTCTGCTTTGTTGGCATGCCAACAACTTACATCGACCCAGTGACGATGTTGTTTAAATACAGTTTCATACTCTACTTCACTGTGATGGAAGCTACCAAACACTGTGTTATATGTTCGGTTATCATAGTCACTTTTTAACTTGGTTTTATGTGCATTTCTTTCAGCAAGTTCTTCTGCTGTTGGTTTAGTTGCTGAAGGACTACTGCATATTGCTTGCTCCAATAAGTTCGCCTTACCGTTACTTACCATGATATATGTCGGCGTCAAACCACCTTCAAGTTTATCTTCAAAGCAAGAAACACGGGATAAAAACAATTTGCTCGTATCCAACATGTCCACAAACTTTGCGAAATCTACATATCGCTGCAATTCGGTACTCGTATCAATATCACCAACAATTTCCACGGAACCTCCTTTGCTTAGCTAGCGCTGCCACGTAACTTCGGTGTTCCCTTTGTGCTGCATTATCCTTAGGGTTTTAGGCTCATCCTCTCCGCACTCCTCACACCACAGCTGAATTTCAATTACGTCACGCCTCCCAGCAATTTTACTTGATTCGAGCCTAGATACTTCGACACCTTTACTGGAGCAAAACGTGGCTGTACCATCACCATCCTCGGAATCACGCATGACGACGTTGACAGACGTTTGGTGTGTATAGTTACCGCCACAATCTGGGCACAGCAACTCGTCATCCCCATTAATTTTGACCATATTAAACCTCCTTAACTTAGATTGGACTGCTAACGCCGCCATAAACCGCGCGAGTTTTCGAGCGTCGGGTGACCGAAGGGAGCGAATTTAATGGCCTTGTGTACGCCCAGCATGGGCATGAACTAATGAGGTGAAAGTCCTCTGTAGGAAGATCACCGTTTACCCTGTTTAATCAGTACAGTAAACGATAACTACTAGCGAATGGCAAGGGCAAATCCGCGAGGGCTTGTCTGAAGGAAGCCGGACGCAAATCTGCGAGCTGATGAACAAGAACATCATATGAGGCGTAGGCTGAAGGTGAGTTGGCACAAGACGACGAAACCATGTGATCTAACGGCCACCGTAAATGATGCAGCAGTGCAGAGATAGTTCATGCTCTTATCTGGGGAGATCTGCTTAACAAGCGATCGGTAATTAACCAGTGAGGCTCTGGTATACAAGTGCCTTGGCTTTCCAGTGCCATCGATTGGAAAGAGCGAACTAGATGAAAACCGATAGCGTCAACAGGGGTAACTCTGTGGATGATTAAGCAGAAGTCAGCAGACGGCATAGTAGCCAAACACCCATCGTAATGGTTGGGACACGGTGAAGGCCCGAACATTTAGAACAAAGGAGGAGCCTTATTGAACTTGAACACACGAATACCGACCGGTAGCGACGTGACTCAGCGTATTGATGAGCAGCCAGCCTTTAGTGCAGATCTACTTGAGCTTATTCTCCGTTCAGCCAATATGTTAGCTGCATGGAAACGAGTTCGAGCCAATAAAGGGGCTGCTGGCATTGATGGAATGACCACTGATGACTTCCCCGCTTGGGCAAAGGATGGAAACTGGAAACGTATTATGACTGAGCTTCGCTCAGGCCAATATCAACCTTCACCGGTTAGACGTGTGGAAATTGATAAACCTGATGGCGGTAAACGCCTCTTGGGTATTCCGACTATCGTTGATCGCGTGATCCAACAAGCCATTGCTCAAGTTCTTACGCCTATTTTTGACCCAACCTTCTCAGACAATAGCTTTGGGTTCAGGCCAAATCGAAATGGGCAGCAAGCAGTGAAACAGGTACAAGGCATCATCAAAACGGGACGCCGTTTTACTGTCGATGTCGATCTGTCGAAGTTCTTTGACCGCGTTGATCACGATTTACTCATGACGCACCTTGGCTATAAAGTAAAGGATAAGCGATTGCTTAAATTGATTAAACGCTACTTGCGAGCTGGGGTTATCGATAACCAGTTTTATAGTAAAAGTCGAGAAGGTGTACCTCAAGGCGGGCCATTATCGCCGTTATTGGCAAACATCATGCTCGACCCTTTGGACAAAGAGCTTGAGAAACGCGGCCACCACTTTGCCCGCTACGCGGACGACTTTACCATACTGGTGAAGACACCCCGTGCGGGAGAAAGAGTGCTCAATAGTATCAGCAGATTCCTGAGTCATCGCTTGAAATTGGTCGTTAACACGACCAAAAGCCACGTCGTTAAAACCAGTGAAAGCAAATTCCTTGGATTCACCTTCAAGGCAGGCCGCATTCAATGGCACCAAAAGACCTTGTTGAAGTTTAAACAACAAGTTCGACGGTTAACGAACCGCAACTGGGGTGTATCAATGCATTATCAACTCTTTAAAATCAGCCAATATTTACGTGGCTGGATAAACTACTTTGGTATCGCCAATTGCTATCAACTCTGCGTTGATTTAGATCATTGGATCAGGCGCAGAGTACGAATGGCCTATTGGAGACAGTGGCGAAGGCCGCGCACCAAAGTCAGAAATTTAATGAGATTAGGAGTGCATGTTCAGGCAGCAGTGGCGTGTGGCATTACCAGCAAAGGACCATGGCGTAGTGCTAAAACTCCGGGGATCAATCAGGCATTATCGCTTGATTATTTAAAATCTGAAGGGCTTTACGCATTGCGTGATGGATGGATTGCGCTTCGCTATCCTAAATGAAACGCCCTGTGCGGAGCCGCATGCAGGGTGTTGTGGGGGCTGGAGGTTAGAGACCTCCGGCTACCCGATTATGTTTATTAATCATCTTTCGCCATTGCTCTCTTATAACCATACCACCCCTCAATATCGCCTTCGATTTCGAAGCGAGAGCTTATGGCGTTAAGAAAAGCTGAATGAGCCTTCTCTGAAGCAAGCATTAAGGTGTCGTCAGTGTGATCACCTTTAACGAAATATTTTCCATTATTCATCGTGCACTGATACATACCAAATTCATCGACGTCTGAGACAGCCCTATACAAGGCATAAACCTCTTCATGGTCATCTGGATCGGCTTGATCAAGCCATGAATCAAAATCAGTAATTGTTGCCATTCTTATATCTCTCCTTTATGAAACATAACAGTAACCGAGCATGCTCAGTTACACTCTACCGAGCGCACAATATCCAACCTTTTTTGTTATCTAATTGACAATAAGCAACTTAAATGCACAACACAATGGCAAAACGCACAATATTGCAGGGATAAGTTTGCCGTGTCTCATTGGGTTGTTCACACTTATTAATAACAGGACGGTTAACCACTAGTTGAGGTAGACAGAGAATATCAAAAAGGCCAAAGGTCCGCTGCTCGCTCTTAGCGGACTGATTGCTGAGAGCTGTAAACTCAATCGGTAACTATAATTCTATCGTTACCAAATGGGCTAACACTAAGGCATCGCGTTATCTGATGCTCGTATATCATATTATTCAAGCCTGGCCGCCAGTAGGCGCTCCCGCTCAAGCTAGTTGTTTTATTCAAGAGTTGCTTTATTGTTGCAGAGGAGTAGTTTAGTTGGCTAATAACTAACAAGTCTTCAAGGAGGAGAAATGAAATATTGTCATGTGCTGTTTGCATCGTTACTGCTCTCTAACGTTGCCTTCGCAAGTGATTTGACCGCTAAAGTAAACCAGTATTTCGAAGCGCAAGAAGCAGTGGAGCATAAAAACTCAACAAAAAACGATGTTAGTAACTTACTGGCACTGCTCACCGAAGATGCAACATTTGAGCACCCAAAATTTAATGCCGTTCAATCAAAAAGCGAATACAGAAAAGGCCTGCTTTCATATTTAGGAAAGTATGGCGAGTGTGATATCCAGGTTAAAAATGTCATTGAAGGACTTAATGCTGTCACCGTCGAATATTTGCATCCTTGCGTTGATAAAAATGGGAGCTCAGATCCTGAAGGGAACAAACAAAAGCTGGTTACTTTATTCGAGTTTAAAAACAACAAAATAAAATTGATTAGGCACTACTTTTAACCTGTGAATTAAATAAGTGATTAAATCGCACATCAACTGTGTACAAAATGAAGGATATATAAGATGGGATGGAAGGGAGCTGTTAGGTCTATCGGTGCAGCGGTTCGTGCAGCAGAGCGAGATGCAAAACGCAGACAAAAAGAATTGGAAACAAAACATAAGCAATATGCAAAAATGCAGGAATTAGAGCAAGCGGCATATGAAGTTGATGTTTATGAAAACCATATCGAAGTAATTCAATCGACTCACAAAGAATGCAGCCCGGTTGTAGACTGGACCCGTATCGCAAGCTCTAAACAGCCTACAGAACCCCAAAAAACGAGTCTTAGAGAGGAAAAAGCACGGCTTAAATTAGAACAATATAAGCCTGGAATATTGGCTCGGCTTTTCAATAATAAGGAAAATAAGAAGGCGAAAATCGAACGAGAAGTAGACATGGCGATAACAGCAGATAGTGAGGATTATGGAGCCAGACTCTCACGCTGGAAACAAGATGTGACGGAATGGAAAGAGAGTGTGGGTATCGCCGAAGCCCTATTAAAAGGGGAGCCAGAAGCTAAGCTTGAAGCAATAGAAAATCTACAACCTTTTACGGAAATTTCTAATCTTGGCTCAAGTTTATCGGTAGTTGTACATCAAGATGGTCTATTGGAGGCGACAGTTAATGTTCATGGTAAAGAAATTGTACCAAGCGAATCAAAGAGCCTTTTAAAGAGCGGCAAGCTATCGGTCAAAAAGATGCCGAAAGGCAAGTTTAATGAAATATATCAAGACTATGTGTGTAGTTGCGTTTTAAGAGTAGCTAACGAGCTTTTTTCATGTATTCCCGACAATTTGGTTATTGTTACTGCTGTGGATGAGTTGCTTAATTCTAAAACAGGACATTTAGAAGAAGCTCCGATATTATCCGCCGCTATATCTCGCAGTACGATGAATAGGCTCAATCTTGAAACAATAGATCCTTCAGACTCTATGACTAACTTCATTCATAATATGTCCTTCAAAAAGACAAAAGGGTTTGAGAGTGTAGAGCGCCTAGAGCCAGAAAAGCTCGATAGTGCATAATTTCTTAAATTGCCAAGGTCGAGCCTTTTTTATTTGACTCTTTTCTTATTAAAGTAAATGTTGCGCGAATAATGTCCGCTGAGAGCGAATAACAGACATTTACTACGAACCGTAGTAATGTAAGAAAAAATCAAATCGTAAAGGACTATAAATTTGAGACTCCTCACATTATTCGCAAGTTTACTTTTCAGTACTTTAGGCTTTGCAGGCGACAAAATTTACGATGAGTCCAGGGACAGAAGTATTCCGATAGAAGTTTCATACCCTAATCTAAAAGAGCACTGCAATGAGGCCCAACAATGCTCAGTAGCATTACTTAGCGCAGGTTACGGCGTATCACATACTAAGTACGCTTTTTTGTCGAAACAGCTAAACCAGATGGGTTACATGGTTGTTGCTATTGGGCACGAACTAGAGAGCGACCCGTCGTTGTCGGTATCAGGTAACTTGTTTGAAACTCGGAGGGAAAACTGGATTAGAGGCGCTGAAACACTGGACTTTATTAAACATAATCTGGCATCTACTTACCAAAACTATAACTTCAATGATTTGCTACTTATTGGTCATTCAAATGGTGGGGATATTTCTTCCTGGCTCTCGAATGACGGCAAGGATTACATTGATACCGTCATTACGCTTGACCATCGTCGCGTTCCGCTTCCTAGAAGTGAGAATATTAATGTCCTCTCAATTCGAGGCAGTGATTACCCTGCTGACGAAGGCGTATTGCCGTCACCGAGAGAGGCACACGAGTACAGTATTTGCGTTAAAGAAATACCCAAATCCCGGCACAACGACATGACGGATTACGGCCCTGACTGGCTTAAAGATGAAATTAATAGAGTTATAGAAAATTTTCTTAACGGCACGGATTGCCGAGCCAATTCATGATTAATACTAAAACGACAACTCTTGCAGTATATGCGGGTTTAATCTCTGTAATTATTGGAGCAGCAACATTTGCGTTGAGTTGGAATTTATACGACATTCTTGGCGGTCCTCTGCCTGGCACACAAAGTGTTATTCTTCCCCGGTAGTTTAACGTTGATATATGTATGGCATCCACTTTTCACAGAAGAGGTTAACTTTTGGCCTAAGTTCGCTCTTCAAATGTTAGGACAGTTTTTTGTTGTTACAGCCTTGGCGATGGCCTGTGTTGCCCTTGTTAAGAAGATCCTTCGCATTACCCGGAAATAGTGATATTGAAACAACAGTTTCGCTGCTAGGGAAATAAAAAAATTGGCATAGTATTGAGCTTTAGAGGCCGTAAGCAACCATGCTGCTGAGAGCGAGTTACGAAAGTGTTCATACGGAACACCAATCAACCTTCTTTACATGATAGGAATCTATGTATATACCGAAGAATATGGAAATGACTGAAGCCGAAGCAATCAGTAAATTTATTTCTGATTACGGGTTCGGTATTTTGGTTTCCCCTGATTTGTCAGGAACTCACCTGCCTTTCATTTTTGAACCAGAAGAGGAGGAGCTCGGTTGTCTTTATGGGCATTTCGCCAGGTCTAACCCGCATTGGGAGGCTTTAGAGAGCCAGCGGGTAATGGTTATTTTTAACGGCCCGCATTCGTATGTGTCTCCTACTTGGTATCAGTCAAAACCAGCCGTTCCAACTTGGAACTATGCAGCGGTTCACTGTTACGGGGTTGTAACACTGCTGAATGACGAAGAGAACGAGCAGGCAATGAATCAACTGGTCGCAAAGTATGAACCTGAGTTACTTGAAGCGACGGAACTCATGCCATCTGATTATCAAGCAAGGCTTCGCAAGAGGGTCGTCGGTTTTAAAATTCTTGTTGACGATATTCACGCAAAGGAGAAGCTAGGTCAGCATCGTAAGGTCGATGATCAAGCGGGGGTGTTCTCAGCACTTATAGAAAGTACTCACCCGGATGCAGTGGCTTTGTCGTCGTATATGAAAAAGCGAAAACTTGGCATTGGCAGTTAACGAAACGCAGGACTCACGGCCTGCGTCAACCGCGCTTAGGCCATTCGCCCATGTACTTGAGTTTAGGACTTAAAAGTGAAATCAATCGATTACATCATCTGCAATGAAGCCCCAACAGCCGAAGAATATATACTACTGCGCCGCCAAGTTGGCTGGGATGATATTGATTTGGGTGTAGCTCAAAAAAGCTTAGATGGTTCTTTATTTCACGTATCAATCAGGGATGACAAAAAACTGATAGGTATGGCTCGGATCGTTGGCGATGGTTTTATGTACTTTTATATTCAAGACGTCGTCGTTTCCCCTGACTATCAGGGGTATGGTCTTGGCAAAGCCCTAATGGGAAGGGTAGAGCGTTATCTTTCTAAAGCATGTCCCATTGGTGCTACTGTTGCGCTACTAGCCGTCCGAGGTAAAGAGAGTTTCTACCGAGGTTATGGTTATATTGAACGAGATGGCCTTAATCTTGGAAAGGGAATGTGTCGCTTTGTTCGAGATTAGCCTAATGCAATCTAATTATGAATTGCCTCTGAGAATCTTATTATTGTCGACAATATAGCGATTATAACTGACTTTTATTTATTTTAAGCGTAAATAAATTATATATTGTCGACAAATTTACCTATCTAGAATTTTATGCTTTTCAATTTCTTTGGGACTTTAAATTCAATCTTAATTGTGGTCAGCTTGGTTGGTGTCTTCTCGCAAGTGCGGACGGTTTGGTTACGTAAAAAGGACAACTTTAACGGAGCAACTGAAGTCCTTTCTCTGAACAAATTCTTTGTGAGCTTTTTGGCTTATTATTCATTCTTTGTATACGGCATGTCGATTGAGCCTTTTAATCACTTTATCGTCTGGCCGAGGTTGATTGCTGCTCTATTAGTAGCGGTTATTTTGTATGAAATATGGGTTGACCGAAAAGCCATTACTTCTCTCAGCTTCCTTATTCTAGCTGTTGTTTTGCTCGTTTCAGGAGTTGTTTTTGGTGTGACGGCAGATACTTATGAAGATGACGGACGTCAGCTAATGACGGTTATGATTGTTTTTATTACCATTTTTCTCGCGCAAGGTTATATTCATCAAATCATGCAAGTACTGAAGTTAGGCAGTACCGGTGCTTTGGATATCAAGATGAGTCAGTTCATTCTGCTGATGGATCTGTCGACAATCGCATTTGCATTTGTCATGGGGCTTGAGGATGGTTGGCCCCTGATGTTGTTAGCGGTAGTCAGTGCATGTACAAAACTCATCATCCTTTACTTATTTCGATGGGTTCGCAAAAGTATGTCTGCAGAGCGAAAACGTCAGACTACATATCGAGCGGATCTTGGTGATTGTTAGCATGAATTATTCAGCCTGTAACGCAAGAGGAGAGTGAAATGAAGATAGCAGTCATATTAGGAAGTTCGCGTTCGGACGGGAATACCCGATACCTCGCTGATGAATTCGTCGAGCAAACTAATGCTGCTTTCTTCAACTTAGCGGATTACGATATTTCAGCTTACGATTATAAGCATGAAAATAAGGGCGATGACTTTTTATTGCTTATTCGTGAACTAATTGAATTTGACCATCTAGTGTTTTCCTCGCCCGTTTATTGGTATTCAATGTCGGCATTGCTAAAGACTTTTTTCGACCGCTTTTCAGATCTTTTAACTGTGGAGAAAGAACTTGGTCGGCAGCTTAAAGGCAAGTCATGTTCAGTCTTATCAACGGGCTTCGAGATTGAATTACCGGTGTGTTTTGTACAGCCGTTTGAACTGACAGCTAACTATATGCATTTGGTTTACAAAGGTTGTGACTATGTTTCTATACAATCGGAATCAGACCTGGAACAGGTCAACAAATGTGTGACTGAAGCTTTAAAAAAGTTGAATTAAAAAGAGATTCGCAGAGTTTTCATTAACGGTACAAACAGCATGTCTGCTCTTCTCTCTTAGTGGACTGATTGCTGAGAGCTGTAAATTCAATCAGTAACTATAATTCTATCGTTACTAAATGGGCTAACACTAAGGCATCGCGTCATCTGATACTCGTATATCATTTTATTTAAGCCTGACCATCAGTAGACCCTTCCACTCAAGCTAGTTGTTTTATCCCAGAGTTGCTTTATTGTTGCAAAGGAGTAGTTTAGTTAGTTGAAAATTAACAAGTCTTCAAGGAAGAGAAATGAAATATTGCCATGTAATTTTTGCTTCGTTACTGCTCTCTAACGTTGCCTTCGCAAGTGATTTGACCGCTAAAGTAAACCAGTATTTCGAAGCGCAAGAAGCAGTAGAGCATAAAAACTCAACAAAAAACGATGTTAGTAACTTACTGGCACTGCTCACCGAAGATGCAACATTCGAGCATCCCAAGTTTAATGCCGTTCAATCAAAAGACGAATACAGAAAAGGCCTGCTTGCCTATCTAGGAAAATATGGTGAATGCGATATCCAGATAAAAAATGTCATTGAAGGACTTAATGCTGTCACCGTCGAATATTTACACCCTTGCACTGATAAAAAAGGGAGCTCTGATCCTGAAGAAAACGAACAAAAGCTGGTTACTTTATTCGAATTTGAAAACAACAAAATAAAACTTATTAGGCACTACTTCTAACGATTTATTAAATTGCATCTCACCTGTGCGTCAAATGAAAGATATCTCAGATTAGGGTTTATCGGCATCGCAGAGCGAGATGCAAAATTGCGAAGTTAGAATAAGTTAAAACGGGAGGCAATTATGCCAGGTGCATTCGCTCACTTAAGTATTGCTAATGTTGCAAAAGAGTTTAAAGCAATCAAAAACTTAAATATGGCTGCTAATGTTAAAGCACAACTAGGAAGTCATTTAGAACTTATTGAGCTGGGCTCTGTTAGTCCAGATTATCCATATTTGACCTTAACGCTGTTTGGCCGTAACGAACAAACCGAATGGGCTGACTATATGCATCTCGGCGACACAAAACGAATTGTCGAAGCTCTTATTAAAAATACAAAGGCGCTAAGTGACGAAAATAAGCTGTTCGTTTTTCCGTGGTTAGCTGGGTACATTTCGCATGTTATCGCTGATGTGACGATTCATCCGGTGGTCGAGTGTAAAGTTGGCCCTTATGAGGGTAATGAAAAAGCGCATCGAGTTTGCGAAATGAATCAAGATACCTACATCTGGTTTGAAAGGACGGGGCTGGGTGAACCAGGTTATTGTGAGCGTATTGCTGAGAATTTAACCAAGTACGACGCCAATGGAAAATTTAATCCCACTATTCAAAAAGTTTGGTCGGCCGCACTCAGAGAGGTATACCCAGAAAAGTTCGAACAGTCTCCGCCGAATATTGAAAGTTGGCACGATGGCTTTAGAAAAATTACTGGCACGGCTAAAGAAACGCACAAACTTTTTGAATGGGCGCGGCATGTTGCAGTGGGCTCTGGCAGTGGTTATCCCTTGCGGGAAGAAGTCGACTTTACTTATATCCGCAATTTGAAAACTCCAGTTAGCAATAAAGATTACGATGAAATATTTGACTTGGCAGTTGGTAATGTCCGGACGTATTGGGAATTTTTGGCCGCTGCGGTATTTGATGACGGAGATACCAGTATGTTCAAACACTGGAATTTAGATAACGGTGTCGATAGAGACTCAGATAAGCAGACCTTATGGGAGAACGTATCATGAAACTATTACTGATTATCTTAGCTTTATTAATTACTAATGCTTGCGCAGCTGAAAATCAGACTTTATGCGATACAGAAAATCGTTATGAAACTGCCTCTCATTTTTCTGATTTCGTGCAAAAAGTGAATTTTAAATATGCGCTCGAGGATGTAGAAGGCCTGAGCAATGACGAAGTTATTGATCAAGTCGCAAGTACAGACGAAGACTACCGAGCTATTCTCGATAATTTTAACGTTAAATCATACTTTGAAGACGACAATGTGGTGATGCTGATGTGCGAGGGAGACTCGCTCATTATTGAGGACGCTGGATGTACAGCAAAAGTTGAAAAGGTTTTTGAGTGTGGTGAACGTCCGACATGTGCTTTATCTAGCAATGCTTTTAAAGTTTGTAATTGAGGTGAATTAAGCAAAATGATGTGGTCGTTGCCATTAACTCTTTCTCATGGTGTAGCCCGTAGCTAAGTATATTTGGTGTCAAATTTCAGTCTGCTGTGAGCGATGAGCGGACCCCGGTTTTCAGATGGGCACTTACCTAGTCTCTACTTATTCTTAGCAAACTTATGTAGCTAGCCAGCGCAGCCACAAGCAACCAAAACAATACTATAGAGAACCAAACCACAGGGGATGCTTGACTCACTCCCCACTCGTTAAAAGTTATCTGACTTTGATTGAAGAGTGATGCCGTACCAACATACTGAAGTGGGATGTTCGCCCACAACAATGCTGAAAAAATTATAGGGAAGATATCTAATTTAAGGAAAGCCATAAGTGACATTAGTAATGGAGGTAGGTTTAAAAAGATACCTACTTTTACGGTTCTTAAAAGAAGTTGTCTCACGAACGTATCCTTTTGAAAAAAGAGCAGTAAAACGATAGATGGTAAACGAAGTGCTGTAAACTTATATCGAAAGTTTACTGATCCTTTCGCTAATTAAATAAAGCGTCCGTTCTGGCGTGATTTCGAAAGGAAGTTTAAGTATGGCAGCTCAAATGAACGAACAGCAGACTTAATCTGGTGTTTTTTTATCGATTAAAACCGTGAAAACTAGCTCCTTTCGCGATTAATCGGTACTCGAAAGCCAAAAGATAATATTGATTAGGAATTGCTCGTTTTGCTCAGCACCAACTGCTCTTAAACCATATTTCTTACCTGTTTTAAGATCCAGTTGTGACGAAAACATCATACCCTCAGAGAATACGGCTACACGACCTTTTTCGAACTTTAGAACGGCTCCTTGGCTCCAACCGTTCATTGATATTCGAGGTGTAGAAGAAGTAACCTGAAATGGTATGAGCGGCTCTATAGACACAGCACCCTGTCCAATTGTTAACAATGACGTTGCTTCATCAGGAGCTTTGAATGCAGACCCGCCAAAGGTCTTTACTTGCGTTACTTGACCGAAAGATGGGCTCTTCTCATTCAACGCTTTCGTAGGCACAGGCATAAGTGGCTCTCGTGACGAATTATTGCTCGCACCGGTTGTAATAGGATGATCAGCGAGAGTGTTATCTGCACTCCGAAATACATAAGACCCAACATGCCCATTACTAAATTCGAAACCGAAGGCGAGTGCGAGATTTTCGACAACTTTTGGAAACGGTGTGTGGTCAGCGATTAAAAAAAGTGAACCTCCATCACTAACCCACTTTTTGATATTATCAACCTCGTCATCATCTAATGCACGGCCAAACGGTGGTTGCCAGTCACTCCTATTACGATCTAGCGCATTGGCAATCACTAGAATATCGGCTTTATTCAAACGATCTGATGTGAAACTTCTAGTGTTCGACCTGACCTTATAACCATTGTTCGACAAAACTTGCTCGAAAGGTTTATATCGACCTGAAATGGTAAGAAAGTTATTGTGTGCCTCATCAACGACAACCACCGTGTTCGCATCTGAGGTCATACTGGTTTTATTACCACGGGGTTGAAAGTCAGGGTCAGCTTGCTGCGAGCTTTCAGAGCATGCTGAAATTGCCAAAACCAAACACAGAAAGATAAGCTTAGATAATAGATTCATTTACAATTCCTTTTGGGAAACTGAGGCTCCCAAAAAATGCCAGACGCTCAGATGCTGCTTAATCTCTTGAGATTACCATAAAAGACACTTTAGACATCCGCTCTTGGCACTTTGCCGACCTTTCCCACTCTTTAAAAATGGCATCATGTGAGTTTTAGCCTACGCTTTAAATAGCCAATATCGGCAAACAAGAAAAGGAGTATTCTATGGCTGTTAGACATACACCCGAATCAGGTGAGAGCGTCGTCCACAAGGGACACAAAGGTGGGACAACAGGATGTGGAGAAGACACCAACGTAAAACCGTCACACTGGACCAATACGACTGCGCCAGTTACGTGCAACAGAAATGGCTGTAAGAATTAGAAGATAGATTAAGGGCTAGTTTGAATGCTAGCCCTGCCTTTGGTAAGTAGCATTTGCTATTCTCAGCGCAAGTTTCAACTGTCCAAACTCATATTCTCTGAAAACACCTGGTCTTTATCATCGTGCTCCGACAGGTAATTAAAGTGCCAGATAATGTCCGCTGAGATGTTACGAGAGCCTGCGTATTGACGGATGAAGTCGTTCACCATGTAGCGATAACGAGTAAATTCCGAGCTGAATTCAAATGCCTTGAAAAGGTCAGACACGCGCTCATCGTATTCAAGATTAATACGCGCTTCGGCAGCTCTAAATGCGTAATAGAAAGCCAGGTCTTCAGACTTTAACGGCCATTTGTCGATGTTCTCGGGCAATAGCGAATAAGCCAGTCGGTATTCAGAGCAGACGCACCCTACCGATGCGAAACACTGGAGCAGCCCCTGCACCTCAGCTGAGGGTCTCAGTAAGTTGTACCCCTTGAATGTTGGCTTACGATATAAAAACAGCTCGCCATCGGTATGGTGTAACTGACTTTGTATTTCTATCTCGGCGTCCTCTAAAAGGCTATCGGGCGCTAAACCGACAAAACTAACGGTTTTAATGGTCATATATACCTCTCTTTAGATTCTTTAACGTGAACTATTCTTTAGATGCGTCGAGCCTCCCGCGAAGCTCCGCGTTCTCAATCATTAACTTGGCATTTTGCTCCGCCAGCGCGTCCCGCTCAGCCTGTATCTCATCAAGCTCGTCTTCGAACTTTTCAACGCAATCCACCGCTGATTGCTCGCTTTCCTGATAATGTGCGATAGATGCCGCGTGATTTGCTTCGATACTTTTGAGGCGACGCTCAAACAGGCTTTGCGCATCGCCATAGGCGGCAATGGCCATATGCTTCATGGCCTGCGATACCTTCTCGATAAGTAGCTCAGCTTCATCAGCGTAAGCGCTGGGTAGCACATCAAACGACAAGTCGCTGCGGGTCGTTGGGTACAACGGCTCGTCGCGTTGATTTTCATAGCTGTCCCAGATGGATTTTATGCGGGCCAGACCGCCCCTATCGCCCAACTGGACACGAATGGCGCCCGCATTCGGGCGCTTTCCTCGCTTCTCCAGTGCTAAACCGGCATCAATGATTTGCTGCTCGCTGACTTCTGGGTGACGTGCCATAGGTCATTCCTCTTTAACGAAATTAATTAAATTAAAGAAATTAATGATTGGCTGTAATGGGCACGCCCATTTCCGCATCAGCCAAAAAGGCCATGGACTGCTCACCCTCAATACTGAAATGCTTTGAGCGCTCTAACACGTCAATCAGTAACGTTTTTTTATCCGCCGGTGACGCTGTATCCGGGATAAGTGCTACCCAGGCTTCTCTTAAACGCTCTGCCATCAGCGGCGCTTTTGCATCAAGCTTCTTCAATGCGGTAGCGCAGAGCTCGAGTGTTAAATGTGACGAGTCAACGCGACATCCCAACCGGGTTGGTAACTGTTGATTGGTCAGGGTTTGTGTCTTACCGATATCATGTAAAAGCGCAGCAACAATGGCGGTATCGCGCTCAATGGGTTTAAACGTTTGCACACCCAGGATATTCCAGGCGACATCAATGGAATATTCAAGCAGCCCTGCCCCGTAACTGTGGTGCCCGTTAAGCGTTGCGGGGCATTCTAGATAAGCGGCCGCCACGTTTTTCTGTAACAGCACGTCACAGAGAAACTCTTTCATGACCCCCGACTGAATGCGGCTCTCCATCACAAGCAGCGCTTTAAAAATGTCAGTGCGTGGGCACTTAGCGATCGGCAGCGATGCGAGTGATGTACCAATGGCGTCGCAGTCATCGGCGCAGGCCAGCAATTTACAGACGCGAACGCTTTGCTCGCCAAGAAGCGACTTAGCAACTTCAACGTGAACCATAGCGTCTACTAATATCGCTTCGTCGCGCAGCTGCTCGTACCGTGCATACACTTCTAACGTACCTGAGCTGTCAGATAACGTCAGTTTGCAGCGCTCCTGCGCCTCGGACGTATTCACGTACTCCACTTCGCATAAATAGTAGCGTCCGGTAAAGCGCATGTGCTCATTCGCATCGACTAGCAGCGGTTGAATGGTGTTCTTGATGGTGGTGATTGCAACGTTGTTCATAATAACTCTCCAGGAATATTTAAATCGGTAACGTGACGGAGTGAACGTGTACTCACTCTGCGTCGGGTTTAAAGTCGTTGAAGTTGGATTTGAGAAGACGCTCAAACGCTGAGCCGTCCTGACGCGTAAGGTTTGGCACGTAGCGTGAGTACACCCGAAACAGCATTTCTGTGGTTGAGTGACCCATCTGTCGGGCAATCCACTCAGGACTCTCCCCCGCCGCCAGCCATAGCGTGGCTGCGGTATGACGAGTTTGATAAGGTCGACGTTTACGTAAACCCAAATGTCGAAGCAGTGGATACCAGACACGTTTGGTCACGTTGTTGTGCGACAACGGCGAGCCGTTACGGGTGCAAAACACGTACTGACGGTCACCGGTTGCTTCGTATTGATGTTTCAATGCATCAAATACCAACTGGCTCATATCAATAGCGCGAAACGACCCATCGTTTTTGGTACTTTGAACTTCGCCATTAACGATAGTGCTGCGCACCATAATTTGCCGACGGTCAAAATCAACCGCGTCCCACTGAAGTCCATCGATTTCCGCTGTTCGCATGCCGGTAAAAAACCGCACCGTGTAGTAATCCCGAAAATCGGGACGTACCTTTTCGATAATGAGACGAACCTCATCTATCGTGAATGGCTCAACATCCGTGCGCGGCACCTTTAGCGATTTAATTCCCTGGTAAGGTGAGCTAAAATTGTAGCGGTTGGCTGCTTCATTCAAAATCATGCGCAATGGCGTTATGATATGGTTTATCCGCGACGCAGATAACGGCTTGTTGCTTCGGGACGTAACTTTGGCGAGTGAGGCCCGAAACTCAAGTATCTCCGCTTTGGTGATGCGGCCAACTTCCTTTTCTCCAAACGCAGGCAGCAAATATCCGTTCAGTGTTCTTCGTACTGTGTCGGAGTGCGACTTACGCCACTGGATCAACATTTCACTGAACCAGACTTCGGCAAAGTCACTAAAAAGTGGCGTGTCCAAATGCCGGCTCCGCACCTGCATTTCTTTGAACTGCTGCGCCTTGGAACTGCCAGGAAAGTGCTTGGCATAATCAAACGTGCCCAGAGTGATTTCCGCTTCAATCCGGTCGAGCAACTTCTGAACCCGCTTTCGATTTTCCTTCGTATCTACGAGGGATGTTTGTTCGCGGCAACGTTTGCCTCGGTAACGGAAGTCGATAAATAACTTCCCAGTTTCCGGACGTGAATTGATACTACCCATGAGCGAGCCCTCCTTTTGCCATTGGAATAGCAAGCGAGTCAGATGAATCCTGACCTATATCGCGCTGAATCGCCTCCCACAAAAATAAGATTTTTCTGCCACCGAATGGGCGGATGTAATGGATGCCCTCATGCAGCACTGAATCTTTAAGCTGTTCTCGAATGGTCCGGGGATCGTATTTAATCCTTTCAGCCAGTTCAGCTGTCGTTAAAAGCGTCATGTTATTTAACATGGCAAACTCCTTAGTTGGTTGATACACTGAATGGCATAACGTATTTCTAAACTTCAAATTGCCATCCTGAATGACATATTAGCACGCAAAATATCATTTGCAATGTTTTTTTGTCATTTAAGATGACATTTCTTAAGAGGCAGTCATGATTAAGTGTCATTTAGCGCGGATGATGGGCGAGCGAAAACTCAAGATAATGGACGTTGCACGCGATACTGGATTGAATCGCAATACCGTGACATTGTTGTATAAAGAGACAGCTCAGCGGATTGATTTTGCTGCCTTGGAAGCGCTTTGTCGGTATTTCGATTGTGAGGTCGGAGAGCTTTTTGAGGTTGTTGATATTTAAAAGTCACCCAAAGAAAATCACAAGGATTGCTATGTCTAAATCAGATAGTGGTGGTATCGGTGCTAAGAAAGGTTTTTTATATCAAGACTATGTAGCCGCTTTGTATGCGCTCAAGATGCTGTATGATAAAAATGTTATCGCAATTCGGTGTGAAGTTTCTGATGACATAGACATAGTTTACAACGATCGTATTGAGTATATACAAGTGAAAACAACAGCTGCAGACAAATCGTGGCAGTTGGGCGAAGTAACTGAAGTGAGCTCGAAACCGGCTAAAGCTGGTGGAAAAAGAAAAATATACAATAAAGATTCAATTATTCATAAGTCATTGGATTGTGATTCGGATGATTTGCCAGGATATTTTTGTATAGTCAGTCCACGCGACGTTGCCAAGAAACTATCATATCTAAAATGCCCCTTTAATGAACGCTCAAAAATTGACGGCAGGGACGCCCTTCTCAAGTCTTTAAAAGCCAAACTTAAGAGGTACGAATCTGACAATGGAAACGACGTTGAGTATTGGCTAGACCATGCTCAATGGGTTGTTATTCCATCTATTGATTATATTGAATTACAAGCGTCTAAGCTGATATTAACAATCGCCTATGAATATTACGGTATATATTTAGACCCTACCCGTCACCCTGAGCGAATACTTAATGACTTACTTACGAACTTAATAAAGAAAAGTGCAACTTCTATTGTTCTTAGAAGTTCAGATAACAAAACATATAATAGAGAAGACTTTACTTCTTGGTTCAAAGGAGAAATAGAGCATTACGGAACAGACTCAAATCCTCACGTAAAAATATATACAGTTGATCAGAAAAAGTTGAGTGCTATTCTTAGTACATTTTTAGAAGATGATACTAGATATGATTTCGATGGACATAAACATTGTAGGGGTCTTAAAGGAAATTATCACCGAAATAAGTATAAATATGATGCTATATCTAACGGAATCATAAAGTGGCTACCCGAAGTATTGCTCCGTCCTAACGAAATCGCCGATCAGTCTACGGAAAAGCTTGAAGAAAAAATAAGATTATACACTGCAAGAAAGAGTCAAAGTTTATCTGCCATAGAAGATCTAATTACCAAGGTTTTACTTCATTCAACAATACGGACTCAGCACAATTCTCAACCAATTCCGGCACACCTATATATTGATGATGACGATACCAGTTCATTTGATAATATCCATATAATACTTAACGATCATCAGCCGGACGTTCTATTGATGGGCTTTAGTTATCTGATTGATAAGGATATCCCTGCTTCCATAACTAGCATAGTAAACAGTTTTGACGCTTTATTAGAATCAAAAGCATTTAGTTCTAGGAATGAAAAAATTCTAGAAGACAAAGAAGATGGTTACCTACTGAAGCATGATATTGATGATATATTAAGCCCTAACACTTCTCTAGACGAGCACCTTTCTCGTTTTAAGTTTGCTTTCTTTCTAGGCTACGAAACTGATATTTTACGATGTAATAGTAAAGATATGGCCAATGACTATGTTACGAATCTTAAAGCTGAAGTTATATCCCACTTCGAAGAGCTTATCAACACTTTAACTAGACATGACCAGTTCTTTGAGTCTCTCAATATATCGGTATATCTATACCCCATACCTTCAATAGAAGCCCTTAAAAAATTAGTTTCAAATAATATGGGAGAGTTGTAATGTTGGAGAGAAGTGCAAAGGAGTGTCTAGAAAATGTTAAAGGCGGTTCATTAACCCCATTTAAATATCTAAAAAACGCAAATGAATATCTGTCATCACCTATCCATAAATCTATGGGTCGTGAATTTGTTATCCGAGCTTTAAATGATTTTGAAAGATTTGAAAAGCATAGTGATATCTTAAAAAGCCTAGTCCGTAAAGCCGGTTTATTCCCTTATTTAAAGAAGTACTTTGCATTTAGCGAAATGTCGGAATTAGACCTGCTCGTGTCTTTACACCAAAGTGAGGTTGACCCGAAATTTATCTTTCACTCAATGCAATCAAGAATTTATAATCTTCTGATTTCAGGACGAAATGTCGTTCTCAGCGCCCCTACCAGCATGGGGAAAAGCGCTATTGTTGACTCTCTCATAGCAAGTAACAAGTTTAGTACAGTGGTCATAGTCGTTCCAACCATAGCGCTTATTGATGAAACAAGACGGCGCATTCAAAATTCCTTCGGCCATGCTTTTCAAGTTATTCATCATGGTTCCCAAGAGAAGCGAAAAAAGAACGCCATATACGTTCTTACCCAAGAACGAGTTAATGAAAGAAAAGATCTACGTAATATCGACTTATTTATATTAGATGAATTCTATAAACTCGCTTATAGCAAAGAAGATAAGTCTCGCGTAATCGCACTCAATATTGCATTAAGTAGACTTCTATCAGTCTCTAAACAGTTCTATATGATCGGTCCGTATATAGATGGGTTTAGAGGTATGGAAAGTTTGGAACAAGAATATATATTTATCCCTTCTGAATTTAATACTGTCGCACTGAACGTTCACGAATATAATATAAAGCCAAACAACATTGAAGCTAAAAATAAATCGTTAACTAATATAATGAGAGAGCACCAGGGACAAACAATAATTTATTGTAAATCACAGAAGTCAATTGATCAGGTCGTAACATTCCTTAACCGTTTACCCACTACCAGCGGCTCCCCAGAACTTGAAGCGTATAATGCTTGGTTAGATGAGTTATATGGCAGAGACTGGTGTTATTCAAGAGCACTCGCCCGTGGCATTGCTGTGCATCACGGAACTTTGCCTAGAGCTTTACAGCAGAAAAGTGTTGAGCTTTTTAACAGTAAGAAAGTTAAATATCTAATATGCACATCTACGCTGATAGAGGGAGTTAATACGGCTGCTGAGAACGTAGTAATCTACGACAATAAGCGATCTACTGCCTCTCTTGATGATTTCACTCGAAAAAATATTTCTGGTCGCGCGGGTAGAATGAATCAGTATTTAGTAGGGAACGTGTATTGTCTGGAGGGTGTTCCCAGTAAATCTCCTACGGCCAACATCGTTGATTTACCGCTCGGTCAACAAAATATAGATACTCCTCTTAACTTAATTGCGGGTATGCAAAGCGAACATCTAACAGAGATTAGTAAAGAATCTCTCAGCCGGTATACCTCATCGTCCGATGTGCCCGTTGAAGTAATTCGAAATCACGCATCATATGACATCACTACCATTGAAGAAGCATTTAAGTGGGTCTGTGAACTAGGGATTATTGAGTTGAAAGCTCTTTCGACTAAAAAGAATCCCGACAGCCGAGTTTTGGATTTGCTTACCCAGTTTATAAAAATGGTAGAATATGGTGCGCTTCAAAGGTTAAGCTATCATTACTTAGACAATCAAGAACTGAGACATCGGTTGGCTTGGTATATATACGCACCTTCGCATACTCAATATATTAAGGAGCGGATAGATTATATATATCAAAGCAGGGACGGATTAGACCTACGCTCCGAGGCTACAGATAAAGAACTAAAAGTTGTTAGGAATATATTTAAGCATTCAGTTCCTAGAGCATTAATGCTTTTTCAAGATCTTATAAATTATAGAGCAGAGAATTTTGAGTTAGAAGTTAAGGCTGACTTCGGCTATTTAATTCATATCTTTGAAAATTCACACCTGCCTTCCATATTTTCGGCTATGGAAGAAATGGGGATAGCTGTAGAAACCTTAGAAAAACTAGTTAGCGAACGTTTGAGTGAGTGCAGTATAGAGGTTCTATCGAGATACCTACGTATCAACTATAGGTTTTTTGATAACCTAAATTCTATAGATCATATGTTTATTAAACTTGCACTATCATAAGTTTTTTCGCTCTTCGAGATAAATGATAGGTAAAAAGCATTGTACTTGATTCGATTGAGGCAAAGGTCAAACTCAATGCTTTTTAGTACGATTGTAAAATCTCAGGCCACAATCTGGACACAGAATGGACACAGCCCTGATCCAACCCAAAATCAGTCACAACAGCTAACGGTCACGCAAGAAAAACATCAAAGAGAAGAGTTTAGAACGAATACCAGAGGAAGAAAATCGCTGCAGACCAGAGAAATGGCGCGCCCGACAGGAGTCGAACCTGTGACCTCCGCCTCCGGAGGGCGGCGCTCTATCCAGCTGAGCTACGGGCGCATTTCCAATTTTTGACTTCTAACCACTGTGCCTATTTACCGAATGACCTCTGCCTCCGGAGGGCAGCGCTCTATCCAGCTGAGCTACGGGTGCGTAGTTAGGAGTATTCAGAGCAGGCGTGGATTTTAGGGAATATCTGCCGCAATGTCCAGTGCTGAAGCCACAATCCGCGACGCTAGCAGTAACTGAGAAGGTCCTCGGCGCGCTGACGTAAAGCTTGCTTCAGGCTGTCGGGGCTTAGAATGGTAAAGTCGAAAGGCAGGCGCGACAGCCACCAGCCGAACCAGTAGGTGCTGTCGACCATGGTTTCAATATATATCGACCTACCTTCCTGCTTTACAATATTGGCATTTGAGCTGAGTTCACGGGTCGCGGTATCTAAATCGGTATGTAATAGAACACGAACTTTCAGGTTGCCTTGCATAGTGCAAAGGCTTTGCTTGAACTGATCAGCCGCATTGTAGTTTGTTGGCCTTTCAAAGGTGGTTTTAAGCAGTGTCACTTCGGTTAACTTATCTAATCGAAACGTACGTAACGCCTGACCGTGCGCTTATCCACACCAAGCGTTTGTGCAAGTTGGTGCCATTTTAACGCCTATGCGACTGCAATAGTTCTAAACGGAAGTAAAACCCATAATAAAGAGGCTCACTTATGCAAAAAACACCAAAGAAATTGTTTTCTACACGAATCCTGAGTCGCGGAGCCGAATTGTCCGTCGTATGCAAAGAAATGGCGCGCCTTACACCACCAAGGTGCTGAATTATGAAAACGGCGAGATGAAAAATGTCCTGCTTTTCAACGGGCAACGCAACTCGATGACGAATTGAGTAAGAGCTAGAAGCCTTTGAAAACAGGCAGCCAGAGCATTCTGACTGCCTGTTATTTTAATTGGCGGTTCCCTGCTTTTGCTTTTTCAAGTTCAGGTTGTGAAAGTCAAAGCTAAAGTCAGTAAACGGTGCAACAGCTTCCATTACCGCACTCTTCACTTCATTATTTCGGCTCACATCAAAATCAATAAAGGCATCGGCCTCAAGCAAAGGTTCATTCCAGCGCACAATAAAGGTGTCGTTATTATAATGCTCTAATGTGCCTTGCAGCATAGGAGTGTGAGTGAAGTTAATGTGCAGTTTGTTCTGCTTATAGTTAATGTTCACATCGCCGTACCAGGCGTCATTATAGGTTCCGGCGTAGTGTTTAAGCGGTAAAGCGGCTCTTATTTCTTCCGGCGTTTCTAAAGTAAATTCCGCTTTCTCGTCCATAAACGCCTGATATTTTTCCTGCTCTTCCTGCACCCAGTCACGGTCAGGCAAGTTCAGTAAATCCTCTAACGCTTCTTCGGTAATTGCCGTTAAGCCACCAAAAGCCTGCTGGTTGCTCAATACCACCATGCCAAAGTTCTTTTCCGGTATAAGCGTCGTTAATGACAACATGCCCAGAATACCGCCGCCGTGATACACCCTTTTTACGCCCTGGTAGTCCTTTACGAACCAGCCCATGCCGTAACCGCCAAAATAAGTCCCCTGCTCGGCGGCCTCAGGCGAGGTGCTCAAAGGCGTGGTTAATTGCCACATGGCCTGCTGAGAGGCTTCAGAAAAAAGACGCTCACCCGAAGGGCTCACACCACCCTGCAATTGAGCTATAAGCCAGTTGCTTAAGTCGTCTACGCTTGCTGCGGTAGCGCCAGCGGCGCCAAAATCCTCAAGAAAGTCGAGTGGGAACCGGTGCAGCTCACTACCCATCTCAATAGTGCCTACCGCAACGTTGTCATTAGTTTCCGGTATGTACGAAAAGCCAATAACACTCTCGTCCATATTCAGAGGCTGAAAAAAGGTTTTCTCAACATATTCTCTGTAAGGCATGCCCGTAACCCGGTGGATAACTTCACCGGCCGTTACGAACATTAGGTTGTTATAAGCAAAATGCTCTCGCAAACCGTGATCAATGGGTACATGCGCCAGCCCGGCGAGAATGTCGCTGGTCGACTTATCGGTGTTTGGCCAGATCATTAAGTCACCGGCTCCCAACCCCAGCCCTGAGCGATGACTCAAGATATCGCGGAGAGTCAGCGATTGAGTAATAGCCGGGTCAGCTAAACGAAACTCGGGAATGTAATCAACGACTTTGTCATCCCAGTTCAGTTTTCCCTGCTCGACCAGAGTAGCCATAGCAGCGGCAGTAAAAGCTTTAGTATTGGAAGCAATACCGAACAAGGTGTTGGCATTGACCGGCTCACCACTTTCTATATCACGCACTCCGAAGCCTTCGGCTAAAATTACCTCGCCGTCCTTTACCGCAACGACGGCAAGCCCGGGAATATTAAAAGCATCCAGTGTTTCTTCTGCGGTTTTACGAATACTTTCCGCGCTCTGTGCCCAGACTGGACTACCAACCAGCAACATTGCGCTAAGTGACACCGAACTGAATATCCGAAATAGTGACTTCATTGCAAACGGTTCCCTACTAAAATTTATTTGTAATCCTAGCGCAAGCTTACAATAAAGCCCAGCGGATCAGACCACCCACTAAAGTGACAGCCAGAACTCCTAAACACCAAAGGCCAATAAACCATAACCACTTCTTAAATATCGGCTTCATCAGTCGTGATACCCGCTGTCGGTGTCAACTTTTCCTCGGAACACCCAGTAAGTGTAACCGGTGTAAGCGAAGATCATCGGTAGCAGGAACACCGCGCCAACCAGCAGGAACTTCAGGCTGTTGTCCGGAGCGGCCGCTTCCCACAGGGTAATGCTGCGCGGTACCAGGTACGGGAAAATACTGACCGCAAAGCCGGTGTACGCCAGCAGGAACATGCCCAGCCCCCACAGGTAGGGGCGTCCTTCCTGTTTTCTGTGCAGTGAACGCAACAGGCCAATGGTCATCACCACCAGCAGTATTGGCAACGCCCACAAGCCAACCGAGGCAGGATACGTAAACCAGCGCTCGGCAATAAATTTATCCACATAAGGCAGGTACAGGCTCACAAAGGCAATGCAGGCCACCAGCAGGATGGTAGTGTACCAACCCGCGCGGTAGCTTTGTCGTTGCAGGTCACCATTGGTTTTCATCACCAGCCAGGTGGCGCCCAGCATCATGTAACCGATAACCACCGCCACGCCGCAGAAAATGGTGAAAGGCGTCAACCAGTCAAACCAACCGCCGGAGTACGCCCGCTCAGTCACCTGAATGCCCTGCAGCATGGCACCCAGCATAATGCCCTGACTCATGGCCGATATCAGCGAGCCGGTAATAAAAGACACGTCCCAGATGCCTTTGGCGCGTTTGGTTTTAAAGCGGTATTCAAAGGCGACACCGCGAAAGATGAGCCCCAGCAGCATGGCAATAACCGGCATATACAACGCCGGTAATAAGACCGAGTACGCCAGCGGAAAGACCGCCAGCAGACCACCGCCGCCCAGCACTAACCAGGTTTCGTTACCGTCCCAGACCGGTGCCACGGTATTCATCATCACATCGCGGTCTTCTTCTTTTTTAAACCAGGGAAACAGCAGTGCGATGCCTAAGTCAAAGCCATCCAGTGCAACGTAAGCAAAAACCGCAACGGAAATCAGTATCGCCCAAATCAGTGCGTAATCCATAGCTTAGGCCTCCTCGTCGTAGATGCGCTCAGCGGCCATGGTCGGCTGATGCTTCGCGTGCTCCGGAATGTGAACCTGCTCCGGGTTTCCTGCCATTTTGCGCAGAATGTAGAAGGTACCAGCACCGAATACTAAGAAATACACCACAATAAAGGCAATTAAGCTGCCGGCCACACCGGCCCGGTCTATGGGCGATGCCGCATCGGCGGTGCGCAGCAGGCCATACACCACCCACGGCTGCCGCCCAACTTCGGTCACTATCCAGCCGGCGATAACCGCCACAAAGCCCATCGGCCCCATGAACAGGCTGAAGCGCAATAACAAGCTGTTGTCGTACAGTTTACCGCGCAGGCGCTGGAGTCCGGACCACAGCCCGGCCAGTACCATTAAAAAGCCAATTCCAACCATGATGCGGAAGGACCAGAATACCGTTGCCACCGGCGGCCAGTCCTCTTTAGGGAACTGGTCAAGCCCGGTTACCTCGGCGTTGATGTCGTGCTTCAGAATAATACTGGCAAGACCGGGAACCTTCAGCGCGTAATCCACTTCAGCGGTTTCCTGATTGGGCAGGCCGAATAAATACAGCGGTGCCCGTGACTCTGTATGGAAATGCCCTTCCATGGCAGCCACTTTGGTGGGCTGGTGCTCCTGCGTATTCAGGCCGTGAAAATCCCCCACCAACACCTGCAGCGGCGCAACAATGAGCGCCATCCACATGGCCATGGAGAACATTTTACGCGCAGCCGCGTTGGTCTTGTCTTTCAGCAAGTGCCAGGCACCCACCGCGCCGACCACAAAGGCTACGGTTAAATAAGCCGCCAGCAGCATGTGCGCCAGCCGATAAGGAAAAGAAGGATTGAAAACAACCTCGAACCAGTCGGTGACCACAAACTGACCAACGTCATTCATGGCATAACCGGCTGGAGTTTGCATCCAGCTGTTGACTGACAATATCCAGAAAGCAGAAATGGCAGTACCCACAGCCACCATTAAGGTGGCGAAAAAGTGCAGTTTTTCGCCTACTTTGTTCATCCCAAACAGCATCACGCCAAGGAACCCGGCCTCCAGGAAGAACGCGGTTAATACTTCGTAACCCATTAAAGGCCCAATAACCGGGCCGGCTTTGTCTGAAAACACCGACCAGTTGGTGCCAAACTGATAGCTCATAACAATGCCGGAGACCACGCCCATACCAAAGGCTACCGCGAAAATCTTAACCCAGTAACGGAACAGCTTTTGATAAACGGGATTTCGAGTCTTTAAGTAGAGACCTTCCAGAACCGCCAAATAACTGGCCACACCGATAGTAAAGGCAGGAAAAATAATGTGAAACGCAATAGTAAATGCGAACTGAAAGCGCGCCAGAAACAATGCGTCAAAACTTTCGAACATGGCAAACACCCTTAGCTGAGGTTTGCCTTTAGTATACGCCGTTATTGACAAAGATCAGGGTTCAGAGAGTAAAGCTTGTAGGATAAATACTAATCAATGCCATACTTTTTGTATGGCTAATACCGCTAAGCCATATTCATTACACAATTACCCGGGGAACACGTCCGCTAACACCGGTCAGTAAATGCCAGGAAATGGTATCCGCGCAATCGGCAACCCGCCGCACATCGACATTTTGCCCCCATAATTCAACGTCATCACCTATCTGAACACCCTCAACCTCGGTGACATCAATGGTCAACATGTCCATCGATACCCGTCCGGCTAACCCGACTCGTTGTCCCCGAACCATGGCCGGCGTACCATTTTGAGCCTGGCGCGGGTAACCATCGGCGTATCCCATAGCAACGGTCGCAACAACACGGGGTTTATCTGCCGTCCAGGCACTGCCGTAACCAACCGACTCACCTTTTTCCAGTTTATGTAAGGCGATTACCGGAGCCACGAGGCGCATGGCAGGTTGCAGCTCTGTTTGCACTTCGGTTACTGAAGAGGGATTCACGCCGTAAAGCAGAAGCCCGGCACGCAACCAGTCATTGGCCTGAAGTGGCCACTGAGTATCCGGGTTCAGCAAACCGGCCGAATTATGAAAACTGAGCGCCTGATAGCCGCTAAGCGTATCCGACAACTTATTAAATTGCTGTTTTTGGCTGGCATTCCGACTGTGCTCCGCATCGGCATTAGCCAAATGGGACATTAAAGTCACCCCTGAAACATTATTGCTTGATTGTAGCCGGTTTAACGCTTGTTGCGCCTGCTCTTGAGGCCAACCTAAACGATGCATACCGGTATCGATTTTTAACCAGACCCACAAAGGGGAGCGCAACTGAGCCTGTTCAATGCATTCAAGTTGTTGCTCACAGTGAACCACCGGGCTCAGATCTTGCTCATAACAAATCGTTAACTCGGCAGCAGAAAAACAACCCTCCAGTATCACCAGCGGGCCTTTATAGCCACTTTCCCTAACCGCCAGCGCTTCTTCCATGAATCCAGCTGCCATGCCATCGACATGGGGTTCCAGTGCCCGGACCGCGGGTATCACCCCGTGACCATAGCCATCGGCTTTCACCACACCTAAAAGCTTTCCGCCTTCCATTATCCGGCGCACCCAGTTGGCATTGTGCTTTATAGCAGAGGAAGATATTTCAGCGCGTGTTTGGCGGTAATGCATGTGTTTCCCTTTTCATTTTTGGCCTGCATGTGGAAAAGGCCTTCAGTTTACCGTATTTTCCGCCAACTTGAACGGAACTCTCTGCATTACTCTTTGCATCGTGCGGCCAGCTTGAGTAACGTAAAGCAATAACCAAAAGGAGAACAAAAATGTGGTTAAAACAATCCGTTATTGTCGGTAGCTTAGCGCTACTTTTTACCTCTGTACCCACACTCGCCGAAAACACTGCAAAGAATACTTTTCAGGCTGACGATATTTTCCAGCTTGAATACGCCAATCAAGTCAGCATTTCACCTGACGGTAAGCATATAGCGTACATTCGCAACAGCTTTGATGACATGAAAGACAATACCCGACGCTCATTATGGCTGATTGACACCGAGACCGGTCAACATTTACCGATATTTGACGATACGTTCAGCTACGGCAGTCTGGCCTGGTCAAATGACGGAACTCGCCTGGCCTTTGCTTCCAATCGTTCTGAGAAAAACCAAATTCATGTGCACTGGATCAAAGAACAGCGCACCGCCAAAGTCACTCATGTGAGTGAAAGCCCCGGCAGTATTAGCTGGTCTAACGATGACTCACATTTGGCCTTTACTATGTCGGTAAAAACCGGGCCAACACCTTTTGCCAAGAGCGTCAAAAAGCCAACTAAACCCAAAGGGGCAAAGTGGTCGAAGTCACCCATTATTGTGCAGGAAGCTTATTACCAACGCGATGGCAAAGGCGTTCTGGAACCAGCGCATACGCAACTGTTTGTGGTTCCTGCCGAGGGCGGAGCAGCGCGCCAGCTAACCGACGGACCTTACCGACATGGCGGCCCGTTAGCCTGGACAGAAAATGACAGCCATATTGTATTCTCCGGAAACCGTTCCGAAGACTGGGCGTACCAGGTGAACGAGAGTGACCTTTACAGCGTTAGCCTTAGCTCTAAAGAAGTAGCTCAGATTACGGACAAACCCGGCCGCGAGTCTTCACCGCAATTCTCTCCTGACGGCGAGCGCCTTGCTTACTTACACAGCTCAAACGAGCCGGTGCCTTACCATAAGTCGCAATTATGGATCATGGACTGGAGCGAACGTTCCGAAACCGAATTACAGGCGGACTTTGACCGCTCTTTCAGTTCGCCTCAATGGACAGGCAATGACTCGCTGGCTGTGTCTTACGCTGACCGGGGCAAAATAGTTGTTGCCGATGTCACTCTGAGTAACGAGCTAAACAAGCGGGTTGATGTCGTTTCCGGTGTTTATGTCAGCCGCCCTTACACCATGGGGGCTTTCACCGCATCACAAACCGGAGCTATTGCCTACACTAAAGGTTCAGAGTATCGCCCTGCTGATGTTGGCTTCCAGCCACAAGGTGGTGAAGCCGTTCAGTTTACGCAGCTTAACGAAGACCTGCTTGCCCATCGCGAGCTGGGGGAAGTCCATGAAATTCGCTATGAGTCCCGCTACGACGGCGAAGAGATTCACGGCTGGTATATTACTCCGCCAAATTACGATGAAAGCAAAGAATACCCACTGCTGCTGGAAATCCATGGTGGTCCTCACCTGTCTTACGGTCCACATTTTGCCGCTGAGCATCAGCGCTACGCCGCAGAGGGCTATGTTGTTCTGTACGTTAACCACCGCGGCAGTACCTCTTACGGTAAAGACTTTGCCATGCTGCTGGACGGCAACTATTCATCGCCGTATGACTTTGCTGACCATATGAGTGGCGTTGATTTACTCATTGATAAAGGCATTGCAGACTCAGAGAACCTCTTTATTGCCGGTGGTTCAGCCGGCGGCATTGCGACAGCCTACGCGGTAGGCCTGACCAACCGTTTTAACGCGGCTGCTGCGACCAACCCAGTCATTAACTGGGTCAGTAAAGTGCTGACCGCGGACAGCTCAATTGGCCAAATCACCAATCAGTTCCCGGGCATGCCGTGGGAAAAGCTCGAGCACTACTGGCAACGCTCGCCACTGTCTATGGTCGGCGACGTTGAAACGCCGGTGCTGTTATTTACCGGAGAGAAAGACCGCCGCACGCCAATATCCGAGACCGAGCAGTTTTATCAGGCACTCAAGCTGCAGAAAGTGGATACCGCTATGGTGCGTGTGCCGGGTGCTTTTCACGGTGTTACGGCTCGTCCATCCAACATGATAGCCAAAATTGAACACGCGCTGGCGTGGTTTGAGCAGTACAAGAAATGAAGCTGTCCACTTTAGGCCCTGCCGGCACTTTTTCGGAGGTTGCCGCAGGGCTTTACCAGCCACAGAAGCATCATGACATCCAACTCTTAAACAGCCTGGTAAGCTGCCTGGATTCTGTTGGTCGCGAATGCGATGCCGCCGTTGTTCCTGTCGAAAACCTGACCGAAGGTTTCATCTCTCCGGTCGTCGATTATCTGGTTCAGCGCCCGCTACGCATTCAGGCAGAAATTCGCATTCCCGTTGGCTTTCAATGCCTCAGTAACAGCATCAGTCCCACCCAAGTATGGGCGCAGTTTGTTGCGGCCGGACAATGCAGTCAATACTTGCAGAAGTTAGCGCAGCCCACCGTTCACACCGCCAGTAACACAGCGTCTCTGGAATCTTTGTTAGCGGCGGAAGAAGCTGCTGCAGCCGTCGTTCCCTGTCACATTCGCTGCCCGAGTGAGCTGCAAATACTTAACCCTGATATTGCCGACAACCCACACAACGAGACACGCTTCGTGGTATTATCAACCGGTTCTGAAGAGCCAGAGTTCGATAAAAGCAAACGTTGGAAAAGCAGTTTGCTGCTCATAGATGACAACGATCATCCGGGCTTATTGGTTGATAGCTTACAGGTTTTTGCAAAACAGCAAATTAACTTAACCTCTATTGTTTCACGACCGGCGGGCAGTCAGTTTGGCGACTATCATTTCTTTATTGATTTTGACGGACACCGCAGCGAGCCAGGCGTGGCTAATGCTTTGCAAGAGCTGGCTAAATTGAATAACATTCACTGGCTGGGCTCTTACCCAGCCGCAGAAATAGGAACGCAGTAATGTCTCTGGAAGTTATTAAACATGAGCCGGCAGGCAACGCCGATTCGGTTATTATTTGGTTACACGGCCTGGGAGCCTCAGGCAATGACTTTGTTCCCATGACCGAGCATTTAAAACTTGCCAATGCGCAGGTTCGCTTTTTGTTTCCTCATGCACCGCAAATACCGGTAACCATAAACCAGGGCATGGTCATGCCAGCTTGGTACGACATTACCGACATGAGCATTGACCGCCAGATTGACAGCAAACAACTGCGTGAATCGGCCGCTGAAGTGCACGCCATGATCGACCAGCATATTGCTCAGGGTATCGACAGTAAACGCATTATTATTGCCGGGTTTTCGCAAGGCGGTGCCGTGGGTTACGAAGCCGCTTTAACCTACCCTAAGCCGTTGGCAGGTTTAATGGCACATTCCACTTACTTTGCTACCGCCGGCGACATTGACGTGCATGATGCGAATAAGAATTTGCCGGTTTTGGTTCAGCACGGTACGCAGGACCCGGTAGTGCCTGAAGTGCTCGGGCAAAAGGCTTGTGCGGTATTAAAAGAGAAAGGTTTTTCAGTGGCCTATCAGACCTACCCTATGCCACATTCATTGTGCATGGAGCAGGTGCAGGATATGCAAAAATGGCTGGACGAGCGGTTTTAACCGCTCTTCCACTTTGTAATAGGCTAGTTTGCCAGTAGCTGCAGTTTTTCAGCCCAGCTGCTGGCCAGGTTTTCGCCACGCTCAAATGAATCAATCATAATATTCACATGGCCTACTTTACGGCCCGGCCGGGCGTCCTTTCCGTACCAATGACAGTCGGCAGCAGCGGCTTCCCACAAGGCTTCCGGAATACCCGTTACGCCAATTAAGTTGACCATTAAGGTAGGCGCCAGCAGCAATTCAGGCAACGGTAAGCCAGTGATAGCACGAATGTGCAGGTTAAACTGGTCGCAGTTAGCGCCGCTCATGGTCCAGTGGCCCGAGTTATGAACCCGTGGCGCAACTTCGTTGACCAACAACTGTTGGTCAGCGCCTTCGCCGACCACAAAAAACTCTATAGCCAGAACGCCCACGTAATCGAGCGCATTAGTCAGTTTGCGATGGTGTTCTTTTGCCATCTCTTCAAGCGCTTTAGAGAAATGCTCAGCACCCGCCAGACTGTAAGACAAAATACCGTTGGTGTGCACGTTTAAGGTCAATGAAAAACACCGTTGCTCGCCTTTATGAGATCGCGCACCAACAACAGATACCTCGTCAGTAAAATTGATCATGTCCTCGACAATACCGGGACGCTTGCCCGCTTCTTCAGCAACCACAGCAATATCATCACCCGGACGCCAGCGCCATTGCCCCTTGCCATCGTAACCACCTTTTGCGGACTTGATCACAACCGCGTGATCACAGGCGTTTAAAATAGCGGTTAATTCGGCAGCGCTTTCGTAAGCTTTCCAGGCAGAGGTTGGAATATCCAGCGCATCACACAGCGCTTTTTGCGTGCGGCGATCAACTAACTCGTTAAAACGTTCCGCTTTTAATAGGAATTTGCCAGCGGTTTTAGCCACCAGCTCTTCGCCTAAATGCTCATGCTCCCAGGTGGTAACGTCCGCCCAGTCATTCGCCTCTGCTAGTGTCATCGATAAAGGCTGCTGACTTCCCAGCGCCATAACCTGGTCTTGCCTGTCACTGTATAAGACGCATTCATGGCCCTGCTGGATAACCGCTTTTCCCAGCATTTGTCCGAGCTGGCCATTGCCAAGAATCAGGATTTTCATTTCGGCAGCTCCAAATCTGAATTTGCCATCACTTTTTCTCTTTGTGCCTTGCGAAACTCGTGCACGCGGTTGCGAACATCACTATCAAAGCTGCCGATAACTTGCGCTGCTAACAACCCCGCATTGCCTGCTCCGGCATCACCAATGGCCAGAGTCCCGACAGCAACGCCTTTAGGCATTTGCACAATAGAAAGCAAACTGTCGAAGCCTTTTAACTGTTTGCTTGGAACCGGCACACCAAACACCGGAATAGCGGTAAAAGCTGCCAGCATTCCGGGTAAGTGAGCAGCACCTCCGGCCCCGGCGATAACCACCGGCACTCCGTCCTGTTCCGCTTGTTCCATAGTCAGCTTCAGTAAGTCCGGAGTGCGGTGCGCGGAAACAACTTTTGCCTGCCATTCAATGCCCAGAGACTCAAGCATTTCAGCCGCTTTTTGCATTACCGGCCAATCGGACTGGGAACCCATTAGAATCAATACCGGAACCATGGTGTCACCTTTTATTTACTGTTTGGATGTGCATCTGCATTTGGAAAGGCGGAGATTGTAGCCATTGGCTGCCTTAACTGCAAATTTCACGCATAATTATTAACCAAAGTTATTCACCAAGTTTAGACTTTTTGCCGATAGCGATACGAATAAGCTAAGGTTAGTATCAATTATCAATTTGTACCAACAGGACGAAACAATGCTGCTTTCTGCTAAAGATTCTTTACTGCTAATTGTTGATGCTCAGGAAAAACTACTGCCCGCCATTCATCAAAGAGATGTGGTCACCTCGCGCATGCGCTGGCTGGGCGAAATTGCCATGCAGTTGGATTTACCCATTCTTATCACCGAGCAATACCCTAAAGGTTTAGGTTACACCGTAGACAGTCTGCAAGAAATTATTGAAGCCGCCCGGGTGGTTGAGAAAACTCATTTTAGCGCGGTACGGGACGACACCTTCCGTGATGTCCTGTCAGAATATAATAAGAAGCATGTGGTTATTATGGGCATGGAAACCCATGTCTGTGTTTTGCAAACAGCAGTAGAGCTGCAGGCTTCGGGTTACCAAGTCTTTCTGCCTGCTGATACCGTTGGTTCACGTCGCCCGACCGATAAAGACAGCGCCATTGAGCGTCTGCGAAACGCTGGCGTTGAAATTATGACTTCAGAGATGGCGGCTTTCGAATGGCTGGAGAAGTCAGGAACCGATACTTTCCGCCATATCAGTCGTAACTGGTTAAAATAACGCAAGGTATTGTTGACTCAGGTTATATTAAGCGTATACTCGAAACCGCTGAGAAAATTTCGGCTATTGATTTGAGATTTTTTACGAAGTCCTTTTTGCTGTACCTCGTTTTGTAAGTCCAAGTAATACCAAGTTTTTTTTAGCAATACATTGATTTCAACATGCACTACGAGGAATATCAGCATGTCTACTACTACTGGTAAAGTAAAATTCTTTAACGAAGCTAAAGGCTTCGGTTTCATCGAACAAGAAAACGGCGCAGACGTTTTCGTACATTTCAGCGCTATTCAGTCTGACGGTTTCAAAACTTTGGCTGAAGGCCAACAAGTTTCTTTCACCGTAGCTCAAGGTCCTAAAGGCCCACAAGCTGAAAACGTAGTTCCTATGTAAGGAACCTTCAGTGCCCTGACTTGGGTGCCGAACGTTTACAAAAGAATCTCAAAAACGTCGCTTTTAGCGGCGTTTTTTTATGCAACCCTCACTTTTATTTTGCCTTTTCCTAAACTTTCCTCGCCAAAATACGATAACCTTATAAGTATTGATGTTAATCAAAACTCAAAAAGGCGCCTATGAAAAATAATGGTCCGGTTACAGGAAAGGAATACCGCTTTCCAGACCACTATCGACTGATTTCCTCTACTGATCTCAAAGGGGTTATCAAACACTGCAACGCAGACTTTGTTAATGTCAGTGGTTACACACGCAATGAACTTATCGATTCTCCGCATAATTTATTGCGTCATCCAGATATGCCCGCTGGCGTATTCGAGCAAATGTGGAAAACGATTAAACGGGGCAAACCATGGATGGGCTTAATTAAAAACCGTTGTAAAAATGGTGACCATTATTGGGTCAGTGCTTATGTCACACCAATAATGGAGAATAGCAAACCCGTTGGATTTGAATCGGTCAGAGTTGCCACCTCAGATGAACGAAAGCAGCGCGCACAAACGGTTTATGATCGTCTAAATTCCGGAAAGCATGCGTTGCCCCTTGGCAAGCGTTTATGGTCAGGTTGCAAAGATTTAATGCCAGTTGTTGTTCCTGGTGTTATCGGCAGTGCCGTTATAGCATTGCTGGGTCAGCCTCTGCCAGCCTTAATTTCCTTAGTAGCCACAGCGGTCAGCACCTTAGCTTACGGAGCTTATATTGGTCATATGCTTCAGGGTTTATTAAAGTTACGCCCGGAAGCTTTCGATTCCGAATTAGTCGGCACCACTTATTTCGATAAACAAGGGCGCGAGGCTAAACTGGCCATGCAGTTAGTCAGTGAAGGCGCACGTAATCACACAGCATTAAGCCGAATAAAAGATGCCGTCGGTGGCTTGTTAAAGGTCACCGATGATACCTATGAACAAGCGCAGCTGAGTAAGCAATACGTAGACAAACAGACAGCAGCGACAGAACAGACAGCAACAGCGATGAATGAAATGGCATCAGCGATTCAGGAAGTTGCAGATACTGTTGAACGCAATGCGCAACATGCCGGGTCAGCCAAAGCCAATGTTAATGAAAGCGTGGGTCTTGCAAACGAAGCTAGCGAGGTTATTGTCAAACTGCAAGATGCGGTGAAACAAATAGCACAAACCGTAGAGGAGCTGGATCAGTCTACCGGCGCTATAGGCGAAGCCGCAGATTTAATCTCGTCGATTGCGGATCAGACCAACCTGTTAGCGTTGAACGCAGCCATCGAAGCAGCCCGTGCAGGAGAGCATGGCCGCGGTTTCTCTGTCGTGGCTGACGAAGTACGCTCATTAGCGTCAAGAACCACTCAGTCTACAGAGAGTATTCACAAGGTCATAGAGCAGCTGAGAGAGCGTGCTCGCAACGCTGTGGAGGTATCGAAGAGAGGCGAGGAAGCTGCCGCCGAAGGGGTGAAAAAAGTTGGTCTGGCAGACAGCGCATTGGGCGAGATATCAACGGCTATTCAGGAAATTTCCGATATGTCGACACAGATGGCTTCGGCAGTGGAAGAACAAAGTGGCGTTGCGGAGCATATCAGTGAGCAAATCACTGAAATTTCCGATACCGCAAGCCAAACCCAACAAACAGCAGAACAAACACAACACTCAAGCAACGAACTGCAATTTACCAGTAAAGAGCTGTATTCATTGATTGAGCGCTTTAACTTGAAAAGTTAACTGCCAGTAGTATCCGATGTTGAAGCATCGTCCTTATGAACGCGTCGCTCAGCGGCGCGTTCACTTTCTTCTAAAAACTCGACATCATCCATGTCAACTTGCGGAATTTCACCGCAAACATCACCACCCAGTTTATTAACTGCCTCACAAAGGTCAGACACTCTATTATCTAACACCTGTACATGGTCAAGCATACGACCAATGGCCGTTGCGACCGGGTCGGGATTATCGGCGGAGATAGCGTAAGCATCAAAACCGTATTCCTTTGCCATTTTTTTACGACGCTCTGTTGTCTCAGCATCAACCCCTGACTGAGCGACACGCGCCGGAATTCCGACCACAGTATTTAGATCCGGCACATTGCGCACAACCACCGCGTTAGAGCCAATACGTGCGGATTTACCCACCGTAATTGGACCCAATACTTTTGCTCCGGCTCCAATAACCACTCCCTCTTCTAATGTAGGGTGCCGTTTACCTTTATTCCAACTGGTACCCCCCAGGGTAACGCCATGATATAAAGTTACGTCGTTGCCAATCTCTGCCGTTTCTCCAATAACCACACCCATACCATGATCAATAAAAAAGCGGCGACCAATTTTAGCCCCCGGATGAATCTCAATACCCGTTAACCAGCGAGATACATTAGAAACGAAACGAGCAAGCCAATACAGCCTCCAACCCCAGAGTTTATGACTTATCCGATGGAACCAAATAGCATGCAGCCCAGGATAGTGAAACAACACTTCCATTGTGTTCCGCGCAGCCGGATCTCTGTCAAAAACGCTGGCAATATCTTCTTTTATCCCTTTAAAAAACGGCATGCCGCCTCCTCAGGCCGCTGGAAATTGCTTCAGTAACTTATTAATGTCGGCAAGAATAATGTCTCGCATCGACTTTTCATAGCCCTCACGCTCATTATCCATTTCCCGAACTTTAGCTTTAGGGAACTTCTTACGCGATTCATGCGTCGGCATATGCTTTATTTTTTCGTACATTTCATGCAGTGCCGGATACTCTTTAGAGTAATTGTACTCTACCGATTCAGGCCGATGATCAAGCAATACAACGATACGCAAACAGCCTTCAGAAAAAGGACACTGCTCTTGTTGCATTGCCTTTGCTATCGTAATAATGCTCTCATCAATACGCTCGACACGCTTCTGCACAGCAGCATCTCGAGCCCTGGTTTGCCAACGCAGACGCAGCAACAAGTTCGTGGCATACCATCCCAAAGCGATAATAATTAAAACGCCTACAATCGCAATAACCCAATAGAGTTCACTGGACATTAGTACTCCTCATCATCCCATTCTTCATCGAGCTCATAACCCAGCTTGGCTACCAGCTGCTCATAGCGCTCCGACTTTTCATCAAGATAGCGCTGTTCTACCTCAGTCAGAGACTCATCGTTCTCAAACCGTTCGACCAGTGACTGAAGTTTTCTGTCTTCTTGTAACTGTTTGAGCTCCTGTTCAGGTGTCACCACTAATGCTACTTTACGGCGGCTTCCATGTCGGGGATCTTTCTTATCACTTTTTGTTTTGCCTTGTTGCAGAACTTTGGCAGAAGAATGCCGTTGACCGGAAGGTTGGCCTTTGCCCTTTTTCTTACCTTTTGATTCAGCGTCTGTTGTTTGCTTTTCTCTTGGCGTTTTAGACGGAGCAAGCGGCCCTGTCTTACGAGTTTTCTTGAGGCGAGTCATGGTCGCTCCTAAATAACAACTAATATGACCTATTGTAACTCATTAACGCGGATGACGTCAGTGGAAGGGTAAAATACAAAAAGCAAAAGTCTGCCCGTTGTAGGACAAGACTCGTTTAGAAAAGAAAAAAGGCGATGTTTTTACACATCGCCTGCTTCTCTCACATTATCGGCAGCGCACTGCAACTATGAGAATGGTTGTCACTGCTTCCGAGTTGTTATTGCGGTCTTCCGTAACCTATCTTTTTATTATTGTTATTATTAAATGGAGCAACGACTAGCCTATTGGCTTTACTCCCTGGATTATCGAGAAATAAGACAGAATCTGATTTTTCGATATCCTCTCGACCTCTTGTTATTTTTTTGTATCGAGTCAGCTGTATTTTTACAGTCTTTTTATTATTATCTCAAGGGCTTTTGGCATCTTATTTTTATTTTTTTCTGCCCGTACGGCCCCGGAGCGTTGTTAAGACTACTTGAACCAAATATTAATTCAATGATTTTATTGATCTAAAAAACAACTTTTTTATTACTTTTAGTTAACAACATCTAAATTTAAGCTTTTTTGATAACATTATTTATTAACGAAAAAAAAGCGGCATAAGCCGCTTTTCTATTCATCAAATAATAATTTAATACAAACCGCTCAAGAATTGCGACAACAACTCCATTTCTTCGTCTGTCATCTTTTCTGTCACGCCCCGCATCATTCCGTTTGGATCGTTAGCACGCTCACCACTGCGGAACATTTCTAGCTGAGATTTTGTATAAGCAGCGTGTTGGCCGGAAATATCCGGAAATGCAGCTAACCCCATGCCATTACCTCTGGGGCCGTGACAGCCGGAACACGACGGCATATTTGTTTCCGGGTTACCACGACGGAAAAGATCACGCCCTGATGCAACTAAATCTTCCGGAGTTTCGCCTTTTGGTTCATCTTGTGAAGCGAAGAAAGCAGCCAAGTCAGCCATATCTTGCTCAGATAACGAAGCGACCTGTCCCATCATAATGGGGTTATTACGACCTTCTTCACCACCAGTTTCCGCCGCTAGTTTGTAGTCTTTCAACTGTTTAAGCAGGTATTTTTGGTGCTGGCCGGCCAAATGCGGATACATATCGGACGGGGATTGACCATTGGGCCCATGGCAAGCCGCACACACTTGCGATTTTTCTTTTCCGGCTTGAGCGTCGCCGCTTTGTGCTACTGCGATACCGGCGGTACCGAAGAAAAGTCCCAAAAAGATTGCGAAATTTTTCATGTTTGCTTCTCTTCTGTTTTGGATGGCGCCATGCGCCCCAATAATTCACCTTAAACAGACTGCTATTTTACACAAAACTTGTGTGGATTAAACGACTAAAATCGAATCAATTACCAAATGATCGTTGGCGATACAGCCTGAATACTTCATAATGCATGTGGACGTTCCGTTTTATCAATAAAAGTGACCTTAAAAGTGGCAGATCAGCAATTAAACTACGCATCGGCAAAGTTTGTAACCAGTGCACCGGATATCAGTAAACTGCCCCCTGACACCGGCATAGAAATTGCTTTCGCCGGACGCTCTAATGCCGGCAAATCGAGTGCTTTAAATACACTGACCCGTCAGAAGTCACTGGCTCGCATCAGTAAAACCCCGGGGCGTACGCAATTAATTAACGTGTTTGAGCTCGATAGTGGTCAACGGCTTATCGATTTACCGGGTTACGGTTTTGCTAAAGTACCAATAGCGGTTAAAGAAAAATGGCAGCGCTCTTTAAGCGAATACCTCCAGCGAAGAGACAGCTTAAAAGGTATTGTGGTATTAATGGACATTCGCCACCCTTTCCGCGAAACCGACCAGGAACTTATTTACTGGGCTGTCGATTGCGAATTGCCGGTACTGGCGTTATTGACCAAAGCCGATAAGCTTAAACAAGGTGCCCGTAAGTCTATGGTTTTACAAGCTCGACAAGCCGCTATTGCTTTTAACGGCGATGTTCAAGTGGAGGCTTTCTCGTCGCTAAAGCGTTTTGGCGTTGAGCAAGTCGAAGAAAAACTCAACCAGTGGTATAGCAAAGAGTATGACGACGAATAACACGCCACCTCTTAGTGCATGGCTATTATTAGGGTTACTCGCTTTAATTTGGGGCAGTTCCTTTTTGCTGATAAAAAAAGGATTACTCGCTTTTGGTCCAATGGAAGTGGGAGCGCTTCGCATTAGTTCTGCCGGTATCGTACTGGCTCCCTTTATTGCGCGCCGCTTGAATAAAATAACTCGCAAGCATTGGCTAAAGCTCGCCAGCGTTGGCTTGGTCGGCAGTTTCATTCCTGCTTTTATGTTCGCGATAGCACAAACTCAGTTAACCAGTGGCATCACCGGTGTTCTGAACGCTTTAACCCCTATTGCCACACTGGTTATTGGCTCTCTATTCTTTTATCAAAAAGCACGCTTGGCACAAATTATCGGGGTCGCCATTGGTCTTTTTGGCACGCTGCTTCTGATTACCGCTTCCGCCAATGGCAGTTGGAATTTCAACCTTTATGCCTTGCTGGTCATGACTGCAACTATTTGTTACGGCGTGAACCTCAACCTGATTAAACATAAAATTAGTGACTTATCCCCACTAACCATCACCGGCATATCACTAATGATGGCAGCCGTTCCTGCTACTGTTTATTTGTTAGCCGGCACCGAATTTATTACTCAGGTTCAGCAGCCCGGGGCGATGTTATCGCTAGTTTCGGTTTTGGCCTTAGGCATTATAGGAACCGCTGGTGCTCTAGTCATTTTTAACCATGTTGTGCAATTAACCAATACGGTCTTTACCAGTTCAGTCACTTATCTCATTCCGGTCGTCGCCGTTTTGCTGGGCATACTCGATGGCGAGGCATTTTGGCTACAGCACGGTGTTGGCATGCTTGCTATTCTCATTGGTGTTTGGTTTGCTAACCGTAAAGGGCGTTCTGGTCTGGCAGGTATTCCACAAAAAGAGCAATAAAAAGCCCGGCTAAAGAGCCGGGCAAAAAATAATCCAGGGAGAACAATTTTTTGAGGGAGGATTAATCCCCTCAAGTATTGTGACTAGACCCCATTTAAAAAGTTCATATAATTCTTAAAATTAATGAGCTTCATCCCAGTTATTGCCCTTGCCGGCTTCCGCAATCAAAGGCACATCGAGGCTTGCCGCTTTTTCCATTACTTCAGTTAATTGCTCAATATAATCGTCCAGCCTGGCTTCTTTTATCTCAAAAACCAGCTCATCGTGAACTTGCATTAACATGCGCACATCATCCTGACATTGCTTGCTGTCAATCCAGTCAGCAACTTTCAGCATTGCTTTTTTAATAATATCCGCCGCGGTTCCCTGCATCGGCGCATTAATAGCGGCACGTTCAGCGCCTTTTCTGCGGGCTCCATTACTGGCTTTTATGTCCGGCAGAGGCAAACGACGGCCGAACAAGGTTTTAACGTATCCCTGCGCTTTTGCCTGCTCACGCGTATCTTCCATATAGCGCAACACACCAGGAAAGCGTTCAAAATACTTGTCCATGTAATGTTGAGCCTCATAACGGGCTATACCCAGCTGACGCGCCAGGCCAAAGGCTGACATACCGTAAATTAAACCAAAGTTGACCGCTTTAGCCTGCCGCCGCTGATCGTTTGTTACTTCTTCAGCTTTGCAGCCGAAAACTTCCGCCGCAGTGGCACGGTGAATGTCCAGACCTTCGGCAAAGGCATTTAATAACGAAGCATCCTGAGATAAATGCGCCATAATACGTAATTCAATCTGACTGTAATCGATAGCAACAATTTTGTAGCCTTGTTCCGGAACAAACGCCTGACGAACCCGGCGGCCTTCTGCCGTGCGAATAGGGATATTCTGCAAGTTAGGATCAGTAGAGGACAAACGGCCGGTTGCGGTAACCGCCTGTTGGTAAGAGGTATGCACCCGGCCAGTGTCTGGGTTAATCATTTTAGGTAGCTTGTCCGTATAAGTGGACTTAAGTTTTGATAATCCCCGATGCTGTAAAATCACGTCGGGCAAAGGATAATCATGCGCGAGTTCTTGCAACACTTCCTCAGCGGTTGAAGGCGCACCTTTGGGGGTTTTTTTGACCACAGGTAGCTCAAGTTTTTCAAAGAAAATGCGTTGCAGCTGTTTCGGTGAGCTTAAATTGAATTCTTCGCCCGCAATATCAAAAGCCTTTTTCTCCAGCGCATCTAATTTTTCTGCAATTTCCTGGCTTTGTTTGCCCAGTAAGTTTGCATCAATGCGCACGCCGTATTGCTCCATATCACACAATACCGGGACTAAAGGCACCTCTATACCGGTCAATACACTCAACAATTCGCTGTCGGTTTCTTTTACTTTGTTCCAGAGCACCTCGTGTAAACGGTAGGTTATATCCGCGTCTTCCGCTGCGTAGGGTCCGGCCTGCTCCAGGTCAATTTGATTAAACGTCAGCTGTTTGGTGCCTTTACCGGCAATTTCTTCAAAGCTAATGGTTTTATGGTTCAGGTAATGCAGACTTAAGGTGTCCATGTCATGCCGGGAGCTGACACTATTAAAGACATAAGATGCCAGCATAGTGTCGTTTAAAATTCCGCCTAAACGAATTTTATAGCGACGCAGAATATGCGCATCGTATTTGAGGTTTTGCCCAACTTTTTGAGGCTTTTCCGCTTCAAGCAGCGGTTTCAGTTGTTGCAACAGCCAATCGCGACCCACTTGATCAGGGGCTTCCATATAATCATGGCCGACCGGAATGTAGACCGCCTCGCCGGGTGCCGTCGCTAACGACACCCCAACAAGCTCAGCTTGCATATAATTCAAGCTGGTCGTTTCGGTATCGAAAGCAAAGTAGTCGCTTTTCTTAAGTGCAGTTAAATAATCACTCACTTCTTTTTCGGTTGTCAGTACACGGTACGCATCCCGGCAAATGTCGCTGGCTGGTTTTTCACCATCGGTTTCACCTAAGGCTTGATCCGTGGCGGCTCCACTTTCCATAAGCTCACCAAGCCAACGACGGAACTCACAACGACTGTAAAGCTCCGACAGTTTCTCGCTTTCTGCACTTTTTATTGTCAGCTCTTCCGGCTGCAATTCCATTGCGACATCAAGCTTAATGGTGGCCAGCTCGCGTGACATAAGCAACTGATCTTTATACTCAGTTAGTTTAGCTGGCATCGTTTTCGCGCCACGGAACGACAACTCAGTTACCGCATCAATATTGTCGTAAATAGCGTCAATACTCGGAATTTGCTGCAACATTGCCTGCGCCGTTTTCTCACCGACCTTCGGCAAGCCCGGAATATTGTCCGAGCTGTCACCCATGAGTGCCAGATAATCGATAATTTGATGGGGTTTAACACCAAACTTTTTCTCGACACCCTCAACATCTAATAAAGTGTCTGTCATAGTATTGATAAGCATGACATGCTCATTAACTAACTGAGCCATGTCTTTGTCGCCCGTGCTAATTAGGGTAAAGCGACCTTTCTCACCGGCTTGCTGCGCTAACGTACCAATAACGTCATCCGCTTCAACATCATCAACACATAACAATGGTAACCCCATTGCCCGGACTATATCGTGCAAAGTCTCAATCTGAGAACGCAGGTCGTCCGGCATCGGGGGTCTGTTCGCTTTGTAATCCTCATAGATATCGCTTCGGAACGTTTTTCCTTTGGCATCAAAAACGACCGCCATATGGCTTGGCTTATAACGCTTCAATAAGCTTCTCAGCATATTAACAACGCCATAAATTGCCCCTGTCGGTTCGCCTTTAGAGTTGGTTAAATGCGGTGGCGCATGAAAGGCTCGAAACAAATACGAAGAACCATCGACAAGAATAAACGGATTTTCTGGAACAGATGTGGGCATAGTTATAAACCTGAATTAAGCGTTGCCTATAGGATGCCACAGAACGGGGATCCTGACCACTGGACAGACTGTGTATAACCTGTTAATAACTCTGTTAACAACGTATTCCGCCACAGCTGGAAATTAAAATTTCCCCGTGTCAGTATTTAATTTAACTTATTGATAATGCGGGATTTAAAACGGCGGGCATCCCTAAATGCCTTTTACTTTTTATTATTATGTTTCACTGTGGAAACTATTCTGTTTACGTCCTGAGATGGAAGGAACAGCGCAGTAAACGAGTCGAATAGACTACCATAAAGTCAGCAATGATCTACTACCAAATTCAGTTTTTTTATAACCTTTTGTTACGCATTTTTCTTTACTTATAAAAAGCAAAAAAAAGCCCTTTTTAATCAATCAAATAGGCTTTCTTAATTTGGACATAACAGATGTGGTATCCGGGCGTTCGCCACCCATCCAGAGCTGATAAGAAGAAGCCGCCTGTTCCACTAACATGCCCAAACCGTCGCTCACTTTTTTGCAACCGGCCTGGCTCAGCTGATTCATAAATAGGGTGGGTTTATTCGCGTACATCAAATCATATCCGCAAGCGTCGTCTGCAAGTCGCCCCGGTAACGTCAACGCCTGTCCCATTAAACTGCTACTAGTGGCATTAATTACCAACTCGACAGGCTCTTCAATTTCCGACGCAGACGAAAGCACCTGAACACGGTTTGTTTCGGCTAATCCAAGCTCTGTCAGTTCAGATTTAAGTGCCAGAGCTTTTTCAGCAGTGCGATTTATCAAGTAAAGGCACTTTGGTTGCTGCGCGAGTAATAATGGCAATATTCCACGCGCAGAACCTCCAGCGCCAAAAAGAGCAAGTGAGCGCCCACTTACCTTAAATCTTTTATTTTTAAGGTCAAAAACCAGTCCTTCACCGTCAGTATTATCACCTAACAGCTGACCTGACTTACCGGCTATAAGAGTATTCACAGCTCCCGCTAACCGCGCTCGGTCGGTCAGTTGCGTCACCCGTTCTGCCGCCTGCTGTTTAAATGGCAAAGTCACATTAGCCCCCTGCCCGCCGTTAACGAAAAAGTCAGCAACACTCTTTGAAAACCGTGCCGGGGTTGTCAGGTAGCGTTGATACTCAACATGATCTTGTCGGGCTTGCGCAAACAAGGCGTGAATGCGCGGTGATAAGCTATGCTCAATGGGGTTTCCGAAAACACCCAGCTTAGTGACGGGCCTCATTTAGCTAACCAGTTTTGCGGCTTCAGGTAATAGGTTGTGAGTTGCTCTTCTGCTGAACCCGGCTGCGGATGCCAATCATACTCCCAGCGCGCCAGCGGTGGCATCGACATTAGAATGGATTCGGTTCTGCCCCCGGTTTGTAAACCAAACAAAGTTCCACGATCCCAGACCAGATTAAACTCAACATAGCGGCCACGGCGATAAAGCTGAAAGTCTCTTTGCTGCTGGCTATAAGCCAGGTTCTTGCGTCGCTCAACAATCGGCAGATAAGCTTTAGTAAAGGCATCCCCCACCGCTTTTATAACTGCGAAGCACTCGTCAAATGAACGATCATTGAGGTCGTCAAAGAAAATACCGCCAACACCGCGGGCCTCATCGCGATGCTTAAGGAAGAAGTAATCGTCACACCAGGCTTTATATTCCGGGTAGAACTTTTCATCAACTCTGTCCAATGCGTTTTTCGCTTGCTGATGCCATTCAATGACATCTTCCTCAAAAGGGTAAAACGGCGTTAAATCAAAACCGCCACCAAACCACCACACCGGCTCCTCGCCTTCTTTTTGCGCGATAAAGAAGCGTACATTCATATGCACCGTCGGCACCATTGGGTTTTCCGGGTGCATAACCAGAGAGACACCGCAGGCATTAAAGTCACGACCTTCTAATTCCGGTCGATGCGCGGTTGCTGATGCCGGCATTTTTTCGCCATACACATGCGAAAAGCCAACTCCGCCTTGTTCAAATACGGCGCCGTTCTTAATAATTCGTGAACGGCCACCGCCGCCGCCCGGGCGATCCCAACTGTCTTCCTGAAAGCTCTGCTGACCATCAGCCCGGGTCAGCTGTTGGCAGATATCATCCTGTAGTGACAGTAAGTAACTTTTTACCTGCTTTAAATAGTCGCTATGCATCGTCTCTGAAAACCTGATTGCTTAGTGGGTCAATAATACGGGTTGGATTCGCAGCTCCGCCAGTGTTGTCATCCATAATCCAGTCTACGCTGTCACCAAATTGCAAACGAACTTCAGCGGCCGTGCGTGCAGGCTCCTGCCCGGTTAAATTCGCACTGGTAGATACCAAAGCATGACCCAGTTCACGGCATAGCGCCCTGGCCGGTTCATGCGCAGTTACTCGTACAGCAATGGTCTTTCGACCGCCAGTGAGTAATGGCGATACCGTTTTACGGGCAGGCAAAATTAAGGTGACAGGTCCCGGCCAATATGACAAAACGCTAAAGCGTCTGTCTTGTGCAATGGCTGAATCTTCAACGAAGGGAAGCAACTGACTGTAATCGGCGGCAATCAAAATAAGGCCTTTTTCGGCCGGTCTTTGTTTCAGATGAAGCAAACGCTGAATTGCAACGTCGTTATGTGGATCGCACCCCAACCCGAAAACGGCTTCTGTTGGATACGCAATCACACCCGTTTTTATTGCGCTGCGCGCGGCTTGCCCTATTTCTGCCATAATCGCTCCTCCACTTAAGCTAAAGGATTATAACGCGTCCGACTTATAGTCGCATTGCTTTTGCGGGCAGACTTTACGAATTCCGGCAGCCGATTTCTTTTTCACCAATAACGGGTATTGGCATTTAGGACAAATTTCATCAACCGGCGGCTGATTCACGGTAAATTCACATTGGGGGTATTGGTCGCAGGCATAGAAGACAGTGCCGCGTCGCGATGCCTTTTGCTGCAACTGACCTTTGTTACACTCGGGGCAGGTAATGTTACTCTCTTCGTCAGCATTTGGCTCAGTGACATATTCACATTCAGGAAAACCACTGCAACCGACAAATAAGCCGTAACGTCCACTTTTTAGTTGTAGCTCTTTGCCGCATTCGGGGCAGGCGACACCAAGGTCTTCGGGTTCAATTTCAGATTGTTCGCGAAGACCTCGTTTATAATCACAATCAGGATAACCGGTACAGCCTAAAAAACTATTATGCCCGACATGTTTAATAACCAGTGGTCGCTCACAACGTGGGCAACGCTCATCTGATGACATTAATGCAAGGGTCCTTCCGCTTCCTCAAACAACAAGCCTTCCATTTGGTCATAGGCGGCTTCCTGACCGGGAACATTAAACAGCACCATCAGCACAACCCACTTCAGGTCATCCAGCGTAAAGTTTGTGGTTTCCAGTTCCATGACCCTATCAATCACGACTTCACGCGTCGCAAAATCCAACACACCTAAATTTTCTAAATACATTAGGAAGCCACGACTCTGGCTATCTAAACGCGTCATTTCTGCCGCTGTATAAATGCGGGTAGACTGCTGCGGGGCAACATCCAGATAAGACTTAGTTTCCATTTCCTGTAAATCGGCCAGGCGCTCTAACCACGCCAAAGCCTTCTGAATTTCCTGTTCACGGAATCCAGCCCGGGTGAGTTCATTGGTTAACTCATCGTGATCAACCACAACTTCCATTTCGGAATGAATGTAGTTTTCAAACAAGTACATGAGGATATCAAACATATTTTAGCGCCTCCCCACTTTGATGTAACCGCCTGGTACGGCTGCCACTAGCCCTTCTAATTCGAGTAACACAACTTTCTCCATGACTTCAGCAACCTCAAGTCCCGACAATTGTACCATGTCATCAATTGTTCGTGGCTCTGAACTCAGACTAGCGAACAATCGATTGTTTGCCAAGCTTTCATCGCGACATTCTGCGTCCTCTGCCGCGATACTCTGCGCATTATCAATTGAGAACCAGTCGAGGATGTCCTGTGGTGCATTAATTAATTTAGCCCCCTGCTGTATCAGCCAATGGCAGCCCTGATGTTCCGGCAGCAAAATAGAGCCGGGAACCGCACCCACCTCACGACCTTCATTCAATGCATGCATTGCTGTTGAAAGTGACCCACTTTTACGCGCGGCTTCAACCACAATTACGGCCTGACTAATACCACTAATAATACGGTTACGACGGGGAAAATGATCTATTCTGGCGGTCTGCCCCGGCGGAAACTCTGAAATCAGCAGTCCTTGGTGAGCAATAAAATCTTGTAACGCTTTGTTTCGCCTCGGGTAGTACTGATCAATACCGGTTCCTAAAACGGCGATTGTTTTTCCTTTATTTGCGGCCGTTTTGTGTGCCTGCGCATCAATCCCCATCGCTAGGCCACTTGTTACGACAATCCCCGCAGCTACTAAAGATTCACTAAACCAGTCCGCTACCTGCAAACCGCTATGGGTGGCTTTTCTGCTACCGACAATCGCCACACTGACACCCTGCAACAGCGTTTTACGCCCGCGGTAATAGAGTAACCAGGGCGGATTAGCGATAGCTCTTAACGGCTCAGGATAGTCTTCACTAAAGTAAGAAATAACGCCCTGATACTCACCGAGACACCAGTTTTCAGCCGCTTTTAACCAGCGCGCTTCAACCGGTTTAAGCGATTGCCCCCATCGTTCAAACAACGTTTGCCAGCTGTCACACTCTCTGGCTGCTCTCTGTACCTTGTTAGACGCCCGCGTCATTCCCATTAATACACATAATTCCTGTGTGTTCACAGACTGTCCTTGACCTACCAATTTAAGGTAAACTAAGAATAGATGAATACTTGGAGGTTCTAATGGCGAAAATGACGGTTCTGCAATATCCAGACGAACGTTTGCGCAAAGTCGCACAGCAAATTGAAAAGGTGGATGACAACATCCGTTCAGTTATCGATGATATGTTCGAAACCATGTATGAAGAACAAGGTGTCGGCCTTGCTGCTAGTCAGGTTGACGTGCACAAGCGTTTGTTTGTGGCTGACTGCAGTGAAGATCAAAACGAACCATTGGCGTTTATTAATCCGGAAATTACGGAAACAGAGGGTCACTTTAAAAATGATGAAGGCTGCCTGTCCTTTCCGGGTGTTTATACAAAAGTTGAACGCGCCGAAAAAATTACCGTGACCGCACTGGATAAAAACGGTGAACGTTTCAGCCGTTCCGCAGAAGGCCTACTGGCCATTTGTATTCAGCATGAACTTGATCACTTAGACGGTAAGCTCTTCGTGGACTATTTATCACCACTGAAGCGTGAGCGCATTCGTAAAAAATTAGAGAAAGAACAGCGTCTGGCTGAAAAGTATGCGGCGGAAAGACGCTAATGCGGATAGTTTTTGCAGGCACACCTGATTTTGCTGCAAGACATCTACAACAACTGCTTGATGAATCTCATCAGGTTGTAGCTGTCTATACTCAGCCAGATCGACCAGCCGGGCGAGGAAAAAAACCTCAGCCCAGTGCCGTTAAAAAATTAGCGATTGAACACCAGTTACCGGTTTATCAGCCGGAATCATTAAAATCCGATGAGGCTCAGTCTGCCCTGACGGAACTTAAGCCCGACGTTATGGTAGTGGTTGCTTACGGATTGCTATTGCCACAAGCGGTACTGGATATTCCGGCAAAAGGCTGTCTGAATGTGCATGGTTCATTATTACCCCGTTGGCGGGGGGCAGCGCCTATTCAGCGCGCCATTTGGGCGGGTGATTCAGAGTCTGGCGTTTGTATTATGCAAATGGAAGCCGGCCTCGATACCGGTCCAGTTCTGCACGAACAACGATGTGCCATTAGCCCGTACGAAACCTCAGCGTCGCTTTACCATAAGCTTGAAGGCCTGGGCCCTAAAGCGCTGACAAAAGTACTAATGGATCTCGATGCTTACCAAAGCCAGGCCACGCCACAAAATGATAACGAAGCGACTTACGCAAAAAAACTGACAAAGCAGGAAGGCAAAATAGACTGGACACAACCGGCCGCTTTTATCGAGCGTTGCGTGCGCGCATTTAATCCCTGGCCCATGAGCTGGTGTCAGTCAGCGAACCTAAAAACTCAGCAGAACACCATTAAAATCCATGCCGCTGAGCTGATTCAGGGCGCCAGTAACAAAGGCCCGGGTACGATTATTAATAGCACCCATGAAGGCATCGATGTTGGCACCGGAGATGGTATTTTACGTATAACTAGCGCACAAATGCCGGGTAAGAAAGCTCAGCCCGCCAGTACGTTAGTTAACGGCTACAGCAATGTATTTGGCCAGGGACTGGAATTACAATGAAGCAACAGAAGAGTTCGTCCAATAATGGCCAGGGGGCAAGCAGTCGCGCCGCTGCAGCAGCTGCCCTGTTCCAGGTTTTAGAAAAAGGCGAATCTCTCTCAGTCGCCCTGCCTCATGCAACCAATAAGCTTTCTGATGCTGATAAACGACTGGCCAGCGCCATTAGCTACGGTGTCTTACGTGTTCTGCCCAGCCTTAATCGTCTGGTTGGTGCAAAACTGGATAAACCACTGAAAGGTCAGTTAAAAGTACTGCATTATTTATTACTGGTTGGTGCTTATCAGTTGTATTGTCTGCGTATTAAAGATCATGCCGCGGTTAGCGCCACCGTTGAAGCCGCCCGTACACTGAGGAAACGTAACCACAAGGCTTTAGTCAACGGAATATTGCGTCAATTGTTACGCGAAGCACCATCAACCGATGAATCACAGCAGCGAGAACTGCCCGACGACCCCATGCAGAATCATCCTCGCTGGTTGTTTGATACTATTCAGGCAGACCACCCCGAACACGCCAAAAACATTCTGTCAGAGAATAACGCACACCCGCCTATGTGGTTGCGTATTAACCGTCGATATGCCAACCGCGATGAGTATTTAAAGCAGTTACAAAATAACGACCTAGCTGCTGAAGCAGACTTGCAGGCTAGTGATGCCATCCGCTTGCATTCCCCTTGCCCGGTTGAAAAGCTACCCGGCTTCGCTGAAGGTTATGTATCGGTACAAGACCGTTCAGCGCAGCTGGCAGCGGACCTCCTGAATGTCAACGCGTCACATCGTGTCCTTGATTGCTGCGCCGCACCCGGAGGGAAACTGCTGCATTTACTTGAGCGAGACAGCTTTGAGCAACCCGTTCAAGCCATCGACATTGACGCCAGGCGCCTGGACCGTGTGCATGAAAACCTTAAACGGGCGGGTTTAAGTGCCCTTATTCACTGTGCGGACGTTGCCGCAACCAATGACTGGTGGAACGGCGAGCAGTTTGACCGCATATTATTGGATGCTCCTTGCTCGGCCACAGGCGTCATACGTCGTCACCCTGACATTAAATGGTTACGCCGCGCAGAAGATGTTAGCGAACTGGCCAGTTTACAGCGTCAGATACTCGACTCTCTGTGGTCATTACTTAAGCCTGGCGGTGAACTGCTTTACGCAACCTGCTCCATTCTGCGACAAGAAAACCAAACTCAAATTGAGTCTTTTCTAAAACAGCAATCCAGTGCTAGTCTGATATCTATAAGTGCAGAGCAAAATACGCTGCAATTGCTTCCCGGTAACTATAACGGGGATGGTTTCTTTTACGCGAGATTGAAAAAAGTCGAATGAAAATAATCATACTCGGTGTTGGTCAGGTTGGCGGCACTTTGGCAGAAAACCTGGTTAGTGAACGCAACGACATCACTATAGTTGATACCGATAATGACTTGCTGGACGATTTGCAGGATAAATATGACCTGCGGGTTGTAGTCGGTAACGGCGCTCACCCAGATGTATTACGCCGTGCCGGTGCTGACGACGCGGATTTGCTCATTGCTGTCACCAGCAGTGACGAAACTAATATGATTGCCTGCCAGGTTGCTTTTTCGATATTTAATACGCCGAAAAAAATAGCGAGAATTCGCTCCGAAGAGTACATCCGTTACAAAAACCAGTTGTTTCATAATCAGGATGCGCCGGTTGATCATCTTATTTCTCCGGAACAACTGGTTACCAATTACATTAGACGGTTAATCGATTATCCCGGCGCATTACAGGTTATGGAGTTTGCTAACGGCAAAGCCAGCCTGGTCGCGGTAAAAGCTTATTATGGCGGAAAACTGGTTGGTCATGCTATTTCAACGCTGCGCCAGCACATTCCCAATATCGACACCCGGGTCGCGGCTATTTACCGTCAGGGCAAACCCATTCGCCCCACCGGAACGACCATTATCGAGGCCGACGACGAAGTGTTTTTTATTGCTGATACGCGTCACGTTAGTCGGGTTATGCAGGAACTGCAAAAACTTGAAGATAAGTATCGCCGAATAATGATTGTCGGTGGCGGTAATATTGGTGCCGGTTTGGCCAAGCAACTGGAAATTGACCATCGGGTAAAACTCATCGAGCAGTCTGAAACTCGTGCAGAAGTGCTTTCTCAACGTCTTGAACATACATTAATTTTTCGCGGCGATGCTTCTGATCAAAAGCTGTTAGAAGAAGAGCACGTAGAAGATATCGATGTTTTCATCGCGGTCACTAACGATGATGAAGCGAATATTATGTCGGCAATGCTGGCTAAGCGTATGGGTGCCCGTAAAACCATGGTACTGATTCAACGCAGTGCCTATGTCGACCTGGTTCAGGGTGGCGAAATTGATATTGCCATTTCACCACAGCGGGCTACGGTATCAGCGTTGCTTACTCACGTGCGTCGCGGTGATATCGTTAACGTTTACTCACTTCGTAAAGGTGCAGCCGAAGCCATTGAAGCAATAGCACATGGTGATGAAGACACCTCTAAGGTAGTGGGTAAAGCCATTAACGACATTAAACTTCCGCCAGGTACCACAATTGGAGCGGTTGTTCGTGGACACCAAGTACTGATGGCGCACAGTGAAACCATTATTCATTCGGGCGACCACGTTATTTTGTTTTTACTGGATAAAAAATACATCGACCAGGTTGAAAAAGTTTTCCAGCCCAGCGCCATGTTTTTCTAGTCGAAAGCCCTGAGCTGAACACGACCACGAGTTGCGGCCTGTAGTTTCTTTTGCAGCCCATCGACTTCTGCGGGCCGCAGTAATACCGTAAGCCGCACACTCTCTTCATAGTCAGATGACTCGACTTCTGCTGCAGCGTCAACCAAAAGCGGCTCAATACTGCCCTGATCGGTATAAGCAAAATTTAACTGAAAAGCTTGTTTAAATACCCGCTGTTCTTTTTTAAGCTCAGCCAACGCAGCAACGGTAGCATCCGTATAAGCCCGTTGAAGCCCACCGGTACCCAGTTTTACACCACCAAAATAACGCACCACTATAACCGTAGTTTCACCCACACCGCTATTTTGCAGCGCCATAAGGATTGGTCTGCCCGCAGTTCCTGAAGGTTCTCCGTCATCGCTGTAAGCCATACTCTGGCTATCGTCAGGGGCGGAATATAATGAAGCCGAACAATAATGGGAGGCTTTTGGCCAACGCTTTTTAACCGCCGTTAAAAATCCTGCAGCACTATCGGCGTTTGTGGTGTGAGCCACACAAGCAATAAAGCGACTCTTTTTTATTTCTATTTCTACTTCTGTCTCCGAAGCCGGAATATCGTAATCTTGATCAGGCAAGGCCAGTCACCTTTTTCGCATAAGCATCTAAACACGTTTGACGCGTCAAGTTATCATTTCGCTCGCGGTAAACCACAATATTATCTTCAATTCTTATGCCTCCAAATGGCCTGAACTCATCCACTCGCTTCCAGTTAACAACATGTTTATTGCGAGAGTAAGCCAATTTTTTCAATAAAGGCTCAATAAAATAGATTCCGGGTTCAATGGTATACACCTGCCGCGGTTCGACGGTACGAGTAGTTTTTAATGTAAGATGCCCAGTTGGAGACGGTACCGGAGTTCCTCTTTCGTCGGCCTGAGCAGCCGCGACATCGTGCACTTGCAACCCTAACGAGTGGCCGACACCATGAGGAAAGAAGACAGAGGTAATACCATCCTCAATCATTTGCTCGGGGCTGCAGCTAACAAACCCAAAAGCAAAAAGTACGTTGGCTATTTGCTCATGGGCTACTTGGTGTAAAAACGGAAACTCAATGCCCGGTTTCATTTTATCAATCAGTGCCAGGGTAATTTGGTCAAGTGCCGCTACCAGTTCTTCATATTCATTATGCTCTGCTGACCAAGTTCGGCTAATATCGGCGGCGTAACCGCAGACTTCAGCGCCAGCATCTACCAACATAGATTTTAGCAATGTTTGCGGTTGTTTATCAGGCAGCCAGTGATGCAGCACACTGGCATTTTTATTTTGCCCAATAATATGATTGTAAGGGACTTCATTCTGCCCTTGTCGAGTTGCCGCCATGTACTTCAGCAGACAATCAAATTCAGACTCTCCGTTGAAGAAAGCCTTTGCTGCTGCAATATGTCCTTCCGCAGCAATATGGTTGGCTTGTGTTAAACAGGCTATTTCATAATCCGTTTTAAATAATCGATGATAATGAAAGAAATGCAGTACCGGATCAGGGTTTATATTTTCAAACCCAAGAGCTTTTGCCACTTCAATATGCTCACCGAGATAAGCCGCATTTTTTTTATCATAAGGCAGCAGCTTTTCAATCGCTTCGGGCGAAGTAATATGTTCCACGTGGAACGCTTCTAACCAAGGTTCACTTTCTAAGCTTGCCGTTGTATGCCAAAAGTCCGGCGCGCTTAACAGAACCAGTGTTGGCCGAGTATCAGGCTTTAAAATAATCCAGGCATTGGGAAGCTGAGTTTCAGGACACCAAGCTTTAAAGTGCGGGTTAGCGCGGAAAGGATAATTCATATCATCCAGAAACCAGCGCTTTTGCTGGCCTGAATGAATCGCTAATAAATCTAAGTTTTCCCGTTTAAAGAGTCGCTCAGAGCGAGTCCGGAGTTGTCTTATATGGTCAGAAAATAACGGCCAAAAATCTGCTGTCGCAGTCATATTTAATCGCCTTATTCAGTATCAACAATAGTCATATCAACAACTTGCTCAAATAAATTATCCTCGTCACCACCCAGCATCCGATAAATCTGTTGGTAACTCAATACCGCTTTTACGTAATCTCTGGTTTCATGGTAGGGAATGGTTTCAACCCACTCATCTGCGGAAACCGGCTCTTCCGGCAGCCAATCCCTAACGCGGTAGTAACCGGCATTATAGCTTGCAGTAGCTAATAGCCAATTATTTTCAAAACGATGCTTCAGGCGACTCAAATAATCTGTTCCTAAACGCACATTAACGGACGGGTCATTTAAACGACGCCAGCTGTTGTTTTTGGTGTCCAGCTGTTTGGCGGTTCCAGGGAGAATTTGCATTAACCCTTTAGCACCCGCGCTGGAGTAAGCATCGTGACGAAAATTACTCTCGCGTCGGGTAATCGCTAACGCCCAGTTTTCGTCAATTCCCGCGGCCTGTGACGCCCGCCCTAATATATCTTTATAAGCTAACGGGAAACGAATGCCCACAGCATCAAAGTGACCAATTTGCGCTAATGTCCATATGGCCTGGTCGTGCCAGCCCCACTCACTGGCAAGATACGCTGCGACCTTTTGTTCTTCGCCATCCAGTTGCGTTAATAAGTGATTCCACTCCCGTCTGGCATCTACCCAGCGCTCCAGCTGAATGAGTTCGTAGGCACGTTGAACACTCGGATGATGGCGTATTTGCTCGAGTTGAACGACGCTGACCTCAAGCTTTTCGTGCTCTAAGCTTACGGGCTTTTGCAATCTGGCAGCGGCGAGAAACCCATAATAATGGCGCTCGTCTGATAAGTCCTCATAGAGTTGTTGCGCCACCAGCGCATTCCCGGTTATTTCCTGCGTGCGGGCAAGCCAGTAACGCCACTGGTTCCCTTGCCTAATGGCGACAGGAAGACTTTGAATAGCATTGCGCAGGCCTTCGTAATCTTTGTCTTTAAGATAAATCGCCAGACGCCATTGCAGGACTCGCTCATTTAGCGCATTAACCGGAACACGGTCATGCCAGACCCGAGCCTCCGGATGAGATTTTAAACTCAGAGCAACAGCAAACTCTTCAGCTATACGCTCTTGTTGTTGCTCGGTAAACGGCAGTTGCGGTCTCAGCGTCTTATAGCTGCGCAAAGCTATATTCTCATTTCGCCATACCAGCTTAGTAAGTGCAAAGGCGGCTATTTCCGCTTCTTTACCAGGATAACGCCCCTTAAACCATGAGCTGTCCTCTATCGCCGCCGGTGAATACCTGACCTTATGATAAAACTCTCCCAGGTACTGCTGTAACTCGGGTAAAAGCCCGGTTAAATAAGGTATTAAGGTTGGATTACCATGCTCCGCGGCTAACTGTAATCGATTCCAAATCTTTTCATCGGTTCGGCCACCCAGACTCTCCCATTTTTTTAAAATAGGGTCACAAGCGGAAGGAAGCGAAAACCCATGCTCCCAAATAGCATCAACCTGACGGCGGAAAGGCCCGTCACTCAAACCGTTCTCTCGTTGCGCTTCGATAAACTGACAACGGTGAGTCAAGGTGCCCGGGTAGCGAAAGTCACGAATAAAGCGCGCAGACTCTTCTTGCCCGGCAAGGTAAGTTAGCCAGGGTTTTCTTAGCTGCCAGTCGAGTGGCGTATTGTCATATTTTTCCAGAAAAGCCAGCACCCGGTCTTCATTGGCCAGATACCCCACTTGCTCGAGCCTTGCTAACTCCAGATACGGGACTAATGAATAACCTTCCAGTTTCTTCAGCAACAATCTGTATTCGCTAAGACGACCGCGCTTGGCAGCGTACTCCGCCTTTTTGAATAGCTCACGCTGCTGCTCCCGTTGTTTACTATCAACAGGCTCAGGCTGGACTGCACCACTGCTAAACAGTGATAACGCGAAAAACAATGGCGCACTGTAACGTATGATAAACGACTGATTTTTCATTAATTCAAACGCATGTTTAAATAACCGTTGAAAAATTGGCGTATTCACGCCAAACTCTCTCTACCTTAACCCAAAGCTGTAATAGAATCAGTTTCTTTATAGCAACAAATTAATGGAAGTCGTGGGAGACCCAAGATGATTTATCAAGGTGAAAGCATTCGGGTCGATTTTATCGAACCTGGTTTCGCGGAATTACAATTTGACGCGAAAGGCTCGGTTAATAAATTCGACCAGGCAACATTAGAAGAATTCAGCGAAGCGCTGACAAGTTTAAAAAATACCGACGACCTACGTGGCGTCATTGTGACCAGCAGCAAGTCGACCTTTATTGTTGGTGCTGATATTACTGAGTTCCTGGCATTATTTTCTGATCAGGAAAAAACCCGCAGTTGGGTTGCTAAAGCATCGCGCGTTTTTGACCAGCTGGAAGACTTACCGGTACCCACAGTTGGTGCGGTAACAGGTTTTGCGCTGGGCGGCGGCTGTGAAGCACTTTTAGCCTGCGATTATCGCGTAGCCGATAACACAGCAGTCATCGGCTTGCCGGAAGTCAAACTGGGTCTTATCCCCGGCTTTGGCGGCACTATGCGTTTACCGCGCGTTATTGGCCCCGACAATGCGCTGGAATGGATCACCACAGGCCAAAACAACAAAGCGCTGGATGCACTGAAAGTGGGTGCGGTTGATGCGGTTGTTGAACCCGAAACACTAAAAGAAGCGGCACTTAATTTAGCGAAAGCGGCAGCCGCAGGTCAGCAAGACTGGAAAGCCAAACGTCAGCCTAAACTTGAGCCATTAAAAGCCAACGACACTGAATTAATGATGACGCTGGTTACCGCTAAAGGCTTAATTGCGGCGAAAGCAGGCAAACATTACCCGGCTCCGCACAAAGCCTTAGAAGCCATTGAAAATGGCGCACGCGAACATCGTGAAGGCGCCCTGAAAGCCGAAAACAATGCGTTTTTCGACTTAACACAAACCGACGCGTGTCAGGCACAAGTCGGTCTCTTCCTGGCGGATCAAGCAGTTAAAGGTAAGTCTAAGAAGTACGCTAAAGCGGCAACTAAAGACATCAAAACAGCCGGCGTCTTAGGCGCAGGCATTATGGGCGGCGGTATCGCATATCAGTCTGCACTTAAAGGCGTACCGGCGGTCATGAAAGACATTAAGCAGGACGCTCTGGATTTAGGCATGAAAGAAGCCGGTAAAATCCTGAAAAAAGGCGTTGAGCGCGGCAAAGTTAACAATGAGAAGATGATTAAAGTCTTGTCGTCAATTACTCCAACGCTTTTAAATGAAGCCGTTAAAGACGTCGACATTGTGGTTGAAGCGGTCGTTGAAAACCCGAAAATTAAAGGCGCTGTATTAGCTGAAATTGAGGGTGTCATTGGTGATGATGCGATTCTGACGTCAAACACCTCGACCATATCAATTACCGAGTTAGCTAAAAACCTGAAGCGCCCTGAAAATTTCTGCGGAATGCACTTCTTCAACCCGGTGCACAAAATGCCATTGGTTGAAATTATCCGTGGCGAAAAAACCTCTGATGATACGGTTAATGCCGTGGTTGCTTACGCGCTCAAATTAGGTAAAACACCAATTGTTGTTAACGATTGCCCTGGTTTCTTAGTCAACCGTGTGCTTTTCCCTTACCTGGCAGGCTTTGCTGGTATGGTTGATGAAGGCGTTGACTTTGTCGGCATTGATAAAGTCATGGAAAAACAGTTCGGTTGGCCAATGGGTCCTGCTTACTTAAGCGACGTGGTGGGTATTGATACCGCCGACCACTGCACCGTGGTGATGGAAGACGGCTTCCCTACCCGCATGAAGCGTGACACATCAAGCGCTATTGCGAAGTTGGCAGCAGCAGAACGCTATGGCCAGAAAAACGGCAAAGGCTTTTATGCTTACGGCACCGATAAAAAAGGTAAGCCAACCAAAGAAGCCGATGCTGCCACCTATGAGCTATTAGGCTGTGAGCAAGGCAAGAAACTGGATGCCGACGAAGTTATTGCCCGCTGTATGATCCCATTAGTGAACGAAATAGTTCGCTGTCTGGAAGAAGACATTGTCGGCTCTGCGGCAGAAGCAGACATGGCATTACTTTATGGCTTAGGCTTCCCTCCATTCCGCGGCGGTCCTTTCCGTTATCTGGAAACGCTGGGCATGGACAACTTTATTCAACTGGCAGACAAATACGCACACCTCGGTGAAATCTATCAGGTAACAGATGGCATGCGTGAAATGGCTAAAGCCGGTAAATCTTACTTTGACACAACCGCTGCGAAGTAAGGCTTGAGGAGGTTATTAAAATGAAAGACATCGTCATTGTAGATTGTATTCGTACGCCCATGGGGCGTTCCAAAAATGGTGTTTTCCGCCATACTCGTGCCGAAGACCTCTCAGCTGCGCTGATGAAGGGCTTGCTTGAGCGTAACCCGGAAGTGGATGCCGAAGAACTGGAAGATATTTACTGGGGTTGTGTACAACAAACTTTAGAGCAAGGCTTTAACATTGCGCGTAACTCTGCACTTATTGCGGGCATTCCGCATAAAGTCGCGGGGGTTACCGTTAACCGCCTGTGCGGTTCGTCTATGCAGGCACTGCACGATGCAGCTCGCGCTATTATGAACGGCGACGGCGATATCTTTATGGCCGGCGGTGTTGAGCACATGGGTCACGTACCGATGACTCACGGCATTGATTTTCATCCCGGCATGAATAAGTCGGTGGCGAAAGCTTCGGGCAGCATGGGTATGACCGCTGAATTGTTGTCTCGCAAATTTGGTATTACCCGTGAGCAGCAAGACGAATTTGGCGCACGGTCTCACCGAAAAGCACACGAAGCCACCGTTGAAGGTCGTTTTGCCAAAGAAATTCTGCCAATGAACGGCCATAATGCTGATGGTGAACTGGTTCGCGTTACAGAAGACGAAGTAATACGCCCGGAAACCACTGCAGAAGGCCTGTCACAGCTTCGCCCAGTGTTTGACCCGGCTAACGGCACGGTCACCGCTGGTACGTCTTCAGCGTTGTCTGACGGCGCTGCTGCCATGTTGGTCATGTCAGCCGACAAAGCTAAAGCCCTAGGCCTGACGCCGCGCGTTAAAATTCGCTCTATGGCGGTTGCCGGTTGCGATCCATCTATTATGGGTTACGGTCCTGTGCCAGCCACAGAGAAAGCACTGAAACGTGCTGGTGTATCTATTGACGACATCGATGTTGTTGAACTGAACGAAGCCTTCGCCGCGCAGTCACTGCCGGTATTAAAAGGTCTGAAACTGTTCGACAAGATGGAAGAGAAGGTCAACCTGAACGGCGGTGCTATTGCTCTGGGTCATCCATTAGGCTGCTCAGGCGCGCGTATTTCAACCACGCTAATCAACCTGATGGAAGAGAAAAACGCGAAGCTTGGTCTGGCAACTATGTGTATAGGTCTTGGCCAGGGTATTGCAACCGTGTTTGAGCGTGTTTAAAGAAAACAGTGGAACCTGGGTGGTTTAACACTGCAACGTCCAGAGAAAGGGGTGAGCTATGGCTCGCCCCTTTTTATTGTCAGGAGTTACTCAGAAACACGCCGTAAACCCATCTCTGGGGGCTTGACTGCAGCCATCCACGGCTGCAGACAGTTTCTAAGTAACTCCCGCCAACAAACAGCGGGTCAATCCATCACTCACCCCTCACTCTTACGCAAACAAAGTGTTAAACTACCCAGCTGCCACATTAATCCTTTATTTAGAAATGACTCAAATGAAGTTTGATCAGGAATTAGACACGTTGGGCCTTAAGTGCCCGGAGCCCGTTATGTTAGTACGTGCGGCTATTCGTAAAATGTCAGTCGGTGAGGTTTTGCTAGTGATCGCAGACGATCCGGCAACCACCCGGGATATTCCGGGCTTTTGCGAATTTATGGAGCATGAGTTGGTGGGTTCAGAAACCGGAGGAATGCCGTACCGCTATTGGGTCAGGAAATCACATTAAAAAAACCTGACGCAACCGCATCAGGTTTTTTCTTTATTCAAATAAAACTCCCAAAACTCCGCCTGCCCTACATCGCTTAGCTCATAAGGTTCAAAGCCAAAGTTTTTATAAGCCCGCTTGGCCCGGTCATTGTTTTCAAGCACTTCTAAAGTCAGTTTCACACAGCCACGGAATTCGGCCAGGGTTTTCACTTCCTCTAGCAATTTCTTAGCAACCCCCTTGCCACGATACTCTGGAATAACGGCTATATCGTGAATATTCATCAATGGTTTTGCAGCGAAGGTAGAAAAACCCTCAACGCAGTTTGCAACGCCGACCGGCGTATCACCATCGTAGGCTAATAAAGAAAAAACATGGTCTCTTTTTGCCATCTCATCTATTAAGCTTTCTTTAACATCCTCTGATATACCTTCGCCGCCACCCATTGGGTCTTTCGCATAGGCATCCAACATGGAAATAACCGCACTACCGTGTTTGGAGTTACTATAATCCGCAAGAATAATTTCTATCATTTGTCCTTCACTCATTTTACAACCTAAACTGTTTCATTTGCTCCGCAACAGGCTCATAGCAATGACAGCTAATAACATGGTCGTTAACCATACCAACTGCTTCCATAAAAGCATAGCAAATGGTCGGCCCGACAAACTTAAAGCCTTCCTGTTTTAGCGCTTTCGCCATGTTATGGGAAGCAAGGGTTTCTGTAGGAACCTCACTTTGCGTCCGATACGCATTAATAATCGGTGAACCGCCGACAAAACTCCATAACCATTGCTCAAACTTAACGCCCTTTTGTTCTAGCTTCAAATAGGCTTCAGCATTGGTAAAAATAGCGTTTATTTTGACCTTGCTGCGGATAATATCACGGTTGCCGTACAGTAATTCTCGATCGGCATCACTCATACCGATAATGGCTTTAGGATCAAAACCTAAAAAGGCTTTCTCATAGCCAGCTTGTTTGCGCAAAATGGTCAACCAGCTGAGACCCGCTTGCTGCCCGTCCAGACACAATTTTGCAAAGAGTTCAATCGGGTCACGCACCGGCCGCCCCCAGTGTTTGTCATGATATTCACGGTAATCGTCAGCAGATCCACACCAGGAACACCGTTCCGGCTCATTATTTGTCATGCCTTCCCCTATAACCAAGGCGCTTCAGAGGGTATAATCTAGGCATAATTTTTGGCCATTGGTCAACCACAAATAACAAAGCAGAGAATGCGTATGTCGAAATACGATGTGAAAACCTTTCAGGGGCTGATTCTGGCTCTTCAGGATTACTGGGCTCAGCAAGGCTGCGCAGTGGTTCAACCCTTAGATATGGAAGTAGGTGCCGGCACATTCCATCCCATGACCTTTCTACGCTCTTTAGGTCCTGAACCAGCCAGCTTTGCCTACGTGCAACCCTGCCGCCGACCGACTGATGGTCGTTATGGTGAGAACCCCAATCGACTGCAACATTATTATCAGTTTCAGGTCATCATGAAACCCTCTCCTAAAGATATTCAGGATCTTTACCTGGGTTCGTTAGAACTGCTTGGTTTTGATCCGCTGACTCATGACATACGTTTCGTTGAGGATAACTGGGAGTCGCCCACCCTGGGCGCATGGGGCCTGGGTTGGGAGGTCTGGCTTAACGGTATGGAAGTTACTCAGTTTACTTACTTCCAGCAAGTTGGCGGCATAGAGTGTCGCCCTGTGGCCGGAGAGATCACCTATGGTCTTGAGCGTTTAGCCATGTATATCCAGGGCGTAGACAGCATTTACGACTTAGTCTGGACTGACGGCCCACGAGGCAAAATATTCTACCGCGATGTATTCCATCAAAACGAAGTGGAGCAGTCGACTTACAACTTCGAATACGCGGACGTTGATGTGCTTTTCCGTCGCTTTGACGACTGTGAAAAAGAATGTGAACTGCTCATTGAGAAGTTATTACCATTACCCGCTTATGAACAGGTTATGCGTGCGTCTCACGCGTTTAATTTGCTGGATGCCAGACACGCAATCTCTGTGACCGAAAGGCAACGCTACATTCTTCGGGTCAGAACCATGGCGAAAGCTGTTGCCGAAGTCTATTACCAGGCGCGCGAAGCTCTTGGCTTCCCTCTGGCTCAAAACAAAAAAAATACAGCAGCGAACTAAGGAGAGCAGAGCCGTGCACAAAGAAAACTTATTAATTGAGTTAGGTACTGAAGAACTGCCTCCCAAGGCGTTGAAATCTCTTCGCGACAGCTTGAGAGCCGGCATTGAGTCAGGTTTAAAAATAGCGGAACTTAGCTTCGATAGTATTGAAGCTTATGCCACGCCTCGTCGGCTAGCCGTTCTAGTCCAGCAAGTTGAGACAGAACAGCAGGATAAAGTGGTGGAGAAACGAGGCCCCGCGGTTAGCGTTGCTTTTGATGACTCCGGTAAACCAACCAAGGCGGCCGAAGGCTGGGCTCGCTCAAACGGTATTACTGTCGATGAAGCGCAGCGTTTGACAACAGACAAAGGTGAATGGTTACTCCATAAAGCCACGGTTAAAGGACAAGCCTTAACGCAACTGGTACAGGGTATTCTGGAAGCGGCGATTAAAACTCTGCCCATTCCAAAACCCATGCGCTGGGGTGATAGCACGGCTCAGTTCATTCGACCGGTACACACGTTAACGGTGATGTTGGGTAGTGAACTTCTCGACGCCGAAATTCTGGAAACAAAAAGTGCTCGTTTTATTCAAGGTCATCGCTTTCACTCTGCTCAAGGTTTTGAACTCGACCACGTCGATAACTACCTCACTAAACTGCGTGAAGCGAAAGTGATCGCTGACTTTGAAGAGCGTATCAACACCATTCAGTCAGAAATTGCACGTCTTGCTTCCGAGCTTGGTGGTGAGGTTATCCAGGATGACGAACTGGTTGAGGAAGTCGCTGCGCTGGTTGAATGGCCGGTGGCTTTAACCGCCAGTTTTGATCAAGGGTTCTTAGCAGTACCTAAAGAGCCTCTTATTGTGACCATGAAAGATGATCAGCGCTACTTTCCGGTTGAAGACGGCAAAGGCAATTTATTGTCTCAGTTCATTTTCATCACCAACATTGAAAGTCGCGACCCTCAGCAGATTATCAAAGGTAACGAAAAAGTGGTTCGCCCTCGCCTTGCTGATGCACAGTTCTTCTTTGAATCTGATAAGAAGAAGACTTTAGAGTCACGTGTTTTAGCACTGGATTCCGTATTGTTCCAGAAACAGCTTGGAAGTATTGGTGATAAAGCGCGTCGTATTTCAGTATTGGCCGGTAAAATTGCTAATCAGTTAAAGGCAGATACAGACGCGGCGGAAAGAGCGGGTTTACTCTGCAAAGCCGATTTGGTTTCCGATATGGTCTCTGAATTCCCTGAAACGCAGGGTGTTATGGGTAAGCATTATGCGTTAAACGACGGTGAAAGCCCGACCGTAGCTGAATCAATAGAGCAACATTATTGGCCGCGTTTTTCCGGAGATGAGTTACCCGTTTCAAAAGAAGCCTGTGCGGTCGCCTTAGCTGACAAACTGGATACTCTGGTTGGTATTTTTGGTATTGGTCAAGTCCCTAAAGGCGACCGGGACCCATTTGCTCTGCGTCGGGCAGCCTTAGGTTTATTACGGACGTTGGTCGAACGCCAACTGCCCTTAAATTTACACAAGCTGCTATCCGCTTCGGGTGAAGGCTTCGGCGATAAGTTATCAAACACGTCAGTTACAGCCGATGTCTTTGACTTTCTGCTGGGTCGTTTTCGCCCCTGGTATCAGGATCAGGGCATTTCCGTTGATGTTATTCAATCGGTGCTCGCCCGATCGCCCTCAAAACCAACAGACTTTGACCAACGCGTTAAAGCGGTTCAGTCTTTTAAATCGATGGCGTCAGCTGAGAGTCTGGCAGCGGCTAATAAACGGGTCGGTAATATCCTGGCAAAATCGGATGAAACCATTACCGGTGAAGTAACAGAGAGCCTATTACAAGAATCGGCTGAAGTTGAACTTTATCGGTTAGTAAAACAAACAGAGGACCATGTAGAGCCGCTAATTTTAAACGGTGACTATAGCGAGGCACTGACTCATTTATCTCAACTTAAAGAGCCGGTCGATGCGTTTTTTGAGCATGTGATGGTTAATGCTGAAGACGATAATGTGCGCATGAACCGGCTTAACTTGCTGTTTAGATTACGTCAGTTGTTTCTAAAGATTGCTGACATCTCTCTTCTTCAATAACCAATTGAATTTGATAATAAAAAGCCGGCTCATAAAATGGAGCCGGCTTTTTTTGTAGCTTTTTATCAATTGCTAATCTTACTAGACGTCCAGGTTAGCAACTTTAAGCGCGTTAGATTCTATAAACGCTCTGCGCGGTTCTACTTCATCACCCATTAAGGTCGTAAATAGCTGATCCGCGCCAATTGCATCTTCAATAGTTACTTGCAGCATGCGGCGACTATCGGGATCCATTGTGGTTTCCCATAATTGACCCGGGTTCATCTCACCCAAGCCTTTGTAGCGCTGTACATATAAACCACGTTTAGACTCGCTGATTAGCCATTGTACCGCTTCAACAAAATGATTCACCGGTTGTTTTTTCTCACCTCGGAGAACATAACCGCCTTCTTCAACCAAAGAATCAATTTCCTCACCAAGGGTCACTATTTGTTCATAGTCTTTCGACATCAAGAATTCATAATTCAGTGGATAATCGGTATCAACACCGTGTTGGCGAATCGTTGTTGTTGGCATCCACATTTTACGTTCAGTATCTTCATGCAAAGAAACCGTGTAAGTGGCGGAGTTGATTTCACGGGCCGTTAAATCATCATTTAATGTTTTAACCCACTTTTCCATGTAGTCATGGTCTTTTAAACGCTCATCGGTCAGGCGCGGCGCGTAGAATAAACGCTGTAAGAAACGTTCAGGCATACGACGGCTTAAACGTTTGATATTTTCCTGTGCCATCTGATAACCGTTAACCAACCTCTCAAGCTTATCACCAGCAATACCCGGAGCCGTCTCGTTGACGTGCAAAGAGGCATTGTCTAAGGCCAGGCTGGTTAAATAACCAATCAGTGCCGGATCGTCTTTAATGTAAACTTCCTGCTTACCTTTTTTAACCTTATACAAAGGAGGCTGAGCAATATAAATATATCCGCGCTCAATAATCTCCGGCATTTGGCGATAGAAAAACGTTAGCAGCAACGTACGAATGTGAGAACCGTCAACGTCCGCATCCGTCATAATAATAATACGGTGATAGCGCGTTTTATCCGGATTATATTCGTCACGTCCAATACCACAACCCATGGCGGTAATTAATGTGCCGACCTCAACCGAGGACAACATTTTATCAAAACGCGCTTTTTCTACGTTAAGAATTTTACCCTTCAATGGTAAGATAGCTTGGTTCTTACGGTTACGACCCTGTTTAGCTGAACCGCCTGCAGAGTCACCCTCCACAATATAAAGTTCAGAGAGTGCCGGATCTTTTTCCTGACAGTCTGCTAACTTACCGGGCAGCCCGGCAATGTCTAAAGCACCTTTACGACGTGTCATCTCGCGAGCTTTACGAGCCGCTTCTCTAGCCCGGGCAGCATCAATAATTTTATTAATGATGAGTTTAGCTTCGCTCGGATTCTCTATCAGATAATCAGCTAATTGCTCATTCATTGCCTGCTCAACGGCAGACTTAACTTCCGAGGAAACCAGTTTATCTTTTGTTTGAGAAGAAAATTTGGGGTCTGGAACTTTAACAGAAATAATGGCAGTTAAACCTTCACGCGCGTCATCACCTGTTGCAGAGGTTTTGGACTTTCTATTATATCCCTCTTTTTCCATATAGGTATTCAACGTACGTGTTAACGCGGCTCTAAAACCGGCTAAATGGGCACCACCATCACGCTGAGGAATGTTGTTAGTAAAGCAGTAAATATTTTCCTGGAACGAGTCATTCCATTGCATACTCACCTCTACCCCAATGCCATCCTCTCTTTGAATGGTGAAGTAAAAGGCTTTTTGGTGAATAGGCGTTTTATTCTGATTTAAGTAATTTACAAAAGCGGCAATACCACCTTCGTATTTAAACAAGTTTTCGCGATCATCACGTTCATCTCGTAAACGTATACCAACACCAGAATTAAGGAAAGAAAGCTCTCTGAGGCGCTTTGCCAAAATATCATAGTGATACTCGGTGTTCGTAAAGGTTTCGTGGCTAGGCCAAAAGCGCAATTCGGTACCAGTTGTGTCAGTATCGCCTATCGGTTTTACATCACTATCCGGCTCACCCATGTGATAAGTCTGCTCGTAAACTTTGCCTTGTCTGCGAATGGTTAGCTGCAGCTTTTCAGATAGCGCGTTTACAACAGAAATGCCAACTCCGTGCAGACCACCGGATACTTTATAGGAGTTGTCGTCAAACTTACCACCCGCGTGCAATACGGTCATAATAACCTGGGCAGCTGAAACGCCTTCTTCTTCATGTATATCAACGGGTATCCCACGACCGTCATCTTTCACACTGACAGAGCCGTCAGAGTGAATAGTGACCATAATTTCTGAGCAATGCCCAGCTAAGGCTTCGTCAATTGAGTTATCGACAACTTCAAAAACCATGTGGTGCAGACCCGTTCCATCATCAGTATCACCAATGTACATACCCGGGCGTTTGCGAACCGCATCCAACCCTTTAAGAACCTTTATACTCGATGAACCGTAATTATTTTCTTCCATAGTATTATCTCGATATCATTCGTTTATTACCCCATGTTCTACGTGGAACATTTGAGGTGATTTTTGAAATTTATCCGACAACTGCTTTCCAGTAATTGCGGTGATAAAAACTTGTGCGTCCAGATTTTCTAACTCTCGACAGAGTAACCCTTGGTTTCTCGAATCGAGTTCTGACGTTAAATCATCGACTAAATAAATGCAGGGTTGCCTTTTTATTTTTTGATAATGCTTCCCTTGCGCTAACTTTAAAGCGGTTATCGCGGTTTTTAATTGCCCACGAGATAAGCGATGTTTTGCTTCCACGCCATCAGCTATCACTTTAATATCAGCCTTATGCGGCCCAACCGAGGTAAAGCCGTATTTCTTATCTTTCTCTGTATGGCTTTCTAAGGCCTCAAATAAACTTTGGCTGGTATCCCAGCCTGATTTTAATCGAACTTCCATTGTAACATCGGGGAGAAAAGATTTCGCTAGCTCTTGTATATAATCATTCAGTTCTTGTCGATATTTTTCGCGACTTTTACTAATGCGCTCGCCATAATAAGCCAGTTGTTCTTTCCAGTATCTGTCTTCACGAACCGGTAGCGAGCGCTGCTTCAATAAACTGTTTCTTTGTTTAAGCAGTTGAGTATAAGCAACCCAGTCCGAGTAAAATGAATGTTCCACGTGGAACACTCCCCAATCGATAAATTGCCTTCTCTGCCCCGGTCCCTCTAACAAGATGTCTACCGATTCAGGCGTCAGTAGTTGCACGGGAACTAACCGTGCGACATCGGACATGCGCTGAACATTAGCACCATTGAGCCTTAACGATTGCTCGCCATCGGTGCTTCGTCTCACACCTATTGCGTAATCACTAGAACGACAAAAAACCGTAAAACCTTGATGACCTTCTTTTATTAACTGCCGAAATCCTCCTGGCCGGAAGGAACGACCAAAACCTAATAAATATATAGCTTCGAGCAGACTGGTTTTACCGGAGCCATTGTCGCCGGTTATCACATTAATTCCGGGGCTGGGAGACAACGCCACCTCCGAAAAATTTCGAAAATGGCTTAGGTTCAACGTCTCAATGAACATTAATACTTAATATTACAGACGCATAGGCATGATAACGTAACAGCAAGATTCATCATGCTGAGGTTCTATGAGGGCACTGCTGTTCGAATCAGCCAAGGTAAAGGAAACTTGCTCATCATCGATATTATTTAAAACATCCAATAAATAACTCACGTTAAAGCCAATTTCCAGATCATCACCCTGATAATCTACTTCTATAATTTCTTCGGCTTGTTCCTGCTCAGGGTTAGTAGCTGTGATGCATAGCTCACCGCTACTTAGGTTAAGCCTTACCCCACGGAATTTTTCATTCGATAAAATCGACGCACGTCCGAAAGACTGTTTTAAGGCGTCTCGATGAGCCACGACAACTTTGTCGCCGCCGCTTGGTAAAACCCGACGGTAATCAGGAAAGCGACCATCAACAAGTTTACTGGTAAAAACAAGTTCCGGCGTCTCTACCCGAATATGGTTATTACCGATAGAAACAGATACTTCCTGGTCGTCATCACCCAGTAAACGAAGCAGCTCAACAACGCCTTTACGAGGAACGATAACCTGGCGCTGTGCCAACCCAGGCTGATCTATTGCGCAGGTGCTCATCGCTAAACGGTGGCCATCGGTTGCCACTGAACGCAACATTCCATTATCGGTTTCGAACAACATACCATTCAGGTAATAACGTACATCCTGATTAGCCATAGAAAAATGGGTTTTTTCCATTAAGTCTTTCAGTATGGCTTGTTCAGTCACCAAATGTATATCACTTTTCCAGTCATCAATATTGGGAAAGTCGTCTGAAGATAACGTGCTTAATTTAAACTTACTACGGCCCGATTTTACCGTCGCGCTGTCTTCCTGTGAGGTAAATTCAATCGTTGAGCCTTCGGGTAAGCTTCGTACAATATCCAAGAGTTTTTTAGCGGGAAGCGTAACCGCTGCATCCATGTCCGCTGATTCAAGCGCCACGGATGAAACCAGTTCAACTTCCAGATCTGTTCCGGTCAACTTCAGCTGACCGTTATCAACTTGCAGCAACAAATTCGATAAAATAGGTAACGTATGCCGCCGCTCAACAGCGCCACTAACAACCTGCAGTGGCTTAAGAAAAGCATCGCGGTTTATTGAAAATTTCATGACTGAGTCCCCTGTTCCCTGTTTATAACGACACTTTATGACGACAATGTTCGAATAAGATTTCTATGGTCTTCTTTGATGTCGTTTTGCGCATCTTTCAATTCCTGAATTTTACGACAAGCATGCAATACCGTTGTGTGATCACGACCACCAAAGGCATCGCCAATTTCCGGCAAACTGTGGTTGGTAAGTTCTTTTGCTAACGCCATCGCCAATTGACGCGGACGCGCAACCGAGCGGCTTCGGCGTTTCGATAAAATATCGGCTAACTTAATATTATAGTATTCCGCTACGGTCTTCTGAATATTATCAATAGTGACCAGCTTTTCTTGCGCCGCAATTAAGTCACGCAACGCTTCCCTTACGAAATCGATAGTAATAGGTCGACCTGTCAGTTGTACATTAGCAACAACCCGGTTTAAAGCCCCTTCTAACTCACGAACATTGGAGCGCAAACGTTTTGCAATAAAAAAGGCAACTTCGTGCGGCATATTCAAACCACGCTCGTCTGCCTTACGCATTAAAATCGCTACTCGGGTTTCTAATTCAGGAGGTTCAATTGCAATGGTTAACCCCCAGCCAAAGCGGGACTTCAATCGATCTTCTACTCCGTCTATCTCTTTCGGGTAAAGATCGCTGGTCATAATAATTTGCTGATTACCTTCTAACAACGCGTTGAAGGTATGAAAGAATTCTTCCTGAGACCCTTTTTTATTCGCGAAAAAATGAATGTCGTCTATCAGCAAAGCATCGACCGAGCGGTAATAACGTTTAAATTCGTTAGTCGAACTGTTACGAATAGAATTGACCATGTCCTGCACAAAGCGCTCAGCGCGAATGTAAAACACCTTAGCGTCCTTGTTATGCGCCATAATGCCATTGCCAACGGCGTGTAATAAGTGAGTTTTACCTAAGCCGGTACCACCATAAACAAAAAGCGGGTTATAAACACCGCCAGGGTTCTCAGCAACCTGAATAGCCGCCGCGCGCGCCAGTTGGTTAGATTTACCCTCCACAAAATTGTCGAAAGTGTACTCCGGATGGATATTGCTCTCGAAAGGTACTTCTATATCGGCGTTACCCGATGAGAAGTTAGGTGTTTTTCTGCGGGTTGCAGCCGCGCGTTGCGGTGAGTCGTTCTCACGTTGTGTCGGCGATGCTTCACCGACCTTTAGAACAACATTAGGGACTTTATCGTCGCACAAAACTTCCAAATAGGTATTGATGGTTTTCAGATATTTGTCGCGAACCCAGTCCACCGAATAAATATTCGGCGCAAATAAAGTCAGTGTTTCGCCATTCAGTTTGGCTTGTAGGGGTCTGATCCACGTGTTGAACTGCTGTAACGGTAACTCCGATTGCAGTCGCTCTGCACATTGTTGCCAAAGCGAATTATTCACACTCTTCTCCTGGATCGTTTTTTTATTATCATAACTGAATATTGTACTTCACTCAGCTCATATTCGCTAGCACAAACTGCCTGAAAACTGCATGAATAAAGGAGTTAAAATCAGTCAAACAAATCAAAACTGGCGCATAACTTGCTTGAAACCGAAGTGACAAAGCTAACAGGAAAACGCTAAAACGGTGAATAACTGTTATTTTATCCACATTATCAATATTTTAATAACCCAAGATTGTGGATGAGATTATTTTTGGATTTATTGCCTAAAACCGTCTATGGTCATTGACTCAATGCCAAAAGATCGGTAAGATCTGCGCTCTAAAAAATTCCGTTCACGTTTGGTTTTAAATTTTTCGGCCAGCGTGGGAAATAGCAAACTGACCGATGGAATATTAGTTATGAAAAGAACATTTCAACCAAGCGTCTTAAAACGCAAACGTGCTCACGGTTTCCGTGCTCGCATGGCAGATAAAAATGGCCGCAAAGTATTGGCTCGTCGCCGTGCTCGTGGTCGTAAAGTACTGAGTGCATAAAAGTATCTCATATGGCAGGGAGTTACGTCTGTTAACTCCCTCTCATTTCCAGAGAGTATTCTCAAACCCTCCTGTAAAAGCCGTTACTGCTCATGTCACTATGTTGGCAACTCCTAATGAGCTTGGGCATCCACGTATTGGTGTGACTGTTAGCAAAAAGCGGGCTAAACGCGCTGTTGATAGAAACCGCATAAAACGACAAGTACGTGAAACCTTCCGTTTAAGACAACATAAAATTCCCGCTTTTGACATTGTAATTATTGCCAAGCAGGGTATTGTCGAGCAGGATAACGCCGCATTACGGGAAACATTGAATTATTTATGGCGAAAATTAGCAAAGCGTTGCGAACAATACCAATCGGGCTGATAAAGGTTTATCAGTGGTTTATCAGCCCACTGCTGGGCCCGCATTGTCGATTTTATCCATCTTGCTCACATTATGCCTGTGAGGCCATACAAAAACACGGTACAATTCGCGGTATTGGCTTAGCTGCTTTACGAATTGGTAAATGTCACCCCGCTCATGAGGGTGGCTATGACCCGGTTCCTCCTGCGAAACAAGATGCAAAGCCAGAAAATAACAGCGAATCCGAATCTTTACTAAAACAGCCAACAGAGACGAAATCACTATGAATTCGCCACGCACGATATTATTTATTGCCTTTTTAGTGGTGTCTTTCTTCCTATACCAGAATTGGATGGTGGAAACCGCACCCGGAACAAAAGCACCGCAAAACGTAACATCAACACAATCGAGCAATAACACTGAAAACAGTGATGTGCCTTCAGGTGGTTCAGCAAAAGTTGCGGCGGATGTCCCCGAAGGTGATCAGCCCGTTGTCACTCAGCAGTCTACAAAAACCATTCGTGTGCGCACCGATGTGTTAGATGTAGAAATTGATACACGCGGTGGCGACATTGTTTCAACTCAGTTACTCAAATTTGCAGAAACTCAGGGAAGTGAAGAGCGATTCCAATTACTGCAGAATAGATCAAATAACGTTTATGTTGCCCAGTCAGGTCTGATTGGTCCTGATGGTATCGATGCAAGCGGCAGTGGTCGCCCTTCTTACAGCTACGAAAAAGAGCGTTATGAGTCTGAAACTCAAGTTGTTGAAGTTCCGCTAACCTACACTACTGAAAATGGTGCTACTTACCGCAAAGTCTTCACTTTTACGCCGGGTAAGTACAATGTCGATGTTCGTTTTGAAATACAAAATAATACCGGCGGCGCGCTGAACACGCAGTTCTACGGACAATTGAAACGCTCCATGGGAACCGGTGAAAGCGGCAGCATGATCATGCCAACGTATTTTGGTGCCGCTTACTCACACGATGACGACAAGTTCGAAAAATACGACTTTGATGACATGCTGGATAAAAAGCTCAACGTCACCTCACAAAACGGTTGGGTAAGTATGCTTGAGCATTATTTTGTTTCAGCATGGATTCCGGAGCAAGGCCAACAAAACCGCCTATTCTCGCGTGTTGCGAATGGCAGCCAGGCCATTATTGGTGTTATTTACCCAATGACAGAAATTCAGGCCGGCAGCTCAAAAACTATTGAGTCACAGCTTTATCTGGGCCCTAAAGACCAGGACGCCATGGCTGAAATTGTTGAGCACCTGGACTTAACCGTCGACTACGGCTTTTTGTGGTGGTTAGCTCAGCCAATCTTTAAGTTACTGCAATTTTTACAAGGCCTTGTTATTAACTGGGGTCTGGCCATTATTTTGACCACCGTTATTGTCAAAGCGTTATTGTTCCCGCTAACCAAAGCACAATACGTTTCAATGGCTAAAATGCGTATGCTGCAGCCTAAAATGACGGCTTTGCGCGAACGCTATGGTTCGGACCGCCAGAAAATGTCCGGCGCCATGATGAAGCTCTACAAAGAGGAAAAAGTAAACCCTCTGGGTGGCTGCCTGCCAATGCTTTTACAGCTGCCAATATTCCTGGCTTTGTATTGGGTATTACTGGAAAGTGTTGAGTTACGTCATTCAGCCTTTATCTTCTGGATTCAGGATCTATCGACTAAAGACCCATACTACATCCTGCCTATTTTAATGGGTGCGAGTATGTTCTTAATGCAGCGACTGCAGCCAACACCTACTGCCGATCCAATGCAGCAGAAACTGTTCCAGTATATGCCAGTTATCTTTACGGTATTCTTCCTCTGGTTCCCATCTGGCCTGGTACTATACTGGTTAGTCAGTAACTTGATTACCATTGCTCAAATGCTGATCATTTACCGGGGTCTGGAGAAAAAAGGGATTAACGTCCGAAATAAGAAATAATACAGCATTAAAGCCCGGCTAATGCTGGGCTTTATTTTATGAGAGGCTCTAAAACCGATGCAAACCGATACCGACTTTGATGACACGATAGTCGCTCAAGCGACGCCGCCCGGACGCGGTGGTGTTGGTATTGTTCGTGTTAGTGGCAAAGATTGTAAGAATGTCGCTGAAAAGCTCTTAGGCCACTGCCCTAACCCCCGAAAAGCTGAGTATCTTCCTTTTTATAATTTACAAGAACAACTGCTGGATGAAGGCATTGCTCTTTATTTCCCCGGTCCTAACTCTTTTACGGGAGAAGATGTCTTAGAACTTCAAGGCCACGGCGGCCCGGTTATTATCGACATGATCATTAAGACAATCTTGGAAATTCCGGGCATTCGCCCAGCGCGCCCTGGCGAGTTTAGTGAGCGTGCTTTTTTAAATGATAAACTCGACCTCACGCAGGCAGAAGCCATTGCAGACCTTATTGATACCAACTCAGAACAAGCCGCTAAAGCCGCATTACAAAGCTTAAAAGGTGAGTTCTCGCACAAAATAGATCAACTTGTCGACGCTGTTATTCATCTTCGAATGTATGTTGAGGCAGCCATTGATTTCCCCGATGAAGAAATTGATTTTCTTTCTGACGGCAAAGTCTCCGGCGATTTAACCGAAATTATCGATCAGCTGTTTCATATAGAACAGGAAGCACGTCAAGGGACATTAATGCGTGAAGGCATGCGAATTGTTATCGCCGGGCGCCCTAATGCCGGTAAGTCCAGCTTGCTCAATACACTGGCCGGACGCGAATCAGCCATTGTGACTGAAATAGCCGGAACCACTCGCGATGTTCTGCGTGAGCATATCCAGATTGATGGTATGCCGCTGCACATTATTGATACGGCAGGTTTACGCGAAAGTCCCGATCACGTTGAAAAAATAGGCATTGAACGTGCCTGGGATGAAATTCGCCAGGCAGACCGGGTATTGTTTATGGTCGACAGTCAGGAAACTTCCGCCATTCACCCCGACGACATATGGCCGGAGTTTTTTGCTCAGTTACCGGAAGATATGCCTTACACCGTTATTCGCAATAAAGTCGACCTGTCTGAACAACCCACAGGTATAGACGAGCACAAAGGCATTCCAGTTATTCATTTATCGGCCAAAACCGGTCACGGTATTGAATTACTTCGGGAACACTTAAAACACTGTGTAGGCTACAGCGCAACTTCTGAAGGCAGCTTTATGGCTCGCCGTCGTCATTTAGAAGCCCTGGCTAAAGCGAAAACCCATCTCATGCAAGGTCAGGAACAACTGGAAGCCAACATGGCCGGCGAAATACTGGCTGAAGAACTGCGCCTGACTCAGCAACACTTGAACGAAATAACCGGTGAGTTTACCTCTGACGATCTCCTCGGTCAGATTTTTGGTTCGTTCTGTATTGGCAAATAACACCATTTCTTAGTCATCCACAAACTAAGGAGCAACAGTGAAAGACAGGTTAGCGCAATGGGGGTTTGACTACGTCCGTTTACGGTTTGGCCTTCGAACCGGCTTTGCCGCCTGCTTATCGCTTATTTTTGCCTGGGCTCTTGGTTTAGAGCACCCTCAATGGTCCGCCATGACTGTTTGGGCCGTTTCGCAACCAACCCGTGGTCTTCTCGTAGAAAAAGCCGCTTACCGTGCTTTAGGTACGTTATTGGGAACCATGTTCGGTATGGTGCTGGTGGTTTCTGCCGGCAATGATATTACCTGGCTGGTTATCGGACTCAGTCTTTGGGTCACACTTTGTGTCTATACCGGCAACTTACTGCATGGGCTTATTTCCTACGGTACTATTCTGGCCGGGTACTCAGCTTCTATGGTCGTCCTTCTGACACAAAGCCCAGACGCTCTTATACCGCTGGGCATTGACCGCCTATTGACAGTTTTTGTCGGTATCATGACCTCGTTGGTCATCAGCTGGGCTTTTACCTATAAACGAGCCGAGCAAAGCTTAATTAACCAGCTTCGCCGCCAAACAGCTGCAAATTTACAGGATATAAGTCGCTACTTCGCCGATCCGGATAATAATGATTTAAACCTTTCCGATAAGTTATCGAAGCTGGCCACCTTAGAAGCCCAACTGCTCGATCACGGTACAGGCTCTGTTAGTGCTCATGAATCGGCTAAAACATTACGCGTGGTCATTAACAGCCAACTCGGTTTTTTGGCCGAACTTAATATTCAGGAACCCGAAAAAAACCAAAAAGTAAGCGATTACTTACTAAAAGCATCCAATAAATTAAACGCTTCAGCTAAACGTTCTAAAATTATAACACCCCTTAAACAAGCATCAGAAGCCATTAACAACGCCGCTTCAAAAAAGCGTTTTCATGAGTTTGTCGAAGCAACCAGCGACCGTTTATCTTTTCGCGACTCCGGCAAAACGGCCAGCTCTACACTCCTTACCAAAACCATTTTGCATCGTGACTGGCGCGGTGCTCGCCAGGCAGCAATACGAACCTTGGTTATTATGGGGCTGATTGGCGTAACCTGGTGGTATACCGAATTATTTCAGTTTGCGTATTTAATGCTCGGTGCATCGGTTATGTTGACGCTGTTTTCTACAGCAGACAATCCGGCCTTAACCATGAAATATGTGTTTTTCGGGCAGTGTGCCGGCGCGCTGACAGCGGTACTTATTCAGGCAACGGTCTGGCAATACCAGGACTCCATTTTATGGATGCTGGTTGCTTTAATGCCAGTTATTTTGCTGGCCGGTTTTCCCATGTCGCATCAAAAAACCGCGAACGGAAGTATGGACTTCAACCTGGTCTTTTTACTGTTAATGAATCCCTCTATCGGTTATTCGTTTCATTTTAGTTATTCAATGAGTATTGCCCTTGCGGTTGTCGCCGCCCCCCTGCTTTCATTAGTTGCTTATCGACTTATTTATCCAACTAATTTAAAAGCACGTTATCAAAGCTTACTACAGACTCTGACCGAAGAAATTGAACAGCTGAACAAAACAAAACTCACCGAAAGCCAATACAACCGGCGTAAAGCTCGTTTCTATCATCGCGTAATCAAGCTCGCCCAAATTAGCGATAAACTCGGAATAAAAGATAAAAAAACTATAGTTCAGCATCTTTTAACCGGACAAAAACGACTCAACTCAACCGGCTAACTTAGCCTTTTTAATGCGCGACCATCGTTTTATTTCATATTCCCGTCGACAGGCTCCGGCTCTGTCCGGGTGATCTTCACTCCAAATCAACACAACCGGACGTCGGGCTTTGGTGTATTTAGCCCCTTTTTTGTTGTCATTATTGTGTTCACTAACACGGCGCTTAATATCCGTCGTTACACCGGTATAAAACGTGTTATCCGCACACTTCACTAAATAAACCGACCAAGTCACGCTTGAACTCTCTTACAATAAACCCAATATATAGTATACAGCAGTCACTTACTGAACCCATTAAGGACATAATTATGAGCAGACATTTTGATGAAGCCAAGGGGTTATCCGAACAACATGATCCCGCAACACACAATTTTGTCTTTAATCAAACCATGTTTCGTATCAAGGACCCAGAGCGTACCTTAAAATTCTATAGTGACGTTTTAGGCATGACCCTGGTTAAGCGTTTCGATTTCCCGGAAATGGAATTCACTCTCTATTTTATGGCGGCTATGTCACCAGAGCAGCGTAAAGACTGGTCAAACGACCACGATAAACGCATTGAACAAACTTTTGGGCGTCCGGCCATGCTGGAGCTGACTCATAACTGGGGAGACGAAAACGACGACTCTGTGTCTTACCACAGTGGCAATGAGCAACCCAAAGGCTTTGGCCACATTGGATTCGCCGTTCCCGATATAGATGCTGCTTGTGAGCGCTTCGAGAAAATGGGCGTAGAATTTCAAAAACGCCCAAACGATGGAAAAATGAAAGGCATTGCCTTTATCAAAGACCCGGACGGTTACTGGATTGAAATATTCACACCGGAACGCCAACCAGAACTATTAAACGAGCATTTGAAGTAATAACGAAGCAGGCCGGTTACTTGAGCTGGCCTTCTTTTTTGACAACTCATTACTTTAACAGCATCGACCACACTTTAGCTTCCAGTGACGTCATTCCCTGCTCGCATCCTACTTCTAAAGCCTTTTCTACCGACACTCCATCGGCTCCATTTATCGGAACATGAGAGTAAGCCATTCCAGTAAGGCTAACATCCGCAGCCTCTTCGCTGTCTTTCATTTCTTTTTGAGAGAGCAGATTAATAACAACCTCGCCGCCATTTTCAGAAATTTCAGTCAACTGCTCAGCGGATGGCGTACCCATAACCTAGAGTTTTTCGGACACCTGTTTTGATGATTCAATGCCCGCGACAACATCGAATGAAACTATTAGGGCACTTAAAGCAACTAATAGATTAACGAGAGCTTTTACCATTTAGGTTCTCCTGTATGATTTGTGTTTTTTCAATAGTAGCAAATGAGTTAAAAAAGTTATGACTGTTTTACATCTGTTAGTAGGTACAACCTCTGGAAATACTGAGTTTCTAGCCGATACGGTGAGCGAAAAACTAAACGAGCTAGGCATCAATACCAAACTGCACTACGAACCCGAATTTAAGCAATTACCAACTGATCAACCCTGGTTGATCTTTCTGGCCAGCCATGGCGCCGGTGAATATGGTGATTCAATGCTCGATTTTTACGACCAAATAAACGATCCTGAAAGTCCACATCTGACAGGGCTTAATTATGCTGTCGTTGCTATTGGTGAATCCTGTTACGACACCTTTTGTGAAGCGGGTCGTCATTGTGACAAACGTCTACAGGAATTAGGCGGAACACAAATAACTGATCGTTTAGAAATCGACATGCTGGAAGACGATCCGGAAAAGAAGGCTTTAAACTGGTTACCCGCGATCGCTGATGCAGTAAAGGCTCTGTGATCATACCCACAGGTTTGTGCACAAAGATTTCAACTTGTGACTAAAGTTGGAATAAGATCACTTAAGCACTGTCAATGAAGTGGGTATAACACTGGGGATAAAAGAGCCTGTGCATAACTACCCTACTTATCCACGATCTATGATCACAGTTCAGGCCTACTTATCTACAAAGAGTGATCTTTATATGCGCTATATAAAAAAAGGGCTGCAGCGATCTATTCACAGAAATCGTCTGACTAGTAGTAATAGTAATAAAAGATCTAAATAAGATCCTTTACTGATCTTCTTTAAGATCTTTAACAGTTCTGAATGAAATTTAACCTTTTAGATTTATGCAAAATCGCGTTAAAATAATCGGCTATTTACCGATTCTTCAACCAAAGGCCACTTTGAATGTCACAACAGAGCCAGCAACACTTTGACGTTATTGTTGTCGGTGGAGGGCACGCCGGAACAGAAGCTGCGTTAGCCGCCGCTCGTTTAGGTGTCAAAACCCTATTGCTTACGCACAATATCGATACGTTAGGACAAATGTCCTGCAACCCTGCTATTGGCGGAATAGGAAAAGGTCATTTAGTTAAAGAAATTGATGCCCTTGGTGGCTTCATGACTAAAGCTGCAGACAAAGCCGGAATTCAGTTCAGAACCCTGAATTCATCGAAAGGCCCAGCAGTGCGTGCTACCAGAGCTCAGGCTGATCGACAGCTTTATAAACAAGCGATCCGCTATGCCTTGGAAACACAACCGAATCTGTCAATATTTCAGCAGGGCTGTGACGATCTGATCGTTGAAAATGATCAGGTTACCGGCGTTGTCACCCAAATGGGTCTTAAATTCACGGCTAAAACCGTTGTGTTAACCGTAGGAACTTTCCTTGGTGGACAAATTCATATTGGTCTGGATAACTATCAGGGTGGACGCGCAGGCGATCCTCCTGCAAATGCGTTGGCTAAGCGCTTACGTGCACTACCATTGCGTGTTGAGCGCTTAAAAACCGGTACACCTCCGCGTATTGCCAGTCACAGCGTAGATTTTTCGGTCATGCAGGAACAACCCGGCGATAACCCGACTCCGGTATTTTCCTATATGGGTTCACGTTCTGATCACCCGCAGCAGATCCCGTGCTACATCACACATACTAACGAAAATACCCACGATATTATTCGTTCCGGACTTGATCGTTCACCCATGTATTCAGGTGAAATTGAAGGTGTCGGCCCACGCTACTGTCCTTCAATTGAAGACAAAATTGTCCGTTTTTCTGACAAAGGCTCGCACCAAATTTTCGTTGAACCTGAGGGGTTAGATACCTTTGAAATTTACCCTAATGGTATTTCAACCAGTCTTCCGTTTGATGTTCAGCAGCAGCTGGTTCAGTCAATTAAAGGTTTTGAAAACGCTCATATCACTCGCCCCGGTTATGCAATTGAGTATGATTTTTTTGACCCCAGAGATTTGAAGCAATCGTTGGAAACCAAAGTTATCAATGGCTTATTCTTTGCCGGACAAATTAACGGAACTACCGGTTATGAAGAAGCCGGCGCACAAGGTCTTATTGCAGGTTTAAACGCGGGGTTACAGGCGCAGGATAAAGAATCCTGGGCACCACGACGCGATCAAGCCTACATGGGCGTATTAATCGATGATCTATCTACATTAGGCACTCAGGAACCGTACCGGATGTTTACCTCGCGTGCCGAGTACCGGCTGTTGCTGCGTGAAGACAATGCGGATATTCGGTTAACGGAAATTGGTCGCAACCTTGGTTTAGTTGACGACGAACGCTGGGCCGCATTTAATAATAAAATGGAAGCCGTGGAGCAGGAAAAACAACGATTAAAAACCACCTGGGTGCATAAAGATCATGGTTCTGTAGAACAAATTAATGCACTGGTGAAAAGCTCTGTAAGCAAAGAAGTCAATGGTGAAGAACTTTTGCGCCGGCCAGAAATTCATTACAAAGATTTAGCCAGCACAGATTTTTTCGCACCCGGGCTAGACGATCCTTTAGCGGCGGAGCAAGTAGAAATTCAGATCAAATACGCGGGTTATATTTCTCGTCAACATGACGAGATTGCTAAACAACAGCGTCATGAAAATACGTTGCTGCCCTCTCCTTTTGATTACGCTAAAATTAAAGGCTTGTCGAATGAGGTTATAGCCAAGTTAAATGACCATCAACCGGAAACTGTGGGTAAAGCGGCACGTATTTCTGGTATTACACCAGCTGCTATTTCAATGCTTTTGGTTCATTTGAAAAAACAAGGTTTATTGCGTAAGAGTGCTTAAGGAATCGATGTGAAAGAGCCGTTAAAAGGATTATTAAAGCAGGCAGAAATAGAGCTATCAGAAGCGCAAATAGAACAGCAGCTGGCATTGGTTGCTTTACTGGATAAATGGAATAAAGCTTATAATTTGACCAGCGTCAGAAACCCAAAAGATATGCTCGCCCGGCATATTATGGACAGTTTAGCCGTTCGTCAGTATCTACAAGGACAACGCTTTATTGACGTGGGTACCGGCCCTGGACTACCGGGTTTGCCGTTGGCCATAGCTGAGCCCGATAAAGAATTTATTTTGTTGGACAGTTTAGGTAAACGCATTCGCTTTATTCGTCAGGTTTGTCATGAGCTTAAATTAACTAATGTCACAACCGTTCAGTCCCGGGTTGAAGATTATGAGCACGAAAAAAAGTTTGATGGTGTAATCAGTAGAGCCTTTGCCTCGCTTAATGATATGCTTTCCTGGTGTGAACATTTGCCAGCAAAAGACGGTCGGTTTTACGCTCTTAAAGGGTTATATCCACAAGACGAACTTGAGCAGTTGCCCGAAAGCTATAAAGCCGAAAGTATTGAGCGAGTTCATGTTCCCGGCATTGACGCGAGCCGGCATATCGTCATTATAAGCAAACGGTCATAAAACAACCGACAGTCGACTGTCCGACAACAACAAGAGGTTATAAAACCCGTGGCTACAACCATTGCTATTGCGAATCAAAAAGGTGGCGTAGGAAAAACAACCACAGCTGTTAACTTAGCGGCATCGATGGCTGCTACCCGTCGCAAAGTGTTGTTGATTGATTTAGATCCACAGGGTAACGCGACCATGGGAAGCGGCGTTGATAAGTACGATGTCGAAAACAGCATCTATGAATTATTGATTGAAGAAAAACCGGTTAATGATGTTGCTGTAAACGATACTAACGGTAAATATCACTTAATAGCTGCCAATGCCGATGCCACTGCCGCTGAAATTAAATTAATGGAAGTGTTTGCACGCGAATTACGTTTACGCAATGCATTAAAAGCGGTTCAGGATACTTACGACTATATTTTTATTGATTGCCCACCTTCGCTCAATATGCTTACGGTTAACGGTATGGCAGCAGCGGACTCTATTCTGGTACCAATGCAATGTGAATACTATGCGTTGGAAGGCCTTACCGCACTGATGGAAACCATTCGTCAGCTGGCCGACGTGGTGAATCCCGGGCTTGAAATAGAAGGTATTTTGCGGACTATGTACGACCCGCGTAATCGTTTGGCGAACGATGTTTCGGAACAATTAAAAAATCACTTTGGTGATAAAGTTTACCGCACGGTTATTCCGCGTAATGTGCGTTTAGCGGAAGCGCCTTCTTTTGGTGCGCCGGTTATGTATTATGATAAATCATCTACTGGTTCAAAGGCGTATTTATCCTTAGCGGGTGAACTTATCCGACGCTCCGAAAATCGTAATGAAGTAGCAGAAGAATCATAACAAGGGAATAAAGCGAATCATGTCGGCAAAAAAACGGGGATTAGGTCGGGGGCTGGATGCTTTACTGACCAGTAATCAGCAAAATTCTGATCGTCAATCTGAACAAGTAACGGAAGAAGTCAAAGGCGAACTACAGAAGTTGCCGGTTGAACAACTAAAACCGGGTCGTTATCAGCCTCGTAAAGACATGTCACCGGAAGCATTGGAAGATTTAGCGGCTTCGGTCAAAGCTCAGGGCATTATTCAACCCATAGTGGTTCGCCCTGTTGGTGACAACGACTATGAAATTATTGCCGGTGAGCGTCGCTGGCGAGCAGCTCAGCTGGCAAAACTCGACCTGGTTCCTTGTCTAATCAAAGACGTACCCGATGAAGCCGCTGTTGCCATAGCGCTGATTGAAAATATTCAGCGGGAAGACCTCAACGCAATGGAAGAAGCTACAGCGTTGCAGCGGTTGTTAGTTGATTTTAAGATGACTCACCAGGATGTTGCTCAGGCGGTCGGTAAATCACGTACTACAGTGACCAATTTACTGCGCTTAAATAATTTACAGGACGGCGTTAAAGTTTTGCTTGAACGCGGTGATATTGAACTGGGTCACGCCAAGTTACTACTTGCACTCGAAGGTGAACAACAGGCTGATGTAGCGCAGCAAATTGTTGCTAAAGAAATGACAGTACGTGATGCTGAAAAATTGGTCAGACGTACCATTGACCCTCCTAAAGAAACTGAAAAACCCGAACCAGACGCTAATATTGAACATTTAGAAACTCATTTATCGGAAACTCTGGGCGCAAAAGTTTCCATAAATCATGGCCGTAAAGGAAAAGGTAAGTTGGTTATCAGTTATACTAATCTGGATGAACTGGACGGAATTCTGACTCACATTAAATAATAATTTCCAATGTATTGATTGTTGTAGCACTTTTGTTAAATGGCATAGACACCGTCGCCTGCAGGCAAATTTGTTTGCAATTACATGGCAGATCCTTATACTAGCGCGAGTTTCGTTGTGGCTAATTGAAAGCTGCAAAAAATAGCCGCCAGTTAAAAGGTTCTCGTTGTGACACAGGCACTGAATGCGGTAGGTAAAAAGCTGGCAGGAAAAATAGTAAGCACACAATTTATTGTGGTCTTGATAGCCGCGCTTGTGACGATAATGATTTCAAATACGCAGTCGGCTTTAGGTATTCTTTGTGGTGGTTTAACCGCCGTAATACCCAATGTATTATTCGCACTTATAGCGTTTAGATACGCAGGTGCGCGCGCTAATCAGAAAGTTGTACAGAGTTTCTTTTTAGGCGAAGGCGTTAAGCTACTGCTGACAGCGTTACTACTAATAGTCGCGTTGTTAATGACAAATTTGTATCCTGTATGGTTGTTGGTTGGTTTCGTTATTGCCGTAACCATGCAGTGGATAGCACCGGTTTTATTTTTAAAATCAACCTAACTGGGAAACAACATGATAAGTGGAGAACAAACTCCGACTCAGTATATCCAGCATCACCTCCAAAACTGGACGGTTGGTGAAGGGTTCTGGGCGTTGAACGTCGATACTATCTTCTGGTCCGTGTTATTGGGTGTGCTGTTTCTGTGGAGTTTCCGCAGAGTAGCTAAAAAATCCTCTGCTGAGGTACCTGGTAAATGGCAATGCTTTGTCGAAATGCTTGTCGAGTTTGTTGACAACAGCGTCAAAGAATCCTTTCACGGTAAAGATAAACTGATAGCGCCTCTGGCATTAACCATCTTCGTCTGGATATTCCTGATGAACCTGATGGATTTAATTCCGGTCGACTGGTTACCAACAGCAGCTATGTATGGTGGTTATTGGTTAGGCTTTGTTGACGACCCGCACGATGTTTACATGAAAGTGGTACCAACCACTGACTTGAACACAACCTTTGCATTGAGTTTAAGCGTCTTTGCGCTGATTATTATCTACTCAATCAAGTACAAAGGCATGAAAGGGTTTGCCAAAGAAATGACATTAACGCCGTTTAATCATTGGGCGTTAATGCCGGTGAACTTTGTACTGGAAAGTATCACGTTATTGGCAAAACCAGCGTCACTGGCATTGCGTTTGTTCGGTAACCTGTATGCGGGTGAATTAATCTTTATTCTAATTGCGATGATTGGATTCTGGCAGCTACCGGCGCACTTTGCCTGGGCGGTGTTCCATATTCTGGTTATTACATTGCAAGCATTTATATTCATGATGTTAACCATTGTTTATTTAAGCATGGCGTCATCTGAACACTAGTGTTCTAAAAAAGTTTATAGCTTTACTTTTTAACTTTAATCTACTGAAAAACTGGAGAAATCAATGGAAACTGTAGTTGCTTTTACTGCTATCGCTGTATCAATCATGATCGGTCTGGCTGCACTGGGTACCGCCCTGGGCTTTGGTATTCTGGGTGGAAAATTCCTGGAAGCTGCTGCTCGCCAACCAGAACTGGCACCACAGCTGCAAGTTAAAATGTTCATCGTTGCAGGTCTTATCGATGCTATCGCGATGATCGGTGTTGCTGTTGCATTGCTGTTCACGTTTGCGAACCCATTCTTAACCCAGGTAGCAGGCTAATCGTTATTCGACGGTCACCAACTGAAGGAGGTCCGTTGTGAATATCAACGCTACTCTAATTGGACAAACGATCGCGTTTATCGTGTTCGTGTGGTTTTGCATGAAATTTGTATGGCCACCGATCATCAACGCTATTGAGGAACGTCAGAAGAAAATTTCTGATGGCCTTAATGCCGGTGAACGTGCTCAAAAAGATTTAGAGAAAGCCCAGCAAGAAATTGCCGAGCAGCTCAAAGAAGCGAAACAGCAAGCCGCTGAAATCATTGAACAGTCGAAAAAACGTGGCGCTAAAATTGTTGAGGAAGAAACTCAACGAGGCCATGAAGAACGAGAAAAAATCGTTGCGTCTGGACATGAAGAAGTGACTTCTGAACGCAATCGCGTTCGCGAAGAGCTGCGCAAGCAAGTCGCCGTACTGGCGGTTTCTGGGGCTCAAAAAATCATTGAGCGTGAAATTGATAAAGACGCTCATAGTGACATTGTTGAAAAACTGGTCGCTGAACTTTAATAAAGGGGTTTGAGCTTATGTCAGAACTGACTACGGTCGCTCGCCCTTACGCAAAAGCAGCTTTTGATTTTGCTTTAGAACAGGGAGCGCTCGATAAATGGGCAGAAATGCTTAGCTTCGCTGCTGCGGTGGCGCAAGACGAGACTATTGCCTCATTTTTGAGTAGCTCTTCTACTGTTGAAAAAACAACAGAGGTTTTACTGGGTGTTTGCGGCGACGAGCTCGACGACAACGCTAAAAACTTCGTTAAAGTACTGGCGGAAAATGAACGTTTGCCAGTACTACCAGCAGTTAGTGAGCTCTATCAGACGCTTCGTGCTGAACACGACAAAGAAGTTACAGTTGATGTTAAATCGGCGGTTAAATTGCTGAAAGCACAACAAACAGCTTTGAGTAAAGCACTTGAGAAGCGACTGCAACGCAAAATTAAGCTGAACTGCAGTGTCGACAAGTCCATTATTGGCGGACTTGTTATAGAAGCCGGTGATACCGTTATTGACGGCACCTTGCGCGGCAAGCTCGACAGACTTGCTTACGCACTGCAATCCTAATTGGGGACTTGAGCATGCAATTGAATTCAAATGAAATCGCAGAACTGATCAAACAGCGAATTGAGAAGTTCGAAGTCACCAGCGAAGCTCGCAACGAAGGTACCATCATGTCTGTTCAAGACGGTATCATTCGCATTCACGGACTTGCAGACTGTCTGCAAGGTGAAATGGTCGAGCTACCTGGTAATCGTTACGCTATCGCACTGAACCTGGAACGTGATTCAGTGGGTGCGGTTGTTATGGGCCCTTATGCAGATTTGCAGGAAGGCACCAAAGTAAAATCTACCGGTCGTATTCTGGAAGTTCCGGTTGGCGAAAAACTGCTAGGTCGTGTGGTCAACACACTAGGCCAGCCTATAGACGGTAAAGGTCCTGTTGAAGCTGACAGCTATGAGCCCGTTGAAAAAATTGCGCCGGGTGTTATCGAACGTCAGTCAGTTGATCAGCCTGTACAAACTGGCTACAAGTCAATTGACTCAATGATTCCGGTTGGTCGTGGTCAGCGTGAGCTTATCATCGGTGACCGTCAGACCGGTAAAACAGCTTTAGCGGTAGACGCTATCATTAACCAGAAAAACTCTGGCATTAAGTGTGTTTACGTTGCCATCGGTCAGAAAAACTCAACCATTTCAGCGGTTGTCCGTAAGTTAGAAGAGCATGGCGCAATGGAAAACACCATTGTTGTTGCGGCTTCTGCGTCTGAATCTGCGGCGTTGCAATACTTGGCTGCTTATTCTGGCTGTACCATGGGTGAATACTTCCGTGATCGCGGTGAAGACGCTCTGATTGTTTACGATGACTTGTCAAAGCAGGCTGTCGCTTACCGTCAAATTTCACTATTGCTGCGTCGTCCTCCGGGTCGTGAAGCCTTCCCTGGTGACGTTTTCTACCTTCACTCTCGCTTGCTGGAACGTGCTGCTCGTGTAAACGTAGATTACGTAGAAAAATACACCGACGGCAAAGTAAAAGGTAAAACCGGTTCATTAACGGCCTTACCGATCATTGAAACGTTGGCGGGTGACGTATCGGCATTCGTACCGACTAACGTTATCTCAATCACCGATGGTCAGATCTTCCTGGAAACTGACTTATTTAACTCAGGTATCCGTCCTGCAGTTAACGCGGGTGTATCGGTTTCACGTATTGGTGGTTCAGCACAAACCAAAATCATTAAAAAGCTGGGTGGTGGTATTCGTCTGGCTCTGGCTCAGTATCGGGAACTGGCGGCATTTGCCCAGTTTGCATCTGACCTTGATGAATCGACTCGCGAACAGTTGGAACACGGTCAGCGTGCTACCGAACTGATGAAACAGAAACAGTATAAGCCTATGAGTGTTGCTCAGATGGCTGTATCAATTTATGCCGTTGAAAAAGGCTTTTTGAAAGACGTAGCTATCGACAAAATCATGGATTTTGAAGAATCACTGCAATCTTTCATGGCGAATGAATACGCCGAGTTAATGGCTGAGATTGATAAAACTGGCAACTATAACGACGACATCGATGCGCAATTGAAAGCGGCGCTTGAGAAATTCAAGCAAACGCAATCATGGTAATAGCATTTGGCCGCACTAGCGGCCATTTGTCGTTGAGTTAACAGGAGAATCGTCATGGCCAGTGGTAAAGAGATAAAAACTCAGATTTCGGGTATCGGTAATACCCAAAAAATCACCAGTGCTATGGAAATGGTTGCTGCGTCGAAAATGAAAAAGGCGCAGGAACGTATGGGGGCAACTCGACCTTATGCGGACACCATTCGCAAGGTGATTGGTCATGTGGCGCGCGGTAACCTTGAATATCGTCATCCTTTTATGGAAGAACGTCAGGTTAAGCGTGTGGGTTACATCATTATTTCCACCGATCGCGGCTTGTGTGGTGGCTTGAACAGTAATGAGTTCAAGAAAGTTGTCAAACACGCGAATGAGTGGAAAGAGCATGATGTGGAAGCGGATTTTGCCGCAATAGGCAGTAAAGCAACCGGTTATTTCAAGCGCTTCGGTAAACTGAAAGCGCAAGTTTCAGGTATGGGTGATAAACCAGAACTGAAAGAAATAACAGGATCTATTCAGGTTATGCTGGATGCTTATGAAGAAGGTGAAATTGATCGCTTGTACGTCGTATTCAACAAATTTGTGAATACGATGACCCAGGAGCCGACCATTCATCAATTGTTGCCATTGCCGCAAGCAGGATCGGAAGATGATGTACAAACAGGTAGTTGGGATTACCTGTATGAACCGAATCCAGAAAGTATTTTAGACACGCTCATTCGTCGTTTTGTCGAAATGCAGGTGTACCAGGGTGTCGTAGATAACTTTGCTAGTGAGCAAGCCGCTCGGATGATTGCGATGAAAGCAGCAACTGATAACGCTGAAGATATTATTGATGATTTGCAGTTGAAATATAACAAGGCGCGTCAGTCAGCAATTACGCAAGAAATTTCGGAAATCGTGTCCGGCGCCGAAGCGGTATAACGCGGCAACGGTTAACAGAATTGAAGAGTTAGAGGAAACGTCATGAGTCAAGGTAAGGTCGTACAAATTATCGGCGCCGTTGTGGATTTAGAATTTCCACAAGACGCTGTACCAAAAGTATACGACGCACTGAAAGTGACCGAAGGTGGCTTAGAAGGTTTGGTTCTTGAAGTTCAGCAGCAGCTGGGCGGCGGAATCGTACGTGCCATCGCAATGGGTACAACTGACGGTCTGCGTCGTGATATCACCGTTAAAAATACCGGTGAATCAATCATGGTTCCAGTGGGTAAGAAAACTCTGGGCCGTATTATGGATGTATTAGGTAACCCGATTGATGAAGCGGGTCCTATCGGTGAAGAAGAACGTATGTCGATTCACCGTGCTGCACCCAGTTATGAAGATCAGTCAAACACCAATGAGCTGTTAGAAACCGGCATCAAGGTTATCGACTTGATTTGTCCGTTTGCTAAAGGCGGTAAAGTCGGTTTGTTCGGTGGTGCTGGTGTTGGTAAAACCGTTAATATGATGGAACTTATCCGTAACATTGCTATCGAGCACAGCGGCTACTCAGTATTCGCGGGTGTTGGTGAGCGTACTCGTGAAGGTAATGACTTCTATCACGAAATGAACGATTCAAACGTTCTGGATAAAGTTTCCTTGGTTTATGGTCAGATGAATGAACCACCGGGTAACCGTTTGCGAGTTGCTTTAACCGGTTTGACCGTTGCTGAGAAGTTCCGTGACGAAGGTCGCGATGTCCTTTTCTTTGTTGATAACATCTACCGTTATACACTAGCCGGTACAGAGGTATCAGCATTATTAGGTCGTATGCCTTCAGCGGTTGGTTATCAGCCTACTCTGGCTGAAGAAATGGGTGTTCTGCAGGAACGTATCACCTCGACTAAGACAGGTTCAATCACGTCGGTACAGGCCGTTTACGTACCAGCGGATGACTTGACTGACCCATCTCCTGCAACAACCTTTGCCCACTTGGATGCAACCGTTGTATTGAACCGTGACATCGCGTCTTTGGGTATCTACCCAGCGGTTGACCCGTTGGACTCAACTTCACGTCAGTTGGACCCTCAGGTTATCGGTGACGAACATTACGACACCGCAATGGGCGTTCAGGAAGTATTGCAACGCTATAAAGAGCTGAAAGACATCATTGCAATTTTGGGTATGGACGAGCTGTCAGAAGAAGACAAATTGTCAGTCTCCCGTGCTCGTAAAGTTCAGCGCTTCTTGTCGCAGCCTTTCTTCGTAGCCGAAGTTTTCACAGGTGCGCCGGGTAAATACGTATCATTAAAAGATACTATTGCCAGCTTTAAAGGCATTTTGAATGGCGAGTACGATGATCTGCCTGAACAGGCCTTCTACATGGTTGGTACCATTGAAGAAGCGGTAGAAAAAGCCAAAAACCTGTAACCGACCGGGAGGTTTGAATGGCAGCACAAACATTAAATCTGGACATTGTCAGCGCTGAAGATAAGTTGTTCTCAGGCGTTGTACAAACAGTTCAGGCCACTGGTAGCGAAGGTGAACTGGGTATTTACCCGGGTCACGCGCCGCTACTGACAAAAATCAAACCAGGTATGGTTCGTTATGTCAGTGAAGCGGGCGACGAAGAGCTTCTGTATGTTGCCGGTGGTGTGTTAGAAGTACAGCCTGGTCATGTCATTGTACTGGCGGACGTTGCTGTTCGTGGTGACGACCTTGACTTGCAGGAAGCTGAAGCAGCGAAAAAACGCGCTGAAGAAGCCATTGCCGACTCAGGTTCTGATGTGACCTATGCAGAAGCTATTGCTGAGTTATCGCGTGCGTTAGCTCAAATCGATATTATTCGTAAGCTTAAGCGTTAAAACTTCTGCGTTAAAATACGTAAAAGGCCTTGTTGTTAGTGCAACAGGGCCTTTTTTGTCGTTACAATAAGCTAATGTAATAAAGCTTACGCCAGCGATACCGAATTAAGGATCCATTGATATGAAGCTACGTGTTGTTATTCTGGCCGCAGGAAAAGGAACCCGCATGCGATCGGATCTGCCTAAGGTGCTGCACAAGGTTGCTAATAAACCGATGGTAGAGCATGTTATTGATACGGCACGGTCGTTAAAGCCTGACGCTATTAATCTAATTTATGGTCATGGCGGCGATAAGCTTAAACAGGCTATTGCAGGCGATGATTTAACCTGGGTGGAACAACGCGAGCAATTGGGTACCGGTCATGCGGTTCAACAGGTTATTCCGCACCTTCAAAGCAGCGAAAAAGTCATTATTCTGTATGGTGACGTTCCCCTGCTTACTGAATCTACCTTAATTAAATTAGTAACAGCCAGTGCTAACATTTCTCTTGGCCTGCTGACTATGACGTTAGCAGAGCCGACAGGTTATGGGCGTATTGTGCGTAATGAGCGCCGCAGTGTGACCGATATTGTTGAACAAAAAGACGCAAACGCACAGCAACTGGCCATTAACGAAGTGAATACCGGCATTATGATTGCCGACAGCGATAAGCTTAAAAGCTGGCTGGAAAACTTAAGTAACGACAACGCGCAAAAAGAATATTATTTGACCGATATTGTGGCTATGGCGGCTGATGAGGGTGTGAACATTGCCACCGCGCAGCCCGATAACGCACAGGAAGTAGAAGGTGCCAATAACCGTCAGCAACTCGCCGCTTTAGAGCGTGCTTTACAGCAGCGTCAGGCTGAAGAGTTAATGACTCAGGGCGTGACCTTAATTGACCCTGCCCGCTTTGATTGTCGCGGTAAATTGAGTGTCGGCAGCGATGTCACTATCGATATTAACGCGGTGTTTGAAGGCCATGTGGTTCTGGGTGACCGGGTCGTTATAGAGCCAAACTGCGTGATCCGAAATTCGGTTATTGGTGACGATACAGTCATTCGCGCGAACTCTCATATTGAGGACGCGAAAGTGGCTAAAGGCTGTAAAGTCGGTCCTTTTGCGCGGTTAAGACCTGGTGCGGAACTTGCGGACCAAGCGCAGGTCGGAAACTTTGTCGAGATGAAAAAAAGCCGCTTAGGTAAAGGCTCGAAAGCCAGCCATTTAACCTATCTGGGCGATACTCAAATCGGCGAAAATGCAAACATTGGTGCAGGTACTATTACCTGCAATTATGACGGCGTGAATAAAGCGCAGACCGAAATAGGCGACGGTTCCTTTATTGGCTCCAACAGTTCTTTGGTTGCGCCGGTTTCTATTGGTAACAATGCAACCGTTGGTGCCGGCTCGGTCATTACGCGCGCGGTGGCTGACGAAGAACTGTCTGTTGCCCGCGGCAAGCAGCGAAATATCAGCGGATGGCAACGTCCGCAGTCGAAAAAAGGAAGTTAATTTATGTGCGGTATTGTTGGAGCGACGTCGGAACGTCGGGTAACAGGTATTCTGCTCGAAGGCTTAAAGCGACTGGAGTATCGCGGTTACGATTCGGCTGGTGTGGCTATTATTGACGCTGATAAACAGTTAAAAAGTATCCGCCGCACCGGAAAAGTTCAGGAACTGAGAGACGCAATAGACCAGAATCCGTTAGACGGAACCATTGGTATTGCGCACACTCGCTGGGCAACGCATGGCGGCGTGACCGAAGCCAACGCCCACCCTCACCGCTCCGAAGATGAAATCGCCGTGGTGCACAATGGCATTATCGAGAACCATGAGCGCTTGCGAGAAGAATTGAAAGCTGAAGGTTATGTCTTTCATTCGCAGACTGACACCGAAGTAATTGCTCACTTAATTCATCACGAGCGTAAAACGCATGACGATTTACTGGCTGCGGTTAAATCAGCGGTACGTCAGCTGGAAGGCGCTTACGGTACTGTCGTTATGGACACTAAGTTCCCCGAGCGTTTAGTGGTAGCGCGTTCTGGCAGCCCGTTAGTAATTGGCGTGGGTATTGGCGAGAACTTCGTGGCTTCTGATCAGCTGGCTTTATTGCCGGTGACCCGCCAGTTTATTTACCTGGAAGAAGGCGATGTTGCGGACATTAACCGTACTGACATTGCTATTTATGACGCTGAAGACCAGCTTGTTGAACGAGAAGTGGTTGAGTCCGACGCTAATTACGACGCAGGTGGTAAAGGCGAATATCGCCACTTTATGCTAAAAGAAATTTACGAGCAGCCGATTGCCGTGCGTAATACCCTGGAAGGCCGTTTATCGGAAACCACCGTATTAGATAACGCCTTTGGTGAGAACGCAGCAGATATTTTGAAAGACATTGAGCACGTTCAGATAGTCGCTTGTGGTACCAGTTATCATGCCGGTATGGTCGCTCGCTACTGGCTGGAAGCAATGGCGAACGTGTCTTGCAACGTTGAAATTGCCTCGGAATTTCGCTACCGCAAGTCCTTTGTTCACTCCAACAGTTTGTTAGTGACCATTTCGCAAAGTGGTGAAACGGCAGACACCCTGGCGGCATTGCGCTTGTCTAAAGAGCTTGGGTATAAAGGCAGCCTGACCGTTTGTAATGTGGGCTCATCGTCTATGGTGCGCGAGTCCGACCTGGCCTTCTTAACCCGTGCGGGCGCAGAAATTGGTGTCGCATCGACCAAAGCCTTCACGACTCAGTTAACCGGCCTGCTCATGCTAACTTTAGGCATTGGTAAGTACCGGGGTATGCCAGAGCAACAGCAACAAGAGGTTGTTCACGCACTGCAGGCACTGCCGGCAAAGTTAGAAGAAGCCGTGTCATTAGCGGATGAAATTGAAAAGCTTGCTCAGGACTTTGCGAATAAAGACCATAGCTTATTCCTTGGCCGTGGTAATCAATACCCTATTGCTATGGAAGGTGCGCTGAAGCTGAAAGAGATTTCCTACATTCACGCCGAAGCTTACGCAGCGGGAGAGTTAAAGCACGGCCCATTGGCACTTATTGACGAAGAAATGCCGGTTATTGTGGTAGCACCAAACAACGATTTGCTGGAAAAGCTAAAATCTAATGTGGAAGAAGTGCGTGCCCGTGGCGGCCTGATGTACGTTTTTGCAGATAAAAACGCCCGCTTCAAAGGCGATGAGTCATTAAACGTACTTAACGTCTGCCACTGCGACGAGGTTGTAGCGCCGATTGTTTACACGGTTCCGTTACAACTGCTGTCCTACTATGTGGCCTTGATAAAAGGGACTGACGTAGACCAGCCTCGTAATCTAGCAAAAAGCGTCACAGTCGAATAATGAAGGGCCGAAAGGCCCTTTTTGTTGTCGGCGTACATTAAAGATCTTAAATGAGACATTAAAGTTGTTAAATATTGAGCTCCTTGTGAGCTAGCCAAAATCTTTACCTGTAAACACAGTGAATTTGTATTAATGTGATTAGATAACTGTTTAAGCAGGACTATATTTAAGTGACCAGATCTTATAATGATGAATGTGATTTGTACGTCGCGCTTACCTGTTACAATTATTTCCCAAACCAAAAGGAAGTAATGGGTGAGTTGCCCCCCTGCTTTTCTTCTAGACAGTTTACTCCAGAGGTCTGTAAAGCTTTGTCGGAAGCTGATAACGGTCCAAGCAGAAAGAAGAATGGTTTCGATTTAGTTGAGTTTAGAGCAACCAGATATAACAATGTACCGCGTATACTAGCCTTGGTTCACCCGAAACCATATTCAGTTTTAGTTGAGAGGATACTTAGTAGTTGGGAGAAAATACGGAATATTTGCGATAACCCGAATAGCCAAGTAAAGCCTGAAATAACGGAAGATGGTCGAGTTTTCGTAATGAACTATGAGAATGGACTAAGCAAAACTAGCCGGCTAAATAAGTTGAGTTTTGCAAAGAAGTTTATAGTTTCAGCAGATATCGCGAATTGTTTCAATAGTATTTATAGCCATTCAATCCCTTGGGCATTAGTTGGATTAGAAGAAGCAAAAAAAATAGAAAACCTAACGAGTGGTTCAATGCAATCGACTCTTCAGTTCGTTGGTGTAAGCGAAATGAAACTCAGGGAATTCCAATTGGCCCAGGGACTTCCTCTATTATCGTAGAGCTAATTCTTTCTGAGATAGATTCGAAATTGAGAGAGAAGAATTATTTATTTGAACGGTATGTCGATGATTACACGTGTTATTGTGAGTCAGACATTGAAGCAGAGTCATTTATAATTGACTTAGAAAGATACCTCTCCGAGTTTAAACTTTCGTTAAACCTATCAAAAACAAACATTAAGGCTTTACCTCTTCCTAATGACGATGAATGGGTTCTGGAGTTGCTAAGGCGTGTTGATCTTTCGCGATTAGTTTTTGAGCGGCATGGTAAAGAGTTATAATTTGTTTCGCCAAAAATAAACTAACAACTCAATACCATGCCGAGACTAATGCTAACTGATAAGCGGTGGAAAAAGCTACTTCAAGTAATGAAGAGCACAGGCCGCATTTACAATAAAACAGAACACAGAATGACGTTTGAAGGGATATTATTCCGGCTGAGAACCGGAATTCCGTGGCGTGACTTGCCATCGGAATTTGGTGATTGGAGCGCGGTTTATCGCCGGTTCAATTTGTGGTCGAAGAAAGGTTTATTAAATATGTTATTCAATGAGTTAGCAAAACTATCTGATTACGATTGGGTCTTTGCTGACGGCTCTATTGTTAAAGCTCATCAGCATAGTACCGGAGCGGCTACCGTGGATAATGAGTGCATTGGAAAGAGCCGAGGTGGTAACTCTACAAAAATTCATTTAGTCGTGGATAGTGGCGGCCTTCCTATTTATTTTGAACTATCAGAAGGCCAGAGAAATGACATAGCTCGGGCTCAAAGTCTGGTAGACCATTTGAGGGAAGTAAACATTTTCGTAGGCGACAAAGGATACGATAGTGACGCATTGAGGAAATATGTTGAAGTCAAAGGAGGGACTTCAGTCATACCCAAACGTAATTATGGCCAGGATATAGACAAATGCAGTGTCGATTGGTGCCTGTATAAATATAGGCATTTAGTTGAAAATGCGTTCGCACGAATAAAACATTATCGTTCAATATCAACCAGGTATGAAAAGTTAGCGAGAAATTATGCCAGTATGGTGTCACTGGCATTTTCATTGATGTGGCTACCGATGTATTGCTGAACAAAATATGTACAGGAAAGATCAACACGCCCTAGGAATTCTCCCCCAAAGCTATATGTATGAGGATGAAAACCAAACTCGGGAAGTTATAAGTACTCCAGCGATAATCACATTTATCAACAATGCCTTAAAGATCAATGGGAGAACCCCCGATGGTAGCGTATTAAAGTATGCTCTCCAGCTTGTAGTTGATAGGGTTGAACAACATAAAGCTGATATCGTGCTTCAAGAAGTGGTGGGCTTAGCTTGGCACTATCCTGTGTTGATTCCGTTTCTCGATAGGTTAGCTAGAAATTACGATATTGACGTCTCGGTTTACGAGAAAGAATTAAACGAACTTGTTAAAGAAAACTCTGCTAAACGCCGTAGTGATGGCATATGCTGGCCACTTTATTTGATGTTTACCAATGATTTAACTCCCTCGAATGAGGCTGTAACTCAGGTAATCAATAGCATGGACTGCTTGGGAATAACTATTCTTTCTCACTTTCTGGGATATCAAGAATCGATCCACGGCGTTGTAAATACCCTATTGGATAGTGATGACTATACGAAAGATAACTATTGGATACTGCTTTACCAGCTTTATTATCAAGGGCATATAGATAACCCATATAGGGGGGATCAGACTTTCGAGTTATTGAAGGACTTCGACGTTAATTTTATGCCCGGTGATAGCGAGAGCGAGGCGGAACGGCACTCTGAGCAAATTGCAATACAGCACATATTTCCTGACGACTTGGAAATATAGCAAGAGATAACAAAAGTGACTTAAGGATTATTAGGGCGTGTTGATCTTTCCTGTACATATTTTGTTCAGCAATGCATCGGTAGCCACATCAATGAAAATGCCAGTGACACCATACTGGCATAATTTCTCGCTAACTTTTCATACCTGGTTGATATTGAACGATAATGTTTTATTCGTGCGAACGCATTTTCAACTAAATGCCTATATTTATACAGGCACCAATCGACACTGTCTTTGTCTATATCCTGGCCATAATTACGTTTGGGTATGACTGAAGTCCCTCCTTTGACTTCAACATATTTCCTCAATGCGTCACTATCGTATCCTTTGTCGCCTACGAAAATGTTTACTTCCCTCAAATGGTCTACCAGACTTTGAGCTCGAGCTATGTCATTTCTCTGGCCTTCTGATAGTTCAAAATAAATAGGAAGGCCGCCACTATCCACGGCTAAATGAATTTTTGTAGAGTTACCACCTCGGCTCTTTCCAATGCACTCATTATCCACGGTAGCCGCTCCGGTACTATGCTGATGAGCTTTAACAATAGAGCCGTCAGCAAAGACCCAATCGTAATCAGATAGTTTTGCTAACTCATTGAATAACATATTTAATAAACCTTTCTTCGACCACAAATTGAACCGGCGATAAACCGCGCTCCAATCACCAAATTCCGATGGCAAGTCACGCCACGGAATTCCGGTTCTCAGCCGGAATAATATCCCTTCAAACGTCATTCTGTGTTCTGGTTTATTGTAAATGCGGCCTGTGCTCTTCATTACTTGAAGTAGCTTTTTCCACCGCTTATCAGTTAGCATTAGTCTCGGCATGGTATTGAGTTGTTAGTTTATTTTTGGCGAAACAAATTATAACTCTTTACCATGCCGCTCAAAAACTAATCACGAAAGATCAACACGCCTTAGTGAAGTCGACCAATAGATTACCTGATGAGTTAAAGCCTTCGTCCACTGACTATACTGTGTCCGGTCTAAAATCTGTATTAGGGGCAGTTCCTGTTGCAGGTTCATTATTATCGGAAATTGCAGGGACGGTCATACCTAATCAAAGAGTTGATCGTATAGCTGATTTTGCGCGGAAACTGGAGTTAAGAGTTTCTCACTTGGAACATTCATTTTTTGAGCGTGAAATAAAAAACGAAGAGTTTACGGATTTAGTTGAGGAAAGCCTAAGATAAGCGGCACGGGCAACCACGGACGATAGACGAGAGTATTTGGCCTCCTTATTAGCCACTAGCTTAAAGAGCAAGGACATTGAATACGCTGAGTCTCATCACTTACTCAGAATTTTATCAGAGCTGTCAGATATTGAGGTTATTTGGCTGAGGTTTTATAGCAATCCATCACTAGGTGGAGACGATGATTTCAGAGATCTTCACAAGGATGTACTTGAACCGGTAGGGTCGACTCTCGGAAGCGGCCAGAATGAGATCGACAAAGAGGCTCTTTAAAAAAGCTATAAGGATCACCTAGAGAGGCTTGGGCTTATCAGCGGTAAAGTAAAAACAGATAAGAATCCTGAGTTTGACAAATTGTCCGGTGAGTTCAAAAGGCAGTCTTTTAGAACAACTGCGTTAGGTGATTTGCTATTACGGAATGTTGACTTACTTTAGTTTGAGTGGTCTTGAGGTAGCTATCTTGCTTAATGAGTGTATTTGGTTATGCTAAAACAAAGCATACCGAGTTGATGACATGGCAAAATCAAAATACTCGCTGAGCGAGGCGCAGATTGCGAAAAGAATAAAGGAAGGACGCGGATCTGGCTCCGGCGCGGATTACAGCCCTTGGGTGCGAGTCGATGAGCTTGCATCTTTAGGCCGATCCCGGCAGGTCTATTCTCACCTCACCAAACGAATCCACCATCTACTTTCTGATCTTGAATTTTAGTCACTTTTAACCCTTTGTTGAAAATAGTCCGTTGTGGCTGTTAGGCGGAATGAGCTCGTATCTAATACGGTTAACGAACTAACGTTCTTATGGCATATTAAGTTTATGAAAGTTCTGATTTGTGATGACTCTAAAGTTGCTCGAAAGAGCATCGAGCTGTCTTTACCTAAAAGCTGGGACATTGAGGTGCGTTTTGCCGAAAACGGGCAAGAGGCGCTAGATTTAGTGGAGCAAGGACTTGCGGAACTGCTGTTTCTTGACTTAACCATGCCTGTTATGGACGGTTTTGAAGTATTACAGAATATTAGGGAAAGGGAACTAGACTGTCTGACAATAGTCGTTTCCGGTGACATACAGGAAGCGTCGCAACGCAGAGTTGAAAAATTAGGTGCTCTGGGTTTTATAAAAAAACCCATTGTTACTGAGGAACTGCAAAGCCTGCTTCAACGCTACGGCCTTATTAGAGAACTGCTACCGGCTGAACATCAGCGTCAGCTAAGTAAAACCGAGCACATTGAGCCTACCGATATCTTAAAGGAAGTCAGCAATATTGCGCTTGGCGACGCCGCAAAGCTGCTTGGTGACATGTTGGGCTCCTTTATTCAACTGCCCGTTCCCGATGTGGCTAAGCGCTCTTACAATGCCTTGATTAATGAACTTCATGACGAAGACATTCGAATAAATATGGTGTCGGAGGGCTTTGTTGGTAACGCTATAGCCGGAGAAGCCATCCTTTGCGTTGATAACCGAACCCTCAATGACTTACCATCGAAACTGTCGGACTATCACGGTTATGAATTTAAGGACGATAACCAAAGTGTGTTGTTGGATGTTGCTTCAACATTGATCGCCGCCTTTTTAAAGCGTTTCTCCTCACAACTGGATTTAGAATTAAACATAAGTCAGCCAGCTTTTCTGGGAATGAGTGAAACCGTCAATAATGTTTTTAAAGAGGATGTGAAAGACAAAAAAGTTCTAATCATCAGCATCGATTATGAGATCCCTGACTATCATTTAAGTTGCGATCTCTACGTTATTTTTACTGAAGCTTCAATTGCTGCACTGGAAGAACGAGCTGGGTACTTTATCGATGAATAAAGATCAACTAGATATCACCAACCTACATTGGTTATTGCAAATTCTCCAAAATATTGAGGTTGGGCTGATTGTTTTTGACCGCAATTACGACGTTAAAGTGTGGAATGGTTTTATGGAGAACCACAGCGGTATCAGCAGCGTTGCGGCTAAAGACGAAAACTTATTTAGACTATTGCCAACTCTGCCTAAAAGCTGGTTTGAGTATAAGACAGAATCCGTTTTGAAATTAGGTATTCAGGCTCACTGTAACTGGCAACAAGAGCCACACATTCTTAACTTTGAAAATACCCGGCCGTTTACTGCAGAGTCTGATCTTATGTTCCAGAATCTCACGTTATTTCCCTTATTTTCTACCAATAAGGAAATTTATCATATCTGCGCGCTGGTTTATGATGTCAGTGAAGAAGCAAATAATCTATTAAAACTAAAAACCATCAGCCAGACCGATGCATTAACACAGTTGTTTAATCGAGGGCATTGGCAGCAAGCGTTTGAACAAGAGTTTCTTCGTTGCCAGCGTTATGAAGATACAGCTTCTGTCATCATGATGGATATTGATAATTTTAAGCCAGTAAATGACACGTATGGACATCAGGTTGGTGACAGAGCGATTCAGTTAATCGCAAATATAATGTTGGAAAGTCAGCGAGAAACCGATATTTGTGGTCGATACGGCGGAGAAGAGTTTGTGATTCTTCTACCAAAAACGTCCTTAAACGACGGTGTTTTAGTCGCTGAGCGACTGAGAAAGCAAATAGAGCAAACGTCACTGCCTTTAGGCAAAGACCACAATGACGAGCAACTGAAGCTGACAATAAGCGCAGGGGTTGCGGAGTTTTCTAATGAATTCTCGATTGCTGAGAACTGGCTGGAAAAAGCAGACGCTGCGTTATATGACTCTAAAAAAAATGGCAGGAACCAGGTATCGAAATAAAACCTCCGGCCAGTAGCCGGAGGTTTTGTTGAGCTAGAATGAAGTTATGATATTCAACTCGTCGGTCACTTTACTCTTGTCCGACACGTAACCTATCCCTTGCGGGTTATTAAGCAAAAACGATATAACTTCGTCATCACTTTTTAATTCATTAAGCGGTGTTCCACGCCCAGTAAACTTGAGTTTGGCCCAGTGACGCTTCAGCTGTTCACCTGACTTACCTACTAGAGATTCCTCAAAGGCTTTACGTGCCGCTGAGTCCTCCGGTAAATTTACGCCTTTTAACACCTGAGACTGGCCTAAATAAATTCTGGAAACAGACTCTTCGTTAATTTCCGTTTGTGAAACTACGACACCATTTTGCGCAAAAGTTGAAAAGCTGAGTACGCTTGCTGCAAAAACGATGAGAAATAAAGTAATTTTTTTCATCATAAATCCTTAAAATACAAATTGAACCGCAGCGGAAACCAGTACGTCAGACTCGTCCGTCAACTTGTCGTCAGAGTGAGTTACGTCGAACTTTAATACGGCGCTTGGAGCAATGTTAAAGTTGGCACCAAGTGAAGTGTAAGTAGTTTCGTTAACGACATTTGTTGTCACTTGATTAACAGCGGCTTGTAATTGTGGAACAGGAACCGTAAAACGCTCGGCATTACTGATTTTATCGTCGGTTTGACCAACGGTGGCGTGTAATGCCCAGTTGTCGAAACGCTTACCTGCGGTCAGGTAACTTGACCGTTGTTCTGGAATATAACTGCCTTCAACTTCAAGATTGGTATATTCGCCACCAACGAACCAGTTAAAGTTGTCGTACATAAAACCAACGCTGGCGAAAGTTCCCTTGTCTTCAGAAACTTCCAGTTCAGAAGCAACCTGGCCGGCACCGGCTTGTCTTAATGTGTCCAGCAAGCCACTGATTTCGTTAAATTCGATATTGGTGTCATTGGTTTGATAATAAGCAATGCGCATAGTCAGGTTGTTATAGATAGCGCTGGTGTTAAAACCAATCATATTGTTCATCTCAGCTTTTGACAGTTCCGCGCCACCTATATCAATGTCATCGTTCATGTTGCCGGCAACAACTTGGGTATTGAAGATAAAGTTACCGATAAAAGCATTATGTTGAACGCTCACGCCGGTATAATTATCAAAAGCAACACGATAGACGCTTTGCGGCGTGCGTAGCCAGTGGTAGCTGTAACCGACATCCAGTGAGTCTGAGTACATATAAAAAGGTAAGCGCAATTTACCGACATTAACGCTGGTTGAGTCATTAAACTGGTACTGTAGGTAGGCCCACTCCACCCCGAGGTCAAAGTCTTCTTCGCCGCGTGACATAATTTGCGTGGTGATACTTAGTTTATCGGAAAGGTCTGCCTTTGCCTGCAGCGCAAATAAGCTTTCAGGATTAAAATCCAGGTTATTGTCATAGCCGAATAACTGGTCATCGCTGCCGGTTGTCATACCCGCTGCAATATTACCAAAGCCACTCCACTGAATTTTATCTTGTGCATGAGATGGAAGGCTTATTAATAGCGCAGATGCGCCTATACAAGCCAGTAAAGAATTCTTCATTTAAAGCTCCTGAGAAAGTTTACAACATTATAATTTAGAGGAATCTAAAATTGGCTAAATTTTGCACGTTTACATTTTTGGATACAATAGTTCGTTTGCGTTAACAATAAGTGTTAAATTAGTTAAGTTAATGTGTGTTTTTTTATGCACCTTTTATTATTTAAAAAGTACAATTAATTAACAGTTAAGGACTTTATGCACCATCACCATCATCACCATGAAAGTTCGTCAGAGCGCATCGGCTGGGCGTTTTTCCTTAACTTATGCTTTACCATCATTGAGTTTATTGGCGGGGCGCTGACCAACAGTACCGCTATTTTAGCGGATGCCGTACACGACTTGGGCGACAGTATTTCCATTGGTATGGCCTGGCTGCTGGACAAGTTCAGTCGTAAAGACGCTACGCACACCTTTACCTATGGTTACCAACGACTTTCTCTGGTTGGTGCTTTTATTAACGCCGTTGTACTGACGGCTGGTTCTGTCTGGATTTTATTCGAGGCTATTCCGCGTTTATGGAATCCAGTGATGCCCATGGCGGAAGGCATGGTGCTGTTGGCAATATTTGGTGTGATTGTGAACGGCTATGCTGCATTTAAGCTGTCGCACGGAAAATCGCTAAACGAGCGGGTGCTTAATTGGCACTTACTTGAAGACGTGCTGGGCTGGGTCGCGGTTTTAATCGTGTCGATAATTCTAATGTTTGTCGACTGGCCTATTTTGGACCCTTTGTTATCTATTGGTTTTACCCTGTTTATTCTGGTGAATGTGGTCCGCCATTTAGGGGCTACGGTTAAATTGTTTGTGCAGGCGTCTCCTGACCCGGAAGTTTATCGGCAAATACGCAAGCAATTGACGTCGTTAGAGCTCGTTAACGATGCCCATCACTTGCATTTTTGGTCACTGGACGGCGAACGCCATGTATTAACCGCACATATTGTGGTATCAAAAGAACTGGAGTGCCAGGAACGAGCGCTTTTAAAACAACAAATATCACAGCAGCTGGCAGCGTTTGAATTAGCTCATACGACGATTGAGCTGGAGTATCCTGACGAAGCTTGTCGAGATCATTAACAGGAGAAGATCATGGAATTATTCGGAAGCTATACCTCGCCATATGTAAGACATTGCCGCATTGCTTTATTGGAGAGTAAAACAAAATTCTCATTTACTGAAACCGACTTTGAAACCAGTGCGAAATTAAGTCCGGCCAAGAAAGTACCTTTTCTGCACCACAATAATGTGCGTTTACACGACTCTACCAGCATCCTGAAGTATGTAAGGGACAAGGCCGACGAGCGTTTTTTCGCTGACGTCAAAGACTTTGATCAGTACTGTTTGGTGAATACCGCTATGGATGCCGCGGTCAACTTGTTTTTGCTGGAAAAAGAAGGGATAACGGCGGATAGCGTAAGTTACCTTAAACGTCAGCAACAGCGGGTTTATGACATATTGCAACTCATGGAAGACAAAGAGCACGCGGTGGCTTACGAAGGCCCGCACCCCTTTAGTGATGGCGAATTACGTTTAGGGTGTTTCTTAAGCTGGGGGTTATTCCGTGAGCGTTTCAATTTGGATGAGTACCCGCGACTTCAGGCTTTTGTCGATAAGTTAAATGACTACCCTTACTTCGCGGATACTGATCCGACTCGTTCTTAATTGGCTTTAATAGCACGGCTGCGCTCGGGAATTTCCTCGTTTAGCAGCCGGTCATTTTGTGAATAATCTACGGGTACATCAATAAGATGAACACCGGGCTTGTTCAGGCAGTCTTCTAGCAGTGGTATCAGGTTTTCGGTTTTATCTAAACGATACCCTTTAGCGCCATAAGACTCTGCGTATTTCACAAAATCCGGATTATTGAAATCTAAGCCATAATCGTTCAGTTTCATGTGCTGCTGTTTCCATTTTATCATGCCGTAGCCGCTGTCATTCAGAACAACCACGACAATGTCCAGCCCCATTCGGACAGCGGTTTCAAGCTCTTGCGAGTTCATCATAAAACCACCATCGCCGCACACGGCCATGACTTTTTTATCCGGATTGACCAATTTGGCCGCCATTGCTGAAGGCAGACCTGCCCCCATAGAAGCCAGTGCGTTATCCAGCAGCACGGTATTAGGTTGACGCGCCGGGTAATTACGGGCAAACCAAATTTTATAGATACCGTTATCCAGAGCAATGACACCATCGTCTGGCATTGCCTCCCGAACATCTTCTACCAGACGCTGAGGTAATACCGGGAAACTGTCGTCATGAGCACCTTCGTCGGTATGGTCGCGCATATGATCCCGAACTGTCAGCATAAAGTCGAAGTCCCAGTGGTCCTGCGGTTCTATGCCTTCTTTTAATTGCCAGATACTGTTACCGATATCACCAATCATGCTGGCGTGTGGGAAGTAAACCGAATCCACTTCAGCGCCCTGAAAGTTGATGTGCACAACTTTACGTCTATCGTTGTCACCGGCTTTCATCATAAAGGGCGGTTTTTCGATCACGTCGTGGCCGACATTTAAAATTAAATCAGCTTTTTCAATGGCGCGGTGCGGGTAATCGCCGTCAGAAATAGCAGCGTTACCTAACCAGCGAGGGTGATCTTCGTTAATGACCCCTTTACCCATTTGCGTGGTGATAAAAGGAATACCGGTTTTATCCACAAAAGCACGTAACATTTTTGCGGTAATCTTGCGGTTTGCAGCAGCACCGATCAAAAGAACCGGATGTTTAGCTTCGCGCAACAGCTCAAGTACGTGGCGAACCGACTTATGTTCAGTAATAGGACGACGCGAATGGCTTGCCTCTATAGGTAACGCGGTAACCTCGTCCCGGCTAATATCATCGGATAATTCCAAATGAGCAGCGCCCGGGCGTTCGTCTGCCGCCCGGCGGAATGCTTCACGTATGTGCGCCGGAATACTGCTGCTGCTAATAATAGCCTGTGTATACTTAGTAATGGGCGTCATCATATCGACCACATCAATGATCTGGAACTGACCTTGATGACGTTCTCTTATGGGTTTTTGCCCGGTAATGACGACCATGGGCATAGCGCCGAGTTGAGCGTAGGCTACCGGAGTGACCAAGTTAGTCGCACCCGGCCCCAAAGTCGACAGGCATACGCCGGGCTTTCCGGTCAGACGGCCATAAGTTGCAGCCATAAAACCGGCGCCCTGCTCGTGGCGGGTTAAAATTAATTCTATAGTGGATTTTGAAAGGGACTCTAGTAAGTCCAGATTTTCTTCGCCGGGAATGCCGAAAATGTAATTCACACCCTCGTTTTCTAGTGCTTTTACGAATAAATCGGATGCTTTCACTTCGCTTTCTCCTTGCGTTAAAGAATCTTACTTTGGCTAAACTTACGTACAGCATAGGAGAGATGATCAAAAAAATCCGTAACCAGAGTTAACTGATTACGGATTCTACAGTTTTTAAACCTTAAATATTAGAACGAGTAACTGACTTTTGAGTAAACAAAGCGACCGCGAGGGTTGTGGACGCTCGATGCATAGCCATAAAGGTCATCGTTAAACGCTTTTGGTGGTTCTTCGTCGAACAGGTTAGTAGTACCAATTGTTAAACGAAGCTCAGACGTTACATCATAGTAAGCCTGCAAATCGACAAGCAGTTGCTCACCAACCATACGCGCTTTCTCGGATTCAACTTCATCAGGTTTTTTATAGTCTTCAAATTCACCAATGTAGTTAAAGTTTAAATTGACACCTAAAGCATCTTGATTCCACTCTGCGCGCGCTGTCCAGCGGTTTTGTGGATACTCATACTCGCCTGTGTAATCGATACCGTTTTTCTCGAACTTATTCATATAAGACCAATCAAGACCGAAGCGGACTGTTCCAAGACTCTGAGTGTTCCAGTTGTAATTGGCTGAGAAATCAAGACCCGTAGCTTCCTGACTCGATAGATTTACATAGGTATTGTAAATCGTTGCAAGCTCACCGAGTTCATCGCCGGGTAATGGATCGCGGCGCTCACAGATTTCGCTGTCTTGGTCGTTACAGTTGGCATCATAAATTGATTCAAAATCATCTTGCGCGATTTTATTGTCTTGTTCAATAGACCAATAGTCTGCCGAAATATCAATATCATCGTTAACTTGCCAAATGGCACCTAAGTTGTAGTTTGATGACTCTTCTGGCTCCAGATTGTCAGAGCCTGAGAATACAATGGTGTAGTCTAATTCAGCACAGCCCTGTCCGTCCGCATCACAACGGTATTCATCAACGAAAAAGGTAGATTCCTGTGATGGGCCTAAACCAATTTGCGCTAATGAAGGAGCGCGGAATCCCTCACCGTAAGATGCCCGCAAAGTTACATCTTCAGTCGGACGCCACTGCAGTTTAAACTGCGGGTTAAAGGTTGAACCAAAGTCACTGTAGTCGTCGTAACGACCGGCAACAGTTGCTTCCAATTGATCGGTGATTGGAATTAGGAATTCGACATATGCTGCCCACTGATCTCGCTCGGCTTCGGCTTGTACCGATTCAGTACCAAAAATTAATCCACGTTGGAACTGGTCATCCGGTTGGTCGAAAACATCTTCCTGACGGTATTCAAGACCGGCAGCCATTGACACGTAGTGGTCACCTAGCTCGAATGCTTCACCAGCAATACTGGCATCTACTGCGGTAAGGTGCGATTCACCACGACGCACAAGTGACGTGTTGATAGCATCGATAACTTCCGGGTCGTTGATGGTACCACCGAAAGGATTGTAGTTGCCGGCATTAATTTGTTCCTGAAGAAAATCCGTACGCAACCAGCCTTGTTCTTTCGAGCCCGTTTGCATACTTGAGCTGCGGCCTTTCTGGTATGAGACATCCCAACCCCAACCATTTAGGTCACCACGTAAGCCAGCGATGAAACGCAGCGTGTCTGATTCAATATCCCAAATACGGGCGCCAGCATCAATAGGACGAAAGTAGTTGATATCAACTTGTTCACCAAAAGGGTTATTTGGGTGGTCGGCTGGCACATAAAGGTTTGCGTCAGCATCAAGAGGTGTTGGTGCGCCACCGGCTTTTGAGCGGTTATGTTGGGCTGCTATTTCAATGTAGCCTTCAATGTCGCGTGAAAATTCTTTACTGGACTGAACAATTGCACCGACACGCTCTGCTTCAGGAAATATTTGTGCATATGGACCGTAATCAAATACACAAAAGTCGCCAATTCTATTATCATTCTTATCAAATATATCTTTTGTTGCTTCAGGAGCACATGCTGGGTCCGCCGTTGAAACCCCGTCGACAATGAAAGTGCCAGGAAAGCCACGTGCAGAGCGCTTATCGGCTCCCCCCCAAGGGGTTTGGTTTGCTGTACCGTTTCTACCAAACTCTGAGCCCATAATTGAGGTGTTTTTCCAATAATCCAGAATCATCGTGGTGTTACTGTCATCGTCGCCAGTACCCCACACCAGGCTCATACTGGTTTCTTCATAGTTAACATCGCCCGTGGTTCCACCATGGCTGGCTGTTAGTTCTGTACCAACAAAGTCATCTCTTAAAATGATATTAACGACACCCGCCACAGCGTCTGACCCGTAAATAGCGGATGCTCCGTCTTTAAGAATATCGATGCGTTCAATAGCGGCTACCGGAATAGAGTTAATATCGACAAATGAATTTGCAATTCCTTCAGCAAATGAAGAAACACCAACCCGGCGTCCGTTTAACAACACCAATGTTGAATCGGCACCAAAGCCACGTAAGCTAATAGCAGCTGCGCCATTGGCGGTTGTATCCTGGCTGTTACCCTGGGTTGAGAATGTTCCGACACCTGCTGATGGCAAGCGTTCTAAGAGTTGTTGCAGATTATTAAAACCTGAGGCCTCGATGCTTTCTCTGTCAATAACTTCTACTGGAGAGGCCCCTTCCATATCGGTTCGGGAAATGCGGGAGCCGGTAACCTGGATACGCTCAAGCGAATCATCTTCGGCTTGGTTGTTTACTTCCTGTGCAAAACTAATAGGCGACGCGAACGTGGCTCCTATTGCTAATGCACAAAGTGAGTATTTGAAATTTGTTTTCATTATTATTCTCCCCGAGATTCTTTACGATTAACTGTGTGTTAAATAAACAACACAGTATCTTTGTTACATTAATTTAACACTTTATCAAGAGGATATTGCTGTAAAACTTTAAAAAATTAGGGGGGGGAGTACAAAACGAGCTAAACGTAAGTTTTTATTCCTGAAACGAAAAAACCCGCGGCTCTATTTGAGCTACGGGTTTAGCTATTAAAGTTAACTCTTGATTAAGAGTTTCCATCGCCAGTCATTTCTTCTAAACGAGCGCGCAGTTCTTCGTCATTTTGCGCTTGTTGAATAATCATGTTGTATTCTTGTGGGGTCAGACCCGCGCCTTCAACTGCCGCAATCATTTCTTTCTGTGCGGACTGTTGAATTCCGCGAGCTTCTTCCTGGTTTTCTGCTTCCTGGAATTGGTCACGGTATTTTTCAGTAACTTTCTGAACATCTTCCATAGCCGTTACAAACTTAACCAGCATACCTTCTGAAATTTCTTGAGTTTGCTGTTGTTGTTGCGCCATAGAATTCTGAGCTTGTTGCTGTTGAGCCATTGCGGCGGTGCTGCCCAGTGCGAATACCGTTGCTAGTGCGATAATTGTCTTTTGCATGATAATCTCCTAAATGAACATCTCTGTTTTAATAACACTGAGATTAAAGCGAAGACTGTGCCAACTTTTTAACCAGCTGATTTTATTGTATTTTTATTTTTTTTAATATGAGTGTTCGGAAAGCAAGCCTAAAAATGTGTATCCTTGGTACACAGTTAAGGGAGGCAGTGTGACAAAAAGATACAACTGGCCGCTATCCAGCTTGCAACGACGACTGCTTATTTATGTTGTTGTGCCAATGCTGCTAATTTCCGGCATAGCGATAAGTGTGGGGTTACAAGTTGCTTCCGATGAAGCTAATGAACGGCTAAAGAGTGACTTAGAGTTATTAGGGCGAGCTATTAGCTTACCGATAAGCGACGCCTTGCTTAATAATGACTTGAGAACCGTTCAGGCAAACCTTGATTCGGTATTTAATATTGGGCGGGTTTATGGCGCATCGGTGTATAATGTGTATGGTCAGCAAGTAGCGGAAGCCGGCATTACAGAAACGGATTTAAGTAACAGCCAGCTCGCACTACAAACCGTTCAAACAGGTATAAAGCAAGACGATTACCGACGCGTTGAAGGCCGTGATGTTTTCTCGCAATTTCTTCCGATTGTTGATCGCGGTGGTCGTATTATTGGCCTGCTACAAATCAACCGGCGCGCCAGTGACTTTGACGAATCTTTTGAAACATTGAGTCAATACGCCTGGTTGAGTTGGGCGGCATTTGGCTTAATCACCATTGCGGTACTGGTGTTCGGTCATTACCGAGGTGTCGGCCGGCACGTGGTGGCACTTAAGGATGCCATGCTGCAGGTGGCGGAAGGTAATCGCAGTACTCGTGTGACACCTGCCGGGCCATCCGAACTGCAAGAGGTAGCCCAGGGGTTTAACCGTATGCTCGATAGCATCACAGAGGCTGAGCAAGAGCTGGAACAGCGTCGGGAGCATGAAGCTTCACTTCAACGAGCTCTGCGCGAGCAAGAAAAAATGGCGGCTATTGGCAGTGTGGCCAGTGGTGTTGCGCATGAACTAGGCGCTCCGCTAACCGTTATTGATGGTAGAGCCAGCCGCTTATTACGCACTCATAAAGATGATGACAGCCAGCGCCAGTTAAAAGCGGTGAGAGGTCAAGTGCAACGTTTGACCGGTTTGGTCAATCAATTGCTGGCCTTTTCCCGAACGCCGGTGCAACAGCGCGAGCCTATTTCGTTGCGTGACTTAGTTGCAACCGCAATGACCAGTATTGAGTTCGAGCAAGATAAAGGTTCCGCTAAAGTTGTGATGAAAGAGCTGGTAGATGTCATTCTGAAAGTTGATATTAAACGACTGGAACTGGCGTTAGTTAACGTATTGCGTAATGGCCTGCAGGCCGCTCAATCTGAGGTTGCCGTTGCTGCTGAATACGCCGGAGAAGGCGTCGTTATTACTATAGATGATGACGGCGAAGGCCTGCCTGAATCTATGAAAGACAAAGCATTACAGCCGTTTGAAACCAATAAACCTCAGGGCAAAGGCACTGGCCTGGGTTTAACCATCGTTAAACACGTATTGAATGATCATAACGGAGCGTTGTCTTTGACCAATAACCCAAACGGTGGCTGTCGAGTCACCTTAAGTTTGCCGGCGCAATGCATTCGACAAGTGGTCACTAACGGAGGTAACGAATGACAGCAGCAAAAGCCATTATCGGCGTTATTGAGGATGACCCGGCTTTACAGGAACTGCTGGTTGAGGAGCTTGAGGCCGAAGGTTATAAAGTCACGGCCTGGGGCAGTGTTGAAGGTTTTAAAAAAGCTGCACCGACACTGGATTTGGTCATCAGCGATATTCGCTTGCCGGGCGAATCTGGTTTACAACTTTTAGAGAGCCTGAAAAATGAAGATAGCGCGCCGGCGCTGCTATTGATCACCGCTTTTGGTACGGTCAATCAGGCCGTTGACGCTTTAAAGCAGGGCGCCGATGACTTTTTAACGAAGCCGCTCGACGTTGAGCATTTGCTGCTCAGTGTGCAGCGTATTCTTGAGCATCGGTCATTACAGCGTGAGCTAAAACGTTACCGCCAGCAACAAAAAGGGCCCGGAGGACTTATTGGGCAAAGCCCGTCAATGCGCAAACTCTATGATCAGATAGAGCGCATTGCGTCAGCCGACGGCAGCGTATTAATTACTGGCGAAAGTGGTACCGGTAAAGAATTGGTCGCAAAGGCTTTGCATCAGTTAAGTGACCGTGCTGAAAATAGCTTTCAGGCGGTAAACTGTGCTGGTATTCCCGCTGACTTAATGGAAAGTGAATTTTTTGGTCACGCCGCCGGCGCTTTTACCGGCGCTCAGAAAAAACGGCAGGGTCTTCTGAAGCAAGCTGACGGGGGCACTTTATTACTCGACGAAATTGGCGAAATGCCGATGGCGTTGCAGGCTAAGCTGCTGCGGGTCTTGCAGGAAGGTACCATTCGCGCAGTCGGCAGTGACGAAGAAGAAACCGTTAATGTCAGGATATTAGCTGCGACTCACCAGGACTTAGAAAAACACGTTGAAGAGGGCCGCTTCCGTCAGGATCTATTTTATCGTCTGGAAACCTTCAGTTTACGAGTTCCGCCTTTGCGTGAGCGTGGCGAAGACATTGAGCGCTTAGCGAATTATTTTTTACAACAGTTGCAAAAGAACAGCGATAAAGCCGTTCAAAGCATATCTTCGGCTGCGCTTGAACAACTTTATCGTTACCGTTTCCCGGGTAATGTCCGCGAACTACAAAATGCGATAGAGCGTGCCTTCACTTTTTCCCGAGACGATAAAATTGCGGTTGAGGACTTACCGCAACGGATACTCGACAGTGAGCATGAACCGGAAGTGGAACACGGACCTGAGTGGCCGACGCTGGATGAGTATCAAAATCAGTATATTCGCAAAGTGCTGGCGCACGCAGAGAGAAATAAATCTAAAGCGGCCGATATTCTGGGCGTAACCCGCCGTACCTTATACCGTTGGCTGGAACAGCATAGCGAGTGATCAAGCAGGCGTTTTATGGCGTAGTCTATACTAACTTTATAAATCATTTAACAGGAGAGCTAAGTGAAAGTATTAATGGTACTAACCTCGCACGATAAACTGGGTGACACAGACCATAAAACCGGTTTTTGGGTAGAAGAGTTTGCAGCACCCTATTATATCTTTGCAGACGCGGGTGTGGATATCACTGTGGCTTCGCCTAAAGGTGGAAAACCACCGATTGACCCGAACAGCGCTGCGCCTGATGCGCAAACAGAAGCGACCAAGCGCTTCGACAATGACAAAACGGCACAACAAAAACTCGAAACCACTTGTAAGATTGAAGATGTAGATCCGGAAGGTTTTGACGCAATTTTTTATCCGGGTGGTCACGGACCAATGTGGGATTTAACCAACGATGAACACTCTATAAAGCTGATTGAGCATTTCTGGAGTCGAGGTAAGCCGGTTTCAGCTGTTTGCCATGCGCCAGCGGTGTTATTAAATGCTAAAACTCCCAGCGGAGATGCGATAGTTCAGGGCCGCACGGTTACTGGCTTTAGTAACAGTGAAGAAGCCGCCGTAGAGCTTACAGAAGTGGTTCCTTTTCTGTTAGAGGATGAGCTGACCGCAAAAGGCGGACATTACCGCAAGGTTGATGACTGGCAGGCTTATGCCGTTCAGGACGGTATGTTAATTACCGGTCAGAACCCAGCATCATCAGAGCAGACGGCACAGCGCCTGCTCGATGTTTTAAGAACGAACCTGTAAAACGGGCTTAAAAGCGTCGGCGCCAACTGATGCCGACGCTTGCCTGCTGACCTACTGCCGGTTCAAACGAACGCCCACTTCCCTGATTAACAACAACAGCACCGACGTAATCTTTGTCCGTGATGTTATCAACCCGGGCCCAGATATCCAGCTCACTTTTAGACCACTGCCAATCGCGACTGACAGCAATATCCCAGGTAGTGTAAGACGGGGCAAAGGTGTCGTTCTGATCATTGACCGGCGTTTCATTACGATACTGTCCGGCTAATTGAACCAGCCATTGCTCGGTAGGCTGCCAGTTAAGGCGCAGATACCCCTGGCTTTTTGCCACGCCGGGTAGCTGGTTCCCCTGCAGCGGGCCATCATCAAAGGTTGCGTCTATGTAGCTGTACGATAGCAGCACATCCAGTCGCTGTGTTAGTGCGCCGTTAATGCTCAGCTCAGCCCCTTCGCGAGTGGTCTCTGAGGCATTACGGTAGATTGTGCGACCATCGTTTGACTGATCCACCAGAATTTCGTCTTCGCTTTCAATACCAAAGAAGGCAAAGTGCAGACGCCAGTCGTTAACGAGTTGGTGCTTAATGCCCCACTCCCACTGATTATTGGTTGAGGGCCCCAGCTCCCGGTTCAGGCCGGAGCCCTGGTTGCGGTAAGCCAGTTCGGTCAATGTCGGTGTTTCGAAACCTTGTCCTAAACTGAGGTAAGTGGCTGAAGTTGGCAGAAATTGCCAGGTAACAGAAACGGCTGCGGTGGTTTTGCTAAAGTTGCTGCTGCCGCTGTCGTCAGAATTATCCAGCTCAGTAAAATAATCCTCAACCTCATAATTAATGTCGCTGTAACGAACCCCGCCAGTTGCAGAGAGTTCTTCCGACAGTTGCCATTGAAAACGCAAATAAGCTGAGGTGTTCTCTATCCAGTTGAATTCGTTGCGGCGCAAATTTCCTTTCTCACCATTGTTGTTTACATAACCAAAGCGGTGATCCTGCTGACGTTCTATTTGCGCTCCCAGGGTTGCAGACCCGTTCATTCCGCGTTGACGCCAGCGCACATGCGCCCCTTCAAACTGGCGCGAAACATCAATAACCGCACCAGAACTGGTCGCGTCGTCACCGGCAAATGGCAGGAACTGCTCAATATCGCGGTCACCCTGCCAGAGCGAAATTAAACCTTCACCGCTGTCGCGTTCATGGAACCAGCTCAGCGAACCCTGACGATGATGGATATCTTTGCGGGTATTGAAATCAACGGCCCGTTGCACGGTTTGAGTCGGATCTTCTCGCCAGTCTTGAGGTGTTAATGCGCTAGGGTCCTGTAATAGCGGCGCGTCGTTATTATCGTAGCGGATAATAAAACGATTCTGGTCGTCCCACTGATGATACCAACGCAGCGCCTGTTGTTGGCGTTCGGCGGAGTTATGCCGGCGGGGGCCGTCGGTTTGAAAGTCGGATGCCAGAATTTGCAGTTGTTTAGTATCGGTTGCCCACTGCGCATTAACGTTATAGCGCTGAGTGTCATTTTCGCTGAACTGACCGCCCCACTTCAAAGCTGTTTCAGTGGGTTTGCGACTGAACCACTCAACCACGCCGCCACCGGAATTACCGTATAAAGTGGCTAAAGGACCCCGTAAAACCTCAAGTGAATCAATACTGTCAAGAAAAATACTGGACGTTTGTGCCTGACCGTCCGGCATCGACAACGGAATGCCGTCGACATTGAGCTGCAAGCCTCTGACACCAAAAGCGGCACGTGAACCAAATCCACGAACCACAAGCCGGGTATCCTGCGCGTAATTGTAGCGGTTGTCAGCTTGAATACCCGCAACACCAGCTAATGCATCACCGGCATCAACTTTCATTGAAGGCAGGGTATTTTCCACATTAACCCGGTCGATGCTGGCCGCCGTGGTCAGCCAGGGGGTTTCACCTTGCGTGGCTGTCACTACCACGGTTTCATCCACCTCTGCTGAGTGAACAACGAAAGAGGCCGCCAATAAAGGCAGCCCCGTATCAGTAAGTTTTTTTAATACAGCTGAATACGACATGATTAATCCACCGGTTTTATTTGAATGATGGAGCCATCAGACTCGTCGGTTAGTAAATAAAGGTAACCCTCCGGCCCTTGCTTAATCTGACGAATGCGTGCATCAACGGCATCTTCAAATAAATGTTCCTCGTGCATCACTCGGCCTTCGTATAAGTCCAGACGAGCCACCAGTGAGCTTTTTAAGGCCGCAACAAAAAAATCGCCTTTCCACTCAGGGAAGGCATCGCCGGTGTAAAAGGTCGCTCCGGCTGTGGCTATGGAAGGCACCCAGTAATAAAACGGTTGCTCAGTGCCTTCTTTTATCGCATCTTCACTAATTGTGCCGCCGCCATAGTCAACACCGTAAGTGACTTCCGGCCAGCCGTAATTTTTACCGGCTTGTGGAATGTTCACTTCATCGCCCCCTTGTGGACCATGCTCAACTGACCATAACTTTCCGGTTTCAGGATGAATGTCGGCACCCTGAACATTGCGGTGACCATAAGACCAAATGTCATCCAGTGCGCTGTCGTTGCCAATAAAAGGGTTGTCTTTCGGAATGCTGCCATCGGGCCAGATACGCACAATTTTGCCGTGATGGTTATCCAGTGTCTGAGCATCGTCCATGCGTGAGTAACGGTCGCCTAACGTAATGTACAGGTGTCCTTCAGGAGAAAAAACCAGCCGCGAACCAAAGTGTGCGTTGCTTTCGTATTTTGGTGCCTGACGGAAAATCACTTCTTTGCCGGTAAATTGCTTGTCTTTGAGTTTAGCGCGCATAACGGCTGTGCTGTTACCTTTGCTTCCGTCCTGAGCCGCTTCTGAGTAGCTAATATAAACCCAGTTGTTTTCGTCAAAGTTTGGATCAACCGTTATATCCAGCATACCGCCCTGACTTTTAGCGACTACGCTCGGAGTGCCGCCAATTTTTTCGCGGTAGCTACCGTTAGCCGATACCCAATAGATGTCGCCTGAGCGTTCGGTTACCAAAATGCTTTTATCGGGAAGAAACGCCATACCCCAGGGGTTAGTAAAGCCATCAGCAAAGGTGCTGACGTTAATTTTGTGACGCTCGGTTTCGATATTCTCCGCTGTGGCTGCACCACTTACCGAAACCGCTAACATAGCGGTTAAAATAATTTTTGGATTGAACATACGTCTCTCCTTCTTATTGAATTGTGTTCAGTATACGCCATTCAAAAGAATTTTGATGACACTGCGCTTGATCTGTTTGTCGCTTTGACCGTTAATACGAATATCAGTTACTTAAATGAATTGGACCCCCATGAGCGGCAACGTTTTTAGCACGGATTCCTTACTTGTATTAGCGCAGTGGTTAGCGGCCACTTTTGTATTAGTCATTATTACATTGATTGTGTCTGTCGGCGTTATGTATGTTGTCGACAAAACACAAAGCCGACACACAATCCGTCATAATTATCCTGTTGTTGGACGTTTCCGCTACATATTCGAGCGTATGGGTGAGTTTATGCGCCAATATTTTTTTGCCATGGATCGTGAAGAAATGCCGTTTAACCGGGCTCAGCGCACTTGGGTCTACCGGGCCGCGAAAAATGCAGAGAGAAACGTCGCTTTTGGTTCCACACGAGACTTAAGCCGTACCGGCACCATTATTTTCAGCAACGCGCCCTATCCACCTATGGCGGAGCAGGCTACGTTGCCCGAATCGGTCACCATAGGTCCGTATTGTCAGACTCCATATTCTCCGGTTTCGTATTTTCATATTTCCGGGATGAGTTACGGTGCACTTTCACCGGTTGCGGTTAAGTCGTTATCTCAAGGCGCCGCAAAAGCCGGCTGCTGGCTGAATACCGGCGAAGGTGGTTTATCGCCTTACCACTTAATGGGACATTGCGACATTGTTTTCCAAATGGGAACCGCCAAGTTTGGGGTGCGTGACAAAGAGGGTCGTCTGCATGAAGAGCGTCTGGCGGAGTTAGGTCGTCACGATAATGTAAAAATGTTTGAGATTAAACTGAGTCAGGGGGCCAAGCCTGGTAAGGGTGGGATTTTGCCCGGCGTTAAGGTAAATAAGGAGATTGCTCAAATTCGAGGCATTGTCGAAGGTGAAGACGCCATAAGCCCTAACCGCCATCCCGAGATTAGTAATAACGAAGAATTGCTCGACTTTATAGCAAAGGTACGAAAAATAACCGGTAAGCCTACCGGTTTTAAGTTTGTCATGGGCGATCCCTCCTGGATTGACGAACTCATAGCCTGCATTTTGACCCGGGGCGAAGAATACGCCCCTGACTTTATTACTCTGGATAGCGCCGACGGAGGAACCGGAGCGGCGCCTCAGCCGTTAATGGACTACGTTGGTTTAAGAGTGACCGAAAGCCTGCCTGTGCTTATTGATAAACTGACAGAAGCGGGCTTGCACGGGCGCATCCGGGTGATTGTTTCCGGTAAAATGATTACCCCCGCGGATGTTGCCTGGGCTATTGCTGTAGGGGCTGACTTTGTGACCTCGGCACGGGGTTTTATGTTTTCATTAGGCTGCATTCAGGCTATGCAGTGCAACAACAACACTTGCCCGACCGGAGTGACAACCGATGACCCTAAATTGATGAGAGGGTTAAATCCGGAAAATAAGTCGGTTCGTGCGGCGAATTATCACAAGTATATGGAATATGGGGTCAATATTATTGCGCATTCCTGTGGCGTTACCGATCCACGAAAACTCAACCGTCGTCATGCGCGGGTTATAAAGCCTGACGGCGAGAGTATGAGTCTGGCTGACCGTCATCCATTACCGCCAGCCAGACGCCGTTAGTTTAAGGTGTTGACGGGCAGCAACCTGGCAATTTCTTCGGCTATTTTACGGAAAGTCTGCCGACGACTGGTGGTCGGACGGTAAACCAGGCCGATATCCCGGGACGCTTCCTGCCCGGTAGGTTTTAACGATACCAGCTCGGTATTTTTTAAAATGCCTTTATCAATAGCCATTTGCGGAACGAAGGTAGCGCCTAAACGAGCATCGGCCATTTGCACTAAGCTATGTAAACTGGTGGCGGTAAACGGGTTCATTTTTATCGAATCAGTGAGCTGACAGGCCGCTACCGCATGTCCTGTCATACAATGTTCTTTTTCCAGCAGGAAAATACTGCGAGCGGGCAGCTTATCGTAGTCAACCGGCTCTCCAACCGTTTCTGCCAGTTCTTTGTGTATAACCAGCTTAAATGGGTCCCGACCCAGTATCCATTTTTGATTTCCCTGAATATCCATTGGCAGCGCCAGCAAAAGAATGTCCAATTCGCCGTTGCGCAGGCTGTGCAGTAAATTTTGAGTCGTGTCTTCAGACAACTGCAATAGCAGCTTAGGAAATTTGTCCTGTAAGTTTTTGCTCAGTTCACCGATCACGAACGGAGCTATAGTGGGAATAATGCCGAGCCTTACAGGCCCTTCCATAATATTGCCCTGCCCTTGTGCGTAATGCAGCAACTCTTCCGACGCGCTTATGATGTCCCGCGCCTTCTCCACCGTCTCTTCGCCTAATGCGGTAAAAAGAAACGACTTATGGTCCCGCTCAATAAGCTGGCAGTCGAGTTGTTCCTCCAGGTTTTGAATGCCACTGCTTAGTGTGGACTGGCTGACATTACACTCGGCCGCCGCACGATTAAAGTTTTGTTCCTGATGCAGTGCCAGCAGGTAACTGAGGTTTTTCAGACTGGGTAATTTACTCATAAGTTATCCGTTGCATTGTTTGTAGCGTCATCCGTAGAATTATCCGCTTAATTGGTATTTTCGATTATCATAATTTGTTTTATTCGTTTTATCCAATCTGTTTGCATCCTTACACTAGCTCTTAAATCGTTAAGGAGCGAATAATCTCAAATCCCAATCAAGGAGACTAATTATGTTAACAGTAGGCGATAAACTACCAGAATTTAGCGTGATTTCAGCAAAACCTAAATTCAATATGCCGGAAGAAAATGGCGAAAGTGCTTTTGAAACTATCGATAACAACAGTTTTGAAGGTCAGTGGAAAATCATTTTCTTTTATCCTAAAGATTTCACATTTGTTTGCCCGACTGAAATTGTTGAGTTCGCAAAACTGAACGAAGACTTTGTTGACCGCGATACGGTTGTCATGGGTGGCAGCACCGATAACGAGTTTGTGAAACTGGCATGGCGCCGTGAGCACCCCGATCTTGACCGTCTGAACCAGTACTCTTTTGCTGATGACGGCTCGTTGGTTGATGGCCTGGGCGTTCGTGACAAAACGGAAAACGTTGCTTTGCGTGCAACCTTTATTGTTGATCCGCACAACGTTATCCAGCACGTATCGGTAAACAACCTGAACGTGGGTCGTAACCCGGCAGAAATCGTGCGTATTTTAGACGGTTTACAGACCGATGAGCTGTGTCCTTGCAACCGCGCATTGGGCGGCGACACCCTTTAATTGGTGTCTATTCCCTTAAAATAAGCGCTGATGGCAATGCCATCGGCGCCTGCTTCCCACTTTCACCGAATTTCAGGAGTTACGTATGGCAATTGCAGATTACAAACAGTTATTAGGTGATCACAGTAAAGACACCAAATTAAACCTGTCGAGCTTATTCTCAAACGTTGAGCAGTCGGGTTTAACCAATGACCAGTTCTACGGCACAGCACTCTCGCTGGTTTACACCTTGTCGAACGACGAGCTAACCCAGGCTGTGGAAGAAGAAGCCGAAGGCAAAATTGAAGACAACGTTAAGACCGCCGCAAAAACTGCCGCGTCATTAATGGCAATGAATAATATTTATTATCGCTTCCTGCACTTATCAAGCGATAAACAGTTTTCTAAGCTTCCTGCGGGACTCCGCATGAATGCAATGGCTAACCCGGGTGTCGATAAAGCGGACTTTGAGTTGTTCTCACTGGCGGTATCGGCACTAAACGGCTGTGGCATGTGTATTGATTCACACGTGCAAACTTTGCTGAAGCATGAGGTTTCAGCGCAGGCGATTCAATCGTCAATTAAGTTAGCGGCGGTACTTAATGCAGCCTTAACTGCACGCAAACTGTCGTAACCCTCCTGGGGCTCCCCTTAGCCCTATGCAACCTTTGCCCGTGCCTTTTGGTGCGGGCTTTTTTGTTTTGGTGCTCTTTAATTTATGTCCTACGCTTATAACAGAAGCAAAGGAGGTATTATGTTGAGTATTAATGCAGATCGTTTAAAAAAAACCGTACTTGAATTATCCCGAATTGGCTATAACGAAAGCGACCATGGTGTTTACCGTTGGGGCTTTACCGATGCTGACATGCAAGCACGTCGCTGGATGATGGATCAGGCCAGAGCAGATGGTTTTGAAACCTTTATGGACGGTGCCGGCAATGTGTTTTTTGGTATCGGGGATTACAGTAAGAAACCAGCAATTCTTACCGGTTCGCATTTAGATACGGTTCCGGCGGGTGGTATTTTTGATGGTGCGCTTGGGGTGTTGGCAGGCTTCGAAGTTTTGCGCTCGATCAAAGAAAATGAGATTCAATTAAAGCATCCTGTATGGGTGGTTGGTACGGCAGAGGAGGAAGGCCGGTTTGGTGGCATGATGGGTTCACAGGCCGTTGCCGGCGTGCTTAATCCTGACTGGCTTATGTCCGCTCACGACGCTGACAACATGTACTTAAAGGACGCCATGGCTGAACATGGCATGGATGTTATGAATGCTCTGGATGCCGCCTGGCCACCGGAACGATTAAAAGCTTTTTATGAGCTGCACATTGAGCAGGGGCCGGTGCTTTTTCAAAAAGAACTGACCATTGGCGCTGTAGAGGGTATTTCCGGTGTGTTTAAATGGATAGTTCACTTAAAAGGTCAAGCCGACCATGCAGGTACCGCACCCATGAATATGCGCAGTGATGCTTTTATGGGGCTGGCAGATTTTGCGCACGAAATTGAGCGTATTATTGCCGAGGACGGCACCGATAAAACACGTATTACCGTAGGCAAGGTTGATTTAAAGCCTGGCAGTCCGCACACGGTTCCCGGCGAAGCGGTATTTACGATTGTCGGACGGGATATGAGCTCTGATGTGATGAAAGAGCTAGCAGACTCTTGTAATAAAGCGTTATCAGCCATTGCCCGTAAGCACCGCTTAAAATTTGAATATGAACAAGTCAGTTGGTTAAACCCCCAGGCCTGCTCAGAAAAATTGACAAAACAGATAGAAGAAAAGGCAAAAGCCAGAAAATACTCGTGCCTTAAAATGCCCAGTGGCGCCGGGCACGATGCACAGTTTTTCACTGAAATTACACAGTCCGGGCTTATATTTATCCCGTCTGTGAACGGTGTCAGCCATGCACCAGATGAATGGTCGCACTGGCACGATGTAGAAGCCGGTTGTAACATACTTTTCGATTGTATTATTGATTCAGCCCAGTGAGCTGCGCAGCAGAGTAATATCCGTTATACTGTGCGCACCTCGCCGTGACATTAAGTGGTATTGCTCATGGAACAAAAAGTAACGGTTCAGTCTGCCGATAAAGTTAAAATTCAACGTCCGGACGGAAAAAAGCACAACGATAACTACTCCCCTCGCAGCCGTATTTATGTGCGAGATACTAAAGGTGTGATGGAATATTTTCGTCGTGGTTTTGGCTTTCTTTTACTGGCGGTTTTTGCCCTTATTCCCTGGCTGACCTACCAAGGCGAACAAGCGGTTCTGCTCGATATTATGGAGCAGCGGTTTCGTATCTATGGTTTAACACTTTGGCCGCAGGATTTCACGGTTGTTGCCTGGTTCGCCATTGTAGCCGCCGTTGCCTTGTTTTTTGTGACTACCGTTTTTGGCCGGGTCTGGTGCGGATTTATGTGCCCACAAACCACCTGGACGTTTATTTTCATGTGGTTTGAGAAAAAATTTGAAGGCCCGCACAACAAGCGTATTAAGTTAGATGAGCGCAAAATGGATTTTGACAAGCTGTGGCGCAAAACCGGCAAACAAACCGGCTGGATACTGGTCGCTTTATTAACGTCAATGAGCTTTGTTGGTTACTTTACTGATATAAGCGACCTGTTCGTTAACTTTTTTACTCTGGACGCCGGTTTCTGGGCGACCTTCAGTGTGCTTTTCTTCACGCTCTGTACCTATGGTAATGCCGGCTATATGCGCGAAATCATGTGTACACACATGTGCCCCTACGCTCGCTTCCAGTCCGCGATGTTTGATAAAGATACTTATACCGTGTCGTACGATGCAGAACGTGGTGAACCGCGCGGACCCCGCTCACGCAAAGCTGATCCGGCAGAGAAAGGTTTAGGTCACTGTATTGACTGCTATATGTGCGTACAGGTTTGTCCGACCGGTATCGATATCCGTAATGGCCTGCAATACGAGTGTATTGATTGTGGTGCGTGCATTGATGCCTGTAATGACGTGATGGATAAAATGAATTATCCCAAAGGGCTTATTCGTTTTACCACAGAGCGCAACCTGGCGGCAAAAGACAAAAAGCAGAAAACCAATCCATGGCGAATGAAAAGTATTGGCTATTTTATTATGGTTGTGGCGGTCAGTGCGGTACTGGTATGGGATATTACCAGTCGGGTACCGTTGGAAGTGGACGTATTGCGAGATAGAAATCAGCTATTTAGAGAAAACATTGAAGGCCAAATTGAAAACGTCTTTACCTTAAAGCTGGTGAATAAGTCGCAGCAGGACATGACTTACCGCATAGAAGTTAAAGGGTTTAAGGAGTTCGAGCTGATAGGTGAGTCTACCAAACAGGTTTCAGCCGGTGAGGTTGGCACATTACCGCTAACCTTAGCGGTTCCGCCCTCTTTATTGAAAGAACAAGTCACAGAGTTTTACTTCGTGGTAACAGCGGTTGATAATGCGGATATAACTAATACGCATCAGAGCCGCTTTTTATATGAGTAATCTTACAGAGAACGCGTCAGACTTTGCTTTTCAGGGACTGACGCCGGATCTGGTTGTTAATGCCTTAGAAAGTGTCGGCTTGTATCCCGATTCGGGCTTGCTGGCGCTTAACAGCTATGAAAACCGGGTCTATCAATTCGCGGACGATGACCGCAAACGTTACGTGGCCAAGTTCTACCGGCCTCAGCGCTGGCGCACTGAGCAAATTCAGGAAGAGATTGAGTTTATTGAGGAGCTGGCGCAAGCCGAAATACCGGCTGTGTCTGCTTTGCTATTGCAGGGGAAACGGCTGCACGAATTTGAAGGTTATCGTTTTTGCGTTTACCCGAGTATTGGTGGCCGCGCATTTGAACCCAATGATCTGGATGAACTCGAGCGTCTGGGGCGTCAAATTGGACGAATGCATGCCGTAGCTCAGTCAGGCAAGTTCAAAGTTCGGGAAGCGATAGACTACCAGGGTTTTGTTGAGCAGTCCGTTGCCGAACTTCGGCAGTCTGCTTTATTGCCCGCTGAACTAACCGATGCCTTTTTCGCTATTCTTGATCCCTTAAGTGAGCGCTTACGTTCTACACCGCTACAAGACTTTGATTATCAGCGGCTGCATGGTGACTGCCACATCGGTAATATTCTGCAGTACGAGGACAAGCTGACCTTCGTCGATTTCGATGACTGTCGTTCAGGGCCTGCGGTGCAGGACTTATGGATGATGCTGAATGGTTCGCATCAGGAGCAGACGCTACAGATGGATGCCATGTTGACTGGCTATGAAGATTTCTGCGAATTTGATACCGCGCAGTTGATATTAATTGAACCTTTGCGCAGTTTTAGAATCATTCAATATATGGCATGGTTATCTCGTCGGTGGCAAGATAGTGCTTTTCAAAGAGCGTTCCCCTGGTTTGCAGAAAGCCGTTATTGGGAACAACAGATTCTGGCATTGAAAGAACAGCTAGCGGGACTGGATGAAGCGCCGCTGAACCTGGGTTTTAATGGATAGTTTTAACGGTTAGTTTAAATAGATAGCTTTAACAGATAACAGGAAATGATGATGAAAAAGTGGTTAATGGGTTTTGCCGGAGCATTAATGGTAGCAACAGGTTTTGCTCAGGCTCAGGACTTTGAAGAAGGTGTTCACTATGAAGTAATAGCTGACGAAGCCACCAGCAAGCCGGAAATTACTGAGTTCTTCTCATTTTACTGTGTTCATTGTTATCGGTTTGAACCTATTGCAAAAGAAATGAAGTCGGCATACCCGGACGCTTTTCAAAAGGCGCATGTGTCCTTCATCAGCCCTCGCGGTAACGTGGGTGAGACCATGACTCAGGCTTTTGTGGTTGCGCAAAAGTTAGATAAAGAAGAACAGATTGCAGCGGCTATTTTTGATTATAACTTCAATAAAAATAGTATGCTGACCAGCAAAGAAGACATTCGTAATGTGTTTATCGTGAACGATGTCTCGGGTGACGAGTTTGATAAAACGATGGGCAGTTTTAGTGTCCGCGCTGCGGCGGCTAAGATGGATCGCCGGGCAAGTAACTTAGGGGTTAACGCAACACCAACCTTTATCGTAAACGGCAAGTATCAAATGCTGCCACAGGGTTTCCGTGACAGCGATAACTTCCTTGAAGACTTCTCTGAATTAGCCGGTTACTTGTTAGAAAAGTAACTCAGGGTTCTGGTTTATACTGACAATAGGCGCTTTCTTCACTCTGGGAGAAGGCGTGATTGTTATTTAAATATTGGTAGTTTTTCAGCCCAAAGTCCGGCATTACACTGTATAAATACTCCACAATAGAACTCTGCACGGCCTCGTATTTCATCCATTCTGTTTGTTTGCAAAAGGCGTAGATTTCCAGCGGTAAACCCGCAGCGGTGGGCTGCATCAGGCGTGCCATAAGAGTCAGATCGTCACGTACCTGTTTGTGGTTTCTTAAGTAATTGTCCGTAAATACTCTAAAGGCCGTTAAATTGCTGACGGGCTTATCCAGTTCATTCTTTTCCAGCCAGTCGTCAACCGATTGATCAAAGTACTTTGTAGCCAGCTCTTCCAACTGTTCGTCGGAAAGTAGTTTGGAGCTGTCCAGGTCAATCATCAGTGAACGACGCATGCGTCGACCACCGGTATTGACCATACCTTGCCAATTTTTAAAAGACTCGTGAATTAAAACGTAGGTGGGTAAGTAAACAATGGTTTTATCCCAGTTTTCAATCTTTACGGAAATAAGCCCCACTTCCTGAACGGTGCCATCAACACCGTGATCAGGCAACTCAATCCAGTCTCCTATAGCAACCATGCGGTTGGTTGCCAGCTGTACCCCGGCAACGAAGCCCATTAGGGTGTCCCGGAAAACCACCATCAGAATAGCCGTCATAGCACCAAAGCCACTGAGCAGGTACATAGGAGACTTGTTCATAATAATAGCGATAGTAATGATGATAGCCATAAGTACCAGTATCAGCTTTGCCACCTGAATAACACCGGTAATAGGCACTTCCCGAGCTTTATAAGTGTAGTCATAGGCAATGGAAACAACGTTAGCTAAAGCGGTGAGAATACTGGTTATTACCCAGGTTAAGTAAATACCAACTACGATGCGTAAAGGGGATTGCCAGCTTTCAAAATCATCAATAAATAAAACAGGGATAAAACTGTGTATAACGACAACCGGAGCCAGGTTGGCACAGCGTTTAAAAAGACCGCTGTTAACCAGTGACTTATACCAACGTTCAGGTGCCCTTTGTAGCAGCCGCTCTATAGCATGATCGATAAGCCAACGTGCGATAGCGTAAGCAAGGTAGCAGCCAATTAAAACCAGTAACGAACTGATGGCCAGACTCAGTTCCTGTAAATTGCTTTCAAGACCTAATTTTTCTAGCCACTCTTTTACAAACTCAAAGTCCATTATAAAACTCCCTTAGCGGGTGCTGTGAATTTCCTTACGCATTGACTCTATGGTTTCGTCCTTTTCCTGCCAGCGCTTATTCAACCATTCCTGAAAATGCGCTCTGAAGGCTTCATCACTGGCGTAATCGCCAATTAAGTCGTCGGTAATGGGTAATGTCTTTATATCAACATAAACGTTTTTTAGCTGTCCGCTTAGTAAATGCCAGACAACAGGCCGCTTATTATTACCAGGGTAGACAATGGTAATGTCCAGAATAGCTTCAAACTGACTCCCCATAATTTGCAGTGAAAAAGCGGTGCCTCCGGCTTTGGGAGGAAGCAGGTTTTTAAAAGAGCTGTGCTTTTTCTTATGTTTTTCCGGAGTAAAACGTGTGCCCTCGCAGAAATTCACCACGGTTGTGGGAATGTGGCGAAACTTAGCGCAGGAACGCGTCGTGGTGGTGATGTCTTTACCTTTTAAATGCGGTTTCTTCTGTAAAAGCTCTTTGGAGTAACGTTTCATAAAGGGCATATCCAGTACCCAGCAACCCCAGCCAATAATAGGTATCCACATAAGCTGAGACTTTAAAAAGAAGCGCGGCATTGGCATGTGGCGACGGGTCAGGTGCATCAATACTGCGACATCGACCCAGCTACGATGATTCGCCATAACCATATACCAGCCATTTTCATGGATATCGAGATCGCCTTTGATGTGCCATTCCGTACGCTGAGTTAACTGAAACATCATCGACATGCAATAGGCCCAAACTCGAAATAAGCCATTGCCTAAGCGAGAGCAAATACGTTGAGGCGTTTTAAAAGGCAGTAAAATCTTAAACACGCCGACACCAATAATTGAAGCTCCAATAATAGCGGTGGTGCTCATTCCCCATAAAAGATTAATAACGATTCGGAAAGGAATCAGTATCAATGTCAGCATATTACCCTACTTTAACTGAAAAAAATGACACGAATCATAACTGAAGCGAGTAATGATGTCTGTTGCTAACCCGTAAAAATTAATGATACTGTATATATGTACAGTATTGGAGGTGTTATGCAGACAAAGCTTCAGACCCTTATTCAACAAGGTCTTGTTTGGCATGGTCAGGTTACAGACAGCCAGACGCCGACGCTAAGCACAGGTTTTCAGCAGTTGGACAGGGCTCTTGGTGGGGGCTGGCAATATCCCGGGTTGCATGAATGGCAGTTGCAGACGGCTTTTTCCGAACAAGCGCTATTATTGCCTTTGGTACAGCAGGCTGTACAAAAAAAGCAGTCTGTTTTTTGGGTAAACCCACCGGCCTGGCTGTCGGCAGCTGGCCTGCATTATTATGGGCTTAATGAATCCATGCAGGTGGTTATTCAAACTCAGGCTGAAAAATCGGCCTGGGCTTTTGAGCAAGTACTGCAAACCAAGAACTCTCTGGCTTTGGGTTGGTTTGGCCAAAAAGCCGCGACAGCTCAATGTGTCCGCCGTTGGCATAAAGCGGCCCAGACCGGACAAATGGGTGTAGTTTTGACTGACCCGGCTTTAAACCAAGAAGCCCGGGCTTACTCTAACCGTATACGCTTAAAACTGTCTGAAGCGGGTGTCATGCTCGACGTATTAAAGCGCAAAGTCGGCTGGCCACTGGAAAATGTTGTGCTGAACTAATGTGGTTATATTGTCACTTTCCACAATTACTACTGGATAACCGTGTTCGGTTACAGCCGGACACCAATACCCTTCCTCTGGCGCTTTATCAGTTACAGGGCAGTCAGTCTGTTATTGTGCAATGCAACGCTTTGGCGCAGGAGTCTGGAGTACAACCACACATTCAGACGGTTATGGCAATATCGCTTTGTGAGCAACTGCAGCTGATTGAGTATGTTCCGGAGCGTGAACAGCAAGTGCTGCAACAGTTAGCTACCCGGCTGTATCAATGGGCTGCAAAGTTAATTCTATACTCCCCAAAAGGTATCGCCATTGAGTTGAATAGTTTGAGTCAGCTGTATGGAGGACTCAATGCGACATTAGAAACTCTGTCTCGTGAAGTCCGGGTGTTACCGTTGACTGTTCAGTTCGCTGTAGCGTCTAACCCTTTAGCCGCAAAGCTGCTTGCTGAATACGAGGGGTCGGCTTCGCTAAGCCCTGAAGATTCCTCTGCGCGGCTGAAGCTGTTACCCATTAGTGCCGCCGGGTTAAGCACAAAAGTACAGAAACACTGTCAAGCAGCGGGCTTTCGCCAGTTGGGCGAACTGATGCAGTTGCCCGGATCTGAAGTTGGCCGTCAACTGGGTCTGGACACGCTATTGCACCTGGAGCAACTACAGGGCCGAAAACAGCAGAGTTACGACTTTTTCATGCCACCTGAAAGCTTTCAACAAAGCCTGGATTTAGTGACAGAAATTCCGTATTGGCAAGGTTTGTTGTTCCCGCTAAAAAGACTGTTCGGGGAGCTGGAGGACTTTCTTTATCAACGGCAAAAGGTGATACAGCAGGTTGATATTGAATTGCTTCATCGAAATGCGCCCCCTTCTGTTATTTCGGTGTCTCTGGCGGGGCCCGGGTGGCGTGGCCAGAATTTTTTGTCGTTACTGCAGTTAAAAATGGAATCCACGCCTTTGCCAGAGCCGGTTATAGAGATTAAGTTGCAAGCCAGTGAGCTACTGAATTCTGAGCAGCACACTAGTCACTTTTTCGGAGCTCAGCAGTATCGGCATGAAACGTTGTCGCTTATTGGTCGGTTGCAGGCAAAGCTAGGCAACCCGGCGGTGTTTTCTCCGGCAATGAATGATGATCCTCGGCCGGGGAATAATGAATTTCCCCGACCGGCAGGTGAAAAACCTCCGGCTTTATCATCAGCACTCAAACGCCCGCTCTGGTTACTACGTCCTGCAGAGCTTACCTCAATAGATTTATGGCAGTTACGTCACGGGCCTGAACGAAAAGTCTGTGGTTGGTGGGATGCCGGCGAGGTTGAACGGGATTATTGGATCGCACAAGACAAACACCGGCGTTTGGGCTGGCTTTATTACGAGTCCGGGCAGTGGTATTTACAGGGGTGGTTCAGCTGATATGTCGAAAGCTTTTTCTGTCAAAGTACGTGTATGAAAAAACAGTTCGCTGAACTACACAGTTTAAGCCATTACAGCTTTTTGCGTTCTGCGGCCTCACCGGAGGCGCTGCTGAACAGGGCTGATGAGCTAGGCTATGCTGCTATAGCCATAACTGACGAATGTTCTGTTGCCGGTATTGTAAAAGCTTATCAAGCGTCAAAAGAACGGCGCATTAAGCTGATTGTCGGCAGCGAGTTTCGGGTTACAGACGTAGGGACTTTTGTCTTACTTGCGCCAACTCGTGAAGCTTATGCGCAGCTTTGCAAAAAAATTACGCTGTTTCGTAGCCGCAGTGAAAAAGGCCATTATGAGGCCAATGTTGATGATTTTTTTGATGGTCTTTCTCAGTGTTTTTTATTGTGGCAGCCCGACTTTGAGCAAGCACAGCTCATGGCGATTGGAGAAAAGCTCAAGTCGGTATGGCGGCAGCGCTTTTGGCTCTTATACGAACGCCATTATCAGGCTGAAGATGAACTTACTTTTCAGGCTGTAACCGAATTACAACAGGCTCTTAAAGTGACAGTGACCTGCGCTGGCGGCGCATGTATGACAACCACAGAGCAACAGCCTTTATATGACATTCTCAATGCGATTCAGCAGGGAGGATCTTTAGTCCATCAGCCGGGTTTAGCCAGCAACAACGCGGAGCATCACCTGCGCAGTTTAAGTGAGCTGCAGCAGTGCTACCCGCAAAAATGGCTCTCAGAAAGTTTGGTTATTGCGAAGCAGTGCCAATTTTGTTTATCAGAGCTTCGCTATGAGTACCCTGCCGAACTGGTTCCTGAAGGTATGAGTGCTTCTGAGCATTTAAAACAGTTAACAGAGCAAGGTGCGCATTGGCGTTACCCTGAGGGGGTGCCTGCGTCAATAAAAGCTCTTTATTTAAAAGAGCTCAGGCTGATAAAAGAACAAAGCTATGAGCCTTTCTTTTTAACCATTCACGACTTAGTTCGTTTTGCCCGTGAGCAAGGTATCTTGTTTCAGGGGCGCGGGTCCGCAGCAAATTCCGTTGTTTGTTATTGCCTGGGCATTACTGCGGTTAACCCGACGCAGATTCAGGTGTTGTTTGAACGCTTCATTTCTAAGGAGCGAAATGAGCCGCCGGATATCGATGTGGATTTTGAGCACGAGCGCCGCGAAGAGATCATTCAGTATATTTATCGAAAATATGGGCGGCAGCGAGCTGCATTGGCTGCAACGGTTATTACCTATCGCTTTAAAAGCGCCTTTCGTGATGTCGGCAAAGCTCTGGGTTTTAGTGAGCAGCAGTTGCAGTATTACCGCAGTAATTTAGACACACGTGATAAAGAGCAAAGCTGGCAGCAACAATTAGCGCAGCAGCATCCGGAGGTTGCAAACTCCTTACGGGGCCGGCATCTTTTGCATTTTACCGGACAATTGATGGGCACGCCTCGTCATTTGTCTCAGCATGTCGGCGGCTTTGTCATTGCTGCCGATGAGTTATCACGACTGGTGCCTTTAGAGAATGCTTCTATGGCAGACCGAACCGTTATTCAGTGGGACAAGACAGACCTCGAAAGCCTGGGCTTATTAAAAGTGGATGTGCTGGCGCTGGGTATGTTAACTGCTCTGCGGAAAATGCTGGCGCTTATTAACTCGCGCTATAAACAGCAACTGACCATGGCAACCATTCCGCAGGAAGACAGCCGAGTTTATCAACAGCTACAAACCGCCGACTCTATGGGAATCTTTCAGATAGAGTCCCGCGCGCAAATGAATATGCTGCCACGGTTAAAGCCAAAAACTTTTTACGACCTGGTTATTCAAATTGCGATTGTTCGGCCCGGGCCTATACAGGGCGACATGGTACATCCTTTTTTACGTCGCCGTGCGGGGCTGGAAGCGGTGGACTACCCCAGTAATGAAGTCAAATCGGTATTAGAAAGAACACTGGGCGTGCCGATTTTTCAGGAACAAGTTATTAAGTTAGCTATGGTTGCGGCTGGTTTTAGCGGTGGCGAGGCTGACCAGCTCCGCCGGGCAATGGCCTCATGGGGGCAAAACGGACATTTAACCCGTTTTGAAGACAAACTCATTAACGGCATGTTGGAACGGGGCTATAAACAAGAGTTTGCCGAGCGACTGTTCCGGCAAATTTGTGGCTTTGGGCAATATGGCTTTCCCGAATCACACTCTGCCAGTTTTGCCAACCTGGCCTATGTATCAGCCTGGTTTAAGACGTATCACCCCGCCGCTTTTTACGTGGGCCTGCTCAACAGTTTACCTATGGGATTTTATTCGGCGTCTCAATTAGTACAAGATGCTCAGCGCCACGGCGTGACGTTTCTGCCGGCGGATATTAACGTCAGCAATTGGGATTATTACTGGCTACCCAAACAAAGTACAGGCTCTGAGGAAACTGTGCGCATGGGGCTAAGACAAATTCAGGGCCTGTCAGAAACGCGAGTAAAACAGGCGCTGAGCCAAAGGCCGCAAACCGGCTTCACCAGCATGCACGAGTTACGACAGACTGGATTGCGGGATTCAGATATTAATGCCCTGGCCCGTGCCGATGCATTACAAAGCATTGCCGGACACCGGCATCAGGCGCACTGGCAAAGTCTGTCTATGAGTGATCAGCAAATGCCGCTGTTTGCGAATATTAAGGACCGCCCTGCCCGTCAATTACCAGCGCCGGATGAGCCAGACAACATAAAAGCCGATTACGAATCCACGGGCCTGACCTTAGGTCGCCATCCTTTAGCCTTACTGAGGAATCACCCCGAATTAAAAAACTGTGTTATGGCCAGTGACCTGATAACCTGCCGGTCAGGACAGGTACTCACGCTGGCGGGGTTAGTTACCTGCCGTCAGAGGCCTGGCACCGGTAGCGGCGTCACCTTTTTAACGTTAGAAGATGAAAGCGGAAACAGTAATGTGGTGGTATGGGCGCACACCGCTCGGCAATTTCGACAATGCTTCTTAACCAGCAACTTACTTTGGGTCAAAGGTATTGTCGAAATTCATGACGGTGTCGTACATGTTATTGCAGGCCGGCTAAAGGACTTATCCGGCCTGTTGAGCTTCTCGCGACTGGAAAGCCGCCGTTTTCATTAAGCTTCCTTTAATTTAAGAAACCGGACTGACTTGTAAAAGGTAGTCGTCTTTTAAATCCACATAGTTTTGCGCGGATTGGCTTAAAAAGCTTGTTTCACCACTATTAAGGCGTCGTTTCTTTTCAACCGGGCTGCCGACATATAAATAGCCGCTCTCTAATCGTTTGCCCGGAGGTACTAAGCTACCCGCTCCAATAATGACATCGTCTTCGACAACCACATTATCCATTATGACTGCTGACATACCGACCAATATGCGATCACCCAGTTTGCAGCCATGCAACATACAGTGGTGCCCTACCGTGACTTCATCACCGATAACTAGCGGGTGGCCCTCGGGGTTGGCGCTGGATTTTCGGGTAACATGAAGAACGGTACCGTCCTGAATGTTACTGCGCTTACCAATCGTAATACGGTTAACGTCACCTCTTGCTGAAACCATCGGCCATACGCTGCTGTCATCGCCGATGGTAATATTACCGACAATGACTGAGCTGGGGTCTAAATAAACGCGCTCCCCGATAACGGGTTCATATTCACAGTAGCTCCGGATATCTGCCATAAGTGTACTCCTGAGTAAAAAAGCTGTTACGGCCTTTATAGCAGATACAGAATAAGAGGTCATGTCTGGCCTTAGTTTGGCGAGAAAACCACCGTGTTGCTGAAACTTTCCGCAGTCAGTGAGAAAACAGTTAAAAAGGCATGAAAAGCGCTTGACGGGGCGAGTTAAATCCCTAAAATACGCCCCACGTTCGAGGCAGGCAACGAAGCCGCCAAAAACAGAC
>NZ_JAKNDA010000007.1 GCF_023155095.1 Idiomarina aminovorans
CCGAATACAACACCGTTGTAAATGCTGACGGCACCTGGAGCGTGGATGTTGCCGGCAGCGATTTAGCTGCAGATACTGAATTTGATGTGGTGGTTAACTCCAGCGACGAGGCCGGTAATACGGTTAACAGTACCGCGGCCTCGACGCACACCGTTGACCAAATGGCACCGGGTGCGCCGGGCATCAGCCTGGACAACGACACGGGCTTAGACGATAGTGACGGTGTCACGAGCGATGGAAGCTACAGCGTTGGCGACGTCGAGGCTGGCGCGACGGTGGAATACAGCACGGACGGCGGTGAGACCTGGATGAGCGAAGCACCGGAGGCGGTGGAAGGTGAAAACATCATCCAGGTTCGTCAAACGGATGAGGCCGGAAACGTCTCGGATGAGAGCGAACTGACGTTCACGCTCGATACGAATGTGGTTGCGCCAAGCATCAGCCTGGACAACGACACGGGCTCAGACGATAGTGATGGTGTCACGAGCGATGGAAGCTACAGCGTTGGCGACGTCGAGGCTGGCGCGACGGTGGAATACAGCACGGACGGCGGTGAGATCTGGATGAGAGACGCACCGGAGGCGGTTGAAGGTGAAAACACCATCCGGGTACGTCAAACGGACGAAGCCGGAAACGTCTCGGATGAGAGCGAACTGACGTTCACGCTCGATACGAGCGCTCCAACGTTGACGATCGATGCCCCGGACACCAACGACACAACACCGACACTAAGTGGTACGTCGGATGAAATTGGTGCAACAATCAGTGTGACGGTAACCGACGCTAATAATGAAACACAGACCTTAACGGCGGTTGTGGCTGCAGACGGCAGCTGGGCTGTCGATGTAGCGGATGAACTGGCAGAAGGTACGTACACGGTGCAGGCGTCGGTTGAAGACGATGCGGGTAATGAAGCGGTAGCTAATACCCAGGGCGAAATTGATTTAACGGCTCCTACTTTGACCCTGGAAGTGCCAACTAACGTGAACGATACCACACCAACCATAAGCGGAACTTCCGATGAAATTGGTGGCACAGTCTACTTAGTGGTGACGGATGCGGACGGTAATGAACAGCAACTTGAAGCAACGGTTGATAACAATGGTAACTGGCAGGTTGATACTGAAATTCCGTTAGCGGTGGGTGAGTACACTGTTAGCGCGACAATATCTGATGACGTCGGTAACCAGGCTCAGGCAAGCCAGAGCGAAGGCACGATTGAACCATCGGTTACTATTGTTGATTTTGAGCTGAATTCAGAAGTAGACGTTAATGTTACTGACTCGATTTGGGACGGTGGAGTATCGAATAACCAGTTCGGTATCATTTCGAATTATTCCGTAAATGAGAATAACCCGGGTGATATCGTAGAAAGTTATCGAATAAATGATAGATGGACACGAAATCTAGAGATCACATCTAAAGATGGTAGCAACGAAACCTATTTATTCGCGGTAGGTGATACTTACACCGTATCTTATCTAACACTCACTAGGCGGGGGTGGCAAACCGTAGAATTAGAGATGACCGTAACGCGCTCTGATGTTCAGGGCTTTAACGGTGAAGATACCGATATACTTGTATTAACTGGAACCTTACCTAGTGGAGAGGATGTCACTCTGGTAATGGCTTCGGGAGAGATTGATAATTTTTACAGCTTTTATGTTAATGATAAGTTCGACACTGACGTTGGCTTCAGAGAATTCACAGTCAATGGTGAAGCAGCTAGCAACTCAACGGTCATTATCGAACAGGTTGATGAGAATGGTAATGTCATAGACTCCGCTACTGTCACCAGTGACGCAAACGGTCAGTGGAGCTATGATGTCGGTCAATTAGAAGGACGCTCTGGCATTCTTAAAGTAACTTCTACCGACCAATACGGCAATGAATCCGTCGACGAGAAAAACTTCTTATTCGGTGAGACGAATAACGAGAATACTTTGGAAGGGTCAGGTAGCAGTGATCTTATTGTCGGTGGTCTGGAAGACGATAGCATTACTGGTGGACAAGATTCTGATGTCCTCATTGGCGGTGGCGGTAACGATACCTTCGTCTGGAAAGCCGATGACGAAGGAACCGTTAATATTCCTGAGGCTGATACGATTCAGGACTTCGCTTTAGGTAACTTCGCCAGTGACGAAGAGGCTGATCGCTTAGATCTTTCGGACTTACTGCAAGGTGAGAGCACAGGCTCTATCGATAATTACTTGTACGCAGAAGACGATGGTAACGGTAATACCGTGTTGCACATTAATTCTGAGGGTAACCTCAGCGGCAGTGATAACGCCGACCAGGTGGTGACACTTCAGGACGCGCAAATGGCGGATGGCCAGTCATCGAGCGACTTTATTCAACAAATGTTAAACGATGGTCAATTGTTGATAGACAGTGGGAGCTCTGCTTCCACACAAAGCAGCAGCGAAGGAACTTCCATTGATTTACATCAAACTAATAAGCTATCTGGCTTAGAGTAGTTCAAAGAGCTTACTGCAGACGAGGCTAAGACTGATTAAGACTGGTCAGATCTCTACCTCGTCTATTTTTTGATCTACTGTTAAGTGTTATAATATTTCGAAGATTAACTGTTATAGTTATATTAACTTGTATTAGGAGAATCTCGTGAAACTATTGGTTAGACGGTTGTCTGGCTGTCTGCTTGCTGGCTTTTTTGCATCTGCTGCATACGCTCAGGAAATGCCACCGAATGATACGAAAGTGTTAAACGCGGTTATGCAGGCTGTTGAAAAAAACCCGGAAGTATTAAAACAGTGGTATGAAATGCGGGCGGTTAGCAGTGATGTGGCTCAGGCTCGTGGTTCCTATGGCCCCCAGTTGGATGTTTCTACTTCATATAACTATACAAAAAGAGACTATTCGTTAAACGAGGAGTTTAGCGGTAACCGCGTCAGTTTAGACTATCGGCAACTGTTATTTGATGGTTTTGAGACATCTAACTTAATTGAGCATTTTCAAGAACTTCAGTTAGTTCGTTATTATGAGTTGAAAACGGTTGCGGAAAATGTCGGCTATGCAGCTTTTGAAGCTTACCTTGATGTAGCAACGAACCGCGAACTGGTAAAATTAGCGCGCGACAACGTTGAAAAACACCGCGATGTCTATGAGCAAATTGAAGAAAGTGCTTCAGCAGGTGTTGCCCGAAACGCTGACTTAGAACAAATTAGTGGACGTCTGGCACTGGCATCAAATAACTTAGAAACCCAACGCTCAAACTTGCATGACGTTATTACGCGCTACCTGCGTATTGTCGGTGAATTACCGCCGCAACAAACGTCTAACGCAGTTGTTTCCGAAGCTTTTCTTCCGGCAGGGACTGAAGAAGCCATGACCCTGGCAAATAGAACCAACCCTGAACTGCATGCCGCGCTCAGAAACATCCGTGCAGAGAGAAAGCAATTAACGTCAAATAAGCGCGGTGCTTACTCGCCTAAACTGAGTTTAGTCGCAAATCGTAGTTACTCTGAGCTGGATGATAATGGTTTTAATAATCGCCAAAATGATACTCAGATTGGTCTGCAGTTACGCTTCAATATTTTAAACGGTGGTCGCGATTACGCTGAAATCCGTCGTACGGTTTCTCAGGTGAACTCTGCAGAACAACAAAGAAATTTAGTGTGCCGCAATATCAACCAAACCATTCAGGTTGAAATGAACCAAATTGAAAGCTTGCGGGACCGAATTCCCACACTGCGTCAACACAAACTATCGTCAGGGAAAGTACGCACTGCTTATAAAGATCAATTCGACCTTGGACAACGGTCATTACTGGATGTACTGGATTCTGAAAACGAGTATTTTGAAGCGAGTATTGCTCTTGCTGAGGCCGAAACTGATTTAGAACAGGCAAAAGCTAAGTTGCTGGCGAGTATGGGGTTATTATTGAATTCGTTAAATATTGATTCAAGTAAACTAAACTCAAGTAAAGACTTTGAAGTTCCTGATTTAGAAGTTAACTTAGATTTTGCCTGCCCTCTAAAGCGAGTAAACACAGCCTATTATGAGTAATACGCAGTCAGGCAAGCGCCCATTGGCGACTTGCCTGAGTATTATCGCCAACTATCATCAGTTGCCGTTTTCATTCGATGCGGCCACGGCGGGGTTAGCTCAACAAGACGGTGATTTAACCCCTTCATCGCTGGCGACGTCTGCCAAGCGCTTTGAACTTTCAGCAAAAATATATGAGCGTTCGCTCAGAGATATTAATAAAAATTTACTGCCGGTCATCTTACTACTTAACGACAACAAAGCTTGTGTTTTGATGTCTGTCGACGATGATGCGGCGGTCATAGTAGAGCCAGAGCTGGAGCACGGCGAGACCAATCTTAAACTGGATGAGTTAGAGCAACAGTATAGCGGCACCTTATTCTACGTTCGACCTGAATTTAATACGGATAAGCGTGCCGATGACACGATAAAAAGAAAGAATGGCCATTGGTTTTGGTCAGTTATAAAAGAAAATAGAGGCACGTACCGTTCGGTTATATTGGCATCGCTATTAATCAACTCCTTTGCGTTAGCCATGCCTATTTTTGTTATGAACGTTTATGACCGAGTTGTTCCCAATGAAGCTTTCTCGTCGTTATTTGCGTTGGCAACGGGCATTTTTTTAGTGCTGACAATTGAGTTGGTACTAAAAATAATGCGAGTGTGGTTTATTGACCTAGCTGCAAACCGTGCCGATGTAAAGATTTCCAGCAACATTATGCAGCGTATTCTGGGAATGAAAATGAAAGATAAACCCCAGGCTTCAGGTTCTTTTGTTTCAAACGTCCAGTCTTTTGAAAGTATCCGAGGTTTCATTGGCTCTCTAAGTGTTGTCACTATGGTCGACATACCTTTCGTGTTGTTGTTTTTACTGGTGGTTTCGTTCATTAATATTTATTTGGCGATACCGGTCTTAATCGCTGCTATTTTAGTTTTACTTTACTCGTTATTTTCTCAGGCAAAGCTAAAAGAATTGTCTGATCATGGAATGCAGGCCGGCGCAGTCCGCAATGCCAATGTCTATGAATCGTTAAGCTCTTTAGAAACTATTAAAAGTTTTAATGCGCAGCATCGGGTACAAAACCAGTGGGAAAAGAGCACTATATTCATTAGCCGCAATGCAGCCCGTATGCGTTTACTGGCGTCTTCTATCACTAACATGGCAAGCTGGATGCAGCAGCTCGCCTCTATCAGTGTGATTGTTATTGGTGTTTATTTAATTTCAGAACAGATGATAAGTCAGGGGGCACTCATAGCGGCTTACTTGCTAAGTGCAAGAGCCTTGTCGCCGGTCAGTCAGGCTGCGGGGCTTTTGTCTCAGTATCACCACAGCTCCACGGCTATGGAGTCGCTGGAAAATATCATGGATCGCGACACCGAACGCTACGATGACGCCAATACGGTCAGTAAAGCCCGTATTGACGGAAATGTTGAATTCAAAAATGTCGGGTTCCGTTACCCAGATGTGGATACTGAGGTGCTCAATCACGTTAATTTATCGATTAAAGCGGGTGAAAAAGTTGCGATCCTGGGGCGTAATGGCTCCGGGAAAAGCACGCTGGCCCGTCTTATTTTAGGACTTTATCAGCCCGAAAGAGGGCACGTTTTAATTGATAATGTGGATATTAACCAGTTAAACCCGAATTTAGTGCGCCGGCATATCGCTTATGTCCCGCAGGAGCCGGGGCTGCTGTTTGGTACCTTGCGCGATAATATTTTGTTAGCCAGCGTGACCCGCGACGATAATGACTTGGTCAGAGTAACCAATGATATGGGGTTAAGCTCGTTCGTAAAAGAACATCCCGATGGCTTTAATATGCAAGTAGGAGAGCGGGGGGGCAATCTATCCGGTGGTCAGCGTCAGGCGGTAGCACTTGCCCGGGCGCTGGTTAATGACCCTTCCGTTTTACTGCTGGACGAGCCTACAGGCATGCTCGATCATGCCAGTGAAGCTAAAATAAAAGCGTATTTAAAACAAGTGACTGCCGAAAAGACACTGTTAATGGTAACTCACAAGATGACCATGCTGGATTTAGTTGACCGTGTTGTGGTCATGGACAGTGGTAAAATTGTTGCCGATGGTCCTAAAACACAAGTACTTGAAGCGTTAAAACAAGGTCGTGTTGGAGGAAGCCAGCGTGACTGAGCCCAAAAAACGGACAACCGAGCAACGAGGGTTCGACAAACTTGGCAAAATAAGTAACAGGAGTGAGGCCGGTAAAGGGCTTATCGATCGCTTATTTGGTCGCTGGATAAATGTTCCCGGGAGTAAAGACTGGGTTGTTGACGCTGAGTGGGCAAAAATTCAGCAGAAGCCGATAAAAACAACCCGGCTTCTATATACCGTTATTGGCTCGGTGCTTATTTTATTGACCTGGGCAGCTTTTGCGGAAGTGGCGACAATAGCCAGAGGGGACGGAAAAGTTGTTCCTTCCAGCCAGCTACAGACAATTGAAACCTTCGATGGCGGTTTGATTGAAAAAATTCACGTGAGTGAGGGACAGTTGGTTAGAGAAGGAGATGTACTGGTCGAGCTCGATTCAACCCGATTTTTTTCGGAGTTTAATGAAAACCAGTCACGAATGTGGGCGTTACAGGCTGACAATGTGCGTTTAAGGGCTTTGGTTGATGGGGGCGAGCTTGAGTTTCCAGAGCCGCTCTCAGAAAACGCACCAGTGCTGGTTAAAGACACGATATCTGCCTATGAGAGTAATTTGGAGTCTTTACAAAGCAGAACACAGTCTGCTGCGGCTCAGCTGCGTCAGAGAAAAGAAGACTTAAACGAATTACAGGCTGCATTAAAGCAATACAGAGAGTCACTTTCATTGGTTGAACGTGAGCTTGCGGTCACAAGGCCTTTAAAACAATCCGGCGCGGTTTCAGAAGTGGATATCATTCGACTCGAGCGCGACCAAGCGCAGTTCAGAGGTCAGATTAACCAGACTTTAGCGGCTATCGAGAACGCAAAAGCCGCGATTGATGAGTCAGAAAATCGACTTAAGGAAGTTCGCCTGGAAAAAATTAACGAATGGCGCCGTGAACTTTCTGAAATTTCTGCAGACCTTGCCGCATTTGCGAGCGTAAAATCACGGCTGTCCGATAAAGTTCAGCAAAGTACACTGCGTTCACCGGTCGGCGGTATTGTCCAAAAGCTTCACGTGAATACGGTGGGTGGTGTTGTGACGACAGGGCAGCCGGTGGTCGACATTGTTCCGGTAAATGACGAATTAATTATTCAGGCACGTATTTTGCCTAAAGATATTGCCTTCATTAAGAAGGGGCAGGAAGCGATGATAAAATTCACGTCTTATGACTTTTCTGTTTTTGGCGGTGCTAAAGCAACGGTTTCTCACATTAGTGCCGATACGGTTACGGATGACAACGACGTAACCTATTACATCGTTCGCTTAAAAACCAGGAAATCTGAATTTTCAGAAGAACTTCAAATTATCCCGGGAATGGTTGCTCAGGTCGATATAAAAACGGGTGAAAGGACGATATTGAATTATTTGTTAAAGCCGTTGATGAGAGCGAAAGCAGAAGCTCTTACGGAGAGGTAAACTGATGGAACATGTTTTTCTGACTGATAATTTTCGCTCCCCGCGTTGGGAAAAGCTCTCCGGTACCGTTCATATAACCGAAAGCGCAGACGAACTTAAACAGCTGGTAGAAAAAAAGGGAACCTCTGAACTGACTTTCTGGTTAGCGGCTGAGCATAACAGTACAGTTTCGGTTGCCGCTTACATAGCGAAAGAAAACGGTAAATTTGTTGTTTTATATTCAAAGCCGGAAGCAGAAAATTTAGTTACGCTATTAAGCTTTGGAGCCAGAGGCTACACCAGCCTTGCGGCTTCAACCTCTGTTATGGAGCGGATTACGGCTGTTATTCACCAGGGTGGACTCTGGATACCAGAGCAGTTTTTAGCCAATTTAACCGGGCTGTCGCAAAAGAAAGTGAACAATGGTCAAGAGCTTCCGAGCAGTTTTGCTATACTCAGTGAACGTGAGCGACAGGTTTGTGAAAAAGTACTTGCGGGTCTGACGAATCAAAAGATAGCTGATGCTCTGTTTATTTCTGAACGTACAGTGAAAGAGCATTTGACCAAAAGCTTCAGGAAGTTAGGCGTCAAAGACCGCCTGCAGCTGGTACTGAAAGCAAGAAAGGAAGAAAGCGCAGAGCTTAACCACGGTGAATAAGATGCCTTACTTAAAACGCGATGAAAATAACCGTATTGTAGCCTTTAGCGTGACTGAAGAGGCTGGATTTAATGAGTATTTAGAGGATAACAGCTCCGAGTTACAAGCTTTCCTGCAACAACAAATGGTGACTCCCCAACAAAACTCAGCGCTCCAAGCTTCTGACCAGTCAATTATTCGAGTCCTGGAAGATTTGATCATGTTGCTGTCAGACAAAGGTGTTATTCAGTTCACCGAACTGCCTGATGAAGCACAGAATAAGTTGATGCGACGCCTATCAATGCGTCGCGCTATCAATGACTTATCGGATTTAGCCTGGAGTGATGACGAGACTGTTGATATTAAGACCTCTGATTAAAACGCTAGGTTTTTCTTATATAGCCATCAAAACCTGCCGCTAATACACGCTCAATATCTGCGTCATCATCGACACCCTCGGCATACATCTCTATACCCAGAGACTGGCCAAGCTGACACATTCTTGCTGGTATTGAGCTTTCAACGTCCTCTGGGGATTCTGGTATTGCCTGAGTAATAGAACGATCAACCTTTAAATAATCGAGTCCGAAAGTTTCAATGTCGTACATATAGTCGAAAATATGCGTACAACCTTGCAAGCCAACATGACAGCCCATGCGTTTCATAGAGAAGCAGAAGTCTGCAAATAATTTTTGATGAGAGTGGACTTCAAACTCATTAAGCTCGAACCAAAGATTAGCGGGATTACAAGTCGTTTTATATTTTTGAATAGACTTCATTAACTGAGCTCGAGCCGGTACCGATTGCAAAAAGTTGATGGAAAGGTTCATTGCCATATGACTGTCATTTTCGACACTAAACAGCATGGCTTTTTCTATTGCTTTTAGCTCTAAAGCCGACAAAAACCCAAGCCGCTGGGCCCAGGGAATAAATTGATGCCCGCTTAGAATCTGCTCGTTAACCGCCAGACATAAGCTGTTTTCCAAGTGAACTAAGTTACCCGCTTTGTCTCTGGTTGACCGAAAATTAAGCTGAACGTTGTCGTTCTCAAGCGCTTCTTGAAATGTTTGAGACCAATCTTGTTTGTTTGTGAAAAGCGGAGCGTTGTCTTTTGTATGACTTAAGATAAGAGCCGCTTTATTGTCATTGGGACGCGCTTCGACATTGGTGATTTTTTCATCCAGTCGCATGAGCAGTTGGCCGACAGTTTCATCCGCGACGGTAAAGTCAGCGGAAGCGTACCAATTAGCTTGTGCATTAAGTTGGTTCTTTTCATAAATTTGTATAGTAGACACGCAGTCATTAATTTTACGTTCTAATTGTTTTATGTCTGCAACACTCTCAAAAAGCAGTCCGAAGTCAGACGCATTCATACGAGCCACGGTTGCTTTACATGATAGTTCCTGTTCTACCAACTGAGCTTGAGCAGACAATTTACTTGCAATGGCTTTGATATAGTTATCAACGTTTTTGCGGCCGAAGCTCTTATTTAAGTCGGCTAACTTATCCAGATGAAGCATCAGCATGACTGCCGGTAAGCGTTTTTCGCGGACACCGAAATGTGCCGATAAACGTTCTAAAACAAACTGGCGGTTGTAAACGTCGGTATCCTGGTCTTTATATAAATGTGCTTGCAGCTGGTTCAGCTTACGCAGCTCTTTTTGAAATTGAATACGAATTTGTTCGGACATTTTATTCATAGCTTGAACAAGTTGCTTTAAGTCATTCGTTTTCGGTAAGTTTTTGTTGGTGATATATCTTCCCAAACCTATGGCTTCGGCTTGCTGAACCACCAAGTTTAGAGGCCGGGTCACATTTCTAAGTAAAGCCCGGCCGCACAGCCCGGCTAATACAGCCGTTGATAGGGCGATAACGAACAAAGTAATCGCTCTAGACCATAACGTTTCCAATGCGTGGCGTTTCTGGCTTTGCACGGAAACCATTCCAAACTGATTCCAGCCTTCCTGGACTAGCGCCTCGCCTGCCGGAACCTCCAGCTCAAACCAGTTAGCGAACCAACGAGGTACGTTGCCGGCGCGTGTGTCGTCAAAAGAACGTTCGACAATAACGTCTCCCTGAGCGTTGGTCAGCGTAATGGACTCGTAAAAGCCAGTGTCAAACTGGGCGCTAATGGTGAGCTCTAATAACGCCGGATCTTTACTGTTATTGCTGAGTGTTTGTGCGAGCATGTTGGCACTGTTGGTATTTTCCGTTGTTAGCTGTTGTTCAATAAATCGAGTTGCTGACAAACTGGTGACGACAAAGCTTGTAAAAAAGCTAATAAGCACAACAGCAACAAGGACGTACCAAATCTGTCGGTTAAGTGTCATTAATTGTTCCTCCAGGAAATACCTTCTTGCTCTAAACGAGATAAAACATCTCGCCAGCGTGATAATCTATCAAGTGGGTTTGATTTTGCGCGGCGCTCACTGCTTCCGGCCCAAAGCCCCGCAGAATTGAAACTAAATACAGGGGTAAGGTCATTTCGCTTTGACGCCGGCAATACTTTTTCAATTAAGCTATCAATAATAAGTGGCTCAGCGTCTGGTGATGAATAGTATCCCAAAACCATGTGAGCCTGAGTTTTTGATCGGTAAGCGTTACCTATTTGAGCCTTGACGTAAATGAGTCGTAATTTTTCATCGGGTATGCCCAGGCTTCTTAACGTACTGTATTGCGCAATTGCAAAATCTTCACAGTCGCCGAATCCCTGCCCAAGAGTTTGAGCGACAGAAGCCCAGTAATCAGGGGTATCATATAAAACGCTGTCGGTTTTATAACTGACGTTATTGTGAATGAATCGATTCATTTTTTTTATTACGCGGACTTCTTTTGTTTTATTATCCGCATTCAGGTCGTCAGTCAGTTCTGCCAATAACCTGAACCATTGCTGTGCTATCCGGTCGGAATTATTTGGTTGATAAGTTGATATTGCCTGACTAAAAGATTTTTTATCGATCTGCCACGAATCACCGGCTTTAAGCCATAAGGGAATAAAGACTAAGCAAATAATGAACCATAAATATGTTTGTTTCATCGGGTTATTTTATCCGCTATTTCATAGGGAGAAAATACCTTCCTAATTAGGTAATAAATACTCTATTTCTACCTTGCTTTTTCCCCTGGAACAATGCTTTATCGGCTGAGCTATAGAGTAAAGACCAATTCGGGGTCTTATCTGACAAGGTACTAAGACCAATAGTAACGGAAACATTCAGCTGACCTTCCTGAACTTGTATAGGCTGAGTGTTTATCGCCTCTTTTAGTTCTTCAGCAAGCACCGCGGCTGCATTAAGCGATGTATTCGGCAGCAGCACTGCAAACTCCTCACCGCCAATTCGGGCAATAAAATCGGAGGATCTGATTCTTTCACTCATTATTCGAGCTAACTTTTCTAACACTTCATCGCCTACTTGGTGACCGAACTTGTCGTTTATTTGCTTAAATAAATCGATATCGATGATCAGTAGAGATAGCTTACTCGAAGCTCTCTCTGCTCGCGCTATTGTTCGCTCAACTTGCTCGATAAAGTAACGACGATTTGCAAGACCGGTTAACGAGTCGATACGAGATAACTTAAGTAACTGGAGCTCTAACTCTTTCTGGTGAGTAATGTCGATGTGCGTTCCCGAGACCCATTCTGGCTCACCATTTTCAGTGCGCGTTACAATTTTTCCATAATCTCTTACCCATATGTTATACCCCTGTTTATGTTTGAGCTTCAACTCCGCACGATAAAAAGGCTCTTTTCCTTGAAAATGTAAGTTGAAGGCCTGATGAAATTTTTCATGATTATCTTTATGCAGAATAGTTAGCCAGGTTTCAGTCGTGGTAGGAGTCAGTTCATCGATAGTGTATCCCAGCATGGATGCCCATCGCTCATTGATAATGATTTCATCTGTTTGAAAATTCCACTCCCAAGTACCCGCGTCTGTACTTTCAATGATGGTATTAAGTCGTTGGGAGCTGGAAAGTGATAGATAGCTATTGTCGCCTGATTCGTTGTTAATGAATTCGACAAGACAGCACGAAGCCTGCTCGACTGATATAGACGATACTTCGATATCAAATTGCCGATCTGGTAAGTTTAAATACAAGTTAAACGTTGATGATTCGTTGTTGAGCAGATCGGCTGGAATGTCATTAGAGTGCCCTTTGATGTGACCACTGTCATCGATGATGAAATAACTTTTATGTATTCTCAATTTAGACATGATGCTCACTTAATAACAAAGATACTCTAAAGATTCGATAAATTACATTGTTACTATAAAACTAAGGAAAGGAAGTTATAAATTTTAACATTTAAAACTTAAGTGATCACTGCTTTTTATGTTTGCTTAAGTATGTTTAACCCTTTTTATTAGCTGATTTGGATGTCGTCGTTTGTTTGACTTCAAAACATCAAGCCTTAGGAGGGTTTTGTGGCACTATATTGGTAATCGCATATAAATCAGCAGTAGATGCCACGTTATTTACCTGCCCCGTGCGCATAGGCTCGCAATACGATACCAACGTTACCAATTTAATAGGTTGGAGATAAAAGCGCAAACTCTCTGTAATATCATTGATTCGTATGGGTCAAGCTCGGGGTTTTGATAATAGTAATCCAGATAAGATTCTTTGCTTATCTCATCGCCAAGGTTATCTAGCCCGTATTCCGGGAAGCTGGGAAAACCTGAGAACCCCATACCGTTTTTAGAGTTTTACTGGGCAAATTACGGAGCTATTCCCGGCACTTTATCGGATAAAAATCCGGTGGAGATGGCGATCTACTTGATGTGCTGATATTAGGCGATGCTTTGCCCAGAGTTATTGAAATACCCGTTAGGATTATTGGGCGTATGACCATGCTGGATAATAATGAGCGCGATAATAAATTTATCGCAGTTGTACCAGAGCAGCCGCCTTTTGGTCATATTTCTTCTGCGACGCAGTTACAGGCGGAGTTTCCCGGGGTGACTGATATTTTTATTACCTGGTTTACCAATTATAAGGGTAAAGGGAATAGAGCGACTCAACTAGGAGTGGATGATCAAGTGCCGTAGTATTGAGTCTTTTGTGAATGTTTCGCTCTTTGGGGTTATCAAAGCATAAGGGCGGGAGCCGATGCGCTAAGCCAGTCGGCTCACGTCTTCAATGCTTTTATCGTTAACTGCGGTTACACAGTGACGTTCAGACGCACGTCGATATTATTACGCGTTGCGTTTGAATAAGGGCAAACCTGGTGCGCTTTTTCAGCAAGTGATTCTGATTCATCCTGGCTCATACCCGGCAGAGAAATATTCAGCGTAGCATCAATGCCAAACCCACCTTCAATTTGACCAATGCCTATTTCGGCTTTAACTTCGGTGTCTTTCGGCAGTTTAATTTTTTTCTGACCCGCAGTGAACTTCAGGGCACCAATAAAGCATGCTGAGTAACCTGCGGCAAACAATTGTTCCGGGTTAGTACCGTCACCACCTGTGCCTCCAAGTTCTTTAGGAGTTGTCAATTTCACTTTGAGCTGACCGTCGCTAGACTCGGACTGACCATCGCGACCGCCGGTTGATGTTGCTATTGCTTTGTACAGAATATCCATAACGATTACCTCATTGTTTAGTGTGTCGGAAACTAACGGCATTAATGTTATCGCAATAACCGTTGTCGCGATAACAGTATTTTCCGAATGCTCTTATCGAAGTTATCGATACAAAAGAGAGGTCAGCGTTAAGATTTTGCCTGCAGTTGTGCTCGCAGCGATTCAAGAGTTTGTTTTAAAGCGAGGGCTTCACTTGGTTCAAGCTGAGTTGCGCAAAAAACCTGCTCTGGCACATCGCTGGCCGATTGCTTTAATTTATGGCCTTGTTCGGTGAGGTATAGATGGAGCTGGCGCTCATCTTCGCTGCTGCGTTTACGTGTAATTAGCCCGCGTTGCTCCAGGCGTTTTATAACCGGGCTTAATGCCCCTTTCTCCTGGAATAATTTGCGGCTTATTTCGGTAACCGTCACGCCATCTCGTTCCCACAATAGCAGCAAGATAAGGTATTGCGGGTAGGTTAAATCGAGTTTTGAGAGCAACGGTTTGTAGAGCTTGTTCATAGCAAGCGAGGTTGAATACAACGCAAAGCAAAGCTGGTTGTCCAGCTTAAGTGCTTTATTACCGTTATCATCGTTTGCCATGTGTCGCTCCCGTGTTGTTTGTCTCAATGATACGCAAAGTTAGCTGACAAACAAAGTTCAGGGTTTGGAGTTAGGTTGCTAATATGCTGCTCGGGTTGGGGAGTAGCGTGTCTCCAGTTGTTTGAAGCGTTGGTGTCAACATGGCATGGTGCGAACATGGTTCGGTTGAACAGAGCATCGATGCATTCCTGTCTGACTGCAAAGAATGAACCCCATTGCTTTGATTTTACTCAATTTCTTTTAGCGTTATAAAAGGTATGAGTGCTTTGCACGCTACAAAAAATCCAGTGTCAGCAGTAATCGCTGATTTTCACCTGTCGCTAGAGTGGGAGAACGGTGTACCAGCCCTCGGTTTTCATTGCCCTGCCATAGTTCACCTTTAAGTAAGCCGACATCCCCACAATTTAAGTTTCTTATTAAGCGTTCAATAGGCTCAAAATGACCTCCTGAACGATCAACGCTTTCATGAGGCAACCATTGCGTACCGCTGCCTGAAAATGTTGTCACCAAGCGACAGGGGACTCTGTCGACGTGGAACTTCGGGCACATTGCTGTATCCAGTGTTCTTATCCGCAAGCCGACTCGCGACAGGTCAAAGAGGCAGCTGAACATATCAACCAGTTCTTCTACGTGCTGACTAAACTGAGTATTTTCAGGAAAACGGCTTAAAGCGTAACCAATATCTGACACCATTGAGCCTGCGCCAATTTCTCGAGCGACATTGACAAGCTTCTGTTGTTCGAGAGTTCGGTCAAAATAGGTTTCCAGTGTTTCAGGTAAGGAGCGTCTCCAAACGGCGATATTTTTTTTATCGTCATAAATATCGGTTAATACACTAGCTCTTTCTCCCAGAGCGGCGCTGTCAGGTTGATTGATATCTTCAATTAAAGTGTTCATAGCTTCCTCTGTATTTTTGTTAGAATGCAAATAGTTATGTTATAACATAACTATTTGCTAGAGAAGTTAGCATATTTTTAGAAATTGACACAATATTGGCAAATATTCTGTGACGATGGCCGCTTTACCCGAACTCCCTTTAATTTATGCTGCGCTGGTTATCGGTATGTTGGTTGAATTTCCTCATTTAACGGCATTGCGGTACTTGCTGTTAAAGACCCGGATAAAGCCTGAGCAAGGCGAGGTGGGTGAATAAGACAATAGACTGTTATGAGTAGTTGCTGCGTTCAAACTCCAGAGCTTTGCCGCTGGGTTCTGAAAGAATGCCTTTGGTATCGCTGTACATTTGTATGCCGTTAACCCAAGTTGATTTGATGGTGGCCGAAAATTCTTCTTCATGAAAGGGTGTCCATTGGCACTTGTAGAAAACATTTTGGTTGCTGACTTGTGTTGCGTGGTTCATATCAACTAAAACCAGGTCAGCGAAATATCCCTCACGAATAAAACCTCTGTCCTTAACTTTGAAACGGATGGCTGGGTTGTGTGCTGTTTTCTCAACCAGGGTTTCAATAGTTAGCTCATCTTGTTTAACCAGTTCAAATAGTATTAATAAGGCATGTTGTACTAATGGAATACCGGCTGGCGCTTTTTCGTAATGCTGCTCTTTTTCTTTCAAAAGGTGTGGGGCATGGTCCGTTGCAATAATATCCAGGGTATCATTGCGTATAGCTTTAAGCAGCGCCGTTCTGTCCTGTTGTGATTTAATGGCAGGGTTGCATTTGATGAGATTGCCATATTCTTCATAATCACGGTCATCAAACCATAGATGATGTACGCAGGCTTCTGCCGTTACCTTTTTTGTGGCAATGGGTTCTGCATCAAAAAGAGACAGCTCTTTGGCTGTCGTTAAATGCAGTACATGCAGGTCGGCCTGATGTTTATCAGCCAGAGCAACGGCATAAGCAGAGGATGCAAAGCAGGCATGCTCATCACGTAGTTTTGGATGATCAAAAATTGTCATGGGTTTTGGTAACTGCAATCGGTTCTGACGAATAACAGGGCCGCTTTCGCAATGTGTTGCGATTAATGTCGGACACTCTTTAAATATGCGCTATAAAGCATCTGGTGACTCTTGATTCTGATCCAATATCCGCTTTACGGGTCAGTCCGGGCTCGCGGAAATGAACTTGATCATCAATCATGCCGGGTATTAAGAATAACCCCGAGGCATCGTATTCTTCATAAGCTATTGGCGTATCAATAGAGGCATCAATTCGTTCTATCCGCCCTTGTGAAATTTGCACATCGGCAATGCTTTTATGCCCTTCATTAACAAGGGTGGCATTTTTTATTACCAGGTTAGATGATTTCATGACTTATAGTGTTTTTCTTTAAATTCATTAATGGTTTTAGCGTCAGTAGAGTACTCAGCAGTGGGTCTGATCAGGAGTCTTGGCAGGCCAATCGGCTCACCGGTTTCCAGACAGTACCCATAGTCACCGGTTCGTATGCGCTTTAGTGCTTCGTCAAACTTGGGCAATAAACGTCGTTTACGATCTATCAGACGAATTAGCAGAGCCGATTCCTCTTCATACTGTGCTCGGTCGGCTTCATCATTAGACTCTGGCGGCGCGCCAAGACGCGCTTTGGCCTCTTCAATTTCTTCCATGGTTTCAGCTTTTTGCTCGCGAATCAGACCCGCAAAGTAGTTAAGCTGGGTCTGATTCATGTACTCGTCTTCACTCATTGCGAGCAAATCCTGTTTTGATATAGGGCTCATTAGCACTTAAACTGCCTCAAAGGGGTTTGTCATTTGTTGCCAGAATGGCACGCCGGCTAACAGTTCTTCATCGGTTAGTAGGCAGGACTCCAGTTGAGCCGTAATGCTTTGTTGGTCAATGCCCTGGCCAATAAACACCAGCTCCTGACGCATGTCGCCAAAGGGTTCTTCCCACTTTTCATAGATAAACTCCTGACTTTCCGGGTCAGTTGGCCAATCTTTTTCCGGTATGGCTTTCCAAAAATAACCAGCGACGCCGTATCGTGCGATACCGCCCGCCTGATTCCACTGGAGCGCGTGATGGGGCATGGCCGCAATCCAGAAAAAACCTTTGGAACGAATAAGGTGGCCGGACTCCCAATCCTGATGCAGAAAATTGTAGAATTTTTCGGGGTGAAAAGGGCGCCGGGCCTGGTAAACAAAACTGCTTATTCCGTATTCTTCGGTTTCTGGTGTATGCTCGCCGCGCAGTTCTTTTAACCAGCCCGGTGACTGTGCTGCCTTGTCAAAGTCAAACAAACCGGTATTCAGAATGAGTTCTGGTGCAATTTCACCATTTTTTATCGTGTAAACCCGGGCTTCGGGATTCAGGCTGGTAACCACACCACGAACCTTTTTCAGTTGATCTTCTGATACCAAATCAGATTTTGAAATGACGACAACATTCGAAAACTCAACCTGATCGACCAGCAAGTCGGACACACTGCGTTCGTCTTCTTCACCTAAATGTTCGCCGCGCTGCTGTAAAGAATCGGCCTCTTCGTAGTCGGTCAGAAAGTTGGCAGCATCCACTACGGTGACCATCGTGTCCAGAGCTGCCATGTTTGAGAGGCTTTGCCCGTCTTCATCTTCAAAAGTGAAGGTTTCTGCAACAGGTAAAGGCTCCGAAATACCCGTACTTTCAATAATGAGGTAGTCGTAATTGCCGCTTTCAGCTAAAGAAGCGACTTCTGTCAGAAGGTCTTCCCGCAACGTACAGCAAATGCAGCCGTTACTCAGCTCCACCAGCTTTTCATCTGCCCGGCGCAATTCCACATTGTTCTTGAGTGAGTCCGCATCAATATTCAGCTCACTCATATCGTTGACAATGAGTGCGATACGCAGGTTGTCTCTGTTACTTAGCAGGTGCTTCAAAATGGTCGTCTTGCCGGCACCCAGAAAACCGGATAATACAGTAACGGGTAACTTTGATGATTGCATGGTGAACTCCCTTTTATAGTTATGTTATAACATAACACTTGGCGTGCGGAGTGTAAAATATCAAAAGCCCTCTGTCATTACCCCCAGGTTCAATAACTGAGCCTAAGGGGGCTTCAGGCCGCGTTATTAAAAGCACGACGTCGCTTGCGGAGGCGACTCCACGTTGCTTGGTTTCTCTAAATGCTGCTGCGCGATAGCCAGCAACTGTTGAAGTACTTAAAGTCGGCTTTGCAGTCTCTGGAGCCAGGGTGTACATCGGAAATAAACAGGGTTCTTGCATTCAGACGAGCCTGGGGCATAACAATCGTCCACTGTGGGTTTCGTCCATACTCCTCTGCTTAAATGAACCGCCGCTGACAGTTCATTTAAGCTTTTGTGAAATCTGCAATGAGTCGAAAACTCTAAAACGTATAAGTCACATTGGCAGCCAAGGTATTGCCGCCACCCCAGTCACTGCTTAAAGTGGTGTGGTTATAGGAAACCATGAAGTTCCATTGCTGCCAGTTTCGGTCATAAGCTATCCAGGCATGGTTATAGTGATCACGTGTATCCCACTGAAGATCCTCGGAATCTAAAGAGCGCGACTGGTTAAATCCTATATTGACGCCATTTTCTCCATCGTTGTAAACCTGATAAGAAACCGCGGCAACCAGGTGTTTGGCGTCGGCGCCGACGTAATCCCAGGCGTACCAGAGCTGAAAGCGAAAATCGCTGACATCAATAGCGGCCGTGGTTTCTGCGTAATTGATGTCGCTGCCTTCACCAGAATAACCATAATATATCGCACCCAGTTCGACGCCAATATCGTCGTTAATTTGCCAGTAACGTCCACCATAGGCGTTGTACTCCAACCAGGTGTCGTCGCCGAAATCAACATTGGAAGCAAAACCGCCGGCATACCACCCACTGTCGAAGTTTTTATTGGCAATGAACTGTAACGCAGGGTCTCCGTCCGTCTGCGTGACTCCGTTAAACAGATAATCGTTAGTTGCTGTTGCGGTTAAATCCCAGGACGCCTGTGCCGTGCCACTGAATATGAAACCGGTAAACAAGGCTATATTAATCGCTTTTAAGTGCATTGAGTTGCTCCTCCATTTCGCCTGAAGCGTTATCCAGCGCACTGCTAATCTGAGTAATCTGCCCCGACAATTTTTCTAAATCGTGGGTGGCGTCACTGATAGCGCTGATGTTTCGACTGATTTCTTCACTGACCTGATTTTGTTCCTCAGCGGCTGAGGCCACCTGAAACGCGTTGTCATTAATAGACTGTACTTGTTCCGTGGCGGAATTAAGTTGCCCGGATGCTTGTTTTGCACCGTCAAGTGTCTGCGTGACTTTTACGGCACTGCTTTCCATTTGTTGAACACTTGCCTGAACCTGCTTCTGTAGCCCTAAAATCAAGCCATTGATTTCTTCGGTAGAATGACGGGTGCGCTGTGCCAGAGTTCGAACCTCATCAGCTACTACCGCAAACCCTCTGCCCTGATCACCCGCCCTAGCGGCTTCAATAGCGGCATTTAATGCCAGCAGGTTCGTTTGTTCAGCAATGCCATCAATGGTTTGCGTAATGCCGGTGACCTCGTCACTGCGGGCAGCAACTTCGGTAAACTGATGACGAGCCTGGTCGAATTCTTCAGCCACTTGCTGGAAGGCCATAAGGGTTTGATTGACCAAATCATTTGCCTTCGTTAGAGACTTACTCGATTCTTCCGCGCCCTGTGCTGTGTCGCTGGCTAGTGATGCAACCTGGTTCGCCGTTGCGGTCATTTCGTTCATAGCAGTAGCCACTTGTTGCACTTGGTCGACCTGTATTTCGGTGGCGCTGGATGCCTGCTTCGAGCTATCCAGCATGTGCCTGCTTTCCAGGGCAACATTTTCGGCCACTTTTTTTAAGGCTCTTACTAAATCACGAAGTTTGGCGGTAAATTGGTTAAATCCATCGGCTAAGTTATTCAGCTCACTGTGCGAGGTTTGCGCTAATTGACGGGTAAGATCGCCCTCGGCACCGGCTAATTCCTTCATCAGTACGCTAAGATTATTAAGCGGTTTCGTGGATGCGCTGACCCAGAAAAATACCACGGTGACAAAAACAACAAGTAGTAAAACCGCAATAACGAGTAACCCCCATACCGTAGTGGCGGTATCTTCCGCCAGACTCTCAGACAACTCAGCAACTGTTGCAAAAGCTAATTCTCGTGGTACTGAAACCATGATCCACCAGGTGGTATCAGAGGCTTCGGTGTAGACAGGTTGTTTGACCACGATATTGTCACCAACATTAAATTGATTCTGTCCGGGTTTTAACAGTAGCTCTGCTAAATCTGGATTTACCGATTGCAAAGACTGGCCAAGACGCTCGGGATAACGGTTACTTGCAACCAGAAAGCCGTTACTACTGACTAAAAACATGTCAGCCTGACCGTTATAAAATTCAGTAGATTGCTGTTCCACCCGACGCTGCAGCACTGGTAGGTTAATATCGACTCCAGCTACTCCGCGAAACTCGTTGTTAACAACAACCGGGTAAACCAATGAAGTCATCAACATTTCTTCACCGGAAGTTAATTCAAATAAGTACGGCTCTATCAAACAGGGTTTTAAACTGTCCATACTGCATAAATACCACTCAGACTCCCGGAACCCTTGGTCATTAAGGTTCGTAAGGTATTTTTCGTCGGTATCGTCGGTTCCAACAAACTCGGCTTGGTTCTTTCCCTTGGACACCCAATAAATATCCAAAGTCCCTTGGTTTGAGGTGTGAGGCTCACTGGAGCTGTACTCGTCATCAAGGCCATCATAACCATTAGGTTCATATTGGTTGTAGACAGAGGAAATAGTGGAGTAGGCAAACAGCATGTTTCTTGTTAAAAGTTGCGCTTCGTCACGCGTATAAGGCTCGCCGTCACTGCCAACGGCGGTATGTCTCATAATAGAGGCTAAGCTGGCGGGAAAATCAAAGCTGCGGTTTAATAAAGCTTCAGTATTACCAGCAAAGCGCAATGCGGTGTCATTCAAAGAGGTTATTACTTGTTTTTCCAGTGGCTCACTGATTTGTTCAATGGCATTTTGTCCTGCCTGGTTCATGGAGTACCAGCTATAAAGTGTCAGTGAGCCCATGCTGAGTATAAGCAGGCAAGCGGCACCAAATATTAGTTTAAAGCGCAATGACGCTGTTCGCATAAAACGACCCAGACAGTATGTTATTAAGATTATATAGCTGTATCGGGCTAAAAATACAAACTATGAGCGAAAAATAAACAGTCCGTTTTATTGAAGTTAGACGAGAAAGCTCAGTGCTCGCTAGTCGCTGGGTAGTCCAGTGTTTGGATTATGAGCTCCTCGGCTGTGACGATGCTCATTGCTTTAGCCAACAACGCCGATAAAATTATGTTGGATACTTCTAAGTGACTTCTTCACTGCGGCTACATAAAGCCGTTTATCTTAGCTAGACTGTGCAGCAAAGACATGACGTAAAGGAAAGCTATGACAGGTACTGAGCGACAAGATTTTGGACTGTTCACCGATTTATATCAGTTGACCATGCTGGATGCGTATTTGAACGAGGATATGCATGAAGAAGCTGTATTCACTTTGTTTGTCCGCCGACTGCCGGAGAATAGGCAGTTTCTTATGGCTGCGGGTCTTGATCCTTTGCTCTAAATCCTGGAAAACCTGTCTTTTAGTGAGGGCGATCTCCGTTATCTTGAATCGCAGAACTTTTCTAAAGAACTGATTGAGTATTTACGGAATTTTGAATTTACCGGTCAGGTCAGAGCGTTGCCAGAAGGAACGGTTTTTTTTGAAAATGAACCTATTGTAGAAGTAAAAGCGCCGTTGCCACAGGCTCAAATCATTGAAACACAGGTTATGAATCAGTTGCATGTTCAAACTTTGTTAGCGTCTAAAGGTGCGCGGGTAGCGTTAGCTGCCGGGAAGAGGGCCGTACTAGATTTTGGTGCGCGCAGAGTTCACGGTGTTGATGCTGGCGTAAAAGGCAGCCGGGCGCTCTATTTAAGCGGTATTGCAGCCACTTCAAACATGTTGGCCGGGCGTCGGTATGGGCTACCTGTCGCCGGCACTATGGCGCACAGTTACATTCAGGCTCACGACTGTGAATATGAAGCCTTTCAGCAGTTTCTCAAACGCTTTCCTGAAACGGTATTGCTGGTTGATACCGTGGATACCATTAAGGGTGTTGAAAAAGTCATTCAGCTGGCAAAAGAGCTGGGTGATGATTTTAAAGTTAAAGGTATTCGTTTGGATTCAGGTGACTTAGGCCAGCTTGCAAAGCAAGCCAGAGCTTTGCTTGATGACAATGATCTGAGCCATTTAAAGATTATTGCCAGCGGCGGCCTTGATGAACACAAAATTGCAAAGCTTATTGAAGACAGTGCCCCTATAGATGGTTTTGGGGTCGGCACAGGTATGGGGGTTTCCGCTGATGCCCCAGCGCTGGATATGGCGTATAAATTGGTGCATTACGCCGACAAAGGACGCTTGAAGTTATCCAGCGGTAAGCCAGTGCTGCCGGGAGAGAAGCAAGTATTCCGCGAAACCGATGATTATCTTGTCCGCGATACTATAGCCAGAGAAAGCGAACAATTGCCGGGGCAGCCGCTGTTAAAGAAGGTGATGCAAAATGGCAAACGCCTGCCTTCTCATCAGCGCGACATTGAAAAGATTCGGGCTTATGCAAAACAGCAGTTAGCGTTATTACCTAATGATGTTTCTGCCCTAAAAGCGGGTGAAAAGCCTTATCCGGTTATTATCAGCGAGAAGCTCTCAAGTTATCAGAACGAGATAAGTGACCGAATTAAACAAGGAGGATGATCATGAAAGTAACTTTTCAACCAAATGATGTACTCATTGTTGTCGATGTTCAAAACGACTTTTGTCCCGGCGGTAAATTGGCTCTGGATGAAGGTGACGAGGTTGTGCCTGTTATCAATGCGATGATCGCACAGGCTCAGGAATCCGATATTCCTGTTTTTGTTTCAAGGGATTGGCACCCGCGCCACCACGTGAGCTTCGATGAACGGGGCGGATCCTGGCCGGAACATTGTGTTCAAGGTACCAAAGGTGCTGAGTTTCATCCTGATCTCAGTGTTCCTGATAATGCTCGTTTGGTTTCCAAAGGCGCGCGATTTGATATTGATCAGTATTCTGCATTCGATAAAACAGGACTGGTTTCCGAGCTGGTTCATATGAATGTTAAACGTGTATGGGTGGTCGGGCTGGCTTTAGAAGTGTGTGTAAAAGCTACCGCCCTTGATGCCGTAAAAAATGATTATGAAACTCTTTTAGTGGAAGACGGAACCCGCTTTATTGACAGAGCTGATGCTGAAAAAACCAGGGCAGAGCTCAAGGATGCGGGTGTCATCTTCAAATAATCAGATTTTCCTGAACAAAATGACACGGTCACTGACTATTTCAAGTTCTAACTGGAAGTGCTGAGCTATCCACTTCATGGTTTCCGGGGTGTAAAAACTGATATGGGTCGGGTCGCCTTTGTAACCCCAGCGGTTAAATTCTTCGGCCGTTGCTTTTGTGAACATCCAGGTCATAACACCCAGCCAGCCGCCGGGCTTTACCAGACTCACTAACTCAGGCCAGCTTTTGCCGGGGTTGCCAAAATGTTCGGCAACTTCGGTACAGGTCACAAAGTCGTACTGGCGGTTCAGCTGCCCTTTGTTCGGAGCGTAGTAGATGTCGTACACCGACATGGTCATACCTTGCTCTTCCAGCATTAAATTGAGCGTTGGACCGGGACCGGAGCCAAAATCCAGCCCCTGCATACCGGGCGACAGCTTTTTCATTAGTGGAACTGACAGCCGACTTAAAAACTCACGGTAGCGAGTGTCGCTGGGGTCATTTTCGTGAAATTCGTAATTGGTTTTTTCATCTTCCTGCGAAAGATAGGTTTTGGGATCAGCAAAAATAAGGTCGCATTCCAAACAACGAAAATACGGACGCTTTTTGTCTTCACAAAAGGGTGTTGATGTTGAGTTGCATAGAGTACACAGCATAGGGAGTATGCTACCTTACCGCTCTCGCGTAAGCTAGTTTTTGAAAAGGATAAACTCTGAGTGCGGGGTTCGCTGCATCTCGATTCTTCCCCTACTTTAACCTGTATCTATAAAATCTATCAAATCAAACGGTATCTTACCTTTGAATCGATTAGAAGTTACTGCTATAACTACACATAAGAAAGCGTAAAATTTAATCACAGAGAGTAAGGAAGGATAAATGACTAAATCAAGTGGTGGCGGAAAATGCCCTATCATGCACGGCAGCATGACGTCTGAAAAGAAAACAAACACCCATTGGTGGCCAAATTCACTGAAGCTGGAAATTCTGCGTCAGCATGATACTAAAGCCAACCCAATGGATGAGGACTTTAATTACGCAGAAGAATTCAAAAAAATTAATCTGGAAGAATTAAAACAAGACCTGAAAAACTTTATGACCGACAGCCAGGACTGGTGGCCGGCAGACTGGGGGCATTATGGTGGCTTAATGATTCGTATGGCCTGGCACTCGGCAGGTTCTTACCGTTTGGCTGATGGTCGCGGCGGCGGCGGTAGCGGCAACCAGCGTTTTGCGCCGCTGAACAGCTGGCCGGACAACGTAAGCTTAGATAAAGCGCGTCGTTTGTTGTGGCCTATTAAGCAGAAATATGGCAATAAACTGTCCTGGGCGGACTTATTCATTTTGGCCGGTAATATAGCGTATGAGTCTATGGGTCTGAAAACCTTTGGTTTTGCCGGTGGTCGTGAAGATATTTGGCATCCGGAAGAGGATACTTACTGGGGTAGCGAGAAAGAGTGGCTGGCGGAAACCAAAAACCGGTACAACTCGGATGAAGAGCGTGAGTCGCTGGAGAATCCTTTAGCGGCGGTGCAAATGGGTCTGATTTATGTGAACCCGGAAGGCGTTGACGGACAGCCTGACCCGCTCAAGACCGCAAAAGACGTGCGCGAAACCTTTAAACGCATGGCAATGAATGACGAAGAAACTTGTGCGTTGACTGCGGGCGGGCATACGGTAGGTAAGTGCCATGGTAATGGTAAAGAAGAGAACTTAGGCCCAGAGCCGGAAGCTGCGGATGTTGAAGAGCAGGGCATGGGCTGGCGCAACAGTGACGGCAAAGGTGTTGGTCGCGATACCATGAGCAGTGGTATTGAAGGTGCCTGGACCACTAACCCAACGCAGTGGGACAATGGTTACTTTTATCTGCTGTTCAACTACGAGTGGGAATTGAAGAAAAGCCCGGCGGGTGCTTGGCAGTGGGAGCCTATTGACATTAAAGAGGAAGATAAACCGGTTGATGTGGAAGACCCTTCTATTCGTCACAACCCCATTATGACTGATGCCGATATGGCGATGAAGATGGACCCGGACTACCGAAAAATTGCCGAGAAGTTTTACAACGACCCTGAGTATTTTTCCGATGTGTTCGCACGCGCCTGGTTTAAACTGACGCACCGCGACTTAGGTCCAAAAGATCGCTATTTAGGTGCTGATGTCCCGCAGGAAGACCTAATTTGGCAGGATCCTATTCCAAAAGTGGATTACAGCTTAAACGAGCAGGAAATTGCCGACTTAAAAGAAAAGCTGTTAAACACGGACTTGACCGCTTACGAGTTGATATCTACTGCATGGGACAGTGCCCGCACTTTCCGCGGTTCCGATTTCCGTGGTGGTGCCAATGGCGCACGCATTCGCTTGGTACCGCAAAAAGAATGGCACGGTAACGAGCCAGAGAAACTGCAGAAAGTCCTTCGTATACTGGAAGAACTGCAGTCAACACTGGATAAGAAAGTCAGCATTGCCGACTTGATTGTTTTAGGCGGCACGGCAGCAGTGGAAAAGGCAGCTAAGAGCGCCGGGTATAACGTGACGGTTCCTTTTGCCCCGGGTCGCGGCGATGCCACAGACGAGCAGACCGATGTAGAGAGCTTTGAGCCACTAGAACCGCTGCACGACGGTTATCGTAACTACCTGAAGAAAGATTACGCAGTACCGGCTGAAGAACTGATGCTGGACAGAACTCATTTGATGGGCCTAACGGCACCGGAAATGACGGTTCTTGTCGGTGGTATGCGTGCTTTAGGTGCAAACTACGGTGAGTCTAAGCATGGCGTATTTACTGACCGTGCAGGCACGTTAACCAATGACTTTTTCGTCAACCTGACGGACATGAACAATGTCTGGAAGAAAGCGGATGACCATTACGAAGTTCGTGACCGTAAAACCAATGAACTGAAGTGGACAGCAAGCCGCATTGACTTAGTCTTCGGTTCAAACTCTATTCTGCGCTCGTATTCAGAGCTGTACGCTCAGGACGACAACGAGGAAAAATTTGTAAAAGACTTTGTGAAAGCCTGGACGAAAGTCATGAATGCAGACCGTTTTGATTTAGCTTAATACTAAGCTGATCTGTCGGCGAATAAAAAGGGCGCTTGATAACATCAAGCGCCTTTTTCTTTTAATTATTTCAGTTTTTAACCGCTTAAAACTCCGCCTCGAACCCAATACCAACCACTCTTGGTGCGCCAAATATCGCATAGGGGATGTCATTGCGTGCGTATTCGGTGTAACCTTTGTCAAAGATATTATTGGCGAAAATATAGGCTGACCAGTCGAACTTATCGTAACTGATTTTTGCGTTAAATAAGGTTCTTGATGACACTCTGTTATCTGTAGCGCGGGTCGTCATCAGTACTGAGTCGCGGTAATTCGCGTTAACGTTCACCGTCCAGTCGCGGGCAGGATATAAGTTCACACCGAGTGCAGCGGTATGTTTGGGCGCAAAGATAAACTCGGTTCCTGAAAAATTTCTGACTTGAGCATCGGCAATGGCTTCAAACTGGTCGTATTGAGTTCTGGAATAAGAATACGAGCCGTACCAATCCATGTAGTTATTTACATATTGACGGGCTTCCAGCTCCATTCCATACAAATGCGCTTTACCAGCATTAACTGTGTGACTATCAAAACTGTTTAGGCCGAATTCAGCGATAGTCTGTTTGTCTTCCCAGTCAATATAATAGAGGTTGCTGCTGACAAAGAGCTTGTTGTCTAACAGCTTACTGCGCCACGCCAATTCGTAGTTTGTGGTGAATTCAGGGTCATAGGCGAAGACTTCTGCGCGGGCAATATTGTAGGAGCTGCCACCGGAGCGGTAAGCACGCTGTACCGTCAATGCCAGCGAATCGTTGCTATCATAGTCCCAGCGTAGGGCCAATTTTGGTAAAAAGGCGTTAAAGTCGCGAGTACTCTTTGGCACACTGCTACCTGCGTTATCAACCAGGTTCAGTACTTCCTGATTGATACCAGTGACGATGTTATATGGGCCTGTGCCCGCTTCGCCGTAATTGGTGGGGTCAGGTAAGGTACCGGCAAAGGCTGTTTCGGTGAGTGACTCGTAGGTATAACGCTCGGTGTCGTAACGAAAGCCGGCAATAAGAGCGACATCGTCCGCTAAAGCGTATTCTACATCAGCAAATATGGCGCGGTTGGTCGAGCGATCGTAAACATCACTATCATAATCGACAGGAATGAGCGGCAGCTCCTGAGAGTAGCTGTCGGCAAACTGAGTGGCCGTGGTTTCATCCAGTCCCATGCTTTGTAATGCGCTGACAATAGTGGCTACCGGAGTCGCAACGCCAGCCATTTGGTTATCCATGGCGTCTTTCTCACGATTAGACCAGTAACCGCCGACCAGGCCATGAAAGTTCGGGTAATCAAAATTCAGCCGTACTTCTTGTGACTGGTTTTTATAATCGTGGTTCATCTCGCCGTAACGTTCATCTTTTGCTATTAAATCAATGTCATACAAACGCAGGGAGTCGGACTCTGACTGCGAGGTAACGGATGCCAGTGACCAATGTTCGTTTATCTCGTAACTTAAATCTAATGACACAATGTCCGTTGTAATATCGGTTACATTTTCGCGGTTGGAAAGGTTCACCCGGTTATCATAATAATCTTCTACATCGGTGCGGCTGTAAGTATATTGATAAGGGTCTTCGCGGTCGTCACGCATAAAGTTTAGTTTAGCGGTGAAATTTCTCAGCCCGGCCGGGTTCCAGAGCAGCTTAAGGCGAGTAACCAGAGAGTCGACCGAGTCTTCCATTCCGTTGCGTGTAATATTTTTTGTAAAGCCGTCAAAATCCCGTTTTTCTACAGCAACCCGAAAGGCCAGTTCGTCATCTATGATTGGACCACCACCGGCAAAAGCCAGGCGTCTGTCGTTTGGATCTGACCAGATTGCCCGGGTTTTCCAGGTCCAGTCCATGGTCGGATCCTGAGTACTGATAATGATGGCACCGGCTAAGGAGTTTTCACCCTGCACCGTTGACTGCGAGCCGCGCAGAATTTCAACCTGTGCAACATCCCATAAGTCGGTTGGGCCAGCATCATTCACCTGACTGGGTATGGCAACACCATCAACATAAACGGTCGCTAATGGGTTGGCAGAAGCATTCTCATCGCGAATACCGCGAATCGTAAAACCAGAGCCGCCGTAAGTTTCCGAAACGTTTGCGGTACGAGTAATAATATCGCTGAGGTCGAGTAGGTTTTCCTGCTCAATTTTTTGAACCGTTGTTACCGCGACACTGCTGGTGGTTTCAGAGAGTGAACGTTCGCGTTTTTCGCCCTGAACTTTAATGACTTCTAAACCGTCTTGTTTGGACTGGTCAATAGGTTCCTCTGCCAGGGCCAGGATAGGGGTAAAAACAGCACCAACAAGAATGAATGCACATAGACCTGTCATTACATCTCTGTTTTTTTCAGTTACTTTATGATTCTTCATACTTTTGGCTTCCTTATGAGTCGGCAATTATAAGATGTTTACTTTAATACAAATGCGAATTGTTATCAATGCGCAATATAGGTAATCTGGAACTGAAATAAATGAAAGTGTTGGTATGGGTTGATCGCTATACTCAGTCGACGAGTACAAGAAAGTATCTAAACAAATTCCAGGAGGAAGCATGTCTAAAGTATTATTGATTACCGGTGCCTCAAGCGGCATTGGCGAAGCCACTGCTCGCAAAGCGGCGAAAGACAGATTAAAACTCATATTAACGGCGCGCCGGAAAGAAAAACTGGATGCGCTGGTTGAAGAATTTGGTGCCGATAACGCCATTGGCGTTGCTGCGGATGCCGGAAGTTATGACGAGTTAGCTGAAGCCGTGAAGCAGGGCGTTGAAAAATTCGGGCAACTGGATGCGGTATTTGCCAATGCCGGTACGGGCGTTTCGACAGCCGGAACCGAAGAAGGCGACCCCGACGAGTGGAAGTCTATGATTGATGTGAACATTAATGGGCTTCTTTACACGGCCAAACTGACTTTACCGCATTTGCGTAAAACCACCGGTCACTTTTTAATGACAGGCTCTGCCGCCGGGCGTATTACCTTAAAAGGCTCAGTTTATGGTGCGACTAAATGGTTTGTTCACGGCTTTGCACAGAATCTGGCCGAAGAAATGAAAGAGTGGAACGGTCGCTGCACAACTATAGCACCGGGTATGGTTAATACCCCATTCTTCGATGAGCCTAAGCCAGACAAATTAGACCCGGATGATGTTGCGGACGCCGTGCTGTATTCAATCAATGCGAATCCGCGTAATTGTGTACGCGAAGTGTTCTTAATGCCGGCGAACTGATTCAGCTCAGATTAATAGAGATTTAAGATAAACAATAATCGTTATCATTTAATGCTCTTCCGGGCTCCTGTATAATTTTGCACCTGATTATGACATGAGCCTTGAGGAGTACTCGTGTTTTCCCGACTCTTTTTCCATATCGTTTTAATAAGCACATTACTTTTTTCCGGCCAGGTTTTGGCCAATTCTTCGGCGGATACTCAAAGTTCTGACATGCGTCAGTTATTGCAACTGGCAGAATATGTTGGCGTAGATTATTCCGAAGCGGTAGCCAACGGCGAAGTTATCAACCCCGGTGAATACAGCGAAATGACCGAGTTCGCCGGACTTATTGGCGAAAAGACCGAACAGGCACCTGAATCTGTGCGCTCAGAAATGCAACACTTGGTGGATAAGCTCAAACAGCTGATTAATAACAAAGCCGACCCGGAAGCGGTGGTTGCGTTAACCAGCATGCTCAGAGACACCTTGTTGTCGGCGCTGCCAAAGTTAAGTCTGCCGTCAAAACTGGCTAGCGAAAAACGGGTTAAACAGTTATTTCAACAAACCTGTGCCGCCTGTCACGGTGCTAGTGGGCAGGGCGACGGACTTGCCGCCGTTGGGTTAGAACCCGCTCCGACAAATTTCACCGACCGGGAGCGTGCGAATAACCGCTCGCTTCTGGGTTTATTTGATGCTGTATCCGATGGTATCGACGGCACGGCAATGGCGTCTTTTAGTCATTTAAGCGAAGAAGAGCGCTGGGCATTAACTTTTTACGTGGGCAGTATGGCGTTTAATGACGGTGTTGATGCTGAGCAAAAAGTGGCCCTGAGCGAGCTCATTAATTACAGCCCCAATACCTTATTGCAGCGTAGTATTTCATCTAATGCTATTGATTATTCGCGCACTCACGCCAGAGATTACTTTGCTGGCAGCTCGGGTAAAGATCCCATCACTATTGCCCGCGTCACCCTTGACCAGGCGCTGCTGGCGTATCAACAGGGTAACTACAGCGAAGCTAAGCGGTTAGCTATTTCGGCCTATCTTGACGGTTTTGAGTTAGCTGAAAACGCATTGAATTCAAAAGCCCCTGAACTGATGCGCACTATAGAGCGTGACATGATGGCGTTGCGTAGTGTTATCAGTGAACCGGATCAATTGCCTCAGGTTGAGGAAAGAACAGAGCGATTGCAGCAGGAATTTGAGACAGCCGCTAATACGTTATCGGAAAACGAATTGTCGGAGTCTGCATTATTTGCCGCAAGCGCCGTTATTTTGTTACGCGAAGGGCTTGAGGCGTTACTGATTGTGCTGGCAATAGGCACGGTATTGGCACGTTCCGGTCGCAAAGATGGCCTGCGTTATGTGCATGCCGGTTGGATCACGGCTTTAATTGCGGGTGTTGGCACTTGGTTGGTAGCGGAATACTTTATTAGCATTAGTGGTGCCAGCCGTGAAATTATCGAAGGCGGAGCCGCATTGTTGGCAGCGGTAATACTGTTTTACGTGGGTTACTGGATGCACAGCAAAACCCAGTCACAGCAGTGGCAGCGTTTTATTCAGGAAAAAGTGCAGACTCAGTTAAAACAAGGCGCGTTATGGGGCTTAGCGGGTTTAGCCTTTCTGGCTGTGTACCGCGAAGTGTTTGAAACCGTATTGTTTTATCAGTCTTTGCTATTGCAGGCACAGGATAAAGGTACGAGCGTTGCCTACGGTTTTGTCTTTGCTCTGGTGGTGTTGGCGATAGTGGCCTGGGTGGTTATTAAGTACTCCGTTAAACTGCCAATGAACACCTTCTTTAAAGCAACCACTTATATTATTCTGGCGCTGGTCTTTATTCTGCTGGGCAAGGGAATGAGTGCTTTGCAGGAAGCCGCCTGGTTCAGCCATACCCAATTTCCGTTAGACGTAACCTTTGACTGGCTGGGCATTTACGCCAATTGGGAAAGTTTAAGTGCGCAATTCGTGTATCTGATTCTGGTATTTGTACTGTTTAAACGTCAAGCGTCATAAAAATAAAATGGAGCTATCTAAAAACTGTCATATTTGATCGCTAGTATATCGCTCAACTTAACATCTGAATTGGTTATACTCCCTGGTTAAGTTTTTCAGCCCCCAAATTTTGGGGGCTTTTTTTTGTCTAAAAACGATAGTTTACCTGCACCCCAACTGAACGCCCGGGTTGGCTGTATTGTTCGGTTAACGCATCACTTTTCAGACCTGCAACGCTCTGATAAGGAACATAATACTTATCGGTCAGGTTGCGGGCAGCCAGGTTGATTTGCCAGTCTGCCAGTGTTATCCCTGCGAGCAGATCAACGGTTGCATAACCGGGGGTTTGAATAGAGTCATCCGCCGGCACTTTACTCATGCTATCAACCGCCGTTAAAACGCCACGAATATACCAGTTGTCGCTGTGATAGCCCAGCGAGGTGCTGCCGGAGAGGGGCGATAAAGTGGTCAAATAGTTGTCCGTTGTTTCGTCTTTACCCGTGGTGTAAGCAACGGATGTGAGTACTTGCACACTGTCATTAAACCAATGGGAAACTGAGGCCTCAACGCCTTTTATGGTCACTTCTTCCTTGTTGACGTACTGATATTCGACTCGCTCAACGCCAGGGATATAAGTCGGGCTGGTGTCGACCACTTCGGTATCAATAAAGTCGTCAAATTTGCTGTAAAAAGCTGAAAGGTCCCAGCGCGTATCATTATTGTTGAATTTAAAGCCTGCTTCTAATGAACGGCTGCTTTCAGGGTCTAAATCGGGGTTAGGCAATATAGCGTAGAAAGGCTCGATACCATGGTTCTGGTACGCCTGGTCATGAGGCGGTATTTTAAAGCCTTCAGCATATTGAGCATAAACACGAACATTATTTGAGAAGGAATAAATAGCAGCGAGTTTCGGCGACAGTGCGGTTTCGCGAATATCACTTAACAGCGCCATATCATAGAGCTCGTTATCCTGAGCTGTCATTCGGTAGTGATCGACGCGGACACCCGCTATGAACTTGAGCGGGGCATTTTTCAGCTGAATATTGTCCTGCAGAAATAAGCCCGCTAGCCAGGTCTCTGCACCCGGAAACGCCTTTTGCGGCTCATTATCCTGTAATACGGTGCCATCCATCGCGGTGCGGGTTTTAAAGCGTGGCCGCTTGGTGTCGTAATGGTCGACATCCAGTCCAAACACAACGTCCTGTTGAAAACTGTCGTTTGTTAACTGCGTCTGCCCCTGCCAGCGAGCGCCCAGAATACGTTGCTCAAATCGGTAGTCATTATTATCGATATAAGGACCCGTACGGCCCGCGCCTTGCACCACCTGGTCACTGCGCTGCTCATAATCACTGATGTAAAACTGCCAGTGCTGAGTGTCTGTCAGCCAGTTACTGTGGTTGTTGAGAAAATCGACGGAAAAAGCCGTTTGTTTATCTTTGTTTTCAGTCTGCTCCGGAGCCTCCCGGAACTGCTCATTAGTCTGCTGGTAATGGTCCAGGGTGAATTTTAACTGGTTTTTACTAGCCAGTGGAATGGCCCATTTTGCCAGCACCGCGGTACTGTCGTAGTCAAATTCTGGTAGTGACTCGTCAAAGTTTTGAGTTTCATTGCCCTTGCGGCCCGTCAGTTGAATAGAGGCCTGTGAACCCGAAAATTGCTTTGCTGCCTGAATACCTAAACTGCGTTCGTCTGCAACGCTATCAGCACCGGCCTGAAGCGAGAGCGCATTGACCTGTCCCTGGAGAATATCATCCGGGTCGGGCGTAGTCAGAACAATAACCCCACCCAGTCCATCCGAACCGAACAATGGCGACGCTGCGGCTTTTGCCACTTCAACCTGGCTAACTTGTGACACATCCAGATAACCGCGACCGACTAAGAAGCCACCACCACCGGCGTAGGCATCATTTAGACGGCGACCGTCTTTAATATAAACCACCCGGTTGCCACCAATGCCCCTGACTGAAAGAGTTTGCGCCTGCCCCTGGCTTCCGGTCGAACTGATACTGGGGTCGTAACGGAAAATATCCGATAGACTATTGCTGACCTGAATATCAATTTCTTCAGCGGTGATGACACTGACCGCGCCGGCCACATCTTCAAGTTTTTCTTCGCTGCGGGAACCAGTAACCACCAGTATTTCATCGGTTTCTAAGGAAGGTTTTGGCAGCTCATCGGCGTACGCAGCAGACTGCAAGGTAGCGAAAATGGCTGCCGCTAATAGGTTTTTCGAAAAACCGTGAGTTATTTTATTTCCTGTATTCACTTTTCATCTCCAATCCTGAATTGACACGTTCATGAAAAAACCGATACGATCTAAACGAAAACGATTTGCATTTGCAAGTTAAAGTTACTATTTTTGATTTAGGGCAAAAAAGTAAAGCGTAATTCAGGAGTTTTATTGTGATGACAGCACGGCAGTTTTTGGTTCATGCCGGAACCACTTTTCTATTGTTGGTTTCCTTTTCCGGTCAGGCCGAGGATAAATTGGAGGAAGACGTCAGCAAACTTATTACTGCCGGCGGAACCTTAACCGACATTGTATTTGCGTTAAATAGAGACGACAGACTGATTGGCGTCGATACGTCCAGTACTTCGCCTGCGGCTGTAAAGCGGTTACCGAAAGTCGGTTACTACCGTAATTTATCAGCCGAAGGTGTTTTGAGTTTTGAGCCTGAGCACCTTTGGGTATTAGAAGGCGGCGGTAGCGACAGAGTACTGAATCAAATTGAGCGGGTGGGCGTTTCGGTCGTGCTATTTGATAAACCGACTTCATTGCAGGGGCTTTATCAGTTAATTGAAGACATTGCTGTTCGTCTGGAAGCTGAAACTGAAGGGCAAGACGTTATCGCCCGAATTCAGGCCGATTTAACTACCACTACAGGTGAGCAATCGTTAACGGGGCTGTTTGTTCTGCAGGCGTCAGAAAGAGGTGTGGTGGCAGCCGGAAAGGACACCGTGCCGGATCTTCTTTTCAGCTATTCCAATATTGGCAATGTATTCTCTCACTCGGGCTTTAAAACCGTATCCACCGAGTATTTACTGGTAGAACAGCCTGATTTTCTAGTGGCTCCTGAGCATGTCGTTCAAAGCCATGGCAGCAAAGAAGCGTTCTGTCAGGCGCAGGCGCTTAAGTTACTGGAAGCCGGGAAAAGCTGCCGGGTTCTGGTTATGGATTCATTGCTGGCATTAGGTATGACGACTCGCGTTGCTGAAGCTCAGCAAGTGGTCGCTGAGTTTGCCCGTAAAATAGCCGTAGGCAAGGAGTAAGACCATGCCTGTCGAGCGTCGTTACTGGCTATTAGCCGGGATGATGGGTATTGCGGTTAGCAGCATTTTGTTACTTTCCAGCGGACCGGTGATGTCCGACTGGCGGTTACCCTTTATCTGGTTGCCCGGCGTATTGTCGGACGTTACGGACATTCAAAAAACGGTTTTAATTGATATTCGGTTACCGAGGCTGGTGTTAGGTTTGATGGTTGGGGCCGTGTTGGCGCAAAGTGGTACAGCTATGCAGACCTTGTGCCGCAACCCGCTGGCCGATCCGGGTCTAATTGGCATTTCCGGCGGAGCGGCAGTATTTGCGCTGGCGGTTATTGCACTGGGCCCACAATTTGGGTTGCAGGGGCAATTGTGGGTTTCTGGCGCCGCTTTTATCGGTGCTTTACTGACCACTTTTGTGGTTTATCACTTGGCCGGTGGCCGCGCCGGGGTTCATGTCGCAACGTTACTGCTGGCCGGGGTTGCTATTAATGCGCTGGCGGGCTCAGTCCTCGGCTTACTCAGTTATTACGCGAACGACGATGCCTTGAGGCTAATGAGTTTTTGGCAGATGGGCTCTCTGGCGGGGGCTGACTGGCAGCAGTTACCACTTGGTTTTCTGTTTATGGGCGTTAGCTCCATTGTGTTGTTCATGCAGCGCCGGGCAATCAATACTCTACTTTTGGGTGAGCGACAGGCACGTTACCTGGGCGTTAATGTTGCTTCGTTAAAACGTCAGCTTATCTTCTTTGTCGCGCTGGGCGTGGGCGGTGCGGTCGCCTTAACCGGCATGATCGGTTTTATCGGACTTATTATTCCTCATATTGCGCGCATGCTGGTTGGTGCCAACGTGCGCTGGCTCATGCCGGTATCCATGTTGTTCGGAGCGGCTATTCTGGTGCTTACCGACTGGTTGGCCAAGACCCTGGTTGCACCCGCAGAGTTACCCATTGGCATTATTACCGCAGCTATTGGCGCACCATTTTTTATTTACTTGCTTATGAAGCAACGTCGGAGGTTTTATGCTTGATATTGATGTGTCGAATTTATCCATTGGCCGACAACAAGTGTTATCGTCGCTTAACCTGAGTGTAGAGGCAAACCAGTTTGTTGCTATTGTGGGTGAAAATGGTGCGGGTAAATCGACTTTTCTTAATATGTTGGCCGGAGAGCTTCCATACCTCGGCTGGGTCTATTTAAATGGTAAAGAGCTAAATTCCTGGGAAGCGCTAAAGCTGGCACCAATCAGGGCAGTTATGGAGCAACAGCTAACCGCACCGGAAGGTCTATCGGTTCAGGAACTGGTTGCTATGGGCCGTTACTGGTCACGCGAGTCAGATGCCGACGCTGAAAAGCGCGCAAACGGTTGGTTAGAGCGGTTCGACTTAGTGTCGATGGGTAGACGCAGTATCGAAAGTTTATCGGGTGGTGAGCAGCAGCGGGCGCATCTGGCGCGTTGCTTATGTCAGTTAGATAAAGACTTACCCGGCGAGCAACTCCTGTTGTTGGATGAGCCAACTTCTGCACTGGATGTTTATCACCAACACGCGGTATTGCATGAAATTAAGTCGTTTAGTAAAAAAGGCAATTTGGTTTTGTCGATAATGCATGATCTAAACTTGGCCTCTTTGTATGCTGATAAAGTGATCGTTTTAGGAAATGGTTGTATTCAGCATATCGACACCCCGGAAAGCGTGTTTCGGGAGGATGTGCTTGAGCGAACTTACCATACCCCGGTTTATGTCAGCTCGCATCCGAGCTTTTTAAAGCCGATGATTTTTACCGAGCCCAGACGTTAAGGAGTGTTTTACAATGAATGAACGAATAACAGCAGCGCGGGAAGCGCGCGAATTAGCGCAGCGTAATGACACTGCCGTGTTATCAACGATTTCGAAAAAGTTGATGGGTTATCCTTTTGGCTCTGTATCTCCTTTTATGCTGTCTGCAGAAGGTCAGGTTATTTTCTATGTGTCTGACATTGCGCAGCACGCTCGTAATCTATCGGTAGACAACCGCTTAAGCATTACGGTGTTTGATGCGGCAGAGCGTGGTGACCAGAATACTCAAGGGCGACTCACGTTAACCGGTAACGCACGGTTGCTAGAGGATGAATCGCTGAGTGAATTGTATTTTCTGCGCTTTCCAGATGCTCTGAGTTATCGAAACGCGCATGATTTTAAGTTCTGGCAAATGGACGTTGAGCACATTCGCTACATTGGTGGTTTTGGTGAAATTTTCTGGATAAACCCGGGCGAATGGCTACTGCCTGAGCCGGAGTGGAATTCGGACGAAGCACTAGCGATGATACAGCACATGAATGAGGATCATGCCGACGCTTGTCGTCTTATTTTGCGCCAACAATTCGCGGAGTTTCGTCACGTTAATGGCTCAGTCAAAATGATCAGTGTTTATCCGGAGGGGTTTCATCTAATGGCCGATGCGCGCAGTATCTTTATTCCTTTTGAGACAACGTGTGCGACTGCCGGGGAAGTCAGAATGCAATTGGTAAAAATGACTCATGCTGCGCGGGGAAACGCCGTTGCTTAGGGCGCTCTGTTTCGGAAAATAATTACCACAGCCCAGTAGCTAATAATACAAGCGGGTATCGCAAAAACAAGGCTGCCGAGAATAAGCTGTTCAGATTCAGCCAGTAAAAAGCTTAAGGTTGAATCTGAACCGGAGGTTTCTGCGGTTTCGGCTAGCAGCCAGTCACCTATTCTGTTCCAGCTATAATATAAAGGCCCCATGGTTAATGGGTTACTGACCCAGGTTGCCGCAAATGCCAGCGGAAAATTAGCACGAAATACGAGACAGCAGGGCAGCACCAGCAACGTCTGAAACCCGACCGTTGGTGTCAGGCCAAAAAAAAGACCGATGCTGATACCCCGCGCTATTGCCAGCAAACCTTTATCAAAACAGTTAAAGCGCTTGAGTAAACGCAAGCTTTTAGGATTATTCCGTAACCACTGGCGATTATTTTTTTTCAGACGTTGTTGTGTTTTTTCGAACATATTACGCATTAGTTACTGCAATGATACACATAAGCGGGTGGAATATTTTGCCAGACATAACGTCTGTCCAGTTTCTGAAAATGCTTTGCTAAAAGCGGTTCCAGCTGTTTTGAATACTGATACAAAATTAACTGCCCATCAGCTGCCAGAGCTTCCTTTATTTGCTCCAGTAAAACTTGCTGGTCAGTTTTTGAAAAGTTAGCAAAAGGCAGAGACGATACAATGTAGTTTGACTGTGTTTTATTGTGCTTTTTCAAAGACGCTAAAAGTTTGAAGGCGTCATAAGCCATTTCTGTTTCAGGAAAGCGCTTGACTAATCTTTGATGAAGCTCTTGGTCGAATTCAAAGCAAATAAATAACGTATCAGCCGAATGTTGCTTAACGATACTTTCTGTAACGGCTCCGGTGCCTGCGCCTAGCTCAACAATGACATCTGTTTTCTGCCAGTTTATACCCGAGAGCAAAGCACTCACTAAATAACGGGAACTGGGCATAACGCTACCCATGGTTTTCGGAGAACGCAGAAAACTTCTTAGAAACTGCCAATGTTTGACCAAAAGAGCGCCCTTTAAAAAATGAATAAAAGAACAGTTACGACTACAAAAAATATACCGATCAAGTCTAACCCAGTTTATTGCGTTTTGACATCGTTAGCGTGCAACTCCATAATCCGAAGTCTTTAGGCTTTGCGGGGAGTGAAGAGCAAAAAATGGCAGCTTCAGCGGAAGAAGATAAGCAGTATAAAGCTTCATGGAAGAGCTTAACGCTGTTCAGCGTGTTATTTGTTCTGCTTACGGCTGTCGGTTTCTACGCCATTTACAACCACTTTTCCGGGCGCAGCTTAACTTTCGATTTTCGCCTGTTTGCGCCAGAAGTGATTAGTGCTGCCGTTTTATTGTTACTGATTTACTTCGCTGCCGATGGTCTTCGCCTGTATTATACCTTGCGTGCGCTGGGTTACCAAATACCTAAAAACGCCATGGCCAAACTGGTGTTTATTAATATTTTCTTCTCCAATATTACGCCTATGGCTACCGGCGGCGGTTTTGCTCAGGTGTGGTTTTTGCACGAGCATGGCGTACCCATTGGCAGAGCAACGGCGGCAACGACAATTCGTACCGTGTTGGCTATTCTCTTTATTTTCTCACTGACGCCGGCGTTCCTGCTGACTCTGGAGCCTTTACAGGATAAAGCCATTATGAGTGATATTGGTACGGTGATTGCGGCTTTTATTATGCTTTATTTGCTCTTTTTTGCGGTGTTTTTATTGCGCGCGCATTGGTTGATAGGGCCGTTAAGTTATCTGTGTAAAGGCATACACAAGCTGCAGTTGATTAGCCCGGAGCGGCATTTACGTTGGCAGTATAAAACCCGGCGCGAGATGTTGCGTTTCTCCCGCAGTTTTTCGGCGTACTGCCGGGGTTCCAAAGTGTCGATTGCGCTGTCGGTATTGTTTACCTTTATTTTTTTGCTCAGTTTATTCAGCTTCCCGGCGTTACTGATGTGGGGGCTGGGCTATGATGTCGACTACCTGGTAAGTCTGGGCTTATTAGTTGTCACAACATTTATTATGTATTTTGCGCCAACGCCCGGTGCCTCGGGTATTTCTGAAGGGGTATTTGGCAGTTTTTTCAGCGATATTCTGGCCAATAACCACTTATTGCTAGTGACCTTTAGCTGGCGTTTTCTGACCATTTATTTGGGTATGCTGTTGGGACTGTTTATTTTACAACGATATCTTGTTCAATCCGCTAAAACACAGGGCATACAATGAATAAAACCAAATTACTGAAAGCTCTGTTTTACTTAAATATTGCCGTTGTGGTCGGGTTGATTGGTTACAAAATTTATTTGAATCTGGTCACTTCTGAGTTTGAAGCCAAGCATACCGACCAGCTTGCGGCCATCAGTGCGCGACTGGAAGGTCAGGAGAGCTACAGTTTTGCGGTTGTAGGCAATATTAATAACTCGGTGGGTATATTTGAGCGCCGCATTATTCCCATGCTGAATGACACCACTATCGATTTTTTAGTATCGGCGGGTAATGCAGTTAGCAGCGGTGGCGAAGACAAATACCGTGCGATAAAAGGCACTTTATCTCATCTAAACATGCCGTATTTGCTGACTTTTGGTAATAATGAGTACGAAGAATTTGGCAGCTTTCGTTTTTACGACCACTACGGACCACATTTTTTCAGCTTTACCGCAGGTTCCAGCCGTTTTATTTTCCTCGACAGCACGGGTAAAACGCCCTGGCAATGGCAGTTGAGATGGTTAACGGACATTCTGAAAACCGATAATTCAGAGCATCGCTTTGTGTATATTGGGCATCCACCGCTGGAGCCGGAAGAAGAATTCTTTTTGGCTGAGGAGGACGATTTTTTGCAGCCTCTTGAGTTCCGGCAGGCGCTGCTGAAAACCTTGAGTAACTTCGGCGTTGATGGTGTTTTTTCATCCAATGTTTCCATTTACTCTGAGCGCGAGTACAACGACACTCCTTACATCACGACCGGCGGCGCTGGTGGCCTGGTACTGAATCAGGATGAAAGCTTCTATCATTATGTAAAGGTTACGGTCAGTGCCGATGGCTCGGTTGCACATTCGGTTGAAAAGTTGGAAATAGGGCAACACCCTATTTTAAAGCAGCTGGAAAGTCTTTGGTTCTTTATCCATTCGTTATTTTATGTGGGTTACCTGAACTTTATTCTGCTGGTGAGTTTGTTTTTGATAATAAGCACTAAGCTTTATAACGCGGTTTTTGTGGGCAAAGAATATTACCCCGACTACGACATTGACCCAGGCCCCTGGTCTAAGAAACGCCTGCGCGTGGCTATGTTTACCAATAACTACCTGCCGTTTATTGGTGGGGTTCCAATTTCCATTGAGCGTTTGCGTAAGGGCTTAGTTAAGCTGAAAGATACCGTGCTGGTTGTGGCGCCACGTTATCAAAAGCAAAAAGAAAAAGAACAGCACGTGGTGCGCATGCCGTCGTTGTTCTCTTTTGGTGATAAAAGCGAGTTTCGTTTTGCCAATATTTTTTCCGGTGCCGTACGTAAGAAAGTCAAAGCCTTTAAGCCAGACCTGATTCACGTGCATCATCCTTTCTGGATAGGCTCCTTGGGTGTTTTTATGGCGCGCCGGCTTAAAGTACCGGTGGTTTACACTTACCATACCCGGTTGGAGCATTATGCGCATTTCGTTTTTTTACCGGGTTCCTTGTTTCGCAATATTATTGCGCACTTTTTGGTGCGTCGCTTTGCCAATAAGTGCGATGGCGTTATTGTGCCGACCCAGTCCACGGAAGAATATTTGCGCATGATAGGCGTGAAGCGCCCAACCTATGTGCAGCCAACCGGTATTGAGTTTGATAGCTTTCAGCAAGTTGACCGAAAGCAGTTAGAAGCTCTGCGGCAGCAACAGAATCTGGGCGATGAAACGGTGTTTGTCAGTGTGTCCCGGTTGTCGAATGAGAAAAATATCGACTTTATGATAGAGGCGGTGGCGCAACTGAAGGAACAAACCGATAAACCATTCCGCCTGCTCATTGTGGGTGACGGTCATCAGCGCCATCGGTTACAGGAGCGTATTAATGATATGGAACTGCAGCAATACATTATTCTGGTCGGCGCAGTGCCGCCGGAGCAGGTGGCAAGCTGGTATCAATTAGGTGATGCCTTCTTGTTCGCCTCTCAGTCAGAAACTCAGGGCATGGTTATTCTGGAAGCCATGGCCGCCGGGTTGCCAGTGGTTGCTGTACGCTCCAGCGGCATTGATGACGTAGTAGAAGATGGGCATAACGGTTATAAAACGCCCGCCAGGCAGGCGTTGTGGTGCGAACGGGTAAAGCAATTACTGGATGACGACGCTTTACGCCAGAGCATGGCTGAAAATGCTCTGGCGTTTGCGCGTGACTATTCTGTAGAAAAATTCAGCGACGACGTTCGCCATATTTACGCCGAAACACTGGCCCGGTATCACCAGAAAAAATAACGTTACAAAATATGGTTACCGAACACCAGAAGCTGACAGACAATCGCCGCGGTGGTGAGTAACACGCGGATACGATAATACCCCATGTAAGAGGTCATGGCGGAGCTACGCGCGAGCTTTTGTTCAATATACAGAACTAACGCAAAGCCTGCCATTTGCAAGCCAAGTGACCAGGCTGGAGCGTGAATCAATATTGTAAACCATGCCAGCAGGGCAAAGACATTACTGAACAGCAACAAGCCCATGGTTTTTTCACTTTCGGCGCGATGTAATGCACGGCCCCATAAAATACCCCCCAAGAAGCTCAGAATAATGGCGCCATAAGTGATTAAAAACTCCAGTGGTTGAATACCCCAAAAAGCTCCGGTATGCATCAAAGCGGCAAGAGAGGATGCTAAAAAGGGCACTAACCCAAGAAAACCGAGAATGTAAATTAACCAGTTTTTACTTGTATTCATAAAATGAGTTTCCCCAGAACGTTTCCTTATTGTTTTACGTTAAATGTTGCTTTGCGTTTAGTCTAATTTTAAATGGTTTACGTAATGAATACTAAACAACAACCAGCAGTTATTATGGCAGATTATCAGCTCGGCTTATTTATATTTCGAAACGACTTGAGAGTGGAAGACAACCTTGCGTTGCAGCAGGCTGCGCAACGCAGTAAAACCCTTATTTGCTGCTTTTGTTTTAACCCCGACAACAATAAGCATGGGCATTATGGTATTCCGGCCATGAGCCAACGGCGTGTTATTTTTCTGCAACAAAGCCTGCGACAACTCAGCACGGAACTTGAAAGCCGAGGTCAAAAATTGATAGTTCTGACAGGAACTTTTGATCGATTGATAACCGAACTCATTTCCGAACAACAAGTGGATGCCGTATTTTTAAGTCAGCATCAGGGCTATTACGAGAAGTTTCAGTTGGGTTTATTGCAGCGCAGGTTTCCGTTCTTACCTTTTCATGAAATTTCAAACAACACGCTTTTCTCAGAGCATCAATTACCGTTTCGGTTGAATGATCTGCCGGATACTTTTACGCAATTTAGAAAAAAAGTTGAGCTACTAGATAAGAATTTTTCGCTTCAGCTGATACATTCACTGCCTCCTTCACCGAAACAGATAAACCACCGAATTGTGAAAGATGAGAGCATCGCGGTTTCCGCATCGGCTGACTTTGAGGGAGGAGCAATAGCAGGAGCGGAACATCTGCAGCGCTATTTTTCAGGTCAACAGGCAAGTACCTATAAACAAACCCGGAACGCTTTAGATGATTTTCCAAGCTCGACCAAGTTTTCGCCCTGGCTGGCGCTGGGCTGCCTTTCTGTCAGGCAAATTATGGCGGAGTTAAGAGCCTACGAAGCACAGTTTGGCGAGAATGAATCCAGCTACTGGATAAGTTTTGAGTTGTTGTGGCGCGAGTATTTTTTTTGGTACGCCCTTAAGCACGGAAAGCGTCTGTTTGCATTTTCCGGGATATCCGGGAAGTCGCCTAAAACGAGTTTTTATTCTGAGCGGTTTCAAAAGTGGTGCTCAGGCAATACGCCTTACCCCATAGTCAACGCCTGTATGAAGCAACTTAATGCGACCGGTTATATGTCCAACCGTGGCCGCCAGTTGGTTGCCAGTTGCTTCGTACATGAACTAAGCCTCGACTGGCGCTACGGCGCGGCTTATTTTGAACAGCAATTGATGGATTATGATGTTTCTTCTAACTGGGGTAACTGGCAGTACCTGGCGGGTGTCGGAGCGGACCCGAGAGGTCACCGGCAGTTTAATCTGGAAAAACAGGCGGAACGTTACGACCCGGACAATGAGTTTATTGAACGCTGGGCCGGTGACTTATCCGGACACCCCATAGACAGTGTTGATGCTGCAGACTGGCCGGTGCGTTGATTATGAACAATAGCCTTGCTGTTGTATGGTTGAAGCGCGATTTGCGACTGTCTGACCACGACGCGTTAGCCGCCGCTCTGAAAAATCACGATTCGGTTTTGCTGTGGTATAACGTTGAACCGATGTTGCTGGATGACCCGCATTACGATACCCGGCACTGGCGGTTTGTCTGGCAAAGCCTGTGTGATATGAACGAGCAACTGAAACCATATGGTGCGAAATTGCATATTTCTTGTGGTGACACCATAGAGCAGTTGCAACGCATACAGACCCACTTCGGTAACATTAAACTTTACAGCTATCAGGAAGTTGGGTTAATCAATACCTACGAGCGTGACAGGCAGGTTGCGAAGTTTTGTCGTGAGCAACACATAAACTGGCAGCAATTTCCCTACGGTGCCGTAATAAGGGCGGCGCGTTCGCGTGCCGGCTGGCGAAAAAATTGGAATAAAACGATGCGAGCAGAGCCTGCAACCCTCGATTTAACCCGCATTGTTGCCAGTCCTTTTGATGTTTACCATGCGCCTGTCCAGTGGCAGAAGCATGACCCAATGTTCCAAAAAGGGGGGGAGTCTGCAGCCCGGCAGACATTATTGTCTTTCTTTGAAGGCCGGGGAAAATTGTATTCAATGAATATTTCCAAGCCGGAACTCAGTCGCGAAAGCTGCAGTCGGCTATCGGCTTATCTAGCCTGGGGTAATTTAAGTTTGCGACAGGTGTATCAGTATTGCCTGACCTACTGGCAGACGCCCGGCTGGAAAAAACCTTTACGTGCGCTAGTTTCAAGGCTGCACTGGCATTGTCATTTTATTCAGAAGTTTGAAAGCGAAATCACTCAGCAGCACAAGCCTATCAACCGCGGTTACGAGACCTTACCGTTTCGCAATGACGAGTCTGTTGTTCAGCATTTAGACGCCTGGAAACAGGGTAAAACCGGTTATCCCTTAGTAGATGCCTGCATGCGTTGTCTGATTCAAACCGGGTACATTAACTTCAGAATGCGCGCTATGTTGGTGAGTTTTTTGTGTCATCATCTGGCAATAGACTGGCGTCTGGGAGCCGATTATTTAGCGTCTCTGTTTCTCGATTTTGAGCCGGGCATTCATTATCCACAGTTTCAAATGCAGGCGGGAGTGACCGGAATTAACACCGTGCGCATCTATAACCCGACAAAGCAGGCTCTTGAACAGGATGCCGACGGGACGTTTATACGCATCTGGCTGCCGGAGTTAGCTGAGCTACCCAATGAGTTAGCTATTGAGCCCTGGCAGATCACTCCTATGGAAGCTGCTATGTTTAATTTTCATCTGGGGAAAGATTACCCGTATCCTGTGGTCGATAAAAATCAATACCGAGAAACCATGAGCAAGAACCTCTGGGACTGGCGCAAAAGCGCTCTTGTTCAACTGGAGAATAAAAGAATACTCAGCCGGCACGTTGATCGTTCAGGCTAGAGAACCAGTAAATTAAATGTCAAACAATGGTAAATGAGCTGTAATGAATCAAAAAAATGTATGTTTTGGTGCAGGCGCTTTAAGAATTGAAGATATTGTCCGGCTTTCCCGTCGCGAGGCGAAAGCGCATTTAAGTCCAGACCCTTTGTTCCGCGAGAGAATTCAGGCAGGAGCGGACTTTCTCGATAAACTCCTGTTGGAAGACGGTGTTATTTACGGCGTCACGACCGGTTATGGAGACAGTTGCACAGTCGCTGTTCCGGCTGGTTTAGTTGATGAGCTGCCGCTGCACCTGACACGCTTTCATGGTTGTGGCTTGGGCGAGCATTTTGATAAACCTACGGTGCGAGCTATTCTGGCCGTTCGCTTGTGCTCTTTGGCACAAGGGTATTCGGGCGTGAGCTGGGAGTTGCTGGAACGACTGACTCTAATGCTGAATGAGGATATATTGCCTCTTATTCCTGAGGAGGGAAGCGTTGGCGCCAGTGGCGACTTAACGCCTTTATCCTATATTGCCAGTGCTCTTGTGGGTGAAAATAGAGTGCATTTTCGCGGGCAGATTATTTCAAGTCAGGAAGCGTTTAACCGCTTAGGGTTCCAACCTTATCACCTCAGACCCAAAGAAGCTTTGGCTTTAATGAATGGCACCGCCGTTATGACAGCTGTGGCTTGCCTGAACTTTGATAAAGCGGATTATTTCAGTCGTCTGTCGAGCCGTATTACGTCTTTGGCGTGTTATGCACTGGGTGGCAACGCCCAACATTTTGATGAGCATTTATTTCAGGTTAAACCCCACGCGGGACAACAGCAGGTTGCTCAGTGGATACGTCACGATTTAGGAGAAATACCGGCTGAAAGAAACTCTGCGCGCTTGCAGGACCGGTACTCTATTCGCTGTGCTCCGCATATTGTCGGTGCCCTAAAAGATGCTTTACCCTGGCTTCGGGAAACAATAGAAAATGAGTTAAATAGTGCCAATGACAACCCCATTATTGATGCTGAACGAGAACAGGTTCTGCACGGTGGTCATTTTTATGGTGGTCATATTGCTATGGCCATGGACACCTTAAAAACGCAGGTCGCCAATCTGGCCGATTTACACGACAGACAAATGGCTCTGTTGATGGATCAGAAAGTGAATAATGGTTTACCGGCAAACTTATCAGGAGCCGATAGCAGCAGAGCCTCGGTTAATCATGGGTTTAAAGCGGTTCAAATTGGTTGTTCGGCCTGGACCGCAGAAGCACTGAAACTGACCATGCCCGCCAGTGTATTCTCTCGCTCTACTGAGTGCCATAATCAGGATAAAGTCAGCATGGGCACCATTGCTGCGAGGGATTGTGTGAGGGTTTTGGAATTAACCGCACAGGTTGTCACTGCAACTCTTTTGGCCTCTTGCCAAGGGGGTCGGCTGAGGCAAAAAATGGAGAGTGCACCGGAATCTTTATCGATAGACGTAGAAAATATGCTCAACGACATTGAAAAAGAGTTTGCTCCGGTAAACGAAGACCGAGCGCTAGAAGGTGAGCTTCGTTTTTGGTTGGAGCAATTGACTGAAAAGCGTTGGTGTTTGTACACATATTGATACGTATTTGTGCTACTTTCTAATTGGATACTTTGCTAAATTAAAGAGTCGTTTATAAGAACTCACCAGAGAACGTTGATAAGGACAATAACAATGAAATATCTACTGGGAGCGGTTGCGGTCAGTTTGCTGACCGCCTGCTCACAAAATACTGAAACAGAACAAGAGGCGAATACGCAATCTATGTCGTATCCGGAAACGCGCAAAGGTGATGTGGTCGATACTTATTTTGGTACTGAAGTCGCAGACCCGTATCGCTGGTTAGAAGATGACCGCAGTGAAGAAACCGAAAACTGGGTTGAAGCACAGAATGAAATGACTTTCGCGCATCTTGAGTCTATTCCATATCGTGAAAAGATAGAAAAGCGTCTGACCGAGTTATGGAATTACGAAAAAATCAGCGCGCCGTTTAAAGAAGGTGATTACACTTACTTCTATAAAAATGACGGATTGCAGAACCAATATGTGGTTTACCGTCAAAAAGACGATGAAGAGCCGGAAGTATTTCTGGAACCCAATACTTTTAGTGAAGACGGTACAACCTCGCTGGCGCAGTTAGCTTTCTCTGACGATGGCTCGTTAGCCGCTTATTCAATTTCTGAAGGCGGCAGTGACTGGCGTAAAGTCATTGTCATTGACGCCGAAACCAAAGAACAATTGGAAGATCCGTTAGTGGACGTTAAGTTCAGCGGCGTTTCCTGGCTTGGCAATGAAGGTTTTTACTATTCCAGCTATGACAAGCCAGAAGGCAGCGAGCTTTCGGCAAAAACCGACCAGCACAAGCTGTATTACCACGAGCTGGGCACAGACCAGTCAGACGACAAGCTGGTGTTTGGCGGAACCGATGCCGAGAAACATCGTTATGTTGGCGGTTACGTTACCGATGACGACCAATACCTGTTGATTTCAGCGGCAAACTCTACCTCCGGTAATAAGCTCTTTATTAAAGACCTGAGCAAAGACAACAGTGAGCTTGTCACGGTTCTGAACCATACCGATTCCGATACCCGCGTATTGGATAATAATGGCTCAAAACTTTACCTGGTGACTAATCTGGACGCGCCAAATCAGCGCGTTGTCACCGTTGATGCCAGTAATCCAACAGCGGATAACTGGGAAGACTTTATTCCGGAAACTGAGAACGTATTAAGCGTTTCAACCGGTGCGGGCTATATTTTTGCCGAGTACATGGTGGATGCTGTCGCTCAGGTAAAACAATACGCTTATAACGGTGACATGGTGCGTGAAGTGCAGCTTCCGGGTGTCGGCAGTATTGGTGGCTTTTCAGGTAAAAAAGAACAGGAAGATTTGTATTACACCTTTACTAATTATAGTACGCCATCGACCATTTATAAGTTTGATCCAGACCAAGGCGGCTCTGACGTTTATGCTGAGTCAGGTGCTGATTTTGAATCCGCCAACTATGAATCAAAGCAGGTGTTTTATACCTCGAAAGACGGCACCAAAGTGCCCATGATCATCACCTACAAAAAGGGCACGGAGCTCGACGGCTCTAACCCAACCATTTTGTACGGTTACGGTGGTTTTAATATTAGCCTGACACCGTCGTTTAGCATTGCGAATGCAGCCTGGTTAGAAATGGGTGGTGTTTATGCCGTTGCTAACTTACGCGGTGGTGGTGAATACGGTAAAGACTGGCATAAGGCTGGCACTAAAATGCAAAAACAAAACGTTTTTGATGACTTTATTGCCGCCGCTGAGTACTTGATTGATGAAAAATACACCTCGTCTGAGCAATTGGCAGTGCGTGGCGGTTCAAATGGTGGTTTGTTAGTGGGTGCGGTAATGACTCAGCGGCCAGAGCTGTTTGCGGTTGCTTTACCAGCGGTTGGGGTGCTGGACATGCTTCGTTATCACACCTTTACCGCGGGCGCTGGCTGGGCATACGACTACGGCACAGCAGATGACAGCAAAGAAATGTTCGAATACTTGCTGGGTTACTCACCGGTACATAACGTGGAAGAAGGTGTTGCTTATCCGGCTACGTTGATCACTACGGGTGATCATGATGACCGTGTAGTTCCTGCTCACTCCTTTAAGTTTGCAGCAGAGCTGCAGGACAAAGCGGGCGGTGACAACCCTCAGCTGATCCGTATTGAAACCAATGCGGGTCATGGTGCTGGTACACCGGTTTCAAAAACCATTGAACAGTATTCTGATATTTTCGGGTTCACTTTCTACCACATGGGGTTTGAACAGCTTCCTGAATAACCACCAAAACGCAAAGGTTTCGTTATAAACAGCGAAACTTTTGCGTCATTCGTTCGCTATTTTTCACGTTTCCCGTTAATCTTTTTATTATATCATTCGCTAATAGTGAGGATTCTACGATGACGAGCGATTTTAATATGATGTGGGTAGTTGGTGCTGTGGTTGTTCTATTGCTGCTTATAGCATCAGTGCGCATTGTGCCGCAGCAAAGTGTGTACTTAGTTGAGCTATTCGGACGCTATCGGCGAATGCTGACACCGGGCCTTAACTTTATCATTCCTCTTATTGAACAAGTTGCTCATAAACAGTCAATGAGAACCCGGCAGCTCGATGTCGACGTGGAAACTAAGACGAATGACAACGTCTTTGTGGTTGTCCGGGTTTCGGTGCAGTATCGGGTCAGTAATGAAACCTCGGTTTACAATGCGTTCTACCAGCTGGAAAACCCCGAATGGCAAATGCAGTCCTATGTGTTTGATACGGTGCGTGCGCAAATTCCCAAGCAAAACCTGGATGCCGTATTTGATAATAAAGACTCCATATCTAAGGACGTAAAAGGGCAACTGCGCGACACTATGGAAGACTATGGTTTTGAAATCATCGCCTCACTGGTGACGGATATCGATCCTGATCAGTCGGTTAAAGATTCCATGAACCAAATTAATGCAGCGGAAAGGGAACGTCGCGCCGCTGAACATAAAGCGGAAGCTGAGAAAATCATGTTAGTCAAACAGGCCGAGGCCGATAAAGAGTCTAAAATTTTACAAGGTCAGGGAATAGCCGGTCAGCGCCTTGCCATTGCTGAAGGTTTACGGGACTCTATTGCTATGGTCACAGACCAGGCGAATGATATTACCTCTAAAGACGTTATCGACTTGCTGAAATTTACCAACTATGTCGATGTACTGGGGTCTTTCGATACAGCAGCCAGCAAGGTCATTATGCTACCACAGCCGACCGGGCAACTGGATTCATTATCATCGGATATTTTAAGCGCAATGGAAGCCGCTAAAGACACTAAAAAAAATGACTGAAACCTTTCCTCTGCTGGCCGCCCAGCCCATTTATGACATTAGAAACCAGTTTTATGCGGTTGAGCTGCTTTATCGTAGCGCGGTCAATTTAACGGCCGAAACGGTAGGTGATACGGCAGCTACCAGCGAAGTCATCTTCAATCTATGCGCCGGCATTACCAGGCAAACTGAGCAATATGATGCTACAGCTTTTATTAACGTTTCCAGCGAGTTTCTGGTTTCACAAAGCTTTTTGCCGATTGAACCTGACAAAGTGGTTATTGAGTTGGTTGAGCGCATTAAGCCCACCAAAGCGATAATCAATGCGGTGGCGCGCTGGCATAAAAAAGGCTTTCGCTTTGCGCTGGATGACTTTGAATTTGACCCTGCGTGGGAGCCGCTGCTTAAGTACGCGTCTTACATTAAGGTGGATGTATCGACACTAACGTTGGAACAAGCTAAGACTTTCAAACAAAAGCTAAGCGGCTTTAAAGGTAAATGGCTGGCCGAGCGTGTTGAGGATGAAGTTACTAAAGAAGCTTACGAAGCTTTAGGTTTTGAGCTGTTTCAGGGTTATTATTTTGCAAAGCCTAAAGTGGTTTATGGAACACGGCTGGAACCGTCCTCGTTGCAGCTGACAAAAGTTCTTACGCATTGCTTTGAAGACGAGCCAGACTTAACTGAATTGTCTAACCTCATATCGGAAGATCCTAAGCTGTCGGTCAGTTTGCTGAAAATAGTGAACAGCCCTTTATACCCAACGGTAAGCCCTGTTACTCGTGTTAAGGACGTGATCATGCGCTTGGGTATTGAAAATCTAAGGCGTTGGATTGCGTTAATTAGTTCGGTATCAGCCAGTAGCCAGGAAGCCTCGCGAATGGTCTTAGTGCGGGCGCAAATGTGTTATGAATTAGCGAAAAGGCAAGATTCTCCCGATTTAGACCCGGATCAATGCTACTTCGTGGGTTTGTTGTCTGGTATCGACATTATGTTGGGCGTGGACAAAGCGTGTTTCTTTGAAAAGTTGCCCTTGTCTGAACAAACTAAGGCGGCGGTTGACGACTGTGCCGGACCAATGGGACGATGTTTAAATATTGCGCTTAAACTGGAGCGGTTTGTTCAGATGAAAGAGCGGGTCGATAAAATTGAACCGCGCTTATTAAGAACTTACAGACAGGTCTCCTATAATGTTCAGGAGTTATTCAATACGATTTAAGCCTGACTGTGTTTGGCTAACTGCTGAACCTTCCCGACAATAGCCCGCAAACCGTTGCCGCGAGTTGGGGTAATGTGGTTTTCTAAATCCAACTGAGCAAAATAATTGTCGATATCAAACGCCAGTATTTGTTCGGGCGTTTTGTCGTGGTAAGCGGCCATGACCAGTGTTAATAAGCCCTGAACAATCACTGCATCGCTATCCACATGTAACAGCAGCTTATCGTCTTTTTCTTCGCTAATGAGCCATACATTACTTTGGCAACCGCGCACCAGATACTCTTCTTTATGCTGGCTTTCCGGTAAGCCGGGTAATGCTTTACCTAAATCAATGATGTACTGGTATCGTTGCTCCCAGTTGTCTAAGAACTCCAGGTCATCGATAATTTCGTCTGTATTGGGTAGATTCATGCTGTGCAATAACCTTTGGTTACAAGTTAAAAGAGTCACTTATGTTAAAAGAAGACACCGGCTTCAAGTTGAGCTTCTTCGCTCATCATATCGCGCGACCAGGGTGGGTCAAAAACCAAATCAACGTTCACGGTTTTAACGTGCGGAACCAATGACACGCGGTATTCAACATCACCAACTAAAACCGGACCCATGCCGCAGCCTGGCGCGGTAAGCGTCATATCAATTGTAACGGTGCCAGAGTCTTCATCAACGACAACTTTGTAGATAAGCCCCAGCGATACCAGGTTAATCGGAATTTCCGGGTCGAATACGGTTTCTAAGGCTTCCCAGATTTGTTCTTCCGAAACTTTTCCGTTGGCCGGTGGTTCGAAGTCGAGTTTCTCTGGCTTACGACCAATGGCATCCGCGTCCGTACCATCTATGCGCAGCATGTTCCCCTGAAAGGTGACGGTATAGTTACCGCCTAAATCCTGAGTAATAGTCACAAACTCGCCTTTAGAAATAACTTGGGGCTCACCCGTTGGCACGCGACGCGCTTTAACCTCTCGGGTGGTGGACACCATTTTCTGCTGCATAGATTAAACTTCCGTTACTGCACGTTGAAGCTTTCGCCGCAACCACACTCATTGACAACATTGGGGTTATTAAATTTAACGATACCGTTAATGCCTTCTTTTACGTAATCGATTTCCGTATTACGCACCAGTTCCAGCGCATTAGAGGCAATAGCAACTTTCAGGTTATCGTTAATGTCCACCACTTCATCAGCGTCTTCCAACGCGTCGACTGAATCGAGTACATAGGCATAACCGGTGCAACCGCTCTGCTTAGTTGACAGGCGAATAAATTTGCCCGGCTGATCTTTTAAGCGCGTTTCAAAATAGTGTATGGCGCTTTCTGTCATCGAAATTAACGACGATGATGGTACAAATGTTTCTACAGACATGAGTCTCCTCCTGCCATCAGGCTAGCATTAGACGAGCTTTGTTGATGCCTTCGAACAGCTTATCAACCTCGTCTAATGTATTGTAAATGGTAAACGACGCGCGCGCAGTCCCCGGAACCTTCAGGCGTTTCATTAATGGTTGGGCGCAATGGTCGCCGGTACGAATGGCAATACCTTGTTTATCCAGCAAAAAACCAATATCGGCGGGGTGGGCACCGTCTAAAATAAAGCTTAGCACGCCAATTTTATTGTCGGCGTGACCAACAATGGTTAATCCGTCGGTTTGTTCAGCCAGCTTGGTTGCTTTGGCCAGCAAGGCTTGCTCGTGCGCTAAAATATCGGCGGCATCAAATTGTTGTAACCAATCAATTGCCGCAGCTAAACCAATAGCGCCGGCAATATTGGGAGTGCCAGCCTCCAGGCGGTTCGGTAACTCACCCCAGGTGGCGTCCTGATAACTGACGGTGGCAATCATTTCACCACCGACTAGCCAGACCGGCCAGTCTTGCAATACTTCGTAGCTGCCCCAGAGTACTCCAATACCGGTCGGTCCAAATAGCTTGTGTCCGGAAAAAGCATAGAAATCACAGCCAATGTCCTGCACATCAATAGCACCGTGCGCAACGCCCTGTGCACCGTCAATCATGACCAATGCATCTTTGGCCTTGGCTGCTGCAGTGAGCTCTTTAACAGGGTTAATGGTGCCAAGCGCATTAGAAATATGCGGCATAGAAACGAAAACCGTGTTGTCACTTAAAAGAGAATGAAACTGTTCGATATTCAGTGAACCGTCTTCGTTTATGGGGACAACTTTTAGGCTCGCGCCAGAGCGCTTGCATGCCTGTTGCCAGGTTACCAGGTTAGCATGATGCTCCATCTCAGTAACCAGCACTTCATCACCGGCTTTTAGTCGCTGGGCAACGCCATTGGCGACCCGGTTAATGCCTTCGGTTGTACCGCTGGTCCAGATAACTTCTTCCTGACGGTTAGCATGTATGTAGTCAGCCACTGTTTTACGTGCCGCTTCATAACGACGGGTTGCTTCATCGGAAAGATAATGAGCGCCTCGATGAACGTTGGCGTTGCATTGAGTATAGTAATCCGTCAGCGCATCGATGACCGCTTGTGGCTTTTGCGTGGTGGCAGCGTTATCCAGATAAACTAACGGTTTACCATTAACTTCGCGATGCAGTATGGGAAACTGCTCACGTATTTGTGCAACGTTCAGGTTCATTGCTGCTCCATCATACTTTCAAAGCGAGTTTTCAAAATAGGCTGTAACCAGTCTGCCAACGCTTTGTTAGGCATCTGGGAGACCATTTCCTGAACAAAACCAAAGTTCAGCATCACCAGTGCCTGCTGCTTATCTATGCCGCGGGTCAGCATGTAATACAAGGCGTCTTCATCAATCTCAGCAACGGTTGCCCCGTGTGCGCATTGAACGTCATCCGCGTATATCTCAAGTTCTGGTTTGGTATTGATTTGTGCGCCGCGAGTCAATAACAAATTGCGGTTGTTCAATTCAGCCAGCGTTTTCTGCGCATGACGATGAATATGAATACGCCCGTTAAATACCGCTTTTGCCCGGTCACCAATAATGCCACGAGCGTTTTCCTCGGTAGTACCGTTGGGGGATGCGTGTTCAATAGTGCTGTGTAAATCAAAGTGCTGACGCGGTGCCAGTAAATACACATTATTAAACTTAGCAAACGCATGCTCACCAGCGTGTTCAATATCCACGTCCAGGCGAGTTAGCTGGCTGCCATAACCTATTAAGGTACTGTTGAGTTTAGCGTGATCATGCAATTTAAAGTGGCTGCCGCCAATATGAATGGCTTCGCCTTCGTGCAAAGCAAAACGGTAATGCTCCAGACGTGCTTTTTCCGCAATGTCGTACTCGGCAAACGCTGTGTTCAGACTGTTACCTGAGCCGCTGCCATGCTCGATAATGGTTGCCTGTGCGTTTTCGCCAACACGTACCAGGGTACGCTGATGCGACTCGATACCTGCCGAGGCAAAGTTAACGATACGAATGGGCTGCTCAACTTTAGCACCGGCTGCAATATCAATAACAACACCTTGCTGCGCCAGCACGTCGTTAACCAGACCAAACAGATGGCGGCTGGGTTTTACTTGTGCAAACAGCGCTTCTGCGGTTTGGCTGGGCGCTGAAAGCTCACTAATAGTGACACCTTCAGGCAGCTTAAGCTGACTGATGTCGGTGTTGAGCTGCCCATCGACAAAGACCAGATCCAGACTATTCAATCCCTCAATTAAAGGGGCTTCAGCGGTAGCATTAACGCTGGCTGCCTTGAGTTCTAAGTCAGCGACCGGATGCAATGACGTATAGCGCCAGGCTTCAGTACGGCGGGTAGGCCATTGCTGCTGTTTTAAAGTGTCCAAGGCTTGTGCCCGGACCGGAGATAGCCAATCGTCAACGGTCGAGGCACGCTCTAAAACGTGGTTTAACCATTGGCTCATGCATCCACTCCTTCTGCTTCAGCTAACCAGGCATAACCTGACGCTTCGACTTCTTTAGCCAGTTCAGGGCCGCCGCTTTTCACAATTTTGCCGTTTGAAATAATATGCACATAGTCCGGCTGAATGTAATCCAGCAGGCGCTGATAGTGGGTAACGACAATGAAGCTGCGCTCGCCGTCACGTTGGCTATTTACGCCTTTTGCAACAACTTGTAACGCATCGACGTCCAGACCGGAATCGGACTCATCAAGTATGGCCAGTTTAGGTTCCAGCATGATCAACTGCATAATTTCGTTACGCTTTTTCTCACCGCCGGAAAAGCCTTCATTGACACCACGTTTTAAGAAATCTAACGGTAATTCAACTTGTTTACAGGCATCTTTGGCTTTCTTCAAAAATTCTGCAGAGCTTAGCGCGTTTTCGCCACGAGCTTCACGTATGGCATTCACGGATTCCTTCATGAATTCCATATTGCTCACGCCGGGAATTTCGACCGGGTACTGGAAAGCCAGAAATATACCTGCCTGTGCGCGCTCTTCTACTTCCATGTCCAGTAAGTCTTTACCGTTCATTTCAACGCTGCCGCTTTCAACTTCGTAGCCGTCGCGACCCGATAAAACGTAACCTAAAGTACTTTTGCCAGCACCATTAGGTCCCATAATGGCGTGCACTTCGCCGGGTTTTATTTCCAGATCCAGGCCTTTCAAAATTGTTGTGTCTTCTACACGTGCGTGTAGGTCGTTAATAGATAGCATTGTTTACCCCACTGAACCTTCAAGACTGATTTCAAGCAACTTACCGGCTTCCACCGCAAACTCCATTGGCAGCTCGCGGAATACTTCTTTACAGAAGCCATTGACAATCATTGAGACTGCTTTTTCAGGGTCCAGGCCTCGTTGCCGACATAAGAATAATTGATCGTCACTCACCTTAGAGGTGGTGGCTTCGTGCTCAACAATCGCGGTTGGATTGCTGCTTTCAATATACGGGAATGTGTGTGCACCGCACTGGTCGCCAATAAGCAGCGAATCACATTCGGTAAAGTTTCGTGCGCCTTCAGCGCCAGGCCCCATACGGACCAGCCCTCGGTATGCATTGTCACTGCGTCCGGCGGAGATACCTTTGGAAATGATGGTCGACTTGGTATTTTTACCTAAGTGAATCATTTTGGTGCCGGTGTCGGCTTGTTGTCTGCCGCGGGTTAATGCTACGGAATAGAATTCGCCGACGCTGTTGTCGCCTTTTAGAATACAGCTTGGGTACTTCCAGGTGACCGCTGAACCGGTTTCTACCTGAGTCCAGGAAATTTTAGCGTTCTTTTCACAAAGCCCACGCTTGGTTACAAAGTTGTAGATACCACCTTTGCCGTCTTCATCGCCCGGGTACCAGTTTTGCACCGTAGAGTATTTGATTTCAGCATCGTCCAGTGCGACCAGCTCGACTACCGCTGCGTGCAATTGGTTTTCATCGCGTTGCGGTGCAGTACAGCCTTCCAGATAACTGACGTGACTGCCTTCCTCGGCAACTATCAGTGTACGTTCAAACTGACCGGTGTTTTGTTCATTAATACGAAAATACGTAGAGAGCTCCATAGGGCAGCGAACACCCTTAGGAATATAAACAAAGGAACCATCAGTAAAGACTGCGCTGTTTAGTGCGGCAAAGAAGTTATCGCCACGGGGAACTACCGTACCTAAGTATTTTTTTACTAACTCAGGGTATTTATGAAGGGCTTCAGAAATCGGGCAGAATATGACACCGGCTTCCTCGAGTTTCTCGCGGAAGGTCGTTACCACGGAAACTGAATCAAAGACGGCATCAACGGCTACACCGGCCAGCATTTCTTGTTCATGCAGAGGAATACCCAACTTTTCATAGGTGCGTAGTAGCTCGGGATCTACCTCTTCTAATGACTGAGGTTTATCACTCATGCTCTTGGGCGCGGAGTAATAGGAAATAGACTGGTAATCAACTTTGGGATAATCAACGTGTGCCCAGTCCGGCTCATCCATTTTTAACCAAGTACGATAAGCCTTTAGACGCCATTCGAGCATCCATTCAGGTTCGCCCTTGATGGCGGATAGACGAGCAATAACGTCTTCATCCAAGCCAATTGGAAAAGTTTCTGACTCTATTTCTGAAACGAAGCCTGCATCGTATTTGCGCGCAAGCGCCTGATCAATTTGTTCACTCATGATTTACCCACTTTAAAAGCTGCGGATGGGAATTTCGCCCGATACTGTGACTAGTATAAAATACTTGACTAAAACACTCAACTTTATCTGCCGACCAACATTATACGGGATTACAGTTTTTTTGTCCCTTATTCCGACTGTTGTCAACGGGACCACATAGTGTGGCCGTTTGTCATTGCAGTTATTTCAGATAGAGCGCTTGTTACATTTTGTAACATGTTATAAAGTGCAAAACTTTATGAAATAAAAATTAGTCATGTATTATGGATGGCTTCACTTATTGTTATATCTCCTTGTAATTATAATATGGAGTAAGTTTTTTAAATTTAAGGGATGTTATGGCGCGTTTTACTCAGTTAGCTTTAATTGAACATCAAAAGCGTACGCAGAACTTGGGGTTGCTTGCTGAGTCCTTAGAAATTTCGGTTGTCCATCGTACCTTCATTGAGCTTATCGAAAATCAGCCTGAGCAGGAAACTATGGTGGCTTACTCTTTGGGCTCTGAACAACTTTCCCGTTCAAATACAACAAATGAAATTGCGGCACTCACCAAAAACTATCCATTATTTTTAGTCAATGCCAGAAGAGATGATATTCGTCCAAACCAGGCATTAAATCTGGGTGCTAGAGGTATAGTTTATGAAAACGATCATTTGGATCGAGTGTTAACAGCTATCAAGGTTATCAGTCAGGGAGAACTTTATTACCCAAGGTCACTTCTTTCCAATAAAATTGAAGAAATGATGCTGCGGCGTCACGCTGATGAAGATTCATTTACCACCACATCGCAAGTCAATTCGCTTACCCCTCAAGAATTAAAAATTATCGAATTGGTAGCGACCGGTGCGCGGAATAAAGAAATTGCAGAGCAGTTAAATATTAGTGCTCATACAGTAAAAACGCACTTATCCTCAATTTTTAGAAAGACCGGAGCGCGTAACCGGGTTGAGCTTTTAAAGTGGTCGAGTTACGCGACATCCGGCTGAGTAAAATATGGAAACAGAAGTTAGCTTTCTGCCCGCCAAAATCCTTGTATCTGCCCCTTCTCTATCAGTTCCTGTAGAGCTTTTTCCATTGCCTGTTTTACTGAGAGTTGCACAGGCTCGTTAGTAGAATAACCACCTTCAAACTCAGCTAAGCGGTTTAACGACACATAGCGAAATAAGCCGGCACGCAATTCTTGAGAAAAGACTTTTTTGCTTGCCGATACAGAGATTAAAACCTGACCGGTATAGACGTCGACAGCGCGTAAATAGACAGATACCTGGTCTTCACGGTAGAGCTCCGACGCACCAATACCAAAATATTCGGCGCCAATACCACCGGTGCTTACGTTGGTGTCGTAGCTGATAATGCCGCCTTCTAGTAATAGCCTTGCTTCACGCAGCGGAGGCAGATCTGAATCTTTACTTGAATTATGGATTTTCCGTTCAGTTAGCAAGTTTTGCAGGTTTTCACGCTCCATTGGCAAAAACCAACCAGACTCAAGCAACATTTGTGTCAGCATTGATGTTGCACCTTGGGTGACTGCGGTCGAAAAGCTTGAAACATTCGCTTGAGGCTTATACTGACCGGTTTGATCACGAAATGCATAAATTGAAACCGGAATGCGGCTTTTCGGAACGGGTTGTTCCTGAAGGGTTTTCATCATCGAGCTTGGTGCATCAATTTCGGCTGGAGTGATGTTCAAGTCTGTTGGTTTTGGCATCATCGCGCAACCGGACGTTGCCAGCGATAGAGCCATTAAAGTAATAATACGAATATTCATAGTCTTTCTCTTAAATCGCGGGCATTGTGATGACGGTTTGTTCACCGGTTTCGTTATGAGTTATATACACCAGGACGCTGCCATCCGGCTGACCAATAACTTCAACAGTGTATTCACCGGTGTCATAAAGCCCTTCTACGATTTCGCCATCAGCAATACGGCGAGTAAGGGAGTTAATTATGTTCCGCTCTAACGCATCCCTGAAACGATCAACAAAAGATCTGCCTTCATTGGGAGCGGTATGAGCATTTTGGTTCTGCGCTTTTTGTAATAAAAAGTTGCCGTTCATTGGATTTCCGCCGAAACTTGGATTTATCGGCTGGTATACAATCTCTGTAGCACTAACCAATGTGGAAAAGAGCAATAAAGCCAGAGTGGTAATAAAAAGTTTTTTCATATTTAGCGCCTTTTTAGAATTTATTATGTTCCGGCGAATCGAAGACCGAGTCTGCTTTAATACGAGCGACTTGATTAATACTGATAAGGATGGCCTTTTCAGCCAGTTTTTTTACGTCATTCTGGCGTCGTCCGAAATAGGTTTCGAACACCTTTTCCTGTTCCATTTCTACCCATAAATAGGTTCCCGCCTGTGGGTAAACGCGCTCATTGACAACAACTGTAATTCCGTTAGTTGAAGGAATGTCTCGCCAGTAGCTGGTGTAATAAAAGAAAAAGTCTTTGCCGAAACGCGATATTGTTCTGTCCAGAACAACGCCACCAAGCTCAATTTCGTCAGCTTGGCTGAAAGGAGTCATTAGAATAAGAGCAAAAATAAGTTTCTTTAACATAAGAGCCTAAAAAGCGGCCGCCAATAGCAGCCGCTCTATCTTGGAGTTTAATACTTAATTAGTATTGAACAACGGTTGCTACGTTGTAGTCGCCTTGCTGATAAACACTCATAGTGTTGCTATCGCTAAGCTGTCCACCTGTCACCGTATTATTGTTACCAATTTGTTCAACGTCAACGCTACCACTATTACCGCCTACAATAAACGAACCTTCGTCACCGGCGATAACGTTGTTATTACCTTCTTGAACAAATGAGATAAGGTTATCATTACCACCGATAATGGTATCGATTAAGTTGATGTCTCCAGTTTGCTCTGACTTTAGCTCGTTACCAGAGGTGGTGCCTGCATCGTAAGAATATGCTAGCAACGTGTTGCTGTCTCCGTGTTGGCGCGCATAAAGGTCATTATCATCGCCGGCAATGACAATTTCTGTTGTATTAGCATCGCCAATTTGTTTGCTGTCAGCTTCGTTATCTGCGCCAATTAATGCAACACCGTTAGAGTTGTCATCACCACGACTGGAAATACGAATGTCGTTGTATTCGCCAGAAGACTCTGCACTAGCAATATTGTTGTTTCCATCCTGGTCTATATCAATGATGTGGTCATCACCTTCCGTTGCAAATACTGCATAGTTGTTATCACCTTCTTGATGCGCATCAACCGTATTGTAGTTACCAACCATGCCCGTAGGCGCTTCTACGATATTAGCATTACCTTCCTGCTGCACAGCGATTTCGTTAACGTCACCCTGAACCGGTTGAATCAGGAACTCGTTAGCTGAGCCATCTTGATAAATGTCGATATAATTTTCATCACCAGATAGTGACTGTGCAATGAAAGTGTTCAGTGAACCCGTCTGCTCTACGTAAACGTCATTCAAGTCACCATTAGCGCCAATAACACCGCCGACATTGGTGTCACCTTCTTGAAAAGCTTCGAATGAGTTTAAGTTGCCGGTTGCATTGAAGTAACCGGCTTCGTTTGAAGCACCCGATTGGTCAGCTCTAAAGGCGTTGTCATTACCTTCAATTTGGAAGTTGGCCCAGTTAGAGTCGCCGAGTTGTATAATATCGGCAATATTGTAGTCACCAGTGAGCTCAATAGCACCTTCGTTTCCAGCTCCTGCTTGCTCTACAAAGGCAGCGTTACCATTACCGCTCAGAAAAACAGCAGATGCGTTAAAGTCGCCTTCTTGTAGGCTGGTTAACAGGTTGTCATCACCAGTAACCTCGGAGTCGAAGATATTCCAGAAGCCAGACTGCTCACCTTCGACCGTGTTGAAGTCGCCTGTGACGTAAGTATACGCTTCTTGAAAGTCGTCAAGTTGTAACAATGAGGTCTCGTTTCCTTCACCGTATTGATCAGCATACGCCCAATTTAAAAATCCGCCTTGCTCAACGTACATATCGTTGCCAAGTTCAACCGCATCTGAGGAATCTTGGTTTATAACGGCCATGTGTGTATCTGCATTTGCGTAACCTGAAAATGCCAAACCTAAAGCTAAAGCAATAGCACTTTTTTTAATGATTGTATTAGACATAATTGTTCTCCAATGATTTGTTCTTATTTGAACTGCGTTATGGACATTTCAGCGGCAGCACCTGCTTGCTGAATGGTTATTGAGTTGCCATCCCCAAGTTGTTGAAGCTGAATAACATTGCTTTGCCCAACTTGGAGAATAGTCGCTGAATTACTGCGTCCTGATTGCTCTGCAGTGACAGAATTATTTAACCCTTGCTGTTCGACAGTCAGGGTGTTTTCCAACCCGTACTGAGCGAGGTATACATAGTTTTGCTCGCCTACCTGAGCGATAGAAGTGAGGTTATACGACCCTAGTTGAGCAATTTCTGCATGGTTTGCAAGGGACTGCCGCTCCAGTAACCCTGCTAGAGCAATAGGGATATCGTTAGCTGCTCCCGGAAGAGAAACCAACATCACCACTGTTGCTGTTAAAAGTTGTTTGAAAAAAGTCAAAGCGGAACACCTTTTGTTAATAATTCCGCTAACAAGGATAACGATTACCTTGACGCGGGCAATCGTATGAATGATGTATTTTTAAAATCGTTTTTGAATAATAATGTTTTTATTAAACATGAAGTTAATGTTTATTTTCTGTTGATCCCACCCAAGTGTAGTAGTTCCTTTTTCGTATTTAAATGCCAGAACCGCAAATTGTTAACTTTTAGAATAATTTCTTGTGAAAAATATGCTAGATATAATTTTAGTGACGAGATGAGTAGTACGCACACTTGAAACATATTCCTACAACAATAATGAGGAAGGAAGAATGACGAATTTGAAAAAATTATTTGTTGGTGTATCCATGGCACTTGCGGCAGGAACAGCAGCTGCAAATGGACAAAGCGCTGACGACGACTCACTGCTGGTGGTTTTTAAAGCCTCTGCAACAAAAGAGCAGCGCCAGGACTTAATAAATAATGCTGGTGGTGCTTTGCGAGCTCTCGACGATCGAGGCCGGGATATCGCAATGCGCCATATTGCTGATGGGCGTATTGCTAAAGTAAATGTGCGTAATGCAAAGCAGCGTGATGCGTTAATTAAGCGACTTTCAAACCATCCTTTGGTTGATGTGGCAGAGCCGAACTACATTATTTCAATTAATGACAATAAACGCTCGGACTTTAATATTCTGGCAACGCCGGATGATCCAGCCTTTAGCGACATGTGGGCTTTGGAGAACACCGGACAAAACGGCGGCACACCCGGAGTCGATATCGACGCGCGTCCAGCGTGGGACATCACCACGGGTGATTCAAGCATCGTCATCGGTGTTATTGACACCGGTGTGGACTACACGCACCCGGATTTAGCCGGCAACATGTGGCTTAACCCAGGCGAAGTCTGCGGCAATGGACAAGACGACGATGGTAACGGTGTTATTGATGACTGCTACGGTTATTCGGCAGTCAACTCAAACGGCGACCCAATGGATGGCAACGGTCACGGTACTCATGTCGCGGGTACTATTGGTGCAAGTGCAAATAACGGTGAAGGTGTCACTGGGGTTAACTGGGATGTCGAGATTATTGGCTGTCAGTTTTTAGGTGCGGATGGAACAGGCAGTACTGCGACAGCCATTGAATGTATCGATTACATGACCAACCTGAAGGTTAATCACGGTGTTAACTTGGTCGCGACGAACAACTCCTGGGGCGGAGGTGCTTACTCTGAGTCGCTTAAAACAGCTATCGCTGACAGTACCGATGCAGGGATCATGTTTGTTTCTGCGGCGGGTAACGACGGAATCGACTCTGACGTTACAGCAAGTTACCCAGGAGGTTACGACTTGGATGGCATTGTTAACGTTGCTAATACCACGCGTACCGATGCTATGGCTGCTTCTTCAACTTATGGTGCTGTTTCTGTTGATTTAGGTGCACCGGGTACTGAAATTTTGTCAACTTACCTTAATGGTGGCTATGCAACGGCCTCCGGTACCTCCATGGCAAGTCCTCATGTCGCTGGTGTTGCAGGTTTAGTGTGGTCCATTGCTCCTCACTTGACGGTTGCTGAGGTTAAGCAGATTCTGATGGATTCAGGCGAGAGTAACTCAGCCTTAGCCGGGAAGACAGTGTCTGGTAAACGCTTGAATGCATTGAGTGCATTGGAAGCAGCAGACCCGGACCCAGCTTATCGCTTAACGCTTTCTCCGGTATCTCAAGAAATTGTTGCAGGTGATAATGCGACGATGACGCTTGATGTGGGTAGTATTGCTGAATGGTCAGGTACTGTTGATTTAGACGTTTCCTCTGAACCTCAGCTTGATGTTTCGTTATCTTCAGGCCAGGCACGAAATGGTGAGTCGGTTGATGTACAAGTGATAACAACTGAAGAAACAGCTTGGGGCGAATACGCTGTAACGATTAATGGTACCGACGCAGAAACTGGTGAAATTACCCGTGACGTCAGTGCAACAGTCTATGTTCTACCACAGGGGTTATCTGATTTCTACTACGATGACACTGCCGGTGTTGATATCCCGGATGACGACGGCAACGGTATTAGTCGCGTAATCAATGTTCCTGAAACTGGTGTGGTATTCGGTGCTGATGTCAGTGTTGATATTACTCACACATGGCGTGGTGATTTAATCGTTACTTTAACCTCACCTGAAGGTACTGAGCATGTGTTGCATGACCGTACTGGCAGCAGCGAAGCTGATTTGATACAGAGCTGGTCGCTGGATAGCTTTAATGGTGAAGATATGACGGGTGACTGGACGTTGAATGTATCAGATAACGCTGGTGCAGATACAGGTGTGTTGAACCACTGGTCATTGACTCTGACAGCTGTTGAGGAAGATGACGGTTTACCTGATACACCGGTTGCCAGCTTTGAAGCTGATGCTGCTGATTTAACCGTAAGCTTTACCAATACATCAACAGACAGCGACGGTGATATTGAGGGCTATTTCTGGGAGTTTGGTGACGGTAGTACTTCGACTGAAGCAAACCCCGTGTATGCTTACTCTCAAGAAGGCACTTACGACGTTGCTCTAACAGTGACTGATGCGACTGAGTTATCAGACTCTGTGACCCAGTCTGTGACGGTTAGCCTGACTGATATCGAGCTTGACGTTTACCGTTCACGTTTACTGCGCAGCGGAACTGCTTTGGTTGATTTGCGGTGGTCAGGCGCTGCCGGTGACGTAGACTTGTATCGTAACGGTGAGTTTGTTGAAACACTATCGAATCGAGGCCGCGCTCGTGATCGTTTTGAGTCAGATGGTAGTGATGTCGTTTACGAACTTTGTGAAGCGGGCACAGAAGCTTGTGGCTCAGTAACCGTTAGTTTTTAATAACGCGGAGTTAAATAATTTTATCCGTATTACAATAGGGGCTCTCGCGGCTCCTATTTTTTATCCGCTATCAATATCACCTGTAGTGAAAGCACAGACTCAAAGTCTGTAAATACTCGACCACTACCTGCTGCCTGTGTAAAATCTTCAAGTCTTTAATTAACCAGTGAGAAATTCAGAATGGGTCGCGCCTATCAAAACCGAAAAGAGTCTATGGCTAAAACGGCCAATGCAAAGAGCAAAGTTTATAGCCGTTATGGCCGTGAAATTTATGTTTGCGCCAAGCAGGGTGGTACGGACCCTGACGGTAACTTGGCGTTGCGCGGTATGATAGACCGAGCAAAAAAAGATCAGGTGCCTGCTCACGTTATAGAAAAAGCGATAGACAAGGCGCAAGGTGGCGCCGGCGAGGACTTTTCTCCGGCACGTTATGAAGGTTACGGACCGGGCAACTGTATGGTCATTGTTGACTGTTTAACCGATAACCCAAACCGCACCTTTGGCGACGTACGCAACGCGTTTACCAAAAGTAAGTCAAAAATTGGCGCTCAGGGTAGTGTTGCGCATTCATTTGACCATTGTGCCATTTTTGCCTTCAAGCATGACAGTGAAGACGAAGTGCTGGAAGCCATGATGGAAGCTGATGTTGATGTTACCGACGTCGAATTCGAAGATGATCGGGTTACCGTATTTGCACCTCATACAGAATATGCTGCAGCTCGTCAGGCACTGACCGGCGCTTTCCCTGAAGTTGATTTTGAGGCTGATGAAATTCAATTCCTGCCACAGATAACGACCACTATCAGCGAAGATGACCAGCCAATGTTTGAGCGTTTAATAGATATGCTGAACGATCTCGATGACGTTCAAAATATTTACCATAATGCGGAACAATAGATTGATGCAGATCAAGCCAGAAAATCAATAAACCCTTTAAACTTTATAAGTATTCATTAACAAGGAGTTACCCATGAAGCTTAAAGCATTGTCTTGTGGTGTATTGTTAGGTTTGCTAAGCACTTCTGCTTTAGCAAATGATTTTTCAATTAACGTTGGTGCTATCTCAGTTATGCCTGATGACAGCAGCAGCAGCCTTAATGTTGTTGAGACAGTGGCGGGTTTGCCTGAAAACTCGACGGGTGTCGGCGTTAACACCAATACGCAATTGGGCTTAACTTTTGATTATGCGTTAACAAACAACTGGACGGCAGAGTTGATTGCATCAACACCTTTCAGTCATGATATTACCGCAACAGGTTCGCTGGCCGGATTGAAAATTGGTAAAACCAAGCATCTACCGCCTACCTTGCTGGCTCAGTATCACTTTGATTTGAACAATGACATGTTTAAACCGTTTATCGGTATCGGTGTTAATTATACGGCATTCTTTGATGAGCAGGTTGACCCGCAGTTACGCTCAACCCTGGGCGATTTAGGTGTTGTTACTGACAGCGACGATGTTTCTTTAGCGCTAAAAAACAGCTGGGGCTATGCTCTGCAAGCGGGTATGAATGTAGAGCTGAGTGACAACTGGGGGCTGCACTTTATGGTCAGCCGTATGGGTATCGATACCACGGGCGATGTTCGTGTAAACGGTAATACCATTGAGAGTGTTGATGTTGATATAGACCCTTACGTTGCTATGGCGGGTGTTCGCTATAACTTCTAAACGCTGTACGCCGCTCAATTACTGAGCGGCGTTTTCTTAATACGGTGAACGTTTTGCCAATTTCCGTTGTAACGTACGCCGGTGCATTCCCAGTTCTCTTGCCGTCTTAGAAATATTCCCCCGGTTATCCGTAAGTATTCGTTGAATATGTTCCCATTCAATTTGACTGGGTGTCATGGGTTTAGTGGTTTCTGATGCGGGAGGATGGTTACCCTGTAAGCGTAGTAATAACTCACCGAGGCTAACAGGCTTACTCATGTAATCGGTTGCGCCACGCCTCATTGCTTCAACGGTTGTCGCTATACTGGCGTAGCCGGTTAACATCATAAAATGTGTTGGCGCAAAGCGAGCTTTTAGTGGCTCTATCGCGTCCAGTCCAGACTCGGTTACTAACATCATATCGAGAATTATCGCGTGAATATTATGCTCAAGTTCTGACTTCAGAGCTTCTGAGCCTGAGGTGAAGGCATGAACTTTGTAATGACCTTTTAGCTCCAGGCGTCGCTTCATGACGCTTAAAAAAGAGGCGTCGTCGTCAATCAAAAAGACCGTGTCATTCATAAGTTTCGGCTCGACTTCCCGGTTCTTGTTCTGTTTGAGAACCAGGTAATGTTACTAGGGTGGCCAGGCACTCAGACTCCCAGAACCAACTCACTTTGCCATTAAACTTTTCAATGGTGGCATTGCTGACAGCAGCACCAATACCATGTCCTTCAGGGCTCGGCATTAAACGTTGTCCCAGTTCTTTCATTGTCTGCTCATTAAGAGGGAGGCTTGTATTCTTAATTTTGATTTGCCATTGCTTATTGACCCATTGGGTACTGACCGATACCTTGGGGGCAGGCGTTTCTGCTGCCGCGTCGCAGGCGTTAACAATAATACTGGTCAATGCCGGCAATAATGTTCGATCAGCGATCAGTTCACCGGAGTCATCAAGATTTGACTTATGCCAGTCAATTTTTGTTTCTGGTCGTGCTATCGACATTAAATACTTTATTTCTGACCAGAGTTTTACTGGTTTAAAATGATGTGAGCGTTGGGTGCGGATATCTTCAGCAATTAAACGCCAATCGGTAAGCTTATTATGCACCCGGTTAAATTGTTCCTGTAGTGACAACAACCACTCCGGTGTTGCAGGCAATTGCTCAATACCTTCTTCTAACAACAATTGAGCGGACTGAACCGGTGTTGCAACCTCATGAGTCAGTTGAGCGGCAGCTGTTCCTATCGCTAACAGTTGTTCATTTCTTAACTGCCGTTCTCTGAGCTGCTGAATAGCAGCCTCTCGCTGAGATAACTGGTATTTAAAGTACAAGGTTACAATGGCTATAATAGCACTGGTTATTATAAAACTAATGATCATTGACTCGAAATGGTCACTCATACCGCCATGCGCGTTGTCCAGTGCTGAAAACGGAATAAGCTGAGCCAATTGCACGCTAACACTTAAGAGCCATACAAATAATGCCGGAATGCGCGGAAGCCACATAAATGCCAGTATAACCGGGACCAGTAAAACGGCGTTAAACGGATTACTGGCGGCACCGTTAACCGCGATAATGCCATTTAGTAACAGTATCTCAGCCAGTAAAAAAGCAAAGATAACTGAATGGGGGAAGCGGCGATGGCGTGCCAGTGCCATCGCAAGAATTAAAAGCATAAGAGTTTCCGGTTCGAGTTTGTTCTTAGCTTAATTAAAATGAGTAGCGAATACCAAAGTTAACTGAGCGTCCGGCTCCAGGAATATTGTTAAACCCTTGCTCTGGTGTTTGTTTATATTGAGCGATACTGACACCGCCCAGAGGCTGACGGTAGAAGGTATCGAACAGGTTAGTGACAGCCAGCGACAATGTTAACTGTGACCAGCTATATTGTCCCTGCCAGTTAACTAAATGATAGCTGTCGGTTTCATTCTCCAGGCGACGAGGATCAACGCGGTCTTTTTCATCCACCCATTCCCAGCTTAAGCTTTGGAGCCAGTTTCCATTTTCCTGGCTCAGTATCAGTTGACTGTTCAAAGGTTTTATTTGATAAAGCGGCTGATTATCTGAGTCACGTTCGCCGCGCGTGTAGCTGACACGCCCTTGCAGATCTAATTGCCCTAAAAAAACCGATGTATTCCAGACTTTCTGAGCATTCACATCAATGCCAATTAAGTCGGCGTCCTCATTGACTATCTGCATAATATTGCGTTGTCCGGCAGGCACTTCGGCGCGATTAAACTGACCGATGACGTCGGCATCGATAGCATCGGAAATTTTAGTGTAGTAAGGGCTTACACTAACTTGCCAATTATTATTGCTGCTGTATTCGTAGCTGGCGCTCAGGGTATGGGCGGTTTCCGGTTTTAAGTCCGGATCACCGACGTAACCATTCGCGTCGCCAAACCAGCCAATCATAGTGGTTGCCATAATTCCGCGGCCCCAGCTGTAACGTTCATAAAGGTTAGGAGCGCGATTTTTTCTGGCAATTCCAAGTTCTAATGATTGTTCGGCATTTATGGTGTAAACCGAGGTAAATGTAGCATCGATAAGCCAGTCTGACTGGCTGCGATCAGACGCATTAAAGTTATCAGCGGCTGCTGCATCGGCGTTTGGCATACCCATCATTGGCATACGGTTGTATGGCTGCACTTCACCGGTATCGGTATGGACCTGCTCTAAACGAATACCTGAACTGAATTGCCACTGTTGGGCGAGTTGCCAGTCAAGCTCAGTGTATGCGGCTATTCTCCGGCGTTCACCATCATTGATGTTTACATAATCGTCAGGTCCCATCATGGCTGATGCTTCCAGTGCCGGCCAATAGTCATCCAGTTGATAAAACAGGGTTTCCTGACCAGCGTAAAACGTACCTCCGTTTAAAACCGGCCATTGCCACGCCAGTTTGTAACTGAAATCCTCGGCGTCTGTCACCATTGGCATCATGCCGGTTTTTTCTGGCGTAAAAAATCCCATTTCGTGTTCCACGCCTTGCCAGTTTAACTGCGCCTGAAACTCACCGTTATTGTTAAGCTTACTTTGATAGCGTGCGGTGATACCGGTACTGCGATTCTTTGTCATATCCATGTATTGATTGGCGAAACCCTGGAACGGAATATCCTGATGACTGATTTTTAAAGACAACTGTTGCCGGGCACTTTTCCAGGCACCAATCAATGTGTGGTTTTGGGCCCGGTATAAGGTGTCCAGTACCCGTTTACTATTGCCATCATCATAGCTTTCGGCGTCCTCATAAGCGCCCTGATATTTAATATTTAGCGTGCGGCTGGACCACTCCGCACCAGCACTGGTCAGCCAGCGTGAGGCATTGGACTGATACTCTGCAGCCAAATAGCCCTGGCTCCAGGAAAGCGGCTGTTGGTCGCTGAATTCCGGGTTAATTTGGTCAACGTGAATAACACCGGCGATATTATCCCCCCCCATTCGAACCGGGCTGATGCCCGCAATAACCTGACTGGTTTCAACCTGGCTGGCAGAAATGTATGACAGCGGCGGGTTCATCTGATTGGCACAGGATGCGGTAGGTTCAGCTCCGTCAATACTGACTTTTACCCGGTCACCCATCATGCCGTTAAGAATGGGCTGGGCGGAAACGCCTCCGGCAGCGGAAAAATCGACACCTTGCTCACGCAAAATCTGGCTGGTATCGCCTAATTGTGAGTTCGTTTTTGTTGTTTTTATCTGAATAATCTCATCTATTTTTAGCGGTTCTTTAGCGGCCACGGGAGAGGTGAGGCTAATTAACGTAACGGCGATAACAGACAAAGGAAAAGTCGAACTCAGGTTTAGTGACATCTGCACGGTATCCTTATGCTTAGAATAAAACTCGCGTGTTGTGTGCTCATTTTAAGAAGCAGTGGTTACCATTACGATGCGACAGATTGTCACACCATAGCTAAACGACCTATTCTATGGAAGGACAGAACTTATCTTTCAGTAACATCATAAAAGCTTCGGTATCCGGGTCTTTTATGGAATAATATACGGTTTGAGCTTCTTTACGAATGCGGACTAATTGCTGCTGACGCAGTACCGCAAGGTGTTGCGAAAAAGCTGACGGGCTTAAGTCAAAAAACTGATGAAGTTCGCCGACACTTTGCTCACCTAAAGCCAAACGGCATAAAATTTGTAAACGATGAGGGTTGCCCAAAGAGCGCAGAAAGCTTGCCGCTTTCTGCGCTTCTTCCTGAAGCATCTCTTGTGATTCAGCTGCACTCATGGTGTCTTTATTTTCCTGCTTTTTCTAACTCTCGCTCAGTTTTTAGCCCTAATGCTTTTTTCATAAACATGCTTGCCGGACAAAAAACCGTGAAAGATTGTTGAAATAAGTTGGCGCCAACAAATACGGTCAGCCATACCCAGTTGGGGTGAACCCAGTAAGTCAAAGCTACCGACAATAATACCATAAAGCCAGCAAATGCGGTTAAAGCTCTTTCTACGCTCATTCTAAAACTCCTCAGTTTCTTACCTTAAAAGGCGTACCGCATACGCAGGTACGCGTTATTATTTTCAGTGAACTGGCCAAAAAAGGTCTCTGGGCGTTCGCGGAAAAATAAGTTAAAACCACCGCTGAACGACCAGTAATCGTCAATACGGTAATCAAATGTCGGGCGCAAGTAGCCGTCGTTTTGATTCGGCGATACAAAGGCAAACAGCGACAGGTTCAGGTCGTCACGTTCATCGCGCCAGGTTAAGCGTGTGGTGAGAACAGTGCGGGTCTGCGCATCGCCTTTTTCAATATAAGCCTGGAAGCCGCCGGTAAAGCGCGTCCATAGTTCCTGCTGGTACCCCACTAAGGCGCGCCAGTGATCGGCTGCGTTATGACGGTTGTAATTAGCCACTTCGGTGTTCACTAATCCGGGTCCCAGGGTCATTCGAACAGAGGCACCAACCACCGTTAAGCGACCAAAAGTCGGCTGAAAGTTTTCGGTGACCGCCTCCGGGCTTTTAGTGAAACCGTCGTAACCATAGACGGCGTATTCCACGCCATTGTGATTACGGAACAGGCGCAGCGCATATTCGTCTCGAGTCGGTTCAATAAATTCAACGGAAGGGTCGTCACCGGTTAATTGGCCAGAAAATGGATTAAAGTAAGAAATGCGCTCACCACGAACGTAATTATCGTGGTCAAATTCGGGACTCCAGACAAAGTCGATATTAAACCCGTCGAAATAGCTGGTCACCCTTAATGCGTCTGAAGGTGCTTTTAAATACTCCTGATCTCGCCCAACAAAGAAGGACTGCCAGTCTTTAGGGAACAGGTCGTTCAGAAATAAGTAGTCGCCGGTGCCCCAGGTGAGTACCTGACGACCGACCTTAATGTCGGTATTTTCAAATACGGTGAACTGGGCATTCAGCTCACGAATCTGGCCGTGCCAGGTTTCATCAAAACCGTCATACCAACCGTCGGCTTTTGCTGTCCAGGTTATGTCCTGCCAGCGTTCGTCAAAACCGAGTTGAAGTCGAGGCTCGGCAATAGACAAACGCTTGTGATAGGGGGAGGATTCGAGCCGTCCGCCTATTGCCGCCTCAACATAACCATAGACATCAATGCCTTGCTCTTGTTCCGTACCCCAGCCACCTTCCCATTGTTCATCGTCCCAGGAGTCCTGTGCGGCAGCACTTAGAGCCAGACTTAAAAGGGCGGTAAAGATGATAGATTTACTGTATCGCATAATTAATCTCTCAGCTTTAACCATTCTGCAGGCGGATTACGCAAGCTGCGTTCGCTGAAAATACTGTCCGGTAAACCAAGGTTGTACTTCATAAAACGGAACTGCATTTCGGTTTTTCCGCCATTGGCTAAGTCGGATATGCGCGAGTGGGTTACTGTCGGAAACCCCTGAACCGTCTCAATTTCAAGCACCTCTATTTTGCGGTAGGCTTCACCGCTGTCGTTATAAAACGTGCTTTCAACGGGCAGCATGTATTCTTTATCAATCACCACTTCGTAGTAACTGAACTGAACGTTGTCAGAGTCTTTCGGTGTGCCTTTTAACACGTACTTTTTGTCGTCCTCCGACAGAACTTCATAGCTGTCTAAAGAGGTATCGCGCCCGGAAACGTCTTCATAGAAAAAATGTGAACCAACAAAAGAAGTGCGTTTGTCACCGGCCGATATGCGTTTCACCAAATCCAGGTCGGGCAGATAGAGCCAGCGGTCGTCATCTTTGTTCTGCTGCTTAACAACACGAAAAACCGTATTACGCACGTCGGCCGGGCGAGAGAAAAACACCATCATGTCCTGAACGCCGCCGTCCTCCTGGTCTTTACGCAAAATGGTAAATTGGCGTAATTGCTCGCGGCCCTGGTTGTCGGTGATGATCATACGCGCCGCGCTGCGGCCATCGTCACCCGAGTAATAGGCATTCAACTCGGCTTGTTCGACAATGTCTCGGGCGTTTTTCTCAGCGCCAACGGTATGGCCGCTAAGCAATAAAAATGCGCCAAATAAAGCGGTTAAAAATAGGGTTTTCATGATTGACCTCCACGGAATATGAGGCGGCTAAATGCAGTCATTACCGCCGGGAGCATAATAAGTGTCACTATGGCCGATATCGCCATAATGCTGGCTAAGAACACACCGACCGTAATGTAAGGCACTAAAGGGGCGAACAGCAGTGGCGTAAAGCCAATAGCAATGACTATGGCATTGCGGGAAATGGCACGCGCGGGTTCATCAAACATAACCACCAGTGTGTCCTGCCAGTTTCCGGTTTGTCTGAAAGTGGCGCGTGTGCGTTCAATAAAGTGAATAGCAAAGTCCACCGACAGGCCAAGTGTCAGCGATGACAGAACGGCAATAGGCATGTCGTAGTCTTTACCCACCCAGCCAATTAGCCCGTAAATAAAGGCAATGGTCAGGCTGAGCGGCAACATGGCCAGCACTCCAAACACCACCGAACGGAACAGCAGCACCATCATAATAAACACCACAATAAAGGCGCTGACTAAACTGTCGAGCATGCCTTCGACCATGGCTTTCTGCCATACCACGTTCAGATAAGCTTTACCGGCCCAGTTCATTTCAATGTTATCTGGTAAAGGGTTGCCCTGAATGTAGTTGTCAACGGCGTTTACAATCTTGGTTACGTGCTGGTTGTCACCACTGGTTAACTGCAGCCATATTAGGCTGCGTTTATAGTCCGGTGTCACAAAGTGCCAGAGGTCCTGCGGACGATGCGACGACTGGTATTGCAACAAGGTTTGTGCAACGCCGTTGGCGTTATCGGGCAGCTCATAGTCTTGCTCTTCACCTGAACGCAGCTCGCGGTTAACGGTTTTGACCACGTCAGACAGGCTGTTTGACTTGCCCACTAAATCGGTGGTTTGCAAGTGCGCTTGCATCTCGCTCATGTAGGCCAGTAGTTCAGGGCTTTGGAAGGCCTTGCTGGCGGTATTAAGCTGCTCAAGCTCTGTCATTAAGCCTTCCAGCGGCGCCAGCTGGTCGGAATCAACACTAAAGAGCAGGTCATCAATGGCAATAATCCATTGATTAAAGTTAACCTCTTCTTTTTCGAGCAAACTCTTCAGCGTGTCCCGTGAGGTTTCTGACAGCGAATCGTTATTCAATGTGCTGCGAACGGCAGAGCGAGCTTTTTCCGTTGCATCCAGCGTGTTTTCAAAGACAAGGTAAGCGTTATAAGTACCCGCAAAGTGCTCATTCAACACCCGGTCAGCAATTCGTACTTGGTGGTCAGGCTTAAACCAGCGTACGGGGTTGTCGTTAATGTTGATTTGCTGAATGCCGAACCAGGAAAAAGCCAGAACAGCCAGGAAGAACGCGATCCAAAGCTTGGCATGGCGGCCTGCCCGGGCACCTACTTTCTGTAACCAGCCGTCCTTGTGCTCTTCATGGGTCGCTTGCGCAAAGCCTTCCAAAGTTGATGGTTTCAATGCACAAACATAGGCCGGCACAAAAATTACCGTAATGAGAAACGCCAAAAGAATACCTGAACCCACAAAAGCACCAAACACCTGTACCGGAGGAATAGGCGTCAGCATTAACGAATAAAAGCCAATGGCTGAGGTTATTGAAGTGAACAGCATGGGCTTAAACAGATGGCCCAGTACGTCTTTAATGGTGTCCTGCGCGTTGCCTTTCTCACGGTAGCGGTCCGAAAACTCAGACATAATATGAACCGAATCGACTACCGCAATGGGCATCAGGAAAATGGCAATCATTGACGACATAATGTGTACCGTGAAACCAAGGGCAATTAACGCGCCCATGGTAATTAGTACGGTCGCCATAGCGACTATCATGGCGGCGCTGATAAAGCGCAGGTTGCGGAAGAAGAACCAAAGCAAGGCAAAAATGACCGCTGCCGCTAACGGCGCCGAAATCCCCATTTGCACAAACATTTCATAGCCGAACTGGTCTTCAGCAACCGGCAGACCCGTGATATGCCAGTCGTCTTTGCCATCTAACGTGCTGATTTTTCCACGCAGTTGCTCCGCCAGTGCATAACTTTCGTCTTTGCTTTTAATCGGTACATAAATGGCGGCGGCTTTGCCGTCACCGGAAACAATGGTGTTGTACAACAAAGGCAAGTTTTGCACCTGTTGTTGGATAGATTGTGCTTCTGCGTCATTTTCCGGCGGCTGTTTCATCATCCACTCAAAGCGGATGGTGCCCGGGCCTTGTTGAGTTATATTGTCGACGTTCGCCAGTGACATCAGGTCATCGCTGATAACACCGTCCATAGATTCAGCGTAATTAGACACCGTATGAAGGTCAGTCAAGGTCTTTTTGTTGTAGACAGTATTTTCGTTTACCACACCAACGACAATCATGTCGTGCATGGCAAAAGTTTCTTTGACCTCATTATGGAAAACGCGCTGAGGATTATTATCCGGCAACATGTTCTCCGGATCGGTATCAATGGTAATAGAGGGGATAAAGGCAGCGACGCCGAGAGTGATCAGTGTCAATAACCAAAACACGCTTCTGCGGTACCCTGTCGCCAGTTTCATAATGACATCGGTCATGCTGATTCTGTACTTTCTAATTTAGATAAATACGAAATATAGTCGATCTTTTTCATTTTGTCATCTATTTTGGTTAAAAAACTAACAGGGTGACGCTAATGAGCCCGGGAGTTTATTGATCGTCATCAAGTTTTAATGACCTAGTCAGCAAGAACCTTATATTTCATGTAACTAATGTCGATAAACAGGCAAAATGACCCGTTTGTGGTTGTCGGTTTTCCTGAAGTGGAGTGGTTATGAAGTGGCTTGATTGGTTAACTCGCCCTGTCCAGAAAGTTTTCTCGGTAATGAGTTTTCGAGGTAAATTTTGGGTTATGGGTATATCGTTATTTTTACCGCTTTTGATTGTTTTAAGAATTAATGCGTCTGGTGTGGTTGAGCCTGTTCAGGAAATAGTCATCAATACAATTTATGCGGTGTTTGCTTTAATGTTGTTCACCAGTTTGTACTACTCTCTTCAGCGTTCTCTTGAGCGCACCGTATACCTGGCCAAACAATTGGTTAATGGCGACTTGAATACGGTGATGAAACCAGACAGTCGCGATGAATTGGGTGCCATGCTGGAGTCATTAAATAACATTGCAATAGAAACCAGTTACTCAGTTGATGCTATCCGACATTCAAGCAGTGGCATGAATGAGTTAGGAGCAAACAACTATCAATCGATAAAAGTGCTGGCGGATAAAGCCAATGAACAAGCTGAACAGATGGAGAATGCGGCGTCTGCTGTTGAGCAAATGACGTCAGCCGTGGGTGAAGTCTCTCAATCAACGCAACAAGCCGCGACAGAAGCACAAAACACCCTGGCATCGGCTGACAAAGGGCAGCAGACAATGAAAATCATGTCACAGTCTATTCACACTTTGCTCAGCGAAGTGTCGGACTCTCAACGGGTTATTGAGACTCTGACTCAAGACAGTCAGGCTATTTCAAACATTCTGATGACCATTAATGATATTGCGGATCAGACCAATTTACTGGCTTTAAACGCCGCTATTGAAGCGGCCCGTGCTGGTGAATCGGGAAAAGGGTTTGCGGTTGTCGCTGATGAAGTGCGGCAACTGGCTAAACGGGTGCAATCATCTACCGGCGAAATACAGACCGTTCTGGGGCGGCTAGAAAACAACACGCAAAATGCGGTTGGTGCTATGGAAAAAAATCAAACCCTGGCGTCACAAACAAGTGAACATTCAAAACATGCTTCTCAGGCATTGCAGGATATTGTCAGTAAAGTCTGTGTTATTCATGATTTTAATACCCAGATCGCATCGGCGGCAGAAGAGCAGTCCGCGGTCACTCAGGACATTCGCAGCAATATTAATTCACTGACACTGAGTGCAAAAGAAGTCAATAAATTGTCACAGTCGGCATTGGACAGTTCAGCTCAATTAACCTCGCTTGGGGGAGAAATTAAGTCTTTAGGGGACCGTTACTTTATTGAGCAGCCAGTTATGGATAAACGCCTGTCCGAGCAGGAAACGCTTATTGACTGGTCGCCGAAGCTCGACGTTGGTATTGAAGAAATTAATCGGCAGCATAAACGACTCATTTATATTGCGAATGAACTTTATCGATTGAAGCTGAGATCAGGGGACACGCATTCAGTACAACGTCTGGTTGGATCATTGATTAACTACACAGCCACGCACTTTAACTACGAAGAGCTTCTAATGGAGCGCCACAACTATCCGGATTTGGCGAATCATAAGCTTAAACATAAAGCCCTGGTTGAGGATGTTATGCGGTTTAAGCGGCGAGTAGATAACCACGAAGATGTGATTGATGAACTCCTAGAATTCGTCAAAGCCTGGTTAATGAATCATATTATGAAAAGCGATATGGCTTATAAGAAGGACTTGCAGAGTAAGGGGGTAAGTTAACCCCCTTTTCTAGCTGCTCAAAAGGCCGGAATGTCAGTTTGTGCCCGGCCAAGGATCAGAGCGTGGATGTCATGCGTTCCTTCGTAGGTGTTGACCGTTTCCAAATTCATAACATGGCGTATTACGTGGTATTCATCGGCGATACCATTTGCGCCGTGCATGTCTCTTGCGGTCCGGGCAATATCGAGTGCCTTACCGCAACTGTTGCGCTTAATCAGCGAAATGGCGGTTGGATGCAGCGTACCTTTATCAAGTTCGCGTCCGGCCTGCAGGCAGCTTAATAAACCCAGGCTTATTTCAGTCTGCATATCCGCCAGTTTTTTCTGTATTAACTGGTTAGCGGCCAATGGGCGGCCAAACTGGCTGCGCTCAAGCGTATATTGGCGTGCGGCGTGCCAGCAGAATTCAGCGGCACCCAGTGAGCCCCAGGCAATACCGTAGCGGGCTTTATTCAGGCAGTTAAACGGACCTTTTAAGCCTTTCACTTCGGGGAATATATGATCTTCGGCAACTTCTACGCCGTCCATAACAATTTCGCCGGTAATGGAAGCGCGTAGAGAAAATTTGCCGTCAATTTTAGGGGCGCTCAGGCCTTTCATGCCTTTTTCCAGTACAAACCCTCTAATCTCACCGTCGAGTTTCGCCCAGACGACGAACACGTCAGCGATAGGCGAGTTGGTTATCCACATTTTTGAACCCGACAGCACATAACCATTGTCTGTGCGCTTAGCGACGGTGCGCATACTGGCCGGGTCAGAGCCGGAATCCGGTTCAGTCAGACCGAAGCAGCCAACCCATTCACCGCTGGCTAACTTAGGTAAGTATTTTTTGCGTTGCGCTTCCGTACCGAAAGTATAGATAGGGTGCATGACCAATGATGACTGTACACTCATGGCGCTGCGGTAACCGCTGTCGACCCGTTCAATTTCGCGGGCAATAAGACCATAAATGACATGATTCACGCCGCTGCCACCGTATTCTTCCGGTAAGGTTGAACCTAACAAGCCTACCTCACCCAGCTCATTCATAATGTTGCGATCAAAGTTTTCATTGCGGTTGGCCTCCAGTACACGCGGCATCAGTTTTTCCTGAGCGTACTGGTGTGCGCTTTGCTGAATCATTTTCTCTTCGTCTGACAAAGCGTTTTGCCAGTTAAGCGGATCGGACCAGTTAAAACCAGCGGATGACATTTAACCTCCTGCAAAAATATTAAGCGACTCGACGCTCCAGAGCTGTAAAGTCATTAATGGTGAGAATGGATTGCTCAGTGTTAATTAGCTGCTGCTCTTTCAAAGCGGTAAATATACGGCTCACCGTTTCTACTGCCAGACCGAGGTAGTTGGCAATGTCAGTGCGGGTCATCGGCAATCGGTACTCACTACGAGACAGCCCATGTTGATGCATATGCGTGCTGATTGAAAGCAAAAAAGCGACAACTTTTTGTTCCGCACTGGTATTCACAATATTTAAGTAGTGCTTGCTGCAATTGGCTAAACGGCGGCTCATAAGCTGTAGCAGGTTACTCTCAACTTTTGGCAGTTCCTGTGCAAAAAGTTTAATCAGTTTGATCTCGCACAGCATTGAGGTTTCCATGGTTTCGCAGTATGTCGCTGCTGAACCGCTGGCTAAGCTTTCCAGACCGACAATGTCGCCAACCATATGGAAGCTGGTAATTTGTTGTTTTCCGTTGCTGTCAATGGTGTAGCATTTCACTGAGCCGCTTTTTATTGCAAAGACTGAGTTGAGTTTCTGGCCTTCGTTAAAAATAACATTGCGCTTGTTATACAAATGAGGCTCGCGGCTGCATTTATCAAGAATCTCGACATCAGTAGGAACTAAACCGGCGGGTACGCAAATTGATTGCATGCTGCACTGGCTACATTGAATTGGGCTACGCATAGTTATCTCATCCGCTGAATTATTGATCCCGTTCACTATACAAAACCCCTTCGCCAATTAATCTACCTCTTAAGGGGGAGGGCAGCTACTCCTTATCTTGTAGAATATCAACCGCCTCTACCGGACAAACGGCGTAGCAGTTTGGGGTATCGTAATAACCTTCGCACTCAACACATTTGTCCTGGTTCACTTCGTAAATACTGTCGCCCATAGAAATCGCTTCAGTTGGACATTCTGGTTCACAAACATCACAGTTGATACAGCCGTCGTTAATGACAATCATGCTACTTTCCTCACGGTTGCTGCTTTTATCAGAAAACAAAAGGGAATATCAGAGCTTTCCAGAGTGACAGGTGTCTGAACTTTGACTTGATAGCCGGAGCCGGGCGCGCGGATCATGGCTTCATCTTTCAATGACTCCATGCGGGCGAGCTGGTACGGATAGTTGCCTTTCGGCGTCATCAGCAACAGCTCATCACCAACGGAAAAACCATTCTTTACCTCTACCTGGTAAAGGTTGTTGTCAGCTTCTGCCATTAACTGGCCCACCAGAATGTGCTCACCCTCGCTGTGTGAACGTTCGTAATTTTGTAAATCTTGTGGCGTATGGCGTTGTAAGAAGCCGGCGGTGAATCCGCGGTTTGCCATACCTTCCAGTTCGCTGAGCAGTTCGTTATTAAAAGGCTTTCCGGCCACGGCATCGTCAATGGCGCGGCGATAGACCTGAGCCGTTCTGGCAATGTAATAGTCCGACTTAGTGCGGCCTTCAATTTTTAAGGAGTGCACCCCCATCTCAACTAAATCCTGCACATATTCAACCGCACGCAAGTCTTTAGAGTTCATGATATAGGAGCCGTGTATGTCTTCATCCAGCAACATTAAGTCTTGTGGCCTTTTGGGGTCGCCAAGTAACACCGGCTCATATTGACCCACCGCGTTTTCTTTGGCTTCGTGCACCTCATAACCCCAGCGGCAGGCATTGGTGCAGGCACCCTGATTAGGGTCGCGCTTGTTCATATAGCCGGACAACAAACAGCGCCCGGAATAGGCCATACACAAGGCGCCGTGTACGAACACTTCTACTTCCATATTCGGTACCTGGCGGCGCATTTCAGCAATTTCTTTAAGGCCCAGCTCGCGCGACAAGATAACGCGCTCAATGCCTTGTTGTTGCCAGAACTGAAGTGCAGCCCAGTTCACGGTGTTGGCTTGTACGGATAAATGCAGAGGTTGCCTGGGAAAGTACTGTTGCAGCAGCATAACAACGCCCGGATCTGACACGATCAACGCATCGGGTTTCATGGCGACAATGGTACAGATATGTTCAACAAACCGAGCAAGCTTGGCGTTGTGCGGAGCAATATTGACGACCACATAAAAGCGCTTTCCCTGTTGATGGGCTTGGTTAATGCACTCACCTAAATTCTCCAGGGTAAAGCTGTTATTGCGCACCCGCAGGCTATAGCGGGGTTCGCCAGCATAGACGGCATCGGCACCGTAGGCAAAAGCCATACGCATAGCATCGGGGCTACCGGCAGGGCAAAGTAACTCAGGACGAAAATCTGCGGCTGACATAGGGCACCTGTATGACCAAATTAACGCTAAAGATTAGCAGAATCCGGAAAGGCAGAGATTGACGTGAATCAAGAAGAAGGAGTGAGGGTCGGTTTTGGCAACGTACCCTCTTAATTATGGACGATTTTTATCAGCAATTATTGAGACGCTTTATTACCCTGCAGATTAACCATCCATACGGCGGCTTCAACCCGGGAGCGCAGCCCCAGTTTCTTCAACAAGTGTTTTACGTGCACTTTAACTGTGCCATCTGAAATATCCAGTTCGCGGGCAATGACCTTATTGCTCATACCTTTGGCAATTAAACTTAAAATTTCATGCTCGCGATTGGTCAAGTTACTCAACTGCGAGGTGTCTGATTGTGTAGGCTGGCGCAGCGCTGACGCCAGTATTTCGGTAATGGCTTCGCTGAGTACCATTTTGCCGGTAACCGCGCGATGAATTTGTTCAAGCAGCAGTTCTGGTTCCATGTCTTTTAGCAGGTAGCCGTCAGCACCATTGGTTATTGCTGCAACGACATCATCGTCCGCGTCACTGACTGTGAGCATAATAATGCGGGAAGTCACGCCTGAGTCACGGAGTCTTTTCAGGGTTTCGATGCCATCCATGCCTTGCATGTTCAAGTCCAGAACAATCAGGTCGGGGTCGTGCTCTTCTGCTAACAGCAAGGCTTCGGGTCCGTTACTGGCTTCGGCGACAACGATCATGTCATCTTCCATTGCAATGAGCTGCTTGAGTCCTTTGCGCAGCAGTGGGTGATCATCCACTAACATAATGCTGGCCGCTTCGGTTGTCATCGTTTTCTCCCCGGTAAATTTAACCTGATTAGTTTGACATAGCTTGTGTATAAATTCATCGAAGACAAGCAGGACTTACACTTTTGAATAAAATTCTACCCAGAAATAGGTAATGGTTTACCCAATAATAAACCTAAAAGTAACTCTTGATGTGAGTTGTATCGAGACGGCCGTAGTTGCACAGTCTCTGGTCTTTGAATATAACCACGAGTGGCAACTTTATGAATAAAGCTTCCGTTGCTAATACATTGAGCAATTTACGTGAGTGGTTTGGGTCTTACGTGTTTTTTCGCGGGTTAACGCTTAGCGTACTAGTGCTTGGTGTGACGTTCTGGGGAAGCTGGAGTGTCATCGTTGTGTTGTTGGCCAAATCCAATAGTGATCTAACCGCCACTCAGCTGTTTTTGTTGGTTGCCATAGCCGGTGCCAGCGGTGCAATATCGAAGCTTGTAGGTGCATTGCTTGCCAATATTCTGGGGCGGTGGATGCCTGCGTTGGTAGCAACCTTAATGTCATTGGTCTGTATTAACAGCTTCACGCAATTTTCAGCGATTCAGGTGACTTATCCAGTATTGATTGTCCTGGCAGCCCTGTCAGGTATTGGCTGTATGATGTTTACTCCGGCATTCGATTTAACTCGCCAGCCTAAGCTTATGATTTCGCTGCCATTATCTATGAACCTGGTTGTTGGTATGATGATATTTTCTTTGTTTCTGACTCAGTTGATTGTCCCTTTAGTGGCTACCTGGCAACTATCGGCAATGGATTCCGCACTGATACTTGAGCAAAGTAGCGGGCATTTTTTCTCTCGCATTGAAGCGGGTCGTCCTATTCTGCTAAATAATTTTAGTTTTGTCTGGGCTATTTTATTTTGCATAGCTGCAATTTTCAGTGGTGTAGCTGCTTTGTCCGCAAACCAAAAACAATTATTACCCAAAGTCACTATCAGTCAGTTACTGACTCATAATGGGCATGCTTGGTACTGCAGTATTTTATACAATATGACTTTTGGTAGCTTTATTGGTTTTACCATGGCGTTGCCGCTGGTGCTGGAATTTATTTTTGGCTATAGCACATTAACTCTGGTGTGGATGGGGTCTTTTATTGCACTTTTAGCGAGGCCTTTCGGACAATGGTTGGCGAAAGTTTTTGGCGGTGCTCTGGTGACACAACTGAGTTTACTGTTAATGATGATATTTGCTGCTATGGCAGGTCGTTATCTGTATTTTGCGCAACATGGCGTTACTGAGCTTTATTTTGAACCTTTTTTCATCAGCATGTTAGGTTTAATTTTCACCAGTGCCTTGGGTAATGGCTCGGTGGTTGTCAGTATGAAAAAGATTTTCCCCCGAACTTATACGCACAGAATATTAACCTGGGCGGGAATCATCGCTATGCTAGGAGCCGTTTATTTACTGCTACGTTTTGCCTGGGCTCTGCAGTCTCAAAATATGGATACCGTTTATATCGACTTTATTATTTTTTATGTCATCGGGTTATTATTAAATGGCTTTATCTATTTACGCCGGCGTGGGCAGTGTTACAACCCGTAACTCAGTGCAATGAGCTACTGCAATAAATAGTCCGGCGTAAAGGTGAACCGAACCTCGGTACCGCCACTTTCTATTCGTGAAATATGGATGTCACCATCCAGGTTACGGCTGCGCTCTTGCATAATCGCTAATCCATAATGGTTCACTTTTTCAGCATTCTCAGGTAAACCAATGCCATCATCAGTGATTTTAAGTTCTATGTCCTGTCCGCTGGGTTGCGACAGACTAATAGAGACTTGGCTCCCTTTACTGTGATTAACTGCATTTTGGCTCGCTTCCCGAATAATCTGCAGTAGATGAATTTCTTCATGTGGTACCAGCGGAACATTATTTAGACGATAATCCAGTTGAACGGTCATATTACTTTGCTCGGTTAACTGTTTAACCGTTGTCTGCAATGCACTGTAAAGGCCTGAACCATCAACTTTTAAGCGGAAGGTTGTGAGCAGTTCCCGTAACTGACGATAGGCGGAATTCAAACCTTCTTTCAGTTCATTGCTGACATCGTCAATAGTCGCCCGGTCGTTTTTTTCAATACCCTTGTGTAAACGAGTCACCTGTATTTTTAAGTAAGACAAAGCTTGTGCCAGTGAATCGTGCAGTTCACGGGCAATAACCGTGCGCTCGTGCATTAACGCCAGTCGTCGCACCTGTTCTTCTTCCGATTTAAGACTCTGCGACAGCGCGAGTTGATCAGCCGTAGAGCTCATAAGCTGCTGTTGCCAGGGCGACAGGGGCTGTTCCTGCTCGCAGCGGACAATTAATACACCGTAGTTTTGATCGTCCCTTTTTAGAACAAAGCGATAGACCAGTTTGCCATCTATAACAGAAGCACCAGGCCCTGCTTTAATGCAGGTTGCACAGTCTCCTGCTTCGCAGGGTTCATGCGAATTCGGTCGTGGTTGCAGTTGCAAAAACGGTCTGCTGCCTTCCTCAGTCAGCAGGCACAATTCAATATCACCGACTTCGCCAACCTCATACAGCTTTTCGATAACGGCCTGATAATTATTGTAGTCGTAACTGTGCACGATAATGGAACGGGCGGTATCGTACAAAAAGGACAAGACTTTATTTTTACGCGATAACTCCTGAGTTTGCTGTTCTACCCGCCGTTCAAGGCCGCCGTAAAAGTAACTGACCGTTTCTGACATTTTATTCAGGGTGCGGGACAGTTGACCTATCTCGTCGTCATTATCAATTTTTGACTTCGCGGTGAAATCACCCTGACCTAAACGTTTGGACACGGCTAATAAGTGTCTCAGTGGTTGATTGACCTTTTGTTTTAGTACGGTGAGTAAAAAGAAAAATATGGCAACAATAAAAAAGGATGCTAAAGCCAGAGAGCTTCGAACGAATTCCATGCGTTGCTCGGAGAGTCGTTGTAACTGACCAACCAGAGTATCTAACTGATCAACATAGTTGTCTATTGCATGACTCTGCTGTTGTGAAAAACCAACAAAGTCACGTTCGGTTATTGTTGAACGGATACGCTGCCATTCAGCCTGAGCATCTTCAGCGAGTTGTTTAACACTGCCGTTGGCTTTTATAAAGTGGCTGTTAAGCAGAGGTTGTTGCCAGAGAGCTTCTATTTCTTGTACGGTTTTGCTTGTTTCAGTACTTTTACCGGTGGATAGCTGTGACGCAAGTTCATAAGCTTTCATTCGATGTGAACCGGCAACGTTAATTAATTCAGCGTCCTGCTCTGATTTTTCTAAAAGCCAGAATGCGGATAAAGAGGAGGCGCTGGCAACAATCACGATAAGCGCAAGCGATACTCTGAAGACATTAATAATAGAAGCGTTGCGTATCATTCCGGGTGACATCCAGGTAAAAGTTCCGGTATATGATATAGCATTTCGAAAGAGGGGAACATCGGCCGAAGTAAGCTAAGGAGAAGTGGCACAAAATGCTTACAGAGAGGGATTGATTTTCCCTCTTTCTATGGCTCTCAGAATTCAACTTTCGTGGTAATCTCCGCGCCAAAATTCCTGCAGGAATAATCAAACACTTTTAACCCTTCACTACTAACCCGCAAGGAGAGTTGGTGCAGTTTATTCATTGAGTATGAGCTGCGCTGAAAAAACGCTATGAAAAAATTGCTGTTTACCGTTATTTCGCTGTTGTTTTCGGTACCAGTACTGGCTGCGGAACCCTCTGCTGACCGTATCGATCTGACCTCCTCGACCGTTGGCTACGCGGCCATCGTCATTTTTATTCTCGCTTATATTTTAGTGATGGGTGAAGAAAAACTCCACATGCGCAAGTCCAAGCCGGTGTTGGTTGCGGCGGGAATTATCTGGATACTCATAGGCTTTGTTTACAGTGGCGAAAACGCGGCACTGGCGGAGGAAGCGTTTCGCGAGAATTTGTTAAAATTTGCAGAGTTGATGTTGTTTTTGCTGGTAGCCATGACCTACATCAATGCTCTGGAAGAGCGGCGTTTATTCGATGCGCTCAGCGCGTGGCTGCTCAAAAAAGGCTTCACTTTCCGGAAACTATTTTGGATAACCGGTCTTTTAGCGTTTTTTATTTCACCCATTGCGGATAACCTGACGACGGCCCTGTTGATGTCGGCTGTGGTCATGAAAGTGGCTGAGGGCAATACCAAGTTCATTGCGCTTTGCTGCTCAAGCATTGTTGTTGCGGTTAATGCGGCCGGTGCCTTTAGCCCCTTTGGGGATATTACAACACTGATGGTGTGGCAGTCCGGCAAAGTCGATTTTATTGAGTTCCTGCAGTTGTTTTTACCGGCGTTGGTTAATTTCCTTATCCCGGCCATTATCATGAGCTTCTTTATTGAGAACAAAAGCCCGACAACACTGCATACTGAGGTAGAACTTAAACGCGGCGCTTTGCGCATTACGTTCTTGTTCTTATTGACCGTTGCAACAGCCGTTGCATGCCATATCTGGCTGGAATTACCGCCGGTGTTGGGCATGATGATGGGCCTGGGTTACTTACAGTTTTTCGGTTACTTCCTGCGTATGACCTTACCGGGCTCACTGGCTCGCAAACGAGCCATGGCTGAACGCGAAGGTGATCAAAAGCGCCTGAAGCAACTGGGTGGTGTTGTGCCATTTGATGTTTTCAGCCGGGTGTCGCGCGCAGAATGGGATACGTTACTGTTTTTTTACGGAATCGTTCTGTGTGTGGGCGGTTTAGGCTTTATGGGGTATCTGGGCTTACTGTCTCATTCATTGTATGGCAACTTAGACCCTACCATAGCCAATAGTATTCTCGGTGTTATCTCCGCTATTGTGGATAACATTCCGGTCATGTTTGCGGTGCTCTCAATGGACCCTGACATGTCCACAGGACACTGGTTATTGATAACACTGGCCTGTTGTACCGGTGGTAGTTTGTTATCAATGGGTTCAGCATCAGGCGTGGCGTTAATGGGGCAAGCCCGAGGTTATTACACCTTTATCTCTCACCTGAAATGGGCACCAGTAATTGCAATAGGTTACGCAGCAAGCATACTGCTCCACCTCTGGCTAAACAAAGCTACCTTCCTCAGCTAGGGGGGAAGAATGGAAAGGCTTTCTCGGAAAAGGCCTGTTGTGCTCAGAGAGACGCCGTGAACCCATCCCTGGGGGCTTGGGTGGCGCCGTCCCTGGCGCCACACACTCTCTGAGCCGGAAACCTTAACCACTCGACGTCCTTTCCCTTGGTTTGAAACCTTTGATGGCTTAGCTTATATTGGTTGCAAGGAAGCAATTCATTATTCATGGAAGTTGTCGTGGCAGTATTTCAGCTTAATCACCCCAGCAGCATTTTGAGCCTTGAAGTAGCTCAAGTATGGCACCTACTCATTGATGAAACTGGCTCTCAGTTTAGTGCAAAGGCACGAGATTTACCTGAGTCCAGTCATGAAGTTGGCAAAGTTGTTGGTTTGCTTCTTCCTGAACAGAAGAAATTGCCGCAACTACCTAAAGTGTTTCACGCAACTCAAAGTGATCCCGCTACTGTGCATCATATTGTTAGTAACTTAATACAGCATCGGGTAGGAATTATTGGTGCGACCGTAAAAAATGAGGAGCTAGAGGGTTACGGCTGGATTAATACGGTTGAACTACTAACTCGCTGGATTCTTACTTTATTGCCTGCCTCTGGAAAAGCCGTGACTGTTAAAGTTTTTATCGAGCAACGAGCGCCATATTCGGCAGGTACGGACATGAGGGCTTTAGCTGAAACACTACAAAATGAGATGCGTTTATTATCCCCCAAGCGCTTGGGTCAACTCAATCTTAGGTTAGAAGTAATTGATAAAGCTGGTCATCTTTATAATGGTTACGTTGACAGTCTTGCTTATCTATGGGGAAGTCCTAAGCTTATTAATAAACGTTTTCTTGAATCTTCGGGGTTGAATGAGCAATGCCTGATAGAGGACGACTCTCACCGTATAGAGAGATTATTTTTAGCACTTAACCATCGACAAAAGCTAGAACCTGAAGATTGGTATGCAATGTCTGGTATCGAGCCGAAAACAATACGAGATACAGCACTGTCCGAGAGTTTACAAACACTTGGAGAGTACTGCAAAGAAGATTACTCCCGCTGGCTCCAGTATCTAGTTTATAGCCAGCAACAACAGCAACAGAAAAGCTATCATCCATACGAACTATATTATGCGTGTCAATGGTTAGCCCGTCATGCTCCAGCTGACTTGCCACCTCTTCAGAGACTCCAATTGTTGAGTATTCAGCTTTCGGCCTCAAACCACATGGGCAAGGTGGCTAAAAATATTGCCAAAAAAGCAGAAACACTCGCTGACCAGCTACTCGACGAAGACGCTCAACTCTGCTGTGAAGTGGCTCTGCGAATTATCGTTACCTATTGCAACGCTTTTGAGTTCGGAACAGCTAAGTTGGTTGCCGAGCAATGGCTTAGATTACCGAAAATAGTTCTTGGTAAAGAAAATTATGCCAAATTACTGTCAAGTGCCGGCCAGGTTTATGCCTTCTTGGGTGACCTGCAAGCTGAAGCATATTTTGAGGAAAGCTTGAGTGAGTTTGCTGAACTAAAAGATCTAAAACAAGCGCAAAAACAATGCCAACAAACACGGCATTATCAAGCTCTTTGGCTAATGGATAGTGACAATGACATTGAGGTAGCTAACAAAGCACTTTCTCAAGCCTTAGCGACGGAGTCAGTAGCTAGTTTGCGTAATTTAGCTGTTAGCTTGGCTCGTGGCGAAATAAACGACCGCTTTACCCATTATTTATTGCTACGCGCTTGTATCAAAATCCCAAATAGTCTAGCTAGTGTTGCAAGGGCTTATTGGTCGCAGAAATCTAGTTGGCAAAAGGGGCTGGGTCACCCGTGGGCACTGATTAACTTTTATAGAGCGTTAATTTTATGGCAATCACCACTGCAAAAGTCTACAGACGAGGCAATAGAGTGGGCGACTGAAGCTGTCGGTATAGCTCAGCAACAAGCGCAAGGTTCGACTCTAATGACCATTTCGGAGCATATCAGTTTGGTGCGAGACAAAATGCAGTGTGCGACACCACAGTCTTATACTGTTGAGCAGATTATGCGTGAAGTAAGCGCTAGTTTGCCCTTTGCATTTCACTAGTAGGGAAAACCGATGAACTCGCTAGTTTTTAAACACTTTATTGGCAGTTTTAATCGAGGTGACATGGTGTGGTCACATCCTAGCCAGCGGCAACTGGTGTTGTTAGATGGTGTCTCCGGGGCGCTACCAGAGCATGCAGTGAAACTATGTCGGGAATGGTTACAAGAACAGCCTGAAAACCGTTTGTTTCGACCTGAAGTCATCATTGATGAATTAAATGCTCTATTAGCAAAGCACAAGTGCCAAGCCGCTTTTTGCTTGGCAACAGTAAAAAAAACAAACGAGGTTATCGTTGATATAATCGGTAACATTCGCGTTTATGAACTAAAACGTTATCAGCCGGCTGAATCGTTACGTGATAAAGACATGATTCATCCAACTGAAGTATTGGGACAAGCATTAACCCCCATACCATCGCGACTCTGTTTGCCACTAAGCTATGACACAAAGTACTTAATATGTAGCGATGGTTTATCACACACCAAGATTATTGATAATGGTTTGCGGCTAGACGATATCGAACGCAATGTAAAGTCAAAGCTAGATGCGCTGAAAGAAGAAAATGATTGGAGCGCTATTGTTTTCCCAGTTGATAGTACTAACGAATTTAGCGACAGTCGTCACGTTGACGAAGTAATTATTGGCGACCCGTCAACTGATGCTGCGGAACGTCAAGTTCACCAACAGCTAGCACAGCAAATCATGGCAAACCCGGTTTTGAAGGGGGCTAAACTGGTTCGAAACCCCTTTTTTAAAGGTAAAAATTCGTCACGGGAAGTTGATGCTTTGCTAATTAGTCCGATTGGGATTTTTTTCATTGAAGTGAAAGGTCATGAGGGTGATGTTGAGCTATATGTTGATTCAAGTGAGCGAAAGTCGATGGTGTTATGGGACAGAACAACTAAACCGGCGACTAAAGTACGCGATGCTAACCCAGTGCGAAAGGGAATCGAAGCGATAAGAACTTTCCAGCATGACCTTGCTAATTCAGCAGGTGAATTAATTCCAGAAGCAAGGAAAACTGTGGTGATTTGTTTTACATCCTCACACGGACAAGCGACGTGTATTGATGGTGCTGGTAAACGATATCCACTACCTTACAGTTATGGGGAGGCGGTTGTTACCGATGCGCATAATTTGGTTAGTGCTATAATTTCTCGCGCTAAAAGCTGGGTAGGAAAGCGACTAAAGCCACTATTAAGTGATGAGCAAATTCAGAAAATAGCGGACCGGTTTACGCACCAGCGAGAGGAAACCGAAAATAATCCAGGCTATCTCTTGCCTGGGTTGACGGTCGATCTTACCCAGGAAATAAGCGGCGAATCGAGCGATTACTTTAAAATATATGAAGCTTCTCACTATGATGATGAGGTGTGGGCTAAGCGCTATATTGATGACGCATTCAAGCGTCTGGATCAGGGGGCTTCGGCAGAGCGCGTAGCGCGCGAAATCCCGGTTCTGCAACGCTTGGGAAGGCACCGAGTAGAGGGTATTCCATATTATTACTGGCACTACCAAAACGGTAATGACCTGATTATCTTTTTAGAGCCAGGTTATCCAACCACACTGATAGATTGGCTTAAAAAGTCGCCGACGCGCGAAGCCTGTATAGCAATATTACAACAATTATTAGCTACGCTTACTCAGATAAGTGAATTTAGCGCACCGCCGATTGTTCTGCGTTCAGTTAACCCGCGCAATATTCGTTTATCATCAAATAACTCAGTGCAATTAATCAATTTTGAATTGGTTCAATCGGATGACTTAAAAACATTGCCAATTAATGCTCGTACACAGTTTGACCGTCTATATCAATCAGCAGAGGTGTTGGATGCCAGTGCTTCAGTTTCAGGCAAAGCTGATGTCTACAGTGTTGCGATGGTCATTGCATACGTACTAAGCGGCGATGTGCCAAAGAAAGTGCGACTGCAACAAGGCAGGGGTTTTGCAAACCTGTTAGAGCAAACTGGTTTACCTGAGCAAGATAGTGATTTGCTGAAAAAAGCTTTGCATGAAAACCCGCAACAGCGACCGTCGATGCATGTTTTAAATGAGAGAATCAGGCAATGGAAGTGACAATACAGCAGCTATTAAAATCTGACTTAGCTCATACAGATCTCGAACTCTTGGTTCCGGTGTATGAAAACCTTGCGGCAGGTCGAAGTTTGTTTCATGTACGCCATAAAGTGACCCAGAATCACTATGCGTTAAAAGTATTTGATAAAACGTTAATCAATAAAAAACAACTTAATACGGAAGTTGTAGTATTAAACAGGTTGCCATTTGGAGCGGTGCCACATGTGCATCGTTTAGATGAAACACGCACATACATTACATTGTTGATAGATTGGATTGATGGGCAACCTTTTTCTCAGCGTTTTAGTCAACAGCCGGTTGAGCAGTTTGAAGTTAAACAGCGCATCAGTGCACTAATCAAAGCAGGCTGGCGATTACAGTCAATGCACCAGCAAAAGCTATACCATCGTGATATTAAGCCAGATAATTTAATTTGGACGGGCGATAAAGTTTATGATCCGGTCTATGTGATAGATTTAGGCAGTGCAGCCCAAAAGCGCGAGGTTGAAGAGGGGACTCCTGGTTTCCGTGCGCCGGAACAGTATGTGTCGAGACAGCAGTCAGTGACTGATAAAACAGACGTGTTTGGGCTAGCGCAAGCCTTATGGTTTTTAATAACTAACGAACCAGCTGATTTAAGTGTCAATGCAGACTATACCGACTGGGATTTTCCTGATTATCCAATGCTGCCTACTTTTACGCCTAATGCAAGGCGGCTTTTTAATCTGCTTGAACAGGCTACTCAATTTCAGCAAAAAAAACGCCCAACATTACCTAAGTTTTTAAGTGAACTGAATCGTTTAAATAAAGGATAATAAAAGAAGCATGAGTATATCGTTAGACAAGGAAGTTTTGTTTTGGCAGAAGGAATTGGTTGCTGACTATGGATTGGCACTAGCGTTGATAAAAAACGACCCCTCAAGCTTGTTTAGTCTTCCCGAAGAACATCAATATACGCATTCTGAGGTGTTAGATTTTCTTAAGTGTTCGACGAGAGGAACATTAAGGCAATTTACCAGTAAAAATGAAGAGTTAGTGTTTGTTTTGCTCGTCGGGGACTACAGGATTCAGTTTAAAGTTGGGCTTAATAACCAAAATAGCAAGCGTTTGTTTCCTTCAAATATTCGTTTGCTGGATCACGAAGATAAGAGAAGAGCTATGGTCGATGGTATTATTATCGACTTCCACGGTGTTCATATAGTCTCTGGCACAGACTATCGTAGTTTAGAACAGCAGAATAGTGACTTTAAAAGTGGCGTGGCCACCGATAAATTACTTGCATTACTGAACATTAAATTAATTGAGCGAGCGGGAAATTTATCTAGACAGGATTCAGTAGAGGAAAACAACGCAAAACTCACTGATACACAGCTTGAAATGTTAGAGTGCTTGCATAGGTTTGTCGATACCGAGTATGAACTTGAATGTCAGGATCAACAGCTTGAGCCCGCGTTTTTTTATCAACACATAAAAGCCAGCCCGGTAAAACAAAGCTACCGGCAATTTTATGATCTCACTCTAGTAGAAAGTGATTATGAGCGTTTACTTCAAAAGCAACCAAAACTGTTATCGGTTAGTGCAGAGAGTGATAACTCAGATGAAATACTGATGGAGGTGGTTGAACTAGAAAGTCGTTCAGACCAACCTGTTATTCAGGTGAGTATCGAACGCCAAGTTGGGGCTGCTCAAATTCCGGCTAGTGGTAATCTTAAGCTAATGGCATTACCAACACTACAGAAGATCCGAAACACTATTATTGAACAACTAAAATCAGGCGATACAGAAAACCCTTGGTTGTTGTCTTTGCTATCAAAGGAGTACAGTGCGCCAGGCTTTAAGGCAAAACGGGTAGCTGTAGATGGTGGTGAGTTCCCGCCTACCGAATCACAGCAGGCAGCGGTTGATGCTGGAGTTGCTACACCCGACTATTCGTTGGTATTGGGGCCTCCTGGGACCGGAAAAACAACAGTTATTCTAGAGTGGGTGCGTTATTTTATTGCAAATGGACAACGAGTTTTAGTGACGTCCCAAAACAATAAAGCAGTTGATAACGTACTGGAACGATTAGCTGATGAGCCGCAGTTCGAATGCCTGCGAATTGGTAATGAAACAAAAGTGAGTTCGTCGCTGCATGATATTTTGCTAGATAACAAGGCCACTGAGTTACAGAAAAAGTTATTCGAGAATAGCGAACAACTGCAGAGTTACCTGTGCAGCGCGCAGTCCTTCTTTAGCTATCTTCATAAGTACCGACAGTATGTCGGCGACACTATTAATCAGCATGATGAGGCACAACGGCGTGAAGTCAGCTTAAGTACACGGCTGGAAACGCAAAGTAGGCAATTAGATGAACTGTTAAACGAACATAAACATTTAACCAAACAGGTACAGTTAAGCAGACATAAAAAGCAACAGCGCGAGTCTCAGTCACCTTCATTTCTGCTGAAGCTGCTGACTTTTGGTTGGCATAGTTATCAACTACGTCGACTAGAAAGGCAGATAAATAAATGGTCTCAGCTGCTTAATTTTAACCAGAAACAACATGACGAACTATCAATTGAGTCCGAGCAAACAGAAAAACAATTAAAAGAGACGCTACAAAAGTGCGCACAATATCTTGAGCGATTGCAGAAAGTTGAAGCAAAGCATCCCGGCAATTATTTGGATTATATTCGTATTCCGGATGGTCGCCTATTAATGAAGGGGAAGTTAAGTACCTATCAAGAGAAAATAAGTGGCATTCAAACTACTTTGAGCAACTGGTTTGACGATATTCACAACCGGCGGAGACACAGTCTATATCCTTTATTGCTAGAGCACGTCAATGTGGTGGGAGCAACTTGTATCGGCATTAATACTAAAGAGATGTTCCGGGATATTGACTTTGATGTCGTGATAGTTGATGAAGCAGGCCAGATTCAGGTGCACAACTTGATGGTGCCTTTATCTCGTAGCAAAAAAGCGATTCTGGTCGGCGACCACAAACAGATCCGGCCGGTCGTGCAGCCGGAGGTGTTGGAGGAACTGCAAGAAAAAGGTTGTGATGATGAAGAGCTGAAACTATACGAGCGCAGTTGGTTTGAGTTGCTATGGGAGCAATCACCTAAGTCTCGTAAGTTTATGCTCGATACGCAGTTTCGGTGCCCTAGTGAAATTAGCGACTTTGTCTCGCAGGCATTTTACGAGAACAACTATTATGCTGGTGCCAATAAGATTAATAGCAAGCCGTTACTACATTTTTGCCCTTCGCCAATCATTTGGTTGGATACCGCAGAGGTTAAAAATAACCATGAGGAGCGTAAAGAAGGTCAGTTTTCTGGTAACCGTTCGGAAACCAATATCATAGTTGAAGTCTGTCGACGCGCCATTGTGGAAATGCCCGAGCTTGTTGAACGTCGAGAAATAGGCATCATTGTGCCTTACCGAAAACACTTACAACAAATTCAATCGCGCATAAAACAACTGCAGAAAACTAAGGCGTTTCCGGAGCTTTCCATTCCTCTAAGTGAGTTGGTAGCTTCTGTCGATAGCTTTCAAGGGCAAGAGCGTGAACTGATTATCTTTGCTTGCTCGCGTTCTAACAAACGAGGCAATGTTGGGTTCCTAAAAGAGTGGCAGCGGATCAATGTGGCTCTAACTCGTGCAAAAAAACAAGTTATTATGGTTGGTAATACTGAAACGATGACGCATTTAACTAAAAGTAACCTAGATTCTGCGGACAAAGATTTTAAGCAGGCCATGCAGTTGCTTGTCAAGCAGTTACAAGAGCGCAACGCAATTTTACCTGGCTTCCGATTTTTTCCAAAAAAGCGAACAAAAACCGGAGCATAGCACAAAATGTCTCAAGAGATGATCAAACACGAAGAACGTGCTTACGAAGAGCTTGAGAAGTTCGGGCGTCAAATGCTGTTTTATCGACAAATGTTTTTGCCGGTATTGTCGGTTCAGGTTTGCGTAGAGGAGGTATTGCGTAATCATTTTGATGGTGTCGATGGTATGCTGCTGAGTTTAGTTAAAGAAGGGGTTAATAGCACGAATGCATTAGCCCACTTTTCCGGACTAGCGGTAAGAAATATCAATAAGAAGATGGCTGGGTTATATGGTTTGGGTTTTTTGCTGTACGAACAAAACGACGTAGCCACTCTTACCGAGTTAGGAGCTCGAAGCCTTAATCAGGGAAGAGCAGTTACACATGTAAACCGAGGCTTATTGTATTGCGGAATAACCGAACGGTTGCTGCCGAGAGAAGCCTACGACAAGCGATTTATCGGCACCCAAGATTTAACTGAGGATGACCTGAAATTTATTCTTGTTGCGCAAGAGAAGCAAAAGATTAGCTTGAATCAGCTAAAAGAAATAAACGCACTGGATTATACCACTAAAAAGCAGCTTAACTTACCGGATGAAGTAGAGCAGTTGGTGTCCATAGAAGATTATGCTTCTGGTTTTATACAAGCACAGCTATTAGTTGCGGGAAAGGTTCAACCACAAAAGGCCTGGACGCAGTTTGGATCATGTTTTCGAGATTACCCTCTCAACAAAGTACCTCAGATAACAGGTTTTAGGGCCTCAAGACGGCGAGCTATAGAAAGGGTTAGGGAAGCTTTGAGTCAAGAGGGAGTAATTACTGATAGTGATGTTAATGAACATGCCCCGGGAGTTATTCAGTTAATTGTTCGTAAAGTTAATAAACGTTGGCTTGGCTCTACTACGGCCTCATATTTGCCTAACATTATACGTTGTCGCTCTGAGTATGTCGCGGCACGTCCGTTCTATCGTTACCCGGTGAAAACAGCTGACGCTCTTAAAGGGAATACGTTAATCGTTGACTTATCGCAGCTAGATGAGAAAACTCAGCAAGATGCGCTGGCGCTTAGTAAGTTTTATAAAAAGAAGGCGCACTTTTTTAAAACTCCTCGTGTTGAGCGTATTGACAGGAACTTTCAGGCATTTGTTCAGCGCAGATTGACACAGACTGAGCAGAGGGAGTTGTTAAATATTGCTAATGAGCTAGGTATTAAACCTATGCAAAAATGGTTGCAACCGGCCAATGGAGATTAAGATTTATGTCGATGACTCGTTTATGTGCAACCGCAGTTTTACCTTTAGACATAACGGCCAAGCAGCTTGAGAAACTGTTGAAACGCCATCACTGGGTCCATTGGACGAATGGGCTTGATACTAAAGGCATTACTGATCAGCGACGCTTTTATAATCGCTCCACGGTCGAGTTATTTAGACCACAAGCAGGAGGACGGTGGCAGCTAGATATTTCTGATGCATTGGGTGAATCGTTAATGCTTGAACACAATGACCACATTAAGTTGCAGTCCATAACCTTGCTGCAGTTAAGTGATAGGGCGTTGGTTTACTTAAATATTAGTGCTAATGAGATAGAAACAGACAAGGTTTATAATTTACAGCGTCAAATAGTTAGTTTTTTTCCAAAAAAACAGCATAGTCGCTTGCCTAATTGGCGGATTGGGGAGCAATCTAAAACATTACATCAGTGGCTAGCGGATTTGCTCGATATAGAGTTAAGTGAGGACAACTACTATTCAGAAGACTGGTTTGGACATGAGTTACCGTACTGTTTGCATATTGAGTCAAACACAACTGGGCAAAGGCAACGTGACCTACTGATTAACTTGTCGGCTGGCGCAGATCCCTCGCGAGCAGGGTACACTTTGTCACAGGTCGAGTATGATCAGTTGGCATCTAATAGGTTTACTGTTTGGTCTGATTGGCAGGCGTTACAGTCAAACCACCGGTTGGTTTTTGTCAGTGCTATGGACTCGAATGCGTTGCGAATGAACTTAAGTGCCCAACAATACTACGTAGACTTGTTTGCATTAGGGCTATTGCAACGTATGGCGTTTGATGGTTTTCAGCAAGAGTTTACCCGAGCTAACAATACTGCATTTAAAAAACTAACGAAACGTATTAATAATTTCCGTAAAACTTTCAACATCACTCAAGTCTGTAGCTACCCACTGGCGCAGCGTCTTTATGATTATGTTGTGAAACGTATGCAACTGCGAGAGCTTGAGCAGCGAGTCTTTAACGAAATTGAATATCATCACCAAGAACAACAGCGCGAGCAGTCTTCCAAGTTTAATCTAATGCTGTTCAGTATCTCTGTAGTAGCAGCGTTAATTTTACCGTTGGAGGCACTGTCTACATTATTGTCTTTGCCGGAGGGACAGCGCACCAGTGATTTCTGGTGGGGGGTTGGGGCGAGCAGCCTTGGTATTCTTATTATTATGGTGTTGCCAGTCCTTCTGCGTCGGCGATAAGTTAATCGGAAGGAAATTAAAATAAACCACTAAAGTGCTCTGTGTAACCAAGGCCTCCTGTTTGTGAGTTCGCTATAAACCCAACGGATAGTGGTGGCGGAGATTAACTCCGCCACGAACCGTTATCTGATATCGATTTCTAAAGTAGCGTCACTTTTAGTGAATAGATAGGCTTTGTCGTTGTAGTAAACAAACGGGAAAGGAATTGCCGAGTCTTTCGTGAGCGTCGCTAGTAGCACACATTGACCGTAGTATTTGCCAGGTGGGTCAATTTTGTTGGCCATTTAACCGGCCAATAATTGACGCTAGCGTGTGAGCTCGATATTCCAGGGCAGCAGGTGGTCGATATTATCGCTGTCGTTAATAAGTGGCCACTGCCCGAACAGGCTCATCAGGTAGTCAATCGGTTGTAGGTTATTAGCCTTGGCCGTTTCGACCAGGCTGTAAAGCACGGCACTG
>NZ_JAKNDA010000008.1 GCF_023155095.1 Idiomarina aminovorans
AATCCATTCCGAACTCAGCAGTGAAACACACCAGCGCCGATGGTAGTGTGGGGTCTCCCCATGCGAGAGTAGGTCACCGCCAGACTTTAATTCTAAGAAGCCCTCAGCTGACGCTGGGGGCTTTTTTTATGCGTGCGCGGAAATAACGCGACTCTGACACTTCTCATTGCCGGACATCGTATCTTCCTCCGGCACCCCACCTTATGTGACCATCAGGCTACGACCAAAGTCCAATTCCTCTGGTTAACACTTGCACTACTATTATTAAGCTGTCTAATCTGATAGGAAAATTACACTACTATAGATATGTATCTTGATAGGGAGCATCAGTTAGGTATCAGAAACTAGTTTTCAATGGTATAGATCAGATCCCCACCTTGACCTTCGGTAGTTGAAGTAGATTCAAAAAGGAGCCTGTCAGACAGGGTATAGCGCAGAATAAAAGTGGAGGTTGGTTCTAATAAACCGATTCCGTATTTAATATACAGCTGAGGTGACAGATATTTACCAATGTATAGGGATGTATCGTTAACATCGCTAGTTTCAGAATCTAAGGACACTTCATCCAAATCGAAAGTATCTTTTATTCCTTCAGTAAGGAACTTGGTGCTTCGTCCCCCCACTAGCAAAGCTGCCTGAAGTTCGAGGTTATTAACGTCGCCCTGGCTCCCCGGCGGTTTGCCAAAGAGCAGATAGGAAAGAATTGTGCTATCGGGAAGCAGAGGTGTTGAAAAAAGAGTTAATTCTGGTTGATCGATTGTTCCTGTAACCCGAGCTCCGATATTTTTAGGTGTGCGCTGGTTAATGCCATTTTTCTCTATCTTACGGGTTACCCGAAGGTTTAATGAAGGCGTGTTTAAAGGCCCTCCATTGAAAAGTAAGTCGCCTCGTTCTATCGCTAATTTTTGACCATAAATTTCATAATCACCGGTAACAACACCTATTGTGCCGTTTCCGCGGGTGACTGAATTAGGTTGTTGCGTGATTTGTAGTTTACCCTGAAGATTACCGGCAAAGCCTAAAGCTTCGACTCTAACGTCTTTCCCCAAACTGACGGTTACATCGGTTTTAGTGGAAAACAGAGGTTCTTCCTTAGGTTCATTTTTTAAAGTTACGTCAGCCGACTCGGTGACCGCCTGATCCAATTCAACAGGAGTTATTTTTGCTTTGGGCATTTTGAGGTTGCCAGTTATGGTGACGAGATCGTTATCCAGCTCCAGGCTTACATCGGGCGATGCAACTAATAAAAGATCCGGAGTATCTAAAATTAATAACTCTTCGCCTTCGATAGTCAGTAGACCTGTTCGCTTGAAGGCATTGAGTTTGCCTTTTATGAGGACATTCCCCCGACCAACGTTCCCGCTTGCATTAATTGTAAATTGACCCACGTTAGCGTCTGCTGTTAATTCGGCTTGTAACTTAGTGATTAAAGTGCCGCTGGCTAGTATTACAAGCCTGTCGGCGGATAAATTAATATTTCCTGAAGCGGTCGGATCGTTTAAGTTACCGGCTATATCAATTAGAGCGCTTGTATCGCCATCGCCAATATCAAGTTGTGGTGTAAATAAACTAATTAATTCTAAGCCTTTAGAATTTAATGATAGTTTACCTGATATTGAGCTATCTACCGCTACTGTGGCAATGGCGAGCTGTCCTTTTAGATTAAAGTTGAACTCTTCGGCTTTAGCGGTTAATGCAACATCGATTCCTTCGTCATTACTGTTTTTAGCGGTCAAATTGAGCTTATTTAAAGTAATAGTGTCTTCTGCGGCTTGAACCTGACTGTTATCGGCGTTGATCACACCTTTAAGATGGGCGAGTTTCATACTTTGATAATTGAAAGACCCCTTAATGTCGGCAGAGACAGAGCCATTGATCTTGTAATGAGCGTTAGGTAAAGCAAATGCTTGTAGTAAATTTAACGGCACCTCACTAGCATAAGCCTCAAAATCGAGTAAGTTTTTATTTTGCTCCACTTGCACACACAGAGGATTATCAATTCCGCTATAAATCAAACAAATCGGGGAAGCATCGAATGTGAGACGCTGATAATCAAAGCTGGCTATAACAGGCTCGTCCAGGTGAATAGCATTATAGTCAGGATGCTTAAGCATCAGTTTATCGACACCTAACTCAAACTCTGTCTGATTAAATAAGCCATTAATGCTACCTTGTACTAAGGTCTGGCCTCTAATATCAGAGAGCGCATCAAGCTTTTGCGAACGTACCTCCCAGTTTAACTTCCTGCCCGGACTGAGTGCTCCCTCAGCTTTAACGGACTGTTCTCCCCAATTGGCTTCGAACTGATCAACGAATAAGTAGGGGCTCAACATCCGCAATTCAAACTTTGCTTCAACCGGACTCTTTTGATAATTCCCGGAGAGATTAGCGCTTAAGGATACACCGTCACTCCAATCGATATTGGCTTTGCCGACGACTTTTTCGTTGTTCTGCGATAACTGTATATCGACGAGTCTAAGGCTTTCGGGTTTAAGTTTAGCTTCTGTAGTAAGCATCAAATTTTGTTCTAAAAAACCCGATAGCGCATTACTCAAATTTATTGTCAGGTCATCTGGGGCACCTTGTACCTTCAAATTACCGTTGCGACTGACAATGTCATTTGGCTGGTAGGTAAGCTCATCCCAGTTTATCAACGCATTAATCATTGGCTTAGTATTAAGCGCCGAAATGCTTCCTGTCAGCGAAAACTGCCCTTGAATAACATTTTTAGGACGAACATTTACTGAATCAAACAGTACGGTACTATTTTGGTAATGAAGGTTGCCGTCTATGTCCGCACTTTGCTGATTGGCTGTAATGGAAACCTCAGGTGCTAAAATTGCCTGCTCTAAAGTTCCGTTACCTTTTATTGCTCCGCTGAAATTAAGATCAAGGTCACCCGCATTCATACTGGCTAACCAGGGTTTTAAATTATTATTTGCCCAATTACTGTTAAATTGCCACTTGAGCTTATTAAGCAGCTGCTCAACTTTTGCGTTAATCTGACCTTCGAGACCTTCTGAAAACTCACTACTGACTGTTAAAGAGCGTGTGTCACCCGCTATCTGACTCTTTACTTTAAGTGATGGGAAGTCAGGGGAATGTAAGTGCGTATTGTTTTTAATGTTACTTAAAAAGGGATAAGACAATTGAGTGGTACCTGAGATCGAAGTGCTCAGGTATTGATGCTCTATACCTAATTCTTTAATACTTAACAGGCCGTCAGTATTAATTCTGGCTGCCGCATGAATATCAAGTTGTTGTGCCGGCGTTTCAAGAATAAAAAATTGACTCTTCTGAATAGTAAAACTGCGTATATTCAGGTTTAGCGGTAGTTCTATTTTTATATTTTCAATAGATGTTTCGGCATTAGCAGTCTGGCTTTTATTCTGTTGTGCTCTGACCCGAACTTCGCCACCAATGCTTTCAATTTTGTCAATCCGCACAACGCCGGATAATAAAGCGAAGGGCTGCCATTTTATTTGTAGCTGATCCGGCGTGTAGCTAAAAGTTTCACTGTTAAAGCTAAAACCATCAAACTCAAACTCATCGAGCAAAGTCCCGCTAAATTCGTTGTACTGAATAGAGGCAGGTAGATATTGTTGCGCTTGTGACAGTAGCCATCGACTGCCGGTTTCAGTAGCAACCAGACTGACTGCTGCTAGGGGAATCAGTAAAATAAGCAGAAGTACAATGCTTGCCAGCCAACGATACAACCTCATAAGTCTGGCCCCAGCGTAAAGTGCAGCCGCCAGGGCGTGCCGGGTTCGTCAATTGCCTGAGCCAGATCAAGGCGAACGGAGCCAATAGGCGAAATCCAACGAACGCCAAAGCCGATACTTTGTTTCAGCTTCTCATTCGGCTCAATCATGGAGTTACCTATATCGGTGAAAAGCGCGATGCGCCAGTTTTCCTTAAAGCGATAATCAATTTCTGCACTTGCAACGGCCAGGTAGCGACCACCGATAACCGTTCCGGTGTCATCCTCGGGTCCCAATTGCTCGTAAGCATAGCCGCGGACACTATTATCTCCGCCGGCAAAGAAGCGCAGCGAAGGTGGCAACAGATCAAAGTCTTCAATATAGGTCGCGGCGGCTTCGGTCCGGGCAAGAAAACGTATTCTGTCCGTTACAGGGACAATCGCTTTAAAGCCGAGTTCAAGGCTTGCCATATCTGCATCGGACAAAAGCGCTTCACTTGCCGCTTTTAAGCGCACATCGAAACGGAATCCTTTGTCTATATTCAAGCGACCATCTGCTGTCATATAGTTCCAGTTAGCCTGGGGTATAAAAAATTGGCTGGTTCCTGAGCTTTCGCCAATCTCGAAATTATCGCGTTGCCAGCTTAACCCATACTCACGACGCCACTCATTCATCGCAATGACATTAGATACGCCTAAGCGATAAAGTCGGTTAACTTGCCCTTCGTTGTCTTTATCAGACGCTTCTGCGCGTATCTGATAATAGTCGGACTGCGGTTTTTGGCCGGGAATGGTGTAATTTGCTCCTACGCGGCTTTCGACTTGAGATAATTGCATTATTCCACGTAATTGATGACCCATCGTATTAACCCATCGACGGTTAAGACTGGCACTAACCCGAGCGCCTGTGTCTGTACCGTAACCGACACCATACTGGTATTGGTTTCTAAAGTTAGGTTCCGAACTGACAGCAACAGGCACCCTATTATCGTCCGCATTACTCCATTTTGGAGTAACCTGAACGTGAGAAAAATACCCGCTATCACCTAAGGCCACTTGTAATTGGCTGAGTTCCTGAGTGTTGTAACCTTCCCCCGGTTGGAAAGGAACATATCGTTGCAGTAATTTGTCATCGAGTATGTCTTGTTTAAAGGTGGTCTTGCCATATTGATAGCGTTGTCCGGAGTCAAACAGAACTTCAATTTCTGCAGTATTTTTATCTATGTCAATTTCAACGTCATGTTTTAGAAGCCGAGCGTCGTGATAACCGCGCTGGCTTGCTAAGGATAATAAACGTGACTTAGCTTGTTCGTACGTACTGTGAATGAAGCGTTGCTCTTGTTTGAGCCCGATGTTTTCCATGACCGTATTGAAAGCTTTATCATCAGCTGCGTCACCCTGTATTTTCCAGCTGTTCGCTGAAATTTTTACAGGAGCATTTAATGTCACTTGATAAGAGGCAGACCAACCATAGTCGACAGTTTCTAGTTGAGCATTAACGTCAACCTGATAATATCCATAGGGACGAAGTGCTTTTTTGATATTTTCAGGCGCCTGCCGGTGCAGATACCTGACTCGATAAGCGGCATAGCTTTTATTTTCGTCAAGACGCGCTATTTGCAATAGCGCCATAACATTGGCGTACTCGTTCCCGTCAACACCTGACACCTCAACTTCAACTGAAGCTTGAGCCAGGGCGCTGAAAATTAAAGTACAGCAAAAAAGAATACGTCGAAAATAAGGCATTGAAGTGCTATACCAGACAAAAGGTGTCAACATAATCGCATGCTTTAAGATTTTATGTAAATTATTAGGCTCAACTTGTTGGAGATATCATGGCGATAGAAATTACGACAGCAGAAAAGCAGTTGTTACAAAGAGTCAGTATTCCGCCGCGCCCTCAAACTCTGTTAACTGTCAGTAGTGAAGCCAAAAAAGACGAGCCTGATGTGAGTGTTATAGCCGAGTCAATTTCTGCTGATATGGGTATAGCAGCAGCGGTTTTACAGGTTGTAAATTCTGCCGCTTATCGCCGGGCAAAGGAAGTCGACTCAATTCAGCAAGCGGTAATGACATTAGGATTCCGTCGAGTATTTCCAATCGTTCGGGCCGTTGCACTGAAATCAGCGTTGTCCTCTGACTATGACCTTAATGAGTTTTGGCGCTATAACGAGTGGGTGGCTAGCGCCTGTGTACTGGTTGCGGAGTCTATTGGTCGTCCTGAACTTAGAGATCATGCCTACATGCTGGGTTTGTTTCAGAGTTCCGGTATTCCGGTAATGCTGGCTGAATTTGATGATTACGCAGATTTGTTAAATGCGTCAGCAAGCACACCGTGGCCGACAATACAGACGAAAGAACAAGAATTATTTAATACCACCCATACGACCATAGGTGCGTTACTTGCTCAGCAATGGAAATTGCCTAAAATTGTTGTCGAAGTCATTTATTATTTATTTGAAGACAGTTCAATTTTTGCCTATTCCAGTGAGCTGGACAGTTTAACATTGGATTTATTAGGCATACTGAAAATAGCCCGTTATGCGGTCGATATGAGAACACGCAGTCTGGCCGGGGAAGAAGAGTGGCAGCAAGTGCAGGATGGGCTGCTGGAGCATTTTCAGATCGACGAGTTTAAGGTCGAAGAAATATTACAGATAGTTCACGAAGAGCTTTTTGATACTGAAGTTTAGTGATAATTGTCTAATTTATCTGCAAACGGTAAGCTAACCCGAAGATATCGCTTGTCTGAACTCTCGGTGTCGGTATAATTCTTCGCTCAAGCGTTAGGGGCGTAGTTCCAATTGGTAGAACAGCGGTCTCCAAAACCGATGGTTGGGGGTTCGAATCCCTCCGCCCCTGCCAGTTTCTCACTGGCTATCCTTCCCAAGCTTGAGTAAACTGAACTTATCTGTCTATCAACGGTAATCGTTATGCTCCCAGAATGGACCCGTCAACAACGTGCCGCATTGCAAGTTATGGGCATTCCCGTATGGCAAAAGAAAACGGCAAAACCACCTGTCTTTTATTATCGTCTGGGTCAGCTGTATATGCATGGAGCAAGGGAACTCCCGGTTTCCTTACCTGCTTGGGTTAATGATCTTTGCCTTTATTTTGAACAGCGACCGGTTGCGGTAAAAGCGCCACTTCAAACTCCTATTCTAAGTGTTGATTATAACGACTGGCTGGATGAGCCAGTTTCAGTTGAACAGAAAAAGGCACTTTGGCAAAAGCTACAAAATGCAGAGCTTTAACATCGAGAATTTTCGACCCGGTGAGCTTGAGTTTTCGGTTGAGAAAAAAGCACACCTAAGCCCCTGGTCATGGCCGGTATTCAGCCAAAGTTATGGTCAGCAATATCGTTGTCGGAGGCTGGTCAGCGGCCTCCGGATTATTGGTTTTACCATTAGCCAGCTAGTCGCCGGTGAATTGACTTTGCATAATATTGCGGTCGATCCTGACTATCAAGGTCAGGGTTTTGGTCGCAAACTGCTAGAAGACTTACTGGAATACGCTGAAAAAAGTCATTGTATTGTTTTTCTTGAAGTTCGTGCGTCTAACGCGGGCGCTATTGGCTTATATGAAAGTAATGGATTTGATACGGTAGGTCGGAGAATAAATTATTATCCATCCGGCAAAGGCCGTGAAGACGCTTTGGTTATGCGCTGGAGCAGTCAAAAAAAGTTAACCGAGTAATTATACCATTGACAGAAGGGGAACCGATTAAACTCCGTTAACGCGGTAGCGCTTCACATTATGCTCTAATTGCTCAGCAGTATTGGTCAGCTCTGTCATGTGCTCTCCGGCCTGCTGTGTTCCAGTGGCTGTCTGGTTCGCAATGTCGACAATCTTAGTCATGTTTTGATTGATGGTTTCTGAAACGGACGTTTGTTCTTCCGCTGCTGTCGCAATTTGAGCATTTTGCGTGTTGATAGTGTTAACTGACTCAAGCACCTGAGCAAGAGCGCTTTCAACTTCAGCGGCTTCTGCAACGCTGGTTTCGCTGCCTTCTTTTATCGATGACATGACGCTGGAAACCTGATGGCTTCCCTGTTGCAACTGCTCAATCATCGATTCAATTTCGTGCGTACTGTCTTGAGTTCTCTTAGCCAGAGTCCTGACTTCATCCGCGACTACAGCGAATCCCCGACCGGCTTCTCCCGCCCGGGCTGACTCTATAGCTGCATTGAGAGCCAGCAGGTTGGTTTGTTCGGCGATACTGCGAATGACATCAAGCACTGAACCTATTTCGGTTGAATGCTTATTAAGTTTTTCAACTTCGGTAGTCCCGTTTTCAACTTTTTCTGCTAAGCCATGAATGACATTGACCGCCTTAGTGAGTAAGTGGTTACTCGAATGGACCAATGCTTCCGCTTGCTCCGCCGCGGTTGAGGCTTCGCTGGCACTTCGGGCAACCTCATGCGATGCGGTTGCCAGTTCATTGATAGCGGTGGCAACTTGCTCACTTTCGGCCTGCTGCTCATTAACGCCCTGACGTGCATCCTCAAGTACTTTATCTAATTGCTGTGTGGATTCACTGACCGATGTGGCTGAATGCCGAATATTGCTGACCATATTCGATACTTGATCAGCAAAATCATTAAAGGCTTGGCCAAGATCAGACATTTCGTCGTTACTGTCTGTGTCCAAACGTTGAGTAAGGTCACCATCTCCTTTTGCAATTCTGTCCATTGCGTTCAGCGCATTACGCAGTGGCTGCGTGATTCCTTTAACAACAAACAGAGCCAGAGTGGCGATAATAAGTAATGCGATAACTGATGCAATAATGGTTTCAATGACAGCTTTTGAAAGTGCTTCATCGACATTTCCTTCTATTCTGGCTGCTTCCTGTTCCAGCCCTGCCGTCCAAAAACCGGTGCCAATAACCCAGTTCCACTCATCCAGTAACTGGGCGTAACCGAGTTTTGGGCTAACCTGTTGCCGGTTATTTTGCCAGTCATATTCGACAAAGCCTCCGCCACTTTCTGCGGCGTCAATAAGCTCCTGTATAAGGAAAACCCCATTGGGATCCTGAAAGTTGAATAGGTTTTTTCCCTCAAGGCTTTGATTCACACCATGAGCGATACTGACGCCCTGACGATCATAGACAAAGAGGTAACCCACATCATCAGAATCATCGAAGCGTAATTGCCGGAGTATGTTTTTTGCCCGTTTCTGCCGTTCTTCTAACGAACCCAATGAGGTATCTTTTACCAGGTGTTCAATGGCAGTAAAAGCTAATTCCATATAGTTGTGTAATTCTTCTCTGCTGTCCTTTTGCATTTGTGCTTTGAATTCTTTAACAGCATTTTGGCCGACGACAGTAGACTGGGATAAATTATACCAGGTTAAGAATACGGCAATAAGCACCGGCGGAATCAGTGCAAGGGAGAATACTTTGGCTTTAATCGTTAGTTTCATTGGCGAATTACTCTGCAAGTTGTTGTTACTTGAATCGTTTAATACAGTTTACTGAGCATCTCTTTTAGACCTTAATAACATATTCGTCTCTTTTTATCGCACTCCTTTGTTTGTGTATCGGCATTAAATCAGCGAAAATAAGGGGCATAGTGAAATTTAACTATTAAGAGTCTTAATTGATGTCTGAATCGAGCTTGCAGAACGAAGTCGCGAAACGTCGTACTTTTGCCATTATTTCTCACCCGGATGCCGGTAAAACAACGATTACCGAAAAAGTTTTGTTGCACGGTAATCAAATTCAGAAAGCCGGTACGGTAAAAGGAAAAAAGTCGGGTCAACATGCAAAATCTGACTGGATGCAGATGGAGCAGGAAAGGGGCATTTCAGTCACCACTTCTGTTATGCAGTTTCCCTATAACGATGCGCTGGTAAACTTATTGGATACACCGGGACACGAAGATTTCTCGGAAGATACCTATCGTACGCTGACGGCAGTTGATTCTTGCCTGATGGTTATTGACGGAGCCAAAGGTGTCGAGGATCGTACCATTAAGTTAATGGAAGTCACCCGACTGCGCGACACACCCATCATCACATTTATGAACAAACTTGACCGCGACATTCGAGACCCTCTTGAGTTACTGGATGAAGTTGAGGATGTTCTGAAAATTATGTGCGCCCCTATTACCTGGCCAATTGGTTCTGGTAAGAATTTTAAAGGCGTATATCACCTTCTTAAAGACGAGGCCATTTTATATAAAACCGGTCAGGGGCATCGCATTCAGGAAGAAAATATTATCAAAGGGCTTGATAACCCCGAACTGGATGAACGGCTCGGTGTCTGGGCCGATGAATTACGCGAACAAATTGAGTTGGTAAACGGTGCATCCAATCCATATGATAAAGAACTGTTTCTGGCCGGCGAACTGACCCCGGTATTCTTTGGTACCGCACTGGGTAACTTTGGGGTTGATCATATGCTGGATGGTTTGGTTGAGTGGGCACCGCAACCGCAACCCCGTGAAACCAATCAAAATAAGAGTATTAGCGCTAAGAATGGCGATTTTTCCGGCTTTATCTTTAAAATTCAGGCCAATATGGATCCGCGTCACCGTGACCGTGTTGCTTTCTTGCGAATTGTTTCCGGTAAATATGAAAAAGGCATGAAAATGCGTCAGGTGCGTACCGGTAAAGATGTGCGTATTAGTGACGCCTTAACGTTCCTGGCAGGCGACCGGTCTCATGTCGAAGAAGCTTACCCCGGTGATATCATTGGCCTGCATAACCATGGCACCATTCAAATAGGCGATACTTTCACCGCTGGCGAAGACTTTAAGTTCAGCGGTATTCCTAACTTTGCTCCTGAGCTTTTCCGTCGTATCCGTTTAAAAGATCCGCTCAAACAGAAGCAGCTTCTGAAAGGCTTGGTACAGTTGTCAGAAGAAGGCGCTGTACAGGTTTTCCGTCCGTTTATTAGCAACGATTTGATTGTCGGCGCAGTGGGTGTGCTGCAGTTTGATGTTGTGGTTCACCGGTTGAGAACGGAATATAAAGTAGACGCGATGTACGAAAATATTAACGTTTCGACAGCGCGCTGGGTAAGCAGTAAAGATGAGAAGAAACTGGATGAGTTTCGCCGAAAAGCTGAGTCTAACCTGGCATTAGATGGTGGTGATAATCTGACTTATATTGCGCCTACTATGGTGAACCTGAGCTTAGCGGAAGAACGCTATCCCGATATTGAGTTTACTCATACGCGCGAACATTAGGGGTTATGAATAAGCTCTACGACACTCATTGCCATATTGACTTTAAGGTGTTTAATAATGACCGAGGGCCAGTGGTCAAAAATGCTTCTGAAGCTGGAGTAGAGCGTTTTATGGTGCCGGGCGTCAGTGCTGAGCAGTGGCCCCGGTTACAACAACACGTCGAACAATTCCCGAGCTGGCGCTTTGCTCTGGGGTTGCACCCCTGGTTTATAAAACAACATAACCGACATCAGCTAAGCGAACTTGAGCAGGCGCTAAGCAACCAGCATAAACGCTTGCGGGCAGTCGGTGAAATTGGTCTGGATGCAACCTGCGATAATGCAGACTTACAGCGCGAGCTCTTTATTGAGCAACTTAAGTTAGCTAAGCAGTTTCGTTTACCCGCCATTATTCATCATCGTAAAACTCTGGAAACAACACACCCATTAGTTAAGCAATATGGTCCGGAATCTGGCGTTATACACGCGTTCAGCGGAAGCTACGAGCAGGCTATGAAGTTTGTTGATTGCGGCTATAAACTGGGTGTTGGAGGAGTAATTACTTACCCCCGTGCTCAAAAAACGCGTCAGGCTATAGCCAAAGTGCCTTTATCGGCTCTGGTGCTTGAGACAGACTCTCCGGATATGCCTATTTGTGGACACCAGGGAGAGCGCAATGAACCAGCAAGGGTAGCAAAGGTTCTGGAGGCTTTAGCTGATTTAAGAGAAATGAGTAAAGACTCACTCAGCGAAGTTCTTTGGAAAAACAGCTGTGAACTCTTTAATGACGCTCCACCTGCCAGTAACGGTCACGTATCCGGTTAAAGCCCAGCATGATAAATACCCCTGCTAACATTGCCAGCAACAAGAGTAGTTTGCCTTGTTGCATAAGGCCATTGTGAGCTTTCTGGCTTTGTTTGAGCAAAAGTTTCTTATCAAAAACCACTTGCAGGTATCCGCTGACGTCATTTTCAAGGCTAATTTCCTCTACCAGCACCCAGGGCTCTGAGGTAGATTCGCTGGCTGGCCAGTCAATAATGGAGGCACTGACACCACTATGTACCAGTAGTTCGCCAAAGCGGTTGCGAATGCTTGCTGCCAGTATTTCAGGTTGTCCGGCTATATGTTCGGTTAGCGCGGTTAAACGCTCGGTATTTTGATGTTCAAGCCAGTAGTGAGCTTCGTGTTCAGCTTGGTCCATCATTAACTGGGTAACGGATTGTGTTTGCGAGAACAGTTGCTGTTGCGACTGGACACTGGCAATATTCCAGACATTAATAATAATCAACAGCAAACCACCGGCAGCAGCCAGGCGAAGCGCGCGTTTCATTATAATGCGAAGAATCGCTCGGTTTTTATTGTTAAACAATAAGCCTTTTAATTGGTGCCATTGCTTAAGTTCTTTTAATCGCATGGGTTCAGCCCAGGAGTTTTCGGTAAAATGAAACACAGTTCCGGTTTAATCGTTTTCGACATGGATTCTACCTTAATTCATATTGAGTGTATTGACGAAATTGCACGATTAAATAACCGTTATACTAAAGTCTCAGCAATAACGGAAGCTGCGATGAGGGGGGGAATTGACTTTGGCGAGAGCTTGCAGCAACGCGTAGCTTGTTTAAAAGGCGTTGAAGAATCCGACCTGGAAAAATTATTCGACCCTATTCCGTTTAACTCCGGAGCGGCGGAACTCATTCAGACTTTAAAAGCTGCTGGCTGGAAAACCGCGTTAGTTTCCGGAGGCTTCACCTGGTTTGCCGACAGGGTTCAACAGGAATTGAATCTGGACGCTGTGGTCGCCAATACACTAGAAGTTGCCAATGGCTATTTAACGGGAAAGGTGTTGGGAGAAATTGTCGATGCAAAAGTGAAAGCTCAACAACTTAAGGTACTGGCCGAAAAGTGGCAGATACCAGCCAGCCGGACAGTTGCCGTGGGTGACGGTGCCAATGATGCTCTCATGCTTAAAATGGCGGCTGTTGGTATCGCTTTTAATGCAAAGCCTGCGTTGCAGGCTGTCGCTGACTGTTCCGTAAACTCCAATAATTTAATGGGGGTAATGGCTTGTATGAAGCATTCAAAGCTTATTGATCCAATTGTTTAAACGCTCTCGTTGCTCATTGATGGTGTCGGTATCTGGCAAAGCAAACTCGAGTAAACTCTCGGTAACATCAACGATATCTGCAATGCCATAAACCTGCCATAAGTCTTCTTCAATTTCCTGTGCCCTATAAGCGGCATAACGATTAATGTAATAAAGTTCTGCCTGAATAAACTGCGTATCAGGACGTCCTGTTCTGGACAGAGACACGGTTGCCGCCCGAAAAATTGAGTTAGGTAAGCATTGCTCAATAAAGGATTCAATGGCGTGATTATCATTACTTTTCAGCCACTGAGTCTGAATTATATCTTCACCACTTTGACGATAAAGTCGTAGCAAAAGTAATAAAGTAACGGGCTCTGAGGTACGATCCATATCGTTCAATCGTGGCAGGAGCTCGTTAGCGACGGCAGCCCCCCGTAATAAAGGTTGCAGGTTTAGAGCTCTATGCTGACTTCCCGGGAATTTAGATAATAACCTACCCCAGTCTGAAGGCCAGTTGGACAAACCGGCTCGGCGTACCGATGTTTTTCGTTTTTTATTTCTGTAGAGAAAAACCGGTAGAGAACCCGGAGTATCGCAATATAAATTGCGAAGACAAAGACCCAGACCATTTATCGACGTGTTTTCAATTTGCAGTTGAAGCAGGTCACGCTGCTCCCTGATTAAGAAACTTATGAACTGCGCTCCCATGTGTTGTTCTTTATCGCCATCTATTCTGAGACGTAACGTTGTGCGAGCCTCGTCAATAGAAGCGATGGTGTAACTTAAGCGCTCTAATTTTGCTTTCTTATACAGCTTTTGAAAACCACTCATGGATATTTCGACGTTATCCCCTTTCTCAGCAGAGAGCGGGGTATCAATCTGCACTTGTAAGCCGCTGATGGAAAGATCAATGATCATACCGTCACGAACAAATTTACCCACTTTAACCCGGCAACGACTGCGGTAACTAAAACGCTTTTCGCTGCGTAAATTAATAAATTCAAGCCGTGTTTCCCTAGTGCGAACAGGAACCCCCGGAGGATGAACGAAAACTTTTAATGACGACAGTTGCTCTTTATCGAGCTCAGTATCAAAAAAGCCGTTTAAGCTGTCCGTGATATCGTTTACTACTGCCATATATCGCAACGGAGCAATTGCTCTTTTGACTTCTTCTGTTGGCGGGTTTAACCGAAATGGAACGTCCACATTTTCGGGAACGCTTTGAGGCTTCCACGCCTGATTCAGGTCAACCCGGCGTAAATCAATTTGATAAACTCTCCACGACGCTTTTTGACTACCGAACGCGACATAGGTGTCCCAGAGTCCGGTTTTCTGAAGCTCTTCAACCGTTGCGGAGTAATTGTATATTTTACCTCTGGCGGTAATTGAAAAGGTCAGAACCAATAATCTGGCATGGTTCTTTTCAGTTAAATCCTGCAACAACCAACCACTGCGCCTGACGTTAAAAATAGAGCCAAAGCTGATTTGGTTCAGTTCGTTAATCCAGTTATTAAGAATAAAGCGATTATTATCGGTGGTTAAAATGTAATCGGCCACGAGTTGTCGGTTTGACTCCGAGAAAAACACCGGCAACTGCTGCATTCTGGGCAGCAAAAACTGCTCATGCCCTTTATTAATGATGGTGTTATAAGTGTTATCTACATTAACACGGTAGCGTTTTTTATAGCCGTTGATAAAGCGATGGAAAAATTTATCCAGCTCTGCAGAATGGTAGTCGGGATCCCGGTTTAAACTGAGATAATGTTTGTCGTTAGTTTCCTGTATGCCCACAACCCGATAAGGAATACGAGTTTCAGAATCTACCGTGAACTCTTTTGCTAAACCGGTAAAATACAACGATAGGGCATCGTCGTATTTCAGGTTGTGGTCGTCGTTAACTCGTACCCGCATACCGGTAATTGAAATATCAGTTGTTACCGCCCGGTAAGTCTTTCCTTGACTGTCCTCAATACCGACTTCAATGGTAAAGTTCATGCGCTCTTCGGCGCGGTAAGGATATTGACCAAAGTGGAATGTTTCTAACAGGTACGATTGCGCTTCATTATCAGCGCTTAAGAATGGAGACTGGCCACTTAAAGGCTCGGCATTATGTTCTGCCAGACTTTGAGCAAAGGCTCTTTCTTCTTCACGGGCTTGACGCAAGTGGTTGTCTGCATCAAGTATTTGCTCAAATGTATCCTGTGTGAAAACGCCTTTATAGGTTTCCAGACCGCGTTCAAAAATTTCGATGGCAACATCGTCAAGCTGATGTCGGCGTCCGTTATATTCATAGGGGCGGCATTCGCCATCGACCTGGTTGCGTAAATCAACAGTACGGTGACAAGGGGCGGCTAAACGTCTAAGCTCCATTTTTAGTTTGAAGCGGGTCGGGCCATCTTCGTTTTCAGTTAAAGACTGGAACAGTGTATCAAAGTCGGTATCGTAAACGAGCGGCTTTAACTGATCGATAAATTGGTCAAAATACTGATTAGGCATCAAAATCTACTATTTTTATCATTATTCTTGAGTAATACATCATCATAAAACGAGAAGCAGACGAATGGCAAAAGCAAAAAGTGCGTATGTGTGTAATGATTGCGGTGCAGACTTCCCTCGCTGGTTAGGACAATGCCCAGAGTGTAAGGCCTGGAACACGCTTACCGAAATTCGTTTAACCTCTAAAACAACGACAAATACAGCGGACCGTCAGGGCTTTAGTGGTATCACCGAAGGCAGAGTACAAACCCTTAACGAAGTGGACTTACAAGAAGTACCGCGGTTTAGTGCCGGTTTTCAGGAATTTGACCGAGTTTTGGGCGGCGGAGTTGTGCCGGGGTCGGCGATATTGATAGGTGGCTCACCCGGAGCCGGAAAAAGTACCTTATTGCTGCAAACTCTTTGTAAACTGGCCGAGCTAATGCCTGCGTTGTACGTTACAGGCGAGGAGTCGCTGCAGCAAGTTGCTATGCGGGCACAACGACTGAACCTGCCAACCGATAAGCTGCGTATGCTGTCAGAAACCTCGGTAGAGAGCATTTGTCAGCTGGCTGACAAAGAAAAGCCAGCCATTATGGTCATTGATTCTATTCAGGTGATGCACATGGCAGATATTCAGTCGGCGCCGGGCAGTGTTTCTCAGGTACGCGAATCCGCCGCCTTTTTAACACGTTACGCAAAGCAAAAAAATGTCGCCATTATTATGGTAGGCCACGTGACCAAAGAAGGGCATCTGGCTGGTCCGAAAGTTCTGGAACATTGCATTGACTGCTCCGTACTTCTGGATGGCTCCTCAGACTCCCGTTATCGTACCCTGCGAGGCACCAAGAACCGTTTCGGTGCGGTCAACGAGCTCGGCGTGTTTGCAATGACAGGCGGTGGGTTGAAAGAAGTCTCGAATCCTTCGGCGATATTTCTGCAACGAGCAGAAGATCAGGGCAATGGCTCGGTGGTCATGGTGATTTGGGAAGGTACCCGGCCGTTGCTGGTGGAGATTCAGGCTCTAGTGGACTATTCCGCACTGGCTAATCCCCGGCGGGTTGCTGTAGGACTTGAAGCAACCCGGCTGGCATTGCTATTAGCGGTTTTGCACCAGCATGGCGGCTTACAAGTGTCTGATCAAGACGTTTTTGTGAATGTGGTTGGCGGGGTCAAGGTCTCAGAAACCTCTGCGGACTTAGCCTTATTGTTAGCCATAGTTTCCAGTTTTAAAGGTGAACCTTTAGCTCGGGAACTCATCGTGTTTGGAGAAGTTGGACTGGCCGGTGAAATACGACCGGTACCCAATGGTCTGGAACGATTAAATGAGGCAGCTAAACACGGTTTCAAAAAAGCCATTGTCCCCATTGGTAATACGCCGAAAACTTCACCCCAAGGAATGGAAGTCATTGGTGTGAAGAATCTTCAGCAAGCGTTGGATGTGATGTAACTGGTGGGGGTAAAAAAGGGGAGCCAGTAAGCTCCCCTTATGACTCTCCCATTAACCAATCGGTTTGTATTTAATGCGATGCGGCTCCATAGCCTGCTCACCGAATTGTTCTTTCATGTAAGCTTCGTAATCGCTGTAGTTCCCCTCATAGAACACCACTTCGCCCTCGTCGCGGTAATCCAGAATATGAGTCGCGATACGGTCAAGGAACCAACGGTCGTGCGAGATAACCATAGCTGAACCCGGGAATTCCAGAATGGCTTCTTCCAGTGCTCGCAAGGTTTCAACGTCCAGGTCGTTGGTCGGCTCATCGAGTAACAATGTGTTGCCACCGGCCTTTAGCAGTTTGGCTAGATGTATGCGGTTACGTTCACCACCGGACAACTCGCCAATGCGTTTTTGCTGGTCGGTACCGCGGAAGTTAAAACGACCAACGTAGGCTCGGCCATTCACTTCAAAGTTGCCAATTTTTAAAATGTCGTTACCGTCAGTAATTTCTTCAAAAACGGTTTTGCGGTCATCCATGTCATTGCGGAACTGATCAACACTGGCCAGTTGTACGGTTTCACCCAATTCGATAGAGCCACCGTCAGGCTTTTCTTCGCCGCTTATCATGCGGAACAAGGTTGATTTACCGGCACCGTTAGGGCCGATAATACCGACAATAGCGCCTTTCGGAACGCTAAAGCTTAAGTTATCAATCAGTTGGTGTTTTTCGTAAGCTTTGCTAATGCCATTAACTTCAATGACTTTATCACCCAAACGCGGACCGGGTGGAATAAACAGCTCATTGGTCTCGTTGCGTTTCTGGTAATCGCCGCTTTGCAGCTCTTCAAAGCGGTTAAGACGAGCTTTGCTTTTTGCCTGGCGGCCTTTGGGGTTAGTACGTACCCACTCCAGCTCTTGTTTAATGGTGCGTTGGCGCGCTTTTTCAGAGCGTTCTTCCTGCTCCAGTCGTTTTTCCTTTTGCTCCAGCCAGGAAGAATAGTTACCTTCCCAGGGAATACCATGACCACGGTCGAGCTCGAGGATCCAGCCCGCAACGTTATCAAGAAAGTAACGGTCATGGGTAATGGCTACAACGGTTCCGGTGTAGTCATGCAAGAAGCGCTCTAACCACGCAACAGACTCCGCATCTAAGTGGTTAGTTGGCTCATCAAGAAGCAGCATGTCTGGCTTTGATAGTAACAGACGGCAGATAGCAACACGGCGACGCTCACCACCGGATAAGTTACCAATTTTAGCGTCCCAGTCAGGCAGACGCAGGGCATCAGCGGCACGCTCAAGAATATTGTCGATGTTATGACCGTCTTTTGCCTGCAACAAGGCTTCTAATTCGCCTTGTTCTTTCGCCAGGGCATCAAAGTCAGCATTTTCGTCGGCATAAGCGGCATAAATTTCGTCCAGTTTTGCAAACGCTTCTTTGACATCTGCTACCGCTTCTTCAACGGTTTCTTTTACCGTTTTGTTCTCGTCCAGTTGCGGTTCCTGAGGCAGGTAACCAATTTGAGTACCAGACAGCGCGCGGGCTTCACCCTCGTACTCGGTATCAACCCCCGCCATAATGCGTAGCAAGGTTGATTTACCGGCACCGTTAACACCCAAAACACCAATTTTGGCGCCCGGAAAAAACGACAAAGAAATGTCTTTTAAGATGGTTTTCTTCGGTGGAACAACTTTGCTCACCTGAGACATTGAATAGATATATTGCGCCATAGTGACGTAAAATCCTTCCTATCAAGTAAAAAGTTACCGCATAGTTTACTGTGATTTACGAACATCCCCAAACTTTGTTGCGCTGAAGTAGGCACTCTTTTGTGTTTTAAGGTAAAATACTGGATAAATTAAGACCATTTAATAATTTGGAGAGCTGTAATGCTTAAATCTGAGATGAACATTGCCGACTTTGACGCGGACTTATGGCAGGCGATGCAAGGCGAAGTTGAACGCCAGGAACAACACATCGAGCTTATCGCATCGGAAAATTATACCAGTCCGCGGGTGATGCAAGCTCAGGGCTCACAACTGACTAATAAATATGCCGAAGGCTATCCGCATAAGCGTTACTACGGTGGCTGCGAGTTTGTTGATAAAGTTGAAGACTTAGCCATTGAGCGAGCGAAAGAGTTGTTTGGTGCAAAATATGCCAATGTTCAACCACACTCAGGTTCTCAGGCAAATACTGCCGCATTCATGGCACTGATGGAAGCCGGCGATACTTTTCTGGGTATGAGCCTGGCTCACGGCGGTCACCTGACACATGGCTCAGGTGTTAATTTCTCCGGTAAGTTATACAATGCGGTTTCTTATGGTCTGGATGAAGCCACTGGTGAAATCGACTACGCCGACGTTGAAAAGCTGGCGCTAGAGCATAAACCTAAGGTTATTGTGGCTGGTTTTTCCGCGTATTCCGGCATTGTTGACTGGAAGAAATTCCGTGAAATTGCCGATAAAGTCAATGCCTACTTAATGGTCGATATGGCGCATGTAGCCGGTTTGGTTGCAGCAGGCGAGTATCCTGACCCAGTGCCTCATGCGCATGTGTTAACCACAACCACGCATAAAACTCTGGCAGGTCCACGTGGTGGTTTGATCATATCCGGTAGCGATGACGAAAAACTGCATAAAAAATTAAACAGTGCGGTATTTCCGGGGAATCAGGGCGGTCCTTTGTGTCATGTTATCGCTGGTAAAGCCGTTGCTTTCCAGGAAGCGTTACAACCGGAATTTAAAGAGTATCAAAAACAAGTATTAGTAAACGCGAACGCGATGGTGAAAACCATGCAGGCGCGCGGCTACAAGATCGTTTCTAACGGCACCCAAAACCATCTATTCCTGGTTGACCTTATTGATAAAGACATTACTGGTAAAGATGCAGACGCTGCATTAGGGAATGCCTTTATTACCGTGAACAAGAATGCGGTTCCGAATGACCCGCGTTCTCCGTTTGTGACGTCAGGGTTGCGTTTAGGCACGCCGGCAATTACCCGCCGTGGCTTTAAGGAAGCAGAAGCTGAGCAGGTTGCTAACTGGATTTGTGACGTTCTGGACGATATTGCTAACGAAAGCAAAATCAGCGAAGTTCGAGAGCAAGTTAAAGCGCTATGCGCTAAGTTTCCGGTTTACGGTTAATTGCTCGCTGAGGCTGAGCGCACTTAAAGGAGTCAGGCAATGCATTGTCCATTTTGCGGCACACAAGATACTAAGGTTATCGATTCGCGATTAGTTGCGGATGGCGCCTCAGTCCGTCGCAGGCGTGAGTGTAATCATTGCAAAGAGCGCTTTACCACCTTTGAAACTGCTGAGCTGGTTATGCCCAGAGTGATAAAAACCGATGGTTCACGCGAGCCGTTCAACGAAGACAAATTGCGAAATGGTTTTCTAAGAGCGCTGGAAAAACGGCCGGTCAGCCTTGAACTGATGGAGCAGGCCATTAACAAAATTAAATCCAGTATTCGTGCCACTGGTGAGCGAGAAATCACCAGTAACTTTATTGGCAGTCTGGTTATGGAAAACCTTAAGCAAATTGATAAAGTGGCTTATGTCCGTTTCGCCTCGGTTTATCGCTCATTCGAGGATATCCGTGAGTTTGGTGAAGAAATAGCGCGCCTGAATGACTGACTTAAAGCAACAACAGCAATTACAGCGTGATCATCATATGATGCACCGTGCTTTACTGTTAGCACGACGGGGGGTAATGACAACCCGGCCGAACCCGGCTGTGGGTTGTGTCATTACGGTTAACCACCGGGTTGTTGCCGAAGGCTGGCACCATCAGGCTGGAGAGCCCCATGCGGAAGTGCATGCGTTGCGCGTTGCCGGGCAACAGGCAAAAGGTGCCACGGCTTATGTGACACTGGAACCTTGTAGTCACATGGGGCGAACCCCCCCTTGTTCGGACGCTTTGATTGAAGCTGGCATTGCCCGCGTGGTGGTGGCCATGCAAGACCCTAATCCCCGTGTCAGCGGCAACGGTGTTAAGCGTCTGAAAGACGCTGGTGTGGTTGTTGAAGTAGGGGTTTTAGAAGCCGCCGCAGAGCGCTTAAACCCCGGATTTATTTCGCGTATGACCCTTCAGCGGCCATGGTTAACCCTAAAAATGGCAACATCGCTGGATGGGAAAACGGCGTTGTCGGATGGGCGAAGTCAATGGATTACATCGGCCGAAGCTCGCAGCGACGTGCAATTTTACCGTGCACAAGCGGATGCAATTTTAAGCGGTGCGGCGACCGTTTTGGCCGATAATCCAAAGTTAACGGTGCGTGTTGAGCAGTGGCCAAAATCACGTCAATTGCCTGAACCGTTGAAGCAGCCGGTGCGTATTATTATCGACAGTCAGCATCGGGTGAGTGACGATGCCAGACTGTTTGATTCTCCGGCGCCGGTTTGGCTGGTTCGGACAACACCGGGTAATGCCAGCCGTCACCCGCATTGTCATGAATTGATTGTCTCAGCAGATAAGAATGGCAAAGTTTGCCTGAAAGCGCTGATGGTTGAATTAGCGAACCGTGAAATTAATCAACTTTGGACGGAGTGCGGTGCAAACTTAGCCGGTGCTCTTATTGAACAGCAGTTATGCGACAGATTGATGATTTACAGTTCTGAGCAGATATTAGGCCACCAGGGCCGATCGGTTATCGATATGGCTGAGCCGATAAATTTAGCTTGCGCACCAAGATTTAAAATTATTGACCGTCGGCAGGTAGGCCCGGATCAACGCTTGGTTGCCGTACCTCATACACAAGATTAAAAGGTAAAGCGTTATGTCACTGCATAGCACAGAAGAGATTATCGACGACATTCGTCAGGGAAAAATGGTTATCCTGATGGACGATGAAGATCGCGAAAACGAGGGCGATATTATTATTGCAGCTGAATGCGCGACGCCTGAGGCTATTAATTTTATGGCCCGTTATGGGCGAGGACTCATTTGTTTAACCCTGACTGAAGAGCGGTGTAAGCAGTTGAATCTGCCGTTAATGGTGGACAAAAACAATGCGCCTTACGCAACAAACTTTACGGTTTCTATAGAAGCCGCTGAGGGAGTAACCACCGGTATATCAGCAGCCGACAGAGCAAAAACGGTATTGGATGCAGTAAAGAAAGACGCACAGCCAGAAGATTTAGTGATGCCGGGTCATATATTCCCGCTAAAGGCGAAGTCAGGCGGCGTACTGAACCGGGCGGGGCATACGGAAGCCGGCTGTGATCTCGCCCGTTTAGCCGGATTTGAACCCGCTTCTGTTATCGTGGAAGTGCTGAACGAAGACGGTACCATGGCCCGCCGTCCGGATCTTGAAGCTTTTGCAAAAGAGCACGACATTAAAGTTGGCACTATCGCTGACCTCATTGAATACCGTTCAATCCAGGAAAAAACCATAGAGCGGGTGGCGGAGTGTGATCTACCCACCGCGTTTGGTAAATTTCAGTTAATCACGTATCAGGACACCATCGATCAGCAAGTGCATTATGCCCTTATTCACGGTGATCTCTCGCAGGATAAAGTCACGAATGTCAGGGTTCACTTACAGGATACCTTTCACGATACGTTTTTAACGGAACGGGCTGCAAAACGCAGTTGGCCTATTCAAAAAGCCATGTCTTATATAGCAGAGCACGATGGGGTATTAGTTATTATCGGTCGTCAGCAAACACCGGATAATATTATTGCTCAAGTGCGGGAGTTCGAGGCACAAGATAAAGGTGAGCATAAGCCGACAACGTCAGCATCAAGTGCGTCTCGTAATGTTGGCTTAGGTTCACAAATTCTGGCCGACCTTAATATTCATAAAATGCACTTAATGAGCTCGCCAAAACGTTACTCTGCATTGTCAGGCTTTGGCCTAGAAGTGGTCGACTTTATTGAAGATAAAGACTAATAAGCGTAACGCTTCTGGAATTCATCGAGTAATGCCTGGTGAGTCGGTGTGGCAATGCCGGCTGACTCACCGGTCTTAATCAAATAGCCGGTTAGCTGTTGTATTTCAGTGCGCTTTTGTTGTTTGATATCTTGTAGCATTGACGAATGGTTTGATGCGGTTTCCTGTGCTACCCGAAGCACTTCCCGGTAGCAATTGTCGCGGGTGAATGACACATTTTGACTGTTCGCAACAGCAACGGCTTCAACCACCAAGTTGTAGAGTTGTTCCTGCCATTTATCTTTTAACAATTCGCCGTTAACACATTGATGAATGGCCGTTAGCGGATTTATAACACAGTTAATAATCAGTTTTAGCCAGCGCTTTTCACTCAGCTCTTGCTCAAATACAAGTGGAGGAAAAGTCGCTTGTAAAATAGACCAGGGAGAGAATTCTGTTTGTTCTGTTTCCTTTTCTGCTTCAAGCCAGCTGCGACCAACCCCTCGATGTTCTATGCAAATTTCACCGTTATTATTTCGATTTTTAACAGCGCCGTGAGTGGTCACCATATGACGCAAATTAAGTCCTTTTAAAGCCTCCGGCAACTGCACCATGCCGTTATGGCTAAGCAGAACAGGCATCGTTTTTTGAAAGCCATCTAATGCCGTTATTTGCTTTAGGGCATCGATAACATCAAAAGCTTTGACCGCAACTAAGAAAATACTGTTCTCAGGCAGTGGTAAGTGAACAACTGGAGCGCTATGGTTGATTTTTGCTCCAGAACGGATAACTTGCCAGTTTACCGTGTTGTGTTCAGTAAGGCGTGGCAATATAGAGACGGATTGCCCGTGTTCAAGCAAGCTGCCTGCAATCAGGCCACTAATGGCACCGGGTCCTAATATGACCCAGTTGGGGCTAATCCTTGTCACGGTTTTTCTCCAACGCTGTTAATGGCTTACGAATAACCCATAGGAAAATAAGACTGGGTATAACCATTACAGCGGTTAGCACGAAAAACAGCGCCCAGTTTCCATTCATTGAATCGACAATAACGCCACTGTAAGAAGCTAATGCGGTTTTACCTAAGGTGCCGAGTGAGGCCATAAGAGCGTACTGGGTGGCGGTGAAGGTGCGGTTGCACAGCAAACTGATAAAAGCGACAAAGGCTACGGTTGACCAAGCACTGGTAAAGCCATCTATCAAAACCGCGCTGAGGAAAAGGCTGGTGTCAGGGCCAACCAGTGCAATCCAGGAAAACATCAGGTTAGATGCGGCCATCGCTACGCCGCCAATCATTAAACCTTTAACTATCCCTAGTCTCAGGTTAACGGCACTGCCAAGCAGTGCAAAAACAATAGTCACCCACCAGGTAACAAGTTTTGAATAGGTACCGATTTCCGCGTTGGTAAAGCCGACTTCCTTATAAAACACAATCGACATTCGGCCGAGAAAAGCTTCACCTATTTTAAACAGAAAGATAAAGGCAAGAATTGAGAAAGCCAGTTTGACGCCGTTACGGGAAAAAAACTCTCCAATAGGCTGAACTACAGTAACAGAAATCCGTTCCTTCATTGCTGGCCAATAGTTGGTGAGCTCAGTCTTTATAATTGGGTCCTGGTGATAGGTGGTACGGCGGACAACGAGCACGACTGAGGCCAACCCCAGCATGACGCAGCCCAGGCCGAAGTAGGCATGTTGCCATTGCCAGTTTACACCATCGACAAAAAAGAACGGCAGGGCACCTAAACCACTGTAGCCGGTCCACCATCCGGCGGTTGTCATTGCTGCACCGGCACTTTGTAGACGGCCTTCGGTTTCTGCGAAAGACTCGATTCGGTAGGCATCAATCGCAATATCCTGAGTTGCAGAACTTACTGCAATACCCAGCGCGATTATTCCGACCAGATGGAGGTTATTGGTAATATCCAGACAGGCTAATGCGAAACAGCCGCTCGCGATTAGCATCTGGCAGAGAAAAATCCAGCTTCTTCGTTGACCCAGCAAACGGGTAAGCAGCGGAAACTTGAAATTGTCTATAAGAGGAGCCCATAAGAAGTTTATTGAGTAAGCCACTGAAACAGCACCAAAGTAACCAATGGTTGAGCGGGTAAGGCCGACTTCCTGCAACCACGCTGAAAGGGCTGAGCCAATCATCACCCACGGAAAACCGCTGGCAAGGCCCAGAACAAAAATAACTAATACGCGAGGCTGTTTGTAGACTTTCAAGTCTTGCCAGAAAGTCAGTTTTGTTAACGCCATCAGTTTTGCGGTATAACCTCAATACGTTTTAAAATGGGCGGGTCGACAGGCACGTCAGCCCAGCCTATATCATCACTGTACGCCTGTGACTCAAGTTCAGCCATGGCTTCGAGTACATCTAACCCTTCAACTATACGGCCAAAGACCGCATAGCCCCAGTCGCCATTGTCAGGATCCAGTGAGCTGTTGTCATTTAAGTTAAAGAAGAACTGGCGGGTACCGGAGTGCGGCTTGCGTTCACGCGCCATGGCAATAGTGCCATATTCATTGTTAAGGCCGTTACCGGATTCGTTGGCTATTTTTTCATAGTGAGGTTTGCCCTGAAAATCTTCGTTATAGCCCCCGCCCTGAATAACAAAGTCCGGTACCAACCGATGAAATATTGTGTCGTTGTATTGAGCTTTCTTTATGTAGCGGAAAAAGTTTTTAACCGTTAAAGGTGCAGCGTCGCGGTTTAACTCAACCACAATGTCGCCCATCGAAGTCACCATCTTTACTCTTGGAAAAGGATTGTCCGGCTGAATTTCGGCGTGGCTTATGCCAATAAAGAATGCCGCCGCAATGCCAATAAAATAGTTAAACCATCTCATCGTTAAAAATCCTTTTGTTCTGGCAGTCGTAGCTTAGGATCGTTCGCAATATCTGTAACTACCGAATTTAATAACTGTTTGAACTGGCGTTCGATAGTAGCCTGAGCTGGTTTAAGACCGCCGCTTGAGCGGTAGGTTCCAGAGTAGAAGTTACTGTAGCGACGATTATCGCGAGTTGCCTCAACGCGAATGGTAATACTGTGCTCAAGCTCATACTTAATGGTATGAAGGGTGGCGTCAATTAAGGCTTTTTCAATACTCACGTACCAGCTAAGGCCATTGTTACTATCAGAGCCTGTGACTGGCTGTAACGCCTCTTCAACTATGCGGGTTAAAGGTCTTTGAGCCGGAGTGAATTCAGCTTTGTCTTGTTCTTTTTTATGGCGATACAGGTAAGAATAAGAGCGTTTATCTCTGATTTCTAATTTACTCACTGGCGTGTTGAGCTTATTGACAACGCTGTCAGCACTAATAATTAAGGGATCAGGCTGACTCTGACAAGCACTCACAAAAAGTACAAAAGCTGCGGCAAATAGTGTTCGAAACATGTGGTTAATCCTTTTTTATGGCGGTCATTCACCTAGCGTCGATTCGTGCTATGATACGCTGAAACGGTATCGTCATAAAACACCCTACTATTATGACGATACTAGCCGACAGAAGTAAAAGGTTTTGCCGTGACTAAATTTGCTGAAATTACCGGTTGGGGAAAATGTCTGCCGCCGGCTGTAATGACCAATGATGATCTTGCAACCTTTTTGGAAACATCCGACGAATGGATTGTTTCACGAACAGGAATTTCCGAGCGTCGAGTGAGCCATGTCGGTACATCCGAGCTGGCAACCGTTGCTGCTCGCAATGCGCTGGCGGCAGCTGACTTAGACCCCAATGAGTTGGATTTAATTATTGTCGGTACCTGTACAGCCGATGAGCTTATTCCTAACGTCGCCTCTAAAGTGCAACAAAACATTGGCTCAAAGAACGCGGCGGCTTTTGATTTGAATGCAGCATGCAGTAGTTTCTTGTACGCCATGCACGTTGCCACTCAAGGCATAAAAACCGGTGTACATAAAAAGGTATTGCTGATTGGTGCCGAGCGTTTGACTCGTATTCTCGACTGGACCAAGCGCGAAAGTGCGGTGTTATTTGGTGACGGTGCCGGCGCTATGATTCTGGAAGCGACAGATGAAGAAGTTGGCTTATTGGCCAGTCATATTAGCTGTGACGCAGATGCACGCGACGTGCTGAGTCTTGATTTCGGTTCCAATTTTGACCGGTTCAATTTTGACGGTATTATGCAGTTTGATTTTGTGGGTCAGGAAATATACAAGCGTGCTGTGAAAGGTATGAGCGCGGCAGTCCACAATGTATTTCAGCAAACTGGCATGACAACCGATGATATTGACGCGCTTATTCCACATCAGGCCAATAAGCGTTTAATCGATTTTCTTGGGAAAATGTGTAAAGTTCCGAGTGAAAAAACCGTTATTAATATTCAAAAATACGGCAATACCTCTTCGGCCACTTTACCTATAGCCTTTGCTGAAGCTGCTGATAATGGCATTATCAAGCCTGGTGACAGTATTATGTCCGCGGTGTTTGGCGGTGGACTCACCTGCGGTGCCGGGTTAATAAAGTGGGGACAAAGGGTGACACCCAAGCGCCCTAACCAGATGGAATTACCGGCAGGTGACAAGACGGCATTAGAATTGATTGTACCTATGCATGAAGCAACTAAAAAAGCATGGAAGAATCGCGATCAGTAATCAGTGACAGGAGACGTATTTTGAGTAATGAAGAACGGGTACAAGTTTCACAAGATAACGGCGTTGTCCGCATACGTCTGAATCGACCGGAAAAGAAGAATGCTTTTACTCAGGCTATGTATACAACCTGCAACGAGGCTTTAAAAGCCGCAGATAACGACGCTTCTGTTCATGCGGTACTTTTTGAGTCCAGCGGTGACAGTTTTTCTGCCGGTAACGATTTAAATGATTTTTTAGCCGTCGAAAATCTGGATGAGTCAGCTCCGCCTTTTCAGTTCTTACACACACTTGCGCAGGTTGAAGTACCTATAGTCGCCGCTGTCAACGGACTGGCCATCGGTATAGGTACAACGCTCTTACTGCATTGCGACCTGGTTTACAGCAGCGATGATGCGGTGTTTGCATTACCTTTTGTGCAACTTGGGTTGTTACCTGAAGCTGCATCAAGTTTATTACTGCCGCAAATTTGCGGGTATCAAAAAGCTGCAGAGTTACTTCTGCTTGGCGAAAATTTCGATGCGCAAACAGCTCAGCAAGCCGGTTTTGTTAATCATGTGGTTTCCGTTGAACGTTTGCCTATTGTGGTTAGCGAAGCGTTAGATAAACTGCGTAAACAATCCGGTAAGTCGCTGCGAATTTCTAAGCATTTATTAAAACAGCCGGCTGAGTCGGTAGCTGATCGCATTAGCCGGGAAGCGACATTTTTTGCTAAAGCATTGAACTCGGACGCCGCTCGCCAGGCTATTGCCGCGAAGCTGCAGAAAAAGTAAGCAAAAGGTTTTCTGTGGGTTGTTTCAGCCGGGTAACTGGTTCATAATGCAGCCCGCTTTGAGTAAAGCGTTTATGGTGACTCTGCGGGTCCCCTCGCAACGCTAACTGGTGAACCCGGTCAGGCCCGGAAGGGAGCAGCCGTAGTCAGGGATGTGTGTGCCGAGGTGTGGCTGGTAGAGTCGCCACCCCATTTTATTAATCGCCGTCAGGGCGTCTCCTCTCTTTCAAAAATTCCAATGCTTCTGTTATTGCCTTATGCACTTGCATTTCCATGTCCAGTCGTTTTGAAGGCGGCAAAAAGAAAGCCATATCAACTTCATGACGAATGTATCGAGGCGGTAACTGATTGAGCACCAGACAACAAAGATCAGAAAGAAATTCCTGACTGTATTGCTTTTCCAGCTCCAGTTCTTCTATTCGGTCTGACACTAAGCGTTCGTAATAATTATGAATATCATCATCAAACTTCATATATTTTTCCTTCTAATGGTTTGCTTTCAGTGTAGAGATAATAGCTGGCTCTTAGTAATTGAGCATGTGCTCTGACCAAACGCTCTAAATTACGCTGGTATCCACCGCCTATAACCGCTGCTATTGGAATATTTTGTTGCTTTGCAAAGTTGAGTACTGCCAGGTCACGTTGAAAAATCCCGGCCAGACTTATATTAAGATGCCCCAGCTCGTCGCGCTGATAAATGTCCACGCCGGCGTCGTAAAGAATTAAATCAGGTTTAACATGGTCTCTGATAAACTCAAGAACACGCTGTAATTCCGCCAAATACTCTTTGTCTGACGTGTCTTTCCTCAAGGCTATGTCTAAATCTGAACGTGCTTTAGAGAAGGGGAAATTACGCTCTCCGTGAATGGAACACGTAAAAACTCTATGGTCATTAGCGAACAGGGTTGCTGTTCCATCACCTTGGTGCACATCGGTATCCAACACGGCAATTTTTAAATTAGGCGCGTTGCGCAGAATTTCATTACAGGCTATCGCCAAATCATTCAGTAAACAAAAACCACTTCCCCAGTCTTTATGGGCGTGGTGATACCCACCCGAGAAATGTATCGCTATGCCGTTAATCAAAGCTTGCTTCATTGTAAGAAGGGTTCCGCCGGCTGAAGTAAGAGTACGTTTTAACAGGGGCTTTGACCAGGGAAAGCCAATACGACGCCAGGCCGCTTTATCAATACTGTTTTCGCGTAACTGAGTCAAATAATGCGTACAATGCGTTGCGGATACTTGCTCCCAATTGAGGGGTTGTGGGGTAAACCACTGATTGCTTTTAGCACCATGTTTTATCGCCCAGTCTTTCAATAAGCGATATTTCTCTATTGGGTAACGATGCCGGGGAGGTAAATCTAACGCACTGTATAAAGGTGAGTAAATAAAAGGAACGTCAACCTTCTTCATAACGACTGATCTTCTTTTCCAGTGTATCAATTGCCATTTGGCAACGATTTAGTCGTTGCTGAGCTGTTTGAATAAGCGTCGAATTATTATTCGCTACGGCAGTATCAAGGTTTTCCGTGAGTCGCCTTTCGTAATCCCGGTAGGTCACTAACTGCTGATGCATTTGTTGAACTTTATTCTGTGCAGTAATGCGCTGATCCTGCTTTTGCCGCGGCGGTTTATTGGCTCGAAAAGTAGTATTCAAGGCTTCAAGCTGTAAACTGAGTTTTTCCGCAAGGTACTGCTGGGCATTTGGGTTCATGCTCTGTTGCAGCTGATGAAAAAGGCTTTGGGTCTCCATCACGTAATCCACCGCAAGGTTTGAGTGCTGGCTAAACAATGATTGATTAAACCAGTTTTCACTCATTTCCCGTTGCTTCTGCCGATTTTGCTCGTCAATTCGTTCAGCTTGGTTCTCTAACCTGCTGAGCAACTGTTTAATATGTTGTATTGATGTTGCGTTTAAAGTCTCTTTCATGCTCTTATATTAAAGGATTTTGGAACTTAGGTCACGAAATTGGATCTGTCATTAAACATAGATTAATAAATAAGTTGTTTAAAAAACGTTGAATTTGAGAAGTCAGTGTTGTTCGTTGATCAAAAAGTGATACTATTCTGGAAGGAGTAATATCCATAGTTAGGTAATTAACTATCTAAACTTAGGATGTGAAATGGGTTGACGACAGGATGTTGTCCAAGAAAATATCTGGAGATTGCGAGAGTCCAGATCCGTGTTCTGCACTGAATACAAAGCGACAACTATAGCGCGGTTGACTCAGTCTACTTGGTTGACAGCGTATGGTCATCGTGGGACTATCTTTTGATATTGCTTATTAGAGCAATACTCATAAAGTGTAGAACTAGATCTTTTCGTCATTCAAACAACTGGTGTTTCGCGCCTCAGGCGTTGAAGCGGAAGTTAAGTCAAATTGGTTGGGAACTATGACCAAAGTAATTAAAAGAACCAAACTCGCTGCAACCCTTATGGGTGTGATGGCGTTTGCTGGCACCGGCGTTGCCGCTGCACAGCAAGTAGATGTAGCTAAGCTGCAAAACGAAGAGCAAAAGATTTTAAACGCCAGCGAACAGTCGCAGGAGAAAATCAACTCTTTGTTCGAGCAAAGTCAGGACATGCTTATCGAGTATCGCTCAGTCGTTGCTGAGTACGAGAACTTGAAAGTCTATAATGACCACGTTCAGCGTTTGGTTAACGACCAAAACGCGACACTTGAGTCTCTGCAGGAGCAAATTAACGGAATTGAACGCACTAAACAGGGCGTTGTTCCTTTGATGTATGAAATGATCAATTCGCTTGAGCAATTCGTGAAATTGGATATTCCAATTCACCGCGAGAAGCGTATTGAGCGTGTTGAGCGTTTGCGTGACATTATGGACAGCTCAAGCGTTTCTACATCAGAGCAATTTCGTCAAATCATCGAAGCTTATCAGACAGAAATGGACTACGGTTCCGGTTTGATCTCTTACCAGGGCAACCTGGAAATTAACGGTGAAAAATTTGCTGTCGACTATTTCCATATGGGTCGTGTTGCATTCCTGGCGCAGTCTCTGGACTTAAAAAATGCTTGGATCTATAACAACGAAACCGATGAGTGGACTGCTTTGGAAGACGAGTTTATCCGTCCTCTGACCCAAGCGATTCGTATGTCACGTAAGCAACTTGCTTACGATCTGGTTAAACTTCCAGTATTCGCAGCGGAGAGTGCAGAATGAATAAATTAGTTAAATCGTTAATGATTGCAGCAGCAGTCACCCTTTCTGCAGGTACGACTCTCGCTGCTCAAGCTCAGGATCAATCTGAAGCTAAAAACTTAGATGAGCTGATGCAGCTTGTTGAGAAAAACCGTGTTTCTTCTCGCGCATTAAACGCAGAACGTGAGCGTGAGTTCACCGCTGCCCGCGCAGACAAGCAGGCTTTGCTTAACCGTGCTGAACAGCAGTTAAAGGAAGAGAAAGCTCGCGGCAAACGTTTACAGGAAGAGTTTTCTGAAAATGAAATTAACCTGGCGAACAAAGAGCAAGAACTCGAGAATGCTAAAGGCACCTTAGGTGAAATGTTCGGTGTTGTTCGCGGTGCTGCAACAGAAACCATCGGTCGTATTGCAACGTCAATTGTGAGTGCGCAATACCCTGGCCGTGAAGACGTTTTAGAAAGCTTGTCTGAAGCCAAAGAGCTTCCTACTCTGGAAGAACTTGAAGAGCTTTGGAAAGCGTTATTAACTGAAATGGTCGAATCGGGTAAAGTGGTTAAGTTTAATACCCAAGTAACTTTGCTTGACGGCGGTAGCGAAAGCCGTGAAGTGGTGCGTATTGGTACCTTTAACTTAATTTCTGACAACGAGTACCTGGTGTACAACGATGTGACAGAACAAGTTCAGCCGTTGGGCCGTCAACCGCAGGGTGCTGCAACTTCACAAGCTGAAGAGTTTGCTAGCACCGAAGAAGGTTATGAAGGCGTATTCCTTGATCCGTCAAAAGGCCAGATTCTTAGCTTGTTGACTAACAAAGCAACCTTGGAAGAGCGTTATCATCAGGGTGAGACCGTTGGTTATGTAATCACTGCAGTGTTAATTCTGGGTCTGCTAATTTCTATCTTCAAACTGGTTACTCTGACAACTGCAGCCGGTAAAATTCGTTCTCAGTTGAAAAACACAGACAAGCCTAAAGATAACAACGCATTGGGTCGTATTCTTAAGGTTTATCATGAGAATAAGAAAGCCGATGTTGAAAACCTGGAACTGAAACTGGACGAAGCCATTCTGCGTGAAACACCAAGGGTTGAAAGTGGCATTAATGTCATCAAGATTCTTGCCGCTATCGCACCGTTGCTTGGACTGTTAGGTACGGTTGTTGGTATGATTGGTACGTTCCAGTCGATTACACTGTTTGGTACCGGTGATCCTAAGATCATGGCAGGCGATATCTCTATGGCGTTGGTAACAACGGCTATGGGTCTGATTGCCGCTATTCCATTGATTTTGGCTCACAGTATTGTGGCTTCTCGCGGCAAGTCTATTGTTCATATTCTGGACGAGCAGGCGGCGGGTATCGTAGCTACGCATTCGGAGAAGGAGTAACCCATGCTTTACCTGATGGAACTTTGGGAATCTATCAGGGATTTTTTGGCTACCGGTGGCGATGTCCTGTACATCGTCATGGGGGTGCTCTTTCTAATGTGGGTACTGATGATTGAGCGTTATTGGTATCTTACCGGTGCTTTCCCGAAATTTCGCAAAGAAATTATTGCGAAATGGGATGCCCGTAAGGACACCACCTCATGGTACGCCCATAGAATCCGTGAAGCATGGATTTCCGAAGCGAACGATAAACTGAATGCACGTATTCTGTTGATAAAAACTTGTGTTGCCTTATGTCCGCTGGTCGGGCTGCTGGGTACCGTAACAGGTATGATTGCGGTGTTTGAAATCATGGCAGTACAAGGGACGGGTAACCCTCGTCTAATGGCATCGGGTATTTCGATGGCAACAATCCCGACAATGGCGGGAATGGTTGCAGCGTTATCCGGTATGTTCTTTGCGACACGCCTTGAAAGTAAAGTGCGCAGAGCGAAAGAACGCCTTATTGACAGTTTGCCACATCACTAAGAGAGTAAAACTATGGCACGTAATCGTAATCGAGAAGAGGAAGATGCGTCGATCGACATGACGCCGATGCTCGACATCGTCTTCATTATGTTGATCTTCTTTATCGTAACGACCTCATTCGTCAAAGAAGCGGGTATTCAGGTTAATAAACCTGAAGCGAGTAATACGACCAAGGAACCTTCGGCTAACATCTTTATCGCTATTCGCGATACCGGTGAGGTCTGGATGGATAAACGTCAAGTAGATGTTGAACGCGTAGGTGCGAACATTGAACGTATGCTTGCCGAACAACCAACTGATGTTGTTGTTATCCAGGCAGATAACAAAGCTGAACATGGTGTCGTTGTCGAAGTTATGGATCAAGTTAAGGAAGCGGGTATCGACAAGATATCCATAGCTGCGGAGAAGAACTAATATGGTGCGCTTTTTAGTATCTTTACTACTAGGTGCCGCCGTTACGTTTGCTCTGTTTGCTTTCATGGCTTACTTAATCGGCGGAGGAGCTCAGCGCAACGAAGCGCCGCCTCCATCGCCGGTTATTGACATCGTAACGTCGCCACCGGATTCTGATGTTCAAGAGCGTCAGCGTACGCCGCCGCCGCCACCGCCACCGCCGGAGCAACCACCGGAAACGCCGCAGTCTGAACCAGATACATCAGACAGTGGTATGAACATGAACATGGGTTTTGATGTTGATGTTGGTGGAGCTGACACCGGACTTTCGGGGCCTGGTGGAGGTTTGAGTTCCGACGGTGACGCAACACCAATTGTTCGTATTGAACCGCGTTATCCACCATCAGCAGCCCGAAACGGCACTGAAGGCTGGGTACAACTGCGTTTCACTATCGATCAACAAGGTGGTGTAACTGACGTTGAAGTCATCGATTCTGAACCTCGTCGAGTGTTTGACCGTGAGGCACGACGTGCATTGTTGCGTTGGAAATATAAACCTCAGGTCATTGATGGTAAGCCTGTCCGTCAGGAAGGCATGACCGTTCAACTTGACTTCACAATGGATGGGAGCTAAGAAATGAAATATACAGTAAAAACATTTGTTAGTGCCCTGGCGTTTGCTTCGATTATGTCGATGACAACGGTCCCGGCTTTGGCTCAGGACCTTGGCTTCAATATTCCGGATAAAGAGACCGTTGAGGCGCAGAAGAAAGCTCGTGACAATAAAGCGGCTTCGCAAAGTATTGGTCGAGCCATCATGGATGCGTTTGAGCTGTATGAAGAAGACGAAATAAAAGAAGCCATAGCGATTCTTGAAGATCAAGATCCTGAGCCGGGATATGACTCGGCTTACTTAGGTCGTTTTTTGGGTAATCTTTATGCAGCAGATGAACGCATGGCTGACGCTTTAGCAGTCTTGAAAGACTCCGTTGATCAAGATGTGCTGGGTTGGAATGATCAATCTGCGGCTCTGAAACTGGTAGGGCAAATTAGTTTGCAGGAAGAGAAATACGCGCAAAGTCTTGAATACCTGAAGCAGTGGGTCCAATTCACCGGCGAGCGTGATTCTCAGGTGTTCTTGTATATGGCCAATGCGCACTATCAGATGAAGAACTTCGGGGAAATTATTCCTTTTGCGGAAGCGTCTTTGCAGGCCGCTGATAAACCGGACAAAAATATCTATACGCTAATGATGGCGTCTTACTATGAACGTAAGATGTATCCTCAGGCGATAGAGGTTCTTGAAGAAGGTTTAAACAAGCTACCCGAAGTAACAGCTTGGTGGCCTCAACTCGCTCAGTTTTACATGCTTGAAGAGAATCTTGGAAAATCTCTTCAGACCATGGAAATAGCTTATATGGCTGGATATCTCGATACGGAAAGTCAGTATAAAATGCTGGTTCAACTGTACGATAATGAAGGTATTCCATACAAAGCAGCCAGTACCATGGAAAAGCATGTAAAAGCAGGAGATATTGAGGGTACAGCGAAAAACTTTGCAACTATTGCGAATAGTTTTCATCGGGCAAAAGCGCTTGACAAAGCTGTAGCTTGGTATCAACGTGCAGCTGGAGCGACTAACGACAGTGACGACAAAGGTGAATATTACCGTAAGCAGGGTAACCTGATGCTGTTAAACGAACAGTATATTGCGGCAACGGATCCTTTGAAAAAGGCACTGGACTATTTAGGACGTAAAGATGAAGGCCGCGTTTATATGTCATTAGCAGAAGCGTATTTCTATGGTGGTGACTATCGCCAGGCAATGCGTTATGTTGATGAAGCGGCAACCTTCGACGGTCAACGTCGCAGTGCTCGTAGCTGGAAAGGTTACATAAAATCGACAGCAGAACGAAAAGGCATCAAACTCAATTAATCGCTTTTCGTTATAACTGCACAGTAAAACCCGGCCACAGTGTCGGGTTTTTGTTTTTGGGGACAGAATGAAATCAGCACCCTAAAGACAAGATAAGTGAGCAATTCCAACCCCGGGAACTAGATGCAAAGCAAAGATTAAACCAACTTACTCAGTAGCAATTAATATTAACAGTAAAGAATTGAATTCAACTTTTATCGTCGTAAAGGATCGAGTATGATCGGCCTTGATTTCATTGAGGGGTAAAAGTTATGTCATCAGAAACCTTTAAAGAACCTGCGGGCAAACGATTTTTGCTTATTGCAGTTGTCCTGTTTGTAATTACTGGCTGTTTGCCATTAGTTTTACGTTTAACTCAGCTTATTTCTGCCTAATTAAATCCTCATTAACTATCAGGTAAGCGACATTTATGTCAGTGACTTTACTCGTTGTCGAGGATAAAGACACAACTCGCCAGTCTATTTGTCAGGCGATAGAACCGCTTGGCTTAGATGTAACCCTTGCATGTGATGGTCTTGATGGTTTCAGTAAGGCGAAACAGTCGTATTTTGATATCATCCTGCTTGATCATAAAATGCCGGTGATGGACGGTTTATCATTATTGAAAAACTTACGCGAATTGGATGCCTATCGGCACAACCCATTACTGTTCATGTCAACGCAGGATCTAACAGAAGTTGAACCCAAAGCATTAAAAGCCGGGGCAACGGAATGTCTTGCTAAACCGCTTCAAGGAGACTTTTTGCGTGATATTTTGAAGGCGTGGGTGATGCGTTTTGTTGCCTAATAACGAGAATGAGATGACAAACTCAACGACAACGGATATCAGGGACTCAATAGGTTCTATTAAGGATTATCCAAAACCGGGTGTAATCTTTCGTGATATTACTCCTTTGTTGCAAGACGCCACTGCCTTCCGGTGTGCAGTTGACGTTTTAAAACATCGTTACAGCAAGTCAGGCATTACCCAGATAGCGGCTATTGAAGCACGGGGTTTCATTTTTGGTTCGGCATTAGCTTATGCAATGGGATGCGGGGTAACGCTTCTGCGAAAACCGGGGAAGCTGCCCGGTAAAATTGTCAGTCAAAGCTACCAGTTAGAATATGGCTCTGATCAATTGCAAATGCACGAAAATGCATTGACTGAAGACGATCGCGTATTGATTATTGATGATCTGCTGGCAACCGGGGGAACCGTTATTGCAGCAAATCAATTGATAGCCTCTGCGGGTGCCGAGGTTGCCGAAGCTGCTTTTATTGTGTCATTACCGGAACTGGGCGGCGAAGATAAATTGCAGCATGCAGGCGTTGCATGCTATACCTTATGTCAGTTTTAACGACACAGAGTTAAGAATTCGCCCTATGAGTTATCAGGTACTGGCAAGAAAGTGGCGACCTTCTCAATTTGAGGAAGTTGTTGGTCAACAACATGTTCTGAAACCGCTTGAGCATGCGCTCGATAAGCAGCGGCTGCATCATGCTTATCTGTTTACGGGCACCCGTGGGGTTGGAAAAACAACCATCGCTCGCATACTGGCTAAAGCCCTTAATTGTGAACAAGGCATTACTTCAACGCCTTGTGGCCAGTGCAGTGCCTGTCTGGAAATTGAGCAGGGGCGATTCGTTGACTTGTTGGAAATTGATGCCGCCTCAAGAACCAAAGTTGAAGACACCCGCGAGTTACTTGATAACGTTCAGTATCGTCCAACTCGCGGGCGCTATAAAGTTTACCTGATTGACGAAGTGCATATGCTGTCGCGGCACAGTTTTAATGCGCTTTTAAAAACTCTGGAAGAGCCGCCGGAACATGTGAAGTTTCTGCTGGCCACTACGGATCCGCAAAAATTACCGGTGACCATTTTGTCGCGTTGCCTGCAGTTCAATTTAAAAGCGCTGTCGAATGACGATATTTCCCAACAACTGAATTACGTTCTGGGGCAGGAGCAGGTTAAGGCAGACGCTGACGCGTTGCCATTATTAGCCCGCTCAGCTCGAGGCAGTATGCGTGACGCATTAAGTTTAACCGATCAAGCCATTGCTCAGGGAAACGGTGCCGTTAGTATTAACAGTGTCAGACGTATGCTGGGTAATGTCCCTGTGGCAGATATCGCTGCATTGCTGGATTGCGTACTTGACGGTGATGCAGAAACGGTAATGCAGCGTGTTGATGCGATGGTATCTATGGTACCTGATCTCAGCTCAGTTTTGGTTGAGCTGCAAAGCTTGCTGCATCAGCTGGCGTTGGTTCAACAGGTGCCGGACGCGGCTAATGCTTTTGAAAACAGCGATGTGCTTAAGCCGTTGTTACGACGCATGCCAGCCGAATTGATTCAGGTTTTTTACCGTATTGTTCTGGAAGGGCGCCGTGAGCAGGCCTTCGCTATTGATGCGCGCAGCGGTCTGGAAATGACTTTGTTGCGTTTACTGTGTTTCCGTCCGGCAGAGAGTACGGATTCTAATGATATCGATACGTTAAGCTCGACTCAGAATACTGATATTCCCAGTTCAGAACTGACCGATTCGGAGTTGCAGGAACCGATGCCGGAACCTGAATTTACTGAACCGTTGCCGCCCGAACAAGATTCAGAGCCGGCGTTTACGTATCCCGAGCAGGCAGCAGAACATGACGCTGGTGATAACGAACCGCCTTCGTATCATGCTGAAGAACCAAAAGCAGAACCAGAATCAGAACCCGCGCAGCAGGATTCCGGTGTGTCCGATTTACTGCGTGTTCGTGAACAGCTGGCTGAAAAAAAAAATCCCGGCAAAGGTAATCAGTCGGTAGATGCTCCGGCGCAGACTGAATCCGCCGCGCCGATAAAATTTGAAGCAACAGAGCCAACAACGGAAGAAAAGTCAGACCCAAGTGACTATGCGCTGCCCGAGTTGAATGATGATATTCGCGAAGCGGCTGAAATTGATAAATGGAGCGCGATGATAGCGGGTATGGACATTTCCGGTCTGGCTCGTCAGGTATTGTTGAACTCTGAGTTGCAGAAAACCGGAGACGACGACTGGTTGATCCTGGTTGCAGAACAACAGAAAAGTTTACTGAATGAATCGACCGACGCGGCCGTCAGAGAGTCTTTGGCGGGTTTATTAGGCACTAGCGCGGGTGTACAGTTTAAAGTCGGAGTACCGGCTCAGCCAACGCCTCTTATGGTGCAGCAACATATTAATGAGTATCGGCATCAACGCGCCTGTGAAATATTACAGGCGGATACCGGGGTGCAGGAATTACAGCAAAAGTTTCAAGCGCAAATTGATGAATCGTCAATTCAGGCGCGCTAATTTTCAAAAGCTTAAACGAGGAAGAGAACTATGATGAAAGGTGGAATGGGTAACATGATGAAGCAGGCGCAACAAATGCAGGAGCGCATGCAGCAAGCCCAGGAAGAAGTTGCTAACATGGAAGTCACCGGTGAAGCCGGCGCGGGTTTGGTAAAAATCACCATGTTGGGTAATCACAACGTAAAACGCGTGAGCATTGACCCAAGCTTGATGGAAGATGACCAGGATATGCTGGAAGATTTGATTGCTGCCGCAACCAACGATGCGGTGCGCCGGGTTGAAGAAACCAGCAAAGAGCGTATGTCAGAAATTACTGGTGGTCTGGGTTTGCCTCCGGGTTTTAAAATGCCGTTCTGAGAACTGAGGCAGGTTAATGAGTATTAGTCCGGCAATCGATGAACTTGTTGATAATTTAAAACGCCTACCGGGTGTTGGCCAGAAGTCAGCCCAGCGTATGGCGTTTCATTTGCTTGAACGTGATCGTGGTGGCGCCTCAAGGCTCGCTGAATCACTGCAGTCCGCGGTTGAAAAAGTGGGGCACTGTGAGTGCTGCCGGACCTTAACAGAAGAGCCGTTGTGTCGAATTTGCAGCAACCCGATGCGGCGCGAAAACGGTGTGCTGTGCGTTGTTGAAACACCCGCTGATGTATTAGCCATTGAACAAACCTCTCAGTTTCAGGGGCGCTACTTTGTGCTGATGGGACATTTGTCTCCTCTGGACGGCATTGGTCCGGTAGATATTGGTCTGGATGAGCTTGAACGACAGTTGCAGAATGAGCCGGTTAAAGAGATTGTATTAGCAACGAATCCAACCGTAGAAGGTGATGCTACGGCACATTACATTGCCGATATTGCTGCACAACAAAATATTAATACCACCCGTATAGCTCACGGCGTGCCAGTCGGCGGTGAGCTGGGTTATGTTGATCAAACCACACTCGGCCACGCCTTCAGCGGCCGAAAACAATTTTCCCGGTGACTTGAAAATATTTCCTGCGCCCCCATTACTGTTGCCATAGGTAATAACAGCAGGAGAAATATACTATGGCGGAAGCCGGTCAAATGGAAAAACATGGATTTCAGACAGAAGTTAAACAATTACTTCACCTGATGATTCATTCTCTGTATTCCAATAAAGAAATTTTCTTACGTGAACTGGTCTCCAATGCGTCTGACGCGGCGGATAAATTGCGCTTTAAAGCTTTAAGTGACAATTCCCTGTATGGAGACGACAGTGATCTGCACGTTCGTGTTTCTGTTGATAAAGACAGCCGCACCATCACTATCAGCGATAATGGTGTGGGTATGACACGCGATGACGTGATGAGTAACCTGGGGACTATTGCGAAGTCAGGTACGGCTGAATTCTTCGGTCAGTTGTCGGGTGACGAATCAAAGGACAGCAAGCTCATCGGTCAGTTTGGTGTAGGCTTTTACTCGGCCTTTATTGTTGCTGACGAAGTTACGGTAAGAACTCGCTCCGGCTTGGAAAAAGAGGCATCAGCGGTTGAATGGCGCTCTCAAGGCGAGGGTGAATTCGAAATTGCTGACATTGATAAAGCCCGTCGCGGCACTGATATTATTTTGCATCTGAAAGACGATGCCGATGAGTTTTTAGATAAAAACCGCTTGCGTGGCATTATCAATAAATACTCAGAACACTTAAGCATACCGGTGCAAATGTGGAAAGAGCCGGTACCCGAGTCCGAAGATGACGAAGGTAATAAAGTGGAAGGGCAGCCCGGTGAATGGGAGACCGTCAACTCAGGTCAGGCACTCTGGACTCGTGAAAAATCGGACATTACTGATGAAGAATACAAAGAGTTTTACAAAACCGTAGCTCACGATTTTGATGAGCCGCTGCTGTGGAGCCACAACAAAGTTGAAGGTACAACCGAATACACTAACTTGCTGTACATTCCTAAACGCGCTCCCTGGGACTTATGGAATCGCGAGCAGCAGCACGGTGTTAAGCTTTATGTGAAGCGCGTATTCATCATGGATGACGCCGAGCAGTTAATGCCAACGTATTTGCGCTTTGTGCGTGGTCTGGTGGACTCTAACGATTTACCGCTGAATGTTTCGCGCGAAATTCTGCAGGACAATAAAATTACCCGTGCCATGCGAAACGGCAGTACCAAGAAAGTGTTGCAAATGCTGAAAAAGCTGGCAAAAGACGACCAGAAGCAATATCAACAGTTCTGGGATACGTTTGGTAATGTGCTGAAAGAAGGTCCGGCAGAGGATCACTCCAACCGTGAGCGTATTTCCGAACTGTTGCGTTTTGCTTCCACGCATAACGACGGCGCTGTGCAGTCAGTCAGCCTGGACGACTACATTGAGCGTATGAAAGAAGGCCAGGATAAAATTTTCTACATTGTTGCTGACAGCTATGAAGCTGCCAGAAATAACCCTGCGCTGGAAATCTTTAACAAAAAAGGTATTGAAGTGCTGCTGCTTTCAGAGCGCATCGATGAATGGCTGATGAGTCATCTGACTGAATTTAAAGAGAAGCAGCTTCAGTCAGTCACGCGTGGAGACTTAGATCTGGGTGAACTGGACGACGAGGAAGCCAAGGCTGAACAGGAAAAAGCGGAAGAGGCTTTCAAAGAAAATCTGGAGCGTTTCGAGCACGCCTTAGGTGATAAAGTTAAGAAGGTTCGTGTGACCAATCGCTTAACAGATTCTCCAGCCTGTATCATTACCGATGACAATGATATGAGCACGCAGATGGCGAAGTTGATGGAAGCCGCCGGGCAGACGGTTCCTGAAACCAAATATATCTTTGAGGTTAATCCTGAGCACCCATTGGTTCAGCGTATGCTGACCAAAGAGGATGACACCTTTAAAGAATGGGCTGAAGTGCTATTGGATCAGGCAACGTTGGCAGAGCGAGGCAACTTGAAAGACCCTGCCTCCTTTGTTACCCGCCTTAATAAATTAATGCTGAACGCATAATTTTACACCCGCCGCTGCCGGTAACTCGTTGCCCGCAGCGGCTTTCTGCGCTTGTAATACCCTGCCTGTCAGGGTAAAGTTCGGGGCAGACTTTTGAATCATACAAAGAGGTTTTCTATGCGCATTATTTTGTTAGGCGCCCCGGGAGCTGGAAAGGGAACTCAGGCTCAGTTTCTGATGAACACTTTTGGGATCCCTCAAATTTCCACGGGTGATATGTTGCGTTCAGCAATCAAATCAGGTTCGGAATTGGGTAAAAAAGCCAAGCAAGTTATGGACGCCGGACAGTTAGTGTCTGACGATATCATTATCGAGCTGGTTAAAGAACGTATTGCCGAACCGGACTGCCAGAATGGCTTTCTGCTTGACGGCTTTCCAAGAACCATTCCGCAAGCTGACGCAATGCGCGATAACGGCATTGAAATTGACTATGTACTGGAATTTGAAGTTCCGGATGAAGTTATCGTTGAACGTATGAGTGGCCGCCGTGTTCACCCCGGTTCAGGACGTGTTTATCACGTAGAGCACAATCCTCCTAAAGAGGAGGGCAAAGACGATGAAACTGGCGAAGAGCTGGTTATTCGCCCGGACGATCAAGAACAAACCGTTCGTAAACGCTTGTCGGTTTACCATGAGCAGACCGAGCCTTTGGTTGAGTATTATCAAAAGTTGTCTGAGGAAGGTAAAACGCAGTGCCATAAAATTGATGGCACACAACCCGTTGAAAAAGTCAGTGAGCAGTTAAGTACTTTGCTTAAAAAATAGCCGGCTAATAAAAGGCTCACATAGTGAGCCTTTTTTGATGAAGCCAGTTTTGACAACGTCAAAAAGTAACAACTAATAAGAAGCATGCAATGACATCCCAATTGACAATTACCGGTTTGTACGCCGGAGTTCTGACGCTCATTTATCTTGTTCTGGCGGTGCAGATTATTCGTTTACGCTGGAAGCACCGGGTCGGCATTGGTACGGGTGAAGCCGAAGAACTTAATATTGCGGTACGCATTCATGGTAACTTTATTGAATATGTGCCATTGGCGCTTATTTTGTTTGCGACGATGGAAGTCCAGAATGCGTCCGTAGGCTTGCTGCATGGGGTAGGAATTGCACTGATTATTGCGCGCTTATGTCATGCCGTTGGACTGACTCGCAGCGCTGGGGTTAGCCTGCCAAGAACCATTGGCGTATTGACTACTTTTGCGGTTTTATTGTTGTCGGCTGGCTTCGGTATTGGTCAGTTTATTGGTGTCAGTTTATCCTAAAGTGAAGCTATGTCTGAATTAGAAGCTGGAATTCATCTCTACGGAGAGCAACAAAATACCCCGGTGATATTGTTGCACAGTTCTCAAAGTGCAAGCACGCAGTGGCGTGCACTGGTAAAAAATTTAATCAGCAGTCACTTTGTTATTGCAGTTGACTTACTCGGCTATGGACAGGCGCCCAAGGTTGAATTTGCGGCTAACTTCAGGCTGGAGCAGGAGTTACCCCGCATTATCTCAGCAGTTGAACATCTGGGCTTGTCACAACCGGTGCAATTGGTTGGTCATTCCTATGGTGGCGCGGTTGCGTTAAAGCTCGCGTTAGAAAACCCGTTTAAGATTGCAGACGTTGTGCTTTATGAACCGGTGGCCTTTCATGCGTTACCGGATGACTCTCCCGGTATGCTCGAAATTCAGGAAATTAGTCAGGCCATGCACGGTAGAGACGCCATAGAATGCACGCGCACTTTTGTGGATTACTGGAACAATGCCGGTTATTTCGATGCTTTACCGGAGCGTATTCAACAGCTGATGGTCAGTCAGGCCGACAAGGTTGCGTTAGATTTTGATGCGTTGCTTAATGAACCGCGTCGATTAAATGACTACAGTGGTGTTGACCAACACGTGTTGCTGTTACAGGGTGAACATACCCGTCGCAGCGCAAAAGCGGTAGCCGAAGCCTTATCCACGGTATTACCTGACCTTGAAAGAGCCTTTGTTGCGGCCGGGCATATGGGGCCACTAACCCATTCGGCTGACGTCAACGAACGTATTTTGCGGTTTTTAAGAAACTCACCTTAACCCGGAGAGTGAAAACGAGTGAATTGGTGGACTAATAACAAAGCCGAATGTCGTAAGCTGGCTAAGCTGACCGGTCCAATTTTGGTTGCTCAGCTCACTCAAATGTTAATGAGTGTGGTTGATACCGTTATGGCCGGCCGCAAAGGGGCTCTGGATTTGGCGGCGGTTTCAGTCGGCGGCAGCATTTTTGTACCGGCAACGCTGTTAGTCTTTGGCCTGGCTTTAGCCCTGGCTCCAATTATTTCACATCTGGATGGTTCAAATTCACACCGGCGCGTTGCCAATATACTGCAACAGGGCTTATACGCCTGCGCTATTGTTGGTGTTATTACCCTTATCGGAATGTCTTCCGCGCCCTGGTTACTGGATGCGATGGAGGTTGAAAACGACTTTCGCGCCATCACGCTGGATTACCTGTTTTATGTTGCCTGGGGCATACCGGGTTTTGTTATTTATGCGGTTTTAAGAAACTTCTGCGAAGGTATGTCGAATACCATGCCGTCGCTCATCATTGGCTTTATCGGCTTAATTATTAACATACCCGCCAACTACATTTTTGTTTATGGTGAATTTGGGATGCCGGAACTGGGTGGTGCCGGTTGTGGCCTGGCAACGGCCATTGTACTTTGGGGCATGGCCATTTCTATGGTCGTGTACACCTTTACGGCAAAACGGTATAAGCGATTACGGCTGCTGCGCCGCTGGTATCGGCCCAACTGGGACGATGTTACCTACGTTATCCGTATCGGCTTCCCGATATCCATGTCATTGTTCTTCGAAGTCAGCTTATTTGCGGCGGTGGCGCTATTGATAGCTCCGTTAGGACCGACCGTAGTTTCTGCGCACCAAATTGCGCTGAATATCAGTTCACTGGTGTATATGGTGCCGCTGAGTATTTCTATGGCGGTGACTTTACGGGTGGGCTTTGCGCTGGGTGCCGGTGACCCGAAAAATGCCATGTTGAGTTTTAAACTGGCTATGCTGTTTGGTGGTGCGTTTGCCGCTGTGAACGGTCTTATCATGTACTTGGGCGGCGGCTGGCTGGCGAGTCTGTATACGCCCGACAAAGATATTATCAATCTGGCAGCGACATTGATGGGTCTGGCGGCTATTTTTACTGTGTCCGATACGTTCCAGGCCATTTCTATTGGCACTCTGCGAGGCTATAAAGACACTAAATATCCAATGGTACTGGCGTTTATCTCTTACTGGCCATTTGGTTTAACCGTTGGTTTTATTCTGGGGCGTACCGACTGGGTGGTACCGGCCATGGGCGCGGCTGGTTTCTGGATTGGTTTTATCAGTGGTTTAAGTGTCGCGGCGGTACTCTTGTCATTGCGCTTACGCCGCGTATCCCGCAAATACGAGCGTAAGCATTTTCGTGAACAGCTTAATAGTGCCGCTTAACCGCGGCGCTTCGCTAACACTTCCAACACATCTTCCAGGCTGAGTTCGCTTGCCTGTAGCACAACCAACAGATGATAAAGTAAGTCTGCACTTTCGTTAACCAATTCGTGTTTATCTTCAGTTGCCGCGGCTAAAGCTACTTCCACGCCTTCTTCGCCAACTTTTTGAGCCGCGCGTTTTATGCCTTTAGCAAACAGGCTGGCGGTATAGCTTTCGCTGGCATCTGCGCCTTTACGGCCAGCGATAAGCGTATCTAATTCGTGTAGCAACGGTTTAGGCGCAGCATCAAAACAACTGCGGTTACCTAAGTGGCAGGTCGCTCCATCGGGCAGAGCGTGAACTAACAGCGCGTCATCATCACAATCTGAATACATGCCTTTAAGATGCAGGTAGTTTTTCGAGCTCTCGCCCTTGGTCCATAAACGCTCTTTGCTGCGGCTGTAAAAGGTGGTTTTGCCGGTTGTTAAACTTTCTTTTATAGCTTCAGCATTCATGTAGCCCTGCATTAAAACTTCACCGGTCAACGCATGTTGTACGGTACAGGGAATCAGTCCCGACATTTTTTCCCAGGCCAGCTGGTCAATGGTTTCTAACTCAATTTTCATAGTGTCTCCTGAGGCGCTTCTATAGCGCGAACGACAACATTATTAGCCGCCATTGCCGTTTTTACGTCGGCAATGCTGAATATGTTTTTGTGAAAGACCGAAGCCGCCAGCGCGCCGTCAACTTTGGCCTGCTGAAAGGCATCGATAAAGTGCTGAATTTCACCAGCACCACCAGAGGCTATCAGGGGAACCGAGCAGTATTCACGTAAAGCCGACAGTTGCGCAATATCGTAGCCTTTGCGAACACCGTCCTGGTTCATGCAATTCAGAACAATTTCACCAGCACCGCGGGCAATTACTTCTTGTAGCCAGTCTTTGGTCTGCCAGGCTGATTTACGTGACTTGCTTTCATCGCCGGTAAACTGATGCACTTCGTATTGATCTGACTGTTCGTTGTAAAAACTGTCAATACCAATAACGATGCACTGCTGGCCAAATTCTTCAACCAAGGTATTAATTAAATCGGGGTTGAGCAGGGCCGGTGAGTTAATCGAAATTTTATCCGCCCCCATGGAGAGCATGGTCTGTGCGTGCTCAACCGAACGAATGCCGCCGGCTACGGTAAACGGAATATTAATTTCCCGTGCCACCCGCTCAACCCATGACTTATCCACCGTTCGACCATCGGCCGAGGCGGTAATGTCATAAAATACCAGTTCGTCAGCGCCGCTTTCTGCATAACGCTTTGCCAGCGGCTCTATGTCACCAATAATTTCATGGTTACGGAACTTAACCCCTTTTACCACTTGTCCGTCACGAACATCCAGGCAAGGTATTACGCGTTTTGCCAGCATTCCAGAGCCTCCTGCATAGTGAAAGCGCCGGTAAGTAAAGACTTACCCAGAATAACTGAATCACAGTTTACGGCTTTCAAATCTTTAAGATCGTCTAAGCAACTGACACCACCCGACGCCTGCCAGACCACCTGTGGGTAAAGCTGCTTGTAGCGCTTGTAAAGCTCGACGTTGGTGCCGGTCATAGTACCGTCTTTGCTAATGTCGGTACAAAGTACATGGCGACAGCCTAAATCAAGATAACGATTCAGAATATTGTCCAGTGTGTGCGTGCTGGCCTGCTGCCAGCCGTGCGTAGCCACCATGGCGTTGCCATTCGGGTCTATGTTGACATCCAGCGCGAGTACAATTTTTTCCGGGCCGTATGTTTCAAACCAACCAGAGACTTTCTCGGGGTTATTCACGGCTGTCGAGCCAATAATGGCGCGTTCAATACCGGCTTCAAACAGGGTTTCTAGGTCCGCTGTTGTGCGTATGCCGCCACCGGCCTGGCATTTCATACCCGACTCCGAAACCAGTTTTGCCAGTAAATTCTGCTGGCGCCTGTCGGGATCTTTTGCGCCGTCTAAGTCGACCAGGTGCAACCATTCGGCACCGGCTTTGGCATAAAGCTGAGCCTGCCCCAGCGGGGTTAAATCAAACTCGGTTTTTTGTGCAAAGTCACCCTGATACAGGCGCACCACTTTGCCATCGATGAGATCCAGAGCTGGTATCAGCATAGTTCTAACTCCAAAAATCGTTTCAACAGGGCTTCGCCGAATTTGCCCGAACGTTCAGGGTGAAACTGCGCACCAAAATAATTGTTGTGGCGTATCATTGAGGCAAAGCGCTCGCCATATTCACTGCTGGAAATAGTATATTCATCAACTGCTACAGCAAAGCTGTGGACAAAATAGCAGTAATTACCGGTGTCATTAATGAGCGGGTTCTCGGCTGTTGGTTGCAGCGTATTCCAACCCATATGCGGCAGCGGTAAGCCAGTATCCCGAAGGCGCTTGGTTTTCGCCGGAATCAGGTTCAGGCAGTCAACATCGCCCTCTTCAGAATGAGACGTCAACAACTGCATGCCTAGGCAAATACCCAGCACCGGCTGGGTTAGCTGGCGCAAAGGCTCAACTAACTGCTTGCGCTGCAAATTACGCATAGCCGCGGCTGCGGTACCGACACCGGGTAAAATGACACGATCAGCGGCTTTTATCTGGTCGGCGTCATCGGTAATCAACACTGAGTAACCTAAGCGTTCCACCGCAAAGCGCACAGAGGTTAAATTGGCGCACTCGGTATCCACAATCACCACCTTCATGCCAGCATCCCCTTACTTGACGGCAGCTGTTGGTCGCCGGTTTTATTAATGGCCTGACGCAGAGCCCGGCCAAACACTTTAAACAGGCTTTCGACCTGGTGGTGGGTGTTACCTTCGGTGGTCGACAAATGCAGACTCATGGCCATAGCGTCGGTCAGCGAGCGGAAAAAGTGCTCGACCATCTCGGTTGATAACTCGCCCACTTTGTCGCGGGTGAAGTCAGCTTCCCACTTCAAATAGGGGCGTCCGGATAAATCTATCAGACACTCTGCCCGGCATTCATCCATAGGCAGCGCGAAACCAAAGCGACCAATACCGCGTTTGTCACCCAGTGCAGAGCGTAAGGCCTGACCTAAGGCTAATGCGGTATCTTCAATGGTGTGGTGGTCATCAATGTGCAAGTCGCCCTTAACCTGAACCGATAGTGAAAAACCGGCGTGGGTAGCTATCTGCTCCAGCATGTGATCAAAAAAGCCAATGCCGGTATCAAATACGCGTGGTGCCTGGCTGTCTAAATCCACTTTAATATTAATGTCGGTTTCGCGGGTGGTGCGGGTAACCGAAGCGGTACGCGGATTATCCAGCAACTGGTGCACAATGGCGTCCCAGTTCAATTCATTACGGCTGTAACGCAGGCCTTCAATGCCCATGTTCTCAGCCAGTTGCAGGTCGGTCTCGCGGTCGCCAATAACATACGAACTGGTAAAGTCGACACGGCCTTCTTTCAGATAGGAACGCACCAGTCCCAGTGCCGGTTTGCGGCAGCTGCAGTTATCATTGTCAAAGTGCGGGCAAATTAAAACATCGTCAAAGCGAATACCCTGGGACTCAAACACCGCCATCATCAAATTATGCGGGGCATCAAAGTCGGCCTGCGGAAAGCTGTCGGTACCCAGACCATCCTGATTCGATACCATCACCAGTTTGTAGCCCGCCCGTTGCAGTTTTAGCAGCGCCGGTACCACATTGGGTTCAAACACCAGCTTATCGACGCTGTCGAGCTGCTTGTCGATAGCAGGCTCTTCAACCAGGGTGCCGTCACGGTCGATAAATAACATTGCTTGTTGGCTCATAAATAATACTTCCGTAACTGTTGAATCAGTTCATTGTTTTCGGCAGCGCTGCCGACCGTAATACGCACCACATTATCTAAGCCCCGCTGGGCCGACTGGTTGCGTATTAATAAACCGGTATCGGCCAGTGCAGTCACTAAACCAACGGCGTCGTTACATTGATACAGCAGAAAATTCGTATCGCTCTCTGCTATTAAGCTCATTGGCATGGACTCAAGTTCGGTTTGAACTTTTTTGCGCTCACTCAGCAGCGCAGACACTTGTTTTTGCAGCCGTTCAAGCGAGCTTTTTTGTAGTGCCTGCACCGCAATTTGTACTGTTGGATCCGGTAGCGGGTAGGGGGCCAGAACTTTTTGCAGCAGTTCAATAATATCGTCGCTTGCTAGCAAAAAGCCACAACGGATGCCAGCTAAAGCAAAAGCTTTAGATAAGGTCCGCAATACTACCAAATTGGGGTAGCGCTCTAACCAATTGACCACACTGTCACCGGAGCTGAACTCAATATAGGCTTCATCCACCACCACAATAGAGCTGGGTGCGTGCTGCAGCACCTGTTCAATGTCATCGGGGTTCAACGCGCTACCCAAAGGGTTTGACGGAGAGCAAAGAAAAATAACCTTGCACTTAGTCGAGGCCTCAATTACGGCTTCAGTGTCCAGTTGCCAGTTATCCAGCAACGGCACTTCGTTGACACCCACCGCAAAGGTCTTGGCTGAAATGGCGTACATACCGTAGGTCGGCGGGCAAATTATGACTTTATCTTTGGCTGGCTCACAAAAGGCACGTATCAGCAGTTCAATGCCTTCGTCGGAACCGCGGCTGCTTAATACCTGTGACGCCTCAATGCCGGCGTACTCTGCATAGGCCTGGTTTAGCGGCTTCGACTGAAACTCCGGATACCGGTTAAGCTTAGTGTCATCAACTGAGTACGAATTGCTGTACGGTGACTCATTTGCGTTCAGCCAGATATTGCCGCCACTCATGCTGCGGCGAGCCGATGCGTAGGGCGTTAACTCTTTTAAGTGCTGGCGCTGCAACCGATCGACAATGCTCATAACTCGCTCTCCGTACGAATGGTCACGGCACGTTTGTGCGCATCTAAGCCTTCAACGTCGGCCAGTGTGGTAATGGCCTCCGCAAGCTGGCGCAATCCTTTCTGGCTGGCTTCCTGCACGGTGTAGCGGCGGTAAAAATCCGCCAAACCTAAACTGCTGTAGTTACGCGCGTAGCCATAAGTCGGCAGTACGTGGTTGGTACCGGTTGCATAGTCGCCGCCGGACTCGGGGGTAAAGTGCCCGACAAATATTGAGCCTGCGCGGGTCAACCGGGGTAACAGATCTCTTGCATTGTCTGTCTGAATACAAAGGTGCTCGGGGGCGTAGGCCTCACTAACGGCTATGGCTTCATCTATATCTGTTACTACTAACAGGCGACTGGACGCTAAAGCCTGCTCGGCAATATCGGCGCGGCTTAATTGCGCGCATTGCTCAATTAAAGCCTCCCGTATCTGCTCGGCAACGGCCATTGAAGGAGTCAGTAAAATTACCTGAGAATCCGGGCCGTGCTCGGCCTGTGACAGTAAATCGGCTGCCGCGTAGGCCGGATTGGCGCTGTCGTCGGCAATCACTAGCAGCTCTGAAGGGCCCGCCGGTAAGTCCATGGCACAGCCGCTGTCATTTTGGCTGACTTGTTGTTTGGCTTCGGTAACAAAACTGTTACCCGGGCCAAAGACTTTACCCACCGCGGGAGACGATTCTATACCGTAGGCCAAAGCGCCGATGGCTTGAGCACCACCGCACAATAAGATATCAGTCACGTCACAAAGTTTTGCCGCATAAAGCAGCGCTGCCGGCAGTTGTCCCTGCTTGTTCGGCGGGCTGGTCATAACCACTCGCTGACATCCGGCTATTTGTGCCGGAACGCCCAGCATTAACGCGGTAGACGGTAAGGTTGCCGTGCCACCGGGAATGTACAAACCGACCGCATCCAGTGGCGCAAAGCGCAGTTCGCACTGAACGCCAGGTGCGGTTTCTATACTGAGGTCTGTCGGACGCTGGGTCTCATGAAAACGATAAATAGTCTGATAAGCGGTATCAATGGCCCGTTTTACTTTGTCATCTAATTTAGCAATCGCCGCATCGACTTGCGCATCGTTTAAGCGCAGCGAAGTAGCGTCCGGGTTATCGAACTGGCGCGTGTACTTCAGCACTGCCTGTTCGCCGTTATCGCGGACATCGTTCAAAATGGCGGTCACGGTTTGGCGTAATGACTCTGCCTGAGCCTTCACCGGACGGGACAACCGCTGAAGCTGTTTCTCAGCGCTCAGGCTTTGCCATTGTTCAATGGGTATTTGTAAACGGCTCATAATCAATCACCCCATCATTTTTTCAATAGGTAACACAAGTATTGAGCTACAGCCCATGGCTTTCAGATCTTCCATGGTTTCCCAGAACAGCTTTTCGGTACTGACCATGTGTACGGCAACTTGCTCGTCGGTGTGGCTTAGCGGCAGAATGGTCGGGGTTTCCGCGCCAGGCAATAATTCAACCACTTGCTCCAGCTTGTTTTTAGGCGCATGCAGCATAATGTATTTGCTTTCCCGAGCCATTTGCACGCCGTCTATGCGTGGCAGTAACTGGTCAATCATGGCCTGCTTTTCGTCTGCTAATTTGTCGGCACGCTGAATGAGTTGTGCCTGCGAACGGAATATTACGTCCTTCTCAACCAGACCGTTTGCTTCCAGCGTAGCGCCGGTAGACACTAAGTCACAAATAGCTTCAGCCAGGCCGGCGCGGGGAGCAACTTCAACAGAGCCGGTCAGCATAACGGTACGGGCATTAACGCCGTTGTCTTTCAGGTAACGTTTCAGTAACTGAGGGTAGGTGGTGGCGACTCTCAGGCCATCTAAATCTTTCAGCGACTGGTACTGACTCTCTTTTGGAAGTGCCAGCGATAATCGACACTGTCCAAATTCCAGGCCGCGCAGTGGCTGATAAGCGGCGACCGAGTCGGTGGCAATGCGTTCTAAACGCGCCTCTTCCAGTACGTTCTCGCCGACAAGGCCAAGGTCGACCACGCCGTCCATAACCAGACCGGGAATGTCGTCATCACGAACGCGCAGTAAATCAATAGGATGACTGGTGCTATGCGCAATTAAGCGCGCTTCGTTAACACTAAACTTAACGCCGCAGGCATTCAGCAATGCCATCGATTCTTTACTCAGTCGTCCAGATTTCTGTATCGCAATGGTTAAACGGTCAGTCATAACAGCTCCTAAAATAAAAAAACCCCCGAAAGTGTGTGCCTTTCAGGGGTTGTATAGTCAATTGAAAGGCCAGCGTTTATACGGCTGGCCCAAACACAAAGTTCACGGCTAGGCCATATGGTTCCAGTGATGATGGTGGTGGCTGTGAACAAGGTGCATAATTAACACTCCAAAAAATAAGTTTACTCCGTAAAGTTGTATAGCACTATACCATCTGGGTAAGGTAATGCAAGAGTAAACTTATTGGTTATTGAGTCGATATCAGGTTATTATTCAAACAGTGGTTGTATAGTCAAATAACGGATAACCCTCTGAGAGGCTAAAAAGACAGATAATGGCTAACTTTGATGCAATGGTTCCGCTGATACCCAAAGACACTCGTGTGGCTGTGGATCACGCTCGTGAGCAAATGAAAGTCAATCAGGTTGAAAAAATACATGAGTTGCGCGCAGTAAACGAGGAAGAAGGCTCAACCATCAACGAAGATAAACAAAGACACGACAACGACGATCATCAGAAACAACAAGCGTCTGCAGAGCCCGAGGCCGAAGAGGTGACTGACGACGATGAAACCCCGCCTTCAGGACATATCGACACCTACGCCTGAGCCAATATCTATGTCATAATACGCGTCTATTTTTTTAGCGGTACAGGTTATGGCAACAGTTCTATCAGTCTTTAAGCCAACGGGCGAACTGGCGCAGGCAATTACAAACTTCCAGCCGCGGGCAGCCCAACAGAAAATGGCAGAAGCCATTGCCGCTACCGTTAAGAAAAAAGGGCAGCTGGTGGTGGAGGCGGAAACCGGCACCGGCAAAACGTTTGCGTATTTAGCCCCGGTGTTACTGGGAAAAGGCAAAGCCATTATTTCTACCGGTACCAAAAACCTGCAGGAACAACTTTTTCATCGTGACTTACCCACTTTAAGAAAGGCTCTGGCGCCAGAAAAAGTCGTGGCTTTATTAAAAGGCCGTTCTAATTATTTGTGTCTGCACCGCATGGAGCAGGCAAACCAGCAAGCCGGACAATTCAGTAAAGACATTCAAAATCAGCTCATTACAGTAAAGCGATGGTCCACAACCACACGCAGTGGTGATATGGGGGAGCTTAATGCGTTAGCCGAAGACGCGGCCGTACGACCTCAGGTTACCAGCACCCAGGACAACTGCCTGGGGCGAGACTGTCCTGTTTATGAAGACTGCCACCTGGTGAAAGCCCGCAAAGAGGCTATGGAAGCCGACATTGTGGTGGTTAATCATCATCTGTTTTTTGCCGACATGGCGCTAAAAGATACCGGCTTTGGCGAACTTATCCCGAGCGTGGATACGGTGGTGTTTGATGAAGCCCATCAAATTCCGGATATCGCCAGCCAGTACTTCGGTGAAACCGTATCCAGCCGGCAGTTGACCGAGCTGTGCGAAGAACTGCAGCGGTTATGTATGACCGAGCTGAAGGACTTGTCTCAGGCAAGCGCTATGACGCGTACGTTACTGCAGACGTTAAAAGACTGGCGTCTGTTGTTTCCGCGCGACCCAATGCGGGGTAACTGGCGCGACTGGCGTAAAAAAAACGAAGTTGCTGAAGTTGCTGAGCGTGTGCAGGAGCGTTTAACGCTGTTAACCGATGTAATGAAAACTGCCATTGGCCGCAATAAAGATTTTGATAATTTGCACGAACGCGCCGAGCAGCACCTGTATATCTGGCGTCAGTTAATGGATGTGGACCGTACCGGTTACAGCTTTTGGTTTGAAACCACGCCGCGTCACGTTAGTTTGCACCAGACACCGTTAAGCGTTGCCAAAACTTTTGGTGGTTATATTAAACGCAACAAAATGAGCTGGGTGTTTACCTCGGCCACTCTGGCGGTTAACGAACAATTTGACTACTTTACGAAACGCTTAGGAATTGAAGAAGCCGACACGCTCTTACTGGAAAGCCCGTTCGATTTTGCTAAACAGGCGAAGTTATGTTTACCACGTTATCTGCCCGAAGCGAATGACCCGAATCGGCATCAGATGTTGACCGAAATTGCCGAGCAGTGCGTTAAGGTAAACCGGGGCGGCACCTTCTTGCTCTTTACCAGTCACCGTATGCTACAGCAAATGGCGGTCATTTTGCGCGACCGGCTGGATCGGGACATTCTGGTACAGGGCGAGTCGGGCAAAACCGAATTACTGGATACCTTTACCAAACAAGGCAACGCGGTTCTGTTGGGGACTTCTTCCTTCTGGGAAGGGGTAGATGTACGAGGAGAGGCGCTACGCTGTGTTATTATCGACAAATTGCCCTTTGCCTCACCCGATGACCCGTTATTGAATGCTCGTGTTGAAGACGCTCGCTTGCGCGGCGTCGATGCCTTCAGCACAATACAATTACCGCAGGCAATAATCGCTCTGAAACAGGGCGCAGGGCGGTTAATTCGAGATAAAGACGACTCCGGTGTTTTAATTGTTTGCGACAGCCGTCTGGTCACACGCCAGTATGGTAAGCAGTTTTTATCCAGCTTACCGGCTATGTCACGAACCCGGGACTTAAATGAAGCGCTGAGTTTTTTGGCGCAGGTTGCAGAGAAAGATGAAACCAATAATGACGAACCTATTAGCAGTTGATACGTCGACCGAGAATTGCTCGGTAGCTTTACAATGGCAGAATACTTTTTTCAGTGAAGCTATTGAAAGCCCGCGCGAGCACTCACAACGATTACTCCCCTTTGTTGAGCAAGTACTACAACAAGCCAAAACCGATTTAAACCAGCTTAACGGGCTGGTTGTTGGGGTTGGTCCGGGAAGCTTTACCGGCGTACGCATTGGCGTGTCCATGGCGCAGGGGCTGGCGTTTAGTTCAGAATTGCCGGTATTTCCGGTCAGTAGTTTGCAGGCTTTAGCGCAACAGGCCATTCGTAAACACCAGGCTGAAGCCGTGGTTGCCTGTATTGATGCGCGCATGGGTGAAATTTATTATGCGCTTTACCGTAATAACAGCGGCGTTGCAGAAGCCGTTACTGAACCGGCGGTGGCCGAGCCATCTGAAACCTTATTTGCCGACTACAATATTCAGGGTTTTTATACCGCAGGCACGGGCTGGGATAACTACTCTGAAATACTGGATCCGAAAAAGCAGTTAAAGCACAGCGGCGATTGTCGCTTGCCGCTGGCTGAAGATATGCTGACTTTAGCCACTAAAGGCAATGTTTTGGCAGTGCATGCCGAAAACTTAGAACCTTTGTATGTGCGTAATGAAGTCACCTGGAAAAAATTGCCGGGGCGATAACTTGCCGAATGGCACTGAACTCGCCATAATAAAATCAGTCTTATTAACAGATGGGTCATCGTTGACGTGCGAATTAATCCGCAGGCGGTTCAGCCGCTAAACAATCAGCAGCAAGGGCCACAAAGGGTCGCGCCAGAAAATGAGCAACGTCCGGGGCAAAGCCGGACGCAAGTTGCTGATTCGCGGCAAGTTGCGCCTGATGTGCGGCAAAGCAAGCAGCGTGCGGAACGGTGGGAATCATTAAATACATTTTACGATGAACCACCACAACGCTCTCAAAAAGCACTGAACACGTACCAAAGTGTTGCGTTAAGTGAAAAAAGAGAGCAAATCACGTCAATGTTTGGTGTTGATATTTACGCCTGAGTGAGGTCTGTTATGAAAACCGGGTTTGATATGAAAATAATATACGCAGCGACAATGGCACTGGTATTGGCAGGTTGCTCTTCTGTCCCCGAGCAAATTGCCAGTGAAAACGAAGACGCTCTTGTCGGTTATAAAGTGGCTAAACACCAGGGCGAGAAAGTGGTCGGTGATTCTGCTCGCTGGGGTGGTGTTATTGCCGATGTCCGCAATGCCAAAGACCACACGGTTCTGGAAATTGTCAGCTTTCCGTTAAAACGCTGGGGTCGCCCTGAAGTCAGTGACAACAGTCAGGGCCGCTTTTTAGCCGTGGTCAATGATTTTGTTGACCCCGATGTTTATAAAGCCGGCCGTTCAATAAGCTTTGTAGGCAGTATCGGTCAGCCGCAGCAAGGCAAAATTGATGAGTACATTTATACCTATCCGGTGATTGAAGCTACTGGTTATTATTTATGGCAGCCGGAGCGCAAAAAGAGCCATGCAGAGGTTGATTACTCGCCGCTTTGGTTCCGTCACAATTTCTATTCTCCTTACTACCCATACCGTTATCCGGTTCGCGTTCGTGTTCAGGACAAGTCCGGAACGCCCGCTAAAAATAACAATTAATCCACTTAACCATGGATTATCGAGAAGCCTTAGAGCTCGCCACCCCAGTCAGCTATGAGCTTGACTGGGGCACGCTGCGGGGCCTGTGCTGGGGTGACCCCAGCGACATTCGGGTTGTGGCGACTCATGGTTGGTTAGATAACAGCCACAGCTTTTTACCGCTGGCCGAACACTGGCCTGCAGAAGCGGGCGGCTTACTGGCCCTTGACTGGGCCGGACACGGCCTCAGTGATCACCGACCTAGCGGCAACTACTATCACTTTATCGATTACGCTTACGATTTGTGGCAGCTGATTCAACAGCAAGACTGGAAAAACCTGACGCTTTTAGGTCATTCCATGGGGGGCTTTGTTAGTAATGTTGTCGCGACTTTGTGTCCGGAGCGTATAAAAAGCTTAATTTTAATTGAAGCCTTTGGGTTGCTGGTGTCAGATGGCACTAACGCCAGAGAGCAATTACAGCAAGGTTTTTTAAGCCGTAAAAAATTACAGACGCCACGCTGGCGAAGCTACAGTAATTTTGATTCTGCAGTAGAAGCGCGTGCTGCGCAGGCCGATTTTTCGACCGGGCTGGTTCAATTAATTGTTGAGCGCGGCTGTGAACACCGTTCCGATGGTCGTTGGCATTGGCGTGCCGACGCCCGGGTGAAAGCAACCTCGGCCTATCGGCTGCCGAGTACAGCGGTGGATGACTTACTGAAAGAGTTGACTATGCCGGTTGTGGTAGTGCGCGGCACCGAGGGCTATGACAAGTTAGAAAATGCCTTAAAAAATTGGCAGGATAAAGTGTCAAAATTAAGTTGCATGACGCTAAGGGGCGGGCATCACGTGCATATGGAACAACCTGTGAAAATCGCTGAGTTGCTTAAATCGCACGGTTAGCCGTTTTGAACGACTAGGATTAACTGGTCGGATATGCGATGATTACGCCACTAAAATAACGATAAACAGTTAGAGGCAGAGCCTTTTATGGAAAAAATTTGGCTGAAAAACTACCCAGCAGGCGTACCAGAAACTATTGATCCGGATCATTTTTCATCTTTGGCTGATATCCTGGAACAGTCCATAGAAAAGTACGGTGAAAAAACCGCCTTTGTTAATATGGATTCAGCACTGAGTTTCAAAGAGCTGGGTGTAAAAACTCGTGAATTTGCCGCTTATCTGCAAAGTAAAGGGTTAAAAAAAGGCGACGCCGTTGCCGTTATGATGCCTAACCTGTTGCAGTATCCTATTGCTTTATTTGGTATTTTGCGTGCGGGCATGACAGTGGTTAATGTTAATCCGCTGTATACACCTCGCGAATTAAAACATCAGTTGACCGACTCACAATCCAAAGCTCTGGTTATTTTAGAAAACTTTGCTCAAACCTACGAAAAAATTAAAAATGAAGCGCCGCTTGATTTTGTTATTACCACACAAATAGGTGATCAGCTGCCAGCACCCAAGCGCTGGGTAGTCAACTTTGTGGTTAAACACATTAAGCGCATGGTGCCTTCTCATAACCTGAAAGGTACTGTCAGCTTAAATCAGGCTTTGGCCAAAGGCGCTACGGCTGAGTATCAGCGTCCGCAAGTCACTGGTGATGATATCGCATTTTTGCAATACACCGGCGGAACCACTGGTGTTGCTAAAGGCGCTATGTTGTCCCACCGCAATATGGTGGCGAATCTGGAACAAGTATCTGCCTGTATTACACCTATAATGAACGATGGTGAAGAAACCATCATTACCGCGCTGCCGCTTTATCACATTTTTGCCTTAACGGCGAACTGCCTGACCTTTATTAAGCACGGTGGTAAAAACGTGTTGATCACCAACCCGCGTGACATGCCCAACTTTGTGAAAGAGCTGAACAAGTATCCGTTCTCCATGATTTCGGGTGTTAATACCTTGTTTAATGGCCTGTTGAATACCAAGGGCTTTAAGGACGTTGACTTCTCTAACTTGAAAATTGCTCTGGGCGGCGGCATGGCGGTTCAAAAAGCGGTTGCCGAAGAGTGGGAACGGGTAACTAAGTCACGCTTGCTGGAAGGCTACGGCTTAACCGAGTGTGCGCCGGTGGTTACGGTTAACCCGTACGACATTGAGCACTATACGGGCAGCATTGGCTTGCCGGTGCCAAGCACCGACGTTCGTATTATTGACTCAGACACCCGCGAAGAAATGCCGATGGGAGAGCCGGGTGAGCTGGAAGTCAAAGGCCCGCAGGTTATGGAGGGTTATCTGAACCGCCCGGAAGCGACAGCGGAATCCATTAAAGACGGCTGGTTCGCAACCGGCGACATGGCTACGGTTGACGAACGTGGTTACTTTAAAATTGTGGATCGCAAAAAAGACATGATTCTGGTGTCGGGCTTTAATGTCTATCCAAATGAAATTGAAGATGTTTTAGCGGACCATCCGAAGATTCTTGAGTCAGCCGCAATTGGTGTGCCGCATGAATCATCGGGTGAAGTGGTAAAAGTGTTTATTGTGGCTAAAGACAAGTCATTAACCGAACGCGAAATTATCGACTTTTCGCGCGAAAACATGACCGGCTACAAAGTGCCTAAACTGGTTGAGTTCCGTGATGAACTGCCTAAATCCAATGTCGGCAAAATACTTCGCCGCGAACTGCGTGACGAGGAAGACGTTTGACTCTACCGTTGAACCTGCCGGAGTCGGTACATCAGTACCGGCTTGTAACCACCACCGCTGAATTAGAAAGTCTGTGCCAGCAAGCGAAAGCCTCTGGCTGGTTTGCTATTGACTCCGAGTTTGTGCGTGAAAGAACCTACTACGCTCAGCTGGGGTTGCTGCAAATTTACGCCAATGGCACTACGGCTATAGTTGATCCGCTGACAGATATCAATTTAGAGCCACTATGGCAACTAATAGCCAGTGACAACATTGAGACCGTGCTGCACGCCGGTGGTGAAGATATCGAGCTATTTTTTCAACAAAGTGGCGGACGCCAGCCCCAGCAAATTTTTGACAGCCAGATAGCCGCGAGTTTTTGTGGCCTGGGTGACTCTATGGGCTATGCTCGTTTGGTCGATGCCTTATTTGACGGTGTTGAGCTGGACAAAAGCCTGTCGCGTACCAATTGGCTGAAACGCCCGTTAAGCGACGAACAACTGGACTACGCGGCCGCCGATGCCAGTTATCTGGCGGTAATGTACCCGTATTTAAAAGCCTTGTGTGAAGAAAAAGGCTGCTTAGATATTGTGTACGAAGAGTCACAAATTCAGGTACGCAAACGCACCCAAAGCTGGCCGGATGATTTGCTGTATTTAGCCGTAGGCAATGCCTGGCAGTGTCATCCGCGTCAGTTAGCCGCACTTAAAATTTTAACGCCCTGGCGCTTACACAAAGCGCGCGAGCGCGACATTCCTTTAGGGTTTATTGCCAAGGACGGTGTGTTGCTGGAAATAGCCCGCCGCCTGCCGAAAAGTGATGATGAGCTAAGCCGCATTCCCGATTTAGCGCCCCTGTCACGCAAATATTCCGGGCGGGATATTATTCGCTGCATTCAACAGGCCGAACAAGTGCCTGAGTCTGAATTGCCGCAAACACTAGAACGCCTAGACGACATGGAGGGTTATAAGCCAACCTTTAAAGCCATTAAAAAGGCTGTTTCGGAATTGGCGGAATCTTTACAGGTACCGGCGTCATTGGTGGCTTCGCGCAAGCAAATTAATGACTTTATTAACTTTCATTGGCAATACTCGACGCAACAACAGCAGCGTTTGCCGCAACCTGACTTAATGGTGGGTTGGCGTGAGCACGCAATTGGGGCAGAATTACAAGCTATAATTAGCAAGTAGCCCCATTCAGGAGAACCGCCATGCTGTGTGATGTTTATCGCAGCTCTAAAAAAGTCGATACTTATCTTTACCTGCCTCACGGTAACGAATTCACAGACGTGCCTGATGTTTTGCTGGGCCAGTTTGGTCGCGCAGAAAAAGTACTGACAATAAACCTTGCCGGGCGTGAACAGTTGGCCCGTTTAACGGTCGAAAAGTTACAGCAGCATTTGCATAACGATGGTTTCTATTTGCAGTTGCCACCGAAACGAGAGGAACTTCAATGTTAACAACTAAAATAAAAGTGGCAGGACTGGCTTTTTGTCTGGCCTCTTCATTTGCGCTTAGTGCGCCGGCTTTTGCCTATCAGGAAACTGAAGATAAAGCTAAAAAAGAGTCCAGCGAAGCGGTTAACCAAAAGTTCGCCACCTACGTTGAAGCTCTGAAAGCCGAGGCTATTGAAAGTGGTTACAAGCAAAACACACTGGATAAAGCCTTTGCCCAAGTTAAGTACTATGAGCGCGCGGTGGAGCTGGATAAAAACCAGCCTGAATTTAAACTGACCTTAGATACTTACCTGCCACGTGCAGTGCCAGACTGGAAAGCCGAAAAAGCCATAGAAAAATACAACGAACACAAAGAACTGCTGGACAAAGTGGGTAAAGAATACGGCGTTCAGCCGCGCTTCATTGTCGCGCTGTGGGGCATTGAAACCAACTTTGGTTCCTACACCGGTGGTTTCGACGTGGTTTCCGCGTTAACCACGCTGGCCTTCGACGGACGTCGTGAAGCTTTCTTTAAAAAGCAATTGTGGGAAGCTTTAACCATTATTGAAGAAGGGCATATTCAACCTGAACAGATGAAAGGCTCCTGGGCTGGCGCTATGGGACAAACCCAGTTTATGCCAAGCTCCTTCATGAGCTTCGCCGTGGACTACGACAACGACGGCAAAAAAGACATTTGGGGTAGCTTCCCGGATGTATTTGCTTCAGCTGCTAACTACTTAAGTTCTGTGGGCTGGAAAGACTACGTAACCTGGGGCCGTCAGGTGCAGTTACCTGAAGGCTTTGACGAGTCATTAGCCGGGCTGGACACCAAGAAGAAGCTGGCCGAGTGGTCTGATCTGGGCGTGACGCGTTTTGACGGCTCGGCGCTGCCATCGCGTGGCGACATTGTTGCATCTGTGGTCATTCCTGATGACAACGAAGGCCGCGTTTACCTGGCTTACTCCAACTACGATGCGCTCATGCGCTGGAACCGCTCACACTACTTTGTGGCGGCAGTGGGTTATTTGTCCGATCGCATTCGCTTTCCACGGTAATACGCTTGTCGGCACTGATGAAATGGTTCGAGCAGCCACTGCACACGTTAACCCATGTACAATGGGAAGCGCTGTGTGATGGCTGCGGGCAGTGCTGCTTAAATCAGCTACAGGACGAAGAAGATAACCTTTACTCCACGGATGTGAGTTGCCGGTTATTAGATACCGAAACAGCAAGTTGCACCGACTACGTAAACCGCAGCCAACGCGTGCCCGAATGCGTAACCTTAACCCCGGATAACCTCGACGACGTGTATTTTATGCCAGCCAGTTGTGCTTACCGGTTAAGAGCAGAAGGGCAGCCCCTGCCACAATGGCATCCGTTACGGCATGAAGGCAGCAAAGAGCCCATGCAAAAAGCCGGCTATCATGCGGCCGGCCATTGCGTGAATGAAACAAAGTTCAAAGGGGATTTAGAAGACCGAATTGTTACCTGGCCATTGCAGAGCGAAAGCTAGCACGGCTTATTTGTGGTAAAGCACAAAGCTGTCTTTTTTCTTAAAGGACGCAACAATGTGGCACAGCGTGACAATAACGCCAATGAGCAATAAGCCCGCAAAAATCACCGTCATCCAGCCCGGCATACCTAAGCCGAGCCATTGCCAGTCAATGTCACCGCATAAGCCCGGTGCAGCAAACAGCCCCGGCATCCATTCATGCAACGGCGCCCAACCAGGAAAATTAGGCGCACTTTCACACACCGCAAAGAACGCATTTTTTGAGGTTTGTAAGTCCCAGTGGTCGTAGGCAATTCGCAGCCCTTCAAAGCTGCTGTACAGCCAGCCCAGTAATGCCACCCAACGGGCCAGCCAAAAGCCGGAGCCAAACAAGCCCACAATAGCTGCCAGACCTATTCCTATAACCGCCATGCGTTGATACACGCATTTTACGCAGGGCTCTAAGTCAAGAACCATCTGAAAATAGAGGGCTGCCGCTAACAGGAATGAACAGCCTAAAAATAACAGTAACCAGGCAAACGGTTTGTTAGGCCACCGACCCACAAATAGCATGATGATTTTCCTTAAGAAACTGTAAAAAACGTAGAAACCATACCCAAATAGCACTCTGTTGTCGATATAAAGCCGGAAGTTATCTTGTCCGACCTCACAGAAGGCTGCTAGAATCCCTCCATTAGTTAGTACACAGGCGGGAATATGATAATAAAAGCGAAAAGTCCGGCGGGTTTTGCCGAGGAGTACATCGTAAAATCTATCTGGAACGGGCATTTTTCCCCGGGCACTATTTTACCCGCTGAACGTGAGCTGTCTGAACTTATTGGCGTAACGCGCACCACCTTGCGTGAAGTGCTGCAGCGCCTGGCGCGCGACGGCTGGTTGACCATACAACATGGCAAACCCACCAAAGTGAACAACTTTTGGGAAACCTCCGGCCTGAATATTCTGGAAACCCTGGCGCGCCTGGACGAAGACGGCATGCCGGAACTGGTCGATCAGCTGCTGTCTGCCAGAACCAACATTAGCGCTATTTATATTCGTGCCGCTATTCGCCATAACCCGGAACGGGTGATTGAGCTACTGGAACCCACCAGCGAGCTGGAAGACAGCAAAAAAATATTCGCCGAGTTTGACTACCAGTTAAACCACGACTTAGCCATGGCTTCCGGCAACCCCATTTATGTACTGGTACTCAACGGCTTTAAAGGCCTGTACTCGCGCATTGGTCAGTATTACTTCTCGTCACCCGAAGCCCGTCAGCTGGCCCGCGACTACTACGACAACCTTATAGCCGTTGCCCGCAAAGGCGACTATAACGAGTCAGTAAACCTGGTGCGCCGCTACGGCTACGAGTCCGCTGAAATTTGGCATAGCCTGCATGGTGATATGCCGGATGATTTGGTGAGTTGATTAAGCTAGTTTTGCGGCTTTTTTGATAGAAAATTGATTTAGTTTGTTAATTAAGGCCTGATGGCTCTTTTTGAGTTGTCAGGCTTTTTTTGTTGTGGGCTTTGTTTCTACTGGGTTGCAAGGTTCCTTTTATTTTCATCGATAGTTATCGCTCGCTTTTGTTCTATAAGTTGCCTGTTTTGTTATTGCTTTTCATATTTAATCCGTTTAGTGTCAATTACATACGCAAATTGTAAAGACTGATATTGCGCATTTTAAAGGGGTTAAATGAGCGTGCTCGCTTGGCTTTTTGGTTTTATTACTATTTTTGCTGAAAATACTTTATTTATTAGATGGTTGCTAAGAAAAAGAAAGCTATTTAATAAATGACAAAGTGCGCATGCACGATATACAAATGTTATGCAAGAGGGTAATTCGATGAAACTAGCCCAATTTCTAAGCTTGTTCATGCTTTCAACACCGGCTCTGGCATCAGGTGTAATTACTTGTGGTGACGTAATGGCTGTAGGCGATGAAGCAAGTTACACACTTCACGCTGAAGCTCAAAAACGAGCACAAACCGCGATCGAAGAGTTCGTAGGAAAAAGGGTGGTGAAGCCGCACGTGGACGCAACAGGCAGCAATGCGAACCCTGAAACTATGGCCTCCCTAATTGAGGTTTTTTGGTGCGAAACGGCAGATACCCCCCTTCATTCGGCGTACTATAGGTTTTACTCAAGTAATAAATCGGTTTTTGAATAGGCATGCATAACAAGCAAATAATGTACGCGCGTTTCACGCGCCGGACGCCCTCCTACGTCGGGCGCCGCATATTTGGGCGTTAGCTTTTAAAGGGTATCAATGAGTATCGAATTTTGGAAAATTGCTGCAAGTCTGGGCGTTCCCGGATTAGCGCTAGCCGTATTCTACGCACTCTTCAAGCAGTTTAAATTTGAGCTGCCAAAAGTGAGTCAGGTTTGGGCGGGGCCTATTGTAGTAGTTTTCATTGCGTCAGTTACATTTATTACCTACCAAGCCATAAGTTACGGCTTCTCCAATGAAGGAGAAAATATTGACAGTAATAATGAAGGGGCAACCGATAGAGACTTGGCCCAATCGCTTACCTCTTCATTACACGAGCTAGAGAGTAACCTAGTAGTTTTAAATTCTTTAAGCGCGATTTATAACGGTCGGTCGGATCATAAAGCTCCGTCTCGCTTAGACTATTCAGAATCGATGAGATTTTTCACTCGATATTTTGACTTGGTTTTTCCCGTAACATATGGAGAAGCTGAAAATTTAATCCCGTTCTTGTCAGCGCTTGACGATGCAAGCTCCGAATTGAATTCCATTAATACGAAGTCGCAGATTAATGAATTTAATAATAGGAGCCACCTTTCTTTAGATGACATAAGGTTGTTGACAGGTTTTTATGTTTATTATCTCGACGGTCTAATAGAAAAGTATTTGCCAAAGGAGTTTGCATATACATATGATCCCCATTACGAAATCTATAGCGAGAAAGGAGACGAGTTGGTGATGAATGTTTTTACACTCGATGGGGAACCGGTAAAGGATTACGGTACCGTACTGGGGTTGCTTGACTGAAGCTAACAAGTCACGGAAGGCGGACGCGTGAGACGCGCCGCTTCGTTCAGCGTTATGTGCTTAAGTATAAAGGTAAATATGGCAGTTTTAGAAATTCTTACAGCACCAGATCCAAGGCTTAAGATTACAGCAGAGAAAGTTCAGGATATTGAATCGGTTCAGAAATTAATCGATGATATGTTGGAAACCCTA
>NZ_JAKNDA010000009.1 GCF_023155095.1 Idiomarina aminovorans
TCATGCTATGTTTGTTCATGCTAGCCTCCAAATGATTGAGTTTTGAACAAACTAATTATGGCACTGGCTTTCAGCTAACCCAGGAAAATGCGGAGGCTAGCATTTGAGCAGGGAGTTATTGTGTCTATGTGCTCATCAGACAGCAGTCTCAGTCCTCAAGTTGTGGTAAAATCGTACGTTATCTGTTCTATTTTAGGAGGAATCATGGAAATACAGTCACTTACAGTATCTGAACGAATTATTCTCGCTGAAACTCTGTGGGACAGCGTAGTCGCGGAAGATGCGGAAATTAACCTCTCAGAGCCCCAGAAAGAGGAGCTAGATCGGCGACTGACGGCGTTCGAAATCGACCAGGATATAGGTTCCCCGTGGTCAAGCGTTAAAGCTCGAATACTGTCCAAGTAGATGAAGTACGCGCTTACACTTCGGAAAGAAGCCGAATTTGATATTGGTGAACATTTCGATTTCTACGAAGGGAAAAGAGGTGGTCTTGGTCACGATTTTCTCCTGTGTGTTGAGGAGGCATTGGATAAGCTTCAAAGAAATCCGCTCATTTACCGTAAGATTCATAAAGAGCTAAGGCGGATTCCTATACGTCGGTTCCCTTACCGTACTTTCTATTTCGTTCAAGACCAAAAAATAATTGTCACGGCGGTTTTTCATGCACGGAAAGACCCTACATCTTGGGATGCCCGCACATAACCAAGCCATTAAATTCGCTCCCTGCGGTCGCCGGACGCTCGTTCCTCGGGCCGTTTATGGCGGGCGTTGTCCTAGTTGATATCGCATGTTCAATTTACTGTACAAGTTAGATCCGTAAGTCTATACTTGTACTATTAAATGTACATGTGGAGGTTTTTATGAGAATCGTATCTTTTACTGAAGCTAGAAATGGTTTAAAAGCCGTTTTAGATGGTGTGGTAAATGACGCAGATACAACGGTAATCACTCGCCGTGATTCTGAAGATGCAGTGGTCATGTCTTTAGACTATTACAATAGTCTTATGGAGACTGTTCACCTACTTCGTTCACCTGAAAATGCAGAGCATCTAAATCGCTCAATAGCACAATATCGTGCCGGTAAAACTACGACTCGCGAATTAATTGATGAGTAGTAGCCAACGATTACTGTCGTGGACAGATTATGCTTGGGGGGACTATTTGTATTGGCAAACTCAAGACAAGAAAACTCTTAAGCGTATTAATAAGCTAATCAACGAGGTGAAGCGTTCTCCTTTCGAGGGCATAGGTAAGCCAGAGCCACTTAAAGAGAATCTCTCAGGCTTTTGGTCTCGCCGAATAGATGATACAAACAGGCTTGTGTATGCAGTAGATGATCAAGCCATTACGATAATTTCTTGTCGCTATCATTACTAAAATAGGCTTTATCATCAGGCAACTAACAAAGCATTTAAGAGTAATTCCTTACGCTTGGCATTTTCGCCTCGCTCAAGTGTAGCCAAGCGTGCATCACACCTTAATATGGCGTTAGCTGGACACAGTTTGACGCTTTGATGTTGTGACGCTATAGTGTCTGAGCGTCACAATATTTGGAAAATGTCATGAGCGAGATATCGAAGCGTTCTACGGTTTATTTTGACCCTCAGTTACACGCTGCGCTGCGGCTGAAGGCCGCGCATACGCATCGGTCCTTATCAGATATCGTCAACGATGCTGTTCGTACGGCATTGGCTGAGGATCAGGAAGATTTGGCGGCGTTCGAGGAACGGGTTTCCGAACCAACAATGAGCTATGAGGCCTTGCTGGATGATTTGAAGAGTCATGGCAAACTATAAGCTTGTCTTCAAGAAATCTGTCTCCAGGGATCTTCAGTCAATCCCAAACAAAGATGTTGTCCGTATTCTTCAGCGTATGGAGCTATTGCAGGAGAATCCCCGCTCAGTCGGCAGCGAAAAGCTTTCAGGGCAAGAGCGCTACCGGGTCCGACAGGGCGTGTACCGAATCATATATGAAGTGGCAGATGAGCTTCTTGTCGTAACAGTAGTGAAGGTTGGTCATCGTAAGCATGTCTATAAGCGCAGCTAACCAGGCCATGCATCGGACGCCAAAACCTCTGGTTTTGTCACCGGTGACGGCGGGCGTTAACTGTGATTGCCCGATCCGAAAAGTGATACTATAGTGTCACTATTAGTTTGATTCAGGGGGAGTCCATGAAAGTTGAGCTTGTTACGAACCTCAAGCGCCAAGCCACAAAGATTCTGGCAGATCTGCACTTGTCTAAAGAGCCGGTACTGATCACGGAGCACGGTCAGCCATCCGCATACCTTGTCGATGTACAAGATTACGAGTTCATGCAGAGCCGACTTGAGCTGCTTGAGGGGCTCTCGCGGGGAGAGCGTGCTGTACTTGAGGGAAGAACGTACAGCCAAAGTGAGGCCAGGGATAAAATGAGTAAATGGCTGAAGTAATCTGGACGGAGCCAGCTCTTCAGGAGTTAGACGCCATCGCAGAGTACATTGCTCTGGATAATCCTGTTGCCGCAAGTCACCTGCTCCAAGAAGTTTTTGATAAGACCGAGCGTTTGGAAAATTTGCCGCAATCCGGGCGGATTCCTCCTGAGCTCCCCAATTCGGTATACAGGGAGGTCGTGGTTCCACCGTGTCGCATTTTTTATCGTGAGGATGAGAAGCGAGTTCTCATCCTCTATGTCATGCGAGAGGAGCGGCAGCTTCGAGCGTACATGCTTGGAAGCAGCTAACCAGCGTGATCAAAAATGCGCCCCTGGGCGCTCGACTCGCAATAAGTCATTCGCTTTCGTGGCGGACTTTAGGTGTTTTTAGTAGCGTAGCCATCAATTGAACTTATCTTTCAAAATATCCGTAAAATACTCGATTATCCAAAATAAATTCATAATGTTACGGAGTTCTAAATGAACCAAATTAATCCGGCGAAATTGCATAATAGCAAATGGACAGCGGTAAAGCCGATTAATCGAGAGAAGCACTTTTTGGTGTCCGAAGTTGATTACGAAGAAGACGGTTCAGTGGCTTCGTGCAAGTTTGAATCTGTTCTCTCCAGAAATGAATATTCAATTGATTGGCTTGAACTAAAAAATGAAAAAAAATGGATTCAAGGTTGGAAATGACTGGCATTTGTAACGGTATATTTTGCAACGTTATTGACGCGGTCTATAATTCTTTTAAACCTCGGAAAGGGCGTTAACTTACTTTTTAAAAATGGAGCAAAAAGAAAATGGAATTTATTGATCTATTCAGCCTACTCGGCCCACTTGTGCTACTAGCGGTCATTCTAATGTTTCGTTCAGAACGTTTGAGCACCCCTAAACATATATTCCAGAACGCGGGCGATGATATGCTCATTCTGCACACGCCAATAGCACGGTTTTTTCCATCGCTCGGCAAGTCAATTAAAAAGAGCCAGGTAGCGCGCATTCAAAAAGCTGACGGCACAGTTACTGTTTTTAATCAAAGCTCTAACGCCATTGATATCCCTTTATCAAAAAAGCATGCCGGGCCGGTGTTTAACCATGCTATTTCGTTGTTTCCAAGTGCTGAGGTAGTCGAAATAGAGCGCTAAACCCAGAGCACAACCATTCAAATGGTAATTCCGACCATTAACACACGAATTTCTACCATTCAGTCAGTTCTTAATTGTAACCGCTTACCCGCTGCGCTAGCTTAGCGACAAATCACAACAAGAATTTTCTATGAAGTTTAATACAAAGAAAAGCTATTTATCTCGATTTTGCTGGCGCTTTTGTACTTCATACCCGCAAGTTTAGAGTGGCTGCATTTTGATAAAGAAAATTTGTGGCGTATTGCTATTAGCCTGCCTATCTGGCTGATGTTTTTTCACATTGGGCCGTTCTGGTTATTCTACTTACTGCAAAAAACTCAGCCGGTTGACCGTTTGAATGCTTTTGTGCAGGGCTTCCTTTATGTCGTTATTATGTTCATCGGGGCGCACATTGTCACCAGGTTGCACTTAATTGCATTCCCGGATTATCAGTTTTCACTGGAAGAGCAGTTTATATCGGCGCTGCTGTGGGGTGTATTTATATTCTCCATGACGCAAATGTACCTGCTGTATTTGCGGTTTGTGTCGGAACAAAAGCTTCGCAAAGAAGCGCAATGGATGAACTTGAGTAACCGGCTGAACCCGCATTTTTTGTTTAATTCCCTGAATACTATTTCGGCACTCATTTATTCGTCGCCTCAAAAGGCTGACCAGGTATTGCATCAGCTGGCCGATATTTTGCGCTACTCCGTTGACCAACAAAAAGAGTGGGTTTCTCTTGAGCAGGAGCTGACCATTTGCCGCACTTATTTAACCATTGAAGAAGCACGTTTTACCGAGAACCTGGTCATTAATTGGCAGTTAGGTGAAGAGCTGGATCCCGCCTCGTACAAAGTGCCTCCGATGTTGCTGCAGCCTTTGATCGAAAATGTCGTGAAGCATGTAAAAAGTCGACCTATAGAACTCAATATCAGCGTGCAGTTGGAGAAGGACTCTCTTACTTTCCTAATAAAGGACAACGGCAAAGGGTTTAGTGAATCGGTATTAAATGAAAAAGCGCAAAAAGGTCAGGGGTTGGATATTGTGAAAAAGCGAGTGGCTATTGCCGGTGGCGACATAGCGCTCTTTAACGAAGGAGGGGCGGTGTGCAAAATCAGTCTGCCGGTAAATCAATGCGGGTGATTATTGTTGAAGATGAAGCGCCTGCTAGATTAAAGCTAAAAATGCAGCTACAGGAGCTTGAAGGAGTGTCGTTAATTGCGGAATGCGCCAATCCGGTTCAGGCAATTGAGCAAATTAATCAGTTAAAGCCCGACCTTGTCTTTGTAGATATTGAGCTGGGCGAGTTATCTGGCTTTGATGTGCTTGAGGCTATCAACCAGCCCTGCCACGTTATTTTCACAACGGCGTACAGCCAGTATGCCGTTAAAGCCTTTGAAAGTAAGGCAATCGACTATCTGTTAAAGCCGTTCGATTTAAACCGTTTGCGTCAGGCATTGTCGCGTGTGGTGATACCGCATACGCCAGGTTCAGGTGACAGTGACACACAACTGATAGCAAAAGTGGGCGACAAGATGCACGTTCTACAAACAGCGGACATCTACTTTGTCAGTGCGGCTCAGGGTATGGCTTTGGCGCAATGCAGCGAGCGTGACTATCACTTAGATGTGACTCTGGAAACGCTGTCTCAGCAACTGCCGTCGTCATTTTTGCGGGTGCACCGCAATTGCATAGTGAATACGAAACTTATTAGTCAGATAGAGAAGTGGCACAACGGTGCGTTTTTACTGCGCTTTAAGCAGTTAACTGCCACTGTCACGACAAGCCGGAGTGGCACTTTAGCCATTAAAAAACACTTTAAGATATAAATTTTTAGGCCATTAGCTTGGTGCGGGTTCGCTCGCCCCAAAAAAGGAACATTGTATGAAAAAGCTACTCATAGTTTTTGTTTTATTCACTAGCCTCCCGGGCTTTGCGAGCAACTTTGTCCTAAATAATGTGTTATTGCCAGACTTTGAAACGCAGCAGTTAAAGGCGGTTAATGTTGAAATTGCCGATGGCAAAATTAAGCAAATTGTCGATGTGAATACACACCTGTCTCACAGAGATACACGCAACGGGCAGGGTAAAGTGATGATGCCGGCTTTTATCGATATGCATTCGCACAGCATGGGAAATACCTCGCTCGACAGAAGCGATTATCAGTACATTGGTATTCGGGGTACGGCCAACGCGATGCTGTATGCCGGTGTGCATGGCTGGCTCGATCTTTACAGTAATGAAGACGATATTTTGAATTATCGGGACGAGCAATTTCCAAACGAACGTAATGAAGCTTTTGTGTTTGCCGCCGGGCCGTGTTTTACCGTGCCAACCGGGCATTGTGATTTCGGCGGCGAAAACCGCTTAATTAGTACCCCGGAGCAGGCGGTGAGAGAACTCGGCGAGTTGAGTCAGAAAAAGCCCAACGTGGCTAAGATTGTTTTTGATAACGCCGGAAGCAAACCCACGGTTGATGAAGCGACACTCAAGGCTTTTCTAGACGAAGCTAAGCGACTGAATATTAAATCGGTGGTGCATGTTGGTTCATGGAGTGATATTCGCACGGTAACGAAACTGGGAGCCGATGCGGTTACGCATTTGCCGTGGAAACCCATGCCAAGTGACATTCCTGAATTGATGGCAGAACATGGCACACTATTTATTCCAACGGCAGGCGTTATTGGTGAGGTACTGCAATTACATGAACCTGGTGAAAGCGAGTTATCCACATCGGTTCTGTCGGTGCCGATGACACAAGCGTTAGTGGATGAAGAGCTATTAGAGGATTACCCGGTAACCGAACGCCATAAAAATATCTTTGACTGGCTGACTAAATTAAAAGCAGAAGAGGCTTTTGCTGAAAGACGCAAAGCAATAGTGGCATTAGATGAAGCGGGCGTTGAGATACTTGTTGGTTCCGATGCCGGCAACTTTGCCGTGTTTCAGGGCGTTGGTTTTCATCGGGAAATGTATTTCTTACAGGACCTGGGCATGTCGCCGTGGGACATCGTTGCTGGCGCGACGCATAAAGCCTATAAATTCCTGGGGCTAGACTGGGGGCTCAAAGTTGGCAGCCCGGCTCACTTTACCCTGCAGGATGCCAATATTTTTGAGGATATAAGCTTATCCACACAGGCTGAAGACATTTACATGCATGGCAGAAAAGTGAAAAGAGAACCCTTGCTGGACTACGCCAAACCCGGATTCTTCCAGTACGCGAAGTTATTTCTGGGTTTTGAGGTATAATGTTTAAATGTCGGCAGAGCCTATGTTAAAAAAAGCCTAAATTTTAACCAGCATCTGCCGATATCCTATTACGGGCTATAATAAAATCAAGTTATAGCCGATTTTTCAGGAACAACATTATGTCAATTATCTCAGGCAACAGCACTTCTGTAACCAGCACTGGCAAGCAAAATACCAACAGAGTAAAAGCGGATGACAGCCTTAATGCTAAAGAAACGGCTCCGAACTCTAAACAGGCGCAAAATGCGGCTATTTTGAGTGCTCATGAGCGGGTATCACTGAGCAGTAACAATGAGTCACTCAGTTTACTGTATAAAACGGCGCTGGAAGGTATTAACGCTGAGCTTGAGCCGGTAATGGGCAAAAATGCCTCGCAAAAAGTTTATGACGCTGGTACAGATACCTCTCCCAAGGCTACGGCCGACCGTATTGTGTCTTTTGCGACGAATTTTTACAGCCGCTACAAAGAGATGAACCCCGGTGAGTCTGAAGAAGAAACACTGAATAACTTTATGGACATTATTGGTGGCGGTATCGAAAAAGGTTTTACCGATGCCAAAAATATTCTGACTGGTTTACAAGTGTTTGAAGGTGATGTCGAAAGTGATGTCGATAAAACCTATGAGCTCATACAGCAGGGGCTGAATAAATTCCGTGAGAAAATACTGGAACTGGCCGATAAGCCAAAAGAGTCTGCTGACAACACTGAGGCTGATACTAATAGTTAGCCTCAGCGCTTGGCGGGTATTAATCCGCGCTAACGGCAATTTCTATTTCATAGCCTTGCTGTCTAATAAATGAGCCTGTTTTGGTTGTCAGTATACACATTCGTTCAGCGGCCGGTTGCGCCTCTATGGCTTCTAAGTCTGTTTCCGGATAGCTTGTTCTGAACATCTCCCCGACAAGCGCCTGATTAGATTTACTGGTTAGGCTTCAGGTCGGTCCGTCCGCCAGGGTGAGGCCAATAACCCCATCGCTGTCCTGCAGTACCAAGTTGTTTTCGCCATCAAAAAACTTAAATGAGGGATATTAATGAAAAAAAGGATTCTTTTGATAACTACGATAGTGTTCAGTGTATCTGCTTTCAGCCGCGAGTTTGTTCAAAATGGCTCCTCAATGGAACCAACAATAAAAGCCGGGCAGACGGTTGAAATAGGGGTTCTGTCGTCTTTCGGCTATGAACCGAGCCGCTGGGACGTGGTTGCCGTGAAAAATCCTCAGCAGTTTAATCTTTTGGTTTTCAGGATCGTAGGTCTTCCTAATGAAACGATTCAGCTCGAAGAAGATGGTGTTTATATAAATGATAAGAAAGTAAAGCTACCAGAAAAGCTGATTGAGTCTGGCGTGCAGTATTTACCGGCTAGTGCTGTTATAAAACGACAGAAATACTCTAATAATGTCTATACAACAGGTGGAGAAGAATACTTTCTTCTGGGTGATAATACGTTTAATGCCAACGATAGCCGTTTTGAACTTGGTATCATTCATCGCAGTTTGATACTCAATAAGGTTGAAGGTGATCTCTGATACAAACCCGTTGGTTTTTTCAAGGGATCATTAGCTGAGAGCTTTCTTTCGGGGAGAGCGACCCCACTACGTTGGTAGTGGGGTCGCCGGCCGACTGATAACCGGATGCTAACTTTCAAGGCTCTGTTAGCTATATCTTTACACCCAGTTCCTTCGCCATTTGCTGACGCATTTTGAATTTTTGCAATTTTCCGGTAACGGTCATGGGGTACTCATCGACAATGCGAATGTATTTAGGCACCTTAAAATAGGCCAGCTGTTCTTTTAAGTAAGTACGAGTTTCTTCTTCTGTTATGGTGTGACCCTCCTTTGTTCTCAACCATAAGCAGACTTGTTCGCCAAATTTCTTGTCCGGCACTCCAAAAACCGCAGCATCGCTAACATCGTCGTGTAAATACAAAACCTCTTCAATTTCTCTTGGATAGATATTCTCGCCACCGCGAATAATAAGGTCTTTTATACGACCAACAATAGTGACATAACCTGACTCATCCATTTCACCGAGGTCACCAGAGTGAAGCCAGCCCTCTGAGTCGATGGTATTTCTGGTTTTTTCTTCGTCGCCCCAATATCCCTGCATAACGCAGTATCCCCGGGCACAAATTTCGCCGGCTTCACCCACGGCGGCAATATCACCGTTATGGTTAATAATTTTTACTTCAGTGTGCGGCATGGCGCGACCGACAGTTTTTACTTGTTTGTCTAAAGGCGAGTCAGTATCGGTAATATGGTTAATGGGACTACATTCGGTTTGGCCGTATCCAATGACCACCTGCTGCATATGAAAGTCACTATGAACTTTACGCATTAGCTCTTCGGGGCAGGTACTGCCTGCCATAACACCGGTGCGAAGGCTACTGAGGTCATAGCGATAAAAGTCAGGATGCTCAAGTTGAGCGATAAACATAGTGGGGACACCGTGCAAAGCGGTACATTTTTCCTGCTCTACTGTCTCAAGCGTGGTGGTTGGTTCAAATGATGGGCCAGGAAATATGGCGCAAGCCCCAGATGCCAGGCACGCCAAATTACCCAGAACCATTCCAAAGCAGTGATAGAGAGGCACCGGGATGCACAGCCGGTCGTGTTCAGTAAAGTGCATGGAACGAGCTACTAGCCGACCATTATTTAGAATATTGCGGTGACTTAGGGTTGCACCTTTAGGGTTGCCTGTAGTGCCTGAAGTAAATTGAATATTAATCGGATCGTGAGCACTCAATGTGGGCTCTAATTCTTTCATTTGCAGGTAATGTTGTTCGTTGCCAAGTGCCTGTAGTTGCGCAAAAGGTAAGATTCCGGAGTGATTTTTCTCTCCAATGCTAATGACTTTTCTCAACGAGGGTAATCGGCTTAGAGCTGCACCGGGAACATGGCTGTTAAGTTCAGGAGCCAATTCATAAAGCATTTCAATGTAATTCGAACTTTTAAACTGCTGAGCAACAATAAGGTATTTAACTTCGACGCTATTAATGGCGAACTCTAACTCATGAGGGCGGTAAGCGGGGTTAATGCACACCATAATTGCGCCTATTTTGGCTGTAGCCATTTGTACTAAAGACCACTCAATATTGTTTGGAGACCAAATGCCGACTCGCTCCCCCGGTTTTACGCCTATTGCGAGTAAGCCAGTAGCGACACGTTCAATTTCACGTAAGTATTGGCGGTAAGTCCAGCGAATATCTTGGTGTTTTACGACAATCGCCTCGCGATCGGGGTATGTGTCAACAATACGGGTTAAATGAGTCCCTATTGTCAATTCGCTGAGCGGAATTTCCGTAGTTCCCTGATAAGCACTGGTACTCAAAGAGGACGTTTTATTTTTTTTGTGTTGTTTATTCATTCTTCGCAGCCTTATTTTAGAGCGTTACTATTAACTTTATAGTATGAAACTAATCATACAATGTCGACAATTTCTATAGCTAATATCGCTATAGTTACTAAATTGAGACCAAAGTCGTAATTTTGTCGACAAAATTAAGTGTTGTTAATAGAAGTCGAAGAAAGCTCTGGGTTTAAAAGGCTGGGAATACAGGCTGATACTCGCGGCATAGATTGTTACTTGATGGATTGTATCAGTAGTTTAATACCTTAATTTTGTAACAATATGAGCAGGGTATTGAAGTTAAGGTGCTATTACAGGGAAGAGACAATTATCTGTGTGGCTTTACTGGTATTTGCTAGCTTTTATTTTCTGAGTTGTTCGTTATTATTAAGAAGGCGCCTTGCGGCGCCTTCCTTTATTCCTTCACAAGCTTGCCTTAGGCAAAGTTCTTGTTCACGAAGTCCCAGTTTACCAGCTTCCAGAAAGCTTCTAAGTAGTTAGGACGAGAGTTGCGGTAGTCAATGTAATACGCGTGTTCCCATACATCAACGGTTAGCAGTGGCTCTACGTCGTCGTGCGCAACTGGGGTATCTGCGTCGTCGGTGTTGAACAGGTCAACAGAGCCGTCAGCTTTTTTCACCAGCCAGGTCCAGCCAGAACCGAAGTTGCCGGCAGCGCTTGCGTTAAACTCTTCTTTAAACTTGTCGAAAGAACCGAATTTAGCGTTAATGGCGTCCGCAACGGCGCCCGTTGGTTCGCCGCCGCCGTTCGGGCTCAGGCAGTTCCAGTAGAAAGAGTGGTTCCATACCTGCGCAGCGTTGTTGAACAGGCCGCCTTTTTCAGATTTGATGATGTCTTCCAGAGATTTGCTCTCAAGGTCAGTGCCTTCAACGGCAGCGTTCAGTTTGCTCACGTAAGTGGCGTGATGCTTACCGTAGTGGTATTCCAGCGTTTCTTCTGAAATATGTGGTGCCAGAGCGTTTTTCTCGTAGGGAAGAGCGGGTAGTTCAAATGCCATAATTTTTTCTCTCCGTAGTTCTTTTGTGTGCAAATATGCGACTTGCACTTTGCTGTGTGCAAGTTCTTTCTTCTTTCACTCTACGTTATATAGGGCTGACTGGTTTGCTTTTCAAGGAAATCTTTCAATTTAGGACAAAACTTTATAGGCTGTGCTAAAATACCTGAGTGTTTTAATCAACCATTATATTAAGCAGAGGTGTTATGGAAACGGTTGACAGAATTAAGCAGCAAATCGAAGAAAATCCAATCCTGTTATATATGAAAGGCTCTCCGAAGTTGCCTAGTTGTGGTTTCTCTTCTCAGGCATCACAAGCCTTGATGGGCTGTGGCCAGGCGTTTGCTTACGTCGATATCCTGCAAAACCCGGATATCCGTGCAGAACTGCCTAACTACGCGAACTGGCCAACCTTCCCGCAGCTGTGGCTTGAAGGTGAGCTGGTTGGCGGTTGTGATATTATTATGGAAATGTTCCAGAACGGCGAACTGCAGCAGTTAGTCTCTGAAGTTGCAGAGCGGCATCCGGAGCCTTCAGCTGAGTAAAGAGCTGTCAGCGGAGTAATAAAAAGCTGTTAGCGGAATAAACTGCTCTCAGCTGAATAAATTTTAAGCAATTAGTAGGCGATTGGTCGTGAAAAAAACAGATTCACTTGTTTTTTGTCAGGGGCATCCCCATCACTATTAATGAAGCTTTAACACTCAACATCAAATGGAGATAATCGATGTCTGTATTAGTAGGTCGTAAAGCACCTGATTTTACTGCAGCAGCAGTACTGGGTTCAGGTGAAATTGTTGAAGATTTTAAATTGTCAGACGCTATCAAAGGCAAAAAAGCCGTTGTTTTCTTCTATCCGCTGGACTTCACTTTTGTCTGTCCTTCTGAACTTATCGCTTTTGACAAGCGTTTAGACGAGTTCAAAAAACGTGGCGTTGAAGTTATTGGCGTTTCAATTGACTCTCAGTTTACTCACAGTGCATGGCGTAATACCGCTACTGACGCTGGTGGTATCGGTGAGGTGAAATACCCATTGGTTGCTGACGTTCGTCACAGCATCTGTAAAGCGTACGACGTAGAGCACCCAGAAGCCGGTGTTGCATTCCGCGGTTCATTCTTAATTGATGAGGACGGCATGGTTCGTCACCAGGTTATTAATGACTTGCCGTTAGGCCGTAACATCGACGAGATGCTGCGTATGGTTGACGCACTGAACTTCCACCAGAAGCATGGCGAAGTTTGCCCGGCAGGCTGGGAAGAAGGTAAAGAAGGCATGAAAGAAAACGCAGAAGGTGTTGCTTCTTACCTGTCTAAAAACGCTGACAAACTGTAAGCGTTGGCAGAATCAAAAAAACCGCTCATTTGAGCGGTTTTTTTATGTCCTACGTTTTATCTTCAGACTTTGCCGGCGGCCAGCCACCCAATTCCTTCCAGCGGTTAATCATCCAGCAGTAGAGTTCTGCGGTGCGTTCGGTATCGTATAAGGCTGAATGTGCCTGTTTGCTATCAAATTCAATACCAGCTGCCTGACAAGCTTTAATCAGTACGGTCTGGCCTAATGTCATTGCCGCCAGGGTGGTGGTATCAAAACTGACAAAAGGGTGGAACGGGTTGCGCTTTAAGTTAGCGCGTTCGGCTGCGGCCATCAAAAAGCCGTGATCGAAGTTTGAGTTATGCCCGACCAGAACGGAACGTTGGCAGCCAGCGGCTTTTTGCGCTTTGCGTATGGGTTTAAAGATTTCCCGTAGCGCTTCGCCTTCGTCTACAGCGCCGCGCAATGGGCAGTGCGGGTCAATACCGTTGAAGTCGATAGCGGCCTGTTCAATATTGGCACCTTCAAAAGGCTCAACGTGGTAATGAACGGAATCTATCGGTTTTAACAGTCCGTTCTCGTCAAAATCCAGTAATACGGCAGCAATTTCCAGTAACGCGTCGGTGTTGGCGTTAAATCCCGCTGTTTCAACATCAACAACTACTGGCATGTAGCCGCGAAAGCGTTGTTTCATAAGCGAGTCTGAGCTGTCTGACATAGAATTTCCGTAGTGACTTTAAGATACGCCCATTATGCCAAAGATAGGCAGACTCTGCTTGCAGAAATACTAAAGCAACAGCAATGCGTGCCGATACAGGCGTATCAGAAATAAATCAGGGGCGCTTATGAAGAATTGGCCGATGTTGACTGCTGTTTCAGCTTCTCTGCTGCTGGCAATGGGGCAGACGCAAGCAAACTCAGTCAGGCATTACAGTGCGAACCTGGACACTTCTGCCTGGCAGATAAGCGAAGAAAACCGCTTAGCCTGCGAGATGGAACATGAGATCCCACGCTACGGTAAGGTGCGCTTTCAGAGTGAAGCCAGTAAGGAGCTGAACCTGCGTATGAAGATGGAAATGCGCAAGTTACCGGACAGCTACGGTGTGTCTGCCATTGAGTCGGTTCCGCCGCGCTGGCAGCCGGGCGAATCGAGTTACCGTATTGGCAGCATGAAGTTGTATAAGCAGTTTGATGGTGAGCTGCAGAAGCAGTTGGCCTGGACCTTGTTGAACGAACTGGAAAAAGGGCGTTACCCCACATTTTTTTACAACGACTGGTATAACAACCGCGATCAGGTGGCAGTATCACTTTCTTCGGTCAATTTTCGCCGCGCTTACGATGACTTTATGAGCTGCGTTAATGCGTTATTGCCATTCAGCTTTGACGATATTGCCTACACGGTACTGAACCATGAAGGCGAGAGTGAAAAGCTGACGGTGTCGTCACAGCGAAAATTGAAGCAGATTAGTGACTATTTGCAGGTTGATAGCAAACTGGAATTGGTTTTGGTCGATGCTTATACCGATTCGCTTGGTGCGCGCGGGCCAAATCAGGAATTAACCGAACAGCGCGCGAAAGAAATTCAGCAGTTTTTTGTTGAGCGGGGCATAGACGCCGAGCGGATTAAAACGGTTGCTCACGGTGAAGATCGCCCGGTTAAATCCAATGACAATGAGATAAACCGTCAGATTAACCGCCGCGTTATTGTGCAACTGACAAAACCGTCGTCGATTGAGCTGTAATAAGCTCAATCGCTGGTTTTTTCTTTAAACTCACACAAATCTTCAATGACACAGGAACCACACCGTGGCTTGCGGGCTATGCAGGTGTAACGGCCGTGCAGAATTAACCAGTGGTGCACATCGACTTTAAACTCAGCCGGCACCACTTTTATCAGCTTTTCTTCTACTTCTTTGACGTTTTTCCCCGGTGCCAGTTTGGTGCGATTAGACACGCGGAATATGTGTGTATCCACTGCAATTACCGGCCAGCCGAACGCTGTGTTTAAGACCACGTTTGCGGTTTTACGACCGACACCGGGCAAGGCTTCCAGAGCCGCCCTGTTTTCCGGTACCTGGCCCCCGTATTCTTCGACCAGAATTTTGCAGGTTTTGTAGGCGTTTTCGGCTTTGCCGTTAAACAGGCCAATGGTTTTTATGTACTCTTTTATACCGTCGATACCCAGTGCCAGCATGGTTTCGGCTGTGGGTGCGGCAGGGAAGAGCTTGCGCGTGGCCTTATTCACGCCAACATCGGTAGCTTGTGCGGACAACAACACGGCAATCAGTAATTGAAAGGGCGATTCGTATTCCAGCTCGGTGGTTGGGTTGGGGTTGTTGTCCCGTAACCGGCTTAAAATTTCATAACGTTTGTTTTTATTCATAATTAAGCAGTAACCCTTGCGCGGGTAACGGTTTTCTTCTCTGCCCGGGCGCTGCGTACCGCATCAATTTTATTCTTAAGAGCAATAATAAAACCCATGCCGATAAAGGCACCGGGGGGCAATATGGCCAGCAATAACGGATAGTTAACGGTGAACAGCTCAAGGCGTAGTTGCGCCGCCCATTCGCCCAGCAGCAGTTCGGCTCCGTCAAACAGGGTGCCGTTGCCGATAATTTCACGCATAGCGCCCAGTACCATCAATACCAAGGCAAAGCCGACGCCCATGGCCAGCCCGTCGAATGCTGCCCGTTGCCAGGGGTTTTTAGAGGCATAGGCTTCGGCGCGACCAATAATCGCGCAGTTAGTGACAATAAGCGGAATGAAGATGCCCAGCGACTGATACAGCTGAAACACGTAGGCGTTCATTAGTAGCTGAACAACAGTGACAAACGTGGCTATAACCATGACAAACACCGGAATACGAATTTCCGCGGGCACAAACTGACGCACCAAAGATACGGTAATGTTAGAGCCGACCAGTACGAATAAGGTGGCTAAACCCATGCCCATAGCATTGGTTACCGAAGCAGTCACGGCTAATAAAGGGCACAAGCCTAACAGCTGCACTAGTGCAGGGTTGTTGTCCCACAGGCCTTGTTTGGTCAGGTTTTTGTATTCGTTCATTGTTTTGCCTCCTGACAATGCGGTAAGTCGGCTTTAAACAGAACATCGGTCTGTTGCTGGAGCTTCAAGGTTGCGCGTTTTACCGCAGAAACTACCGCGCGCGGAGTAATGGTGGCGCCGGTAAATTGATCAAACATACCACCGTCACGCTGAACGGCCCAGCGGTTGTCGTCTTCGCCGCGAACACGCTTTTCAGCAAAGCTTTTTATCCAGTCGCTTTTTTTGACTTCAATTTTGTCGCCTAAGCCCGGAGTTTCCTGATGACGCAAGGTTCTTACGCCCAGCACTTCGCCGTCGGGTTTTATGGCCAGTAACAAACGAATGGCACCGGAATAGCCGTCTGGCGCAACAATTTCAGCGGCCAGAGCGGTTGGCTGATCATTGACCCAGGCACGATATAAAGGCTGCGCTTTACTGCTGCCCAGCGCCGGATCCTGAAGTAACCGGCATGACTGATACAGGTCGTTGTCGTGCAATGCCGGAGGTATCAGCTGGTTCAGTGTGCGCAGAACTTGCTGCTGTTGTTGTTTGGCAATTTTGTCTTCGGTCAGTACCTGCACGCCAATGATCAAAGACGTGGCTATGACCGCAAAAGCAGCGAGCAATAACCCATTTTTTTGCATACTGTTAAAAGTCATATCAGTCTCCGTGCCCGTAAACAACCGGACGCGTGTACCGGTCTATGAAAGGTACGCACATGTTGGCCAGCAACACGGCAAAGGCAACGGCGTCGGGGTAACCTCCCCAACTGCGAATAACAAAAACTAAAAAGCCAATCAGCAAAGCAAAAATAACGCGGCCTCGGTTTGAGGTCGCCGCCGATACCGGGTCCGTGGCAATAAAGAAAGCACCGAGCATCGTGGCTCCGCTTAATGCGTGGACAATAGGGCCGGGCATTAAATCGGGCGCAAAAATGTGTGCCAAAAAAGCGGGTACGCAAAGGCCGGCAACAAAGCCCAGCGGAATGTGCCAGCTGATAATCCGTTGCTGAATCAGAAGTAAACCGCCGACTAAAAAGCCCAGATTTATCCATTGCCAGCCTGCGCCGGCAAAATAACTGAACTCACGCCCCTGATAAATTTCAGTCAGGGTGTAGCCTTGGGTCAGTCCTGTTTTTATGGTATCCAACGGGGTTGCCATGGTTACGCCGTCAATACCGGCGCGCAACTGCTCTACGCTGTAACCCGATGGCGTGTATTCAAATATAATAGTGTGCAAGGTTTGCCATAAAGTCAGCGAATGCTCGCTAATAGTGGAGGCCGGTAACCAGTTGGTCATCTGCACCGGGAATGAGATAAGCAGCAGTACATAACCTGCCATCGCCGGGTTAAACAGGTTCTGACCCATACCGCCGTATACGTGTTTAACCACCACAATGGCGAATAAGGTACCAATAACAATCACCCACCAGGGCGCCAGCGATGGAATACTAATGGCCAGTAAAACCGCTGTGACCAGCGCGGTGTTGTCGCGCAGTGCAGAAAAGGCCGGGCGGTTGCGGGCAACGGTGCAGGCCATTTCGGCGATTACAGAGGTAGCAACGGCCAGAATCATTTGAAACCAAATGCCGGGGCCGAAAAAGTAGCTTTGCAGTAATACGCCGGGAACCAACGCATAACAAACCCAGCGCATCATTTCGCTGGTGTTACGCTGGTTATGCCCGTGGGGCGATGGTGCAATTCTGAAACTCATGACTCATTTCCTTTTGCCGCTTGTGCTGCTTTTTTGGCTTTAGCGCGGGCAATAGCGGCAGCAACAGCAGCCGACTTTCCTGCGGATGTGTCGTTGTTTTGTGATGCAGCGTCGGCCGGTTTGTCACCGGCCTTCGTGTCAGCTTTATTAGCTTTTTGCTCTTGCATTCTTTTACGTTCTTCAGATGCTTTACGGTGGCGCTCTAAGCGTTCCTGTTTTTCTCGCTCAAGTCGTTCCTGACGTGCTTCAAAACGCTTGCGGGCTTGCTCTGCTTTGGCTTTTTCGCGGGCAATATTACGCACTTCGGCTTTGGCTTTTCGATAATAATGCACCAATGGAATTTCGCTGGGGCAGACATAAGCACAGGCACCACATTCTATACAGTCAAATAAGTTGTGTTTTTCCAGTTCGTCGTAGTCTTTGGCCTTAGCCAGCCATTGTAATTGCTGCGGCTGCAAGGTGGCCGGACACACATCAGCACAGGCTCCGCAGCGAATACAGGCCAGCTCAGCACCGGGTGAGGGCAGTTCCTGCTCGGTTGGCGCTAATACACAGTTGGTGGTTTTAATAACCGGAACTTCGCTGCTGGGTAAGGTAAAGCCCATCATGGGGCCGCCCATAATAATTCGTTGCTTTTTTTCAGGTGTGAACCCGGACTCATTCAGTAAATGCTGAATGGGGGTGCCCAGTAACGCCCAGACATTGCCGCGTTGCTTTAGCGACTCGCCGGTTACTGTAACTACACGCTCTAATAATGGCTCACCGTGAATAATGGCGCGTTTAACTGCGTAGGCGGTACCGACGTTTTGCATCAGAAAGCCGATATCCATAGGCAACTTGCCGGCGGGTACCTGCTGGCCGGTCAGCAATTCAATCAGCTGTTTCTCACCACCCGAGGGGTATTTGGTGGGAACAACTTTGAGTTCAATTTGTGGATCGTCGTCTATGGCTTCAGCAATGGCTTTAATGGCTTCGGGCTTATTGTCTTCAATAGCCAGCAGCACCGACTCACAATGGGTCATGTACTGCAAAATGCGGGTGCCGGCAATAATGTCGTTCGCGTATTCCTGCATTAAGCGGTCATCGGCAGCAATATAGGGTTCGCATTCAACACCGTTAATAATTAAGTGCTTGAGCGGTTTTTGTTGAGCCAGTTTTTGCGCAGTCGGGAACCCGGCGCCGCCTAACCCGGCAATGCCAGCTTGCTGAATCAGTTCTAACAGACGAGCCACTTCTACATCACGGTAATCGGGCAACGCGTGCCGGGTGCCCCAGCGTTCTTCGCCGTCAGGGTGAATGACAATGGCTTGCTCGGGCAAACCGGAGGCGTGAGCAGTAGGGCGTTCTTCAATGGCCGCAATAACGCCCGAGGTTGGCGCATGCAGCGGTAAGCCCTGGCTTAATCCGGCTTCAGTCAGACGCTGGCCTTTATCGACGCGTTCACCCACTTTAACCAACACTTTGCCGGACGGGCCAATGTGCTGGCGCACGGGTAAAATCAGTTCCTGCGGTAATGCCAGACGCCGAATAGGTGTGCTAGTAGCGGGCTGTTTTCGCTCCGGCGGGTGAACACCGCCGGGGAACTGACCAATAATGCCGGTGTTAAAGTCGCGGTTTAGGGTTTTTACGTCGCTCATTCCACCACCTTCACCGGAATACTGTTGGCCTTGATATTTTCTTTTACGGTGTTTAAGTCCCATTGCCAGGTTTCTGGCTTGGCCTTAACTGCAACCATATCAATGCAGTCGACCGGGCAGGGTTCAACACACAGGTCGCAGCCGGTACATTCGTGCTCTATAACGGTATGCATTTGCTTCGCCGCACCTAAAATGGCATCAACCGGGCAGGCCTGAATGCACTTGGTACAGCCAATGCATTCGTCTTCGCGAATAACCGCAACTTTCTTAACGTCTTCTTCGCCGTGCGCACCATCCAGCGGTTTGGCTTCAACGCCCATTAAATCGGCAAGCTGCTTTATGGTCGCTTCACCGCCGGGCGGGCACTTGTTGATGTCGTCGCCATCGGCAATGGCTTGCGCGTAGGGGCGGCAACCCGGATAACCGCATTGGCCACATTGAGTTTGTGGCAGAATTTCATCAATTTGATCAACTATAGGGTCGCTCTCGACGCGGAACTTAACCGCGGCAAAACCGAGTATCACCCCGAATATCAGCGCTAATACACCCAGCGCGATAACTGCTCCGAATAAACTCATTAAGCGCTCACCAATCCGCTAAAGCCCATAAAGGCAAGAGACATAAGCCCTGCGGTTATCATCGCAATAGCTGAGCCTTTAAACGCCACCGGAACGTCGGCGGCAGCTAAGCGTTCGCGCAGAGCTGAGAATAAAATCAGTACCAGTGAAAAACCAATAGCCGCTCCTAACCCATAAACAATAGACTGCACAAAGTTGTGCTGCTCGTTGACGTTAAGTAAGGCCACCCCTAAAACCGCGCAGTTGGTGGTAATAAGCGGCAGAAAAATGCCCAGCAACCGGTACAGTGTCGGGCTGGTTTTGTGCACGACCATTTCCGTAAATTGCACCACTACCGCAATAACCAGAATAAAGCTGAGCGTTTGCAACGACATTAAGTCGAGTGGCTCTAGCAAGTATTGATTGACCAGGTAGCTACAGACCGACGCCAGGGTCAGCACAAAAGTGGTGGCTGCAGACATGCCAATAGCCGTGTCTAACTTGCTGGAAACGCCCATAAACGGGCATAGGCCAAGGAACTTAACCAACACAAAGTTGTTGACCAGCACGGTGCCTATCAGTAGCAGTAAGTAATCGGTCATTCACTTTTCCGGATACTGTGGTTATTTATGAGCCCACATTATCGGTGTTTTGGCCGCTATAAACAACAGACAGCGAGCATGTCTTCAGGAGAAAATTTATGCATTGTCATGCTTTGTTCACGAAATTGCTGATTTAGTGTCACAAAGCCTTGGCAAGGTGGCCTCAACTGACGCCACATTGGGTTTTAAACCACATGGTATTACTCAGTTATTTACAACGCTTTGATCGCTATTGTTATTGTCTGGTCTCGGGGTTGCGGGCGAAAGATCTGCCCGGACAAATTGCTCTGCTCACCTCCCGCAGCGGCGATGGTTACGGATACCTCGCTATTGCTTTACTGGCATGGATGCTGGATGAATCCGGCGATGAATACTTTACTTTTTTATTATTGGCATTTGCGCTGGAACTTCCTCTTTACTGGATAATGAAAAACAGTTTTCGACGGCAACGCCCCTGCGAACTTAATTTAACGTTAGCCTCGCTGGTTGTTGCCAGTGATAAGTTCAGCTTTCCATCAGGCCATACCGCGGCAGGATTCCTGTTTGCCATCATCACCTACCACTATTATCCGGAACTGGGTTTAGTCTGTTTTGGCTGGGCGTTGGGCATTGGTGCCTCCAGAGTTGTGGTCGGAGTTCATTATCCCGGCGATATTGTCGCCGGTGTGTTGCTGGCTGTCGTTGTCTCGGAGTTGGTTATATGAAAATTCTTTATGGTATACAGGGCACCGGCAATGGTCATTTAAGCCGTTGCCATACCTTGGCAAAATACTTAGCAAAGCATGACAATCTCAATATGGACTACTTGATCTCCGGTCGTGAAGCGAATGGATTGTTCGATATGGATGTATTCGGTGATTATCAATGGCGGCAGGGCTTGTCCTTTGTCACACAGAGGGGCCGGCTGCGCAGACGCAAAACGTTGCTGAATAATGACTGGAAGCAGTTTTGGCAGGATGTAAAAAGCTTACCTGTTGAAAAATATGATTTAGTCATTACCGATTATGAACCCGTAACTGCCTGGGCGGCTAAAAAGAGAGGAATACGGTGTATTGGTCTGGGGCGGCAATACGCCTTTCAGGAGCCTGAGCTGTTTCAACGGCTGTCCTGGTGGCAGAAACAACTGATTTTATCGTTTGCACCGTGTTCCGATCCGGTTGGGATGCACTGGCTGGCGAGTGGTAACGCCATTCCGCCGGTGGTAAGACAAGAAGAAAATGCCTGTGCCGGACTCATGCAACGTGTGGTGGTGTACCTTCCCTTTGAAGATCCGGGGCACATTATTGATCAGCTTCAGCCGCTGGATAATTACGAATTTTCGGTATTCCATCCGCAGGTTAAGCGTGAGTCGCTGGGACATATTGAATGTTACCCGCCGTCGCGGAACGAGTTTGCGGCGCACTTTAGTAAAGCGTCGGCCATTTTGTCGAATGCAGGCTTTGAAACCAGTTGTGAAGCTCTGAGCCAGGGAAAGGCGTTGGCGGTAAAGCCATTAACCGGACAGTTTGAGCAAAAATGGAATGCCCGAATACTGCAGGAACAAGGTTTAGCCTGTGTACTTAAGCGCCTTGATACCGTGTTGATTGATAAGTGGCTGACGCAGCGACAGCCACGGAGATTGTACTGGCCGAATGTGGCAGAGGTTTTAGCGCAGTGGATAGCGGCCGGTGCAACCAAACCTATCGCTGAATTAAGTGCCGGGCTGTGGTCCGAACACAAAAAAACCGCCATATAGGCGGTTTTCTCTGAATTTGGCTCCCCAGGTTGGATTCGAACCAACGACACATGGATTAACAGTCCACCGCTCTAACCAGCTGAGCTACTAGGGAATTGTATAAGTTGTATGTTGTTTGGCTCCCCAGGTTGGATTCGAACCAACGACACATGGATTAACAGTCCACCGCTCTAACCAGCTGAGCTACTGGGGAACAACATTCAACGGCTGCGAATATTAAAGCTCCTGAGCAGGGGTGTCAACTATTCTGTGAAGGTTTTTAAAGGAAAAAGGTTTGGTTGTCGAAAAAGTCAGCAAATGCGCTTTTTAATCGTATTCGTGTAAAAATCTCTATTAATCGCTATCGCTGACAATGTCAAGTAACTACCAAAGTTGCATCTATAACATTAGTGGTAACTTTACGACCCATCGTATTATCCACAGATATCTGAATGTCGCAGTAGATAACGGCTACATGATCTTATCCACGGAATCTGTGGATAACCTTGTGTTTAACTCTGTTAAGTTGTAACAATGATGCGGCTTTAAGGGCGATTTTGGCGCTGGTTAAAAAGTAACGTAGAAATAAAAAAGTTATAAAATACAGTGATTTAAATAAAAATGATGAATAAATGTTCATATTGGTGATCGATTCACCATCCAATGCCCGAAGAATCAGCAACTTGTGTATTTCTTAGTGAAATTGACTAAAAAACACGCCAAAAAATCCTTTGTAAAATTGAATAATCAGGCTTGACATTGATAGGTTTGATCTGGATCTGATCGGAAGGGCAGAGAGGTTTTTTTAGTAATTTGTAATAAAAGTATCAAACTGAAAAAAGCTGATATTAGCAGGATTTAAGCTCGAATAAGCGTTAAATTAACCGGGTTTTGGCGCTCATTAGCTAAAATGGCGCCAAAACGGTTGTTTTATAAACTTTCTGAAAAGTTTCTGATGCGTTTTACGGCTTCTTTCAGAGTGTCCATGCGGGTTGCGAACGACAAACGACAATAACCTTCAGTACCAAACGCAGAGCCGGGCACAAGCGCTACGTTGGCTTCTGTTAATAATTTTTCACAGAGCGCAACGTCATTATTGACTTCTGCTTTCGCCATAAGACCTTCAACGTGGGCAAACGCATAAAACGTACCGTCGCCGGGTACGCAATTAACACCGTTAATGTCATTAAGTGCATCTACTAAGTAATCGTGACGCTCTTTAAACGCAGTAATCATGGTGTCAATACAGCTTTGGTCACCATTTAAAGCAGCGGCTGCTGCATGCTGACTGATGCTGGCCGGGTTGGAGGTGCTTTGCGACTGCATTTTTTTCATAGCCGCAATAATGGGTTTAGGGCCTGCGGCATAGCCGATGCGCCAACCGGTCATGGCATAGGCTTTAGATACGCCGGTAAGAATAACTGTACGATCTTTAAGATCCGGTGCCACCATCGGCAAGTTAGCAAAAGGTGAGTCACTCCAGAGAATGTGCTCGTACATGTCGTCGGTAGCGATTAATACGTTGGGATAATCGCGCAGTACTTCCGCCAGGGCTTTTAATTCGTCAGCCGTATAAGCCGTACCTGCCGGATTCGATGGGCTATTAATAAACATCAGGCGTGTTTTGTCGGTCAATGCGTCACGCAATTGTTCCGCTGTAATCTTAAAACGCTGATCAATACCGGCTTTAACAATAACGGGTTCGGCACCAACCAGCTTGGTCATATCCGGGTAGGATACCCAATAAGGTGCCGGAATAATGACTTCATCGCCCGGGTTTAACCAGACACTGAGTAAATTAAAGATACTGTGTTTACCGCCGGCAGAAACAATAACTTCATTGCGCTCGTAGCTCAGGTTATTGTCACGCTGTAACTTTTTTATGACCGCATCTTTTAATTCATCGATACCATCAACGGCGGTATATTTGGTTTTACCATCGCGAATGGCCTGAATCGCGGCCTCTTTGATAAAATCCGGCGTATCAAAATCTGGCTCGCCGACGCCCAGGCCAATAACATCTTTGCCTTGTTGGCGCAGTTCATTGGCTTTTTGAGTAACCGCCAGAGTCGGTGACGGTTGAATAGCATTGATACGATCAGAGAGTTGATAATCCACGTTCAGATCCTGTTTTTCGCAAGGGGTGAAATGCCCTTTACTATACGGATCGCAGTGGCTAAAGTCCATTCTCCGTAGCCACAAAGCGCAGTCTGATGTACACTGTTGCGCTATTGAACTGAGGAGGGATTGAATGGCAGCTGCCGACGCATCAAGAAGTCTTATCAGCGCGCCGGTAGGACAAAAACTCTGGGAAATGACCTGGCCAGTAATTTTCGGTGTGGCTACCCTTATCAGTTTTAATGTTGTCGATACCTTCTTTATCAGTATGCTTGGAACCGACCCGTTAGCGGCGGTCAGCTTTACTTTCCCCGTTACTTTTACCGTTATCAGCCTGGCCATAGGCCTGGGCATTGGAACCTCTGCTGTTATTGCCCGTAAGTACGGTTCAGAGAAACCCGGAGAAGCGCATTTTGACGGTTTTTCAGCGCTTTCGGTGTCAGCGTTATTAGTCGCTGCTTTGGCATTGGTTGGCTACTTATTGATGGACCCTGTTTTCAGCTTGTTGCAGGCACAAGAACGCTTGATGCCGCTTATTCGCGAGTATATGACCTGGTGGTATCTGGGGTGTGTGATGTTAGTCACACCCATGGTAGGTAATGCTATATTGCGTGCATCGGGGGATACCCGGACGCCATCGTTGATTATGGCCTCCGGTGGCTTAGCCAATGCGATTTTTGATCCCATTTTAATTTTTGGCTGGGGGCCTGTCCCGGCAATGGGAATTGAGGGCGCAGCGCTGGCCAGTGTTATTTCCTGGTTCAGTGGTTTGTTTTTAGTGTTCTGGTTGCTGCAAAGAAAAAAATTGGTGTCTTCAAAACCGCCCGGTGAAACGCTGTTTGTCCGGGCCTGGATAAAATCAGCTCGTGGTATTTTAAAAATTGGCATGCCGGCAGCCAGTGCAAATATGTTAACGCCTTTAGCCATGTCGATAATGACCGCTATTGTTGCCTCATACGGTGCTCCAGCAGTAGCTGCATTTGGTGTGGGCTCGCGCCTGGAGTCATTGGCCAGCGTTATTATTTTGGCCTTGTCCATGTCTTTGCCGCCGTTAATCAGCCAAAACTACGGCGCTGATCGCAGTGACCGGGTTAAACAAGCCTACCGAACCGCATTAAAAGCGGTACTGGCAATTCAGACTGTGATTTATTTACTGCTGTTAGTTGGTGCGCACTGGATAGCTCAGGTTTTTACCGAGGAACAGGTCGTTGCCGACATTGTTAAGCTCTTTATTTATATTATGCCGTTGGGTTATGGGTTGCAGGGCGTGATTATACTAACCAACTCCAGCTTTAACGCTGTGCACCGGCCAATGAATGCTCTATGGCTGAGCATTATCCGTTTATTTGTGCTGTTTGTGCCGCTCTCGTATTTAGGAAGTTTGCTCGCTGACCTAACTGGTTTGTTTATTGGTGGTGTGGTCGCTAATCTGTTTACTGCTGTTATTGCGTATTGGTGGTTTTCACGCGAGTTGAGGAGAGAACGTGGCTAAGAAATTTGAACTGGTTTCTAAATATAAGCCGGCGGGTGACCAGCCCCAAGCCATTGAAGCACTGCTCGACAATCTTGATGCCGGACTGGCCCATCAGGTGCTGCTGGGTGTTACCGGTTCGGGTAAAACCTTTACCATGGCGAATGTGATTGAACGTTCTCAACGGCCGACGCTGATACTGGCGCACAACAAAACGCTGGCGGCACAGCTTTATGGTGAGATGAAAGAATATTTCCCCAATAATGCGGTGGAGTATTTTGTTTCATACTATGACTATTATCAGCCCGAGGCCTATGTTCCCACCACGGACACCTTTATAGAGAAAGACGCTTCAATTAATGACCATATTGAGCAAATGCGCTTGTCGGCCACCAAAGCTTTAATGGAACGCCGTGATGTGGTGTTGGTGGCCTCGGTGTCAGCTATTTACGGTTTGGGCGACCCTGAATCCTATATGAAAATGATGCTGCACTTGCGCCGCGGCGACATTATTGATCAGCGCGATATGCTCAGGCGTCTTGCGCAACTTCAATACAAACGGAACGATGCCGCTTTTGAGCGCGGTACTTACCGGGTTCGCGGCGACGTTATTGATATTTTTCCGGCAGAGTCGGAAGAAACTGCAGTACGGGTTGAATTGTTTGACAGCGAAGTGGACCGCATCAGCTTCTTTGAGCCTTTAACTGGTCAGGTAACGGAAAAAGACGTAGCGCGCGCGACCATTTACCCGAAAACCCACTATGTAACACCGCGTGAGGTTTTAGTTAAGGCCATTGAGAAGATAAAAGATGAACTGAAAGATCGCCGCGAACTTCTGCTTAAACAAAATAAGTTGATAGAAGAACAACGGATCAATCAGCGGACCCAATTTGATATTGAAATGATGCTTGAGCTGGGTTATTGCTCAGGCATTGAAAACTACTCCCGCTATTTATCGAGCCGTGCGCCCGGCGAACCGCCTCCAACGCTGATGGATTACCTGCCGGATAATGCGTTGCTTGTTATCGATGAGTCGCACGTGACGGTGTCACAAGTTGGTGCCATGTATAAAGGCGACCGTTCACGCAAAGAAAATCTGGTGGAATATGGCTTTCGCTTACCGTCAGCACTGGATAACCGACCACTGAAGTTCGACGAGTTTGAGGCTATAGCGCCACAGACCTTGTACGTATCTGCAACACCGGGTAAGTACGAACTGGGACGCAGCGATAACGAAGTGGTAGAGCAGGTTGTCAGACCGACCGGGCTGATTGACCCGCAGATAGAAGTGCGTCCGGTTGCTACTCAGGTAGATGATTTAATGTCAGAAATTCGCTTGCGAACAGAGCAGGGCGAACGAGTATTGGCAACCACGTTAACCAAAAAAATGTCGGAGGATCTGGCCGATTATCTGGATGAGCACGGCATAAAAGTCCGGTATTTGCATTCGGACATCGATACCGTTGAACGGATGGAGATTATTCGCGATTTACGTTTGGGTAAATTTGATGTTCTGGTGGGTATCAACTTGCTGCGAGAGGGGTTGGATATGCCGGAAGTTTCGCTGGTTGCTATTTTGGATGCAGACAAAGAAGGGTTCCTGCGCTCGGATCGCTCATTGATTCAGACCATGGGTCGTGCTGCGCGAAATGTGAATGGTCGCGCTATTTTATATGCGGATCGTATTACGGGCTCAATGCAGCGAGCTATGAATGAAACTGAGCGTCGGCGTGAGAAGCAAATTGCTTACAACAAAGAACATGGGGTTACCCCTAAAGGTCTGAATAAAGACATTACCGATGTTATGGATATGGGGCAGGGTTCGGCTAAAGCGCGGAAGAGTAAAGCCGATAAAGCGCTTTCTGAAGTCGCGTCTGGCTACGATGCCCGCACGGTAGTGGTTAGAGATGCGAAAGAGGTAATGAAGGAAATTGAAGCCAAAGAAAAAGAAATGCACAAAGCGGCACAAAACCTTGAGTTTGAGCGAGCTGGTCAATTACGGGATGAAGTAGCAGAGCTGCGTGAACAACTGAAACGGGCGGTTTAAGCGAATACATGGTAGCGAATAGGGTTATCGCTTTTTTTAATTGGATAAAACAACCTTAATCGACAACAATAATTAAAAGTTGAAGTGAGAGGTTGTTATGAAAGACGCAGTAAAAACAGTATCATTTGGTATTATGCATTTTATCATCGCCTTTGGCGTTGTATGGTTAATGACAGGTGACATCGTACTGGGTGGGGCAATTGCCTTGATTGAACCTTTAGTGAACACAGTGGGTTACTATTTTCATGAAAAAATCTGGCAGCGCGGAGATAAACGCCGGGCAGCGATTCGTCGAGAAAGCACGTTACTTGGATAAAGAAGGCAGAGCGAGCATCCCGCTCTCGCTCTTGTTGGTTCTGTTGTTTCAGATGCGCGGCTATGTGGCCGCTATTATTTCGCTTACCTTTGCAGAAGATCGCACCCGTTTGCTCAAGCTTTTTTACACCAGTTCTGAACAATTTGGACTGATGTTATTGATTGGCTTACCCGCTTTACTGGTTTTGCTGGCGACAACCTTTGCGGGTGAAGACGAGCGTAACTGGGCTAATGTGTTAATGCGTTTTGCGCAGTTCCTGTTATTGCTTTCTCTTTTGGTTGATGCTGTATTAATTTTCTGGTTATTCATAGAGCAGCACGGCGCTTTTTCTTTTGGCCGGGCAGCCATCGTATTTGGTTGGTTTATTTGCTGCTGGTACTTGATGAATTCACGCCATTGGCGATTTTATCGCCAGCACTTGGCTAGCCGTTATTAACAGAGCCCTACACGTAGTACCACTTGCCATCTTCTTGCACGAAGTCTGACTGTTCTTCCATAAAGGCGACGTCATCGCCATCCCGATAAAATGCGCGGAAATGCACCTGGCCTTTGTTGTCGTCTACGCTGGATGAAATAACCTGCAGCTTGAGCCAGTTTGGCGAATCACTTAAATCGAGCAGCGCGGGACGAGAGCTGCTGTGCCAGGTCGCTTCAAGGTAACCGGATAAACGACCGACAAAGGCGCTGTAACGTGACCGCATAAGCGTTTCCGGGGACTGGGCAACGGCCTCTCCGCTATGGTAAACGTAGCAACAATCCTGATAGGTTTTATCTAAGCCGCAAGGGCAGGGTTCGGTCATTTTCATAGCGCGAACTTTACCAGCCCAGGCGATGATTTCAACTGCAATTTTTAATCGGTTTTACCCGAAGGGTTCTTTCCCAGTCCGCCACTAATAGTTAGCTGCAAGGCATCAGCAGGTTTCATGGTCAGGGACTCCACACAGTCGCCGGGAACAATCACCATATAACCGCCCACGTTGTAACTCATGGGCAGAAACACGGCGACTTGGTCTTCTTTCATCAGCTTTCCGGGAAGTTGCCACAGAGAATCGATAAACCGCCAGCGAGAACTGAAACCAATGAGCAGCGCAATGGCTAAGAAGCTGATAAAGGCGAGCCCGGGAAAATATGATGATTCGCCCAGTAATGTTATCCATATTGGTTTTAGCCAGGTTTCAATAGTCACTAACAGCCATTGCAGCAGAGCAAAGGTGACAACAATGGGCAGTAAAATAGCTAACCCTTTAAACAAATACTGGAGAATTCTTTTCATTATCTAATAAGCCTTGTGGCACAGATTTAGCGGCATTGTGAAGCGAATAGCTCAATCGGACAAGTAATATTCAATGGTGGATACAACCCGCACATTTTTCAAATGGGGGTTGTGGCGGTCGCGTGGGCTAATACTAAATTGCCCCTGGCGTGCCTGCTTTATTTTGCCTAACTGAGAGTTGGAGTCTGTAGCAAATTTTTCTGCCACTTCCCGGGCTTTTTTGGTGGCTTCTTCTATCATTTTGGGCTTCACCTCATTCAAGCGCGTGAACAAGTATTCAGGTTGTGCCTGATAGTCTTCGCTGCTGAGAACAATGCCTTCTTTTCCCAAATCGGCGAGGTCTCCCATAACACCGCGAACCTGTTCAACCTTATTGGAGTAGACGGTAATGGCCTGTGTCGCTGTATAACGAAACTCAGCTGATCGGGACGAACCGTAACGCTGTGCCGATTTATCGGTAATTGAAGGCGCTGACGAAGAAATTTCACTGGATTCAATACCTTTTTCCCGTAAAAAAGCGATGACTTTTTTGTTCGATGCTTCCATCGTTTCATAGATATCGGTTAAATCATTGCTGGCAGCGGTAAATTGAATAGGCCAGATGACCGTATCGGCAAGGTATTCGCGTTCAGATAGCCCTTTAACCGTGACACTGCGCTCCATTGATTTATGCTCAAGTAGCGCATTTGAACCAATAACGCCAATGGCTATGAAGCTAATGATAAGCGAAATACCGAGTATCAGTGCATTTTTGGCTGAGCTCATTTAAATCTCCACCGTCTTTTGAAAAGTTGGTTTTATGATAAAGCACGTGTTGGTGATCACCTAGTTATAGGAGACTGACGATGATTTATCCAGAGAGCATACGAACCTGCTGCTGATTCAGCAGCAGGAAAACTCGAATCTACAGCGAGTTAAAATGAATAGCGGACAGTCGCGCTCAGGCTGTCAACATCCAGGTTCTGAGTTTCTCTACGGGTTTCGTAGCCAAGACCTAAAGAAACGTTTTTTGTAACGTGATAAAAGGCTGAAAGGTTAACGCGAACCACTTCTTCGTCAAAGGCAACGTAATCAAGTTTCGCATCGACTTCAACTTTTGGCGTCAGCATAGAGCGAAGTCCAATGCCTACACCCCAGGTTTTGTCAGAGTCTGATGTCGAAAGTCCGGGAATTGATATCTCGCTCTCAACACGTTCAAACGACACTGTTGCGTATAAATCGGTGGTTTCAGTGAGGTGTTTGTATGAACCAATACCCGCTGATAAAAAATCGACGTCTAAGTCGGCGTTAGAGTCATCATTCGATATGGAATCGAAATCAGCAAAGATAAAAAGGTTATCCAAAACTACCAGCTCCGGATTGATAGCGGCTGAACCGCCGACTCTGAATCCGTCAAAAGAAAGATCGCCTAATCCTTCAACGCCGACATCGGTATCAAGATAAGATGCATCAACTTTATTCCAGTTGGGGGATTCGGCTAAAGCAGCGCTGGGTAAGGTAAGCATTGCCAATGCAATGACAGTTTTTCTCATGAGTCTCTCCTTGGTTGAGAAAGCCGGCAATATACCGTTAAAAGGGCCGCTATTCAATTTGTTAGCATCCAATTAGGTAAAGGTTATGGCGTTCTAATCACCGACACTATAGGACAAAATTCGGGACAAATGACTATAAGGTAGCCGGGTTTTCTGATGCCAGTGGTTAAAGGCTGCCTGAGCTTGTTTCAGCCCTTTTTGACTGGTGGGGGAGGCATCCATAAGATTGTGGTTAGTTAACGCGGTAACAACGTCACTGGAAAGAATAAAACCGTCCCAGCCAAGCTCGCGAAGAACGTATTGCGGCGTAATGCCGCCTAACCGTGAACCGTTCTTTTTTATGTAATGCAGCAACTCTGCCTGCTGAGCAGATGGCCATTGACCCAGAAACTGACCAAAACTGCTGTATTGTTCAGACACTTCGACAATCATGCGGGCATTAGCCGGAACGGTATTTATTTTTTGCGGGTTACGGACAATGCGTTGATCTTTCGAAAGCTCTTCCAGGACTTCCGGTGGTACTTGTTGCCAGTAAAGCGGCACAAAGTTTTTAAAGGCTTCCTCAAACCCCGGCCACTTGGCTTCAATAATTCGCCAGACAAAACCGGCGCGGAAAATACAGCGAGTAATGGTGGATAAAACGTCGCGGTCATCCAGCTGTTTCAGCTCACTTAAAGACGCTATTCTGGGCATGCGTGCTAACATGGCCTTCTCGCCACCTTTGCGTTTGCAGGCTCTTTCATAAAAACGCGAAAAGTTAATCGTTGGTTCGGTCATTATATGCCTGCTTTTGAATCTAACATCCAGTCGACAATGGCGCGGCAATGCAGTTCGGTGGTATCGAACAAGGGCAGTGCTGAATGTTGTTGCTGTACTAATAAACCAATTTCGGTACAGCCCAGAATAACACCTTCTGCGCCTTGCTGAGCTAAGGCGTCAATAATACGAAGATATTGTTCGCGGGCGTGGTCAGTAAACTGGCTATGACACAGCTCTGTAAAGATAATCTGGTCGACAATGGTTGCTTCACTTTCTGCCGGTATCCGCACTGTTATACCGCGCTGTTCAAGTCGTTGTTTATAAAAAGGCTGTTGCATAGTAAACCGTGTGCCCAGTAAGCCAACGTCTTGTATATCGTTTTGTTCAAGGTGATCAGCGACGGCATCGACAATGTGCAGCAGGGGCAGGGACACGGCCTGTTCAATCTGCGGGGCAACCTTGTGCATGGTATTGGTGGCAATGACAATAGCTTCGGCGCCGGCGCTTTCCAGCTGCTTTGCTTTGTCGGTAAGGGCCTTAGCGGCGGCATTCCAATCACCGTTGCTTTGTATGGTTTCAATGGGAGCAAAGTCGACACTGGCAAGCAGTATTTCGGCGCTGTGTAAACCACCAAGGCGCTGATTTACGAGTTGATTCAAACGGCGATAGTAGGTACTGGTTGATTCCCAGCTCATGCCACCAATAATGCCCACTGTCTTCATGAAAGTTCTCCGCAATAAGCCTTTAGATATAGCCTATCGCAGTTCCTAGTTTAAGTTAACGCCGATATTAGACGAAAAGTATCTACTTTATGCCTAAAATTATTGTTAATTGAACAGTCAATTAACGAAACTTGATTTTAATTGAATGATCAATTAACCTTCACGCCGTTGTCACATTAGACTCATATATTAAGGATTTTCACCACAACAGAAGAAACAGGAACTTTTTATGAAAACTTATGTGCCTATGAAGCAAAGCTTAATTGCACTTTCTGTACTATCCGCATTATCTGCTACTTCTCTGCCAGCAATGGCGCAAGACAATCAAAATAAACAAGCGGAAAAAGACAAAGAAGAAATGGAAGCCATTGTGGTTACCGGCCGCAGTGTTTCTTACGCTAATAACGCTTCCTCAGCTGAAATGCAAAAGCAACAAACTGCTATGACCAGCGCTTTGGCAATGGTAGATAACCTGCCGGGCGTATTGGTGAACGAGGGTGACCCCTTTGGTTCTGACGAATGGTCAACCAGCATCTCGATTCGTGGTTTTCAGTTAGACCTTGAGTCTCAGCAAATCGGTATGACTGTCGATGGTATCTCTAACGGTAACTCAAACTATGGCGGCGGTACTAAGGCCAGCCGTTATATTGATACTGAAAACTTACGCGGCACCGAGGTATCGCAGGGAACCTCAGACATTAGCTCGCGTTCAAACGAGGCCTTAGGCGGAACGTTGAACTTTACAACCATTCGTCCGGCGTACGAAGAGGAATTTACAGTCAGTACGACTTTTGGTGAGCACAACGCACAGAAATTGTATGCCCGCTATGACACCGGCGAAATTGCAAAAGACACGTTTGCGTGGTTCTCGCTGTCCAGTCAACAAAACGACGACTATATGGATGGCTCGGCGACCAATACTCGTGATCATGCTGAAGGTAAAATCATTAGCCGTATTGGCGATGTTGATTTAACTGGTTATGTCAGTTACGACGACGCTCAGGAATACACCTACCAGCGTGTTTACGGCCTGGCGCAGTATGAGCAGAACCCTAACTGGGACGGGCTAACTGAAAACTGGACGGGTATTCCTCACCAAGACCAAGTGTGGCGCGAAGGCTGGGTTACTGAGCGTGAGAACCTATTTGGTTATTTAAAAGCTGACTTTATGCTGGGCCAAGTCGATGTCAGTACCAATGTTTATTATCATGAGAATGAAGGGACCGGCAAATGGTTGCCACCTTATATCGTCGACGTTACTGAAGACGGCACAGGAAACCCACAGTCTGAACTAGACACCTCCACGACCGCTTATGGCGGTTCACAAAACGGTAAGATTTATTTCGTTAATAGAAATGGTGAGTCGTTGTCACCTAGACCTGGTTGTGAAAGTTCTTTAAGCTTCCCTTATGGTAACGATGATCCCGCCCTTGATCCGGGCTGCTATGAGCAAGGAGCAATGCCGGTTAGCTCACAACGTCACTCACACTACGAAAAACAGCGTTACGGTGTAAATGCTGACTTCGTCTGGGACACGACAGTTGCCGGTATGGCAAACACATTGCGAGGCGGTTTCTGGTACGAAGACTATCAGCGTGATGAATATCGTGACTTCCATAAAACGATCGATGCTTCTGTTAGTGCCCGAATTGAAAGCAACCCATACTGGGTTCAGTACAGTCGTGAATTCCCGGTTGAAACGTTGATGTATTACATTGAGGACGAAATCGACGCAGGCTTCGCAACATTCCGCCTGGGTGCGAAAAAGTTCGATGTGGAAGTATCAAAAGAAGATCAGTTTAACCCGGAAAATAATCTGGAAGTGTCCTCTGACTCAGATGCTTTACTGTCAGCCGGTTTCGTGGCGCCTTTACCAGTTAGAGGCTTAGAAGTCTTTGGTGGTTACTCAGAAAACTTTGCCGCCATTAAAGATTCAGTCTTAGAAGAGCCGGATCGCGATGTTAGCTTAATTGAGCCGGAAACTGCGGATAACATTGACTTAGGTTTACGCTATTCAACACCGGGCTTTAATGCCAGCTTAACGTACTATGATATTACGTTCGACAATCGTATTACTTTTATCAGCGCTGAAGATGCTGATGGTATCGATTACCTGGAGGAAGCCGCTGGAAGCTATGTAAATACGGGGGGGGTTGAGTCAAACGGTATTGAAGCATCACTTGATTACAACCTCAGTGATAACTTGGGCGTTTATGTGTCTTACACAAAAAATGATTCAACTTATACTGATGAAGCGCTCCGCGGAAATACCGTATTGGGCAGTGCTCAGGACATGGCTGTCGTTAGCTTCGATTATACCAAAGAAGACTTCTATGCTGGCTTCAGCACCAAGTATGTTGGCGAGCGATTCTTAGACCAGGCTAACACTCAGGAAAGCGACTCTTATGTTGTGAGTGACCTTTACATTGGTAAGACGCTTTACTCCAACAATGATGGTGCAATTAACAGTATGGAGTTAAGCTTGACTGTTAATAATGTCTTCGACGAAGATTACCTGGGAACAATCGCGCCAAATGCTGGCTGGATTGGTGCGCCTCGCACGGCGACATTAAATGCTAAGTTTGTATTTTAAAAACCTGAAAAACCACATGCGGTTATGCCGCATGTGGTTGCTTTATATTAAGCGACAACAAGGTAATAAACACTTATGTATAAACTATTAGCAATAGCCACACTATTAGTCAGTGGGTCTGTTTTTGCCGATGTACCCAGCCGTATTTTATTTGGCTCGTGTTCGCATCAGGACAAAGACATTCCTATTTTTAACAGCATTATTAATGATAACCCTGAAGTGTTTGTATTTTTGGGGGACAACGTTTATGGCGACACGGAAGATATGTCGGTGTTGCAGAACAAATATGAAAAGCTGGGCTCCAAGCCGGGCTTTAAAGCACTAAAACAGCAGGCAGAACTTATCGCTACTTGGGATGATCATGATTACGGCGCGAATGACGCCGGTAAAGATTACCCAAAGAAAGAAGCGTCGCGCGATATCATGCTGGATTTCTGGGGCGAGCCGAAAAACTCCCCACGCCGCACTCGCGAAGATGGCCTTTACACCTCTTACACTTATGGTGAAGGGGAAGAAAGTATCCATGTTATTTTGCCTGACTTGCGCTGGAACCGTGATGACATTGCTCACGTAACCCGCGAACAATACGCCAATGAGCGTAAACCTGAGAAGATGGGACCGTACAAAGTTCATAGCGACCCTGATGCCAGTATGATTGGTGAAAAACAATGGCAATGGCTGGAGCAAGAGTTACAAAAGCCGGCGCGGATAAAAGTGATTGGTTCCAGCATCCAGCTTTTGGCAGACTTTACAGGTTGGGAGTCCTGGGCTAATTTCCCGTCCGACCGTCAGCGTTTATTTAATTTGATTAAAAAACATGAAGTTAACGGTGTTATTTTGATAAGTGGTGATACACACTGGGGGGAAATCAGTTACTACGATGAAGATTTAGATTACCCCCTGTGGGAAGTAACATCATCTGGCCTGACGCAGGAGTGGAAAAACGTCAGCCCCAATAAACACCGCATTGGCCAGTTTATCAATAAGGTGAATTACGGGGCATTAGACGTTAACTGGGAAAAAGACGATCCGGTTATCACTCTGGGTCTTTACGACGAGGATGGTGATGTGGTTAATGAACATCGCTTCAGACTGTCAACGCTGGAACCGTATGAATAAAAACTAAACTGTGTGAGAAAGCTATGCCAAAAATAGGAATGGAATCAATGCGGCGTCAGCAGTTAATCGATGCCACCATTAAAGTGGTTGCTGATGTAGGTTTAAGAGGAGCAACAATTAATTTAATTGCCCGCCGCGCGGGCATGTCGTCTGGCATTATCGGTCATTATTTTGGCGGTAAACAGGCATTAATTGAAGCTTCTGTTCGGTATTTGCTTTCTCAGCTCAAAATGGAGCAGTCGCCGGAGAATCCGTATGATCGATTAATGAAAATTATTGACCTGAATTTCTCGGATGTACAACAATCGGATTCAAGCACAAAAACCTGGTTAAGCTTTTGGGGACAATCTATGCATGATACTGACCTTTATCGCTTACAGGAGTTGAATAAGCGTAGGCTTGTCAGTAACTTGCGTTACAGCTTTAAGCAACTGTTAAATCCGGAAAGTGCTCGTGAAGCGGCGGAAGTCACAGCTGCATTAATCGATGGTTTTTGGTTGCGTTGTGCACTAAGCCGGGCGAATGAAGAAAAGTTTAGTCAGGCGAAAAAATACTGCAAAAAATACATTAATGGCGTGCTGGAACAGCACGGTGTCAGTTAAACCATTGCCAAATTATAAGGGAGTTATCGTTGTCCTCTACATTACTTAAAAATTTCATTCATGGTCGTTACGTCGATGACAGCAGCCATGAATGCTTTGATGTTATTAATCCGGGTACCGGCAAAGTTATTTATACGGTTGAGTCGGCAGGCGAACCGCTGTTGGAAAAAGCCGTAGAAAGTGGCCAAAGAGGGTTTGAGATTTGGTCAAAAACCCCTGCGATTGAACGAGCCCGGGTACTTCAACGTGCCGCGGCTATTTTAAGAGAACGCAACGATGAGTTAGCAAAGCTTGAAGTACTGGATACCGGAAAACCCTGGCAGGAAGCGGTCGAAGTGGACGTACAGACTGGCTCCGATGCAATTGAGTACTTTGGTAACTTATGCCCGTCAATAATGGGTGAACAACAAAGTATCGGTAACGACTTCTTTTATACAAGACACGAACCTTTAGGTGTTTGTTTTGGCATTGGCGCGTGGAACTATCCTTTGCAAATAGCCTGCTGGAAAGCTGCTGCCGCGCTGGCGGCCGGCAATAGTATGATTTTTAAGCCATCAGAAGAAACCCCCCGTGGTGCCGCTATGCTGGCAGAGATATTTATTGAAGCCGGTGTACCTGAAGGTGTCTTCAACGTTGTACATGGCGACGGTGTTGTTGGTCATTATTTGGTTCAGCACCCGGCTATTGCCAAAGTGTCACTGACCGGTGAGGTTGGTACCGGTAAAAAAGTCATGGCAGCAGCGGCGGGTACGTTGAAAAACGTGACTATGGAGCTGGGCGGTAAGTCACCACTGATAGTCTTTGACGATGCGGACATTGATGAAGCGGTAACCGGTGCCATGATGGGCAATTTCTATACCCAGGGCGAGGTTTGCACCAATGGTACGCGGGTGTTTATACATAAGGACTGCTACGACAGCTTTATGGAACGCCTGCTAGAGCGGACAAAGAATAATATTGTGGTGGGTGATCCTATGGACCCTGACACCAACCTGGGCGCACTGATTTCTGAAAATCATCTGCATAAAGTGATGTCTTACATTGAGTTAGGCAAAGAGCAGGGGGCGACTCTGGCGTTCGGTGGTGAACGAATGACTCCGCAAGGTTGTGAAAGTGGCTACTTTGTCGGCCCCACCATTTTTACTGACTGCACCGACGATATGCGCATTGTTCAGGAAGAAATTTTTGGTCCGGTAATGTCTGTGCTGACCTTTGAAACCGAAGAAGAAGTGATTCAGCGCGCGAATAATACTGATTATGGATTGGCCGCAGGTATTTTCAGCCAGGACTTACGCAGAGCACACCGTGTTATCGCGCAGCTGGAAGCCGGCATTTGTTGGATAAACGCTTTTGCGAACTCTCCGGTGGAGATGCCGGTTGGCGGTTATAAACAGTCCGGTATTGGTCGTGAAAATGGAGTCGAAGGGCTTAAGTCTTACACTCAGACCAAGTCAGTTTACGTTGGAATGGATAAGCTTGAAGGTCCGTTCTGATGACAGTGAATGAAAAATTTGACTACATCATTGTTGGTGCCGGATCAGCGGGTTGTGTGTTAGCCAATCGCTTAACAGAAGACCCTGAAACCTCGGTGTTGTTACTGGAAACCGGCGGTTCAGATAAAAGCATTTTTATTCAGATGCCGACCGCGCTGTCGATTCCGATGAACACCAAAAAATACGCCTGGCAGTTTCACACTGAGCCCGAACCTTATTTGAATAAGCGTCAAATGCATTGTCCGCGGGGCAAGGTGCTTGGCGGTTCTTCATCCATTAATGGCATGGTTTATGTTCGTGGTCATGCTCGCGATTTTGACGAGTGGCAGGAGCTCGGAGCTAAAAGCTGGGGTTACCAGCATTGTCTGCCGTATTTTAAAAAGGCCGAAGACTGGGCTTTTGGTGCTGACGACTATCGCTCTAAAGATGGCCCCTTAGCCGTGAATAACGGCAACAACATGCAAAACCCTTTGTATAAAGCCTTCATAAAAGCCGGTGTTGATGCCGGCTACATGGAAACCAGCGACTATAACGGTTTTCAGCAGGAAGGCTTTGGCGCCATGCACATGACTGTAAAAAACGGTGTGCGCTGGTCTGCTGCTAATGCTTATTTAAAGCCGGCAATGGGTCGATCTAATCTGACCATAAAAACCGGTGTTCAGGTCAGTAAGGTGTTACTGGAAGAAAAGCGGGCTATTGGTATTGAGCTTTATGAAAACAGCAGCACTGCCCGGTTTTTTGTGAATAAAGACGTGATTTTAAGTGCCGGCCCTATTGGCTCGCCACATATTCTGCAGTTATCGGGTATTGGTAACAACGATACCTTATCGGCAGCAGGTATTGACACTCAGCATGAGCTCCCGGGTGTCGGGGAAAACTTACAGGATCACCTGGAGTTTTACTTCCAGTACCAGTGCAAAAAACCACTAACGTTAAACAGTAAATTGGGGCCATTGAGTAAGCTGGCTATTGGTCTGCGCTGGATTTTATTTAAGACCGGCCTGGGTGCAACCAACCATTTTGAATCCTGTGGGTTTATTCGCTCGAAAGAGGGCGTGGAATGGCCCGATTTGCAGTATCACTTTTTACCCGCAGCTATTCGTTACGATGGTAAATCGGCCTTTTCCGGTCATGGTTTCCAACTGCATATTGGACACAACAAGCCAAAAAGCCGCGGCTGGGTTAAAGTGAAAAGCTCTGATCCTTTCACGCCACCAAAAATTCAATTCAATTACTTGCAGCATCAGGACGACATTGAAGCCTTTCGCGCCTGCGTGCGGTTGTCCCGTGAAATTATTGAACAGCCAGCAATGGATGAATATCGCGGTAAGGAAATTCAGCCCGGTAATGACATTGTTACCGATGAGCAAATCGATGCCTTTGTACGTGATGCGGTTGAAAGTGCGTATCATCCTTGCGGTACTTGCCGCATGGGCGCTGAAGATGACGACATGGCAGTGATTGACTCACAAATGCAGGTACGCGGTTTGCAAGGGCTTCGGGTTATCGATTCGTCGGTGTTTCCAACCATTCCAAATGGAAATTTAAACGCACCAACTATTATGGTTGCAGAACGCGCTGCGGATATTATTAAGCAGCAGGACACTCCGGTAGCTGAGGTCGATGTTTATAATGACCCGCAGTGGCAGCAGCGTCAACGCAGCGGCGAAGCGAAGCGGGGCGTGTCATGTTAACTCTGGTCGGCATTGGCATGCTGTTTTTTATGGCCATGGTGGTGTTTATTCTGGTGCGCTGGGGGCGGCTGAAACTTAACGGTCGCTACCCTGTGTCTACCTTGACCTTCATTGCTATTCTGTTTACTTCGGGTCTGGATGTCGGCCTTATCATGTTCCCGCTGACAGAGTTCCCGGTGTACGCAGATATTAAAGAAAACAGCGAGTATGCTTTTGCCAACCCCCTGGCTATTGAGTTTGGTTTTTGGGGCTTTTTAGTCTGGGCTATCTACTTTGTGACCTGCTTTTATTTTTGTGCCATTGAACCTAAGGTTAAGTTTTTTGAAATTATCTGGGTTAAGTGGATTAATAACATTGTTATTATTGGCACCTGCGCTTTTACCGCACATTTGTTGTTTGCAAACCTGAGCTGGTATCTACCGGGCATTGCTGCCAGTGAGGGTTTTCCCTGGTTTTATGCGCTGATTGTGGGTGGCACCATCCTGTTTGCAGTGTATTCAAGTACCGAGCTTAAATTTGTAAAAATACTCAGCCTGTCGTCCGGCGGTTTGTTCTTCGCGCTCATTCTCGGTCTTGGCAGTGTGGCGTTCATGTCAGAAAACGTTTCGGGTCCAGACTACTTTAGTACCTTGCCATTACTCACCGGTTACTTTGAGCACTTGCACCGTTTTGTTCTGCCAATTAACGACTACCACGCGTTTTATCTATTCTGGTGGTTTGCCTGGAGCATTATGATTGGTCAGTTTACCGCCCGCTTTGTGGGCAATATGCGGACTATTTGGTTGTTTTTAGCCATGCTAATTTGGCCATCACTGTCTATTGGTCTCTGGTTTAGTGTTCTATATATATTCCACTTAAAAGGTCTGGACACGTCAGGGTTTATTAATCTGGCGATGGTGTTCGTAGGCATTGTTTTTGTGATTAATTCACTGGATTCTTTAATTCGCCTGTACTCTGACAACCTGAATTTAACGGTGGCTCGTTTTGGCAGACAAAAGTACATTGCCTTGCATGCTTTTTTAATGATGTCGCTGACGGTACTGTTTAGTGTCCAGTTTATAAAAATTCAGTGGGTGGGCGCGCTGGTTATCGGTATTGGCTTGTGTTGCTTTGTTTATATAGCGCTTGGCAGGCAACAGCAACCGCTGCCGAAAACTCAGGCGTTGGTGCCGTTGCCCGCTAATAAGAAGTCGCCTGATTAACAAGATGTATCAGGTGATATTCAGCCCCCAGTCCTCGTAGGCGGCTCTTGCCAGCTCCTCGCGGAAATCAGGGGCGGCAATATGAATAAGCTCGCGAGCGCGCTCGCACATGCTCTTGGCGCGTAAGTTCGCCACACCGTGTTCTGTAACAATGTAGTGGACATGGGCGCGAGTTGTGACAACGCCGGCGCCGGGCGCTAGTAGCGAGCTAATGCGGGACAGGCTTCCGCCACAGGCGGTAGATGGCAGAGCAATAACCGAGCGGCCTCCTTCCGATAAGCTGGCGCCACGAACAAAGTCCATTTGACCACCCACACCGGAATATATTTTGGTACCGATAGAGTCGGCACAAACTTGCCCGCTCAGGTCGACTTGTAACGCACTATTGATGGACATGACCTGCTTGTTTTGGCGAATGACGGAAGTGTCGTTGGTATATTCAACGTCCAGAAAAAAAACCTCCGGGTTGTCATCGACAAAGTCATATAATGCCTGCGTGCCCATGGCGAAAGTGGTGACAATACGGCCGCGATGCTTGCGTTTGCGACTGTTGTTAATGACGCCACGTTCGACTAATGGCAATACGCCATCGGAAAACATTTCGGTATGAATGCCGAGATCTTTGTGGTGGTGCAAACAAGCCAAAGTTGCGTCAGGTATAGCACCAATGCCCATTTGTAAACAGTCACCGTCATCAATTAAGCTGGCAACGCGTTCCCCGATTTCTTGTGTGACAGGATTTTGTGCAGGCTGTTGATGCTGCGGAATAGGGGCTGCTTCTTCATAATAACGGTCAAATCGCTTAAGTGGAACAAGCGCATCACCATGAGTGCGGGGCATGTTCGGGTTGATCCAGGCAATGACTTTTTTCGCAACCTGTAATGCGGCTCGTGTTGCTTCGACAGAAATTCCTAAGCTGCAATTACCATGCTTATCAGGTGGTGATACCTGAATAATAGCTGCATCCAGCGGCTGCTCGCCTGAACGAAAAAGTTTTGGTATTTCAGACAGGAATATAGGAACGTAATCTGCCAGCCCCTGATTAACTGCCTGACGAGTGGCGGCGCCGACAAAAAACGCTCGTTGGCGAATGTGGCCTTCTAACTCAGGAGCACCCAGAGCTTCGCTGTATTCTGTGTGTAACTGCAATAGGGTTAAGTTACTGCGTTGTTTAGCTACCTCTTTAAGACCCTCTAACAATTTGTAGGGTGTAGCTGCCATCGACTGACACCAAATAACATCCCCATCTTTTAAAACTGATAACGCTTGTATTGCGGAATTGACTTTCATCACTGCATCCTGTTTTGAGCTTAATAATGATTATAACGTGTTCTCAAATAAGGGTATTTACCCAGAAAGTAGTAGTCTGACGCTGCACGTCAGGTGAAAAATAGTTGAGCGGCTAATGTAAAATGTGAGGATAAATTACTAACAAAAAAGATCATTGCGTAATAACTGTTCAATGTTTATTGTCTGGCCGGTTTCTAAATATAGGTTTTTTTAATGTCAATTCGCAATAAACTTCTCTCTGTTGGCGCAGTAACAACCGCTGCTTTTATCATTCTGTTGGTGCTGATGATGTTTTTTCAGTCTCAGGTGAGCGATCTGTATCGCGCCAGCGAATTAAGAGAGTCGGTACATAACAGTTTATTGCAAATGCGCAGTGCTGAAAAAGATTTCTCATTGCAGATGGATGAAGCTTACGCTGAAAAACTTGCCAATGAAGCCGACCTAACGGTTGAAAAATTGGAGCAACTGAAACCGCTGGTTGATGATGCCAATTCTGTCGGTTTTATTGATGAACTTGAAGTTCAGGTTTCGCGCTATGAAGAGAGTTTTAATGGCTTGGTCAGCGCTTTTAAACAAAGAGGTCTCGATGAAAACAGCGGGGCGTATGGAGCATTGCGTTCTGCAACGCACGAATTAGAAGAGGCGATAGATACGGCTGGCCGTACAGAGTTATTGGTTACTTTGCTGCAATTACGCCGAAGTGAAAAAGACTTTATGTTGCGCGGTGATGAAAAATACGTAATGCGCGCTAATAGGTTATTAGACGAATTAGAAACCGCATTGTCGGCCAAACCCGGCCTTGTTTCAAAGATTGAGGCGTATCGTCGGGATTTTGGACGTTACACCAATTTATCGAGAGAGATTGGGCTGGATGAAGAGTCGAGTATGAAGGGACAGGTAAGAGATGTTGCCAGTAATATGGAGATGTCCCTGACTGAGTTAGATGAAGCGGTCAGTGCGTTGCTTGAGTCTCGCCAAACAACCATGAAATGGGTTCCTGTCGTTGCATTTGCCGCTATAGCTTTGATTGTTATTGCTATGCTGTTTTGGGTGATTCGATCAATTAATCAGCCGTTAAGTCAGTTACGCGAAGATATGAGGAAAGTACAAGGTAGTAACGACTTAACTCTGGTCTCCGAGAAATACCGTAGCGATGAGCTGGGTGACTTGGTTGACAGCTTTAATGAATTATTGAGTTATTTTCGTAACGTTATCAAACAAATTAATGAATCGGTTGAAACCGTTAATGGTTTAACCCAACAGGTATCGGATACTGTAACTCACACGTCGCAAAACCTCGATATGCAGTCACACGAGGTTGACCAGGTTGCTGCCGCAATAAATGAAATGGGCAGTACCGCCCATACAATTGCAAATGATGCGGAAGACACAGCTGAGCAGGTAAATAGCTTATCTGAACAGGCGAAAAGCGGTAGTGCATCAGTACAGGCTGGTGTGGAGAAAGTTGGCTATCTGGCAGAGCGTCTGAATAACAGTGTGACCGAAGCCAACACCCTGGCTGAACGCAGTGCGTCTATAACGCAAATTGTCACAGTCATTAATGGTATTGCGGAACAGACCAATTTACTGGCACTGAATGCGGCTATTGAAGCGGCCCGGGCGGGCGAGCAAGGCCGGGGCTTTGCGGTTGTTGCGGATGAAGTGCGGACATTAGCTTCACGGACGCAAAAATCAATTGGTGAAATTGAATCGATTACCAGCCAGCTAAATCAGCAAACGCAGATTATTGTAACGAGTCTGCAAGAATGTAATGAGCTGGGTGGGGAAAGTGCTCAGCATTCATCCGAGTCTGATGAGTTGTTTAACCGTATTCATACGGAGCTTTTAAAAATTAACGACCGTTCGGCGTCTATTGCAACCGCCGTGGAAGAGCAATCAGCCGTTGTGGATGAAACGGCGAGAAATGTTACCCGGGTTCGCGATGCAGGTGTTGAGGCTGCTAACGACGCACAGTCAAATGCAAATGCAGTTACTCAGGTACGTCAACAAACTGAGCAACTGCGCCAGGCCGTTATCAAATTCCGTGTGTAGCCTGATGTTCACATCAGGAGCGGTATATCACCTGAGATAAATATCAGACTACGTTGCGGTAATATCTGGCCACGCCACGGTTTATTAAGCTAACAAATACTTCGCATGGAAGCGAAGCTGAGCTTCAATAAACGATGATATAAAGTAATAGCTGTGGTCGTAACCGTCATGCAAATGCACAGTGCCGCCACCCTCGACACTGGCTATTGCTTCTTTTAAGTTTTCCGGCTTTAACTGCTCTTCTAAAAAGCCGTCGGCTAAGCCTTGATCAACGCGAACCGGAAGTGTCTGGCCTTTCGACTTAATGAGTTCAACGGCGTCGTATTGTTTCCATTGTTTGCGATCATCGCCTAAATAGGCACTAAAGGCTTTTTCACCCCAGGGGCATTGGGTTGGGTTAGTAATCGGTGAAAAGGCCGAAATACTGGTGTAACGGGCGCTGTTGCGTAAGCCAATGACTAAGGCACCGTGCCCGCCCATAGAATGTCCGGCAATGGCGCGTTTGTCGTTAATTGCCAGTTCGGCCTCAACCAGTTCAGGTAATTCCTTAACGATGTAGTCGTACATCTGATAATGGCTTTTCCAGGGTTCCTGCGTGGCATTAACGTAAAACCCAGCACCTAAACCTAAGTCATACGCGCTGTCCACATCATCGGCAACATTATCACCGCGAGGACTGGTATCCGGAACAATTAACGCTATACCCAGTTCGGTGGCAACCCGCTGGGCCCCTGCTTTGGTCGAAAAGTTTTCGTCGGTGCAGGTGAGACCCGACAAAAAATACAGGGCCGGAACTTTGGCTTTTTCTGCCCGCAAAGGCAGAAAGACACTGAACTGCATGGTGCAGTTCAGTACTTCAGAGTCATGTTCAAAGCGTAACTGACGTCCGCCAAAACAGCGGGTTTCGCTAACTTGTTTCATTATAGACCCCATTAATAATGTATCACTGAGCGAATCGACTTGCCTTCGTGCATTAAGTCGAACGCTTCGTTAATCTTTTCTAATGACATGGTATGGGTAATAAAAGTGTCCAGATCAAATTTACCGTCCATGTATTGTTTAACATAGTCGGGCAATTCGGTGCGGCCTTTGACACCACCAAATGCGCTGCCACGCCATACGCGGCCGGTAACCAGCTGGAATGGGCGGGTAGAGATTTCTTCACCGGCACCGGCCACACCAATAATCACCGATTCGCCCCAGCCTTTGTGGCAGCACTCTAATGCGGCGCGCATCACGTCTACGTTACCAATGCACTCAAACGAGAAATCCACGCCGCCGTCGGTCATATCTACAATGACTTCCTGTATCGGCTTGTCATACTCTGTCGGGTTGACAAAATCCGTCGCGCCTAACTGTTCGGCAATAGCTTTTTTGTCATCATTTACATCAATGGCTATGACGCGTGAAGCTTTTGCCTGCACTGCACCAATAATAACCGCCAGACCAATACCGCCCAGGCCAAATACGGCAACGGTGTCGCCTTCTTGCACATTAGCAGTATTTTTAACTGCGCCCATGCCGGTAGTAACACCACAGCCCAGTAAGCAGACTTTTTCTAACGGCGCGTCTTTAGGAATTTTAGCCAGTGAAATTTCCGGCAATACCGTGTATTCAGAAAAAGTCGACGTACCCATGTAGTGATAAATGGTTTCGCCATCTTTAGAAAAACGGCTGGTACCGTCCGGCATCAAGCCTTTGCCCTGAGTGGCACGAACGGCCTGACACAGGTTGGTTTTGCCTGAAGTACAGAATTTACATTCACCGCACTCCGCGGTGTATAAAGGAATAACATGATCGCCCACTTCAACCGACGTGACACCTTCGCCGACCGACTCAACAATACCACCACCTTCGTGGCCTAACACAGACGGAAAAATACCTTCCGGATCTTTACCGGAAAGCGTGTAAGCATCGGTATGGCAGACACCGGTAGCCACAATACGAATTCGTACTTCGCCTTTCTGCGGCGGCGCAACATCAATGGTTTCTTCTTTTAGCGGTTCGCCTGGACCCCAGGCGACCATTGCGCGTGATTGAATTGTTTCCATGATAATTCCTTACAATGTTTAATTCGTAATTTGATGATGTAAAAGCGTAGCCTAAGTTTAACTTTTTCTCATAAGCAGGTAATCTACTGTTTTTACAAATAACTTTTTCATAAATGAAATAATGGGTACACTATGAAGCCCTGGCAGGGAATTAGCGAATTTGCGGCAGTGTCTGAATTGCATAGCTTTACTGCAGCGGCTCGCCAACTTGGGTTGTCGGTGGCGCAGGTCAGCCGCAATATTGCCGCGCTTGAGCATCGGTTACAGATGCAGTTACTGTATCGCTCAACCCGCAGCGTTAGCTTAACAGAAGAAGGCCTGCTGTATTTACCTCATTGCCAGCATTTGGTTGCCAGTCTTCGAGATGCCGATCAGGCTATCCAGCAACGTACAGAGCAACCACAAGGTTTAATTCGTATTACCGCTCCGGTTTACTATGGCGAGCGTTTTATTGCTCCTCTGTTAAACGACTTTCTGCAAATTTACAAAGATTGCCGGTTAGATTTGCAACTCACAAACGAGCAGGTTGATTTAATTGAAGGCAGCTACGATGTTGCTATCCGCCTGGGACAATTAGGTAACCCTCGGTTACGGGCTCGAAAACTGGGTACGCGCCGGCACTTTGTGGTGGGCTCTGATGCTTACTTTGAACAGTTTAGTCGACCGCAAACGCTTAATGACTTAGAGCAGCATCGTTGTTTCACCGGTACTGTAAAGCAATGGCGTTTTCAGGTTGAAGGGAAACTGGAAACTGTTCGGCCGGAGTCGTACTTGCACTGCAACAACGGTCTGGCGCTGCGGGATGCAGCAATGAAAGGATTAGGGTTAGCTATGTTGCCGGATTACTATGTAATCAACGCACTGGAAGAAGGTGGCTTAGAAGAGGTATTAGCCGATGTTCGTCAGCCAGACGATGGCATCTGGGCGCTGTATCCGGAAAACCGTCAGGTTATCCCAAAAATTCGGGTGTTACTGGATTACTTATCAGAGAACTTGTTACCGGTAAAATGGCAATAAATAATTAAAGGGGAGTTTAAAAAAATGGTGGTTGCTACTGGGCTCGAACCAGTGACCCTCGCCTTGTAAGGGCGATGCTCTCCCAACTGAGCTAAGCAACCATCCTGAAGGTCTGCAACTAAGGGGAAGAAGAGAAGTGGTGGTTGCTACTGGGCTCGAACCAGTGACCCTCGCCTTGTAAGGGCGATGCTCTCCCAACTGAGCTAAGCAACCATTTTCACTGTGACACTTCTGCGTCGTTGCGAGGTGGCATTATAGGGCGCAGATCGAAACTGTCAAATAAAAATTGCTAACTTTGGTTTGTTTGCCGACATTTTAATCATTTCGAATAGCAGATGCGTCCGGCGCTCAGTCTTGATAAACTTGCACTTATTAAATTGACTGGTTTTAACGAAAGGAACAAACATGAGTGTGGTAACGCGTTTTGCGCCCAGCCCAACTGGGTATTTGCATGTCGGTGGTGCTCGTACAGCATTGTATTCATGGTTAGTTGCAAAAGCGCAGGGTGGAAAGTTTGTGTTGCGTATTGAAGACACTGACCGTGAACGTTCAACTCAGCCCGCTATTGATGCCATTTTAGAAGGTATGGAGTGGCTGGGGTTAAGCTGGGATCGCGGTCCTTACTACCAGACTCAGCGTTTTGAACGTTATCAGCAACTGATTGATAAATTACTAGAAGAAAACAAAGCCTATAAGTGTTATTGCTCAACCGAACGCCTTGAAAAAATGCGCGAAGAGCAAATGGCGGCAGGTGAAAAGCCTCGCTACGACGGCCATTGTCGTGACAACCCAAATGTGGGCGGCGACAAATACGTGATCCGTTTTCGCAACCCACAAGAGGGCAGTGTGGTTTTTGATGACCATATTCGCGGTCATATTGAATTTTCCAATACCGAGCTGGATGATTTGATCATTGCCCGTACTGACGGTACCCCGACCTATAACTTTTGTGTGGTTGTGGATGACTGGGATATGGACATTACCCATGTGGTGCGTGGTGAAGACCATATTAACAACACGCCGCGTCAAATTAATATCTTAAAAGCGCTGGGTGCGCCGGTGCCAGAGTACGCCCATGTGTCGATGATTCTGGGCGACGACGGAAAAAAGCTGTCGAAACGCCATGGTGCAGTCAGCGTGATGCAATATCGTGACGATGGTTACGTACCGGAGGCTGTCGTTAATTACCTGGCACGCTTAGGCTGGTCTCATGGTGATCAGGAAATATTCAGCCGTGAGGAGCTGGTTGAGCACTTCAGGCTGGATGACGTGAATAAAGCGGCGTCAGCGTTTAATACTGAAAAACTCAACTGGCTGAATCAGCATTACATGAAGACTCTTCCTGCGGAGCAAGTTGCACCGCAACTAAAGTGGCAGTTTGACCAAATTAGTGTGGATACCAGCAACGGTCCGGCGTTGGCGAAGCTGGTTTCATTGCAGGCCGATCGGGTGAAAACCTTAAAAGAAATGGCTGCCATGAGTCGTTACTTCTTCGAATCTGTCGATGAGTTTGATGAAAAAGCTGCTAAAAAACATTTGCGTCCGGTTGCGAAAGAACCGTTGTTAAAAGCGAAAGAATTGCTCGAAGCCATAACTGAATGGAATGCTGCTACTATTCAGGCGGCAATTAACCAGACCGCTGCAGAGCTTGATGTTGGCATGGGCAAAGTAGGTATGCCACTGCGCGTGGCTGCTACCGGTAGTGGCAACTCACCGTCGTTAGATGCAACACTGGAATTAATACCGCAAAACACCGTTTTGGCGCGTATTGACCTTGCACTGGAGTTTATAGCAAAACGTGAAGGTGCATAAAAGCGAACGCGTAGCCTTTGTTGTTAAAACGGGCTACGCAAAACGTTTGAGAAGCCGGGCCACCATGGGATGCTCGAAGGGGCGCTTTAGGGTAATTGCGTAAAAATGTTCAAACACATTGGGCAGGGTCAGGTAGCGATTTAACTGTCCGCTGTTCAACTCATCCCTTACCACCACATCCGGAATAACCGCCAGAGCTCCGGTATCACGAGCCAGTAGCCGCAACATGGCCATATCGTCTGCTTCGGCAAGTACGCGTGGCTGCCAGTTGTATTCTGCGCTTAACATATCGAAAGCTGCACGCTGGGGCATGTTTTCCGGCGGTAAAACCCAATTCTGGTTACGTAAGGATGCATCCTTCAGATGCTCAATATCGCGTTCAGGCGGCCCTATAACGGATACCGGCTGACGCGCTAACAAGCGACTTTGCCACAATTGCTTGTCGCTGCCTCGCACGTTGGTATTGGCCAGCGCCAGATCAATCTGGTGGTTAGCCAGTTCATTAAACAACTGGTCGGGCGTCATGGAGTGCAACCGGTATTGCACTTCCTGCTGATGCACTAAGTCGCTAATAAATGCCTCGACAAAGTTGCGTGACATGGTCGATGCATGGCCAATACGAATCACTAAATCATTGCCGCCCATTCCTTGTTTTAGTTGTTTGACCAGGCTCTCACCCTCGTGAAAAATTCGGTTGGCGTACTGACGCGCAATGTACCCTGCCTGAGTCAGCACCAGCTGACGGCCCTGACGCTCAAACAGAGGTGTCCCCAACCATTCTTCCAGCTGTTTTATTTGCGCAGATAAAGCCGACTGCGATACATGAAGTTTTTGCGCGGTTTGCGTTAAATGACCGCTTTCAGCCACATGCCAAAAGTAAAAGAGATGTTTGTAATTCATAACCATTAACAACCGTTCTTTAAAAACGAATAATATTATATTTTATATCTATTTTACTTAACATTAAAGTCGCCCTCATAATGCCCTCAAATAAAATACTCAGGATGCAGGAATGACTGAATGGTTGACATTATCGGGCGTTCGACCGGTGTTATTGGCGCTGGTGGCGTTACTAGCCCTGGTGGTTACGCGTTACGCAATCACAAACTTTCGGCTGGACCCGCGCCGTGGTTCTTTTGTTTCTAAACTGGCTGGCTGTTTAATAACCGTACTGGTACTTATTGTCAGCAATCATATTGTGGTTTTCTTTGTCGCCTGGATGGGCATCAGTTTGCAATTGCACCGGCTGCTCATGTTCTACCCTGAGCGCGATAGGGCAGTATTGGCGGCACATAAAAAATTCATTCTGGCGCGCTGCTCTGAAGCCTTTTTAGGCACAGCCTTTGTACTTATGTATCTGAACACCAGTAGCTTGCAACTGGACGTCCTGCTTGAACAGTTTGCGACGGCACCGACCCGTATAACTCAGCACATCGCTGCACTTTGTCTGGTTATGGCGGCACTGATAAAGTGCGCGCAGCTGCCATTGCATGGCTGGTTAATTCAGGTGGTTGAAGCGCCGACCCCCGTTTCTGCATTACTGCACGCCGGCATTATTAATCTTGGCGGTTTCTTGTTGTTAGTCACTATCCCTTTGTGGAGCGATAGTTTTCTGGCCGTATGGTTACTGTGCCTGGTATCCGCTGCGTCATGCTGTTTTGCTGCGTTAATTATGGCAACACGTATCAGCATTAAGGTGCGCCTGGCATGGTCAACCTGTGCGCAAATGGGGTTAATGCTGTTGGAAATTGGTTTGGGATACTACGAATTAGCCTTGCTCCACTTGGTTGCACACTCGGTTTATAAAGCGCATGCCTTTTTATCGGTTGGTGAAGTTGCCTTCATTAAACAACCTAAAGCTCGCTCAATAGTGCGTGTTAGTCTGATATTTCTGATTCTTCAGGGATTCATTGCTGCCGCTAGCTGGTGGTTGCTCGATGATCCGAAATGGCTACCGTCGGCCTTATTAGCCATGGCGTTGACGACCATTTGGATGAACCTGAATCAATGGCTGTTAAGAATTGGTGTTTCGGTGCTGACGATAGCCGCTTATCTTATCCTTGGGGCACTTGCGCAACAAATTGCAGAGCCGCAGTCGTCGTTTAACAGTCTGCTGCTGGAGCCAATTATTACCGTTCTGTTTAATATCTTTGCTTTTACTTATTGGATGGTACATCACACCCCCTCGCATCGTCTTAGTCAACGTTGGTTCATCACTCTGAATGCCGGACTTTATCTGGACGAGTGGTTGACACGATTCGTGTTGTGGTTGTGGCCCAGTCATCCTATTCGTTATTACCAGCGGCGTAGCCGCAAGGAGGGACGCTTATGATCACCGTCGATCGTTTTGTTTCTATCGCAGAACAAGTCAGTCAGTCCATTGCGCCACAGTGGCCGTTGTCTCAATGGGTAGCGGTTAACCCTTTCTGGCATTACCGTCAGCAGCCGATTACCGGTGTTGCTGCAAATTGGCGCTATTGCGCAGGGAATCGACTGCTAATGAGTCCGGACTTCTATTGGCAACAATGGCAGCAGAATCAAATTGACGCAGGGTTAGTTACCGCAGAAATGGTGCAAGAGCTGCAGCAAAAAACTGAATCCCGGGAGTTGCTGCCGCAATGGCGGAACCTAAGCCAGTGGGTGGATAAATACCAGCAACGCCGCCGTAAAATGCGCTGGAATGATGAAGTAGTGCTGCAAATTAGCCAGACTTGCGGCTTGTTTATGCAGTTTCCCACGCGCTTTCAACAAGCGGGTAAAGACAGCTCCCTGTATCAACATTGGTTAACCATTTCCCGTGCGGATCGCGGCATTGAAACGTTGATGGACGAAGCCGACTTAAACGACTTATTTGCGGAACTTCCCGATGACCCGCATGAACTTATTAGCCTTTGTCAGGCGAGCTTTTTAACTGAGGCTTCTGATTATGCCCTGCAGTGCTACTGTCAGGCTCTTATCAGTGACCTCTGGGGTTGGGCTGCAGCTTTGGCTTATCAGGATGCCCGGCAGCAGAGCCAATGGGTGTTTGAGCTGTTATGCATTCGGTTAGCATGGGAGTACATTCTCTGGCAACTGGCTGAACTGACTAATGCCGCTGTGTATAAACAGTTGCAACAGGCACTTAAGGCGCAAATAGAGAATTGCGAAGGGCAAGTTGCTCATATCAAACAATACAACGATGCGCTGTGGCAGTGGCAAATGGCTTATGAGCGCTCACAACTGAATGCTCTGAAATTTAGTCCAGCAACCTCAGAGGTGGAATCTAATAAGGCACCGGTAGTACAAGCGGTGTTCTGTATCGATGTGCGATCTGAACGGTATCGCCGCGCGTTAGAAAAAGCAGGGCAGCGTTTGGGCGTTCGCACGCAAAGCAAAGGCTTTGCCGGTTTTTTCGGTGTCCCTTTGGCGGTTCAGAGCAAAAAGCAGGCTACTCCTCATGTTCCGGGGTTATTGCAGCCAGCTTATTACATTAAAGCCCCGGAGCGAAAGCATTCGGTGATGTCGTTACTCAGTAACTTATTTAATACACCCGTGTCGATGTTCAGCGGCATTGAAGCGCTTGGACTTGGCAAATTAAAAACGTTGCTGACAGGTGTGCCCGGAAAGCTGGCAACGGCTAATGACATTGCGGTTTCCGGCCGCTCGATCTGTCAAGGTGAGGAGCCGGCGTCAGTAGAGTCGTTGGTCAGTTTATGTGAACAGGCATTGACGGGTATGCAATTCAATTCGTTTGGGAACTACGTGGTGTTAGTGGGGCACGGTTCGCATCACAGCAACAATGCTCAGCGCGCAGGCTTTAATTGTGGGGCTTGCGGCGGTCAGTCGGGTGCGTTGAGCGCCAGGGTATTAACCCGTTTGTTGAATGACAGCGATATTCGGCAGCATTTGCTTGAGCGAGGATTTGATATCCCTGCTGGCACTGAGTTTTATTCAGCGCTGCATGAAACGGTCACCGATAAAGTGATGTGGTTATCAGATTCCGTTCCTGAGCGTCTTCAGCGTCTATTTAATAATGCATCCGAGTCGTTAATTGTGGCGAATAATGCGTCAGATAAGCCGCTTAAAAATCGCACCGACCATTGGGCGGAGTTACGTCCTGAATGGGGCTTAGCTGATAACAATGTGTTGTTTTTTGGGCGCGCGAATCGATTAAAATCGTCGGAAACAGTTGGCAGTAACTTTTTGCACGACTACTACAGTGAGCGTGACCCTGAAGGGTCATTACTGACACAGCTTTTGAGTGCCCCGGGGCTGGTCGCTAACTGGATAAATTCGCAGTACTACTGTTCGGTGACTGACCCCGGGCAGTTGGGTAGCGGCAATAAACTGCTGCATAACCGCGTCGCCAACGATATCGGTATCTTTGAAGGTAATGGCGGTGATTTGCGCCAGGGACTGGCCTTGCAATCGGTACATAACGGCAACGACTTTGTACACAGACCGGTACGCCTGCAAGTGATTATTGAAGCCGGGGAAGCAACTATTCACCGTGCGCTAGCCGGTGCTACCGCATTTAACGAATTATTTCAGCAGCAATGGATCACTCTGTATCGACTGAATGCAGGAGGTGAGTTATGCCCAATAACAGCAGAGTAACGCCTGCTAGCGGGACAACTTGTTATACATTTAAAAAACTTTACGACCGTGTTCGCTCAAGACCCTTTAATCAGCCTTTTGCTTTGCGCTATATAGATGGCAGTGTTGATGCTGGTCTGAATTCCGAAGAGGCCATGAAAGACAGTTTGCGTGCACACGGTAATTCATACTTGAAGCTGCCGGTTGTTATAGAGTGGTAATTTCTCTTTTGTAACTTCACTGACTCATGGCAGCCAGAGCTAAAGTGCTATTGGCATTGACTTTAACTGGGGTAAATGGCTGCCAACTTTTTCCTGTAAGTTTTATTTAGCGTAAAAGTTGAAATAAAATCCTTTGCGAAATTCCATGCAATTCTGGTTACAATAACCTTTTGTTTTCGCCACTTTGTTTATATAGAAGCTTCAACCTCTATCTATACAGGCTCATTGCGATGCCTAATTTGGTGGGATGCGTCTTATCAGGCTATTGGAACCATGGGATAAATGATGCCAGATATAAAACACTTGATTGAAAATAACAAAGCGTGGGCAGAATTACAGGTAAAGCAAGACCCTGATTTTTTCAAACGCTTAGTGGGTCAGCAGTCGCCGGAATACTTATGGATAGGCTGTTCTGATAGTCGTGTACCGGCTAACGAAATTGTGGGCATGGCTCCGGGGGAGCTGTTTGTGCACAGGAATGTGGCCAATCAGGTTATCCAGACCGACTTTAACTGTTTATCGGTTATTCAGTTTGCTATTGAAGCGCTTAAAGTACGGCATATTCTTGTTGTCGGGCATTATGGCTGTGGTGGCGTTAAAGCGGCACTCGAGAGCAAACCTCATGGGTTGGTTGATCACTGGCTGTATCCAATTCGTGATGTGTATCGTGAGAACGCGGAAGAACTGGATAAGTTGGGTGAAACTGAACAGATTGATCGTTTATGTGAATTAAATGTCATTGAACAGGTAAAAAACCTGGCAAAAACCAATATGGTTCAGGAAACCTGGGATAAAGGTGAATCTTTGACGATACATGGCTGGGTTTACCGTCTGGATAATGGCTTGGTTAATGATATGAACGTATCGGTTTCAAGCCGGGAAGGCATGGAGCAGGTTTATCACGTTTATCATCAAAAATTACCGAAAAGCAGCCACAGTTAATATTTGATGAATTACTGAGCAAACTGCAATAAAAACACTCAAACAGAAGTATTTTTATAAAAAGTAGTTGACACATTAGCTCAGGTCACAATAGAATGCGCCCCGCTGTCAGGCAGTCTGAGACTGTCAGGTGCGGGGCTATAGCTCAGCTGGGAGAGCGCTTGCATGGCATGCAAGAGGTCAGCGGTTCGATCCCGCTTAGCTCCACCAAGTTGTTTTGGTAAAGCACTGTTGGTAGCGAAGTATTTGGTTGCGTCCCCTTCGTCTAGTGGTCCAGGACACTGCCCTTTCACGGCAGTAACAGGGGTTCAAATCCCCTAGGGGACGCCATTCAAATATTAAAATGTAGAAAGTAATTATTGCGTCCCCTTCGTCTAGTGGTCCAGGACACTGCCCTTTCACGGCAGTAACAGGGGTTCAAATCCCCTAGGGGACGCCATTACTTTTATACATAGCCAGTTAATTAAGTTCATGGGTCCCCTTCGTCTAGTGGCTCAGGACACCGCCCTTTCACGGCGGTAACAGGGGTTCAAATCCCCTAGGGGACGCCACTTAAATCAACCGCCCGAAGGCGGTTTTTTTGTGCCTAATTTCCTCTTTTTTTATTGCTGCACTAAATCCAACAAATACGGTTCCAGAAAGTCAGCGATTTTTGGCTGCGCTTCGGCCGTGGGGTGAATACCATCGTCCTGCACATAGTCGGCGTTAGTTGCTACCTGTTCCATAAAGAAAGGTATTAGCGTGACATTCTCTTCTTTTGCCACTTCTTCAAACACTTGCCGGAACTGTTCGGCAAAACGCTGGCCATAATTTGGTGGCACCATAACCTGGCTCAAACCAACTTTAACGTTTTGTTGCTGCGCCTGGTCGATGATTTGTTTCAAATTTGAACGGACTGTGTTTAAGTCAAAGCCTCGGAGTCCGTCGTTACCGCCTAGCTCAATAAATAGTACATCGGGTTTATGGCGCTCTAAAACGCCCTCTAAGCGGCGCAAACCACCACGAGTGGTCTCGCCACTAATACTGGCATTAATGATGTTAATATTGGGGTGAGAGCTATTCCAGCGACGATCTAACTCAGCAACCCAGGTTTGTTCCTGAGATAACCCATAACCGGCGCTTAAGCTGTCACCTAAAACAACAAGTGAGACATTTGCGGAAACGCTGCGTATAACCAACAACAACGCTAAAAATAAACACGTTTTCAAAAGGAAGTTTTTCATTTTATGCTCATTCAAGCTCAACAACTGGAAAAAACCGTAGACACCTCTGAGGGGCCATTACAGATTCTGCAGCCAATTAACGTCAGTATCAATGCCGGTGACACCGTGGCCATTGTGGGCGCGTCCGGCTCCGGTAAGTCAACGTTACTATCACTACTGGCGGGTTTAGACCTCGCATCCTCCGGAGAGGTTCTTATAGAGAACGAAAAATTCAGCGAATTGGATGAAGAGCAGCGGGCAAAAGTTCGTGCAGACAAGGTTGGCTTTATTTTTCAGTCGTTTTTATTGGTGCCCAGTTTAAGTGCGTTGGAGAACGTCATGCTACCGGCGGAACTGGCCGGCCATAAAGGCGCAGAGAAAGAAGCCAGAGAACTGCTGGCGAAAGTGGGACTGGAAGATCGCTCGCACCATTATCCAAACCAACTGTCTGGCGGTGAGCAGCAGCGGGTTGCTATTGCCCGGGCCTTTGTCGGGCAACCGAAGATCCTTTTTGCCGATGAGCCGACCGGTAACCTTGATGCGAAAACCGGTGGTAAAGTCGAAGAGTTGTTATTTGACCTAAATAAAGATTATGGCACCACACTGATAGTCGTAACCCATGATCAACGACTTGCGAAACGTTGTGAGCGTGTGCTGCAGATGGAAGCGGGGCAGTTATCGGAGGCGGCTCAGAATGTGGCATAAGATTTCGTTCCGCTTACTAAAGCATGAACTCAGGCGCGGCGAGCTGACCATTATGGCACTGGCCATTATATTGTCAGTAACCGCAGTATTGTCGTTGTCGATTTTCAGTGACCGCCTGCAGGCTGGTTTGACTGAACGCAGCAGTGAGTTTTTAGCGGCGGACAGGGTATTAAGTTCCAGACGTGATATTCCTCAGGACTGGCTTGATCAAGCCGGACAAATGAATTTAAAAACCGCCTGGAAAGTGGTGTTTAATTCTATGGCATTTGCCGGTGAGAAGATGACTCTGGTGGATGTTAAAGCAGTCAGTGACGGTTATCCTTTGCGGGGTGAGCTGGAAATTGCGGACCAACCTTTTGAGCAGGGTGATGTTGTTGATGGCCTGCCGGCTGAAGGGGAAGCCTGGGTTGCTTCTCAGCTGTTTCAGGCATTGCGGTTAGAAATTGGTGACGACATTGAAGTAGGCAACAGCAGCTTCAAAGTGACCAAAGTAGTGACTTACGAGCCGGATGTTGGCTTCTCGGTTTTCACCGACAGCCCGAATGTGATTATTCGCCACTCGCAACTGGAAGCAACCGGCTTAATTCAGCCTGGCAGCCGGGTGCGCTTTAACGTGCTGATGGCCGGTGAGAACAGTAACATAAACGCTTATGAAGACTGGCTGTTGCCGCGCTTAAACGATGATACACACAGCTGGCGCAGTATTGACGATGGTGACACCCCGTTAGCCCGTTCATTGAACCGTGCAGAGCGTTTTATGATGCTGGCAAGCCTGCTTGGCGTGGTGCTTGCTGCTACGGCTGTTGCGGTTGCCGCGCAAAGGTACTGTCAGCGTAATTACGATGTAGTGGCGATATTTAAGACCTTGGGTGCCAGTCGGCAGCAGATCCGCCGTATTTTTATGCTTCATCTGTTATTACTAACCGCAGCGAGTGTGGCTATTGGTATGGCGCTTGGCTGGGTTATTCAATACCTGGTAATTGAATGGGTCGCGCAGAGACTGGATGCGACTTTACCTCAGGCAGGCTGGCAGCCGTATCTATTAGCTGGTGCAACCGGTGTTATTAGCGCTGTAATGTTTACCTTGTATCCGTTATTTCGATTGGTCTCAATTCCCCCGTTGCGGGTATTGCATCGCCAATTAACGGCGGGCAATGCTGTGCGTTGGCTGCAATGGGTACTAAGTGGCGGAACCATATATGCGTTGCTGGTTATTTACAGTCAACAGTGGTGGCTTTCAACGGCCTTGTTTGCCGGTGGTGCAGTTGCAGCGGTTGTGCTTCTTGGACTGGGGCGTTTGTTTATTTCCGCAAGTCGTAAAGCGGGAATGCAGGCTGGCAGCAGCTGGCGCCTTGCGATGGCCGGATTGCAACGCCGGGCTGCGGCTAACAGTGTACAAATGCTGAGTTTTTCAACCGCTATTATGCTGTTGTTGATAGTGATTGTGTTACGTAACGATTTGCTGGAGGACTGGAAAAATCAGTTGCCGACGGATGCGCCAAACTACTTTGCGATAAACATAGCTCAGGATAATGTCGACGACATGCAAAGCATGTTCGAACGGGAAAATATTTCGTCAACCGATCTGTACCCTGTAGTGCCCGGGCGTTTAACCCACATTAATAACGAAAAGCTGCTGACTGAAGTGACTAAAGAAGACAGTGATGACAATGAAACCGAAGGGCGTGAAGGTATCGGCCGTGAACTTTCGTTGACCTGGGGAGACAATATTCCCCCGAACAACGAGCTTACTGCCGGACAGTGGTGGAACGATAATGCCGAGCCTCAGGTATCTGTCGAGTTGCTTGTTGCAGAGCGACTGGATATAAAAGTGGGTGATGAATTACGCTTTAACTTAGGTGGCGAAGAGTTCACGGTGCCGGTAACCAGTTTGCGTAAAGCCGACTGGAATACCTTGCAGCCGAACTTCTATATGATTTTTAACACGTCCACTCTGGAAGACTTTCCGGCAACCTATATTACCAGCTTCAGGCTGGATGAAGACCGTAAAAGTGAACTGTACCAGCTGTTTAAACCTTTCCCGCAAACGTCGTTGATTGATTTGGACGCCATGATTAACCAAATTCGGGAAGTGATAGGACAGGTCAGTTTAGCCATTGTGTTTGTACTGGTGTTAGTCATTATTGCCGGCGCTTTAGTGTTGGTGGCGCAAGTGCAGGCCAGTATGGAAGAGCGGCAAAAGGAACTGGTTATTTTAAGAACACTGGGGGCTCCGGGTAAATTATTAAGTCGAAGTATTACCTATGAATTTCTGGTGTTGGGTGCAATTAGTGGGTTCATAGCGACTTTAGCAATGGAGATATCATTGTTTATATTGCAAAACCAGGTGTTCAACATGACGCCGGTTTTTCATTGGAAGCTGTGGCTGTTAGGGCCGGTGTTCGGTGCTGCGGTAGTGGCAATTTTGGGTCGACTGTCATGCTACCGGCTTATTCATAGAAATACCGCGCAGCTGATTCGCAAGCTGACGTGATGCAAAAGAGGAGGTGATCGATGAACATTTTAATGACAGGGGGTACCGGGCTTATTGGTTCTGCGTTTATTCGCAAGTATCAAAGTGAGCATCAGTTCACGGTCACCACGCGTAACAAGGAGCGTGCGGCCAACGAGCTGGGCGATAAAGTGACTTTGTTATCGTCAGTGGATGAAGTAAGCGATATTGGTGAATTCGATGCGGTTATAAACCTTCAGGGCGAAGGCATTGCCGATAAGCGCTGGAGCGACTCTCGTAAACAAGCGTTAAAAGACAGCCGTTGGCAGGTAACCGAAAAACTGGCAGAAATGATCAATGAAGCAGAAAAGCCGCCTAAAGCGTTCTTGAGCGGCTCTGCTATTGGTTATTATGGCCCGCGTGATGCCAAACCTGTCAACGAAGACGCCATGGCTGAGGAAAAAGACTTTGCTGCCACTTTGTGCCAGGAATGGGAGCGCCGGGCTTTAGCTGCCGAAAAGGCGACCCGTGTGGTGTTATTGCGTACCGGCGTGGTTTTAGCAAAAGGTGAGGGAGCACTGGATAAAATGTTACCCCCTTACAAATTCGGCCTGGGTGGCCCGTTAGGCGAAGGCGAGCAGATGATGTCCTGGATCCAGCTTGAGGATATGATCCGCGCGATTCAATATCTGCTGGAACATGATAACCTTTCCGGGCCAGTTAATATGACAGCTCCGGGACCCGTGGCTAATAAAGCCTTTAGTCGCACTCTGGCGTCAGTCCTTAATAAACCGCACTTTATGAAAGTACCAGGCTTTGTGCTTACGTTAGGTCTTGGCGAAATGTCGTCTATGTTATTGCAAGGGCAGGCAGTGGTGCCTGATAAACTGCGCAATCATGGTTTTGAATTTGAGTACCCTACAGTGCGGGAAGCTTTTAAAGTTAGCCTTTAATGTTACAAAATTTAACAATTAGGTGCGTGATCTTGTAACTCATTGATATTAAGCTCCTTGGATAAATTTAATTCAGGGAGCTGATATGTATTTTTGGGATATTGACGCACTAAAAAGCGACTTTCTTCAGGGCCGATTCAGTCAAACTCAATCGTTTTACTATCTCTTAGTGATGCTGGTTTTGTTTACATTACCAATAGGCATTGTAGGCGATAATACAACGGTTTGGGATAAAGCTTTTTTCTGGGTTGAGTTAGTCTTTGTAATACTTGGAACGACAGTTGCTTACAAGGCAAATGGCGGACGTGATGGAATAGAGTTTCTTGAGCGTTATGTCTCGCTGAGCTGGGTGTTGTTTATACGAATCATCCCGTTCCTAATTCTTCTTGTTATTGCCGCATCAATATTCCGGGAAATTTTTATGAGCGATGCAGGCTATCAGTTTACGGCCTATGATTTTTCGGCTTTCGTTTTAATAGGTATCATCTACTACTGGCGCTTAAGCCATCATATGGCAGAATTGAATCAAGCAAAATTTTCAGGAGTAGAAGTGAATACTAATGTTTAGTACAGGTGTGTCAGTCAGTGTTCCGACGCTAGCTTTCCTTGTGCTGACAGGTTGTACCGCAAACTCGGTAACAACGATTATTGAAGAATCTCAACCCACTAATGAGGAAACCGGTCGGTTCCAGAACTTGGACACGGGTAAGAAGAGCTATCCGCTAACTTGTAAACAAGACTGTTATAAATCTCGTAGCGATGATATTCAGTGTGATAGTGAAGGTTTGTGTCAGTACACCGGAAACAAGAAATCCCCCTCTGAGGCGCTGGATTTTTCTGTGAAGTGGCTTGGTCATGCGACCTTTGTAATTAAAACGCCTGCCGGAGATAGTTTTTTAACCGATCCGGTGTTTGATGAGTTTGACTGGCCTATTAATTGGTTGTTTTCACTCGATGGTGAGCAGCGTGAAATAGATGTTGAGTCAGCTCCAGAGCTCATTGATGCAACCGACGCGATATTATACTCTCACGTTCATTATGACCATTTTAATAAGAGTGATATTGAAACGATAGGGGTAGACCCAGAATACTTAGTACCTCTAAATATGGCCGATCATTTCCCATCTATCGGAGCTAAAATAGCTGAGATCGGTTGGTTTTCCTCGAAGAAAATAGGTAAAACTCTGGTTACTGCTGTGCCTGCTCATCACTTTAGCAGCCGCACTTTCGTGCCCTTTATCTATGAGGATAACAATAAAGTATCCTGGAATGCCTGGTTGGTAGAAAACGAAGGGAAAAAGTTGTTTTTCGCCGGCGATACTGGCTATTCAGAACATTTCAAAGTAATCAATAAACGCTATGGTGATATCGATGTGTGTTTGTTGCCGATAGCATCTTATTACAGCAAGGAGTCACCAGAATGGTATCGTTACGTTCATATGACTCCGGAAGATGCCCTGACCGCAGCGGATGATCTTAACTGTAAAATACTTATTCCTTGGGGCTACGGCAATGCCAGTTGGGGAATGGGGGATCTCTCTTCTCACTCGGCGCTAGTCCGGTTTTTGAATATAGCAGAAAGGATTGGTACATCTGCTGAGATAGTGATTTTAAACGAAGGGGAAAGCCTTTAGCTTTCCCCGCTTCCTGGTTAAGAAGATTTATCCATGACCGTGAGCGTCGCTAGTAGCACACATTGACCGTAGTATTTGCCAGGTGGGTCAATTTTGTTGGCCATTTAACCGGCCAATAATTGACGCTAGCGTGTGAGCTCGATATTCCAGGGCAGCAGGTGGTCG